>NC_014098.1:0-2400000 GCF_000092905.1 Kyrpidia tusciae DSM 2912
AATCCGCGCACAAACTTATCCACAATCCACAGCCTGTGGCTCTCCGCCTGTGACAAACGTGGATAACCGCCCGGATCTGCCGATCATCATCTTTGGGCCCCGACCATTCCATCTGCTATCATGGGGATACTCACATGTGGACAATCCCGCCTGCTCCCCGCGGTTATGCACAGTTGTGGATAACTGTGTGGACAGCCCGTCCACAATGTGGACAATACCCGACCGCTATCCACAACACCCCCGGTGCCGTTTCCGCCCACCCTTATTCCACAGGAAGTGGGAGGGCATCCTTTTGCCGTTTTTCTGTGGATAACCGGAGCTGTTCCTGTGACTAACGCTACCGCACCCGTGTAAGGAGGCACTCTTTTATGGATCCCCGCGCCGTCGAACTTTGGGAGCAATCCCTCTCCATACTCCGCACCCAGATCAGTCCAAGCACCTTTGAAACATGGCTCTTAAAGGCATCCCCGGTCACCCTGGATGCCAACACGTTGGTGGTCCGAGTTCCCAATATGCTGGCCCGGGATTGGCTTGAACGCCACTATACACCTCTTGTACAAGAAGCACTCTATACGATTCGCCGCGAGCCTTTGTACGTTCGATTTGTCCTGCCGGACTCGGTGCCCTACGAACAACCGGCCTCTCAAGCGACTGCCGCTTCTCCGGCGCCGGTGCGGACTCACGACGACTTTCCACCACCCCAATTGAGCAGTAAATACACATTCGAAAGCTTTGTCGTCGGAGAGAATAATCGATTCGCTCATGCCGCCTGTCTCGCCGTGGCAGAAGCTCCCTCCCTTTCTTATAACCCTTTGTTTATCTACGGCGGGGTAGGTCTTGGCAAAACGCACCTCATGCAGGCAATCGGGCATTACGTGTTGAAACATCATCCCGAAAAACGCGTGGTGTACATATCCACGGAACAGTTTACGAACGAATTCATCAACGCCATTCTTTATAAAACCGTTCCTGACTTTCGGAATCGCTATCGATCCGTCGACATTCTCCTTGTGGACGACGTTCAATTTCTCGCCGGCAAAGAACAAACCCAGGAGGAATTTTTCCACACCTTTAATACGCTGCACCTTGAGGGAAAGCAGATTGTCCTCTCGAGCGACAGGCCTCCAAAGGAGATCCCCACCCTGGAGGACCGCTTGCGTTCCCGATTTGAGTCGGGACTCATTACAGACATCCAACCCCCCGATTTTGAAACCCGGGTGGCGATTTTGCGCAAGAAAGCAAAGGCGGAAGGTCTGGATATCGGCGAGGACGTGATTTCGTTCATTGCCTCCAAAGTCAACACGAACATTCGGGAACTGGAAGGAGCACTCATTCGTATCGTCGCCTACTCATCGGTGGTCAACCAAGACATGAATTCTGAATTGGCCGCTGAGGCCTTAAAGGACATCATCAATGCTGACCGCAAACAAACCATCACCGTCTCCGACATTCAAAAGGCGGTGGCCGAACAATTTTCCTTGCGCGTTGAAGATTTAAAGGCTAAGAAGCGCACGAAGGCGGTCGCTTTTCCCAGACAGATCGCCATGTATCTCGCCCGGGAAATGACCTCTTTATCCCTGCCCCGAATTGGCATGGAGTTTGGAGGACGCGACCACACCACAGTGATGCACGCCCATGAAAAAATCATTCGGGCCCAAGCCGAAGACCCTGATCTCGCCGAATTGATCCAACATCTGAAAAACCGCTTGCTTCATGCGTAGAGTCATACACAATGAGGACTTTGATGGAACGTGTTATCCACAGCCTCATCCACAAGAAAATCAGCGCAGCTACAGCCTTTATTGGACTTGTCCACAATTTACCTGCACTGATTATGATGATGAACTTTATCTTTTAATCCTCTTACTCCTACTATATGTAAACGCTACGCCCTTCAGACCGCATCCAAGGAGGTTTTTTCTCTTGCGAATCCATGTTCACCAACAAAGTCTCGCCGCTGCGTTGCAACAAGTGCAACGCGCCGTCTCCGCCCATTCCACCATGCCAATTCTCGGGGGCATCAAGCTGACCGCCGACACGGACAGCCTTCGTTTGATCGCCACTAACCAGGAAATCGCGGTCGAGACTTACCTTGCCGCGGACTCGGACACCCTGTCCATCGAGATGCCCGGATCCATCGTTTTGCCCGCCCGCTACTTTGTTGAGTTGGTCCGGAAACTCCCCGACCCTTGGGTTCATTTAACCGTTCAACAACCTTATTCCGTGCAGATCACATCTGCACAAGCGGCCTTTCTCCTTCATGGTTTCGATCCAGAGGAATTCCCTCGTTTGCCCCAAATCGCGTCCGATCAGCCATTTCTCATTCACAGCGACAACCTGAAAGATGCCATTCGGCAAACTGTCGTGGCGATCGCAGCCGAGGAGACACGACCCGTTCTAACCGGGTTGTGCATGAAGTTTGACGCGGACTCCATCACCTTCATCGGTACCGACAGTCATCGCCTCGCCTCACGGAAATTATTTTTACAAGGGGGGCCGGAAGGGGCATCCGAAATTGCTGTCGTTCCCGGGAAAAGTATTCATGAGCTGGCCCGACTTCTCCCAGAGGACGATACACCTGTCACCATGACCATCGCGGACAACACCCTACTGGTTTCTTCCGACACCACCCGGTTTTTCACAAGGCTTTTGGAAGGACAGTATCCCGATACGTCAAAAATTATTCCAACCACTTTCAAAACTCGTATCCATATTCGCAGGGACCCCTTTGCTTCCGCCTTGGAGCGCGCCTTGCTTATTGCCCGGGAAATGCAGAATCAAGTCGTTCGCCTTCAACTGCAATCGGATCGAATCGAACTCAGCGCTCATTCCCATGATGTTGGACGGGTATCGGAACAAGTTCCCCTTGACCAATTTTCTGGTGATGCACTGACTCTCGCCTTCAATGGAAAATATATGCTCGACGCCGTGCGATCTTTTGACGGAGAACAGCTAACTGTCGATTTTACCGGAACGATGAGCCCCATGATTCTTCGCCCAACAGATGGCCAGGAATACTTGCACCTCGTGCTACCTGTTCGAACCGTGTAGGGGAGGTGCACCATGCAGGAGATTGAAGTGGTTGTGACGAATGGATTTATCACCTTGGGGCAATTGTTGAAGCGACTGAACGTGGTTTCCACCGGGGGAGCGGCCAAGACATTCTTGGAAACAAAAGCGGTTTACGTCAATCATCAGCGTGAGACCCGCCGGGGCCGGAAACTCTATCCCGGAGATCTTGTCGTTTGTCCCGACCGGGGCACGTGGCGGATCCGCGGGGAATGAGTCGACATGCGTCTTGAATCTCTCCGGTTGCTCCACTTTCGCAATTACCCGCATCTCCAACTGGATACGCGAGCTCCAGTGAATGTGTTTATCGGGGAAAACGGACAGGGGAAAACCAACGTCCTGGAAGCAATCGATATCCTGGCGTTGACGAAATCGCACCGAACCCACCGTTTAGCAGAGTGCATTCAGTGGGGCGAGCAGTTCGCCCTGATCGAAGGTCGCGTCCAGCGAAACACGGGATCTTCCGAACTGTCGGTGACCTTGACGACGTCCGGAAAGCGGGCAGCGGTGGCAGGGATCGAACGCCAGCGTATCAGTGATTACGTGGGGATGTTGAACGTCGTGCTCTTTACCCCGGAAGATCTTCAGTTAATCAAGGGTAGTCCCCAGGTCCGACGCCGCTTTTTGGACATGGAGATCGGCCAGATTAGTCCTTTGTACCTGCGGGATCTTCAGCAATACGTACGGGCATTGTCCCAGCGAAATCAATTGTTAAAATCTGCAAATCACAACCCGACAGAGCGTATCACGGACACCCTCGATATTTGGGACGACCAATTGGCTCGTCACGGCAGTCGAATCATTCTGCGCCGGGCACAGTTTGTGCGTACATTAGAGCGACACGCCCGGGAGATCCACAGCCGGGTCAGCGGAGACCGGGAAGTTCTCTCTCTTTCATACGCCAAGGTGTCTCCCGAACAGACGCCAGAGCAGGTGTTCCAGATGTACCTCCACGAACTTCGGGCCAGACGTTCTCTCGATCTGGCTCGCGGCGTCACTTCCGTCGGACCCCACCGGGATGACCTGGTGATTTTGTTAAACGACCGGGAGGCAGCCGCCTTCGCTTCCCAAGGTCAACAGCGAACGGCTGCGCTCTCTTTGAAACTGGCGGAGATTGAACTGATCCGAGAAGAAGTGGGAGAATACCCAGTGTTGCTACTCGACGATGTCCTTTCGGAGTTGGACCCGGTGCGCCAGGTCCATCTCGTATCGGCCATGGGGGCACAGGTGCAGACTTTCCTCACTACTACGCATCTTGAAGGCCTCGGCTCCCTGGCAGGCGCCCTTCAGGTGTTTGTCGTCGAAGCAGGGCAGATACGAGCGAAAACACCCTAGCGATCGCGCCGGGAGGCACACTGGGAAAAGGGAGTGTCTATGTTGTTTATTCATCTCGGCGGGGATATGATGGTGTCAACGAAAGATGTGATCGCCATTCTCGATAACAAGATGGTGAATGTCTGCGATGACACCCGTCGCTTTCTTCAGGCGGCCGATGCAAAGGGACTCGTTTTTCGGGTGGAATCGGGTCCGGAGAAGTCGATCGTCATTACCGAAACCCGGGTTTTCATTTCCCCCATTTCTTCCCTGACGCTGAAAAAGCGGGCCGGGTATATCACCGACGTCGACGGGTAAATTGCTGAGAGGGGCGGATTTTTGCGCTTTTTCCCGCCCTGTGCTAAAATTTGAACCGCGAATGTTACGTACGCCTGATTGGATTCAGGCTTCTTTTTTGTCACTGATCTGCCATCAGGCATGTGAGGTATTCCGGGAGGGTGGTCAATGGCCGAAAAATCCAACCTCACGTATGATGAATCGCAAATCCAAGTTCTTGAAGGACTTGAGGCCGTTCGCAAAAGGCCGGGCATGTACATCGGCGCCACCAGCAGCCGCGGACTTCATCACCTAGTGTGGGAGGTCGTCGACAACAGCATCGATGAGGCCCTGGCGGGTTATTGCGATCACATTGTCGTCCGGGTCAATCCCGATAACAGCGTAACTGTGATCGACAACGGCCGCGGAATTCCCGTGGGCACTCACCCGAAACTGGGAAAGCCTACGGTAGAAGTAGTTCTCACCGTGCTTCACGCCGGTGGAAAATTTGACGGGAAAGGCTACAAGGTCTCGGGTGGTTTACACGGCGTCGGCGTGTCCGTTGTCAACGCCCTGTCCGAATGGCTGGAGGTGGAGGTCTGGCGGGAGGGATCCGCTTACCGCCAGCGGTATTCCCGGGGCGTACCCGTCACGCCGCTTGAACGACTCGGTCCCACAGACCGAACCGGCACCCAGGTCACTTTTAAACCCGACCCGGAAATTTTTGAAGATGTCGTTTTTCAATACGACATCTTACAAGGCCGCCTTCGGGAGTTGGCTTTTCTGAACGCCGGGATCACGATCATCCTAGAGGATGCCCGGGATGGGCGCCGTCAGGAGTTCGCTTACCAGGGAGGCATCCGCTCCTTTGTCGAATACTTGAACCGATCCAAGGAAGTCCTCCACCAACCGCCGGTCTACATCGCCGCGGAAAAAGATGATGTCATGGTCGAAGTGGCCCTGCAGTATAACGATGGGTATGTCCCGAGCCTATACTCTTTTGCGAACAACATTCACACCCACGAAGGGGGCACGCACGAGTCCGGTTTTAAAAGCGCCCTAACCCGGGTGATCAACGATTATGCCCGAAAAAACAACCTCCTCAAAGACAGCGATAGCAATGTCACGGGCGAAGATGTCCGGGAGGGCTTGACGGCGATTATCAGCGTAAAGATTCCCGATCCTCAGTTTGAAGGCCAGACCAAAACAAAACTGGGAAACTCCGAGGTTCGGGGCATCGTCGAATCGGCTTTTGGAGAACGCTTCGTCGTCTTTCTCGAGGAGAACCCGGCGGTGGCCAGAAAAATTGTCGACAAATGTATCACCGCAGCCCGAGCCCGGGAAGCGGCGCGGAAAGCCCGGGAACTGACGCGGAGAAAGAATGCCTTGGAGGTGAGTTCTCTTCCTGGAAAACTATGGGATTGCTCGTCAAAGGACGCCTCTGAATCCGAATTGTACCTGGTCGAGGGGGACTCGGCGGGCGGGTCTGCAAAGAGCGGGCGAGATCGACATTTTCAAGCGATCCTTCCTCTCCGGGGCAAGATTCTGAATGTGGAAAAGGCGCGCATGGATAAGATCTTGTCCAACAACGAGATCCGGGCAATCATTACAGCCATCGGAACGGGTATTGAGCCGGATTTTGACATTTCCCGGGCGCGGTATCACAAAGTGGTAATCATGACCGATGCAGATGTGGACGGATCCCATATCCGAACCTTGCTCCTTACATTTTTTTACCGATACATGCGCCCGCTGATCGAGGCCGGTTACGTCTACATCGCCCAACCGCCTCTTTACCGCATTCAGAAGGGCAAAGTGGTTCGGTACGCCTACAGCGACCAGGAACGGGACCACATTGTCGGCGAGTTAAAAGGCGATGTAAATGATATCCAACGCTACAAAGGCTTAGGAGAAATGGACGCCGAACAATTGTGGGAGACCACCATGGATCCAGAAAGCCGAACTTTGCTTCAGGTGAGCATGCAGGACGCCATTGAGGCGGACGCGATTTTTTCCGTGTTGATGGGCGATCGAGTGGAACCCCGACGCGAATTTATCGAAGCCCATGCTCATTTTGTCCGCAATCTCGATATCTGAGCGGAAAGGAGCAAACTGAATGGCCGATCCCGGAAAGATTCTACCCGTCGATATCAGCGAGGAGTTGCGCCAGTCTTTTCTCGATTACGCCATGAGCGTAATTGTGAGTCGGGCCATTCCAGACGTCCGGGACGGGTTGAAACCGGTTCATCGCAGAATTCTTTACCAAATGCACCTTTTGGGGATGACGCCCGATAAACCGTATAAAAAATCGGCTTGGGTCGTAGGCCAAGTTTTGGCCAAATTCCATCCTCACGGCGATGCGGCCGTATACGACGCCCTGGTGAGGCTGGCCCAAGACTTTTCCACGCGGTACCTGTTGGTGGACGGGCACGGCAACTTCGGTTCCGTGGATGGCGATGGAGCCGCGGCCATGCGGTACACCGAAGCTCGCCTGTCGAAAATCGCGCTGGAACTACTTCGGGACATCCAGAAAGAGACGGTGGACTTCGGCGACAACTACGACGGAAGCGAAAAAGAACCTCTTGTACTTCCCTCGAGGTTTCCGAACATCCTCGTCAATGGGTCTACAGGTATCGCCGTGGGCATGGCGACCAACATTCCTCCGCATAACCTGGGGGAAGTGATTGACGGAGTCATCCATCTGATCGATCACCCCGACGCCGGGGTGGAGGAACTCATGCAACATATCAAAGGGCCCGATTTTCCCACCGGGGCGTTGATTCTCGGACGCGAGGGGATCCTGGACGCGTATCGCACGGGACGCGGAAGTATCATTTTGCGGGCGGCTACACAGATTGAGGAGGCCTCGGGGGGCAAAACGCGAATTGTCGTCACTGAAATCCCCTACCAGGTGAACAAAGCTCGTCTTGTGGAAAAGATTGCGGAACTTGTTCGGGAGAAACGAATCGACGGGATCACCGATTTAAGAGACGAGTCGGACCGCCGGGGCATGCGAATTGTCATCGAATTGCGCCGGGACGTCAAACCGCGGGTGGTCTTGAACAATCTTTTCAAACATACCGCTCTGCAAACGAGTTACGGGGTTATCATGTTGTGTTTGGTGGATGGGCGGCCCAGGGTCTTGAACCTGGGAGAAATGCTTCGGTATTACCTGCGGCACCAGGAAGATGTCATCCGTCGTCGAACGACCTACGACTTGAAAAAGGCCGAAGCGAGGGCTCATATCCTGGAAGGTCTGCGAATCGCCCTCGACCATATCGACGCGGTGATCGAATTGATTCGGGGGTCTAAGACGGTGGAAGAAGCCCGGACTGGGTTGATCGAACAGTTTCACCTCAGCGAGGAGCAGGCCCAGGCTATTCTCGATATGCGCCTGCAGCGGTTGACGGGATTGGAACGCCAGAAGATCGACGAAGAGTACGCGGAATTGGTGGAAAAAATCAAGGAACTGCGAGCGATTTTGGCGGACGAGAAAAAAATTCTCGGGGTGATTCGCGAAGAATTGTTGGATATTAAAGCAAAATACGGGGATGAGCGACGCACCCGCATCACCGCCGGGGAAGGAGAGATTGAAGATGAGGATTTGATTCCCATGGAGGAGGTGGCCGTCACTTTATCCCACGACGGGTACATCAAACGTCAACCCATGTCCCTGTATAAGAGCCAACGGCGAGGCGGTCGCGGGATTACGGCAATGGGCACCAAAGAGGAGGATTTTGTCGAACATTTGTTTATCACCTCCTCTCATCACTACCTGTTGTTTTTCACGAATAAGGGTAAAGTGTATCGGTTGAAGGCTTACGAAGTTCCGGAGTTGGGGCGCGCCGCAAAGGGAACTCCCATCGTCAACCTGTTGAACGTCGACCAAGGGGAAAAGATTTCGGCGGTGGTTCCCATTCGGTCGACCGATGGCGGACAATATCTGATCATGGCAACCCGGGAAGGGACGATTAAAAAAACGCCGTTAGACGAGTTCGAAAACATTCGCCGGGGGGGCTTGGTGGCGATCAGTCTTCGGGAAAACGACGAATTGATCGCGGTCCGGATGACAGATGGTTCTCGGGAGTTGATTCTCGGGACGCGATCCGGGATGGCGATTCGCTTTCCGGAAACGGATGTGCGATCGATGGGCCGGGGCGCCGCTGGTGTAAAAGCCGTGGATTTGCAGGGCGGTGACGTGGTCATCGACATGGATGTGGTGGATCCGGACGGAGATGTCCTGGTTGTCACCAATCGCGGATTTGGGAAACGCACTCCCATCACGGAGTATCGTCATCAGTCCAGGGGTGGCAAGGGGATTCGAACTCTGCATGTAACGGCCCGAACCGGATCTGTGGTGAGTCTCAAAATGGTGAGGAACGATGAGGACGTGATGGTGATCACCACAACGGGCATTGCCATCCGCATGCACGTGGATGAGATCTCGGTCCAAGGGCGGAATACCCAAGGAGTGAAGCTGATTACTCTAAAAGAAGACGAAGAGGTTTCCACGGTGGCGAAGGTCGTTTGCGCTGGAGAGGGGAATTGACCCCAGGGAGCGATGGAAAGGTGGAGCACAGTATCAGACGGTGAAAAATCGCGCATTCCTGAGCGTGCGGGCGCATATGGGCGAATGAGGCAGGTTGCCCTGGCGAATCCGGGGATCGCCCGGGTTGAGTCCGGGCCCTCCGCGGGCCTATAATCATCTTCGCTGCCCCGATGGGCTCACCCCCGGGGCGGCCGGGAAGCGGTGCGCGGCAGACGTCGCGGGCGTTTCCACGAACTACCGGTTGCATTATCGGCCGGGATGTGATAAAGTATCTCTTGTCGCCGCTTCAAGCGGCACCTCGATCCTTGAGAATCAAACAGTACGCCACTTCAAGCCCGGATGAATCTTTTCACGGAGAGTTTGATCCTGGCTCAGGACGAACGCTGGCGGCGTGCCTAATACATGCAAGTCGAGCGGGTCTCCCCGGGGCTTGCCCCGGGGAGATCAGCGGCGGACGGGTGAGTAACGCGTGGGCAACCTGTCCGACAGACCGGGACAACGCCTGGAAACGGGCGCTAATTCCGGATAGGCGCCAGGGGCGCATGCTCTTGGCGGGAAAGGGGAAACCCGCTGTCGGGTGGGCCCGCGTCGCATTAGCTGGTTGGTGGGGTAACGGCTCACCAAGGCGACGATGCGTAGCCGGCCTGAGAGGGTGGACGGCCACACTGGGACTGAGACACGGCCCAGACTCCTACGGGAGGCAGCAGTAGGGAATCTTCCGCAATGGGCGAAAGCCTGACGGAGCGACGCCGCGTGAGGGACGAAGGCCTTCGGGTTGTAAACCTCTGGCTTTGGGGACGAGGGCACCGGGGGGACCCGGTGAGGGACGGTACCCAAGGAGGAAGCCCCGGCAAACTACGTGCCAGCAGCCGCGGTAAGACGTAGGGGGCGAGCGTTGTCCGGAATCACTGGGCGTAAAGGGCGCGCAGGCGGCGATGCACGTCCGAGGTGAAAGGCAGCGGCTCAACCGCTGAGGGGCCTCGGATACGGCATGGCTTGAGGGTCGGAGAGGCAAGGGGAATTCCTGGTGTAGCGGTGAAATGCGTAGAGATCAGGAGGAATACCGGTGGCGAAGGCGCCTTGCTGGACGACGCCTGACGCTGAGGCGCGAAAGCGTGGGGAGCGAACAGGATTAGATACCCTGGTAGTCCACGCCGTAAACGATGAGTGCTAGGTGTGGGTGGGGATGCCCATCCGTGCCGAAGGAAACCCAATAAGCACTCCGCCTGGGGAGTACGGCCGCAAGGCTGAAACTCAAAGGAATTGACGGGGGCCCGCACAAGCGGTGGAGCATGTGGTTTAATTCGAAGCAACGCGAAGAACCTTACCAGGGCTTGACATCCCTCTGACACCTTCAGAGATGGGGGGTTCCCGTTTGGGACAGAGGAGACAGGTGGTGCATGGTTGTCGTCAGCTCGTGTCGTGAGATGTTGGGTTAAGTCCCGCAACGAGCGCAACCCTTGCTCTGTGTTGCCAGCACTCTGGGTGGGCACTCACAGGGGACTGCCGGCGAGGAGCCGGAGGAAGGCGGGGATGACGTCAAATCATCATGCCCCATATGTCCTGGGCTACACACGTGCTACAATGGGCGGTACAACGGGGGGCGAAGGGGCGACCTGGAGCGAATCCCTGAAAGCCGTTCGTGGTTCGGATTGCAGGCTGCAACTCGCCTGCATGAAGGCGGAATCGCTAGTAATCGCGGATCAGCATGCCGCGGTGAATCCGTTCCCGGGCCTTGTACACACCGCCCGTCACACCACGAGAGTCGGCAACACCCGAAGTCGGTGGGGCAACCGGAAGGGGCCAGCCGCCGAAGGTGGGGTCGATGATTGGGGTGAAGTCGTAACAAGGTAGCCGTATCGGAAGGTGCGGCTGGATCACCTCCTTTCTAGGGAGCAAGGCAAGGCGAAGGGGTTGGAGTGGGCGTACTGTTTGATTCTGAGGGAGCGAGGCTCTCTCTTGTTCCTTGAGAACTGAAAAGCCACGCAGCGAGAGAAAGTAGGAAAGGCGCACGGTGGATGCCTAGGCGCTGGGAGCCGAAGAAGGACGGGGCGAACGCCGAAACGCCCCGGGGAGCCGTAAGCAGGCGTTGATCCGGGGATGTCCGAATGGGGGAACCCGCCGTCTGGGAGAGGCGGCATCGGCGGCTGAATGCATAGGTCGTCGAGGGCAGACCGGGGGAACTGAAACATCTCAGTACCCCGAGGAGAAGAAAGCAACCGCGATTCCCCAAGTAGCGGCGAGCGAACGGGGAGCAGCCTAAACCGGTCTTTTAGGGGGCCGGGGTCGAGGGGCGTCCCATGTGGAGTGAGAAACCGGGTCGGTAGGAGAAGGGTCTGGGAAGGCCCGCCGGAGAGGGTGAGAGCCCCGTATCCGAAACCGATCGGGCTCCGGGGCGGACCCCGAGTAGGGCGGGGCACGAGGAATCCCGCTTGAATCCGGGAGGACCACCTCCCAAGGCTAAATACTCCCCAGCGACCGATAGCGGAGAGTACCGTGAGGGAAAGGTGAAAAGCACCCCGGGAGGGGAGTGAAAGAGGACCTGAAACCGTGTGCCGACAAGCAGTCGGAGGGCGACGTTAAGCCTGACGGCGTGCCTTTTGTAGAATGAACCGGCGAGCGGCCGTATGAAGCGAGGTTAAGGCCTTCAGGGCCGAAGCCGGAGCGAAAGCGCGTCTGAAGAGGGCGAGAGTTTCATGCGGCAGACCCGAAACCGGGTGATCTACCCCTGACCAGGGTGAAGTGGCGGTGAAACGCCATGGAGGCCCGAACCTGTTGGTGTTGAAAAACCATAGGATGAGTTGGGGGTAGGGGTGAAATGCCAATCGAACCCGGAGATAGCTGGTTCTCCCCGAAATCGCTTGAGGGCGAGCGTGCGGCGGGGAAGGCGGGGGCGGTAGAGCACCGATTGGGGGAGGGGCCCGCGAGGGTTACCGAGCCGAGTCGAACTCCGAATGCCGTCGTCGGATGCCGTGCAGTGAGACTGCGAGTGATAAGATCCGCGGTCGAGAGGGAAACAGCCCAGACCGACGGCTAAGGTCCCCAAGGGCGGGTTAAGTGGGAAAGGAAGTGGCCGTGCGAAGACAACCAGGATGTTGGCTTAGAAGCAGCCATCATTGAAAGAGTGCGTAATAGCTCACTGGTCGAGTGCGGCTGCGCCGAAAATGAAACGGGGCTCAAACCCGCGACCGAAGCCTCGGACAGGAGACTGTGGTAGGGGAGCGTTCCCGCGTGGGGGAAGCACGACCGGGAGGGCGTGTGGACGTGCGGGAAGTGAGAATGCCGGTATGAGTAACGAAAGACAGGTGAGAATCCTGTCCGCCGAAAGCCGAAGGGTTCCTGGGGAAGGTTCGTCCGCCCAGGGTTAGTCGGGACCTAAGCCGAGGCCGAAAGGCGTAGGCGAAGGGCAACGGGTGGAGAATCCCGTACCACCGAGGTCCGTTTGAGCGAAGGGGGGACACAGGAGGACAGGGGAGCGGCCGGCTGGAAGAGGCCGTCCAAGCGGCGAGGGGGTCACGCAGGGAAATCCGCGTGGCGGGAAGCCTGAGCCGTGACGGGGAGGGAAGGATGAGTACCGAAGTCCCTGGGTTCACACTGGCGAGAAAAGCCTCTAGCGAGGACCTGGGTGCCCGTACCGGAAACCGACACAGGTTGGCACGGAGAGGATCCGAAGGCGACCGGGAGAACTCTCGTTAAGGAACTCGGCAAAATGGCCCCGTAACTTCGGGAGAAGGGGCGCTCCGGTAGGGTGAGGGAGGGATCCCGAGCCTGATGGAGCCGCAGAGGAGAGGCCCAAGCGACTGTTTAGCAAAAACACAGGTCTCTGCGAAGCCGGAAGGCGAGGTATAGGGGCTGACGCCTGCCCGGTGCTGGAAGGTTAAGGGGAAGGGTGAGAGCCCTGAACCGAAGCCCCAGTAAACGGCGGCCGTAACTATAACGGTCCTAAGGTAGCGAAATTCCTTGTCGGGTAAGTTCCGACCCGCACGAAAGGCGTAACGACTTGGGCGCTGTCTCAACGAGAGACCCGGTGAAATTGTAGTCCCTGTGAAGATGCAGGGTACCCGCGGCTAGACGGAAAGACCCCGTGGAGCTTGACTGTAGCCTGATATGGGAGATGGGTCGGTCATGTACAGGATAGGTGGGAGGCGGAGAACTCCGGGCGCCAGCCCGGGGGGAGCCGGCGTTGGGATACCACCCTTGGCGGATTGATCTTCTAACCTGCGGCCGTGAACCGGTCGGGGGACAGTGTCAGGTGGGCAGTTTGACTGGGGCGGTCGCCTCCCAAAAGGTAACGGAGGCGCCCAAAGGTTCCCTCAGCGCGGATGGACATCGCGCGGCGAGTGCAAAGGCACAAGGGAGCTTGACTGCGAGAGGGACGTCTCGAGCAGGGACGAAAGTCGGGCTTAGTGATCCGGCGGCACTGAGTGGAAGGGCCGTCGCTCAACGGATAAAAGCTACCCCGGGGATAACAGGCTGATCTCCCCCAAGAGTCCACATCGACGGGGAGGTTTGGCACCTCGATGTCGGCTCATCGCATCCTGGGGCTGAAGTCGGTCCCAAGGGTTGGGCTGTTCGCCCATGAAAGCGGTACGCGAGCTGGGTTCAGAACGTCGTGAGACAGTTCGGTCCCTATCTGCCGCGGGCGGAGGAAACTTGAGAGGGGCTGTCCTTAGTACGAGAGGACCGGGATGGACCGACCGCTGGTGTCCCAGTTGTGCCGCCAGGCGCATCGCTGGGTAGCCAAGTCGGGGAGGGAGAAGCGCTGAATGCATCTAAGCGCGAAGCCCGCCTCAAGATGAGGTTTCCCACACCGTAAGGTGGTAAGACCCCTTGGAGAAGACGAGGTAGATCGGTCCGGCGTGGAAGCGCCGCGAGGCGTGAAGCGGACGGATACGAATCGGTCGAGGCTTTCTTGCGCTGTGGTGGCTTTTCGGTTTTGAGGGAACGAGGGTCGGGTGACGAGAGCGGAGGGGAAACACCTGTGCCCATCCCGAACACAGAAGTGAAGTCCTCCAGCGCCGATGGTACTTGGGCCGCCGGGCCCTGGGAGAGTAGGACGTTGCCGGGCGCGTTCCCGCAAGCCCCGCAGGTAACCACCTGCGGGGCTTTGCTCTACCCTGGTGCCCTTGACACCGCGGAAGAGTTTGCTACACTGGCCATAATATCCACGACCGCAACCATTGGGGGAATCAACATGTGGCACCGGAAATTTGAAAAAGAGGGATTGACCTTTGACGACGTTCTCCTGATTCCTGCTAAATCAGAGGTTCTACCGAGCGAAGTCGATGTGAGCACCCGCCTGACCCGGGAGATTCGACTGAACATCCCGTTGATGAGCGCCGGAATGGATACGGTCACCGAAGCGAAGATGGCTATCGCCATGGCCCGGGAAGGGGGCATCGGAATTATCCATAAAAACATGTCGATCGCCAAACAAGCTGAAGAAGTCGATCGGGTCAAACGTTCGGAGAGCGGCGTGATCACCGATCCGATTTACCTCACTCCCGATCACAGTGTGGCGGAAGCGGAACAATTGATGGCCAAGTATCGAATATCCGGTGTGCCCATCGTCGATGAAAAGGGCCGTCTCGTCGGCATTATTACGAACCGCGATCTCCGCTTCGAACAAAACCACTCCCGACTGATCGCCGAGGTCATGACCAAAGAAAACCTCGTCACCGCCCCCGTCGGCACGACCCTCGAAGAAGCCAAGCGCATTCTTCAAGAACACAAGATCGAAAAGCTGCCCCTGGTCGACGATCAGTATATGCTCCGGGGATTGATCACGATTAAGGACATTGAGAAGGCTCGGCAGTTTCCCAACGCGGCCAAGGATGCCCGAGGGCGTTTGTTGGTGGGCGCAGCGGTGGGGGTGTCGAAAGATACGTTTGAACGGGTAGAAGCGTTAGTGTCGGCGAACGTCGACGTAATCGTCGTCGATACGGCCCACGGCCACTCCAAAGGAGTATTGGACACCGTCAAGGCCATCCGGCACAAGTACCCGAATCTACAGTTGATCGCTGGGAACGTGGCTACCGGAGAAGGAGTGAGAGATCTTATTGAGGCGGGGGCCGATGCCGTCAAAGTTGGCATTGGACCCGGGTCGATCTGTACGACACGGGTGGTGGCAGGGATCGGGGTGCCGCAAATCACCGCGATTTATGATTGTGCCGCCGCCGCGAGGGACTACGACATCCCCATCATCGCCGATGGCGGCATCAAATATTCCGGTGACATTACGAAGGCGATTGCCGCCGGGGCTGATACCGTCATGATCGGAAGTCTCCTCGCAGGAACCGAAGAGAGCCCCGGGGAGATCGAAATTTATCAGGGACGAAGTTTTAAAGTCTACCGGGGCATGGGATCCCTAGGGGCGATGAAAGAAGGCAGCAAGGACCGGTATTTCCAGGAAGACGCCAAGAAGCTGGTGCCGGAGGGAATTGAGGGGCGGGTACCTTACCGGGGCCCCTTGTCCGAAACGGTATACCAGCTGATCGGCGGCCTTCGGGCGGGAATGGGGTACTGCGGGGTGCGGAACATTCACGAGCTGAAAGAGGATACGCGGTTTATCCGCATCACTGCTGCCGGTCTTCGGGAAAGCCATCCCCATGACGTTCAGATTACTAAAGAGGCTCCCAACTACAGCGTGTAAGAGCCCTCATAACACCGTAATCTGATCCCCCGCCCATCCTCGCGATTGTCTCACAGGGCAGGCGGTCCCTATCCTTTCGCCACAGTAGGATCGTGTGGTTGAGGGGTATAATTTCGCCCATTTCGGGGACGAGCGTGGTATAATGACTCCGGATGTGAAGGATCCTGATCGTGGAGGGCGAAGTGGTGGGACGTATACATCGTCGCTGGTTTGTAGGGTTTGTCGCGGTTGTCGTGTTCTTGGCCGCCGTGGTGGCGGGAATGCCCATGCCGGGACGGGCCGCCGGGGTAGCCTGGCCGGCACCCCCACATTTGACAGCGCCTTCTGCGGTGTTGATGGACGCGGCGACGGGCCAGATTCTTTACGAAAAAGGCGCTGACGACAAACGGTACCCCGCCAGCATGACGAAGATGATGACGCTGTACCTGACCTTTGAGGCTATTCACGATGGCAAGGCACACCTCGACGATATCGTTCCAATTTCACAAAATGCTTACAACACCGGCGGGTCAGAGGTGTATCTCGATCCCCGGGAAAAGTTTACGCTGAAAGATATGATTACCTTTGTGGCCGTACATTCGGCCAACGATGCCGCTGTGGCGATCGCGGAATATGTGGGTGGCAGTGTCGGACAGTTTGTTAAGAGGATGAACGAAAAAGCCCAGGAGTTGGGGCTTACACAGACGCATTTTGTGAATCCCGACGGGCTCCACGATCCGAACCATTATACTACGGCGATGGATATGGCCATATTGGCGAGGGATCTGATTACGAAATACCCCGAGGTTCTGGATTACACCAAGATCCATGACATGTGGATCAGGAACCACACTTTTAACGTATCAGCCACAAATAATCTCCTTGGTAAGTATCCGGGCATGGACGGGTTGAAGACAGGTTTTACAGACCAAGCGGGGTACTGCCTGACAGCGACGGCCCAACAAGGCGGAGTACGGCTCATTTCTGTAATCATGAAAGATCCGGATGATCAGAGCCGTCAAAAGGACACCACTGCCTTGCTCGATTACGGCTTCAAGAATTTTACGCCCCTGTCGCTGCTAAAGCCCGGAGATCCATTGGATGTAAAGGCAGAAGTGCCCGACGGAGTCATCGAGTCTCTACCGGTGACCACTCAGGTCCCTTTGGCGCCCCTAGTTCCCGAGGGGACGAAAGCGGACGATTTGGTGCGAACGGTACAATGGACACCAGGCCTCAAAGCCCCGGTGGCACAGGGCCAACAGGTGGGCACCGTATCATACCGCCTCGGGGATCAGCAACTGCTTCAGCTGCCCCTTTACGCGGTGGAGAAAGATGATAAGGCGGGATTCATCCGCATGATGTTTCGCGGGTTGATCCATTTCGTCACCGGTGCGGTGGAGAGCGTCTTCAAGCGTCTATGAAAGAAGGGTCGACATGCGAGAAGCTGTGGTGTGGAGTATGTTGGGCATCGGACTCAGCGCCGTTCTGTTGTTGGTGATTTTGGTCGGTGGATTTTTCATGTTTCGGGCTTTTCTTCGGAAGATGGCCCCAGGGCAAAACCGTCCCCAGGACGATTGAGGAATTCGCTCTGCCCGAACAACCGGACGACGAAGGGTTTTCCATTGATACGAAGGGAATTGTGACGTATGATATATAGATGACGCAGGTCACAGATAGGAGGCGCCAAGGATGGTGGAAGTGGGAACGTCCCGCGTGAAACGCGGTATGGCGGAGATGCAAAAGGGCGGCGTCATCATGGACGTGGTGAACGCTGAACAGGCGAAGATCGCCGAGGAAGCGGGCGCGGTTGCCGTCATGGCACTGGAGCGGGTTCCGGCGGATATTCGAGCAGCCGGTGGCGTGGCCCGCATGGCCGACCCGACGGTGATCGAGGAAGTGATGAACGCCGTTTCCATTCCTGTCATGGCGAAAGCTCGGATTGGGCATTACGTCGAGGCAAAAGTTCTGGAAGCACTCGGCGTGGATTATATCGATGAGAGCGAAGTGCTTACGCCGGCGGATGATAAATATCACATTAACAAAAAGGAGTTCACCGTCCCTTTTGTTTGCGGCGCCAGGGATCTGGGGGAAGCCTTGCGGAGGATCGCTGAAGGGGCGTCGATGATGCGAACCAAAGGGGAGGCGGGGACAGGGAACATCGTGGAAGCCGTCAAACACATGCGGACAATGATGGGCCAGATTCGCAAGGTCCAGAATATGTCCGAGGATGAACTCGTGGCCGAGGCGAAGAATCTCGGTTGTCCCTACGAACTTCTCCTCGAAGTGAAGCGGCTCGGGCGGTTGCCCGTGGTCAATTTTGCGGCTGGCGGCGTGGCGACTCCGGCCGACGCTGCGCTGATGATGCATCTTGGGGCGGATGGCGTGTTTGTGGGATCAGGTATTTTTAAATCGGAAAACCCTGCAAAGTTTGCCCGGGCTATCGTGGAAGCCACCACTCATTACACGGATTACAAGTTGATCGCCGAACTGTCGAAGGGCCTCGGGGCTCCGATGAAAGGCATTGAATTGTCCACCCTTGCAGAGACCGAGCGCTTGGCCGTGCGGGGTTGGTAACCGTGAAGATCGGCGTTCTCGGGCTTCAAGGAGATGTGCATGAACACCTGGAAAGGCTGCGGGACGTGGGCGTCGACCCGGTGATTGTCAAAAAGCCGCAGGACCTCGCTGGGCTTAGGGGATTGATCTTACCGGGGGGCGAGAGCACGACGATCGGGAAACTAATGAGGAAATATGAGTTGCTCGAGCCCATCCGGGCCATGGGCCAGAGTGGCATTCCACTATACGGAACGTGCGCAGGGATGATCCTGTTGGCTCGGGAGATCGAGGGTGGCGAAGAACCGCATCTCGCCCTGATGAATATTCGCGTGGCTCGGAATTCCTTTGGACGTCAAAAAGATAGTTTTGAGACAGATCTTTTCATTGAAGGCTTTGCGGGGCCGCCGTTTCGCGCCGTGTTTATCCGTGCGCCGCACGTGACCTCCGTGGGGGAGGATGTGGAGGTGCTGGCAATGTTCGACGGCCGGGTGGTGGCCGTGCGACAGGGCACTTTGCTGGCCACTTCTTTTCACCCAGAGCTCACCGAAGATCCTCGCGTCCACGAGTATTTCGCGGAGATGTGCAGAAACGCGGAGGTGCCGGTGGGCGGTACAGATTCTCGACTTTAATCAGCGGCGCTTTGCGCCGCAAACGTGGACAGGTGGCCGAGAGGTTGAAGGCGGCAGTCTTGAAAACTGCAGAGGGGAGACCCTCCGTGGGTTCGAATCCCACCCTGTCCGCCAAAAAACTCTCAGGAGGGCGGATTTCAGGTTTCCATGGAATCCGCTGTTTTTATTGCTTGCGGGTGATTCCTGCCGTGTTTTGCCCCTCGTGGGAACGTGGAGACTGTGGTATGATTAAGGGGCTGCTCAGGCGGGAGACCGGTCTGAGATGGTTATTCGATGTGGACCACGAGGAGGCTGTTCGTTCCCTTCGGATCTGTCATAGGCGTGGGGATGTTTTCCGTGGTTGTGTGGCATGACGGTCCCTCCTTCCCGTGAGATCAAAGTTAAAATGGCACCTGGAAGGTCTCGTTATGCGTTAGGCGTGTTTTGCGTGTTTTCTTGATCTCCGGGTTCTTGGCGGGCATGACGAGTCTGCTGTCGCCTCCAGATGAACAGGCCGAGCCCGACGATTACCACCGGCGCGACGATGTACCAGTAACGTGCGGTCCAGGCCGCGACGGGGTGGAATAACGTTGTGAGGGTGCGTCCCAGGACAAGAAAAGTCACGGCCCATAGGATGGACCCAATGACGGTGTAAACGGTAAAATCAAACCAAGAAATGCGTCCGATCCCCGCGAGGTAAGGGATCACCTGTCGCACCCCGGCGATATATCGGCCGAAGATCAACATGAGGACTTTATACCGATTCAGCCAGTGTTCTCCCTTGACCATGTGTTCGGGCTTGATGCCGACCCAACGACCGTATTTTACAAGGACATGGCGCCCTAAGTAGCGGCCAATGGCGTAGGCGATGGCCGAGCCGATCACTGAGCCCGCGGCCACCGCCGCGAGGGAAGGGATGAGGTCAAGTTTTTTAGCCGCGATCAGCGTGCCGGCGAGGGTTATGATGGTCTCACTGGGAGTCGGCAAGATCGGGTCCAGAACCATGAGCAGGAATAGACCCCAGTAACCGTAGGCCATTAATGAAGAGATCAATGCATCCATCCGGGCACCGCCTTTGCGAGGGTTGTCCCGCGTTTAACTGCGTTCTTTGCACGTCCGGCGTACACATCCTCTCAGATTTCGGATGAAAATGCAACTATCCGAGCGGAGGTAGTGCCGTTGGGTGTCCAATCGCTGCAGGGATCACGTATTCGTGAGGTGTAACGATTGTCCAGTTTGCTGGCTGCCATATCCGATTTCACGATTCAACTTGTCCAGTCCTATGGTTACCTGGGAATTTTTATTGGCATGACCCTGGAGAGCGCTTGTATTCCGCTGCCCAGTGAGGTGATCATGCCCTTTGCGGGGTACATGGTTGGGCGGGGATTCCTCAATCTCGGCTGGGTGATTCTCGCCGGTACAGCCGGGAATGTGGTTGGCTCTTTAATTGCTTATTACGTCGGCATCAGGGGCGGTCGAGCTTTTCTCGAACGGTACGGGCGGTACATTTGGATCCACCATCGGCACTTGGACCAAGCAGACCACTGGTTTGCCCGCCGGGGCGAAGTGACTGTTTTTGTCGGGCGCCTGCTTCCCGCCATCCGGACTTTTATCTCCCTGCCGGCAGGAATTGCCAGGATGCCCGTGGGGCGCTTTATTCTGTACAGCGCCGTAGGATCCCTCCCTTGGGTATGGGTGTTGGCTTTGGTAGGGGTGAAGCTTGGGCAGCATTGGGAGTCGATCCAGCATTACACGCACCCGCTCACCCTGGCAGTCGGAGTGGCGGTGCTGGCAGCCATCGTCATTTTTGTGGTGCGGGCAAAACGAAAACAACGATGACAAAGCGCGATAGGGCGAGCAGGGCGATTCAAATCGTTGGACTGGTGGCTTTCGCCGGTTTGGCGGTGGCCGTGCAGAGCGGGTGGACCAAGGGTTTCGACTGGGGCGTACTGATTTGGTTACGGAGTCACGCCTCGCCCACGTTGACTTGGGTGATGAAAATCATCACCGATCTTGGTTCCTGGGTGGTCGTCGTGCCTGTTTCGGTTCTCGTTGCATTATGGCTGTACAGCGATAGGGAACGCCGGGGTGATTTTCCGTTCTTTGTTCTTGCAGTGGCGGGAGCCAGTTTGTTAAACGGGCTGCTCAAATGGGTCTTTCAGCGCCCCAGGCCGGGATTCGGTCTGGCCGATGCGGCGGGGTACAGTTTTCCCAGCGGTCATTCGATGGAAGCTTTCTCATTTTATGGGTCAGTGGCGATACTCCTTTGGGCATACGCGCGCTCTTGGCGGGCCAAAGTGATCGTTGCCGGCAGTGCAGCGGTCTTGGTGGCCGCTGTGGGTTTCAGTCGGATATACCTCGGGGTCCATTATCCAAGCGACGTGATCGGTGGTTTCATTGCGAGTACCATCTGGTTGAGCCTATGTGCCCAGTATGCCCGGGGGCGCCGGGCGGCGAAATGAAAGGATTGATTTGAGCAGTCCGGGCGAAAGGGAGTAATGGGGGGCGGATTGTGAAACTTCTTATCGCATTGATCGTGTTTGCCGGTTGCCTCACGGTACAACGATTGGCGCTGCACCGCCGGGCCTTTGGAAGGTCGTTGTTTATCACCGCTATGGGTTTTTTGACATCGGTGATTGTAGGGATCTCTCCTTATCCCCCGGCAAAATATGTCTCACAGGGGCTTTTCTGGGCCACTTGGGTCTTTATTGGGTTTATGACGGTGGTCTCAATCCTGCGTCTGCGCCATCGGCATTGAGGGTGGATCCTGGCGTGCCCAGGTCGGTGTGTGCCCGGATTTGCGGACCTGCCTAAACGGGAAATCCCCGGGTGCCCTTGGGTAACCCTTGGGTAAGGTGCTGTAGCGGATGGCGAGGCGCAGATTCCTTGAGAAAGGTGCTCTTGGCGTGATATAATGATTGACGGCTAATGTGGAGAGATGGCCGAGCTGGTCGAAGGCGCTCCCCTGCTAAGGGAGTATACCCCAAAAGGGTATCGAGGGTTCGAATCCCTCTCTCTCCGCCATGCGCGACTGCGGCCCTTCGAAGCCGCAGCCGAGGTTCATGCGCCCGTAGCTCAGGTGGATAGAGCGGTGGTTTCCTAAACCGCGTCTTGCGGGGGTTCGAGTCCCTCCGGGCGCACCAACACACGAAATCCCTTGTTCCACAAGGGTTTGAAGCCTCTCGGGAGTGCCCACTGAGGCACCCCAGATACCCCCCTCTTAACCTGCAAAACCGTTTCTCCTCAACTCAGCGGCAGCGGCATCCTGTTTCATCAAAAGGAGGTCGCTATTTTATTATGCTCGCCTGGCATGATGCACTGGAGGAATTCTTGCTGACCAAGCAAGCCGAGGGGAGGGCTGTCCGCACACTCAAGGACTATCGCAAGCACGTCTCCGCGTTCTTCCGGGAGCACGAGGACGCATGGCCGGACCACCATGCCTTGAAACGGGCGGTGGTCGCACATTTTGCCGATCTCCGGGAGCTCTCCGCCACCCATTACAACCTCCGACGGGAGTACCTCAAGGCCTTCTTCTCCTGGTGTATCCGGGAGGAATACTTGCCGAAGAATCCAGCGGACAACATCCCCAAACGAAAGAATGACGGCACTCCGCGCAATCTCGATCATGACACCCTGAAACGCCTTTTGGCTCTTCCTCGAAAAGACACATACGCCGGGGTCAGGGACTATGCCCTGATGCTGTTTCAGCTTGACACCGGCACTCGCCCAGGGGAGGCGCTTCAGTTGCTTCCCGATCATTTCAACCTTGCGGCGTTAGAAGTCATCATACCGAGCGGCACCGCCAAAACCAGGGCGGCCAGGACGGTGGTCGTATCCCCGCAGACGGCCAAGGCCATCCGGCGGCTCCTGTCCGTGCGTCCTGCCGACTGGACCGATGATGTCCCAGTATTCGCCAGCGCTTCGGGACGCCGCTTCACGGTCCACGGTTGGGATCAGCGCCTGGCCAAGTACGGGGAGCGCCTCGGCGTCCGCCTGACCGCCTACATGCTCCGGCATAGCTCTGCGATCCTTTTCCTGCGCGGCGGTGGGCACGTCTTCGCCCTCCAGCGCCAACTGGGGCATACCTCTCTCGTCATGACCAAGCGATACGTCCACCTGGCTGACTCCGATCTACACCAGCAACACGCCGTCGCTTCTCCCGTCGCCAACCTCCTGCCCCAACGTACCCGGGCAAGGAAGGTGAAGTGAGATGAAGGTGAAACATCTCTACGAGGTCAAGTCTCCAAACGGTTCGTGGTACCCTTTTTGGGCCTATGACAGCCGGGACGCCAAAAGGCAGTATTGCAAGATGCGCGGCCTGCGCCCTGGCGACCATTGGACCGGCATGAGCATGCTTCGGGCAAGGAAGGTGAAGCGATGAGCATGTTCACCCTCACAGACCGGAGCGGAGGAACGTACACCGTGACTGAGTTCCCGGACATCACCGCACTGTCACCGGCGGAAGCCATCGCGTGGTTCGTCAGGCAGGTCAAGCACGTGTCCCGGCTGTCCCCGTTCGATCAGACCAAGGAACGGCGGGTCATGGAGCTCCGGCAGTGGAAGGATGCGGTCCTCGTCTCGTGGTTGGAAGACGTTCACCGGCGGCGGGCGTGGTGAATTAAGAGGGGAGGGCAAAGCGGATGATCGCATACCAGACAAACGGCCGTTGGTTGGTCCGTGTGGAGGGCGGCCGCCGTAACAGGGACACCGTGCCGGGGGAGACGCTTGAAGTCCCGGAGAAGCCTCGGCCGGTCGCCTGTTGGCGGGACGAGCATGAGGATTCGTGTGGACATGGAACGTCGTGGTTCACCCAGTTCCGGGCGGGGGACGTGACGTTCTGCATCGAATCCTTCGTTTGGCACCCCGCCCCGGGCTATTCGTGGTCCGAATCATGGGAGTCGTTCTCCGACATGGAGCCGCCGCAGATGGGGGAAGCATGGGCGTGGACGGGGGACGGTTGGGAGGCCACCCGGCACTCGATGAGCGCAGAGGGGGTCTTACAATGAGATACGCCATCTATGAACGCCGGTTCGGAGGGCGTCCCATCATCGTGGGCCTTGATCCGCTCCCGGGCATCGCCCTGGCCGACGATCTCAACTCGGCATGGAGCTACGAGACGGCCACGCCGGTGCTCATATTTGTCAGCCCGGATTGTCAGGGACACTTTCCCCTACTGATGACGCGCCTCCCACGGCATCTCCCACGGATACGTCCCACCCGTGGCCCGTGGAGCCGTTTTCCGCCTGCCAAATGGATGGCGGGGGTGTAATCGATCAAAATCGTCTCTCCTCTTGCCAATTTTTCCTAAGTTTTGTATATATGAGGGTGCACAGGTAACCTTAATCCCGCATGAACGGGAATGGATACCAGAAGGTGATTCGATGAATAGGACGCTGCTTATCATGATTGTCGTTGTCGTGTTTCTCCTCGTGTCATTTGGAATGAGTTATGCCATGGAGATCTTTTTTCGCGGAAAACCGAAAACCCGAGAGGAACGCAAACGCGTATTCATCGGGGCGTTCATTTGGTGGATATTCCCGCTTGATGTTGTTGGCACCAAACTGGCGAAACTCCTCCATTCCCTTCGTTGGAGTTCTGTAAAAAGTTAGCATTCATATCCAATGCGTTTGAAAAAATCTGGAGCCGTTATGTACTCAACCCCCTCCCAAACATGTTTGCCTTCGTCATTTTGAGGGGGAAATTCCCGCACATTGGCTGAAACGATGTAATCCGCATCTGCGAATTTTGCAGTGGACGAAATAGGCAAATCATTTTCGTCAGCCAATTTAGGCCATGCAGGATACCATGGTGGTTTTGGATCGACGCAGTCAAAAACAGAAGCAAGAAAAGACATCATGTCGTTATACCGTTTTGAAAGCTGCGTCCGCTCTCTTAGGCCACCCTTATTTCGAATCCAATTCCACGTCAAAGCACGATTAAGTTCAGCGATAATCCACGGCGACCATATTGGACGATACAATCCCTCATAGGCAGCGGTAACAAGGTGCTCTCGATTCGAGTTTGAGACCAACACTGAAGCATCAACAACAGCTATAGGTAGAACCGAGCGGGTCACTTCTCCGTCTCTTTTTTCTCTTCTTTCCAGGGCAATTGTCCCATTTGACGATCGGACATGGCATCCAAATCTTCCTCAGTCAGGTCAAAATCCAAGTCCGCCATAGCATCTGCGCGCCGTTTCAAGTTTTGGAACGCTTGGACATTTTTATCTCCAGACCGCAACAAGCGTTGAATCGACTCAACGGAAATCCGCATCCAGCCCGTCTCGCCAAACTTTCGGGCCTCAAGTTTTCCCTCTGCCACCCAGCGTTTCACCGTATTCACGGAACTGACGCCCAACATTTTCTTCGCTTCTCCAGTGGTCACCCAATTGCCACCCTGTTTTGTTGTTTGTTCCACTGCTGCCGTTTGTCTCATCGGTTTATCACGCTCCCTGTCTCCATCATATTCGCTACCGTCAAAAGTGTCAATACTGTTCACTTGCATCACCCCACGAACAGTATTTGTGCAAAAGGCAGGAAAGAGGGCAGGGAAGAAGGAGAGCGGCAGGCAAAGCAAGAGGTGGCCAAAAGACTTTTGCGGATGGGTTTGACCGTCGAGCAAGTGGCGGAAGGTACGGGTCTGAGCCGGGAAGAAATCGCCGCCATTCTGAAAGAGGTCGAGTGAGGGTTGGGGCCATGGACTGCTGTTACCCACGAGCAATCAGGGGAATCGGCCAGGGAAGGACTTGGCGATCATGAAGACTAACCGCAGTGATTCATTCCTGTCAGACACAAAAAGTGGGAGATCTCACAAATACAACCACCTGGATATCATCTTCCTAATATATTGCATAACAAATTTAAACGCTTTGTTCGCAGTAAATGCTGTTTTTGGATACATTCATACCTAGTGCCCCTTCAGACAACTTTGATCTTCTTTTGCTCACGTAGAAGGCTGGCGTGGCGGCTGTGCTTGGTTCGCCAACGCAGGTACGATCGGATCGCTGTGGCCAACGCCTCATGATGGGGATAGTTACTCCCGCGCAAGACAAACGATCGCAACGGCGCAAAATGGCATTCGGTTCGGTTCAACCATGATGCCTGGGTCGGTGTAAAAACCAGTTCTACATTGTTTTCTGCAGCCCCCTCAGTCACAGTGCGATGCTTGTGAGGTGAAAAATTGTCCAAGACCACGTACAGCCGTTCAGAGCGGTGATACCGCCGGCGGAGCATTGCTATATAACACCTGCATCTCTTGTTCGAACAGATACGCCAACAACACACAGACAAAAATGTGGCCTCGTACCCGCTTCTCGTTCCAGGGATAGACAGGTCCCACATCGAGGAAGTTCTTGATCTGTCGAAACGCCCGCTCAATCCCCATCAGCGTTTTGTAGGACAACACCACGTCCCCGGCCGGGATGGTCGTGTTCGTCCGAATCAAGAACTTCCCGTCCCGCAGAGCCTCCTTGGCAAGGGCCCCTTCGTCCCGAGCAAAGACATAGCGTGCATACCCATCGCATCCATGGCACGCAAGAAACCCCGGGGCTTTCTCGAGGCGGACCATTTTCAAGGCGGACAACGCAGATTGTCCGTCCGCCTACCAGCTTCGAATAGGAGGTGTCCCGGGCGGCGGTGATTGAATCATGTCCACCAAGGGCACGGTGTATACGATGAGCACCAACACAGCCGTGAGAGCGATCCACAATGGCCATCGTTCGAGAATCATTGGGGTCGGATGGGACTTGTCCTTCACCTCTCCGATGGGAAACTCCGCCGGGGTGTCCAGGCGCGGAGCAAACCACCACAGGTAGATCATCGCACCGAGGAACAACATGATGGAGAGAAACAGAAAGATACCCGACATTCCCATCACCGGCCAGTAGGGCAGCCACGGTTGGACAACAGGGTTGTCGTTGTACGTGGTGAACGCCGTGCGCCGGGGCTCTCCCAGGAGTCCGACGATGTGCATGGGGACGGAATTGAGCAGCATGCCGATAAACCAGAGCCACGCTTGGACAATGCCGAGGTTATTGACCCGCCACGTCAGCTTTCGGTTAGTGAGGGCCGGGACCAGCCAGTAGGCGATACCGAAAAAGGTTAGGGTCACCGCAGAAGACAAGGTCATGTGAAAGTGTCCCGTTACCCACAAAGTGTTATGAATGACTTGGTTAAGCTGGTAACTGGCGTTCACCACTCCTCCGGCCCCGCCCGGGATGAACATCACCATGCCGAGAAACGGGGCGAAGAACCGGACATCCTTCCACGGGAGTTTGCGGAGCCATGCGAATCTCCCGGTCGCTCCCTGAGCCCGGCCAGCCATTTCGAAGGTGGCGAACATGGCGAACACCGTCATCAAGGAGGGGACCACGACGGTCAGGGTGAGGGCGGCGGCGAGGATTTTCCAAATATTTGCAATCCCCGGTTCGTTAAATTGATGATGAAATCCAACCGGGATCGAATAGAGGATGAACAAGACGAAAGTGAGTCGCGGCAGAGAATCACTGAATAACTTGCCCTTGATGATTTGAGGAATGTTCACGTACCAGTATATGTAAGCCGGCAACAACCAGAAGTACACTAAGGGATGGCCGAAATACCAGAACAGCGTGCGGCTCAGTTCCACGTTGACCCGGGGAACCCATCCGAAAGACATGGGGATCAATTGAAACAACACTTCAATGGCGACCCCCAGGGTGGCGATGATCCATAGGATCATCGTCGCGACGGACATGTAGGCGAATAACGGAGACACCTGACCCCGGTGCCGCCGCCGCCACCGGGCGTAGGCCGTAAAGATGGCCACTCCCCCCAGCCAGCTTCCCACGACGACCAGCGCCAACCCGACGTAAAACCATGGAGAGGCATTCATCGGGGCATAAAACGTGTACAACACCGTTGCCGTGTTGTTCATGATGGTGACGGTACTCATGGCTGTGCCCACCACCATCATCACCCAGCCGATCCATGCCCAAGCTCGATCCACGGCCTGAAGTTTGCCGTCCAAGGTCTTCGCAGTCCCGGCGAGCAGGAACCCAATAATGAACAGGGTGGTGAAAATGAGCGCCAAGGACACTCCGTGCAAAGTGAGGAGTTGATAATATCCTACGGCATCCGGCCATTTGATGTATCCGGTGCGCTGTAGCCCCTGCAGCATTCCGGCAGCCGCACCCAATAACAAGGCGATAAACGCAATCCCCAAGTGGGCGAGCACCAGGATCCGGTCCCCTCGTTCAAAGGCGAAGACGGGAGCCCGGGTTGTTCTTGTATCCACAGCACTTTCGCTCATGGCTGTTCCTCCTCGACTGAGATTACTGTACGACGAATCGACCGAGCATCACCTGATGTCCGCTGCCACAATACTCATTGCAGACGATGACCCGATCCATCTTGGTGCGGAATGTGGCCGTATATTCGGTGATGTGACCGGGGACCACCATGAGGTTCACATTGGTGCCAGGGATTTCAAAGCCATGAACCACATCTGGACTTGTCACCTCAAAATGCACCGTGGCCCCCGCTGGTACCGTCACTTGGTTAGGCTGGTACATAAACATCTGGGCGATCATGACGGCGCGGTATTCGTTCGGTCCCACCTGATACAGACCGGGTTTGTCAAAGGGCGGGGTGGTCCGCACCGCGTCCGGGGCGATGGTTTTCATTTGCCCGGGGTTATGAAATCCCCAAACCAGCGCCATGATCAGGATGATCGCGAAAAATACCACCAAAGAGGCCCCGCCGATCACCAACCAGATTCGTTCCGAACGGGGCAAATCGATGTTGAGCATGGACGTTTACCCCCTATGCACTGAGCCTCGTGACATAAAGGCCGAACATAAGAAACCACAGAATCACAATAAACGCGCCCACCACAAGGGATGCCACAATCGTGTCGTGTAGATTCTCGTCGGTTTTTTCCACTTTCTGTATATCCTTGTTCAGGTCTGGATCCACACTGAACTCACTCCTTCCCTAAGAGAAAAGACTCGACCTCTTTCTGGAAGTATGTCCTGTTTATTCAATATTTATCCGGGAATGAGCCGTGCTCCCGGTGATCGAAGAGATGGCGTAAAATAATCGTCAAGGAGGTCGCTGGCCGGACGAAGGTGAGGAAAAATTCTCTTTGATCTGTCTGGTCAGATGTGCAAAATGGACCGAGAAGCGGCACTTCGGAGGATAGCGGCATACAGCCCTAGGGGACCTGTGAAAAAGTCTTTGATCCAATGAACATGGTGCAAATATAGCGCATGGAACATTAGTTGAACACTATATATGGGACTTAGTTATGAAATAAGGTGGATTTTCACAGGTTCCCTAGGGAGTTGGAAGACTGGAAACGCCACGTGTTGCGGTGCCGGGCTCACTTTGCCCGGGATCACAACCTCTTTGAAGTGGAAGAGTGCGATTTTTTACTTTTGCACATTGAGGAGCGGTTGAAGGGCCAAAGGGGTCAAGGGGTCAAATGAATCCACAAAAACGACGGGGTCGTCGGGCGTCCGGGCCGGACAAGACGAAAAGTCTGCGTTTGGCACCGGCGCCCGTCCTTTTTACCGTTGCGATTCCCACCATTTTAGATACGGATACGGGTCGATGGCCTGCCAGGATCCGGAGGTTTTATACATCCCAAAGTGCAGGTGGGCCTCGAATTTGCCCGAAGTCCCAACGGGGCCGTATCCGGTGTTCCCCACGTATCCGATCAGTTGACCCTTCTTGATCGTCGCACCTTTCACCATCCCAGCGGCATATCTAGACATATGGGCGTAATAAAAAGCGGTGGATCCGTCGACCTGAACGGTGAGCCGCCAGCCCCCCAGTTCACTCCACCCCTGATTGATAATCGTTCCCCCTTCGGCGGCGTAAATGGGGGTGCCCAGAGGGGCCACGATGTCGATGCCATCATGGTTGCGGGTGGTGGTGCCCGTTGGAGACCAGGTTCGAATCGCGCCAAAATTGTCAGTAAACCCGGAGTAGGAGCCCTTTGGTAATGGGAAGACGCCATCTCGATAGGCCGGGGGCATGCGAACCGTCGGGGTCGAAGCGGGGGCCGTGGACCCCAGATTGCTGCTGGGACCGGAAGGAATCTTTAGGACTTGGCCGGGGTAAATCAGGTCGTCGGACAATTGGTTCTCAGCTTTAAGCGCCGCCACCGAAACATTGTATCGCTGGCCGATTTTCCAAAGGCTGTCGCCCTTGACCACGGTATATGTACGGCTGTTCCCCGGGATCTGAAGGTTTTGCCCGGGGTAAATCCACGTACTCGTCAAGTGATTGGCTTCCATCAATTGGGCGACGGAAACATTGTGAGCATGGCCGATTTTCCACAGGGTGTCACCGGGTTTTACCGTGTAAGCCAGAGCCGGAGTCGGAAGGAGCAGGGCGCCGGTGAAAACGGCGGCAATCAACCGACCTTGCATCTTAAAACCTCCTCGTCCCTTCAATTCCTACTGTCACTCTACTGAAGTCGGATCGCTTTGTGAATCGACAAATAGTGGATTAAGAACATGTTATTAACAAATCTCACCACGAGGTGGAGGTTGCCATGATTCTGGCGAGTCGTTTTCTACGTTTGACCACCCCCTACATGAGGGGACCGGATGTGATTGCCGTGCAACGGAGGTTGACAGTTTTCGGACGCTTGTCTTCTTGGGACGGCATCTATGGACCGGTCACCGCCCGGGCGGTGGCCGAGTTTCAACGGGCGTCCGGTCTTCTCTCCGACGGCATCGTCGGTCCTGCCACCTGGGTTGCCCTGGGAATCGAACAAGTGGAGTGGGGGGGCGGACAATTTCATATCGCGATCGACACCGAACGCCGGGTCCTTAGCCTTTTTCAAAGAGACCGTCTGATACGAAGCTTTCCGGTGGCAGTGGGGAAGCCCACAACGCCGACTCCGGTGGGGGACTGGGTGATTGTGGAGAAGATTGCGAACCCTGGTGGCCCTTTTGGGGCGGCGTGGATGCGTCTCTCGGTTCCCAATGGCGGCTATGGCATTCACGGGACGAACAATCCGGGTTCGGTGGGTCGGGCCGTGAGTCACGGCTGTGTGCGGATGCACAACGAAGATGTGATCCAAGTGTACCAGACGGTTCCATTGGGGACCTTGGTGACCATTACGGGGAGGGTGTTGACCACGCGGCTGCTCCATATGGGAGTCACCCCAGGGGATGATATCGCCCAGGTCCAGAGGATGCTCCAAGTGCTGGGCTTCTATCGCGGGGATACCGACGGGATATTTGGCCGAATAACCGACACGGCGGTCCGAGCTTTTCAGCAGTCCGCCCAGTTGACCGTGGACGGCATTGTGGGGCCCCGAACGGCGGTGACGCTGGAATCCCATTACGATATCGCGCTGGGCGACGTGCAGCCCTGACGCCAGACGGATCACAGCCAGATGCAGACTGTCCGCCGTCGCATGGTTCGAGCGAGCGCTCGAAGTTACCCTGAATGACCGTGGCGGTTTATGATCAGACTTCAGGCCGTTAAGTCCGGCGGGGCCGGCTGAGGGCCAGCCGGCCCCGCCGGACTTTCGTCAGGGATGGGCGTCCCCCGTTGTGCCGCGGTAGCGATGGGTGTGGGACGGACGACCGTTGACCGTGCTGACACCGGCGAATACGTGGTAATGACCGCCTCCGGGCAGAGGCACGGCGGGACCTGTACGCCCTTGCAGGACGTGGGTGTGGCCTTGATTGAAGGTGGTCACCGTGTAATAATCGTGGGTGTGGGGGACGCCGCTCGGCGCGGGGCCCGTGGTGCCGGCGTAACGATGTCGATGACCGGCGTCGAAAGATGTGATTCCGCCAAAATCGTGGACATGCGGTGGCCGGCCGTCCCATTCGATCAAATAGAGCTCATGGGTGTGGTCTTCATTCTTTGGTTTTCCAGATGTGGGCGGATCGGCGTGGCACAAGATGCCGATGACCGGCTTTTTCATGAACAGCCCTCCTTTCCTCTGCTCACTGTATGGACGGAAGGGAAAAACGGCCGGGCCAATCGGCCGGGCGGCGGTGGAATTTGCTCGCTCAATCAAGGTCTGAACACTCGGCTTTGTGCTCGCCGGGCAGGGGAGCGGGCACCAAGGATCTCAAGGATCACCGACCGTTGCATGGTGTCCCCACATTGTGATATAGTAGTGGAACGGAAGGTGGGATTCAGCTTTTGCCCGATGCGCCGCGGGACTTGCAGTACATGGAGCGCGCCCTGCAACTGGCGGCATATGCAGGGGAGATGGGCGAGGTGCCCATCGGTGCGGTGGTCGTGGCAGGGGGAAAGATTCTCGGAGAGGGTTGCAACCTTCGAGAGATGTGGAATGATCCCACGGCCCACGCGGAGATGGTGGCCTTGCGGCAAGCGGCCCAAGCGGTTGGTGGCTGGCGACTTTCAGGCACCACGTTGTATGTGACCCTGGAGCCATGTGCCATGTGCGTGGGCGCTGCTGTCTTGGCTCGGGTGGAACGGGTGGTTTTTGGGGCGCCTGATCCGAAAGCGGGAGCGTGCGGATCGGTGCTTCAGGTGGCTGATGCGCCCTTGAATCATCGACTAAAGGTGGAGGGTGGCGTCCTTCAGCAATCCTGTTCCCACCTGCTAAAACAGTTTTTTCGTGAACTGCGCATGCGGAAGAGGCCGCAGGCTGGCCGTTCTTCAGTTCTTTCCTTTGATGACCCATCGCGGAGAGATGTCTGAGTGGTCGAAAGAGCTCGCCTCGAAAGCGAGTAGCCCTTCACGGGGCTCGTGGGTTCGAATCCCACTCTCTCCGCCATTGTTATTCCCCAGGGTGCCCCTACAAGCCGGCGGTGGATCGACTGTGGAGAGATGTCCGAGTGGTCGAAGGAGCACGATTGGAAATCGTGTAGGCGGCAAAACCGCCTCGTGGGTTCGAATCCCACTCTCTCCGCCACTGGATCTGCCGCGCTAGGCGGGGAGGTAGCGGTGCCCTGAACCCGCAATCCGCTAGAGCGGGGTTGAAGGCTTGTCGTGAGGTGTGCGTCATGGAGGGCCGGCACCGGCCTCGGAGCGTCGACGACCGGGTCCTGCGCGGCGGGTCCTTCCGAACCGTGTCAGGTCCTGACGGAAGCAGCACTAAGGAAGATCGCCCGGGTGCCGCAGGGTAGCCTGGTCCGAGCCACCCGCCGGTGATACGCCTCGGTGCGCACATCGAAGACAAGGGCGCGGCAGATCCAGGGAATCCTCCTGCCTGACAGGGCGGGAGGATTTTTTCCGTCCTCGTAGAACTGTACACGTACGGCGACCGGGAATGTACGGCCCGGGATCGCCATAGGGCGGGGAGGGACGTGGCTTGTTTCACCGCGAAGGCTGGATCGAACGAAACATCGAACTCCTCCCGTTTCCGGCCTGCCTCTCGGACAGCGGCGGCGCGCTCCTTGCGGTGAGTCGGGCGCTGGGAGATGCAACTCGGCAGCCCGAAAACCATCTGGCAGAGAAGGGTCCGCAATCTTCAAACGCCGGGAGGGACGGTTTGCCGGCCGATATGGTTCGCTACGAACGAACCACCGAGGACGGGAATCGCGTGTACTTGTATGTTTCCGATGACGCCATCACCTGGGATCTGTGGCTGTGGGAACTTGTTCAGCCCATCATCGGGGAGATGGGGATGGGCGTTATTTTGACCGATGTGGATCTGAGGGTTCGGGCGACGAACCGCACGGCTGTGAAGATGCTGCGCTTGAAAGCCGATGACGCCATTGGGCGGGTCCTTTCCGAGGCTGTTCCCGAACTCGGCCTGGTGTTGCGTCCCGTTGCTCACAAGATCGCCGTGGAAGGTGTGCGAAACCTTCTTTTTGATGCTGAAATCGACGGACAGATCCAACACTGGTTGCTGGATTCTCATGTTTTACAGGGCTTCTTATCTCCGGAGGGATCTTACGAAAAAAGAATCGTGTTTTTCCTGAAGGATCTCGGCGAACGCTTCGAAAACCAGCTTCAGCGACAGGAAAAGCTCGCTACGGTCGGCAAGATTGCCGCTGGCATTGCCCACGAAATTCGCAATCCCCTGACTTCAATTAAAGGCTTTTTGCAAATCATGCGAGAGAATTTCATCCGCTCCCATATGGATAAGGAATTTCAGTACACTGAGGTCATGTTGGCGGAGATCGACCGCGTCAACGAGTTGGTCGGAGAGTTGCTGTTGTTATCGAGACCCCGGGATGTAAAATTGGCATCCACGGAAGTGGAAGAACTGGTCACGGGTTTGGCCCCACTGATCAGCAGTGAAACTCTTCTGCATGACATTGAATTTCATTTGTGTATCAAACCCGTTCCGAAAGTGTTGGCAGACCCTGAGCTGTTGAAGCAGGTCGTCCTGAACCTCGTGAAAAATGCGGTGGAAGCGATGGAACACGGCGGCACGTTGACCCTGTGTACCGACGTGGACCGGGAAGAAAATCTCGTTCGGATCGATGTACAAGACACGGGGCCCGGGATTCCCGCTTACGCGATGGATCGCATTTTCGATGCCTTTTTTACGACCAAAGAAAATGGGACCGGCTTGGGACTGCCCATTTGCCAACGGATTATCAGCGATCTGGGAGGTATGATCCGGGTCTCCAGTAAAGGATACGGAACCACGTTCAGTATTCTGCTGCCCGCCTACGAGCCGTAGGCGGCCAGCGATGCCCGGCCGGGCACTGGTCTGGATACCCCGCATATGGTAGTGTATTGGCAGACGGCTATTGTCGATCGGAAGAACGCAAAGAGGTGGGGACCTTTGGCCTATCTCGCACTCTATCGCGAATGGCGGCCACAGTTGTTCGCTGATGTCGTTGGGCAGCCCCATATCGTTCGCACGCTGCAAAATGCGCTGCGCAACGGACGGCTGGCCCACGCATATTTGTTTACAGGTCCTCGCGGCACCGGAAAAACCAGCGTTGCCAAGATTCTTGCCAAAGCGGTGAATTGTGAACAAGGGTCCGGCGAGGAACCGTGCAACCAATGCAATGCCTGCCGCGGCATCATGGACGGTTCGGTTTTGGACGTGGTAGAGATCGACGCCGCCTCGAATCGGGGCATCGATGAAGTGCGGGAACTTCGGGACCAAGTCCGGTATGCCCCTACCCAGGTGCGTCATAAAGTCTATATTATTGACGAAGTCCACATGTTGACCCCCGAGGCGTTTAATGCGCTGTTAAAGACGCTGGAAGAGCCACCGGAGCATGTCATCTTTATCTTGGCGACCACAGAACCGCACAAGGTGCCCGCCACCATTATGTCCCGGTGTCAACGATTCGCGTTTCAGAGAATCTACGCCGGGGACATGGCGGAGCGGATGAAATCGATCCTGGCCCACAAGGGGAGGCAGGCCGAAGACAAGGCATTGTGGCTCATTGCCCGGGCGGCGGATGGGGGGCTCCGGGATGCTTTGAGCATGTTGGACCAGGCCCTTTCTTTCAGCGATGATGTGCTGCGGGAAGAGGATGTGCTGGCCCTTCTCGGCCGCCTGCCCGAGCGGGCTTTGATGTCGGGTGTTGAAGCTCTGGCGGCGGGCCGAACGGCCGATGTCCTGATATGGGCGAGGGAGCAGCTGGACCATGGTTTCGATGTCGGTCCACTGGTGTCGACACTGTTAGATGCGTTGAGGGACATGCTGTGGATGCGGACGGCGCCGGACCATCCCGAGGTTCGGGAGCGGGCCCAGTTTCAGCCGGAAGTGAAAGCTCTGGCCGACCGGATGGAACCCGAACAGATTCTGGTTTGGATGGAAGAGCTGAACGGTCTGCAACAGCAGATGCGTTGGTACGGGCAACCCAGGATGTTGCTGGAGCTCACCTTGGCCAAACTCTGCACCCTTGCCGGGGAGAAGGGTTCGATGGAAACGAGTGGGGGTAGTGCCAGCATAACTGCCGACAAGTCTTCGCCGGCATCGGAGTGGGCTGCTCGGGTAGAACGATTGGAACGACAGATGGAACGGTTGACCCAAGCCCTGCGACAGAAAGGGGATGTTCCGGGGCCGGTGACCGTAGAACCCCCGGGGCCTCCTTCCTCATCTTTGCCCAGCTCTACGAGAAGCGAAGGCTCACAGGCTGACGCATGGGACAGAAGGGAAGGGGGCTCTCGCGCGCCTTCGGTTTCATCCCCGCCATCCCCGGGTGTTCCCCCCGCGGTCGGAGATCTCGAACCGGCTGTTGGGGATCGGCCGGCCGCCGGGCCGTCGGAGACGATGAGAAATGGCTCAGGTGTCGGGCGCCCTTCGGCGGGTGAAGGGCCGGAGTCGCCGGGCCCCACGCCTTCGGCAAAAGGGCAGGCCCAGGGAGCAGCGTGGGAAATGATCCGTCGGCAACTCGATATTCCCGGGGTTGAACCCGTACGCGCCCGTTGGCAAGAGGTGCTCGATGAAGTAAAGCGTAAACGCGTGACCACGCAAGCCTGGCTTTTAGATGGCGAGCCGGTGGCCCGGTCGGGTTCATGGCTGATCGTGGCTTTCAAGAACCAGATCCACCGGGAAACTGTCATGAAACCGATGCACCGCACGGCCATCGAAGAGGTTTTGCAGGCGCTCTTCAATGAATCCATGCAACTCTATGCGGTGTCGGTTCAAGTGTGGGAACAGGAGTTGGCCGAGAGGGAGCAGGCTGCCGGCGTCGTTTCTCGCAGTTCGGGGAAGGGCGGAGGGACCGGCGGATCGGAGGGCGGAAGTGATGATCCCCTGGCGCAGCTGGCGGCCCTTTTTGGGCAAGATCGAATTGAGATCATCGGGGAGGAATGAACATGAAAAACATGAACCAATTGATGAAACAGGCAAAGAAGATGCAGGAAGAGATGATGAAAGCCCAGGAGGCTTTAGGGGAAAAGACGGTTGAGGGATCCGCCGGGGGCGGTGCGGTGACGGTGGTGGCAAACGGACACAAGCAGATTCAGTCAGTGGTCATTCGTCCGGAAGCGGTAGACCCCGATGATGTGGAAATGTTGCAGGATCTGGTGCTCACGGCGGTGAACGACGCCTTAAAAAAAGTCGATGATTTGGTGGCGGAGGAACTCAGTAAATACACTCGGGGGTTCAACATGCCGGGGTTATTCTGAGAGGGTGCGAAGTGCGGTGAAACGACAATGGTGAACTTTCCGGAACCCATCTCGCAGCTCATCGACGGGTTTATGAAATTGCCGGGAATCGGTCCTAAGACCGCTCAACGCTTGGCTTTTCACGTTCTCCGGATGCCCGACGAAGATGTCCTGCACCTATCCCAGGCCCTGGTGGCGGTCAAAAAGGACCTCCGGTATTGCCGGATCTGCTGCAACATTACCGATGTCGATCCTTGTACCCTTTGTCGCGATGAGCTGCGGGATCACCGGGTGATCTGCGTGGTTCAGGATCCCAGGGATGTCGCGGCGATGGAACGCACCCGGGAATACCATGGGGTATATCACGTGCTTCACGGGGCAATTTCGCCGATGGAAGGGATTGGCCCCGAGGATATTCGAGTGAAAGAATTACTGGAACGCATGAAGAACGATTTGCCGAAAGAGTTGATTCTCGCCACAAACCCCACCGTGGAAGGGGAAGCGACAGCGATGTTTTTAACCCGGCTGGTCAAACCGCTGGGGGTGAAGGTGACCCGGATCGCCCGGGGGTTGCCCATGGGGGGAGATCTCGAGTATGCGGACGAGTTGACGCTGTCCCAGGCTCTGGAAGGCCGCCGAGAAATTTAAGTCCACAGTCATAGGAACCGCATGCGGCTTCTATACATCCTTAGTGAGGACAGGCCAGCGCATTCGATATGAGTGTGGCGGCCGGCGGGAGGGGATGGGATGAAGCCGATTTTGCGGTGGGCCCGGTGTAAACGGCGGACCCGGGAGGGGAATGAAGCGGAACGGGAGCGGGCGGAACTTCTTCTCGAGATTCGGCGGACCCGGGACGAATGGATGAGAGCCCAGCACTTGTTGGATAATGTGGTTGAGCCCGAGTTGATCGACCACGCTATCTACGCCGTTCAGGCCGCTCAACGCAAGTACGAATATTTGATGAAGGTGGCCCGAAAACAACACCTTTCTGTGCCGCCGGAAGAAGGTCTGGTCCGGGGTGCCGCCCGGACTCCGGCGGTGGACTTCCAGGGGCATGACGGGGTGAGGGCCCGCTCCAAAGGTCGGTAAAGGAGGCGTGTCGCCCATGGTGGAGTATCCCATCACCCGGGCTGAGAATGGGAAAAAATTGCACCGGTTTTTGCGTCAAAATTTACCAGGATTGCCGCTCAGCGGGGTGTACAAATGGATCCGGGTGGGCCGGGTGAAGGTGAACCGGAAAAAAGGCAAACCGGATTTGGTGCTTCACGAGGGCGACACCGTCCAACTGTTTGTATCCGACGAGGAGTACGCCGCCCTGCGGCGCCGGGGGCCGAAGTTTCAGGGCGTTCCCCGAACCTTCGAGATCCTGTATGAAGACGGCGATCTCCTGGTTGTGAATAAGCCCGCGGGACTGCTGACCCATCCGGATCGGCAGGAGCACCGGGATACGTTGATCAATCGGGTCCTGGCTTACCTTTATGATAAAGGCGAATGGGACGGGCGGGCTTTCGCACCGGCGGCGGCGAACCGACTGGACCGCAATACCAGCGGAATCGTTTTGATCGGTAAACACGCCCAGGCTCTAAGAGAACTGGCGGATGCACTTCGCGGGCGTCGAGTGGACAAACGTTACTTGGCTTTGGTACACGGCCGTATTGAGACCCCGGGTACGCTGAAACAAGCGTTGATTCGAGATCATGAGAATAACCGAACGCGCCTGGCCGGAGAAAAGCGCGGACGGCACGGCGTGGCACCGGAGACCTTGGAAGCCGAAACCCGGTACCGGCCACTGGCCGTGGCGGAGAGGCTGACGCTCCTGGACATTACATTGGTAAGCGGGCGGACGCATCAGATTCGAGCTCATCTGGCTGCAGCGGGTCATCCCTTGGTCGGGGACATCAAATATGGGGGCAAACCTTTACGTGGCTTGCGGCATCAGTTCCTGCATGCCTACGCATTGACTCTTGCCGATGGGCGGAGGTTCGTGGCCCCGCTGCCCGCGGAATTACGGAAGTTGCTGGAGTCCTATGGGCTTTCCACAGATGTGCCGGCGGAGACTTCGACGTCCACGTGACCGGAAAAGCTCCGGGTGAACCGAGTGAGGCTGCTGCACCGGTCGGGGACCGGGCATTTTTACGGGCTGGACTTGACACCAGGTCATAAAACTCTACAATAAGAGCCATGAATGATCAAAGGGGGAGTCCGTATGCGGCGAGCGGGGATTGTTGGCCTGGGAATGTACGTGCCTCCGAAGGTGCTCACGAACCGGGATCTTGAGCGCATGGTGGATACATCGGATGAGTGGATCCGGCAGCGAACCGGGATTGAAGAGCGGCACATTGCCGACCCCGGTGTGGGCAGTTCGGACCTCGGAGTACAAGCCGCCCGGGCGGCCTTGGCGGACGCTGGCTGCGGTCCCGAGGATTTGGATCTGATCTTGGTGGCCACCACCACTCCAGACCAGCCATTTCCGACTACGGCGGTGATGGTGCAAAAGGGCCTCGAAGCCTGGCAAGCGGGGGCAGTGGACGTCGGGGCCACGTGTTCGGGGTTTATTTATGGGCTTTCCTTGGCCACCTCCATGGTGGAGTCGGGACGGATGAACAAGGTGCTCGTTATTGGGGCGGAGACGCTATCGCGAATCACCAATTGGAAAGATCGCGCGACGTGTGTACTGTTTGGAGACGGGGCTGGAGCTGCGGTGGTGGCGGAAGTTTCTCAAGGAGGGATTCAGGCTTTCGAACTGGGTGCCGACGCTCGGGGTACAGAATTTCTGAACGTTTGGGTTGGAGGATTTAAGAAACCGGTCACTGCGGAGCTGTTGGAGTCTTCAGACCGTTATATCAACATGACCGGACGGGAAGTTTTCAAGTTTGCGGTGCGGACGATGGAAGAATCGGTTCGCCGGGTTGCGGACCGGGCGTGGGGAGGTTTAGAGGTTGACCTGTTGGTGCCTCACCAGGCCAATGCACGGATTATCGAGGCGGTGGGGCAGCGTCTCGGGTTGGCCGACAAGGCTTGGATCAATATCCAGCATTACGGCAATACTTCGGCGGCATCGATTCCCATGGCTCTCACTGAAGCTCGGGATGCGGGGCGCCTGAGCCCAGGTACCCGGGTGGCGATGACCGCCTTCGGAGGGGGATTCACCTACGCCAGTGCCGCGTTGGAATGGGTCTAAGCTGGTCCACCCCGGCATAGGATGGTGCTGATACCACTGTCCTGGGGCAAGGAGGACCGACCATGGGAAAGATTGATCTCCCGGCGGCGCTATTCGCAGCCGGTTTGGCCATCGCCCTGCTGGCGTATGTGATCCGCAACCCCCTGCGGTTCTTGGGCCGGTTTGTCCGCGGATTGGTGGTCGGCGGGGCCGTGATCTGGGCGGCCAATTGGCTGGGGCAGGCCCATCAGTTTCACGTACCCTGGAACCCGATCACTGCCGCCATTCTAGGATTGTTCGGCCTGCCGGGGGCTTTGGCGCTTCTCTGGCTGCGCTGGTGGCTTCCGGTGTGACGGCGGCGCCCGGCGGTGGGCTGAACGGCCACAGAAGAATACCTCCTTTGGCATCGGGTACACCCGAAACGATCTTCAATCGTTCCATCGTAAATATGACTAAAGAATGTCTTTCATTATAGCACTCGGACCGGCTCTGACAACTCGCCGGAGGGCGGCGGGAGCCCGTAGGACTCGTGCGAAGGGTGCAGGGATTGTTTATAATGAAAGGCGACTTTAACGGGTTCGGGATGGAGTGATCGAATGCCGACACCGCTTTGGGACGCGCTTGTTCGACATGTCGCGGCAAGGCCGGTGCCGTGGCACGTTCCCGGACACAAGATGGGTCGGGGCGCGCCGCCGGACCTCATCCGGTGGCTGGGGGCGGGGCTTAAGCTGGATTTGACTGAACTTCCCGGGTTGGACGATTTGCACCAGCCGGAAGGTCCCATTGCCGAAGCCCAAGTCTTGGTTGCTCAAACGGTTGGGGCGGACGAGAGCTTTTTCCTCGTCGGAGGGAGTACGGTCGGGAACATCGCCATGCTTCTGGCCACCGCTGAACCCGGGGAGACGGTGCTGATTGCCCGGAATGTGCATCGCTCGGTGATCTCGGGGTTGATGTTGGCGGGGGCATCGGCCCTGGCGGTGGCTCCCGACTGGGAGTATGACCTGGGTGTGCCAGGGGGCATAAGGGTAGAAACGGTGGCGCGCATCCTCGGGGCGCATCCCGAAATTCGGACAGTGCTGGTGACGAGTCCGACTTATCACGGCGTGTGCAGTGATTTGGCTTCCTTGGCCGAGGAGGTACACCGCCGGGGAGGGCGATTGTTGGTCGACGAGGCTCACGGAGGGCATTTTCCCTTTGTACAGGGAAGTCCGCCTGGCGCTCTTGCTTCGGGGGCGGACGCGGTTGTGCAAAGTTGGCATAAGACGATGGGATCGCTGACCCAGTCGGCGGTGTTGCACCTGCGCGGCAATCGGGTGGACCGCCAGCGTATACGAGAGTCCCTGGCGACGGTTCAATCTTCCAGCCCTTCCTACCTGCTGATGGCTTCCTTGGATCTGGCTCGACAGTGGATGCAGGATGAAGGCGGGAGGCGCCTTGACTCCGTGGTGCAGACCCTGGCTCAAGTCCGGGGAGAATTGGATGCTGTTCCTGGGGTTGACGTGTTGACCGCCGAGAGGGCCCGTCGGGCGGGAGGAGTTGGCCTGGATCCCGCCCGCCTGACCTTGGGGGTTGTTAGGTCTGGAGGGACAGGGATCGAGTGGGGAGAGGCCCTCCGGCGGCGGGGGATCTGGCCGGAATTGGAGGAACCGACCGCGGTGACCTTTGTTGCCGGACCCGGGGACGACAGCCGGATCATCGGCCGGCTTGTCCAAGGGCTGCAAGACGTGGCCATGGAGATCGGCGGGGTTGGTGAACCCGCCGAGGGCCGGCGGGGTTCACGGGTCTTCCCAGGTACGGAGGCGGCCGAGTGGGCGGCCCTTCTGCAGGAACTGTGGCACAATGAAGAAGGGCAGGACCTAATCAGGCCCCGACTGGCCCGGAAAGTCCGATGGGTTCCCCTGGGGAAAGCTTTGGGGCTGCAGGCCGCCCGGGCCGTGATTCCTTACCCGCCCGGCATTCCCATGCTCCTGCCCGGGGAGCGGATCCGCCCTCTTCACAATGAACTGATCCGAATGGGGCGGTCTATGGGGGTTCGCTTGGTCGGCATGCCTTCCGATGAGGAAGTGGTGGCGGTGACGGAGGAGGGGCGGGAGTGACAGGGGTATTTATCACCTTTGAGGGGCCCGACGGGGCGGGAAAATCCACTCAGGTCGCCCTGTTGGCGAGTCGTCTCCAAAAAGCTTGCATACGTTGTATCACGACCCGGGAACCGGGAGGTACAACGATCAGTGACAAGATCCGGGGCATTCTGCTCGACCCCCATCACCGGGAAATGACCCCCCGTACCGAAGCGTTGCTCTATGCCGCTTCCAGAGCTCAGTTGGTCGGCGAATTCATCCGCCCACATTTGGAACGCGGGGACGTGGTGATCTGTGATCGCTATGTGGATGCGAGCTTGGCGTACCAAGGAGCGCTGGGGCTGGATCGGAAAGAACTGGCTCGCCTCAATCACTGGGCCACCGACGGGCTCGAACCCCTGCGAACCTATCTGATCGATGTTCCGGCCGATGTGGGATTGGACCGGGTGAGGACGCGGCACTCTATGTATGGTGTCATGGACCGCATTGAGGAGCGGAGCATCGAGTACCATGAAGCGGTTCGCAGATGGTTTCTGGGGCAAGCCCAAACATCCCCGCGCTACCGAGTGATCGATGGCACGATGCCGCCGGAGATGGTGTCGGAAGCGATCTGGCGAGATGTCAAGAGCCTCTTGAATCTTTGAGGAGGTGACACCCATGCGCCTCGTAATCGCGGTGGTCCAAGACAAAGACAGTGGGCGCTTGGCGGCAGAATTGGTGAAGCGCGGGTATCGCGCCACGAAGTTGGCGAGTACTGGCGGATTTCTGAAGGCGGGGAACACCACTTTCTTGATTGGGGTGGACGATGAACGGGTCAACGACGTGGTGGAATGTATCCACCGGAGCTGCAGGGCCCGGGAACAAGTGGTGACCCCCTTTGCCCCGGTGGGAAACGTGGATGCGGAAGTTCCAGTGCCGATTTCCGTCCAGGTGGGAGGGGCCACCGTGTTCGTCCTGGATGTGGAGAGGTTCGAACATTTCTGAACCCAGGTGCACCTCGGATTGCATGGGGAGAGGGGCGGTAAGATTGCGTGTGGATCAAACCCTAACCCAGTGGTGGCGAGATCAGCCGGCCAGCCGCCCTTTTTCCGGTGGAGACTTGTCCCGGCCTTCTTTTGGACAAGTTTTTGATGCCCAAATCCGGAGGATCGGCAGGGAAGAACTGGATGAATCCTTCGAACGCATTGAGGAGGCAGCGGCTGTCCTATCGGAACGGATGAGGTTGGAGGATCTGCAACGGTATAAGGAGGCGCTGAAGGAATTTCTAGAACGGGCGATGCGACTCGGTTTGATTGTCCGCGAGGAGACGGGACGGGATCGGCGGGGGCGTCCGCAGCTTTTGAAATTACTGGCGATCTTGGATGAACGGGTCCTCGAGATCGCGGATGTGCTTCGGGAAGCGGAAAAAGACCGCATCCGGCTGCTGGCGCTCATCGGAGAGATTCGGGGCCTGCTGATTCAGGCCACGGCCTGAATTCCGGAATGAGATCGGGAATGACAATGAGGGACGGTGGGCGGCGGTGAATGATCGGGATGGCGTTGAACAGTCAGGCGGGGGATGGCTCCAGCTTCGCCGGTGGCTGCGGCGGGGGGAGTGGGCGCACGCTTATCTGTTCGTGGGGCCTGAAACCGGAGACCAGGATCAAGCTGCAGAATATTTTGCTTCTGGGGTTCTCTGCGAGGACCGAGCGAATCCGCCCTGTGGTTCTTGCCCATCCTGCCGCAGGCTGGCCCATGGGAATCATTTCGGGTTGGTCCAGGTGTATCCGGACGGCCAGAGCATTAAAATCGACCAGCTCCGGGAGCTGCAGCGGTTCTTCTCCTTGCGTGCGATCGAAAGGGAGAACAGGGTGTACATCATCCACGGGGCGGATCGCATGACTCCCGAGGCGGCGAACTCCTTGCTGAAGTTTCTTGAGGAGCCGGCCTCCGGCACGGTGGGGATTTTGACGGCAAAGCGCCCGGAAGGGGTGCTGGCCACGGTGCGTTCCCGGTGTCAGGTTCTCCGATTCTCGGCGCCGAGGCCAGAGGTTTTGTACCGGGAGTGGACCTCCCGGGGAGTTGGGGAGGAGATGGCCCGTTTATTTGCGTATTTGGGCTTGTCTGACACGGGCTGTGGGGAAGACGCGGATAAAGAGGCGGACGGTGAAAATCCGTTGGACACCGCTGTATTTGCCGATATCGCCCGTTGGGTGGTAGAATGGGTGCAGGCGGTGGAGGAGCACAAGGGTAAGCCCCTCCTGGAGCTTTTTTCCCGGGTGGGTCGGGGACAATGGTCTACCCCCGAGTGTCTGTGGCTCCTCGACGTGCTGGCGTGTTGGTACCGGGATGTCCTCTATACCTCGCTGGGTTTGTCGGACCAAGTGGTGTTTATCGACCATCGGCGCGAACTTTCCTCCCAGGCAGCACGGCACGGCTCGATCGCCCTTCTCGTGGAAAGGATGGGGGAGGTGATCGAGGCGAAACGACGCCTGCAGGCCCATGCCAACCCCCAGCTGACGCTGGAGCGCATGGTTCTGAGGCTGCAGGAGGAATGAGAAAGATGTACACGGTAGTCGGCGTACGGTTCCGACCGGCCGGAAAACTGTATTATTTTGACCCCGGATCTGAACCCGTGGGCCAGGGCGACTGGGTGATTGTCGAAACCGCTCGCGGCGTCGAGTATGGAGAAGTGGGGTTGGCTCCCCGCGAGGTGACCGAGGACGAGGTCGTTCTGCCACTGAAGCCCATTATACGGCTGGCAACGGAAGAAGATGAACGCCAGATGGAAGGGAATCGCCGCGCGGCGAAAGAAGCGCTGGGCGTGTGCGCGGATTTGATTCGCCGGCATTCCTTGCCGATGAAATTGGTGGATGCCGAATACACCTTTGATCGCAATAAACTGATCTTTTACTTCACCGCCGAAGGCCGCGTGGACTTTCGGGAACTGGTGAAGGACCTCGCTGCGGCATTTCGCACCCGGATCGAACTGCGTCAGATCGGGGTGAGGGACGAAGCGAAGATGGTTGGCGGGATCGGCCCCTGTGGACGAGTGACCTGTTGTTCCAGTTGGTTGGGGGAGTTTGTCCCGGTCTCGATCCGCATGGCAAAAGATCAGCAGTTGTCCCTTAATCCGTCGAAGATTTCCGGGCTATGCGGGAGGCTCATGTGTTGCTTGAAGTATGAGGCCGACTCGTATCCAGGGGCGGGGCGGACGACCAGCGCATGATTCCCCGCAGTCGGGCAACGGGGTGTTGATCTTGGATAAACAAGCGGTGTTCGCCGAAGTGGCCAATGTGGAAGAGCGGATCGGAGAACTTTACGCCCAAGTGGGCAGCTTGAAGCGGAAGATCGTCGAGTTGATCGAAGAGAACCAAAAGCTCACCATGGAAAACGCGAAGTTGCGGAAGATTCTCGATCAACTTCACCCGGAGGAGCAGGTTCATCCCGGGGATGGATACGACAACCTGGCGAGGATTTACCATGACGGTTTTCACGTCTGTCATGTGCGGTTTGGGAGTTTGCGCACCGATGGCGACTGCTTGTTTTGCCTATCGTTATTGAATAAAACCGGATGAACGGGCGGCGGGAGCCGCTCTTTTCTTTAACGGGTGCTCAGCCGGAGGCGATGTGATGGACAGTCAATTTTCTTTCGATGGGCCCCGGGAAAGGGGCTTGGTGCTGGTGGCGACCCCCATCGGCAACCTCGAGGATATTTCCGCCCGAGCGCTCCGGGTGCTTGGGGAAGCGGATGTTATCCTCGCCGAAGACACCCGGCGCACCCGGCAACTGCTGGCGCATTTTCAGATTTCTGGACCCCGGCTGGTCAGCTATCACGAGCACAATCGAATCCAGAGAGAACCCGATGTTTTAAATTGGCTGAAGGAGGGCAAGCTCGTGGCCTTGGTGACCGACGCCGGGATGCCGGCAATCTCTGACCCTGGGGCGGACCTGGTGCGTCTTGCCCGGAATGTCGGTGCCCCGGTTACCGTGGTTCCCGGTCCGTCTGCTGCCCTTGCAGCTCTCGTGATCTCTGGCCTTCCCACCGATCGATTTGTGTTTCTGGGTTTTTTGCCTCGCTCGGGACGGGCGAGGGAAGAAGAGATCGCTCGGTTGGCCGGATATCCGGAGACGATCATCCTTTATGAGGCGCCCCATCGGGTGATTCGCACCGTGAGGGATCTGGCCCGGGTGCTGGGGAACCGACGGGCTGCGGCCGTCCGGGAATTGACCAAACGGTACGAGCAGGTGGTTCGCGGAACTTTGGGGGAGTTGATCGGCTGGTTGGAGGGGGAAGAACCCAAAGGGGAATGGGTCCTCATCGTTGAAGGGGCAGTCTCGGCGTTGAACGAACATCACATGTTCGGGGAAGGAGGATCTTCCGGGGAAGACGATATGAACCGCTGGTGCGAGGAGGTAACCCGTCAGGTGGCCGAGGGAGTCAGCGTCCGGGACGCAATCCGGGAGACCGCTCAGCGGCATCGGATATCCCGGCGGGCCCTGTATCAGGCTTATCTGAAGCGGGCAGAGGGAAACGGATAACGCCTTCCGCCAGGGCGTCCGGGGTGGTCGTCCGAACTTCGGGTTACAGATGATGAAAAGGCCCGGGCGCGGAGCGCCGCGGGCCGAAAGTACCGGACCGGCCGGGGGCTACTTGCTCATCTCGGCGATGCAGGCCGGGCAGATGTTGCGCCCTTTAAAGTGGATGATCTCATCGGCGTTCCCGCAAAAAATGCAGGCAGGCTCGTACTTTTTCAGCACGATGCGGTCGCCGTCCACGTAAATCTCTAGGGCGTCTTTGACGCCGATGCTCAAGGTGCGGCGCAGCTCGATGGGAATCACCACCCGGCCCAGCTCGTCGACCTTGCGGACAATACCTGTGGATTTCATGTCCCTCTCCCCCTGTAACATGACCGAATGTTGACATCTAGGCGGTGCATCCTAAGTGTACCAATTACTACCATAACAGTCAACCTAGTTTTAGAAAAATAGGGCGAAAGTCCTAGTCGACGGTAGAAAGCGCGGAAACTCCGGCGCGAAGGTGCGAATTTCTTGACCTGTTCTTTCGGAGCATGGTAAAATTTTGAGAACAGGACAATCGCTCCCTCTCGTCCTGGGGACGAGGGGTTTTTTGTATGGGATTCCCAGGAGGTGCGATATGGGTCGCAAAACGTTTTATATCACCACCCCCATTTATTATCCGAGCAATAAACTGCACATTGGCCACGCTTACACGACGGTGGCGGCGGATGCCATGGCTCGGTACAAACGCCTTCGGGGCTACGACGTGATGTATCTGACGGGCACGGATGAGCACGGACAAAAGATCGAACGCCGGGCCAGGGAGGAGGGCAAAACGCCCCAAGCCTTTGTCGACGAGATCGTCGGGTGGATTCAAGAGCTTTGGAGAAAATTGGACATCTCCTACGACGATTTTATCCGTACCACGGAGCCCCGCCATAAAAAAGCGGTCCAGCGGATTTTCCAGCGGTTGATGGAGCAAGGGGATATTTATCAAGCGGACTATGAGGGGCTGTACTGCACCCCCTGCGAGTCCTTTTGGACAGCCCGCCAAGCGGAGGGCGGGCGTTGCCCAGACTGCGGGCGGCCGGTGGAACTGGTGAGGGAAAAGAGTTATTTCTTTCGCATGAGCAAGTATGTGCCCCAGTTGCTTCGGTATTACGAAGAAAACCCGGAGTTCATCCAGCCCGAGTCCCGGAAGCACGAGATGATCAACAATTTCATCAAACCGGGGTTAGAAGATCTGTGCGTCTCCCGCACAACCTTCGATTGGGGAATCCCCGTTCCCGGAGATCCAGACCATGTCATCTATGTCTGGATCGATGCTTTGAGCAATTACATCACCGCTCTGGGGTATCTTTCCGATGATCCGGCTGAACGGGAGAAATTCGACCGATATTGGCCGGCGGACGTCCAGGTGGTGGGAAAGGAAATCGTGCGGTTTCATACGATCTACTGGCCGATCATGTTGATAGCGTTAGGGTTGCCTTTGCCGAAAAAGGTGTTCGGTCACGGATGGCTGTTGACGCCGCAGGGCAAGATGTCAAAGTCCAAGGGGAATGTGATTGACCCGAACCTTCTGTTGGACCGGTATGGCTCCGATGCGATCCGGTATTTTCTCCTGCGGGAAATCCCCTTTGGCGCGGACGGGGTCTTCACCCCCGAGGCGTTGATCCAACGGCTGAATTTTGATCTGGCCAATGATCTTGGAAATCTGTTAAATCGCACCCTGCCCCTCATTGAACGGTTTGCCGGAGGCCGGATCCCGACGCCGACCATGGTCCAGGATCCGGACGGGGAATTGCGGAGCTTGGCGGCGGAGACGGTGTCCCGGGTGGAAGAAGCGATGGAGAAGATGGAGTTCTCCACGGCTCTGGCGGCGATTTGGCAACTGTTGGGCCGGGCGAACAAATATATCGACGAGACCGCGCCTTGGGCCGAGATGAAGGCGGGAAGGACGGAACGGGCGCACACGGTGTTGTATCACTTGGCCGAGGTGATCCGCATTGTGTCGATTCTGCTCCAGCCGTTCCTGACGAAGGCGCCCGTGGAGATGCAGCGGCGATTGGGGCTGTCCCCGGGCCCCCACACCCATTGGGACAGCGCCCGGATGTTCGGAACCTTACCTCCGGGGCTGCCGGTGTACAAAGGAGACCCTCTGTTTCCCCGGCTGGATCTGGAGGCGGAGGTACTGGCGATCGATGAAGCGACTGGGGCGGTGAGTCGAGCTGCCGACTCCGAAGGCAACGCGTCTTCCGCTTCCGGAGCGAAGCGGGTAACCGGGGCCGGGTCAGCCGGAGGGGATGGCGCGGGCGCAGCGCAAGGGATCGCCAAGGCCGGGGACGTCGCCGACAACCATGAGGAGCCGAAACTCATCGGAATCGAGGAGTTTCAGAAAATCGACCTGCGGGTCGGCCGCATTGTGGAAGCGGAACGAATTCCCAAGGCGGACAAACTGTTAAAACTGATGATCGACCTGGGAAGTGAGGTCAGGCAAGTGGTGTCGGGGATTGCCCAGTACTATCGCCCCGAGGAGTTGGTGGGTCAGCGGGTGGTGGTGGTGACCAATCTTAAACCCGTCAAACTGCGGGGAGTGGAGTCCAGGGGCATGATTCTCGCCGCCTCGGAGGGTGACCGCCTCGTCCTGACTACCGTTTCTGACGATATCCCCCTGGGTACCAAAGTAAAATAAAAGGGGGGGCGAACCAGAGATGCGGTTATTTGATACCCATAGTCACCTCAATGATGAAGCCTTTTCCGGCGATTTGGCGGAGATCGTGGAGCGGGCGGAGCAAGCGGGCGTGGAGGCGGTGGTGGTGCCCGGCTACGATCTTCCTTCTTCGGAACGGGCTTTGGAGTTGGCCCATCGGTTCGATATCCTATACGCCGCGGTGGGCATTCATCCCCACGACGCCTCGTCGGCCGATGAGGCCGCCATCGAGAAGCTGAGACTTCTCGCCAAGGAAGATCGGGTGGTGGCCATTGGGGAGATCGGGCTTGACTATCATTACGATCATTCCCCCCGGGATGTGCAGAGAGAAGTTTTTGAGCGGCACATCGCCCTGGCCCGGGAGTTGAACCTTCCCGTGATTGTCCATGATCGAGAAGCCCACGCCGATACGTTGGAGATTTTGAAACGGGCCGGGGCGTCCGAGGTCGGCGGCGTGATGCACTGCTTTTCCGGAAGTTTGGCTATGGCCCAGGAGTGTTTACACCTGGGCTTTTACCTGTCTTTCGGGGGACCTGTAACCTTTAAGAACGCCCGCCGGCCGAAGGAAGTGGCGGCCCAGGTGCCGGAGGAACGCCTGTTGATCGAGACGGATGCACCGTATTTGACCCCGGAACCTCATCGAGGAAAACGCAATGAACCGGCCTACGTGGCTTTGGTGGCCGAGACCCTGGCCAAGATTCGGGAAACGGAACCTGAACAGTTGGCTTTGGCCACCCGGGCGAATGCCCGGCGACTGTTTCGTGTCCAAGGTTGACGGAGGAGAGGGTGGCGGACGTGACGAAACCCGAGGTGGCGGAAGTGGTGGTTGTGGAAGGATGGCGGGACAAGGCGGCGGTGGATCGAGCAGTGAAAGCGGATGTCGTCGTCACGGGCGGCATGGCGGTTTCCCGGGAACTGATCGGGTTTCTCCGCAAGGTGGCGGCTGAGAGGGGCGTGATCATCCTGACAGACCCGGATGCCATGGGTGAGCGGATTCGCACGCGCATCGCCGACAGGGTCCCGGGGTGTAAACACGCCTTTATCCCGCCAGAAGAAGCCACCGACGGAAGCGATATCGGCATTGAGCACGCAAGCCCATCCGCCATCGACCGAGCGCTGGCCAGGGTTCGCGCGGAGGTCCCCGCCAAAGTCTGGCGCATCACCTGGTCGGACATGATGGAAGCCGGTCTGGTGGGAGCGCCGGGGGCCTCGGTCCGCCGGGCAAAGGTGGCCCGGGACCTGGGGGTGGGATATGGGAACGCCAAATCTTTTTGGAAGCGCCTGAACGTCCTCGGCGTTGACCCCGAGGAGTTTCGGGCGGCGGTCCGGGCCGCGGGAGGCGGGCGAAGCCATGACTGACTCCCGGCCCTCTGTACCCTCCGCGGCCGAGCTGTTGAGGCGCTACGCCTTTCACCCCAAGAAATCACTCGGGCAACATTTTCTGGTTGACGATCGAATCCTGGAACGGATCGTGGCTGCGGCGGATTTGAGCGGGCGAGAGGCCGTGTTGGAGATCGGGCCCGGATTGGGGGCCCTCACCCTTCGTTTGGCCCAGGCCGCGTGGCGGGTGTTGGCCGTCGAGAAAGATCGGTCATTGCAACCGGTCTTATCCGAGGTGTTGCGCGACTTCGGGAATGTGCAGGTGTGCTGGGGCGACGTGTTGGAGGTGGATCTTCCACGAATGTGTGAAGAGGCCTTCGGTCCTCGGACCGTCCGGGTGGTGGCGAACCTCCCGTACTATGTGACCACTCCGGTGATGATGAAGCTTCTTGAAGAAGGGCCGGTCATGGATCGCATGGTTCTGATGGTCCAGCGGGAAGTGGCGGACCGCCTCACGGCGCGGCCGGGCACGAAAACCTACGGGGCGTTGACCGTGGCCGTCCAGTGGTTTGCGGAGAAGGTCGAGTCGGTGGCCCGGGTGCCGGCCTCGTGTTTTTGGCCGAGGCCGGAGGTGGATTCGGTCGTGGTGCGGCTCGACCTGCGTCCGCGCCCCGATCCTGAGGTGACTCGCAGGTTGTCCCGGGTGGTTCGGGCGGGGTTTGGCCAGCGGAGAAAAACGTTGTTGAACGCGCTTTCCCACGCCTTGGCTGGGAGGGATCGGGCCTCGATTGAACAGGCACTCCGCCATGCCCGCGTGGCGCCGGATCGGCGGGCGGAGACGTTGTCCTTGGAGGAGTTTACGCGGTTGGCGCAGGCGTTGGCGGATGGTGTCTATCCCAAATCAATGCCATGAGGCGGTGGGGATTGTGGAATTTTGGAACCCGAGCAAGGGGAGCCTCAATCTGGAGGAAGTCGTCAGCGACATTGTGGGATTTATGGCTGAGGCCCCCAGGGAGACATATCGCCTGATTATCGGAACCGATTCGCAGAATCGACCAGCCCAAGGAAAGACACAGTTCGCGATGGCCATCATCATTCATCGAGTGGGAAAGGGAGCTCGGTACTATTTTCATCGGGAGTCCCACCGCATCATTCGTTCGCTGACTCAGCGTCTGTACACCGAGGCGGCCATGTCGGTGGAGTTGGGGGAGAAAGTGCAACACTATCTACGTGAGGCCGGTGCCTTGCGGGACATCGAGGTGCACCTGGATATCGGTGAGGAGGGGGCGAGTCGGCAGTTGATCCGGGAGGTTGTGGGCTGGGTCACCAGCAGCGGTTACACGGCGAAAATCAAACCGGATTCCTTCGGCGCGTCGAAGGTGGCGGATAAATATACCAAGGCTTAGTTTGTCGGCAGGGGCGGTGGTCCACATGCAAGTCTTTTTGCAAATGATACAATCGCTGCGGGGCAAAAAGATTCTTTTCCTTTGCCACGACCAAGCGGACAGTGACGCACTGGGGGCGGCCTTCGCCCTCGCCCAGTGGCTGGGTGGAACCGTCGGTGTTCCGCGGGAACCGGCCATTCACACCCGAAAGCTGATCGATGCCACGGGCATGAAAGTGGTTAAGAATCCCAATCCCGATGCCTTTGAGTCGGTGGTGGTGGTGGACGCGGCCGATGCTTCCCAGTTAGAGCCCGCCGTTCCAGGGGCATTTTACCTTATCGACCACCATCCGGACAACCGGCTGGTCGACCGGGCGATCGATGCCCTCTACGACCCGGTATCCTCGACCTGCCAACTCGTCTTTCGCCTGTTAAAAGCGGCGGGGGCCCTGCCCGGGCGGGAGGCCTCCTTGGCTTTGGCCGCCGGTATCCTCACGGATACGATCCACTTTCACAAAGGGGATGCGGAGTCGTTTCGCACCTTTGGCGAGTTGTTGCAAACCGGAGGGGTCTCCTATGAGGATGTGAAGCGGCTCTACTTGGACGATCAGCGCCGGGACCGGGAAGTGATTTTGCGGGCGGCCCTCGGATCCCGATGGGTCAAACTCGGCGATTACAACATTCTTCTGTCCGAGATCCGGACCAACATCCCCACATTTGTCGCCCGGGCCCTCCTGGATCTAGGGGCGGATATGAGCGTTGTGGCCTACGAAGGCCCTGAAGGCACGGAGGTGCGCATGTACGTTCGGGAAGAGATGGCCTCGGCGTGTACCCTGGACGCCGTAGAGATCATGGAGGCCGTGCCCGGGGTGGGCGCCGGCGAGGTTTGGGGGTTCCGGCAGTTTGCGGCGTTTCGGCATCGGGAGGCGATCCCGTCCATCTTGGACCGCGTCATTGAAACGTTAAAATCCAGGCTTGTTGCTCCTCGAAAGGGTGTTGGATCGGGTTTCATGCTCCCCCGCGGATAAATTGGACGAGGGTGGCCAAGTGATCCCATCGGCGTTCGCGATGGGCGCCGATGTACAGGCTGCCGGCGAACTGCCGGGTGCGGGGACGGTTGTTCAAGATGCAGAGCGCCTCCATGGTGTCCCCGGTGACAGCTTCGAGGACGGCCCTGCGGTGTCCGTTGACCCGGTGGGCGGAAGCCAGCCGGGCGAGAGGGCAGCGCGCCAGGACCTCCACCCGCATGCCCAGGCGGGCGGCGTGGGCGAGGAGGGTGGGCGGTTTCGCCACATCGGACAATGGGACGGCCCGAAGGAGCCGAGCGGATAGGGCCACGGGCCCGAGACTGGGATGAACGCCTTCCAAGCGATTGCCGAAAGGCAGGGATTTCTTAAGCTTATTCCACAAATGGTTCAGCGCCGGGTCCGGAAACTGGTCCACCCCCAGATCCCACAGCGCGAGGTCGACGTCAAAGTGTTCCACCTTTCGGATGAACGGCCGGAGTTCGTGACGGACGTCGCCGATCCAATCTCCGTCGTACCACAATGCGTGCGGCACTTCCCGGGCCAATGCCACTGCTGCCCCCACAGCCCGGGGAATATCAATCCCCAAGGGGTGCGGCCACACGAGAACTTCCACCCGCGGATCACCGAAAGATCGAACCCGCCATTCAGTACCGTCTCGACAACCGTTGGCGATGACGATCACCGGGTCTGCGCCGGAGGCGCGGAGGATGCGGAGGGCTCGAACGATTCGCCCCGCCTCGTTGTAGGCCGGCACGATTGACAACACACGTGGGTACCTCCCTTCCCTTTCTTATATGCCGATGGCCATGTCCCGAGTATCCGACACTTGCTGATCCGCTTTGGCATAGAATACGACAGGCCGCGGCGACGGTGTGAGGAGGTGCCGCGAAGAGCCGAGGGCCGGAATGGATGCGCCAAGCTAAGCGAGGGGAGGGGCGGCCTTGTGGAAGCCGGGTGACGTGGTGGCGCGGCAGTCTTACGGGAAAGACCTGTGTTTTGTGATCGTGGAAGTGGACGAAGAAGCTCGGGTCGCCGTGCTCAAAGGGGTGGACGTGCGACTGATCGCCGATGCCCCCTTCGATGACTTGGTGGCGGTGAGTGAAGAGGAGCTCAGGACCTATCTGTCTGATGAATCCCGGGCGGAAAAGGAGTCGCTTCAATTGGTGCGGCGACGCCGGGAGGTAGAGGCGGATAAACTGCGTATGCGGGCGGAGATGAAATTTCGCCAGACTCACGATTTTTTTGAGCGCCCCGGCCGGGTTCTACACTTGGATGGAGACGGCGCTTATCTGAACAAATGTCTCCAGGCCTATCGGGATCTCGGCATCCCGGCCGAGGGGCGCCATATGCCGGAATCCCGCATGGCAGATGCGCTCCCGGAGTTATTGGATCAATTTCAGCCGGACATTCTCATTCTCACTGGTCACGACGGGCTTCTGCGCAAGGGCCAGGACCTCATGAATATTTTTAATTATCGGAACTCCGAACATTTTATTCGCGCCGTGCGCGTGGCCCGGAGATGGGAAAGAAGTCTGGATGATTTGATTATTTTCGCCGGTGCCTGTCAATCCCATTACGAAGGGTTGCTCGAAGCGGGGGCGAATTTTGCCAGTTCTCCCCACCGGATCCTGATTCATGCCCTGGATCCGGTACTGATTGCGGAAAAAATCGCCTATACCCCCATTAATCAGACGGTGAACATTTTTGACGTCGTCCGCTCCACCATTACCGGAACGGATGGGTTGGGGGGGATTGAGTCCCGGGGAAAGTACCGCATCGGCCTGCCTCGGTCTCCCTATTGAATCTGCCCCGGAAAAGGGGTGTATAATAAATCAGATTGGGTAGGCCAAGGGCCGAAAGGGGTGCGGGCAAAGGATGAGACTGGGGTGTTTCGCGATCGATGGGGAGGCCCGACTGGGCCTCGCCCGGGGTGAGGAGTGGGTGGTGGACGCGGCGGCTGCCCAGCGGCGTCTTTCCGAGGCGGGTTTAGTGGCGGATGGCCCATTGACGGGTGGCGATGTACGGGCGGTGATCGAGGATTGGGATGGGCCGGCCGGACAGGCTCTGCGTGCTCTTCATCACGCTCTGGAAACGGCTGGGGACGCGAACTGGTTGGCCCCCGGAGCCGGGGTCGTCTTTGCGCTGGAAGAGGTGGAGATGTTGCCCCCTCTGGGGACTCCGAGGAAGAATGTTCTATGCCTGGGCAAGAACTACGCCGATCACGCCCGGGAGATGAAATCTGAGCGTCCGGAGTATCCGGTGGTGTTTTCAAAAGCGACTTCTTCCTTAACGGGCCACGGGAGCGGGATTCTGCGCCACCGGGGTGTGACGGATCAATTGGATTATGAGGGTGAGCTGGCGGTGGTGGTGGGGCGCCGGGCCCGGGGGGTGTCCCGAAAAGAAGCGATGGATTACATATTCGGGTACACGTTGATCAATGACGTCACCGCCCGGGATTGGCAGCGCAGGCATCTGCAGTGGCACCTGGGGAAGAGCTTCGATACGTTTTGCCCCATGGGCCCTTTTGTGGTGCCGAAAGAAGATGCGCCTCCCATTCAAGAAATGGTGTTGGAAACCCGGGTTAACGGCGAGCTGCGCCAGAGAGGCCGGCTGACCGACCTGATTTTTGACATTCCGACGATCCTGGAGGTCATTAGTGCGGGAATCACCCTTGAGCCCGGGGATGTCATCGCCACCGGAACGCCGGCGGGGGTGGGGATGGGATTTCAACCTCCCCGGTTTTTGGATGTAGGGGATCGTATCGAAATTTCAGTGAATGGCATCGGTACATTGAGGAACTGGGTGATCGAAGGGTAACGCCAAGTTTTGCGGCAAGGGATGACCCGATTCACCGATTGACAACGATTTTGACCTCCTGCTATAATAGAGCCTTCATTTGACAATGTGAAGTCCTTCATGGTACACTGTCCTCGAGAAAGAGGTGGTGCGGGTGGCGGCGAAGAATGCGCTTTTGGAGATTAAGCGCAGCCTCGACAGCTACGTGGGGGAGAAGATCCTGATCCGGGCCAATAACGGACGACGCAAGATGATCGAGCGGACAGGTATTCTGGAAGAGACCTATCCGTCTGTTTTTGTGATCAAGTTGGATCAGTCGGACCACTCGTTCAAACGCGTTTCGTACAGCTACGCCGATATTCTGACGGAGACGGTGGAGTTGATGATCATGCGGGACGATGAGCCCGTGCGGGTTTGTATCGAACGGTAGCACCGGCCACCCACCTTGAAGGGGAGGCAACGATGGGCCGCAAGGATGCGGCCCTTTTCGTATTTTTGAGGCGCATGTTCGGGAATCGCGCCGGGGATACTGAGAGATGGACGCCTAAAAGACTCCCAGAGTCGTTGACAGGAGGGGATCGGCTCGTGCCGAGACGGCGTGGCGTAATGTCCGAGGAATTTAAGGTCGAGTTGGCAAAGGACCTCGGATTCTACGACACCGTGCAGCGGGAAGGCTGGGGTGGCATTCGCGCCCGGGATGCCGGGAATATGGTTCGCAGAGCCATCGAGATCGCCGAGAAAGCGTTGCGGGAGCGCCACGACACCGACCTGTAAGGCGGCCGGCCAGGGGCCATCCCCTGGCTTTTTTTCTTAAGGAGGGGGCAATGGGTGCGAGCGACGCCGGGACCTCTGGTGATCATCGGCGGGGCTGAAGACAAACAAGGAGACTGCGTCATCTTGCGGGAACTGATTCGTCTGGCCGGAGGGGAACAGGCGCGCATCGTCGTGATCACCGCAGCGACGGAATTTCCCATCGAGGTAGGTAACGAGTACGTGCAAGTCCTGACGCGCTTGGGAGCTGAAGAGGTCCATCCTCTCCACATCGTAAAGCGGGAGGACGCGAGCGCCCCCTTCGCCGTGCGATTAGTGGAACGGGCGAGTTGTGTATTTTTTACGGGCGGTGAACAGGGGCGTATCACCCGTTTATTGGGCGGTACACAGTTGGATGCTGCGCTCCACCGGCGGCATGGGGACGGGTTGGTCTTGGCCGGGACCAGCGCCGGCGCTTCCGTGATGTCCAGCACGATGATTGTCGAAGGGGAGGCAGAAACGAGTCCTCGTCCGGGAATTGTTCACATGGAGCCGGGCATGGAGTTTTTGAATGGCGTGGTGATTGATCAGCATTTCGCCCAGCGGGGTCGGCTCGGGCGACTGTTGTCAGCGGTGACCAAGTATCCTCATCATCTCGGGATGGGGATCGACGAAAACACGGCGGTGGTCGTTTCAGGGGTAGAATGCCGAGTAATTGGCACCGGAGCGGTGAGCATCGTGGACGCCAGTGCCCTCACTTACGCGAACGTCGAGTCTGCCGACCGGGGGGAGCCCCTGGCCCTGTGTGGCATTCGGCTGCACGTACTGCCCGCGGGCCATCGATTCGATCTGCGGGACCGCCGGCCGATTCTGGAAGACGTTGAACCTCACCGAGGAGATGAGGAGTTGACATCATGAAGATTCTCGATGTCCGGTTTATTCCCGGGCCGAATATCTACGTGAGCAAGCCCATTCTCGTTGCCCGAGTCGATCTGGAGGAGTTGACGGAGCGCGAAAGCAATGAGTTTCCGGGTTTTGTCGACCGGCTCATCGAACATCTTCCCGGGGTGACCGATCATCACTGTGCCAAAGGAATGCCGGGGGGATTCGTGGAACGGCTGCGGGAAGGTACATATTTTGGCCACGTTCTGGAGCATGTCACGCTGGAACTGACCGATCGCATCGATGCCCCGGCGTATTTCGGGAAAACTCTGTACGCCGGCCGTGCCGGACTCTACGATGTGGTGATGGAGTGTCACGCTCCCGAGGCGATGACTCGACTCATTGCTGTGGCCGCCGACCTGATTCAGGCATTGGTTGACGGGCGTCCGTTCTCGTTGGACGCGGCGCTGCAAGAGGCTGCGGATATCCATCGCCGCCACCGTTTAGGACCGAGCACGGCGGCAATCGTCCGAGAGGCCGAGGCCCGGGGAATTCCCTGGAGGAGGATACTCGACGGCAGTTTTGTCCAACTCGGGACGGGAAAATGGGCGAAGCGTATCGAAGCCACGATCGGTCCCGAGACCTCTGCGGTGGCGGTGGACATTGCGTGCAACAAAGCGTATACCAAAGCTGTTCTGAAGGAGGCTGGGGTTCCGGTGCCCGACGGCGGCACCGCTTTATCCGAAGAGGAGGCGGCGCGGATCGCCCGGGACGTGGGATTGCCCGTGACAGTCAAACCCGTGCACGGCAATCAAGGCCGCGGGGTCAGTGTGCGCGTGAATACCGAGGGCGAGGTCCGGGAAGCGTACCGGCGGGCCGCGGAGATCGATCCCGAGGTGATCGTTGAAAAGTGGGTTCCCGGGGCACAATATCGGATCCTGATCGTGCGCGGCCGAATGGTGGCGGCTTCCCTCCGCCATCCGCCCCGGGTGGTGGGGGATGGCGTGCACCAGGTCCGCGAACTGATCGAGCTGGAAAATATGGATCCGCGTCGGGGCGTCGGGCACGAGAAACCGTTGACCCGTATTCCCATCGACGAAGTTGTTCTCCGGCAACTGCGGGCCCAGGGGCTCGATTTAGAGGCGGTTCCTGCAGTCGGGCGCGTCGTGGTGTTGCGGGACAGTGCCAATCTCAGCACCGGTGGTACGGCGGAGGACGTGTCCGACCGGGTTCACCCGGACCAGCGTTGGTTGTGCGAAAGGGCCGCCCGGGCGGTGGGGTTGGACATCTGCGGCGTCGACCTGATGACACCGGACATCGCCCGGCCGGTGAATGAGGTCGGGGCGGTGGTGCTGGAAGTCAACGCGGCGCCCGGGATTCGGATGCACGAGTTTCCCTCGCAAGGGGCGGCCCGGAACGCGGGCCGGGCCATTGTGGATGCGTTGTTTCCACCCGGCCATCCCACCCGGGTGCCGGTATACGCGGTGACTGGGACGAATGGGAAAACCACCACCACCCGAATGATCGCTCATATCCTACAAAGCTGTGGCGAAACGGTGGGAGCCGCCACCACGGATGGTATCTACATAGGTGGGCGAAAGATCGTGGAGGGAGACACCACTGGCCCCTTCAGTGCCCGAACGGTGCTGGCTCACCCGGATGTCACGGCGGTGGTTTTGGAGACGGCCCGGGGTGGTATCATTCGGGGAGGCTTGGGGTACGACTGGGCGGATGTGGCGGTGTTGACCAATATTTCCTTGGACCACATCGGCCAGGACCAGATTGAAACACTGGAGGATTTGATTTTTGTGAAATCCCTGGTGGCCGAGCGGGTGTATCCCGGTGGCGCCGTCGTTCTCAACGCCGATGACCCTTGTTTGGTCGATTTGGCGGGGCGTCTGCGTCGTCGGATCGTATTTTTCAGCATGAGGCCGGATAACCCGGTGGTGTTGCGCCATCTCGCCATTGGGGGAACGACGATTCTCGCAAAAGATGGCTGGATTCTGGAACGGACCGGGGCGCGGACTTGGCCGATTGTGAGAGTGGTCGCCGTTCCCGTGGCTTGCCGCGGAGCGGCGGGGTTTCACGTGGCCAACGCCCTGGCGGCTGCCGCGGCTTGCCGGGCGGGGGGGATCCCCCGTTCCCAGATCGCCCATGCACTCCGCCGCTTTGGCCGGGAAGTGGACAATCCGGGGCGAACCAATCTGTACCGTGTAGGTCGCAGTTACGTCATGGTGGATTATGGGCACAATCCCCACAGCTTTGCCGCCGTCGGACAGCTGGTGCAGCAATGGCCCGGCCCTCGGGTCACTGGGGTTATCGGGGTTCCGGGGGACCGGGATGATTCGATCATCCAGGCTGCGGGGAGGGAAGCGGCGCGTCATTTTCAGAGGATCTGGGTCAAGGAGGACAGGGATACGCGAGGGCGTGACAAGGGGGAGGTGGCCGGGCTATTGACCGAGGCGGTGCGCGGCGTCAACCCGCTTTTGCCGCTGTATGTCAATCTGGAGGAAACCGCGGCTTTGGGCGAGGCGGTGAGCTCCTCTTTACCTGGTGAGCTCGTGGTGGTTTTCTATGAAAAAAAAGGCCCCATTCTACAGACCCTGGAGGAATTAGGAGCTGAGCGGGTCTGGGATTGGCCCCGGGCGTCGGACCGCAGTCAGAACGCAAGGGAGGTGAGACACCTTTGGCAGACCACGTTACAATAGAGTTGAGTGGAGACAGTGTAGCGGCGATGGAGGTCTGGCGGGGAGGACGACCGTGGTTTGTGAAAAAGCACCGGCAAAAATCAACCTGTCTTTGGACGTGCTGTACCGTCGGGATGACGGATACCATGAAGTAGAAATGGTCATGCAAACGGTGGATTTGGCTGACCGGGTGTACCTAGAGGAGGCCGCGGATTTCCAATTGAGTTGCACTCACCCCAAGCTGCCCACCGACGAACGCAACCTAGCTCTCCGGGCAGCGAAATTGTTGCAGCAAGAGACGGGTTGTCATCGCGGCGCATCGATTCACCTCGACAAACGCATCCCGTTGTCGGCGGGGCTCGCGGGCGGGTCCAGCGACGCTGCGGCGGTGCTAAGAGGTCTCAATCGTTTGTGGGGGCTGGGGTTGACCACAGATGAACTGGCGGAACTCGGGGCAAAGCTGGGGTCGGATGTGCCCTTTTGTGTGTACGGCGGCACGGCGCTCGCCCAAGGGCGGGGAGAGAGGATCACGATCCTGCCGTCCTGCCCTCCGGCGTGGGTAATTCTGGTTCACCCACCCATTCCGGTGTCCACCGCCGCGGTCTACGGGAGGCTACGGCTAGATAAGGTGACGGAACACCCGAAAACGGCCCAGATGGTTGAGGCGATTCGCGAGAAGGACCTTGGGCGCATCTCCCAGCGGCTCGGCAACGTCTTAGAGACGGTCACCTTCGATCTTTATCCGGAAGTGAGGCGGCTCAAAGCCCGAATGGTTCAGTTTGGTGCTTCAGGGGCGTTGATGTCGGGCAGCGGCCCCACGGTGTTCGGCCTGGTGGACAGGCAGTCGAAGGCGGAACGAATTTATCATGCCTTTCGCGGCTTCGTCCGGGAAGTGTATCTGACCCGGGTGTGCGGTTTAAACGACGACATTGTGGGAAAGCGGAGGGAACCTGATGGATGCGATCGTCCTCGCGGGAGGGAGCGTTTCCGATAAGAACGGTCCGAAGGCCCTCTGGTCCATTCAAGGGCGGGCGATGGTGGACTATGTTTTGGACGCCCTGTCCGCGGCAGGCGATATGGAGCGGATTGCCGTGGTGGGGCAAACGAGTGGATCATCACCCAGGGCGGTCTGGTTGCCCGGGTCGGGCTCCATTGTCGATCATCTGAAGGCTGCCCTGGAGTTTCTCGGTCGGCCCCGGGGGGAGTATGTGCTCATTGCCACCTGTGACGTACCGTTGTTAACCGGGGCGATGGTCGAAGACTTTCTGGGCCGTTGCCGGCCGTTTCGCCGGGATTTCTATTATCCCATCGTGCGCAGGGAAGATTGCGAGCGGGAACTCCCGGGGATTCGGCGAACGTATGTGAAGCTTCGGGACGGCACGTTCACGGGCGGGAATCTGTTTGTGATTCGCGACGACGTGTTGAGCCGGATCCTCCCGGTGATCGACCGTTTCATCCGCAACCGGAAGAATCCTCTGCGCTTGTCGAAGGAGCTCGGGTGGAGTTTCACCGTTCGGTTGGCGGCCAGCCGGGTGGTGGGAGTGCTATCGATTGATCAACTGGAGTCCCGGGTGAGGGAGTTGTTTGCCGTTCGAGCATCTGCAGTGATCTGTCCCCATGCCGCCATTGGCGCCGATGTGGATGAACCCGAAGATTTGGGATGGGTGGACCGGGCTTTGTCGGCGAGATTGTCATAACCCGAAAGAAATGATATATTTTCCGAGGGAATGTTCGGTTTTTAAGATGGGGGATGGCAGGGGTGCGCCGCAGCGACCGGTTGGTTTGTTTGACCCAATTGTTTCTACAGAATCCCCACACCGCCGTGTCGCTGAGCGACCTGGCTGAACGACTGGGGGCCGCGAAGTCCTCGTTGAGTGAAGATTTGTCAATTGTGCGGGCAGTCTTTGAACAGCAGGGACTCGGCACCTTTGAGACCGCAACGGGGGCTGCGGGGGGGATTCGCTACATCCCGGGCGTGAGTGAAGCCTTCGCGGTGGATTTTGTGCGACGGCTTCAGGGGGAGCTGGCTGACGGGGAGCGCATCCTTCCGGGTGGGTTCCTGTTTATGTCCGACATCCTCGGGAGGCCGGATGTCTTGGATGCCGCCGGAAGGTTGTTTGCCCATCGGTTCGCAGGGGCCGGTGCGGAAGTGGTCATGACGGTGGAGACGAAGGGAATCCCCCTGGCGGTCTCGACGGCGCGGTATCTCGGGCTTCCCATCGTGGTGGTCCGCCGGAATCAACGTCTGACGGAGGGCTCTGCCGTGAGTTTGAACTACGTGTCGGGATCGGACCGGCGAATTCAGACGATGTCGTTGTCCCGCCGGTCCCTGCGAGAAGGCAGCCGGGCCCTCATTGTGGACGATTTTATGAAGGCGGGGGGCACGGCCCGGGCGTTGGTGGAGTTGCTGGCCGAGTTCGGTGGCGAGGCTGTGGGAATCGGCGTGTTTACCGCAACCTTGGAGCCGGAGAAAAAGCTGGTCAGCGAATATGTGTCATTGGTGGACATCGGGCGCATGGATGAAGAAAAACGCCGGGTGGAGACGGTTCGCGGCACGTATTTTGGCCGCTGATTCGGTCCGCCGGCAGGAAGGGACGATGGAGGATGGCAGGACAGATCATTTTAACGCCGAAGGCTCCCGGGGCGATCGGCCCTTATTCTCAAGCGATTCGTTGCGGGTCATTCGTTTTTACATCGGGGCAAATCCCTCTCACCCCAGAGGGGCAAATGGTGACGGGGGACATCCGCGAGCAGACCCGGCAGGTATTCGCCAACCTAGAGGCGGTATTGAAAGCAGCTGGGGCGAGTTTTGCAGACGTGGTCAAGGCGACCGTTTTTTTAGCGGATATGAATGATTTTGCCCCGATGAATGAAGTCTATGAGGAAGTGCTCGGCGCGTATAAACCCGCCCGGACGACGGTCCAGGCGGCGGGGCTGCCGAAAGGCGCGGGGGTCGAGATCGAATTGATCGCCGTGATTTCAGAATCGATTTGAATGGCGCTAAACAGGTTTCGGATCTGACGCCGTCGAACTCTCCGTCTAAAATGGAGAGGGGGAGTGACCGTGGAGATCACGTCGGTCCGTTTAGTTCGGCTCAGCGCCGGGAAGCTGCGAGCGTTGGCATCGGTTACCTTTGATGATGAGTTCGTGGTTCACCAGATTCGAGTGATTCACGGAAGCGCCGGATTGTTTGTGGCCATGCCGGCTAGGCGGACGGCCTCCGGGGCCTATCGAGACATCGCACATCCTGTGTCCGCTTCGTTTCGGTCGAAGGTTCAGGCGGCGGTGTTGGCGGCTTACGAGGCGCCCATGGAAGGGGAGCCGTCGGACAAAGTGGAGAGCGAGATCTGAAGGGCTGCGGGTCCCGGGCGAAGGATGTCACACCGACGGCGGCCGTCACCTTTTGTGCGACGGTTGAATCCCCTATAGTGATGAGTTATAGTGTTTTACCGGAAACGCCAGTGTCCGTGCCGGTCCGGGCGGAGAGGCGACGGGGGGATGGTCATTGACGCAGCGAAACGCCGTGGTTTTGGCGGCCGGGCTCGGGACCCGGATGAAATCCCGCAGGCACAAGGTGGTTCACGAAGTATGTGGTCAACCGATGATTCGGCACGTCGTGGACCATCTGAAGGCGAGTCAAGTGGACCGGATCGTCGTAGTGGTGGGTCACTTGGCGGAGCAGGTCCGGGCCGTCTTAGGGGATGAGGTGGAGTACGTTTTTCAGGAGCGGGCGCTCGGTACCGGCCACGCGGTCCTGCAAACCGCTCCCCTGCTGGAGGGGACGGAAGGGCAGACCTTGGTGGTGTGCGGGGATACTCCCCTCATTCGCCCGGAGACGTTCCAGAGGTTGGCCGATGTACAGAAGATGACCGGGGCAGCGGCTGCAGTACTGACCGCCGTCGTGGATCACCCGGAAGGCTATGGGCGGATTGTACGGGACGGCGACCAGATTCGGGCGATCGTCGAGGAGAAAGACGCGGACGAACAGATTCGTGCGATTCGCGAGGTCAACGCGGGGACCTATTGCTTTGACACAGAACAACTGTTCGCTGCCGTTCGCCGCCTCGACAACGGGAACGGCCAAGGGGAGTACTACCTCACGGATTGCGCAGAGATTTTGCAGAAGGATGGCCGGCGGGTGACCCCGGTATTGCTGGAAGATGCCGGGGAGATGGCCGGGGTCAACGATCGAGTGCAGCTGGCTGCGGTGGAAGAAAGCATGCGGCGTCGCATTCTGGAGTACTGGATGCGGGAAGGGGTGACGGTGGTCGACCCCCGGTCGACGTACGTGGATTCCGATGTCGTCATTGGGAGGGACACGGTGATTTTCCCCGGGACGTGGCTCCAGGCCGGGACGCGCATTGGCGAAGACTGCCGGATCGGGCCGGCGGCTCGGCTGTCCGCGTCGGTGGTGGAGGACGGGGTCCAGGTGGAGCAGTCGGTGGTTCTTGGCTCAACGCTGCGCTCGGGGTGCACGGTGGGGCCTTTTGCCTACGTGCGTCCGGGTTCCGATGTGGGACCCGGGGCAAAGATCGGAGATTTTGTCGAGGTTAAGAATGCCGTGATCGGCGCGGGAACGAAAGCCGCACACCTCACATATATCGGAGATGCCGACGTGGGGGAAGGTGTGGTGTTGGGGTGCGGGACCATCACCGTCAATTACGATGGGGTGCAAAAGCATCGCACAAGAATAGGGGATCGAACGTTTGTGGGGTGCAACAGCAATCTGGTGGCTCCCCTGACGGTGGGAGCGGATGCTTACGTGGCCGCCGGATCGACGATCACCGAAGACGTTCCCGACGGGGCTATGGCGATCGCCCGAGAGCGTCAGATCAACAAGGAAGGATACACAGCGAAGCTGCAGCACAAGTTGCGGGGGCGGCGGATGAAAAGCGAGGAGTCCCGGGAGTCATGAGGTATCGCGACGCGAAGTTAAAAGTGTTCACAGGGAACTCGAATCCCGCTTTGGTTCGGGAGGTCGTGGAGCACGTCGGGGTGGAATTGGGACGGTCCCGGGTGACACGATTTAGCGACGGAGAGATTCAGGTCAAGATCGAGGAAAGCGTTCGGGGATGCGACGTTTTCGTTGTGCAATCAACTTCTGCCCCGATCAATGAGAACTTGATGGAATTGCTGATCATGGTGGATGCCCTGAAACGTGCGTCCGCAAAGCGGATCAATGTCGTGATGCCGTATTACGGGTATGCCCGGCAAGATCGCAAGGCCAGGCCTCGGGAGCCGATCACGGCAAAGCTCGTGGCAAACCTCATCGAGACGGCGGGGGCCCATCGGGTGATTGCCATGGATCTGCACGCGGGGCAGATTCAAGGTTTTTTTGATATCCCGGTGGATCACCTGCTCGCGCAACCGATCCTTGCCAGTTATTTTCAAGATAAAGGGTTGAAGGACGTGGTGGTGGTGTCGCCGGACATGGGGGGTGTTACCCGGGCAAGGGGGATGGCCCAGCGTCTCGGAGCCTCGATCGCCATTATCGATAAACGCCGTCCTGAGCCCAATGTTGCGGAGATCATGAACATCATCGGCGACATTGACGGAAAGACGGCCGTGATGATCGACGATATCATCGATACAGCGGGCACCATCACCCAAGGGGCGAAGGCGTTGCTCGAACGGGGGGCAAAGGAAGTGTATGCCTGCTGCACCCATGCGGTTTTGTCGGGCCCGGCGATGGAGCGCCTGCGGGAATCCGAGATCCGAGAGGTCGTCGTGACGAACACGATTCCGCTGAAGGAATCGCCTGTTCTGGACAAGCTGGTGGTACTGTCGGTGGCTCCCCTGATTGGCGATGCGATCATCCGGGTGCACGAAGACCTGTCGGTGAGCACTCTGTTTAATACTTGAAAGCCCGATCGGGGCGGACTGGGCCAGTTTGTCGCCGGTTGCTCTGGTTTGTACCTGTTTGAAGAAAGGAGCGGTTTTTGTGAGTGCCCAAGTGTTACCTCTGGAGGCCCGGGCTGATCTGCGCCGCAGTGTACTGACACATTTGCGCCGATCCGGACGGATTCCGGGTGTCGTGTACGGTAAGGGCCGTGAGCCGGTGCCGGTTGCCGTGGAAGAGGCTCTGCTGGTGAAGATGCAAACGGGGCAAGAGACGGCGTTGGTGGATATCGAGCTGCCGGGACAGGGGCGGTTGCCCGCGGTGATCCAGGAGATTCAAAGGGATCCCGTAACCCGGAAGATTTTGCACGTGGATTTTCACGTCGTCATGTTGGACGAACCTGTCGACGTAGAGGTACCGGTGCAAGTTCAGGGGATAGAAGAAGTCGACAAACGGGGCCTGGTGGCGCAGGTTCTTTTACGGCATCTGCGCATCCGTTGTTTACCGACGGAGATTCCGGAACACTTGCGGGTGGATGTGAGTCGCGCTGAGGAAGGTGACGTCATCCGCGCGGCGGACGTGCAATTGCCGGACGGGGCTCATCTCCTGGAGGAAGCGGACGAAGTCGTGGTCAATATCAGTGCCGCCGGTGCCGGTGCAGGCGCCGGAGAGACTTTGCCGGAGGAGCCAAAAGGACCAGAGATGGTTCGCGATACCGAGGGGAAGGGCCGTCGGGAGTAGGTTGTGCCGGCGGTATGGCCGCAGCCCCGGGCGTGGGAGCTGCGGCTTTTCTCACTGCCTGAGCGCGAGTGGGCTGGTTCGAAATTTCAGAGCCGATCGGCAGAAGGTGGCTGGGCTGAGATGTGGTTAATTGCGGGGCTCGGCAATCCCGGGCCACAATACGCCCAAACGCGCCACAATGCTGGCTTCATGGTGATAGACCGATTGGCCGCACGATGGAGCGTGAGTGTGACGAGCCGGGGCTTTCACAGTCTAACCGCGAGTACCCGGGTGGGCGAAGAGCAAGTGTTGTTGTTGAAGCCTCAAACTTTTATGAACGAGAGTGGCCTGGCGGTGGGCGAGGCAGTCAGGTGGTATCGCCTCGGGCCGGAACGTCTGATCGTTGTCTACGATGACCTGGACTTGCCCCTGGGTAAGATCCGCTTGCGCTACAAAGGGTCGTCGGGTGGCCACAATGGCATGAAATCAATACTCCAACACCTGGGAACCGAAACCTTTGGGCGGGTGAGAATTGGCATCGGCCGGCCGTTGAAAGGCAGAAGTGTGATCGATCATGTCCTTTCTCCGTTTTCCCCGGACGAACTCTCCACCGTTCGTCCCGCATTGAACCGGGCTGTGGAATTGATCGAGATTGCCGTGCAGGAAGGGTTTGAAAAAGCCATGTCAAAAGTTTAATATCGACTGGTCTGTCTTCACCCGGTGTTCGTCAAGTGGTGGTATCCCGATTCCTCCCACCGCGCATACTATGAGGGCAACATGGGCGTCCGGTCTGGACGTTTCGGGAGGCGGGAAAAGGTGCGAATCATCTATGTGTGTCGTCATTGTCATCACTATCTCGGGGAAGTGGATGGAAGCCGCGTGTCGCCTTCGGCTTTGGGTTTCCATTCGTTGACACCCGAAGAACGGGCCGATATAATGACTACGGATCCCCATGAAGGGTGTATCTATGTCAACACGGTGTGCGAATTCTGCCAACAGGCTCTAGAGGCGAATCCTGAACTGACCTTGATTCGCACGCCACTCCAGTAGGAATGTGGAAAAGCGGCGCGCCAAGCCTTGGCTTAGCGATGGGCTGAGGCTTTTTTGGTCTTTGTGTGAGGAGGGGACAGGTTGGAACGATTGATCCAATATGTTTCCGAACATCCGGGATTCCGAACACTGGTGGAGGGTCTGGATGAGCGGGTAGAAGAGCAATGGGTCACGGGGCTGTCCGGGACGGCGGCGCACGTCATGATGGCCGCGCTGCGACGGGAAACCGGCAGGCCGATGCTCGTCGTTACCCATAATCTTCAGGAAGCACAACAGTTGTATGATGATTGTCTTGAATTTCTTCCGAGCGACCGCGTTCTCCTGTTTCCCGAACGCGAGGCGGCGCTGCTCGATGTGGCGGCTTACAGTCCGGAACTCGCGGCCGAGCGCATGGACGTTTTGACGCGATTGGCCAAAGGAGAAAACATTTTGTTGATCACTCCGGCCCGGGCCGTGGACCAGCCCCTTCCGGATCTCGAAATATTCCGTTCCTTCCTCCTGTCTTTAAAGACCGGGGAAGTTTTAAAAAGGGATGAATGGGTGGATCGGCTCCTTCAGATGGGATATGAAGCCGCCGATCGAGTTGAAGCGCGGGGACAATTTGCAGTCCGGGGCGGCATCGTCGATGTTTTTCCCCTCACGCAAGAACGCGCTTACAGGATCGAATTTTTCGACGACGAGATCGATGCCATTCGGGTGTTTGACCCAGAAACCCAGCGCTCCGTCGATCAAGTGCCCGCCTGCGAGATCGGACCGAATACTGAGATTCTGGCCCCGAAAGAGCGAATTCAAGCGGCGGCCCGGGTCGTGAGAAGCCAGTGGGAGCGACAGCGGGAGAAATTTGCCGACGAAGGCCATCGAGAACGAGTGGACCGGTATATCGGGGAAGACGTCCGGCGCATGGAGGCCGGCCACCCTTTTACCGGCTTGCTCCGTTACATCCATCTCCTGTATCCGCATCCAGGGGGACTTTTAACCTGGCTGCCCGCCGAGGCACTCTGCGTCTACGCGGAACCCGTCCGGATTCGGGACAGCCTGAAGCAACGGGAGCGCGAGGAACAGGAGTGGGAACTGCACGGCCTGGAAAAGGGCGAGTTGCTCCCTGGACTCCACCGTCCTGCCATAACGGGGGATGCCGGTCTCTCAGGGCACCGGCAAAGGGTATTATTCTCCTTGCTCGCCCGGCACACGGCCGCCACCCGGCGCATGATTCCGGTGGCCGCCCGGTCCATGCAGCAGTTCCACGGCCAGATGAACGTCTTGAAACAAGAATGGGACCGGTGGGGGCGAACGGGCCAGCGAGTGGTCCTGGTGGCAGCGAACGCAGAACGGGCTGAGCGGTTGCGGCGAGTACTGGAAGACTATGGCATGTCGGCAGATCTGACTTCCGAATGGTCAAAACAGGCCCACCGACCACAAATAGTCCTGGGCGGAATTTCGTCTGGGTTCGAGATGCCAGATCTCAGGTTGGTCGTGGTGACGGAGCAGGAGATTTTTACGGCTAAACGTCGACATCACCGGGTGTCCACCGTCTCGGATGCCGAAAGAATTAAGAATTACCAGGACCTGAAAGTCGGTGATTACGTGGTTCACGTGAACCACGGCATCGGGCAGTACATGGGAATCCAAACCTTGGAGATTGAAGGGATTCACAAGGATTATCTGTACATTCGGTATGCCGGAAATGACAAGTTGTATGTACCGATCGATCAAATCGATCAAGTGCAAAAATACATCGGCGGCGAAGACAAACAGCCGAAATTGTATCATCTCGGCGGAACCGAGTGGGCCAAGGTCAAAAACCGGGTCCGTTCCTCCATCCGGGATATCGCAGAAGAACTGGTCAAACTCTATGCTCAGCGCATGGCTTCGCCCGGCCACGCCTTCTCTCCGGATACGCCCTGGCAGAAAGAGTTTGAAGCAATGTTCCCATACCGGGAGACGCCGGATCAACTCAAGGCCATCGAAGAGATTAAGCGGGATATGGAGCAGCCTCGACCCATGGACCGACTGCTCTGCGGGGATGTCGGTTACGGGAAAACGGAAGTCGCCATGCGCGCCGCGTTTAAAGCTGTGATGGATGGTAAGCAGGTGGCCGTGCTCGTGCCCACGACGGTGCTTGCCCAGCAACATTACGAAACGTTTCGGGAGCGTTTCCAAGGTTTTCCGATCTCCATTGATGTGGTCAGCCGGTTTCGCACCCGCGGCGAAATGAGCCAGGTCTTGAAACAATTGCGAGCAGGCACCGTCGACATCATCATCGGTACCCATCGACTCCTGCAAAAAGACGTGAAATTCAAGGACTTGGGTCTCCTGATTGTGGATGAAGAACAACGTTTCGGCGTTACGCATAAAGAAAGGCTCAAGCAACTCAAGACCAACGTGGACTGCCTGACCCTCACCGCGACGCCGATTCCCCGGACTCTTCACATGTCCATGCTGGGAGTGCGGGATCTGTCGATTATCGAGACTCCGCCGGAAAATCGGTTCCCGGTCCAGACCTACGTGTTGGAGTATGACGACTTACTGGCTAAAGAGGCGATCGAACGGGAAATTGGCCGAGGCGGGCAAGTATATTTTTTGTACAACAAAGTGCAGGACATTGAACAAATGGCAGATCACGTGAGACGTTTGGTCCCGGATGCCAAGGTGGCGGTGGCCCACGGGCAGATGCCGGAAGATCACCTCGAACTGGTGATGCTGGAGTTTTTGCATGGAGAACACGATGTTCTCGTGACCACCACCATTATCGAGACGGGCTTGGACATTCCAAACGTTAACACGCTCATTGTTTACGATGCCGATCATCTCGGACTGTCGCAGCTTTATCAACTCCGAGGCCGAGTCGGGCGATCGAGCCGGATTGCGTATGCGTATTTCACCTATCAGCCCGAAAAGGTGCTGACCGAAGTGGCGGAAAAAAGGCTTCAAGCGATCAAGGAGTTTACGGAACTGGGCAGCGGGTTTAAAATCGCCCTCAGGGACCTGTCCATCCGAGGGGCCGGGAACCTATTGGGGCCTGAACAGCACGGGTTTATCGCATCGGTGGGGTTTGACCTCTACAGCGATATGCTCGCCGATGCGATTCGAGAGCTCAAAGGTGAATCCTTACCTCAAGTGGTGGAACCTCAAGTGGAACTGGCTGTGGATGCCTATTTGCCCGAGCGGTACATCCCGGATTCCATGCAGAAGATCGAGATTTACAAGAAATTCGTGTCGTGTCGGCGGCTGGAGGATGTCGACGATCTCCAGGAAGAGATCGAAGACCGCTTTGGGGATATTCCCCAAGAGGTCCTTAACCTATTGGCGGTGACCCGCATCAAGATCTGGGCGATACGGCATGATTTCAAGTCGATTTCCCAGCAGGGCAGTGAGGTCACGTTAAAGCTGCATGAGAGACAAAACAAGCACATCCAGGGCGACCGACTGTTTGACCTGACCAAGCGGTTCCGGGAGCGGATCAAGCTCACCGCAGGGCAGAACATCACCATGACGTTGCGCATGCGGGGGTTGACGGCGCAACAGTCGTTGAAATTGCTCCTGGAGTTCATGGAGGCGTTTCAAGACGTTGTCAAAGGGCAGGAGGAACTGCAAAATGTCTTATAGCCGCTTGGCCGGCGCTCTTTTTGTCACTCTTCTTGCGATCCTGGCTCTGGCGGGTTGCGGAAGTTCGGATGTGGTGGCCACTTTCGACGGGGGCCAGGTGCACCGGGCGGAGTTGGACAAACAGTTCAAGCTCCAGAGGTTGTTGATTGCGCCTCAGTATCCGGATACTCCGCAAAACCGCCTGGAAGTGTTGCAGCAGTACATTGTGATGCATGACATCCTGGATCAAAAGGCCAAGCAGGAGGGCATCACCGTCAGCGATAAGGAGCTGGCGGACACCGTGGCCCAGTATCGGCAACAGTTGATCCAGTACGTGTACGGCAATGCTGACGCTCTTAATAAAAAAATGGCAGAATTGGGATTGCAAGACAACGACCTTCAGGCGTTGGCAAGGGACGACATATTGGCTCAAAAATATTTCGCGAAACACCTTTCGGTTTCAGACGAGGAAATTCAGGCCTACTATAAGGATCACCCGGCGGATTACACGATCGCGAAAGTTGCCCATATCCTCGTTAAAACCAAGCAGGAGGCCGAGCAAGTCGAAGCCCGCATTCTCAAGGGAGAGTCCTTCGCCCAAATCGCGAAAGAGGTTTCTCTCGACCCCTCCAAGGATCAAGGGGGCGAACTTCCGGAAGGCCCCCTGTCCCAGTGGGTGGGCCCGTTTCAGGATGCCGCTATGAAGCTGCCCATAGGGCAGATCAGCGATCCCGTACAAACTCAATTCGGCTGGCATATTCTTCGGGTGGACAGTCGCAGGGTGGAACCGCTGAGTCAGGTGAAGGATCAGGTCAAGAATAAAGTCATGCAGATGAAGGAACAGCAGTGGTTCAACCAAGCGAAACAGGATGCGCACATCACCCTTGAAGACTCGGCCCTGAAGCAGGCGGCCGCCGGGGGGCCCTGAGCGGCTCTCCCGGGCCGGAGCTGAGGAGGAGTCGATCACGCCCCAGCACCTCAACTCCCGGGGCGCGGGGGTGGTTACGGGCGGGTGTGCTGCCAGAAAGCGGTATTGTTAAAATCCCTTCGGGTGTACACCCTAATGTTGACGAACCATCCGTTTGTGGTCAGTCCTACCAGAGTCTCCGGTTTTAAAAGCTAACTCCACTACGCGACAAAGGGGGAACCACCGTGAAAGCTACGGGCATCGTTCGTCGCATTGATGACTTGGGCCGCGTCGTGATCCCGAAGGAAATCCGTCGGACATTACGGATTCGCGAAGGCGATCCCCTCGAGATCTTTGTCGATCGAGACGGTGAAGTGATCTTGAAAAAGTACTCCCCCATAGGCGAGCTCGGGGATTTTGCGAAGGAATACGCGGATTCCCTGCATGAAAGCCTCGGGCACATCACCTTGATCTGCGACCGAGATGTGGTCATTGCCGTGGCGGGTGCGCCGAAAAAGGATTTTCTCGACAAGCCGGTGGGTGCCGATGTTGAACGCGCGGTGGAGGACAGGAGAACGGTTGTGGACGCCGAGTCGGGGCAATGGTCCATTCTGCGGGACGAGCCTGACACGTACTCTTCCCGGGTCATTGCGCCGATCATCGCTGCGGGCGATCCCATTGGGGCGGTGGTCCTCCTCTCCAAGAATGAACAGGTCCATATGGGTGAACTGGAAAAGAAAATGGCCGAAACGGCCGCCGCATTCCTCGGGAAACAGATGGAACAATAAATTTTGCGTTTTTCAGGGAGTGGTGGGCTCGGCTTTTTTTACCCCGAGCCTTTTTCGATGCTGAAAAGGCCAAGACAAAGAAGGGGCGAAGAGGAGGGGCCAGAAAACTTTCCCCCAATGGGTCCCAGGAAAGACAGGGGTTTTGAGGGGAGTGGGAAGTGGGTTCGGGCAAATTCACCCCAAATCCAATAAGACAGGTGAGTCCTCTTTTGTTAGAATGGTAGTTGGACAAATGATCCAACAAGGAGGACTCACCCTATGGCGATTATACCACAACTCGAACTGTTTTCCTGGGAAGAGATCGAGCCGCTTGGAGACCTGGAACGCCTCCGGCTGGTTCTGGAACATCTGCCGGACGAAGCGCTCATGGCGCATCTGGAGAAATCGAGAGGTCATGGACGAGATGACTACCCGGTACGGGCGATGTGGAACTCGATGTTGGCAGGAATCGTGTTTCAGCACCCGTCGATCGAGAGCTTACGTCGGGAACTGTCTCGAAACGGGCAGCTGCGGTCGATCTGTGGGTTGCGCGCAGTTCCCAGCGCAGCCGCTTACACCCGATTTCTCCGCAGCTTGATGGAGCACGGATCGTGGATCGAATCGATGTTCGACGAGCTGGTGAAGGCCCTGAGTGAGGAACTTCCGGAGTTCGGGCGTCGTTTGGCGATGGACAGTAAGGCAATCGCCTCGTGGGCGTCCCGTCCCTCGAAAGAAAAGAAGGAAGACGGACGGCGGGATCTGGATGCAGCATACGGGGTAAAAACCTATCGTGGGACCCGCGAGGACGGGAGTACATGGGAGAAAGTGGTCCGGTGGTTTGGCTACAAGCTCCACCTGGTGGTGGATGCTCAGCATGAATTGCCGGTGGCGTATACGGTGACCAAAGGGTCGCGCTCGGACGTCAAAGAAGGGCATGTCCTGCTGGATGAGATGGAGAAACGCCATCCGGAGATGTTGAAAAAGGCCGAGGTCCTGACGGCGGATCGGGGGTACGACGACTCGAAACTCCTGAGTCGCTGCTGGGATGAATATGGGATCAAGCCCGTGATCGACACGAGGCGGATGTGGAAAGACGGGGAGCAAACGCGGTTATTACCGGGACACACGAATGTGGTGTATGACGAGGGGGGAGCGGTGTACTGTTACTGTCCAGAGACAGGGGCCCGGCAACAGATGAGCAATGGTGGGTTCGAGAAAGACCGGGGGACGCTGAAAAAAGTATGTCCAGCCAAGGCGTACGGGATCACGTGTCAAGGGCGGGAACAGTGCCCCGTGGCCGGAGGGGTGCGGGTGGCGCTCGCGGTGGACCGGCGGATCTTCACGCCGATTGCCCGGGAGAGCTACAAATGGGCGAAGGAATACCGGTACAGGACTGCGGTGGAACGGGTGAACAGTCGCTTGGACGTCTCGTTTGGGTTTGAACGGCACACCATTCGAGGGCTAAGGAAGATGCGGATACGTTGCGGTTTGGCGTTGTGCGTGATGCTGGCGATGGCATTGGGGAGGGTGCGGGAGAAGCAGCAAGAACGCATGAGGAGCTTGGTTCGAAGCGTGTCCTAAACGGCACGCGATCGAAGAAGGTGGAGCTCCTGGGCCAGGTAACCAAGAACCTGACCCCGGTTTCGCATGGCCTGAACCATCCAACCTGTGGATGATAAACCAGATAATGGACATACCGAACTCGCCACACCGATGGGATTCGTGCTGAAGGTTCGGGGAAAAGGGGACATCGAAAAAGGCTCACCCCTCGCACATATAGATCCACTCGTGACAGTCTGTTATGATGAGAACGGGCGGAGGGAAAGTGAATGGCGAGGGGGAACCGATTTGTCCGGGGAGCCGCCGTTTTGGCTGGGGCCGGATTGGTCTCGAAAGTACTGGGGTCTGTGTACACCATTTTTTTACAAAACATCATTGGGGATCGAGGACTCGGTCTGTACCAGATGGCATACCCGATTTATGCCACCCTCGTGATTCTCGCGACGGCCGGCCTGCCTGTGGCGGTCTCGAAGTTTGTGGCCGAACGGGCGGCGCAGGACGATGCGGCGGGGGCGTCTCGGGTATTCCGGGTCTCGGCGGCCATCATGGGAGCCATTGGTGCGGCCGGGTTTTGTTTGTTATTTTTCGGAGCCGAACGTTATGCGGCGTTCGTCGGCAATCCCGATGCCGCTTTGGCCCTACGGGCAGTGGCGCCCGCGATGCTCCTCGTTCCGGTGATGAGCGTGGCCAGGGGATATTTTCAAGGGTTTCAGGAGATGATGCCGACAGCGGTTTCCCAGGTGGCCGAGCAGACGGTTCGCGTGATCACAATCATCGCCCTGTCCTGGTGGATGATGGTTCAGTGGCACTCGCCGGAGTGGGCGGCGGCGGGAGCGGCGTTCGGTGCCGTGACCGGGGCGTTGGCCGGTTGTGCCGTTCTCTGGGAGAATATGAGCCGTGGGCCAATGATTCGGCACCGGGGTTCCCGGGGTGACAGCCGACTCGACTCCGGCTGGGGCAAGGAAATGGTTCTCTATGCTTTACCCGTGAGCCTGGGGGCTTTGGCCGTTCCGCTGATCAATAATGTCGATGCGCTGACTGTGGTCAATTCTTTGAAAGCGGCCGGTTTGTCCAGCGGGGTGGCCACGGAGATGTTTGGGTGGCTCAGCGGACGGGCCTTTAAACTGATGATTTTGCCCGCCACTTTTGCCGGAGCTGTGGCCGTTGCCCTGTTGCCTTCCCTTACTTCCGCCATAACCCGGCGGGATCTCAAAGCGGCCAATCAACAGGTCGAACTGGGGTTGCGATTGACCATTTGGCTGTCCTTGCCGGCATCAATCGGCTTGATCTTGCTGGCCGCTCCGGTGGACCGGATGTTGTTTCGGGACACTTCGGGGCTTGCGGCGATTCAAATCACCTCGTTGGCCATGGTGTTTAGCAGTCTTCAGGTCACGGCATCATCGATCCTTCAAAGTGTCGGACGTCCGTGGGCGCCGGTCTGGCACCTGGCTGTAGCGGTGGCTGCGAAAGGTATTTTAAACGTATTGTGGGTTCCGCGCTGGGGAATCGAGGGGGCAGCGGCGGCGACGGTGATGGCTTATGCCGTGGCTGCGCTGTTGAACATCGTGACAGTGATGGCATCCACGGGCCTCGTTCTTCACGTTCGGCAACTCTTTTGGCGTCCCATTGTCGCATCGATCGGAATGGCCGCCGTGGTGGTGCTGGTGCTGCAAACCCTGGGCGGCGAAACGGGAGCGAGCCGGTGGGAATCCGCCGTGGTGGCCCTCAGCGCAGTGGTGTTGGGGGGAGTTGCTTATTTTGTCCTCCTGCTGATTGTGGGGGGGTTCAGCCGGGGGGAACTGGAGGCCCTGCCCTGCGTGGGTCCAGTGCTGGCTCGGGTGGGGACCCGATTCGGATGGTTGAAATGAGAATGTCAAGGGGCGACACTGGGGATGAACGAGCAACACACAAAAACGCAAAGCTCCCTCGATGCGGGACGGCGATTCGCGCATGTGGTGGAACTGGTGGCGCGGCTGCGGGGGCCGGGAGGTTGCCCTTGGGACCGGGCCCAGACGCATCTTTCCCTTCGCCCCTATGTGATCGAGGAAGCTTATGAATTGGCTGAAGCGCTGGATGAGCAGGATCCCAGGGCTTTATGTGAGGAACTCGGCGACTTGTTGTTACAAGTGCTCCTACATAGCGAAATCGGCCGGGAAGCGGGTACCTTTGATGTCTCAGACTGTATCGATAGCTTGTCCGCGAAGCTGATTCGCCGTCACCCCCACGTCTTCGGCGGCGAACGTGTGGAAGACGCCGCCGGTGTCGAGCGGCGGTGGGCACAGATCAAAGCCCAGGAACGGAACCGAGCCGTCCAGGAAGGGGAGGAAGGGGGAGCGGGTGGCTGGCTGGAGGGGATCTCTCTTGCCCGACCCGCTGTCCAAGTGGCCTATCGGTTAGGAAAGCGGGCGGCGGAGGTGGGATTCGATTGGGAAAACCCCCGGCTGGTAATGGAAAAGGTGCGGGAGGAACTCCAGGAGGTGGCCGATGCCCTTCAGGAACAGGAGGGCCCGGACGGGGGAGCCGCGTTCTCGGAGGCCGTGGCGGAAGAAGTGGGTGACTTACTGTTCGCGGTGGTCAACCTGGCCCGTTTGGCCGGTGTTGACCCCGAAGCAGCCCTCGCCGGGGCGAATCGCAAATTCATCCGGCGGTTCGGTTACATGGAGTCGGAGTTGAAAAAGCGCGGCATCCCCCTGGAAAATGCCTCCTTGGACGAAATGGAAGCCTTGTGGCAGTCGGCAAAGAAAGTTTGCCGATAGCGGATAAAATTCCTGGAATCGTGCAGGATTCCGTTCAGGAGCAAAGAAATATTTGTGTGAATCCAGGATGAGAAAGGGGTCATACAGGACATGAACAAGATGGAACTTATCGCCAAAGTGGCGGAACGCAGTGGTTTGAAAAAGAAAGAAGCCGAGGCCGCTGTCAACAGTGTTTTCGACGTCATCGGCGAGGCTCTTGCCGGGGGTGAAAAGGTGCAGTTGGTGGGATTTGGTACCTTTGAGCCCCGGCGGCGGGCGGCGCGGATCGGTCGCAACCCGCAGACTGGGGAAGAGATTTCGATTCCCGAGTCGGTGGTCCCGGCCTTCAAACCAGGAAATAAATTGAAAGAGGTCATGAAGTAAGGGTGCGATTGGATAAATTCCTCAAAGTCTCCCGCCTGGTCAAGCGGCGCACAGTGGCCAAAGAGTTATGCGACCAAGGGCGCGTACAGATTAATGGCCGGCCGGGCAAAGCGGGATCTGAGGTGAACGTGGGTGATGTACTCACGATCGCCTATGGCGGGAGGACGATGAAGGTGCGGGTGGTGGACCTGAGGGAACATGTACCCAAAGATGAAAGCAGCGCGTTGTTCACCGTGCTGGAAGACTGGCAGGCCCAGTCGGGTTCAGGGCCGGAGTGACTCGCCTGCACGGTCCAAGGCCAAGGAGGATGGGGCGGGGCGCCGCGTCGCGGCGCCTTTGGTTTGCCCATCCCTCTGTCCGTTACACCCGGCGGTGGCAGCGGAAATCTGACGAAAAGGGCTGTACATCCATTGAGCGGAATGCGAATCCTCAAGAATGCCGTCTATCTCTTCGCCAGCAATGTCCTGGTTCGATTGGTGGGGGCAGTGGCAGCGATTCTGGTGGCTCGCTACCTCGGAGCGAAGGATTACGGCATTCTGAGTGTAGCATTGGCATTTTCTGTAGTAACTGGATATTTCACGGACCTTGGATTATCTCACACTTTTATTCGGGATGGCACAAAGCCCGGTGCGGATCTGGGCCGCCTATTGGCGGGATTTTTCAAAATCCGGCTGTTGTTCGGCTTGGGCACGGCGGTGGTCTCGGTGGCGGTGGTGCAAAGCCTGTATCCCGATCCGGGAATGCGCCGTGTCTTGTACTGGGTGGTCATGCCGACGATTCTCGGAGCCGCCTTCCAGGGTGTGGGCGCCGTATATTTTCAAGCGGTGCAGAAAATGCAGTACACGGCGCTCATTCGCACGGTGGCGGGCCTGCTCTCCGCCGGTGCCCTGTTTCTCGGGATGGCTTTGGGTTGGCCTTTGGATTTTCTGGCCCCGATCTACGGTCTGGCGGCGGTGGCGGGGGGGCTTCTCAGTTTATGGCTGGTGGGTCGCAGAGTGTCTTTTTTTTCGGGCTGGGATCGGTCTCTTCTTCGGGGTCTGGGATCTTTCACCCTTGGGGGGCTGGTGATCATGCTCCTGAACCAGATGGGCCCCCTGGTTTTAGAGCGGGTGACCGATCTGGTCGCCGTGGGGTATTTTGCCGCAGCCTTTCGCATTCCCTCGGTGTTGTACCAGATCCCCGGGGTATTGGCGGAGGCCTATTATCCCCAACTGTTTGCCCACGGGAATCGACGAGATGAAGATGCGCACCTCCGCCTTAACGTTCTGGAATTGAAAATGATGAGTGCTCTTGGGGTGATGATGGCATTGCCTTTTTTGCTTTACCCGGCCTGGTGGATACACCTGTTGTTTGGGCCGCGGTGGGCAGACGCGGCTTCGGCGCTGTCCATACTTTCCTGGATGGTCTTTATGCAATCCATCAATTACCCCTTGGCGGATGCTTTGACGACGAAAGGAATGCAATCCCGAAGGACAGCGGTGCTCGTCGCCGTCCTGGTCGTCGGTGTGGGGGCCTATGCGGTGCTCGGGGCGCGTTGGGGGAGCACGGGGGGGGCCTTGGCAGCTTTGGTCGTCGAATGTCTGTCGATGATCGGGTATGTACTGATGAACCCCACAGGTTGGCGTCTTCTCCTGCAAGGCGCAGTGAGGAACGCGGCGGTGGCGGCGGCTGCCGTGTTTCTAGGGTTCCTCTGGGTACGCGATTGGTCTCCTTTTGTTGGTATTCCTGTCCTTGAAATGGGGGCGGGATTGGCCATAGTAGCCATGGATTCAGACATTCGGCGGCGGCTGCGGGAAATGTGGGAAAAGGTTCAGGAGAGGATTCGTGGGGTCAGGCGGGAGAGAGGGGGGCCTTGAATTTCAAAGTGGAAAACCTTCGGATTCAGGTGGAGGCGGCGATTTCTCGAAAGAGCTTGGCGGGAGTGTCAGATGGCCTCTCTTTCCAAAGAGGCCGTCTTTCGATAGAATGGAACCCGGCACAGGGCCGGCAAGGGACGGGCAACTAAGGAGATGATCGATGTGGCAATGGATTTCAGGCGCGGCGCCGTACGGCTGGCTTGGATCATCGTGACGGTGCTGGCCATTTACATCCCTTTGCGATTCTTCCTCATCGATTACGGCCCGCTGGCGTTTACGCCCGTTCACTTGGGCCGGGTGGCAAGTTTGGCATTCCGCTTCGGCACGGACATCTTAGTGGTCGTTCTCGTGGGGTGTTTATGGGCTGCCAAGGGAATTAAAGGTTTTCGATTCGAGTGGATCGATTACTCCGTGCTCCTGTTTGTACTTGTGTCTTTCCTTTCGATGGTGGTCAATCACACCTCGTTTCTTCGCTTTGGGGCGACCATGCGCGGACTGTTCGTGGTATACGTGGTCGGTTTTGTGATGGCCCGCCTGCCTAGAGATGCCGTGTGGTTCCGCCGGGCGATGTGGGCATCCGGTGTGACGCTGGGATTGATCCTCTTCGTGGGGTTCCTGCAGGCTTTGGGGTGGCCTGAGCCCAAGGCTTGGATCGAGGCCATGACAGGCATCAATGCCGGGCGGATGATGTCTCTGCTGGAGAACCCGAATACATTGGCGTCGTATCTGGTCATCATGTTCTTTCTCGGCATCCTCGTTTTGCCCGAGAAACACCGGCCGTGGATGGCTGCCATTTTGCCGGTTCTCTATTATACGTTCTCCCGCAGTGGCTGGCTTGGATTTGTCGTCGGTCTCGTTGCGGCATGGCGGTTATTGCCTTGGAGGCAGTGGGCGAAGATATTGGGCATCGGGGCGATCATCACGGCACTCATTGTTGCGGTGAACCTGACCTTTGGGCCTCCTCTGGCACATTTCGGCTTTGGTGAGCAGCTGGGGGCCAACCCTTTTAACCGGGTGACAAAAACCCTGTCTCAACGTGAAATCGGCAACAGTATGTTTAACGGGCGGTTATTTATCCTGAAGATCGCTCTCAATACGGTTAAGGAGCGGCCATGGCTCGGCTATGGGTCCGGGACATTCGGGGGCGGTGGGACGGTCGTTAAGGATCTCGCGAAACGTTATCACATGCCCACTGATATGTATTCGGACAGTCAGTACAACCGGATCATCATTGAGACCGGTCTCTTGGGGTTCCTCTCCTTCGGCTTAATCCACCTCGTTCTGTTGTGGAAGTCCTGGAAAGCAGGAGGGAAGATTCGCTATGCGGGGTTGGCCCTGATTCTGGCCATCGTTGTGATGGATGCTTTTAACAATCTTTGGGAACTGCAACAGGTGATGTTTCCCTTCTGGATGCTGGCGGCCCTATCGTACCTTCGTCGAGACGGCTGGTCTCTGGGAGAGCGTTCTGAGTCGTCCAAGCCCGGCATAGGATAAGGTGACATGTCCGAGTCGGGAGGGAGACGGGATGGCCGAGGAAAAAGGCAGGGTCACCAAGCCGGCGCCGAGGCACCACGTGAACATGGCCAATCGTCAATACGTCGAGGTGACCGGCGTCCTGCAAGTGGAGAGTTTCGACAGTGAGCAATTTGTCCTTCAGACACCGTACGGTTTTCTGGCCATACGGGGCGAGAATCTGCATATTAAGACGCTGAACCTGGAAGACGGCGTCGTCATCATCGAAGGGGTTGTATTCGAAATGGGGTATGATGACGACGGGCCGGGCCCCGCCGAACGGGCCAAGGGATGGCTGACGAAGCTGTTTCGTTAGTCCCGAGGCGAGGAGGGCGGGAAATGCCGATTCAGGGTCAGTGGCTGCTGGTGGCCGCATTAGCGGGGTGCGGAGCTGCCCTCGGTGCAGGGTATGATCTTTACAACACGATTCTCCAAGGGCGCAGGGGATGGCGGTGGTTAACTCCCCTTGCCGATGTGGCTTTCTGGGCGGCCGCCCTCGCCGGAGTGTTTTGGGTGCTGCTGGCCACGTCGGATGGTGAAATGCGCATCAGCTTTTTTGCCGTGATGGGTTTCGGGTTCGGTTTGTACCGCGTGTGGTTCCATCCGACGGTCGTCCGTTCGGTGGAGGGGATCGTCAGGGTTCTGACATATTGTGCCCAGGTCGGATACAGACTATGGATGATCGCGGTCTGGCAACCCGTACTGGGGATCTTTCGCTTGGTGATACGAACCCTCGAAGGGATCTTGCATATTCTCTCGTTTTTTGAGAATATGATCCTGTGGCCCCTAGGTTTTGTGATCGGGCGGGTTCAAAAGCGCCGAAAGACTAAAGATCCTACCCGGTCGGCAGAGCGGAGCGGGGGAATTCGCGGCCTGTGGTCCTGGATCGGACGTTGGATTAAGCGCTCGCTGAGGAAAGGGTGAATGTCGCACAGGACGGTGGAAAGAGGTGAGAGGATGACGCGTGAGATGGTTCAACGTCGCCGCGAGAATGTCATACGCCTGACCCGGCGGAGAAAGGGCCGTCGCTGGCGGTTGCCGCGTCTCAAGCTCCGCTACCTCTTTCTTTTATCTGTCCTCGCTTGGGCAGGGTACACGGCGGTCTTTGTGCAATGGCCCAAGATGAGGAGCCTGGAAGCCCAACAAGAACAGGCCAACGCAAAGTTGCAGCGGGCACAACAGCAAAACCAAGCATTAAAGGAGCAGGTGCGTCTTCTTCAGCAAGATCAGTACGTCGCCGATTTGGCCCGCCAACAGTTCCACATGGCCAAACCCGGTGAGATTTTATTTATGACTCAGAACTCTGCAACACCTTGACACCTTTTTCGTCCCCTCGCTATAATTTATACCGGTCATCTTTCTCATTTTCTAAGGAGGAACTTCCCTTAACATGTCAATTGAATTAGGCAGCAAACTTGAAGGGAAAGTGACGGGGATCACGCATTTTGGCGCATTCGTCCTTCTTCCCGGTGGCGTCACGGGCTTGGTGCATATTTCGGAGATCGCCGACACCTATGTTCGAGATATCCGCGACTACTTGAAGATCAATGACACCGTGACGGTGAAGGTCATTCACGTGGATCCGAACGGGAAGATCGGGCTCTCCATCCGTCAGGCTAAGGAAGGATCTGCTGCCGAACATCGAGGTTCCCAGGGGGGAAGCGACCATGGGCGAGATCGGCACCCGAGGTCGCGGTCGTCCCGTATGTCGTTTGAGGACAAGTTGAATCGGTTTATGAAAGACAGCGAAGAGCGGTTACAGGCGTTGAAGCGCAGTGAAGCCAAACGTGGCGGCCGCGGCGGCCGGCGCGGGTAATCCTTGATCCGTTTCCTTTCAACTGGTCTCATTCGGCCTTGTTCCGGCACCGTGCAGGTGCCTTCTTTATGGTGGATCGGCTTTTTATATCTTGACACGGATTTGGTGCGGCAGTATGATTGATTTTGTGACTGGCGCGGGGTGGAGCAGTCCGGTAGCTCGTCGGGCTCATAACCCGAAGGTCGCAGGTTCAAATCCTGCCCCCGCAACCAAGGCGGAGTAGCTCAGGTGGTCAGAGCATGCGGTTCATACCCGCAGTGTCGGGGGTTCGAATCCCTCCTCCGCCACCAGCATGAGGAAGGCCTGCCCCGGGAGGGGTTTTTTTGTTTGTGAGAAGGGCATGGGCAACGCGCTGGTGCCCTTTTTATAATCAGTGACCTCAAAATGAGAGATATGCCCATTGCGTCTAAGAGATGTTGATCGTAGAATAAACAATGTTGAAGGGAAAGATAAAGGATATGGAGGTCCGGCCATGAGTGGGTGGGTGTCGCAATGTCCCGCTTGTTTTGGAGACTTGAGAGTAGCGGAACTGGAGTGCGGGAGGTGCGGTACCGTGATTCGGGGCCACTTCAGTCCCGGACCATGGATGCGCCTACAGCCGGATCAGTGGGATTTTGTCCTGCGTTTCTTGAAAGTCCGGGGCAACCTTCGGGAGATGGAGCGCGAGCTCGGGGTTTCTTATCCCACCATTCGGGCCCGATTGGAGCAGATCCTCCGGGTTCTCGGGTTGGAAGAGGGGGAGGTTCCGGGCACCGGGGGAAGTGTCGGAGAGGCGGGGAGTGTCCTTCAAGCGCTAGAGGCTGGCGAATTATCGGTGGACGAAGCGATCCAAAAACTGGAGAACATCGCGAAAGGAAGGGGCACCCATGCGTGAGGAGCGAATGATGATCCTTCGGATGATGGAGAAAGGGCAAGTCACCGCGGAAGAAGCAGAACGCCTTCTTCGAGCGCTCGGAGAGACGGAGAAGGAAAGCTCGTGGAGTACTCGGGGTCGCACCTGGGATTTCGGTCCGATGTGGCAGGATGCCGCTCGCAATGTGCGGGATCTCGGAAGGCAGATGTCGGAGAAATTGGGGAAAGAACTTCAGCAGGCGATGGAGTCCCTGGCTGCATTGCCGGAATGGTTCGGGCGCTGGGAGATCGGGGGCGCCGTGGTGGAACAGGTGTATCGGGCCCCGGGGCCGCTCGCCGGTCTGGAGATTCGAACTCTTCACGGGAACGTGCGGGTGGTGGCCGAACGGCGCGAAGACGTGGAACTCCATGTCCGGGCCCAAGTTTCTGACGGCGCCGGCTGGACGGGGGATGGGAACCCCTTGGATGCTTGTTGGCGCACAGAGGGCGGGGAAGTAAAGTTTATCGTCGACGATGAGGCGGAAGTGATTCGGGGGGCTCATGTGACCGTCCGGGTTCCGGAGGCACCTTTTGACCGGCTGGCGGTTCGCCAAACGAACGGCAGGATTCGGATTGAGCTGGTTCAAGCGCAGGTGGTGGAGTTGATGACCACCAACGGCGCCGTAGAGCTGGAGCAAGTTGTGCCAGCGCCGGATGGTCGAGTGGAAATCCGTGTGGTCAACGGAAGGATTTCCTGGACTGTACCCAAAGGCACTGCCCTGGACGGTACGCTGAAAACGGGAATCGGGGTGGCGGATATTCGCGTGCCTACCCGATTGGCAGAAGGCGGACGGATTGTCCGCCGCCGAGGAGAGATCACCCTCCGGGCTCCCCAACAGGTGCCCGCCTGCACACTGGATGTGGATCTGCGGACGGGACGGCTGGAAATCACGGAAGTGTGATTCGTGGTTGGCCCGTAAGCCCCGGCGCGGTGTCCAGGGCTCACGGGTCTGCTTCAAGATGGGCCCGGTATTTATAAAACACTCGGTTGAGCATAATCACTGACCGCTTGTCTTTCTCCCGGAACGCTTTTGCCAGTTGATTGCGCAGCCAACTGGGCATTGGTATCCCTCCCCGGGCTGGTCTTACCTGCATATATACGCCGGGGCTTCCGGGAGGGAGCCTGTCAGTCGCCAATCCTTTCGGAATGGACGCGGGGAGGTTGATAAGTTTCCAACCGGCGGAATCCGATCCCTTTTTCCTGGAGAAGGCGGGAGACCTTCTCCAGGTCCTTTTCATAGGGGCGATGGTATACGATTTCGGCAATGCCGCTGTTGGCCAACATGTTGGCACAGGTCCAGCACGGCGAATCGGTGACATACACTGTAGATCCGAGGCGCTGGGCGCGGTCGGTGAAGAGAATGAGGTTCTGTTCGGCGTGAATCGTGCGGATGCAGTGTTGCTTCTGAACGATTTCGCCTGCCGCGTTCTTTTCATAAACGTCTACCAGCAGGCATCCTCCCTCGTAGCAATCTGTTACCCCTGCCGGTGCCCCGTTATAGGCACTCCCCATTAATTTGCGGTCCTGAACCAAGACGGCCCCCACTTGTCGTCGGGGGCACGTCGCTCGGGTGGCCGCCATGTAGGCAATATCCATAAAATAAAAATCCCACGATTTACGCGAATGTGACGATTGGTGTCGCACGGTACGGCCCTCTTTCTCTTTTATTTCTCCTTCATTTTACCGGAATTGAGCCGGTCCTGTCGAGGCAGCGAAATCACGTGTTCCCGGATTGTCGAAGGAAACGGCACAACTCGGCGCGAAATAACGGGACCCATCGAGGAAAATGTCGGAACTTTTTTCATTGGCGCCGACGCGGTTTGACACCCTTCTCGCTCCGGCTTGTCCTATAATGGCCCTACTCTAACAACGGGTGGTGGAGAGGATGGCAAAGCAAATGGTGAACGATCGCCGGGTGCGCTGGGGCGCAAATTGGGTTAAGGGGATGGTCGACCGGTCCAAGCGAATCAGTCAGCACTTTTCACTGGTGTGGGGCGTTCGCATTCTGCTTGCTGCGATTGGGTTCTTCCTTGGCCGGGCATGGATTGTCGGCCTTTTGTCGCCTTTTTCCCTGGCCTGTTACGCTGTAGTCCTGGGAAGCCGCAGAACGGCGGCCCCCTTGGTGTTTCTCAGCACTTTGGCGGGGGTGGCCACGGTTTCTGAGGATCCCCATCGAGTGTTTGTCGTGTTAACCACGTTGACGGCGTACCGCATGGTTTTTGGGTGGCTGTCCCGGCGGCAACGGCTGGGTTCGGTGGAAGTGCCCGTGGCCGTCATTGGAACTGACATCCTGGTCAAAGGATTGGACGCGGCCATTACAGGAGGAGGGAATCCCTTCACCTGGGTGGTGGTGGGATTGGACGCCGCGCTCGCGGGGATCCTCAGCATGATTTTCCTGCAGGCCATCCCGGCCCTGAGCCACCGGGCCCGAGTGCGACCTTTGCGGGCGGAGGAGATTCTGTGCCTCGTGATCCTGTTTGGATCGGTGTTGACCGGCATGCAGGGGATTGCGGTTCACGGGGTATCTCTTGATGCTGTTCTCAGCCGGTACTTGCTCCTGATTTTCGCGTTGATCGGTGGAACCGGCCTGGGGGCAGCCGTGGGCGTGGTCACCGGGATCCTCATGACCTTGGGAAACATGGCGTCGATCTACGAGATCGGGGTCCTCGCCTTTTCCGGATTGCTGGCCGGATTACTCCAGGAAGGCAAAAAAATTGGCGTCGGTCTGGGGGCGATGATCGGGTCCATTCTGCTGACCGCCTACTCCTCGGATTGGCATCAGGTGTCCCTGGGGTTGCAGGAGACCGTGGCCGCTTTCCTCCTGTTCGCCTTGACCCCGAGTGCTTGGATCGACTACGCTGCCCGGTTTACCCCTGGAACTCGGGAGTATGCCGGGGTCCGCCAAGACTACGTGCGCCGGGCCCGGGACATGATGGCCGCCCGAATCCGGGAGGTTTCGGAGGTGTTCGATGAACTGGGACAGGCCTTCCGTGGGGCCGAGCGGTCCACCCGGGAACCGGAGGATCTGCTCAACGAAGCGGTGGAGCGGTCGGCGAAGATGGTTTGCGCCTCCTGTGCCCGGCGAAACGTCTGCTGGGAACGGGACTTTTATGCGACATACCGGGCAATGGCGGATACGATCGCCGTAATGGACATCGATGGGCCGATCCAGTCCCGGGATGCGCCCGATGATCTTCGGCGACGCTGTATCCGAACGGAACGCATGATTCCCGCCCTTTGGCAGTCCCTGGAGGTCATTCACCGGGATGCTTTCTGGAACCGGCAAATCCGGGAAAGCCGGGAATTGGTGGGAGCGCAGCTTGAAGGTGTCTCTCAAATCATGACCAATTTAGCTGCTGAGATTCAGCGGGAGGTGAACACGGCATCGGAGCAAGAGGAGCATGTCCTGGCGGCATTGGAACACATCGGCCTGCACATTCAACAAGTGGATATCATCAGTCTCGAAGAAGGGAAGGTGAGCATTGAGATCACCCAAGCGATGTGCACCGGCCATGAAGAATCAGCCAAATTGATCGCCCCTCTGTTGTCCGATATCGTGGGCGAACCGATTTCCGTGGAGCGGATCCACTGCAGCCGGGGGGAGGGGCCGTGTACCGTCTCGTTCACCTCCTCAAAATCTTTCGCGATTCGGGCGGGGGTGGCCTCTGCGGCCAAGGGTGGTGCCATTCTGTCGGGCGATTCTTACACCCTGCTCGATGTCGGCAACGGCAAGTTCGCGGTGGCGATCAGTGATGGTATGGGGAACGGGGAGCGCGCCCAGGCGGAGTCCAAAGCTGCCGTTGGCATGCTGGAACAATTGTTAAAAGCGGGGTTTGATGAGCAACTGTCCGTCCGGACAGTGAATGACGTACTGATGCTCCGGTCGAAGGAGGAGATGTACGCAACCTTAGACCTGGCCTTGGTGGATCTGTTTACGGCTCGAACCGAATTTCTCAAGATTGGCGCGGTTCCCAGCTTTGTCAAGCGAGATGGCGACGTCTTTGTGGTCCAGGGCCGGGGATTGCCGATCGGGATTCTCGACAACCTATCTTTCGACGCGATCGAAGAGACGCTAAAACCTGGAGATCTGTTGATCATGGTCTCCGATGGCGTCTTCGAGGCTGCCCGGCACACGGAAGAACGAGAGGCATGGCTCTTGCGGCAAATTGCGCGGATCGAGTCCAGGGATCCCCAGGAGGTGGCCGATCTATTGGTGGAAATGGCGGTTCGGATGAATCGGGGGGAAGTTCCGGACGATACCACCGTGGTGGTGGCGCGAATCGACCCCGCAGAACCGGAATGGGCCACGATCCATCTTCCCGGGGTGCCAAAATTGCGCCGTCCCAAGCGGCCGACCGATGGTCGCCGGGTGGTGGGGGTGAGCGGGTAGTCCCGGATGCAAAGATCTTGGAGCAAAAACGGACCGGTACGACTTTTATTCTGACGGCCTTCCCGTGTACAATAAAAATCGGGATCCAGAGGAGACGGGAAGGGAACCACGTGGAGCATATTATGGCCGTCTGCTTACAGGCGGGGTCCATTCTCTTACGAAGCGGGGCGGAAACATCCCGGGTGGAGGAGACGATCGTTCGTCTGGCCCGGGCGGCCGGGGTGGATCGGGTGGACACCTTTGTCACCCTGACCGGAATTTTTATTTGCCTTGAAAAAGATGGGACGTCCTTGACCCGCCTGACCCGGGTCCATGAGGTGGGCACCGATCTGCAGCGGGTGACGGAAGTGAATCACCTGTCTCGCCAGTTCGTTCGCGGGGAACTGTCGTTGTCTGAGATTCAGGAGCGGTTGACGGCCCTGGAGAACCGACGCCCCCTCTATCACCCGCTGCTCCGAGCGGCGGCCGCTTTTGTCTCCGCCGGTTCCTATGGGTTTCTCATGTCCGGGAACTGGCGCGTTTTGCTTCCTTCGGCCCTGGGCGGGGTTGTGGCCCATTTGGTTTCCCAATGGAACACAAGGGGACAGGGAGGCAACTTTTTGCGCGTTTTTCTGGGCGCGATGATCGGTTCCTCGGCCGGGGTTGGAGCCGCTTTTCTCGATGGCGACCTGGGCCGGGTCGGCCAAATCGTGGTGGGCGCCACGATCCCCTTGGTTCCGGGTGTGGCGGTGACCACCGCGATTCGAGATCTATTATCCGGGGACCTCTTGTCAGGCATGGCCCGGGGAACCGAGGCACTGCTCACGGCGGTGGCCATTGCCATAGCGGTGGGCTTAGTACTGGGGGTCGTACTGTGACGGGGCTGACGGCGGCAGGGGTGCTGGCGAGCTTCCTTTCGACGTTGAGTTACGCTGTACTGTCGGGTGTTCCGCTTCGGGCCCTGTTTCCGGCGGGTCTTGGCGGTGCCTTGGCCTGGACGGTGTACAGCATTGGGTCAGCAGCGGGGATCGGCCCTGTGGCGTCAACTTTTGCCGGGGCGCTCAGCTCCGCATTTTTGGCGGAAGGGCTTGCCAGGCGAATGAGGATGCCTGCGACGTTGTTTCAACTGAGCGGCATCATTCCGCTGGTTCCCGGGACCACCGCCTTCGCCACTATGCGGGATTTTGTAACGGGGGATTACCAGCGAGGTTTAGCCGACGGGACCATGACCGGGTTTTTGGCCGGTGCCATCGCGGCCGGATTGGTATTCGCAGGCACAGCGGTTCGGGGGCTGGGGAGGCGAGCCCGTGATCGACAAGCTCATTGATTGGTTTGACAGGCATCGGGAGCTCCCGCCGCTTCACCGGGTGGTGCTGGCCGTATCCGGGGGCGTCGATTCCATGGTCGCCATGGATTTAATCGGCCAGTTGTCCGGCGCCCTGGGATTCAGTGTGGTGGTGTGCCATGTGGATCACCGCATGCGGCCCGAATCCGGGGATGAACAGCGGTTTGTCGAGGCTGAGGCAGTCCGGCGGGGCTTGGCGTTTCAGGGGGTTGCCGTGGATGTTCCGGGTCGAATTCGAAAAACGGGCGAATCCCCCCAAGCGGCGGCGCGCGCGTTGAGATATGAGGCGTTGACCCAGTGCGCCCGGGAGGCAGGGGCTGAGGCGGTGATTTTAGCCCACCATCAGGATGACCAAGCGGAAACGGTATTGCTGCGGCTTCTTCGCGGCACCTCACCCGCGGGCCTCGGGGGGATGAACGAGGTTCGGCGGTGGGGGGATTTGTGGTGGCTGCGCCCCTTCCTCAAGGTGCCGAAGGCGGAGTTGGTCGCCTATGCAACGGATCACGGGATTCCTTATCGCGAGGATCCTTCGAATTGGTCCACGAAGTATCTGCGCAATAAAATCCGCCTGCAATTGATTCCTCTCCTCGAAAGGGAGTACCAGCCCCAGATCAAAAATCATTTGGCGCGTTTGGCTCAGATGATACAGGAAGATGAAGCGGTACTCACCCCGATGGCCCTGGAGGCCCGAGACCGGTGTGTAAGGGGGGGATCAGGTAATTATCGAATCGATATCCCGCGGTTTTCCGACCTGCCAGCGGCTTTACAACGCAGGGTCCTTACACTAATATTAGATTATCCCTCTGAGCGGTTGCCCGGGTGGGGAGCGATTCAGGTGGAGGCTCTGCGAAACCTGGCCCTTCACGGCCGCTCGGGAAGCGAGTTGCGGTTGTCCGGTGGTTGGCGGGCACGGCGTGTGTACGACGAGTTGGTGCTTGACCGATTCGGCGAGGCAGGCCGCATAGGGGTTGGCCCTGTGGGTGTACCCCCCATGCCGTTGTTGGTGCCGGGGCGTACCTCTTGCCCGATCCTGGGCGTGACGATCGATGCAACCGTAGTCTCCCGGCAGGAGTGGGAGCTGCGGGCAAGGGCTGAAGCGGCAAACGATCCGGGCGTCGGACCGTCAACTCCCGCCGTGGCTGATTTTGATTGGGAGAGGATGGAGGGACGCCCGCTTTTCATTCGATCGAGACTTCCGGGGGACCGGTTTGCCCCCTTTGGTCTCGGAGGCACGAAAAAAATCAAAGACGTATGGATTGACGACAAGGTCCCCCGGGAGTTGCGGGACCGGTGGCCTTTACTGGCGGCGGGGCGGGAGATCCTCTGGATTATCGGCTGGCGTCGGTCCGACCGTTGGCCGGTTGCCAAGGACACCCGGCGGATTCTGCACGTGGAGGCAACATGGACAGACGAGGAGATTCGAGAGTGGGCCCACAGGAGAACGAGGAAAAACTGATGATGAAGGATCTGGAAACCGTTCTTTATACGGAGGAACAGATCCTGGCGCGGATTCGGAACATGGGGGAACAGTTGACGGCGGAGTATCGGGGAAAGTTCCCGCTGTTGGTCGGCGTTCTCAAAGGGGCGGTCATGTTCATGTCCGACCTGGTCAAACGCATGGCGATCCCTCTGGAGATAGATTTTATTGCAATCTCTAGCTATGGAACATCGACCCGATCCTCGGGGGTTGTACGTATTCTCAAAGACTTGGATCAAGATGTGGATGGCCGGCATGTGCTGATTGTCGAGGATATCGTCGATACCGGCCTCACTTTGGCTTACCTTCGCGACGTTTTGGTGCGGCGCAACGCGGCCTCGGTTAAGATTGCGGCACTCTTCGATAAACCCGGACGCCGGCAGGTCCCGATCGAGCCGGATTATTGCGGGTTCACTGTGCCCAACGCGTTCATCGTCGGCTATGGCCTCGATTATGCGGAGCGCTACCGTAATCTTCCGGATGTGGGGATTTTAAAAGAGAATGTATACCGGGGCTCCGATACGCCGCGTACATAAACTCCGGTTCTCGATTGAGAGGGCTGGGGCTCTATGGTACAATTGTTTCCGCCGTGGCCGAGAGGAGGTCAGGAATGAATAAATTCTTCCGGAGCGCCGCATTTTATTTGCTGATATTTTTGGTGACGGTCGGCATCATTAACTTCCTCACCGCCGGCCAGCAGGACCGGCAGGATATCACATATAGCGATTTGATCAAGTATGTCCAACAGGGTTCCGTTCAAAGCATGGATGTGACGTCCGATGGTCTCACCCTCAGGGTGCAGGGCACGCTGACCGATGGTCGGACCTTCACCTCCCGGACCTTGTTTAGTGATCAATTTGTTCAGGATTTGAATAAATTGGCAACCAGTACCGGCGCGAAAATCAAGATCAATCCACCCCAGAAAGAATCGGTGTGGTTGAGCTTCTTGACGTCCATTGTGCCGATTGTGTTGATCTTCGTGCTGTTTTTCTTCCTGTTCAATCAAGCCCAGGGTGGCGGGACCCGGGTGATGAACTTTGGCAAAGCGCGGGCCAAGATGTTTACCGACGACAAGAAAAAAGTCACGTTTAATGACGTGGCGGGGGCCGACGAGGAAAAGGCCGAGTTGGAGGAGGTCGTGGAGTTTTTGAAGGATCCGCGGCGTTTCTCCAGTTTAGGTGCCCGAATTCCAAAGGGGATTCTCCTGGTGGGGCCTCCGGGGACGGGGAAAACGCTGTTGGCCCGGGCGGTGGCCGGGGAGGCGGGAGTTCCTTTTTTTAGTATTAGCGGATCCGATTTTGTTGAGATGTTCGTGGGTGTCGGCGCGTCCCGGGTGAGGGACTTGTTTGAGACGGCGAAGAAAAATGCTCCGTGTATTATCTTTATCGACGAGATCGACGCCGTGGGCCGCCACCGTGGCGCAGGGCTTGGCGGAGGCCACGATGAACGGGAGCAGACTTTAAATCAACTGCTCGTCGAGATGGACGGGTTCAGCGGTCATGAGGGGATTATTATCATAGCTGCCACAAACCGCCCGGACATTCTCGACCCTGCCTTGCTTCGACCTGGACGGTTCGATCGCCAGATTACTGTGGATCGCCCGGATGTGAAGGGTCGGGAACAGATTCTTAAGGTGCATGCCCGCAACAAACCGCTGGGACCCGATGTATCTCTCGACGTAATCGCAAGGCGGACTCCGGGGTTTACCGGGGCGGATTTGGAGAACCTGTTAAATGAAGCCGCGCTGTTGGCCGCGAGGCGCAGCAAAAAGACCATCAACATGACGGAAGTCGAAGATGCCATAGACCGGGTGATCGCCGGTCCCGAGAAGCGGAGCCGGGTCATCAGTCCGGTGGAGAAAAAGATCGTGGCTTACCATGAAGCCGGCCACGCGGTTGTCGGGTATTTTCTCAAGAATGCCGATGCGGTCCACAAGGTGACCATCATCCCCCGGGGAATGGCCGGAGGGTATACCGTGATGCTGCCGAAGGAAGACCGGTATTTTATGACCCGGTCCGAGATCCTCGATCGGGTGTCGGGTCTCCTCGGCGGGCGGGTAGCCGAGCAGATGGTGCTCGGTGAGATCAGCACGGGCGCGCATAATGATCTGGAAAAGGCCACGGAAATTGTCCGTCGCATGGTGACGGAGTTCGGCATGAGTGACAAGTTGGGGCCGATGCAGTTCGGGCACCGGCAGGGGCAAGTGTTTCTCGGCCGGGACATCGCTCATGAACAAAACTATTCTGATGCGATCGCCTACGAGATCGATAAAGAAATGCGCCGAATCATAGATGAATGCTATCGGCAGACAGAACAAGTGCTCAGCGAACATCGGGATAAGTTGGAACTATTGGCGCAAACCTTGCTGGAGCGGGAGACGGTGGATGAAGATGAGATTAAACAGTTGATGGAGCACGGGAAGATCATCGATAAGAAAACCGATGTCCGCGTAACCATCCAACCGCGCAATCCTGATCAGGAGGGCGGCGGGGATCCCGCATCTCCGCATGAGGAGGCGCCGGCAGAGGAAAATAAGACTCCGCCTCGCCAAGGATAACGCGTAGGGTGCCGACCGAGGCGCCCTTTGTCATATTGAGGGACAAGCTGGGGTGGGGTGAGGGGGAGCAGGTTGTGCGGTTGACGTCTGTGAATCGTCTGGTGCCAGGTGATTGTTTGGCCCGACCTGTTTATGACGGGGAGGGACGGGTTCTCGTTGGGGTCGGGGTGCCCCTTACGGCCACGATGATCCGGAGGCTAAAGGAACTGGGAGTGTATGCCTTATATCTGGAAGACGCTCGGACAGCCGACGTGGTACTTGGCGACCCCTTGGCCCCTGAGCTTCGCAGGCGGGCGGTAGAGGTGGTGCGGGAGGTCATGCACCGCCTGACCGAGGGGGACGAAGTAACGAAGCGTTTCGTCCTGCAGAAACAGGCGGCATCCATACGCGGTGTGGTGAATGACCTGGTCGAAGTGGTGCGGGAGAATCCCGAGATTCTCCAACAGGTGGCAGATATCTACACCGCAGACGGCTTTCTTTATCATCATTCGGTGCACGTTGCCATTCTGTCCATCGGATTGGGAATCGAGGCTGGGCTAACCAATGGGCAGCTCCGGGATCTCGGAATTGGAGCTCTGCTGCACGATGTGGGGAAGCTCCGTATCGCACCAGAAATTTTGAATAAGCCCACCGAGCTCACCCGTGACGAATACGACCTGGTCAAGCGTCACACGACTTATGGATATGAAATTCTTCAGCGACTGGATGCGATATCGATTCCGAGCGCCCAAGTGGCTCTACAGCACCACGAGCGTATAGACGGTAGTGGCTATCCCCTGGGTCTGAAGGGGAACGAGCAGCACCTCCTCGGAAGAATTTCGGCAATTGCAGACGTCTACGATGCCATGACATCACACCGGGTCTACCGCCCGGGATTATTGCCTCATGAGGCTTATGAACATATCATGGCGGGATGTGGAACCTGGTACGACAGCGAACTGGTCAAGATTTTTGTTAGGCAGGTTGCAATCTATCCAGTGGGACAAACGGTGCGTTTGAGCACTGGAGAGGTTGGCGTCGTCACGGAGATTCCCCGAGGGTTTCCCCAGCGCCCCCGAGTCCGTGTCCTCTACGACCCCGAGGGGTGCGAATTGGCTCAGCCCTTTGAACGGGATTTGATTCGGGAATTATCTGTGGTCGTTGCCGATGTATTCAGCTGATGAATGAAATCATCGGAGGGGGAGCAGGGATGGTTGTGCCCCGGTATGTGGCATCCGTGGATCCAAGAGAGGCCCTGGCCCATGAGGTGGATGCTGTGGTGATCGGCGCCGGGATCGCCGGGTTATACGCGGCATTGAAGCTGGCCGTCTGGGGCAAAGTAGCGGTTCTATACAAAGGCACCCCGGAGGACAGCAACACATTTGCCGCCCAGGGCGGGATTGCCGCCGCGGTGGGTGCCGACGATTCTCCCAATTTGCATGCCCAGGATACCCTGGCTGCCGGAGCCGGCATCAACGAACCGGAGGCGGTTCGGACGTTGGTAGAAGAGGCGCCTTCTGTCATCCGGGACCTGATTGAGCAAGGTGCTCTCTTTGACCGATCGGACGGGGAGTATGCTTTGACCCGGGAGGCGGCGCACAGTCGTCGGCGGATTCTTCACTCGGGGGGCGACGCCACGGGGAAAGGGATTGCTTCCGCGCTCCTGCGGCAGGTTGGCAGACATCCGAACATCACCATGTGGGAACGGACGATGGTTGTCGACCTCTTGACGGTGGGCGGGCGTTGTGTCGGGGCGGTGGCAGTTCAGGAGCATGGTCGGGAAACGGTTTGGCACGTTTTCGTGGGTGCGGCCACCATCTTGGCCACCGGGGGAGCGGGTCAATTGTTCGCCCGGACCACAAACCCCGCAGGGGCCACAGGGGACGGGATCGCCCTGGCCTACCGCGCCGGTGCCGAGGTGAGGGATCTCGAATTTGTCCAGTTCCACCCCACGGCCTATGCTGGTGAGGGTGCTCCTGTTTTCCTTTTGTCGGAGGCTTTGCGGGGAGAGGGAGCGGTGTTGCGCAATCGGGACGGACATCGTTTCCTAGAAAATCACCCACAGCGCGAGTTGGCGCCGAGGGATGTGGTGGCGAGGGCGATTGCCAAAGAGTTGAACCGGGGAGAAGAATCGAGGGTGTACCTCGATATGACCCATCGGTCCGCAGAGTGGCTGAGGGATCGTTTCCCGAATATCTACAATTTTTTGCTGGACCAAGGAGTGGACATGGCCAGGGATTGGATTCCGGTAGCGCCTGCCGCCCACTACATGATGGGCGGCGTGGTGACCGATTTAGACGGGCAGACGAAAATTCCTGGGCTTTTTGCTGTTGGCGAAACGGCCTCCACCGGTGTTCAGGGAGCGAATCGATTGGCCAGCAACTCCCTGATCGAGGGAGCCGTCTTCGCCCGACGCGCTGCAGAGCGGGCCCGACAAGAAGGGTTCCGCCAGCGGCGCTCCTTGTTGCTGAACGGACCGGAAGCCGCAGGTGAGGGGTACCCCGGGTTTATTCGCAGCCTGCCCGGTCCGCGGGAGCCAGGGGCCATTGAATCGTTTCGCCGGGAGCTACAAAGGCTGATGATGAAAGAGGTCGGTGTCTTTCGGTCCGGGGACTCCATTGCCCGGGCCTTATCAGGGCTTGGCCGGTGGTTGCCGTCTTTGGTTTACCCGGTTCGAAATCTCGCCGAGGCGGAATGGGTCAACCTGCTGACCACCGCGTTTCTGGTGGCTGAAGCGGCACAGTTGCGCAAGGAGTCTCGGGGAGCACACTATCGGCATGATTTCCCGGAGACGAACGATACCGAGTGGCGAGCTCATCTCGTGTTTTCTCGGGATCGAGGAGCCTACATCCGGGAGGTGGACAGATAGATGGGACTGGATAAGGAAGAAATCCTGGAGGTGGTGAAGCGAGCCCTCCGGGAGGATATTGGATACGGAGATGTCACAACGCGTCATGTGGTTCCTGCAGGGGCTCGAGCCCGGGGTACGTTTCGGGCAAAGAGTTCGGGTGTGATCGCGGGTTTGCCCGTGGCCCGTGAGGTGTTTGAGGTTCTCGATCCCGAAGTCACCTTCCAAGAATTGCTGCGGGAAGGAGAGTCCGTGGGCCCCGGACAGGCCGTCGCCGTGGTTGAAGGGCGGGCTTCCTCCATTCTGACGGGAGAGCGGGTGGCACTGAACTTCCTGCAAAGACTTTCGGGGATTGCCACCAAAACGGCCAAATTCGTGGAGTCGGTCCGGTATTATCATGCGAGGATTACGGACACTCGCAAGACGACTCCGGGCCTCCGCGCGTTGGAAAAGTATGCCGTCCGGGTGGGCGGTGGGTATAATCACCGTTTTGGTCTGTTTGATGCCGTGCTCATCAAAGATAATCACATTGCCGTGGCCGGGGGCGTCAAACAAGCGATCATGGCGGTCAGACGCGGGGCTCCCCATACCATGAAGATCGAGGTTGAGGTGGAAACTTTCGAGCAAATTGACGAGGCACTGGAAGTAAAAGCGGACATCATCATGTTGGACAACATGACGGTGGAACAGATGAAGGAAGCGGTGGAGCGCATCAATGGCCGGGCGGTGGTCGAAGCATCCGGCGGAGTAACAGAGGAAAACGTGGTAGACATCGCAAAAACGGGTGTTGATTACATATCGGTCGGGGCTTTGACCCATTCATCGACCGCCCTGGATATTTCTCTCGATCTCGATCTGGTTCCCAGCGAAGCTGAGGAGGGCCAGTCGTCGGCGTCCGAATGAACGGTGGAATGAGGGGTAGCCATGTTATTGACGATGGATGTAGGGAACACCAATATTGTGCTGGGTGTCTATAAGGGTCGCGATCTTCTTTATCACTGGCGCATGGCCACTGCCCGGGAAAAAACGGAAGATGAACTGGGCATGATGATTAAAAGCTTATTCGCCGATCAGGGCGTGTCCGTATCGGATATTGACGGCGTCGTCATTTCCTCCGTGGTCCCCCCGTTGATGCTGGCCTTGGATCGCATGTCGAAAAAATATTTTCATAAAAAACCGTTAATCATAGGTCCGGGGATTCGCACTGGCCTTCCGATCAAGATCGAAAATCCCAAAGAAGTGGGGGCGGATCGCATCGTCAATTGCGTGGGCGCCATCGAGCTTTACGGGCCGCCTCTGGTGATCGTCGATTTTGGAACGGCCACCACCTTTGACGTAGTGAATGAACGGGGAGAATATTTGGGCGGGCCGATCGCTCCAGGTATCGCGATCTCGGTGGAAGCTTTATTTCAGAGGGCCGCGAAGCTGCCCCGGATCGAGTTGGTCAAGCCCGATCACGTTTTGGGCCGCAATACCATCGACATGATGCAGTCCGGCGTCATCTACGGATTTGTGGGCCAAGTGGACGGGCTCGTAACGCGGATTCGCCGGGAGCTGGGACTGCCTTTTCGCGTCATAGCGACTGGAGGGCTGGCCGAGTTGATCAGTTCGGAATCGGAAACCATCGAAGAGGTTAACCCTTATTTAACCCTTCATGGCTTGCGGATCATTTGGGAACGAAATCGCTGACCGATGGGTCATCGGCGCGAGAACCGGGATCGACATTCGGGAGGGAAGACTTTGCATGACTACATAGTCCGTGCAGTGGCCCGTTCTGGCAAAGTGCGCGCTTACGCAGCCAGGACGACGGAATTGGTGGAAGAATTGAGGCGGCGCCACGGCACTTGGCCCGTGGTGACAGCTGCCTTGGGCCGGGCAGCCACCGTCGGCGCGATGATGGGGGCCATGCTGAAAGGAGATCAGCGTCTCACTGTTCAAGTCATGGGAGACGGCCCCGTCGGAACCATCGTTGTGGATGCTGACGCGGCAGGCCGGGTTCGGGGTTTCGCGGATCGCCCAAATGTGGATCTCCCGTTGAACGATCAAGGAAAACTTGACGTCGCAGGTGCCGTAGGAAAAGGGGCTCTCTATGTCGTAAAAGATTTAGGATTCGGGGAGCCTTATCGAGGTAGTGTCCCTCTCGTGTCCGGCGAACTCGGGGAGGATTTCGCGTATTACTTCGCGGTTTCAGAGCAATTGCCATCCTCGGTGGGCGTAGGGGTGTTGGTGGATACACATGGAAGGGTCAAACAGGCCGGCGGATTTATGATCCAGTCATTTCCGGGCCTGTCTGAAGAGGAAACCGCGGATCTGGAAGGGGCGCTGACCAGCATCCCATCGGTGACGGCGCTGTTGGACCGGGGTGTGACTCCCGAAGAGCTGTTGGCGCACGTGGTCCCGGATGTCCGGGTTCTCGATCGGGTACCCGTTGCGTTTCGGTGCAGGTGTTCTCGACAACGGATCGAAAGGATTTTGGTGGCTCTGGGCAAGGAAGAGCGAGAATCCCTTTGCCAGGAACAAGGCGGCGCCGAAGTTCGGTGCCAGTTTTGTGGGAAGGTGTACCGGTTTAGTTGTGAAGCACTTCGGGCTTTGGACGAAGGACGATCGGTGTAGGAGGCGATAGGCAGTGGGGGGCAAGGTTCGCGGGGCTTGGGTGGTCTATCTCGACACCCCGGAGTTGTGGCGAGAGGAGTGGCGGCTAATCGGGGATGATCCGGTGGACACGCCGGCAACCGGGGGACTAACAAGTCTATTTCCCCTGCAGGTACGTTTGGACTGGGAAGATGGGGTGGAACCCGACGTCCGGCTGTTGGGGATTTTTTCCGAAAGCGGGTGCCGGGTGAGCGCCGGCCGTCACCACTGGATTGTGACAGCGGCTAAGGAACAGCTCTTCCAGGCGGCGGATCGTCTTTTAGAAACACCGGGAGACCCAGGGGCGGCCGAGGTTGGCACCGCTCTGCGGGATGCTGTGCAACGGTCGGAAAGAGCGCGAAAACCGTTGACAGTGGGACCCTGGACCTGGGGTTGGGAGCGTACCCTCGTCATGGGGATCCTCAATGTCACTCCGGATTCCTTTTCGGACGGGGGGCGGTTCAACGACCTGGAAAGGGCTTTGGCCCACGCCCGGGAAATGGTGGCTCAGGGGGCGGACATCATTGATATCGGCGCGGAGTCGACTCGCCCCGGCCACTTGCCGGTTAGCGCCGAGGAGGAATTGCGCCGCCTGTTGCCAGTGGTACGGGCGGTGGCCCGGGAACTTGATGTGCCGATTTCTGTCGATACGTACAAAGCCCAGGTAGCCGAGGCCGCGATTCGGGAGGGGGCGCACGTGGTGAACGACGTCTGGGGGCTGAAACGGGATCCGCGAATGGCCCCGCTGGTGGCGCGCCTCGGCGTTCCCGTGATTGTGATGCATAATCGACAGGCGCCTGTGGAGGGCGACCCCATTGGGACGCTCCTACAGGACCTGTGGGAGTCGGTGCAGTTGGCGAGGCGAGCGGGTGTACGGGAGGAACAGATTATTCTCGATCCCGGCATCGGATTCGCAAAGACTTATGAGCAAAATCTGCTCATCATGCGGCGTCTGCGGGATGTCCGGGCTCTGGGTTATCCCGTTCTCCTCGGGACATCGCGAAAATCGATGATCGGTCGGACGCTCAATTTGCCCGTTGACTGTCGGGTGGAGGGAACCGCCGCCACGGTGGCCTTAGGCGTTGCCTTAGGCATGGATATCGTTCGCGTTCACGATGTGCCGGAGATGGTGCGGACCGTTCGCATGACCGAGGCCATGATCGGAAGGGGGGCGTGAAGTGGACGCAATCAGCCTGCTCGGGATGGAATTTTACGCTTACCACGGCGTGTTCCCCGAGGAACAGGTTCTGGGGCAGAGATTTATCGCAGACGTACACCTACATTTTTCTACGCGGGCTGCGGGACAGTCTGACGATCTTCGTGATACACTGGATTATGCAGAGGTTTACCGGGTGATCCGGGAAACGGTGGAAGGGAAAAAATGCCGCTTGTTAGAGACGGTCGCCGAGCGAATCGCCGGCGCCCTGTTGATGCGTTGGCCGGTGGAAGGCGTACGGGTAAAACTCGTGAAACCATCTCCTCCTTTTCCCGGCACGATGCAGGGGGTGGCGGTGGAGATTGAACGGTTCCGAAACGATTCATGACGTGTACTTCGGGCTCGGGGCCAACCTTGGCGATCGGGAAACCCACCTCCGCCAGGCCGTGGCCGGTTTACAACGGGGCCTTGAACCGATTCGCATAAAGCTATCCTCTCTTTATGAGACCGATCCCGTCGGTGTCGAAGACCAGCCGCTGTTCTTGAATGCCTGTCTGTTTTTGCGGACGGCGGCACCCGTGCAAGTTGTTCATCAAGTCGCCCGGGATACGGAGACCCGACTCGGCAGGATTCGAACAATCCGATGGGGTCCCCGAACCATTGACATCGATATCCTTTTGTTCGATAACCTGGTGGTGAACACGCCGGAGTTACAGATTCCTCATCCCCGGATGCACGAGCGCATTTTCGTGATGGTACCCATGGCAGAGTTAGCTCCCGAACTCCGCCACCCTGTGCTCGGGCAAACGATGGCCGAGATTGCTGAACAGGTCCGCAAGAAGGGTGGGATTCGCCGGTGGAAAATCGGCTGGGAAGCAGAATACGCGCCTTTCGAAAACTGAAGAATCTCACCCAGCGAGAGTTGGCAGATCGGATTCATCTCTCGGTTGCGGTCCTCGGCGCTATCGAGCGGGGGGCCAAGACACCGTCACCGCATGTGTTGCGGGCCATCGGGGAAGCCTTGGGGATCGACGAAGAGGAGTTAGTCGGCGGCATCCAGGGTGGAGGTGATACCGTTTGATCAAAACCGATCTCCGCATTGGCGATGTGCAGTTGGATAACAATGTGATTCTTGCTCCCATGGCGGGGGTTTCCAATCCCGCCTTTCGCATTCTGGCGAAAGAAATGGGGGCGGGGATGGTCTGTGCTGAAATGGTGGCAACTAAAGGGATCGTGAATGCGAATGCGAAAACGTTGCGCATGCTCCATATTTTGCCGGACGAGCATCCCGTGAGCCTCCAGTTGGTGGGGAGTGACCTGGATTCTATGGTGCGGGCCGCCGAAACTGTGGGGACCGCCACCAACGCGGATGTGATCGATATTAACATGGGTTGTCCGGTGTTGAAGATTTATAAGAACGGTTCCGGCGCGGCGTTGGCCCGGGATCCGGACTATGCCGCTCGAATCGTACGAGCGGTGGTGCAGACGGTGGACAAGCCAGTAACGGTGAAATTCCGTAAAGGTTGGGATGACGACCACGTCAACGCGGTGGAGGTTGCCCTGGCTGTGGAGGAAGCCGGTGCAAAAGCTGTCACGGTTCACGGGCGAACGGCTAAACAGATGTATAGCGGTCACGCCGATTGGTCGATCATTCGGCAGGTCAAAGAGGCGGTGCGAATTCCTGTTATCGGCAATGGAGACGTATCCACCCCGGAAGCGGCCGTGCAAATGCTGCAAGAAACTGGATGCGACGGTGTCATGATCGGCCGGGGCGCTCTGGGCAATCCCTGGATTTTCCGAGAAACGGTGCATTATCTCAAGAAGGGGCAGAAGCTTCCCCCACCAGGCGTCGATGAAAGGATTCGAGTGTGTCTTCGACATCTGGAGTTGCTGGTGGCAGAAAAGGGGCCTTGGATCGGCGTCCGCGAAATGAGAAAGCATGCTGGCTGGTATATCAAGGGGCTGCCGGACGCGGCATTGATGCGTCAGCAGTTAAACGAGGCAGAAACCGAAGAGCAGATGAGGAGTTTGTTAGAAGGATATGCCGAACGATTGACCCGCCGGGTCGGCTGACGGGTATGCCGCTGCCCGGCCCGGTACATACTAGGGCGGTCAGATTGAACAAACCTTCCTCTGATGGGAAGGGGTGACCACCCTGAGACATGTTGTCAGTGTGAGTCTGGGCTCGTCTCGACGGAATCACCGCGTGATCATGGAATGGGACGGCCAGATGTTGGTCATTGAACGAATCGGTACTGATGGGGATGTCCGCCGTGCCATGGCTGCCATTCGGGAATGGGATGGACGAGCGGCTGCCATCGGGCTGGGAGGGATCGACCGTTATCTGTACGTCGGCGGAAGACGGTATGTGTTCCGGCAAGCCGAGCGGCTGGCGCGCTTGGCTCACAACACGCCAGTTGTGGATGGCAGTGGTCTAAAACACACGTTAGAACGCCGGGTGGTCCGTCAGCTGGCGGAAGATCCGCAGGTCGCACTGCGCCGGAAGAATGTTCTTCTCGTGAGTGCGGTGGACCGTTTTGGTATGGCTGAAACCCTGGTCGCTGAGGGGTGCCGGGTGACGTTTGGAGACCTCATGTTCGGCCTCGGTATCCCTGTGCCGCTGCATTCTCTTCAAACGCTGAACCGAATGGGCCACGTCCTCGGTCCCGTTGTTACACAACTGCCGATTCACTGGCTGTATCCCACCGGGCAGCGGCAGGAGCAGATTCGCCCTAAGTACCGCCGAGTGTATCGGAGGGCGGACGTGATCGCCGGGGATTTTCATTATATACGCCGGCATCTGCCCGAAAGGCTGGAAGGTGTTTGGATCCTTACGAATACGGTGACCCGGGAAGATGAGCAATTGTTGCGTCGGCGGGGCGCGGGAGGGCTCATCACCACCACACCTGAATGGGAAGGGCGCTCGTTTGGCACGAATGTGCTGGAGGCTGTTTTTGTCGCCTTGGCGGGGGAACCTCCTGCACTGCTCGGGTCTGGGCGCAACCTGTACCCGGATGAGTCTTTCTACCACTACTGGTTGGAGCGGCTGGGAGTACGTCCGAGGATTACTTGCTGGGGGGCGGGCGTTGATTGACGATCTAAACATTTCGTTCGTATAATAGGGGCGCGGTCGACCGAGTGCCCTGCAAGCACTGTCAACCTCCCATGTGTTGACGGTGCTTTCTAGCTCATTGAGGCGTGATACGGTATAATGGCACAACAGCGCCGTTCTTGTAAGATTGAATAAAGCCTTCGTTCTTGTCATACGATGCTATACACGTCGACTGGGAGAGCATAAGGGATTTTTCATTCCGCGTGGAGAAGGAGCGACCTGTATGTCGGAAAAAGAAGTGCTGCTAACCCCTGGGGGGTTGCAGAAGCTGGAAGAAGAATTGGAATATCTTAAATCGGTAAAACGCCGTGAGGTGGCTGAACGCATAAAAACGGCTATCAGCTACGGGGATATCAGTGAAAACTCGGAATACGAAGACGCAAAGAATGAACAAGCCTTTGTAGAAGGGCGTATCATTACCTTAGAGAAAATGCTGCGCAACGCGCGGATCATTAAGGATAGTGATGTGGATACCGATGTGGTGAGCATTGGGTCGACCGTTTCCCTTAAGGATCTCGAGTTTGGTGAGGTGGTGGAATACACCATCGTCGGCTCTGCGGAATCGGATCCGGTAGAAAACCGGATCTCCAACGAATCTCCCGTGGGCCGGGCGCTGCTTGGGCGGCGGGTGGGCGAAGTCGTCAATGTGGAGGTGCCGGACGGCGTGCTCCAATATGAAATTTTACAGATTAAGAAGTGAACCGATTTAACAGGAGTTGAAGGAGCGCATGACGGATCAAGATGGGCGCCGAAGGCCCGGGTTAACGGAAGAAACGAGTGAGGAGTTGTCCTCCCAGGAGATCGACCACCTGATGCAGGTACGGCTTGAAAAAGTCGAGAAACTCCAGGAGATGGGTGTAGAACCCTTTGGACATCGGTGGGTGCCTACGCATACCGCGGCCCAGGTGCTGCATTTTGCAGGAGATCGGTCAAAGGAGGAATTGGAACAAGAAGGACTTCATGTGCGGGTGGCCGGCCGAATCATGACCAAGCGCGGCCACGGAAAAGCCAGTTTTGCCCACATCCTCGATCGGAGCGGACAGATCCAGATTTACGTCCGCCTGGACCGGGTGGGGGAATTCGCTTACCAAGTATTCGACATGCTCGATTTAGGCGATATCATTGGCGTGGAAGGGGAAGTGTTGCGGACCAATCGGGGCGAAGTGACGATTTTTGCCGACCGGGTGGAACTGTTGACGAAGTCTCTCAGACCGCTTCCCACGAAATGGCACGGACTCAAGGATGTCGAATTGAGGTACCGACATCGCTATGTCGATTTGATCGTCAACCCCCAAGTTCGGGAGACTTTCGTATTACGAAGCCGTATCATTCGGGTGATGCGCCGATTCTTGGACGATCAGGGTTTCTTGGAAGTGGAAACTCCGACGATGCAGAGCGTGGCGGGCGGGGCGGCGGCCCGCCCTTTCGTGACCCACCACAACGCACTGAATATGGAACTTTATATGCGGATCGCCATGGAGTTGCATCTGAAGAGGTTGATCGTGGGCGGCTTAGAACGGGTCTACGAGATCGGGCGGGTATTCCGAAATGAGGGGATATCGACAAAACATAACCCGGAGTTCACAATGATGGAGTTGTATCAGGCCTATGCGGATTTCAGGGATATGATGGACCTTACCGAGAACCTGATCGTCACCATCGCTCGGGAGGTGTTGGGAACGACTCAGATCCAGTATCAGGGCCAGGCGGTCGACCTCACGCCACCGTGGCGAAGGGAGTCTATGATGGACTTGATTCAGCATTATACGGGCATTGACTTCCGCCAGGTATCCGGGACGGAACAGGCCCGAGAGCTGGCTGAGAACTGCGGTGTCAAGATCGACCCGGGGATGGAATTCGGCCACATTGTGAATGAGTGCTTTGAACAGAAAGTGGAGCAGCATTTGGTACAGCCGACTTTCGTCTACGGATACCCGGTGGAGATCTCCCCCCTAGCTAAACGCAGTGCTGCGGACCCTCGGTTGACGGATCGGTTTGAACTGTTTATCGTCGGTAGGGAGCATGCCAACGCTTTTTCGGAGTTGAACGATCCGGTCGATCAGAGGAAGCGCTTCCTGGATCAACTGGAGGAGCGCGCCAAGGGAAACGATGAAGCTCACGAGATGGATGAGGACTTTGTGATGGCGTTGGAATACGGAATGCCGCCCACGGGTGGCCTCGGAATCGGGGTGGACAGGCTGGTCATGCTCTTGACCGACCAAGCGTCGATTCGGGATGTATTGTTGTTTCCCTTGATGCGGGACCGTTGATGAGCCGTGAAAGTTCCAGGGGGGATAGGTGTTGGATGAAGAACAATTACTAAAAGAGGCAAGGAACAACCCTTGGTTTCCGGAGCTGCTGAAGATTGCCGCACGAAGGCGCCCGACCTTTTTGGGCAGCTTGTTTGATCCCCAGGTGGAGTATTTGGCCAATGATTCTGTGGTAATCCGGATGAAGATCACGGAGCTTTTATACAATAATCTGCAGATTGTTCACGGGGGGATCACAGCGACACTCGCGGATACGGCCATGGGGCTGGCTGCCTATCACGCAAGTGGGCGGCCATCGGTGACTTTGTCGCTGACGGTGAACTATTTGCAACCTGGTTTGGGCAAGGAATTGGTGGCGAAAGCGTCTGTTGTCCATCGAGGAGGCAGGGTAATCACGACGCGATGTGACGTGTTTAATGACGAAGGGGAAATTATCATCCAAGCCACCGGGACGTTCTACGCGCTCAAAGAGGGCCAGATTACCGACGGGTTATCCTCGACCTCGGGTGATGCGACTTTATGAGGCATCGCCGGCCTGTTTATTGCAACACGACCCCGGCAGACGGAGTCTCCCGCCGCCCGGGGTGTCAACGTCGCCTGCTCCGGCGTGTCGTATCGGTTGTAACCGACGATGTCCCGCACATGGTGCCGAAGTACTCTCGCCGACTCTGCATGGACATCCGCACCGCGATCCCTTCGGTAAGGTTTCTTCATGAAGTGAGCCAACCTCCTTTCGGTAAGATTTTAACTGAGTGATTCAGTGCTGACGCATGAACCGGGAAGCCCTTGGGACGCTTGACTTCAGAGCGCGTCTCAAGAAAATTTGATTGCAAATACGACTGGACAGTTCTGAGCCCATCTGAGATGATAACCTTGGAGATGATGTCGAGAGGTGAGTCTCAGATGGACGTACCCTTTTGGATTGGCGACCGAGAGTTTCGCGAGGCGGACCTGGAATTGATTCGAAACACGGTCCAGCGGTTTTCCCGCTTGAGTCGAGAGGAAATCGCGGCGACCTTGTGTGAGAATCTGCCGTGGAAGTCCCCGAATGGCCGGCTGAAAGTCGAAGCCTGCCACAAGCTGCTTCTAAAACTCGAGCAAAAAGGAGTGATTACTCTTCCGCCCTTGCGAGCCCAGGGTCCCCGAGGGTGCCGGGAACGAAGAGGGGGGGTGGTACAAACCCAGCTTCAGGCGTGCCTGCGGGATGTCCTTCCGGTCATCGTGGAGCCGGTCCGTCCGGAAGAACGGGCAGACTGGAACGCGACCATGGCGGCGTATCACCCGTTGGGGTACCTTCGTGGGATCGGGGCCCGCATCCAGTACTGGATCCGGGCACAGGGACCAAACGGACCGGTCATTGTGGGGGCGATGTTGTTTGGGGCTGCGGCGAAGGCCCTGGCTGCACGGGATCAGTGGATCGGATGGGCGGCGGAGCAGCGCAGGCGGTATCGCCCACGAATCGTGAACAACAATCGGTTTCTGATTCTGCCGGGTGTACAGATTCCCCATCTGGCCAGTCATGCGCTTGCGTTGGCGGCCCGGCGGATTCGAGCGGATTGGAAGGCGCGCTATGGGTTTGAACCGGTTCTTTTGGAGACGTTTATCGAACCCCAATATCCAGGAACTTGCTACCGAGCGGCCAACTGGATCGAGATCGGGAAGACGGCGGGACGAGGAAGACAGGATCGATTCTTCGAGTATGGAACGTCCGTGAAATCGATCTGGGTCTATCCGCTGGTGCGGGACTGGCGGAAGCGGTTGGTCGAACCCTTTCCACAGCTTGTGGAAGACGAGTGGGGGGAATCGAGATGACGCTTCGGAATCCCGAGTCGATTCACCCCTGGACCCTTCCGAATCGGAAAAGCTCGTATCGAAACAGCGAGGAGGAGCGAGCGGACCGGCAAACGGCCGTGGAAGCCCAGTTGCCGGTTTGGCGAGCGTTGTTGCCGGGCTTGATGGAGAAGTTTTCACGGATTGCCGACCCCCGACGTCCGGGGAGCATTCGGCACAAACTGACTGTGCTTCTGACGTTTGGGCTGTTTATGTTTATCTTTCAGTATGCCTCCCGCAGAAGAGCCAATCGGGAACTGACGCGTCCAACGTTTTGGGAACACTTTCGGGAGATCTTTCCGGAGGTGGAAACCATCCCGCATATGGACACGGTGCAGCGGATCTTGGAACGGATCAATCCGGGGGAGCTCGAGGAGGTGATGACGGCGACGGTGAAGCGCCTTCTGCGGTCGGGACGACTGAAGGCGCTGTTGGTCGAGAAGCAATACGTGATCGCCATAGACGGCACCCAAAAGGCGAGTCGGGGGCAGCCCTGGGCCTCGGAGGCTTTGCATCGTCGGCACGGGGAGAACCAGGTCTCGTCCATGGCCTATGCCCTGGAGGCTAGCCTTGTCAGCCCTCAAGGGGTGGTCCTCCCGTTTCTCACGGAGTTTTGCGAGAATGCGGCTGAGCAGCAGGAGTTCGAGAAGCAAGACAGTGAACTGAAGGCCTGCAAACGGCTGCTGACCCGCCTGCGCAAGATGTTTCCCAAATTGCGGATCTTGGTGGTGGCCGACGGGCTGTACCCCAACGGGCCGATGATGGCGCTGTGTCGGGATCTGCATCTGGACTTTATGTTTGTCCTGCCCCAAAGCTGTTTGCCCAGTGTGTGGGAAGAGGTCAAAGGCTTGAGAAAGATCGAACCCAACGAGCGGAGACACCGGTGGGGCAATCGCGAGCAAATCTTTTGGTGGATCAATCAGATCGACTATGATTTCAGGGAGGCTTCCGGGGCGCACCGTCGGCTTAAGGTGCATGTCGTGGGATGTACAGAGTTTTGGGAAGAGGGGGGGAAGCAGCAGGAGGCGCATTGGGCGTGGGTGTCCGGGCAGCCGCTGACGGCACAAAATGTGGTGAACCGCTGCAATCGTGCGGCACGCCACCGATGGGACATTGAGGAACAGATCCTGACGGAGAAGCACCGGGGATACGAGTATGAGCACCTGTACTCCACCGACTGGACGGCGATGCGAAACTGGCACGTGCTGATGCACCTCGGCCATCTGGTGAACGTCATGGCCTTGCATACCGAAGGGCTGATGAAGAAAGTGCGGGAACTGGGCTTTAGCGGGACGTTGAAGTTTCTGTACGAAAGCTGGACGCAGGGGTGGATGGATCGGGACTGGCTGCTGGCGCGTTGCCAAGGTCCTCCGCGGCTGACGATGGCGTTTTAACAGGAATATCTTGCAACATCGTTCTGTGGGGGAGGGGAGCTGTAACCTCTGGGGATCCAATAATCAACAGAAATAGATTTTCCCGTCATTCAGGGCGATTCTCCTTTACAGGGACACCCTACAGGCAGAAGGGATTCAGAGTCCGGGGCCGCCTCAGCTGCCTCCGAATTTTTTCTACACCGGTTCATGCGTCAGCACTGTGAGTGATTGCGGGCCCTTGTCACGAAAGGACCGGAGTGATATAATAAGTAATGCTCTCAAGGGTGGTTGTACCTAGAGAGCTGGTGGATGGAGCGATGCGCGGCAGACGTCGCGGGCGTTTCCACGAACTACCGGTTGCATCGTCGGCCGGGATTTGATAAAGTATCTCTTGTCGCCGCTTCAAGCGGCACCTCGATCCTTGAGAATCAAACAGTACGCCACTTCAAGCCCGGATGAATCTTTTCACGGAGAGTTTGATCCTGGCTCAGGACGAACGCTGGCGGCGTGCCTAATACATGCAAGTCGAGCGGGTCTCCCCGGGGCTTGCCCCGGGGAGATCAGCGGCGGACGGGTGAGGAACGCGTGGGCAACCTGTCCGGCAGACCGGGACAACGCCTGGAAACGGGCGCTAATTCCGGATAGGCGCCAGGGGCGCATGCTCTTGGCGGGAAAGGGGAAACCCGCTGTCGGGTGGGCCCGCGTCGCATTAGCTGGTTGGTGGGGTAACGGCTCACCAAGGCGACGATGCGTAGCCGGCCTGAGAGGGTGGGCGGCCACACTGGGACTGAGACACGGCCCAGACTCCTACGGGAGGCAGCAGTAGGGAATCTTCCGCAATGGGCGAAAGCCTGACGGAGCGACGCCGCGTGAGGGACGAAGGCCTTCGGGTTGTAAACCTCTGGCTTTGGGGACGAGGGCACCGGGGGGACCCGGTGAGGGACGGTACCCAAGGAGGAAGCCCCGGCAAACTACGTGCCAGCAGCCGCGGTAAGACGTAGGGGGCGAGCGTTGTCCGGAATCACTGGGCGTAAAGGGCGCGCAGGCGGCGATGCACGTCCGAGGTGAAAGGCAGCGGCTCAACCGCTGAGGGGCCACGGATACGGCATGGCTTGAGGGTCGGAGAGGCAAGGGGAATTCCTGGTGTAGCGGTGAAATGCGTAGAGATCAGGAGGAATACCGGTGGCGAAGGCGCCTTGCTGGACGACGCCTGACGCTGAGGCGCGAAAGCGTGGGGAGCGAACAGGATTAGATACCCTGGTAGTCCACGCCGTAAACGATGAGTGCTAGGTGTGGGTGGGGATGCCCATCCGTGCCGAAGGAAACCCAATAAGCACTCCGCCTGGGGAGTACGGCCGCAAGGCTGAAACTCAAAGGAATTGACGGGGGCCCGCACAAGCGGTGGAGCATGTGGTTTAATTCGAAGCAACGCGAAGAACCTTACCAGGGCTTGACATCCCTCTGACACCTTCAGAGATGGGGGGTTCCCGTTTGGGACAGAGGAGACAGGTGGTGCATGGTTGTCGTCAGCTCGTGTCGTGAGATGTTGGGTTAAGTCCCGCAACGAGCGCAACCCTTGCTCTGTGTTGCCAGCACCCTGGGTGGGCACTCACAGGGGACTGCCGGCGAGGAGCCGGAGGAAGGCGGGGATGACGTCAAATCATCATGCCCCATATGTCCTGGGCTACACACGTGCTACAATGGGCGGTACAACGGGGGGCGAAGGGGCGACCTGGAGCGAATCCCTGAAAGCCGCTCGTGGTTCGGATTGCAGGCTGCAACTCGCCTGCATGAAGGCGGAATCGCTAGTAATCGCGGATCAGCATGCCGCGGTGAATCCGTTCCCGGGCCTTGTACACACCGCCCGTCACACCACGAGAGTCGGCAACACCCGAAGTCGGTGGGGCAACCGGAAGGGGCCAGCCGCCGAAGGTGGGGTCGATGATTGGGGTGAAGTCGTAACAAGGTAGCCGTATCGGAAGGTGCGGCTGGATCACCTCCTTTCTAGGGAGCAAGGCAAGGCGAAGGGGTTGGGGTGGGCGTACTGTTTGATTCTGAGGGAGCGAGGCTCTCTCTTGTTCCTTGAGAACTGAAAAGCCACGCAGCGAGAGAAAGTAGGAAAGGCGCACGGTGGATGCCTAGGCGCTGGGAGCCGAAGAAGGACGGGGCGAACGCCGAAACGCCCCGGGGAGCCGTAAGCAGGCTGGGATCCGGGGATGTCCGAATGGGGGAACCCGCCGTCTGGGAGAGGCGGCATCGGCGGCTGAATGCATAGGTCGTCGAGGGCAGACCGGGGGAACTGAAACATCTCAGTACCCCGAGGAGAAGAAAGCAACCGCGATTCCCCAAGTAGCGGCGAGCGAACGGGGAGAAGCCTAAACCGGTCTTTTAGGGGGCCGGGGTCGAGGGGCGTCCCGTAGGGAGTGAGAAACCGGGTGGGTAGGAGAAGGGTCTGGGAAGGCCCGCCGGAGAGGGTGAGAGCCCCGTATCCGAAACCGACCGGGCTCCGGGGCGGACCCCGAGTAGGGCGGGGCACGAGGAATCCCGCTTGAATCCGGGAGGACCACCTCCCAAGGCTAAATACTCCCCAGCGACCGATAGCGGAGAGTACCGTGAGGGAAAGGTGAAAAGCACCCCGGGAGGGGAGTGAAAGAGGACCTGAAACCGTGTGCCGACAAGCAGTCGGAGGGCGACGTTAAGCCTGACGGCGTGCCTTTTGTAGAATGAACCGGCGAGCGGCCGTATGAAGCGAGGTTAAGGCCTTCAGGGCCGGAGCCGAAGCGAAAGCGCGTCTGAAGAGGGCGAGAGTTTCATGCGGCAGACCCGAAACCGGGTGATCTACCCCTGACCAGGGTGAAGTGGCGGTGAAACGCCATGGAGGCCCGAACCTGTTGGTGTTGAAAAACCATAGGATGAGTTGGGGGTAGGGGTGAAATGCCAATCGAACCCGGAGATAGCTGGTTCTCCCCGAAATCGCTTGAGGGCGAGCGTGCGGCGGTGAAGGCGGGGGCGGTAGAGCACCGATTGGGGGAGGGGCCCGCGAGGGTTACCGAGCCGAGTCGAACTCCGAATGCCGTCGTCGGATGCCGTGCAGTGAGACTGCGAGTGATAAGATCCGCGGTCGAGAGGGAAACAGCCCAGACCGACGGCTAAGGTCCCCAAGGGCGGGTTAAGTGGGAAAGGAAGTGGCCGTGCGAAGACAACCAGGATGTTGGCTTAGAAGCAGCCATCATTGAAAGAGTGCGTAATAGCTCACTGGTCGAGTGCGGCTGCGCCGAAAATGAAACGGGGCTCAAACCCGCGACCGAAGCCTCGGACAGGAGACTGTGGTAGGGGAGCGTTCCCGCGTGGGGGAAGCACGACCGGGAGGGCGTGTGGACGTGCGGGAAGTGAGAATGCCGGTATGAGTAACGAAAGACAGGTGAGAATCCTGTCCGCCGAAAGCCGAAGGGTTCCTGGGGAAGGTTCGTCCGCCCAGGGTTAGTCGGGACCTAAGCCGAGGCCGAAAGGCGTAGGCGAAGGGCAACGGGTGGAGAATCCCGTACCACCGAGGTCCGTTTGAGCGAAGGGGGGACACAGGAGGACAGGGGAGCGGCCGGCTGGAGGAGGCCGTCCAAGCGGCGAGGGGGTCACGCAGGGAAATCCGCGTGGCGGAAAGCCTGAGCCGTGACGGGGAGGGAAGGATGAGTACCGAAGTCCCTGGGTTCACACTGGCGAGAAAAGCCTCTAGCGAGGACCTGGGTGCCCGTACCGGAAACCGACACAGGTTGGCACGGAGAGGATCCGAAGGCGACCGGGAGAACTCTCGTTAAGGAACTCGGCAAAATGGCCCCGTAACTTCGGGAGAAGGGGCGCTCCGGTAGGGTGAGGGGTCCCCACCGGCCTGGGCGAAAGCCATGGGCCGGTGGGGAGGGAGCCCGAGGGAGCCGCAGAGGAGAGGCCCAAGCGACTGTTTAGCAAAAACACAGGTCTCTGCGAAGCCGGAAGGCGAAGTATAGGGGCTGACGCCTGCCCGGTGCTGGAAGGTTAAGGGGAAGGGTGAGAGCCCTGAACCGAAGCCCCAGTAAACGGCGGCCGTAACTATAACGGTCCTAAGGTAGCGAAATTCCTTGTCGGGTAAGTTCCGACCCGCACGAAAGGCGTAACGACTTGGGCGCTGTCTCAACGAGAGACCCGGTGAAATTGTAGTCCCTGTGAAGATGCAGGGTACCCGCGGCTAGACGGAAAGACCCCGTGGAGCTTGACTGTAGCCTGATATGGGAGATGGGTCGGTCATGTACAGGATAGGTGGGAGGCGGAGAACTCCGGGCGCCAGCCCGGGGGGAGCCGACGTTGGGATACCACCCTTGGCGGATTGATCTTCTAACCTGCGGCCGTGAACCGGTCGGGGGACAGTGTCAGGTGGGCAGTTTGACTGGGGCGGTCGCCTCCCAAAAGGTAACGGAGGCGCCCAAAGGTTCCCTCAGCGCGGATGGACATCGCGCGGCGAGTGCAAAGGCACAAGGGAGCTTGACTGCGAGAGGGACGTCTCGAGCAGGGACGAAAGTCGGGCTTAGTGATCCGGCGGCACTGAGTGGAAGGGCCGTCGCTCAACGGATAAAAGCTACCCCGGGGATAACAGGCTGATCTCCCCCAAGAGTCCACATCGACGGGGAGGTTTGGCACCTCGATGTCGGCTCATCGCATCCTGGGGCTGAAGTCGGTCCCAAGGGTTGGGCTGTTCGCCCATGAAAGCGGTACGCGAGCTGGGTTCAGAACGTCGTGAGACAGTTCGGTCCCTATCTGCCGCGGGCGGAGGAAACTTGAGAGGGGCTGTCCTTAGTACGAGAGGACCGGGATGGACCGACCGCTGGTGTTCCAGTTGTGCCGCCAGGCGCACCGCTGGGTAGCCAAGTCGGGGAGGGAGAAGCGCTGAATGCATCTAAGCGCGAAGCCCGCCTCAAGATGAGGTTTCCCACACCGTAAGGTGGTAAGACCCCTTGGAGAAGACGAGGTAGATCGGTCCGGCGTGGAAGCGCCGCGAGGCGTGGAGCGGACGGATACGAATCGGTCGAGGCTTTCTTGAGCTGTGGTGGCTTTTCGGTTTTGAGGGAACGAGGGTCGGGTGACGAGAGCGGAGGGGAAACACCTGTGCCCATCCCGAACACAGAAGTGAAGTCCTCCAGCGCCGATGGTACTTGGGCCGCCGGGCCCTGGGAGAGTAGGACGTTGCCGGGCGCGTTCCCGCAAGCCCCGCAGGTAACCACCTGCGGGGCTTTGGTATATGCACGCCGTCCATCGAAGGCGACTGCCATGGGCTCCCACTGTACACCGAGCGTCTATATGTTATAATTACCTACCGGACACAGATATTTAAAATAAAGGGGGTCAGTTGCATGAGAAGACTTGCTCTTGGACTCGGGGCTCTTGTGTTGGGTCTAACCCTGGCCGGTTGCGGTACTGGATCGTCAACGCCTTCGAACAGTGGTCAGAGTGGGCAAACCCAGCCGGTCACATTGCACGTGGGGGCAGATACGACCTTTCCGCCTTTTGAAACGGAGAAAAATGGCCAGGTTACCGGTTTTGATATCGATTTAATCAAAGCCATTGCGCAGAAGGAGAATATGCAAGTCGACCTGAAGACGATGGACTTCCAGGGGCTCATTCCCGCCCTGCAGACCGGGGATATCGACGTGGCCGTCGCCGGTATCACCATTACGGACGACCGCAAGAAGTCTGTGAATTTCTCGGACCCTTACTATCATTCCGGGCTGTCTATCCTCGTGAAAAAGGATAATACCACAATTAACGTCCCCGATGATCTCACCGGGAAGACTGTTGCCGTAAAACTCGGTACCACTGCGGATCTGATGTTTAGCAAGAAACCCGGTGTCAATGTGAAACGGTTTACCAACATCAGCGACGCCTACAGTGAACTGCAGAACGGCGGGGCAGATGCTGTCGTATTCGACAACCCCGTTAATCTGAACTATATCAGGACGGGTCACGATAACGTAAAGATCGTAGGCCCGCTGTTGACCGGTGAGGACTACGGGATTGCTGTGCGGAAGAACGCACCAGACCTGCTTCAGAAAATCAATGACGGTCTGAAACAGGTGATGGCCGACGGCACTTATGACAAACTGTATCAACAGTATTTTGGTGACGAACCCAATGGCAAGATTAAACACTGAGAGGTAAATCTTCACTTGACATGGAATTGGCGGCCGTCAGGATCGCTCCGGCGGGTTCTGACGGCCGATTCATGTTCCCCAGGGGTTGGTTCCGCCGGCTAGAATCTGTAAGGAGGGGAAACATGGAAGCCTGGCAATCGGTATTTCAGAATTCCTCCATGCTGATCAAGGGACTGGGTTATACCCTGGAGTACTCCTTGTACGCCGTGGTTCTCGGGACAGTTCTCGGCTTGATCTTCGCTCTATTTCGTCTCTCGGGCAGTCGCATTCTTCGCGCCTTGGGGACAGTATACGTTGATATTTTCCGGGGCACTCCGCTCCTGGTCCAAATCTTTTTCATTTATTTCGGCCTGCCCCAGGTCCTCCCCCTGCACCAGTGGTTTGGGGAGTTTTACACGGTACTGGCCGGGGCAGCAGCGTTGGCGCTGAATGAAGGCGCTTATATCACCGAGATTATCCGGGCGGGCATATTATCCGTCGACAAAGGCCAGTGGGAGGCGGCAGAGAGCATTGGCATGACGTCGTACCAAAAAATGCGATATATCATTTTGCCCCAGGCGTTCAAACGAATGATTCCGCCTCTTGTCAACCAGTTTATTCAAACGATCAAAGATACGTCTCTGTTGTCGGTCATTTCCATCACGGAGCTCGTTCGAGCCGCACAAATTGTCATCGTTACCACTTATTTTGCTCTACAGTTCTGGACGGCGGTGGCGGTATTGTACCTTATAGTTATTCTCCTGCTGACCAAGCTTTCGCAGTACCTGGAGAGGAGGCTGCAGGTTGATCAGCGTTAAAAATCTTCGCAAACAGTTTGGGGAGCACGTGGTTTTGCAGGACATTTCCGTGGAAGTGGCGGCTCAAGAGGTTGTGGTCATCATCGGACCATCGGGTTCAGGAAAAAGCACGTTCCTGCGCTGTCTCAATGGTCTAGAAAAACCTTCCTCCGGCCACATTGTCATCGCTGGCCACGAGTTGACGGGCCATAAAGCGGACCTGATCGAGATTCGAAAACAAGTCGGCATGGTGTTCCAACGCTTTAACCTGTTTCATCATTTGAGCGTGATGGATAACATCACCATCGGCCCGATCAAAGTTCTGGGGAAATCAAAGGCGGAGGCCACAGAATTAGCCGAGGAACTTCTTCGTAAGGTCGGTATTCCAGAAAAGGCCAACGCAATGCCGGACCAGTTGTCGGGCGGACAGCAACAGCGGGTGGCCATCGCCAGGGCTTTGGCCATGAAACCCAAGGTAATGCTGTTTGATGAGCCCACTTCCGCTCTCGATCCGGAAATGGTCGGGGAAGTCCTCGCCGTCATGAAAGACCTGGCCAGGGATGGTATGACCATGGTGGTGGTCACTCATGAGATGGGGTTTGCCAGGGAAGTGGGCGATCGAGTGTTATTCATGGATGGCGGCTATGTTGTGGAGGAAGGCACTCCCGCGGATGTGTTCGACCATCCTCAACAAGAGCGAACTCGGGCTTTTTTGTCCAAGGTGCTGTGACCAGTATTCCAATATCCGCGGGCTGGGTGTGTTTGCCAGCCCGGGGACCATTCTGGTGCGCTCCCCAGCCGCCGCTACCCGTTACGTCCTTCCCTTTTTGAGGCCGTCTAAAAACAGATTCGCCATCTGATCTGCAATCTCTTCGGCGGTGTATTTTCCTTCTTCTTTAAACCATCGGTACACCCAGTTGCACGAGCCCAGGATGGTGAGGGCTGCAATTCGGCTGTCCTTTACGGAGAAAACTCCTGCCGCTACCCCTTCATTGATGATCTGGGTCCAGAGGTTCAGGTAGCGATCGGTCAGATCTCGAATGACCTCGTTATGAGGTTCCCCGAGGGAAAAAGCTTCCCGGAGAAGCACTGTGGACATGGAAAGGTACTGGGTGATATACTGCATGTGCGTACGGATTCCTTGGCGGAAACGCTCTTCCACGGGCAGGTTCGTGTCAATGATCTCCTCCAGCCTGCGCACGAATCCGTTGATGGCTTGGTGGGTGATCTTGAGGAGTAGCTCTTCCTTGCTCGCGATGTAGTGGTAAAGACTGCCCTTTTGAAGCCCTACCGCATCGGCGATGTCCTGAACTGATGTGGCATGATACCCCTTCTGTTCAAACAGCTGGATGGCCGCTGCAGCGATTTCTTCGTACTTATTCCCCGCCATGGTTGGATCTCCCCTACCAATCGTTCGTTTTGCCCCAGTGTAATCAAAAATCCCACTTCTTGCAAGGGGCATGATGTGCCGCTGATCGGACGGATATCTTGAAGTATACAACCCATACTAGAAAAGAAACAGGGTGGATAAAAAATTTTCGCCGCCCTCTTGCATCATCCGTCAAGAAAAGGTTATAATGGGGGCGAAGGTCAAAGTTAGTCAAAGTCAAACGCCTCCATAGGGCGACTCTGAAGGGGGAGGGTCGATGCGTAATATCACAGATCTGATCGAGCAACATCTAAAATCGATCCTTCAACAGAGCCGTGATGGCGTCGTAGAGATCCAGCGAGGAGAACTCGCCGAACAGTTCAATTGCGTTCCTTCTCAGATTAACTACGTCATCAGCACACGGTTTACGGTGGAACGCGGTTACATTGTCGAATCCAAACGAGGTGGAGGCGGCTATATCCGCATTCGAAAGCTGGAATTCGGCCAGGACCGGCCCATTCACGACGAGCTCATTCGCCTCATTGGCGAGGAAGTGACACAACGAGAGGCCCACGATATTATCGATCACCTGTTTGAAGATGGGTTCGTGACGGAACGGGAGGTGCGCCTGTTGCACGCCGCCGTGTGCCGGGACGTGCTGCGGGGACCGATTCCCTATCGCGATCAATTGCGCGCCAGATTGCTTCGAGCGATGCTGGTGGAGCTTCTGAGAGGGTGAGGATCGTGATTTGTCAACAATGTGGCAAACGGCCGGCCACGGTGCACATGACGAAGATTGTAAACGGCCAGAAATCGGAACGACACCTGTGCGAGATTTGTGCCAACGAATCGGGGGAGTTGAAGTTTGTCCCCGGGGCGTTTTCTTTTCCTAACCTACTCGGGAGCTTTTTTAGCGGGGAGGCGGCCCCTGGGGTTCCCCAGGTTCAGACTCTTCGTTGCCCGACTTGCGGCTTGACTTATCAGCAGTTCACCCAGGTGAGCCGTTTCGGTTGTCCGAACTGTTACCAGGCCTTTGATCCAGTCTTGGACCCAATGCTCCGTCGTATCCACGGCAGCACCACTCACACCGGCAAGGTTCCGCGCCGCGGGGGCGGGAAGCTGCGGGTGCGGCGGGAACTGGAGCATCTGAAGGAGCAGTTGCAGGAAAAGGTTCGCTTGGAACAATTCGAAGAAGCGGCTCGCCTACGGGATCAAATCCGGGCTCTTGAGCAACAGCTCGGCGGGTGAACCGAGGGGGGATGTGGGGTGTCATTGGAGGATTTTGTCCATCGGACATCCAGCTATTGGATGCGGGCCGACGGTCCTGAAGATGAGATGGTAATGAGTACGAGGGTCAGGCTGGCTCGGAATCTGGCTAACCTTCCCTTCCCCATGTTGGCCACCGAGGGGCAGATGGATGAGGTTTTGGAGCGGGTGAACCGGGCCCTGCGCCATCCGTCGGTCCAGGCCTTGGGTCACTTTGAGATGTTGCCGATGAATCGAGTTCATGAGTTAGACCGAGAGGTGTTGATGGAAAAACATCTCATCAGTCCGGACCTCGTGGAACACCCCGGGCGGAGTGCCGTCGTGCTTCGGGACGATGAAACCATCAGTATTATGGTGGGCGAAGAGGACCATTTGCGCATCCAATGCCTTTTCCCCGGGCTACAACTCAAACCTGCCTGGGACCTGGCCAGTCGGGTGGACGATGCGCTGGAAGCGACGCTCGATTGGGCATATGATGAAAAAAGAGGATATCTGACTGCCTGCCCCACGAACGTCGGGACGGGAATGCGGGCCTCAGTGATGATGCATTTGCCCGCTCTGGTGATGACCGATCAGATTCGCCGGGTCCTCCACGCCATCTCCCAAGTGGGACTCGCTGTGCGGGGGATTTATGGGGAAGGGACGGAAGCAGTAGGAAATCTCTTTCAAGTGTCGAATCAAATTACTTTAGGACAGTCGGAAGAGGAGATCGTTCACAATCTGTACGGGGTAACCCGACAGCTGATCGAACACGAACGGCGGGCCAGACAATTGCTGCTAGAGCAAAACAGGCCTGAGTTAGAAGACCGCATCGGTCGGTCCTACGGCGTCCTGCGGTACGCCAGGCGCCTCGATTCGAAAGAAACGATGCAACGATTGTCGGATGTCCGTTTGGGGATCGATCTCGGCATCATTACCGGGGTGCCGAAAGGGATTTTGAAAGAGCTGATGGTGTTAACCCGACCGGCCCTTCTGCAGACTTATGAAGGCCGGGAACTTTCTCCTCAAGAACGCGACGTGCACCGGGCGGCCTTGATTCGAGAGCGGCTGCGCGCGCTGTCCGCCTGAAGGGCGGTGTCACGACGTGATCTGAAAAGGAATTTGTACCCCGCATCATGCGGTTAGTCGGTATAGGACAGGACATACACAAGACGATGGGGGTGTTGACGAATGATGTTTGGACGTTTCACCGAGCGGGCACAAAAAGTCTTGGCCCTGGCGCATGAAGAGGCGAGTCGCCTCGGGCATTCGGGAATTGGGACCGAACATATCCTCCTGGGTCTCGTCCGGGAAGGGGACGGAATCGCAGCTAAAGCCCTGATGAGTTTGGGGCTGAGCAGCGAGAAGATTCAGCGGGAAGTGGAGAAGATCATCGGTCGGGGCCCGGGGCAAGGAGCGGCCATGACCTATACTCCCCGGGCGAAGAAAGTGATTGAGCTCTCTATCGACGAGGCTCGGAAGCTGGGGCACAACTATGTCGGGACCGAGCATATTCTGCTGGGCTTGATTCGCGAGGGCGAGGGTGTGGCCGCCCGGGTGCTCAACAACCTCGGGGTGAGCCTTCCCAAGGCCCGGCAGCAAGTCATTCAGTTGCTCGGCGGGGATTCGGCGGAAACGAATCAGGAGAATCAGCAGTCTGCCAATACGCCGACCTTGGACAGCCTCGCCCGGGATTTGACCCAGATGGCGAGGGATGGCAAACTCGACCCGGTGATTGGGCGCAATAAGGAGATCGAGCGGGTCATTCAGGTACTGTCCCGGCGCACGAAGAACAATCCGGTGCTCATCGGTGAGCCGGGAGTCGGCAAAACGGCCATCGCCGAAGGTCTGGCCCAACGCATTGTCGCCAACGAGATTCCCGAGACACTCCGCAACAAGCGGGTTATGGTTCTGGACATGGGAACGGTGGTGGCCGGGACGAAGTACCGGGGGGAATTTGAAGATCGCCTGAAAAAGATCATGGATGAGATTCGCCAAGCTGGAAACGTGATCCTGTTCATTGATGAGCTGCACACCCTCATCGGCGCCGGTGGGGCGGAAGGGGCCATTGATGCGTCCAATATCTTGAAACCGGCTTTGGCTCGAGGCGAATTGCAATGTATCGGCGCCACGACACTGGATGAGTATCGAAAACACATTGAGAAAGACGCGGCCTTGGAACGGCGGTTCCAACCGATCATGGTGGATCAACCGACGCCGGAGGAAGCTATCCAGATTCTTCACGGCCTTCGAGATCGGTATGAAGCCCATCATCGGGTAAAGATCAGTGACGAGGCCCTCGAAGCAGCGGTTCGCCTGTCCGATCGTTATATCAGCGATCGTTACCTTCCGGACAAGGCCATCGACCTGATCGACGAAGCGGCCTCCAGGGTGCGGCTCCGGACCCATACGGCACCGCCGAATCTGAAAGAGCTCGAGGAGCAGCTGGAAGAGGTGCGCAAGGAGAAAGAAGCCGCGGTCCAGAGCCAGGAATTCGAAAAGGCGGCCGCCTTGCGGGATAAAGAGCAACGGCTGCGGGAAGAACTCGAGAAACGGAAGCAAGAATGGCAACAGAAGCAAGCCTCCAAGGATTCGGTGGTCATTGAGGAGGATATTGCGGAGATCGTCTCCAGTTGGACCGGTATTCCCGTGAAGAAACTGGCCGAAGAGGAGTCCGAGCGGCTGTTGCACATGGAAGAGATCCTGCACAAGCGGGTGATCGGCCAGGATGAAGCGGTGGAAGCCGTGTCCCGGGCGATTCGCCGGGCGAGGGCTGGGTTGAAAGATCCGAAACGGCCCATTGGTTCTTTTATCTTCCTTGGCCCTACCGGGGTCGGGAAAACGGAGCTGGCCCGGGCTCTGGCCGAAGCGATGTTCGGCGATGAGAATGCCGTCGTCCGCATCGACATGTCCGAGTATATGGAGCGCCACACGACTTCGCGGTTGATTGGGGCGCCTCCCGGTTACGTGGGATATGAAGAGGGTGGGCAACTTACCGAAAAGATCCGGCGCAAACCCTACTCGGTGGTTTTGTTGGATGAGATCGAAAAGGCGCATCCCGAGGTGTTTAACATCCTGTTGCAGGTTTTGGACGATGGGCGCCTGACTGATGGCAAAGGGCGGACCGTGGATTTCCGAAACACGGTGATCATCATGACTTCCAACGTCGGGGCCCAGAGCATCCGGCGGGGTGGCCCTCTCGGATTCGCCGCCCGTTCGGAGGAAGAAGACGCCTATAAGGATATGAAAAATAAAGTGATGGAGGAATTGAAGCGCCAGTTCCGGCCGGAGTTCCTCAATCGAATCGACGAGGTGATCGTCTTCCACGCCCTGACCCAGCAAGACATTATGCGCATTGTCGACCTCATGGTGGATGATCTGCGGAAGCGGTTGCGAGATCACGATATCGATTTCGAACTCACGGACGACGCCAAGGCATTCCTGGCAAAAGAAGGGTTCGATCCCACCTATGGGGCGCGGCCGCTCAAACGGGCGATTCAGCGGCATATCGAAGACCGACTTTCGGAAGCGCTGCTGAACGGCACCATCGTGAAGGGCGACCGGGTCAGGATCGACTTCCAAGATGGCGCTTTGACCGTACGAAAACTTGAGCCGTCGTCTGCGCGCACAGTGTGATGTCTGGCCGTGGGATCCCCGGTTGGGCCGGTCCCCGGTTCCGGCGCAGGACTGCGGGTCCGAAGGCCGTCCCTCGAGAGGTTCCCCCCTCGTGGGGACGGCCTGTTTCTTCTCTTCGCTTTACATTGGGATGAAAACTGGCGATCAAATAAAAATGGGTATATATTAGAAACTGGATTTTTGTGCATATAGAGAAAGGACGATACCCCGTGGCCAAGGTCAAAACCCGTTATGTCTGTCACGGGTGCGGATACCAAACGGTCAAGTTTTTTGGACGGTGCCCGGGATGTGGCGAGTGGGGCACTTTAGTGGAAGAATCCATCGAGGAACCGACCCCGGGGGATAGGGGCTGGCTCCGCCGGGCCCACCGTTCGGAACCGGTACCCATTACCGAGGTCCCGGCGGCATGTGAAGAACGCTGGTCCACTGGGTTCGGGGAGTTGGACCGGGTGCTGGGAGGGGGTCTCGTCCCGGGGTCCCTCGTCCTGATCGGTGGGGATCCGGGAATCGGAAAATCGACCCTTCTTTTGCAAGCCTCGGCGCAAATCGCCCAGGCCAGAGGGCCGGTGCTCTACGTCTCCGGCGAAGAGTCCACCCGGCAAATCCATCTGCGCGCCAGGCGGCTGAAGGCGATGGAACCTGCCCTTCTGGTGTTGCCGGAAACGGATCTCGGCGCGGTGGAGCGGGTGGTGGAACGTATCGATCCCCGGTGTTTGGTGATTGATTCCATCCAGACGGTGCACGATCCCGACGTCTCTTCCGCTCCGGGGAGTGTGGCCCAGGTCCGGGAATGCACCGGGCGTTTGTTGCGCTTGGCGAAGGAACGGGAACTGGCCACATTGATCGTCGGCCACGTGACCAAGGAAGGGGCGATTGCCGGGCCTCGGTTACTTGAACACATGGTGGACGCCGTGGTGTATTTTGAAGGGGCGCTCCATCACACCTATCGGATTTTGCGGGCAGTCAAGAATCGATTTGGCTCCACAAACGAGATTGGGATTTTCGAAATGCGGGATGGCGGCCTGCGGGAGGTACATAATCCCTCAGAACTGTTTCTCCCGGATCGGCAAATCGCCTCGACCGGGTCTGCGGTGGTGGCCGGGCTGGAGGGCACGCGTCCGATCCTCGTGGAGATCCAGGCCTTGGTGGCCGACTCGGGCTACGCGGTGCCCCGCCGGACGGCGTCTGGGATCGATGTGCAACGGGTGGCGCTCATGCTGGCGGTGTTGGAGAAGCGATGCGGTCTGTTTCTCAGAAACCAAGACACGTACGTCAACGTCGCCGGCGGGGTGCGTCTGGATGAGCCCGCCGTGGACCTGGGATTGGCCGTTAGTTTGGCTTCCAGCTTTCGCGACCGACCGGTGTCCCCCCGAGATGTGTATATTGGCGAAGTTGGCCTGACCGGAGAGATTCGTACCGTATCCCGTATAGAACAGCGATTGGGAGAAGCGGTCAAACACGGTTTTCAGCGCTGTATCGTTCCCGCCGGGAACGCCCGGGAACTGCACGGGCCACCGGGCATGGAGATCATCGCGGTGGAGACGGTGGAGGCGGCTTTTCGGGCCGCGTTTGAGGGGTGAAAGGATGCGGGATGACCTCACTGTCAAGCAGGAGAATCTATTGATCAAGATGTTGCGGTTTATCGCGCCCGGAACGCCGCTGCGGGAAGGGTTGGAGAACGTTCTGCGGGCGAAGACTGGCGCACTGATCGTCGTCGGCAACACGCCGGAGGTCCTGCAGCTGGTGGACGGAGGCTTTCAAATTAATTCCGAGTTCACCCCTGCGAGTCTGTACGAACTGGCGAAGATGGACGGGGCCATCATTCTCAGTGAAGATGGAAAGCGTATCCTGTACGCCAATGCCCAGTTGAACCCTGATCCGTCGATTCCTTCTTCGGAAACGGGCACGAGGCATCGCACGGCGGAAAGGGTCGCGAAACAAACCGGGCAGCTTGTGGTCAGCATTTCTCAGCGCCGGGGTGTCATTACCCTGTACCAAGCCAATCTGCGCTATGCGTTGAAAGACCTGGGAGTGATTCTGACCAAGGCGAATCAAGCGATCCAGACATTGGAGAAATATAAAGCGGTTTTGGATCAATCCCTCACGAATCTGAGCGCCTTAGAATTCGAAGAGCTCGTGACATTGCAAGAAGTGGCCCAGGTCATTCAGCGAATTGAAATGGTGTTGCGCATCAAGGCAGAAATCCGCCGTTATATCGTCGAGTTGGGGACGGAGGGGCGGCTGATCTCCATGCAACTGGAGGAGCTGGTGTCCCGGGTGGATGAGGAAGCGTACCTTCTTGTAAAGGACTATTGCCGTGAAGGGGTGGACGTCACTCCCCACCACATTCTGACCAATCTGCACGAACTGAGTGCCGAAGAGTTGTTGGACCCCGGTGCCATCGTCCGGGTACTCGGGTATCCGGGTGGCGTGAATGTGGCGGAAGAGACGGTGTATCCCCGAGGCTATCGGGTACTGAATAAGATTCCTCGGCTGCCCCAGCCGGTTGTGGAAAACTTAGTAAAGCAGTTTCAGGGTCTGTCTGGTGTCATGGGGGCGACGATTGAGCAATTGGACGATGTCGAGGGAATCGGGGAGGTGCGGGCTCGGGCGATCCGGGAGGGGCTGAAGCGGGTCCGGGAGTTGGTGCTGATCGATCGACATATGTGACGATGCCGGCCGGAGTACGGCCGGAAATTTTTTCGTTGCGTGCCCGGGTCGGACATTGACGAATCGTGTCGGAGCGTGATATTATGTAAATTTAAAAATTGACACAAAGAGTCAGATGTGATATGCTGGAGGCGTATCCCGTTGAATTCTAAACCCAGAGGTGCATGCACTTGTTTAATGTTGGGGACCGCGTGGTCTATCCGATGCACGGAGCGGGTGTGATCGAGTCGATTGAAGAACGCGAAGTGTTGGGGAAGACAGGACGGTACTACATCATGCGGATGCCGGTGGGAGACATCAAGGTGATGGTCCCCATTGAACAAACCGGGGCTGTGGGGTTGCGGGAGGTCGTCGACGCCGAAGGTGTTCACAAGATCCTCGACATTTTGTTCGATGAGGGAACCCAGGAGACGGCCGCCTGGAATCGCCGCTACCGAGACAATATGGACAAGATCAAAAGTGGCGATGCGTTTGCCATCGCCGATGTCGTCAGGCAGTTGGCCTGGCTGGACCGCCACAAAGGCCTGTCCACGGGGGAGAAGCGGATGTATGAGATGGCCCGGCAGATCTTGCTGAGTGAATTGAGGCTGGCGGCTCCACAGGAAGATGCGGATCGGCTGGAGGAACTCACGGCACGGCTGGGTGGGAACCGGAGAACCGGATGCTGAAAGGTCGGCGACAAAACCAAAGAGCGAAGGTTGGTGTGCCGCGGCACTGTCTATAATGGATACGTAGGAGGTGACTTCATGATCAAGCGCATCGTCCAACTGTTTTTTATCGTCATCGGCCTTGTGCTCGGGTATGCGTTGATCCCAGTGCTCTTTGAAACAGTGGGAATCAGCCGACCTCCTTTCGACAACCCATACTTTGGAGCGGTTCTTGGGGGCAGCATATTTGCGATCGTAACCGGGTGGCTCGTGGGGTACATGATGAGCTTGATCCGCTGGGTGGAGGACCGATTTCAGAGGATGCCGTTGCCCGACATGATTGCCGGCATCGTGGGATTGATCGTCGGTTTAATCGTGGCCTATCTTTTGACGCCGACAATGGTCCGGATTCCGATCGTCGGATCGGTGGTTCAGATATTCATGAGTGTTTTGTTTGGATACTTGGGATTTCGTGTGAGCTACGCCAAGCGCGAAGAGCTGAAACCTTTTCTGCCGGGAAAGATCGGCAGCAAGGAGAAGAAAACCGGAACGCGCCCGGGAGAACATAAGATTCTCGATACCAGTGTGATCATTGACGGACGAATCGCGGATATCGTGGGCACGGGATTTTTGGATGGGGTTCTGGTGATTCCCTCTTTCGTCCTGGAGGAACTCCAGCATATTGCCGACTCTTCGGATGTGTTGAAGCGCAACCGCGGGCGCCGAGGGTTAGACATTCTGAACCGGATTCAAAAAGAAACCAGCGTCAAAGTTCAGATTGTCGAAACCGATTTTGAGGACGTTCAGGAAGTGGACAGTAAACTCGTCCGCCTGGCGAAAAAGATGCAGGGTAAGGTTGTGACCAACGATTTTAACCTGAACAAGGTCTGTGAATTGCAGGGCGTTCCGGTGTTGAACATCAACGATTTGGCCAACGCCGTCAAACCTGTCGTTCTGCCTGGCGAGGAGATTGTCGTTCAGGTGATCAAGGATGGCAAGGAGTACGGTCAGGGAGTTGGGTATCTGGACGACGGCACGATGATTGTCGTCGAAGGAGGCCGGGACTACATCGGAACCCATGTGGATGTGCTGGTGACCAGTGTTCTCCAAACGTCTGCGGGCCGCATGATTTTCGCGAAACCGAAGTTGTTGGAAAAGGCACTTTGAGCCCGGAGGCGCAGTTTGTTGAGGCAAGCGTCGGGCCGAATAAGATCTGCGGATCAGACAAAGCGGGGGAAACCCCGCTTTGCGCCGTCATATGCCTCTCTCCAAGAGAGCTTCAGCCAGTGTGAGGTCCTCAGGGGTCGTGATTTTGAAGTTAAAAGGGGAACCCGTTACAATGTGGACGGGGATGCCAAGCTTTTCGACCAGGGATGCGTCGTCCGTTGCCGACCAATGTTCGGCCCGAGCGCGCTCGTGGGCTTGCCGGAGGAGATCACCGGCAAAAGCTTGCGGGGTTTGGGATAGCCACATTTTTTCCCTCGGCATGGTTCGCTCGACCCGGCCGTTTTCCACCCACTTCACGGTGTCTTTGACCGGGGCCGCAAGGATAGCGGCTGGATGATCGTGAAGCGCGGCGAGAAGCCTGCGGACGTCGTCCTGTTGGACCAGGGGACGAGCTCCGTCGTGAACGAGGAGATGGGAACTTTCTCCGGCTGCGAGGATGCCCTGGTAGACGGACTCCTGGCGTTCCGGGCCCCCGGCGGTGATCCGCGTTGGCACTGGAATCCGGGCCCGTTCTATAAGATGGTGGGTGCGGACAATGTCCTCGGCGGCAGTGACCACGACGATGTTCCGGATGGCGGGAACATGGGCGATCCGTTCGACGGCGTGGAGGAAAATCGGTTTCTGCCCTAGAAGCAAAAACTGTTTCTTCTCTGAGGCGCCCATACGGCGGCCTCGGCCTGCCGCAACGATGATGGCGGTGACATTCATCGATTCGAAAACCTCACCTGATCAGTCATATCGTCATTATATCACGGGGAGAGGAGAGCGTCGGTGGTGAGGATTGGCATCGGGGTGGATGTCCACCCATTTCAGAACGTACCTGGCCATCTGCGGCTGGGTGGGATCGCGATTCCTTTCGAGAAAACCCTGGCGGGCCATTCGGATGCAGACGTGGTGTTGCACGCGGTGATCGACGCGGTTTTGGGGGCCCTTGCCGAAGGGGATATCGGAGGCCATTTCCCGGACAATGATGCGACCTATCGGGGGGCGGACAGCGGGGATCTCTGTCGCCGGGTATGGGGAATCGCCCGGGAGCGCGGCTACCGATTGGGGAACGTCGACGTGGTGATTCTCGCTGAGCGTCCCCGGATCGCACCCCATGTCCCGGCGATGCGGGGGAGACTGGCGGAGTTGCTCGAGGCTGACATTAGCCAGGTCAGCATTAAGGCAACGACCACCGAAAAAATGGGATTCATTGGCCGGGAGGAAGGACTGGGCGCGCAAGCGGTGGTTCTGTTGCTCCCAAGGTGATATAATGCTGACAGATTGTCGGGGAATCTGGCCCGGCGAGGAGGGACCCGTTGGCGTGCGCATTCGGGTGCGGTACGCGCCCAGTCCCACCGGCCATCTGCACATCGGTGGGGCGAGGACGGCGTTGTTCAATTGGTTGTTCGCCCGTCAAAAGGGCGGGCAGATGGTGTTGCGTATCGAAGATACCGACCGTTCCCGGGAGGTTGCCGGGGCGGAGGAAAAGATGGTCGATGCGCTGCGCTGGTTGGGGTTGGACTGGGATGAAGGACCGGATATCGGCGGAAAGTTTGGTCCGTACCGGTCCATGGAGAGGCTGGATTTGTACCGTTCGCTGGCCAATCGCCTTCTCGAAGAGGGGCGGGCGTATCCGTGTTACTGTACGCCCGAAGAGTTGGAGGCACAGCGGGAGGAGATGCGACGCCGCGGGGTGATGCCGCGGTACTCGGGGCGATGCCGCCACCTGACGGCAGCCGAGAGGCGGCGCCTTGCTGCGGAAGGTCGGCCATTCACCGTGAGGTTTCGAGTTCCCGAAGGGCAAACGGTTTCTTTTGAAGATCTGGTACATGGCACCGTCAGCTTCGAAACCGATGGTATCGGCGACTTTGTCATCGTGAAATCTGACGGGATTCCGACCTATAATTTCGCCGTGGCGGTGGATGACCACTCCATGCAGATCTCCCATGTGATTCGAGGAGAGGAACACCTCTCCAATACTGCAATCCAGCTTCTGGTGTATGATGCCCTTGGGTTTCCGACTCCCGGGTTTGCCCACGTTCCCTTGATTCTGAATGAGTCGGGAAAGAAGCTGAGCAAGCGGGACGAATCCGTGGTTCAGTTTGTCGAGCAGTACCGGGATCTGGGATATGTTCCGGAGGCGGTGGTGAACTACTTGGCTCTGCTTGGCTGGTCTCCGGTTGGTGAGCGGGAGTTCCTGTCCTTGGAAGAGCTGGTTCAGGAGTTTTCTCTCGATCGGGTTGGCAAGAGCGGGGCGGTGTTTGATCCCGTGAAGCTGCGTTGGCTCAATGCCCACTACCTGCGCGGGCGGCCGGATGAGGAGCTCCTGAAGTTGTGTCTTCCGCATCTCGTGGCGGCGGGGCTTCTCGCGGAGCCACCGAGCGCCGAAGACCTGGAGTGGGCGCGGCGGGCCGTGGAACTGTACCGAGACCAGTTAGAATATGCCGCACAGCTGCCGGAGTTGGCGGGCTGGCTGAAATCTCTCCCCGATCCGGATCCAGAGGGAGAGCGGATTCTAGAAGATCCCTCGGCCCGGAAGGCGGCCGATGCCTTTTATCAAGAGATATCGGCATTGAGCCAATGGACTCCAGACGGGATTCATGCGGCGTTCAAGCGGGTCCAGAAAACCACCGGTTTACGCGGGCGCCAGTTGTTCATGCCGATTCGGGTGGCGGTCACCGGGCGAACCCACGGGCCGGAGCTACCGAAGGTGCTGAACCTATTGGGGCGTGAGGTCGTGTTGGGGCGGCTTCGGGAGTATGCGGGCCGTTCCCGGACGCTGCCCGGGGAGAATTGATTGCTGATCCTTGGATCTGCCGGGACAAAACCGAAGATGGCAAACCCGTCGGGCGGGAGGAGTACCGGAGGGAACCGCACAGAGAGGGCCGCACCCCAAGCCGGGGGCTGAGAGTGGCCTGCGGGACTCCCTGTGGGAATGCGCCCGCCCCTGTGGGGCGAGAGGAACGGCGGCGTCTCGCCGCTCAGTAATGCTCGCCGGATAGCCTCTCCGTGATCGGAGGCCCAAGAGGAAAGAAGGCCCCCTTCTTTCAAACAGAGTGGAACCGCGGGAACACCGTCTCTGATGGGATGGTGTTTTTTGCTATACACCGCACCTTGTCAGGATTCCGGAGACATGGACACCGAACGGCTGGGAGCCGGAGGAGTGAGAGGAGGCGTGAAGAGTGTTTCGAAGGTTGCGCGAAGATATCCAGTGCATCATGGACCGGGATCCTGCGGCGCGCAGCGCGGTGGAGGTGTTGTTGACCTACTCGGGCCTTCACGCGCTTTGGTTTTATCGCGTTGCCCACCGGTTGTATTTGCGCCGGAGATTCACGTTGGCGCGGATGGTTTCCCAGTTTGCGAGATTTCTCACGGGAATCGAGATTCATCCCGGTGCAAAAATCGGACGGGGGGTGTTCATCGATCACGGGAGTGGGGTGGTGATTGGGGAAACCGCAGAGATCGGGGATAATGTTACCATCTATCAGGGTGTGACTTTGGGCGGGACCGGGAAAGAAAAGGGCAAGCGCCATCCGACAGTCGGCAACAATGTTCTCATCTCCACTGGGGCGAAAATTCTGGGGGCCATCACCATCGGAGACAACAGCAAAATCGGGGCGGGCTCGGTGGTTCTGAAAGACGTACCGCCGAATTCCACCGTGGTGGGGATTCCGGGGAGGGTGGTCATCCTGGACGGCCGTCGGGTCAACGATATGGATCACGTCAATCTGCCGGATCCGGTGGCCGACTTATTGCGCTCGATGCAGCAACAGATTAACGAATTGCGGCGTGAGATCATGGAACTCAAGGGGGAAGTCGTGGATGCCGATCCGCGTGTTCAATACATTAACAAAACGAAAGGAAGTGTTTGAACCCCAGGAACCCGGTGTGGTCAAAATGTACTGTTGCGGTCCGACGGTGTACGATTATTTTCATATCGGCAACGCCAGAGCTTTTGTGGTTTTCGATCTGGTTCGGCGATATCTCAGGTATCGGGGCTATCGCGTGACATATGTGCAGAATTTCACAGACGTTGATGACAAGATCATCCGGAGGGCGGCGGAAGAACACATGGCAGTCCAAGACCTGGCTGAAAAATACATCCGGGCATATTTTGAAGACGCCGCCGCTTTAGGCATTGAGCCGGCCGATGTGCAACCGCGGGTGACGATGCACATGCACGAAATCATCGATATGATCCAGGCTTTGCTAGACAAAGGATTTGCCTATCGAATCCAAGAGGATGTGTACTTCGACACGAGCCGGGATCCGGACTATGGAAAATTGTCCGGCCAAGACCCCGCGGCCTTGATGGCCGGGGCCCGGGTGGAGGTCGACGAGCGGAAGCGCCATCCTTTGGATTTTGCGCTGTGGAAAGGGAGCAAGCCTGGGGAGGTGGCCTGGGACAGCCCATGGGGCAAGGGGCGACCGGGATGGCACATCGAGTGTTCGGCCATGAGCCGGACGTATCTCGGAGATACCTTGGACATTCACGCAGGCGGCCAGGACTTGATTTTTCCCCACCACGAAAACGAGATTGCGCAGTCGGAATGTGTCACCGGGCATCCTTTCGCACGGTATTGGATGCACAATGGATATCTTCAATGGAACCGGGTCAAGATGTCCAAATCCCTTGGTAACGTGGTGACGGTCCGGGAGCTCCTCAAGCGGGTGCGACCTCACGCGATCCGATTGTACTTGTTGTCGGCCCATTATCGTCATCCGTTAAATTTTTCCTTAGAGTTGCTGGAGCAAGCCGACCGGGGTCTCGAACGGATCGAATCATCGCTTCGGGATTTGGGAGATTGGTTGGGGCCGGACTCGTCTTTAACGGGGGCGGTCACTGAAGAATCGGGGCACGTGCCTGGGCTTGAGGTCGATGAGGTGCAGAGAATTCATGAAAAATGGACGGAGGCCATGGACGACGATTTTAATACGGCCGAAGCGTTGGGAGCGCTGTATGAAGGTGTGGGACTGGCAAACCGGGCGATTCGCGAGCAGGATGTCACCCGGGCGAAGGCCTGGCAGGGTTGGCTTTCCTATCACGCCCGATTCATGGGTTTGATCGCCGATGGGCAGAAAGAATCAGAAACAGAACGTGAGAAGATCGAAGCCCTGATTGCCCGGCGGGCCGAGGCGCGCAAAAAACGGGATTGGGCCGCTGCTGATCGCATCCGAGACCAGTTGTCGGAGATGGGCATTGTATTGGAAGACACCCCCTACGGGGTACGGTGGCGGCGGAGGGGATCGTGACATGAAGGGGCGAGAGAAAGGGGCGGCCCGAAATGCGGGCGGGTTCCGCCGGCGGGTGCAGGGTGAATCCCAACGTCGGAGAGTGGTCGGAAGGCAGCCTGTTTTGGAGTTGCTTCGGGCGGGGCGGCCGGTGAATCGGCTGTTTATTGCCGAGGGGGCGGAGGGCGGAAGTATGGCGGAGATCACAGCCAGGGCCAAGGAAGCGGGGATCGTGATCATCCGGGTGCCCAGGAACCGGTTGGACGAATGGGCGAGCGGTGTGAACCACCAAGGCGTGATGGCGGACGTGGCGCCCTTCGCATATGCTGACCTGGACGAGTGTTTGCGTGCTGCGAAGTTGCACCGACGGCCCGGCCTGTTTGTGCTCCTGGACGGGATTGAAGATCCGCACAATCTCGGTTCAATCCTTCGTACCGCGGAGGCCTGCGCGGTGGACGGGGTGGTGGTTCCGAAGCGGCGGGCCGCAGCAGTGAACGAGACGGTGGTAAAGGCTTCCGCAGGTGCGGCGGAGTTCGTTCCGGTGATTCGGGTGGGCAATCTCGGCCAAACCATTTTGGCATTAAAAAGGTCTGGGTATCGGGTGGTGGGGGCCGATACCGAGGGTGAATGCGACTATACCGATGTGGATTATCGGGTTCCAACGGCTTTGGTCATCGGCGGAGAGGGGAAGGGGTTGGGTCGGCTGGTACGGGAACGGTGTGATGAAGTGGTGCATATTCCCATGGCGGGACGGGTTAATTCTTTGAATGCCGGGGTGGCGGCCGGTGTGCTCCTGTATGAGGCGATTCGGCAACGGTCCGCACCTTGATGGTGGGTGCGGACGATGGAAGAGGTCGTTATTGTCGATGGGTACAACGTCATCGGGACGTCCCCGGAGCTGGCGGCTTTGAAGGTGGAAAGCATGGAGGAGGCCAGGGCGAGATTACTCCAGTGGTTGGGGGAGTATGGAGCGTACACCGGGAGAACGGTGATCGCCGTGTTCGACGGGCGATGCGCCCCGGAGCGCCGCGGACCGGACCGCGTGAATGGCGTCGAGGTGTATTTTACGGGCGACGATCAAACGGCGGATCAGTGGATTGAGCGAGTGGTTCGGGAAAGGGTGGGAAACCGGAATGCGCGGATCTTTGTCGCGACATCGGATGAATTGGAACAATCCCTCTCTTTCGGATGGGGCGGGCTGCGCATTTCCTCTAGGGAATTCCTCGATGAATTGTTCAAAGTGCGCGCAGAGATCTCTCGTCGGGTGCGGACCCAGGAATCGGGGAGGGCGCCCATGAGAGAGCGCGTTCGGGACGACATTGCGAAAATATTCGAACGTTGGCGCAGGTCCTAGCCTTTTGTTTCATTGACCGTGCTAGACCCCTCCGGTATAATAGAAGAACCCTAGCTTCAACCTTGGTCGGAGGGATGTGCATTGGCCCACCAATTCGAAGCGGTGTTGTCAAAAGGCCTTCAGTTCCAATCACTCTCCGATGAGGATTTAGTCGATCGAGTTCGGGACGGGGACGAAGAGGCCCTGGAGTACCTGATTCATCGCTACAAGAACTTTGTGCGTGCCAAGGCGCGCTCGTATTTTCTGATCGGTGCGGACCGGGAGGACATCGTACAAGAGGGAATGATCGGCCTGTATAAGTCGATCAGGGATTTTCGCAACGATAAGCTGGTTTCATTCCGCGCCTTCGCCGAATTGTGTATCACACGTCAGATCATTACGGCCATAAAAACGGCCACCCGCCAGAAACACATTCCGCTCAATTCCTACATTTCGTTGGACAAGCCCATTTACGATGAGGAATCTGATCGAACTCTACTGGATGTGCTGTGTGGCACGCGGGTGGCTGACCCCGAAGAATTGATTATCAATCAAGAAGAATTTGACGATATTGAAGTGAAGATGGGGGAAATCCTCAGCGATCTGGAACAACAAGTGCTTATGCTGTACTTGGACGGACGATCGTATCAGGAGATTGCGGTGGACCTCAAACGCCACGTGAAATCCATCGATAATGCCCTTCAGCGAGTCAAGCGCAAACTGGAGCGGTATCTCGAGGTGCGCAACGTGGGAAGCAGTGCTTCCTGATTGACTGGGGAATTTCAGTCGCAGTGGAGCCGGGCGGAGCATGTGGTGCGGCAGCACCAGGACCGCGCCCGCGGGAAGGCGCCAGTGCTGACGCATGAACCGGGAAGCCCTTGGGACGCTTGACTTCAGAGCGTGTCTCAAGAAAATTTGATTGCAAATACGACTGGACAGTTCTGAGCCCATCTGAGATGATAACCTTGGAGATGATGTCGAGAGGTGAGTCTCAGATGGACGTACCCTTTTGGATTGGCGACCGAGAGTTTCGCGAGGCGGACCTGGAATTGATTCGAAACACGGTCCAGCGGTTTTCCCGCTTGAGTCGAGAGGAAATCGCGGCGACCTTGTGTGAGAATCTGCCGTGGAAGTCTCCGAATGGCCGGCTGAAAGTCGAAGCCTGCCACAAGCTGCTTCTAAAACTCGAGCAAAAAGGAGTGATTACTCTTCCGCCCTTGCGAGCCCAGGGTCCCCGAGGGTGCCGGGAACGAAGAGGGGGGGTGGTACAAACCCAGCTTCAGGCGTGCCTGCGGGATGTCCTTCCGGTCATCGTGGAGCCGGTCCGTCCGGAAGAACGGGCAGACTGGAACGCGACCATGGCGACGTATCACCCGTTGGGGTACCTTCGTGCGATCGGGGCCCGCATCCAGTACTGGATCCGGGCACAGGGGCCAAACGGACCGGTCATTGTGGGGGCGATGTTGTTTGGGGCTGCGGCGAAGGCCCTGGCTGCACGGGATCAGTGGATCGGATGGACGGCGGAGCAGCGCAGGCGGTATCGCCCACGAATCGTGAACAACAATCGGTTTCTGATTCTGCCGGGTGTACAGATTCCCCATCTGGCCAGTCATGCGCTTGCGTTGGCGGCCCGGCGGATTCGAGCGGATTGGAAGGCGCGCTATGGGTTTGAACCGGTTCTTTTGGAGACGTTTATCGAACCCCAATATCCAGGAACTTGCTACCGAGCGGCCAACTGGATCGAGATCGGGAAGACGGCGGGACGAGGAAGACAGGATCGATTCTTCGAGTATGGAACGTCCGTGAAATCGATCTGGGTCTATCCGCTGGTGCGGGACTGGCGGAAGCGGTTGGTCGAACCCTTTCCACAGCTTGTGGAAGACGAGTGGGGGGAATCGAGATGACGCTTCGGAATCCCGAGTCGATTCACCCCTGGACCCTTCCGAATCGGAAAAGCTCGTATCGAAACAGCGAGGAGGAGCGAGCGGACCGGCAAACGGCCGTGGAAGCCCAGTTGCCGGTTTGGCGAGCGTTGTTGCCGGGCTTGATGGAGAAGTTTTCACGGATTGCCGACCCCCGACGTCCAGGGAGCATTCGGCACAAACTGACTGTGCTTCTGACGTTTGGGCTGTTTATGTTTATCTTTCAGTATGCCTCCCGCAGAAGAGCCAATCGGGAACTGACGCGTCCAACGTTTTGGGAACACTTTCGGGAGATCTTTCCGGAGGTGGAAACCATCCCGCATATGGACACGGTGCAGCGGATCTTGGAACGGATCAATCCGGGGGAGCTCGAGGAGGTGATGACGGCGACGGTGAAGCGCCTTCTGCGGTCGGGACGACTGAAGGCGCTGTTGGTCGAGAAGCAATACGTGATCGCCATAGACGGCACCCAAAAGGCGAGTCGGGGGCAGCCCTGGGCCTCGGAGGCTTTGCATCGTCGGCACGGGGAGAACCAGGTCTCGTCCATGGCCTATGCCCTGGAGGCTAGCCTTGTCAGCCCTCAAGGGGTGGTCCTCCCGTTTCTCACGGAGTTTTGCGAGAATGCGGCTGAGCAGCAGGAGTTCGAGAAGCAAGACAGTGAACTGAAGGCCTGCAAACGGCTGCTGACCCGCCTGCGCAAGATGTTTCCCAAATTGCGGATCTTGGTGGTGGCCGACGGGCTGTACCCCAACGGGCCGATGATGGCGCTGTGTCGGGATCTGCATCTGGACTTTATGTTTGTCCTGCCCCAAAGCTGTTTGCCCAGTGTGTGGGAAGAGGTCAAAGGCTTGAGAAAGATCGAACCCAACGAGCGGAGACACCGGTGGGGCAATCGCGAGCAAATCTTTTGGTGGATCAATCAGATCGACTATGATTTCAGGGAGGCTTCCGGGGCGCACCGTCGGCTTAAGGTGCATGTCGTGGGATGTACAGAGTTTTGGGAAGAGGGGGGGAAGCAGCAGGAGGCGCATTGGGCGTGGGTGTCCGGGCAGCCGCTGACGGCACAAAATGTGGTGAACCGCTGCAATCGTGCGGCACGCCACCGATGGGACATTGAGGAACAGATCCTGACGGAGAAGCACCGGGGATACGAGTATGAGCACCTGTACTCCACCGACTGGACGGCGATGCGAAACTGGCACGTGCTGATGCACCTCGGCCATCTGGTGAACGTCATGGCCTTGCATACCGAAGGGCTGATGAAGAAAGTGCGGGAACTGGGCTTTAGCGGGACGTTGAAGTTTCTGTACGAAAGCTGGACGCAGGGGTGGATGGATCGGGACTGGCTGCTGGCGCGTTGCCAAGGTCCTCCGCGGCTGACGATGGCGTTTTAACAGGAATATCTTGCAATATCGTTCTGTGGGGGAGGGGAGGTGTAACCTCTGGTGAACCAATTATCAACAGAAATGGATTTCCCTGTCATTCACGGCGATTCTCCTTTACAAGGACACCCTACAGGCAGAAGGGATTCAGACTCCGGGGCCGCCTCAGCTGCCTCCGAATTTTTTCTACACCGGTTCATGCGTCAGCACTGGGAAGGCGCCAGCAGGGTTGACACCAAAGTCTGGCTGTGATAGTGTATTTGGGGTATCCGGCTGGATCATCGGGCCATTTCCTGGAGGTGTCACGGTTGCGCGTCAATATCATCCTTGCGTGTACGGAATGTAAACATCGCAATTACGTATCGCGCAAGAACAAGAAGAACAATCCGGACCGGCTCGAGCGCAGGAAGTTCTGCCGCTGGTGCAATCAGCATACCCTGCACCGGGAGACTCGGTAGTCCGGCGGCGAGGGGAACTATGGGATTTGTAGAAGCCGTGCGCAATGGCTCGTCCCGGGTGGTGGGGTATTTTCGGGACGTGGTCGGCGAACTCAGACGGGTGCGTTGGCCGAATCGGAAGGAACTGGTTAGCTATACCATTGTCGTGATCACCACGGTGATCGTCATGGCCGTTCTGATCTATCTTTTCGATCTTCTTTTCTCCTTGTTCCTGAACGCCATCGGCCTGGGGACGAGGTAGGACTACAACCGCAGGGGAGGGTGGGCGTTATACGCCCGGGATTCCGATGGAACAACTGGAAAAGCGGTGGTATGTCGTTCACACCTATTCCGGGTTCGAGAACAAAGTGAAAACGAACTTGGAAAAGCGCGTCCTGTCCATGAATATGGAGGATAAGATTTTTCGCGTTTTGGTGCCAACCGAGGAAGAGATCGAAACGAAGAACGGCAAGAAACGGGCGGTCATGAAGAAAGTGTTTCCCGGCTATGTGCTGGTGGAGATGATCATGACGGACGACTCGTGGTATGTGGTGAGAAACACGCCCGGAGTCACCGGCTTTGTGGGTTCCACAGGAGCTGGCTCCAAACCGATTCCCCTTCATCCCGCCGAGGTTCGGGCGATCTTGAAACAGATGGGAATGGATGAACCGAAGGAACGGGTCGATCTTCACGTCCGGGATGCGGTCCGGGTCGTGGAGGGGCCTTTTGCTGACTTCGTCGGGAGCATCGAGGAAGTGTATCCTGAAAAGCAGAAGGTTCGGGTGCTTGTTTCCATGTTCGGGCGGGACACGCCGTTGGAGTTGGAGTTTTCTCAGGTGGAGAAGATTTAATGGTGTGAAGACGTTTTGGCGAGATCCTCCGTCGGGTGAAGGAGGTGAAAGTCGTTGGCGAAAAAGATCATCAAAGTGGTCAAACTGCAGATTCCAGCCGGAAAGGCGACACCCGCGCCGCCTGTGGGTCCTGCTCTTGGACAGGCGGGTGTGAATATCATGGGCTTTTGCAAAGAGTTCAACGCCCGCACGGCGGACCAAGCGGGCATGGTTATTCCCGTGGTCATCAGCGTGTTTGAAGATCGGTCCTTCACGTTCGAAACCAAGACTCCGCCGGCATCCGATTTGTTGAAGAAGGCGGCCGGCGTCGAACGCGGGTCCGGAGAGCCGAATAAAAAGAAAGTGGCTGTTGTCAAGCGAGCCAAGGTGCGCGAGATTGCAGAGATGAAGATGCAGGATCTCAATGCGGCCTCGGTGGAGGCTGCGATGCGCATGATCGAGGGCACGGCCCGAAGCATGGGCATTACCGTCGAAGATTGACGGGTTATCGTGGGAGGTTCGCGCCGAAGGGACCACGAAGGAGGTAGACACATGGCCCATATGGGAAAACGGTATGAGGAAGCGGTGAAGTCTGTCGACCGGGATCGCCTCTATGATCCCGAAGAGGCCCTGGCTTTGGTGAAACAACTGGCGAAAGCCAAGTTCGATGAAACGGTGGAGGTCGCGGTGCGCCTGGGCGTCGATCCGAAAAAGGCGGATCAGCAGGTTCGAGGTGCGGTGGTGTTACCCCATGGTACAGGGAAAACGGTTCGTGTGCTGGTGTTCGCTAAGGGCGAGAAAGCGAAAGAAGCCGAGGCCGCCGGTGCGGACATCGTCGGGGATGATGAATTGATTGCCCGAATCCAACAGGGATGGCTTGATTTTGATGTGGCGGTGGCGACTCCGGATATGATGGGGGCGGTGGGCCGTCTGGGCCGTATCCTGGGGCCAAAAGGGATGATGCCCAATCCCAAGACGGGTACAGTGACCTTCGACGTTGAACGGGCGGTCCAGGAGATCAAGGCCGGGAAGATTGAGTACCGCGTGGACAAGGCGGGGAATATTCATGCGCCGATTGGAAAGGTTTCCTTTGAGACGGCGCACCTCGTCGAGAATTTCCACGCGCTGATGGATGCCTTGCAAAAGGCAAAACCCGCGGCGGCCAAAGGGCAATACATCCGTAGCGTGGCCGTTAGTTCGACGATGGGCCCTGGGGTGAGGGTCAATCCGACCAAGGCGGTGGCCGTTGTATCCTGAGGGTAGATGAAAAAACCACATCCCGTTGCGCCGTAGACAGCAGGGGTGCAGAAGGCACTTAATCATCCTGCCGAGGCTGAATCACGTGGAACGGACATCCGAAAGGAAGTCCTCGGGAAGCCATGTGTCGCCTCCGTCTGCGGAGGCTTTTTTCATGCCTTGGCGGCGAGGCGGTGTGGGAAGCGAGGAGGTGCGGGCAGTGGCCGTACGGCCGGAGAAAGTCCAGGCGGTTGAGGAGATTACTGCGAAATTGCGGGATGCTCGGGCGGCGATCATCACCGATTATCGGGGGTTGAATGTCGCCGAGATGACAGAGCTGCGCAAGCGGTTGCGGGAAGCGGGCGTGGAGTTTAAAGTCGTGAAGAATACGTTGACCCGCAGAGCCACCGCAGCTGTTCAAGTTCAGGATTTGGATCAGCATTTGACGGGTCCTACGGCCATCGCCTTCGGTTTTGACGATGTGGTCGTGCCTGCGAAGATTCTCAGCGAGTTTGCCAAAGATCACAAGGCTTTGGAGATCAAGGGCGGACTTATCGAGGGGAAAGCGGTGGATGCCGCAGGGGTGGATGCCTTGGCAAAACTGCCTCCCCGGGAGGGTCTGTTGTCGATGCTGCTGAGCGTCATGCAGGCGCCGATGCGCAATTTGGCCTATGCTGTGAAGCAGATCGCTGAGCAGAAAGAAACGGGTGGAGCTGCGGCTTCCGAGGCCTGATAACCAGGAATTCAGGAGGGGGATTGGAATGACGAAAGAGGACATTATCGCGGCGATCAAGGGCATGTCCGTGCTCGAACTGAATGATTTGGTCAAAGCGATCGAGGAGGAGTTCGGCGTGACGGCGGCGGCCCCGGTGGCTGTGATGGGCGGAGCGGCCGGTGGTGCGGCGGAGGCTGTGGAAGAACAGACCGAATTCGATGTGATCCTCACCGCACCTGGGGGCTCGAAGATCAATGTGATCAAAGTGGTGCGGGAGATCACTGGACTGGGTCTTAAAGAGGCGAAAGACCTGGTGGACAATGCGCCGAAGCCGGTGAAGGAGAAGGTTTCGAAAGAAGAGGCCGAGACCGTCAAGAAGAAACTGGAAGATGCCGGCGCGTCCGTTGAGATTAAGTAACAAAGGTTTTCGAGCATATCCTGCCCGGGTCAGCACTGTTCGGGCAGGATTTTGCTTTTAGAATGGTTGGCGAGGGGATGGGTGTGGGGGATCAGTATTTTGTCTCGCAGCCCGGGGCGCCTTCCGAGCGCCGGGCCGTGGCCTTGCGAGTGCGGGGCTTGGATGTGATGCTGATGACCGATACTGGGGTATTTTCCCGTCATCGAGTGGATTATGGAACCCGGCTGCTCATTGAATCGATGGACGTGCCCAAGCGTGGCCGAGTTTTGGATTTGGGCTGCGGCTACGGCCCCATTGGGATTGCCGCGGCTTTGCTTGAACCCGGGGTCCAAGTCACCATGGCGGACATCAACGAACGGGCGGTGGAGTTGGCCAAGGAAAACGCCCGGCGACTCCGGCTCCAGCGGGTTGAGGTGTACGTCAGTGACGGATTCGCTGGCCTCGGGGATCGGCGGTTTGACCGCGTGTATTGCAATCCTCCCATCCGGGCCGGCAAAGAGCAGGTGTACCGACTGTTGTCGGAAGCCGCCGGCCACCTCGCCGATAAAGGCCAGGTGTGGGTGGTCGTCCAGAAGAAGCAAGGGGCGGATAGCTTGAAGCGGGAACTGGCTCGGCATTTTCGGGAGGTTTCGGATGTGGCCCGCAGCGCCGGGTTTCACGTATACCGGTGCATGGAGCCTGTGAATCTGCCCGAATCGCCCGAATCGGGCTCTTGACCCGGTTGAGCGTCTGTGATATCTTTATACAATGCGGACTAAGATGTACTGTGTTGTTTGCGCATAATTGCGTGCGGAATTGGAAATCCCTATAGCATAATGGCAGCAGTGTGGCGGGACGACAGATGGGCTGACTCACCTGTGAATACGACCCATTTTTTGTTTATGGGGCAATCTGAGGTCGACAAGGGGCAGCCATCCACGACAAGGTGTGAGGGGTGACAGCATTGCGCGGGCAGCTCGTCGACTATGGTCGTCGCAAACGATGGTCCTTCGCGCGGATTCATGAGGTTCTCCCATTGCCGAATCTCATTGAGATTCAACAGAATTCGTACCGATGGTTTCTCGAAGAAGGACTCCGGGAGATGTTTCAAGACATTTCGCCGATTACCGATTTCACGGGGAACCTGGTGCTGGAGTTCGTAGATTACACCCTGGGAGAACCGAAGTATTCGGTCGAAGAGTCCAAGGAACGAGATGTAACCTATGCGGCGCCCCTGCGCGTCAAAGTTCGGCTGATCAATCGGGAGACCGGCGAGGTCAAAGAACAAGAAGTGTTCATGGGGGATTTTCCTCTCATGACCGAGACCGGAACGTTTATTATCAATGGTGCTGAACGGGTGATTGTCAGCCAGCTGGTGCGTTCGCCCAGCGTGTATTTTAACGCGAAAGCGGATAAGAATGGAAAACGCACCTATGGGGCTACAGTCATTCCCAATCGAGGCGCTTGGTTGGAGCTCGAGACTGACACGAAGGACGTGATCTACGCTCGAATCGATCGCACGAGGAAGATCCCGGTGACAGTGCTCCTCAGGGCGCTCGGTTTCTCCACCGATGCCGACATTGTACATCTTCTCGGAGAAGATGAGTACTTGCGCAACACCCTGGAAAAGGATAACACCGACAGCGTGGAGAAGGCGCTGCTGGAGATTTATGACCGGCTCCGGCCGGGTGAGCCGCCGACTTTGGAGAATGCCCGGGCGCTGTTGAAGTCCCGGTTTTTCGATCCCAAGCGGTACGACTTGGCGAATGTCGGCCGATACAAGATCAATAAAAAGCTTCATCTGAAGAATCGTCTGTTAAATCAGCGTTTGGCCGAGGACTTGGTGGACCCCCGAACCGGGGAAGTTGTGGCTGAATCGGGGCGGGTTCTGGACCGGCGCTTGCTGGACAAAGTGGTTCCGGCCCTGGAGGCCGGCATGAATATGAAGGAGTATCGCAAATCCTCCGGGGTGGTGGAGGACGATGTGATTCGCCTTCAAGAGGTGCGGATATTCAGCCCGCTTGTAGAAGGCCAGGTCATCAAGGTCATTGGCAATGGCATGGTGGATAAGTCGGTGAAATACATCGTGCCGGCCGATATCATCGCATCGGTCAACTATTTTCTCAACCTTCTTCACGGGGTGGGAGATATTGACGATATCGACCACTTGGGGAATCGTCGTCTTCGGTCGGTGGGGGAACTGCTGCAAAACCAGTTCCGAATTGGCCTGTCCCGGATGGAGCGAGTGGTTCGGGAGCGTATGTCCATCCAGGATGCCAACGCCATCACGCCCCAAGCGCTGATCAACATCCGGCCGGTGATTGCTGCCATCAAAGAGTTTTTCGGTTCTAGCCAGTTATCCCAATTCATGGATCAAACCAATCCCCTGGCGGAATTGACCCATAAACGCCGTTTATCGGCTCTGGGTCCTGGGGGCTTAACCCGAGAACGGGCGGGGTTTGAGGTGCGGGACGTTCACCATTCTCACTATGGGCGGATGTGCCCGATTGAAACTCCGGAAGGGCCGAACATTGGCTTGATCAATTCCCTCTCCTCCTACGCCCGGATTAACGAATACGGGTTTATTGAAACGCCGTACCGCCGGGTGGACCCGGAAACGGGTGTGGTGACCGACGAGATCCATTACCTGACGGCGGACGAGGAGGACAATTATGTGATCGCCCAGGCCAATGCGGAACTGGACGAAGATGGAAGGTTCACCCAAGAACAGGTCATCGCCCGATATAAAGAAGAGATCGGCATGTTTCCCCGCTCCCGAATCGATTACATGGACGTGTCTCCTAAACAGGTGGTTTCCGTGGCCACGGCGTTGATCCCATTCTTGGAAAATGATGACGCCAACCGTGCCTTGATGGGGTCGAACATGCAGCGACAAGCAGTGCCCTTGCTTGTTACCGAATCTCCTTTCGTCGGTACGGGTATGGAGTATAAGGCGGCCAAGGATTCCGGGGTATGTACCGTGGCGAAACGGGGCGGTGTGGTGGAGCGGGTGACCGCCGATGAAATTTGGATCCGGGTACAGGAGGAAGTCGATGGCAAAGTCGTGTCCGGAGACCTGGACAAATATAAACTGCTGAAGTTCCGGCGTTCCAATCAGGGCACCTGTATCAATCAGCGTCCGATTGTCCGCAAAGGCGAAAAGGTGCAAGCCGGCGACATCATCGCCGACGGCCCGGCGACTGACCAAGGAGAGCTCGCCCTTGGCCGGAACGTGCTGGTGGCCTTCATGACCTGGGAGGGCTACAACTACGAGGATGCCATCCTCCTCAGCGAGAAGTTGGTCAAGGAGGATGTCTACACGTCGATTCATATCGAGGAATACGAGGCTGAAGCCCGAGACACCAAGCTGGGACCCGAGGAGATCACCCGGGACATTCCGAATGTCGGGGAAGATGCCCTGCGACACCTGGATGATCGGGGGATCATCCGCATTGGAGCGGAGATTTACGCCGGGGATATCCTGGTCGGCAAAGTCACGCCGAAGGGCATGACGGAACTGACCGCGGAAGAGCGGTTGCTTCACGCCATTTTTGGAGAGAAGGCCCGGGAAGTCCGGGACACTTCCCTTCGGGTTCCCCACGGCGGGGCCGGGATTGTCGTAGACGTGAAGGTGTTCACCCGGGAAAACGGGGATGAATTGCCCCCGGGGGTCAACCAGTTGGTCCGGGTGTACATCGCCCAAAAGCGAAAGATTTCCGAAGGGGATAAGATGGCGGGACGTCATGGCAATAAAGGCGTGATCGCCCGAATCCTCCCCGAGGAAGACATGCCCTTCTTGCCCGACGGGACGCCGGTGGAAATCGTCTTGAATCCCCTCGGGGTGCCTTCCCGAATGAACATCGGACAGGTGCTGGAAACCCATTTGGGCATGGTGGCAAAAGCCATGGGGCTGCGCATGGCCACCCCGGTGTTCGATGGCGCCACAGAGCACGACATTTTTGATGCGTTAGAAGAAGCCGGCCTCGACCGGGATGGGAAGACGGTCCTGTACGATGGCCGCACCGGGGAGCCCTTCGACGACCGGGTGACAGTCGGGTACGTCTACATGTTGAAACTTCACCACCTGGTGGATGACAAGATCCACGCCCGATCCACGGGCCCGTACTCCTTGGTCACCCAACAGCCTCTGGGGGGCAAGGCGCAGTTTGGCGGCCAGCGATTCGGAGAGATGGAGGTCTGGGCTCTGGAGGCCTACGGAGCGGCCTATACGCTGCAGGAGATTCTCACAGTGAAGTCGGACGACGTCGTGGGGCGCGTCAAGACGTACGAGGCGATCGTCAAAGGCGAGAACGTGCCGGAGCCCGGGGTTCCGGAATCGTTTAAAGTGTTGATCAAGGAACTGCAAAGCCTTGCGATGGACGTCAAAATCCTCTCCGAAGACGAACAGGAGATCATCATGCGGGAGTCTGACGATGACGAAGAAGATAAACTTCACCTGAATCTCGAAGCCCGCGAAACCGGTGAGGATTGAGGGAGAAGCCCAGGGAAAAGGGAGGAACGCTCCTTGTTGGACGTCAACAACTTCGAGTTCATGAAGATCGGCCTGGCATCGCCGGAAAAGATTCGCTCGTGGTCGCACGGTGAAGTCAAAAAACCCGAGACGATCAATTACCGCACGTTGAAACCGGAAAAAGAGGGTCTCTTTTGCGAGAAAATTTTCGGCCCCACCCGGGATTGGGAGTGCCACTGTGGCAAATACAAACGGGTTCGATACAAAGGGGTGGTCTGCGACCGCTGCGGTGTGGAAGTCACCCGGGCGAAAGTCCGGCGGGAGCGGATGGGACATATCGAACTGGCGGCGCCGGTCTCGCATATTTGGTATTTTAAAGGGATCCCCAGCCGCATGGGCTTGGTATTGGATATGTCCCCCAGGGCCTTGGAGGAGGTGATTTATTTTGCCTCCTATGTCGTGACCGATCCCGGAGACACGCCTCTTGAGAAAAAACAACTTCTTTCGGAAAAGGAGTACCGCAGCTATCGGGAGAAATACGGGTATGCCTTTGAGGCGGGGATGGGCGCAGAAGCGATCAAAAAGCTTCTCCAAGAGATCGATTTGGACAAAGAAGCGGAGCAGCTCAAAGAAGAGCTTCGCACCGCCCAAGGCCAGCGCCGAAACCGGGCCATCAAGCGCCTGGAGGTGGTGGAGGCCTTCCGCCAGTCCGGCAATCGCCCGGAGTGGATGATCCTCGACGTATTGCCGGTCATTCCGCCGGAATTGCGCCCAATGGTACAACTGGACGGGGGAAGATTTGCAACGTCTGATTTGAACGATCTGTACCGGCGGGTGATCAACCGGAACAACCGGCTCAAGCGGCTCCTGGACCTGGGTGCTCCAGACATTATCGTTCAAAACGAAAAACGGATGCTTCAGGAAGCGGTGGACGCCCTCATCGACAATGGGCGCCGGGGTCGGCCGGTGACCGGGCCGGGGAATCGACCGCTGAAATCCCTCTCCCATATGCTGAAAGGGAAGCAGGGGCGGTTCCGGCAGAATCTCCTCGGCAAGCGCGTCGATTATTCCGGGCGCTCGGTGATCGTGGTGGGCCCAGAGTTGAAGATGTACCAATGCGGTCTGCCCAAGGAGATGGCCCTGGAGCTGTTCAAACCTTTTGTGATGAAAGAACTGGTGAGTCAGGGGCTGGCCCACAATATCAAGAGTGCGAAACGGAAAGTGGAGCGCGTCTCTCCCGAGGTGTGGGATGTGCTGGAGGACGTTATCCGGGAGCATCCCGTCCTGTTGAACCGCGCGCCCACCTTGCATCGCCTGGGCATTCAAGCCTTTGAACCCGTATTGGTGGAGGGGCGGGCCATCAAGCTCCACCCGCTGGTGTGCACCGCGTACAACGCCGACTTTGACGGGGACCAAATGGCCGTCCACGTGCCGCTTTCGGCGGAAGCCCAAGCCGAGGCGAGAATTTTGATGTTGGCGGCCCACAACATTTTAAACCCGAAAGACGGGAAGCCAGTGGTCACGCCAACCCAGGATATGGTTCTGGGAAGTTATTACCTGACCATTGAAAAGGAGGGCGGGAAAGGCGAAGGGCGGATTTTCGCCGATCCCAATGAGGCGATCGCCGCCTATGAGCGGGGGATCGTTGGATTGCACAGCCGCATTGCCCTGCCGGCCGCTTCTCTCAACAAGACGTCATTGACCGCGGCTCAACAGCGCGCTCTCTTGATTACGACGGTGGGGAAGCTGATCTTTAATGAGATTTTCCCGGCGGACTTTCCGTACATCAATACCGGGAGTATGGAAAATCTGCTCAAGGGGACTCCAGATCGCTACTTTATTTTCGAAAAAGGCGCGGATGTGTCGGCCCGAATTCGCGACTTGAATGTGGCCGATTCCCAAGCAGTTGTAAAGGGCTATCTCGGTTCGATCATCGCCGATTGTTTCCGGAGATACGGGACCACGGAGACCGCCGTGATCTTGGACCGCATCAAGAAACTCGGATTTCACTATTCCACCAAGGCGGGTATTACCATCTCCGTGGCGGACATCACCGTTCCCGAGGAGAAGGAAGAGATTCTCGCCGAGGCTGAAAAGAACGTGCAGGTGGTGCAGAATCAGTACCGCCGGGGCCTGATCACCGAGGATGAACGGTACGGACGGGTGATCTCCATCTGGGGGAAGGCCAAAGACGATCTGACCGACGTCCTGATGCGCTCTTTGGATCACTTTAACCCGATCTATATGATGGCCAACTCCGGTGCACGGGGTAACGTGTCCCAGATTACGCAATTGGCCGGGATGCGCGGGCTGATGGCCAATCCCTCGGGCAGGATCATCGAGCTGCCGATTAAATCGAACTTCCGGGAAGGTCTAACGGTGTTGGAGTATTTTATTTCTACTCACGGAGCTCGGAAAGGTCTCGCGGACACAGCCCTGCGGACGGCAGACTCGGGGTATTTGACCCGGCGCCTGGTGGACGTCGCCCAAGATGTCATCGTTCGAGAGGAAGACTGCGGCACCGACAAGGGGTTTGAAGTGGATGAGATTCGGGATGGTCGGGAAGTCATCGAAGACCTGTTCGATCGGATCAATGGGCGAGTGGCGTTTCAGAATGTCCATCATCCTGAGACCGGCGAGGTCATCGTCCATCGCAACGAGCTGATCGATGAAGACAAAGCGCGGGCCATTGTTGAAGCGGGCATCCGGAAGGTCGTCATTCGGACGGTCCTGACCTGCCGCACGAAACATGGGGTGTGTGTGCGGTGTTACGGCCGGAATCTCGCCACGGGCAAGATGGTGGAGATCGGCGAGGCGGTGGGAATCATCGCGGCCCAGTCCATCGGGGAGCCGGGCACCCAGTTGACGATGCGGACGTTCCACACCGGCGGCGTGGCCGGGGACGATATCACTCAGGGGTTGCCTCGCGTCCAGGAGCTTTTTGAAGCGAGGAATCCCCGGGGCCAGGCGGTGATCACCGAGATTGATGGGACCGTGGCCGACATCCGGGACGGCAAAGATAAACGGGAGATCGAGATCGCGGGCGAAAAGGAAACGAAGGTGTACGCGGTCCCCTATGGTTCCCGGATCCGGGTGATCGTGGGTCAAATGGTGGAGGCCGGGGACGAGTTGATCGAAGGGTCTGTCGATCCCAAGGATATGCTCCGGGTCAAAGGACTGAAGGGGGTCCAGAATTACCTTCTCCGGGAAGTCCAGCGCGTCTACCGGCTTCAGGGGGTAGACATCAATGACAAGCATGTCGAGGTTATGATTCGCCAGATGTTGCGCAAGGTTCGAATCGTGGATAGCGGGGATACCGATCTGCTTCCGGGGACTTACGTGGATCTCCGGGATTACGAGGAAGCGAACCGCCAGGCCTTTGCCAGCGGCCTCGAACCGGCAATTGCTCGCCCGGCTCTCCTCGGGATCACCAAGGCTTCTCTGGAGACCGATTCGTTCTTGTCGGCGGCGTCATTCCAAGAGACGACCCGGGTCCTCACCGATGCGGCGATCAAAGGAAAGGTCGACCGGCTGCTTGGGTTGAAGGAAAATGTGATCATCGGGAAGTTGGTCCCGGCGGGGACGGGAATGGCGCGCTACCGGGGCTTGACATTGGAGGAGGAGGCACTGCCGGAGCCGGCGGTGGAAGATGAAGAAAACCCCGGCTGGGAAGAGGACGTCGAGGCGGAAACCGTCACGGAATAAACGGGATTCACAAGTTGACACCGCTTAACGCCGGGTGCTAATATATCTGAGTGTGTCCACGGCCGGTGTCTGAGGAGGCGGTTGGATGCCTTATGACCGATTAAAGCGCGCCAAACGGATCGTCATCGGCACCAATCAAACTCTCAAAGCTTTACAGGAGAAGAGTCCCGTTGAGGTTTACGTGGCAAAGGACGCCGACCGGCATGTGGTGGCGCGCGTGGTGGCGTTGTGTGAGCAAAAGCAAGTGAGCCTTGTATGGGTCGATTCCATGAAACAACTTGGCAAAGCCTGTGGAATTGACGTGGGTGCCGCTGCTGCGGCGATCATCGAAGAGAACTGGAGTTGAAGGTCTCTTCTTGATCATGGGGTGGCGGCCCGGCGGGGCCTTGCTGAGGATCTCCCGCCGGGCGCGGGGCTGACCGTTCGATCGTGAATGCGGGAAGGGGGTGTCGGCATGCCGACCATTAATCAATTGGTGCGCCAAGGGCGTAAGATCGTGGAGAAAAAGTCCACTGCACCCGCGTTGTTGAAGGGATACAATACCTTCACCAAGGAAGAGACTGATCTTCCTTCTCCTCAGAAGCGCGGCGTGTGCACCCGTGTCGGCACGATGACGCCGAAAAAGCCGAATTCGGCGCTGCGAAAGTACGCCCGGGTTCGCTTGACAAACGGGATTGAAGTGACAGCCTATATTCCCGGGGTTGGTCACAACCTTCAAGAACACTCGGTCGTTCTCGTGCGGGGGGGCCGGGTCAAAGATCTCCCGGGGGTGCGGTACCATATCGTGCGGGGAACGTTGGATGCAGCCGGCGTGAAAGACCGGATGCAAGGACGGTCCAAGTACGGTGCGAAACGGCCGAAGCAGAAGTGATGAGCGTGTGAAGGCGGGAAGGAGGGATCAATATGCCGAGAAAAGGACCGGTGCCCCAGAGGGATGTCATGCCGGACCCGATATACGATAGCAAGCTCGTGACTCGCCTCATCAATAAGGTCATGATGGACGGCAAAAGGGGTCTGGCGGAACGGATCGTCTACGGCGCCTTTGACCTGGTCCGGGAACGGACAGGCCGGGATCCACTGGAAGTGTTCGAACAAGCAGTGAAAAACACCATGCCCGTCCTGGAGGTTAAAGCTCGACGGGTCGGAGGGGCGAACTACCAAGTTCCCGTCGAGGTCCGCCCGGAGCGACGGGTGACTTTGAGCCTGCGGTGGCTGGTGAATTACGCGCGGGAACGCAACGAAAAGTCGATGCGGGAGCGGCTCGCCAATGAGATTCTCGATGCGGCCAACGGGACCGGTGGCGCGGTGAAGAAGAAGGACGATACCCACCGGATGGCGGAGGCGAACAAAGCTTTTGCACATTACCGATGGTGATTCGGGGTTATCCCACAGCCGCTGGGTGATGTCAAGGGTTGTCAGTTCGCTGATCGATGGAGCCGGCGCGACTCTGTAAAGAAAGGGGGAACATGGGATGGCCAGGGAATTCCCGCTGGAGAAAACGCGGAACATCGGTATCATGGCCCACATTGACGCGGGAAAAACCACGACCACGGAGCGGATTCTGTTTTACACCGGCAGGGTGCACAAGATCGGTGAGGTCCATGAAGGCGCTGCCACCATGGACTGGATGGTTCAAGAGCAGGAGCGGGGGATCACCATTACGTCCGCCGCCACGACGTGCCAGTGGAAGGGGCACCGCATTAATATTATTGACACGCCCGGACACGTGGACTTTACCGTCGAGGTGGAACGCTCGCTCCGGGTACTCGACGGGGCTGTTGGCGTTTTTTGCGCCAAGGGCGGCGTTGAACCCCAGTCCGAGACGGTGTGGCGCCAAGCCGATAAGTACCATGTGCCGCGCATCGCGTATGTGAACAAGATGGACATCATCGGCGCGGATTTCTATCGCGCCGTGAGTCAGATGAAGGAACGGCTGGGAGCCAACGCTGTCCCTATTCAACTCCCCATCGGGGCGGAGGATGCCTTTGAAGGGATGATTGACCTCGTCAGCATGCAGGCGTATTACTACCTCGACGATCTCGGCACCCGTAGCGAAGCCCGGGAGATCCCGGCGGAGTACAAGGACCGTGCCGAGGAATATCGTCAGAACCTGCTGGAAGCCGTGGCTGAGGTCGATGAAGATTTGATGATGAAATACCTCGAGGGTGAGGAGATCACCGTCGATGAAATCAAAGGTGCTCTGAGGGCGGGAACGATTTCCGGAAAGATCGTTCCGGTATTGTGCGGCTCTTCCTACCGGAACAAAGGGGTTCAGCTGTTGCTGGACGCCATTGTCGATTTCCTGCCATCTCCGGTGGATATTCCGCCGGTTCGTGGCACAGATTCAGAAGGGAACGAAGTGGAGCGCCATTCGGGGGACGACGAACCTTTTTCGGCCTTGGCTTTTAAAATCATGACCGACCCCTATGTCGGCAAATTGGCGTTCTTCCGGGTGTACTCCGGGACCCTAAGTTCTGGATCCTATGTCCTAAATTCCACAAAGAACAAACGGGAGCGGATCGGACGCATCGTTCGGATGCACGCGAATCATCGGGAGGACATCGACACGGTGTACGCCGGGGATATCGCGGCCGCCGTTGGCTTGAAGGATACATCTACCGGGGACACTCTTTGCGACGATAAAAACGTCGTCATCCTGGAATCGATGGAATTTCCCGAGCCGGTCATTCGGGTCGCCATTGAGCCGAAAACCAAGGCAGACCAAGATAAGATGGGGCTAGCCCTTCAAAAGCTGGCGGAAGAAGACCCCACCTTCCGGACCTGGACGGACCAGGAGACGGGGCAAACGATTATTGCCGGCATGGGAGAACTCCACTTGGAGATCATCGTCGATCGCCTGCAGCGGGAGTTCAAAGTCGAGGCCAACGTGGGTAAACCCCAGGTGGCTTATAAGGAAACCATCCGGAAGAAAGTCAAGGTGGAAGGCAAGTTCGTCCGTCAATCCGGTGGACGCGGTCAGTACGGCCACGTGTGGCTCGAACTCGAACCTCTTGAGCGCGGCCAGGGCTACGTGTTCGAGAACAAGATTGTCGGCGGCGTGGTCCCCAAGGAATACGTTCCGGCTGTGGATGAAGGGATCCATGAGGCCATGCAAAACGGCGTGGTCGCGGGGTATCCGCTTATCGATATGAAGGCGACCTTGGTGGATGGGTCCTATCACGATGTCGACTCTTCGGAGATGGCCTTCAAGATTGCAGGCTCCATGGCGCTGAAATCAGGCGCTGCCAAGGCAGACCCCTATCTCCTCGAACCGATCATGAAGGTCGAGGTCATTGTGCCGGAGGAGTATATGGGGGATATCATGGGCGACATCAATTCCCGGCGGGGACGCATCGAAGGGATGGAGACCCGGGCCGGTGCCCAAGTGATTCGTGGTTACGTCCCCTTGGCGGAGATGTTCGGCTACGCGACCAACCTGCGTTCCCGAACTCAAGGCCGGGGCGTTTACAGTATGGAGTTTTACAGCTACGAGGAAGTACCCAAGTCTGTGGCCCAGGAGATCATCGCCAAATCTAAGGGCGAATGAGCTTCACCAAACGATTATTACAAGAGGGAGTTGAAACCCATGGCGAAACAAAAGTACGAGCGCACCAAGCCCCACGTCAATATCGGGACGATCGGTCACGTCGACCACGGCAAGACCACGCTGACCGCGGCGATCACTGCGGTCTTGGCGAAACACGGGCGCGCCCAAGCCACGAAGTACGATGAGATCGACAAGGCCCCGGAGGAAAAGGAACGCGGCATTACCATCAATACCGCTCACGTGGAGTATGAGACCGAGAAGCGGCACTATGCCCACGTGGACTGCCCGGGACACGCGGACTATGTGAAGAACATGATCACCGGAGCCGCTCAGATGGACGGTGCCATCCTGGTGGTGTCGGCGGCGGATGGCCCGATGCCTCAGACCCGGGAACACATCCTCCTGGCGCGACAGGTTGGCGTGCCCTACATCGTCGTCTTCCTGAACAAATGCGACATGGTGGATGACGAGGAGCTGTTGGAACTGGTTGAAATGGAGGTCCGGGATCTGCTCAACGAATATGAGTTCCCCGGCGATGACGTCCCGGTGATTCGGGGTTCTGCGCTCAAGGCGCTCGAAGATCCCAACGGCCCCTGGGCGGATAAGATCGAAGAGCTCATGAACGCTGTCGATGAATACATTCCGACCCCCGAGCGGGAAGTCGACAAGCCCTTCCTGATGCCGGTGGAAGACGTGTTCACGATCACCGGCCGCGGAACGGTGGCCACGGGCAGGGTCGAGCGCGGAAAGGTCAAAGTCGGGGATGAGGTCGAGATCGTCGGGCTGCGGGAAGAGCCGAAGAAAACTGTCGTAACCGGCGTAGAGATGTTCCGGAAACTGCTCGATGAGGCGGTGGCCGGCGATAACATTGGCGTTCTGCTGCGGGGTGTCGATCGCAAAGAGGTGGAGCGCGGCCAGGTGTTGGTGAAACCCGGAAGCATCAAACCTCACACCAAATTCCGAGCTCAGGTCTATGTCTTGACCAAGGAGGAAGGCGGCCGGCACACCCCGTTCTTTAACGGATATCGCCCGCAGTTCTATTTTCGGACCACGGACGTGACCGGTGTTGTCAAACTCCCCGAAGGCACCGAGATGGTTATGCCGGGGGACAACGTCACGATGGAAGTGGAACTGATTAGCCAGATCGCCCTGGAGGAAGGAACCCGCTTTGCCATTCGGGAAGGCGGCCGAACGGTGGGGGCTGGGGCCGTCACGGCGATCCTGCAATAACTGGCGGGTCGGAAACGGTCGGGCCTTCGGGCCCGACTTTTTCCTGCCGTCCGCCGCCCATGAGCGGTCTCAAGGAGGTTGACGCCTTTCTCTCTTTTGTGGCTGAAAAATTTCGGTTGAGTTTCACGGAGGCCTTATAGTATAATTTTGACTGTTGGGCACTTGCTGCGATGAAGCAAAAGGTTGCCGATGTGCCGGGCCATATGGGCACCAATCGGGGAATTTTTGCGGAGTAGGTCCAGAGAATTGGGCGACAAAGGAGGGATACTCATATGGCGAAGCAAAAGATTCGAATCCGCCTCAAAGCCTTTGACCATCGTATTCTCGATCAGTCTGCGGAGAAGATCGTCGAGACGGCCAAACGCTCCGGTGCAGGAGTCTCGGGACCAGTGCCGCTGCCCACAGAGCGGTCGGTGATCACCATTCTCCGGGCTCCCCACAAGTATAAGGACTCCCGGGAGCAGTTCGAAATGCGGACTCATAAACGGCTGATCGACATCGTCAACCCCACGCCTCAAACGGTGGATGCGCTGATGCGACTGGATCTCCCATCCGGCGTGGACATTGAGATCAAACTCTGACGAACTCCGCAAGGTCGAGGAGGTGGAATCATGAAAGGTATCTTGGGACGGAAACTCGGCATGACCCAGGTGTTCCGGGAGGATGGACGCGTGGTCCCGGTGACCGTCATCGAAGCGGGTCCGTGCATTGTCCTGCAAAAGAAAACCGTGGAAACCGACGGGTATGTAGCGATCCAGTTGGGGTTTGCCGACAAAAAGGGCCGGCGGGCAAACCGGCCGGAGACTGGCCACGCAGCCAAGTCCGGGGCGACTCCGAAGAAATATATTCGCGAGATCCGCAACGTCGATATCGCGAAATATGAAGTGGGGCAGGAATTGCGGGCGGACGTTTTCGCTCCGGGGGAACTGGTGGACGTCACCGGGACCTCCAAAGGTAAAGGCTACGCGGGCACGATCAAGCGCCACAATCAGGCGCGCGGCCCCATGGCCCACGGCTCAAAATATCACCGGGGCGTGGGTTCCCTGGGCTCCATCGCGCCCAACCGGGTGTTTAAGGGCCAGACCCTGCCCGGCCGAATGGGCGGAGAGCGGGTGACCGTTCAAAACCTGGAAGTGATCCAGGCCGATCCCGAGCGCAACCTGCTCCTTGTAAAAGGTGCGGTACCGGGCCCCCGGAACAGTTATGTGATCGTGAAATCGGCGGTCAAAGCAGCGGTGAAGTGACTACACCCGGAAAGGAGGAAAGCCCAGTGCCAAAAGTTGCGGTATACAATGCGGCGGGAGAGCAGGTCGGCGAACTTGAGTTATCGGAAAAAGTGTTTGGAGTGGACGTCAAGCCGGCAGTGCTTCACCAGGCGGTGGTGGCTCAGTTGGCCAACGCGAGACAAGGCACCCGGGCCACCAAGAACCGAGCCCTGGTGCGCGGCGGCGGGCGCAAGCCATGGCGCCAAAAAGGGACGGGCCGGGCTCGGCAGGGCAGCATTCGCGCGCCGCAATGGGTGGGGGGCGGCACGGTTTTTGGACCCCAACCCCGGGATTTTTCAATGCGGCTGCCCAAGAAGCTCCGCCGTCTGGCGATTCGCGGCGCCCTCAGCTCGAAGGTGTCCGAGGGTAGCCTGATCGTCCTGGATTCCCTCCAAATCGAGGCTCCGAAAACCAAAGAAATGATCCGCATCCTGTCTAATCTGAAGGTGCCGGGCAAGGCGCTGGTGGTCGGAGAAGGTCTCAACCAGCCCGCACACCTGTCAGCCCGGAACATCCCGGGTGTGAAATACCTCCCGGCGACGGATATCAATGTGGTCGATCTTTTACACCACGATCACCTCGTTGTCACGACGGCTGCTGTAAAGCGGATCGAGGAGGTGTTCGCCTGATGAAAAGCCCCTATGACATCATCCTTCGACCCGTGGTCACCGAGGAAAGTACCGACCAGATGGCATTGCGAAAATATACCTTTTTTGTGGACCCGCGGGCGAACAAAGTGGAGATCAAAAAAGCGGTAGAAGCGATCTTCGACGTGAAGGTCGCGAAGGTCAACACGATCCGCGTACCCGGCAAAAAGAAACGGTACGGGCGGCACACCGGTTATACGGCAGAACGGAAGAAGGCCGTGGTCACGTTGACCCAGGACTCGAAGGAGATCAAGATCTTTGACGGAGCGTGATCCGATCCCCACAGAAAAGGAGGGAGTCTAGATGCCGATTAAAAAGTTCAAACCGACCTCTGCCGGCCGGCGATTCATGACGGTGTCGACCTTTGACGAAATTACCACCGACGAACCGGAACGGTCGTTGCTCGCTCCCCTGAAAAAACACGCAGGTCGCAACAACCAAGGCAGGCTGACCGTTCGTCATCGGGGCGGGGGCACAAAGCGAAAATATCGCATCATTGATTTTAAACGCGACAAGGATGGCATTCCCGGACGCGTTGCTTCGATTGAATACGATCCAAACCGATCTGCCAATATTGCTCTCATCCATTATGCGGATGGGGAGAAGCGGTACATTCTCGCTCCTCACGGCTTGTCCGTGGGAGACACGATCCACTCCGGGCCGCAGGCGGACATCAAAGTGGGGAATGCGTTGCCATTGGCGAACATCCCGGTGGGCACCATTATCCACAACATCGAGTTAAAACCGGGGGCTGGCGGTCAGTTGGTGAGGGCTGCAGGCACCGAGGCCCAGCTGCTGGCAAAAGAAGGAGCGTACGCCCATGTTCGGCTGGCCTCCGGAGAAGTGCGGTTGATCCGATTGGAGTGCCGGGCGACAATCGGCCAAGTCGGCAACCTCGATCACGAAAATGTGAGCATCGGCAAAGCCGGGCGATCCCGATGGATGGGTAAACGGCCGACGGTCCGGGGTGTCGTCATGAATCCCGTGGACCACCCCCACGGTGGCGGTGAAGGGCGATCTCCCATCGGCCGCAAAGCGCCGGTTAGCCCTTGGGGTAAACCCACTCTCGGCAAAAAAACTCGCAAGAAGAACAAGCCAAGCGATCAGTACATTGTCCGGCCTCGTAAGAAATGAGGTCGTCGGATCAATCGGGTCAATAGGAAAGGAGGCGGAAGGATGGGGCGGTCCTTAAAGAAAGGTCCCTTTTGCGACGCGTATCTCCTGAAGAAGATCGAGGAGATGAACGCGAAAGGGGAGAAGAAGGTCATCAAAACCTGGTCCCGGAGGTCGACCATTTTTCCACAATTCGTAGGCCACACCCTCGCGGTGCACGACGGCCGCAAGCATGTGCCCGTGTACATTACCGAGGACATGGTCGGCCATAAGCTGGGAGAATTTGCGCCGACCAGGACGTACAAGGGACATGCAGGAGACGAAAAGTCGTCCCGCAGTCGGTAACCCGGGATGACGGAAGGAGGGGAAGAGGATGGAAGCGACAGCAGTGGCGAGGTATATTCGCATCTCGCCGCGCAAAGCCCGCCTCGTTGTGGATCTGATCCGTGGGAAGTCGGTGGGTGAAGCGCTGGCAATTCTGAAGCACACCCCCAAGGCGGCCTCGCCGGTGGTGGAAAAAGTGCTCCGCTCCGCTGTGGCTAATGCCGAACACAATTACGATATGGACGTCGAGCGGCTCTATATCAGTAAAATCTGCGTCGATCCAGGCCCCACGTTAAAGCGGTTTCAGCCGCACGCTCAAGGCCGCGCTTTTCCGATTCACAAGCGCACGAGCCACATCACAGTGGTCGTCAGTGAGAAAAAGGAGGGATAGAACTGCATGGGGCAAAAGGTGAGTCCGGTCGGGCTGCGCATTGGAATCATTCGTGACTGGGAATCGAAATGGTACGCCGGCAAGAAGGAATACGGGAAGCTCCTTCTCGAAGACGTAAAGATTCGCGACTATATTTTTAAGCGATTGAAAGATGCCGCGGTCTCCGCGGTGGAGATCGAGCGGGCGGCCAACCGCGTGAACATCACTGTTCACACGGCGAAGCCCGGGATGGTGATCGGCAAAGGCGGTACCGAGGTCGAAGCTCTGCGGGCGGCGTTGGCGCACATGACCGGAAAACGGGTACACATCAATATCGCTGAAGTGAAAAACCCGGAGTTGTCCGCCAAGCTCGTCGCAGAGAACGTGGCTTCCCAATTGGAACGACGCGTGGCGTTCCGTCGGGCCATGAAGCAGGCGATCCAGCGCACGATGCGAGCCGGGGCGAAGGGTGTGAAAATCCAGGTCTCCGGGCGGCTGGCCGGAGCGGAGATCGCCCGTACTGAAGGCTATTCTGAAGGGACGGTTCCTCTTCACACTCTGCGCGCCGATATCGATTATGCGCTGGCCGAGGCCCACACCACGTATGGGCGAATTGGTGTAAAGGTGTGGATTTATCGCGGGGAGATTCTTCCGGTTAAAGGGGATCGGAACGCGGAGAAGTCGAGCGGAGAGGAAGGGGGCAAGTAGAGATGCTGATGCCCAAACGCGTCAAACATCGGAAAGAGCACCGCGGGCGCCTGAAAGGCCGATCGAAGGGCGGCAACGAGATTGCCTTTGGCGAATACGGCCTTCAGGCTTTGGAACCTGCGTGGATCACCAACCGGCAGATCGAGGCGGCGCGAATTGCCATGACCCGTTATATCCGCCGGGGCGGAAAAGTATGGATCAAGATCTTCCCGGCCAAGCCCGTGACGAAAAAGCCGGCGGAGACCCGTATGGGAAGCGGAAAAGGATCCCCGGAGCAGTGGGTTGCCGTGGTGAAGCCTGGGCGCATCCTATTTGAGCTGGCAGGCGTTCCGGAAGAAGTGGCGAAGGAAGCGATGCGCCTCGCTTCTCACAAGCTCCCCATCAAGACGAAGTTTGTGACCAGGGGTGAGATGGGTGGTGACAGCCATGAAGCCTAAGGACTTGCGGCACCTCAGCGATGATGAAATTCAGGATAAGGTCAATGACCTCAAAGAGGAACTGTTCAACCTGCGGTTTCAATTGGCCACGGGACAACTCGACAATCCCATGCGGATTCGGCAGGTAAAAAAGGACATTGCCCGGGCGAAGACGATCCTTCGGGAAAGGGAACTCGGAATTCGCTGAGGCGGAAAGGGGGAGCACGGTGAGCGAAGAGCGGAATCAGCGCAAGACACGGATTGGCAGGGTCGTCAGCGATAAGATGGATAAAACCATTGTCGTGGCGGTGGTCCAGAGCGTGACCCACCCACTGTACGGGAAAACCGTAAAGCGGACGACCAAGTTTAAGGCGCACGATGAGAATAACGAGGCCAGGGTCGGGGACACGGTCAAGATTATGGAGACACGGCCCCTTTCCAAGGAGAAGCGTTGGCGCCTCGTGGAGATTTTGGAGCGGGCAGAAGTCCTGTAATTCTCGCTTGGGAAAGGAGGGGGTACGATGATTCAGCCGCAAACCAGACTGGTGGTGGCCGACAATTCCGGGGCCAAGGAGATCATGTGTTTCCGGGTTCTGGGCGGATCAAACAGGAAGACGGCGAACATCGGCGATATCATTGTCGCCTCGGTGAAAAGCGCAACACCCGGCGGCGTTGTCAAAAAAGGGGATGTGGTCAAGGCGGTGGTCGTGCGATCCCGACGGGGAGTGCGACGGGCGGACGGCAGTTATATCCGCTTTGACGAAAACGCAGCAGTGATCATTCGAGAAGACAAAAGTCCGCGGGGCACGCGGATTTTTGGGCCGGTGGCCCGAGAACTCCGAGATCGGGATTTCATGAAGATCATTTCACTGGCTCCCGAAGTGTTGTAACAAGAGCCTTGCTCGACCAGGGTATCGACCCCGGACCGGGAAGGAACGAGGAGGTGTGGTGGCGGGATGTCCCAAACCAAGATGCGGATCAAAAAGGGCGACATGGTGGCGGTGATCGCCGGCAAGGACAAAGGGAAAAAGGGCCGCGTGCTGGCGGCTTATCCGAAAAAGCAGAGGGTGCTTGTGGAAGGTGTGAACATGGTCAAGCGCCATATGAAGCCAAATCCCACTTATCCCCAGGGAGGCATCATCTCCAAGGAAGCCCCCCTTCACGTTTCAAACGTGATGATCGTGGACCCGAAAACCGGTGAACCGACTCGGGTGGGGATGAAGATTCTTGCGGATGGCAAAAAGGTCCGGTACGCGAAGAAGTCCGGTGAAATCTTAGATAAGTGATCGGCGAAAGGAGGGTGTACGTGTGGCGCCCCGATTGTTAGAGCGGTACAAGCGGGATGTGATTCCCGCCCTCATGCAGAGATTCGGCTACAGGAACGTGATGCAGGTTCCGAAGGTTGAGAAGGTGGTCCTCAACATCGGACTTGGGGAGGCGGTTCAGAACCCGAAGGCTCTCGATGCGGCGGTTGATGATTTGACGGCGATCTCCGGCCAGAAACCCGTGGTCACCTGGGCTCGCAAGTCCGTGGCCAGCTTCAAGCTGCGGACGGGAATGCCCATCGGAGTCAAGGTCACTTTGCGCGGAGAGCGGATGTATTATTTTCTGGATAAGCTGTTCAACGTCGCGTTGCCGCGGGTTCGAGACTTCCGCGGCGTGTCGCCCAGGGGTTTTGACGGGCGCGGAAACTATAGTCTAGGACTTCGGGAACAACTGATTTTCCCGGAGATCGATTACGATAAAATCGACAAAGTTCGCGGCCTGGAGGTCATCATCGTAACCACAGCGGACAGCGATGAAGAGGCCCGGGAGCTGTTGGCGCAGTTGGGTATGCCCTTTCGGGCGAGCTGATCCACCGATACCAGGGGGAGGTGTGCTGCGTGGCGAAAAAATCGATGATCGTGAAGGCGCAGCGCAAGCCGAAGTTCAAGACTCGGGCGTACACCCGCTGCCAGCTGTGTGGCCGTCCGCACGCGGTCTTGCGCAAATTTGGCGTCTGCCGGATCTGCTTCCGGGAACTCGCCTATCAAGGGCGGTTGCCGGGGGTCAAGAAGGCAAGTTGGTGAGGGAAAAGTTTTGACCGTTGACGGGTTCAGGAGGGAGGGTAATTGCCATGGTGATGACCGATCCGATCGCCGATATGTTGACGCGCATCCGTAACGCCAACCTGGTCGGGCATGAGAAGGTCGAGATTCCGGCGTCCAACGTGAAGCGTGCCATCGCGAACATCCTAAAAGAAGAAGGGTTCATCCGGGACGCTGAATTTATCCCCGACAACAAACAGGGCATGATTCGGGTGTTCCTCAAGTACGGGCCGAACAATGAGCGGGTGATCACCGGACTGAAGCGGATCAGCAAACCCGGCCGCCGTGTGTACGTGAAGAATGACGGCGTGCCCAGGGTTTTGGGCGGACTGGGCTTGGCTATTCTATCGACGTCCCGGGGGATTATGACCGATAAAGATGCGCGGCGAAACGGTGTGGGCGGCGAAGTCATTTGCTACGTGTGGTGAATACGAGGGCGGGAACGGAGGTGAAGGAGCTTGTCTCGGATTGGAAGAAAACCCATTGAAATTCCGGCCGGCGTGGAGGTGTCCATCGAGGGGCAGACGGTGACCGTCAAGGGACCGAAGGGCACTCTGACCCGGAATATCCACAAAGATATGGTCGTCACCATCGAGGGCAACCAGGTTGTGGTGACCCGGCCCACTGACGAGAAGCTGCACAAAAGTTTGCACGGGACCACCCGCAGCATCATCGCCAACATGGTGGAGGGCGTAACGAAAGGCTTCCAGAAAAACCTCGAACTTGTGGGCGTGGGCTATCGGGCAGTGAAATCCGGCAATAAGGTCACCCTGTCTTTGGGCTTCTCACACCCCGTCGAATTGGTGCCCGATGCCGGCATCGAAATCGATGTCCCGGCTCCCAACAAACTGGTGGTGAGCGGCATCGACAAGGAGCAGGTTGGCACGGTGGCGGCGTCCATCCGGCGAATTCGAGAGCCTGAACCGTATAAGGGCAAGGGCATTAAATACGAAAACGAAAAGATTCGGCGCAAAGTGGGTAAGACCGGAAAGAAGTGATGGCCGTGTGAAGGCTGCAGACGCCATTTGGTCTGAGAAGGGAGGTTATAATCATGGCGGCGAGTGTGAGTCGGAAAGAAGCGCGCCATCGGCGCCATCTGCGGGTGCGTAAGAAAGTGTTCGGCACCCCCGACCGGCCGCGGCTAAACGTGTTTCGCTCGGCGAGGCACATTTACGCCCAGGTGATCGACGATACCAAAGGCCATACCTATGTGGCGGCGTCCACCCTGGACCCGGAATTGCGGGGGCAGATCGGCTATGGAGGCAATGTGGAGGCGGCCCGTAAGGTGGGAGAGTTGGTGGCGAAGCGGGCGCTGGAGAAGGGGATCTCGAAGGTTGTCTTCGACCGCGGCGGGTATTTGTACCACGGCCGGGTGCGGGCACTGGCGGATGCCGCGCGGGAGGCGGGCCTGGAATTCTAATTGACAGGCGAAGGAGGGGAAGACATGCGCGTTGATCCAAACCAGTTGGAACTGACGGAAAAAGTTGTGGCGATCAACCGGGTGGCCAAAGTGGTTAAAGGTGGGCGCCGATTCAGTTTTAGCGCTGTTGTCGTCGTCGGAGACGGCAACGGATGGGTGGGGGCCGGTTTGGGAAAGGCCGGAGAAGTGCCGGACGCTATCCGCAAAGGGATCGAAGATGCAAAAAAGAACCTGTTTCACGTCCCGCTTCGGGGGACCACTCTCCCCCATGAAGTGGTGGGCCATTTTGGCGCAGGAAAAGTTTTGTTGAAGCCGGCTTCCCCGGGTACCGGCGTCATTGCCGGGGGTCCGGTGCGGGCGGTGCTGGAATTGGCCGGTGTGAAGGATATCCTGACCAAATCCTTGGGTTCCAACAATCCTTTGAACATGGTGAATGCCACCATCACCGGGCTCAAACAATTGAAGCGACCGGAAGAAGTGGCCCGGCTGCGCGGCAAAACGCTTCAGGAAATCCTGGGATAGGGGGGAGAGATCGTGGCGAGACTGGCCATTACCCTGGTCCGGAGCACCATCGGCCGACCAGAAGATCAACGGGCGACGGTCCGTAGTCTCGGTCTTCGTAAAATCCGGGACACTGTGGTGCACGAGGACACCCCGACGATTCGCGGGATGGTGAAAAAGATCGACCATTTGGTGCGGGTCGAGGAAGTGGCCGAGTGATCAAAAGCACGCAGAGGGGGTGGAACGATTGAAGCTGCACGATCTCAAGCCGGCGCCTGGTTCGAAAAAGGCGCCCAAACGGGTGGGCAGGGGAATCGGATCGGGCCTCGGAAAGACGGCCGGCCGCGGCACGAAGGGGCAGAAAGCGCGCTCGGGCGGCGGCGTTCGCCCGGGGTTCGAAGGCGGCCAGACGCCCTTGTACCGCCGGCTGCCGAAGCGAGGGTTCAGCAACGCCCCGTTCAAAAGAAACTGGGCTGAGGTGAACGTCGGCAAGTTGAATCGTTTTGCACCGGGAACCGTGGTCACCCTGGAGATGCTCCGGGAGGCGGGCCTGGTCAAAGGGGCAAAGGACGGGGTGAAGATTCTCGGGCAGGGGGATCTGGAAGTCAGTATCACGGTTAAGGCGAACGGATTCTCCAAGTCGGCCATGGAAAAAATCCAGGCGGCCGGCGGCACCGCTGAGGTGATTTAACATGTTCCAAACCATCGCGGGCATGTGGAAGGCCCGGGATCTCAGGAATCGGGTGCTGTTTACCCTCGGCATTCTCGCTGTATTTCGAATCGGGTCGTTCATCCCCGTGCCGAGCGTAAACGCCACGGTTCTCAAACAACTCGGGGAGAACCCCGTGTTTGGATTGTTAAACACCTTTTCAGGCGGTGCTCTGCAGAATTTCTCGCTCTTTGCGATGAGTATCACGCCGTATATCACCGCTTCCATCATTGTACAACTGTTGTCGATGGACGTGATTCCGCGATTCGCGGAATGGGCCAAGGAAGGGGAGCACGGAAGGCGCCGTTTGGCCCAGGTGACGCGCTACTTGACAGTGGTGTTAGGATTGATACAGGCGGTGGGCCTGTCGATTTCGTTCAATCGGACATTGCCGGGTCTGATTGTGAACCCCGGGGTCGAAACTTACGCGGTCATCGCGATCACATTGACGGCTGGAACCGCATTTTTGATGTGGCTCGGCGAGCAGATCACGGAAAAGGGGATCGGGAACGGCATTTCCATCATTATTTTCGCCGGGATTGTCGCCCGATTGGAAGGGGCCGTCCGGACCGTTTACCAGAGCTGGTTCTACCAACATCCGGACCAACTGTTCCTGAACATCGTGAAGGTCGTCCTCATGTTGGTGGGAATCGTGATTGTGGTGATGGCTGTAATTTTTGTCCAGCAGGGCGTGCGCCGGATACCCGTCCAGTATTCCAAGCGGGTGGTGGGACGGCGCATGTACGGGGGGCAAACCACCCACATCCCCCTGCGGGTGAACGCGGCCGGCGTGATTCCGGTGATTTTCGCCACCTCCTTGCTCTTGTTCCCGGCGACCATCGCCCAGTTCTTTCGAGGCCATTGGTTTGCCGACTGGGTGATGACGATATTCAGCTATCAATCCACCACCTATCTGGTCCTGGAGGTTCTCTTGATCATCGGGTTTACGTTCTTCTATACGTATGTCCAGATCAACCCTCAGCAGCTGGCGGACCAGATGAGAAAGTACTCCGGCTTCATCCCGGGTATTCGACCGGGTAAAGCCACGGAAGCGTTCATCATCCGAGTGATGAACCGGATCACCTTGGCCGGTGCCCTGTTTTTGGCGGCGGTGACCGTTTTGCCCATCTTGTTTGGAAATCTCACCGGGCTAAACCTGTATTTTGGGGGAACAGGGCTGTTGATCGTCACCGGGGTGGCTCTGGAAACGATGAAGCAAATCGAGAGCCAGTTGTTGCAGCGGCATTACCGGGGCTTTATTCGGTCATGAAAGGCAGGGATGAAGATGCGGATCGTGTTCATCGGGTTGCCCGGGGCCGGGAAAGGAACCCAGGCCGCCCGGATCGTGAAGGATTATGGGCTCGCTCATCTGTCCACCGGGGATATGTTCCGGGCGGCAGTGGCCGAGGGAACCGAACTGGGGTTGAAGGCTAAACAATATATGGATCAGGGGCAATTGGTGCCCGATGATGTGACCATCGGCATTGTGCGAGAAACTTTGTCGAAGCCCGACTACCAGAAGGGTTTTCTGCTGGATGGCTTCCCCAGAACCGTTCCCCAGGCTCGGGCGTTGGATGACATTCTTGACTCCCTGGCCACAGCGTTAGACCATGTCATCTACATCGAGGTCTCCAGGGAGACTCTGGTGGAGCGCCTCACCGGTCGGCGGGTGTGTCGGCAGTGTGGTGCCAGTTACCACGTCGCTTTCCGTCCGCCAAAACGCGAGGGGATCTGCGATGTGTGCGGAGGGGAACTTTATCAGCGCAGTGACGATACCCCAGATACGGTGGGGAAACGCCTGGATGTGAACCTTCGTCAAGTGGATGCGCTCCTCGACTATTATGAGACCAAGGGCCTTGTCCGACGTGTGGAAGGCGAGAAGCCCATCGACGAAGTCTACCAGCAAATCCAAGAGATTCTGCGAGGTCGACCGTCATGATTGTGAGCAAGTCGAAGGCGGAACTGGAATGGATGAGGGAAGCAGGGCGGATTGTCGCCCTGGCCCTGAAAGAGACCGCGCAAGCGGTGGAACCTGGGATCACCACCCGGGAACTGGACCGCATCGCCGATCACGTGATTCGCAAAAACGGGGCGATACCGTCTTTTAAAGGCTATCACGGCTACCCGGCTTCTATCTGCGCCTCTGTAAATGAAGAATTGGTTCACGGTATTCCTGGCGACCGGAAACTGGTGGAAGGTGATATCGTCAGTATCGACATCGGTGCCCAGTATCACGGTTACCATGGTGACGCGGCGATCACAGTGCCTGTCGGCTCAATCAGCGAAGAGGCCAGGCGCCTGCTCGACGTCACCGAGGCGTCCCTGTACAAAGGGATCGAAAAGGCGGTGGTCGGCAACCGCCTTTCGGACATTTCCCATGCCGTTCAAGTCTATGTCGAACAACACGGGTTCTCCGTGGTGCGCGATTACGTGGGACACGGGGTGGGTCAAGAGATGCACGAAGACCCGCAAATTCCGAATTTCGGGCCGCCCGGACACGGCCCCAGACTCAAACCCGGTATGGTCCTCGCCATCGAGCCGATGGTCAATGCCGGTTCCTACCACGTCAAAACCCTGCCCGATAACTGGACGGTGGTGACGGTGGACGGTTCGCTGGCGGCTCATTTTGAACATACCGTCGCCGTTACCGAAGGGGAACCGGAGATTCTGACCCGCCTGTGAGCGAGGTGGTGCCGGAGATGGCGAGAGTGCACTCCACGCCTGAGATCGGCGAAATCGTTGAAGTGCGGCAGGGACGAGAGGCCGGTCGATATATGGTTGTGATCGATCGGTCTGAAGACCGCTGGGTCTGGCTGGCAGACGGGCAAGGTCGAACGGTGGAGCGACCGAAAAAGAAAAATGTCCTCCATGTCCGGCCTACGGGCAAACGCGCCGGGAAGGTCCTAGAACGGCTTCATACAATGGGAAAGGTGACCGACGCCGACCTGAGATACAGCCTTCGGATCTTTCACCAAGAACAGTCAAAGGATGCCAGAGAAGACGGCGGAGACGCAGAAAGGGGAGTGGATTGATGGCCAAAGAGGACGTCATCGAGGTCGAGGGCACTGTGATCGAGCCTTTGCCCAACGCGATGTTCCGGGTCGAGTTGCAAAACGGGCACAAGATCTTGGCCCATGTGTCGGGGAAGATCCGCATGCATTACATCCGTATTCTCCCCGGGGATCGCGTGACGGTGGAGTTGTCGCCTTACGACTTGACTCGCGGTCGCATCACGTATCGCTATAAGTGACAGGCCTCAGCGACTGTCCGGACGAAGGCGCTCACAGGGCGGCCGGGGAATCCGGCGCCCGGAGGATGCATGGGCGCCCGGCGGCGGAAGGAGGGAGCACCGTGAAAGTTCGTCCGTCTGTAAAACCGATCTGTGAAAAGTGCAAGGTGATTCGGCGCAAAGGCGTCGTGATGGTCATCTGTGAGAATCCCAAGCATAAGCAGCGCCAGGGTTGATTGGAGGCCCGACCTCCGGGCCTTGGTTGTACGAGCCCAGGATGTGAGGATCTTTCACTGATTCCAATGAACTCGAGGAGGTGGAACCTATGGCACGAATCGCTGGTGTGGATCTTCCGCGAGAAAAACGGGTGGAGATCGGCCTGACCTATATTTACGGCATTGGCCGTCCAATGTCGAATCGAATTCTTCGGGAAACAGGGGTGAACCCCGATACCCGAGTCCGGGATCTCACCGATGAAGAGGTGGCGCGGCTTCGGGAGTACATCGACAGGAACCTGAAGGTCGAAGGAGACCTTCGCCGGGACGTGGCGATGAACATCAAGCGCCTGACCGAAATCGGCTGCTACCGCGGGCTGCGGCATCGCCGGGGGTTGCCGGTGCGCGGACAAAGGACGAAAACGAACGCCCGCACACGAAAAGGGCCGCGCCGCACGGTGGCCGGGAAGAAAAAATAAAGTGCACGATCTAGATGAAAGGAGGACGGGACTCTATGGCAAAACCGAAACGCAGGGCGGCCACCGCCACTCGCATGAAACGCCGGGACCGAAAGAACATTGAAGCGGGCATCGCCCATATTCGGTCCACGTTCAACAATACCATCGTCACCATTACCGATGGTGCGGGAAACGCCATTTCCTGGGCCAGCGCCGGGAACGTCGGATTCAAGGGCTCTCGGAAAAGCACGCCTTTTGCCGCCCAGATGGCCGCCGATTCTGCTGCCCGGAAGGCTATGGAGCACGGGATGCGAACGGTGGAGGTCTATGTCAAGGGACCGGGAGCGGGACGGGAAGCGGCGATTCGTTCGCTGCAAGCGGCGGGCTTGGAAGTGAGCCTGATCAAGGACGTGACCCCCATTCCGCACAACGGCTGCCGTCCGCCAAAGCGCCGGCGCGTCTGATTGGGGTCCGGAACAATTCGTTGAGTATACAAATGATCAGGAGGTGTCTATACTAGAATGGCAAGATATACCGGTCCGGTTTGTCGACTGTGCCGGCGGGAGGGCGTCAAGCTCTATCTAAAGGGCGAGCGCTGCTATTCCGACAAATGCGCCATTGACCGACGCGGATACGCACCGGGTCAGCATGGTCAGGGCCGCCGGAAACAGTCCGAATACGGCATTCAACTGCGGGAAAAACAAAAAGCTCGCCGGACTTACGGTGTGCTGGAGAAACAGTTCCGACATTACTATGAAGAGGCGAACCGGCAGCACGGGGTCACCGGTGAGGTGCTCCTCCAGTTGCTCGAGCGGCGCCTCGATAATGTCGTGTACCGGTTGGGGTACGCTGCCTCCCGGGCTGAGGCGAGGCAGTTGGTGCGTCACGGTCATTTTACGGTGAATGGGCGCCGGGTGGACATTCCTTCGTACCAACTGAAAGAAGGGGACGTTGTGGCCGTGAGGGAAAAGAGCCTGGAATCCCCGCGGCTCAAAGAGCTGGTAGAGACCGCCGACAGCAGGACGGTGCCTGCGTGGCTCGACCGGGATTCAGCCACGGCTTCCGGAAAGGTCCTCCGTATCCCCACCCGAGACGAGATTGACACGCCGGTACAGGAGCAGATGATCGTCGAGTTGTACTCGCGGTAATGCCGGGTAAAGTTCCACCCGGCTCTCGGCCGATCGCCGCGAACCGGACTGTCGAGATGGTCGAGAAGGAGGGTCACGTGGATGATCGAAATGGAAAAGCCGCGATTGGAGACGGTCGAGATCAACGAGTCTGGGACCTACGGCAAGTTTGTGATCGAGCCGCTTGAGCGTGGCTACGGTACCACCTTGGGCAACGCCTTGCGGCGCATCCTGTTGTCGTCGTTACCCGGGGCTGCCTGTACGTCGGTCAAGATCGACGGGGTACTCCATGAATTTTCGACCATTCCCGGGGTTGTGGAGGACACGACGGAGATCATTCTGAACTTGAAACACCTGGCCTTGAGGATCCATTCGGATGAGGAGAAAACCCTCATCATCGACGCCGAAGGCGAGGGGGAAATCAAGGCCGGGGACATTCAAGCCGATTCGGATGTGGACATCCTCAACCCCGAATTGCATATCGCCACTTTGGCGGAAGGGGCGCGGCTGTACGCCGAGATTAAAGCCGCCCGGGGGCGGGGTTATGTACCGGCCGACCGGAATAAAAACGAGGAGCAGCCGATCGGCGTCATTCCCATGGATTCGATTTTTACTCCGATCAGTCGGGTGAATTACAGTATCGAAAACACCCGGGTCGGCCAGGTGACCGATTATGATAAATTGACCTTTGAAGTGTGGACGGACGGAAGTATTCGGCCTGACGAGGCGGTCAGTTATGGGGCCCGGATCCTCACCGAGCACCTCACCCTATTCCTCGGCCTCACCGATCAGCCCCGGGCCGGCGATGTGTTGGTGGAACGGGACGAGCAGCGCCGGGAAAAGGTGCTCGACATGACTATCGAGGAGTTGGACCTTTCCGTCCGTTCCTACAACTGTCTCAAACGGGCGGGAATTAACACCGTGGCCGAATTGTGCTCGAAAACCGAAGAGGAAATGATGAAAGTCCGCAATCTCGGCCGAAAGTCCTTGGAAGAAGTTCAAGAGAAACTGGCCGAGTTGGGTTTGGCCTTGCGCCAAGAAGAATAAGGTCGGCAGAAAGAAGGGAGGGAGTACCCGTGTCGTATCGAAAGCTGGGAAGATACTCGTCAGCACGCAAAGCGCTCTTCCGCAGCCTGGTCACAGATTTGTTCATGTATGAGCGCATTCGCACCACTGAGGCCAAGGCGAAAGAAGTGCGCAAAGTGGCGGAGAAAATGATCACCTTGGCAAAACGGGGGGATCTTCACGCCCGGCGCCAGGTGGCGGCTTTTGTCTATAAAGAGACGGCAGACGAAGACACGAATCAGGATGTGGTGCAAAAGTTGTTCAGCGAGATTGCACCCCGGTACCAGGAACGCAACGGCGGCTACACCCGCATCCTGAAGCTGGGTCCGCGCCGGGGGGACGCTGCACCCATGGTTTACCTTGAACTGGTGGAATAATTGTTTCTGACAACAACCGCGCGGGCGAGGTTTGTCCTCCGGGGGCAAGCCTCGTTTTCCGTATGCTTTGGGAGAGATACCCGGACGCTCCAGGCCCACCGGCTAGGAAAGGGGCGCGGCGGTGTACGTTAAGGCGAAGGTGGGTTACGATGGGACCGATTATCACGGATTCCAGCGGCAACCCGGCCTGAGAACAGTTCAGGGGGTGCTGGAAGGGGCCTTAGGGGAGTTGGCCGGCCGGGAGGTTTCGATTGTCGGGGCGGGGCGGACAGATGCCGGAGTGCACGCCCGGGGACAGGTGATCGCCTTCGAGTGGCCGGGACCGATTCCCTGGCAGCGATTAGAGCGGGTTTTGCTTCGGCGGCTGCCGGAAGATCTGGTGGTATCCAATCTTGAACCGGCGCCGGAGTCCTTTCACCCGCGTTTTTCCGCAGTGGGCAAATGCTATCGTTACACCCTGGATCAAGGGGTGTATCCCTCGGTGTTTCTCCGCCGCTATACGTGGCACGTACCGACTCAGATGGATCTGGGGTCGATGCGCCGGGCGGCCCTCGCGGCTGCAGGGACTCACGATTATACCAGCTTTTGCGCCGCCAGCACTCCGGTACAGAACAAGGTGCGGACGGTATACGCCATCCGCCTGGCCGAGGAGCCGCCTTTTGTCCACCTTTACGTGTTTGGCAACGGCTTTCTGTACCAGATGGTCCGCATCCTGGTCGGCACCCTGGTGGAGGTGGGGATCGGGAAGCGATCGGTCGAGTCTATCTCCGGGATTTTGGCCGCCCGGGATCGTCGGGCGGCGGGAGTGACGGCCCCTGCTAAAGGGCTGACCTTGTGGGACGTGTACTATGAGACGGGCGATTTCACCCGAGCTTGGAGCGGTTTTCTTGACTTGACTGCGGCAGCTCAGTACAATGAGCATGGAGTTTTCGGCCCATGGAACCACGAGGGTTGAAATGATAGGGCGGAGGGAAACAGTTCATGCAAACGACATTCATGCAGAAAAAGGAGGACGTGAAACGCCGGTGGTACGTGATTGACGCGACCGGGCAGACGGTAGGCCGTTTGGCCTCGGAGATTGCCGTCATTTTGCGCGGAAAGCACAAGCCCGAGTATACGCCTCACGTGGACACGGGAGATCACGTTGTTGTCATCAACGCGGATAAAGTCGTGTTTACGGGTAAAAAGTGGACGGATAAACTGTATCGGCGGCATTCCGGCTATCCTGGCGGGTTGAAAGAGATGCGGGCCAAGGACGTCCTTGCCCGATATCCCGAACGCATTCTGTATTACGCCGTAAAAGGCATGTTGCCACACAATCCGTTGGGCCGAAGTCAGTTGAAGAAATTAAAAGTGTACGCCGGTCCGGATCATCCCCACGAAGCCCAGCAGCCCGTTCCGTGGCAGCCCGGAACGGTGAGAGGAGGGAAGTGACGCCTATGGCACAGGTGCAATATTGGGGAACCGGGAGACGGAAGGAGTCTGTCGCCCGGGTGCGGCTTTACCCTGGGGATGGGCAGATTCTGATCAACCGGCGGCCATTGGAAGAGTATTTTGGCCTTGAGACGTTGAAATTAATGGTAAAACAACCGCTCATTCTCACGGACAGCCTGAACCGCTACGACGTTCACGTGAATGTAAAAGGCGGCGGGATCTCAGGTCAGGCCGGGGCCATCCGTCACGGCATTGCCCGAGCCCTTCTGAAAGTCGATCCCGACCTTCGCACGCCGCTGAAAAGGGCGGGATTGTTGACCAGGGATCCCCGCATGAAGGAGCGCAAAAAGTACGGGTTGAAAAAAGCCCGCCGCGCTCCCCAATTCTCCAAACGTTAACCACAAGCCCGTCGGCGCCCAAGCGTCACGGGCTCTTTTTTGCGGTGAAAGGCAGTGCTTTCCTCGTTGTCTTTTCCTGAAGCAGTGGGGTACAATGCCCTAAAGGAGGGCGAAAGCCATGGCTGCACTGACAGAGAAGACGGTGCTTGATGCGTTGCGGCCCGTCCAAGATCCGGAAGCGCATCGCAGCATTGTCGACCTCGGGATGGTTCGAAAAGTGGAGATTGCCGGCGGGTTCGTCACCGTTGAGGTGGCGTTAACGATTAAAGGGTGTCCTTTGCATACGGTGATTCAAGATGAAGTGGAAAAGGCGGTTCGCAACCTGCCGGGGGTCACCGACTGTCGAGTGATTCTGGCGACGATGACCGACGAGGAGCGGGCCCGCTTCCGGGATGTACTCCAAGGGGGCACCGGGGCTGAACGGTCTCAGGGGGTTGAAGATGTACCGCCCTTGCTGCGGCCCAATGTGCAGACCCGTTTTGTGGCGGTCACCAGTGGCAAAGGTGGAGTTGGAAAATCCACGGTGACGGCGAACCTCGCCCTGGCCTTGGCCCGGGACGGTTACCGAGTGGGTGTGATCGACGCAGACATCTACGGGTTCAGCATTCCGGGCCTGTTCGGAGCGGCGGATCGAAAACCGACGGTGATTGATGAGCTGATCATGCCGGTCCAGGCCGAGGGTGTCAAGATTATGTCGATGAACTTTTTTGTCCCAGAGAATACCCCGGTGATCTGGCGCGGACCGATGCTGGGCAAGATGCTGCGAAATTTCTTTGCCGAAGTCCACTGGGGGGACCTGGACGTTATGCTGCTCGATCTTCCTCCTGGCACTGGCGATGTCGCCTTGGATGTCCATCAATTGTTGCCCAAAGCCGGGGAGTTGATCGTGACCACTCCGCAGCGCAACGCCGCAGACGTGGCCGTGCGGGCCGGTATGATGGCGAAAAAGACCGGCCACGAAATTCTGGGCGTTGTGGAGAACATGGCCTATCGGGTGTGCCCTCATTGCGGCGGCCGGGATGAACTTTTCGGCCGGGGCGGAGGCCAGCGGGTAGCGGATGAGCTTAAGGTCAAGGTGCTGGCCCAGATCCCGCTACAGCCAGAGACCCTTGGGGAGACCGGCCTTTACGAGCCCGATACCCCCGCGGGCCAGGCTTTCGACGATTTGGCGAAGATTGTGGGGGGGCTGGTGTCCGCCGGGTTAGCCGGTTGAAGCGAGCCGTCTTGGACAAGGCGCGGAGGGGCATCCCATTAGGCAGACAGGAAGGGCCGCCACGCGGGGTGCTGGGCCGTGCCTCTTCCCCGGGGCTGCCCGGTTCACCCTCCGCCCATATCTTGACTCTGCTGATCCTGATCCCCGCCGCCCCCGGAGGATTGTCCGCCTCCTTGTTGCTGGCCGCCCTGTCCCCCTTGTTTGCCTTGCCCGGCCTGAGGGCCTATTTCTCGTACGGCCTGTTTCAGGCTATCCGTAAAAAGCAGTCGAAAACTCGGATTCTGAAGGGCCTCCTGCATCACTTTCATGGTTTGCTGGCGGTATGGCGGGGAAGACATGAGGCTCAGGATTTGCTTTTGAAAGTCTGGGCTTTTCATCAAATCGAGCATCATCTGCTGGTATTCAGGGTCTTTCATGAGATCTTTCAACAACTGGCGATTTTGCTCCTTCAAGGCGTCAGCCAAAGCTTTTGCGAACTGGGGTTGCTGAAGTTGTTGTTGCAGCAAGTTTTTGTTTTCGCCCTGGGTGAGGGCGGTGGTGAGGGCTTTTTGCATATCGGCATCGGACAGGATCAGAGACCGTTTGAATTCCTGGCTCTGAACCGTTTGGCGCAGGGTATCCATTCCTTCTTTAGAATGGAGAATATCCAGCACCATACTCTTGGTTTCTTGATAAGGGTGCTGTCCTTGCTGGGGCTCAGGACCGGACGATCGTGCACATCCTTCAGCCAGGGAAACGGCACACAGGCCCAGAAGGAACATCCATCGCCACCCACGTCTCATAGACCGTCCACCTCCCTCCGATCATCAGTTGTAATATGGGCGGGCAAACGGTCGTTATTCGAGACTTTGCCGGGAAGAAAGAGGATGCGGATGTGAATCTTCAGAGATTGTTTTTTCTCATCGGCACCACAGTGATTGTGGGCGTGTCCGCGGGCGCAATTGCTGCTCTTGTAACCCACATCGACCCGCTGCACGGGGCGATTGTGGGGGGATTTATCAGCGCGACCAGCCTTATGGGGCTGTGGGCTTATTTAACCTTGAATTACCTGATTCAAGGCTTTCTCCCCCGGGCTTTTTGGGATGCCGTCCAGCTCTTCCTTGTGGTGGTTGTCGCGGTGGATCTGGTCTACGCCCGCCACCTGGCAGCCGGGGGAGCGGGAGGGTGGACACCTTACGTCACTTACGCCCTGTTTCCCTTGACTTGGGCCCTGGTGGCGGCCGGAGCTCGGGCCTTGATATCGGGAATCCGGGCTTTTATCCCCGGCTTCTTCTATCTGTTTGTCTTTACCGTTGTGGAGTGGTTTCCGGCGTTGAAAGCGGGAACGGGCATGCCGACTCTCCAGATCGGCATCGTTCTTTTGGTGTGCAATACGTATTTGCTATTCGTCCTACGCCGCCTCACTGCACATCCCGTCGCCCCTTCCAAGGACGGGCGACGGGATGTGCAGCCGGATCCTCGGTAACGTTTCGGACGCCGGGCCCCTGCGGCCCGGTTTCTTCCTGGCTTGGGGCTCACTCAAGTTTGCTTTTGGGTGAAGCGTCCTGAAGCAGCTCCGAAACGGTGACAAACTCGAATCCTTTTTGTCGTAGGCCGTCGATGATGGCCGGAAGTGCCCGGTCGGTCTGTTTGCAAGTGTCGCTGGCGTGCAGCAAGATGATGTCGCCGGGTACCGCCCGTGTTAAGACCCGTTGGGCGATCGCGCCAACGCCAGGGTTCTTCCAGTCCAACGAGTCGGTGTGCCATTGGATCACCGTATAACCCATGTCGTGGAGGGTGCGCAAAACCCGCTTATCAAAATCGCCGTTCGGGGTGCGGATCAAGCGAGTTTTGACTCCTGTAACGTCATAAATCGCTTGCTCCGCCTTGGTGACTTGACTGCGGATCCAGTCATTGCTGTGTTCGGTAAAATTGTCATGTTTGTAGCCGTGGCTGCCGATTTCATAGCCCATGTCCCGAATCCGCTTGGCGATCGCTGATTTTTGTAGGGTCCAAGGCCCGGAGAGGAAAAATGTCGCTTTTGTCACACCTTTGTTTTTCAAGACATCCAATACTTTGGGAGCCATTTGATCTCCCCAACTGATGTCGAATGTCAGGGCTACGATTTTTCGGTTGGTATCCACTTTGTAGATGGCGGACGGCGGTTGTTGGCCAACCAATGTCGCGATGGCTCCGCTCTGCCAGTAAAATACGGCCATGAAGAGTACGACCGTGGCGGCGGCGATAAGGATCTGTGTCAATGTCCTCGCACGCCAGATGACGAACATCGCTTGTCCCTCCCTTGCACCGTCTGCAGTTTGTACATATGGGTATGCTTTGTGCACAAGGTATAGCATGGATAAGAGATTAAGCCCTCATGCGCCGGATTTCATTCGGGGGATTCCGGCAGGGCAGCGGCCGCCTGACCTCGAAAGGACGCAGCACGGGACGGGAGATTGCAACGGGGGTGAACCCATGGGGCGGTGGATTTGGATCAATCGAGGATACCTGTGGACGGCGGTGGTGATTTTTGCAGTCGGGGTGGCGACGGGATACTTGGCATCTGATCCCCTGCGACAAGTTCTTATGTCGCAACTGACCCAGATCCGGGACCTGGCAGGGCAGGTGCGGGCAGTCGACAACCCCGCCTACACGGTTATGGTGATTTTTCTCAATAACGCCAAGGTCGCTATATTTTTCCTGTTGACGGGGATTCTCGCCGGAATCCCTGCCATCGTTGGCGTTTTTGGCAATGGGGCTTTGATCGGGTTCGTCTTAGCGACGCTCCATCATCAGGGGGTGCCTGTCGGGTCCGTTTTGCTATACGGGATCCTGCCCCACGGGATTTTTGAGATCCCCGCGTTTTTAATCGCCGCGGCCTTCGGTTTGAAATTGGGCTGGGGATGGTGGCGTCCCGCCAATGGGTACACTCGAAGAGAGGCGTTTTTTCAGGGATGGAGAGATGCGTTCCGGGCGGCTGGGGTGGCGGTGGTGATGCTGGCAGTCGCCGCCGTGGTGGAAGGCACCGTGACGCCGTATCTGTTGAGCCGCTACGTATTGCAGGGCTAGAGGTGGGGGTGGGGGGATGATGGTGGCCAGAATCGAGGTCCTCGGCGTCCCGTTGGATCTGGGGCAGGGACGCCGAGGGGTGGACATGGGGCCCAGTGCCATTCGGTATGCGGGTCTTCAGGACCGAGTGAGGGCCCTCGGGTTTGAGGTACAGGATCTCGGCAACGTGTCGGTGCCGGAACCCGAGGCCAAGGAAATCCAAGATCCGAAGTTGAAATATCTTCCAGAAATTGAACGTGTCAGCGAGGAGATTGCAGCCAGGGTTTCGGAAGTCCTCAAACGCGGGTCGATGCCCGTGATCCTCGGCGGAGATCACAGCTTGGCCATCGGTTCTCTGGCCGGCGTGGCATTGGCCAAGGCGCGGGTCGGGGTGATCTGGTTCGACGCCCATGGGGATATGAATACCCAGGAAACCACTCCCTCCGGCAATATCCACGGAATGCCTCTGGCGGCGTCTCTGGGGCTCGGACACCCCGGTCTGACCCGGGTGGCGGGGTTTGCCCCGAAGGTTCGACCGGAAAATGTGGTTCTTGTTGGCGCCCGGTCTATCGATGAAGGTGAGGCGCGCTTGATTCGGAAGTCGGGGCTGCGCGTGTTCACCATGCATGAGATCGATCGGCAGGGCATTGGAGCGGTGATGGAAGAGGCGATCCGCATCGCGTCCCGGGGCGTAGACGGGGTTCATCTGAGTTTGGATTTGGATGCCTTGGATCCCATGACCGCCCCGGGGGTGGGAACCCCGGTGCGGGGAGGGATCACTTACCGAGAAGGACACCTGGCCATGGAACTTCTCGCCGAAGCGGGAGTCTTGTGTTCCGTAGACGTGGTGGAGGTCAACCCGATCTTGGATGTCGCCAACCGGACGGCCGAGATGGCGGTGGACCTGTTGTGCTCGGCTCTGGGGAAAAAGATCCTGCCGGATTCTTGAGCGAAAAGGGCGAAAGGGGTCACCGGCGAAACACCCGGTGTATTTTTTTTGCCCTTTGCCCGCCAAAATCCTATTGACTTGATTTAAATAGTAGGGTTATTATATCCCCATATTCCAATTAAACATATTTGTTATTCGGATAATAGAATTGAGCAAAGGGCAGGCACAATCCTGGGCCCGTGCCCGTATCGTGGTAAAGCCGGTCAGAACCGCAGATCATTCGAAATGGAGGTGCGATCGTGGAGCATGTCACCCGTGTTCCCGTTATGAGCCCGGAGGAAGTGAGGGCTTGGGCGGAAGGTCTGGAGGGCTGCCCGCCCGAAGAGATTCTGGAGTGGGCCCTGGAGCGGTTCTCTCCTCGCATTGCGTTGGCTTGCAGCTTTGGAGTCGAAGACGTGGTACTGCTGGATATGGCGACAAGAATTCTCCCCCATGTCCAAATTTTTTATTTGGATACGGGGCTGTTGTTCCCGGAAACTTACGAGGTCCGAGATCGCGTCGTGGACCGGTACCGGCCGAACCTCCGGCGGGTAACTCCTCAACTTGATCTGCGCCAACAAGCAGTCGAATACGGCGAGGCGCTTTGGACCCGGGACCCCAATACGTGCTGCCGACTGCGCAAAGTTGAGCCCCTCCGCGACGTCTTGGCGGAACAAGATGCCTGGGTGACGGGGATTCGTCGGGAACAATCCCCGACCCGGGCCGGAGCCAAAGTCGTCGAAGTGGACCGTAAGTTCGGGCTGATCAAAGTGAATCCCCTGGCCGGATGGGACAGCCGGCAGGTGTGGAATTACGTGCATACACACGAGGTCCCGTACAATTCTTTGCACGATCGCGGATATCCGAGCATCGGCTGCGCCCCGTGCACACGTCCGGTGCGGCCGGGGGAAGATCCCCGGGCCGGTCGATGGGCCGGCTTTGACAAGACAGAATGTGGACTTCACGGATAGCTCGAATCGGGAGGGAGGGTTAGTGGGTCTGGAGATTTCCCTCGGCGGGTTTGCGGTGGGTTTACTCATCGGCTTTACGGGCATGGGGGGAGGGTTCCTCATGACCCCGATGTTGATCCTCCTTTTCGGTGTTCACCCTTCGGTGGCGGTGGGGACAGACCTCGTTTATGCATCGATCACCAAATTTGTGGGGGCGTGGCAACATTGGCGCCAGGGCACAGTGGATCTTCGGGTGGTTAAGGTTTTGGCGGCGGGGAGCGTGCCGGGGGCGGTGGCCGGTGCAGCAGGCGTCCAAATCTTTCACGGATGGTTTGGCCCGGGTTTTGAGGGAATAATGAGTCGGGTTCTCGGGCTTGCGTTTTTGGTTGTGAGTGCCGTGCTCCTTCTTCGAGCAGCCATCCCGGGTCCTGGTGGGGGCAGTGGAGAGATGTCCCGACCGGCGGCCTGGAAGCTGGTCACGCTCGGTGTGGTGGGCGGGGGGATTGTCGGCCTGACTTCGGTGGGGAGCGGGTCATTGTTTATTGCGCTGTTGACCTTTCTTTATCCCGTATCCGCGTCCAGGCTGGTCGGCACCGATATCGCCCATGCATTTATTGTGAGTGCAGTGGCGGGTTTGGTGCATTTTGCCGCCGGGACGGTGGATCTGCCCCTGGTGGGTTGGCTGCTCGTCGGCTCTTTACCGGGCATCGTACTCGGCAGCCGATTGTCCAAGCGAGTTCCCGACCGGATCGTGCGCCTCGGGCTGACCGTCATGCTGGTGGTCTCGGGGTTGAAATTGTTGTAAAGGAGCGATGACCGTGACGACATTGGTGGCGCCTCACGGCGGGCACCTGGTAGATCGAACAGCGGATTCTTCACCAGAGTGGGAGCGAGAGCTGCTGTCGGGCAAAACTGTGACTCTTCCTGAGGAATCTCTGGCCGACCTGGAATTGATCGCGGTGGGTGCCTATTCTCCTTTGACCGGTTTTATGGTTCGAGCGGATTATGAGCGGGTGGTGGCCGAGATGCGCCTGCAGGACGGCACGGTCTGGAGTTTGCCGGTCACTCTGGCGGTCGACGAAGATTTCGCCAGGCGGATTCACGCGGGGGAACGCGTGGCTTTAACAGGTCGAGATGGTCTTCCGTATGGGTGGATGGTCATCCAGGACCTGTATCCCGTGGATTCCCGGGTGGAGGCGGAACACGTCTACGGCACGTCCGAGGCCGCTCACCCGGGGGTGGCCAGGTTATACCAGCGGCCCGGATGGCGGATCGGCGGGCCGGTTTGGATGTGCCGACAGCGGGATCGGGGCGTGTTTTCCCGTTACTGGCTCCGGCCGCAGGAGTCCCGGGAAACCTTTCACCGTCGCGGTTGGAGGACGGTGGTGGGGTTTCAAACCCGAAACCCGATACATCGTGCCCACGAATACATTCAAAAATGCGCTCTGGAAACAGTGGATGGTCTGTTTCTTCATCCTCTTGTCGGGGAAACCAAAGCGGACGACGTGCCTGCAGAGGTACGGCTTCGCAGTTATGAAGCTCTGCTGGAGCGCTATTACCCGGCCGGGCGGGTGATACTCGGCGTTTTTCCGGCCGCAATGCGCTATGCCGGGCCCCGGGAGGCGATTTTTCACGCCCTGATAAGAAAAAATTTCGGCTGCTCACATTTTATCGTCGGGCGGGACCACGCCGGCGTCGGGAACTACTACGGGCCGTATGACGCTCAACGGATTTTTACACAGTTTAAAGCCGAAGAACTCGGGATCATCCCGCTGTTTTTCGAGCACGCATTTTTTTGCCGCCGGTGTGAAGGCATGGCCTCAACCAAGACCTGCCCCCATGCCCCGGAAGACCGCGTCGTCTTATCTGGCACCCGGGTCCGGGAACTCCTGCGGGAAGGCCTCTTGCCGCCCCCGGAGTTCACCCGGCCAGAGGTGGCCCGAATCCTGCAGGAAGGTTTGCGGGAAAAAGTCGGGTCGACCGACCGGTAAACGACTTCGGTCGATCTCTTCAAAATCACTCCATGAGGCCGCCTTCCTTGGCAGAAGAAGGACGGCCTGTATTTTTGTTGCCTGGGAAGAGGAAACGGACCTGGAGAAGCGAATACTAGAACTATGGACGAATTGACGATGGGTGTGCTGCATGGACCGGTTATGGAACCTACTGAGCCATTTTAATATCCTGACGGATTTACTGGACATCCTGCTGGTCACCTATGTCCTGTATCGGATGATTCTTCTCATCCGGGGAACCCGGGCCGTGCAGCTGCTCAAAGGCATTGTGGTCATTCTCATCGCCACGGGGCTGAGCAATTATCTTCACCTGCGGGCTATGAGCTGGCTGTTGGACAAGGCCTTGACGATCGGGCTGTTCGCAATTCCCGTGGTGTTTCAACCGGAATTGCGCCGGGCACTGGAACAGCTGGGACGCGGCCGTTTGTTCTCCTGGTCACTGCAGATGGCAAGCAGCGATCGTGAGGTGGACAAGATTGTGACCGAAGTGACCCGGGCGGCGCAGGTGCTGGCGAAAAACCGCATAGGGGCGCTCATTGCCCTGGAACGGGAGACGGGTCTGAGCGACTACGTGGAAACGGGGATCGCGATCGATGCGGAAGTCAGCGCGGAACTTCTGGTGAACATTTTTATCCCAAATACCCCCCTTCACGACGGGGCCGTGGTGGTCCGCCAAGGTCGGATCGCGGCTGCGGGGTGTGTCCTTCCCCTTTCGGACAGTCGGACCATCGATAAACAACTCGGAACCCGCCACCGAGCAGCCGTGGGCTTGTCCGAGCATTCGGATGCGGTGGCGGTGGTGGTATCTGAAGAGACGGGCCAGATCTCCCTGGCTGCCGAAGGTCAATTGAACCGCGATTTAGATGAGCAAGCGCTTCGGGAGATGCTTGGCACGATGCTGGCGCCCCAACGGGGGAGTTTTTCGTTTTTTCATAGGAGGTCATCGGCATGAGAAAGGGCGGGCCGATGGGACGACTGGCCCGAATGTGGAACCGGGAAAATGCGGTTCCAAAGTTGATCGCCTTTGTGCTCGCCGTGTTGTTGTGGTTTGTGGCGGGAGCCGGCACCACCGACACTCCCAGCTCTGTTCTCGCCCCCTCGGCGAAGGTGGTTCACGGGGTCGCGGTGCAGGTGTTGTACGATGAGGGTGCCGTGGTGCCGGTGGGTGGGCAGCCCCAGGTGGACCTGACCCTCCGGGGAACCCGTTTGGACCTGATGTCCCCGCTGCTCGGCGGGATTCGGGCTTTTGTCGACGCCCGGGGTTTGGGGGCAGGGGTGTACGAACTGCCGGTCCAGTTGGAAAATGTCCCTTCGGGGATTCTCTATGACCCGGTATATGCCACCGTTCGCCTGGAGCGGGCGGCTTCCCGGCAGATTCAGGTCACCGTGCGCACCACCGGAACGCCAAAATCCGGCTTCGCGGTGGGGACAATGTCCTCGTCACCGGCCCAGGTCACCGTTTCCGGTCCGGCGGAGGAAGTCAACCGGGTGGCTGCGGTGGTGGCGCAGGTGTCGGTAGACGGTGCAGATCACCCCGTCAAGGGCCGCGTCCCGGTGGCGGCGGTGGATTCGCAGGGGCAGTCGATCACCGGTTTACGGATTGAACCCGATAGTGTGGATCTGGCGGTGGCGGTGGACGCCCAAAGTAAGGTCGTGCCCGTAACCGTGGAATTACGTAATGCTCCCGCCGGAGACCTGGCTGTAGAGTCGTGGTCAGTGCAGCCGAGTAACGTAACAGTAACGGGTCCCCCCGATGTTTTGTCGAGGATCGACCAGGTGACGGGCACCGTCGACGTGTCGGGGATCACCGGGGACCGCACGTTTACCGTTCGTTTGAACGTTCCGGACGGAGTTCGGGCGATCCAACCCGAGACGATTCAAGTCGCTGTACATGTGGTGCCGGGGAAGACCACGAAGGCGGCCCGGGTTCCTGTTCGGGTGGTGGGGCTTGAACCCGGCGCTCAGGCGACGGTGAATCCCCCGGAGGTGAGCGTGACGATCAGCGGTTCCACCTCCCACATAACGGCCATGCAAACTTCTGATTTAACGGCGACAGTGGATGTGACGGGAAAGGGACCGGGAACTTATACAGTCCCCGTGGCGGTGAAGGCGCCCCCCTGGGCGACTTTGGATGACGTTCCGTCCGTTCAAGTGACGATCACCGCACCCCCACCCGCACAATCCGCGGGGGGCGGAAGTGGCTGAGGCCACTGCGGTTGGATGTAAACGAAGAGCAACAATCGATTGGTCGCCCGGCATTGGGCGGCATTTCTTTGAACTTCTGCCGCGCACACTCCCCGACCGCGGCCTCCCCGTGCCCGGGTATTGGCCGGCGGTACTTCTTGTGATAGACTCAGGCAAGAGGTGCTGGAATTCCAGGCACCCTCGGCCCATGAAGGTCCACTGCGACCGGGCTGAAATTCGTCGAACCTGATCCTGTGAGGAAAAAGGGTTGAAATGGGGAGTGGACTTTGGCACGTCTGTTTGGGACGGACGGGGTGCGAGGAGTGGCCAATGCCGATCTGACCCCGGAATTGGCTTTTCGCCTCGGCCGTGCGGCGGCCTACGTGCTGGCTCTCGGGTCGGAAGACGGGGGTGCCGATGAGGACAAGCGTATCGCCGTGGGCAGGGATACCCGGGCGTCCGGTGATCTTTTGGAATCGGCTCTTATTGCGGGTATCCTCTCAGCGGGGGTTTCGGTCCTGCGACTGGGCGTCGTGCCCACCCCTGGCGTGGCACGCTTGACCCGTACCTTGTCCTGTTCGGCGGGGGCGATGATTTCGGCCTCCCACAATCCGGTGGAGGATAATGGCATCAAGTTTTTTGGCGCAGACGGCTTTAAACTTCAGGATGAAGTTGAAGATGCGATCGAGGCAGCGATGGAAGGTGACAGTTGGGCCCGGATTCCCCGCCCGGCTGGGATCGGAGTGGGACGGATTGTAGACGGCCGAGATCAGGTGGCCAAGTATGTCGAATTCCTCACCGAGACGGTCCGGTCTCGCTTCGATGGGCTGAAAGTGGTCATAGATTGTGCTTACGGGGCCGCCTACCGGATCGCCCCCGAAGTGTTTCGGCGGCTGGGCGCCGAGGTGGTGGTCATCAACGATCGCCCCACCGGCGACAACATCAACGTGGGTTGCGGTTCCACCCATCCGGAAGTGATTCAGGAGGCGGTTCTCCGCCACGGTGGGGAGGTCGGTCTTTCCTTTGACGGCGATGCGGACCGGTTAATCGCCGTGGATGAAAAAGGGGAGCGGATCGATGGAGATCATATTCTCGCCATCTGCGCCAGGCGGTTGAAACAGCACGGGGAATTGGATGGAGATACCGTGGTGGCGACGGTGATGAGTAACGTCGGCCTGGAGAAATCCCTGAAGCAGGCTGGCATTTCTTTGGTACGCACGGCGGTGGGGGATCGTTATGTCATGGAGGAAATGGTCCGAGGCGGCTATGTCCTCGGAGGTGAACAGTCGGGTCACATCATTTTTCTTCGCCACAACACCACCGGAGACGGGATTCTCACTGCCCTCCAATTGGTGGACACCATGGTGGCTTCAGCCCGACCGCTCAGCGAGTTGAGAGAGGTCATGACCACCTACCCGCAAAAACTGGTGAATGTGCGGGTGGCGGACAAGCATGAGTTGGGGGGCAACGTCTCCATTCGCGATGAAATCCGCCGGGTACAAGAGCAGCTTGGCCGAGATGGGCGTGTGTTGGTGCGTCCCTCGGGAACCGAGCCCTTGGTGCGGATCATGGTGGAGGGCCCGGATGCCAGTGCGGTGGACGCCGCCGCGAATCGGTTGGCCCGGGTGATTCAGCGGGAGTTGGGGAGCGGAGATGGCCCGGTCACACCGTGACATCGGATTTTCGTTTGAATATAAGCCTGGCGGTACGCTCAACGGGCGCGGGGCATAAGGTGATAGAGGGAGATCGGCTTCTCGCGCGCTGATCGAGATTCCGAGGGCTCCTGAAAGGCCTCGCTCGGAAAGGCAGATGGGGGGCCGACAAAGGGGGTGGGAGATGGAGAGCGAGGAGTCGGTGGCCGGATCGCTTGGTGGCCAGACGCAGTGTTTACCACAGGATTCGACTTGACGTGAAAGCGCCTGGACTGTCCGGGGAACGGGTTGAAGGCGGACAGTTGACGAGGGGGAGGTTCATCGAACCATTCGGCGGATGCCTCCCGGCGCATCCTGTCGCCGTGACGAAAGGGGAAAAACCTTTGGTGACAAAGGCAATAAAGACCTTTCGAACAGGAAGTGTGGACGCGGGTCAGGTATGACCTCGCGGTGCGAATGACGGGTGCCCCCGGGAATTCTCTGGCGGGGGCGGCCCCGCGCCAGGGAGATCCGGGGGCTAAAGGAGGACGGGCTCCGGGTGTGTGGGATTGTCGGATATATCGGGGAACGGCAGGCACAGCAGGTGTTGTTGCACGGATTGGAGAAATTGGAATATCGAGGCTATGATTCGGCGGGCATCGCCGTATTTGACGGCCAAGCTATCCGGGTGAAAAAGAAGCTGGGGCGGTTGGCCAATTTGGAGAACACGTTAAACGGTCACGGGTTGCCCGGGGTTTTGGGCATCGGTCATACGCGGTGGGCGACCCACGGAAGGCCATCGGACGCCAATGCCCATCCCCACGGTGACTGCACCGGCCGGTTCGTCGTGGCGCACAACGGGATTATTGAAAATTACCTGCGCCTGCGGCAGGAGCTGATACAGGCCGGCCACCAGTTTCGCTCAGAGACGGATACGGAAGTGGTGGCGCACCTGGTTGAATCCTTGTACGATGGGGATTTGTTGCGGACGGTGTTCAAGGTTGCCGCGAAGCTGCGAGGGGCCTACGCCCTGGTCGTGATGAGCGCCGAAGAGCCGGGCAGGCTGGTGGCGGTCCGTAAACACAGTCCCTTGGTCGTGGGCCTCGGAGATGAAGAGAATTTTGTCGCATCGGACATTCCCGCCCTTCTCAATTACACCCGCAATGTGTATGTGCTCGAAGAAGGAGAAGTGGCGGACATCACTGCAAAGGCGGTGCACTGTTATCGATTGGACGGCACCCCGGTCAGCAAAGAAGTTCTGACAGTGACCTGGGACGTCGATGCGGCAGAAAAAGGCGGATACGAGCATTTTATGCTCAAAGAGATCTATGAGCAGCCAAAGGCAGTGGCGGACACCCTGACGGGTCGTCTATCCGACGACAACCGGGCCGTTTTGCCGGAACTCCACTGGACCCTGGGGATGGCACGCGGAATAGACCGCATTCATATCGTGGCCTGCGGAACCGCCTATCACGCGGGGATGGTGGGAAGGCAGATCCTGGAACGCCTGACCCGCATTCCCGTGGAAGTCGAGGTGGCTTCTGAATACCGGTACCGGGATCCCATCTATACGGATCACACCTTGGTGCTGGTCATCAGCCAGTCCGGGGAAACGGCAGATACGTTGGCGGCCCTGCGGGAGGCCAGGGCCCGGGGTGCCAGGGTGGTGGCCGTGACAAATGTGGTGGGGAGTTCCGTGGCCCGGGAAGCGGATGATGTCATCATCACCTGGGCCGGGCCAGAGATTGCCGTGGCGTCGACCAAAGCTTACACCACCCAGTTGGTGGCACTGTATCTGTTTGCATGTTATCTGGCCCAGATTCGGGGCGCGGCCGATCCCGCGACGATCGAGGAAGTGTTGGCGGGTCTTCGGGATCTCCCGGATGCTGTGTCCAAGGTGCTGGACACGGCCCCGGCGATGAAAGCTTTTGCTCAGCAGTTTGCCTGGAAGGAGAGCGCGTTTTTCATCGGCCGAGGTCTCGACTACGTGGCCGCCCTGGAAGGGGCGCTCAAGCTCAAAGAGATCTCGTATATTCACGCCGAAGCTTACGCGGCCGGTGAATTGAAGCACGGCACCCTGGCGCTGATCGCCGAAGGGGTGCCGGTGATCGCCCTGGCCACCCAGGATCACCTGTACGAGAAGACGGTGAGCAATATCAAGGAGGTCAAGGCCAGGGATGCCCACGTGCTGGCCCTGACCTGGACGGGGGACGAGGAGATGGCCTCGGTGGCTGACGAGGTGCTCTACCTGCCCCGGGTCAGTCCGTGGCTGGCTCCGGCGGTGGTGGCGGTACCGCTGCAGTTGCTCGCCTACTTTGCGGCTGTTGAGCGAGGGAACGACGTCGACAAACCCCGCAACCTCGCCAAGAGCGTGACGGTGGAATAAGCAGGGGATAATAAAAAGTGTCCATGAAGCCGAGCATGGAGGGGTTTTTCCTGAAACCATGCTGGGCTTTTTCTTTTGAACCGTGGTATACTGGGATTGAAGGACTGAATGGAAAGTATTCGCTGAGGGGATGACATTAATGACTGTGAAAGAGAGTTGCCGAAATTGCGGCGGCACTTCATTTGTCCAAGCTACGGATTATGTAAACCTGCGACCGCTCGATAAGAAAATTTACACGGTTTGTCTTGATTGTGGAGAGGTTTTATCCATAAAAATTAAATATCCTGAAATATTGAAATAAATTTCACCGAATGGATGAAAAAGAAAAAGAAGTGGATTATCGGATACAGGGCTTATTTGGACAATTCTTCTGGGTGACCTTTTTGGTACCGCCCGCGATGCGACAACGCCTCTTCGACCACTGGTTTGCCCGACTGCATTCGTTCTCCGGCGATGTAATGACCGCCGGCCCGCTGCAGGAGCCGTAAGTTGTCCTCCGAGACGAATCCCCGGTCCACGACGGTGAGCACCCGCCCCAATTTCCAACCGATCAGATCCCTTTTCACTTGTTCGACACGGGTGACGTCCGCTGTGTTGCCCGACCACACCCAACAACGAATCGAGATGCCTTCTCGCGTGACGGCCAGACCGATCACCATCTGAACCAACCGATGATCCTTGGAGTGGCCACGCCGGCGCAGAACATACCCGCTCTCTTCGTCCTTTTTGTCTTTCCGCCGAATAATCAGGTTTATCGCCGTGGTCGCGGTGCGTCGACAACTCGACGCCGGTCTGCGGCAGCCTGCACACCGGCGCCCGTGGTGGCGCCCATCACTGCTCCGAGAGCGATGCCCAGAGTGGACGATTGGTGCAGACCGGCTGCCGTAGCGACCAATGCCCCCATTCCAGCGGATACGAGGTGGGCGCCGGATGGCCGGCTGAGAAACAGCAGTGCGAGAAAGAGAGCGGGTAGGGCGAACCTCAAAGCCTCGGAGACGTGAGCTGGAATCATCCCGCCGATCAACGCACCGGCGGCTGTCCCTGCCACCCAGGATAAGTAGCAGGTGAACACCAGCGCGAGGTGTGGGCCGGGCTCGTGGGGGCTCTCCCGCACCCGGGACCCGGTGAGGGCAAAGACCTCGTCGGTGAGTCCGAAGGCCGAAAGCCATCTCGCCTTCGCGGACCAGTGGAGGAACGCCGGCCCCAAAGCGGTCCCGTACAAAACGTGTCGGGCATTCACCAGCAGGATGGCCAGGACCGTGGCAACGACCGGGCTGCCCGATAATGCCAGACTCAACAGCATGAACTGAGCGCCCCCGGCGTATACCCAGGCCGAGATGAGTAGGGCGATCCAGCCCGGTACCCCTTGGTTGACGGCGAGGGCACCGAAAGTCATGGCGATGGGAAAGTACGCCGTGACCACGGGCAGGGCGTCGCGCAGAGCCCTTTGAATCGGCGAATGGGTCATCTTTCTTCTCCTCTCATAACCAATACATCGCTGCGGTATAGCACAGAACGCCAAGGACAACCGTGGGGAACAGACGCCGGGACCACCAAGCGAACAAGGCGGTGGGGACGGCGGCGATTAAAGCTGGGTTCTCAAGATCTAGCGCCACTCTGCCATCGCCAGAAAGAAAGAGGACGGGCCCGAGAAGCGCTCCCAAGACTCCGGGGGTGACAAAAGACAGCCATCGCCGGACGCCGTCGGGCCAAGGGGCCCGTCCGCCCAACGCCAGGGACAGGGCCCGGAGAAGATAGGTTCCCAGACCGATGAGCAGAGTTTCAACCACCAGAGAGGACAATCCTTTACGCCCCCTTTCCAAATGGCTACTGAGTAGTATATCATATCGGTAAGCGTTATAACATACAGAACCCTGCAAAATCGGCCGGGAAGTGCATCAGAAGGGGGGATGGATGTTGGAGCCGGTTGATTTCTCTCGGCGGATCGGGCAGATCCTTCGGTCCCTGCGCAGGGACCGGGGGTGGACCCTGGACAAGATGGCGGCGGTCACCGGAGTCAGTAAACCCATGCTCGGGCAAATTGAGCGGGGAGAGTCGAATCCCACCGTGGTGACCCTGTGGAAGATCGCCACCGGGCTGGGGGTTCCGTTTTCGACCTTTCTTCGGGATCCAGATGACCCTCGGGTGGCCATCGTCCCGCAGTCCCGGCAGCCGGGAGTGAAGGACGACGACGGCGGGTACGTAGTCCGCAGTCTCGTCACCGCCGCTGATCCCCAGCCCGCCGAGCTATTTCATGTTTTCTTAGCGCCGGGCTGCACTCACCGGGCTTCCGCCCATGGAGCCGGAGTCACAGAACTCATCTGGGTACACAAGGGCCGGTTGGATCTGGAAGTCGGAGGGGAGGTCTACTCCTTGGATGAAGGAGATGCGGCCCGGTTCGTTGCCCATCTCGACCATCGATATAAAAACCCCGGGACGGAAGACTGCTCTTGTCTCATTCTTTTGCTCTACCCGCATCTGCCCGGTGTTTCGTGGCCATAAAAAATGTCCAGACCCGCAGGAGTGCAGGTTTGGACATACCGCGCCGGTTAAGTTCCCCCGGACGGCCCAGGAGTGGGTCCAGGGTTTTGAATGATTATTCAATATCGAGCTTTTTCCCGCGCTCCCCTTCTTTATGCGTCTTCGGGAAGGTCAGGCGCAGGACGCCATCCCGATAGGTAGCCTTGCCTTCGTCGATGTCCACCTCGACGGGGAAAGCGATAAACCGCTCGGTCTTGCCGTAGGAGCGCTCCCGACGATAATACTTTTCGTTCTTTTCCTCAGTTTCCTCTTCGACTTTCACGGCGATGGCCACTCCCGATTCCGTGACCTCCACCTCGATCTGGTCCCGTTTCAATCCCGGGAGTTCCGCCTCCACCTCCAAATGGTCCCCTTTATCCTTCACATCCACCGCAAAGGAACGATCAAAAAATGCCGGAAACGAAGCGGGCAGGGTAAACAGGCTGTTCAAGTCGCGATCCTTGCGAAACCAATCGGGCAAGTAACGCATGGTCAGGTTCCCCTTTCCCAGGTGGAGTGTTTTTCCTTTTTTATTATGGCTCAATCTGAGTCTGTCCAACAGGAACAAAGGTACTACTCATCCGTGGGATGACCGAACTAGTTCAAAAGTCCTGTCTTCATAAATCTTCCCTGAGAAAATCCTACTATCCTGAAAATCAATGAGCACTAAGGGTGTTTTTAAGGCATACCAAACTAAGCCCTGTGATATGCAGGGTGTCGAACGGGCGTTTCAATGTTTTGAGTGTACGTTTAGGCCACCGGTTTTACGGATACTTCCATACCGAGTGATTGCAACTTTCGGATGGCCTGTTTTATAACTGCATCTTTTCTACGTTCCTCGTAATATGTTGGACCGAGTTCGATATAAGGATGCCGCCGTTGTAACATGTGATACACGATCGTTAGGATGCTATGGGCCACTGCGACTGCTGCACGATTTTTTCCTCGTCGAGCTGCAATTCGATGATATTGTGTAGACAGGTATGTGTTCTTGGTTCTCGCCGCCGCACGTGCTGCTTCCACAAGCGCTGCTCGGAGCTTTTGGTTCCCTTTACGCGTTTTCCCCGACTTTCGTTTCCCCGCACTCTCGTTGTTCCCTGGAGCCAATCCTGCCCATGAACACAGATGGGCCGCAGACGGAAATTGAGCCATGTCCGTCCCGATTTCAGCGAGAATCTGCTCCGCTGTCCGTCGACCGACACCGGGGATTGTGTCTATTAACTCCAGGTCCTCCTCAAAAGGGAGCATACGCCTCTTGACCTCTTCGTCGAGCCGGGCAATTTCTTCATCCAGATAATCGATGTGGCGCAGTTGGGCGGCTAACATCATTCGTTGGTGTTCCCCCATCAGCCCGTTCAGCGCCTTTTGTAGTTCTGGCTTCTTCGTCTTCATCCGACCCTTGGCCAACTCGGACAATACCTCCGGATTCTTCTCTCCATCGATCATTGCCTCCAGTATCGCCCGCCCGGACTTGCCAAGCGTGTCACTGGCTACTGAGGACAATTTAATATTGGCGCCTTCAAGTACCTTTTGAATCCGGTTTACTTCCCTGGCTCGCTCTTCAATTAGGCTCCGGCGGTAACGAATGAGTTCCCTCAACTCCCGTTGTTCACGGTTAGGGATGTAACTGGCTTGCAGCAGCCCATGGCGGAGTAATCCGGCGATCCACTCTGCATCCTTCACATCGGTCTTACGGCCCGGAACATTCTTCATATGCTTGGCATTCACCACGAGCACGTTGAACTCCGCTGATTCCAGAAGGTTATAGATCGGCTTCCAGAACGAAGCGGTGCTTTCCATTGCAACATGGGTACATCCGTGCTTCCCGAGCCAATCGACCATCTCCAAAAGATCGTCGGTCATCGTAGAAAAGGTACGAATCTCTTTGGTTTCGGGCGTCAGCACACAAGCAACAACCATCTTCTTGTGAACATCGAGGCCGCAGCAACGGTCGTACACGACATCCATGTGAATCCTTCCTGGTGGGCTGGTAAGATTAAAGGGCTGGTGCAACGACCATATCCGATCATTCTATCCTACGTGCTTCCCAATGCGGGAGCGACATTCTGTGGTGCACCTGGTCGTCGTAGTCAGTCTATTCCGCGGGCTCAAGGCACCAAGCAGTGACGACCTGCCTTCGCCAGCCACCAAGGAAACAATTCAACACCAGGCCATTTTCATCCTTCTGCTGGTGCCGCCCCGGCGGCATGGCAGTCTATTCAAGAAAAAGGTTACCCGGGAGGAGGAATGTATGGGGGTGAAGCTCCACGTCTTCAATGAGGCCATCCGGCAATTTGTACTGTTTTTTGCCGACCCGGCGGCTGAGGTCTGTGACTGCAGCTGGGCGATTTTTCGGGTGGACGTGCAGGCGGTGGTTCAGGAGAAGGATATGATCCGGAAAGGGCTTTAGCTGGTGCAGGATACCCCCGGCTTGCGCGAGGGGGGCCGATGCGTGTACCCTAGCTACGAGACACACTTGATCGTGCCTCGAAGGATGAGAAGATAGACTCGGACAAGCCTCGGTGGTTGAAGGGGTTGGGCAGAAAAGAGATCGTCGGGTAAGGCCGGCCGGGGGCCACCGACGGAGAGAGACGGAGATGGCGGAGGGGAACATGAAGAAAAGCAGAATGTTTTGGCTGTCCCTGGCGGTGGTTTTCGCCCTCGGTGGCACTTTTGGGTTGGGGTATTGGCAAGGGGTGCGCAGTGCCCAGGGGGATCTCCGGGCGCAAAGCCCCGGAGAAGGATCGCCCGCCGTGGCGGCGGCCGCAGCGCCCATGCATGTACTGCTCATCGGATACGATGCCCGGCCGGGGCAGAATTATGGGAACACGGATACGTTGATTGTGGCCAGTTTTGACCCCCAGGTGGGGCGCCTGGCGATGCTTTCGGTACCCCGGGACACCCGGGTGGCGATTCCCGGGCACGGGTATGACAAAATCAACGCGGCCATGATGATCGGTGGCGTGAAATTGACGGAGCAGATGGTGAGTTCCCTGGTCGGCGTTCCTCTCGACCATTATGTGCGGGTGAATTTTGAACAGTTTAAAGGTGTAATCGATGCTCTGGGCGGGGTGACCGTGAATGTCGACAAGAATATGTATTATGTCACCGGAGACGCCCAGGATGGGGTGATCAACCTGCACAAAGGGGTCCAACATTTAAACGGGGATCAAGCCCTGCAGTTCGTTCGCTATCGTCAGGATCCCCTGGGGGACATCACCCGGACCCAGAGGCAGCAGGAACTCCTCAAAGCCCTGGCCGATCAAGCTCTGCAGCCGTCCACCATCGTTAAGCTTCCGGTGGTGATCCCCCGGGTGATGCAGGCGGTGGACACCGATTTCTCGCTGTTGGAGGTGCTCAAGTTGGCACGGATGGCCGGTGGCATGAGCGGGCAGCAGGTGATCGGTGAAACGCTTCCGGGCCAGTTTTTGAACCTGAATGGCGTGAGTTATTGGCAGGTCGACCCTGGGCAGGCCAAGCAGGTGATGGCTGAACTCGATGAAGGGAAACGGGTGAGCCAGGTCGTGGAAAGCCCCGGAGGAGGAAGCGGCTCTTCGACAACCGACGGTTCATCGGCCCCAGGCGGTGGAACCGGCGGTTCGCCGGGAACGGACGGCTCTTCGGGAGCTTCGGGTTCCACCTCCGCCAGTGGGTCGAGTTCCGGGGGAAGCCAGACACCCACTGCGACGGTGTTGGGGCAAAATGTTCACGTCCGCAGTGGGCCGGGCACCAACTATCGAATCATCGGGTCGGTAGCCGGCGGGGAGACGGTGACCCTGATCCAGCAGAGTGGCGACTGGTGGCTGGTGAGGACGCCGGATGGGATGAAGGGGTACATGTCGGCGGCATGGCTGCGGGTCGACTAGCCGGTAATCTGTGATACCCGTCACAGGTCCAAGGCGGAGCGGGTGGTACGCTCGGAGCGAGAAGTGCGTTCCGACCGGGGCTCGGGGATGGTCGCGGGGCGGACGCCAGATTCGTCGCGGGGGGCGAAGATGGATGAAATGGGTCATTCCTCGGGAACACGGGGCGTGGATGATGTGGATCGGACCCCTAGTGATCGGGATTGCCGCGACGCCGTGGAACCCGCTCCAGATCCTGCTCGCCGGTGCCAGTTTGTTCGCGTTTATGACGGCGGAGCCATTCCTCCAGGGGCTACGCCAGCCCGGGCGTCGGGGCTACTGGTGGCGATGGGCTGCGGGGTATGGAGTGGTGGCCGCCGCCTTCGGCGTCCCGCTTTTGGTGGCGGAACCGCGTCTGGGGTTCGTGGCCCTCGGGGCCGGGGTGTCCCTGGCGGCGAACAGTGCCTTTGCCCTGGTTCGGCAAGATCGGCACTTGTTGAACGACTTTTTCGCCATGGCCGGGCTGGCGCTGACGGGAATCGCCGCTTACCTGGTGGGGCGGGGGAGTGTGGACGTCCGGGGCTGGATCTTTTGGGCCCTGTGCGTCGTGTATTTTTTCGGGACGGCGCTGTATGTGAAATCTTTGATTCGGGAGCGGCGCAATCGGAGGCTCAAGTGGGCGGCCAACGCATATAGCACGATGTTGGTTTTTGCGGCGCTGGCCTTGGGGTGGACGGCGGCGGTGGCCTGTCTCCCGGCGGCCGTTCGCGGTTGGGCGATTGCCCAAGATCGACCGCCCCAGGTGAAGACGATCGGTATTTTGGAAATCGGAGTATCGGTTTGGTTCGTGATCTGGATGACCGTGTGGCTGCGGAATTTTGGAGGTGTGTGATGCCTTCGCCCCCCAAAACGTCGTCCGGCGGTTGAATTTTTTTCAAAAACAATGTATGGTGAATGTGACGATTGAGGTCAAGGAAGCGAAGCTGGAAAAATACCAACCGTCCGGTCGGTAGGGAAAGGGGTGGCGGGGAGTGAATGCGGCCATTCGTCCGATTTCGTTGACCACACCGTTCCCGGTGGGAGCGGTGAATGCGTTTTTGTTGCGGGATGACCCCGTGACGTTGGTGGATGTGGGGCCGAAGCTCCCCGATGCGTGGGAAGGCCTGGCAGATGGCCTTCGCAGGGCGGGGTGCGAGTGGCGGGACATCGAGTACGTGGTCATCACGCATCCCCACGTGGATCATCACGGCTTATTATCCCGGGTGCTCGATGCGTCCGGGGCAACGGCTTTGGTTCACCCAGATGCCGAGAGGCGCGTGCTCAGCCCGCGCCTGGCTGCGGAAAGTGAGGCGATGTATTTTGAGCCGTTTCTCACCGCCAGTGGGGTGCCCGAGGAGATACGGGGGCTCATTGCCGAACATCAGCGATTGCTGCAGGAGTACGTGGATGGGGTGGATGAAGTCAAGACGGTAGAGATCGGGGCTCGGCTGGAACTGGGCGGGCGGGAATGGAGGGTGTTGGATACCCCGGGCCATTCGTCCGGACATTTGTCGTTGTTCGATGAAGAGGAAGGGGACCTGATCGCCGGGGACCACCTGTTGCCGCATATTTCGTCCAACGCCTTGTTGGAGGCCCCGCGGCATCCCGGGGGCGAGCGGGCCAGAAGCTTGATCGTATACATGGAAGCGCTGAATATGGTGGCCGCCTTACCGGTGAAACGGGTCTACCCCGGCCACGGTGAGGTGTTCACCGGAGCGGCGGAATTGGTGGATCGGCGGCTTCGGGGATATGAACGGCGGTGCAGCCAGTTGCTCGGCTGGTTGGGGGAGCGGCCGCACACGGTGTTTGAGCTGGTCAGACGCATGTTTCCCCGGTTGAGTCGGGGAAACTGGTTTCTGGCCGTGTCGGAGATCGTGGGCCATTTGGATGTCCTGCAAGCTCGGGGGCAGGTGGGGATCGAGGAACGGCGCGGGCTCTGGTATTATCGGGTGGAACCGGGTCGGGAGGTGCGATCTGCAGCTCAAAGCGGCTGAAACGAGCCGCAGTGACGTGCGGAAAAGGCGGGAATTCCTGGCGGGGACGGCTCTGGGCGCCGACAAGGCGGCCGGTGTCGTCCCTTTGCGTTTTTGTCCAGAACCGACTACGATGAGGGCGGATCGGGCTTGTTCCGTTCTGAGAGGCCCGACATCAAAGGTGCGGGAGAAACATATGCGAAGTGCGGTGGCGGGGGGTGGCACGGGTTGATCGTGGCTGTAGGTGTGGATGTGGTGGAGATGGGCCGCATCCGGGAGAGTCTGAGGAGGCGGGGGAACCGCCTGGCCGAGCGAATCCTGGGGGCGGCGGAGAAAAAGCAGTATGCGGCACGGCGGGACCCGGTTGCATTCTTGGCGGGGCGCTTTGCCGCGAAGGAGGCGGTGGCAAAAGCGCTTGGAACGGGGATCGGGAAGGTGGGATTTCAAGAGATCGAGATTGCGGGGGGCCGGGGGGCCCCCGAAGTGCGACTGTCCGGGAAGGCGGCGGAGGTGGCGGGGGAGCGTGGGATTGTCAAATGGCACCTGTCCCTTTCCCACGGCAGGGAGACGGCGGTGGCGTTTGTTGTAGCAGAAGGTGTGGGACATCGGGAAGCAGACTGATGGAAGCGGCGGGGATGGCCGCAGAGGAAGATAGATGGCCGCGGTTGCCCCGTATGGAGGAGAGGAGCAAGCCGATCGACTGGAGCCCGCTTCGGGCGGCGGGTAGTGGTTGTCCCGTATGGAGGAGAGGAGCCCTGGCATCCTTGTACATAAGTGCGGACCGGGACGAATATACCTGTGATGCGGAGGGAAACGCCGTGTATCTGGTCTCGAATGCGGAGATGCGCAGGTTGGACCGCTATACCATCGAGGAGGTGGGGATTCCCGCCATCGTGCTGATGGAGAATGCCGCTGCGGGTGTGGCGGAGTGGGCTGCGGAATTGACGCCTGAGGGCGGGCGCATTGTGGTTGCGGCGGGCAGAGGAAACAACGGCGGCGACGGACTGGCGGCCGCCCGGAGATTGGCTTCCCGGGGATTTTCTGTCGACGTGTGGCTGGGCACATCCCCAGACCGCTTGACGGGGGAGGCGGCGATCCAATGGCGGGCGCTGCAACACTGGCCGGTCAACGTCCACGTGGATGATGGGAGTTCCGATTGGCGCGAACTGTGGGAGGGGGCCGATCTGATCGTGGACGCCCTCCTGGGCACGGGCCTGTCGCGTCCTGTGGATATCCGTTTGGGCAGGGTGATCGACGGGATCAATGCGTCAAACCGCCCGGTGCTTGCCGTGGATCTGCCCAGTGGTCTGGACGGGGATACGGGTCGAATCATGGGGACAGCCATCCGGGCCAGGTGGACGCTGTGTCTCGGTTGGGCAAAACGGGGGTTGGTGATGGGAGAGGGCCCCCGGTGTGCGGGGGCCTGGAGGGTATGGGATATTGGTCTCGCCCCGGAGGGCCCGGAGCGGCTGGGAGCGAACCGGGTTCGACTGATTCAAGAGGAAGAGGTTCGGACGTGGATGCCGAGACGGCCGTATGACGCGAATAAAGGTCACTATGGCCATCTTTTGGTGATGGCCGGGCACGGGCGCATGTGGGGGGCCGCCCTGATGAGCGCCGTATCCGCTTATCGGGCGGGAGCGGGCCTGGTCACCGTCGCAGTTCGCGGGGATGCAGTCCCGCCGTGGCTCGGGATTCATCCGGAATTGATGACCGCTTTTTGGAATCTCCCCGAAGAGGCGCCGGCCTTAGTGGAAGGCAAGCAAGCTTTGGTGGTCGGGCCGGGTTTGGTGAGATTTGACGGGGATGTGCCCTGGCTGAAGGCGCTTCTGGGCAAGGTTCGGTGTGCCGTGGTGGACGCCGGGGCGTTGGAAATATGGAAGGAAGCGATCGAAGGTGGTTGGCGTCCCGCCGCCCGGGTGGTGGTGACCCCACATCCCAAGGAGATGGCGAGGCTCACGGGATTGGACACCGCGGAAGTGCAGGCAGACCGGATCGAAGTCGCCCGCCGGGTGGCGCGAAGCTGCGGGTGTACGGTGGTGCTCAAGGGCGCCTATACGGTAGTCGCAGGGGAAGACGAAGAGGTGTGGGTAAACCCCACGGGGAATCCCGGCATGGCCACGGGCGGCACCGGGGATGTGCTGGCCGGGGTGATCGGGTCACTTCTCGCTCAAGGATTGCCGCCGGGCCGGGCAGCGGCAGCCGGGGTATACCTTCACGGGTTGGCCGGCGATCTCGCGGCCCAGGCCGAAGGGCTGGCGTCCATGGTGGCGACCGACGTGATCGCCCAGTTGGGGCCGGCGATTCGACAGGTTGTCGAAAGAGGGTGAAGCATCTGGCGGACACACCCCCCTCTTCGACATATTTCCCGGGAAATCGACCATGGGTGTGAAGGAGGGGGGTGGTGGCCATGCGCAGGATTCGAGCAGCCCTTTGGACGGTGGTGTGCGTTTTGCTGTGGATGGTGGTGGCGGGGTGCGGGCGGACGGAGGGCAGTGTGCTGAACGATCTCAGGAATTTGCGCGACAGTCTCAAACATTACCGAAGTGTGGCCGTGATGAACGTCAAGACCCAGGGTCTGGAGCAAGTCTATCATATTGAAACTTGGTATCAAGCGCCGAGTTATTATCGGATTCAGCTAGCCGATTCCCGGGGGCAGGTCCAGCAGGTGGTGATCCGCAATGATCAGGGGATTTACATTGTGAGTCCGCCCCTGAAAAAAAGTTTTCGGTTTAACGGCGATTGGGCGGATAACCAGGGTCACCTGTATCTATTCGGGTCGGTGATCGACCGCATCCTGCAGTCACCGAGCCGCACGTACACCCGGGAAAAGGGGACGGTGACCTTCGATCTCACGATGAAACCAGATAATCCTCTGATCGGGAAACAGCGGGTGATTCTGGATGATCGGACGCTCTATCCGAAACAGATTGCGTTTTTCGACCGCCAGGGCCGTGAATTGGTCACGGTGCAATTCCAACAGTTCGATCCTGGGGCCACCTTCAAATCGTCCGATTTTGATCCCCAGCAGGCATTGGCACTCGGCCCGAAAGATGAACCCACATGGGCTTCCGGACCTTTCGGCGTGATTGAGCCGACCTGGCTCCCTCAGGGGTGGAGCAGAACGGAAGTCCAGGACAGCGGCGGCACCGTTATCCTTCGCTATCGGGGAGGGGCCGAGGGGCTGACCCTTACGGAGGCGCACCCCATCCGAACGGAAACGGCGCTGCCCGGGCGGGCGGAATTGTGGGACCTGTTTGGCGTCCCCGCCGTGGTGACCGAGGGGAATGTGCGCACCATGTACTGGACCCGGGACGGGGTACAATTCGCGATGACGGGATCCTTACCTCCGGAAGATATGGCAAGAATCGCTATATCCACTTTCGAGGCGTCGGGCAAATGACCGGACTCCATTAATGGAACCGGCCTGCGGGATCCTGATTGGTCGAAGCGGAGTGTAACGAGTCCGGTCTGTCCCCGATTTCCCCCGGGGGCCGGGATGCGGCGGTTTCGGTAGAACTGACGGTGTTCGTTCGCTCCTCCGGCCGCTGTTCGGGATGGTTCGGATGAGGGCCCGAAGGGGGTTGAGGGTCCTCGTAGTAGGGGTTGAGGTGCACGAGAACTTCCCGAACCTCGGGATGGCTGCTCATAATGGCTGCTTTGACCTGCCGGATGATGTCGTGGCCCTCTTGGATCGTTTTATCTGCGGACACCGCCGCCCGAACGTCGACCAAGACGTAGGGGCCGTGGTTTCGCGCCCGCAGGCGGTCCACCCGGCGAATTCCCGGCACGGAGGCCACGAGGGAGCGAAACTCCGCCAGCAGGTCGGGCTCCACGTTGCGCTCCATCAATGAATGAAGGGATTCGAGGCCCATGCGATACGCCATCCGGACGATCATCAACCCGACGCCCAGCCCGGCGATGGGGTCGGCGTAGATCAAAATGGGGGCGTTTAAACGGTGTCCGGTGACGGCGGCGGCGATTCCGATGATGGCGGCCCAGGAACCCCAGATATCCGAACGGTGATCTGCCGCCAAAGCCACCAGGGCCGGACTGAGCAGCCGCCGCCCGAGGGCCGCCGTGTAGCGGTACAGGATTTCTTTGAGGATCAGCGAGCCCGCCGCTACCCACAGGGCGGCCATTTCCGGGGCTACGGCCGGGGCCAACAGTGCCTGCCCGGAGGAATACAAAATGTTCAAGGCGGCGAGAAAGAGCACGATGGCGACGAAGGCGGAGGCGACGACCTCCGCCTTCCCGTGACCGTAAGGATGGTCGGCATCGGCCGGGCGATTCGACACGGCCAAGGCACCCAAAGCTGCGACGGAAGCGACGGCATCCGCGGCGGAGTGAATGCCGTCGGCAAACAGGGCCTCACTGCCGGCCAGAATACCTACGATGGCTTTAACGACCGTTAAAAGGATGTTGGCCAAGGTGCTGACCCAACCGGCGATTCGGCCGACACGGTCCCGGTGTTCTGGCGTCAACGGAGTCTGCGGCCGGGTCATGGTGTTTCACCCACGGCAAAGAGTTGTGGACGGTGGCGAAAGATTTTCCTGAAGGAAACCACAAGAAAAAGACCTTCGGCGAACCGAAGGTCCTGGCTGTGCCCGGGGGGTGACCATCGAGCAGCGTTCGTGATGGGGTGAAGCGATCCCATTGTTCGGCAACTGATCATCGGCAAGGTCTCCTTCTCGGTGAGGTGCCACGCGCAAGGCATTCACACTCGTTCAAATCCGGCGAGATGATCGACGTATCGGTTTTATGGTAAGGGGGATCGGCCTTGGCGTCAACCTGTAGCGCTGGGGCTGCCGGTGAAAGGGGCGACCTCCATCTTCGACCATCGTTGACTTTCGACGAAATGTGGGGAGGATTTTGCCGGTCTGCGTCGAATTGAGTAGACAGATCCACAACGCTCGCGCTAGGTCTTTCTTCAGTTTCCACGGGCTGGTATACCCTTTTGTGTATTTTGACATACTTGGGGTAGACCGCTATAATACTCCTCGTGACGGATGGCGAGTGTCCCGGAGGTGCTTGGGTTGTCCGAAACAAAGCGGATTATGATTAGTGTTCCGAGTCACCTGCTCCAGGAAGTCGACGGAATTGCAGAAAGAGAGAATTCCAATCGAAGCGAGGTCATTCGCCAAGCGATGAGATTGTATTTGGAAGAGCGTAAAAAGGAACGCATTCGCGAGTTGATGCAGCGGGGTTATGTGGAGATGGCGAAGATTAACCTTTATATTGCGTCGGAGGCGTTTTACGCCGAAGAGGAGGCGGGTTCGACCCTAGATCGACTAGTAAGCGGGGTGTGACCCGTGAACATCAAGCGAGGGGATATTTTTTTTGCGAATCTATCCCCGGTGGTCGGTTCTGAGCAAGGGGGCTTCCGGCCGGTATTGGTGATCCAAAACGATATCGGAAACCGGTTTAGCCCGACAGTCATCGTCGCGGCAATCACCGCCCAGATTCAGAAGGCTAAGCTGCCCACCCACGTGGAGATTGATGCGAAGACCTACGGCCTGGATCGGGATTCGGTCATCCTCCTGGAACAGATTCGCACCATTGATAAGCAGCGGTTGACGGATAAGATCACGCACCTGGATGATGAGATGATGAGCAAGGTCAACGAGTCGCTCATGATCAGCCTGGGGTTGATCGATTTTTAGGGGAAAAAACGGGCAGGGCGTTTCGACGCCCTGAATTTTTTTGCCGGGAGGGGCGCACATGGGGAGCAAAGAGGAGTCACAGATTCGGGATCTGGCCTTGGCACCGGAAGGCCGGCGGAAGATCGACTGGGCGGCGGCACATATGCCCCTGTTGAATACCTTGAGGGAGCGGTTTGAGAAGGACGTTCCTTTTCGCGGGTTGAAGATTGGGATCTGCCTGCATCTCGAGGCAAAAACCGCTTACCTGGCCGAAGTGATTCAAGCGGGTGGTGCCGAAGTGACGGTGGCGGCGAGCAACCCCTTGTCCACCCAAGATGACGTGGTGGCCGCCCTGGTGGACAAGGGGATCTATGCCTTCGCGAGGCACGGTGCGGACGATGCCGAGTACGGTGCCCACCTCCGGGCTTTGCTCGATCGGCATCCCGACGCCCTCATCGATGACGGGGGAGATTTAGTGGGGACCCTCCACCGGGAGCGGCCCGAACAGTTGCCCGAGATCATCGGGGGGTGTGAAGAAACCACAACGGGAATCCTGCGCCTTCGGGCTCTGGAGCGGGAGGGGGCATTGGCGTTCCCCATGATCGCCGTGAACGATGCGTATTGTAAATACTTATTTGATAATCGCTACGGGACCGGGCAATCGGTGTGGGATGGGATCATGCGTACCACCAATCTGGTCGTTGCCGGGAAGACGGCGGTAGTGGTAGGATATGGATGGTGCGGCAAAGGAGTTGCCATGCGGGCCAAAGGGCTCGGGGCCCGTGTGGTGGTGTGTGAAGTCAACCCCATTAAGGCCATTGAAGCGATCATGGACGGGTTTGCGGTGATGCCCCTGGTGGAGGCCAGTCGAGAGGCGGACTTCGTGATCACGGTCACCGGCAACCGGGGCGTGGTGGGAAAAGAGGCGGTGGCGGAGATGAAAGACGGGGCCGTCTTGTGTAACGCCGGGCATTTTGACGTGGAGATCGATAAGGAGGCGTTGGGGGAAGCGGGGCCACCCCGGGAAGTGCGGCGAAATGTCCAGGAATATCGGCAGAGGGATGGCAGGCGTCTGTATCTTCTCGCTGAAGGGCGGCTGGTGAACCTGGCTGCCGGAGACGGACATCCGGTGGAGGTCATGGACATGACCTTTGCCCTTCAGGCTCTGTCGTTGCGGCGCATCGTGGAGCAGGGCCGCCAGTGGGAGCCGCGGGTCTACCCGGTGCCTGAGGACATCGATCGGGAGGTGGCCAAGTTGCGCCTGGCCACTTTGGGGGTGCGAATTGATCGCCTCACGGAACAACAGGAGCGGTATTTGCGCAGTTGGAACCTGGAATAAGGCGCACGCCGGGTCTCTGGCCCGGCTGGGCTGCGAAAAGATCGGACTATTCATGAAACAACGCCTGTTCGATAAAGAGGGGGAGGAGATCATTGCTGCCGGGATTCATAGAATGGCAGCGAGATGCGGGCTTCGGAGGATCTGGGAGGTGAGCGGATGAAGCCGTGGATCGGTGTGACGGCTTCCCTGCAGACCGGGAACGGGGATCTCCCCGGCACATGGGTGGCGACGGAGTATACGGACGCCATACTGGCGGCGGGAGGGGTGCCGGTGATCCTCCCTTTGGGGGAGGCGGCAAGCCAAAACCCGGGGCAGTGGCTCGAGCGGTTGAATGGACTGATGCTGACCGGGGGCGTCGACGTGGATCCGGCGTATTTTGGCGAGGACCCGGCACGGGGGCTGGGGGAAGTTTGTCCCGAGCGGGACGCTCTGGAGTTGGCGCTCGTGGAAGCGGCGCTCCTTCGGGATCTGCCGGTTTTGGCGATTTGTCGGGGGATGCAGGTGATGAACGTGGCCGCGGGGGGGACGTTGTACCAGGATCTCGCGACCCAGGGCAAGAACGCCCTCCAGCACCGCCAGCGGGCGCCCCGCTGGCACGGTTCGCACCGGGTGGAAATTGTGCCCGGGACTCGTTTGGCGGAAATCCTGGGGCGGTCCGAGGCCCGGGTGAACAGCTTTCATCACCAGGCGGTGCGGGATGTGGCCCCGGGGATGCGTGCGGCGGCGAAAAGCAGCGACGGGCTCGTGGAAGCGATGGAGAGTCGCCGGCACCGGTTCGCGGTCGCCGTCCAGTGGCACCCCGAACACATGTGGCGCAAAGATCCGGCCCAGATGCGATTGTTTGAAGCGTTCGTGCAAGCGGCCGCCGGGAGGGAGTCGGAGGGCGGGGAGTGACGCCTGCAAAATCGAGGGGCCGGCAGATTCGGCCCGGCCCCGAAGAAGTGCGCCATCCAGCCCGTTTCCTCGGGAGATGGCGATGCGTTGATCTTCCGGAATGAACTCGGCCGCGAGGAAATCTTCAAATATCTTCGTTCCAGGACCCGTGGCGTGCGACCATGCGTCCACCGTTTTAACATACAGAATGAGACACGTTCTCAGTGAGACACATTCTCACACAAAAACAGCCTCCTCCTCTCTGCAACCCACCGCCTTGTCGGCACATTCAGGGTGAGGGGCGCGCGACCCTCGATATTTTAGGAAAGGAGAGGTGGCCATGGTACAGCCCAACCCGAATAGCGTCTCTCTGGTTCTGGTTTACCAGGTGGGGACGACCCCGACGGGGGACCCGGTCCTTCGCCGACAGACCTATCGGGGGATCAAACCGGGGGTGTCGCCGGACAACCTGTACGCCGCCGCAGAACTGATCGCCGGCCTGCAAATCCACCCGGTGTACGAGGTGGACCGCTCGGAAGTGGACGAACTGTTGAAGCAATGACCCAGTGACCAAGCCAGGAACAGGAGGTGAATCCCTTGACGAAGACCACTTTGGAATTGCGCTTTCAAAACACCTCAGGGGGCACGGTCCGCCTGGCGGTCCCCGACCCCAAGCAGCCCATCGACGAGGCCGCCGTGCGGGCCGCCATGAACCAGTTGGTCAGCCTCGGCGTGTTCATCTCGATGGGTGGGGATTTGGTGCGGCCTGTGGAAGCCAGGCTGGTGACCACGACCCAGGATGTGTGGGACATGACCGGGGCCGGAGTCTGACGCCCGTACGTGCCCGGGGCCAGGGCCGGGAAGTTGCCCGGCCCTGGCTCGCTTTATTCCATGCCCTCTCGCCAGTGTCTCATCCGTGGACAGTCAATCAAAAAGGTCCTCGAAAATGTCAAACACACGCCTCTTCTTTTTTCTTTTGTCGTACTCCCCGTAGTGGTGGGAATGCATGTCCGGACGCTTTTCGTCATGCCGGCCATGCTCCCGCTCGGCTTCATCCAACCAGCGGTTAAACGGATCGCGAATTTCTCGAACTTCGCCCAGGATCTTGTCCAACTCGCCTCGGTCGAGCCACACGCCTTTGCAGCTCGGGAACACGTCGATCAACACGCCGTACTTTTCGACCTCTCGCATTCGCACGTTGTCACAGACCGGACAGTTCATCCCCATTAACCCCTTTCCGTGGTGTGCGGCGGGCAAAAAAGCCGTCGCCCGCGGATGGTTGCCGGCGCCCGCCAGCGGTCAGACGATCCGGCGAAGAGGGTGGACGCTTTTATTCTATCGTTTTTTATAGACCCGCCGCCAGAGCAGGGCCAGGGCCGCCCCTGCGACGAAAATCCAAAGGATGTGTGACCGAACTGCTCTGAGCACTTCTTCCCACCGGTGCCCGAGTTGGAACCCGAGCAGAATCCACGTGCCCGCCCAGGCCGCGAACCCCAGAGTGCTCCACCACAGGTAGGAACCGGCCGGGATCCCGCTCATGCCGGCGATATAACTGCCCAGCGCCCGAAATCCCGGGAGAAAGCGCCCGAATACCAACATGAGCGGCCCGTAGTGATGGACCACCCGGTGAGCCCAGGGCCACGCATCGTCTGGAACCACCCGGAAGAACGTGAGCCATTTCTGCGCGGAAGGTCCGAGCTTTCGCCCGGCGGCAAAGGCCATCAAACTGCCGCCCAGACACCCCAGGGTGCCGGCCAGGGAAAGGTGCCAGAGTACCATGTGCCCCCGAGAGGCGAGAAAACCGTAGAATGCCAAGACGGCGTCCCCCGGGAAGGGAATACCGAGGCCCTCGATGATCATCGCGGCGAAAAGCCCAAAGGGGCCATATTGGATCAATTGTTCCACAGCCCCGTTCCACCAGTCACCCACGTCCCTCGCCCCCCGCCCTTATCTATACGCGGACGGGTCTCCCCGCTAGGACAGCCGTCCGGGGATTTCTCCCGGCAGGAGCACCCCCGGGGCGCCTTCCTTCAGCGCCCCGCCCGAAGAGAGAAAACGAGAAATTTCGGGCGGTTGATGAGGGGGACTTACCCGGTCAAAGGGGACGAAGGGTGCATTCAATAACATCGGAGGCCGAAAGGAGGTGTCGACACATGTACGACGGCGGCGTATTCGGTCCGGCCACCCGTTGGGCCGTGGTGTTCCTGATCATCTTTGTGTTGTTCTTCCTGCTGGTTCCTTGGGGGACCTGGTGAGGAGCATGGGGAAGGCCAAGGCCGGCGGGGGGCCCGCCGGCCTTCGCCCGAGGCGGACAAGCCCCTTGAGGGAGACTCCAGCGGCCGGTCACGGTCTGGCGAGCGTCAGCCCTTGCACCGACGATCTGCGGGGTGGTACGCTGTACATAATGAGTGGAGAACGGAGGGCCACAATGGCGTCCTGGCGGGCGGATTTGTTATTGTTGATGGTGGTGGCAGTTTGGGGGAGCACATTCGTTGTGGTTCGGGACGCCGTCGCTGAAATGGGAACCATGGGAGTTCTGGCGTCGCGGTTCACGGTCGCGGCCCTGGCCCTTGGAGTCTTCGGGTTCAAATCTGTCCGCACGGCCCGCATATCGGAGATCCGGGCGGGTGTCGCCGTGGGTCTGGCGTACTTTCTGGGGTTCGCGCTTCAAACGGCCGGCCTCGCATCGACCACGGCTTCCAAGGCGGGATTTATTACAGGGCTATCCGTGGTGGGGGTTCCCTTCATCGCTTATCTGGTGTGGAAGGTCAAACCCAGCGTCGACGCCGTGGCTGGCGTGATTTTCGCCACTGCGGGCCTGGCTTTTTTAAGTCTGGCCGATGTTCGGGGCGTGGGAATCGGCGACTTATTGGTCCTGGGGTGTGCCGTGGCCTTCTCAGTCCAGTACCTGCTCGTTTCCCACTTTAGTGTGCCATGTCGCATTGTCCCATGGACGTTCTACCAGCTGGTCACAGTGGCGCTATTGAGCCTGATGGGGAGTGCACTGTCCGGTACCTCCCCGCTGCCCGCCAGCACCCGGGCGTGGTCGGCGGCACTATTTCTCGGCCTTGTGGCCACCGCTTTGGTGACGGTGTTGCAAAACATCGGCCAGCGCTACACAACGGCCACCCGGGCGGCGCTGATATTTTCCCTCGAGCCGGTCTTTGCGGCGATATTTGGCCATTTTATTCAAGGCGATCAATTGACCGGCCGCATGGCGATTGGCGCCGCGCTGATCCTGCTCGGAATGATCACCGCCGAACTGCAGTGGGTCACCCATTGGCGCCTTCGGCGGGAAGAACAGCGGATGATCACAAGGTAACACGGACGGATTGCCCCGCGGTTTGGGCGGCTTCGGCGACACGGGCCGCCTTTTGCGGAGGGATGCCGGCCCCGGGCCACGGGGTTGGACACCGATCGGTGGCGAGAAACGGGAAAGGGCGGAGTTTATCGATGGCCAAGTTTCGGGAAAGCGATTTGATCCGACAATGGCAGACCCGGGTCCCGACCCCACGCCCCGAGACAGTGATGGGAATCGGTGATGATGCGGCGGTGTTGGAGCCCCAGTCCGGCGGACGGCTGTTGGTGTCCACGGACATGATGGTGGAAAATGTTCATTTTTCCCTGGAATGGATGACCATTCGGGAAGTGGGGTTTAAGGCGGTATCGGCGGCGGTGAGCGACATTGCTGCCATGGGCGGTGAGCCTCGGCACATTCTCGCCAGTGTCGGGATTCCGGCCGGTGTCCAGCTTGAGGACGCGGATGCCTTATATGAGGGAATTGGGGAGGCCTGTCGATTGTACGGCCTGGACATGGTCGGCGGGGATACGGTGGCGTCGCCGGCGGGATGGGTGATCGATATGGTGGTCCTGGGTTTGGCGACAGATCGAGTCCTCACCCGGGGCGGAGGCCGTCCCGGGGACGTGCTCGCGGTCACCGGTTATCTGGGCGGGGCCGCGGCGGGGCTCGACTGGCTTCGGGGCGGGGGACAAGCGGTGGTGACGACCCCGGACGAGCGCTGGGTGTTGTTGGACATGCACAGGAGGCCTCTCGCCCAGGTGGAGGCGGGCCGGATCCTGGCGCAATCGGGGGCCACGGCCTGTGATGATGTCACCGACGGCTTGGCGGCGGAGCTTCGGGCGCTCAGCCAGGCCAGCGGATATGGATGTTTTATCGAAAGCCAGCGCATTCCCACTCACCCGGCGGTGCGCAACTACGCCCTGAGGAGAGGGAAGAGTCCCGTGGACTGGGCGTTGTTCGGAGGGGACGACTATCAATTGGTTTGCTGCATTCCCCCCACTCGGTTTGCCGCCGCCCAGGCGGGGTGCATGGCAGCGGGAGTCATGCTCACGGTGATCGGCCGAGTGACGGAGGATCCCGCGCTGTTGTGGCGCTCTCCCTCGGGCGTGGTCGAAGAACTGCCCGACGGCGGGTTTGACCATTTTGCGGGAGAGGGGGAGGAGTATGGGCGCGGGGGTTGGTGAGCCGCCGCTGACAGAGCGGGGGACGGCGGATCTGGAAGCTTGGCGCACGACGACTCGGTCTCCGGGAGAAACCCGGGCCTTGGGGCGATTGTTGGGCAAGATGGCGAAGCCTCAGACCTCGGTATGCCTCTTTGGAGATCTGGGAGCGGGCAAAACCACTTTTGTCAAGGGATTGGCCGAGGGCCTGGGGATTTCCGGGCCGGTAACCAGTCCGACCTTCACGATTGTGTCCGAGTACCAGGGACGGTTGCCGTTGTACCACGTAGATGTCTACCGGCTGGGGGAGGCGGCGGCAGAAGAACCCCTGGGGTTGGAAGAATATTTTGAAGGAAATGGGGTGGCGGCGGTGGAATGGGCGGAATGGGTGGAACCCCTTCTGCCCGACGACCGTCTGACCATTCGGATCGAGCGCGCCGGGGAGGCGAACGCCCGGGTGGTTGAGATGGCGGCCTCGGGTCCCCGGCATCGCGCCTTGCTCCGGGAGGTGATTCGGCGATGGTCCGACTGGCAATCGACACCGCGACAGCAGCCTTGAGCATGGCGGTGGAGGAGTCGGGAAGCATCCTGGCGGAAGCGGTGCTACAGCTGGGAAGGGATCACTCGGTGTACATTCTACCCTGGCTGGAGAGGGTGTTGGCCGGGGCCGGGAAAGGACCGGCCGATCTGAACCGGGTCGTTGTCGGAGTGGGGCCCGGTTCTTACACAGGGGTCCGGGTGGGGGTGACTGTGGCGAAAACCCTGGGGTGGGCACTGGGGATTCCGGTGGTGCCGGTGTCCACTTTGTCGGGCTTGGCCGGGCGCGGGCGATTCTTTGACGGTGTGGTCGTGCCGATGGTGGACGCTCGGCGGGAGCGGGTATACGCGGCCTGGTTTACCGGGGGAAGGAAAGGCGGTGTGGTGAGGGAGTCTCCGGATCGAGTGTGGCCGGTGGCGGAGTTGGCTGAGCGGCTGGCTGAAGACGGGCGGGCGGTGCTCGCCTTGGGGGATGGCGGGATGAGGTATGCGCCGATATGGAGAGAGCGGCTGGGAGGCCGGTTGCGGCTGGCGCCGCCGGACCAGTTCGGGGTCCGGGCTGCCGATTTGTTGGCCGCCGAGGAAGCGTCCGGTGACCAAGGCCCTCTTCTTGGCAATGCGGTTCACGGGCTTGTGCCCCAATATCTTCAATTAGCAGAGGCGGAAGCGCGATGGCGGGATCGTCAGCACTGATCATTCGTCCGATGCGCACCACCGATCTCGACCGCATTCAGGAAATTGAACGGGCCTCGTTTACAGTGCCTTGGTCCCGGAACGCCTTCTACGGCGAATTGGCGGACAACCATTTTGCCCGATACATTGTGGCCCAGCGCGGGGATTTGGTGGTGGGTTATGCGGGGATGTGGCTCATTCTCGATGAAGCGCACATTACGAACATCGCGGTTCACCCTGCGGCGAGGAGGCAGCACGTGGGGGAAACGCTGTTGCGCTATGCCATGGCCTATGCCCGAAGCCAGGGCGCCATGCGGATGACTCTGGAGGTGCGTGTATCCAACGCCCCTGCCCAGCATCTGTATCGCAAACTGGGATTTACCGCCAAGGGTGTGCGCCGGGGCTATTATACAGATAATCACGAAGACGCCATCATTATGTGGGCAGAATTGGCGCAGTTCGACGGCCGGATCGACCCGGAAGCAGAGGCGGGAGCGGCGGCCCCGGGAGACTCCGTCCCCGGTTTCGGACGCGAGGTCCGTGGCCCAGGGCCAGGGGTGAAATCGTCTCCAGGGAAGAATGATGGGGAGCGGGAGAAGAGTGCCGAGGATCGACGGGAGGGTAGGCGTCCCGGGGATGCCGGCGAAGTTTGAACGGGGCACGAGGGCTTTCGGGAACGCGAGTACGAAAGGGGTGAAACGAGGCATGGAGCGGACGATGGACGGGGCTGCGGTGGCGGGAAAAGATTCCGCTTTGCTCGGGAAGACCGGGGCTGAGGTCAGGGAGGGGGATCGAGAGAAAGGTCTCATTCTGGCTGTGGAGACCAGCTGCGACGAAACGGCGGCGTCGGTGGTGGAGGGGGGCACCCGCATCCGCTCCAATATCGTGAGCTCCCAAATCGCGATTCACCGGCGGTTCGGAGGGGTCGTCCCGGAGGTGGCCTCCCGGGGGCATGTGGAACAGATTACGGCCGTTATGGCGGCAGCACTAGAGGACGCCGGGGTGCACCCCCGGGATTTGGCCGCCGTGGCGGTCACCTACGGTCCCGGGTTGGTGGGGGCCCTGCTGGTTGGGCTCATGGCGGCCAAGACTTTTGCGTGGGTTCACGGTCTACCCTTAATTGGCGTTCACCACATCGTCGGTCACCTGTTTGCCCATCGTCTCGCCGGCGGCCCGGAACCGCCATGGCTCGCCTTGGTCGTTTCCGGGGGACATACCGAGTTGATTCATATACCGAATGACCACACCTTCGAGGTGCTGGGGCGGACCCGGGACGACGCCGCCGGGGAAGCTTTCGATAAGACGGCCAGGGCCTTGGGGTTGCCGTACCCGGGAGGGCCCCAGATCGACGCTTTGGCAAGCTCCGGGGACCCGGAGCGATACGCCTTTCCGCGTAGCTGGCTGGAGGAGGATTCGTTAGATTTCAGTTTTAGCGGTCTGAAGACAGCCGTTTTGAATCTGTTAAATGACGCCCACCGGCGCGGTGATGAGGTGCGCCCGGAGGATGTGGCGGCGTCCTTCCAGGCAGCGGTGGTGGAGGTGTTGGTGGAGAAAACTGTCCGGGCGGTTCGGAGATACCCAGGAGTGCCGGTGGTGGTGGCTGGAGGGGTGGCGGCCAACTCCACCTTGCGCCGCGAAATGGACCGCCGGGCGGAAGAAGAAGGATTTCTCTGGTCGGCGCCTCCCTTGGCTCTGTGTACAGACAATGCGGCGATGATCGCGGCGGCGGCTTGGCCTCGACTGAGTCGCGGGTGGTTTCACGGTATGGATCTGAATGCCCGGGCGAACTTGGGGCTCGAGGCCTGGGCGGCGGGAGATGGAGTGGCGGCGTTCCCGCCGCATGATCCGCCGGATGGGAGGCGTCGCCACTGAGTCACTGGGGGTTGGGGTCCGGACACGGGGGGGGATCCGTATGGACAAAGGAGCGTGGAGGCGCCGGCTGCTTCAATGGCGGGATGACCTGGGGGCCAGGGATCGCGAGAAACGGGAAGCCGCTTTGGCCGCCTGGGCGACTCGTTGGCTGGGGGGGATGCCCCCGGGGATCCTCATGGCCTACGCAGCCATTCGTTCTGAAGTGAACCTGAAATCGGTGGTGGAGTGGGCATGGAACCACGGATGGACCGTGGCCTTTCCTCGGGTGGAAGAATCCCATCGCATAAGCGCTGTGGCGGCGGACAGCTGGGAAGCGCTTTCCCCCGGGGCCTTCGGGATTCCAGAACCGACAGGGCCGGCCCTGAGTCCCGGAGATCTCGACGTGATCGTCGTGCCTGGGGCAGCTTTCGATCGGCTCGGGCGACGGCTCGGGTATGGGCAAGGATTTTATGACCGATTCCTGCCCCAGGTGCCCCAGGCTAAAGTCGTGGGCGCAGCTTTTGCCGAACAATGGGTGGATGCGTTGCCGGCAGATCCTCACGATGTACCCGTGCAGTATGTGCTGACCGAATACGGGGTGTGGTCGGTCCAAGACCGGGGATTTGTGGATCTTGGCGGCGGTACAACAGGAGAGCGGGGATAGGGGTAAGACCGGCGCCCCGGCCCCGCGAGGCGCGAGTGCTTGAAATAGCTGGATATGTTTCAAGCAACGGTAGGCTGGGAGGAAAGGGGCGACCCGGGTGGAGGCACCTCAAGACCAACCGAAAACTTTCGTCGAACACCTGGCGGAGTTGCGAAAACTCCTCATTCAAACCCTAATCGTGTTTGTGATCGCCCTGGGGGTCGCGTTTTCTTACGTGGACCGCGTGCTGGTGTGGCTGGAAATCCCCGCCGTGCGGGCCGGGCTCGGCCGCCCCATGGTCCTGGGAGCCGGGGAGGTGGTGCGGGTCTATTTTATGTTGGCGGGTGTCACCGCACTGGGGGTCACGCTTCCGTTCCTGTTATTGCAGATCTGGAGGTTTGTCGCCCCGGGTCTGACCCCCCGGGAGCGGCGGGCTGCCCTGGCTTACATTCCCATGGCTTTGTTCATCTTCCTCGCCGGGGTATCTTTTGGATATTTTTTGGTCTTTCCCACGGTGTTTCGATTTCTCATCCGTTTGGGGGCGGAGCAATTTAACGTCCAGATCACCGCGGGAAACTATTTCGGCTTCATGATCAACCTCATCGTGCCCCTGGGGCTGGTTTTTGAATTGCCGCTAGTGACCATGTTTCTAACGCGGTTAGGCATTGTGACTCCGGCTACCTTGGGCAAAATGAGAAAATACGCATACCTCGTGTTAGTGATCATCGGGGCGATGATCACCCCCCCAGACTTCGTCTCCCACCTCAGTGTCACGATTCCTATGATTCTTCTATACGAACTCAGTGTGACCGTCTCAAAATGGGTTTGGGCGAGGCGACAAAAAAATCCCGACGACCCGGTTGAAAACTGAAATGGGATCCATTAATATAGAGGGTGGCGTTAGCACTCGGGTAAAGCGAGTGCTAACAACATCGCAACGGAAACTTTACGTGAGGAGGGTCTTGCATGATCAAGCCGCTGGCAGATCGCGTCGTGATCCGTCCGGTTGAAAAGGAAGAAAAGACCGCGAGCGGGATCGTCCTACCCGATACCGCCAAGGAGAAGCCCCAAGAGGGGGAAGTGGTGGCGGTGGGCCCCGGTCGCATGGAAGAAGGGCGCCGGGTTGAGATGGAAGTGAAGGTGGGCGACCGGGTGATCTATTCGAAGTACGCCGGAACTGAAGTCAAGTACGACGGTGTCGAGTACCTGATCCTCCGGGAAAGCGATATCTTAGCCGTGCTGGAAAAGTAAGTGGGCCATAGCCCGCAAGATACTTAATTAACGGGGAGGTAACCTGACGTGGCGAAAGACATTATTTTCCGCGAGGATGCACGCCGGGCAATGCTTCGCGGCGTCGACGCTTTGGCCGATGCGGTGAGGGTGACCCTGGGGCCGAAGGGCCGGAACGTAGTCTTGGAGAAGAAGTTCGGTTCTCCGCTGATCACCAATGACGGCGTGACCATCGCGAAGGAGATTGAGTTGGAAAACCCCTTTGAGAATATGGGGGCCCAGCTGGTCAAAGAAGTGGCCACGAAGACGAACGATGTGGCCGGTGACGGAACCACCACGGCCACGGTGTTGGCCCAGGCGATTATTCAGGAAGGACTGAAAAACGTCACCGCCGGTGCGAACCCCATGGCGCTGAAGCGAGGCATTGAGAAAGCGGTTAAAGCGGCGGTGGACGAGATCGCCCGGGTTGCGAAACCCATCGAAGGGCGAGAGAGCATCGCCCAGGTGGCGGCGATTTCCGCCGGGGATGATGAGATCGGTGCTCTGATCGCCGACGCCATGGAGAAGGTCGGGAAAGACGGCGTCATTACGGTGGAGGAATCCAAGGGCTTCGGCACCGAGCTCGAGATCGTGGAAGGGATGCAGTTTGACCGCGGCTACATTTCGCCCTATATGATCACCGACACCGACAAGATGGAAGCAGTTCTCGAGGAGCCGTACCTTCTGATCACCGATAAGAAGGTCAGCAACATCCAGGAGATCCTGCCGGTGCTGGAGCGGGTCGTGCAATCCGGCCGTCCGCTGTTGCTCATCGCTGAGGACGTGGAAGGGGAAGCTCTGGCGACGCTGGTGGTCAACAAGCTGCGGGGCACCTTTACTGCCGTGGCGGTGAAGGCGCCGGGCTTCGGCGATCGCCGCAAAGCGATGCTTCAGGACATCGCGATCCTGACCGGCGGCCAAGTGATCAGCGAAGAGCTCGGCCTGGAATTGAAGAATACCTCTCTGCAGCAGCTCGGTCGGGCGCGGCAAGTGCGGGTAACGAAGGAAAACACCATCATCGTGGACGGCGCCGGAGACAAAAAAGAAATCGACGGGCGCATTAACCAGATCAAAGTGCAACTGGAGGAGACGACCTCCGATTTTGACCGCGAGAAACTGCAAGAGCGCTTGGCGAAGTTGGCCGGCGGTGTTGCGGTGATCAAGGTGGGGGCGGCTACCGAGACGGAGATGAAGGAAAAGAAGCTCCGCATTGAGGATGCTCTCAACTCCACCCGGGCGGCGGTGGAGGAAGGGATTGTCCCGGGCGGCGGCACGGCCCTCGTGAACGTCATTCCGGCCCTCGATGCCCTTACCGTGGAAGGCGACGAGCTGACGGGGGTGAACATTGTGCGCCGGGCGCTGGAAGCGCCGGTCCGGCAGATCGCGGACAACGCTGGGCTGGAGGGCTCCGTCGTGGTGGAGCGGCTCAAGAAAGAGTCGGCTGGAATCGGCTTCAACGCCGCCACCGGCGAGTGGGTGGACATGATCAAAGCCGGCATCGTCGATCCGGCGAAGGTCACCCGCTCGGCGCTTCAGAACGCCGCCAGCGTCGCGGCCATGGTTCTGACCACCGAGGCTTTGGTGGCCGACAAGCCGGAGAAAGAGAAGCCCGCGCCGAACATGGGTGGAGCCGGCATGGACATGATGTGATCCGGCGCCGGGCGCCGGAAGCGCGAAAAGGCGGGAATCCCTTGCAACCGGGGTTTCCGCCTCTTCTCATTTGGCAGCACTCATCAGGTTATGGGATGGCGGCTTATTGCGAAAGGCGAGTTGGTCCGTGACCGGGATGGTGGCAGCTGGTGTTCAGTTGTCACCTCGCACCCCTCCCGTCATCGTGGAAAACTGAGCCAAGACGGGTAGCTGTGCAGAAGAGGGGTCACGTTTACCGGGGAGGAGGCCGCATCAGTTGAACTTGGGATTAGACACACGAAATACGATCTTGGAAGTCCTGGGCATTGACATTGTGGAGGTGGGCGCGGAACGGGTGATTGCCACGATGCCCGTCACAGCGGCCACCAAGCAGCCCGCCGGCATTTTGCACGGGGGTGCCTCCGTGGTGTTGGCGGAGACCGTGGCCACTCTCGGAACATGGAACCTGATTGACCAGGAAAGTCAGCAGGCGGTAGGCATAGAGATCAACGCCAATCACATACGCAGTAAATCGGACGGTGTGGTGACCGCCACAGGTGTCCCGTTGCACCGCGGCCGATCGACCATGGTCTGGGATATTAAGATTACCGACGAAGATGGGAAATTGATCTGTGTGTCACGGTGCACGACGGCCATCCTGAACAAAAAATAGTGTCTGAAAATAAGGCGCCGAAGGCAGGGCGGGAGGCCAACCGGGGCGGTGGACTGATTAAATTCTCAAGAGGCCCGGCGCCGTCGGATATCGTGAGTTGGCTCAGTTTTCGGGTAAGGGTCCTCGGTGAATAAGCCGGGTTTTGGTGTCCCATGACACCGGACCCGGCTTTTTTTATCCCTGCCTTTGTGGACGCTCTCGCACTCTGTTTCTTCATTCGACCCGGTGGCGCCCGGCGGTGGGCTGCTGACGGTTCAGTTTTGGAGTTGGCCTACCGGCTTTGGAGCTGACGCCATCCCCAAAGCCGGGGGAAGAGTCGTATAGAGGAAATCCCGGCTTTGGTGCTGAATCAAAAGAGGAGAAAGCGAGGAAAAGAGGTCTCCCATTGAAAGCTGCCCGAAAGAACCCCCTTCGGATTGACCACCGGCCATGGACGCCTGGGCATGATGAGTTATCGATCGTATCGTCAGGTGTTCCGTGCCATGCATACACAAAAACACTTCTTTCCCCTGTGAGGCTTGATTCCAGTCCTGTACATGTGAGAAGGCAAAGGATTGTGAATAAATGTAAATCGGGGGGGGGGGGGGTTAATCACCCAAAAAAACCATTTAATAGAAATCCGCAGGCTTTCGTCTTGACGGCCAGGTCTCCTCCTTTGACCACGAAGCGTCATTACCTGGGAATCAATCCGGAAACCATCTTGGTTAAGGTCAAAGAAGGAGGATTGAATAATGTTCGGATTATTTAGGCATATCAATGTGTCGACAAAATTGCTCCTATCGTCCCTCGCCAGCCTTGTGGCCCTGCTCGCCGTGGGCATCATGGGAGGTATTAGCCTGGCGAATATGGACGCACAATTGCAAAGGATGTACAGCGGTAATGTGCTTGGTATCGAAAAAGCCGGCGACGCGGAACGAGCGGTCCGGCGTATAGCGGTGGCTTCCGCCGATTATGTGCTGGCGGATCCCGCCGACCGAAGCTCAGTGCGTCAGGACATCCAGAACTATGATGCCGACTTTGCAAAAGCGATCGAAGAATACCTGCCCATCATTGTCCGGCCGCAGGAGCGCGACATCATCAATCGCCTCCGGCAAGCCTACGGCGGGTACATGCAGGCTGTCAACCAGCTTGTTGCCGCCCAGAATTCCGACCTGGCGATGCAGGTGCTTCACCAGCAGGTCACTCCCAAGCGTACGGAAGTCAACAATGTGATTGCGGAACTGGTGCAGTCGAACGCCCAAATGGCAGAAGACATCAAAAAAGAAGCTGACGCCATGTATCGCAGAGTTCAGTTCACCTTCGTCATTGTGATCGTGGCGGGGGTTGGTCTCAGCCTGGGGCTAAATCTGCTCGTTTCCCGTACGATCACCAAGCCCTTGGCCTTGGTTACCGCGGCTGCCGGAAGAGTGGCCGAGGGCGACTTGCGCGGAGAAACCGTAACCGTCAACACCCGGGACGAAATTGGGCGGCTTACGGACTCCTTTAATCAGATGGCCGGGAACCTGAAGTCCCTGCTTCGGCAAATCGCCGACGCCGCGGAAAGCGTCGCGTCCGCCTCGGAGGAGATGAGCGCCGGCACCGAGCAAAGCAGCCAAGCTGTTGCGGAAGTCAGCCAAGCGTCGCAGGAACTGGCTGCCGGAGCCGGTCTGCAAAGCCGGAAGGTGCAGGACACCATGGCCTCGACTGAGGAATTCTCCGCGGCCATCCAGCAGATCGCCTCCACCGCCCAGCAGGTGGCGGCCGCAGCCCAAGTGACCAGCCGGCGAGCTGAAGACGGAGACCAGGCCATGCGACGGGCCGGGGCGGAAATGGACAAAATCACTACTTCGAGCAGAGAGATATCCGGGATGATTAACGAGTTGGGGAATCGGTCCCAGGCCATCGGCCAGATCGTGGACTTGATCAGCGGCATCGCCAACCAAACGAATCTCTTGGCCTTGAACGCTGCCATTGAGGCTGCGCGAGTAGGGGAGCATGGCCGAGGTTTTGCCGTGGTGGCCGATGAGGTGCGCAAGCTCGCGGAGCAGTCCGGGCAGGCGGCCCAGGACATCGCGGACCTCATCCGTCAAGTCCAGGAAGACACCTCGAAGGCGGTGGAGGCCATGGAAAGCAACGCCCAAGTGGTGGAAAGCGGTTGGCGGGTGATCACAGAAGGAGCAGGGGCTTTCCAACAAATCAAGGAGGACGTGAACAGCGTCTCCCGTCAGATCCAGGAAGTTTCCCGCTCCACCGAAGAACTGGCCAAAGGGAGCGAAGAAATCGTCAACGCGATTACGGCCATCGGTGAAATCGCACAGCATGTGTCCGAAGCCAGCCAAAGTGTGGCTGCCGGCGCCGAGGAGCAGTCGGCTTCCATTGAAGAGCTGGCATCCTCTGCTGAATTCCTGGCCAACCTTGGACAGCAACTGCAACAGGCAGTTTTAAAGTTCAAGCTGTAAAGAGGTCACGGGAACAAGTGAATGATTCTCAGGCATATCGCAGACCAGACAATCGGCCGTGTATCTGGGGCTTGAACAATCTGTGAACATTCACCGGAGCCGGTGGTTGACAGGCCGCGCATTCGGCAGTAGACTATCTTCACCGGAACCCCGCCACGGGGAGAGAGATCTCTTGGACAACGCAGGGCCCTAAGGGTCGGAGAGTTCGTCATTTCCTTATAATTACATAAGCTGGCAACGGGTGCCCGCGGCCATCGGTCCTGATGGACGTTTGGCTCGGGAAAACGGGAAGTCGGGTGGAAATCCCGCGCGGTCCCGCCACTGTAACGAGGAACTGCCTTACAAGACGCCACTGGGGAACCGGGAAGGCGTAAGGCGGTGATGAATCGAAGCCAGGATACCGGCCCGTTGCTATGAGAACTCAACCCTACGAGGCATAGGGGGTGGTTCAACGCGAGGCGATCGCGCCGCTCTTTGCGCGGTCTTCCCGGATTAATGCCGGAACCCGCGGCGACTGTCCGGGGAGCACAAGGGCAAGCTTTTGAGCGGCGGTGAACGGTCCGGATGTTTGCTAACCCCTTAACACGTTCGTGGTTAAGGGGTTTTGCTATGTCTCGATGCAAAACAGAGTGTCGAAGATTTGAGGGGGTGTGAAGATGGTCGGGTGGGGTGTTCTCATTCTGTTGATGGTCCTTTGGCTTCCGCGCCAAGCTTATGCCATGCACATTATGGAGGGCTATCTTCCCTTGGGATGGTGTCTTTTTTGGGCGGCACTGTGCCTGCCGGCACTCATCCTCGGGACTCGTTCCTTACAAAAACAAGTCGGGGACAATCTGAGGATGAAGCTTGTATTGGCGCTTTCGGCAGCTTTTGCCTTCGTGCTTTCGGCTCTCAAACTCCCGTCGGTCACAGGGAGCAGCTCACATCCGACCGGAGTGGGTCTGGGGGCTGTTTTGTTCGGTCCCATGGCCATGAGTGTCGTCGGTTGCATCATCCTCTTGTTTCAAGCCTTGCTGTTGGCCCATGGTGGCATCACGACTCTTGGCGCCAACACGTTCTCCATGGCCGTTGTCGGCCCCACTGTGTCGTATGTTGTCTTTCGCATATTCCAGAAATCCGGATTCGGGAGGGGAGTGGCCGTATTTCTGGCAGCGGCCCTGGGCGACCTCTCTACATATCTGACGACCTCACTGCAGTTGGCTTTGGCGTTTCCCGCTCCAATCGGAGGCGTGGCGTCATCGTTTTGGAAATTCGCCTCGATTTTTGCCGTCACCCAGGTTCCGCTCGCCGTCAGCGAAGGACTGCTCACGGTCATCATGGTGAACTGGGTGATGAAATACAGTCCTGAGGTGCTGAGCCGAGCGATGAACCTGCCTGAGGAGGGACACCATGAGGCATAAAAATCATCGGCGATGGGGGAAAAATGCGTTTCTCGGTTTACTGGCGGCGGCTCTAGCGGCATTGCCGCTGTTGATTCCCAGAACAGCGGAGTTTCAAGGAGCGGACGATCGAGGGAAGGAGATGGTGCACCAACTCGATCCCAACTACCGTCCTTGGTTTTCTCCCTTGTGGGAACCCCCCGGCAGTGAGATCGAGAGTTTGCTGTTTTCTCTCCAGGCAGCCTTGGGCGCCGGGGTTATCGGCTATTCCATCGGGTATCTTCATGCCCGCAGAAGGGATCGCCATGAGTCCGATTGATCAATGGGCACATGCCAACCGGTGGCGCCGGCTCCATCCGATGCAGAAAGCCCTGTTTGCCGCCGGCCTGGGAGCGGGTGCGTTTGTCTTTCCGACGCCAGTCGCGGCGATCATACCTGTGATCGCCGGACTTTTTCTGCGGTATGGAGCCGGGATCCCCGCAGCTGTATTCCTTCGATTCTTAGCGCTGCCGTTGTCGTTTTTGTCGCTCGGTGCGATTCCGCTGTTGGTTCAAGTGCAGCCTTCAGGCCCTTCCCCTCTTTGGACGATGGATGGGGGGGCCGGCTGGTGGATTGGAGTGACCGGAGAAAGCGTCCGGATGGCGGTGGCCGTGTGGGTCAGGGCGCTCGCAGTAACCTCTTCGATGTACGTCCTGGCGCTCACCACGCCGGTACCGGATCTCGTGGGCTTGTTGCGCCGCATGAAAGTGCCCGAGATTCTCTTGGAAGTGATGCACCTCATGTATCGCTATTTGTTTGTTCTCATGGAAATGGCTCAGCAAACGCATGTGGCTCAGTCCGCTCGACTGGGATATCGGTCATGGAGCCGGAGCTTGTCTTCCCTTGGTCGTCTGGGGGCGGCGTTGGCCGTCAAGAGCCGCCTGGAGGTGGAGGATCTGCACCGAACGCTGATCTCGCGGGGGTACCGCGGGCAACTGACCGTCCTGTCGCCTCCGTTTACGGTGTGTCTCAAAACCGCCGCCTGGATGGGTGCGGCGGGGGTGGGTCTGGCGGTTGCCGCCTGGGTTGTGGGGGGGCGTTGACATGGAGGAGCCGACCTTCCTGCTAGAAGGTGTCGAGTACAACTATGAAGATGGGACTCCGGGTTTGCAAGGCGTGTCGCTGGGCATTGAACGCGGGAAAAAAGTCGCTTTCCTCGGCCCCAATGGTGCGGGAAAATCGACGTTATTCCTGCATTTGAACGGGATTTTGCGCCCGTTTCGCGGTCGAATCTTTTTTCAGGGGAAGGAGGTTCGGTACGCCCGCAAAGAGCTTGCTCGGCTGCGAACCAAGGTCGGGATCGTCTTTCAGAACCCGGATCGACAAGTGGTGATCGGTCATGTATGGGAGGATGTATCTTTTGGACCGATGAACCTGGGGTTGTCCCCGCCTGAAGTTGAGGGGCGGGTGGAGGAAGCGTTGAAGGTCACGGGACTTTGGGATCTGCGGGACAAGGCGGTGCATCTCCTCAGTTACGGCCAGAAAAAACGGGTTGCGTTAGCCGGGATTTTGGCCATGAGACCGGAAGTGATGATTCTCGATGAGCCCACCGCTTCCCTGGACCCCGGGCAGGTCCACTCTTTGCTCGAATTGTTGGAGTGTTTACACCGCCAAGGGATCCAAATCGTTTTGTCGACGCACGATGTCGATTTTGCCTATGCGTGGGCGGATTGGGTCGTGATCATGCATGCCGGGCGCGTACTCGCCGAGGGCTTGCCGAAGGAAGTGTTCAGTGACACGGATATTCTGAAACGCGCATCTCTGACAAAACCTGTGCTGTGGAGGGTCTGGGAGCAGTTGAACCGAGCGGGAGTGTATGTTGGCGGGCCCCCCAGAACGGTGGAAGAATTGTCTATCCATGTCGCCCGAGCGGCGACCGATGGGCGTGCGTCCTGCGGATCATGAGGGAATCAAGGAAAGGTGCGAATCACATGTTCACCGATTCGGAAAGACAAGCGATTTACAAAGTCATCCGCACTCGCCGTGATGTTCGATCGTTTCTACCCGACCCCATTCCACAGGAAAAGATCGATCGCATATTGGAGGCAGCCCATCATGCGCCCTCGGTGGGCTTTATGCAGCCGTGGAATTTTATCTTAATCACAGACCAAGAAGTGAAAGAGCGTTTGTCTTGGGCTGCTGACAAGGAACGCCGCGCCCTTGCGATTCACTATGAAGACGACCGGAAGGATCTTTTTCTCAGTCTCAAGGTGGAGGCATTGCGGGAAGCCCCACTGACCATTTGTGTAACCTGCGATCCGACCCGGGGGGGCGATCACGTTCTCGGGCGGAACTCGATACCGGAAACGGATATTTTGTCCACCGCCTGTGCCATTCAAAACATGTGGCTGGCGGCTTGTGCCGAAGGGCTGGCGATGGGATGGGTCAGTTTTTATAAGAAAACGGATATTCGCAGTATCCTTGCGATTCCACCCCACATTGATCCAGTGGCTCTCTTGTCGGTTGGCTATACCGATCATTATCCGCCCATGCCTGTCCTACAGATGGTGGGATGGGAGAAGCGACGGCCGCTGAATTCGCTGATCTTCGAGAACAGGTGGGGCCTGATTCCGTGATGTCGACGGCGTTTGTCGCAGCATGGCACGGGTCACGCCGCCGGGAGGGGCCCGGGGAACGGCCGGGTTGGGACAGGAGCGGCCCGGGGAGGTTCCCCGGCTCCCGCACCGTCGGGTTCCGTTCAGACCGGCAGTACCCGGTTTGGCTCTGTGATACAAGGAAGGAGGGCTGTTTGCAACAAGTCGACAGCCCTCGTTTCGTTTGTTTCCCCGAAAGTCGCGAGTGGCAACATGATCGGTAAACTTGCTTGGTTTTTCCCAGACACGAACGCGCTTATCCGTTCTGCCCGGCAGGTGGGTGGACCGATACAATTCCGTCCTGATAATCGATCGCCATACCGAAGGCCTCGCCGACAAAACGCAACGGAACCAGCGTTCGACCCCCGGATACCTCCGGCGGTACGTCCAGGGTGACGTTCTGTCCGTTCACCGAAGCTGACGGATCGCCGATTTCCAAGGTGACGGACTGATTCCCGCGCCGGATTGTGACTGTCCCTTGATTCCAGTCCACCTTTGCCCCGAGGGCTTCGGCGATCTGCCGGATTGGGACAAGGGTCCGTCCGTCCCGGACGAGGGGCGGGACATCGAAAACCGGTTTTTTGCCGTCGACGAATACTTGGATATCCTTTTTGCCTACAACGTCGTACAGTTTTCTCAATTTCGGAAGAACGGTTTGATCGGCCGGCTGAGATTGTAACGCTTGTTCCAGGGCTTGAATGGCCCCAACCGCGTCGTTCAGTTTTTCCCTGATGTCCGCCAGGGCGGTCAGGATCTGCGGGTCAGCCTGATCTGAAGCCGCCGCTTCACTGAGAGCGGCCTCCGCCTGGCGGTCCGCTTCTTCGTCGGTTTTGGTTCCCGGCTGGTTTGACCATTCCTTCAGCCTGTCCACAGCGCTGCGCAGCGCGTCCACGGATTTTCCGGGTTTTCCTTCGTTCTTCTGAATATTGCTTTCGAGTGCCTGGATTGCTCGTTGGATCCCGGGGGGCAGAGATGTTGGGTTGGTATCCGACCCCGGAGTTGCACTGGAATCGGAGCTTGAACCCGGGTCAGAATGGTTGGAATCCCCCGTTTGATCCTCGCCCTGAGCCTGCCCGGATTGTTCAGTTTCTCCCGAGATTTGCTCCGTATTCTGCCCATCGCCGGATGTCGAGACGGTTTGGCCTTGCGTTTCACCATTATCCTCGGAACTCTGCCCGTCGGACGCCTTTGTCCGGTCCTGAGCGGCTCCGGTTTGAGCATCACCGGCGGACGAGTTGGCTGCCGTCCCGCTCGGCTGCCCGGCCTTGGCGGAAAACGCCCTGCTTATGTGGGCGGATCGGCCTCCTCCCTTGCCGGCGGCGGAGGCAATCGGGGTTGCGAACAGCACAGCGGCGGATGCAACGGCGCATATGCAAATCCATTGTCTTTGGTTCATGTTTGTCCCTCCCTTGTCATGCTTTGTGCTGCTAAACTCGTCTCTCCATAACTTTCGTCGGTCCCGTTTTCATTTCCTGTCCCGTTTTGTGACGGGTGGGTCGACGTCTGATCGGGTGAGCATTACGCGACGAGGTATATGGCCGTCAAAGCCGATCGCGTGATGAAAGCCACATGCTCAGGCCTGGGCGACGAGATTGCCATCTTCAAGCGCCTGCGGTGGCCGAGAGCCCAGCGCCATGACCACCATCGCTCACCGAAACAGGCTGCCGGGGCGCTTGGGTCGGGGGTGGGACGAAAAAGGGGAATCGGAAAAAAGATGCGTGGTTCTTGGTTGTTTGACGTGCCCGTTGACGAGCTGGGAAACCTGTGATATCTTTTAATTAGATATTTATAAAATCATCGAAGCGGTGAGGATGATGAACGATGCGTTCAAGGCGTTGTCCGACCCCACCCGCCGACAGATTTTGCGCCTCCTGCGCGGCGGTGATTTGACGGCCGGGGAGATCGCCGACCATTTTTCTTTGACGAAGCCCAGCATCTCCCATCATTTGAACGTGTTGAAGCAGGCCGGGCTGGTGACGGACGAGCGGCGGGGGCAACAGATCATCTACTCGTTGCATACCACGGTGCTTCACGATGTGATGGGCTGGCTGTTGGATGTGATCGGAACCGGGGAAGGAAAGGGGAAGAATTCGGATGCGTGACACAAAGGCCGGATGGGGTTGGATGGACCTCGGGATCCTTGTGGTGGCGTTGGCGCCCTTCGTTGTGGCGGCCCTGTTCTGGAACCAATTGCCCGACCGGCTGGCGGTTCACTTCGGCGCGAACGGCCAACCCGACGGATTTCAGGATAAGGGATGGTTCCTCGTCATGGTGGCCGTCATGAACGTCGGGCTGGCGTTGCTTCTGAAAGTGGTTCAGTGGATCGACCCGAAGCGGGAGAATTACCGGAAATTCGCCCGGTTCTACAACCTGTTTCGGGTAGTGATGGCCGCGTTCATGTCGGTGATTTTCATGGTCACGATTTTCTATAATCTTGGGTACGCCTTTAATGTGCAACTGATTGTCTTGTCCGGAATTGGGGTCTTATTTATCGTCATCGGCAATTATATGGGCCAGATCCGTTTCAACTATTTTTTCGGCATCCGCACGCCCTGGACCCTGGCCAATGAAGAGGTGTGGCGCAGGACCCACCGCATGGCCGGTCCGCTGTGGGTGGCGGCCGGGGTCGCGGCGTTCATTTGCGGCTTCCTCTCCGGCGAGGCGGCGATGTGGATCTTTTTCCCGATTGTGATCATTGTGGGCGTTGCTCCGTTGGTTTACTCTTTCGTTTTGTACAGGAAAATCGTCCGATGAGCGGTTTCCAACCGGGCTCCAGCCTTTGAGGGGCCGGTCCGTTCGTTAGCCGGCAGAATGCTAGGGGGAACGCGTTTCCGGGGGCGGCTGGGAAGTTGCCTTCGCTTTTTTGTGCTTGACATGTATGGCGTGTTGTCATACAATCCATCGTGTAGAGTGTATGGTCTGCAATCGTACACTTCACGCAAAGGGGGCGGTCGGTTGGAGGCGGATATCACCCGAGAGATTCAAAGATTCCCCATTGATCCATCCAGGCCGCTGTATGAACAGTTTGTGGAACGGATCCGGGCCGCCATCGCCCGGGGCCACCTGGAACCTGGTGCCCGCCTCCCCTCGGTCAGGGAGTTGGCCGCGGCCATTCGGGTCAATCCGACGACGATCCAGCGGACGTATCAGGAATTGGAACGCGAACGACTGATCGTCTCCTACCGAGGCCAGGGCACCTTCGTGACCCGGGATGCCGGGGCCATCGAGGCCAGCCGGCGGGCCCTGGCCCGGGAAGCCGTGGCCCGGCTCCGGGAGACGGCGAAATCCCTGGGTTTGACCGTGCAACAACTGATCGACCTTGCCCGTATCGAGGAGGAAGATGGATGATGGACGGGAAGACGGCACCGCCGGCGCAACTTCAAACAGGAACCGCCCCGGCGAACCGGCCCGCGGTGGCCTGTCGCGGGGTTTTCATGAAAATCCGCAACAAGGAGATCCTCCACGACATCTCCTTCCGCGTGGATCAAGGGCAGATCGTCGGGCTCCTCGGGCCGAACGGAGCGGGAAAATCCACGCTCCTGCGCCTGGTGGCCGGGCTGACGCCGCCCACCGCCGGAACGGTGGAGCTGTTCGGGGAGCCGGCCGGGGTGTCGACGCTGCGTTACCTCTCCTATTTGCCCGACCGGGGAAAATTGCCCGGATGGGTCACGGTGGAGGAGTGGCTCCGCTTTGCCCGGGACATCTATCCGGACTGGGACCCGGGCCATGCCGAGGAACTGGCCGCATTTCTCAAAGTCAGGCGAACGGCCCGCATGTCCACCCTCTCCCGGGGCGAAAAGGCCCGGGTCCAGCTTTTGACCTGCCTGGCCCGGCGTTCGCCCCTGGTGGTCCTGGACGAACCCTTCGCCGGAGTGGACCTGATCTCCCGGGAGCAGATCGCCTCCTCGGTGATCGCCGATTTTGCCGGCGGTTCCCGGACCTTCATCATCGCCACCCACGACATTCGGGAGATGGAGAACCTTTTCGACAGCATCATCTTAATCGGGGAAGGCCGGATTCTCGGGGTGGAGGATGTGGAATCCCTGCGGGCCCGGGGGCGGTCGGTGGAATCCAGGTACCGGGAGGTCTTCGCATGAAGGACGTGTTGGCCCTGGCCGAACTGCAGTTCAGCCGGTCCCGAAGTTGGATGCCCTTTGCTCCGGGAAGCCGGTCGCGGGAGGTCATGCTGTACCAGGCCGTGTTTTTGCTGATCAGCCTGTGGTTCTTTCGCGATTGGTCGGATCTGGGCCGACTGTACGCACAATGGACGATCTTTCATCTTTTCGCGGTGATAATCTTCAGCGGGCGTTTGTGGTCCAACCCGGCCGAGGATGAATGGTGGCTCACGATCCCGCGGCCGCGCATGCACCTGGTGATGGGCGAGGCCCTGGGATACCTGCGGATGGGCTTACATCTGGCCATTTACATGGAAGCGACGGTGGTCCTGCATTACGCGACGGCGCTTTTCCTACACTGGGTCCCCGGCATATCCGTGTCCCAATTCGCCGGGGTGGCGGTGACCTTTACCCTGCTGGACCCAGACAGCGTTACAGTTGGGAAGCGGGTTCGTCAATTCGGGGTGGCGGTGACCTTTACCCTGCTGGACCTGGCGGCTCTGGTTCCCGCCGTGGGGATCGGCATGTTTCGCGTGGTGTTTTCCCGGGGATGGGCCCGGGTGGGCGAGCTTATTTACTTCATCCTTCTGTTCGGGCTGTTTACCGGATGGCATGTTTTCAATCGACTGTGGCAGGGTGCGGTGCCCCTTTCCACGATCTGGATGATCACCCTGGGGATCGCGGTGATCGGTTGGCCGCTGTCGTGGTTCCTGGTTCGCCTCGCCGCCGGAGTGGGCCTTCGTCGATTGGGGGATATGCGTTTGGCCGAGTCCGGCTGGGGATTGTGGTCACGGACGCCGGAAGAATTGACCGGGACCGGGGGGATCCGGGCGAGCCGTTTCCCGTTTTGGAGCCTGTTTGAGTTGGAAAGGGGTCAATATCGATTCTGGGGTCCCGGGGCCCCGCCGTTGTACCGGTGGTTGTTTGGGGCGGCGATGGCCGGCGTGGCGGTGGCGGGATATGTCATGATGTGGAAGCCCGAGTCCATGTTTCAGGAATGTGCGTTTATCGGTGTCATGGTGTACTTCTTTTCCATGTCTCGGGCGACGGGATTTCTCACCAAGCCCTTCAGCCAAGGGTGGGGATCCTGGTGGCTGGCCATTCCCCGCCCCCGGTGGGTGCTGCTGGCCGGGCGATGGTTGGCGCCGTGGACGGCGATGGTCGAGATCATGTTCCTGGTTCTGATCAGTGTGGGGGTTGGGTTCACGATTCACGGGGCGGTCGGCGGTTCGGCGGCTTCCGTGGCCGCCGCATGGGAGATCGTCGGGGAAATTTGGCTGTACTTCCCGCTGCTGTTCACAGTGAGTTTTCTTCTGCTCCAAATCACTCCCGCGCTGTTTCGAAGCCGGCCGTGGGACTTACTATTGGCGCCGATCTATGCTTTCGGCTGGGTAGCTCCCGGATGGCTCACCTGGATCAGCGGTCGGTGGATGGACCCGAGACAGGGGCTGGGGTTCGGGCATGGCATCGGGCTGTTGGCCGGAATCGGCATTCCCCTGGGGTTTCTGTGTTTCTGGATCGGCAGCCGGTCCCTCAATCGGCTGATCGACGTGGAAGATGTTTGGCACAGGGTCGAGCGGTTGCGGAGGAAATCTGGATGATTCCGGGGAACATGGCCGAGCAATGGGTTGAAGGGCAATTCAAGCAAGCCTTGGGTACGGAGCCGGCCTGTGGGTACCGGCCCGTGAGCGGCCGACTGCGTTCACCCTCATGTGCAGTTGTGTGCTCGGTTCGGCAGCTGTTTGCCCGGGTGATTCCCGGAATCTCCAGTGCGAGGATCGAAGGAGGCAATCTGAGGAGGGATTTTACGATGTCCGAAATCCTGTCGGTGGCCGATTTCTCCGTCGCCCGAGGCGGGGCGACCATTGTCCGCAAGGCCCGTTTTGACATCCGGGCCGGTGAGATCCTCGGACTGATCGGCCCGAACGGTGCCGGGAAAAGTACACTGATCGGCGGGTTGTTGGGCTATTATCCGATCCGCAGCGGAACGGTCACCTTCCGGGAATGGACGTTCGGCGCCGGCAGAGACATGCCGTTCGAGGTCAAACAAAGGCTGGCGTATATTCCGGAACAACCGATGACCTATGCCGATCTCACCTTGGCGGAACACCTGGAATGGAAAATGCGGTTGTGGGAGCTGTCGTCCGCGCAGGATGAGGTGGTGCGCGACCGCCTGGCAACCTTGATTCAGCGGTTTCAACTGGAACCCCATTTGGCGAAGTTTCCGCACCAATGTTCAAAGGGAACGCTTCAGAAACTGATGGTCGTCTCGGCGTTCATGTTTCCCTTTGACGTTCTCCTCGTGGACGAGCCGTTTATCGGGCTGGATGTGATCGCCATTCGGCAACTTCGCGAGCTGTTTGAGTCCGCGCGGCAGGGCGGTGCAGCCATCCTCATTTCGACCCATGTGCTGGATTCGGCCGAACGGATGTGCCAGCGGTTCGGTTTTATGGTGGACGGGGAAGTTTTCGCCGTGGGCTCCCTGGCGGAACTGCGGGCCGTCCATGGGGATGATGGGGCGACGTTGGAGGATTTGTTCATCGCCCTTGTCCAGAAAAGGGAGGTCGCCGGGTGAAGCGGATTGCTTTGCTGGCGGTGTGGACGGGTCGCCGCATGCGTTCCCGGTGGAAAGTGCGGCTCCAGGTGTTGCAGCTCGTCTCCGACTGGGTGACGGTGTTGTACCTGCTCATCCCCGGAACGATCTTCGCCGTCCGGTTGCTGGGGCGATATTACCGAGGCGATCTGACGTCGGGGTTGACGGCGGATACGGGGTTGTTGTTTGGTATTCCTTTGCGCGTTCTGGTGGCCGTGGTGACGTTCGCGGCCGTCTTGGCGGTTCACATGATATTGTACGGGAACGTGCCGATCTCTCTGGAGAGCGGAGACCTCGTGTTTGTGCTGCTCTCGCCTTTACGCCGGTCATGGCTGCTGGCGAGCCTGTGGATGGAAGGTTTGATCTCCAGCCTTATGTCGATCGCGGCGATCGGGATCCTGGCCGTTCCCTTTGTCCGGATTTGCCGGGTTCCCATGGGCAATTGGTTTGGACTGCTGATCTTGTCGGCGGGGTATGAAGCGGTCATCCGAATCGCCGGTCAACTGTTGAATGTCCGCGATCGCATGACCTGGCAACAATGGATCGCGTACCACATCGGCCGATACCTGTCGTACCTCCCCGTGGGAATCTCTGTGGGATGGCAGATCCTCGGCCGCCCGGCCGCCGGGTGGCTGGTGTTTCTCGGCGCGGGCGGTGCGGTGTCGGCACTGGCGGTGAGGTACATCTCCCGGGCGGAGTGGGACGGTCTGTTTCAAGTGCGGCAAAGCTTCCTGGTCTCAGCAGTGCTGCCGGCCGATCCCGACGCCGTCTCGAACATTCAATTTCGCATGCGCCGGATTTCGGCGTGGCTTGTCCGGTTGGCCGAGAATCTGCTTCACCGACAAATGCACCCGGTGATCTGGATTCTTTTGCTCCGGGCGCTGCGGCGGAAAGGCATGTTTCGCGATCTCCTGTTCTTTACCGTCGTCGCGACAAGCACTCTGACGATCGTCTCGGAAGCCTGGATCAAATGGATCTACTTCGGCTTCTGCGTTTTCTTGTTTTACCAGTGGTGGGGTATCCGCATTCATCCCCTGTATGAGGTCCCCATCACACAGCAACAAATCGTCGATCCGTGGCCGTTGCGCGTGGCGGCGGCGCGCTGGCGCGTCCGGGCCTCGGGGGGTGCCGGCGCCGTGTGGCTGCTCCTCTGGGCGTTGTTGCGCAGGCGGCTCATCCCTTGACAAAAGGCGGGTAGTTCCGGGCTGCGAATCGCCCGCCGAGGTCGTTTCCGGCCCCACAGCCTGTTCCCGTAGCTTTCGCAGTACCACAAAATGAATCTCCAACAGATCGGTCAACAGTACCCCCGTCACATCCTCGCGCAGATGAAAGGTGGTGTGATACCGGTCCGTCGGGATGTTCCAACGGACATTTTATCAAGCAGTCCATCCTTGTCCAGAATGGGATGGGGTACCCGCAGCAAGAAAGCTCTGCTGATCCGGTTATACACCTTCTGATCGGCGAGCGCTTTGGGACCGGTGCACCGGGAAACAGACTCGGCACCACATGGCTGAACGATTTGAATTTGGAGGTGTGATGATGGGACTGATCACGGAGATTCTCTTGCTTTTGTCCTACTTGGTTGCGGATGTTGGGGTTGGCTGGCTGGTGGCGTGGGTATTTGGCCGTATGTTTTCTGTCTCTCTCACGCGGCGTCAGATGTGGTGGATCGCATCGAGCTGGACGGTGCTCGGGGTCATCGGAATCCTCATCTTCCGATGGTGAACGTCGCACCATGTCCGGAGAGAGAACGGAAGGACCTCGGCGAGAGGGAACCATTTCAACGCCGGGCCTACACAGCGGCCGTTTCCCTCACCGGGACATCCATCTTTTCCCCCACTTCCGAACCGGTGATGATAACCGCTTCGATTCCGGGGCCATAGCCCGTTCCGGCTCCCACCAGAAACAACCCTTGGATGGATGACTTCATGTGGGGAAAATCATCGGGGGACTTCCGCTTAATGCTGTAAATCGAGCCTTCGTACGTATTCAGGTAACGGGCGATTGTTTTCGGGGTGGCCACCTCGCTGAAGAGAATGCTGTTTGCCGCCTCTTCGTCGATCTCCCGGATGATGTCCCGGCACAGCCGGTCGATGTCGTCCTTCAGCGCCCGGTACGTTTCTTTCGTCATCTTCTTGAGCCGGCTCGCCTCGGCCCGAGTGACCAAATTGATCGTGACCGTACTCTGGCCCTCGGGCGCCAGAGACGGATCCAAGGCCGCCGCCGAATGAATGCCGGCACCGGAAAAGGCCAGGCCCCATTGCGGCAGTGTTTTCGGGGCGGCAAAATTCCAGTGCAGCAGGTGGGGGTTGGAGTACGGGCGACTTAGCGCCGCATTCCATACAAAAAGGGACATCGAGGGTTGCAGAGCCTGAACTTGAGCCCGCTCCTCCTCATTGACATTTTCCAACCCAATGAGCGTTTCGTACGTGACGCGCGGATCGACGTTCGACACCACCACCGGGCTAAAATCGGTCCCCGTTTTGCTGACCACACCCCGAACACGGCCGCCCTCCGTCAGGATGGCTGAATGCCCGCGGATGTTAGGATGGCAGTGTCCGGTATTTTGCTCGGCACTGTTGATCGCTCAAGATGGACAGAAGGAGAGGGCGGACGCCGGCAGCCCTGATGATTGCTCTGCGATAGGGAAAGGTCGGACAAACGGAAAAAACCTCGGAGGGGCCCCAACCCAAGGAGGCGAAGAGCGCGAAAAAGCGGGACTGTCTGCCCCCGGGGCGGCGGAGATGGAATTCTACGTCGTCCACAGGTATGATAAAAGTAGGTATGAACCCACTTGGATGCGGTTGCAGTGCTGCTCTGAGGTGAAGCAGGCGCAAGTGGACGAGGTGTTGGTTGATCTGGCGGTGCCACTCAAAGATCCCGGCATTCAGGTCGAGGTGGACTTCGTCGGGGGAGAATGCGTTTTATGATCCTCGGGATCCCAACGGCATGTGCCATGTGTTCAAACATTTTATCGTCCGACAGCTCTCCGGCGCCGTGGCTCTGTGCGCCTCGACCAACCCCTCCATCAACTGGTCCCGCCGACTTCGTCCTTATACGTTTGCTCATCCAACGGTTCAATGACCACGCGACGGGCTGGGAGGCCCAGGAATACTCGGAATGATGACCCGCGAAAGGAGACGATGAAATGTCCCAGTCTTCGGCCCAAGGTCCCTCGCCGAAACAGGAGATCAGCGGAGGGTATTGTTTCTTCAAAGGTGAAATCATTCCTTTGGCTGATGCGAATGTCAACATCACCACCCATGCACTCAACTACGGGACCGGCTGTTTCGAGGGGATCAGGGCGTATTGGAATCCGGACCAAGGACAGCTGTACATGCTGAAGGGTCTGGAGCATTACCGGCGATTGCATCGTTCCTGCCGGATCCTCAAGATCGACTGTCCCTATAGTGCCGAGGAACTGCTGGATATCACGGTGCGCGTTCTGCAGAAGAACGGCTACCGCGAGGACGTATATATCCGCCCTTTGGCGTTTAAAGCGGCCCAGGTGATCAAAGTGACGTTATCCGGCCTTCGGGACGAAATCGCCATTTTCACCGTCCCCATGGGGGATTACGTGAAAACCGAAGGGTTATCTGTCGTTGTCTCCAATTGGCTTCGGGTGGCAGACAACATTATTCCGTCCCGGGCCAAGGTTACCGGGGCCTACATCAATCCGGCCTTGGCCAGTGATGCCGCCGCGGCAGACGGGTACGACGAAGCGATCATGCTCTCTGCGGATGGTCAGGTGTCTGAAGCGAGCTCGGCCAATCTATTTGTGGTCCGGGATGGGACCCTGGTGACGACGCCGGTCACCGCCGATATTCTCGAAGGGGTAACCCGTCGAGCAGTGATTACTCTGGCCCGGGATCTCGGCATTCCGTATGAGATTCGCAATATCGACCGGACGGAGCTCTATGTCGCGGATGAGATGTTCCTGGCCGGAACCGGGGCTCAGATCGCGGCAATCACGTCGGTGGACCGCCGGCCCGTGGGCGACGGCGAAGTCGGCCCCATAACCCGGCGGCTGCAGGAAATCTATTTTCGTGCCGTACGGGGGTACGAAGACGCGTATCGGGATTGGCTGACGCCGGTCTACGGCTGACGTGGCAGAAAATGCCCCTCCTCCGGAGACAGCGGGCGTTGGATTCGCGCCCGCACCGGAGAGGGGCATCGCTGTGGGGAGCCGGGGATGACCCAGAACGATGTCTGTGGAGGGCTCCAGACTCCGTTATCTGCCGGAGAGGGTCGGCGTTGTGAGGGCCGCGGCCGAGGCGGCCTTGCCAGAGTTCTGGCCGGCTGCCGAAGCGGACGTGCCCTGGGCTCCGTTTGAGGACTCCCCTTGCTGTTGCGCGTTTGTTCCGTTGTTGGCCCCAACCTGCCCCGGTTGCCCGGGCTGCTGGGGTTGTTCGGGACCGCCGGGCTGGGCAGGGGGCGTCTGCACCGGTTCCCCGGTCTCCGGGTCGAGGAACAGCTTGTCCGCCCGGGGTCCGTGGCTGAAGTCGAACATTCCGGTCAACGATCCGGCCACCGCATCGAAGGAGCCGTCTCCGATGCGCCCCAATTTCCAGTTGTCTTCGATAAACCGCAGGATCGAGGATTGATCCGTCAGGGTGTGGTCGACATAATTCTGCTTCGCATAGGGCGAGATCACCAAGAGAGGCAACCGGGGGCCATACCCGGCCCGATCCAGGTACGGCGCCAGCTTCGGCGTACCCGCATCCCCTTTTCCGAAGAGGACATCGTACATGGGATCGTTCGACCCGTTGACCAAGGGGCCCATCACATGGTCATACCAGCCGTCCGAGTCGTCATAGGAAATGATAACCGCAGTACTGTTCCATTCCGGCAGCTGCTGCAGCCGATTGATGGTGTTGACGATAAAATGCTGTTCATCCAACGGATCGGAGTAGCCGGCGTGGCCATCCTGGTAATTGGCCGCTTTCAAGAAGCTGACCGCCGGAAGATTGCCGGCCTCGGCGGCTGCCCAGAAATCTGTCAGGTCGTACTGGTGATTGGCCCGGTCGGTGTGGCCGATCATCCGTACCGAGGTCGGCGGCAGGTGGTCGGGGTTTGCGGTGGACCGGTAATATTGGAACGGCTCGTGATGGGGATTATAGTCGGTGACTTTGTTCCCGGCGATGTTGGCATGCTGAGCTTGAGTGTCCCGAAATCCCCCTTGGAACCATCCCCAGGTAATACCTTTGGCGTTCAGCAGATCGCCGATATTCTTGCCCACCATCTCCATCCGGGCTTTCGGGCTGGACGCCCTGTCATAGTACGGATCGATATCGCTGAACAGCGTGCCGTGGGCGATTTTTCCCGGAATGTCTCCGACCCGTTTGCCGTCCACATACCCGATGGCCCCGTGGGTTTGCCCGGCGATAAGGTTCAGGGCGCCGGGGGTAGAAGGTCCGTAAACCGTCCCGAACGAGTTGTCGCTCATGGCGTAGTTCTGGGCGTAGTTCCACAGGGCCGTGACGGTGTTGCCGTCGTAGTAATCCATGACGATCGATTTATCCGCGCCGGCACCGGTGGATTCCACGAACTTGTCCATGGCCCCGCCGTCAACGGCCGCCTGTTCCGCCGTGTATCCGTGGTCCATATCTGCCGTCACGGCCTGGGACCGGTCGAGGCGCTTGGGGTTGGCAGCGTTCGGGTTGTGGTTGAGCAGATACGGCGTGAGCCCGTTAACCTTCGGCGTGCCGGGTTTCGGAGTAAAGGCCGGTTCACCCGGAGGGTTCGCGGCATTGGGATAGGTGCCAAAATAATGATCAAAGGAGACATTTTCCTGGAAAATGACGACGACGTGCTTGATGGGGGTGGTGGTGTTCGAAAAACGGTCCATCGAGTCCGCGGCTGCGCCGACGGCCATCGGCGTCACGGCCAACATCGCCGCCGCTCCGGTGGCCAACATGGCGACCATCCTGCGCTTGGGCATTCCCATGACCTCCCTTAAACTATTTCGTTTTCCGTATCTATGATAAAAAGTCGCAGCTTAAAAAGAGACGTCATTTTGTCATCCTATTCCAAAGATAACCTAACAATATCGTTAAGGGAACCGGGAGCCCGAAACCGGCTAAAATGAAAAACCGAGTGAACAGGAGGGCTGAAATGGCCGCTGTGGAGGATTGTGCGAACCTCGATATCCGGGTCGGGACTGGGGTGAAGGCGGAACCCTTTCCCGAAGCCCGGGTGCCGGCGATCCGCATGGAGATTGATTTTGGCTCGCTGGGCCAAGTGAGGTGGGATACGTTCACGGGGCTAGTATATTTTCCGTGGATAGAATATAATGGTTATGGATATAGCGACCGACCGGCTCAGGAGCGTCCTGGGCACCGGTTGAATTATGGCGAGGAGGGATGAACGTGGGCGAGGTGTTGGGTGTTGCGATGGAAGGGAAAAACTATTCCGTCGTCCATGCGGGTGAGTTCAGTGCGTTGGATCAGTTCGAGACGAAAAGCCCTGGCAAGGTATTTTTGAAGAGGCCCCTCGGTCTCACGGGGATGGAAGTCTCTTTAAACAAGATCGGTCCCGGTCAGTCTGCTCCGTTTGCCCATCAACATAAAAACAATGAAGAACTCTACATATGCATCAAAGGCTCGGGCCAGTTTCAGGTGGACGGGGACGTCATCGACCTTCGGGAGGGCACCGTGGTGCGCGTGGCTCCGGGCGGAACGCGAGCATGGCGGAACAACTCGGAAGAAGATCTGTATATGATCGTTATCCAGGCGCCACAGGGCAGCTTGCAGACGTGGTCGGGTTCTGACGGGATTATCGTCGAAGGCGGAGTCTCTTGGCCGGGGGCCTGAAGGCCCGGATCATCTCCTGAGGGCTGATTATTTAACGGATCGGGGAGGTCGGGGAATGGAGTATCGGCGGCTCGGCGCCAGCGGTCTGGAAGTTTCTGTGGTGGGCCTGGGAACCAATGCTTTTGGCTCCCGGGCGGACCGGGAGACGTCGATCCGGGTTATCCACGCGGCCCTGGATCGAGGAGTCAACTTTATTGACACGGCCAATATCTACAGCGGGTCTCGTTCCGAGGAGATCATCGGCGAAGCCCTCCAGGGGCGGCGGGACCAAGTCATTCTCGCAACGAAGGCGGGGCTTCCCTGCGGCAGCGGACCCAACGACCGAGGAGCTTCTCGTTATCATATCCGCAGGGAACTGGAGCGCAGTTTGCGGCGGTTGAAAACGGATTATGTCGACCTCTATCAGATTCACACCTTTGATCCCTATACCCCTCTGGAGGAAACCCTTGGCACCCTGGATGATCTCGTACGGGCGGGAAAGATCCGCTATATCGGTGCTTCGAACTATGCGGCCTGGGAATTGATGAAAGCCCTGGGGGTGAGCGACCGGCTGGGCTTGACCCGGTACGTCTCCATCCAGCCGTGTTACTCCTTGGCGGATCGAACGGTGGAGATCGAATTGGTTCCGCTGTGTCTGGACCAGGGGATCGGCATTATTCCGTATTTTCCATTGGCGGGAGGTATTCTGACGGGGAAATACACCTCCAAGGACGATGCCCCCAAAGGGTCCCGGGCGGATAAGGATCCGAATTTTGCCAAACGCCTTGACCCGGCCCGGCTCGAATTGGGCCGCCAGGTTTCCCGATTGGCCGAGGAGCGGGGTTTGGCTGCCGGAGCTCTGTCCCTAGCTTGGTTGTTGAGCCGCCCCGCTGTGTCGACGGTGATCGTCGGCGCCACCCGGGTTGAACAGGTCGAAGAGAATCTGCGGGCGGCGGATGTGATTTTAGATGAGGATTTGGCCGCCGAGCTGGACCGGATCAGTGAACCGTTCCGGAGAAGCGAACCTTTCGCGAGTTATCGGCTTGGTTAGGTATAGAAGTTTTAGGCCGTATGTTGTTCTCTGGGCTTGCATAAGGGAGGAATAGGGCGCTCATTTCACGTGATAGGGCGTCAACGTGTGGGGAGCCCAGGGACGTGTGAAAATATGGATTGCGGAAACTAGAAATTTGGTTAGAATCATTGTAAGGACGGTCTGCACTGTGCCGATCGCGAGGGTCGGTTTGGTGCCGCGGAGCGTCCGTTATGTTATAATTTAGGTTTCCGTATGGTGAAACTGCCGCCGGTGGCACACCGGGGACGTGTCAGATGGCTCTAACGGATGCTGCTCGGAACGAGAGGCTTCCGTAGAGTCGAGTCGTCGTTATCTCTGTTCCAGAGACATGGTGTCAACTTGAAAAGGATGGTGGGGTCCCACATGGTATGCCCCGTCTGTGGAAAGCGCACCGTCGGCAAGATCGGCGGGCACCACTACTATTGTCGCGAATGTTGCCACGTCATCCAGAAACAGGGCGATCAGATCAAAGTGTACGAAATCAGCGAGGACGGGAAACTCACGTTTTTGCGGACGGCTGGTTAAGGTTTGGCGTCTGGATGAGACGGCGGATACCGGGAGGGTCGCTACCCAGCGGCGCTCCTTTTTTGTGACATTTTTGTTGCCCTCTCTTTCGTTCGCCGAAATTCGACGGGGGCGGCAGGGATTTTGCCGGACAATGTCGAATTAAAAAGGCGGTCTTATGTACGAGGGGAGGGAGAAGCGTGCAGCGACGAGGAGTCTCGGCGGTCTTGGCCGGGGTCCTGTTGACAGGAATGGCTTTGCCTGTGGCTCAGGCGAATGTGGCCGATTCCCAGCGCCAGTTACAGGAGATTCAGGCCAAGCACAAGAACACCGCTGCTCAGATTCAGCAATTGCGGAGCCGGGCGGTTACTATCGAGGAGCAGATCCAGCAATTGCAGAATCAGGTCCAACAGACCCAGCAGCAGATTTCCGATCTCCAAGGGCAGCTGCAGAGCTTGAACGCACAGATTGCGGATACCCAGCAGAAGCTCACCGCTGCGGAGGAACAACTCCAGATCCGGCAGGATTTGCTCAACCAACGGCTTCGGGCCATGTATGAAGATGGTACCGTCAGCTATCTGGAGGTGCTCCTCTCGTCGACGAGCTTCAGCGATTTTGTCGATCGATTGTACGCATTGAAGACGATTGCCGAACAGGATAAGAAACTTCTTGAGGATACGAAGAAGAAGCGGGATCAGGTTCAGGCACTCAAAGCTCAGTTGGAAGCCGAGCGCCAGCAGCAACAAGCGGCTTTGGCCCGGATGTCCGATACGAAACGCCAATTGGAAGCTCAAAAGCAGATGCAACAGGAGCAGCTGAGTCAGGTTCAACAGGCGAAACAACAGCAGGAGCAGGAGTACGCCCAGGAACAGGCGGCGATGGATTCCTTGAGTGCTGCGATCCAGGCCCAGTTGGCGGCGATGCAACAGAACAATGTGGTGGTGGAGGGGACGAGCCACCCGTGGTTGTGGCCGGTGCCCAGTTCTCATACGATCACTTCGGATTACGGGGATACCAGCGGGCGGAGTGTCCCCCATAATGGGGTGGATATCGGGGCGCCGCTGGGTTCGCCCATTGTCGCCGTGGACGACGGCGTGGTGGTATACGCCGGACCGGCCAGCGGATTCGGACACTGGATTGTGATTCGCCACGCCAACGGGCTCATGAGCGTTTACGGGCACATGTATGCAGGCGGCGTGTTGGTGGCGCCGGGCCAGCAGGTCAAGCGGGGCCAGGTCATTGGATTGGTGGGATCGGATGGAGAGTCCACGGGGCCCCACCTGCATTTCAGTGTTATAACCGGGTTTAGTGGCGGAAGGATGGTCACGGTGAATCCGCACGGGTATATTTAAAGAAGGGAATACCCGGGAAGCGACCGGGTGGCGTCCAGGCCGGGGATACCCCGGCTTATTTTATACTGGGGGGATTTTCATGATCCAGGAGCGGCCGGTGCCGCTGGTGGAGGGCGGGGGGACACCGGAGCCCTTGGCCCGGGTTCTCCGACAGGTCGGAGAGGTGATCCTCGGCAAGGAATCGGTGGTGCGCTTGGCGCTGGTCGCCCTATTGGCAGAGGGTCACATCTTGTTGGAGGATGTCCCCGGGGTAGGGAAGACGCTTCTAGCCCGGGCATTGGCCAGAACCATTGGCTGCGGATTTCGCCGAATTCAGTTTACCCCGGATCTTTTGCCGGCGGACGTGACCGGAGCCGCGATTTTTAATCAGAAAACCCGGGAGTTCGAATTTTACCCCGGGCCGATTTTTTCCGAAATCGTACTGGCGGACGAGATCAACCGGGCTTCTCCCCGGACGCAATCGGCCCTTTTGGAGGCCATGGAAGAGCAGTCGGTTACGGTGGACGGCGTCACCTATAGCCTTCCCAAGCCCTTCCTCGTGATGGCGACCCAGAATCCCATCGAGTACGAGGGGACGTATCCGCTGCCGGAAGCTCAGTTGGACCGGTTTCTGATGCGGCTGCACCTCGGGTATCCCGAACGCAGCCAGGAGATGAACATCCTGGCGCAGTTCCGGAGGCAGGAAGCGGAACGCCAACTGTCGGCCGTGCTCAGTGTCGAAGAGCTGCGCCAATGGCAGGCGACCGCATCGAGGGTTTATGTGGATGATATCATGGAGGGGTATATCGTCGATGTGGTGCGGGCCACGCGACGTCATCCCGACGTCGAGCTCGGGGCGAGCCCCCGGGCGAGTCTGGGGCTCATGCGGGCGGCCCAGGCTCACGCGGTGACGGAGGGCCGGGACTATGTGGTTCCCGATGACGTTCAGGCGGTGGCGAAGGCGGTGCTGGCCCACCGGATCACTTTGCGTCCCGAAGCCAGGTATCGGGACAAAGAGTCGGGCGGCGTGGTCGCGGAGGTTTTGGGTCAGGTGGAGGTCCCCCGGAGCCGGGGAAGGGTCGGACAACTTTGAGGGCGGCTTTGGCCTACCTCCGGGTCGTCGGCTGGACCATGGCCGTTCTCGCCATGGGGTATGCCTTCGCAAAGATCCAGGGAGGATTTTCCGGCTGGTATTTATTTGCCGTGGTGGCCGTTTTGTTTGCCTATGAGTGGATGGCGGTGTGGACGAGCACCCGGGGATGGGAAGTAACGGTGGCTGCGGACAAAGAATCCCTATGGGCCGGGGAGGAACTCGTGGTGGAACTCCGCTGGCGCCGATGGCGGTGGGCCTCTTGGCTGACCTGGGCCCGGGTCAAGGTGGGGGCGGCAGAATGGGCCACCGTTCTTCCACCCGGCGAATGGGCGGGGAGACGCCAAGCGCCCGTGGGTCCCCTGGCGAGGGGTGAGTACCGCCTCGCCCCGGTGGAGGTAGAAATCAGTGATTTTTTTGGCTTGTACCATGTGCGGATGAAGGTCGGCAACGGACCGACGGTGGTTGTCTATCCCCAGCCCCTGGAGGAGCGAGCCGGGCTGCAAATTCTCAGGGCCCCGGCTCACAAAGGGTTTCGGGAGGAACGGCCGGGGATGACGGCAAGACCCTACCGCCCCGGGGATCGACTGAACTGGATTCACTGGCGGGCCACGGCGGCCCAGGGCCTGCTCCAGTCCCGGGAGGCGGAAGCGGGAGATCCCGGGCGGTGGGTGGTGTGCCTCGACCTGCGACGGCAGGCATATGCGGGGGATCCCGGCGCTTTCGAACAGGCGGTGCGGGCGGCGACGGCGGTGGTGCTGGAACGGGACAGGTCAGGAGAAGGGGGATTTTGGACCACTGACGGTTGGTGGGTTCGGGGACCCCGGGGGAAGGGCCCGCTGTGGCCGGCCGTTCGTCGGGCTTTGGCCGCAGCCCGGTGGGGGGAGCCCGCCGGGGAAAAGGGCGGGGCGATGGTCGACCGGGTTGCCCGGGAAGTGGGGCTGCGCGTCGGGGAAGAAGCGATTGTCATCACGGGAAACGCGGGCGCCGAAGAGTGGGAAGAGGTGATCCGGCGCTGGCGCGGCCGGGGCGGAGAAGCCGTGCTCTATGTGGCCCGGGGAACCGAAGGGCGGGAACCGATGTCAGACCGTCCTGTCGGTTCTCGGGGTGAGAGGAAAGGGGCACCTGGATGATCAGAAAGGGCGCGATGGGAGACAGCCAAGCGGGAACCGTGCGCAGGGAGCCGGGAACCAGGCGCGGGGAGGGGACGGCGGCCCGCCTTCGGAAGGGAGCGGCGCGCAGACCGTGGGCGGTTCACATTCTCGCTTTTTTGTGGATGGCTTGGGTGGCGGCCGCTGTCGCCAAGGCGGGGGGTGACCCCTGGCCTTGGCTTTGGGGCTTTTACGTGGTGGGAGTCTACATCTTGGTCGTGACGACCAGGCTCAGGTGGCGCCTTCCCCTGCTGGTTCTTTTGGCTGGATTTTTGTGGTGGGCCGGATCGTGGGGAGGGCCTGGCCCCGGGGTGCTGTCGGGAGGAGTCGGTCCCCCGGGGGTGGCACTGGATGGAGCCGCGGTGGGCCGGCCGGGATGGTCGGTGGCAGGGAGCGTTGGGGCCCCTGGGGATGGGGGGCAGGCCTCCACTGTGGTACCCGGTGCCTCCGCGTCGGGGTCCGGATCGGAGCAGCCGGTTTCTTGGTGGGGCACCACCGCAGCTCAACTGGTCCGGGTGGTGGGGGCGGCGCTGGACGGCCGATGGACTGACCTCCTGGTAAATGCTCAGGGGCCCCTGGGAAGAGGGGCGGCCGTCCTGTTGTGCGGCCTGACCACCTGGGTTTTCGCCCGCTCGGTGGAGAGAGGCCTGATATGGACCTGGCTTTTGGCCGGGGAGATGGTGCTGGCACTGACCGACTCGTTTTTTGTCAACCAGGCGGTGGCCCTGGTCGGCACCGTGATTCTCGGCATCCTCCTGGCGGCCACTGCCCGGGGACTCTGGTGGGGACAATGGAAGTCTTGCCCGAAACGGGCTCTGGCTGCTGGGCTAGCTCTTTCCGTCACGGCGGGGGGAGTCGGGCTTTTGGTCCCCAAAGAGCCCCCGGCATGGCCGGATCCTCTGCAGTTGCTAACTGGCCGATCATCCGCTCCTTTAAAAAAGATCGGGTACGGCGAGAACGACCTTGAACTGGGCGGCTCCTTTGTCCAGGATTCCACCGTGGCCTTCACCGTTATCGCGCCCGAGGCGACGTATTATCGGGGGGAAACCCGGGACGTGTACACTGGACATGGCTGGGCCGCATCCCCTTCGTCGGCGGACAACCGGGTCTTTCAGGCTCTATTGCAAGGGGGCCGGCTCCCTTGGCCGGCGGATGGAACCCTGTACGGGGTTTCCACCCGTACCCTTCGCCAGTCGATCACTGTGCAAAGTGGCCCCCTTCCGGTGGTGGTGGCGGCCTATCCGCTCACCCGGGTGGTGTCTGTGGCCTTGAATCACGAGGGGGCGTTTCGAACGGATCCCGCCGGTGCCTGGATGTCGTTCGGGAATTTGATGCCCGGAGACCGGTATACGGTGGAATCATCAGTTCCCGTCAGTGTGCCGGAGGGAGCGAAACAAGCCTTGCCCGTCGATCCCGCCGGCCTGCCGCCCACCGTTCGCGCGGATTTGCAACTTCCTCCTGACGTCCCCGCCCGGGTGGTGCAGTTGGCCCGGACAATCACCGCCGATCAGCCCAGCGTTTACGGGAAAGCCCAGGCCCTCATCCAGTACCTGAAAGGCCACTATCAGTATGAAACCCAGCAGATTCCTGTGCCCCGGCCCGGGCAGGATTTTGTGGACCAGTTTCTCTTCGAGTCCAAAATTGGCTATTGCGACCATTTTTCGACGGCGATGGCGGTCATGGCCCGGAGCGTCGGGCTCCCCACTCGCTGGGTCAAGGGATTCGCCCCGGGGCGCCCGGTCCAGACCCTGGAATCCGGAAACAAACTTTACGCGGTAAGCAATGCGGATGCCCATTCCTGGGTGGAGATATGGATTCCCGGATATGGGTGGATGCCCTTTGACCCGACACCTTCAGTCGTATCAGGGGCGTCAGTGAATTCCGGGGCGCTGGAGCCAGGGGGCTCCAATGGTCAGGACTCGGTGCAAGGATCAGGAGCGACGGGGGGCAGCGCCTCTCCCCAAAATCCCTCTCGGGGGACGCCACCGCCGCCTTCCGTCTCCGAGGGTATCAATGGGCCCGGATCTGGCTACCCCGGCGGAGAGGGAACGGGCGGCGGACTGCTTTCCCGCGTCGGTCTCGGCGGGGTGCCGGGCCGGATCCTTTTGGGGACGGGAGTCGGGGCGTTGGTGATCGTGGCTGCCGGCGCCGCAGTCACTTTCGTTCTGAGGCGGCGGGGTTGGACTTTCCGGCGAGTGCCTCCGGAGACTCGGCAGCTGTTTGCCACACCCCCACCGCAGGATGCCGGGGATGCGGTGGGTCGGCTGCAGGATTGGTACGTCCGGCGGGGCCACCCCCTCACCCGGGATACGACGGTGAGGGATATTGTGCAGACGTTGGCTTGGGAAGTGCCACAGGCGGCAGGTTCCGTCGGGCGGCTGTTGGCCGCCCTGGAGTCGGCGCTGTACGGACAGGTTCCGGAAGGACCGGCGGAGGAGTCGAAGGGCAGGACGAAACCCGTGACGGAGAGGGTGGTTCCCAACAGGGCTCCGGGGGCTGTGGAGCCCGGGCCCGACGGAGGCGCGCCCGACGGGCAACGTCTCGGGGCCGTCAGCGTGGCTTGGCAGGAAATCGCCAGGATTGTGGGGGAATCCCAACTCCGCGGGCGGTGGCGCAGGTTCCGGCGCACCCCGAGCCCGCCGATGTAACCGGTCTTCCTCCAATTGACGGAATGGTGGCGGTCCTGTACCATGATGTGGGGACATGACTGGCCTTCAAGGGCATGATCGGTAAGAGAATATCCCTGTGGCCGCACGTGCAGCCACGGACCCGTATAATGCCGGGAATAGGCCCGGCAGTCTCTACCGGGCGACCGGAAATCGCCCGACTACGGGGGAGTGCGGATTGGAAAAACCATCCGTCTGCCTCGTATACCCATGGGAAAGGACGGTTATGATACCGTTGCTTGGGGCTGAGGTGGCGGATGGTTTTGTTGTGGGGAGGGAGATTATGGAACCGCACGAATGGATCGCCGTGCTGGACTTCGGCGGCCAGTACAATCAGCTCATCGCCCGTCGGATTCGTGAGTTGCAGGTATACTCCGAACTGTTGCCCCCGGATGTGAACCTCGACGAATTGCGTCGGCGTGGTCCCCGGGGCATCATCTTTTCCGGCGGCCCCAACAGCGTGTACGCCCCGGGGGCACCCGCGGTGGATCCGCAGATCTACGAGTGGGGCATCCCGGTGTTGGGGATTTGCTACGGCATGCAGCTCATGGCGGCGCATTTTTCCGCCCCGGTGGACCGGGCAGCGGCCGGGGAGTACGGAAAGGCCCTCCTCGAGCGGGTGCCGAGCCCAGCCTCCGTCTCCGCCGGCGTTTCGGGTCATGCGGCGAATACCCCGGGCTCTCAGCCGGACTTGCTGGACGGGCTGCCCGAGCGGCAGACCGTTTGGATGAGCCACGGGGATGTCGTCACCGCTCCGCCCGAGGGATTTGTGGTGGAAGGGCGGACGGACCGGTGTCCGGTGGCGGCCATGCACCACCGGGAAAAACCCCTTTACGCCGTGCAATTTCACCCCGAGGTCCAGCACACCGAGTTCGGCCAGGACATGCTGAGGCGTTTTGTCTACGACATCTGCGGCTGCACCGGCGGCTGGACCATGTCCTCCTACGCCCGGGAGGCGGTGGAGGAGATCCGGCGGCAGGTTGGGAACGGCCAAGTGTTGTGCGCCCTGTCAGGCGGGGTGGACAGCGCCGTGGCCGCCGTTCTCGTGCACCGGGCGGTGGGGGATCGACTGACCTGCGTCTTTGTGGATCACGGCCTTCTGCGCAAGGGTGAAGCGGATCGCGTCATGGAAGCCTTCGGCAGAGGATTCGGCATGAAAATCGTCCGAGTGGATGCGGGGGGGCGGTTCCTCGCCCGCCTGGTGGGCGTCCGGGATCCGGAGCAAAAGCGCAAAATCATCGGGGAAGAGTTTATCCGGGTATTCGAGGAAGAGGCGGACCGGCTCGGGAAATTTGACTTCCTGGCTCAGGGAACGCTGTACACAGATATTATCGAAAGCGGCACCAAAACGGCGGCGACAATTAAATCACACCACAACGTCGGCGGCCTGCCGGAGAGGATGTCCTTCCGGTTGATCGAGCCCCTCAACACCTTGTTCAAGGATGAAGTGCGGGCGCTGGGCACAGAGCTCGGAATCCCCGAGGACATCGTTTGGCGCCAGCCCTTTCCCGGCCCGGGATTGGCCATCCGGATCCTGGGCGAGGTGACGCAGGAGCGGCTGTCCATCCTCCGGGAGGCGGACGCCGTGGTTCGGGAGGAGATCCGCAAAGCGGGTCTCCACCGGGAGATTTGGCAGTATTTTGCCGTGCTCCCCGATGTGCGCAGTGTCGGGGTCATGGGGGACGAGCGGACGTACGCCCACACCATCGCCATCCGGGCGGTGACCTCCCGGGACGGGATGACGGCTGATTTTGCCCGGATTCCCTATGAGGTCCTGGAGAGGCTCTCCGGCCGCATCGTCGCCGAAGTGCCCCAGGTCAATCGCGTGGTTTACGACATCACCTCCAAGCCGCCCGCCACCATCGAATGGGAATAGAAAGGGGAGATTACCGATGGACAGATTTTTCCACCTCCGGGAACGGGGGACAAGCGTCGGGACGGAGATTTTAGCCGGGCTCACCACCTTCATGACCATGGCCTACATTCTTTTCCTCAATCCCAATATCCTCTCGGTGACGGGCATGGACAAAAGTGCCGTCTTTTTCGCCACCGCCGTCGGGGCCGGACTCGTCACCATCCTTATGGGGCTGGTGGCCAACATCCCCGTGGCTCTCGCGCCCGGGATGGGGCTCAACGCCTATTTTGCCGTGATCGCCGCCTCCAAGGGAGGCATGATGTCTTGGCAAGTCGCCCTTGGGGCGGTTTTTATATCCGGTATCATTTTTATCATCCTGACGGTGACGAAAATCCGGCAGCTTTTGGTGGTGGCGGTTCCCGATGCGCTGAAAATGGCCATCACCGTGGGCATTGGTTTATTCATCACACTCATCGGGTTAAAAACCGGGCAGATCACCGGTGTGCAGTACGTGGGGGGCCCGTCGCAAAATGCCATCGCCGGCGGGGGCACCCCGGTGTTGCAGTTTTTTGAGTGGAATATCCTCCTGACGAACTTCACCCAGAACCGCGGGGCTTTGTTGACGATTATCGGCCTGATCATCATCGCGGTGCTCATGGCCCTGAGGGTGCGGGGGGCGCTGCTGATCGGGATCCTGCTCACCACGGTGATCGGAATTCCGATGGGACAAACGGACCTCTCCAAACTGACCCAGACCCCGATGCTCCCCAGTGCTGAACATCTGGCCGTGGGTCAGCTGGATATCATGGGCGCGATCCACATGGGTTTGATTGAAGTGGTGGCGGTGTTCACCTTCGTGGAGCTCTTCGACACCTTTGGGACCCTCATCGGGACGACCAACAAGGCCGGGCTGTTGAAAGGGCCGGAAGGGGAGAAGACCCTGGGCCGGGCCATGCTCGTGGATGCCACCGGGGTGAGCCTGGGGGCGCTGCTGGGGACCAGCACCATCACGGCCTTCGTCGAGAGCGCCTCGGGGGTGGCCGAGGGCGGGCGTACCGGGCTCACGGCCATCACCACCGGGGTGCTCTTTTTGCTCGCCACATTCTTGCTGGCGCCAATTGCAGCCGTGATTCCCGACTCGGCCACGGCGCCGGCGCTGATCATCGTCGGGGTGCTGATGATCCAGGCGGTGCGGAATATTGATTTTGTCGATCCCGTCAAGGGCATTCCGGCCTTTCTCACCATCGCCCTGATGCCCTTCACCTACAGCATCGCCAACGGTATCTCCGCGGGCATCGTGTTTTACGTCCTGCTCGCGGCCCTGCGCAATGTGTTCACAAAGGAGAAGGAGCCGATCCACTGGCTGATGTGGATTCTCGCGGTGCTGGTGGTGCTGCGGTATATTTTCTTGGGCGTTTGACCGGGAGCGGGATTTCAGCCGGGGTTTGCGCGACCCAGCGCGACCCCGGTTATTTTACGATCAATATTGTTCGGGACATTCCGCGCACCCAAGTGGACGAGATGAAGGCGGAGTTGGAACAGCACCTGCGCGAAGCCGTCCGGGACGGAAAAACGGTAACGGACGTGGTGGGCGCTCTGTAGAGAATCGCTGACCGGTCAAGGTATAATGGATGCATAGATACGTCAGGGAACCGGACAGGGCGGTTGGGCGGCGGGAGCCGTTCTGCGAATGGAGGGGTGCCAGAATGGCAGGAGACGATCGGAAAGGCCGGGGTACGAGTGCCTCCGAGCACGGCCAGGGTCTTTCAGGTCAGAGTTTCCCGGCGGACCCAGACGTGCAGCCGGCGCTCTCCGGACAGACCGAGCAGCCGCAGGAACCTGAGTGGGACCCCGGGCCGGAAGAGGAACTGGAGATGATCTTGAACTCCGTGTACGACGACATCGTTATCACCGATGGCCGTGGGGTCGTCCTGCGGGCTAGTCGGTCCTGTCAGCGCGTGTACGGTCGAAGCCCGGAAGAGCTGGTGGGGCAATCTGTTGCGGAACTCGAACGGCAAGGCATTTTTCGCCCATCTATCACTCTGCGGGTTCTGGTCACCGGGACTCGGCAGACGGTGATCCAAACCACGGCCGATGGCAGTAAGAAGTTGGTCACCGCCACCCCGGTGTTTGATTCCGAAGGGCGGATTGTCCGGGTGGTTTCGTACTCCCACGACATCACCGAACTGATCGAATTAAAAGAGCATCTTGCCGAACTTCAGCAGCAGATGGGCCGGGTCACCCGAGAGCTGGAACACCGGCGAAGCTTGGATACCGAAGTCGATGGACTCGTGGTGGAGAGCGGGGCCATGAAGGATCTGGTGCGCCAGATGGCCCAATTGGCCAAGCATGATGTCACCGTCTTGCTTCGAGGGGAATCCGGGGTGGGCAAGGGCGTGTTCGCTCGCTATCTGCACCAGCACAGTCCCCGGGCCGAGGGCCCGTTTATCGAGATCAACAGTGGGGCCCTTCCGGAATCCTTGGCGGAATCCGAATTGTTCGGCTACGAACGAGGGACCTTTACCGGAGCACTCAAATCCGGCAAAATCGGGCTCATTGAACTGGCCCACGGGGGAACGTTGTTCCTCGATGAGGTGGGTGATCTGCCCCTTCCCCTTCAGGTCAAGCTCTTGAAAGTGATCCAGGAAAAAACCTTCTATCGCGTCGGAGGTCGGGCGCCGGTCCACTCGAATTTTCGCCTGATTGCCGCGACCAATCGCGATCTCGAGGCGTTAGTGCGGGCAGGGGCTTTTCGGGAAGATCTGTTTTATCGTCTAAATACGGTTCCCGTGACGATTCCGCCCTTGCGGGAGCGGCGGGAGGATATCCCGGGGCTGGCCGGATACTTCCTCGAACGGTACAATGCAAAATACCACGCCCGGAAGAGGATCGATCCCGGGGCGCTTCGGCAGTTGGTCAACTATTCGTGGCCCGGCAATGTGCGGGAGTTGGAAAACCTGATCGAGCGCCTGGTTCTCCTCGTAGAGGGTGAGGTCATCCAGCCGACCGATCTACTTTTCGGCGATGCTGCGGGAAACGGGCACAGGATGGACGACAACCTGTCGGATCCTCCGTCCCCGGGTTTGGGGGCCCTGCCCTTGCCTGACCTGGTGGCGGCCTATGAACGGCATCTGCTTGACGAGGCCCGGCGCCGATGTCGGAGCACCACGGAGATGGCTTCCCTTCTCGGCGTCAGTCAACCGACGGTGGTCCGGAAGCTGCGGCGGTATTTTGGTTCCACGGGCTAGGCCGGGAACTGGCCAGGCGGACTGGCTGCTGAGAAGGGGTGCTGTTATACGAACTTGTATAGGGACTTATACAGATCTGTATAAGTTTGACGACCAAACTGTTCGTTTGCTGGATGGAGCCAGCACCAGACAGCCTTAAAAAATCACTTGGATTTTCTGTACTTCTTTCCCCACTGACCCTTCAAACCTCTCCTCGATACGTTATGTATTCTAACATGGCACGAATCCTGCATGATCCCTTCGCCCAGGAGGGATCGAAATGTCGTATCAACCGAAGGATTCTTTTGAGTCGCCTCGATTTTGTGGAGTTCGCACCTTTATGCGCCTGCCCTATGTGGAACATCTTGACACCGCAGAACCGATCGATTTTGCCGTGGTCGGGGTGCCTTTTGACACCGGCCAGTCTTACCGGACCGGCGCCCGGTTTGGTCCGGCGCACATCCGAGATTTTTCCGTGTTGCTCCGACCCTATCATCCCCAGCAGGACATCTGCGTGTTCGATTATGTCTCGGGGATCGATTACGGGGACCTGCCGGTGGTACCGGGCTACATCGAGGAAACGTACCGCCGGATGGTCGAAGGCTTGACGCCATTGCTCGATCACGGCATTGTGCCCATCATCCTTGGCGGGGACCACAGTATTACCTTAGGGGAGCTTCGGGCTGTGGCGAAGCGCTATGGCCCCGTGGGGCTCATTCATTTCGACTCTCACTCGGACACCTGGGACAGTTATTTTGGCCAAAAATACAATCATGGGACGCCTTTCCGCCGGGCTGCGGAGGAGGGGCTGTTGGCTCCGGAGCGGGTGATTCAGGTGGGGATGCGCGGGCCGTTGTACGGGCCAAAGGATCTCGACGATGCCCGGCAGTTGGGGTTTGCCGTGTACACCACCGACGACTTGCTCGCCATGGGAATTCCCGAGATGATCCGGTTGATCCGGGAACGCGTCGGGAGCGGGCCCACGTTTCTCTCCTTTGATATCGATTTTCTCGATCCCGTGTACGCACCCGGGACGGGGACTCCCGAGGTAGCCGGTGTCACGGTTGCCCAGGCTCAACAGTTGGTACGGGGACTCGCGGGTCTGAACATCGTCGCGTATGACCTGGTGGAGGTCCTGCCCGCGTACGACAGTGGCCAGATCACCGCCGCGGCCGCGGCGAACGTGGTGTACGAATTTATCGCCCTTCTCGCTCTAGGAAAGAGAGGAGGTCATCGGGATGGCTGATTTTACGTCTTCCTTTGGTCAGGACAGTGTGCACCCGGTTCCCCGGGACAAGCGCTCCATGGGGTTCTTTTCCATCTTCTCTCTCTGGGTGGCGGCCAATTTCGTAGTCACCACCGTGTTCACGGGCATGCTGTTGGTGCCGGATTTGCCGTACCTGCAGGCGATCGCCATCATTCTGCTCGGTTCGTTGGTCGGAGGGATTGCCCTGGCGTTGACGGGCAATATCGGGATGCGCACTGGACTGCCGACGATGATCCTCACCCGGGGGGCCTTTGGACACCGGGGTGCGGCCCTCCCGTCGGCGGTCAATACGATTGTTCTTATCGGATGGAGTTGGATCCAGGCTTATATGGCGGGGTTGAGCCTCGATCACGCGGTGGAGTACCTGACGGGTTATAGCAATGTGGCCTTGTTTACGATCCTGACGGAGGTCATTGTCGTGGTTATCACCATCTACGGCCACCGCGGGATCGAGCGGACAGAGAACCTCATTGCCACGGCGATGCTCGTGTTGTCCGTGGTGGTGTTCGGCTATATGTTCATGAAATTTAACATCGGGAATCTGATTTCTATGGCGGCGAGCGAGCATCCTCAGCTCACAGTGATGGTCGCCTTTGACATCGTCGTCGCCACCGCCTTTTCGTGGCTGTCCTCGGCGTCCGATTATAATCGCAATTGTCGGTCGGAAGGGACCGCCTTCGCCGGGACGTATCTCGGCTACAACGTGGCGACTTTGGTGGCCATGGGCTTGGGTGCCACGGTGTCCGGATTCTCGATTCTGGGGAACATGACCCAGACCTATGATCCGACTGAACTAATTGGACAAGCGAATCCTGCCCTTGGCTTTGTGGCGGCGGTGGTCATTTTCCTGTCTGTGGTGTCTACGAACGTCATGGCCTTGTACAGTGCCACTATGTCGTATTTGGCCATCTTTCCCGGCCATCGATTTTGGATTCCCACCGCGGTGATGGGCCTAGTCGCCATCGCCGGGGCGATGCTGCAGGATTGGCTCCTCGAGCATTTCCAAAATTTTCTCCTCATGGTGGGTACCCTTTTCATTCCGGTGGGGGCGATCCTGTTGACAGATTACTATATCTTGCGCCGCAAGAACTATGACGCCCTAGAGATTGTGACGGGCCACAAGAAACTTTACTGGTATCGGAGCGGGGTGAACGTGCGGGCCTATCTCGCCTACATCATCGGGGCGGCGTTCGCGTATTATTTTTCCTACGTCCACACCCTGCCCACCGGGACGACGGTACTGACGTTTCTGCTCACCTCGGGGGTTTACTGGGTGCTTATGAAGGTAGGGGCGTCGGCCGAGGGGGAGTCCCGGGCGGAGTATGGCCTGGGTGAGGAGGCCTGAGGATGAAGGTTCGCATCGCCGTGGTGCAGGATCGCTACGACGTCGGAGCGGTGGAGGAGAACCTGGCAAAGATGGAGCGGGCCGTGGCTGAAGACTTAGTTGCCGAGTTCCGGGTGAAGAGAGAGGAGCGGGCCAATGGGGAGGAGCCGGTGGTTTCCTCCCCGGATTCGCTGCGGGTTTATGTGTTTCCGGAGTTGTGCGTCCCGGGCTATGAAGCCACGCCGCAAGAGATGGGGGAGCTCGCTGAGCCGAGGAACGGTCCCTCGTTCCGTCGCGTGGCCTCCATGGCTCGCCGGGCGTCCGCCTATGTGGTCTACGGATATGCGGAGCGAAGTGAGGACGGGCGGATGTACAATGCTTTGCAGTGCGTGGGCCCGGAGGGATCTTCCTTGGGGAACTATCGCAAAATTCACCTGGCCGGAGCGGAGGGCGACGTGTTCACGCCCGGCGACGAGTCGGTGGTGTTCGATACGCCCATGGGCCGGGTGGGCCTGATGATCTGTTGGGATCTGGCCTTTCCGGAACTGGCCCGCACCCTCGCCCTGGCCGGGGCAGAGATGATTTGGGCGGGAAGTGCCTGGGAGAAACCCTATGGCGGGCCTTTTCAGCGCTTCGCCGCCGCCCGGGCCCTGGACAATACGCTTTTTCTCGCCGTCAGTAACCAGATGGGCCAACCTCGGACCCTTGACTTCTGTGGAGGCAGCGCCGTATACGATCCCACGGGGGTATTGGTGACGGGGCTTGGTGAAAAGCCCGGCTTGGCGGCGGCGTGGATTGATCTCGCCGATGTGGATCGGCACCGAAGCCATTTTTATACGATGCTGCGGGAGAGACGGCCGGAATGTTATCATGAGACGGTGAGGTGATGCCGATGTTTCGACCTCGGAAGATCGTGGATCTCTCCATGCCCATCCGAAGGGGCATGCCGGTGTATCCCGGGGATCCGCAGCCGGATCTGCAACCCGCGGCTACCCTTGACAAGGATGGCTTTAATGTCTCCCATCTTCACTTGGGAACCCACACCGGGACCCATGTGGATGCGCCGTATCATTTTTCCGAGGGCGGCGCCCGGATAGACTCCCTGCCCCTGGAGTGGTTCGTCGGCACGGGGCTGATCATTCCCGTCCCGGGAAAAGGACCGAGGGAATGCATCTGCCTCGAGGAGGTGGCTCCGTGGGTGGAGCGGGCCGAACCCGGGCAACTGGTCCTCTTTGCGACGGGATGGTGGCGCAAGGCCGGGGAGGCCGACTACGTTCGCCATCCCTATGTCGAGGTGCGGGTGATTGAGGCACTCCTTGAGCGGGGTGTTCGGGTCTTCGGTATCGATGCGATGAGCATCGATCCCACCGGGGAAACGGACTATCCCGTGCACCGGGCAATCACCGCGGCAGGAGGGATTATTATCGAAAATTTGTGCAATCTGAACGCGGTGGATTTCGCCGATCCTGTCATTGTGGTGTTTCCCCTCCGGATCGAGGGGGCCGATGGATCGCCGGTCCGGGCGGTGGCCATGGATCTGGGTGATCCTGAGTAATGCGAGTCTCAGAGGTATTCATGCGGGGGCTTGCAACGGTTTGGGAGGGGGGAGCGGCCGAAGGATCGTCCGCCGCTCCCAACCTTTCCGCAGCGAAAATGCGCGTGTGTTCGCGCTGCAGGTTATTGACTCTTTGGTGGGGTGCTCCCCTTGCCGGGACCGAGGAAATGGGGACGCGGGTGGGAAAGAACCCATGCGGACACATCCCGGGCCTGGGCCTGGGTCAGATCCCCCGGGTTAACCCCGCCCATTGGGGCTTTGGGCATGCTTTCTTTCACGAAGGCGGCCATATTCGAAAGGTTTGCCATGCCGGCACCGTCGTTGAAAGAGTTCGGGCCCCAAAGGGCTGGTCCGTACCCGCCCTGGCCGTTCGCCCCGTGACACGTGGCGCAGGATTGCTGGAAGATCTTTTCCCCGTCTTGCAGGTTGGGGTTGGAGACGTCGAACTTGGCCAGTCCCCGCCACGGAGGGTTCGTACCATCAGGAATCCCTTTCGAAATGTAGGAAAGATACATCATAAATGCGCGCATCTCGGTGCTGTCATAGGGGATGGTCTTGCCGTTCATGCTGCGTTCAAAACATTGATTCACTCGGTCTTCCAGGGTGGATACGGCGTGCTCCCGGGTCCGGAACTGCGGGTACACAGCGGCAATACCAACGAGGTTTAACTCATTTTTGACCGTACCGGCGTCAGCGTGGCAGCTGGAGCAACTGAGGTCGTTCCCCACGTTGTTGGGCAACAACTGTTTGGTTTCGGTCATGAGCTTGTAGCCGAGTTGGATTGCCTTTCCGTTTTCGTCGTTCGACGCGCTGTCGATGCTCGGAGGATTGAAGGTCAGCGTTGAAGCCGACGCGGGCTTCGATGTTGCGGGAGCCGAGCAAGCGGAAAGCAGTACGGCCGCGGTGACGGCCACAGACAACAACGTAAAGCGTGGGCCCATAACACCCCTCCTCATAAAAATTCCTACCCCCCGATTGCGGCGGTTGGTTCTGACAATTAGTACCTACAATGAGTCTACCATACCCCTCTATGTATTATGATCCAACTGTGTCAGGAATGCGTGGTTAGAATGAACTATTTGTAGCGAATCGAGGACGCCGGGTTGTTCCTGAAGTGGCGGGCACAGGAGGAGACTGCCCGCCGGGAAGGGGGGCAGTCTCGGGTTTGTCCTAATTCTGCGGCCTCCCTTTCGGGAAGTCCTTCGATTTTCCAGGAAAATGAGGCCGGTCGTGGGACAAGATCCAGGCCGAGACGTCCCGGGCCTGGGCGTCGGTCAGTGCCCCGGGGTTCTCCCCGCCCATCGGGGCTTTTGGCATGTTCACTTTAACAAAAGCGGCCATCTTGGAGAGATTGGCCATTCCAGCCCCGTCGTTGAAAGAGTTCGGGCCCCAGACCGCGGGTCCCGCCGGGGTACCTTCACCGTTCGCTCCATGGCAGGCGGCACAGGATTGTTGGTACAGTTTCTGCCCTTCCTGAAGATTGGGATTAGAGACGTCGATTTTTACATTTTGCCCCCTCCAGGGTGGATTGGTCCCCTCTGGAATTCCCTTGGAGATGTAAGACATGTACATGGAGAAGGCCCGCATCTCGGTACTGTCGTAGGGAATCGGCTTTCCATTCATGCTGCGCTGCAGGCATTGGTTCACCCGGTCCTCCAAGGTCGAGATTGCCGCTTCCCGGTCCCGGTACTGCGGATAGACGGAGGCTACACCGACGAGGCTCAACTCCTTCTCGACCGTTCCCGCCTGGGCGTGGCAACTCGAGCAGGACAGCTGGTTCCCAACGTTGTTCGGCAACAGTTTCTTGGTGTCGTTCATGAGATCATAGCCAAGTTTGATTGCTTTTCCGTTCTCGTCGTTCGGCACGCTGTCGATACTGGGAGGATTGAATGTCACCGCCGTCGATCCCTCCGGAGAGGGACTTTTCAACGGGGCGGGGCCAGTGGTAGGTGCCGTACAAGCGGACAACAAAACAGCCGCCGCGGCTGCGACAGAGAACAGGGCGATGCGTGAGCCCATGCGGGACGCCCCCCATCACCGGTAGAATATAGTGAAATTCCGACATCACTCTGAAAAAATTCCTGTGCCCGTAAACGTATTATGACATGTTGAGGAGATGATTTCTTGGGAGGAATGCCCCAGCTGGCATTGGGACATTCGTACTATTTTTTCCGCCAAAGTTATAAGACCTAGCGGTTTTGCGCCGGGGGCGCGGTCGGTGGTTGGGGAGCGGAACATAGCCCGCCGTGGGCCGGCGCTGAGGCGGCTGAGGATAGAGGTCCATGAGGGCATAAATCTCTTCGGGCATGTCGGTGCTCACCGGAAGGCCGAAATCCCGCAGCAGCCGGTACAGGGTAATCGTGGGTCCAGGTTCCTCCCGAGAGGATCTCGGCCAGATCCCGGAGGCCAGCTACGGGTTTCGCCCCGGAAGAAGGGCTCGCGATGCGAGCGATCGAAGGATGGATACGGCGGAGGCTGCGGATGTGTCTCTGGAAACAGTGGAAACGGTTCCGGATGCGATACCGTGAACTGCGCGCACGGATGCGGACCCGCATGTCCGGTGGTGTGAGAGGACGGGGGCTAGCCGCCCTCTCCTACTCGATTGTCTCTTCACGCGCCTTTATTATAATAAAAGAAAACGCGGGGGTTGCCATGGATAATCAGCTGTACCGCTTACTCAAACTCATCACGCTGATTCAGGCATACCCGGGGATTCGGGCCAAGCGCCTCGCCGAAGAATGCGAGGTCACCGAGCGGACGATCTACCGGGACATCGATCGGCTCGCCCAGATTACGACGATTTCGAAAGGGCGCCGGGGGGAAGGTTATCGTTTTGTGGGACAGTTCGCTCTGTATCCCCTGGATCTTACCGAAGAGGAAATCGCCGGGCTCCAGGCGGTGGCCGCCTGGGTGGAAACCGCCCACAGACCGTTGCCGCCGGGCTGGAAAACGGCTTACCAGAAGGTCATGGCCGCCCATGCGAAAGAGAAGAAAGTCAACCAGGAGTTTTTGGAGCGCATCGGGGATGTGGTGCGGTTGGGGAACCCGGCCTGGGCGCCGGAAACGCCCAACGTTTTTCCCGAATTGCTCCAGGCGGTGATCCACAGGCGGCCGGTGAAAGCCCTCTATCATTCCCAGAGCCGGGACCAGACCGATTGGCGGCGAATAGATCCCTACTATCTCATTCCCCGGGAACATCGGTTTTATGTGATCGGTTATTGTCACACCCGCAACGCATTTCGCACCTTCCGGGTCAGCCGATTTCTCGAGCTTCGGGTACTGGATGGCGAGTATGAAAAGAGGCCTTTTGATTTGAATGAATATATGAAATATACCTGGTCGATTGAACGGGGGGCGTCTCTCATCCGGTTTGTTGTGAAATTTTCCCCCAAGGTGGCGCGTTATGTCAAGGAGGAAGAGTTGTTCCTCCGCCCCCAGATCCGCGAATTGGCAGACGGATCACTCTGGTTTCAAGTCGTCGTGAACGGGGCGAGCGAATTTTTGCGCTGGTTGTGGACCTACGGACCGGACGCAGAGATCCTTGAGCCGAAGCAGTATCGCGATCATATGGTCGGCATCTTACGGCAATGGCTGGAAAACTATGAAGGGGTCCAGAAAATCTAAATCGGTCGGGAGAGCCCGGCTCTCCCTGGCCGCCGCCGGCAGGGTGGCTACAATACAGAAGTATCTTTTTTAATGATCTAACCATGGGAAAGAGGCGACCGGGGATGTGTGGGCGGGGGACGTTGTGGCTTGTGGGCGGTGGCGGCCAGGTGGGGGATCAACGTGGACCGGAGAAGGCGGAGGCCGGCGGGTTCAAGGGATCGGAGCCACTGTCTCATTCTGCCGATATAACGATTGACCCCTCACCTTCGTCCTAAGATACGGTCGGTCCGTCGAAAGAAGAAGACATCGAGGGGGATGGTGGCGGCTCCTTTGGCAGACGACGGTGAGGGTGGAGCTTCTTTTTTGTCCCTTTGCGAGCGAGTTCGGGGGCGGCTTGGAGGTGCTGGGATGGAAAGTGACGAAGCGTTGGCCCGGGCTTTTGCAGAGGGTCATACTGGATCCTTTGAAGCCTTGGTTTATCGATACCATCGCCCGATTCACGCTTATATCCAGCGCCTACTGGGAAGAACGGAGCCGGCGGAGGATCTGGTGCAGGAGACATTCTTTCGGTTCGTCCGGGAGGTACAACGGGGACGAGTGCCGGAGCGGGTTCGCCCGTGGCTCTACCGGGTGGCGACAAATCTGTGCCGGGATTATTGGAAGGCGGCGCAGCGGCGATCGGAGCCGGGGCTGCTCGAGGACTGGAGCCCGGCGGTGCTGGAGAAACCCTCGGTGTCGGAGATCTATGAGCGCCTGGAAACCCGGCAGATGATTCGGGACGCCTTAGATGAACTTTCCGAGGTCCAGAAGCGTATGGTCATCCTGCGATTTTATCAGGACCTGACGTACCGGGAGATCGCCGAGGTGTTGGAGGTGCCGGAGGGGACTGTCAAAGCATACCTGTTCAAGGCCCTGCGCCACCTTCGGGAGGTCTTTGAGCAGAGGGAGCCGATGGGAAAAGGGGGCGAAGGGATTGCGGCCAGGGCAATATCCAGGCGGTGACAGGCTCGATTCGGAGTTGATGGAGCTGGAGCGGATGATACGCCCCCGTTTGGCGCCCTATCCGGTGAAAGAGCCCACCCCGGAGGAAAGCCGTCAATTGCTGCAGCACCTTCTGCAGCGCGCTGAGCGGCAGGACCCTCTGCCGGATCTGGAAACCCGGGGAGTAAGGCGGCGGATGCTTTCCCTGGGCCAGTTCATCCGGCTTCAGATGGGGACTTACGGATGGGGATTCTGGGCGGTGAGCCTGGTGATTTTTGTGCTGCTCACCCTTTCTGCGACCCAGATGTCCCAGGGGCCGGGAGAGTCGTCGCCCAATCTCTATGCTTTGATTTTGCCAGGTTATGTGGTGGCAGCTGCGGTTTACGGTCGGGTATCCGGAGATCGGAGCATGCGGCTGGTGGAGAATACCGTGCCGTTCCCGCCGGCGCTGCTTTGGCTCATACGGATTCTGGTGGTGACGGGGTTGAACATCGCCTTCGGGGTTCTGGGGACGGCGCTTTTGGCGCTTACCGTGCGTGGGATGGAGCCTTTTTTGTTCTTGGTCCACTGGCTGTCCGCGGTGTTTGCTACGGGTGGGCTCACGGCCTGGGTGCTTTTTCGCCGGGGGGTTCGCCCGGCCATCGCCACGGGCATCGTGGTCTGGGCGCTGGCCGCGGTGGTTCAGCAGCAGTCCTTTCTGGGAGCTGCCGCGGTCTTCTGGGCAAGCCTGCTCTTGCTCGCCGCCGGCTTGGCGGCGATGGTGCGGGCCGGACGAAGGGGGTACGCGATGTGGAAGGCCTGGCTGGAGTGCCCGGCCTGACCGAGTGGCCTCTACACCCCCGAGGGTAGAAGGGCGGCCAGGAGGTTTGAAACAGCTACAAATTATGTGTGTGAATCATGGTGAATATGGTAATATAAAATCATGAGATACTACTCGATCGGCCAAGTCGCTAAATTGTTGGGGGTATCTGTCGATCGCGTTCGAGCGTGGGAAAAGCAGGGCAAGATCCGCTGTATTCGATTGCCGTCCGGGCACCGAAGGTACCCCGAAGAAGAGGTGAGACGAATTCTGGGGCAACCCTCGGTGACAGAGGGTGGGGGGCGGGTGGCAGTCTATGCGCGGGTCTCCACCCGCAAGCAGGCAGAAGCGGGCAATCTCCAGCGACAGAAGGAGCGCCTGCTGGCCCATGCAGCTCTCAAAGGTTACCGGGTGGTTCATGTGTTTGACGATGTGGCTTCGGGGCTGAACCCGAATCGCCGGGGACTGAAACGATTGGTCAAGGCCCTGGAGAATCGGGAAATCGACCGGGTGCTGATTGAGTATCCCGACCGGCTGGCGCGATTCGGGTTCGAGTACCTGGAGTGGATCACCCGGATGTGCGGGGCGAGCATCGAAATCGTGGCCGAGAAAGAACCGGAGGACATGCACAATGAGTTGGTGCGGGATTTATTGGCCATCGTCACGTCATTTTCCGCGAGGCTTTACGGAGCCCCAGGCGGGCGCGCGGTTCGCAAACGGTTTCGGGAGTGGATGAAGGATGCCGAGGCCGAAGCAAGAGGCCATGAGTCTCACGATTTGCGGGGAGTGGTTCCCGGAGACAGGGGGACTCCCCCGGTCTGAGGCGTGGGCCCGGGGAGAGGAAACCGCCCTGGAGACGGAGATGCGGCTGTTTGGGTCCTGCATGCGGTGGGCGTTTGGCAGGTTGCAAGAAGGCATGTCCCGGGAGGAAATCAAGAAACGGGGGCAGGTGCTTTTTGGCCTCAACTCCCGGTATGTGGACGACGCCCGGCTGAAGGCCCAGGCGGTGTGGGACTCGCAAAAGGAGCTTCTCGGCATCGAAATCGGGGAGACCGAAACGAAACTGCGCCGGGCGCGGAAGAAGCTCGGTCAAGCGATGCGCAAGCTGGAGAAGGTCCGGGTCAAGGGAGATCGCGTCGCCACCGACAAGCTGCATCTGACCGTCCAGGGGCGGCAGGCCCGGGTGCAAAAGCTTGCATCGAAACTCGCCGAACTACAGGCCCACCAAGAGGCGGGCACGATCCCGAAGGTGGTGTTTGGAGGCCGGGGCCTGTGGCGGAAGGTCTGCCGGGGGAAGGTAAGCAAAGAGACCTGGCGGGCGGCCCGGAGAGGGCGGCTCTACGCCCGGGGGGACGAGACCAAGGGCGGGAACCCGAACATCCGGGTGCGGGTCCGCGGGGAAGGGTTCGGGCTGGCCGTGGCCCTGTCCCACTTGGCGGAGGCAAAGGGCACCGACGCTTTGGGCCGGCCGCGGACAGGGAAAGCGCCTCGGGTGGAAGGGAAGCTGTGGTTGCCGGAGAAACACCGGGGGTTTGTGAGACAGGGGGTGGCGATGGGCTTGCCCTACGCGGCCGAAGTGGTGCGGGGGCTGGACGGCCGGTACCGGGTGAAGCTGACCTGGAGTTTGGCGGGGATGGTGAAGGCCGACCTGGGGAACGGGTGCCTGGCTGTGGACATCAACCCGGACGGGGTGGCGCTGTGCCACGTGGGAGCGGACGGCGGGCCGAGACCGTGGCCGGACCATCTGGTGTGGATGCCGGACGGTCTTGGCAAATATCCGGGGGAGTGGCAGGCGACAGTTCACCCGAACGGGTTTGCCTACGTGCGGATTCCGGAGTTGGCTTACACCCGGGGGAATCGTCGGGAGTACCTGATCGGGGTGCTGGCGAAGGTCGTGGTGGACGCGGCCAAACTCCTGGGGAAACCGCTGGTGATGGAAGATTTGGCGTTTGGGAAAGACCGGCTGGACACGAACCGGCGGTTCAACCGGATGGCGAGCCAGTTTCCGTATGCAAAGGTGTCGGAAGCCTTGCTGAGGCGGGCGTGGAAAGAGCGGGTCGCGATCAAGGCCGTCAATCCCCGGCACACCTCCACCATCGGGCACTGGAAGTATGAGAGGCGCTACGGGGTGGTGATCCATTGTTCTGCGGCACTCACCATTGGCCGCCGGGCGCTGGGGTGCCGGGAGAAAATCACCCGGGAATTGCGGGAGAGGATTCACAAGCTGAAGGCGCAGAAGGGTCGGTCTTTGCCGAAGGAAGGACAAGGGATGACCCGGAGTGTCAAAGCCCTCTTGGGACGGCTGGAGACGAAGATGGTCGTACACAACAGCTCGGCCACGTGGCAACAAGAGCGGCCTTTAGGGATCTGGCTGGATTTCAAGAGATTGGCGTTGGCGCTTCGGTGACCCCGTTTCGCCGGGATCGGGAAAACCGGTAGGCGTCCTAACAGAACGCAGGAGGCGGGACCGGAAGGTTCCCAGGGGCCGGTGCCGTTTGTTGCGGAACGTGGGTTCCCGCAAGGCCGTGCAACGGACGTCCGGGCTCTGCCGTTCTCCTGTTCGGGTGGGACTCCCGGGCCGAGGTCTCCGGTCGCGTGTCCGAAGGGACAAATCCAACATCCGGAAGGAGGCGAACGCCTGGTCTGGAGGCCGGTCTGCTTGGATCTGAGATTCAAGTAGATTTTTTGAACCAGGAGAAGCTGGATGATTACCATGGTCGGTGTTCATTTTTGCCGGGAGGGGTTTTGTTTGGCCATCCCCGGCCGCCTGACTTTGGGGCGGGGGCTGACCCTGCTCGTCGGGCCCAACGGAGCAGGAAAATCAACCCTTCTCGAAGTGCTCTCCACGGCGGCGATGCCCGATAGAGGGGAAATCTGGTATCGGGATCGGCGGGTGATGGAGGACCTGACTGGCATCCGGGGGACGATCGGCTATCTTCCCGCCGATTTTCAACCTTATGCTCATATGACGCCAAGGCGATTTCTTCAGTACATGGCCGTCCTCAAAGGGGTGGATCCGGGCATTGAAGTTGAGGAAAAGCTGGCGCGAACCGATCTCGTCCCCGTTTGCGACATCAAAATTGCTAAACTGTCTGAGGGTATGAAGCGGAGGTTGGGCATCGCCCAGGCTCTTCTCGGGTCCCCGGAGGTTCTGTTGCTCGATGAACCTCTTACCTACCTGGACGGGGTTGCGCGGCGTAAAATGATCGAGTTTTTGACTCAATACGCCAGAGGCCGCACTGTGGTAGCCGCCAGTCACGAACTGGATGAATGGGATCAGGTGGATCGGATCGTGTGGCTCGAGCAGGGTCAGCCTGCTTTTTTCGGGCCGCCGGAGCTGTGGGTGACCGGGTTGGGGGAAAAAGTGTGGTCGAAGGTGCTCGATCCCGAAGAGCTCGAAGGGCTGGAGTCTCGTCGGATCCTCGCCCGGCGGTGGACAGGGGACCGCGTCCGGGTACGTTTTTTTGCCCGGACGGCGCCCGGAGACGGGTTTCGGGAAGAAGTCCCCACTCTCCAAGAGGCCTACGTGATTCGGCGGGAGGAGCGGCGGATCGGTCCCTAGGCTTGCGGTCTCCTGTCCTGGCCCGACTGGCGGTTGTCGAAGGTTGCGGGAAAAGGGTGAAGCAGGGTCGCAGTCGTTTTGTCGCATTCGTCTTACGCCCAAGTCGCGTCCTCCATCGGTGTGATGCCCTCAAGGATATAGCCCAATTCGTTGGCAAAATGAAGGGAAAGAGGTTCGGGGAGACGGCTCAGAGCCTCCCGGATCCCCAAGCGTTCCAAAATGTCGTCCAAAGATTCGGGTATTTGACCAATAGATTCAAAATATTGGCGCACGTCATCGACAAAATCGTAGAAAGCTGCACCAAAGCGGAGAGAGTCGTCCTCCAGAGATTCGAGATCGGCGGTTTGTAACCGATTCCACTGTTCCAACAGTTGACTCACACGATCCTTGACCACCTCTTCCATCGTTCTTCCCTCCTTGGTTTCCCCGCAGCGGTGTTTCCTTGGGGATTGTGAAACGATTCACGAACCACCGGCTCCACCCGGCAGTTTCGCATCTTTATTCTACACCCTCGGCGATCCCAGAAGATCGAAAAAACCGTGAACTGTGTGGCAAAACTTCGACATGTGAGTCTTGGGAGGCAAGACCTTTGGATGAGGGGGCTCCCCGCCAAAACCACCATAGGGTTCGGCGAGGAGGCCTTAGAGCAAACTGGCAGGCTCAACTTCTGACCACCTTCACACCTCCGGAGGACGCCGGTCCGCCCGAGGACGGGTTTCTCCAGTTGGGCGGCCAGGCGGTGGAGCGAACCTTCCTCGTCGGCAAAACAGAAAACCCGGGCCAGAGCCCGGGGCTTTGCGAGTTATTTCGCACTCGGCACTGCGTCCAACATCACCTCTTCCTGGGGCTTGACTACAGCGACTCTTTCGTCCCCGGGCATCAAGGGCCGACCCGTTTTCACGACAAATCGCAGCCAACTGCCGGCCATCCAAGATGTGACCAGGGCCAGCATGACCAGTACGGCGAAAAAGGGTTCACTGATGAGCCCCAGGGAGAAGGCCACCGTCGACAGCACAATCCCCGGTCCGCCCCGGGCGTTCATCGCCGCCGCGAGGTTCATACTGGTCAGCCGATCGAGATGCAGAAACCGACAGGTGAGGTACACCACGGAACCCTGGACCGCCGTTGCGAAAAGGAGGTAAAGGAGGAAAAAACCCAGGGGGAATTGCTTCGCCAAATCGAGTTGCAGCCCCACCATGGCAAAATAAAGTGGAATGAAAAAGGAGAAGGAGATTTCGCGGATGCTATTTTCCACGCGATCGAAGAGATGCTCCGGAAAGGCGAGCTTGACGGCGATACCGGCGAGCAACGCCCCAAACATCACGTCCACGCCGAGATAGCCGGCGAGGAGGGCCAGCATGAGCAGGATCGCCAAAATATAGCCGAGAAAAGAGGCCCGCACGAGAATGTTAAACCGGTTTCCATTGATCCGCCGAAGCACCCGGGGCAAAACGAGTAAACAGACGGCGATCAGCCCGAAGGTGGCCCCTGTGCTCCGGAGGACGGTGGCGATTCCTTGCTGGGACTCGTTGCCAGCGAGTCCCGCGGCCAGGGCCAGCCCCACCCACAAGAGAGTATCATGGATTCCCGCCACAGCCACCACGAGCTTGGCAAATCGAGTGTGCATCACCCCGAGATCGAACAAGATTTTGGAGATGACCGGAATGGATGTTACGGCGATGGAGATGGCAACCACGATTTTAAAAGCGACCAGGCTTTGCGCCGGCCCCAGGAGATGGGCGGGATTCATGAACCCCGTGAACATCCATCCCGCGGCGAAAGGAATGACCGTAGACCCGGCGAGAATCGCCAATCCAATGGACGTATCGCCCCGGTTAAACTTGGGTTGGAATTTAAGGCCGGAATTAAACATCAGGAAGATCAACCCGAGTTGGTAAACCAAGCCGAGCAGCTTCCCTTGCGCTGGGAACCCCTGGTACAGCCACTGGAAGGTGCCCGGGGCAAAGTGTCCGAATACCGTCGGCCCGAGCACCAGTCCCCCGGCTACCTCGCCGATCACCCGGGGCACTGTCAACCTTTCCGCCAGGTAACCAAGGACGTTCGCGGCAACCAGAAGGGTGAGTAGGCTGAGCAGAAACCGCGTCATCTCGATGCCTGTTAAGCCCATCGTCGATCCCCCTTAGACATTCTCCCTTTGGTGCCACTGATGTGGCGGTTCGTGCACTGTGCTTGACACCATATTCCAGGACAAGGATCGCCGGACAGGGCGGACTGCCCCGGATGAGCACACATTTTCACGGGAATGTGTTTTCAAATCAAAGAGTTCGCGGGCCTCTCGGATGTGGCAGGGAATCGAGATGGGAACGTCGAATATAGCAAACATTGGCATAGGAAACCTTGGCAGTGGCACCGGCTCGTCGGCAGATTTCTTCAACTGACAGAAAGGAGGCATTGTTGTGAAGGCTGTTCGCGGAGTGGTGGATTATCTGGTGTCGGGGGGAGTGTCGTACATCTTTGGAATTCCGGCGGGGTCCGTGAATGCCTTTTTCGATGAGCTGTACGATGTGCCGGAGATCGAGCCCGTGGTGGCCAAGCACGAGGGTGCGGCGGGTTACATGGCTGCCGCCTATGCCCGTGCCACCGGACATTTGGGGGTCTGCATTGGATCCAGTGGCCCCGGGAGCACGAATCTTTTGACGGGTGCCGCCAATGCGGCCAGGGAGCATCTTCCGGTCCTTTTCCTGACCGGCCATGTGCCCGTGGACACCATTGGGCGCAATGCGTCCCAGGAGTTTGATAGTGTGGCCGTGTACAAGCCCTTTGTAAAATACAGTGTGATGGTGAGGAGGCCGGAAGATCTGGTCGATGAAGTGGCTAAGGCCGTGACGATCGCCTTGTCTGGGGTGCCGGGGCCGGTACACGTGGCCATGCCCATCGACGTCCAATTGTCGGAGGCCGAAGAGCTGCCGCTTCCCGCCTTTCCCAGGCGCGAAAAGGTGTTGCCTGACCCCGAGGCGGTCCGCGAGGCCGCCGTCAGGCTGACGCAGACTCCGGGGGTGGTTTTCGTCGGTCAGGGAGCCCGCCGGGCGATTCCGGAGGTCATCGAGACGGCAGAACTTTTGGGGTGGCCCATCGTCGTCACGCCCCAAGCCAAAGGGTTGATTCCAGAGAGTTACCCCGGATACATAGGCGTATACGGGTTTGCGGGACATGAGAAAGCCGCGGAGTGGGTGAACGATCACCCCGAGAGGGCGTTGTTGATCGTCGGCTCGAGCCTTGGGGAGACGGCGACAAGCAACTACAGCAAGCCCCTGGGGGAGAGGCGGCTGATTGTTCAGATTGATTTTGACAAGACGGTATTTGGCCGAACGTATCGATGTGATGTACCCCTCTGTGGCGATGCGGATGTGACCTTGCAGTGGCTGAACCGGGAATTGCGGGGGTTGGGGCTATCCCGCCACGCCCGGGGAACGCAACTCGTCGCCCTCGAATCCGTGCCGGCGGAATTCAAAACCCAGAATGTGTTCCTCGCCCTTCAGCGATATTTGCCCCAGAACACCCGCTATACCGTCGACATCGGTGAGCACATGTCGTATGTCATTCATTACATGCGGGTCCTGGACTACGATTCCTATGAGATTAACGTGCACTTTGGCCCGATGGGGATCGCCATTGGGTCGGCCATCGGGTATGCCCTCGCCGATCCCACCCGCCCCGTGGTGTGCATCACAGGAGACGGGTGTTTCTTTATGCACGGTATGGAGGTTCTCACCGCAAAGGAGTATCGGTTGCCCATTCTGTTTATCGTGATCAACAACGGGCGGCTCGGGATGGTGCATCACGGACATCTTTTGCAATATCATCGCGCTCACCCCCGGTTTCAACAAGATCCCGTGAACATCGCCGGCATAGCGGCTCACCTGGGGGTCCCCGCTTTACGGGTGGAGCGGTTTGATGATCTTGCCGATGCCAGGGTGGAGAATCTGTTGCAGGCGGACGGACCCGCGGTTTTGGACGTCGCTCTGGTGGACAACCAGGTGCCTCCCATGGGGGATCGGGTTAAGTTTCTATCATCTTTTGGCCATTGAACCCAGCAGCCCCTGTAACTTGGACTGGCAGGACACTTCGGCATCCACGGCGGCACGGTTGTTCGCGGCGCGGGGATCGATGGGGAGCAGAATCTCCACCGTGGTCCCCGCCCCCACCTCACTTTCAAAATGCATCTGTCCTCCGTGACTCTCGATGATCTGGTAACTCATGGTCAATCCTAAACCCACCCCTTTCTCTTTGGTGGTGAAAAAGGGCTCCCCCAGGCGGGGCAGGCTGTCTTCGGGGATCCCCATCCCTTCATCGATGACCCGGATAAGAATGGTCCGATCGTCCTCTTGCCTGGCTTGTACCACGATCTGTCCGCCGCGGGGCATTGCCTCTATCGCGTTTTTTAATAAATTCACCAGCACCTGCTTGAGACGGTTTTCGTCGCAGAGAACGGCGGGGAGGGCCGGATCACAGTCAGTGGCGATTTGAACGTTGCTCAAGATAGCCTGAGTACGCAAAAGAGCGACCACCGTCTCGATTAACACCTTGAGGTCGTGAAATTGAAACTGTACGTCCACGGGTTTCGCCAGGATCAGCAGTTCGTTGATGATCAACTCGATCCGGTCCAACTCGGAGAGCATGATGTTGAAATATTCGTCCTTTGTGTGCACATTGGATTGCAGCAACTGGACGAACCCCTTCAAAGCCGTGAGGGGGTTGCGGATCTCATGGGCTACCCCCGCCGCGAGCTGTCCCACTACCGACAGCTTTTCCGATTTAATCATCAGTTCTTCGGAGCGCTTCCTTTCGGTGACATCTTTGAAGACCACCACAGCCCCTTGGATCCTTCCACCGTCCCTCATCGGCGTGCTCACATAATCCACCGGAAAGGTGGATCCGTCTTTGCGCCGGAACAATTCATCGGTGGCCTGGATCGGTTGGCCGGTTTGGATGGGAGACAGGATGGGGCACGCAGCGAGGGTGCAGCCTTTGTCTTCGCTCTTTCCGTGCCAGAAGACATCGTGTTGCGGGAGGCCGATGATTTCCCCCGGCTCGCGCCCGACCAGGCGGGCCGCTGCGGGATTGCAGAAAGTGATCCTTCCATTCTCGTCCAACTCGTAGATTCCTTCGGTAACCGAATCCAGGATTAAGGTCGTCCGGGTGGAGAGCTTGCGCAGTTCCTCCACCAAGTTCTCCAACATGCGGTTTTTCTCTTTGAGCTCGGTGGTTCGCTGACGTACAATGGCTTCGAGTTGTTCAAAACGCATGGCGTTGGACAATGCCGTAGAGGTCGCGTCTACAATGGATTCGGCCAGGTGCATTTGGGTCTCGGTGTAGGTGCGTGGGACGCCAAGGCTGACCACTGCGACGACGCCGAGTACGTCCCCGGCCACCACGAGGGGGATCATGTACACACCCCGAATGCCAAATCGCTCACAGGCCTCGCGGTTGGGCCGGGGATCCTTCTCCACATCGGGCACCAAGGCGGAACGTTTGCTCCGGATAACGTCTTGGAATAAAAGATCTTCTTCATAATTCAGTTGCAATTTTTGGTGAACCGCTTTCCAATCTTGCTCGGTCCAGTCGGCGCTGCGGTTGAGCCGGACCGGGCGAAACCGGGCCCCGATGGCGTCGGCGATGTGAATGCCGATGTTGGGATTGTCCACAGCCCGGCTGACAAAACGGAAACAGACATTGAGGACTTCTTCGATGGTTTTACACAGGGATAGGTGATGCAGGGCATCGATGAGCAGCTGCTTTTCCGTCAGCAGAGCGTTGGCGTGTTGAAAAAGTTTTGCATTGCGCAGGGCCACGGCGGCCATGTTCACATAAGCCGTGATGGACTCAATTTCCTCCCGGCTCAAGTACATGGGAGAACCGTGGTTGAACAGAAAGGCGAGGCCGAATAATTCATGATCGAAAGAGATGGGCACAACCAGAAGGGATCTCATCTGGAACCGCATAATGACGTCGCGGTCTGGACGAGGGTCCAGGGCGGTGTCCGGTATGTAAATCATCTTTCTTTCCGATACCACTTGGGCGATGAGGGCGTCTTTTGTCGGGTCCGCCACCAGTTGATCCAGGGTGATTCCCGCGATCTGATCAGGTTTCCCCACGAACCCCCGAAAGGTGCCATTGGGCTCCGCCAAATAGATCCCGACCGCCGTGCACTGGATGATCTCCTCGGAGATGGCGGTGACCACGTGTTCTAACACGGCTCGCAAATCAAAGTTCGAATTGATCAACTGGGTAATCTGGGCGAGCCGCAGGTATCGGGTTTGATCGGACATGTCCACCCACTCCTGTCTACATTTGTATGAAAACTGGGAACGAAAACCCCCTGTTGTGAACATAGATCAGATCAAACTATGAAGACCATGCTTTGATCCGCCATGGCTGTTGTGCGGTTGATCGACGCGTGCTCCAGTCGGATCATCTCCCTATGAGCATATCAAAATTGCCTCAGCTTGACATCCCGTTTTCTCAGAATTCTTCCGGAAACCGATTCTACGAACCTGGCCGTATTCCAGCGGCATCTGCGATGAGCAATCCGGCACCGGGAGTTCAGTGCCGGGACCAGTTCCGGTCCAGGGCAAACATATCCTCCTCATCGTGGGGGGATTCCGGACATTCGATCTGGACCGTGACGTGGCCAATGCCAAAGCGTTCTTCGGCAAGGTTCTCCACTTCCTGGATCAAATGTTGCGTGCTGGCGACGGTGAGACAGCCGTCGACCACCACGTGAACGCTCATGGCGTGGCGATTGGATGAAAGGCTCCAAATGTGCAGATCATGGAGGCTGCGGATGCCCGGAATGCTCTGGATAGCTTTGGCCACCTGGCCAAAATCCACCGAAGGCGGCGTGGCCTCCATGAGGACAAGGCAGGAATGCCGGGTCACCCGCCATGCCCCGACGGCGACGGTCATGGCGATGAGGACGCTGATAATGGGGTCGACCAGGGTCCATCCCGTGGTCATGATGATCAGACCGCCGAGGATCACGCCGCCCGAGGCCGCGGCGTCCCCGAGCACGTGCAACATGGCACTGCGGATGTTGAGGTTGTGAGAAGCATCTCGCATGCCCCAGCCGATGTACAGATTGACGATGACGCCCACTGCCGCCGTGGCGAGGAGAACCATGCTATTGACGGGTTCCGGATGGTTCAGCCGCCGATAAGCTTCGGTGCCAATCACAACGGCCACGACGATGAGGGTGACGGCGTTGAAGAGAGCGGCGAGGATGGCCGTGCGATGGTAGCCGAAGGTCATGGCGCCCGTGGGCGGACTCTGGGATTTTCGCACGGCCCACCAAGCGATAAAGAGGGCGAACACGTCGGTGAGCATGTGCACGGCGTCGCTGAGCAAGGCCAGGCTGTTTGACCATAGGCCTCCGACAACTTCCGCCAAAAGCACGACGAATGCCAGGACCAGGGCTTGTTTGAGTTTGTCCTGGGCGACGTGAATCGAGTGGTCGTGGACATGGTCCGATTCCGGGCCGTGGTGGTGTTGCATGGTTGTTCTTCCTTTCACAGGTGTACAGGATTCCCTCTGAACTCCTCATGAACATCCTCAAAGGCGACAATCTTACGGCGACCCCGGCGCAAATTTATAGCCGACCCCGAAGACCGTGAGGATATAGCTCGGGTTTTTCGGATTGGGTTCGATCTTCTGCCGCAAATTCTTGATATGCTGGTCGATGGTACGCACATCCCCCTCGTAGTCGAACCCGCCCAGTTTGAGAATCAAGTCTTCCCGGGTCAACGGGCGATCCGGATGGCGGGCGAGAGTCAGGAGAAGGCGGTATTCGAAGGGGGTCAGCGGGACAAGCACCCCTTTGCGGTAGACTTCCTGGCGCCCGGCGTCGATCACCAGTTCGCCATTGCGAAAGGTGACGGTGTCCGCCAACAGCTCTTCAGGGGACACCCGGCGGAGAATGGCTTGAATTCGGGCCACAAGTTCCCGGGGGCTGAAGGGTTTTGTCACATAATCGTCGGCCCCAAGGGACAAGCCGCGTATGCGGTCCGTTTCCCCGGCTTTTGCCGTGAGCATGAGGATGGGGACTGAAGTGTGGGCGCGGATCTTTTTGCACAATTCTTCTCCGGGCGTATCTGGCAGCAGGAGGTCCAGGACTACCAAAGCTACGGGCTCCCGTTGCAATAAGTCCCACGCCTCGTCTCCCCTCGCCGCTTGAAGCGGGTGGTAACCGGCCTTCTTCAGGTAGGAAGCGACCACATCCCGCAGTTTCTGCTCGTCTTCGACAATGAGAATGTTTCTCGGTTTCCGATTCACCGTCCGCTCCCCCTTTGGCGGCACCGCCCCGGATTAAGAATATGGTACCATACGGATATTCAGCTTGCAGTGCGGAGGGTGAAGACCTGTGGTTCGTTTCGAGAGTCTCCGAACCCGATTGACCGCCTTTTTTCTCGCCGCGGCCGCCGGGAGCACCCTGATGACCGGCCTCATCGTACTCGTCGAGGCACATTATCATGTTCAGATGTATGAGCGGCAGGTCAAAGAGGGCGGTTACGCGGTGCACGCTTTAAATGTTCACCTCGAACAAGCCCTGCAGCAGTCGGTGGGGTGGACGTCCATCGGCATGGTCATTCTCGCCGGTGCGGTCAGCGTGTACGTGGCCAGGCGGATTGCCGGGCCCTTGGTGGAAATGACCCGGACCGCGGGGCGGATGGCAGCCGGGGAATTGGACGTTCGTGTAGCGGCGACGGGCCGGGATGAGGTGGCGAAATTGGGGCGCGCCCTGAACCATCTGGCCGAGGCCCTCGCCCGCCAGGAGGACTCGCGGAAAACGATGACGGCGGATATCGCCCACGAATTGCGGACCCCTCTGGCGACGTTAAAAAGCCACCTCGAAGCCTTTTTGGATGGGGTGTGGGAGCCCGATGAGGCTCGCCTGCGCGGTTGCTACGAGGAGATTGAGCGGCTGATTCGCCTGGTCCGGGATGTGGAGGCGCTGGCGGAGTTGGAGGCTCCCGGCTTTCGTTTACAGCCCACGAGGGTGAATTTGTGCGATGTATTGGGCCGGGCGGTTGCCCTTTATCGCCCGAGTTATTTTCAAAAAGGTGTCGATCTTGCGATGGAGTGCGCAGGGCCGGTGTGGGCGGAAGCTGATCCCGAGCGATTGACCCAGGTGGTGACCAATCTTCTGTCCAATGCGCTCAAAGCGACGCCCCAAGAGGGAAAGGTTACGGTGAGCGCGGAGACCGCCGGGGTTTGGCGGGTGATCCGGATTCAGGATACCGGGAGAGGAATACCACCCCAAGAGCTGGCGAAGGTGTTTGAACGATTTTACCAGGTGGGCCAGCGGCGTTCCCGCGATGGGGGGGCGGGGATTGGACTGACCATCGTGAAGCGGCTTGTCGAGGCGCACGGCGGAAGGGTGCAGATTCACAGCGAGTTGGGAAAGGGAACGATGGTACGGGTGGACTTGCCCGGCTTCGGTTCTTCATCGGATCTTCATAACTCTCCTGTACCTTAAGGACGAATGGTGAGCAACAGGGGGGTGAAGCCATGAAGGGTTTTGGACGCAGAGGGTGGGCAATTTTGACGGTCATCGTCCTTTTGGTTGGAGCGGGGATCGGTTGGGCGGCGTACCACCGCGGGGCTGGCCCAGTGAGATCGGCGCAGGACCCAGGGGTGTCGATGTCCGTGTCTACCGACGATCAGGGGCGCCCGCTGAAAACCTGGACCATTGTTGCCAAACCCGCCCGCTGGGAAATTGCTCCGGGGGTGGATGTCCAGGCCTTGACCTACGGGGGAACGGTTCCGGGCACGACCATCGAGGTCCGTCAGGGCGACCACGTGCGGGTCAAGCTGGTGAACCAACTGTCGGTGCCCACCTCGATCCATTGGCACGGCTATCCCGTCCCGGCGTCCATGGATGGGGTTCCGGGGATCACCCAGGATCCCGTACAGCCGGGACAGAGCTTTGTGTATGACTTTATCGCTACAGTGCCGGGCACTTACTGGTATCACTCGCACATGGACAGTGCGAACCAGGTGGATGAAGGCCTCTACGGCCCCTTGATCGTATTGCCGAAGACAATTCCTCCGGACCAGAAGACCGACCGAGATTACACGCTGGTTTTGGATGAGTGGTCCACCATGATGGGCGGTGCTGCCCAAGGGATGATGGACCAGGGGGGCATGGGCATGGGGCACGGGCCGGGGGGAATGGGACACGAGGGGATGTCTGGAGGCAGGGACGCACCCACAGCCCCGCAAGGTCCAGTTTCCGCCGACCAGGGTGACCCGGGAATGAGCCATGACCAGATGATGAAGATGATGTATAACATTTACACGGTGAATGGCCGTTCGGGTTCCATGATCGCCCCCATGGACGTAAAGCCGGGGGAGACGGTGCGGTTGCGGTTCATCAATGCCGGATATCTGACCCACCTCGTACACCTGCAGGGACAGCCCTTCCGCGTGGTGGCTACCGATGGGCGGGCGACCAGCCTTTCGCCGGAGGTCACCGACCGGGCTCTGGCCATCGGCGCCGGCGAGCGGTATGACGTGATCTTTACCGCGACACACAGTTTTGCCATTGATCTCCACGACGGCACTCCGGCCGCGCCAAGGACCGTGATTCCCGTTCGAGTGGCGGGGGATGGAAACACGGTGGCCGCCCCGGACCACGAGTCGGTGCCCACTCTGAACATGACGACCTACGAGAACGGCGCTGGCGTGAAGGACGCGACAACCTGGGATGCTTCGTACACCTGGCATCTTAATTCAGCCATCGTAAACGGACAACTGGCGTACACGATCAATGGGAAAGTCTGGCCCTACACCGACCCGATTGCCGTCAAGACCGGGGACCGGGTGAAAGTGACGCTCATCAATGACGGGCAGTCGGATCACCCGATGCACCTGCACGGCCATGTGTTTCGAGTGCTGACTCGAAATGGCGTTCCGGTCCAAGGGGACGTGGAAAAGGATACCTTGCTGGTTCGTCCGGGCGAGACCTATGAAATCGGTTTTGTCGCCGACAATCCAGGCGTCTGGGTCTTCCACTGCCACGACTTGCACCATGCCGCCGCAGGGATGATGAGTGATGTGGAGTACCAGGATTACCACAGCCCTTACCCTGTGGATAAAGCAAGGGCAGGCGAATGATCAATGGGGCTTACCCTGCAAGGGTCCGGGGATATCCCCGGACCCCCGCAGCTGTTCACACGAACACGACCGTCTTGTTTTTATACGTCAGAATCCGGTCCTCCAGGTGCCACGCCACGGCCCGGGCCAGGACGACCCGCTCGATGTGCCGCCCGATCCGTTTGAGATCTTCGACGCTGTCCCGGTGATTCACCCGCTGCACATCCTGTTCGATGATCGGGCCCTCGTCAAGATTGGCCGTGACATAGTGGGCCGTGGCACCGATCAGTTTGACTCCCCGTTCATAAGCCCGCTCGTACGGATTGGCCCCGACAAAGGCGGGTAAGAACGAGTGATGGATGTTGATAATCCGATTGGGATATGCTGACACGAACTCCGTGGAAAGAATCTGCATGTACCGGGCGAGAACGACGAGATCCACCTGGTAGTTCTGTAGGATTTCCAGTTGGCGGTGTTCCGCCTCGGGTTTGGTCTCTCGGGTGACCGGCACGTGATAAAAGGGCAGACTGAAGGTGGCGGCGATGTCCTTGAGGTCCGGATGGTTGCTGATGATCACCACCGGGTCTCCGGATAGATCCCCGGCCTGCCATTGCCAGAGGAGTTCCCGGAGGCAATGGTCCATCTTGGAGACAAAAATCGCGATTCGCTTTCTTTCCCGGGCGTAACGGATCTCCCCCTGCATGTCCAGGGGCCGGGCCGTCCGGGCGAATCCTTCCTCCAGTTCCCGGCGGCGGTCGGACAGGCGGGGCAGGTCGAATTCCACGCGCATGAACAGGCGGCCGCCGTCCGGATCGGTGGAATACTGGTCCATGCGAACGATGTTGGCATTCATGCTGTACAGATACTGAGAAACCGCCGCCACCACGCCCGGGCGATCGGGACAGGACAAAAGGATTCTCGCCCGATCTGCCAACGCGGTGTCGGACGCGGCCGGGGCCTGGCCGGGGTCGAGAGGTGTGCGGCCGTGGCTCAATGTGATTCTCCTTCCCCTGTGGTGTTGCCGGTGCTTTAATAGTAGATCATTCGGTGCGTTTTGGGTACCGCCTGTTGCAGGGATGGGAAAAAGAAAGGGAATGGCCCGCCCCGAAAGGGCGGACCTGCCTTTACAGGATCTGGACGCGGTATTCTCGAAGCCACTGGTCCACCTGGACCAGGTAGGCGAAGAGCTGAGGGAGGCGCATCAGTTGCCCGAACCAAGGGATGTCGAATTCCCCTTCGGCCTGGAGCCATTGATGAATCGATTTCACATCAATGAGAGGGAGAAGCGGGGACGAGGAATCGACCAGCACCTCTTGAAGGGCGCTTCGGCAGGCCCGGGCGAAGTCGGGATGATGGGTCTTGGGGAACGGACTTTTTTTCCGCCAGAGCGCATCGTCAGGCAGGAGTCCCTTCATGGCCAAGCGCAACAATCCCTTTTCCCGTCCGGCGGCCATTTTTATCGACCAAGGCACATTCCACATATACTCGACCAAGCGGTGATCGCAAAAGGGCACCCGGACTTCCAGGCCCACCGCCATACTCATCCGGTCTTTGCGATCGAGAAGGACGGGCATCCAGTGAAAGAGATTCAAGTAGAACATTTCCCGAATCCGGGCATCCTGGGGATTCTCTCCCGTCAGCCTGGGCACCGCATCCAGGACTTCGCGGTACCGCCGGCGCACGTACTGCTCAGGTTGCACATGATCCACGAAGTCCGGGTGGAGCACCGAGATTCTTTCCCGCATTTTCAATGACCAGGGAAACACATCCGCTTCAAGGGCTTCTTTTCGATGAAACCACGGATACCCGCCGAACACCTCATCGGCGCATTCGCCGGACAGAGCCACAGTGGCCTCTTTTTTGATCTCGCGGCAAAAGAGGAGCAACGACGAGTCGATGTCGGTCATACCCGGCAGATCCCTCGCCCGCACGGCCTCCCGCAGGGCGTCGGCCACGGCGGCGGGTGTGAGGGTGACGATCCTGCGATCAACCTGCAGAAAATCTGCCACTCGTTCCGCCCAAGGTCCGTCGGCGGCGGGTTGGAAGGCGTTGGGTTGGAAATACACGTCGTTATCCACATAATCAATAGAAAAAGTTCTCAGAGGCGGGCGGCCTTGGCGGCGAAAGGCCCGGGCGGCAAAAGCGGTGATGGCGCTGGAGTCCAGACCGCCGGACAGAAGAGTGCACACCGGCACGTCGGACATGAGCTGCCGCCCGACGGTGTCTTCGAGGAGATCCCGGACAGTAGCAATCGTAGTTTCCAGGTCGTCTTCGTGAGGACGGCTTTCCAGTTTCCAATACTGGCGGTGGTGGAGGCCCCTTCGGTCAAAGAGCAAGGCCCACCCGGGCTTGACTTCACAGGTGTTGCGGAACACGCCGTGGCCCGGAGTACGTCCGGGTCCCATGGCAAAAATTTCCGCCAGCCCCTCACTATCCACCTCCGGGCGCACGGCCGGGTGGGCGAGAAGGCCTTTCAGTTCTGATGCAAACACCAGGCCGCTTGCAAGAGGAGCGTAAAACAGCGGTTTGACGCCGAGCCGGTCCCGGGCCAGGAACAATTCTTGTGACTGTTCATCCCAAATTCCGATGGCATAGATTCCGTTGAACCGCTCGACGCAAGCCGGGCCCCAGTGAGCGTAGGCGACGAGAACCACCTCGGTATCGCACCGCGTGGCGAAGGTGTAGCCCAGTCCTTCGAGTTCGCGCTGAAGTTCGGCCATGTTGTACAACTCCCCGTTGTACACGATGACCAAGGTTCGTTCTCCGTGGCGCCGGATCATGGGCTGCGCCCCGCCCTCCGGGTCGATGATCGACAGCCTCCGGTGCGCCAATCCGGCCCGGCGGGACATCCAGATGCCTTCGGCGTCCGGGCCCCGCCAATATTGAACGTCGGCCATGGCTTTCAGCACCGGCCGCTGTTCGGTCATTTCCACATTCCAATCGATCCAACCGGCAATCCCGCACATGTCGTCCCTACCCCCTTCGGGCGCCTGGCATCACCAGGGCGATCGCCCAGTCTGTGGTAGGGTATGCGGGGTCATATCGGGGGGTGACTCCGGGGGTGACGCGGGAAACTTGATGCCCTGCGGGCGCGGTCAGGCGATGAACTTCGCAACGAGAAAGGCCACGCCGGCGGCGAGACCGCCCACCACCGTGGTTTGCCAAGCGCTTTTCCAGGGCTTTACACCGGTGAATTTACCCTTGACAAAGCCGAAGATAAAGAGAGCGATGAGCGTGACGACCACCGAGATTATCAGGGCAGTCACGGGATTGGCCATCAGCATGTAAGGCGCCAGGGGGATGATGCCGCCGGCGATGTACGAGAGGCCGATGGTGATGGAACTGTTTCGGGCCCGTTTGGGCTCGGGTTCTTCGAGACCCAATTCGAACTTCATCATAAAGTCGACCCACCGGCGGGGGTCCCGGCTCAGGGCGCGGATCACCGGCTCCGCTTCTTGCTGAGTCAGCCCCCACTGAGTGAGAATGTCCCGGACTTCTTGCTTTTCCCGGTCGGGCAGCTCCACGACTTCCGTGCGTTCTCGCTCCAATTCGGCAAAATAATGTTCCCGGTCCGTTCGGGCCGCCAGGTAGCCCCCCAACCCCATGGCGATGGCTCCGGCGGCGATTTCTGCCACCCCCGCAGTCACGATCAACGTGGTGACAGACACCGCTCCCGACAAGCCGGCCGCCAGGGCAAAGGGCACTGTGAGCCCGTCCGCCATGCCGATGACGATATCCCGAATGACGTCCGGAGCGGTAAAATGTTTTTCTACATGCGCAGTTTTTTGGGCCGATTGCTCCATGGGCCGTTCTCCTCCGTCGCGATGCATATATCCACATGATTCACATGGTGTCATTGTATCACGCGCCCGCTTTCAAGACATGATCGCCCAAGGGGTAACGGCTGCCAAACATCTTGTGAAGAAGATGTGACAAAAAACCTCCCGGGGGCCGGTGATGCCCGGGAGGTCTTGTCGAGGGCCGGAACAGGTTGTTTGGGTTGCTTCAGGCTTTTGCCGCTTGTTCGGGTGTGCGGCCCAACATTTCGGCGACCTGGGCCACGTCTTTGTCCCCCCGGCCGCTGAGGTTGACAATAATGATCTCGTCCTTTGGCCGCTGGGCTGCCAATTTGGTGGCATAGGCCACGGCGTGGCTCGATTCCAGGGCAGGAATAATCCCTTCGGTTTTGGATAAATTCAGGAAAGCATCCAGGGCCTCCTGATCGTTCACAGCGACGTACTGAGCACGGCCAATGGCCTTGTAGTAGCTGTGCTCCGGTCCAACGCCGGGATAATCCAATCCCGCGCTGATCGACCAGCATTTTTCCGGGTCGGGCATGACATAGGAGCGAAAACCATGCAGCACGTCCACTTCCCCGACATTGAGGGGGGGCGGCGTGATACCCCGTATCCAAGCCCTTACCGGCCGGTTCGACCCCGATGATTTTCACGGAAAGGTCCTCCACAAAGGGATAAAAGAGACCGATGGCATTAGACCCGCCCCCAACCGCCGCCACCACATAATCCGGGAGCCGGCCTTCTTTCTCCAGGATCTGGGCTCTGGCTTCCCGGCCGATGACCGACTGAAAATGGCGGACCATCAAGGGGTAGGGATGGGGCCCCACCGCCGACCCAAGCAGGTAAAAGCTGTCGGGGTGCCCGGCGAAATACATGAGTGCCTCGTCCACCGCTTCTTTCAACGTGCGGTTCCCGGACGTGGCGGGGATGACCTTGGCCCCGAGCAGCTCCATGCGGAAGACGTTGAGCGCCTGGCGCTTCATATCCAGTTCGCCCATAAAAATCAAACATTCCAATCCCATGAGCGCCGCGGCGGTGGCGGTGGCCACTCCGTGTTGCCCGGCCCCGGTTTCGGCGATGATCTGCTTCTTCCCGAGGCGTTTCGCCAGCAGGATTTGGCCCAAGGTGTTGTTGATCTTGTGGGCTCCGGTGTGGTTCAGGTCTTCCCGCTTGAGGTAGATCTTGGCTCCGCCCACCTGGTCCGACAGTCGCTTGGCGAAATACAGGGGATTGGGCCGGCCCGCATAGTCCTTGTAATAGGCCTGGAGCTCGGTGTTGAATTCCGGGTCGTCTTTGTAACGGGCAAAGGCGTTGGCCACCTCGTCCAGCGCCTTTTGAAGCGCCGGCGGCACAAAACTCCCTCCGAAAGTCTGATCCCCTTCACCGAATATGCCAGTTTTCTCGTCCACTTTAAGAATGCTCAACGTCTCTCTCCTCCACTCCGCTCATCTTTTCGCCGGGCACTGAGTGCCTCATGGTCCTATGGTATCAGATTGACTCTGGGTTTGTCTGTGGTTTTGCGGTAACCTTTTGTTGGCCGCGCGCGTCCTTCTGGTAACAACGCTCCAAGGGCGGCCTCAGCGGGGAGGGCGGAACCTGTGGACGAGGAAGAACGCCGGGAACAATTGGTCCGATGGATGCGGGAATACGGGGAGGCGGTGTTGCACCTGGCGTATTTTTACGTCCGAGACCGGCATATGGCGGAGGATGTGTTTCAAGACACGTTTCTGCGCGTGTATTCAGAGATGGATAAACTGCGAGATGAAGGGGCGGCCAAAACTTGGATCCTGCGGATCACAGCAAATCTGTGCCGTGACCGGTTTCGGTCCTGGGTGTACAAGAGGGTCCTTTTGCCCGGTGACGAAAATCTGCCCCAGGAGATGACCGCCTCTGCCGAGCAGGAGGCGGTGGCGTCTTTGGAGCGCCGCAGGCTGTTGGACTTTGTGTTCCGTCTTCCCCTCATGGATCGCGAGGTGTTGATCTACCATTACTACTGCGAACTCAAAACGAACGAGATTGCCCAGGTTCTCCGCATCGATCCCGGTGCAGTGCGGGTGAGGTTGCACCGGGCCCGGCGGCGGTTGAAAGACATGTTGCGCGAGGAGGGATCGGCGGATGAACGACGATCTCACGCGGAAGCTGGAACAGATGGCTGAGGATGCCCGTAAAACGCTGTTTCGCGGGTGGGGAGTGTCTGAGGATCTCATAGAGCGGACGTTGGCCCGGGCAGAAGCGCGCAACAGACGGCGTTCGCGATGGGCGGCCCGGTGGCTGCTGGGGGTGGCGAGCGTCTTGCTCGCATTGGCCGGGGTGGGGGCGGCGACGCTCTCCATGCTCAGACAGCCGTTCGACCGGGATGTGGGCCGGCCGGCCGTTGAGTCCGTAGCAACTCCTCCGGCCGGCGCGGGGGGCGCTCACCAAACTGAGGAGCGGGTGAACAGTGAGCCGGCGGCGACCACGGCAGCCGTGGATATCGCCCCTCCCCAGCCCCGCGCGGCCATTGACCCGGCGGTTCTGCCGGTGGCCCGGGATGTGGTGAGCCGGAGCCCCGTCCCGGTGGTTCTTCCAGGAGTGGTGCCGAGACCCGCCGTCCCGGGATTGACCGGGAACGAAGGGCGGGTGAAGGTGACGGACCAAATTCTGGGGAGCGGTTACTTGGTGGAGGCGGGGTGGTTAAACGGGGGGGAACCGGATTCAACCCCGATTTCTGAAGCCAACCGGCTGGTGTCCTTTGGAGGCGCGAGGCGGGATGCGGCCCCGACGACCTTTCTCGACACGGTAAGAGACCGGCTGGCCGCCGTGGATCCGGTGGTTTTGGATGGCGGTTTTCCGGCCCGGCGTTTGGTGTTGAAAGATACCGGAGGAGATGTCGTCACATGGAAGGACGGAGGATGGACCTACGTAACGGCTGGTTTATTTCGGGGCGGCCCCGAGGATGTGGCGGTTACGGAAGCCAGCCGTTTGGCTAAAGATCTGGCCTCGGGGGCGCCGGTGGCTCCTGGCGCGGCCCAGGGCACGATTCAGGTGCTCGATTTGGGCAACCGCTCCACCGTTGAAGTGAATTGGACCTACGGTGGCAAGGTGTGGTACTCCGTATCCGGGTCTTCGGTGTCGGAGGTCCTGAGCGTGGCCCGGTCGATGCGCCCGGTGCCCCCTTCGTCCGCACCCCGGATGAAGGTGCCTTTTGTCGAGGAGTGGAAGGATCTGTCCCGGCAGCCCGGGCCGCCGGCGCTCTTCTCCCCCCCGGCTCTCGCCGTTCGCCTGTCCCAAGGGGTAACCGCCGACCGGCAGTGGCTCGCTTCCCACGGGGTTCACCCCGGAGCTTGGGCGGGGGAGGACCATACAGGCAGTCGACTTTACGTGGCGGGTGCGATGGTGGCGGATGTCACCTTTGAACGGGGAACGTTGGTGGTGGCCGTGACGAAAACCCCCCACGGTGAAGGAGCCGAAAGTGTCATCTGGAGCAACTACTGGGCGCCGGTTACACAATCGATCCGGGTGGTGGATGACGCGGGACGAGTGTTGGCGGAGATTCCTGTATCCCCATGAACCCGGGACGGGGCGTTTATGCCTCGGACGCTCCGGTTATGGTACTGCGGTAATCTCTCGGCAGGAAAAAAGGGGGCCTGGTGGCCCCCTTTACGCCGGGGACGGGTTCTTGTATGCTAAAAACAGTTGTACAATATGAACACATGTACAACATTCGGACGTTTCGCCGGGAGGTGAACCTGTGAAGGTCGGCGATTGTTATACACCGGGTGCGGCAATTTTGGCCCCGGGTGACACCTTGGCGGACGTGATGAGAGCGTTTTTGCGTAACCGCCTGGATATCGCCTGTGTCCTGAACGATCGCGGCCATCTGAACGGCATTGTCAGCAAGTACGCCCTTTATCGCGCTTTACTGGCCGGCGCGGGTTTGGATTCACCGGTCGGGCCCTTGGTGCGTCGGGACGTGGTGGTCCTGCGCATGGAGGACTCCCTTGAGTCGGCCAAGGACACCCTTCTTCACAGTGGGGTGGGTCACGGCGTGGTGGTGGACCGGGAGGGGCAGGTCTGTGGGGTGATGGGCAAATCGGACATTATCCGCGGCTTTTTGCTTGACGCGGAGATGCGCGCCCGGCAAGTGACAGTTCTGCTGGATCACCTGCAGGAAGCGGTGGTCTTCATCGACCGGGAACAGCGGGTTCAGGCGATGAACCGGGCGGCGGAAGCCCTTTTTCACGTGGATAAAGATGTGGTCTCCGGCACCCCGGTGGCCAAATGGTTGCCCGAGTTGGCTGGGGTGGTGGCGGATGCAGTGGAACGCTCGCTTTCCCTTCCGGCCGGACGGTTGGAAATTGGCGATACGGTGACCTTGACGTCGGTGTCCCCCATCGGGGGGAACCAGGGTGCGGTGGGCGCGATGGCGGTGATTCGAGATATCACCACGTTGGAGGCCATTGCTGAGGAATTGGAAACGACAAAAAATCTTCAGCACACCCTGCAGCACGCCGTGGCCTTGTCCTATGATGGGATTGCCGTGGTGGACCCGGAGGGCCGGATTACCGTGGCCAACGACGCCCTGGCCGAGATCCTCGACGCCGACCGGGAGAGTTTGGTGGGTCAGCCGTGGAGGAAGGCGGTTCCCGATGTCTCCCTTCAACGAGTCCTGGAAGGGCGGGAAGTGGAAGGGCAGGTGTACACGCTCCGGGGCAAGCCGTGTTTGATCACCCAAGAACCCATCGAACGCTCGGGAAAATGCGTCGGGGCGATCATCAAGGTGATCTGGCGCCGCCTGGACGAATGGCGGGATCTTTTCCGCCGGCTCGAACAGTTGGAGCGGGAGGTCCATTACTACCGAGGTGAGTGGCAGCGGTCCCATCGATCCTCTTCGGCTTTTGACGCCATTGTCGGCCGGGACACGGCTATGGAAGCGCTCAAACGCGAGGCCCATCTCGCGGCCAGCACCACTTCCACCGTGCTGATCACCGGGGAGAGCGGAACCGGGAAAGAACTTTTTGCCCGGGCGATCCACCAAGAGTCCGGACGTCCCGGGGCTTTTGTGGCTGTCAATTGCGCCGCGGTGCCGGCGGAACTCTTGGAGTCGGAATTCTTCGGTTATGTGGAAGGCGCATTCACCGGGGCGCGCCGGGGCGGAAAACCGGGAAAGTTTGAATTGGCCGACCGCGGCACCCTGTTCTTGGACGAGATCGGGGACATGCCCTTCGCCCTGCAGAGCAAGTTGCTGCGTTTCTTGCAGGAGCAGGTGTTTGAGCGGGTGGGGGATGTCCGCCCTCGACAGGTGGACGTCCGGATCATCGCCGCAACCCATCGGGATCTGGAAGAGATGGTACGAAACGGGTTGTTCCGGGAGGACTTGTACTATCGCATTCATGTCGTTCATTTGAAGATTCCGCCGCTTCGAGACCGGCTGGGGGATCTGCCGCTTTTATGTCAGGCCCTGATTCAAAAATTGAATGCCAAGCTCAAACGGCAAGTGAAGGGCGTGTCCCCGGAGGCTTTGGAGCGGCTCAGGGCCTACTCCTGGCCGGGGAATGTCCGGCAGTTGGAAAATGTCCTGGAGCGGGCGATGAACCTCGGGGTGTCGGATATGATCGACGTGGCAGATCTCCCCAAAGAGATGCGGGGCGTAAATTCGCAAACTTCCCGTAGTCCGGAATCGGCCGGGGCCGAAGGGCCCAGAACCCGGGGCCGCAGTCGCGAAGCGTGGGAGAAGGAGTGGGTGCTGGGCGCCCTGGAAGAAGCGGGCGGAAATCGCACCCGGGCCGCTCAAATCCTCGGAATCAGCCGGTCGACCTTGTATCATAAACTGCGAAAATACAGGATTGAAGAGGAAGTTCGTTTTCGCCTTGGCGCAACATGATGGAGATCGAGCGCCGGGGCGCCGGGGGCGGTGCCTTCCGGGTGATGTACGCGCGGTTTCTCTCCGAGGCCCAGTCGCGCTTCGGTGTGGAGGAACTTCGGGAGCTTGCGGCGTTACGGCGAATGGAGCGCATCGCCGACGGATGGCGGGGGTTGGGCAAGGAGTCGCGGCCGATCAGCGAAGGTCAACAGCCGGAGCTCGCCGCTGCGGCGGTCTTGGCCCGGGAGCTGTTGGATCAGGAGCGCCGGTTTTTTCAGGATCTGTATTGCCGCTTTGTCCCGGGACTGTGATCGGCCTGAATTGGCACGATTCTTGCTTAGGAATTCTCCCGGGCACGTCCAGAAGTGTCTTCCGAACCCCGGGGCGAAGGCCGGGCCACCGGCATCCGGCTGCGGTTGTTCACAGGACGGCTCGTATGATAAATAAACAAGTGTACAGGATTTCGAACAGGTGATGCGCGATCGAAGGAGGAGGCTTGGCACTGTGACCTTTCGTAAAATTCTCGTCGCGAACCGCGGGGAAATTGCCCGGCGGATCTTTAGAACCTGCCGGACCATGGGGATCCAAACGGTGGCCGTGTACTCCGAGGCGGACAAGGGTGCGGTTCACGTTCGAGAGGCCGATGAGGCCGTGCAAATTGGCCCCCCTCCCGCTGCCCAGAGCTATCTCAATATGGACGCCGTCATCCGGGCCGCCAAAGAAACCGGGGCGGAAGCCGTCCACCCGGGTTATGGATTTTTATCGGAAAACGGGGATTTTGCAGAACGGTGCGAGAGAGAGGGGCTGGTGTTTATCGGCCCTTCTCCGGAGGTCATCCGGGCCATGGGCAGCAAAATCGAAGCGAGACGGCGGATGCAGGCGGCGGGTGTGCCCGTGGTGCCAGGTACCGAACGTCCGGTGGACACTTTGGAAGAAGCGATGGAGGCTGCAGAAGGGATCGGATATCCGCTGATGGTCAAAGCCAGCGCCGGCGGGGGCGGAATCGGGATGAGCCGGGTGGAGACACCGGAAGAACTGAAAAAAACCTTTGAGTCCACCCGAGCCCGTGCGGTAAATTTTTTTGGGGACGGAGCGTTATTTCTGGAAAAGTGGGTGGAGGGGCCCCGGCATATTGAGGTCCAGGTGGCGGTCGACGCCCACGGGAATGCGGTTCACCTATTCGAACGGGAGTGTTCGGTTCAGCGCCGACACCAAAAAGTGGTGGAAGAAAGTCCGTCCCCATTCTTGAACGACGCGATGCGGGAGCGCCTGACGGCGGCGGCCCTGCGGGGGGCCACGGCCATCGGCTACCGCAACTTGGGCACCATGGAATTCCTCTTTGATGCGAAGGGCAACTTCTATTTCTTGGAGATGAACACCCGGCTGCAAGTCGAACATCCGGTGACGGAACTGATCACAGGGCTGGATTTGGTGGAGTGGCAGATCCGGATCGCCGCCGGAGAAAGGTTGCCCGTTCTGGAGACGCCCGCCCGGCGGGGAGCGGCGGTGGAATGCCGGGTGTACGCGGAAGACCCCGTCCGTTTTCTGCCTTCCCCGGGCACCGTTACCGCCTTGGCGTGGCCCGAGGCGGTGAGGGTGGATACCGGGGTGGAGAAAGGGTCTGCTGTGACGCCGTTTTACGACCCGATGATCGCCAAGATCATCGCCCACGGGTCCACCCGGGAGGAGGCCCTGGCACGCATGGAACGAGCCCTGTCCGAAACCAGGATTGAGGGCATTAAAACGAATCTTCCATTCCTGTTGGAGGTGATGCGGAACACGGAGTTTCGGCGGGGAAGCTATGATACGGGACTTGTCCAAAAGATGCAAAACGGCAAGGCGTGAGGGGGTTTCATCTCAGTTGTGTCCGACCGTTGGTGTGCAGTCTACAAAAGGGGGGCGAATCCCGAGTGGCCGAAGTCAAAGCGAGTATGGGCGGCACGGTGTGGAAGATTTTGGTTAAGCCCGGAGATGTGGTGGAAGCAGGCCAGGATGTTGTGATTCTGGAATCGATGAAAATGGAAATTCCAGTTACGGCCGAATCCGGGGGTAAAGTGGTGGAAGTGTGCAAGGGCGAGGGCGAATTCGTGCAAGAAGAGGAAACCCTGGTTCGCCTTGAGCCATAAAACTTAGCCCGATGCGGGCCAGAAGTGCGGCGGGAAGATGAGCGGGAGTCGAGGGGGAGACGGCGGTGGCAGAAGAGAATCGCGACAATGAAAGCAGCGATCCAGTTTTGCTGGAGACCGACGGCCCGGTGGCGATCGTCGCCTTGAATCGACCGGAGGCCATGAACGCCCTGAATTTTGAAACCCTGGTCTGTCTTGGTGATATCGTTGAAGATCTGCGGGGGCGGAGAGATATCCGGGCGGTGATCTTTACCGGCAAAGGGCGTGCATTTTGTGTCGGGGCCGATCTTAAGGAGAGGCGTACCCTGGATGAGTGGCAGGTTCGGCGAAATGTCCGCAAAATCCGCGACGTGTTTACAGCGGTGGAGCATTTGCCCCAACCCACCATCGCAGCGATTCACGGGTATGCTTTCGGCGGAGGGTTTGAATTGGCCCTCGCGTGCGATTTTCGCTTTGCGGCAGAGGAAACGGTCATGGGACTCACTGAGACGAGTCTGGCGATCATTCCCGGGGCCGGGGGCACTCAGCGGCTGCCGCGGTTGATCGGTCCCATGCGGGCCAAGGAATTGATTTTTACAGCCAGGAGGATTCGGGCCCCGGAAGCCTACGATCTGGGGATTCTCACCGGGTTCGGATCCGATCCGGTGGCTGAGGCCCGGCGACTGGCCAAGGAGATCGCCGAGAACGGGCCCTTGGCCGTTGCCCAGGCCAAATTCGCCATTGACCGGGGTCTCGACGCCAGTCTCGCGACCGGGCTGGAGATCGAGTCGTCGGCCTACGAGGTGCTGATCCCGACCCGGGACCGGGTGGAAGCGCTGGAGGCCTTTAAGGAGAAACGCCCACCCCGCTTTCGGGGGGAGTGAGGAGATGGCTTTGGTTTCAGCGGGCATGTCCATGAGAGGCAATCATGGAGACCTCGGCCCAGGGCCGGGGTTTTTTCGCGCCGGGTACAGTCCTGCCGGGGCCCGGGCTTGGGTCGAAGGGTGGCGAATCCAAACAGGGCAAGAGGAAACCCTTGACGAATCCTAGCTTGGTGCAGAGGAAAAGCGACGCGGCCCGGTGGTCCATGCTGCGGGCATACGGCCCTGTGGGGCGTGAGGTTGCCCGGGACCACCGGGAATGGGGGATGGGTGATGGCGATCGGGATTAAAGGCAAGGTGTTAGGGCTGTTCTCGTTGGTGATTATTCTGGGTACGGCGGCGATGGGTACATTTGCGTCGTTGATGATGTCCACCGAGGTGGCGCAATCGTCAACCCAAAAACTGACCTCCGATTTGAAAATGGTTCGTGTTTTGCTCGATGCTCGGCTCCCCGGCGAATGGTCAATACGAGATGGGCAATTGTATAAGGGTGAACGGCCGGTGGCGGGCGCCAGCGCGGTGGTGGATCAGGTGGCCGGGGCGACGGGTGACGTCGTCACACTGTTTCAGGGCGATACCCGGGTTGTCACCAGTGCCAAATCCGCCGGGGGAGCTCCGGCAACCGGAACGAAGGCGGCTCCAGAGGTGGTGCAGGCCGTTCTTCAGGGAAATCAATCCTTCACGGGTTACGCGGACGTATTGGGACAGCGTCAGGCCACCGCCTATGAGCCGCTCAAGGACGCCCGGGGGCAAACGATTGGGATGCTTGGCGTGAGCCTTCCCATGGATCTTTACCACCAGCTGGAGAGGGATTTTCAGCTAAAAGTATTGCTTTTTGGAATTGCGGGACTGGCGGTGGCGATCGCGGCTTCATGGTGGGTGGCGGACCGCATGGCCAAGCCCTTGGTTCAAGCGACGGCGGTGGCCCGGCGGGTGGCGGAAGGCGATTTGGAGGTCGAGGAGATCAGCCACAGGTCGAAGGATGAGCTCGGGGTGTTGGTGGCCAGCCTGAATGGCATGGTGAGCAGTCTTCGGGCCCTGATCAAAAAAGTGAGCCACACCGCCGAACAGGTGGCGGCCGCCTCCCAGCAGCTGTTCGCCAGTTCCGAGCAGACGGTGGCTCTCACCCATCACATTGCGGAAAAAATTCAGCAGGTGGCGGGCGGCTCCCAGGCCCAGGTGAGACAATCGGAAGAGAGCGCCACGGCGGTGAGCGAAATGGCGGTGGGCACCCAGCGCATCGCGGAATCGGCCACCCTCGTCTCGGAGTCCTCTTTGGAGACGGCGTCCCGGTCCGAGGCGGGGAACGAGCGGGTGCAGGGCGCCGTTCGCCAGATGGATGCCATTGGGCGGTCGGTTCAGGAGTCGGCCAAGGCCATTGCATTGTTGAATGAACGGTCAAAACAGATTGGCCAAATTGTCGAAGTGATCTCGGGAATCGCGGCCCAAACCAATCTGTTGGCGCTCAACGCCGCCATTGAAGCGGCCCGGGCCGGGGAACACGGTCGAGGGTTTGTGGTGGTGGCGGACGAGGTCCGGAAGTTGGCGGAGCAGTCAAAGGGCTCGGCGGACGAGATCGCCCGGCTCATTGAGTCGATTCAGGCGGACACCGGTCATTCGGTGGAAGCTATGGACACGGTGACCCGGGAAGTACGCTCGGGCATGGAAGCCGTTCAAGAGGCGGGGCGGGAATTCGAACACATCTTAACAGCGGTGCGGCGGGTGGCCGACCAAATTCAAGAGATCTCCGCCGCCACCGAGGAACTCTCCGCCGGAGCCCAAGAGATTTCCGCAACGGTGAGCCACATGGCCAAGATTGCCGAAGGGGCGATGGAGACAACTTCCCGGGCGGCGGAAGCCTCGGAGGAACAATTGGCCGCGATGGAACAGGTTTCGAGCGCCGCCCAGTCTCTCAGCCGGATGGCCCAGGAATTGCAGGAGATGATTCATCGATTCAAATTCTGACCGGTTACGGGTGATCACGGGCACGCTGGGAGGATGGCGGGGCCATGAGAGGGCCCGGAGCGGTCCTGATCCCGCCATGCTTCCCCGGCTGAGGCTGCACGGGGTTTGACGGAATTCTTGACGGACATTTATAATTAATTAGTAAGAAAACGGGTGTGCGAGCTCATGGATTGTCAGAGCTCAGGGCGCCAAACTTTTTGATAGAGCGAGGTGGCCTCCCCAGGATGGGGATGATCATTGGACACACCTGGTAGTTTGTTCATCAAGATTCTGGCAGTTTTCGGCCTGGTATTGGTGAACGCCTTCTTTGTGGCGGCGGAATTTGCACTGGTAAAAGTCCGCTCAACGCGGTTGCAGCAGTTGGCAGCGGAGGGACACTTGCGGGCTCGTTTCGCCCAACGGGTGGTCTCCAAACTGGATGCGTATTTGTCGGCGACACAACTGGGAATTACGCTGGCGTCCCTGGGGCTCGGCTGGTTGGGTGAACCGGCGGTGGCGAGTCTGTTGCGCCCTTTGTTTGCTCTTACCGGATTGTCGGAGTCGATCGTGCACACGGTCGCTTTCGCCGTCGCGTTTTCCCTCATCACGTTATTGCACATCGTGTTAGGAGAGTTGGCCCCCAAGTCCCTCGCCATACGACTGGCGGAGCCAACGGCGTTGTGGACCGCTCTTCCCCTTGCCTATTTCTACAAGATTATGTATCCCGCCATCTGGGTGCTCAACTCTTTTGCTAACCTGCTCCTGCGCTGGATCGGGATCGAACCCGTCGTCTCCGGGCACCAGGCGGCGTACTCGGAGGAGGAGTTGTTGCTCTTGCTGTCGGAAAGCCATCGAAGCGGACTGATCGACAGCACGGAGAAAGCTCTCATGGACAACATTTTCCATTTCTCCGATCGCGTGGCCCGGGAGATCATGGTGCCGAGGACGGATATGGTCTGCTTGTACCTCGACCGTTCAGTGGAAGAGAATTTTGAAATCGCCCGGGAAAACCGGCACACTCGTTATCCGGTGGCGGTGGAGGACAAGGACCACATTGTGGGCTTTATCCACGTCTCAGACCTGTACGTCCAGGGGCTGCAAGCGGGACAAAAGGATCTGCATGGTATCATCCGCGAGGTGCTCCGGGTGCCGGAGTCGATGGAGATCAGCCGGGTGCTTCGGCTGATGCAAAAACATCGCGGCCAGATCGCCGTGGTGGTGGATGAGTACGGGGGTACGGCGGGGTTGATTTCTTTGGAAGACATTCTGGAGGAGATCGTCGGAGAGATCCAGGACGAGTTCGATGAGGAGCGGCCTCCAGTGGAAACGGTGGGCGATGTGACCTATGTGGACGGCCGCGTGTTGGTGGAGGATATTAACGACATGTTCGGCCTGGAAATTGACGATTCCGAAGTGGATTCAATTGGAGGCTGGGTGGCCGCTCAGTTGGAAGGGAATCCCCAGGTGGGGAAATCGGTGACGGTAGACGAGTATGTCCTTGAGATAACGGAAGTTGACAACCTCCGGGTGAACCGGTTGCGGATTCAGCAAATTCCGGTTCAATCCCAAGTCGAAGGGTAGGCAGAGAGGAGGCCGGCCAAGGCGGTTGGCGGTTTCTTCTGCTTTCCATGCGTGCACCCCCGATTCCGCCGAAGTTGAGGCGGCATCGGGGGTTTTGCCGTGATCTTGTTGTCCGGACACAATTCTGTCGAGAGTCGGGGAGCGAAGCGCTGGCCCAGGGAACATCCTTCGCATTGTTTCTGTGATAAAATATAACGGATGCGTCCTTGGAGGCGCGGACCGATCCCGGGGAGGTGCGGGGTGTGAAAGTGATTTTCATTCAGTACGGGATGGGTGTGGATCTGCACGGACAGGATATCACCACTGCCTCCATTCGGGCGGTGCGGGATGCGATTCATCGGAATTCCATGCCTGGACTCCGGGGGATGATTCCTTCCGGTGACCTCCGGGACATGATCGTTCGGGTGAAATTGGGCGTTCCGATGGATTCACCTCAAGTAGATACGGAGCGCGTTCGAGCGGAATTTCCATATGGACACGTTGAAATCCAAGTGGTACCCGGCGGGCTGGCGACGACGAGCGGTGTGATGTTGACCGAGCAGGGTGATCGCAATGATTTAGCCTATATTGTCGTGGCTGCAGTCGAAGTCGGCTTTGAGGAGGGAGTTTGAACAATGTCTTACAGTGTTGCCGCAAAGGATGAACGTCCTCAGGTCACCTTGTATACCAGCAGTTTTTGCGGCAAATGTCGATTCGCCCGGGAATTCCTGAATCGCCTCGGGATCCCTTTCGAAGAGGTTCCCGTATACACGCCGGGGGTCGTGGAGGAGCTGTTGAGTCGAACCGGCATGATGGCCGCCCCGACGTTGCGCGTCGGACAGGACTACGTAACGGGCTATGATCCGGGACGTTTTACCTTGGCGCTCATCAAGAATGGTTGGATTGAGGACAAGGAGGACAACTGACAGCGTCCTGGCGGTTGCTGGGGGCGTTGCCCGAATGTAGGCCGATCGCTGTGAGGACCGGGGCGGGCCGAGGGGGAGGGGTGCGGGTGAACAGAGAGAACGAGACCTTCGGATTCGATTCGCGCCTGGAATTCGGCGATGAGTTGCCCACATTATTGGCGGTTATTTGTCGATTAACCCAGGCGAAGAGAGGGTGGATCACCCTTCGGATGCCGGGCGGTGTCTGTGAACGAGTGGCTGGGGTGGACATGCCTGAGGGCCAGGGGTCGGAAGACGGGGGTGCCGAGATGGAGCACGGCGGATGTCCGTGTTGTGCCGAAAGCGAAGCTTTGCCCCCCGCAACCGCCACCTTTATAACCTGTACGCAGCATAAAGATGAGAAAGGGAGGCCTTGGATCCACGCTTGCATCCCTCTCTCGGTGGATGGGCATTCCGTCGGGGTGATGAATCTCCTTTTCGCCGACGGAGAACCTTCCTTTGGCCCTGACAGTGAACTTTTGACCATGGTTCGCCGGGTCATTGAGAGTGTCCTGGAACGAAAGCGCCTGGAGGAGCGGTTGCGTCGCTCCGCGGACTATGACTCATTGACCGGCGTTTACAACCGCCGGCGATTTCAGGAAAAGCTGGCGGATATCTTGAATCGGACGGCCCGGGGGACCTTACTCTTTATCGATTTTGACAATTTTAAGGCGATCAATGACAACTTGGGACATCGAGCCGGAGACAAACTGCTGGGCGAATTGATCGGGTCTCTGCGCGGGGTTGTGGAGGGGCGCGGGTTTTTAGGCCGAATCGGCGGCGATGAGTTCGCTTTGTTCCTGCCGGAAGCCACAATTGAAGAGGCCAAGGTGTTGGGAGCGGCCATTGAGCGGGTCTTTCGCCGCCATCGGGTCCTGTTGGATGGACGGCGGGTGATCATGACGGCCAGTATCGGGATCGCCGAGTTTCCCACCTCCGGATCGACGGTGGAACAGCTGTTGGCCAGGGCGGACACGGCCATGTACACCGCAAAACGGACCGGTGCCCATGTGCACGTGTATGACCCCTTCCAGCTGGAAGAAGTGGCCACCACCCAAGAGCTCCTGTGGATGACGCGAATTCGGGAGGCGCTCGAAGGGGACGGGCTGTTGCTGTACGCCCAGCCGATCCGGGAACTCCGGTCCGGATCCGTTTCCCGGTACGAGTTGTTGCTCCGGATGCGGGGCGACAACGGCGAACTCATCAGCCCCAAAGCGTTTCTGGGCGTGGCGGAAAAAACGGATCTTATTCACCGAATCGATCTATGGGTCGTGAAAGAAGCGATCCGGCTGTTGGAACAGATGTGCCGGCACCGTTCTGACATTTGTTTTCACGTAAATCTATCTGCAAAAATTTTCACAGACTCCTCATTTCCCACTTGGTTATCCGGACAACTCAGCCGCAGTCGGGTGGAGGCATCCCGACTGCTTTTTGAAATCACGGAAACAGCGGCTATAGAGGATTACGTCCGGGCGCGGGATTTTATTCACCAAGTGCGGGCGATGGGATTTCGATTCGCTCTGGATGATTTTGGAATAGGATTTTCGTCACTGTACTCGCTGAAATATCTTCCACTCGATGTGCTGAAGATCGACGGCGTGTTCATCCAGGATCTCGCTCATAGCCGGGTCGATCAATCCCTGGTGAAGGGGTTGACCGTCTCCATGCGGGAATTGGGGATTCAAACGGTGGCGGAGTTCGTAGAAGATGAGAAGACGGTGGAGATCCTCCAAGAGTACGGTGTGACTTATGCCCAGGGTTTTCACATCGGCAGGCCGATGCCGATCCCGGAGATTCTCGATCAGCCGGCATGATCAGACCTGGTCCCGTCATTCTTCGACGGGGCCTTTTTTCACGATGAGATGATCGAATCCCGCGCGCCAGGACCCGCGAATCGATTTCCCCGCCCGTACCGCGTTGCCCAGGTATGTTCGCCAAATTTGAAACAGGCAGGACCCTCGTCCACACCGTTCCCCTTTTTCCCCATAGGTTGTCGGGTGAAGGGGGGACAACAAGATGCAATTGCTGAACTGGGTCCATCAGTACGCCGGGAAACTGGACGTGCTCGCTCGCCGGCAGCTGATCCAGGCCCATCGGCCCTTGCGGAGGGTGCCCTGTTTCCTGCAAAACCTGGCCCAAGGGTTGCTGCACCGCTTGATCAAGGTCCCGGTCATCGTCCAACTCAAGGAGATCCCCGAGGAGGGACTGACCAATTCCGTCTGTCGGGCGGGCCGCATCGACCGGCGGCGGATCCATCGCGAACTGCCCATCTGCAACGGCGTGGCCGCCCGCCTTTCGATTGCGGACATCCGGCGGCTGTTAGAGCAGGAATCGGTGGTGCGCATCACTTACGACCGCCCGGTCCGGGCGCTGCTCGATGTGGCCACGCCCGCCGTGGGGGCGGCCGCGGGACAACAGGACGGATTCACCGGTCGGGGTGTCACCGTGGCGGTGCTCGACACCGGGATTTACCCGCACCCGGACCTCACCCAACCTGTGAATCGCATTGTCGGGTTCCGAGATTTTGTAAATGGCCGGACCGAACCGTACGACGACAATGGCCATGGAACTCACTGTGCGGGGGATGTGGCGGCTAACGGCGGGCAGTCCGGGGGCCGCTATCGGGGCCCGGCACCGGAAGCCTCATTGGTGGGGGTGAAGGTGCTCAACGCCCAGGGTGCCGGCAGTCTCTCCACCGTGATCCAGGGGATCGACTGGGTGGTGCAAAACCGGGACGCCTTCGGCATTCGCGTGCTCTCGATGTCTCTCGGCAGCCCCCCGGCCGGACCGCCTTCCCAGGACCCGGTGGTTCAGGCGGTGGAGGCAGCTTGGAATAGCGGGATCGCCGTGGCGGTGGCGGCGGGAAACGAAGGGCCGGGGTCAGGAACCATCAGCTCGCCCGGGGACAGTCCCCGGGTCATTACCGTGGGCGCGGTGGATGATCGGCGAACCGTACCACAAAACGATGATGTGGTGGCTTCCTTCTCCAGCCGCGGGCCGACGAGCGAGGGCGTGACGAAGCCTGACATCGCCGCTCCGGGGGTTGGGATCATCTCCCTGCGGGCTCCTGGGTCTTTCCTCGATAAAATGATGAAAAGCGCCCGGGTGGGGGATTGGTATTTTCGCCTGTCGGGGACGAGTATGGCAACACCGATCGTGGCGGGCACGATCGCACAGCTTCTGCAGAAAAACCCGGCCATGACGCCGGTCGAGGTCAAAGCGGCCCTGATGGACAACGCCTTTGACCTCGGTGAAGATCCCAATGCCCAGGGCAGGGGTGAAGTCCAGGTGGGCGGGCTTCTATAAAGCGAGGAATGGCTTAGAGTGAAGGCATAAAAAATCGGGCTTGGGGGCCCGATTTTTTATGCAGGAAACACGGGTGGCCTGCGGCTCCGAAGGGACCGCCTCTATGTTATCGCCCGAGAAGCTTGAGAAATTCTCGCATAAAGCCCGGGAGATCGGGCCAGGCATGTCCTGAAACCAGGTTTCCATCCACATGGAGGGTTTCCGTCACATATCGGGCCCCCATGGCCTCCACCGAGGGCCGGCAGGCGATGTACGCCGTCATCGAACGATTCTTAAGGAGGTCCGCGACCGTTTCCAAGACCTGGGCGGCATGGCAGATGGCTCCCACCGGTTTGCCCGTTTCAAAGAAATGGCGAACGATGCCCGGCAGTGCTGGGTTAAGGCGGATGTACTCGGGAGCCCTCCCCCCGGGGATGATCAGGCCGTCGTACTCCTCGGGCTTTACTTCCTCAAAGGATAGCTGGGCCTGAATCTGATACCCGGGTTTTTCTGTGTAGGTTTCCCAACTCTCGAAATCGTGAACCACGGTGTGCAAGGTTTTAGCCGACGGGGCGGCGATCACAGCCTCGATGTTCTCTTCGAGCAGCCGATAATACGGGTAATAAATTTCCAGAGCTTCTACCGCATCGCCGGCAGTGATCAGTACCTTTTTTGTCACGGATGACCCCCCTCTCCCATTTGGTTTCATTGTATCATGAGTTTGGGTGTGCACAGAAATCTGAGGCGTTCTTTACACACTTTTTGGATTAGATGCGCCGGCGGCCGGTACAATGGTGTCAGAGGAGGAGATGAGCAGTGCGCTTTCGGGCCGTGTTCTTCGATGTAGACGGAACTCTGCTGACCAGGGATATGCGGCTGCCGGAATCGGTCAAGTGGGCGGTCAATCGCCTCCGGGAGCAAGGGGTCGCGGTTGGGATTGCGACGGGGCGGTCCTATGCCCATACCGAGGCGGTGATGAAACAATTGGGCATCGACATGGCGGTTCTGAACAACGGGGGCTTGGCGCTGCGGCAGGGCCGGATCCTAGCGCACCGCCCGATCCACCCCGAAAGGATCCTGCGCATCCTCGGCGATGTCGAGGATGCAGATCATGCCCTGGTGCTGCACGGGAAAGAGTTCACTGCGGTCAATAAACCGGAAGATGCGTATTTTCTCCGCGCGTATCACCACCTGCGCGTCCCCTTTCCCAGCTTGTTTCGGAACTACCAGGGGGAACCCGTGTATCAAATCAATCTGTTCTGCCCCGAAGATGAGGTTCGCCGGTATGCCGAGGCGTACCCGGATCTGACTTTTCGCCGCTGGTTTCCGGGGTCTTACGATGTGAATGCCGCTGGCGTGCATAAAGCGGAAGGGATCGCGGCTCTGATCGCAGAATTGGGCATGTCTTGGGACGAGGTGGTCACTTTCGGGGATGCGGATAATGATATCCAAATGTTGCGGGCGGCGGGGTTGGGCGTCGCGATGGGCGGCGGCCTGCCCGCGGCCCAGGAAGTGGCGGACGTGGTGATCGGACGACCGGAGGAGGACGCCATCTGGAACTTCGTTCGGTCGAATCTGGCGCAGGAGCCTGCCGAAGCCTGGCCCCGGGCGGAATGATCAGAAAAAACGCGCCTCATCTTCTTCCCTCGGGAAGAGGATAAGGCGCGTCATTCAGATCTCTGTCTCTGAACATATTGCCGGATAACGGATACGTGGAAATGGCCGACTTGGGCGGAAAGATCACCAAAAGGTGCCCGGGGTCAACCTCCTCGAATCTCTCGTTTGACTTGGCCATAGGCCGAGAGTATCATAGAAACATGAAAATTCTCAAGTCCTTTTGATTTCGGCTGGAGCCCACAACTGGACACGTCACAATGTATGCTGTACGTATGGTAATTGGCAACGGTCGGAAAGGGGGATGACGATGGCGGAGGTGAGGATCCGTCTGCGGGATAACGGGCCTTTGGTGGTGACGGGTCCCGTGGAGTTGGTGGACGCGCAAGGGCAAGCTTTCGAAGTGGAGGATTCCTTTGCTCTGTGCCGATGCGGACAATCCGGGAAGAAACCCTTTTGCGACGGTACCCATCGCACGGTGGAGTTCCAGGATCAAAGCCGGGCGAAGTGAAGAGAGGGGCCGAGTTGCTGGAAGGCTAGACCGTGAAAAGATAGGGGGCCGTGGGGAAAGGCGAAGATCTCCTTTTCTCCGCGGCTTTTTGTATGGGCTGCTGCATCATAACAGGTCCACAAAACTGTCACAGTTAGTAATACAGAATGGAACATAGATCGAAACAGGTTGTGGAATCGTTGACTTTTCCCTGAAGGTATACTACAGTAGATACTACAAAAATGCCGTGAGTAAGGGGATTTATTGCCCGATCGTCCGTTTGGTTCGTATCTTTCCGACAAGGGAGCCTATACTATAACAGATTTGAGGTTGTATATAACACAGCCGTGAAGGGAAGAAGGGGTGGGGGAAATGGGCGTACTTTTGGACGAGCGCACGCCTTATGAACCGGTGCGAATCTTGGCGGAGGACGGTACAGTGGTGAATCCGGAGTTGATGCCGGATTTGTCCGATGACCAGTTGCGGGAATTGATGCATCGGATGGTGTTCACCCGGGTGTGGGACCAGCGGGCCATCGCGTTGAATCGCCAGGGGCGGCTCGGCTTTTATGCTCCCGTGGCCGGCCAGGAAGCCTCGATGCTCGCCAGTCATTACGCCTTGAATAAAGATGATTTTCTCCTTCCGAGCTACCGGGATATTCCGCAGTTGGTCTTTCACGGACTGCCGCTTTATCAGGCGTTTTTGTACTCCCGGGGCCATATCCATGGGGGGCAGATCCCGGAGGACGTTTCTGCCCTGATGCCGCAGATCATTATTGCGGCCCAGTGCACCCAGCTCGCCGGGGTGGCGCTGGGGATCAAGCTGCGGGGCGAGCGCCGGGTGGCCATCGCTTATTTTGGTGACGGGGCCACGTCCCAGGGAGATTTTTATGAAGGAATGAATTTTGCCGGGGTGTTCAAGGTGCCGGCGATCTTCTTTTCCCAAAACAACCGCTACGCGATCTCGGTGCCGGTGTCCAAGCAGACGGCGGCCAAGACGTTGGTGCAAAAATCGGTCGCCGCCGGGATCTCCGGGGTCCAGGTGGACGGAATGGACCCCTTGGCGGTGTACCGGGTGACGAAAGAGGCGGCCGACCGGGCCAGGGCCGGGGAAGGGCCGGTGATGATCGAGTCCCTGACCTATCGGTACGGTCCGCACACGATGGCCGGAGACGATCCCACCCGCTATCGGACGAACGAAGAACTCGGGGAATGGGAGCGCCAGGATCCGCTCATTCGTTTCCGGGCCTTCCTTCAGGGCAAGGGGTTGTGGAGCGAGCAGGAGGAAGAGGCGGCCATCGAGGAAACCAAGCAGACCATCGCCGACGCGTTAAAGAAGGCGGATGAATACATGTCCAAGCAGACGGTGGGGGATCTGATCGACGCGATGTATGCGGAGCTTCCGCCGGAGCTGAAGGAGCAAAAGGCGTTGTTTGCGGCGGGGGAGGGAAGGTAATCATGGCACAGATGACGATGATCCAGGCGATCACGGATGCGATGCGGTTGGAGTTGGCCCGGGATCCAAAGGTTTTGGTGTTTGGCGAGGATGTCGGGGTTAACGGCGGTGTATTCCGGGCGACGGCGGGCCTTCAGGAGCAGTTTGGGGAACAGCGGGTCTTTGACACTCCCCTGGCAGAATCGGGGATCGGGGGTCTTGCGGTGGGCTTGGCCGTTCAGGGGTTTCGGCCCGTTGCGGAAATCCAGTTTTTTGGCTTTGTATTTGAAGCCTTTGATGCAGTGGCCTCCCAGGCTGCCCGGCTTCGGTATCGGTCAGGGGGACGGTATCACGCTCCCATTGTGTTCCGTTCCCCTTTTGGCGGAGGCGTTAAGACGCCCGAGCTTCACGCCGACAGCCTCGAAGGGCTATTTGCCCAGACTCCCGGACTCAAAGTCGTCATTCCATCGAATCCTTACGACGCGAAGGGACTCCTCATCTCGGCCATTCGAGACGATGACCCGGTGATTTTTCTCGAGCACATGAAGTTGTATCGGTCTTTTCGCCAAGAGGTCCCGGAAGGGGATTACACGGTGCCCTTGGGGAAAGCGGCCGTGGTGCGTCCGGGGAAAGACGTCACCGTGATCACTTACGGTGCCATGGTTCAGACCTCTTTAACAGCGGCGGACAAGGTGGCAGAATCCCGGGGTGCCCAGGTGGAAGTGATCGATCTGCGGACCGTGAGCCCCATCGATATCGAGACGGTGGTGGAGTCGGTGAAGAAGACGAATCGCGCCGTGGTGGTTCAGGAGGCCCAGCGCAAGGCCGGGGTGGCGGCAGAAGTGGCGGCGCAAATTAATGAACGGGCGATCTTGCATCTCGAGGCGCCGGTGATTCGGGTGACCTCCCCGGATACGGTATACCCCTTTGCCGCGATCGAGGATCAGTGGTTGCCCACAGTGGGGCGGGTCGTGAAAGCCATCGAAGACGTGCTCGATTTCTAAGGCGAGGAGGGGAAAACCGTGGCGGATTTCGTGTTTCGTCTGCCCGACATCGGGGAAGGCATCCACGAGGGGGAGATCGTCCGGTGGCTGGTCAATCCCGGCGATGAGGTCGATGAAGACCAGCCGCTGTGTGAGGTCCAAAACGACAAAGCCGTGGTGGAAATCCCCAGCCCGGTCAAAGGCAAGGTCAAAGAAGTGAAGGTCCAGGCGGGAACCACGGCGGTGGTGGGAGATCCCCTGGTGGTCCTGGAAACTGAAGGGGCCCTGCCTGAGGGGGCAACAAAAGCCGCTGGGGCTCAGCAGACAGATGGGCCTTCGGCCGCGGGTGGGCGTGCGGATGGCCAGGCGCTGTCTGGAACGGGTCAAGTTCAGGCTGCGGTGGCACCGACGTCCGGGAAAGGTTCAGATGGGCGCGGTGAGGACTGGACCGCGGAGCCAGCCGGAGCGACCCCGGATGGAGCGGAGCCGTCGGGTGCGGCGATGATCCTCGCCACGCCCGCCGTGCGGAAGTTTGCCCGGGAGAAGGGCGTGGATCTGGCCCGGGTGCGGGGTACGGGAAAGAATGGCCGCATCACCCGGGAGGATGTGCTGCGGGCGGCGGCGGGGCCCGAGGCGGAGAAAGCAGAAAGAATGGACGAGCCAACCGCCCAGGAACGTGCCATTCCAATGAGCGAGGCTGCGGGTTTGGAAGAGCGGGTTCCTTTGGCCGGCATCCGCAAAGTCATTGCCCAAGCCATGGTGAAATCGGCCTATACTGCCCCTCACGTCACGGTGATGGACGAGGTGGATGTGACGCGGCTGGTGGCTCTTCGCGACAAAGCCAAACCTTTGGCCGCCGAGCGCGGAGTGAAACTCACCTACTTGCCCTTTATCGTTAAGGCGGCCATCGCAGGGTTGCGTCTGCATCCCACCCTCAATGCGTCCATCGACGAGGAGAAAGGTGAAATCGTCTACAAGAAATATTATAATATCGGCATCGCCACCGATACGGAGCGGGGACTGCTGGTGCCGGTGGTGAAAGAGGCCGATCGCAAGAACGTGTGGATGTTGGCGGCGGAGATCCGGGAGTTGGCCGAGAAGGCCAGGACCGGGAAGTTGACATCTCCGGAGATGAAGGGGGGAACCTTCTCCATCACCAACATCGGGGTCGAGGGCGGCCTGTTCTTTACGCCGATCATTAATTATCCGGAGGTCGCCATCCTGGGGGTCGGGCGGATCACCGACAGACCGGTGGTGCGAAACGGCCACGTGGCTGTCGCTCCGGTCATGGCGTTGTCCCTCAGTTTTGACCATCGCTTGGTGGACGGCGCCGAAGCCCAGCGTTATGTCAACGATGTGAAACGGCTGCTGGAAGATCCCGATCTTTTAACCCTGGAGGTGTAACATGGTCGTCGGGGAATTTACCACCGAGGTGGACCTGTTGATCATTGGCGGAGGCCCGGGGGGATACGTGGCCGCCATTCGGGCCGCCCAACTCGGGAAAAAGGTGACGCTCGTTGAGCGGGACAAGCTGGGTGGGGTGTGCCTGAACGTCGGCTGTATTCCGTCCAAGGCGCTGATCGCCGCCGCCCACCGGTATGAGGATGTAAAAAAGCTGGACGAGATCGGCATCCAGGCCGGGGATGTCCGAGTGGATTTTGCGAAAGTGCAGACCTGGAAGCAAGGCGTGGTCGACAAGCTCACCGGTGGCGTGGCGAGTTTAATGAAGGCCAACAAGGTAGAAGTCATCAAAGGAGAAGCTCTTTTTGCCAACGACCGGGAGGCGAGGGTGATCAACGGCTATGAGGCGAATCGTTATCGCTTTAACCAATGCATCATCGCCACCGGATCCCGGCCCATTGAGCTCAAAGACCTGCCCTTCGGAGGCCGCGTGATTTCTTCCACGGAGGCGCTGTCCTTGCAGGAGATTCCCAGGCGGCTTTTGGTCATTGGTGGAGGGTACATAGGGATCGAACTCGGTACCGTCTTTGCTAAATTTGGGACGCAGGTGACGGTGCTGGAGGGGACCGAATCGATCCTTCCGACCTTTGAAAAAGAGGTTTTGCGGCTGGTGGAACGCCGGCTCAAAAAACTGAATGTCACCGTGGTGACCTCCGCCATGGCCAAGGGTGTGGAGGAAACCGCTGACGGTGTGACGGTCACGGCTTCCGTGAAGGGTGAAGAGCAGCGGTACGAGGCGGACTATGTACTGGTCACTGTAGGCCGCAGGCCCAATACGGAAGATCTCGGGCTGGACATGGCTGGAGTGCGCACAGAAAAAGGGCTGATTCAAGTCGACAAACAAGGGCGCACCAGCGTGGGGCACATCTTTGCCGTCGGTGACGTGGTGCCGGGGCCGGCCCTGGCTCATAAAGCGTCTTATGAAGGCAAAGTGGCCGCCGAAGCGGCTGCCGGAGAGGCCAGTGAAGTGGATTACAGGGTCATTCCCGCCGTGGTCTTCTCCGATCCGGAGATCGCGGTGGTGGGGTTGAGCGAGTCCGAGGCAAAGGAGAAGGGGCTCGACGTGGTGACGGGGAGATTCCCCTTCGCGGCCAATGGGCGCGCCCTCTCCTTAACAGATGCTGAGGGTTTCGTCAAACTGGTGGCGGACAAATCCAGTGGAGAGTTGCTTGGCGCACAGATCGTCGGCCCGGAAGCTTCAGACCTTATCGCCGAAGCGGCTTTGGCGATTGAGATGGGTGCCACCCTGGAGGACGTCGCGCTTACAATCCACGCCCACCCGACTTTGGGCGAGGTGATGATGGAAGCGGCGGAGGTCGGCCTGGGCCGGCCGGTGCACATCGCTCCGCGCTAAGATAGTGGGCCTGAGAGGCAGCAGCGGTGAAGAGATCACGGCCCTGACCGCGAGTCCTGGGCATGTCTTCTTTATTGCTGCGCGCTGGCGAACAAGGCGCCGGCACGGCCGAACCCGGCGTTTCGGGCGGCCTGCGGCGCCTGTTTGCTCAAGGGCCCTCCTTGTACCATTGCCGAAGGATGTGCTTCTGAATCTTGCCCACGGAGGTGCGGGGAAGCTCCTCCACGAACAGGATCTCTTCGGGCACCTTGAATCGTGCCAGCCGCTGGCGACAGTACTCGATGAGATCTTCTGCCGGCGCATGCTCCGGCGATCGCGGGATCAGGTAGGCGACGATTTTTTCATCGCGAATGGGATCCGGCACTCCGATCACCGCTGCATCGGCGACATCCGGATGCTGCAGCAGCACCGCCTCCACCTCTCCGGCGGCCACATTCTCCCCGGCCCGTTTCACCATGTCTTTGATCCGGTCGACGAAGTGAAAATACCCCTCTGCATCGATTTTTGCCACGTCCCCGGTGTACAGCCATCCGTCCCGGATCGTCTCCCGGGTAGCCTCCTCATTCTTGTAGTACCCTTTCATAATGCTCCGACCCGGAGTACCTCTGACGATGATCTGCCCAGGGATGCCGACGGGGCAATCCCGCCCGGCGTCGTCCACCACCCGCACTTCGTATCCGAGAGTGGGCAATCCGATCGTTTCGTTGCGCCGATCTCCATCCAGAGGGTTCATGAGGGGGGTGCCCATCGTTTCGGTCATTCCGTACAGTTGCAGCAGGATGTCGCCATATCGTTCCGAGAACAGGCGGAGTTCCTCCCGGGTGACGGACTGGGCGAACCACACGGCTCTCAGGGAATGGTTCCGGTCTTCAGGATCATAGGGTTGCCGGAGGATCATGCGGATCGGGGCTGCGAACAAACTGCCGACCGTCGCCCTGAGTCGAATGGCTTGTTTAAAATACCGAGAGGCGCTGAATCTGGCCGTCAGCCCAATGCTCGCTCCGACCACCAGGGCCGACATGGTGGAATAATACTGGGCATTGCCGTGAAACAGCGGCAACACGGCCAGTTGTCGATCGTCGGGCCCCAACCGCACCCCTCGGGCCATCGTCTCCCCGGCGTAGATGTAGTTGGCGTGGGTGATGATCACGCCTTTTGGTTTCGATGTGGTGCCCGACGTGTATAAAATGCCCGCCATCATCTCCGAATCTCCAGTCTCGTGGATCCGTGCATCCGGGGCTCCGGCGAGCGAGGCGGACAGGGGCAACATACGTTGTGACGGCAACGGCTCGCCGGGCTCGGCGGCGACGAGAATATGGTGCAAGTCCGGGCATGCTTCCGCAGCTTCCCCGATGGCTTCCGCGGAGTGTCGGTCGGTGATGGAAAGCACTGCGCCGCTGTGGTTGAGCAGGTACCTCAATTCGTCGACACTGGACAGTGGGTTCGTGCACAGCAAGGCGGCGCCGAGTCGAGCCGCTCCAAGCCAGGCCATATAAAAAATCGGCGAATTGTTCATGTGGAGGTTGACGATGGTCCCCCGACTCACGCCCAGTTCACGAAAGAGACCGGCCATTCGCGCGATCCGGGATTCCATTTCTCCGTAAGTGAAGGTCTCCAATTCTTGACTCGGGTCTTCATACAACAGAAATGGTTTATCGGGTTGGCGATCCACCCAATGTGCCCATACGGTGTTCAACGTGCGGTAACCAGCAATGTCCATGGTTGATCCCTCCGGGAGATCTTTAAGCAATCTTCGTGCCAATCCGGACGGATCACAGCCCGTACCGTTTTTTCTTGCGCACCAGGGTGGCTACGTCAATCCCCAAAGCCGTGGCACATTCCCGCAAGGTCCTGTGCTTTATAAGTTGTTCTTGAAGATACCGCCTTTCGAACTGCGCAACCGCCTCTCGCAGCGTCAACCGGTCATCTGTGGGCGGGTGGAGTCGCTCTTGCACCTGGCCGGGAGCCGAGGGATCGCCACGGGTGATCTCGCCGGGCAGCGCCTCGACCCCAATCCGATCGTCTTCGGAAAGTACCACCAATCGTTCCATAACATTGCGGAGTTGACGGATGTTTCCCGGCCAGGAGTAGTCGAGAAGAGCCTGCAAAGCCTCGGGAGCGAGATACCGGTTCAGACCGAATTTGCGATTGTACTCGCCGAGAAAATAGGCGATGAGCGCGGGGATATCTTCCCGCCGATCCCGCAGGGGAGGGACCGTGACGGTGAGTACGTTCAGGCGGTAGAACAAATCTTGTCGAAATGCTTTTTTTGCCAACAGGTCTTTGATGTCGGCGTTCGTCGCGGTGATGACCCGTACATCCAAAGGCGTGGGTCGGGTTGAACCGATCCGTTGCACCTGGCGATCCTGCAAAACCGCCAGGAGCTTAACCTGCAGGGCCAGGGGCATCTCGCCGATTTCATCGAGAAAAATCGTCCCCCGATGGGCAAGCTCAAACATGCCCGCCTTTCCCCGGCGATTTGCCCCGGTAAAAGCCCCTCCTTCATATCCAAAAAGTTCGGATTCGAGCAATTCCGCCGGGATTGCCCCACAGTTGATCTTGACGAAAGGGCGCTCCTGCCCATTTTCCCCTTGGGCGTGGATGTATTTCGCCAACACGTCTTTGCCGACCCCGGATTCGCCCAGAATCATCACCGGCGAATCGACGGTGGCCGCCCGGGCGGCGAAAGTGAGGATTTTCTCCATCACCGCGCTGCGATACACCAGGGCCTCGTCAGCCTTATCACCGATCAGTTGCACCCGGAGGGGTGCCCGCAGTTCGGCTTGGGTGCGCATCGCCTCCACTTCCCGGCGCAGGCGGTTGAGTTCAGTGATGTCCCGGACACTGGCCACCACGTACAGCAAAGCCCCTTCTGTGTCATATACCGGGATACCGGTGACAATCGCCTCGATTCCACTGTAATAGTGGATGATCGTGTTGTGGGGTTGATTTCGACGGATGACCTCGGCCACACAGGAATTCGGAAGAAAATGTTGGTCCAACAGTTCCCACACCGATAGACGCCGGGCGGCGTCGACAGGAATCCCGGAAATGCGAAGGAACGCTTCGTTGAAATACAGCGGGTTGCCGATGTTGTCTGTAATATAGATTCCGTCATAGGCGTTGTCGATCAATTGGTGCAACAGAAGCCCGGAATGGTCATCCAAGGTACGATGAACGGACGGGGCCAAGGGGGTTCCTCCTCATCAGTGAAATCGCCGCGGGGGCGGGGGTGGAATGATCGTAATTATCACGAATTCTACACATGATTGTAGCATTCCTGCGCACGATTGCCAATCATGCATACGCAGAATTGCCTATGCCGATAGGCGATTGTGCTGTTCTGGATGCCCAAAGGTTTGGCATGATCTTTGCGTTTATCAGCTTCATTGGAGACAATTGCGGACCGGGGGAAAATTTCCGCTGCACTCTGTAGACTTCCAAATCACATTATCGGGGGGGATGAACGCCTCATGAGCACAGCCCGGATTCTTTTCGCGAGCCTCATCGGATCGGTCATCGAATGGTATGACTTTTATCTGTATGGTTCAGCCACAGCTCTGGTTTTTTCGACATTATATTTTCCCACTCATGATCCCGCGGTTTCCATCATCCTGGCCTTTGCCACTTTTGGAGCGGGTTATGCCGCCCGACCTCTGGGAAGTGTACTTTTTGGTCACTTCGGCGATCGCCTTGGCCGTAAAGCCGCCTTGATGTTCACTTTGATGGGGATGGGAGGAAGTTCCACACTCATTGGCCTGCTGCCCACCTATCAGCATATCGGCCTGTGGGCCCCCGCCCTTTTGGTTCTCCTTCGCTTAATCCAGGGGGTCGCTCTGGGGGGTGAATGGGGAGGTGCGATCCTTCTCGCTACCGAAAATGCCCCCAAAGGAGTGCGCGGGCTATACGGGTCGATTCCGCAAATGGGGGTGCCCGTGGGTCTGGTGTTGGGGACGTTTGGCCTGGCGCTGATCAACCACTTTACAACCAACGCACAGTTCATGGCCTGGGGATGGCGAATTCCATTTTTATTCAGCATTTTTCTCGTGGTGGTCGGCCTTTGGATTCGCGGCGGCGTGGACGAGACTCCAGTTTTCAAGGCCCAGAAACAAAGCGGAGATGTTGCCCGGGTTCCCCTGATTGACGCTTTGGTGCACGATTGGAAAAATGTTCTCCGGGCGATCGGGTTGAAGCTGGGAGACGGGTTTGTCAACGTGTTCACCATGTCCTACGTACTCACTTTTGCCACGATGTATCTTGGGTATTCCCGGGGTGACGCGTTGAACGCATTGACTCTGGGTTGTGCCACGATGCTGATCGTCATGCCCATCATCGGATATTATTCTGATTATATTGGAAGAAAGCGCATTTACATCTCCGGATTAGTTCTGCTACTGGTGTTGTCCATCCCTTATTTTGCCTTAATGGCCCAACATGTCATTTGGCTATATCTCATGGAGGTCATCGTGCTGGGGATCGTATGGGGGGCCATCTTCGCCACTCAGGGGACATTTTTCTCGGAGCTGTTTCCCGCAAAGGTCCGGTACACGGGATTGTCGGTGGGATACCAGGTGGCTGCGGCCATTGTCGGTTTTGGGCCTCTGGCATGGACGGCCATGGCAAAAAATTTTGGCCCGTCACCATGGGTATTCGGGGGGTTTTTTATCGGAGGGCTGATCATCTCCCTGGTTCTCAGTTTGTTCTCGCCGGAGACCAAGGAGATCGCCTATTCTCGAACCGAGCTCACTGCCGAGAATTAAGCCGCTTTCTGTTTAGCATATGAGTCATCCGCCGCCCCGGGGAGTGTGCCGGGGCGGGCTCTTTCAACGTGGTGTAGTCCTGAGAAGCGGGCATTGTCCCCTTTCCCCGAATGGCCCGTCGCGACGCCCGGGATCTTGAACGGGGGACACCGTGTCAGGGGATGTTCCTACAAATCCACCTGGTGGTGGGGGCGTGGCTCTTTTCTGTATTTCCCTGGAAATACGTCACAATCCACGAGTTGCCGAAAGGTGTCGTGATGGCGAATCAGATGGACCTGACCGGAGGTGCGAATCATCGCGGCGCCGGCCCGGGGAAAGCTGTTGGCTTCGGACATATATTCAAGCACGTAGGCGCCGGTGTCCAAAAAGGCCAAACGGTCTCCGGGGCGCGTGTTCCCCGGAAGGAGATAGTACTCGCTGCCCTGGGCGCCGTCGCGAAAATAATCCCGGTGGTCGTACAAGGGGCCGCCGATTTTGAAGGGGACATCGTGAGTTTGTTCTGCCCGGGTGACGGACAAAGCGGCCCTGTTGCTCGGTTCCCCGGGCCACTGAGGAAGGATGTTGAGTCCGGCATCGACGATTAACCAGCGCACGATATCGGTGATATTTCCTTCTTCGTCCCGAATCGATTTGCTTTTTACCTGGCGGACGGTGGTCAGCAATAGGCCGGCGTTCGCAATGAGCCGCTCGCCGGGAGACAGAACGAAACGCAGCGGCCGGTCGTACTGGGTCAAGAGCTCCGCCAAGGTCCGCGCGGCCAGCAGATCCTGATCCAATTCTGCGGCGGCTTCATCCGAGGACGGAAGATCTAACTCCTGCACCTGAAGTGGCAGTTCTCCCCCCAGGAAGAGAACATCCCCATCCACCCCGAGCCGACTTCGAATCTGTTCTAACAGTTCTAGGGCGATCTCGCCGACTCGACGTAACGTTTCGGGTTTCCACCGGTAGGTGCCGACCTGCACATGAAGACCCCGGATACGTATGCCGGGATAATTAAGGGTTTGCTCGGCGAAAGAAAGCAAGTCATGACGATCGATCCCGGACTTTAGATAATAGGGAGTGGGTGGCCGATGGTTGGGGAAAGACAGCACGGGGTCGACTTCCAACAGAATGTCGGCCGGGCGCGCCATGCGGGTACCCAGCGTGGACAACGTCTCGATTTCCGACAGGGAGTCCGTACTGATCGCCCGTACCCCTCGTTCCAAGGCATGGGAGAGAAGTTCCGGAGGTCTATCTGCTCCGGCGAGCAAGATGCGTTCTCCACTGAAACCTGCGGTGAGAGCCTTTTTGAGCTCTCCCATAGAGCCGACCTCGACCCCGATACCGGTCCGACCGATGGCTTGAAGAATGGCCAGATTCGAAGAGGCCCGCAGCGGAAAGAACAGGTCGGCGGGTACGTGTTCGTAGTGAAAGGCGTCGTGGAGTTGACGGACATTTCGCCACAGATGGGATTCGGAATACACATACAGTGGCGTGCCGAAGCGATCCGCCAGTGCCTCTAGATCGACATCATCCATAGTTAGCCGGCCATTGCGAATGAGCATGTTCCGTCTTGTCAGTTTATCGAACAGGACCATGGCGATCCCCATCCCCCTCGGCACCTCTGTTGCGCTCCCCTTTGAATTGAAGCGATTTGTACCCTATAATTCACCATATCCCTCTGCTCCTTGCTCCCCCAAGAGACAAATGGAGGAAAAATGACTGGTTCAGGTGGTCGATCTCATGTGATGCGTATGCACAGTTGGGAATAGTTGATTTGAACTATTACCTTGGATTGACATGATGCCCTGGGGGGTATATACTGCATCCATAAATATACTCTCTCCGGTATCGGAGGTGCGAGATTGCCCCCGGTTTAGATCGCAGACGTGCGGGAGGCGCACGAGCTTCGATCAGGTCACGTACCGGGAGCTGTGAATGTGCCGCTGAGCCGATTGTCTCGCGAATTGCACCGCATCCCAAAGGATCGGGAGGTGGCCTTGATCTGTCGAAGCGGCCATCGAAGTGTTCAGGCGGCACGAATCCTGAAAAAGGCCGGGTATGCCCGGCTCTGGAACGTTCGGGGCGGGATGATCGCCTGGAATCGACGGCTCCATTCAAAGCGGAGCCGGTGAGTGCGGTGAAAAACATGAAAAGATAGGGCCGCGCCGCGGCTCGTGAAGGAGGATTTCGGATGCGCGAGTGGAGTGGCGAGGACCTATGGCGCCGGATGCAGGAGGGGACTGCCCCCCGGATTATCGACGTGCGGGAACCGGTAGAGTATTATGAACACGGGCATATCCCTGGAGCGGAATTAATCCCGATGGGCGAGATTTCTGCAGCTCTCGGCCGAATTTCAAAGCACGAGGAGATTGTTTTTGTCTGCCGGTCGGGCAGCCGAAGTGGCTATGTGTGCCAATTCCTTCAGCGGTTGGGGTACGAGCGTGTCATCAACCTGGCCGGTGGCATGATCTACTGGCCTGGAGCGGTGAATTACGGACCTGAATCCGAAGGTGCGTGAGCAGGTGCCTTCCGGAGCGGACAGTGCCGTCAGCCGCTCGGCAGGATGTTAGAGCCTGGACCCCGGAAAGCGTCCCAGGCGTATCGTAAACCACTTCGGGGTATGGTATAGTCAACAGTGAGGTGTTGGACCATGGAATACACAGATGCGATGAAGAATCGCCTGAAGCGCATCGAGGGTCAGGTTCGGGGCATTATGGGCATGATGGAAAAGGAGCAGTCCTGTCGAGATGTTGTCACGCAACTGTCCGCAGTTCGGGCGGCGATCGACCGGCTCATTGTATATGTGATCGGATCGAACATGGAAATGTGCATCCGGGACGAAGTTGAGAACGGCCGCCCTGCGGACCAAGTGATTCAAGAAGCCATTGAACTTTTGATGAAAAGTCGCTGATCGACACCGCTTCGCGGCAACGGGGAAGGATAAGGACGGAAGGAGGAGGAATATGTTTCATTATACGGTGACCACCGACAAATCCCTGGAAGAGTCTGTTCGCGCCCTGGAGGAATCCCTCAAAGAGCGCCGCTTTGGTGTGTTGTGGCAGATGGACATCCCGGAGAAACTCCGGGAAAAGGGGGTATCTTTTGATACCCCGTACCGAGTCCTGGAGGTATGCAATCCCCAGGAGGCGGCTAGGGTACTGGGGAGGGAACTGCTGGTGGGGTACTTCTTGCCTTGCAAGATTGTCGTCTACCGGGACGGGGAAAAGACCAAGATCGGTCTGCCCCGGCCGACCATGCTGCTCGGCCACGCCTCGGAGGACGCCGAGTTGCGGGAGATCGCCCAGCGGGTGGAGGAGCAACTCACTGCAGCCGTTGATGCGGCGGCCCGCTGAAAGTCGACATGTAAGGGGTGAGGGCGTGGGACATCGATTTCATCCCGACCACATGGACCGATTGCTTGGGGAGGAACGGAGGGGCGTCCTGCCTCCGGATCGAATTCTCGACCTCTTAGCTCCGAATCCCGCAGATACAGTGGCGGATATCGGGGCCGGGCCGGGGTATTTTACCCTTCCCCTCGCCGAGCGGACCCAGGGGACGGTGTATGCCATAGACGTGGAACCGCGGATGTTGGAAGTGTTGCAGAGCCGTTGGCCAGGCGGGATGCCGGCGAGGGTGCGGCCGCTCGTCGGCGCGGCTGACGATTTGCCCCTGCCCGACGGATCGGTGGACCGGCTCCTCTACTCATTGGTGCTTCACGAAGTAGATGCTCTGGATGAGGCCCTTCAAGAAGCGCGACGCGTGCTCAGGCTCAATGGGAGAATGGTGGTGATCGAATGGCACCCGGAGGCGACAGACCAGAAAGGGCCCCCCAAACAGGAACGATTAAATCCCGATCGCTTGGCTCAGCAAATGATGCGGTGCGGACTGAAGGTGGAGAGTCTTCTGGACGTCAGTGCGTTTCATTACGCTCTTGTGGCCGCACCTCAAACGCATGCCCGCTGACCGGGTTCGCCTCATGGTTGGCTCGGCGGGTGCGTTGCGGCTGGTGCCCCGGGCAACTCGTGTTTTTCGCCGTGGCGGCAGCGGTTCTGGTGATGACCGTCGTCGCCCGATTGTTGCATTAACCGAGACGAAGGAGGGAGCGGGGTGACCGGCAAGCGCAAGAGCGGCATGGGGTTCACGATCTTTGTCGTGGTCGTGCTCCTCATTGCCGTGGCCGTCGTCATCAATGTCACGAAATCGAACGGATCCGAAGCCGGAGCGGGGGGTGGTGCGGCCCTGCCGATTAAAGGATACCAGGCTCCGGATTTTACTTTGAAAACGTTTGACGGACAGGCTGTGACATTGTCCCAGATGAAAGGCAAGCCGGTATTCTTGAATTTCTGGGCTTCCTGGTGTCCCCCGTGCCAGGCGGAAACGCCAGACCTCGTGGAAATGCATAAGAAATACGGCGATAAGATCGCCTTTTATGGCATCAACCTGACGCAACAAGATGACCAGCAAAAAGCCTTGGATTTCATCAAAAACTACAAGATTGATTATCCTGTCCTCTCGGATGCAGAGGGCAAGGTGTCTGATCTGTACCGGGTACAGGCCATCCCCACCAGCGTGTTTATCGCTCCGGACGGCAAGATCGTCGAGTTGGTTCAGGGACTGATGACGAAACAGGATATGGACCGGTTATTCGGGGAATTGGCATCGGCAAAGTAGAAGATTGTCCGGGGGCTGAACACGGGACAGGCGTGTGCCGGCTGACGCGAGGCGCGAAGGCCGATGGCGGGCTCCGGCGGCCTCCGGGGTAGGGAAGGTGATAATCGTGTCGGAACCGGTGACCCTGTGGCTGGCGTTTGGCGCAGGATTGCTTTCCTTTGTCTCTCCCTGTGTATTGCCCTTGTACCCTTCGTATATTTCTTACATCTCCGGCGTGTCCTGGGGGGAAGGTGCCGATCGCGCCGAGGCGCGAAGGCGGGCCTTGAAGTATGCGGTTTTTTTTGTGCTCGGGTTTTCCACCGTTTTCCTAGCTCTAGGGTGGTCTGCCAGCCTCATCGGCCAATTGTTTGTGGAGTATAAAATGTGGCTGCGGATCATCGGCGGGATTGTGGTCATCTTCATGGGCATGGTGATTGCCGGGTGGATTCGATCGGACTGGTTGATGCAGGAGAAAAAATGGACGGTCAATCGCAAACCGGTGGGGTATTTTGGAGCCTGGTTGATCGGAGTCAGTTTTGCCGCCGGCTGGACGCCGTGCATCGGCCCGATCCTGGCCTCGGTGTTGGTCATGGCGGCCAACGAGCCCGGCCGGGCCCTCCTGTTCATGGCTCTTTACGCCTTGGGATTTGCACTGCCCTTTTTGATCCTGGCTTTTTCCCTCACCTCCTGGAAATGGCTGCAACAAAAGTCAGGCGTGGTCAGCAAGGCCGGCGGGGTCATCATGGTGGTCATGGGATTCTTGTTGCTGACGGATTCCCTGAGCACGATTACGGTCTGGCTCACGAAGTTGTTCGGCGGATTTACCGGCTTTTAACTGCGCTTCGCCTTCATGGCGCCGCGAGACAGAAGGAGCGGATCCGGTCCACCAGTATGTCGGGACATTCCACGTGGAGAAAATGGCCATATCCTTGTAGGACCTCCAATTTGGCCCCGGGAATGCCTGCGGCTGTCTCCCGGGCGGAGGACAGAGGGGTTATGCGGTCCTGGTCTCCTTGGAGGATCAGAGTGGGCGCCTCGATCCGGTGTAGCTGATCTCTCAAATCAAAGCCGGCCAGAGCCCGGGATGCGACGCGCAGAATCTCGGGTTCCGGGCGCGGATAGCCCTTCATACGGCCGACGACGGTCATGAGGGGCGTTTTTGTTCCCACGAACTCCTTGATGGGGATGCCGCCCCGAGGGCTCACGAGCCGCCCCGGCCGCTCCGGGCCCGCAGCGGAACGGGTGGAAATGAGGACGAGAGAGCGGCAGTGCTCAGGGTGGGCGATGGCAAAAGCCTGGGCGATGAAGCTTCCCATGGAGTGGCCCACAATGTGCGCCCTCTCGATCTCCAGGGCGCGCAGGAGGCCTGCCAGATCGGCCACGTGGTCGTCCAAAGTGTAGGAAGCCGGGTGGGTGCTCTCGCCGTGTCCCCGGCAGTCATAGACCAGAGTCTCAAAATCTGCCGCCAGAGGCGGGGCGACGTGGTTCCAGACGATGCGGCTTCCCGCCATTCCGTGGATAAACACCATTGGCGGGCCGGATCCTTCCAGGGTGTAAGCGATATCGATGCCGCCTAAGTGGGCTTGGTTTTCCATGCTGTCCACTCCTCGCGTTTGGCTTTTAGGCTCCTCATAAATACCTGAGGAAGACATACAGGTGGGCGATGGCAATCGAGAGGACCATCAAGGGAAAACCGACCAAGAAGAAGCGCAGAAAGGTAATTCCCTGTCCCTCTTTGGCCGCCATTCCCGCTACGATGACGTTGGCACTTGCACCGATCAATGACCCGTTTCCTCCCAGGCAGGCTCCGAGAGACAGACTCCACCATAGCGGATCCAAATTTGTCAAGCCCAAGGATCCCATTTCCTTAATCAAGGGAATCATGGTGGCGACAAAGGGAATGTTGTCCACGAAGGTGGAAGCGATGGCACTCACCCATAGAATGAGCAATGATGCCCCAGCGATATTGTTGCCCGTCCAACTAATCACCTGTTTGGCCAATGCGGTAATGACTCCGGTGACCTCGAGGCCGGACACCAGTACAAATAGACCCACGAAAAAGAAGATTGTCCCCCACTCGACGTGGGCCAGAGCCTCCTCGAGATAGCGCTCACCCGTAAGCAGAAGGAGCAGGGTCGCCCCTGATAAAGCGATCGTTGCCGATTCAATGTGAAGGATAGGGTGCAAGAAAAACCCGAGCATCGTGAGAAGCAACACAACAACCGATTTCTTTAGAAGGGTGATATCGGTGATCTCGGCTTTTTCATCCAACTCAAGTATTTGCTGTCTTACATCCTCGTCGGCCCGGAGATATTTTCGGTAAATCAGCGAAAGGACCCCGAGGGTGACGACAAGAATGATGAGAGAAATACCCGCAAGGTTGGTGATAAAATCCACAAATGTCAGCTCTTTGACCGCCGTTCCAATCATGATATTGGGCGGATCACCGATCATGGTGGCCGTACCCCCGATGTTCGAGGACAGGATCAACGAAATCAAAAAAGGTATCGGCGGCAACGCCAACCGGCGGACAATGCTGAAAGTGACTGGGACCATGAGAAGTACCGTCGTCACATTGTCCAGAAACGCGGAAGCGATGGCTGTGATCAGATTCAGGGCCCAAAAAATTCGCATTGGGTCCCCCTTTACGGCTTTCGCTGCTCGGATTCCAAGATATTTGAATACACCGGTGCGCCCGGTGATGTTGACGATAATCATCATTCCGACCAGTAATCCGATGGTTCCAAAATCAACGTGCTGTATTGCCGTTTGTTGGTCCACAACTCCGAGCAGGATCATGAGGATCCCGCCAACCATCGCGATAACCGTCCGGTGGATTTTCTCGCTGATAATCACGGCGTAGGTCAGCAAAAAAATTCCTATCGCCAACAGGGCTTGATGTTCCATGTCTCTTTCGGCCCACCCCTTTCTCTCGCCGTCAGTGAATCAGATACCGGAGGTACACATATGCGGCGCTGATCGCGATCGATAGGATCATCAAGGGAAATCCGAGGATGAGGTACTGCACAAAGGAAATCCGGTGTCCTTCTTTATCTGCCAACCCCGCTACGATCAGATTGGCACTGGCCCCGATTAGGGTTCCATTCCCTCCAAGGCAGGCGCCGAGAGATAAGCTCCACCACAGCGGATCCAAGTTTGTGAGGCCCATGTGTCCCATTTCCTGGACCATCGGGATCATGGTGGCGACGAAGGGGATGTTGTCCAAAAACGCGGAAACAAGGGCACTCATCCACAGAATCAGCATAACGGTCGCATTCAATCTCCCCCCCGTTAACTCCAGGGCAGCCCGGGCCAAAGTTTCGATCACACCCGTTTCTACGAGACCGGCAATGATCACAAACAGACCGGTAAAAAAGAAAATCGTGGTCCATTCGACCTTAGCTAGGGCCCTCTCCACTTGCTTTTCGTCGGTTAACAGGAGAAGCACAAAGGCCCCGGATAAAGCGATGGTTGCACTATCCAAGTGAAGCTTTTGATGAAGAAAAAAACCGAAAATCGTCAAGGCCAAGACACTGAGGCTCTTTTTCAATAGCACGGGATTTGTGATTTCAGTTTTTTCCTCCAGTGTCATCAGGGTCTCTTTGCGTTCAGCCGACGCGTCAAGAGATCGGCGAAAAATAAGGGCCATTAATCCGATGGTCACCACTAAAATGATCGCGGAAACGATGCCTAAGTTATTGATAAAATCAAGAAACGTGAGGTTTGGGTTTGCACTTCCGATCATGATGTTTGGCGGGTCACCAATGAGGGTGGCGGTACCGCCAATATTGGAAGCCAAAATCTGTGCCATTAAATAAGGGTAAGGGGAGATCCCCAGTCGTTGCGTCACGTTAAAAGTGACGGGCACCATCAGCAAAACCGTTGTTACATTATCCAAAAATGCGGATACCACCGCGGTGACGACTGCCACTGCGACTAAAATCAGAATCGGCTCACCCCTGGCTTTTTTGGCTGTCCAAATCGCCAAGTATGAGAACACCCCGGTTTGCGCAGTAATGTTTACGAGAACCATCATTCCGATTAATAAACCTAGCGTATTAAAATCAATGTGATGGATGGCCATGTCCTGGTCGACGATGCCTAATAAAATCACCAGTGCCGCTCCGACCATACTGATGATCGCACGGTGAACCCATTCGGATACGATAAACGCATAGGTGATCACAAAAATTCCTACGGCCAATAGAGCTGTATGATCCATCATGTCCTCCGGCGCGCCTCCCCTGCTACTATACCACATGGAGCCTAGGTTATACCAAAGCGTTTTAGTGGCTGCCTTTGTAGCTTGTCCGCATGGGCTCTAACTCCGAAAAGGACACCAGATCCACTAAATTTGAAAAGAGGAAGCAGGTTCGGTAATATAGGCGTGAAATGACCGCGGCGGTTAGGAAGAGTATTTCGATGGCATCGTCATATGGGCTTGATATCCGAGCTGTCCGCTGTGCCAAGGGAGGTGGGGCATGACGTTGGGACAGAATATCCAATCGGTTCAGCTGGCAAAGAGGCGCCCGGAGCTTCTGGAGCGCCGTCTCAAAGAGGCGATTCTGGTGCTGGACGGGGCAATGGGGACGATGATCCAGCAACAAGGCTTAACAGCCGCGGATTTTGGCGGCGAGGCCCAGGAGGGGTGCAATGAGGTCCTCAACTTAACCCGTCCGGACGTCATCACCTCCATCCACGAGGCCTATCTCGAAGCCGGGGCGGACATCATTGAAACCAATACGTTTGGGGCCACCCGGGTGGTGCTGGCCGAGTACGGGCTCGAGGGGAAAGCCTACGCCATCAACCGGACGGCGGCGGAGTTGGCCCGGCGGGCGGCGGATGGGTACAGCACGCCGGATCGGCCGCGTTTTGTGGCCGGGGCCATGGGTCCCACCACCAAAACCCTGTCGGTGACCGGGGGGATCGATTTTGACACCCTGGCGGCAGCCTACGCCGAACAGGCGAAGGGGCTGCTGGACGGCGGAGTGGACCTCCTTTTGGTGGAGACCGCCCAGGACACCCTTAACGTCAAGGCGGCGGGCGTGGGGATCCACCGGGCTTTTGCTGAGCTGGGTTTTGAAGTGCCGGTGATGATTTCCGGGACCATCGAACCCATGGGGACCACCTTGGCCGGCCAGGGGATAGACGCTTTTTATGTTTCGGTGGAGCACCTTCACCCCGTCGCCGTGGGGCTCAACTGTGCCACGGGGCCGGAGTTTATGACCGATCATCTGCGGACGCTCAGCGGGCTCGCGAAGACTGCGGTCAGCTGCTATCCGAACGCGGGGCTGCCGGACGAGGAAGGCCACTACCACGAATCCCCCCAGAGCCTCGCCGAAAAAATGGCGGGGTTTGCGCGGCAGGGGTGGGTCAATGTGGTGGGCGGGTGCTGCGGAACGACCCCGGAGCACATCCGGGCCCTGGCCCAGGCCGTCCGCGGGCTTCCCCCGCGCACCCCGGCGGCGGACCATCCGCCGGCGGTGTCCGGAGTAGAGGCGGTGTTCCTCGAGGGCGACAATCGGCCGCTGTTGGTCGGGGAGAGGACCAATGTCATCGGGTCCAGGAAATTTCGCGAACTCATCCAATCCGGGCGGTTCGAAGAAGCGGCGGAGATTGCCCGGGCCCAGGTGAGAGGCGGCGCGCAGATTATTGATGTATGCCTCGCGGACCCCGATCGGGACGAGTACGCGGACATGGACCAGTTTCTCAAATATGTGACCAGAATGGTCAAAGTGCCGCTCATGATCGACTCCACAGACCCCCGGGTCGTGGAGTTGGCTCTTCAGCGCTCCCAGGGGAAAGCTATTATCAATTCGATCAATTTAGAGGACGGGGAAAAGCGTTTTGCCCAAGTTGCGCCTCTCGCCCGGCGCTACGGCGCGGCGGTGGTGGTGGGGACCATCGACGAGGAGGGTATGGCGGTGACCCGGGAGCGCAAATTGGCGGTGGCCCAACGCTCCTACCAACTTTTGACTGAAGAATACGGGATTCCCCCGGAGGACCTGATCTTTGATCCCCTGGTATTCCCGGTGGGGACCGGGGATGAGAACTACGTCGGGGCGGCGGCGGAGACGGTGGCTGCCCTCCGTATGCTGAAGGAGCGGTTTCCCCGCAGCGCCACCATCCTCGGGATCAGCAATGTGTCTTTCGGCCTGCCTCCCGCTGGCCGGGAGGTGCTCAATGCGGTATTCCTGTACCATTGCACCAAGGCCGGATTGGATTACGCCATCGTCAACCCTGAAAAGCTTCAGCGCTACGCCTCCATTCCCGAAGAGGAGCGCCGCCTGGCCGAGGCGCTCCTCTTTGAAACGGGACAGGAGACCCTGGCCCGGTTCCACGATCGCTTCAAAGACCGACCCGCCGGCCCGCCGGTGCGCCGGGAGACCCTCTCCCTGAACGAGCGGCTGGCCCGCTGTGTGGTGGAAGGGTCGAAAGAGGGGCTTTTGGATGATCTCTCCGAGGCCCTTCAGAGCGCCTCTCCCATAGAGATCATCAACGGGCCGTTGATGGCAGGCATGGATGAGGTGGGGAGGCTCTTTAATGACAACCAGCTGATCGTGGCCGAGGTGCTCCAGAGCGCCGAGGTCATGAAGGCGGCGGTGGCCTATCTCGAACCGCACATGGAAAAGGCGGAGACGGCGAAAAAAGCCAAGATCCTCCTGGCCACGGTCAAGGGGGATGTCCATGACATCGGCAAGAATCTCGTGGAGATCATCCTTAGCAACAACGGGTTCGAAGTGGTGAATCTGGGCATCAAAGTGGCGCCGGAGGTGTTAATCGAGGCGGTCCGGCGTGAGGAACCCGATGCCATCGGTCTCTCGGGCCTCCTCGTGAAAAGTGCCCAACAGATGGTGGTCACGGCCCAGGACCTCCGGGCGGCGGGCGTATCCCTGCCCCTTCTCGTCGGCGGTGCGGCATTGACGGCGAAATTCGCTTATACTCGTATCGCCCCGGAGTACGAGGGGTTGGTTCTTTATGCCAAAGACGCCATGGAGGGGCTGGAGATCGCCAATCGGTTGGTCGACCCCGAGGGGCGTCCGGAGTTGGAGAGGAAGACGGCAGAATTGCGGGCCTCCCTGACCGACCGCCCAGCCGCTCCGGCCGTTTCAACCGGTTCCAGGCCGAGGAGGTCATCGGTGAGTCGCACCGTTCCTGTGGCGGTCCCTCCGGATTGTCGCCGCCACCTGTGGCGGGATTATCCTTTCGACCACGTTCAGCCTTACATCAATCTCCAAATGTTGCTGGGCCGCCATATGGGGCTGCGGGGGAACGTGGACAAGCTCCTCGCCGAGAGGGATCCGAAGGCCGTGGAGTGGGTGGAGCGGCTGAATGCCTTGATTGCCGAAGCCAAGGGGGAGGGGTTGCTGCGGCTTCACGCCGTGTACCAATTCTTCCCCAGTCAGAGCGAAGGAGACGACATCTTGATCTATGACCCTGAACAGCCGGGTCGAGTCATCGAGCGGTTCACCTTCCCTCGCCAGGGGAGGGAGCCGTATCTTTGCTTGTCCGATTACGTGCGACCGGTGGAGAGCGGAGAAATGGACTATGTGGCCTTTTTTGCCGTGACGGCCGGTGCCGGGATCCGGGACAAAGCAGAGGAGTGGAAGGCTCGGGGGGAATACGTGAAGTCCCATTTTCTACAAGCCCTTGCTCTGGAAACGGCCGAGGCCTTTGCCGAGCGGCTGCACGGGATGATTCGCGACCTGTGGGGATTTCCGGATCCGCCGGATATGACGATGAGGGAGCGATTTCAGGCCAAATATCGCGGGATTCGGGTGTCTTTTGGGTACCCGGCCTGTCCGAATTTAGAGGATCAGGCGAAACTTTTCCGCTTGTTGCGGCCAGAAGAGATTGGGATTCGACTGACAGACGGCTTCATGATGGACCCCGAGGCTTCGGTGTCTGCCTTGGTCTTCAGTCATCCGGAAGCGGTGTATTTTCGGGCAGACGTAACCTAGCTCGGTCCGGCTGCCCGGACCGCCTGGCCCTGGAGGCCGGGCCGGTTCAGCTGCGGTCATTGTTGAACTTTAATGCTGGAGTATTACAATGAGGCGCTCAAGCGGGGAGGCCATACCCCCCATGTGTTGGAACGGGCCTTTTCCTTCCACCAACGCTTTCTAGAGCACGGATCGATGCAGGTGAGAAGCCAATCGGTCGGTCGATGCTGAAAGACGGAGTGCTATGCGGTCAGCTCCCGGAACAGGGATGGAGCGACGGGGCAACGACTGGTCGGATCGGAGAGGGCGAGGAAGGGGGGTTGAGATGGAGGGCGGGCCGTCGGGGGACCGACGGCCCAGAACCCAGGCCAGATCACGATGGCCGGTTCAATGTGCGCCCACGTGAATCTCCCGGGCGTGAATCAAGGTCGTGGTCTTGTCACCCTCAAAATTTACTTGGCAATAGTCCACCAGGTAGTTTTTCCCGGATAAAGACGGTTCCTCCGTCCCTTCCGGAGGCTGCTGACCTTGGAACTCAAATCGGATGTGTTCGGTTTTGTCAAAAACGGACAGAGCCCCGTGAGTTCCGTCTCCCCGGGAATACACCTGTTCCAATACGACGATGGTCTGTCGCGGCAATACGACGATGCCGGGCAAGACGACTTTTAGATTCAATCCTTTTCACCTCAACCACGCGGATTATCTTCTTTTCCATGTTCCGTCAATCCGGACACCTTGTCAAGTGAAGGGCATGCGGGGCATTTTTTGGATAAACTGTGTCCAAATTGCAAACGATGTGCGACAGATGTCGAATCCCCCCGGTGGACGGCCCTTCCTGGGACTGGCGGTCGGGCGCATGGGAGTGTATCATTATATTAAGCAAAGTGTAGCGTTGGAGCGAGGCCCGGTCATCGCTGCGGGGTGGCACGGCTTTTCCGGGCGATGAATTCGACGGAAGGGGATGGGACGGTGGGGTACCGACTGCCGTTGGTTACAGCAGTGACAATATACATTTCGATGGTCATGGGTGCTTTGGTGGTGGGCCTGAATGCGGGATTTGTCTGCCCGGACTGGCCCCTCTGTAATGGACAGTTGATACCGCCGCTTGATGGCCTCGTCCTGGTCGAATACACCCATCGCCTGGTGGCGGCCGCGGTTTCACTCCTGGTGTTGGCGGTAGCTGTAGTCGGTTTCCGCAACCGGAAGCGCTTGGATCGTTTGTCGAAGTGGCTGCTCGGGATCACCGTCGCCAGTATCTCGGTTCAGGTGATCGCCGGGGCGTTGATTGTGGTGTTGGTCCTGCCCGGCGCGTTCACCACCATCGATGTGGGCAACAGCATGATTCTGTTTGCGACGATGGTGGCTTTGACGGTACACTTGAGGCGGTCCGCTGGATCTGGAACCGCCGTTGCCCCCCGGGAGATGAATACGAAAGACCGGCGCTTGATGCGGGCGGCGTGGATCACCGCCGGTGCGGCTTTTGGGGAAGTACTGTTGGGCGGGTATTTTCGCCATTCCGGGGCCGGGGAAGCGTTATTCGGCAAGGGGACCTACCTCGCGAGTCATCAGCAGTTCATGATTCCGTCGAAGATTTTCTCCACAACGGTGTTTGCCCTACACATCCTTTTTTCCTTCGTCGTGGCGGCGTTAGCGGTTTGGCTGTTGACCGAGGCGGTGCGAAGCGCCCGGGGTGTCAAGACCGTCGTGCTCTACCTCAGCCTATTGGTGGCTGAGATGGCGGCGGGGGCGGTGGCGTACCTGTTAGAACTCAATGTGGCCTCGGTGACCGTGCATTGGTCGGGGGCGGCGCTGGTCGTCGGGCTCGGGTCGTATCTGGTGACCGGCTTGTGGCACGATCTGCACGGTCAACAGATCAATCCTGGGCACGAAACAGTGGTGGCCAAGGGGTCTTCGGACGGCCTGACGGCCGGGGGCCGGATGTGACCGGAACGGTGGTGAAGGTTGAGGACGCACGATGTACAGAAAGGAGGGGGAAGGATGGAAAGGCCCGCGGCCTATGATTCTCCGACCCCCGCTCAGATAGAATCCGATTCTGCAGCGGAGCCGCAAGAAGTCAGCCGTTCCTGGAAAGATTATGTTTCGATCACGAAGGTAGGAATCAATGTCGCCAACTTGTGGACGACGTTCGCGGGGTTGTGGCTGGCCGGCCACGGGCGTATCGACGGGTACACCACAGTGGTGACCCTGGCGGGTACGGCCCTCGTAGTGGGGGGTGGGGCCGCCCTCAACAATTGGATTGATCGGGATATTGATCGGGTCATGCCTCGCACGGCCAAGCGGCCACTGGCCAACGGCCGGATTCCAGCCGTGCAGGGACTATTGCTCGGTTCGGCCATTTCTCTGGCAGGGTTGGTGCTCCTCGCAGTGGGCATCAATGGTCTGGCGGCGCTCACGGCTTTTATCGGCTGGTTTACTTATGTCATCGTCTATACGTTATGGTTGAAGCGAACCACCACCCTGAACACCGTGGTCGGGGGAATCGCCGGTGCTGTTCCTCCTCTCATCGGCTGGGCGGCGGTGCGGGGCACGTTGGACCCATCGGCGTGGATTCTTTTTTCGATCATCTTTCTCTGGCAACCGCCCCATTTCTTTGCCCTGGCCATGAAAAGGGTGGATGATTACCGAGCGGCGGGAATCCCCATGCTGCCGGTGGTACGGGGGTTCGAGCCGACGCGGCGCCAGATGCTCGGTTACACGGTGGTGCTGTGGCCCGTCTCACTGTTGCTCTTTTGGACCGGGGCTGCGGGGTGGTTGTATTTGATTCCGGCGGCGATTCTCGGCGGGATCTACGTCGGAATGAGTCTATGGGGCTTTCGAACGTCCGAACCGATGAAGTGGGCCAATGGAATGTTTCGTTATTCGTTGATCTATCTCATGGCCATCTGCGCAGCGGCCATCGTCGGCGTGGAATAACTCTTGTTGAAGGGAAATGGGCCTCCCTCCTTCCGGGGGAAGCCCATTTTTCGTCGGCTGGAGCCCACTGCCCTGTGGGCGGGGCCGGAGATCGTGGGCCCACACCGGCCAGGCGCTTGTCACACGGGCACAGCCTGGGCGACGTAATCTCCGTAGACCCATCCGTCTTGGCCGCTTGGCAGGCGGACGTGGTACCAGTTGTTGACTATCGCTGGCTTGCCTCCGGCGGTGTTGACGGGGGTGAGGAGGGTGCCGGCGGGAACCTGGGTGATGACGCTGAAGGAGAGACCCGGTCCCCGGCGGACGTTGAGGGCGTCGTCCACCCGGGTGACGAGCACGTGATCGAGTTGCAGGTACTGGCCGTATACCCACCCTTTTTGCCCGCCAATGTCCACCTGAAACCAGCCATCCGGGGATCGCTGCAACGCCGTCACCGAAGTCGCGGGTGGCAGCACAGTGATGACCCGGCTTGAGGTGCTGGGGCCTTCCCGGAGATTGACGGCGTCGGTCGTCTCGCCCTTGAGACCTGCGGGCAGGGGGGTTGGCACCCCCGAGCGGTCTCCGAGCTGGGAACCGAGGATAGGCAGGCCGGTACCGGTGCCGGGCCGGCCCGGGTTTGGAGGCGGCAAAGTGCCGCCGGAGTTGGCGGGCGCCGGAGGTGGATCTGCGATGGGTCCGGGAGGCGGCGGGGCGGAAGCGGGAAGCGTCGCCGCCCCGCGGTAATCCTCCGGCCGATACGGGCGCATCTGTTCCATCAGGGCGGCGATCTTCTCCGCCCAATCGGGATCTGTGGCGTAGTGGACATTCATGCCGTCTAAAGTTGGCGAACCTCCGTACCACCGCCCGCCGGAGTCCAAATACTGGTGCCGGACGAAGTAAGCGATAAAGCGGATCGAGTCCTCGTAACTCGCGAAGGTGGCGGCGGCGTTGTACGGGTCGCCATCATAGGCCCCGTATCCGAACAGATTTTTCTTGTCGAGGGCGATGGAAGACAGTCCCCACCCGCTCTCCAGGATCGCATGGGCGGCCAGGTATTGGGCGTTGACCCCGTATTGTTGCCCGGCCTGCACGAAGGCGTTCCCCATTCCAACGAGTGGGCTGTCGGGGTGGTGCTCCCGAATAAACTGGTCGATCTCCTGGCCGGTGATCTTGGCCGGCAGTCGGAGGTCCAGGGTTTCAAAGGGAGGCTCCCACACGCCCACTGGCTGATCGCCCGAAGGAGTCCGCCGGTAAAACCGATGTGCGGAGTCCCGTATGTAGATGTCTCCGGGCCGCATAAAGTCGGGTGCCGGTCCCACCACGATTGCCGCCTTGGGTGGCGCCCCCGGGATGCCGAACAGGTGCAAAAGAGTGCCCCCTTGAACCTCGTAATAATCCGGCCCATAGGGAGCAGGCCGATCCGGGACCCGGGTGGTCCCACTTCCATTCCCCGGTTGGGGTGAAGAGGTTGCGGCCCCAGGGGACGGTGTCCCTTGCCCATTCGCCGAGTAAGCGGGCGAGGGACTTTCCGTTGATGTCCCCGGGGCTGGTCCCGGCGAAGATCCACCGGGTAACGGGTTTGCCGACGCCTTTGTCGCGGTCGTCCCCGGGGGTAGGATCTGGGCGTAAACAGGCGGATGATCCACCGGGGTCGATGGGGCATTGCCCGGGGGGGAGTTGCTCGCTGTTTCTCCCCGAGAGGATAAACCGTCCCCGGAAGCCCCGCCCTGACTCGGAGCAGTCGTCGGGGGGTGCCGCCAAACCACAGTTCCGGTCAGGGCATTCAACACGACGGAATCCTGCACATTCTTCGCTTTTTGAACGGCTTGCTCCTTGGCCCAGGCAGCGTCCACCCACTCGCCGTTCCGAACTACCCAGTAGCCCAACATGGCGGCAGGGGCCGGATAGTTGTCCCATTCGTCTTCGCCGGTGGCCAGGTTGACGATCCGGCTGTGGTCCCACAGTTTCGCATAGGCCACGGCATCCGTCAGTGTAGGAAACTCTTTTAACCGAACGGCATATTGAAAGACGGCGTAAGAACCCTCCGCGTGGGCTGGGTGTGCTCCCGCCACGCCACCGGCCGTTCCGAGGACGAGCAACGGCCAGAGGTATCTCTTGCGCTTCACCGACACTGCCTCCCTTCAGTCCCTTGGCGTCACGTCGTTCCCAGACGGCGTTTGGCCGGCTGGGAAAGTCGTGTCTCACATCCTTGCAGGGGAAGGCCATCTACTACCTCACGACAAGAAATTCGTCCACAGAGAACGATTTTCCTCCCGGGTCGGGCAGAATTTGTCCTGTACAGATTCGGCCGTTCATGAGACACTAGCAATAGAGAGTTTAGGGGGAAGGAGATTCGAGAGGGAACGGGGTGCGGGGATGACGATTTTCGGGTTTGCATCGGTGACCCACGCGGATCTGACGGAATTTCTGAATACCGTGACGGAGATTTGGACGGAGCGCTTTTCTGGAGTGGCCAATGTCCACAAAGATGTGGAATTGGTGGATTTGTCGAATTCGCTGCGGCAATTGAACCTTGGGCCGATCGACAAGGCGGACCGACTGTTTTTGATTTGTTCGGGGAATCCCGCTCTGGCGGCCGGGCTGGCGGGGTTGCTTCATCACATTGAATCGCTTCACGGCAGTCGGGTGAATCTCGTTCTTACGCACTTGTCCGAAGAAGGGGTGGCCCAAGCCTTTAAACAGGCGGTGGACCGACCGATCTTCGGCATTGTCAAGGACACCCAGGACGCCCGGCGAGAGATGGAACAGTTGGTGGAAGCCCTGGTGTACGAGTATGTGGCGGTGCGCCTGGAAGAACGCCGGAAAGACGAAGTTCGGGACTTGGTGCTCCGGATTCTCGGTGCCCAGAGGCTGGTCGTGGGCCCCAGCCGGGGAATCGAAGCGGGGTTGGATCAGTTGGAACTTCCCTTTGGCATTCGGTGGATTTTCCAGGAATTCCTCCAGTTGCGCACCCGTTTGGGGCAACCTGTGGATAAGGCGTTGGAAGATCTGTTGCCCTTGGCCTTCGCGGGAGATGGGGGAGCAGTCCTCGCTCGGCAATTGGCCTTGGAGACGGAGGTCCTGCGGGTTTTGCGGGGTCAGCCGCCCCAATCTCAGGCGTAAGGACTGTTGGCCAAAATCTCGGACGGCATGAAGCAGAGATGGCGGAGGGATGAAGGTGATTCGGGGATTGTCGGATAGGGCGGTTCTCAACAACGGCGTCGCGATGCCTTGGCTTGGCCTGGGGGTGTACAAAACCAAGGAGGGCGAGGAGGTGGAGCGTGCGGTGCGAGCCGCTTTGGAGGCGGGGTACCGCAGCGTCGACACCGCGGCGATGTATCAGAATGAAACGGGAGTAGGCCGGGCGGTCCGGGAGAGCGGAGTGCCCCGGGAGCAGGTGTTTCTCACGACGAAGGTGTGGAACAGCGATCAGGGGTACGATTCCACCCTAAAAGCTTTTGAAGAGAGCCGGCGGCGGCTGGGGGTGGAGTATGTGGACTTGTACCTCATCCACTGGCCGGTGAAGGGTCGTTACAAAGAGACGTGGCGGGCGATGGAAAAACTGTATCGCGACGGTTGGGTCCGGGCAATTGGAGTAAGCAACTTTCAGATCCACCATTTGCAGGACCTCATGGCGGATGCCGAGATTCGGCCGGCGGTCAACCAGGTGGAATTTCACCCCCGTCTGACCCAAAAAACCCTTTTGTCCTTTTGCCGGGAGCACGGGATTCAATTGGAGGCCTGGAGCCCTCTCATGCGGGGTCACCTGTTCGACGAGCCGACGGTGCGAGGGTTGGCAGAAAAATACGGAAAGACCCCGGCCCAGATCATCCTTCGGTGGGACCTGGAACACCAAGTGGTGACCATTCCAAAATCTTCCCATCCCGAACGGATCCGGGACAATGCCAAGGTGTTCGATTTTGAGCTCGCCCCCGAGGATGTGGCGGCCCTGGATGGGTTGAATCGCGACCAGCGGGTGGGGCCCGATCCGGACAATTTTCATTTTTGAGGCAGGGTACGGGCAAGGCATTTCCGGTCCCGGCGTGGTATGCTGGATCTATGAAAGGCATCGACCGCGAGGAAGAGCGTTTCGCCATTCTGGTGGAAGGAAAACACGATCGGGCGAGGTTGCGTCGAATCCTGCCCGCGGACGTGATGATACTGTGTACGAACGGGATTCCCGGTCACCGGCGGCTCATGGCGCTGCAGAAGCAGGTGGGGCGCCGGCAAGCGGTGATTTTGACAGACAATGACCCGTCGGGTCGGAGGATCCGGGGGCTGTTGTCCGAGGTGTTTCCGGATGCCCTTCACGTTTATACCAAAGCGGGGTATGCCGGAGTGGAGGGCACACCCTTGGAGTATCTTGAACGACAGTTAGAAAAGGCCGGGGTGCTGGGTCCGGGCTGGGATGAGTAAAGGCCCCCGGGCGATTCGTCGGCATGGGGGCGTGACGGGAAGCGGAGATAGGCAGAGGTCTGTCCGCTTCTTTTGTTATGGAGAAAAGCCGAGGTGGTTGGAGTGAGGGAAGAACGGGCGATCACAGAGTGGCGCATCGAGGGGTTTGAGCCGGGAGGGACCCGGGATACCGAAGTAGCTGCCCGGGATTACATCGATCATTTCTGGCTCCCGGCGGAGGTGCCCGGAGATGTGCACACGACCCTGCATCGAGCCGGGGTCATTCCTCACCCATTTTATGGACACAACGACCGGCGCACCCGTTGGGTGGAAGAACGGGTGTGGTGGTACCGGGGCCATTTTTTTATGGATGAAGGGTCACTCCGCGCGGGGGAGACGTTGGAGTTGGTGTTCGAAGGGCTGGACACCTTGGCCACGATCTATCTCAACGGTCGGGAGCTCGGGAGCCACGCCAACATGTTCGTCCCGGCGAGCTTCGACGTGACCCGGGAACTGGTGGCCGGGGACAATGTGGTGGCGGTGAAATTCGACCCCGTGGCCCTGGCGGTCAAAGAGAAGGATCACGGGTTGTGGGCGGCTTTCAACCGCGACCGGGTGTGGGTTAGGAAAGCGCAGAGCCATTTTGGTTGGGATTGGGGGCCCAACATCGTTCCCTGCGGAATTTGGCGGCCCGTGGTGCTTCGCCGGCATCGGGGTTGGCGGATTCAGTCCGTGAATCCCAGGACTCCATTTATTGGCGAGGGCTGGGCGAAATGGCCCGTGGAGGTGGAGATCCTTCGCCCGGGGGATCCCGAGGGGAAGGAAGATGCCCGGGTGCGGATTGTCCTCCGGGATGGGGAGCGCAAGGCCGCCGAGGGCGAGGCGCCGGTGATCGGAGAAAGGGCATCGGTGGATCTGGAAGTGTTGCGGCCAAAACTGTGGTGGACCCGGGACCTCGGTGAACCCCACCTCTACCGGTTGCAGGTCGCCCTGATTGTCCGGGGAGAGGAGTTGGACCGCCGGGAACAGGGGGCCGGGCTGCGCACATTGACCCTGCGCCGGGAGGAGGATGGTGAACCCCGGTTTACCTTTATGCTCAACGGTCGGCCGATCTTTGCCAAGGGGGCGAACTGGATCCCCGCGGATCAGTTTCCCGGGGCGGTGACGGAAGAGCGCATCGCTGGGCTTCTGGAGGCAGCCGGGCAGGCGGGAATGAACATGATCCGGGTATGGGGAGGCGGACTCTACGAACCGGACATCTTTTACGAAACATGCGACCGGCTGGGTATCTTGGTGTGGCAGGACTTCATGTTCGCCTGTGCCCTGTATCCGGACTATAATAAGGATTTTATGGAAAATGTAAGAGCCGAAGTGGAAACGGTGGTTCGCCGGCTGCGGGGTCATCCGTGTTTGGCCCTGTGGTGCGGCAACAATGAGAATGAGTGGCTCTGGGAAATGATGGTTTCCGACGGCCGGCTCCGGGAACCGTTTTACGGGGAGCGGATTTACCACCGTTTGATCCCCGAGGTGCTGCGGCGCCTGGATCCGGACCGGCCGTACTGGCCCAGCTCGCCCTACGGCGGGGCCGACCACAACAGCGCCGAGGAGGGGGACCGGCACAATTGGCAGGTGTGGCACGGACAGGTGTACCCCCGCCACTTCGGGGAGCCCGAGCGGGTGGATCGCAGCGTTCAGGGCGTGTCGTTCAAACAGTACCTGAAAGATACCGCGCGCTTTGTCAGCGAGTTTGGCATTCAGGCGGCGGCCAACCGCTATACACTGGGAAAATGGCTTCCCGACGGCGGTCTGGAGTGGGGGAGCCGGGAGATGGCGTACCGGAACAAAGACGCTCATCCGCAGACGGCGGTGTTGGTGATGGCGGGGTACACCGGCGTGCCGCAGACCTTTGAGGAGTATGGGATGAACTCCATGCTCACCCAGGCCGAAGGGCTCCGGTTGGCGGTGGAACACTACCGCCGGCGAAAGTTCGCCACCTCCGGGGCGTTAATTTGGCAACTGAACGACTGCTGGCCGGGGATCAGCTGGAGTATCATCGATTACGAGGGCCTGCCCAAGGCGGCTTACTACTATGCCCGGCGGTTTTTCCACCCGTACCTGTTAACCCTGGAGGTGAAGGAAACGGAATGGATTTTACACGCGGTGTGGGACGGTCCGGACCCCTTGAGCGATGAGGTGACGATGGAGCTGGTCGACTTTCACGGAACTCGCTTGAAAATGGCGCAGTGGCCGATTCGGGTGCCTGCGGGAGGCCGGGTGGAGATTGCCAGGCTCGCCCCGGAGGAGTGGCTGGGCGGGGCGGACGTCCGGCGGGTGGCGGTGGCCCTGCGGTCCCAGACGGGGCGCACCCCGGAACGGTGGGTGTACCTGTGCGATCAAAAAGACATGGACCTGCCCCAAGCTTCCCTTGAGGTGGAGATTCTGGAGGGCGGGCGGGAGGTTCGGGTCCGGGTTGACGTCCACGCCCGGATGATCGTCCTGGAGGTGCCGGGAAAACCGGCGGTGTTCGAGGAGAATTTTTTTGACCTGGCAGCCGGAGAGAGCCGGGTGGTGAAAGTGACCGCCGGGGTGTCCGGGGAGCTTCGCCGGGTGACGGCGCGGTGTCTGAATGGGGCGCCGGTGATGGTGGAGATCGCCCGGTAAGCCCGTCGGGCGGGCAGCCTGCAATCGACAGCGCGCGGAGGGAGGGGAGTGCGATGAAGGCGATGGTGATCCCCGAGCCGGGGCGGGCGGTGATCCGAGAAGTCCCGGAACCCGAGCCGGGCCCGGGTGAAGTGGTGGTCTCCGTCAAAGCGGCGGGGATTTGCGGGACAGATTTTCATATCTTTGAGGGAGATTCTCTGGGCAGTTACCCGATCATCCCCGGGCACGAGTTCGCCGGCGTGGTGGCGAAGGTGGGCCCGGCTGTGACGTCCCTTGCGGTAGGGGATCGGGTGGCGGTGGACCCGTCGCTGTTTTGCGGGCGCTGCCGCTATTGTCTCACGAACCGGGGAAATCACTGTGAAAACTGGGGTGGTATCGGCACCACGGTACCCGGCGGGTTCGCCGAACAGGTGGCGGTACCCGAGTCTTCCGCTTTTCGGCTTCCGGATGCGCTTAGTTTTCAAGAAGGGGCGTTCGTGGAACCGGTGGCCTGCGTGGTACACGGGATAAACCGGCTGAATCTTCGCCCGGGGGAACGGGTGCTCCTCTTCGGAGCCGGGGCGATGGGCCAGCAGTTGGTGCAAGCGCTGGTCCACGCCGGGGCGGCGGAGTTGACCGCCGTGGATGTCGACCCGGGGAAATTGGCGCTGGCCCGACGGTTTGGCGCCACCCGGACGGTGCTAGCGGCGGCCCTGGAGAAGGAGCTCGGCGGGGAGCTGGAGTCGTTTGACGCGGTGGTGGATGCCACTGGAGCGCCGGCGGTGATTGAAACGGCCTTGCGGTTTCTCGGGCCGGCGGGAAAGTTCTTGCAGTTCGGCGTGGCGCCCAAAAGGGCGAAAATCTCCCTGAGCCCTTTTGATCTGTATCGGCGGGACTGGACGCTGATCGGCAGTATGGCCATTAACCACACGTTTCTGCCCGCCCTGGAGTGGGTGGCGGCGGGAAGGATCCAGGTGAAGCCTTTGCTGTCGAAAACGATCCCCTTGGAGGAGCTTCCCGAATTTCTGGGACGCCCGAAAGCGCCGGAGTTGCTCAAAGTTCAAGTGGTTTTCTGACGGGGTGTCGGCGCTGGCCGACCCCGTGTCAGCCGCACCCTTTCGCGGATTTTCCTGTGATAAACTAAAAGAGGCCCGGGTGCCGCCGGGCGATTTTTTTGATGAGGGGGGCTCAAAGGATGGAATACCGAAGGCTGGGAAAGAGTGGACTCAAGGTTTCGGCGATTGCCTTGGGAAGCTGGCTGACCTATGGGACGGTGACTGAAGAGCGGACAGCCGAGGCCTGTGTACATAAAGCTTTTGAGTTGGGGATCAATCATTTCGACTGCGCCAATGTGTACGGGGCGGAACCCCATGCCGCCGAGCGGGTGTTGGGCCGGGCCCTGCGGGAGTACCCCCGGGAGAGCTATGTGGTGACGACGAAGGCCTTTTGGCCGGTGGGAGCCGGACCCAATGATCGAGGACTCAGCCGTAAACACATCATCGGCGAGGTGGAGAAAAGTTTGACCGCCCTTGGGGTGGATTATGTGGATATTTTCTATTGCCACCGGTTTGACCCGGAGACAGACTTGGAGGAGACCCTCCGGGCTATCGATGACCTGATCACCCAGGGGAAGATTTTGTACGCCGGGTTCAGTGAATGGTCGCCGGTGCAAATTGCCGATGGGGTGCGCCTGCAGAAGGAGTTGGGGTTGCACCGGTTTGTGGCGAGCCAGCCGCTGTACAATATGCTCAATCGCGGCATCGAAGCCGAGGTGATCCCCTTGTGCGCCCGGGAGGGAATCGGCCAGGTGGTGTTTTCGCCCCTTGGGCAAGGGGTCCTCACGGGCAAATACCGCCCGGGCCAGCAGCCGCCGGCGGGCAGCCGGGGGGCCACGCCGGAGGTGCAGGCGTTTATGCGCCGATACCTGCAACCGGAAATCTTGCAAAAGGTGGAGGAGCTGGCGGCCGTCGCCCGCCGGTACGACCTGACTTTGGCGCGGATGGCGTTGGCGTGGGTGTTGCGGCTGCCGGAAGTGTCCAGCGCCTTGGTGGGGGCTTCCCGGCCCGAGCAGGTGGAGGAAAATGTCAAGGCCGCGGGGGTGGTGCTGCCCGAGGAGGCGCTGCGGGAGATCGACCGCATCTTAGGTGCGGCGGGATAACAGGACTTCAGGCCGGCGGGCGGGAGGCGGCCGCCGGCCCGGAGCCAGAGGGCCGGCGGGAGGTGTCAAGGATTCGACTTAGTCCCGGCGGCGCGGGGCCCGATGTCGGGGATCCGCTCGGCGATCGCTTGCATGGTGAAAGAAATGCAAGGCATACCCGGCGAACTCACCGGCTCTTCGCCATGGTAGACGGCGGTCAGTTCATACCGTTCCTTTTCCAGAATGTATTGCTCGAGCACGAAAGTTTGCGGTTCCACGATCCAATACTCGGGAATTCGGTAAAAGGCATAAACCTTCGCCTTGTCCACTTTGTCTCTCTGCAGGGTAGAGGGTGAGAGAATTTCGACAACGAGATCGGGAGGACCTTCCACGCCGCGTTCGGTTAAAATGTGGATGCGATCCTGGCGAACCAGCAAAAGATCCGGTTGGCGAACTTCAGATGGCGACAGAATCAAGTCGATGGGTGCGTTTAGGATGATATAATCGCGTTCACAGGTGTCGGCCAATGTCCTCAGTAGTTCATAGCTGAGCAGTTGATGGCGGGGTGAGGGGGAGGGACTCATGAGCTCGAGGCGGCCCGCCGCCAATTCGTAGCGGTTTCCGTCATCGAGGGCCGCGTAATCGTCGTAGGTCATTCCGCCTTCCCGAACCACCGACGGTTTTTGCTGCGGGGTCGGCCGTTGGTTTTCCTTTTGTCCCATAACATCGCACCCCTCCTCTGCCTGGCGATCTTTTCGATGTCCATTGTAGCACATCCTTTCCGCCTCCTATCGACAGACGGCCCGAATCGGGTCGAATTGACATCCAGACAACTCATGTATAAAATTAAGTTGTCGGAAGGTGCTTAGGGGGGTGGAAGGATGGGGCTTCGGGTCTGCATGATTTCGGATCACGGCGATCCTCTGGCGACACTTGGGGATACCCAAAGTGGCGGGCAGAATCAGTACGTGTATCAGCTCAGCATCCACCTGGATCGCCTGGGGCATCAAGTGGATGTCTACACCCACTGGTCCCGGGAGGATGCGCCGGAGGTAGAAACTTTCGGGGATCGCGCCCGGGTGATCCGGGTGGCGGCCGGGAAGCGGGGCTATCTCCCGAAAGGTGATCTCTATGAGCGGCTGGATCTTTTTTATCATGAATTATCGGCGAAGATCGCCACTTGTGGGCCTTATGATCTGGTCCACGCCCACTACTGGATGTCAGGCGCCCTAGGGCGCGTCCTGCGCCGGGAGCTGAACTGTCCGCTGATTTACACGCCGCATTCCCTGGGGATGGTCAAAGGGCTTCAGACGGGCAGGTGGGACTGGGAGAGGCTCTGGAAGGAACGGTCGATTTTGGTGGAGGCCGATCACGTCGTGGTGACCACCGAAACCGAGAGAGAGCATGCCAAGGAATTTTGCGGGAAGACGGCGACGGCGCCCATCAGTGTGATCCCGGCGGGGGTGGGGGAACATTTTATAGTCGATCCGAAAGTGGAGTCGGCAACGGATGAGACGGCGGATCGGGACTGCGGGGTGCCCGTGGATCCAAATGGACATCGGCGGCCTTATGTGTTGTACGTCGGCCGATTGGCGAAGGAGAAAGGTCTCGGTGTACTGTTGGACGCATACAGCATGTGGGTGGCCCGGAATCCCGATGTTCCGGATTTGTGGGTCGCAGGAGGGGATCGGGAAGGCCGGGAGTGGCGGCGATGGACGGTGACACACGCCGCACTCGGCGAACTGTTGACCAGGATGCCGGATCGGGTTCGGTACTTGGGACCGGTGGAGAACGAAAAATTGCCGCAGCTGTACCGGGGGGCGGCGATGGTGGTGGTGCCCTCTTGGTATGAATCCTTCGGTTTGGTGGCGGCAGAAGCCATGGCGGCGGGGGGCGTCGTGATCGCTTCCGGGGTTGGAGGTCTCCGCCATATCGTTCAGGATGGGGTCACAGGCCGGTTGGTCCCACCCCGGGACTCCGGGGCCTTGGTCCAAGCCATGGATGAAATATGGGTGAGTCCGTCTCTTCGGAACGCCTTTCGCAGAAAGGGGACTCGGGATGCCCGGCGAAGGTTTTTCTGGCCGAACATCGCTCCGCAAGTGGTGGAAGTCTATATGGGCTACGTCAAACAGCCCGTCGTCCTCCCCTGAACAGCCTCGGGTGGAGATGGGGATCGTCACAGATCTGGATGACACGTTGGTCGGTTCCTCCGAATGTCTGTCCGCCTTTTTGCGTTGGCGGGAGGGGCGGCCGCAGTGGGGGCTCGTGTATGCCACCGGCCGATACTTGGATTCGGCGCTGGAGTTGATCCGGGAAGCGGGGCTGCCCCGGCCGGAAGCGTTGATTACCGACGTGGGGAGTCGGATCTTTTTCCCCGCTTCGGGTTCTCCCGGCGGAGGTTCGGGCCGGGAGAGGGCGGGGGGCGAGGGTTCGCCGGTTTCCGGGACGGAGTGGGAAGAAGATTTGAGGTGGTGGAGCCGGGCCTTGGCAACCTGGCGGCCGGTGGAGGCGGTCCGGGCCCTTGAAGGAGTCCCGGGCTTTTCTGTGGACGCGGTGGACGGGGAAGATCCCCGGGGGCCGAAAGGGCGGATCAGCGGCAGGTGGGATGGAGATCCAGGCGTTGTCGCTCAAGTTGAGAAAGCGTTGAAAGAAGCCGGTTTACCGGTTCGGATTCTGACGAGCCGGGGTCGGATCGACGTAATTCCAGCTTCCGGGGGGAAGGGGGCGGCGGCCCGGTACGCCGTGGGCCGGCTGGGTTGGCGGAAGGTCCTCGCCTGTGGGGACAACGGAAACGACCGGGACCTGCTTCTGGCCGGCTTTCCCGCTGTGCTGGTCGGAAACGCCGATAAGGGGATGCGGGAAGAACGTTGGCCGCCCCGGGTATACATCGCCTCGAAACCTTACGCCTGTGGTATACTGCAAGGATGGGAGCATTGGTATGGGGGTCCGAACATGGAAGGGCCCTGACAGCCCCGGAAACTGTGCGAAGGAGTGCGTGGTTGTGGCTGGTCCCCATTCGGAGGGTCTTTCTCGCTATGAGCAGATCGCTGTGGATATTGCTCAAAAAATCGCGTCCCAGGAGTATAGGGAAGGCATGAAGTTGCACGGTCGGTCTACCCTGGCCAGTCAGTACAACGTGTCGCCGGAAACGATTCGCAGGGCGATCTCCGTGCTCGATGCCGCGAAAGTGGTCCGGGTGCAACCCGGCGTTGGAATCGTGGTGTTGTCGAAACGGGCGGCTGAATTGTTCCTGTCCCAGATGCATTTTAAGCGCACGCTGGAAGAGTTGCACCGCCGCTTGACCGAATTGGTGGAAAAACGCCGGGTGATTGACAACGAGATCGACCAGGTGCTTCACGATATTCAACATTCTTCTCACCGGTATGTGGTGTTGCACGATTTGCTTCACTGCGTGGCCATTCCCGAAGGTTCTCCGGTGATCGGAAAAACCCTGAGGGACCTCTCTTTTCGCAACGTGACCGGGGCGACGGTGGTATCCATCGAGCGGTCGGACCGGGCCATGAATCTCGCGGCCGGAGAGGCCCCCCTGTCCGCCGGGGATCTGCTTTGGCTCATAGCCGAACCCGGGTCTCTGGCCCAGGTGGAACGGCTGCTGGGGAGCGGCCCCCAGGTGTGACAGGAGGTTGCCTCAGTGTCGGCAGAAAGCAACCGAGGGCCCGGGGACCCGGCGGTGCGGGCCCGGGGACTCGTCAAGCAGTACGGCCATTTTCAGGCGGTTCGGGGGATTGATTTGCTCGTGCGGCGCGGCGAGTGTTTCGGGGTGCTCGGCCCCAATGGGGCGGGGAAATCCACGACCATGAAGATGATTTACGGTCGCACGCCCCTGAGCGCCGGGGAACTTTTTGTGCTGGGGATGGATGTCCGCACGGAGATGCGGCGGATCAAAGCCCGGATCGGCGTGGTTCCCCAAGAGGATAATCTGGATCCTGATTTCACAGTGATCCGGAACCTGCTCGTGTTCGCCCGGTATTTTGGCCTGTCCCGGAGAATTGCCCGGGAACGGGCGGAGCAGCTGCTGGATTTTGTCGGGTTGGCGGAGCGGCGGGATTCCCGGGTGGACAGTCTCTCCGGGGGGATGAAACGCCGGCTGGTGATCGCCCGGGCCTTGATCAACGATCCGGAGCTGTTGATTCTGGACGAACCCACCACCGGGCTGGATCCCCAAGCCCGGCAGCTGGTGTGGAGCAAGATGCGGGAACTGCGCACCCGGGGTGTCACGCTGCTCCTGACCACCCATTACATGGAAGAAGCCGCCCGGTTGTGCGACCGACTCGTCATCATGGACGGGGGACGCATTCTGGCCGAGGGATCGCCCCAGGGTCTGATTGAAGCTCACGCCGGGCCCTGGACGGCAGAGGTGATGCTGCCTCCGGCACAGCACCAAGAGGCGCTGAGGCGGTTAGAAGTCGACACGGCTGCCGGGGTCGTTCAAATCGGGAATCGAGGGATTCGCGGGTGGGAATCGGCGGAAGATCGATTGTTGCTCTATACGGAGTCCGTCGAGGAGGCCACCGCGGCCTGCGAGCGTTTGAAGGCCATGGGACTTGGCGGGGCGGGCTTTTTCTCCAGGCCCACGACTTTGGACGACCTGTTCCTGCGACTCACCGGGCGGACCCTCCGGGAGGGATGAGATGAGCGCGCGGGCGGTATGGGCGGTGTTCGCCCGGAATATGGATGTGTTTCGTCGCTACTGGTTGAACAACCTTGTGTCGAATTTTTTTGAACCCTTTTTGTATCTTTTGGGAATGGGCGTGGGGATGACTCGCTATGTGGGCGGAATCGACGGCGTTTCGTACACGGCCTTTATCGCTCCGGGGATTGTGGCGTCCACGGCCATGTTTGCGGCGACTTTCGAATCGACCTATGGAACTTTTGTCCGCATGGAGTTTCAGAAGACGTTCGATGCCATGATTGCGACCCCGGTGAACGTGGAGGAAGTGGCGGTCGGGGAACTGGTTTATGGGGCAGTCAAAGCGGCCATCGTCGGGGTGATCATCCTGACGGTGGTGGAGGTGTTCGGGTTTGTGCCGGGGTGGCATTATTCCGCCCTCCTGGTTCCGCCCGCGGCTCTGCTCGTGGGATTGGTCTTTTCGGCCCTGGCCATGACCGCTTCCACCCTCGTCCCTCAAATCGATCATTTTAATTACTACATCACGTTGTTGATCACTCCAATGTTTGTGTTTTCCGGGATCTTCTTCCCCTTGGAGGGATTGCCTTCCGCGGTGCAGGAGGTGGCGTGGTTTACCCCCCTGATGCATGGGGTGCGCATGTGCCGGGAGTTGATCTTCGGCACGTGGACTCATGTCTGGGCGGATGCGCTGTGGTTGGCCGTGGCGGCCGCAGCCCTTTCATGGCTGCCCGTGATCTTGTTGCGTCGGCGATTGATTCGGTAGGGGAGGCGAAGGGATGCCGGACATTCGGATGATCGTGTATGACCTGGACGGGACTTTGTATCGGGATCGGAGCCATTTTCGCCGTTATTGTGAACTTCTGGCTGCCGGGGCCCCCCGACCGAGCGCGTTTGAACGGGACTGGGAATATATGGAAGAAGAACGCCACCCTCTGCGGGTGGGGATGTTTTTCAACGGAAGAACGGGGCAGATCTGCGGCCCGAAGGGTTTGATGACCTGGGAGGGGGAGGTGGTAAAGGCGGGGTCAGCCTTTTATGATGATCTGGTGAACGACGTGGAACAAGAACGGGACCTGGGGGATTGGTTGTACATCGGCGACCTTTGGTGGTCGATGATCGCGCTGGCGGCGTGGCACCGGGTGCCGCCCGAGCGGCTGAGGGAAAGTTTCCTGGCTACCCGGGCGTATATGATGGAGGATGCGGTGCCGCTCCGGACAGTGCCCGGTCTGAGGGAGTTCATCCAAGCTCGCAACCGGGAAGGGGTGGTGCAGATCTTGGCCACGAACAGCCCCGAACCGGATAGCCGGGCGATCATCGGAAAACTCGGCTTGAAAGGTCTGTTTCAGGTTTGCTCCTTTGTCACGGGTAAACCTGCGGGATTGCTCCCCCGGTTGCGGGAGTGGGCGGCCGAATTCGGCGCTTCCCTCGACGAGGTGCTCATGGTGGGCGACAACTACCGGAATGACGTGGTGCCGGCCCGGCGCGGGGGATGCCGGACCTTTTTTCTGGACCCGCACCGGGTGCCCCACCCGGTGCACGCCACGTACCACGAGAGACGGATCGAGTCCCTGTTCGTTCACTGGAATTCTGCTCAGAACTTGTGTTGATCACGAGCGCGGGGGGTCCGTCAAATTCCAGAACCGCCGGGCGTTGGTATCCAGAATCTCCTGTTTGACCTGCTGGCTCAGGGGCAGCCCCTCGACCCAGGCTTTCACATCGGTCCGGCCGTTTAAAAATGGAATGTCGCTGCCAAAGAGTACACGTCCGGGCAGGCGTTCGATCCACTCCACCCATTGCTCCGCGGGCGGCCAACCCATGGGGCCAGGCCAGTGGTCGAGTGTTTCCGGGGTGATGGCCGCCGTGTCAAAGACGACGTTCGGCAGCTGCTCGGCGAGGCGCACAAAAGATTCGGTCTCGTACAGGCCGAAATGAGCCACTTGAACCCGAAGTTCGGGAAACCGGTCCATGGTCCGGGCGAAAAATCGAACGCCCACCGTTCCGGTGTAGTCCCGGGGGGCCGTCCCGGCGTGAACGATCAAAGGCTTGTTGAAAGCGATCAATGTTTCATACAGCGGATCGAGTCTCGGGTCGTCCATGGAGACCCGCTGCACGGCGCAGTGGAGTTTCATTCCCGCAAAACCCAGTTCCCCCAAGCAATACTCAGTTTCCGCGCTGACATCGTCGTCCTGGTGGACGCATCCGATGGGAACGACCTCGGGATGAACCGTCGCCAGGTCCGCCAACCAGTCGTTCAAGGACCGCGCCATTCCCGGTTTGTGGGCGTACAAGAGGACGAAGAATCGCTCTATTCCCTGCTTTCTGTGTTCTGCAAAGAGCTCTTCGGTCTGTTTGCCGTCATAAGGAATCTTCCAGCCATCCCGGCGAAACCAGGCGTAGATCGCGTTCATCAACCGTTCGGGGAAGGCGTGGGTGTGCACATCGATCATTCGACGAAGGCCTCCTTTTTGTAGCCATTTTAGCAAAATGATTCGAGAGTTAGAAACGCGTAGAAAGTGGTGGCGAAGTGCGCAAACGCTTCACAAAAGGCTCTCGGCGGAGGGGCGCACAAAAATGCCCCCGGGCCGGCCATGGCCCGGAGGCGGAAGGAGGTCTTGACGCCGGCTGCGTCATATCTTTGGGAATCAGACCGGGCGGTAGATGTCGCCGCCGCTTCGCCGGAACTCCTCGGCTTTCTCCGCCATCCCGACTTCGACGGCCTCGCTCAGCTCCACGCCCCTGCTCGCCGCGTACTCCCGGATGTCCTGGGTGATGCGCATGCTGCAGAATTTCGGGCCGCACATCGAGCAAAAATGAGCCGTTTTTGCCGGTTCGGCGGGGAGGGTTTCGTCGTGGAAGGCATAGGCCCGCTGCGGGTCCAGGGAAAGGTGGAACTGATCCCGCCACCGGAACTCAAACCGCGCTTTCGATAGGGCGTCGTCCCAAGCCTGGGCGCCGGGGTGGCCTTTGGCGAGATCTGCGGCGTGGGCGGCGATTTTGTAAGCGATGACCCCGTCCTTGACATCCTGTTTGTTTGGCAGCCCGAGGTGCTCTTTGGGTGTCACGTAGCAGAGCATGGCCGTGCCGAACCAGCCGATCATCGCGGCCCCGATGGCCGAGGTGATGTGGTCATACCCCGGGGCGATATCGGTCACCAGGGGTCCCAGGGTGTAGAAGGGCGCTTCCTGGCAAACTTCCATCTCCCGATCGACGTTTTCCTTGATTTTGTGCATGGGAATGTGCCCGGGGCCCTCGATCATCACCTGAACGTCGTGTTTCCACGCGATTTTGGTGAGTTCGCCGAGGGTCTCCAATTCGGCGAACTGTGCCTCGTCGTTCGCGTCGGCGATGGAGCCCGGACGCAAGCCGTCGCCCAGGGACACGGAGATGTCATAGGCCCGCAGGATCTCGCAGATCTCTTCAAAATGGGTGTATAAAAAATTCTCCCGGTGATGGGCCAGGCACCAGGCCGCCAGGATCGATCCGCCCCGGGAGACGATGCCCGTCACCCGTTTGGCGGTGAGAGGAATGTACCGCAACAGGACACCGGCGTGGATGGTGAAATAATCCACTCCCTGCTCCGCCTGTTCGATGAGGGTGTCCCGGTAGATCTCCCATGTCAACTCTTCCGGGCGGCCGTCTACTTTTTCCAAAGCTTGATAGATCGGGACCGTGCCGATGGGAACCGGGGAGTTGCGAATGATCCACTCCCGCGTCGTATGGATATTGCGCCCCGTGGATAGATCCATGACCGTATCCGCTCCCCACAGGGTGGCCCAGGTCATCTTTTCCACTTCTTCCTCAATGGACGAGGATACCGCCGAATTGCCGATGTTTGCGTTGATTTTCACGTGAAAATTCCGTCCGATGATCATCGGCTCGCTCTCGGGGTGGTTGATGTTCGCCGGAATGATGGCCCGGCCCCGGGCGACCTCTTGGCGGACGAATTCGGGATCCAGGTTCTCCCGGAGGGCGACGAATTCCATTTCCGGGGTGATGATCCCTTGTTTTGCATAATGCATCTGGGTCACTGCCCGGCCTGGCTTCGCCCGCAAGGGTTTGCGCGTGAGACCGGGGAACACTTCGCGGTTCGCCCGGGGGTCGTCGGGCCGCATCCCGTCGTCCTGGGGCAGCACCCGGCGGCCTTCGTATTCTTCGACGTCACCGCGCTCGAGAATCCACGGGCGGCGGAGGGGTGGAAGGCCCCGGCGCACGTCCGGGACATAATCCGGGTCGGTGTAGGGGCCGCTCGTGTCGTACACCCGAAGGGGCGGATTGTTTTCCCGCCCCGAGAGGCCATCGGTTGGGGAGAGATGGATTTCCCGCATCGGCACCCGCAGGTCCGGGCGAGAACCTTGAAGATACACTTTGCGACTTTCTGGAAAATGACCGGCATAAGACGGTACAAAGGGACCGTTTGGATTCGGCATGGAAGAGACCTCCTTTGGGGTGGTCATGCTGCACGTCCAGGGTCTCGGCGGGTTCCCGACCGTTCACCCGGTGGCGCCCGGTGCGCGGTGCGGAAAGCTGGGTCGGCGCGGCGGCCACTCTGGGGAACTTCCGTTGCCGCTCCTCTGGGGAGATCCCGTCGCACCTGTCTGGGCTCCGGCCGGCGGAATTGGCGAGGAAAAGAAAAACCGCGCCGGACCGGGGGCGGTTTGGCGCGGACGCGTGTCGAAAACGGTGTTTTGTGGCACGGCGCTGAGCGACGACGAGTGTTCCTCCGCTGGCATTACCCAGGTCAGGTTCTGACGGTCGGCAGCGGATCGGCTGCCCTCTCAGCCCGGCTCCCCGAGCTCCCGTGGATGTGCAGTTGTGCTGGTTTGAGAATAGCACAAGGGCGCTCCGGGGGCAAGGGAACGGGTCGGGGAGGAGGTGGGGCGGCATGGCTGATTCGCCTGTGATTCAACGATACACGAATGATTCGCCCACGGATTGTTCGGTTCTGGAATCAATAGCAGGGGAAGTTTATGACGCGTTGAGAAATCCACGCGCACTGTGAACCGGTCGCGAAGGGCTGCTGTGAAGAGCTTCTATCCGTTTTGGTACGATTCTTGCTAAACGTCTGTGGGAGCGATGGGACCTGAGGATCGAACGATGCGGGTGAGGGGTTACAGTCGATGCGGGGAGAAACAGGCGCGCCCGACACGAGCCTTTTTCGATGCCGAAAAGGCCAGGAGGGATAAGGGGTAAGGAGAAGGGACCAGAAAACTTTCCCCCAAAGGGGTCCAGGAAAGACAGGGGTTTTGAATGGGGGGAGGGATAGGTTCGGGCAAATTCACCCCAGTCCAATAAGACAGGTGAGTCCTCTTTTGTTAGAATAGTGGTTAGACAAATGATCCAACAAGGAGGACTCACCCTATGGCCATTATACCACAACTCGAACTGTTTTCCTGGGAAGACATTGAGCCGCTTGGAGACTTGGAACGCCTCCGGCTGGTTCTGGAACATCTGCCGGACGAAGCGCTCATGGCGCATCTGGAGAAATCGAGAGGTCATGGACGAGATGACTACCCGGTACGGGCGATGTGGAACTCGATGTTGGCAGGAATCGTGTTTCAGCACCCGTCGATCGAGAGCTTACGTCGGGAACTCTCTCGAAACGGGCAGTTGCGATCGATCTGTGGGTTGCGCGCAGTTCCCAGCGCAGCCGCTTACACCCGATTTCTCCGCAGCTTGATGGAGCACGGATCGTGGATCGAATCGATGTTCGACGAGCTGGTGAAGGCCCTGAGTGAGGAACTTCCGGAGTTCGGGCGTCGTTTGGCGATGGACAGTAAGGCAATCGCCTCGTGGGCGTCCCGTCCCTCGAAAGAAAAGAAGGAAGACGGACGGCGGGATCTGGATGCAGCATACGGGGTAAAAACCTATCGTGGGACCCGCGAGGACGGGAGTACATGGGAGAAAGTGGTCCGGTGGTTTGGCTACAAGCTCCACCTGGTGGTGGATGCTCAGCATGAATTGCCTGTGGCGTATACGGTGACCAAGGGGTCGCGCTCGGACGTCAAAGAAGGGCATGTCCTGCTGGATGAGTTGGAGAAACGCCATCCGGAGATGTTGAAAAAGGCCGAGGTCCTGACGGCCGATCGGGGGTACGACGACTCGAAACTCTTGAGTCGCTGCTGGGATGAATATGGGATCAAGCCCGTGATCGACACGAGGCGACTGTGGAAAGACGGGGAGCAAACGCGGTTGTTACCGGGACACACGAACGTGGTGTATGACGAACGGGGAGCGGTGTACTGTTACTGTCCAGAGACAGGGGCCCGGCAACAGATGAGCAATGGTGGGTTCGAGAAAGACCGGGGCACGCTGAAAAAAGTATGTCCAGCCAAGGCGTACGGGATCACGTGTCAAGGGCGGGAACAGTGCCCCGTGGCCGGAGGGGTGCGGGTGCCGCTCGCAGTGGACCGGCGGATCTTCACGCCGATTGCCCGGGAGAGCTACAAATGGGCGAAGGAATACCGGTACAGGACGGCGGTGGAGAGGGTGAACAGTCGCTTGGACGTCTCGTTTGGGTTTGAACGGCATACCATTCGTGGGCTGGCCAAGATGCGGTTGCGCTGCGGCTTGGCTTTGTGCGTGATGCTGGCGATGGCATTGGGGAGGGTGCGGGAGAAGCAGCAAGAACGCATGAGGAGCTTGGTTCGCAGCGTGTCCTAAACGGAACGCGATCGTAGAAGGTGGAGCTCCTGGGCCAGGTAACCAAGAACCTGACCCTGGTTCAGCATGGCCTGAACCATCCAACCTGTGGATGATAAACCAGATAATGGACATACCAAACTCGCCACGCCGATGGGATTCGTGCTGAAGGTTCGGGGAAAAAGGGACATCGAAAAAGGCTCGACACTTGTCGGTATTGCGTGACCGGCAGGGCGGGTGCACAATGAGGATACATGGCAGGCGGCTTTTGTGTATGGAGCGAGGAAGGTGGCAAGGGATGGGACGGATTGACAAACGTTGCTGGATCGGGCGGGGGATACCGCAATGAGGATGAATGATGAGGCCCCAAAATGGGCGCCGATTCCACCCGGTGATGTTGCCGCTCCCCTGGCGGGGGTGCGGGTATTCGATCTTTCCCGGGTGTTGGCCGGGCCCTTTTGTACGATGCTGCTGGGGGACCTGGGGGCGGAAGTGATCAAGGTGGAGACGCCCCGGGGTGGGGACGAGACCCGGAGCTGGGGCCCTCCCTTTGCCGGCGATGTCAGCGCGTACTATCTCTGTGCGAACCGGAACAAGCGGTCGATTGCCGTTAACCTCAAGTCTGCCGAGGGGCTGGAGGTCATCAGGCGCTTGGCCGCCCGCAGTGATGTGGTGATCGAAAATTTTCGCCCGGGGAAGGCGGAGGAGCTGGGAGTGGGATATGCCCAGCTCAAAAAGATCCGGCCGGATCTCGTCTATTGTTCAATCAGCGGATTCGGCCAAACCGGGCCGTACCGGAACCTGCCCGGATATGATTTTATCGTCCAGGCCATGTCGGGGCTGATGAGCATCACCGGGGAGGCGGACGGGCGGCCGATGAAAGTCGGGGTGGCGGTGGCCGATGTCTTCACGGGACTGTTTGCCGCCCTGGGGATCGTGTCGGCGCTGCGGGTGAAGGAGCGAACCGGGGTGGGGCAGTACATCGACCTGGCGCTGATGGATGTGCAGATCGCCGCCATGGTGAACGTGGCCAGCAATTATTTGGTGGGCGGCAATGTCCCCCGGCGGTATGGCAACCAGCACCCGAACATCGTGCCGTATCAAACTTTTGAGGCGGCGGACGGGGAGATCGCCGTGGCGGTGGGCAACGACCGGCAATTCCGGCGGTTGTGCGAGACGATGGGGGTGCCGGAGTGGGCGGAGGATCCCCGGTTTGCCACGAATGACCGCCGGGTGGAGAATCGCGACGTGCTGATCCCCATGCTTCAGGAGCGGTTCCGAACGCGGACGGGGCGGGAGTGGATGACGGCTCTGGCGGAGCATGAGATTCCTTGTGGTCCCATCCAGACGATGGACCGGGTGTTCGCCGATCCCCAGGTTCAGGCCCGAGAGATGGTGCGCCGTCTGGTCCATCCGTCCGCCGGGGAGGTGCCGGTGGTGGCGAATCCGTTAAAATTGTCGGAAACTCCGGTGCAGATCCGGCGGCATCCTCCGGATCTGGGGGAGCATACCGAGGAGATCTTGTTGGAACTCGGCTATACGCTTGAGCAAATTGAAGCTCTGGAGGCGGGTGGAAGCGTTCGCCGGGGCGGGAGCAGGGGGCCGGCTTCGGGGGACGGGGCTTCGGGGGAGAGGCCCGAATCCGACTCGCGGTAGGGTGCGAAGGGTGTGGCCGCTCTGGTCGGCCTCGCGGGAACGAGGTGCTTGCCAGGGCTTTGGCCCCGGGACGTGCGGCGGGGGGCCAGCCGTGCAGAAGTCGGTCCTGCCAGAACCGGCCAAATCGACGGAGCCCAGCCAAAGAGACCGGTGGGCCGGCCAAACAGATGGGCGGCCTGGCGAACAGACTGAACAGAAAAGGAGAGACACCATGCTGGATTTTAGTTTGACAGAAGAGCAAATGGCCGTTCGCGACATGGTGCGGGATTTTGTGGACAAGGAGATCATGCCGTATATCAAAGAGTGGGACGAGAACCATCATTTTGAACGCAGCGTCCTAGACAAACTCGCCGGGCTCGGCCTGATGGGCGTGTGCATTCCCCAGGCCTACGGCGGGGCGGGAATGGATTACAATACCCTGGCTCTGGTGTGTGAAGAGTTGGAGCGGGGGGACACGGCTTTTCGCACCGCGGTGTCGGTGCACACCGGGCTGAATTCCATGACTCTCCTGCAGTGGGGCACCGAGGAGCAGAAGCAAAAGTATCTCGTGCCCCAGGCCAAGGGGGAGAAGCTGGGGGCTTTTGGACTGACTGAGCCCGGGGCCGGGTCGGACGTGGCGGCGATGCAGACCACGGCGGTGCGGGACGGCGAGGGCTATCGGCTGAACGGGTCGAAAATCTGGATCTCCCTGGCGGATGTGGCGGATCATTTTTTGGTGTTTGCCTACACGGACAAAACGAAGAAACACCACGGTATCACGGCCTTTATCGTCGAGCGGACTTGGCCGGGGTTCAGCAGTCGGCCGATCAAAGGGAAACTCGGCATCCGGGCCGGGAATACCGGGGAGATCATTTTTGAGGATCTGTGGGTGCCCGAGGAGAATCGGCTGGGCGAAGAGGGGGAGGGGTTCAAGATCGCCATGTCGGCCCTGGACAACGGGCGGTTCACCGTGGCGGCGGGGGCCTGCGGGACGATTCAGGCCTGCCTGGAGGCGTCGCTGAAATACAGCCACGAGCGGGAGACCTTCGGCCAGGAGATCGGGCGGCACCAGTTGGTGCAGCAGATGATCGCGAAGATGGCGGCGAACCTGGAGATCTCCCGGCTTTTGGTGTGGAAGGCGGGATGGCTGAAAAATCAAGGGCAGCGCTGCACCCGGGAGGTGTCGCTGGCCAAATGGGTGGCCTGCGACGCCGCGTGGGAGGCGGCCAGCGACGCGGTGCAGATCCACGGGGCGTACGGATACTCGAACGAATACCCGGTGGAGCGGTATCTGCGCAACGCCAAGGCGCCTGTGATCTACGAAGGGACCCGGGAGATTCACACCATTATGCAGGCGGAGTACGCCCTGGGATACCGGGAGGACAAGCCGCTGAACAAGATGTTGCCGTCCTGGCCCTTTGAGGTGGACGGGGAGTAGGGTGAAAACGATGATGCGGCTGAAGTGAAAGCGTCATCATCAACGTGAATCCCCGCCGCAGGTGGGTGAAGGGACACGTGCCCGGCGAGGTGAATCTCGATCCGGCGGCTTACACGGCAAGTGACCTGCCCGGGGACAAAAACGTCACTTTGGTCTTTTATTGCAAGGATCCCGGCTGTGGAGCGGCCCGTCATGCGGCCAGGCGCGCCGAGAGGATGGGTTACCCCCATGTGTTCGTCATGCCGGACGGGATCGAGGGCTGGGTCCGGGCCGGCAACGCGGTGGAGCAGGGGTAGGACGGCCGGTTATCCCCTCGGCGCGGGGGCGCCTTTTCTGCCCGACTTGACCGTCGCGAAGAGGGAAAGAATCAGCGAGACGATCGACAGCCCCAGAGCCGTCCAGGGCGCCCAGGCCGGTACACCCGCTCCCGCTGCCGGCGCCGCGGGCGCTCCGGCGGCCGGCGTTCCGGCCTCTCCGCCGACTGCCGGCCCGGCCGCGGATGTGCCCGCGGTCGGCGTCCCCACCACGGTGACGGCCGCGGGCGTCTTCTCGTCCTGCGGGCCCGTCCACTCGACAACCGATCCGTCTTTGTAATATTGATAGGCCTTCCACGACAATTCGCCGGACTGCTGCGGATTTTTGGCCTGGAAGGAAAATTCCTGAAACTCTCCCGGTTTGATTCCTTCTCCCGCCGCCTGCCAGACGACCGCCGTGACGCGCCCGTTTTCCTTCTGCAGATCGTACGACCAGCCCGGCACCGGCTCCATAGATTCCACGGACACGCCGTCGGGCACCTTGAGAACGATTTTAACCGTCGGCACGTCTTTCTCCGTCGGAACGCGCACCGTGTATTTCTCCCACGCCCCCGGCCGGCTCTCCTTCGGCCAGACGGTGACGTGGGCGCTGGCCACCCCGGTGAAAACCAGAACAAAAAAGGCCATCAGCGCCGCAACCCGGAGCGGCCCGGACATCCGCACACGTCTCATCGACATCCCCATCCTTTTCAAATTTTCTCGGGAAATTTTCTCGGCCGAATCCCGTCGGACACGACAATCGGACCCGCCCCGACACCGCTCATCCGGCACCCGGCCGTCCCCGACACCCCCGCCCTACCGGCCCACCGAAAATTCGGTGTTCCAATCGATGTCCTCCAGGCTCCGGGTCAACCCGTGAATCCGGATCTGCCACCGGCCTCCCATGGACAGGAAACTCCCACCGGCTTCGTACCGTCCCGGTCCGACCGGTCGAAGGGCCACCTCCGTCTCGCCCATCTCCGGCATGCTCGGCATCGAAACGGTGACGCGAACCGTTTCCAGATCCGCCAGGGGCCGTCCCGACGGATCGCGCAGCTCCAGCCTCAGATGGTTCACGCCGGCCCGGTTCGGTTCCACCCATACTTCGGCGATTCCAGCTTTCTCGGCCAAAACGAGATGGAGCGGACCCGGATTCGATTGCGCGGGGGCGGATGACGTCAGGACCGCGACACAGATCGTCACCAGCATCCCCAAGGCCCATTCGGCGACGAGAGTTCGGCCCCTCCATTCGGCTGCTCGCCCTTCCCGGGGCAGCCCCGACAGCGGCAGGCCGTGCCAGGCCGCGAGGATCGCCATCCCCGCGACCAACATGAGTTTGACCAGGAGCGCCTTTCCCCAAACCGTATGCGTCAAGCTGAACGCTGTCGGGGCATGCAGAACCCCCTCCCGCATCCCGGTCAGCACCAGGATGGTCAAAGATCCCGCAAATCCCCAGCCGACCGCGCGCACCGCGGCATACCACTCCCGCCCGGCCGCCCCCGTCGCCCGCCACCAGACGGCCATCCCGGCCAGCCCCCCGATCCACCACCCGGCGGCCCCGAGGTGCAACATGTCTACCGGGACGTCGAAGGCCGGGGTCACACTGGTCCGGGCATGACCGGCCAGGGCCATGGGAAGCAGAACCCCGAAGGCGGGGAAGAGCCACAGATCGCCCCCCGGGCCCGGACGGAGCCACCGCTCCCCGGCATCCCGTCGCCAGGCGGCGAGAACCAGCAAAAACAGCAGGGGGATCTGCTCCACAAAGACCGCGCCGAATGAGCTGTTGCCGATCAGAACCGCCCACTGGGCCGGACTCCACGCTTCGCCCCAAAAGGGAAGCTCTCCCTGAATGTGCGTCTCCACCGGCAACCGGAGCAGACTGGCTGCCAGAACGGCCGTCGCCGTCCATGCGGTGACCCTCCGGACCGCCTCCGCCGGCGGTGCCGGGATCTCCCCCTTCCGGCGGGCCAGGACCCGCCAGAACCCGATCAGCCCCGGCAGGGTCAGCAGGGCCGCCCATTGCAATCCCCGGGCCACAACCCCCAACGGAGGCGGACCTCCGGCCGTCTCCGCTCCCCCCGCCGGTGCGGCCGAAACCGTTCCGACGGAAAAGACAAAATTCCCCTCCACCGGATGACCGTCCGCCGAGACGACCCGCCAGTGCACCGTGTACGTGCCGCGTTCGGACGTTCCTTCCAGAGGTACGACCAGCGAACTCCCGTCCCGGGGATCGGCCGCCGGGGGACCGGTAGCCACCCTCTTCCCGCCGGGGTCCAGCACCGTGACACTGGCGAACCTCGATTCCAAGGGCTCGCTGAACCACAGTTGAATGTGCGACGGGGGCGCCGCGACGACGCTGTCGGGCGCTGGGCTGGCTTTCACGAGATACGCATGAGCCCAGGCCGCCGGGGGGAAAAGGCCCCCCAACAGCGCGATCAACACCCATCCCCACAGGATCCGCCGCAGTCGCGTCCTCCGCCGCTCCATGCCTCGCTCCCCGCTCCTGTTGCCCATGAACGAAAACTCCCCGCCCCAAGCCCTTGCCTTCAGGCGTATTTGACCCTGGGCAGGTTCAGTATAGCTTTCCGTTCGCCGGACCAACAATAGCCCTTTCGGGTCATTGTGGGGACCGTCCCCCATACCAAATTCCCAAGCTGAAGTGGCGCAAGCAGAAAAGAACCGGTTCCGACGGTGACAGCATCTGGCTACACCGGGTCCCGGCTAATTTCACCCTGCCCAATCATTTCATAACGAGGGGGGCGCGTATCCCTACAATAAAATGAGAGGGATTACACCCTCTCGCACTTCCCCTGATGGCGAGGAGACGTTCCGTCCCTATTCGTCTTCAAACAGAGCCTCGACGATATACTGGATTTTCGGTACCAGCAAGCGCGGTGGAACATATTTTTCCACGATTTTCAGCACTTGTTCCGCATTTTCAAGCCGAAGAAATTTCACCAGATGTTTCAGGTCGCGAACGTCTTCCGCACGCCCCGCTACAGCCTTCATGGCAACCATGTACTCCGGCGTTACCGAATAAACCCGGAGACCGGGAAATTCGGCAATGACCGTTTGCGGCGGCGTTCCGTAAAAGAAACCCTTCACACCATCGTTTAACCAGTTCTCGTCCAATCCTACCCTTTTGGCCACCCTGTTTCATTTTTGCTATCACCTTCTATAAAACATTGACAGACTTAACAGCAAAGCAGTTTACGCTCTCCGAGAGGCTGGCTGCTCCCCGAAGACCCGATTGGCGAGGCCCTGGGGCCGAGCATCTGGAGTCCCGCCCGAAACAGTACCATCCGGTCGTCCGCCGACCAGCGCCCGACACCGACAGTTTCCAAACGGCGGGGTGGTCCCTCGACGCTTGCGCGTCTCCCACCGGCAGGACAGGGATCGGTTTCGCCAACCCGGAAGGCCGTTTTGCCGAACCCCCCAGGATCAGCCACCCGGCGGCGCTCCGCTTGCGCCTCATCGTCAAAGCCGTGTTCCGTGCGGCCTTCGCCAACCCCCGCACGCCCTCATGGTCTTTCTCCCGCCCGGCCTGTCCCTGTCCCGTCCTCCCGGGAACATCCCGGGAACTCTGATTCATTCATGCGTGGTTCTCCCAGTAGCGCTTCAGCAAAATTCTTTTGACTTCTTTGTGTGGGGTGTACTTTGTGATCTCTTGGTCGCGAAGACGCCCCTTCACATTGGCCGCCGCCACATGGTCCGCATCTCCTTCATATCCGCACTTTTGGCACCGGAACGAATCACCGTTGCGATTCTTGCCGTCCACCCACCCGCATCCGGGACAGGGACAGGTCTGGCTCGTATAAGCGGCGTTCACTGGTCCCGGATCGGTTATGGAATAAACATGACACAAGTATTCCAGTCGCCCCCGGATCGCCTGCCGTTGCCACTGGCTCACCTTGCGGGACAGCCCCTTGTTCCTCGCCTTCCCCCGCAGGTGGGACAAATCTTCGTAGGCGATCACCCTCGGCCGGCGTTCCCGAAAAAACGCCCGAAACGCCCGGTTGATCTCGTTCTCGCACCACGCCCGGTACCGCCTGTGTCGCTTGTGCTGTTTCACCAGCCCCAGGTTGTGCCGCCGGATTCGCCTGGCCTTTCCCGGGTCCCGCTCCCGGTTTTTGCGATACAACGCCCACAGCTTCTGGCGTTTCCGTCCTTTGTCCAGCACGTGGTCCGACATCTCTTGCAGGGCCTGGCCGTACTCCGGCCGATACTTCTTCCCCGAGTCGTCCGTCAGAACTTCGGTGACTCCCAGGTCGATTCCCGCCTCTTCCTCCCCAGCCGGGTAGGTCTTCGGCTCCCGGCTCATATGAATCTCCACCGCCTGTTCGTCCGGCAGCAGAACCACCCGCAGATTGCCCCTCAGCTTGTGAATCCCGGCAAGGGGGATCACGATCCTTTTTCCCGGGGACAACCCCATCACCGCCACATACTGCCGGTTGCCCACCATGAACACTCGGTACATCTGCTGGTCCACAACAAAACTCCGGGCTTTCCTGACCCGCGGCCTCTTTCCCAGGACCCGGCGAAACAGCCGCTTCAGCCCGTGGCGGATCTTCTTCCGCCCGGCCGGCTCCAATTCGGTCTTTTTCCCGGCCAGATCCTCATCCCGAAAAATCGCCTCAATCTTTCTCCAATCCCGGGGCCTGTCCCCGAACTTGTCCAGCAACCAGAAGGCGTAATCCCGTTCCTTCGGGGTTAACCCTCCGTTGCGGTAAAGGCGGTCCCGCACCTCAGCAATCGCCGCTTCCCACTGTCGCTCCAAGGTCCATAAGGCGTCTTCCAAAGCCAGCTTCCACTGCCGGGCCTGAAGACCAAAGGGACTCACAAACCCGGCGGCCACCCGTTCATCTCGAATTCTCCGTTTATACCCCAGATCCTTGAGGCACTTCACCTGCGCGTACTCCACCAAGAAGGCGTCCTTCTGCCGGGAATACGCCTCGGCCACTTCGACGATCTGCCTCCATTTCTCACGATTCAGCGGCAGGCTCTTTTGTCGGATCGTCTGTCGCACCGGCCAACTCCTCCCGAACCGCTTTGGGGTTTCCGCGCCCTGTAGGTTCGCGCCCCGTACAGTTTTGCCGCAAAATGCTGGACAATGTTTATTAGATCTTCGGCCAGTTCCTGGGCCGGTGACATGCCCTCGGCCTTGTTGACCACCAGAATCTCGCAACCGAACTGTGCAAACAGGTCCTCCAAGAAATCAAACCCAAACCGGACCAGCCGGTCCTTGTGAGCCACTTCCCAACGCCTGATAGAACATATCCTCGGTGTATCTGCGCTTGTTGGTAGGAGTTCGCAAAGGCACCAGCTTGCCTTCTCTGTCCCACGCTCGAAGTGTGGAGACACTGACGCCGAGTTTCTCCGCAAACTCTCGAATCGAATAGAGCTTCACCTGAACATCACCCTAATCAGGTGACGTTGATTTTCGGCAAATCACTTCTCTTCTTCATAGAAGGCCAAAAGCTGTATTCAACCTCCTGGCCGCTTTTCGCACCGCATCCGGATTTTCGCCCAAATACGCACTGACAACTTTGGTCATTTGGCGGCTTTTCACCACAAGCAGCATGACGGCGCCTCCGGCGAGCACGATGTCGCCACACTTGCCTTCTTTTTGCAACTCTTCGCCGACCATCCGCAAATACTTCAAAATGTCTTTGCTTTCCATGCTCTCACATCCGCGACACAGGATCGTCGCCCGTGAAGATGTTGCGGGAAACGAACGCGGGCGGCGTCATGACGAGCTGCCACGCCCGAAACCGCCAATTTTCGTAAAGAAACCACGGATCGGGCAAACGGTAGATTTCATCCAGAACCCAATCCGGACGCTGGATATTGTAATGCCAGCATAGGTACTCGACCATCGCGGCGAAATAAGCCGCGTATTTCCTGTTGTCGGGCGTGACCCGTTCCTTTGGAATGGGCTGGCTGACCATCCGGGCGCGTTCCCCGTTATCTGCGGAATAAAAATCGTCGAGAAAATTTCCTTTGGCGATAAAGAAATCCTCCTCGCCCTTGATCTGCTCAAAATATTCCGCGGCCGTCAACCTCCGGTATTCCACCTGGCCCATCCCTCCCTTTCGCGGCCAGAGGTTCACAAGATTTCATCTAATTTACCCGCCGGATCTTGGCTCTTCTCCGAACCCGCTGCAATTGCACCGACAACTCACCACGCTGCTGGCGCAGGGGCCGGAGGGGGTCAACCTAGCCGCACCCCCGACGCCCGGTCCCATGCCCGTTCTGACCGATGCCCTTGTCACACCGGGCTCACCCTGAAAGACCACGGCCTGTGGATTTGATGGACAACCAAAAGCGGGTTGTCCACAAGCTCCACAGGCCCTGCCCAGGGGAGGCCGCATCGCTCCTCCCCTCTGGCCTTACGGCCATTCACCCCTCCCGCTCCTCCTCCAAAGGGATAGGGATTGGGTTAGATATTTATGTGAGTGAGCTATACCCCTTCGGTAAGATTTTTACGTGAGTTGACACGTTTGTCAACGGAGGTTATCCCTTCCCGGCGGGGAACGGTTAGGGTTTGATCAACTGTACTGAACCCGCATTTTTTCCCTTTGATGAACGAATTGGTCGGCTCCCAGCGCCGCGACGCACCCGTCGGCGGCGGAAACGACCGCCTGTTTGGCCGGCGTGCGGCGCGCATCACCGCCGGCAAAAACGCCGGGGACATTTGTTCTTAAAAACTCGTCCACGATGACATATCCTTCTTCATCCCGCCGGACCTGGTCTTGGAGAAAATCCGTGCCGGGTTTCATGCCGGCCAAATACAGGAACACGCCGTCCACTTCCCACGTTTGTTCCCGCCGCCCGTCGTCCAGCACGACGATGCGCTCCACCGCATGGTTCCCCAAGATTTCCTTGATGCGATGCCTTCTGTAAATGCGCACGTTGGGCCTTTGCTCCAGTCCCGACAGGTCGACTTCCCCTTTGAGGCTCGATCCCGGAATCAGGAGGCGGACTTCCTTGCAGAATTTGGCCAGCGCCTCCGCTTCATGCACCGCTTCTTCACTGTCGCCTGCGACCGCGACCACCCGATTTTCAAAAAACGCCGCGTCGCAGGTGGAGCAGTAGCTGACGCCCCGGCCGGTGAACTCTTCTTCCCCTTTGATTTTGCCGGGAGGGGCTTTTGCGCCGACGGCGATCAATACACTTTTGGCGCGGATAACCCCTTCGGGAACGTGAATTTTTTTCTCGTGAGGGTCGGAGAAGTCCACCGACAGGACCTGGGTCCGCGCGAAAGTGGCCCCGAACTCTTTGGCCTGAAGCTGCATTTCCGAAAGCAGTTCCAAACCGGTGACCGTTTTGCGGACTCCCGGATAATTGGCGATCTTGTGGGTGATGGCCAGGGTGCCGGAAGCGGGCGCTTTGTCGATGACCAGGGTTTTCAGCCGGCCTCTGGCCGCATACACCGCGGCCGAGCTCCCGGCCGGACCGCCGCCGATGGCGACGAAATCGTACACTTCATTCAGGATTTCCGGAGTGACGGTCTGGAAAATCTCGTCCGGCCGCACGGGGGTCTCCTGCCCGGCCCCGGCCGCATTTGACCGTTCATCCAATCCCAAAGCTTGTCGCATCTTTTTCGGTTGAAATCCGAGAATGATTTTGCCGTTGATCAAGGTGGCGGGCGTGCCGAAAATTTTCCTGCTCCTCAGTTCCTCGAAATATTCCCTGACCTCGGAGACGTTTCTCTCTTCAAAGGGGACGTTCCACTCTTTCAACTGCTCTTTGACGTTGTGGCAGTAGGGGCACCCCGTGCTCGTATAAACAATGACGTTGGCGGCCATGCGCGCTCCCTCCGTTTACAGCAATTTGTCTCCCGGGTTCCAATTGGCCGGGCACAACCCGCCGGCCTGCAGCGCCTGCAGCACCCGAAGGGTTTCATCCACGCTGCGTCCCACATCATTGTGATGAACCACCTGATACTTGACGATTCCTTCCGGATCGATGATGAACAGCCCGCGCAGAGCCACCCCTTCTTCTTCCACGAGAACGCCGTACGCGCGGCTGACCTGTTTCGTGATGTCCGAGGCGAGCGGAAAGTTCAACGGGCCGAGTCCGTTCTGTTCTCGGGGCGTGTGGATCCAGGCCCGGTGGGTGAACTGGCTGTCGACGCTGACGCCCAGGATATCCGCATCCAGGGCCGCAAATTGTTCATGGGCGTCGCTCAGGGCGGTGATTTCCGTGGGACAAACGAACGTAAAGTCAAGAGGGTAGAAGAACAAAACCAGCCATTTCCCTTTGTAATCCGACAGGGAGGCTTTTCCGAATCCCTCTCCGTTTCCAAGGGCGGTTTCCATGGTAAAATCTGGTGATGACTTTCCCACGAAGGGTGTTGTCATTTCAAGCTCCTCCTTTTTAATCGTGTCATGGGGGTATCGGTGGATATAGATTAACAAGTTCTCGTTTAAAAATCAATAGTATATTAGAATTAATATCGATTTCTTTTCAGCCCAGCGTGCGTCCGGCGTCCAAAACAGTCGGGCCCTGACTTATCCCGAAACCCGACCCGCTTTGGATCAGCCGCTATCCGTCACGTCGGCCACACCCGCATTTCGATACCGCCTCCGCGGCGGAGGCAACCGCGCCGCCGGGCGGCCATCATCCCGCACGCGAGCGCGGGCGAAAGGTGGCAGACTGGCATCGTCACCTCCAGACCCGCGCGGCTCAGCACAGATCAAGCGAACACAAAAAGGCCTCCCGGTAACACGCTTCGTATTGCTCGGAAAATATTTCACCTGGGATGGACTTGGTGACGCAACGATTTGGACTTGCCGGCGAAATGGCGGTCTTTTTTAGGTTAATGCTGTTTGCAACAAGTTGTTGACCGGAGCCTATGCGTATGGTAGGTTAGAGATGTAAAACGTATGTTCGCAATATGCCGGCAGGAGAAGGGATGTTGGCTGGATTGGCAGGCCTTGATTATACTGAAGGTAGGCGGGGAGATCGTGGAGATATCACGGAATTCAAACGATATTGTCGCGCGCCATTTGACTGTTGCCATGGCCCAGGGTGCGCTGGCGGCGATCGGCATCTCCGACGCTGTGGTGGTCGGAGCTTTGCCTGCGGATTTGCCGAGGGTGGAAGTGCGCGAAGACCGGATGGATATCCTGTTGGAACTGCAGGATGGCCGATTGATGCATCTCGAGTATCAGAAAAAGAAGGAGCCTAATCTCTACCGGTTTTTGCATTATGATGCCGCCATTGTCGAGAGATATCGCTGTAAGGTTCGCACCATTGTCGTCTATACCGATGAGGTGGCCAGTGCTCCAGAACAGTTGGATGCCGGAGCAATCTCTTATCGGGTAGAAAATTTGTATCTCAGCCGAATTGACGGCGACGCTACAATCGACACACTGCGCCAGCATGTGTCAGTGGGTGAATGGACTGCGGTCGATCGGGTGAAAACAGCGTTTGCGTTTCATATGCGTTTCACCCGGAGAACGCCGGAACAGGCATTTGACGAGATCGTGGAAGTGATTCGTCGAATACCCGATCAAGAGGAGCAACGCTACGTTGCGGCCCTCATCCTCGGGTTCAGTGCCAAGGCTTTAACCGATCAACAGATGAAAATTCTTCGGGAGGTGGCTGGGGTGGCCGACCTGCTTTACTCTGTTCAACGGGAAGCCATTGAAAAAGGTTGGAAAGAAGGTTTGCAGAAGGGATTGCAAGAGGGTCTGCGACAGGGTCGCGAGGAAGAAAAACGTGACATTGCTAAGCGAATGTTACAACGGGGTGTATCCGTGTCGGTTGTCGCGGAATTCACGGGTCTGACGGAGTCCGAGGTGAAACAGATTATGAGAAGCCTCGACCGATGACCGGGATCGCGGCTGGAGCCGATGCCGTCTGGTGGCAAGTATCCTGGTGCGGGAATTACGGAAGGTGACAGGCGGATGACGGAGCGGGAACTGTTAGATGTGTTGGACACGCCGATCTATTTCATCGACGCAAAGCACGTCGTGGTCTGGATGAACCGTGCCGCCCAAAATGCGGTTCCAGGGATTGTCAAGGGGATGCCGTGGACTGACGTACAGCCCCGCCTTCCGCGAACCCACATCTTTAGGTTCCACGAAGTGCAGGTCGGCGGAGAACCCGGTGTAATGGTGGAAGGGACGCCGAGTGCCGATCCGGCGCTTTTGTCCGAGTTGGAACGGCTGCGTCAGGCCAATGAGGATCTTGAAACTATCCTGGACACGTTGTTTGATGAAGTTTTCGTCACCGATGGAGAAGGGGTGGTCCTGAGGGTCAATACGGCGGCGGAGCAGTTGTACGGCCTACAAAATTCCGATATCGTTGGACGAACGGTGTTTGACCTTGAGCGGGAACAGGTGTTTTACCCGTCGGTGGCCGCCATGGTTCTTCAGCGGCGCAGACGCGTGACGGCGCTTCAAGAGACGAAAAACGGCCACCGGCTGGTGGTGACGGGTAGCCCGGTTTTCGATCGCGAAGGGCGGATCGTGCGGATCGTTTGTTACACCCGGGATCTGACCTCTACCCGGTCATGGCCCTCGGAGGCTGTTCAAGGAGTAGGGCAAGGCGTAGAAATACCCCGGGATTCGGGCCTGGTGGCGGAGAACCCCGCCATGAAGTCCGTCATGGATCTGATCCGGAGGGTGGCCCCCACCGATGCGACGATTTTGCTGCTCGGGGAAACCGGGGTGGGAAAGAACCGCCTAGCCCGCTTCATTCACGACCTCAGTTCCCGCCGGGCGAATCCCTTTGTGGAGATCAACTGCGCCAATGTCCCCGAATCCCTCTTCGAGAGTGAACTATTCGGCTATGAAAGCGGAGCCTTTACCGGTGCTCGGAAGGAAGGCAAGGTCGGCAAGGTCGAGTTGGCCCACGGGGGCACCTTATTCCTCAATGAGGTGGGGGAGCTGCCTCTTCACGTGCAGGGAAAGATTTTGGACCTCCTTCAGGAACGGACCGTTTCCCGGGTGGGCGGGGTGCACACCCGGAAGGTGGATATCCGGATCGTGGCGGCGACAAACAAGGATCTCCGCCAATTGGTGAAAGAAGGGCGGTTCAGGGATGACTTATATTTCCGCCTGAACGTCGTCCCTTTAACCATTCCCCCCCTTCGGGAGCGGGGGGAAGATATTTGTACCCTCGCGGAGACCCTGGTTCACCGCTTTTGTGACAAATATCAACTGCCGAGAAAAGCGATTCATCCCGACGTCATGGCGTGTTTCCTACATTATGCCTGGCCCGGCAACGTCCGGGAACTGGAGAATGTGATCGAACGGCTGTGCATCATCGTGGAAGATGACATCCTGCTTCCGGAACACCTGCCTGAAGAACTTTGGTCATCGAGGGGGACCGAGCGAGGAGAGAAGGACGGGTATCTCGGGACAAAGGGAACGCCGGACAACGGAGGCCCACCGCCCAAGACTGTCTTCAGCTCTTCGCTGCCGGGGAAGGCGGCTTTCCAGTCGCACTCTTCGCCAGATATTCTTTCCCACGGATGGGGCATTCGCCAGGTGTTGGAAGAGGTGGAGCGGGAGCTGTATGCCCGGGCTTTACAACAATACGGAAGCACCTACGCCATCGCAAAACATCTTCGGGTGAGCCAACCCACGGTGGTGCGGAAGTTGAGACAGTTCGGCCTTTCGGGCGGGAGGGCATTGGATTCTCAATAAAGCTTTACACTTGGGACTCCGCCCAGGAACTGAAGGGTCACGATATGGAACCCAAGCGGAGGCTGTGACCAACGCCCCCGGGACGTGAAGCCGGGCCGGGCCGGTTATTCCGACTCCCGACCGGCCGTGCTGGCTTCCGGTTATCTACTTGTCCTCTTTGGGAATCAGGACGGCGATCTCCTGACCGACGTCCACCATTGCTTCATTTTCCACGGAGAAAGCGGCAATGATCCCGTCTTCTTCCGCCTGGATCTCATAGAAGTTCTTCATCACTTCCACCAGCCCGATGGTGTCTCCCGACTTCACCGTATCCCCTTCGCGGACGTACACGTCCGACTGCGGGTTGGGCCGTCGATAGAATATACCGGGCAAGGGGGAAACGATGCTCTTGCGCGGTCCGGACATACCGGTACACCTCCTTCAGGTTGCTGCGTTTGCTACGTCGTGTCCTCAGGCAGAGGCGCCTTCAAAAGGCCGAATTTCGACGCCGTGTTCCATGAGGTGCCGGCGGATCACCCGGGCCAACTCCGGGGCGCCGGGCGTGTCACCGTGAATACAAATGCTATCGACCCTAACCGGGATGTCCTCGCCTTCTGCCGTGGTCACCCGTTTCTCCCGAACAGCCCGCAGAACTCTTTCAGCCGCTTTAACGGGGTCCAGGGCTGTCTCCACCTTCCGGGTGAACAAGATTTTGCCGTCCTCCGCGTACTCCCGGTCGGCGTAAAACTCCGCCGCCACCCGCTGGCCCATCTCGTTGGCCACGCGATAGGTGGCGGAGGCCTCCATGCAGTACAGGATGAGGGACGAATCGACCCGCTGAATGGCATCGATCACTGCCCGACTGAGATCCTCGTCGTCTGCCATCATCATGTACAAGGCGCCGTGGGGCTTTACATGTTGGACTTTCAACCCGTAAAGAGAGGCGAATTCCCGCAGGGCCCCCAGTTGGTAGATGATGTCGTCCTGAACCTCCTGGGGTGTGCAGCGCAGATACCGTCGGCCGAAGCCCACCAAGTCCGGGAATCCGGCGTGAATCCCCACGGCGACGCCGTGAGCTTTGGCCAATTCTACGGTCCGGCGCATCACGTGAGGGTCTCCGGCGTGAAAGCCGCCCGCCACATTCGCCGAGGAGATGTACTTCATCATTTCCTCGTCCCGTCCCATGGTCCAGGCCCCAAAGCTTTCTCCCATATCGCAGTTCAGGTCCACCTGCACCGCATAGGCCCCCTTCTATCAGCTTTGTCGCAAAAACGATTCCACTTCCAGAATCCTCGTCTGCCTCTCCCGGCGCCGGCGCAGGGCCTCGGCCAGATCGATTTCGACGAATTTCGCTTTCTGGTTCGTCCGGGTCTGGGCGATGCGATCGAGATCCGCACTGATCACCGTGCCGATGGTGGCGTAGCCCCCTCCCGTCACGGCGTCGTTCAACAGGACAATGGGCTCCACGCCGTCCGGGACCTGGATGGAACCGATGGGATACCCGCAGTCGACCACGTTCGACGGGTTGCTGCCGGCCCCGAAGGGCTGAGGACGATCCACGAATTGTAAACGGATTCCCTTGTATCGATAACCCACGCGGTTGGCCTCGGGGGTGACGGTCCACTCGGCGGCAAAAAACTCCTGTTTACTCTCCTCGGTCAGCCGGTGTACGTACAGCCCCGGCACCACGTGGAGCTCCGCTGCCTCGGCAAAATTCGGACGCCATTTCGTGGGTAAGGCGACCCCTTCCCTGGGCGCTCGGGTTTGCAAGTCCCCCTTCTCGAGCATATCCCCGGCCTTCAAAGCCCGCCCCTCGTAGCCGCCGATGCCGCACAGGGCGTAGGTGGAACGGCTGCCCATGACCGGCGGGACTCCAATGCCTCCTTCCACGGCGATGTAGCTGCGGGCTCCTTTTTGCAGCATGCCAAAGGACAGCACGTCCCCGGACCGGGCAGCCACCGCCGTCCAGAGAGGGATGGGTTGTCCATTGAGAAAAGCGGGCATGTCGGCTCCGCACACGGCAAATCGAACATTTGCCCGGAATTCCAGTTCCGGGCCGAGATAAGTCGCCTCCAGGGTCGCCGCGGACGGATCGTTTCCCACCAGCAGATTGGCCACGGTGTGAGAATATTTGTCAAGAGCCCCGGAAGGTGGGAGGCCAATGCTGTAGTATCCGGGTCTCCCCAAATCCTGCACCGTTGTTGACAGCCCTGGCTTGATCACGCGGATCATCGCTCCAGCTCTCCTTTCACGGCCGCGGAGAATCCGGCGGGATCCCGGATGGCGTCGCCCGGGTTAAAGGTGATCTCCCGTATCCGGTATCGGAACGTCCCGTTGTCCACGGTGGCTCGAATGGCCTCGTACTCCTTCATGTCGATGGGCCGGAACCAGTAAATGTCTCCCGGCCGGGGAAAGACCATGGACTCCCGAAAATCCGGCAGGCGCTGGTCCCGGTCAAAAATCGGACTTGGGGAGATGCCGAACAATTGATATCCTCCCGCCCCGTCCACCGGGTAGATGGCCACAAAAGCGCCTCCGAATCCAAACGCCCGGGCCGGAGTATACGTGCGGGGCCGCACGTATTTGGGCACTTCGATCTGCTCCTCCCGGGGTGCGATCTGGAAGCACCAGGGCAGGCCCGGCACAAACCCCGTCATAGACACAATGTACGGTGCCCGACACAGAGCTTCGATAAAAGCTTCTGTCGAAGAAAACCCATTGATGCGCGCCGCGTATTCCAAATCTGTCGAGTTCGGGTCCTGGTGGCGATCCCGGGCCCGCATCAACGCCTCCCGGGTCCAGGGGTCATCGAAGAGGATCGGAAAATCCACCACCCGGGACGTGAGAGATACGCGGGCCAAATCGGTGGTGGACCGGTCTGTCGCCTCAAGGTGCCGCAACAAATCCTCGGGGGAGATCACGTCGGGATCGTACCGGACCATGTAAGACGCATTGGCCGGGCAGATGTCCAAGACTCCCCGAATATGATGCTCTTGCAGCTCCCGGGTGATGGCCATCACTCGGATGTTCGCTTCCAGGCTCATTTCCTCGGAGAGTTCGACGAAAATAAATTCATCGCCGCCATAGGTATAACGTGGGGTCGAATGTATGAGTCATCCCTCCTTCAACTGAGCGATCAAAGAAATCCCGTGCAAAATATATGCCATCTTTGCTTATCCTATCCGGAGAACGCCCGGGCCAGGCTGTGCAGGTGGTCGTCCTCTTTCCGGGGCTTGTCGTTGAGCGGATTTTGATTCATGCACGAATCAAACGGAATCCGATCGTGCACATATGAATTGCTCATCCCGGAAACATCGGCCATTCCGGGCTCTCCCCCGCCTTGGCATTCATTTTGCATACCGACATGGCAAGGGCCTGCGGGCAACTGTCAACCCGAGGCCAACCGCGGCCTAGAGCCCGACAAGGGGAAGGGAGCGAGGGAGTTTGACGCGTCGATTCATTGATTTAAAAACGCCGATCCCGGGCCCAAAGTCTCAGGCGTTGATGGAACGCCGGAAGGCTCGGGTGCCCAGGGGCGTGAGCAACGCCACACCGATTTTTGTCGATCGGGCGGAAGGCGCCTTGGTGACCGATGTGGACGGAAACACGTTTTTGGATTTTGCAGGAGCGATCGGAACGATGAACGCGGGTCACCGGCCCCCGGCGGTGGTCAAGGCCCTGCATGAGCAAGTGGACCGGTTTCTGCACACCAGTTTCCACGTGGCCATGTACGAGTCCTACGTGGCCTTGGCGGAAAAACTGGCGGAATTGACCCCCGGAAACTTTGAAAAGAAGGCAATGTTTCTCAACTCCGGGGCTGAGGCGGTGGAGAATGCGATCAAAATCGCCCGGCGATACACCGGGCGGCCGGCGGTGGTGTCCTTTACCCGGGGTTTCCACGGCCGGACGTTGATGGGCATGTCCCTCACCAGCAAGGTCAAACCCTACAAGTACCAGATGGGACCCTTTGCGCCGATGGTTTACCAGGCACCGTACCCCTACGTGTACCGCAGGCCGGCGGGGATGAGTGAGGAGGAATACACCGATTCGGTGATCGCCCAGTTCAAAGAATTTTTCTCCGCCGAAGTCTCACCCGAAGAGGTGGCCGCCGTGATTTTTGAGCCCGTTCAGGGGGAGGGCGGCTTCATCGTTCCGCCGAAGCGGTTCGTCGATGCGGTGAAGGAGTTCTGCGCCCAGCATCGAATTGTTTTTATTGCGGATGAAATCCAGACCGGCTTTGGGCGCACCGGGCGGTGGTTTGCCTCGGAGCATTTCGGGTTGGAGCCCGATCTGATCACCGTGTCGAAGTCTTTAGCCGCCGGGCTGCCCATCAGTGGGGTGGTTGGCAGGGCGGAGATTATGGACGCCGCGGAACCCGGTCAACTCGGGGGGACGTACGGGGGCAGTCCGCTGGGCTGCGCGGCCGCCCTCGGGGTGATTGAAACGATGCAACGGGAAAACCTGGTGCAGAAAGCGGAGGTCCTCGGCCGGCAATTGATAGATCGGTTCACCCGGTGGTACGAGCGTTACCCATTGATCGGGGACGTGCGGGGCCTCGGCGCCATGGCAGCGGTGGAGTTGGTGAGGGATCGCCAGACGAGGGAGCCGGCCAAGGACGAGACGGCCCGGGTGATCCAGGGATCCGTTCAGCGGGGCGTGTTGTTGATGGGCGCAGGGCTGTACAGTGACGTGATTCGGATTTTGTGCCCCTTGGTGACCACGCCGGAAGAGCTGGACGAAGGGCTCGATGTCGTGGAAGAAGCCTTGGCCGAAGTGAGTGGCGCGGTTTCGACTCAACAAGCTTGATAAATGGGAAGGGGACGGTTTCGGCCGGTCTCACTCCCTCAGGAGGTGCGGCCATGCGGCGATACGGATTGTATGTCGATGGGCAGTGGACCCCGGCAGGCAGCGGGAAAACGTTTGAGGTCTACAACCCGGCCACCGGGGACGTGGTGGGGGAAGTGGCGGATGCGTCGAAAGAGGATGTCCTTCGGGCCGTGGATGCGGCTCATCGCGCCTTTCCCGATTGGGCGGCGAAGACGGCGAAGGAGCGCTCGGAGATTCTCCGGCGGGCTTACGATTTGATGGTGGCCAATCTCGACGAGCTGGCGGTCATCATGACCACCGAGCAGGGCAAGCCCTTGGCCGAAGCCAAGGGAGAGATTCAGTACGCAGCCGATTTTGTCTTGTGGTATTCCGAGGAAGCGAAACGGGTGTACGGCGAAACGATCCCGGCTTCGTTTCCCCACAAACGGATCCTGGTCCTGCGCCAACCGGTGGGCGTGGTGGCGGCCATCACGCCGTGGAATTTTCCCGCAGCCATGATCACCCGAAAGATCGCTCCCGCCTTGGCGGCGGGCTGCACGGTAATCGTCAAACCGGCCAAACAGACGCCGCTCACCGCCTGCCGGCTGGTGGAGATTTTCGAAGAAGCGGGGATGCCTCCGGGGGTGGTGAACCTGATTACGGGAAGCCGGGCCGCGGAGATCGCCGATACGATGCTCGCCGACGAGCGGGTTCGGAAGATCACCTTCACCGGCTCCACCGAAGTGGGCAAGCAACTGATGCGCAAAGCGGCGGACACGGTGAAACACATCAGCCTGGAACTCGGAGGACACGCGCCATTCCTGGTCTTTGAAGACGCGGACATTGATGCGGCGGCCCGGGAGGTGGCGGCGAGCAAATTCCGCAATGCCGGCCAGACCTGTGTGTGCACGAACCGGGTGTACGTCCACGAGTCCATCGCCGAGCCCTTTGCCGCAGCCCTGGCCAAACGAGCGGCGGAGATGAAAGTCGGCAACGGCCTGGAAGAAGGAGTGGTCATCGGGCCTCTCATCGACCGCCAGGCTGCGGAAAAAGTCGAGGAGCACGTTCGAGATGCGGTCCAGAAGGGGGCCCGGGTGGTGACGGGCGGCCATCGGTTGAGCCGGACCGGCACCAAAGGGGAAGTGCACTTTTTCGAGCCCACGGTTCTGCTCGACGTCAGTGACGACATGCTGGTTCTCTACGAGGAAACCTTCGGTCCCGTCGCCCCGGTGCAGACCTTCCGGGATGACGAGGAAGCGGTCCGGAAAGCTAACGACACCCGCTATGGGCTGGCAGCTTACCTGTTCACCCGGGATCTGTCCCGGGCCGTGCGGGTGGCCGAGAGCCTGGAGTACGGGATTGTCGGCATCAACGATGGTCTGCCTTCCGTCGCCCAAGCTCCTTTTGGCGGTTTCAAGGAGAGCGGCTTGGGCCGGGAGGGCGGCCGCCACGGGATCGAGGAGTTCCTGGAGATCAAGTACGTGTCCCTGGCGCTCGTCTGAGGATTGTTTCGCGGTGGGGTTGTGGCCGCGGGGGTGTTCAGCCCCTCTGCGGCCGTCCCCTTTCTCGTCCATTTCTTCCCACCCATTAGAAAAACCGCACTTCTGCTGTACCGGCGGTGACGACCTCTCCGCTTTGGTTTATGGCGGCCAGTTCAAGCTCGGCGACCCGGTCATCGGGTTGAAGGGCACGCACCGTCCCCCGACAGGTCAAGACATCCCCCGGTTTGACCATGCGCTGGAACCGAACTTTCATGCGCAGGATATCCCCTTTTACCCCCAGAAGATGGCGCAGGTATTGTCCGAGAAAACCCATGCTTAACATACCGTGGGCGATGACACCGTCCAAGCCCGCCTGCCGGGCGAACTCCTCCACTGTGTGAAGGGGGTTAAAATCCCCCGAGGCGCCGGCGTATTTCACCAACTGCACCCGGTCCACGGGGGGCTTGACCAGCGGTTCGAGTTCCATGTTTTCCTTGAGTGTGTCCCAGGTCAGTTCCATGGCACCGCCCCCTCAGTCTTGTCGATAGATGATCGTCTCCCGGGCGGTGACCACCGGTAGGTCATTGATGTCTTTGGCCCGGGTTTCGATGACGATGAAGGTCATTCGTCCGCTTCGCCCGGCCCGATCGTAGACATCGATCACCTCTTGCTGCACCCAGTACCGGTCCCCCGGCCGCATGGGACGGTGGAAAATGTACTCCTGTTCCCCATGGAGAACGCGATGCAGGTCGAAGCCCGGCACATCGGATAGCGGGCTGGGGATGACCCGAGCCAGGGTGGTGGCAAAGGTCGGGGGAGCGATGAGCCCCCGAAAGGGGGTGGATGCGGCGAAGGCCTCATCCACGTACAGGGGAGACGGGTCTCCCACAGCTTCGGCGAATCGGCGGATATGTCCCTTTTCCACGTCGACGACATGAACGTTCGTCTTCTTGCCGATCAAGGAGCGATCTACCGGCATCTCCACACCTTTCCTTTCTCGGGGACGGGCCTGTTGGCTGCAGACTACGAAACTTTTCTGACGAGGACAGACGGCCTGCTTATCAGATTTCCACATCAATCTTCGTCCCCGGCCTTGAAAATTCCTGGTCGGTTCGCTGCTCGGCGATATCCCGATAAAGCCGCTATTCTCTACTATGGTGGCGTGATCCCATATCGTCGGTTGGTGCCCCTCAATCCGATGAATGTCACCGAGAAACTGGCATTTTATGCGGAGGACAGCGGAGCTCGGGTGGCTGTTGCCGGGCGGTTTCTTTTTGCCGCAGGCCGAGGCTTGTCCCCGTGGTGGTCAAGTGGTAGGCTAGATTTCGTGTGGGGGAGGATACATAGGAGGTCCGCGGGTGGCGGGATCTCGTTGAGGGAGAAGTTGGATGGGGGAGAGGAGAACGATCGGATGACTTGGATACAGGCGTTGTGGTTTGCGGCGGTGCAGGGAATTACGGAGTTGTTTCCCGTAAGCAGTGTGGCCCATGCTGTCATGTTGCCCGCGGTGCTGCACTGGCCGGTGGATCCGGATGGGCTGTTGCCTTTTACCGTGATGCTTCACTTGGGAACAGCTGTTGCGTTGCTCTTATTTTATTGGAGGGAATGGCTGTCGCTTATCGTCTCCCTGTTTCACAGCCGGGCGCCGGAAAAGCGCCGGGTGTTCGTATTGTTGGTGGTGGCGACCATCCCCGCGGCGGTGATCGGAGGGCTGTTTGAAAAGACCCTCCGGGCTCATTTTCCGTCCGCGTCCAGTGCCGCCTTTTTCTTGATGGTCAACGGCGTGATTCTCTGGATCGGGGACCGGCAGAGGCGCCGGGCGATAGCAAGATCTGGCATGTTCAGCCGGATCGGCAGAGAGGACGAGGAAATATCGCGGCTCGGGATGGGCCAGAGCTTTTTGATTGGGTGCGCTCAGTGTCTTGCGCTTATCCCGGGTTTTTCCCGGTCGGGAATGACGATGATCGCCGGGCTCTATGCGGGTCTCGGGTACGAGGCGGCGGCCCGGTTTGCCTTTTTGTTGGCGACGCCTGTGATCCTGGGGGCCGGGATCCTGGAGGTTCCGAAGCTGCTCCACGACCAGCACCGGGACTTGTTGGGCCCCGCCTTGGTCGGGGGATTGGCGGCGGGGGTGGCCGCTTTTGTGAGCGTGTGGATTTTGACGCGGTATTTTCAACAACAGGAGGTCCGGGCATTTCGACCTTTTGCGATTTACTGTCTAGTCATCGGGCTAGTTGCTCTGTTATACTTTGTGCTGTAGAGTCATAGACCGGGTATGGGAGTGAGCCCCGGGTCTTGGTGAGGTGGGGGTAGGCGCATCGCCAGGACACGGGGAAGGCTCCCGTCCCCGTACTGTCTGAAAGTTCCCATTTATAGTGACGGGTCGCAGTTTTGCAGACCGACTTCGGCAAGGAAAGGGACGAGAAGATGGAAGTGACGATCCAGGGCACAGTGGTCCGGTCCCGGGTTTTTCTCGACAGCGATGATTTTGTGGAGCGGGGGCTGGTCTTTGTACAGACCGATCGGCCCGTCAACATCGAAGGGCAGAGCTATGTGATGATCCCAGTGATTTTGGCCGATGCCGCCGCTCTCGATTCTCTGGGCGATCATATCTCGGTGACGGGTGAGTTGGTTCTCCGGCAGGTCCCCACCCCCTCCGGCAAGCTGACCTCCCACGCGGTTCCGGTGGTATGGATTGAGGCGAGGGTCCAAGAGAAAGCGCGTCCGGCCAACTGAGCCACTGGACGCACGAGAATCGCGCGTGAAATAATGGGTCACAGGGTATCCTGTGACTTTTTTTGTTGGAAGGAGGGCGGGAAAACTGACGATGGGTGAGACGCGAATGGCCGAACATTGGAGATATCGGGTCTATCAAGGGGTTCTGGTTATTGGGGGCAGCTTGGTGGCGGCGTACGGGTTGCGGGGGTTTCTGGTGCCCAATCATATCATCGACGGAGGCATGACGGGAATTTCCATACTGCTGTCCTATCTGACCGGATTGAACATTGGGTGGTTCCTGTTGGCCCTGAATCTTCCTTTTCTCCTGCTTGGCTACAACCAGATCGGCAAAACTTTTACCGTCCTGACCTTCCTCGGGGTTGCGGGGCTGGCGGTCTGGACCTGGGTGCTCGGCTCGGCGGCCGTGGTGACTCAGGATCTGTTGCTGGCGGCGGTGTTCGGGGGGGTGATCGTGGGTCTCGGGGTGGGATTGGTGATTCGACACGGGGGTTCCATGGATGGAACGGAAATTGTCGCCGTGGTGCTCAGTGAGCGGTGGCCCTTTTCCGTGGGCGAGATCATCATGTTTTTTAACGTGTTCATCCTGGGAAGCGCCGGATTCGTCTTCGGTTGGGACCGGGCCATGTACTCCTTAATTGCGTATTTTGTCGCGTACAAAACCATCGATGTGGTGGTGGACGGCTTGGATGAGTCCAAGGGGGTTTGGATTGTCTCCAACCGCGCCGAGGAACTGGGGGTGGTCATCTTGGCCCGCCTGGGGAGAGGGGTGACGTACCTCGAGGCCAAGGGCGGGTATTCCGAAGAGCCGAAGCAGATGATCTACACGGTGGTCACTCGGCTTGAGCTGCCGAAATTGCGTACCGTGGTGCGGGAAATCGACCCCCAGGCTTTCGTTTCCGTGGCGGACATTCACGAGACCATGGGCGGGTATTTTCGCAAGAGAAAGATCCACTGACGTTTGGGAGCCGTTGACCTGGGATTCTGTGGCATCAACGTGTGGGTTTGACAAACCGCTGCACCTCGTGCATACTGTATGTACCGGATGATGTGGTACACATGGTTCATACGGCACAAACGGGGCACGTTCTGCAGCGCAGGTATGGAGAACGGCCGTGAGGGGAAGGGGGATCGGGATGTGGTTGAGGATTGATCCCAGATCGGAAGTGCCCCTGTATCAACAGATTGTCGATCAAGTGCGGGAAGCCGTGGCAAGGAGGTGGCTGGAGCCCGGAACCCGACTTCCCTCGGTCCGGGAGTTGGCCGTCCAGTTGGCGCTGAATCACAACACTGTCGCTAAGGCTTACCAGGAACTGGAACGAGAAGGATTGATCGAAACGCTCCGGGGGCGGGGGACCTTTGTGGCGAAGCCGAATCCTCGAACGCCTTCCCCCGATGATGTGGCGTGGATGGAAAAGCAGATTCGACAACTCCTCATCGCGGCGTACCATTTGGGAATCGAGCCGAAAGTTTGGCTGGAGATCGCCGGCCGGGTGGTGGCCGGCTGGTCTCAATCGGAGGGAGGTTTCTGATGAGCTGGGCGGTCGAAGCGCGAGATTTGTCGAAAACGATCGATGGGGTTCAGGCTCTTAAGGATGTGACGCTGCACATTCCGACCGGAGCCGTGTATGGCCTCATTGGCCCGAACGGCGCTGGGAAAACGACGTTGATTCGCCTGATGTTGGGTATTTGGCAGCCCACCGTCGGCCAAGTACTCCTTTTTGGAAACCGGGCGGACGATCCCACGGGGATAGCCCGGCAAGGGGTGGGGTACGTGCCCGACATCCCGAACTGGCCGAACAATTTTCGCGTGGAAGATGTGTTGAAGTGGCACCGCCTTGTCTATCGGGGGTGGGACGAGCACCGGGCGGGGGCGCTGCTGGAGATGTTCCGACTCCGGCGCAGAGCATTATTGTCGACCCTCTCCAAAGGTCAGAAGATGCAGGTTTCCCTGTCCTGCGCTTTAGCGACGCATCCCCGGCTCCTGGTATTGGATGAGCCGACCAACGGCTTGGATCCCGTGGTGCGGAGGGAATTTCTTCAGCTTTTGGTCCGGCAGGTGGCCGAAGACGAGACCACGATGTTGTTTTCGACGCACCTCCTGGAAGATCTGCAACGGGTGGCGGATCACATCGGGGTTCTCTTTCAGGGCAGACTGCTGCTGTCCACGGCTTTGGCCGATCTGTGGGAGGAGGCCAGGAAAATCCTGGTTGTGTTCCGGCCCGAGGCGGAGCCCGACCTGTCCCAGTGGCCGGAAGTGTGGCGGGTGGAGCACGAGGGGCGGCTGTGGGTCCTGTGGGTCGGGGGCGCCGCGGAGAGGGTGATGGAACGGATCCGGGCGTTGGAGCCCGTGTACTGGGAAGCGGTACAACCGGCTCTGGACGATCTTTTTGTGGAAATGATGCGCCGGGAGGGGTACACCTATGGGGATCTGGAATTGGAATAACGCGGTGGCGTGGAGGGAGAGGCGCCAGAATACGTCCATGTGGGTGCTCGCGGTGGCGCTGATCTCTATTCCCGTCATCGGTCGGCTCCTCGGGGTGCAGTTGCTGGCTGGGGTGGGAGTGGCGGCCGAAAGAATGGTTCGGGAGGCCGCGGTGCAGACGGTGGAAGTTCCAACCGGGTACATCGCCCTGTGGAGCGTCGCCGCTCTGCTCCTCGCCGTGACCGCCTGGTATCGGGAGTGGACTCATCAAGGACTTCCCACGGTCCTGGCCGGGCCGGTGGGACGCCGCCATGTGGCGGGGACGAAGTGGTGGACCGGCTGGTTTGTGCTTCAGGGGGTCGTTCTCGCCAACGTCCTGGTGGCTGTCCTCATGGGGGCCTATGATGCGGGTTGGTGGGCGGTCTTCGACTGGTGGCTGTCATCGGCCATCGGCCTTTCGGCCGTGTACGGCACCGGGTTTCTCTTTGCCATGTGGAGTGGAACGGCCCGAAGTGCAAGCTTTACCTCTGCTTTTGTGGTTTTCGGTATTCACGTATGGGTCCGAATTCTCGTCACGGCTCTCGGCGGGGTGTTCGGAGATTGGACATGGTTCGCGAGCCGGATCCGGGGGGCGGTGGATGTGGCAGTCTATTTGACCGTGTCGGAATACCTGGCTCAAGAAGCGGTGTTTGGGAACACCGGGCTAAAGATTCTACTTCTCGCCGTGGCTGCCGTCGCTCTGTGGCTGGCGGTGTGGACGTTTGAACGACTGCCTTTGGAGCGAACGGGGAAGGCGTGGTTTTTCCGCTGGATCGAGACAGTGGGGCTGTGGATGGCCGGGATCACCGCGTTTGTCATCGCCGGGTCGATGGGAGCGGCGGTTTTTGTCTATCTCGGAGGCGGAGGGACCGGACACGTGCCGTCCACACCGGTGAGGGCCGGTGTTTTTCTGGTGGTCGGAGCCGTCTTTGTGTATTTGTTTCGTACCCTGGCCCTTTGGGCCGCCAGGCACAAGTATGCTCAGAGTTAGTGGAAATCCGAGGCGCACCGGGCCGGTTCCTCACCAGGATCGGGAGAAAGGGACTGGAAATGGACAGCTTTCGGCGGGGGCTGGTCCGGATCCTCCTTATCCGGCAGGTGGTTTTGGCGTGCGGGCAGCGGAACGGGTAAGCGTTAGTCTCACCGGACACCGTCTGGAAGCAGATGAATGAGGCCCCCGTCAGGATTGGGGGCCTTGTTGTAACGTCTGTATGATCTGGTCTTCCGACATGCCTTTTTGGAACGTGTAGGTGCCCGGTTTTAGATCTTGGTCCACGTGCGTGTCGGCGAGCTTCTGGTTAAAGGCGGCGACATCCTGGATGAGCCCTTTGTCGTGGAGAAACTGGGTCAGATCTCCGGCCGTCATCCCCATCTGAAGGGCGAAGGTGATCGTCTCGTTAGGCGGCGTCGCCTGCCCCTGGGCCGGAGGCGCAGCCCCCTCGGGTTTTGGGCCGGTACTTTCGGGCTTGGACGCTGCTCCACCGGGGACTTGGGCGGCCGTCCCGGACGGGGCCCCTTTTGTCGCGTTGGCGGAGGTGGGCACCAAGGTGTACCCAGCGGCGCTGGCCAAAGCTTCCAGGCGTTGTTGATTGTGGCCGGCCAGATATTGCCCCACTGATCCGGCGATCAGGGCGATGAGGACATAGGAGACCACCAAGGCCGCCCCCATCACCCGGGGTCGCTTCCACACGGGGCGGCTGGACAGCGCCGCCACGCCGCCGCTTCTCCACACGTCCCGGCGATAGATCAGCCAAGTGTCCACCAGGTGGTTTTGATAGGGAATCCGGACGAGGAACGAAAAACGTCCATCCCCTGTGTCCTCCACGGTCAGCACCTCGGCGGAGGTCAATTGCGCGTATAACTTTTGCCGGAGATTTTTGATCTCTTCCCGAGTGAGTTCCAGGTGGGCGATGAGGTACTGTAACACTTCCGCATCAAACACGTCAGGACCCGGAGGGGCGCAGCCGAGGTCTTGAATACTCTGCTGAAATCCCCGGTGGATCGATGATTCAAGCAAAACGTTGCGCTGGTTGGACGGTAACATACTCCCCATCACCTGATGTTCGTATTTTCAGGGTTCATCCAACTGGGACAAACCTTCCAGTTGGATCATACCAGAGCTTCGCCCGGGAGAGTAGTCTATTTCGACGGGAAAATAGTTCTCGCCGCTCGTTTTCCGATTTCGCCGGGTTTGCGGTATTATGGAAAGGTCGAGGGAGGAGTGAGAAGGTGGTTGGCGGGATCGGAATCGCCGGTGCGGCGGGGCGCAGTGTGCAATGGTTGATTTATCTGATCGCATCGGTGGTCCCCATCCCCGTGGTGCTCGCTCAAGCGTTTCATCTGGATCCAGTGACGGCCGCCGGATTCATTTCCCGGGCCTGCTTGGTTGCTGGCGCCGCTTCACTGGTTCAGGGTTTATGGGGTCACCGGATGCCCATTAATGACGGACCAGCCGGCCTGTGGTTTGCCGTTTTTTTCTTGTTCGCCTCGGCGGCCGCCGGCGGTCCCGGCATTCCCCGGGCTTTAGAAATGGGCCTGTTGGCGGCGGGCACCTTTGTCATACTGTTGGCGGTGACCGGCGCCTTTCAGATCATCCGAAAATGGTTCACTTCCGCGGTGACGGGTTGTTACTTGCTCCTCTTGGCCGCCCAGATGGCCGGGCCGTTTTTTGAGGGGGTACTCGGGTTGCCGGTGTCTCCCCACGGGGTCTGGTTCGGTTGGGGGGGTATGCTCACGGTTGCCATCATTCTTGCGGCATCTCTGGGGCCGGTGCGCTGGCTTCGGCAGTACTCGGTGCTCATCGGGATGGCGATCGGCTGGATGGCCATGGCTGCGGCTGGCTACCACTCCGGGGAGGCAGCCCAGACCGGGGCTTGGTTTGCCTGGCCCAGTCCGTTTCTGTTCGGTCCCCCCGTTTGGAATTGGTCGGTGGTGGTGAACGGTTTATTCGTGTCCATTATCCTGATTAGCAACCTGGTCGCCTCGGTGGAAGCCATGGAGCGGATTCTGCAGGTTCCCCCGGCAGATATGCGCCGCGCCGGCTTCTGGCACGGGGTGACGACGGTGGCCGCCGGGGTGGCTGGAACGGTGGGGATGATCCCGCAATCCACGGCGTCGGGGTTTGTCGCTCTAACCGGCATTCGGGATCGGCTGCCATTTTTTTGGGGTTCGGCGATGCTGGCGGCAATGGGATTTTTTCCAGGGATCGCCGGATGGTTAGCGGCCATGCCCCGGGAAGTGGGATACGGCGTCATGTTTGCATCCTTTACACAATTGATTCTGGTGGGGCTGGACGCCATGCGCCAAGCTCACCTGGGTCCGGGGCAGCGTCAGGGTCTCGGGCTGGCCCTGCTCCTGGGGCTGGGTTTGACAGCCCTTCCCAGTGGTGCCTTCTCTGCACTGCCACAGGTGGTTCGCGTTTTTCTCAGCAACGGCCTGGTGGTCGGGACGTTGGTCTATCTCCTCTGGGATGGGACGTATCGTTGGGTGGCCGGCCGGCGGTCGAAGGGGTGCTCTAGGGAGGGAACGGCAAGGTGAATAGCGAACCGGTGGAAGTGCGAGTGTGGGCGCACCGGGGAGCTTCGGCGGAGACACCGGAGAATACGTTGGCTGCGTTCCGCCGGGCCGTGGAGATCGGTGTCGGGGGGATCGAGCTCGATGTGCAGTTGACCCGGGACGGCGTCCCGGTGGTCCTGCACGATCCGACGCTGGAGCGGACCACGGATGGCCGGGGCTGGGTGGGCGATTGGACTTGGTCGGAGTTGCGCCGACTCGATGCCGGGGCGTGGTTTCATCCGCGCTTTGCTGGAGAACGGATTCCGACGTTGGCCGAAGCCTTAGTGGCAATTCCCGAAGAAGTTTGGATCAACATCGAACTGAAGACGACGCCGGAGGTGTACCGGGGTCTCGAAGAGCAGGTGGTCAACTGCGTGCGGGCGTCCGGGCGGCGAAGGATCATCTATTCTTCTTTCGATCACTCGGCCCTGGAGCGGCTTCAGCGGATCGATCCCGAGGCCCGATTGGGGTTGTTGTACGATGGGTTTCTTTTGTCCCCTTGGAAATATGCCCGGCAGGCGGGGCTGAGGATTTACAGCCTTCATGTGCGTCACTGGTTTGCCGGGCGGGGCTTGGCCCAGGCCGCCCGCCGTAAGGGTTTGGCGGTCTTTGCATACACGGTCAACGATCCGCGCCGGGCGGCACACTTATTTCGCTCGGGCGTGCATGGGGTGTTTACGGACAACCCCCGGCGGGTGCGGGGTTGAGGTGAGGGTGGGTGCCGGGATGGAAGGCGGGAAGTGGTTCATGGGGCGACAGGCCAAGTGGTGGCGGGTGCAACAGATCACCCGGGTATTTCTCAAACACGGTTTTGGCTACCTGTGGGATGGGCGTAAGGAAATCGCGTCCCCGGAGCGGGGGCGGTCCATGGGAAGGCGATTGCGCCAGGTGTGCGAAGAGTTGGGGCCGACTTTTGTAAAATTGGGCCAGTTGATCAGCACCCGGCCGGATTTGGTGTCTCCGGAGGTGGCGGCGGAGCTGGAGCAGCTTCAGGATCAGGTTCCCCCGGTTCCCTTTGAAGTGATTGCCCGCTGTCTGGAAGAGGAATTTGATAAACCCATAGACCGCTTGTTCTCGTTTATCGATCCGACTCCTCTGGCGGCCGCCTCCATCGGACAAGTACATAGGGCCAGACTCCCTTCGGGCCAGGAGGTTGCCGTCAAAGTGCAAAGGCCGGGCATTGAGGGACACATTGAAACCGATGTGGCGATCTTGGAAGAGTTGGCGGCCTGGGCCGAAGTGCACACCCAGTGGGGAAAGATCTACCCCCTCACCGCCATTGTCGGAGAGCTTCGCCAATCTTTGCGCCGGGAGCTGGATTATCGCCTGGAGGCTCAGTATGCCCGGCAGATGCGTCGGCGTCTGCCGGATGAGAGCGACGTTTACATCCCCGATGTAGTGGGGGAATATTCCACTCGTCGGGTGTTCACCGCCGAGTATATGGAAGGTTCCAAATTATCTTCCCAGGCGGTGGAGGCGCTCAGCCAGGAGCGAAAACGGCGCCTCGCCCGAACCATTGCAGAGACGATCCTCCACCAAATGCTGGTGGACGGTCTATTTCACGCCGACCCCCATCCCGGCAACTGGCTGGTCAAGAAAGACGGCTCCCTGGTACTGCTCGATTTCGGCATGGTGGGAAGGCTGACTCCGGAGCACAAAAGCCAGTTGGCAGACCTGATCATCGCGCTCATGCGCCAAGACACCCCGGCCATAGTCGAGGCGCTGCTCAATCTAGGGGTAGCTCCGGTGGATGTGGACCGGGTCGCCCTGTACCGGGACGTGGATGAGATTCGCGATCAGTTTTACGAAGTGCCCCTTCACGAAATCGACATCCGGGATGTGGTGCGCCTCACTTTCGAGTTGTCATTCCGCCACCAGATCCGCATACCGACCCATTTGACGCTGGTGGGGAAAGCCATGGTCACCCTGGGCGGAGTGGTGGAGCAGCTCGATCCCTCGCTTAGTATCGTGGAGTTGGCCGAGCCCTTTGGCACGGAATTGTTTGTCGGGCGCTATACCCCCAGAGCGGCGGCGGAGAAACTTGCGGCCTACGGTCGGCGATGGCGAAAGATTGCCGAAGAGGCACCGGACTGGTTGGCGGAATGGGCTTCGGCGGCCGGGGACGGCGAGTTGCGGCTCGGGCTGCGCCTTCGGGACGGACAATGGGCGCTGCGTCGGGTGGAGCGGGCGGTGAATCGGTTGGCGGCCAGTGTGATCCTCCTGTCCCTGGCGGTGGTGGTGGCGGCCTTGGTCCTCGGGGGATTCGCCCGTTCCCCAGTGCCCACTTGGTTTTATACCGCTGTGACAGTGGGGCTTGCGGCCATTGGCGCGATAACGTTTTGGTTAATCATGGAAATTACCCGGTCCGGGAAAAAGTGATCCCGGACCGCGCCACGAGCATAGTGGAGTCAAAATGTATTCACCATTCTGAGGTTTCACGTGGAAAACCCGTCGAAATAACGGTTTAATCTCTGGAATGGCGTCGGAATTTGTCGTAAATAATCGGATTGCCACGAAAAAAACGCGAAGGGGGAGCGCCCGATGCGGCCGGTTCTTTACATCGCCCGGAAACTGCCCGATGAAGCTTTGCGCGTGGCAGAAAATGATTGTGAGGTTCGCCTGTGGGACCGGGAGTCCGAGCCTGTTCCCCGAAATGTCTTGTTGGACCAATTGCGGGATGCCGAAGGCCTGGTCTCCGTGCTGACCGAGCGGGTGGACGACGAGTTGCTAAAAGCTGCTCCCCGCCTTAAGGTGGTGGCCAACATGGCGGTGGGCTACGACAACATCGATGTGGAGGCCTGCCGCCGCCACGGGGTCATCGTGACCAATACGCCGGACGTGCTGACGGAGACCACGGCGGATCTAGCTTGGGCGCTGTTGCTCGCCACCGCCCGGCGGCTTCCCCAATCCGCCGAACTGGTTCGAGATGGGGGCTGGACCACCTGGTCGCCCCTGGGGCTGACCGGTGTAGATGTCTATGGCAAAAGCCTGGGCATTCTCGGTATGGGCCGGATTGGAGAAGCGGTGGCGCGCCGGGCTCAGGGGTTTGGCATGACCATTCTGTACCATAATCGCCGCCCCCGGCCGGAAGTAGAGGAGCGCCTTGGCGCCCGGTACCTGAGTTTGGACGCACTCCTGCGTGAGGCGGACATCCTGGTCATCCTCACCCCCCTGACGGCGGAAACCCGGCACCTCATCGCCCGCAACGAACTGGCAAAAATGAAATCCACCGCGATTCTCGTCAATGTGTCCCGGGGGCCGGTGGTGGACGAGGAAGCGTTAGTGGACGCCCTGCGAAATGGGGTGATCTGGGGGGCGGGCTTGGATGTTTATGAGCGGGAGCCCATTGGGGCCGATCATCCCCTGCTCCAGTTGGATAATGCCGTGTGTCTGCCCCACATCGGCAGCGCCACGGTGGCAACCCGCACCGCCATGGCCCGGTTGGCGGTGGAGAACGCGGTGAACGTTCTGACGGGCAAAGAGCCCCTTACACCGGTGTGAGCAATTCCACCCCGTCGGTCGCCGCCGCCTGAGCGAGTTTTTGGTCGGCGGCGGCGAGCGGGAGGTGTTTTCGCAGCGCCATCTCCAGATACGCGGCATCGTAGATGGACAGTTCGTACTGTGCGGCGACCGGGAGCACGTGAAGCAGGATGTGCCCGGTCGACGCGGGTTCAACCTCGATTCCCAGATGTGCCAACAAATCGGCGGCTTCCCGGCGCTCTGCGTCCGTCAACCGGCCGCGGCGGCCCGCGGTCAGCAGGGCATTGCCGACCTCCATGGACCAGATGGCCGGCACGATGCCCGGGTCCCACGCACGGCGCTGAAGAATAGCGTCGTTTTTTTCCGAACCTTCCTCGGGGAAACACCAACTCAATGCCATCGAGGCGTCGAGAACAAAAGGCATTAGAATCGCCGGCCTTCCTCAATCATTTCGCGAATGGACGGCGTTCCCGGTTTGACGTTCTTCCGAAGCTGGTAAAGACGATGGACGATCTTCTCCCAGGTCCATTCGTCTGATTCGACCGGCACCATCTTTGCGACCGGTTTGCCTTTCTTCGTAATCAAGATCGTTTCTCCCTGCGCCACTTGATCCAATAATTCCGATAAATGAACCTTCGCTTCATAGGCTCCGATTTGTTTCATGATTTCCCCTCCAGACCAGTCTGTACGACTGTATACCCAAAAACAAATGAAAAGGTAAGGCCGTCTTGCTGCACACTGTGCCTTGAAAAAGCGGTGTTTTCGAACCGGGGATTCGGAGACACGACCATGGAAGCGATGGCCGAACAATGTGCGGTGGCGAAGGGTACCCCGGACTACAGCGTTATATTAGAATGGAGCCAAGAAGGGGGAAAGGGACCTCTCGAGGAGGGATTCGGAGTGAAAGGTTTCAAAAAAGTAGCCGGCGTTTCTGTTTTCGTTTCCAGCGTTTTGCTGCTCGGCGGGTGTTTCGGCGGGGCGGGGGCCCCGGCGAGCCCTCCGGTCGGCCAGGGCGGCGCCGCCCCGTCGGGTACGACTCCGCCGGGTCAAAACGGCCCGTCGCAAGGCCAGGGAAGCAACACCGCACCCCCTGCGGGGCAATCTCCCCCTGGAGGGCAAGCCTCCCCTACGGGGCCGGACAATCCGGCGCCGGCTCCTTCACAGCCTTCCCAAGGGGCTTCCTTTCCGCCCATCGTTCGGATGGCCATGGCGGAATTCCCCGGTTCCATCCTTCAGACGGCCTTTGCGCCGACCGTGGTTCCGACCCCCCGGGACGGTTCGAATGCACTGTTTTATGAAACGAGCGAGAACACCCACCCGATTATGGGCGTTCAAGGCTTTATTTCCAATTACAACGTGCAGATCAATTCTCGAACGAAGAAGCTGGGCACGTTCTTCGGTGCTCGTTATGATACGGCAGCCCATGCCAACGGCGCGATTCTCACCGAGCTCGGGAACCAGCCTCTTCAGGGAACGCACTCCACGTTAGACCTCGGTCATGGCATCACGGCAGATTTAACCGCGGCGACGTCTTCGGCGACCATCGAGTGGAAGGAAGGCCGTTGGCAGATTCGCGTCACCCGACAGGATGCGGCGGTGGTGCCCGTCGCGACCGCCCAGACGGTCGTTGCGTACTTAGAGAAACATTTCATGCCTGTACCGAAAGAGTTTGGGGCCATCCGGGTGACGCTTCAGGGAGATCGCCCGGACACGTTGGTCGTGTGGCAGGAAGGCGACAGGGTCCATCAGGTGGGCACCACGGTTGATGCGAACAATCCCGTCGAGACGGCGCTGGCCATGGCGATTTCCATGCGGCCGTATGCCGGGCAGTGAGTTCATCGATGCGTTTGATTAAAATCGGCTGTGCTTCGAATGAAGTCGGGTTGGTGCCCCACGTCCGTCGGTCCGGACAAGAACGCAGGTCTTCCCGGAGGTGACTGTTCTCATGGTTCGAACCGTGCTGGAAAAAATGATCGATCTCGCCACAGCGGGTTTCGGGCTGGTGGCCGCCTTGGCGTGGAACGATCTGATCAAACAATTGATTCAGGATTTCGTGTCCCCGTATGTTCCGAAAGGCTGGGGGCTTTTCTCGATGTTCCTCTATGCCCTGGTGGTGACGGCGTTGGCCGTCTGGATCACGTCGTATCTCGGCCGGTTGGCGGCTCTAAGGCGGGAGAAAGACGACGCCGAGGCAGAAAAACCCTCTGCGGAACCCGCGGAGCCGCAAACGGCCATCGGGGCCGCGGACATCGAAGAGGCCGTCCTCCGTGCTATGATCCGATTTCGTCGGATGGAAAGGGGAGAGTGAATCCGTGTCGGATCGGAGCCGTACGAAAAAGCCCCAAGGTCACGAGTTTGAGATTATGTTGTGTGACGTGCGCCCGGCCGTTTGGAGGCGGTTTCGTGTACCCGCCGACATCACCTTTGGACGCATATCCTGCGGGTGACATCTCCTCTCTTCGGCTCCGGAGACCGTCCTGCGCCTGTCTGTGTGGATGGAGAGAATGCCTGCTCTCCCGAGGATGTAGGAGGACCGGGCGGCTACGCCGTGTTTCGACAAATCATCAGCCAACCCGATCACCCGGAGTACGAGCAATGGATCACTATCGTTGCCAGGTATGTATGCTATGATAATACTATCTGCAGCCAATGGTTCGTTTGAGGTTCTGTTCTTGAACGGGAAATGAGGGGTGTCCTATGGACACGCTGCGAGTACAGCGCGAATTAGAGCAACTGCACATGCGCCGCCATCAATTGCTCATCCTCTGTCACGCGCCGCGTGTGTCTGTCTTGCCGCGTTTGGCCAAGCAGTTGCATTTTCCGCTCATTTCGCTAAGCCTTTCCCTGAGTGAGGCGCTGCTGGAATGTCCGCATTCCCGCCAACCGCGGGTGGCAGGAATGCTCGTGGAACGTCTTGTGTCCGGGTGCGGGGAGACAGTGGTCGGATTGCACCGGATTGAACTCTTGTTTTTGCCCCGGTTGCAACTTGACCCGCTTCGGCTGTTGGAACAGCTCAGCCGCAACAAGATGTTGGTCGTCACTTGGCCGGGGCATTATAAAGGGGGACAACTTGTATATGCTGAACCGTGGCATCCCGAGTACCGCCGCTACATTGAGACAGATGCGCGAATTATAACGTTCGAGGAGAGCAGGGAAGAGCACGATGAAGTATCACGACTTGATTCAATTTGAACCGATTGAGACCGTGGTCCAGCTGCGCGAGTCGGAGCGCCCAGAAGTGGCGGATCAGTTGCTGGAAACCTACGTTATATCCGATCGGATGGCGGAGATATTGGCCGAGGTGGTCATTGAACAATTGCAGTTTGACCGTCCGGCAGACAACAAAGGACTGCTGGTGGTTGGTAACTACGGAACCGGGAAATCTCACCTGATGAGCGTCATCGCAGCGGTGGCGGAGCGGGCCGGCGTAAGCCACAAGCTCACGCATCCACGCGTGTCTGAACGGGCCCAGGCGATTGAGGGGCGTTTCCAGGTGATCCGAGTTGAAATCGGAGCTTCAAAGATGCCGCTCCGCGACATCATCTGTGGGGAGATCGAAGATCATTTGAAGGAGATTGGCGTAAATTACACCTTCCCGCCGGCTGACCAGATCCGAAATCACAAGGACCCGTTCAATGAAATGATGGCTGCTTTCCACGAGGTATATCCGGAGCAGGGACTTTTGCTGGTGGTCGATGAGCTTTTGGATTATTTGCGCGGGCGGCGGGAGCAGGAACTCATCTTGGATCTCGGCTTTTTGCGCGAAATCGGCGAAATGTGCCGTATTTCGCGTTTCCGATTTATCGCCGGCGTACAGGAGATGCTGTTTGATAACCCGACATTTCAGTTTGTGGCGGAACAGCTGCGCCGTGTACGGGAGCGATTTGAACAGGTGCAGATCGTTCGGGAGGACATTGCTTATGTGGTTTCACAGCGCCTTTTGAAAAAGGATGAGAAGCAAAAGTCCTGGATCCGCCAGCACCTCGGGCGGTTTACCAAACTGTACGACAAGCTCCAGGAACAGCTGGAAACCTACGTTGAACTGTTTCCGGTTCACCCGGCTTATCTGTCCACCTTCGAAAAGGTCTCCATTGCGGAAAAGCGTGTCATTCTGAAAACGATCAGCGTCGAAATCCGCAAGCGTCTGGATGAAGAGGTGCCGGACAATGCTCCCGGTGTCATCTCATATGACAGTTATTGGCCCTATCTGATCAGCGATGTATCCAATCGCAGCGACCCTGACTTGCGCGAAGTGATGCAAAAATCCAGTGCCCTTCAAGATCGGATTGAACATGCCTTCACCCGGCCTGTATACAAGCCGATGGCTTTGCGCATTGTCCAGGCGCTGTCCGTGCACCGTCTGACCACGGGGGACATCTACGCCAAGCTGGGCATGACGGCTGACGAACTGAGGGACAGCCTGTTCCTCTACGTGGAGACGCCGGAGGAGGATGAGGTGGACCCCATTGTCAAGACATTTTTTTGGCCCTTTTTAAAGTGTGTTGAGATTCCTGAATTTGGATATGGACGCCGGACCTGTTTTCCATTTCTGGATCATCCCTCGATCATTCTGGTGGAGGAGCCCCCCTTCGTCGTTGGTGCTCGTTCTTGGCAGGAGGATCCCCCTCCTTGGCGGAGGGGCCCCCTCTAGAGCCCGAACACAGAGGCCGGCGTCACGTATCCCAGGGACTGGTGCGGGCGCTTGTGGTTGTAGAACTCCAGGTATCTGGCGATCCCTTCCCGAGCCTGTTTCGGCGTTTGGTAGTCGTGAAGATACACCTCTTCCTGCTTCAGACTCCGCCACAGGCGCTCGGTGAAGATGTTGTCCAGGGCTCGACCCCGGCCGTCCATGCTGATCCGAATCCCATGATTTAGCAGGACGTCCGTGTACTTCGGGCTGGTAAAATGACTTCCTTGGTCGCTATTCATGATCTCCGGCGTCCACTGCCGCAGGGCCCGATGCAAGGCCTTGAGAACAAAATCCATATGCAGGGTTTGATCCAGCTCATAGCTGACCACGTAACGGGAGTACCAGTCCAGGATCGCCACCAGATACATCCAGCCATGCGCCATGCGGATATACGTGATGTCGATGCCCCAGACCTGATTCGGACGCTCGATCTTCAAGCCGTGCAACAGGTAGGGATACACCCGGTGTGCCTGGGCGCGCCGGCTCAAATTGGGACCCGGAGTGATGCCGGCAATCCCCATTTCCCGCATATGACGCTGGACGGCCTTGCGGTTGACGGTCCAATGTTCACTGCGTAAAATGGCCGTGATGCGCCGGGAACCGTAGAACGGATGCTCCGTGTAGATTTGGTCAATCCGGTGTTTGAGCCTCACCTCCTCCTCGGATGGTCCGACCGGCCTGTAGTACAGGCTGGACCGATTTAAGCCCAGAAGCTCGGCCTGAACGGCGAGCGGGAGTTCACGTTCTTGGAAATCGATGAGAGCCAGCCTGTCCTCTCGACTGAGCGAGGCGAGATTTTTTTTCCAACCAAGACAATTGTGTGCTCAGGCGACCGACCTCCGCATACAATTCTTGGATCTTGTCTTCATATTCTGAACGAATTTTTGCCAGCTGTTTATTCTCAGGTTCAAACGCTTGTGGCCAGTTTTCCAAGGCGATATCCCGCCACTGGCGGAGTTGATTGACATGAACACCATATTCGGATGCCAATTGCGAGAGCGTCTTTTCCTCTTTGAGAATTTCCAGGACAACTTTGGTTTTGAAGTCAGTATCATACTTTTTTCTCGGCATGGACCTACCTTAAAATCTCCCTTCTTGTTGTCCAGTTTCTTGGGTCCATTATAGGATGCCACCTTTCTGCGCACCACGATTGAGACCGTGCTGCGCGAGATTTTGAAGACGGTCAGCTGGCAGTACATTTCCTTCAACGAACAAAACGGCCAGTATTACCTGGACTTGAAAAAAGATGTTGCAGTGGATGACCTGATCGAACAAAGAGCAGAGACGCTGATGCCGCATGATCTGGATCAGTATTATTTTGAGGCGCTAGCTCTGGTCACAGAAAGCGCGTCCAACACGTACATATCCGGGTATAAGATCTGGCAGCACGAGTTGCCGTGGTGGGAACGGCGTGTGATGCGGCAAGGGTATCTCTTTTTCGGTGCGCCGGTCGATCGTTCCACGGCGCAGCCGCCGCGGGACTTTTACATCTACATGTTGCAGCCGTTTGATCCGCCGAAGTTCAAGGATGAGGAACGCCCGGATGAGGTGTTTTTCGTTCTGAAGGAAAAGGATGAAGACTTCCTGGGTGCCTTGTCGAGTTATGCGGCAGCCAGGAAACTCAGCGCAAACGCAGCGGCAGGGACCAAACACCTGTATGAGGAAAAGGCGCAGGAATATCTGCGCCAAATCACACGCTGGCTACGGGAAAACTGGCAGCGCGCCTTCGATGTGACGCACAGAGGCTCGACCAAGAAGATTTCCCGTTGGCTTGCCGGCTTGCCGCCGCATGCCTCGGTGCGGGAGATCATCGACCGGGTGGCCTCCAGTTGTCTGGCGCCCTATTTTGAGGAGAAGTATCCGGATTACCCTGCTTTTACAAAACTGAATACCCCCTTGACCCCGCAAAACCTACCCGTCTATGTGCAAGATGCGCTCAGGAGTATTGCCGGGAACACGACAAAGAGCGGCATCGCTCTTTTGGACGGCCTGGTGTTGATGGATGGGGAGAAGGTGTCGGTGCGTCGCTCCGGATATGCGGGCTGGGTTTTGGACGAATTGGAGAAAAAAGGCCCAGGACAGGTGATCAACCGCTCTGAAATGATTGAGCGGGTGAGCATCGGTCAGGGGCCAGAAGAGGTGGAAAGGACCACGGCGTTTGGCATGGAACCGGAGCTGTTGGTCGTCGTCCTGGCGGCGCTGGTCTATCACGGTGAAATCCTGCTGACGGTATCCGGGACGACGTATGATGCGATGCGTTACGATCAACTGATCAAGCTCCCGCTGGAGGAATTGAAGCAGTTCAGCCATCTCAAGCGGCCGAGCGAGATTCCATGGGCCAGCCTGCAGGCGCTCTTTGATGTGCTGGATATTCAGCGGGGGCTGCTGCAGGAGTCCGCCTTGCAACATGGCATCGTGGAGATGAACCGCCGAGCCAGGGGCTATCTGGATGAGACAGTACGGATGCTGGAAGTGGTGCGGGGAGGGATTCCCGTTTGGGAAGGGCCATTGTTGACCGCCTCCCAGAAACAGGAGTATCGGGACCGTCTGGAACGGCTGCGGACCTTCTTGGAACAGGTGCTCATCTATGATACGCCGGCCAAACTACGGAATTTCAAATTCCGCGTGGAGGAAGTGGAGCAACAGAAACAGGCGCTGCTGCTGATCCAGGACCTGAAAGAATTGCAGCAACGCGCCGCCGAGCTGACCCAGCTGGGTACCTATCTGCTCACAGCACAGCAGCAATTGCCGGAGGATCACGCATGGAGACAGGAGGCCGGACAGGCTCTGGCTGCATTGTTGCGAGCACTTCGGCAGGGACAAACTGCATCGGCTGAAGTGCGGCATATCCAGTCGCTGAAGGCCCAATATCAGGATCTATACCTACAGCTGCATCATCAGGCCCGACTGAATATGAGTGAAGAGAGCAAGCGGCAGGAATTGCTGAGCGCCCCCCATTTCGCCGCTTTGCAAACGTTAAGTGCCATTGAGTTGTTGCCGGAAAGCCAGCTGCAGCAGTGGCAGAAAAGCCTGCGGGCGCTAAGAACCTGCGCTGCCTTGAGCAAGGCGGATCTGGCACACCATCCCGTTTGTCCGCATTGCCGGTTTCGCCCGCGCGACGAACGATTGGCAAAGGTAGAGCTTTCCACATGGCAAGATCAGTTGTATGAACTGTTTACCCAGTGGACACAGATGCTGCTGGACAACCTGAACCGGCAGGAGGTGCAGGCGGGCATGGTTTTGCTGGCAGAGGAGCAGCAAGCATTACTCCGGCAGTTCATGGAGAAGAAGGTTTTGTCTTTGCCCGTCGAACCCGCCTTTGTGGAAGCGGTCCGCCTGTTGTTGAAAGGGATTGAGCGGGTCGAAGTGACGGTGGAAGAGTTGAAGGACATGGTGGGCGGCGGCAATCCGCTGACCGTGGATGAATTGCGAACCCGCTTTGAACGGCTTTTGCGGGAACGGCTACGTCCCTACCCGGATCCCCAGCGCGTCCGGATCATGTTGCGAGCGAAGCAGGAATGAGGAAGGGGAATCCGCGTGGGCCAGCACAGCGAGCAAGTGTCGTTGTTTGAAAAGAAGGTGGACCGCCGGCAACCGGTGACCTGCCTGGGGATGATCTTTGAGAGCGAGTCGGCCCGGCGGGCTTATTTCACGGACGAGCTTCGGCGCCGTCTGCCGGCGTTGCGGGAGATGGAGGGCTTTCCCATCGGATCGGAGGAAGACATCCTGGCGCTTTCCGACCCGCCTTACTATACGGTCTGCCCCAACCCTTTTCTGCCGGAGATTCTGAAGGAATGGGAAGAGATGAAGGAGGAGCCGGACGCGGAGGAACCATACCGCCGTGAGCCTTTCGCCGCCGATGTCTCCGAGGGAAAAAACGATCCGATTTACAATGCGCACAGCTATCATACCAAAGTGCCTCATAAGGCTATCATGCGGTACATTTTACATTACACACGACCTGGGGACATCGTCTTTGACGGTTTTGCCGGGACAGGGATGACCGGTGTGGCGGCACAGCTCTGCGGCGATCGGAAAGAGGTGGAGAGCCTTGGCTACCGGGTGGAGGCGGATGGCACCATCCTGGATGAGGAAGGACGGCCGTTCTCCAAGCTGGGGCCACGGCGGGCCATTTTGAACGACTTATCACCGGCCGCCAGCTTTATCGCTTACAACTATAACACGCCGGTGGATGTGGAAGCGTTTGAACAGGAAGCCAGGCGCATCCTCGAGGAAGTGGAGGCCGAGTGCGGCTGGATGTACGAGACGCGTCACGTGGTGGACGGCGAACCGCAAGCCGGTGCGAATGGTGAGCCCATCATCGGCCGGATCAATTACACGGTGTGGAGCGATGTGTTTCTCTGCCCGCACTGTGCCGCCGAGATGATTTTCTGGGAAGTGGCGGTGGACCAACAGGCCGGCAAGGTGCGCGATCATTTCCAGTGCCCCGGTTGTGGTGCGGAACACACCAAGCGCAGCGTGGAGCGGGCCTGGGAGACGCGCTTTGACGTGGCGATTGGCGAAACGGTGCGGCAGGCCAAGCAGGTACCGGTGCTGATCAACTATTCGGTCGGCCGGAAACGGTATGAGAAGCGACCTGATGCCGACGACCTCGCGCTCATTCGGCGGATTGAGGAGATGGAGATTCCCTATTGGTTTCCGAAAGCTCGCATCCCTGAGGGGGACAAAACTGGTGACCCAGTGAGGATTGGGATTACACACGTGCATCATTTTTATACGCAGCGTAATTTGTTATGTCTATCAAGGTTATACGACTTAGCAAGTTCGAGAGAACGGGTATCCTTAAGGTTAAAACATTGGCTTAATGCTATTGAACATGGAGTGTCGAAAAGGGTTAAACATGGTAATTGGTCGTTTCCGATGAGTATACTAAGCGGCACTTTGTATATACCAGGGCAAAACAGGGAAAATACTCCCCTAAATTTGTACTTCAACAAATACAAACGGTTACTTAAAGCCTTTAGTAAGACAAGGTACACCAGAAATTCATGCATTGTTTCTAACCAATCATCTTCGTATATTCATTTAATAAAAAGCCATTCGATCGACTACATTTTTACCGACCCGCCTTTTGGGGCAAATCTTATGTACTCTGAACTCAACTTCCTCTGGGAGGCCTGGCTAAAAGTGTTCACCAACAACAGGACAGAGGCTGTGGTCAACCAAACGCAAGGAAAAGGTTTGGTGGAGTACCAGCGACTGATGGAGGCCTGTTTCAAGGAGTATTACCGTGTCCTAAAGCCTGGGCGCTGGATGACGGTGGAGTTCAGCAACTCACAGGCCAGTGTGTGGAATGCCATCCAGGAGGCGATTCAGCGGGCGGGTTTTGTGATCGCACACGTGGCGGCGTTGGATAAAAAGCAGGGCAGTTTCAACGCTGTGACCACGACCACGGCGGTTAAACAAGATTTGATTATCTCGGCTTACAAGCCATCGGAAGAAATGGTCAAAGAAATTCGGTCCCATCAGGGAATGGCGCAGTCGGCCTGGGGGTTTATCGAGAATCACCTGCGGCAACTGCCTGTTTTTCTCGGCAGGAAGGGACAGGCGGAGACCATCGTGGAGCGGATGCCCCGCGTCCTTTACGACCGGATGGTGGCTTATCACGTGCAGCACGGCTATCCCGTACCTTTGTCATCGGCCGAGTTTCAGCAGGAGCTGGCTCAGCGGTTTTCCGTACGGGATGGGATGGTATTCCTGCAGGAGCAGGTGGCCGAATACGATAAGAAACGGCTTTTGGCAAAGGAGTTCGTTCAGTTGAACCTCTTTGTTGCCGATGAGAACAGCGCCATCGAGTGGCTGCGCCAGCAGCTGATGAACAAGCCGCAGACCCGACAAGAACTGTACACTCCCTTTTTGCGGGAGATCCAGCACATTGCCAGTCATGAACGCCTGCCGGAGCTGGATGATCTGCTGGCGCAAAACTTCCTCTGCTATGAGGGGGAGGGTCCGGTGCCCAGCCAGATTCACAGCTACTTAAGCAGTAATTACAAGGACCTTCGCGGTCTGGGCAAGGAGGACGCGGCCTTGCGGGAGAAGGCCAAGGGGCGCTGGTATGTACCCGATCCGAACAAGCAGGCCGACTTGGAACGATTGCGGGAGAGAGCACTCTTACGCGAGTTTCAGGCGTATCTCAAGGAAGTGGCGACGGGAAAAAAGCGGCTGAAGGAGTTCCGCACTGAGGCGATCCGGTTCGGATTTAAAAAGGCCTGGCGGGAGGACGATTACCAGACCATTGTGAGGGTGGGCGAACGCTTGCCGGAGAAAGTGCTGCAGGAAGACGACAAGCTACTGATGTACTACGACAACGCCCTGATTCGCCTCGGCCAATAAGACCATCAGGCGAATCAAGCGGGGAATTTCTGCAGGGGAAGCTTCTTGCGGGAGGGGAACACTGCTTGGACACCTGGCGCGAGCAGATTTTGCGAGATTTTCAGCCGCCTGTGCCGCCTTTGACGCTGGCCTGTGATCCGGATGATTTGTTGTTAGATGAGGAACTCTTGGCAGCTTTGAGGGCGCGTCAAATTGAAATGGTGGATGCGGGTGATCCGGTGGCTTTCCGCTACCTGTATGAAAAGACATATCGCGAACGGGTGGCCGGGAGGCGAGTGTTTCTCCTCATACGGACCAGGGGACATGTAGAGGAATTGCCATATGACGTAATCAAACAAGGCCGCCGCCTTACGTTCCGGCTTTCTTCACTCTTTCCCGGTCTGTCCTTGCCTGTCATCCGGCAGCTGGACGGGGGGGCCAGGAATGCATTGTATACCGCATACCAGTCACAGCGGGGGAAGCATTTCAGCCGGGACCAGACGGATGACGTGTTTACAGATGCACAAACGTGTGATTTCATTTTGCGCTGGGTGTATCAAGTGGCGCCCGAGACGTTGCAGGACGAGGTTTCCTTGATCCGTTTTTTCCTGTCCGTTAATCTACAACAGCTGACTTTTCCCGAGGTGCTGCAGGCGCATTTGTTGCGGCAGTGGGAGAAAAACCCTGCGTTGGGCAGGTTGCCGCTGGGCGACTGGCTGGCTTCACCGGCCGCATTTTACCGGGATTTGCAGACGCGGTGGGAGGAATATTTGCAGCAAAAGGCGCATTCCTCCGGCCTGGCTCGCGAGGGAACGGGATATCGGGAAGGGGGCGTGGAGGAACTTTATCTTGGGGCCGATCATCCTTTTGAACATCCTGAGGTGCAGCGGCTTCTGGACAATTTGTTTCTGGAAGGAAAACTGAAGCCTGCCGAGGGCTTTGCTCCGCATCAACTGCCGGCATGGGCCAGGGTGGGAATTCGCTACGATCCTCTGGCAGAGGAGCGGCAGCGCCTGGAAGGCATGCTCTCTGTGCTTCAGTCGCATGTCCATTCTGCGGTTCGGTACCAGGACTGGATGAAAACAGCGCTCTTGTATGGTGAGATGAAGGCACTTTCTCTGGCGCACAGCGAAGCGGTCCCTTTGAGAGAGTTGCTGGAACAGATGGAAGCGGCCGTCCACCGGATGAATGAACGCTTTGAAACATGGATGCTCCAGAATTTTAGCGGTTTGAAAAACCTGCCGTATCTTCCAAGACCGGTCATGGTACACCATGTGCCGCATTACCTGGCATCCAAGCACCGACACCGCACAGCACTCCTTGTCCTCGATGGCATGAGTGTGGTGCAATGGGTGCAAATACGCCGGGCACTTCAGCAAAGCTTGCCGCAGCTGATCTTTGATGAGCAAGCGGTGTTTGCCTGGGTCCCTACCATGACTTCCATCTCGCGCCAAGCCCTTTTATCCGGGGAAATTCCGCTGTACTTTACGGAAACGCTTGCCACCACGGCCAAGGAGGAGGCCAGGTGGTGCCTGTTCTGGGAGAACCAAGGCGTGCCGCGTATGCATACCCGTTATGAGAAGGGGTTAGGCTTTTCGGCCAGGTCTTTGCCGGAGTGGCTGGAAAATCGGGAGAATCGCGTTATTGTTCTGGTGATTGAGGCCATTGATCGGCTCATGCACAAAGCAATTCAGGGACAGCAGGGTTTGAGCCTAGAACTGGATCTTTGGCTTCGCCAAGGATTCTTGGCAGGGCTGTTGACGACACTGCTACAATATGATTATGACATCTATCTGGCCTCGGATCATGGTAATCAGGAAAGTCGGGGGACGGGTCGCCTGCGAGAGGGTGTGCTGGCTGAGACGCGGGGCGAGCGCGTCCGAATCTATCCTGACGTGCGCTTGCGCGATGAACGAGCTGCGGCCGCTTGCGGCATCGCTTGGCCTGGCGATGGGTTGCCGGAGAATGTGTATGTAATGCTGGCGAGAAGCGGTACGGCGTTCGTCGGGGAAGGGGAACGTGTGGTCAGTCACGGCGGGATCAGCCTGGAAGAGGTCGTGGTGCCCTTTGTCCGGGTGAGGGAACGAGAGGGAGCTGGCGGATGAAGAAACCGGTCGGTTTTGATCAGAAAGTGACGTTGGAACAATTAGAACTGACTCTTCGAGAAGCCCTACGGGGTACGGAGCTACCGAAGGTGTATCAGGTGCTGGATGAGGCCTTGCAGGAAAACGGTCGGGGTGCAAAGGCGAGGAGAAACGCGCGGACGATTCTGATCAAGCTCTGGTTCCGCGTCGATTCCAGGTGTGCTTCGTTAAGGCAGCGTGCTTTGAGACTGTCTCCTTCCCTTTCTCCAGGTGAACGTTTGGTCCTGCACTGGGGCATGGCATTGTTGGCCTATCCTTTTTTTCGTGATATTGTCCATGAAATGGGGAGGCTTTTTGCCTTCCAGGATGCGGTGGCTGGTCATCAGATTGCGCGAAAAGTTAAGACATTGTACGGTGACCGCCGGAGGGTAGGGGTGGCCGCCACTGCAGTTCTTGGCAGCATGAAAGCGTGGGGCGTAGTAGAGGCTGGTGCGGATCACCTGTACCGGCAGAGCATGCCAATTGTCGTCGAGCGTCCCGAATTAAAAAGGTGGCTGACGGAAGTCTTGCTTCACGCATTCGATGAACAGTGGATGGTTCTTGAGTTGATCCCGTCGGCGCCGGCCTTGTTTCCGTTTCGGTTTTCCTTAAAAAGTCATGAATTGGAAAAGACCACACTTCAACTTGTACGGCAAGGCGGGAATATGACGATGGTGGGAATAGAGCAAAAGAAGGGTGCCATTGCCCAAAAATGAAAACAACGGTTACATACATCAACCCGGATTTCGACAGTTTTGGCCCTCGGGATGTTTAAGGGCTGGAGATTCCATTATTCTCCGTTTATGGACGGCAACAGATGACTTTCCTCACAGTTGAGGGCGTCAGAAGGTGTACTTTCCCCTACGCCGAATCAAGCCATACCTGCTTAAACCAAACAAATTGTACGTTAAGAGCTTCAGTCTCTGGAGCGTCAGGTTCCCTTCCTCACTGCCACTGGAGAATTGGTCGATCGTAAACCCTGTTTCCGCCTCTTTGATAGGTTTCCCGGCGTTCCCTCGATGGTTGTAGAAACGCCAGACCTTTTCGCCCTCCCAGTCAAACGTCGTCGTGACGTCTTCATGCTCCCATAACCCGTTCAAACAAAGCACCTCATCCGGGTCGACGTCGAGGCGACGGATGATTGAGGTGGACCCCAAGTCAAAACATTTTTTTGGCCTTTCTTAAGGTGTGTGGGATGTCTAGAATCTGGATATGCATTGAGGGTTCATTGAAGCGAGGAGAGATAGGTTAGCCGAGGACGAAAGGGGGAGGGACCGATCGAGAATCGCGGCGGCTCGAGGGGCCGGCCGATTTCCCGTGGTCGTTTCTTTCTCGGCCTCGCCGTCCGGCTGCGGCGGTGGTGGGATATAATGAGACATGGATGCAAAGCGGAGGGGGCGGTATCCGTTTTCACCAGGTTGACGCGGGAAGAGGTGTTGGGCGCGCTGCCGCTCAAGGCCGTTCGCCGACGGAAAGGGTATCATTGGTTTGTGGTGGGGACCGTTTGTATAGGGGCCTTTATGGCCGCTCTGGACGCCAGTATCATCAACATCGCCTTGCCGGTACTTAAAAAGCAGTTCGACGTCGGCATGCATATTATCGAATGGGTCAGTCTGGTCTATTTGTTGACCCTCGGGGGACTGATTGTCCCCTTCGGTCGGCTGGCGGATCTGTTCGGCCGGAGGTGGATGTATGCCCTCGGTTTTACCGTATTCATCGTGGGTTCCGCGATGTGCGGTTGGGCGCCCTCGCTTTTGTTTTTGCTCGTGGCCCGGGTGGTGCAGGCGGTCGGGGCGGCCATGCTTCAGGCCAACAGCGTGGCGATCATCACCGCCGCCGCCCCGGCGTCGGATCGCGGGAAGGCGATCGGCTTTCAGGCCAGCGCCCAGGGGATCGGGTTGAGCCTCGGGCCGGCCGTCGGCGGGGCTCTGCTAGCGCTTTGGAATTGGCGATGGATCTTCTTCGTGAATCTTCCCATCGGAGTCATCGGGACGGTTCTGGGGATTCTGCTCCTCCCGGAGGACGAGAAACGCGCCGGACGGGAGCCGTTCGACTACGCCGGAGCGGCACTTCTGGCTCCGACCCTCGTGGCCCTGATTTATTTTTTGAACATGGGCGTCAAAGAAGGGTGGGCGTCCTCCTTTGTCGTGAGCAGTTATGTCGTATTTATCGTGGGCCTTGCGGCGTTCTGGTTTGTCGAGAAGCGTTCGGAGGCACCGATGGTGGATCTGAGCCTGTTCAAGAATCGAACCTTCGTTTTGGGGAATGTGACCGGGGTTTTATCCTTTGCAGTGATGTATGCCGTGCTCTTACTCTATCCGTTTTACCTCGACGATGTGCGGCACATGAATCCGTTTCACTCGGGGCTGTTCCTCTCCGTGGTTCCCATCGGGATGACGCTCTTAACCCCGGCCTCCGGTGCGGTGGCGGATCGGGTCGGTTCCCGGCTTCCGGTGATGTTCGGCATGGCCATGGCCTGCATCGGTTGCGTGGTTTTAGCATTGGTCCCGGCCACTGCCGGGCTGACTCCGATTCTGATCGGACTGTTTTTGGTCGGGGCCGGCCTCGGAGCCTTTACGCCGCCGAACAATAGCCGTGTGATGGGGAGTGCACCGGCTCATCATCTGGGGGTGGCCGGCGGTATCCTTAACATGTCCAGAACGCTGGGCATGGGGCTGGGAATTGCTCTGGGAGGGTTGTGTTATCAGTTGTTTCTCGCCGTCCAGGGCGTTGTCCAGGAAAGTGCGGCACCCCTGGGTGCGATGATTCACGCGTTTCACTGGTCCTTCTTGGTGGTTGCCGGCATCGCGGCGGTGACCTGGATCCTATCCTCATTAAAGGTCCTTCATCCTGTACAAAAATAAGGGGTGTTCCCCATGACAACAACCAACAAACCCAACCGGTTGGCCCGGGAAAAATCGCCCTATCTGCTCCAGCACGCGTATAACCCTGTGGACTGGTTCCCCTGGTCCGAGGAGGCCTTTGAGAAGGCGCAGCAGGAAAATAAGCCCGTTTTCTTGTCGATTGGCTACAGTACTTGCCATTGGTGTCACGTCATGGAACGGGAATCCTTTGAAGATCCTGAGGTGGCGGAACTTCTGAACCGTCATTTTGTGGCGATTAAAGTGGACCGGGAGGAGCGGCCGGACGTCGACCATCTGTACATGGCCGCGTGCCAGGCCCTGACCGGGCAAGGAGGTTGGCCGCTCACCGTGTTCTTAACACCGGAAAAAGAACCCTTTTACGCCGGAACTTATTTTCCCAAGCGGAGTCGATATGGCCGCCCGGGGCTGATGGAACTGTTGACCCGGGTGGCGCAGTTGTGGGAAAAGGGGGCGGACCGCGTCAAAGACGCCGGGAGGCATCTCACCGGACAGATCGGGGAAGCTCTTGGACGGGCCGCTCAGGGAGAGGTGGATGCGGGAACGCTCACCCGGGCCTTCGAGCAGCTTTTAGCCAGCTATGACCACACCTTTGGCGGGTTTGGCCACGCCCCGAAATTCCCACGGCCCCACGATCTTTTGTTTTTGTTGCGGTACGGGGTGCGCAGCGGGCGGCGGGAGGCTTTCGATATGGTGCAGGGAACCCTCGAGGGGATGCGCCGAGGGGGGATCTGGGATCACGTCGGCTTTGGATTTGCCCGGTATTCCACCGACCGGCGTTGGCTCATCCCGCATTTCGAGAAGATGCTGTACGATAATGCCCTTCTTGTTCTGACCTATCTCGAAGCGTACCAAGCGTTGGGCGACCAGCGATGGGCGCAGACAGCCCGGGAGATAGTTACTTACGTGCGCCGGGAGATGACCGATCCCGGGGGTGGATTTTACTCGGCGGAAGATGCGGATTCAGAAGGGGAGGAAGGAAAATTTTACGTCTGGACGCCCCAGGAGATCACAGAAGCGGTGGGGCCGGAGGATGGTGAGGTTCTCTGCCGGTACTTTGGTGTGACGGAGGAGGGGAATTTTGAAGGCGGCCGATCGGTGTTGAATGAGATCGATACGGATGTCGATTTGCTGGCCCGGGAACTGGGAATGACTCCCGAAGAGATTGATAGGAAGGTCCGCCGGGGGCTGGAGATTCTGCACTCGGTGCGGGATCGCCGGGTACACCCTCATAAAGACGATAAAATTCTCACCGCTTGGAACGGGCTGATGATCGCGGCGTTGGCCCGGGGGGCTCGAGTGCTCGGGGATGCGGACTATCTGGTATCCGCCCGGCGGGCGGCGGAGTGGCTGTGGCGGACTTTGCGCCAGGGGGACGGCAGGCTGTTGGCGAGGTATCGGGATGGCGAAGCGGGGATCCTGGGTTATTTGGACGACTACGCCTTTTATATCTGGGGTTTGTTGGAGTTGTACCAGGCCGACGGAGATGTGGCGTGGCTGCGGCGGGCGATTCGGCTGGCGCAAGATGTGCGGACGTTGTTTTGGGATGAGAAGGAGGGGGGCTGTTTTCTGACCGGGTCGGATGCGGAGGCGCTTTGGTCCCGGCCCAAGACGGCGGAGGACGGGGCCCTGCCTTCCGGAAACTCCGTCCTGGCCCTGGACCTGCTGTGGCTAGGCCGCCTGACGGGGGATCCGGCCTGGGAGCGGTGGGCGGAGGCCCAGCTTCGGGCTTTTGCCGGGGCGGTGTCCCGGTATCCCGCCGGATACACCTTCTTCCTGACGGCCTGGGATTTCGCCCTGGGCCCTTCTGAGGAGATCGTGGTGGCCGAACCGATGCGGAATGAAGAGGGGTCCAGCGGGGAGGGTTTCCCCGGGGTGCCGCAGGCTCAGGGCTCCCTTGCCGCGGCCCGCTGGCCGGCAGAAGTTCGGCGCCTGTATCTCCCCCGGGCTCTGTGGGTGGTGAGGCCGGATGGCGCGGAGGGGGATCGGGTGTCGGAGGTGCTGCCCTGGGTGAGTGGCCACCGGTCGAAGGGTGGGGAGACCCAGGTGTACATCTGTCGGGGAAATGCCTGTGAGCGCCCGCTGCCCTGGGGGCATGCAGTGGCACGGCTGCAAAGCATTGGCTCCGGGTTTGTGGATGAGTAGATTCGCCTCCCGGGATCTTTTTCTGAAAGACGGCACTGTAGTATACTTTGGACGACGGACAATGGATGGAAGACAGGGTGCGCCCGATCGGCGCTGAAAAGGGAAGTCCGGTGCAATTCCGGCGCGGTCCCGCCACTGTGATGGGGAGCCGATCCGCAGCGGTCATTGGGCATGTTGCCTGAGAAGACGCGGAAAGGTGAAGATCCTCAGCCAGGAGACCTGCCCTGTCCGACAACCGGCCGCACACCTACGCGGATAGGGGGGCGCGAACATGGTCGTGGTGTTTTCTATGGAGAACACTCCCGGGCAGCCCTCGGGGGGCATTTTTGTGTTTGGAGCCGGGTTCGACCGGCGAAGGCGGGGTGGCCGTTCATGACGACCTCGGTGGCGGCCCTCGGCGGCTTGGCCTTGGCACTTGGGTTTCGGCATGGAATTGATTGGGATCACGTGGCGGCGATTACGGACTTGATTGCCGGAGGAACCCACCGGCTTCGGGGCCTTTTTTTGGCGATGTTGTACGCCCTCGGCCACGGGGCGGTGGTGCTTCTGCTGGGGATTCCCGTGATCGTCGCGGATGTTCACGTCCCGGGGTGGCCGGGGCGCGTGATGGAGCCGGTGGTGGGGGCGACGTTGATCGCCCTGGGTGGCTGGGTGTTGGTGATGTTGTTCACGGGACGGCATGAGCTTGCGGTCCGGAGCCGCTGGATGGTGTTGTACGAAGGAGTGCGGCGGGGGTGGAGACGGCTCTGGCGCAAAGATTCCGGGGGCGCCGACCCGGAGTTGGGGGCGGGTGGAGCCTTTACCGTCGGGGTGATTCACGGAGCCGGGGCCGAAACGCCCACCCAATTGATGGTATTCGCTGCGGCGATGCAGGCCGGGGGGCGCACGGCCGCCACGGGGGTATTTTTCCTGTTCGTGGCGGGCATGCTGGTGGCCAATCTTTTGATTTCCCTGTTGACGATGATGGGGTACGGACTGGCTGGCCGACGGATGGGCTGGAGGGTGGTCTTGGCGGGCTGTACATCGGTATACAGTGTGGTGGTGGGCATCGTGTTTTTGATCGGTCAAGCCGTAGGATTGCCGAGCCTGGCGGGTCCTTGAACGGCGTGTTCATCCCTTGGAGGACGAACCGGAATTCCGGTATGATAAAGGGAGGACGTTGGTCCGCGAAAGTTCCGGCCCACGGGGCCTGGGGTGGTGAATAGGCGCGTGCACACCATTGACTGGGATCGCTTTTTGTTGCCCTATGAGCAGGCCGTTGAAGAGCTCAAGGTGAAGTTTCGCAGTATCCGGAATGAACTCAAGCGAAAGGAAGAGTATTCGCCCATCGAGTTTGTGACCGGGCGGCTGAAGAAAGTCTCCAGCATCCTCGATAAAGCGGCCCGGTTGGGCATCCCCCTTGAACGGGTGGAAGAGGTGCCCGATATCGCCGGTATTCGCATCATGTGTCAGTTTGTCGACGACATTGATCGGGTGGTCCAGCTCATTCGCCAGCGGGACGGCAGGGATATGGAGATCGTGGAGGAGCGCGATTATATCCGACACCAAAAGGACAGCGGTTATCGCAGCTACCATATGATTATTCGGTATCCCATTCAAACGGCCGAAGGGGAAAAGAAGCTGCTGGCAGAGATTCAGGTGCGCACCTTGGCGATGAACTTCTGGGCAACCATCGAACATTCCTTGAATTATAAATACAAAGGCAATCTGCCGCCCCAAGTTCGGGAGCGCCTCCGGGCGGCCGCCGAGGCGGCGTTTCAGCTAGATCGGGAGATGTCCGAGATTCGCGAGGAAATCAAGCAGGCTCAGCGGCTGTTTGAAAGAAAGTCGAATTTGGTTTCCTCGATTCTGAGGGATCTGGAACAATTGGAATCCTCGGGACAGGTGGAGATGGCGACGGCCTTTCAGGAACGGCTGCACGAGGTAGCGGGAGATTTTGAAGGTTTACGGCAGTTGGCGGAAGAAGTCAAAGAGTGGCTGGTGCAAAGTGGAACCGGCATTACGCACTAGGGGGGGTCGGAGTGAAGGTCCTACTCGCGGCGCTGAACGCGAAATTCATTCACTCTTCCTTGGCGCTTCGCTATCTTCGGGCCGCGGCGGAAGGGGAGTTCGACGTACTGCTCCGGGAGTTCACCATCAAGGACGATCCGTTGCGGGTTTTGTCCGAGGTGGTGGGCGACCGCCCGGAGGTCGTCGGATTTTCCTGTTATATTTGGAATGTCGTTGAAACACTGAAAATCGTGCGCCTCTTGAAAAAAGTGTCTCCGGCTACACGGGTGGTGTTAGGGGGACCGGAGGTCTCTTATGACACCTGGGAGTGGATGGGAAAGTGGCCGGAGGTGGACGCCATCGTCATCGGAGAAGGGGAGGCGACGTTTCTGGAGTTGCTCCGGGCCTGGAGGGACGGAGGCGATCTTGGCGAGATCGCTGGCCTGGCCTTCCGCGAGGGGGACCGGGTGAAGATTGCGCCTCGCCGGGGCTGGATTGAACCTTTGGACGCGATCCCCTCTCCTTACCGGGGCCACCTGGAGGAGTTGGACAATCGGATTGTGTACTTCGAGGCTTCCCGGGGGTGTCCGTTTCATTGCCAGTTCTGCCTGTCGTCCATCGATGATGCGGTGCGGTATTTTTCATTGCAGCGGGTCAAAGAAGACTTGGCCCGGTTGATCGATTACGGCGTTTCACAAATTAAATTCGTGGACCGAACGTTCAATTTGAAAAAAGATTATGCCTTGGAGTTGTTTCAGTTTTTGGCCCGGTACCCCGGGCGGACGGTGTTTCAGTTTGAAATCACGGCAGATATCCTGCGCCTGGAGATCGTGGAGTTTTTGGCGGCGGAAGCGCCGCCCGGACGGTTTCGTTTCGAGATCGGGGTCCAGTCGACAAACGAGGAGACGAACCGACTGATTCGGCGGATTCAGCGGTTCGATCGGTTGGCCGGCACGGTGAGGCGGTTGCGGGAGTCCGGCCGGGTGGTGCAGCACCTGGACTTGATCGCCGGGTTGCCCCGGGAAGATTACCGGTCGTTCCGCAAAACCTTCGACGATGTGTACGCCTTGGAACCGGACGAGCTGCAACTCGGGTTTCTCAAACTACTGCGGGGAACGGGGCTCAGGGCCCGGGCGGCGGAGTTCGGGTACGTGTACATGGACGAGCCCCCCTATGAGGTGTTGGCCAACGACGTGTTGCCCTACGAGGACGTCCGGCGGATCAAGCGGGTCGAGGATATGGTGGACAAATATTGGAATTCGCACTGGATGGATCACACCCTGCGGTATCTGAGGGCCTGGGAGTTTTCCAGTGCCTTTGATTTGTATCAGGAACTGGGGGATTACTGGGATCGGCAGGGGTACGGGACGTTGGGATATCAGCCCGAGGATCTGTTTCTGCGCATGCGCGATTTTTTGCGCGACAAGGGTCTCAGGCGGCCCATGGTGGCGGAGGATCTGTTAAAAATCGACTATCTGTTGACACGCCGGGTTCGTCCGCGGTCCCCCTGGTGGGTGCCGACCCTGGACAAAGGGGGGGTGCTGGGGTGGGCCCGGAGGTTGGCCGAACGGCCGGAGATTCTGGGCCCGGAGTTTGCCCGGCTGGAACTGGGGGAGACGGCGTTGTTGAAACACGCCGTCTTGGAGTGGGTGAGTTTCGATGCGAGCGCATGGATTCAGGACCGACAGCTCGCGGGGGTCGGGGATCCCCATCTGGCGGTGGTGGTGTATCCTCCCGGTGGACAGGAGTTTCCGGGTTCGGTGTCGAAGTGGAAGGGGAGGCCGATGTTGTTTGTGGCAGCTCAGATGAACGCGGAAGATGCGGCCGACACCCACAGATGAGGAGTGGTGCCGGATGGACGGTCGTCACGTCAACGAGGTTCTGGAGGTCATTCTTCAAGAGGTTCGGAGTTTGCATGGGCGATTCGACCGGTTGGAAGCGCGCGTGGATAGAATCGACCAGCGCTTGGAAGCCGTGGAGCAGCGCTTGGAAGCCGTGGAGCAGCGCTTGGAAGCCGTGGAGCAGCGCTTGGAAGTGGTGGAGCAGCGCTTGGAAGTGGTGGAGCAGCGCTTGGAAGCCGTGGAGCAGCGCTTGGAAGTGGTGGAGCAGCGCTTGGAAGTGGTGGAGCAGCGCTTGGAAGTGGTGGAGCAGCGCTTGGAAGTGGTGGAGCAGCGCTTGGAAGTGGTGGAGCAGCGCCTGGAAGTGGTGGAGCAGCGCTTGGAAGTGGTGGAGCAGCGCTTGGAAGCGGTGGAGCAGCGCTTGGAAGTGGTGGAGCAGCGCTTGGAAGCGGTGGAGCAGCGCTTGGAAGTGGTGGAGCAGCGCTTGGAAGCGGTGGAGCAGCGCTTGGAAGCGGTGGAGCAGCGCCTGGACGCTGTCGAACGCCGCTTGGATGTGGTCGAGAGCCGATTGTCCACTGTCGAAGAGCGTGTGAGAGATGTGGACTGCCGGGTCGTACATGTCGAGCATATCTTGGAAGAATTTCCGCATATGCGCCAGGCCGTTTTGGAGATCGACGCCAGAACCATCGGCATCGATCAGCGGCTGCAACACGTTGAAGCGAACATGGTTACGAAAGCGGATTTGGCTTTTTACGATCGCAAAATCGGCGAGCACGATCGGGAGATTTATATGTTAAAGAATCAATGATCGGCGAGATGCCCCGCCGGAGCTAGGGCAGGCGGTCCAGTGTTTCCAGCACTTCGCCGGCGCTGTGGCACAGGTGCTCATATTGAATGCCCGGACGGCAGATCACGATAGTATGAATGCCGCGGTCCAGAGCGGGTTGAATTTTTTCCATGACGCTGCCTTCGCTGCCGCTCTCCTTGGTGATCAGGGTGGTCACGCCAAAGTGGTCATAAAAGGCCGCGTTGAGGCCGGCGGTGTAGGGCCCCTGCATGGCGACAATGTTGCGCTGGGGAATCCCCAGAGCCGCACAGGTGCGCATATTTTCCTCGGTGGGAAGAAGCCGGCAAATCATCCGGGCGGACGGGTCTTTCAGCAGGACTTCGGCGAAGACGGGCAGGGTTTTGCTGCCGGTGGTCAGGAAAATGGTGCCACCGAAGGTAGCGGCTAGTTGCGCGGCTTCCCGGTAGTCCCGAGCCAAGTGCAAGTTTGGGTGTTCGGACAATTCTGAGTATGGACGTTCATACCGGATGTAAGGAATGCCGGCAATCCGGGCCGCTTCCATGGCGTTCCGGGACGCTTCTTCAGCGAAGGGGTGGCTTGCGTCCACCACCGCCCGGGTGCCGTTCTCGGAAAAGAGCCTAGCCATTTCATCGGCGGTTTTGCGGCCCACGGCAACCGAGAGCCCTTCCTGACGCAAAGAGGACGCGGCATTGTCGGTGACCACCGAAGCCAGCACGGGATAGCCAGCGTTCCGCAGTTGAACGCCCAGCGCTCGGGCGTCGCTGGTGCCGGCAAGCAGAAACAACATCTGAGAATCACCTCTTGAAGGGAAGTTTTTAAAACTGCTCAGACAGCTCGCAAATCTAGGATTCCGTTCGCAAACTCGCCCGGGATCGGTGAAAACGGCTATGGACACGTCCCAGGGCCGTGAGTTATGCTTACAACGAGTCTTACCTGTGTCCAATTTCAAGCATGAATGTTTTTGGCAACGACGTCAAGGTGCTTCCGCCGCGGCGGAAGGTAACAGGGAATCGGGTGAGAATCCCGAGCGGACCCGCCACTGTGACCGGACGAGTTGCCCTCCACGTCCGCCGAGGACGACGTCACTCGCGCCAATGCGGGGAAGACGGAGGGCCGCGATGACCCGGGAGCCAGGAGACCTACCTTGATGGAAACGCCGAAAGACCCTCGCGGTATGGGGTGCGGTGTGCCGATTCCGGGCTCTTGAGGCCCGCCAGGCATGAACGTAAAGTGCCTCCGACCGATGGGTCGGGGGTTTTTTTGTACCCGCAGCGGGGAGGGGGAGATGGGGTGAGCGAGTTTGTGCCGTCGACAGTCCGGCCCGAGGAGATCGAGGCCCGGAGTTTTGCCATCATTGCGGAAGAACTGGGGGAACATTCTTTTACGGAAGAACAATTTCCCATTGTCCAGCGGGTGATTCACGCCAGTGCAGATTTTGATCTGGGGAGGTCGCTGCGGTTTCATCCCCAGGCTGTGGAAGCGGGGATTCGGGCCATCCGGGAGGGACGGCCGGTGGTGGCCGATGTCCAGATGGTTCAGGTGGGGATCTCCAAGGCGCGGATTGAGCGGTTTGGGGGGCGGGTGCACTGTCTGATCTCCGATCCGGATGTGGCCGAGGAGGCGCGGCGCCAGGGAACCACCCGGGCCATCGTTTCGATGCGCAAGGCGGCCCGGATGGCGGAAGGGGGGATCGTGGCCATCGGCAACGCTCCGACCGCCCTGTTGGAGTTGATTCGCCTCGTCCGGGCGGGGGAGGCGCGCCCGGCGCTGATCGTCGGCGTGCCGGTGGGGTTCGTATCGGCGGCGGAATCGAAAGCGCAGTTGGCCGGTCTGGATCAGCCGCCCTTTATCACCAATGAGGGCCGTAAAGGGGGCAGTCCGGTGGCTGTGGCCATCGTCAATGCCCTGTCTCTGTTGGCCGTATCGGAGGCGGGGGCGCGATGACCGAACCGCCGGAGCGGCCGCTGCGCCACGGCTATACCACCGGCAGTTGCGCTGCGGCGGCGACCAAAGCAGCCGTATGGGCCCTGGTTCACCAACAGCCGCTGTCCGAGGTGGAGATCGGGCTCCCGGCCGGGCAAAGGGTGCGATTCGCCGTGGAAGGTTTATCGTTTACGCCGGAGCGCGCCGCCTGCGCCGTGATCAAAGACGGCGGGGACGATCCCGATGCCACCCACGGCGCCTGGATCTGGTCCACGGTGAGTTGGCGGGGAGAGCCGGGGATTGAACTCGAGGGTGGCGAGGGAGTCGGTCGGGTGACGAAGCCCGGGCTGGCCGTGCCCGTGGGGGAGCCGGCCATCAATCCGGTGCCCCGGAGGATGATCCGCCAGGCCGCAGAAGAGGCGGCGGGGCCGGAGATGCTGGGGCGGCGCGGGATGCGGGTGGTGATCTCCGTGCCCGGGGGCGAAGAGATCGCGAAGAAGACGATGAACGGCCGGCTGGGGATCATCGGAGGAATTTCAATCCTGGGTACCACGGGGATTGTCAAGCCCTTTTCCACGGCGGCGTGGATGGCCAGCGTAGCCCAGGCCATCAGTGTGGCCACGGCGGCGGGGTGCCGTCAGGTGGTGTTGACCACCGGAGGCCGAAGTGAAAAGGTTGCGATGCGGGAGCTTTCCCATCTCCCGGAAGAGGCCTTTATCGAAATGGGGGATTTTCTGGGGTTTTCTCTCAAGCAGTGCGCCAAGCGGGGCGTGGAAAAAGTGACCCTTTGCGGCATGATTGGAAAATTCTCCAAGGCCGCGGCGGGACACATGCATCTCCATTCGAAAGGGTCGTCGGTGGACCCGGGGTGGCTGGCCGATCTGGCCGTTCAGTCCGGAGTGCCGCCCTCCGAGGCGGAAGGACTTCGGCGGGCGAATACCGCCAAGGAGATCGGGGATGTCCTGTGGTCGAAAGGATACCATGCGTTTTTTTCGCGATTGTGCGAGGAGATCTGTGCACGGGCCTCTGAGCACGTCGGGGGGGCCTTCGGGGTGGAAATGATCCTCTGCGATTTTGAGGGGCGCGTGATCGGAAGGGGGGAGAGGCCGTGGAACCGGTCCGGATCATCGGCATCGGAGCGGACGGGGCGGAGGGAGTTCCCGTCCCGGTGAGGCGATGGATTGAACAGGCTGACCTCCTGGTGGGGGGAAGGCGGCATTTGGACTATTTTCCCGAATACTCCGGGGAGGTCTTGGCGGTGCAAGAGGGGCTTTCCCGGGCGGTGGATCGCATTGATCAGGCCCGCCGGGAAGGCCGCCGGGTGGTGGTACTGGCCTCGGGCGATCCGAATTTTTTCGGCATCGGGGGGTACTTGGCGAAAAAACTCGGCCCCGAACAGGTGGAGATCCACCCCCACGTCTCTTCGGTTCAGTTGGCTTTCGCCCGGATCAAGGAGCCTTGGCAGGACGCCTTTTTGGCTTCGGTGCACGGGCGGGATGTGGAGCCGGTGGTGGACTGGGTGCGCACCCATGCGAAAGTCGCCCTGGTGACGTCGGACGGGAGTACGCCTGGGAGAATCGCCCGGGCACTCCAGAAGGCGGGGGTTTCGGAGGTGGAGGTGTTCGTCGGGGAGAACCTCGGAGCGCCGGATGAGCGGACGGGATGGTACACAGTGGCAGACGCCGCGGAGCAGGAGTTCGCCCCCCTCAACGTGGTGGTGATCCGCCGTCGGCAAGACGGAGGAGGGACTGAGGCGGAGGCCCATAGAGAAGGAGCATCGGAGGAGGCGGTGTGGCCCCTGGGGATTGACGATGAGGCGTTTTTTCAGCGCAAACCCAAGCGGGGGCTGATCACTAAACAGGAAGTCCGGGTGGTCAGCCTGGCGAAGTTGCACATTCGCCCGGGTGTCGTGATGTGGGATATCGGCGCCTGTACCGGTTCGGTGGGCATCGAGGCGGCGGGGTTGGCGGAGGGGGTACGGGTGTACGCCATCGAGAAAAATGAGGAAGATTGTGAGAACCTCCGCCGCAACGTGGAAAAATTCCACCGCCCGGTCCACTGGGTGCATGGCACGGCCCCTGACGGACTCGAGGCGTTTCCTGACCCGGACGCGGTCTTTGTGGGCGGCACCGCCGGGCGGATGGAGGAGTTGTTGGACGTCTGCGTCCGGCGCCTGCGGCCCGGGGGCCGCATTGTGGTGAACGCCGCGACGCTTGAAAATCTCTATCAGGCGGTGGAGGGGCTGCGAAATCGGGGGATGGCGGTGGACGTGACGCTGATCCAGGTGGCCCGCAGCCGTCCCATTAAGGATCTCACCCGGTTTGAAGCTTTTGATCCGGTGTACATCGTGACCGCCCGGCGGGCGGAGGAAGGGGCTGGGGACGAGGATGGCTGATCGACTGGGAAAATTGTTCGTGCTCGGGGTGGGGCCGGGGGATCCCGAGTGGCTCACCCTGCGCGCCCACCGGATTCTGCGGGAAGCTCCGGTTGTGGCCTATCCGCAAAAAATGCGCTCCGGGGACAGTTATGCCCTCTCCATCGTCGAAAGTCTGCTGCCCACCCCTGGGCCGGAGCGGTTGGGGTTGGTCTTCCCCATGACCCGGGATCCGGAAAAATTGCGGATTCAGTGGGAGGAGACGGTAAACCGGGTGTGGGAGAAGTTGTCGGCCGGCCGGGACGTGGCCTTTATCACCGAAGGCCATCCCTATCTGTACAGCACGGCCATTCATCTGGTCCGGCTCCTGCGCCGGATTCACCCCGGGGTGGAGGTGGAGGTGGTCCCGGGGGTCTCTTCTCCGGGTGGGGCGGCGGCCCGGCTGGATATTCCCTTGGCGGACGGGGACGAGAGAGTGGGCATTATCCCCGCGGTGGACGACCGGGAGGCCATGCGTCGGGCCCTGGCGGAGCATGACACCGTGGTGTTTTTGAAAGTGGCAAAAGTCATGGACATGATGGTGGGTCTTTTGGAAGAGCTGCACTTGGTGGACCGGGCGGCGGTGGTGACCAAATGCGGGACTCCCGATGAGCAGGTCTTTTGGGATATTCGGGAGCTCCGGGGCCGGGAACTGGAATACCTCACCCTGATGATTGTCAAAAAGGGGGAGCAGCGATGAGCCGCCCGGGGATCGGCAAAGTGTATTTTATCGGTGCAGGGCCGGGGGATCCGGAACTCATCACCGTCAAGGGCAAGCGCCTGATCGAGGAAGCCGATCTCATTCTTTACACCGATTCCCTGGTGAATCCCGAGGTGCTGAGGGGAGCGAAACCCGGGGTCCGGATTGAGAAAAGCGCGGAGCTCACCCTGGAGGAGATCGCCGGGCGGATGATCGATGCCGCCGAGCAGGGCCAGCGGGTGGCCCGGGTCCATACCGGGGACCCGTCGGTGTTCGGGGCAATCCTGGAGCAGGCCGCCCGGCTGGATGCCGCAGGGATCCCCTGGGAGATCGTCCCCGGCGTTTCCTCAGTTTTTGCCGCTGCGGCGGTTTTGGGGGCGGAGCTGACGGTGCCCGAAGTGACCCAGACGGTGATCCTCACCCGGGCCGCGGGGAGGACGCCGGTGCCGCCGGGCGAGGAGTTGACCGCCCTGGCCCGGCACCGCTCCACCCTGGCGCTGTTCCTATCGGCGGGGCTCATGGGGGATGTCCGAAACGCCCTGCGGCAGGCGGGATGGGAGGACAATATCCCGGTGGCGGTGGTGTACAAGGCCACCTGGCCGGACCAAGTGGTGATCCGCTCCACCTTGGGCCAAATTGTCGAGGACATGCGGGACGCCCAAATCCGAAGTCACGCCTTGATCTTGGCCGGGCCGGCCCTGGACCCCGGTCTGCGCCGTCCCGATGGGCCAAAATCCCGGCTTTACGATCCCACCTTTGCCCATCGGTACCGGCGGGCGGTACGGGCCGGGGATGCCCCCGGGGGGGAGGGGCCGTGATGCCGTGGCCGGATCATCCCCAGGCTTACGCCGCGGTGGCGATCACCAAACACGGGGTGGAATTGGCCTGGCGGACGGCGAAAGGGCTGGGCGGCGTCGATGTGTACTGCAGTGAAAAATTTGACCTCCGGGCAGCCGGGGGAGCTCAGGAGGGCGAGACGTTCAGTTCCTTTCGGGCGACGCCCTTTTCCGGGAGTGTCCGGGAGTTGCTTCAAGATGGATTTCACCGCTACGAGGGCTGGATTTTGTTTATCTCCCTGGGAGCGGTGGTGCGGATGATCGCTCCGGTGCTGCGGGACAAAAAGACCGATCCTGCGGTGGTGGTGGTGGATGACGCCGGGCGGTTTGCCATCTCTGTCCTTTCCGGACACCTGGGGGGAGCGAACCGCCTGGCCGAGCGCGTGGCCGAGGTTCTCGGTGCCCAGCCCGTCATCACCACGGCTTCGGATGTGGGCCGGACCATCGCCGTGGACCTCCTGGGTCGATCTTTTGGCTGGACTTTGGCCGACGACCGCCACGTCACTCCGGCATCGGCGGCGGTGGTCAACGAGGAGCCGGTCTTGGTTCTCCAGGAGGCCGGAGAGCGGGGTTGGTGGACCCGCCCGACCCCTCTGCCGCCCACCATCCACAGGTGCGACAGTCTGGAGGAAGCCCGGGGGACGGCGGCCGAGCGTGCCCGGCAAGGGTTGCCGGGTTTTGGGGCTTTGCTTCTTATTACGGACCGGATCTGGTCCGAGGAGGAGCTGCGCCAGTTCGCTCCGTACTGGGTTGTGTACCGCCCGAAATCCCTGATTCTGGGGATCGGGTGCAACCGGGGCACCCCCCGGGCGGAAATCGAAGAGGTGGTGGAAGGGACTCTCCGGGCGAAGGGATTGGCGGTGGACAGCGTGGCGGCGGTGGCGACCATCGACCGCAAAAAAGATGAAGCCGGTCTGGTGGCGATGTGCCGAGATCGCGGTTGGCCCCTGATTGCCTACACTCCGGATGAACTGAACGAGATGCCCATGCGGCACCCTTCGGAGACGGTGTATCGCTACACCGGGGCTTACGGGGTCAGTGAACCTGCGGCCATGCGGGCGGCGGGCACCGACCGGCTGCTCGTCGATAAAATCGTTTCTGGAAATGTCACTCTGTCCGTTGCGAGAAAAGCTTTCAATGCCCGGGAGGGAGCGGGGGAAGGAGGGGCTGGCTGATGGAAGGGATGACCACCACGGGCAAGGCTCTGCGCGATTCCTGCCCGCGCCTTCTCATTGCCGGCACCCAGTCCGGGGCGGGGAAGACCACCTTCACGGTGGGGCTGATGGCGGAGTTGCGCCGGCGGGGATTGGCGGTGCAGGGGTTTAAAGTGGGGCCGGATTATATCGACCCGACCTTTCACCGGGCGGTGACGGGCCGGCCGGCCCGCAACCTGGACACGTGGATGGTGCCCGAAGAAGCGCTGAGCGAAAGCTTTTCCCGCGGGTGTGCCGGGGCCGATGTGGCGGTGATCGAGGGGGTCATGGGGCTCTACGACGGCAAAGACCCCCGGGATGACCGGGGGAGTGCCGCCCAGGTGGCCCGGCTGCTCCAGGTTCCGGTGATCCTCGTGGTGGATGTGCACAGCATGGCCCGGAGCGCTGCGGCGGTGGTGCTCGGCTTTCAGCGCCTCGACCCCCGGGTTCCCATCGCCGGGGTCGTGGCGAACCGGGTGGGATCCCCGGGCCACGCCGAGATCATCCGGACCGCCGTGGAAGGGGCGTGCGGCATCCCCGTCCTGGGCGCACTGCCCAGGCGGCTGGATCTCGCCGCTCCCGAGCGCCATCTCGGTCTCATTCCCGCCCTGGAGCGCGGGGAGTTGTCGGGGTGGTTCGACGGGTTGGCCCAAATGGTCCGGGAGTCGGTGAACGTAGACCGGGTGGTGGAATTGGCCCGGAGCGCACCGGCCCTGGGGGCGTCGGATCCCGTGCTCTTTGCCCGGCCCTCGCGCCCGCCCCGGGTCAACCTCGCCGTGGCCTGGGATGCGGCCTTTCATTTTTATTACGCCGAGAACTTAGAGTTACTCGAGCACCGGGGAGCCAGGCTGCTCTTTTTCTCGCCTCTCGCCGGGGAGAAAGTGCCCGAGGAGGCGGACGGCCTGTACATCGGCGGGGGCTTTCCCGAGGAGTTCGCCCGGGAACTTTCGTCCCATCGTCAGGTGCTGGAGGACCTGCGCCGGCGGCACGCCGGGGGGCTGCCCATCTACGCGGAATGCGGGGGACTCATGTACTTGTCCCGAGGCATCGAGACGGCGGAAGGGCGTCGTTATCCCATGGCGGGGCTCGTACCGGCTTGGGTGAGGATGCAGCGGACTCTCGCCGCTCTCGGGTACCGGGAGGTGGTGGCGGAGCGGGATACGGTGTTTTTGAAAGCGGGTGAAAAGGCCCGGGGGCACGAGTTTCACTATTCGCATCTGGTGGAGATCGAGGAGCCGTATCCCTGGGCCTACCGGGTATCTGCCCGCCGGGGCTGGGGCCGGGATGGGTACGCCGAAGACCGGCTTCTCGCTGCCTACACGCACCTGCATTTTGGCTCCCATCCCGATATGGTCGACCGTTGGTTGGATCTTTGCGCCCGCCACCGGGCGGAGCGGGCTGGGTTTCGGGAAAGGTGAGGGGGATGGGAATGGAAAATGAGCGAGAGGCGGTGCTTCTCATTGGCCACGGCAGCCGGGATCCCGAGGGAAACCGGGAGTTTTCTGCATTGGTGGAGAACCTCCGCCACAGGTGGCCGGACCGCACCGTCGCCGGGGCATTTCTGGAGCTGGCAGAGCCCGGGATTCCCCAAGTGATGGGGCGGCTCGCCGCCCGGGGAATCCGGGAAGTGTGGGCGATACCGGTGATTCTCCTGCCGGCCCGGCACGTCCGGGAGGAGATTCCGGAGATTCTCGCCGGGTCGGCCCGGGAGTGGGGGGTTCGGGTGCGTTACGGGCGCCCCTTGGGCCTTCACCCCGGCGTCCTCGACATGTTGGTGGACCGCTTGGCCGAGGCCGTTGGGGAAGGGGAGTTGTCCACCGGGAAGGCGGAGGGGACGGCGGTGGTATTCGTCGGCCGGGGATCGAGCAATGCCGAGGCGAATGCGCAATTGTATCGGGTGGCTCGCCTGTTCTGGGAAAGGTGCGGCGCCGACTGGGTGGAGCCCTGCTTTGTCGGGGTGACATATCCGGATGTGCCCACGGCTCTCCGCCGGGCCCTCCTGTCCGGGGTGCGCCGGGTGGTGGTGTTGCCGTACCTGTTGTTCACCGGGGTCCTGATGAAGCGGCTGGCGGGATGGGTGGAGGAGGCCCAGGCGGAGATGCCGGAGGTGGAATTTCGGCTCGCCCGGTATCTCGCGGGACATCCGAAGTTGGAGGACATTGTCGCGGGGCGGCTGCAGGAGTTAATGGATGAGATGGCACGAGGAGGGGATGGGGATGGGGAAGATTTTCGTCGTCGGGTTTGGGCCGGGCAGTGAGGAACACATGACCTTCCGGGCCCGTCAGGCCATCGAACACAGCGATCTCATTGTCGGGTACAAGACCTATGTGGATCTCGTCCGGGATTTGATCGGCGACCGGGAGGTCCTTCGCACGGGGATGACCGAAGAGGTCACCCGGGCCCAGGCGGCGGTGGAGCAAGCGAAATCGGGGAGGACGGTGGCGGTGATCTCCAGCGGAGACGCCGGGGTGTACGGCATGGCCGGTCTGATTTACGAGGTGCTGATGGAGCAGGGCTGGGAGCCCGGCGATGATCCCGAGATCGAGGTGGTTCCCGGCATCTCGGCGGTGAACGCCGTGGCGGCCCTCCTCGGGGCGCCCTTGATGCACGATTTTGCCGCGATTTCTTTGAGTGACCACCTCACTCCCTGGGAGGTCATCGCCCGCCGGGTGGAGGCCGCAGCCGCGGCCGATTTTGTCATCGCCTTGTATAATCCCAAAAGTGGGCGCAGGACCCAGCAAATTGTGGAAACTCAATCAATTCTCTTGCGGTACCGCGCTCCGGAGACACCGGTGGGGATCGTGAAGAGCGCCTATCGAGAGCGGCAACGGGTGGAAGTGACCACCTTGGAAGACATGTTGAACCACGAGATCGGGATGTTGACCACCCTCATCATCGGCAACTCCTCCACCAGGGAGTATCACGGGCGAATGGTGACTCCTCGAGGTTACCAGCGCAAGTATACATTGACCGGAGCGAATGAGCGGGGGCGCCTGGATCCCATGCCCTGGGCGCTGGGCTCAACAAAGGACTAGGGCGAGTGGCTGATGGCGAAGGGCGATGTGGCCCGGGGAGTTCGAGATTGTGACGACCTAACATGTGAGGTGATCGAATTGTATTCGTGGCAGTCCCGGGAGATCCCCCTTCCCTCTGAAAAATCGGCGGAGGCCGCGAGGCGGCGGTTGGACCGGCTGACCAAACCCCAGGGCAGCCTGGGGCGCCTGGAGAGCCTCGCCGTGGACCTGGCGGCGGCGACGGGGGAGGAGCGTCCAAAGGTCCGGCCGGCGGGGGTGCTGGTGATGGCAGGGGATCACGGGGTGGCGGCGGGCGGCGTGTCCGCCTACCCCCCGGAGGTCACCGCCCAAATGGTCTTGAATTTTCTCCGCGGCGGGGCGGCGGTGAACGTCCTGTCCCGGGTGGCCGGGGCGGCGGTCTGGGTGGTGGATGTCGGAGTGGCGGTGGAGATCGACTCCCGGGAGATGGCCACCTCCCTCAGCGCCGGTGAGTCTCGGGCGGTGTTCCGGGCGCATAAAGTCCGTCCGGGGACGGCGGATATGACCCGGGGGGCGGCCATGTCCCGGGAGGAAGCGGAGCGGGCCCTGGATGTGGGCTGGAGGGTGGCCATGGAGATGATCGACTCCGGGATCCGGCTGCTCGCCTTGGGGGAAATGGGTATCGGCAACACCACGGCGGCCGCGGCGGTGGCCGCCGCCCTGACCGGGTGGCCCGAGGGGGACCTGGTGGGACTGGGGACCGGGATCGATCCGGTCCGCCGCCAGAAAAAGCTCCAGGCGGTCCGGGGCGCCCTGGCGGTGAATCGGCCGGATCCTTCGGATGCGGTGGACGTGCTGGCCAAAGTGGGCGGTCTGGAGATCGCCGGATTGGCCGGGGCGGCTCTGGCCGGCGCCGCCCGGCGGGTGCCGGTGCTCATGGACGGGTTCATCGCGTCGGCGGCGGTGTTGGCGGCGGTTCACATCGATCCCAGGGCGCTGCCCTACATGTTCGCGTCGCACCGGTCGGTGGAGCCCGGGCATGGTCGAATCCTTCGCTGGCTGGGGCGGGAGCCCTTGTTCGATCTCGATCTTCGCCTTGGGGAAGGGACGGGCGCGGTCCTGGCCATGCCGATGATGGAGGCCGCTGCTCGAATCCTCGATGAGATGGCCACCTTTGAAGAGGCGGGGGTCTCCGATGCCGAAGCCTGAGGCGGCGGTCTCTCCCCCGGCCAGGTGCATCATGTTACAGGGCACGGCCTCTAACGTTGGGAAAAGCTGGCTGGCCACCGGCTTTTGCCGAGTTCTGGCCCAGGACGGCTGGCGGGTGGTCCCCTTTAAGTCGCAAAATATGGCGTTAAATAGCTATGTCACGATGGACGGCGGGGAGATTGGCCGGGCCCAGGGGGTTCAGGCCGAGGCCGCCGGCGTGATCGCCACCGTCGACATGAACCCGATTTTGCTCAAGCCGTGCGGCCCCGCCTCGGCCCAGGTGATCCTCCGAGGGAAACCCTTGACGGACGCCGGCGCCCGGGAGTACCGGGAACGCCTGATTCCCGAACTTCTGGGAACGGTGAAAGAATCCCTGGACCGACTCCGTCAAGAGGCGGAAGTGGTGGTGATGGAAGGGGCGGGCAGTCCGGCGGAGATCAATTTGAAAGACCGGGACATTGCGAATATGCGCATCGCCGCCCTGGCCGACGCCCCGGTTCTCCTGGTGGGAGACATCGACCGGGGCGGAGTGTTTGCTTCCTTCGTCGGGACCCTGGAGTTGCTCACTCCAGAGGAGAGGCGGCGGGTCAAGGGATTTTTGATCAACAAATTCCGGGGCGACCCGTCGTTGCTCGAACCGGGGCTGAAGTGGCTTGAGGCGCGGACCGGGGTGCCGGTGATCGGGGTGGTTCCCTGGGAGGATTTGCCCATCGATGGCGAGGACTCCCTGGCCCTTCCCGGCGGCTTCGGGGATGGGCCCTTGGAGATTGTCGCCATCCGTCTGCCTCACCTGTCGAACTATACAGACCTCGATCCCCTGCGGCTGGAACCCGACGTGCGGATTCGCTGGGTGGAGCGGCCGGAGGCGTTGGGGGATCCGGACGCCGTGATCCTGCCCGGCACGAAAAATAGCATCGGGGACTTGGTCTGGCTCCGGGATCGGGGGCTGGCGGCGGCCATCGGCGATTTTGCCGCCCGGGGGGGCCGGGTGGTGGGGCTGTGCGGAGGTTATCAAATGCTGGGGATTCGCTTGATGGACCCGGAGGGGATCGAAGGGGGGCGCCCGGGGGAGGTGCCTGGGCTCGGCCTCCTTCCGACGGAGACGGCGTTTTTCCCGGCCAAGCGTGTCGTGCGCAGGGCCGGCCGGGTGACGGCCGAGGAGTTGGGGCCGGATTTGCAAGGTGTGCCGGTGGAGGGGTACGAGATTCACATGGGCCGCACGTCCTGGTGCGACGAGCCCCGCTCTTTGCTGTTGATTGAGCCCGCCGGGGGGGAGGAGGGGTACCCCGAGGGCGCCGTGTCCCTGGATGGAAAGGTCTGGGGGACGTATGTCCACGGGATTTTCGACAGCTGGGCCTTTCGGCGCCGCTGGTTGGATGGGCTGCGCAGGGAGAAGGGTCTGCCCCCTCTTGAAGGCAGGGTGCGGGACATGTATGCTGTCCGGGAGGAAGCCTTCGATCGGTTGGCGGCTTTGTTGCGACAACATGTCGACTGGGAGCGGGTTTATCGTCTCCTGGCTCTGGAGCCTCCCGGCGCGCCCCGGCACAGGTGAAGGGATCCGGAGGCGGTGACCGGGGAACCCGGGGCGTGAAGACGACAAGGGCGCGGGGCGGGCGATGGGGGCTGCACAGGATGGGTGGTCGAGGTGCGGTGTCGGAGATGGATCGGGAAATTCGGCGGGTGACGGAGTTGGGGCTGACCCTTCGGTGGGGGCAAGGGTGCTGGTGGCTGGAGTCGGAGGAGGCCTGGGAAAGCCTGTCGTCGGCGGTGTACGGCGGCGGACGCCAAAGCGGCATCCGCGCCGTGGCAAACGTAACGGTGGATCTCGGATACAAAGGACTTGATCCCGCGGGGGACATTGCCCGGAGGCTGAAGTCGGTCCGGGTGCCGACGCCCGCCGTGGGGATGATGACCGCGGTAGACGTCAGGGGGACCCAGTGGTCGGTGGTGAATGGCCCCGGTGGCCGATGGTTGATCGCCCTCACGGCGGGGACGAGCAATGCTTTGTGCGCCGGGGAGAAGCCGGGATGGTTCGACGCCGGGCCCGGGACGATCAATATGACGGCGGTGTTCGACGGGGCGCTGTCCGAGCAGGCGGCGGTGAACGCCGTCATCACGTTGACCGAGGTCAAAAGCCGGGTTTTGCAGGAGCGGGGGGTCCGGTGTGCGGAGTCCGGGCTCCCGGCGACGGGGACCAGTACCGATGCGGTGGCGGTGCTGTTTCGCAAGGGCGGACGATCCGCGGCGTACGCGGGCCCGGGGTCCGAGGCGGGCTGGTTGTTGGCCCGGGAGGCCCATCGTTTGCTCCACCGGGCGCTCCGGGACAGAGATGATCGCCGGGGGCGGCTGCCGTCTCTTACCTTCGTGATCGGCGGGGCGAGAAGCGGCAAGAGCGAGTGGGCGGAAGGCTTGGCCGATCGCTGGGCGAGGGAGCTTGGAGTGGAGGTTGTCTATGTCGCCACGGCCCGGAGGGAGGAGATGGAGGAGCGGGTGAGGCGCCACCAAAGGCGCCGTCCGCCGGGATGGAAGACGATCGAAGCGCAGGATGGAGAGGCGCCGGCGGGTCTGTGGGACGGACGCGACCCCGGGGGAGTGGTGCTCATCGACAGTTTGACCCAGTGGGTAACGGCATGGATGACCCGTAAGCTGGCCCGGCGATCCCCGTCTCTGGACGGGTCCCACCGCGAACCCGTTCCCGAATGGTCCTCCGAAGAGGAGCGGGATTTGAAGGAGATCATCGAGGCGCTGATCCGCCGGTGTCGGCAGAGCCCTTATCCGGTGGTGGTGGTGAGCGACGAGGTGGGGGAGGGGGTGGCCCCGGCCACGGCGGTGGGATGTCTGTTCCGGGATGCCCTGGGTCTGGCCAATCAAACCCTGGCCAAGGCCTCTGGGCGGGTGTACCGGATCACGGCGGGTCTACCGGTCGAGATTCGCTCCCAAGCGATAGACAGGTGTGTTGAAGCCGGTCTCGGAGGCGAAGCGCCGTGATGGAGGCTTTGGCCGGCCTGATCCTCGATGCCCTGGTGGGAGAACCGCCCGGGGCGGTTCATCCGGTGGTGGGACTCGGGCGCTGCATCGAAGCCGGGGAGAGGGGGTTGCGCCGTCTGTTTCGGGTGCCTCCGCTTCGGGGAGAGAGCGGCGGTCCGGACGGCGTGGGCCCATCCGGCTCAGTTCCCGGTGCTGGGCGCGGAGGTGGGAGCACCTCCAAGGCTCCCTTTGGTCGTCGGGTCCGGGAACGATGGGCAGGTGGTATTTTGGCCGTCGGGGTGGTGGGATTGACCTACGCGGTCACGGGCTTGACCGTATGGCTGGGAGGGCATTTTCATCCCGCCCTCGGGTTTGCGGTGTCCGCCCTGTGGGTCTGGGTGGCGGTGGCGCCTCGAAATCTCGCTCAAGCGGCAAAGCGGGTGTCCGGGTTCCTCCAGGCGGGGGACCTGGAGGGAGCCAGGAAGGCGGCCGGGATGATGGTGAGTCGAAGCACCGGCGGTCTTCCCGAAGGGGAGGTGATCCGGGCGGCTGTGGAAAGTGTGGCGGAAAATATCGTGGACGCCATCATCGCCCCTTTATTCTACGCCGCCCTTGGCGGGGGGCCGGCGGCCATGGCCTACCGGGCGGCCAACACCCTCGATGCCATGATCGGGTACCGCAATGTCCGCTATCTGGATTTTGGCCGGGTGGCGGCCCGGCTGGATGATGTGCTGAACTGGATTCCGGCACGGATCACCGGCGCGTTGATGCTGGGGGCGGCCGGTATCCTCGGGCTTGATGTGCGAGGGGCATTCCGGGCCATTCGCAAGGACGCCCGGCGACATCCCAGCCCCAACGGGGGGATCCCCGAGGCGGCGGCGGCCGGCGCTTTGGGAGTGCGGCTCGGGGGCTGGAACCTGTATCACGGGCGGCGGTCCTTCCGTCCGTACCTGGGCCCCGGGGAACGCGCCTTAGAACCCCGGGATATCTCCCGAGCGGTGCGGCTCATGGCGTGGACCACCGCGGAGATGGCGGTGTTGATTTTGGTGGCGGAGGGGATCGCCGGGTGGCGGTAGCCGGGATTGGACGATGGGCGGTCCGGGAAGCGGCTGCCCTGACCACCGCCGCGCGATTTCTCAGCCGAATTCCGGTGCCCCTTTTCGGGGAAATGGACGAACAAGGGCAGAGGCGCAGCCTGCGCTGGTACGCCTTTGTCGGGGTCATCCTCGGAGCCCTGATGTGGCTGATGGCGCAGTTGTTGTTCCTTCTGCGGGTGCCGGCGCCCGGGGCGGCGGCCCTGGTGATGGCGGCAGATCTGTGGCTCACCGGGGGGCTTCACCTGGACGGGTGGATGGATACGGCGGACGGGCTGGGCAGTCGCCGGGAACGGGAGCGGGCCCTGGAAATTATGCGGGACAGCCGGGTGGGCGCCTTTGGCGTGATGGCCGCCATCGGGGTGCTCCTGGCGGAATGGGCATTCTTGGATATGTGGATCGCCGAAGGGGCGCCCTTTGAGGTGACGGCGGCCGCCTGGGGCATCGCTCGCTGGACCATGGTCTGGGCGGTGGCGGCGTTTCCCTACGCCCGGGCGGAAGGAATGGGGGCCGCCCTTCGGGGGGCGGGACCTCGGGATGTGGCCGCGGCGGGTGTGGCGCTTCTCATCCCCGGATTCCCGGCGGTGGTCTCCGGCCAGTGGTCGGTGCTTGTCGGTGCAGGTCTCGCCTTTTTTGGCGTTCAGTTTTGGGCCCGTCGGGTGGCCCGGCGGTTGGGGGGCTTGACCGGGGACGTCTACGGAGCCTTGTGCGTGTTCACCCAGGTGTGCGCCCTGGTGGCGATGGAGGTGTTGGGTCGGTGGATGTGATGCGCCCGTTCATGGATCACGGCGGCAATGTCCGGGAGTACCGGGAGCGCTGGGGCGGAGATCCGGGGGATCTCGCTGATTTTAGCGCCAACATCAATCCCCTGGGGCCACCGGAGTCGGTGAAATCGGCCATGAGGGCGGCCCTGCAGGAGGCCCACCGTTACCCGGACCCCCGCCAGGAGGGATTTCGCCGGCAGGTGGCCGAGCGGTGGGGAATGACCTCGGACGCGGTCATTGTGGGCAATGGAGCGGCGGAACTGATCTTTCTCGCAATGTTTGCCTGGCGGCCCCGGCGGATTCTTGCCTTGGCCCCATCTTTTTCGGAGTACGAGGACGCCGCCCGGGCGGTGGGGGCCGAGATTGAGCGGATCCTCCTCCATCCGGAGCGGGGGTTTGTTCCGGACGCGGGGGCGGTGGTCGACGCTCTCGGGACCGGGGTGGACCTGCTGGTTCTCGCCAATCCCAATAATCCCACGGGTGTTCTTTGGGATTCGGCAGCCCTGGAAAGGGTGCTGGATGAGGCGGAGGAGGCCGGGGTGCGGGTGCTTTTGGATGAAGCCTTTCTCGATTTTTGCTCCGATGAGCAAATTCGGAGTCAGATCCCCCGGGCCGGCCGGCGGCCGGGGCTTTTCGTCCTTCGCTCGATGACCAAATTCTACAGTATCCCCGGAGTGCGTTTGGGCTACGGGGTGGCGTCTCCCGAGGAGATCCGGAGGATGGAGGGGTTGCGGCCCCCGTGGTCGGTGAACGGCGTGGCCCTGGCGGCGGGGGCGGCGGCTTTGGAAGATGAGGACTTCCCGGCGCGCAGCCGGCGTTGGATCATCCAGCAGCGCCGGCGGATGGCGGAGACCTTTGGGAAACTCGGGTTTTCCGTCACCGACGCCAGGGCGAATTTTTTGCTCGCTTGGCGGGAGGATTTTGACATCGGCCGGGAGTGGCCCCGCCTGGCCCGCCGGGGGGTGTTCGTTCGGGACTGCCGAACGTTTCCCGGGCTGGACCGGCGGTATCTTCGGGTGGCGGTGCGGCCAAAGCGGGACCAGGAGCGCCTGTTCGCCGGCATTCGCGAAGGGCTGGAAGACGTCCGCGTCACCTGACTCGGGGGCAGGTGCGGCTGCGTTAAATTCTGACGTTTCGAACAACATTCCACCCCACCGCGAGGATGAGGACCTGAAGCGCGGCCAGATAACCGTACGACCACAGAACCGGGATGCCCTCGGCAAAGGCAGGAATGACGGCATTATGCCTCACCATCAGGTACCTTGGGTGTGAAAATATCCCCAGCCGCTGTAAGGAGCAATTTTAAGGTGGTAGTAGTACCCCGGAACGGCAGTATATGAGTTAAGAAAACTCGTGGACCGGCTTACGTTTCTGACGATATCACCCCCCTTCCCGGAACAGTCAATGGTTCTAAAGGCCTATGAAAATCCTTTGCAATATCTGGGCCTTTAGCCCTGCCGTTTGTCGAAACATAGGTCGAGTGATCCCCTGCTTGTTGCGCGGGTTAAAAGACACGCCTTGACAATGGGATCTACCGGGCTCTTGGGCGGCTCCTTGGCGCCGCCCGCCGGCTTTTGCTATGATAAAACCACAATGTCTACGGAGGGGGCGAAGGCGGTGCGAGAAGCTCTGCTTTTGATCGACTTATCGAAAGATTTTATCGATATGGATGGGGCTTTGACGTGTGGAGCGGCGGGACAGGAGATCATCCCCTACGTTCGGAGGTTAATCGAAAAGTTCCGCCGGGAGGGCCGACCGATCCTCGACATTCGGGACGATCATATGGAGTCGGACTACGAGATTCGGGCCGGACTTTTTCCGCCCCATTGTTTGACCGGCACCCCGGGTCGGGAGCTGGAAGACCGGCTGGCCGCGGCGGTGGAGGGCTACGAGGGGTATGTGACCTGGCCGAAGAAAACGTATGACGCCACCTACGAGACGCCGCTGCTGGACTACTTAGATCGAGAAGGGATCACCCGATTGCACGTGGCCGGGGTTTGCACAGACATCTGCGTGGTCAGCACAGGCCTCGGCTTGTACAAACACCGGGTGACGAAACGGGGAGATCTGGAGATTGCCGTTCACCGCCAAGGGGTGGCGTCTTTCAATGCCCAGGCTCACGAGATGGCGCTGAATCACATGGAGCACGTGCTGAAGTGCGAGATCGTCTAGTTTCGGTTCGATGGTGGCGATCCGGGACACGGGGCTAGACAGGGAGAGCCGCGATGCCGAGGAGGCCGACGAAGGCGTGTCGCCAGACCCACAGGGTGACGAGGCCAGCGGCCGCCACCGAGAGGATTTCGCGCCGGGACCAGGGTTGGATGTACAGCGGGGTGGGGGCGGCACCCCGGCGGTAACCCCGGGCGGTAAGAGCCAGGGAGATGTCGTCGGCGCTTCGGAGGATCGCCACCAGCCAAGGGACGATCATCTCCGCGAGGTAGCGCCACCTGACCCGGGCTGGCCCGGTGTCCACCTCCAGACCCCGGGCCAGAAAGGACATTTTGACCCGGCGGAACGATTGGTGCACCTGGGGGATTAGGCGCAGGGCCAGTCCAGCGAAAAAGATCAAATCCCGCAAACCGGACGCCGCCGCCCGTCCGGGGCGGCCCAATTTTTCCATGGGATGGAGAGAGGACGCCAGTCCGTCGGCCAAAGCGGCGGGCGAGGTGGTCCACACCAGAAGAGAGGCCAGGAGGATCAAAGCGGGAATCCGGGTCAAGGTGTCCAGGGCGAGAACCAGGCCCGTCCGGGTGAGAGTGACTGGGCCGGCCTCGATCCAGCGGGGTCCCGGGGCGGTGAGATTCATGACCGCGCTGAAGGCGATTAGAAAAAGGATTGGGCGTAAAGTTCTGAGGGCAGATCGCAGGGGCACCCGGGCGATGCCCATGCCCAGGACGGCCAACGCACCAAATCCCAACACCTCCCACGGCCACTGCGCCTTCATGAGGTCGATGGTGAGGAGGAGAGCGATCAACAGTTTGCTGCGAGGGTCAAGCCGGTGGAGGAAAGTTTGCCTCGGCAGGTACTGTCCGAGTAAGAGTTCGGTTTTCATGGATTTCTCCTCCTCTCCCTCGAAGCCTTGACGGCCATCTCAAACCCGGGAAGACCACCGGGCGGCGACGCGCAATTTGGCCGCTGCGACGGGGTGGTCCCCTCCGGACCAGGTAGCCCGGGCGACGGCGGACAAGGAACCTGCGGCGGTCAGTCGCCCACCCTTCAGCAGCCACCACCGGTCGGCCACATCCAGGAGCTCTTCGATGTGGTGGCTGGCCACCACGAGAGCCCCTCCGGTTCGTTTTGCCCAATTTTTAAGAAGCCCAGCCAGGGCCGTTCGGCCGGCAGGATCAATCCCGGCGAAGGGCTCGTCGAGCAGCAGGATGCGCGGGTTGAGGGCCAGGATGCCCCCCAGGGCCACCCTGCGCTGTTCGCCAAAGCTGAGGGTAAAAGGCGAGCGCTCCAGCAGGTGGGTAAGGCCGAGATCGGACGCCGTCGTCCGAACCCTTTTGTCGACTTCTTCGGCCCGAAGGCCCCGGCGCCGCAGGGCGTAGGCCATGTCTTCGTACACCGTCGGCGCAAAAAGTTGTTGCTCGGGAAACTGCAAAGCCATGGCCGCGTTTTGCCTGAGCTGTGTCAGGGCCCGGCGGGCCCGGTAGGGGTCGCCTTCCCTCATGTGAAAACTGCCGGAGTTCGGCGGCAGGAGCCCGCCGAGGAGGGCGAGGAGCGTCGTTTTGCCTGCCCCGCTGGGTCCGAGGAGGGCGGTGATGCCCGGGTAGAGTTCACACCGTTCCAATTGCAGCCGGCCCTCCACGACCACATCGGTCAGGGTGGCGACGGGTTCAGCATCTTGTGGCCGCGGATCCGGCCCAGGTTTCCCGGAATTCACACCCTGCAGGACCCCGGCGAGAAAAATCCAGGACACCGGGCCGGCCGCCGCACCGGGGTGGACTCCCGGGTCTGCGCCCGCGGGTTTAGGTCGGCGGGAGTCTTTTTCTGCCCGAGGGGGGACTGTCATGTGCTCGATCACTTTCCATTTCCACGGTTTTGGGAACCCCCCTTCGGCGATCCGTTCCCACGCCTCCTGAGCTTCTTCGGGCGTTCCCAGCGGAATCACCCGGCCTCCGTCCACCAGCCACACCCGGTCCGCCCGCTCCATTTCTTCCAATGAATGGGTCGAGTGGACAATTCCGGCCCCCCGGTCCCGAAGGGTGGCGAGGAGATCCAGGACTCGTTCTTGATGATCGGGATCCAGCATCGACGTGGGTTCATCGGCCAGAATCCATCCCGGCTTCGTCGCCCATGCCCCCGCCAGGGCCAATCTTTGGAGTTGACCGCCGGAAAGAAGATGAATGGGCCGTTCGGCGAGATCCACCAGGTTGAATGCCTCCAGGGCATCAGCAGTCCGACGCCGAATCGCGTCCGGGGCGAGGCGTTGCAACTGCAGGCCCCAAGCGATATCCTCTGCGGGGGTACTGCCCACGATCTGATGAGTTCCCCGGCCCAACACCAAGCGGGCGGCGGGGTTGACTTGTTCCAACGGCTGTCCGTCCACCGTGAGGCTGCCCGGGGCCACGGGCAAAAGGCCGGCCAAGGCCAGCAGCAAGGTGGACTTCCCCGATCCATTGCGGCCGATCACGCAGGTCCATGTCCCCCGGGGCGCTTGAAAATCCACATTTTCCAGGACGGGGGCCTGGTTGTCCCCGTCGTCCCATCTTATGATCTTGCAGTTCAGTGCCAGCATCGTGTCAAGACCCTCTCGTCAAATTCCCCGGCGATGACCCGGAACCCCTTACGGAATCCCGGGTCGACGAGCACTCGTGTCCACGAGCATTGTAGTGAATGGGCGGATCTTCGGCAACCCGTTTGTCTGCGGGGGCCCACCATGGTAAAGTAGATCGGCGAAGGGGGGAGATCGATGTGGCGGTGAGAGGCAAGGGATCAGAAGTCAGGGGAATGGTAATGGCGGCGCTCATGGCCGCGGTCACCGGGGCGCTGGCCTATGTGGCGGTCCCGCTTCCTTTCACCCAAGTGCCCATCAGCGGGCAAAACTTGGGTGTCATGCTGTCGGGGCTGTTGCTCGGGCCCTGGTGGGGCGGACTCAGTATGGTCTTATACGTTTTGTTGGTGGCGCTGGGCGTTCCCATCGGCGCCCGGGGACATGCGGGCCTCGGGGTTCTGCTCGGTCCGACGGGCGGGTATCTGATTGGATTTATCATCGGTGCCTTCGTCATCGGTTGGTTCGTGCGAGGTCGGTTGACGATTTTTCGGGCTCTTGTGGGGAGTGTGGTCGGGGGCGCCCTGGTGGCGTACATTCCCGGGGCCGCTTGGCTGGCCCACGTCGGGCATCTGACCGCGGGACAAGCCATCACCCTGGGGGTGCTGCCCTTTATTCCCGGGGATCTCGTTAAAGCGGTGATTGCCGCAGTCGCGGCGGTGGGGGTGGACCGGGCCTACTCCCTGGCAGGAGTCCGGGGCCGGGCGCCCTGGTGACGCCTTCGAATCTTTTTTGACAGCGCTGCGCTGAATTTGTCGAAAAAGGGGAAAGCCCGCGGCGGGGAGGCCAATTTTCCGCCTGCGGGCTTTTATTTTTGGCAAAAAGATGGCGTTTGTGCCTTTCTCGTGAAACCTTTGTGTCGGTTGTGTGTCTACTCAACATTCCTGGTAGTTTTGTACTACTGTCTATGGTCTCTTTTTATCATGCGCTGGTTTAAGGGAAGCAGGAAACTGAGGGTGGAATTAGCCGAGGCGGTTCATCTGTTCAGCGTCCATGGTTATGAAAGGAGGGGGCACAATGGCCCAGATGTCAGCTCCAAAAACCAGGGAGCGGGAGACGGAAGCAGAGGAGAACCTGAAAGGGACTCTGGCTTCGGTATTTATCGTGGGGGCGGTTCTGTTGGCGTCGTGGCTCGGGGTCTTCATTCTCTTTTTGGACAGGAATTGAGTCGGGAGTGAGCCTTGCAGCTAAGGACACAATCAGTGAATCGCTTTCCGCAAGGTTAGAGTGGGGAGGAGGGGTCGGATATGCACTTGCATCGCTATGAAAAAATCTGGCTCACCGTTGGCGTGCTGACGTTGATTGCATTTATCATCACACTTGGGGTGAACGCCTTCGCCATGGGGGCTCAACCGCCGAGTAACACTCAGGTGATGGACCCGACCAAAGTGAGCCAGACGCCGCCTTTCGATCAACCTGCTTTGAAACAAATCGGCCAGAACAATTACGTGGCCAACATGACGGCGTTTGTGTTTAGCTATGCACCGAACCGCATGGAGGTCCCGGTGGGATCCACGGTGACTTTCAACGTCACGAGTAAAGATGTGGTGCACGGGTTTGAAATACCGGGGACGAACGTGAATATGATGATCATTCCCGGGTTGGTCAACTCCGCGACCCACACCTTCACAAAGCCCGGGGATTACTTAATTCTTTGTAACGAGTACTGCGGAACCGGCCACCAGTTGATGGCTGCTCACTTAATTGTGAAGTAGAGACGGGAAGGATGTGAATCAGGATGGCGCAAGCACAAGTGGCGGAAGCCCAGGATGTGCGGGTGGACCGAGCAGCCGCCCGGTTGAGCTTGGCTTACGTGTTGGTGGCTTTTTTGTCTTTCGGAGTGGCGGCAACCGCCGGCCTGCTCCAAGGTCTGGACCGGGGCGGCGTCATCACCCTGCCGAAATGGTTGAACTATTACCAGATTCTCACTGCGCACGGCGTGTACATGGGGCTTCTTTTTACCACCTACTTTATCATTGGCTTTTTCTTTTCCGGTGTCGCCCGAACCACTGGCGGTTCATTGCCCCCGGTGGCCCGCAGGCTGGGCTGGCTCGGCTGGTGGATGATGGTCATCGGGCAAGTGGCGGCGACCTTCGAAGTATTAGCGGGAAATGCGTCGGTCCTGTACACGTTTTACGCGCCGATGAAGGCGTCGCCGCTCTTCTATATCGGCACGGCCCTGGTGGTGGTGGGCAGTTGGTTCGGGGGGTACGGCGTCTTTGCGGCATACCGGGTCTGGAAACGGAAAAATCCCGGTAAGCTCTCGCCCCTTTTCACCTTTATGGCCTTTGCCACCATGCTGCTCTGGCAGATCGCGACCATCGGCGTGGCCCTGGAGGTCGTTCTGCAACTGATTCCGTGGTCTTTTGGCTGGGTTTCGACCGTCAATGTGTTACTGAGCCGGATGTTGTTCTGGTATTTCGGCCATCCCCTGGTGTATTTCTGGCTGCTTCCAGCATACACCATGTGGTATGCGGTGATGCCGAAAATCATCGGCGGCAAGGTGTTCAGCGACGCTTTGGCGCGAACCAGTTTTGTGATGTTTATCCTGCTCTCGACGCCCGTCGGCTTTCACCATCAATTGTTGGAGCCGGGTATTCCGCCGCTGTGGAAATTCTTGCATGTGACTTTGACCATGTTTGTCGTGGTTCCTTCTCTGATGACCGCTTTCAATATGTTTGCGGTGTTTGAATCGGCGGGCCGCGCCAAGGGAGCGACGGGGCTGTTCGGGTGGTTTAAAAAGCTCCCCTGGAACGATGTGCGGTTTATGGCTCCGATGATGGGCATGATCGCCTTCATCCCGGGCGGTGCCGGTGGGATTATCAACGCCAGTAACCAGATGAACGAGGTCGTTCACAATACGATCTTTATCACAGGTCACTTCCACCTGACCGTCGGCACAGCAGTGGCAATGACCTTCTTCGGCATCAGTTATTGGCTGTTGCCGCACCTCACAGGTCGAAAGTTGACGCGGGCGGCCAATAAAGTGGGACTCGTCCAGGCGGTGATCTGGGCCACCGGGATGCTGCTCATGTCCGGTTCCATGCATTACATGGGGCTCTTGGGTGTACCCCGGCGCACTGCCTACACGACTTACATGAATGACCCCACTGCAGTCAGCTGGATGCCCCTCGAGGGGGTCATGGCACTCGGTGGTACGCTGCTTTTCATCGGAGCCATGCTCATGATCGGCATGGTCGTTTACTTGACTTGGTTTGCTCCGAAAGGCTTTGAGGAGTACCCGATCGGAGAGGTGGCCAATCCTGCGGAGGCGACGCCCCGGGTCTTGGAACGCTGGCCGGTGATCATCTCGTTGGCCGCGGTCCTGATCCTTGTGGCCTACGCCTACCCTGTCATCGATACGCTGCAAAATGCGCCTCCCAGCGCTCCGGGGATACGGACTTGGTAGAAACTTAAAGGAGGCGGGGACGGTCCAGTGCCGCCCCCGTCTTTTTTATTGACAAAGCGAACGGTCGGTCGATAGAATAAGAATGAATGAATCACCATTCATTTTATCGGGGTGAGAGCGATTGCGCTGCGCAAGGATCGAGCAAAATACGTAGCGATTCTGCAGGCGGCCGTAAAAGTGATGGCCGAGTCCGGGTACTATAATGCCCAGGTGTCCCGGATTGCCCGGGAGGCCGGGGTCGCGGACGGCACCGTGTACCTCTATTTTAAAAACAAAGAAGATATTCTCATCTCCATTCTCCGGGAGACGATCGGGGAGATCATCGAACGGGTCCAGGCGGCTCTGGCCGGGCTCGAAGATCCCGCCGAGATGTTGCATCGTTTGGTGTTTCTGTACTTTCGAGGACTTGCGGAAACGAAAGACCTGGCCATGGTCACCCAGGTCCACCTCCGTCAGACCAATCCCGACGTGAGACGCAAGATCGGCGACATTATGCGCCCCTATTACCGAATCATCGATGGGATCATCGAGCGGGGAGTGGATCAGGGAATGTTTCGACCGACCATCGATCGGCGCATCGCTCGGCGAATGATCTTTGGCACCATGGACGAAACGGTCACCGCCTGGGTTTTGACCGGAGCGAAGTATGACCTGGTGGCCCTGGCGGGGCCGGTGGTAGACCTGTTACTCGGAGGGCTGGTCCGCCGCGAAGATGAACGATGGCGAAAAGAACCGGACAGAAAGGAGTCCTTGGGATGAACATCATTGTGTGCATGAAACAGACTTTCGATACCGAGGAACGCATCGTTCTCGACAATGGAAAGATTAAGGAAGACGGGGTCAAGTTCGTGATCAATCCGTATGACGAGTTCGCGGTGGAAGAGGCGATCCGTCTCAAAGAGCAACACGGAGGCCAGGTCACGGTGATCACTCTCGGGCCGCCCCGGGCGGAGGAGGCTTTGCGAACGGCGTTGGCCATGGGGGCGGACGATGCGGTCATCATCGATGATCCGAGCCTGTTTGGGGATGAGTACACGGCGGCCCAGGTGCTGGCGAAGGCTGTAGAGAAGCATCCCTACGATATCATTCTCGCCGGGAATCAGGCGGTGGATGACGGCTCGGGCCAGGTCGCCGTCCGGCTGGCGGAACTGCTCGGCATTCCACATATCGGCACGGTTACAAAGCTTGAGGTGGCGGACGGGAAGGTGCGGGCGGAGCGGGATGCGGAAGGGGACGTCGAGGTGGTGGAGGGCGACCTGCCCATCTTGGTCACCGCCCAACAGGGGCTCAATGAGCCGCGGTATCCGTCCTTGATCGGTATCCGCAAGGCCAACAAAAAGCCCATCACCCGGTATACTGCCGCGGACCTCGGCCTCGATGCGTCTGAGGTTGGCGCGAAAGCGGAGATCCTCGAGATCTTCCTGCCCAAGCCAAAGGTTGGCGGGCGGATTCTCCAGGGGGATTTGGCCGATCAGGTAAAGGAATTGGTTCAGGGCCTGCGTTCAGACGAAAAAGTGCTCTAACGTATAGAGAGGAGAGACGACAATGGCGCGTAGATGTTTGGTGATGGCGGATCTGCGTGGGGGCAAAGTCCGGAATGTGACCTATGAAGCTCTGGCCGCCGCCCGGCGTCTGGCGGAGGGTGGAGAAGTTTCTGGTGCTCTCGTCGGGGATGGCGTAAGTGGATTTGCCCAGGGGCTGGGGGCGTACGGCGCCGATAAAGTGTACGTCGTGGAAGATGCCGGGTTGAAGCATTATACGCCGGACGCTTATGCCTCGGTGATGGAGCGGCTGATCCGAACGGCAGATCCCGACGTGGTGCTCTTTGCCCACTCGGCGATCGGCCGGGATTTGGCGCCGAAGCTCGCGGCCCGGTTTGGCGCGGGTCAAGTGTCCGATGTGGTGGACGTGGCGTTGGAGGGCGGGAAGATCGTGTTCACCCGGCCGATTTATGCGGGGAAAGCGTTTACAAAGCTGACGATCCCCGAAGGCAAGGTGTTTGCGACCGTTCGGCCCAACAACCTGCCCGCCGACGAGCCGGATGCGGGACGGAGTGCCACTGTGGAAACGGTGGGGGCCGATTTATCCGGAGTCTCTTTGCGAACCGTGGTCAAAGAAGTGGTGCAAAAGGCCACTTCCGGTGTGGATTTGACCGAGGCGAAGATTATCGTTTCCGGCGGTCGCGGAGTCAAAAGTGCCGAGGGTTTCAAGCCTCTTTACGAGTTGGCCGAGGTTCTCGGGGCGGCGGTGGGCGCTTCCCGGGCGGCCTGTGACGCCGGTTACTGTGATTATTCGCTGCAGATCGGACAGACCGGCAAAGTCGTGACGCCGGATCTGTACATCGCCTGCGGAATTTCGGGTGCGATCCAACACCTGGCGGGCATGTCGAACTCGAAAGTGATCGTGGCCATCAACAAAGATCCGGAAGCGCCGATTTTTAAAATCGCGAATTACGGGATTGTCGGCGATCTGTTCGAAGTGGTTCCCATGCTCACCGAGGAATTGAAAAAAGTTCTCGCCGATTGAGGCTGGTGAGTTCCGGTCCGCGAGGGCGGGACTCCGGCGGTACAAGGCGGTAGAAGGCAGAAGGGTTGGCGCCTCGCGCGTCGACCTTTTTTGTCGTCGGGTAACCCTTTTGCTATACTGGCTCTTGGCGATGTGTAGGGGGTGAAGAAGATGAACCGACCTGAATACATTCAGGAGCGAGACGGGGCTTTGTGGTTGACTGAAGTGGAATCGGATCATCTGAAATTAAACTGGAGATTAAAAGACGTTCTTCACGTGGAACGGTCGCCTTTTCAAGAGATCGTGATCGTGGACACGGAAACCTTCGGCCGGGCGCTGGTCCTGGACGGTGTCGTACAGACCACGGCAGGGGACGAGTTTATCTATAACGAGATGATCAGCCACATCCCCCTGGCCTTGCATCCGAATCCAAAGCGGGTGCTGGTGATCGGCGGAGGTGACGGAGGTGTCGTGCGCGAATGTCTGAAATATCCTTCCGTTGAGCGGGTGGATCTGGTGGAAATCGATGAGCGGGTGACCCGGGCCTGCAAGATGTATCTGCCTGAACTGGCCGGAAAGTTGGACGATCCCCGGGTGCGTACCCGGTTTGAAGACGGGGTGCAGTATGTCAAGGGCGTTCGGAATCAGTATGACGTGATCATCGTCGACTCCTCGGATCCCATTGGCCCGGCCGCGGTTCTCTTTGAGGAACCGTTTTACCGTTTGGTGAAAGAGGCTCTTCGTCCGGGCGGAATCATGGTCTGTCAGAGTGAATCCCCGTTTTTTTATCTGCCGGTGCTTCAGAATACCCGGCGGCTGCTGAACGAATTGTTTCCCGTTACCCGGACTTACTGGGCTCCGGTGCCGACATATCCCGGGGCTTTGTGGACCTTTACTTTGGGGTGTTTGTTCGATCCATTTGAGGATTCCGGGTGGATCTGCCGGATTCGCGAGAAGAGTACACGGTATGTAACGGCGGAACTCGCGGTTGGGAGTTTTGTCCTGCCCGCCTTTGTGCGCGGCGCCCTCGGGGTGGCGGAATGAAGCCCGGGCGGTATGAGACCGTCGAAGACCCGGAAACTTCGTGGCGGTGTTCCCTGTATCTGTTGTGGCTGAGCAATTTTATTGCGGTGTTGGGGCTCAATTTTCAGTGGTCGTTTATCCCCCTCTATCTTCCGTATCTGGGGGGGATCTTCACCCGGGCGGTGGGGGTGTGGTCAGGGGCGATCATGGCGGTCATTCCCTTGGTGGAGCGGTCACTGGTCCGCTGTGGGGAAATTCCCAAATGACAAAGTTTTCCCGGCTTACTCGGCATCGGGGAAAAAGGTGAAGAATCGGGCAGACTGTCACATTTTGGCCATATTAACTCCCAGGATTTTTTGATATTATGGAAATGGACTCCTGCGCAGGGGATGGGCCGCACTAAGAGATAAGGCAAAGGGAGGGTTTGGTGGGTGAGGCCGAAACATCGCATCGGACTACTGCTTGTCATGGTAGGGCTCCTGTTTGGACTGACCGGTTGTGGGAAGGCCGATATGTCCGTTCTCGATCCGGCCGGGCCGGTGGCCAAGATGGAATTATCGGTGATTATGACCAGCGTGTACATTATGACCGGCGTATTTATTGTGGCAATGGCGATTCTCGTGTATGTGCTCATCCGCTTCCGCCGGCGCAAGGGACAGGATTTGCCGCCGAAACAGGTGGAAGGAAACAACTGGCTGGAATTGACGTGGACCGTTATTCCTCTCATTCTTATGGGGATTCTGGCTGTTCCAACGGTAACCACCGCTTTTGCACTGGATCAGAAACAGACAGGTCCGAACACCATGAATGTGACGGTCAAAGCTTCTCAGTTTTGGTGGCAGTTTGAATATCCTGACCTGGGGATTGTAACTGCGCAAGCTTTACACATCCCCGTGGGAACAAAAGTCAACCTCAAGCTGGAAACCACAGACGTGATGCATTCGTTCTGGGTGCCCCGACTGGCCGGCAAGACTGACCTCGTTCCTGGCCGGGTAAACACCATGTGGTTCGAGGCGAGCCAACCGGGGGAATACCAAGGAAAATGTGCAGAGTACTGCGGCCCGAGCCACGGTGTGATGGACTTTGTTGTTATTGCCGACACGCCGCAGCAATTCCAGGCTTGGGTTGAACGCATGAAGAATCCCCAAGTGCAGCCTACCAGTGCGTTGGCCGCGGAGGGTGAGAAGTTGTTTGCACAAAACTGCGCCACATGCCACGCCGTTGCGGGAACGAACTTCAAGGGGATTCTGGGACCGGATTTGACAGACTTTGCGGATCGTCCGAAAGTGGCCGGGGTTTTGGATAACACCCCCGCTGATGTAGAGAAGTGGATCAGCGATCCGGCAGCGATCAAACCGGGTACGAAGATGCCCAAACTGCCCTTGAATCAGCAGCAGGTCTCCGCTCTTGCCGTGTTCCTGGAGGGGTTGAAGTAACGGCGCATCGCGTGTTGGCAGCTTATTTTGAAGGGTGAGTAGGGACGAAGAGGAGGGTTATGGGATGGCAAAACCGATGGAAGAGGTCTTGAGCCATCACGTGCATACCGTCGAAGCGCCCCACAAGCGCCACTGGTTGCTGGATTACCTGTCGACGGTGGATCACAAGAAGATCGGGCTGATGTACGTACTGATCGGTGTGTTCTATCTGCTCGTCGGGGGCGTAGAAGCGCTTTTGATGCGCGTTCAACTGTTTGTACCCAACAATAATTTTGTGAGTTACACGACCTTTAATGAGTTGTTCACTATGCACGGGACGAATATGATTTTCTTCGCAGCCATGCCTTTGATCTTCGGATTAGTCAACCTGATCATGCCGGTTCAGATCGGGGCTCGGGACGTGGCGTTCCCCTTTATGAACGCCGTCAGCCTTTGGTTTACGTTCGTGGGAGCTTTGCTGGTGAACATCAGCTGGTTTTTTGGTCCCGCGCCGAGTGCCGGCTGGTTTGCCTACACCCCTATCGGATTGGATAAATATACTCCCGGCACGGGGATGGATTTTTACGTCATCGGTTTGCAAATAGCTGGCTTCGGATCCTTGATGGGCGCGATCAATTTCATTGCCACGATTCTCAACATGCGGGCGCCGGGTATGACCCTGCTCAGGATGCCTCTCTTCACGTGGACCAGCCTGGTGACCTCCGGCCTGATCGTGTTCGGCTTTCCGCCGCTGACCGTAGGTCTGTTCCTGTACATGTTCGAGCGGCTTTTTGGCGGCCACTTCTTCGACGCGACCATGGGCGGGAACCCGCTGTTGTGGACGCACCTATTCTGGATCTTCGGACATCCAGAGGTGTACATCGTGGTGCTGCCGGCCTTCGGTATGATTTCCGAAGTTGTGGCAACCTTCTCCAGGAAACGGATTTTCGGTTACACCTCCATGGTCATTGCCACCGTGTTAATCGGCTTTATCGGCTTCATGGTGTGGGTGCACCACATGTTCACGGTGGGCCTTGGGGCGATGGCGAACTCCATTTTCGCCATTTCTACGATGCTGATCGGTATTCCGACAGGCATGAAAGTTTTTAACTGGTTGTTCACCATGTGGGGAGGTCAAATCCGCTTCAAGCCTCCCATGATGTTCGCCCTGGGATTCCTGCCCACCTTCGTGATCGGCGGGTTCACGGGCGTCATGCTCGCGGCGGCTCCGGCGGACTTTCAGTATCACGGGTCTTACTTTGTCGTAGCGCACTTCCACTACACGTTGATTGGCGGCGTGGTGTTTGGTTTCTTTGCGGGTCTTTATTATTGGTTCCCGAAGATCACCGGCAGGATGATGAGTGAGGTTTTGGGCCACATCAATTTCTGGTTGATGTTCATTGGGTTCCACCTCACGTTTTTCCCCATGCACTTGGCCGGACTGTTCGGCATGCCGCGTCGGGTACCGACCTACAACCCGGGAATGGGGCTGGAGATCTGGAACCAGTTGTCGACCATCGGAGCCTTTATCATGGGTGTGTCGATGATCGTCTTCGCAGCCAATGTGGTATATGCCTTCACCAAAGGAAAGGAAGCCGGCGCAAATCCTTGGGATGCCCCGACCTTGGAATGGGCCGTTCCCTCACCGATTCCGGAGTACAACTTTGCTCAGACACCCTTGGTGCGCGGACTGGATCCCTTGTGGATCGCCAAAGAAGAAGGATCGAAGGTTCCTGCGGCCGAACCTTTGGGTCCCATCCACATGCCGTCGAATTCTTACTTGCCTTTGGTTATGGCGATTGGTCTGTTTATCGCCGGGTTTGCGGCCATCTACCATCGGCTGTTCTTTATCGTGTTGGGGCTTGAGGTGATTGCACTGGCGATGTTTTATCACTCCCTCAATGACGATGAAGGATATCACATTCTTCCGGAAGAAAGTACCCGGGTGGGGGAGGTGCGGGCGTAATGGAAGCCATGGAAACTCAGCCCAGGCTGGTGAACGCCGGGGACCGGCTTGAATTGGGGCCGGAGACTGCCACCCTGGAGGGAAAAAACAAGGTTCTTGGCTTCTGGGTCTTTCTGGGGGGCGAATGCGCTCTGTTCGCCTCCCTCTTTGCCACCTACTTGACCTTGCGAGGGCAAACGCTAAACGGCCCGACTGCCCAAGAGTTGTTTCATTTGCCGATCATCGGCCTGGCCACCATTTTGCTTTTGACGAGCAGTCTCACCGGCGTGCTCGGAATCAATGCCATGCACCGAGGCAACCTCCGTTCACTCCTTCGCTGGCTGGGGGTGACAGTCTTGCTCGGGCTCGGCTTTCTCGCGGTGCAGGTGGTGGAATTCATCACCTACGCTGGCGAGGGATTCGTCTTTGGCACGAGTGCTTTCTCTTCGGCCTTTTTCACCTTAGTCGGCTTCCACGGCGGTCATGTGGCCTTCGGGGTGGTCTGGATCTCCATTTTGATCCTACAATTGAAACGCGAGGGCATTACCCCGAGGAAAGCGCCGAAGGTTTTCATCGCCAGCTTGTACTGGCATTTTGTCGACGTGGTGTGGGTGTTTATTTTTACCGTGGTCTATCTCATGGGTATCTTGGGAATCTCTTGAATTCACGAAGTTTGGGTTTGGCGTGAAAGGATGGTGCAAGGATGACAAACGTGCCGACGGATACCCGCAACACAGGTACCGAATCCGCATCTGGACATGGTTCGGTCCGGAAACACATCATTTCCTTCGCGATTATGATTTTGTTTACGGTGATCGCCTTTGCGATGGTCGGTGCGGGCATGTCCCCAACGGTGGTCATCCCGGTGATTCTGGCGCTAGCCGTCATCCAGGTGATTCTGCAGTTGTGGGATTTCATGCATCTCAATCAAAAAGGTCATTCTTTCCCCACGCTGTTTATCGCGTCCGGAGCGATGCTGGGATTCATTTTCGTCTTGGTCTTGGTTTTGTGGCCCTAGAATAAGGGGGGATTCCTGTTGCCATTCTGCGGCACGCCCATTGACGGATCCCTGTGGTCTTCGTGGAACATTCCACTGCTGATTCTCGTTCTGGCCTTGGCCGGCTGGTACTGGCTCGCATGGCACCGGCGGCAGGATTCGGGCAGCGCCGGCGAGGGGTCGGGCGAGGTGGGCCGGAAAGTTTCTTTCTACAGCGGCTTGGCGCTGTTTTATCTGGCCGCTGGCAGTCCTGTCGATTACATCGGCCACATGTACCTGTTTAGTGTCCATATGACGGCAATGGCCGTGGAGTATATGGTGGTCCCACCGCTTGTGCTGTTGGGCCTTCCGGAATGGATGGTTCAGCCGTGGATGCGGGTCCGAGGAATTGAGCGCCTGGTCCGGGCAGTGAGTCGTCCCTTGTTCGCGCTGACGACGCTCAACTTGTTGTTTACAGCCTATCACTTCCCATCGGTGTTCGATTATCTCATGTCCCATGGATCAGTGGCTCTGTGGGTGCACGGGGTGATGATGATTGCCGCGTTTATCAACTGGTTGCCGGTGATCCAACCCTTCAGCGGGGTGAAGCGCCTCAGCGAACTCCAGAAGATCATCTACCTGTTCGTGGACGCCGTGCTCCTCACCCCGGCGTGTGCCTTTATCATTTTCTCGAACGGCCCGCTGTACGTCGCTTATGATGCCATGCCGAGACTGATCCCAAGCCTGTCGATCTATGTGGACCAGCAACTGGGCGGAATTGTTATGAAGCTGACCCAGGAGGCGGCGTACATCGGCGCCATCGTGTACATCTTCGTGCAGTGGACCCGGAGGGAGAAGGAACTGGATCGGCGGGACAAAAAAGGACAGTTGGTTTTCTTTCCCGTGGATAAGGATGGGGTTCATGGGGCGAACACTTGGTGAGAAAGTCCTGGAAGGATAGACAACCGAAGGGCCATCAATGCGGCAGGGCGAGGGCCCTGCCTGTTTTTTGAGGGTGCCGAGGCGGAGGTGATGTGTCTGGCCTAGGGAAGCGGTTCTCCGGAGTATGGTATAATCGCGATACAGGAGGCGCAGCGCCTTCTCAGGTGACACCCAGGTAGGAGGGTTTGGCATGCGGGTAGACGTCAAATGGCTGGGGAAGCGGGCTTTCGAGGCTGTTGGGCAGACCAGCGGTCACGCGGTGCGAATCGACGCGGCGGAGTCGGCGGGCGGTGAGGGCAGCGGGGTGCGTCCGATGGAGATGCTGCTCATGGGGGTTGGGGGGTGCACCGGAATCGACATCGCCATGATCCTGGAGAAAATGCGTCTCCATATTGACCGGTTCGAGATGAAATTGGAGGCGGAACGAGCCGAGAAACATCCACAGCGGTTCACGAAGATCGCCATCGATTACATTCTCGACGGGCCGGAACTGACCCATGACAAGGTCAAGCGAGCCGTGGAGCTGTCTTACCACACCTACTGTTCGGCCCTGAATTCCTTGAATGCCGATTTTGAAATCCGCTACACCCTAAACGGTGAGACGCGGACCGTGGTTCCGGCAGCGGCTGAATCGGTCGGCGGACGGGCGTAACTCCTGCTCTCGAAAACATTAGGGGATCAAGGGTATTCCGCATCTCATAAGGACCGCAAAGCGCCCTGGGCATTGTGCACCCAAGGCGCTCTTGTCCTCCCTCAACGGGCCACGGGGATCGGCTTTTTCTCGCTGTCGGCGTAGGGTTGATCGAGCAACTCCCGGAGTTCTTCGTCCCAGAGCTTTCGAATCCGCGCCTGCTCCTCGGCGGTGAGGGGCGGCACATCCGGAGCCGCCGTGAATTCGGCGACATTGGCCTCGCTGGTGAAATTCGGCAGCACCGTCACCACCGAGGGCTGAGCGAGGGCGAATTGAATCGCAGCCTGGCCAAGGGTGCGGCCGGTGCCCTCGGTCAAGAAGCGCAGCTTCTCCACCGCCTTCAGCCCCCGCCCCATCCATTCATGTTTCCGGTGATTGCGATGATCCGATGTATCAAAGTGTTTTTCGGGGTTATAGGTGCCGTCGAGCAGCCCGGAAGCGTGGGGAACCCGGACGATCAAGCCCACGTGGTTCCGTTCAGCAGGCTCAAACAGATCCAGGGATGGCCATTGTTCCAGGAGGTTGTAGATGACTTGCATGACGTGGATCCGCCGGTTCTCCAGGGCGTACAGGCCTTCGTTCCGCCATCCGATGTCCGGACCCAGCGCCGGCCCATAGGCGCGGATCTTCCCCTCGTCTTTGAGACGCTCAAGGGTCTCGAAAATACTATCCTGTTGTAGAGTGGTCAGACGAGTATTGTGCAACTGATAAATATCGATATAATCGGTCCCAAGCCGCTTCAGGCTTTGTTCGCACGCAAAGCGGATGAATTCCGGAGTCCACTTCTGCGGAAGCTCGGACATGCCCGTTCGCTCGCCCGGATTGCTGTAAATGTCGTAGCCGAACTTCGTGCCGATCACCAACCGGTCCCGTTTTCCCGGGAATGCTTCGGCCAGGATCGACTCTCCCTTACCCGTACCGTATACATCGGCGGTATCAAAAAATGTAACGCCTGCGTCAAAGGCCTGGTGGAGCAGCCGCAGGGCGGTGTTTTGATCCCGGACCCCCCACCACGTGGTCGCCACCGACCACACTCCGAACCCCACTTCAGAAACCCGAATGTCCGTTCCGGGTATGGTGCGATATTTCATGGTCCCCCTCCTCGCCGGTTTCAGGCCGGCCCCATTTGTCTACGATTCTTATTTTACCATTCCTTTTTCTCACCATGCAGATCAAGGGTTGTGAAGGAATTGTGGACGAGACGAGTGCAGGTCAAAAGTTCAAAAATCTCAAGTAGGATTTTGGCCCTCTTTGTCGAATTTTAGATGATAAATGCGTCACAGGGTAGCCTTCGCGCCGGTGGTGCCGGACAGGCGTCGTCGAAACCGTGTGGCGTTTTTCTATCTATTCAGCGAAGGAGAGAACGACAATGGATCTCCGCTCAAAACTCGATGCTTATCGTCGCCGGGAGGAGAGTCTGGCTTGGGAGGGAACGTTTCTGGACTATTTGGACCTGGTGCGGAAAAACCCCCGCATCGCCCAGCCCGCCCATGCCCGGATTTACGAAATGATCGTGTCGGCCGGGGTGGAGATCGTGGATGGGCACAAACGATACGCCTTTTTCTCCCGGGAGTTGTTCGGGCTGGACGAGGCGTTGGAGAGGCTGGTGGAGGAGTATTTTCATCCCGCGGCCAAAAGGCTGGATGTGCGCAAAAGACTGCTCTTGCTCATGGGACCCGTCAGCGGCGGAAAGTCCACGGTGGTGGCGCTCCTGAAGCGAGGGCTCGAGGAATACACCCGGACGGATGAGGGGGCGGTCTATGGCATCGCCGGCTGCCCGATGCACGAAGAACCGCTGCACCTCATTCCCGGCCCACTCCGGCGGGAGGTGGAAGAGGAGCTCGGGGTGTTTATCGAAGGGGACCTGTGTCCTCAATGTCAATTGCGGTTGGAGAGCGAATACGGCGGCCGCATTGAAGATGTGCGAGTGGAGCGGGTGGTGTTTTCGGAGAATCGCCGGGTGGGGATCGGGACGTTCAGCCCCTCGGATCCCAAGAGCCAGGATATCGCCGATCTGACGGGGAGCATCGATTTTTCCACCATCGCCGAATACGGGTCGGAGTCGGATCCCAGGGCTTACCGATTTGACGGGGAGCTCAACAAGGCCAATCGCGGAATTATGGAATTCCAGGAGATGCTGAAAAGTGACGAGAAATTCCTGTGGAACCTCCTGAGCCTGACCCAGGAAGGGAATTTTAAAGCGGGACGGTTCGCCTTGATTTCTGCAGACGAGTTGATCGTGGCCCATACGAACGAAACGGAGTACCGGGCTTTTATCAGCAATAAGAAAAATGAAGCCCTGCATTCTCGAATGATCGTCATGCCCATTCCGTACAACCTCAAGGTCAGCGAGGAGGAAAAGATTTATCAGAAGCTGATCGGACAAAGTGAGTTGCGCCACATTCATCTCGCCCCCTATGCCTTGCGAACGGCGGCCATGTTCACGGTGATGACCCGATTGCGGGAGTCGAAGCGGGCGGGGATGGATCTGGTAAAAAAGATGCGCCTGTACGACGGCGAGGCGGTGGAGGGGGTTCAAGACAAAGACGTGGCGGAGCTCCGGGCTGAAGCGCCGGACGAGGGGATGTTCGGAGTCGACCCGCGCTACGTGATGAATCGGATCTCCAGTGCCCTGATCCGTTCTGACGCGCCGTGTCTCGGGCCGCTCGACATACTCAAGTCCCTGAAAGAAGGCTTTGACCAGCACCCTTCGATCACGCCGGAAGAACGAGAGCGACTCACCAATCTCATCGCCCTGGCGAGACGGGAGTACGACGAAATCGCCAAGCGGGAAGTCCAGCGGGCCTTCGTGTATTCTTTCGAGGAATCCGCCCGGACATTACTGGAGAATTACCTGGACAACGTCGAGGCCTATTGTAGCTGGCAGAAGATTCGTGATCCTATCACCGGGGAAGAGATGGACCCCGATGAAAAGCTGATGCGCTCCATCGAGGAGCAGATCGGCGTCACCGAGAACGCGAAAAAATCGTTCCGCGAGGAGATTCTCATTCGTCTTTCGATGTTTGCCCGCAAAGGGAAAAGGTTTGAGTATACTTCGCATCCGGCGCTCAAGGAGGCCATCGAGAAAAAGCTGTTCGCTGATTTGAAAGATGTCATTAAAATCACCACTTCGACGAAGACGCCAGACGAGGAACAACTGAAGCGGATCAACGATGTCGGCCGTCGATTGATCGAGCACCACGGATACTGTTCGGTGTGCGCGAACGAATTGTTGCAATACACCGGCAGTTTGCTCAATCGCTGAGCCGCGGAGGGAGGGAATGAGGATGGGGCGTACGCCGTTTTCTGTCACCCACGATGACTGGAGCCTGCACCGAAAAGGCCAGATCGATCAGGAGCGGCATCGGGAGAAGGTGCGCCGGGCGATCCGGGAGCGTTTAGCGGATCTCGTCACCGAGGAGAGCATCGTTCTGTCCCGGGGCGGCACCGTTTTTCGGGTGCCGATTCGCTCCCTGGAAGAATATCGCTTTCGCTATCAGTGGGACAAGGGTCCTCGGGTGGGCCAAGGGCAAGGGGGGACCAAGCCCGGAGACGTGATCGGCCGCATGCCGGGCGCCAAGGGCCAAGGGGCGGGCCAAGCCGGTGATGCACCGGGGGTGGATTATTACGAGACAGAAGTGAGTCTCGAAGAGCTGGAAAATATCCTGTTCGAGTCCTGGGAGCTCCCGAATCGCAGGCCAAAAGACCGCCGGGACATGGAGGTGGACCACATCGAGTTCACCGATATCCGCAAAAAAGGAATGATGGCAAACCTCGACAAGAAGCGAACGATCTTGGAGGCGATGCGCCGCAATGCCCGGGAGGGCCGGGGTGCGATCATCGACCTGCAGCCCGATGATCTCCGCTTTAAGACCTGGGACGAAGTGAAAAAGCCGGAGACCGCCGCCGTGGTCATCGCCATGATGGATACGTCTGGCTCCATGGGAACTTTTGAAAAATATGTCGCCCGTTCGTTTTATTTCTGGATGGTCCGATTTCTTCGGCGCAAATACCGGAAAGTGGAGATCGCTTTTATCGCCCATCACGTCGAAGCGAAGGAAGTCAGCGAAGAGGAATTTTTCAGCAAAGGGGAAAGCGGGGGGACCCGGTGTTCCTCCGCCTATGAACTCGCCCTGGAGCTGGTGGAGCGGCGCTACCCGCCGGCGAGCCACAACATCTACCCGTTTCATTTCACCGACGGGGATAACCTCAGCTCCGACAATCCCCGCACGGTGGAGCTGGCCGAGCGGCTGCTTGAGTATTCCAGCGCCATGGGATATGCCGAAGTGATTTCCCATGGACGGGAGAGTCGGCTCATGGAAGAATTTCGCCGGATCGAGGCTCCCCATCTCCGCCTCTCTGCGATCCGGGATCGGGAGGACGTATACCGAGCCTTGGCCGGTTTCTTCGCTCCGAGTCGGGATGCGTCGTGAACATCGACCGAGTCGAGGATCCGGAATGTCACCGGGGGAGGACGAATTCGCCGGAAACAGGGGGGGTTAACGTGCCGCGTGGGGATCTGGATCGCTTGGAGGAAGTCATTGAGCGCATTACCGATATCGCCGAATCTTTTGGGCTCCGTCCCTTTCCGATGCGCTATGAGATCTGCCCGGCGGACGTCGTTTACGCCGTTGGCGCCTACGGGATGCCCACCCGATTTGCTCATTGGAGTTTTGGCAAAGCTTTCGAGCGGATGAAACTGCAGTATGACACGGGGCTTAGCAAGATCTATGAACTGGTGATCAATAGCGATCCTTGTTATGCCTTCTTATTGGATACCAATACTCTTCTTCAGAATAAGCTGATCGTTGCCCACGTTCTCGCCCACTCCGATTTCTTTCGCAATAATGTCCGTTTTTCCACCACGCCCCGGGACATGGTGGAACGAATGTCGGTTTATGCGGAACGGATTCGACGTTATGAAATGGTTCATGGGGAAGACGCAGTGGAGGCGTTTTTGGATGACGCCCTGGTGGTGGCGGAGCATACGCCTCCGCCCTCCCCGATGGGGCCCGGGCGGCCGCCCCGGGAAGCCGAGGAGGGGAGGGAAGGGGGGCGCGCCAAACGAGACAGACTGCGGGAAGACATCCCCGCTTATCTCATCGAGTACAGCCCCGAACTCGAAGATTGGCAGCGGGATATTCTCGCTGCTCTCCGGGAGGAAATGCGGTATTTCTGGCCGCAGCTCGAGACGAAGATTATGAATGAAGGATGGGCCACCTATTGGCATTTGCGGATCATGCGGGAGATGGATCTTCCTCCGGACGAGGCTTTGGAATTCGCCCGGATGCACAGCCAGGTGACGCAGCCCGGGAGCTATTCTATCAATCCGTATCGCCTGGGGTTGGCCATTTATGAAGCTCAGGGAGAAGACCTGGAGCGGCTGTTCGAGATTCGGGAAGGGGAGACGGACGTTTCTTTTCTGCGAAATTATTTGACCGAGTCATTGGTCGAAGAACAGGATCTCTACCTGTGGGAGGCGGCCCGGGGGGAGCTCCGGGTGACGGAGAAAGACTGGCGGCGGGTCCGGGACGCTCTGGTGGCCGAACGGGTACACGGGGGGCTCCCGATGTTAGAAGTGGCCGGGGAGTCGCCCCGGGGGGAGTTGGTGTTGCACCATCGCTACGAGGGTGTCCCCCTGGACCTGAAACACCTCAAAAAAGCGCTGATGGCCGTGCGGCGGCTGTGGGGGACCACCGTTCATCTCGACACAGTGGTCGACGAGCGTCCGGTTCGGTTTACTGCCGCCGCGGACGGAGTCCGGTCGGAACCGGTACACGCAGGAGGCGCCGGGCCGTCCGGGTCCTGAGGGCCGGCCGCGACGCCCAGCCTTGCCCGACCCTCGATTACGCCCACCCCAATCGGGCCCGGGCCGCCTCGGATAAGCGCTCCGGCGTCCAGGGGGGGTCCCAGACCACTTCCACCGCTGCCTTTTCAACCCCCGGCACCCGGGCCGCGGCCCGGCGCACGGCTTCGCTCAGACTGGTGTGAGCCGGACACCCCGGGGTCGTCATCGTCATCCGGATGAGGACGACCCCTTCTTCCGGCTCTTCGATTCCATAGATCAAACCGAGATCGACGACATTGATCCCGATCTCCGGGTCCAACACCATCTTCAGAGCCTCCCGGAGGATATCCTGGTCAATCATTGCCGCGCAACTCCCTTCCGATCTTGCCGAGGTCGACCACCGTCAAAAGGTGAAAGCAAAAGACCCCCAGGGCCAGGGACAGTACCGTTCCCCCCGCGGCCGCCGCCCAGGACTGCATCCAGGCGATGCCCGCGGTGAATACGATCAGTCCCACCGCAAACGCCCACAGCACCGGCCGGGGCTGCTCGGGGGAGATCAGATCGCCGATCAACGGAACGTTTTCCTTACCGGCCCTTTGGCTGTACCGGCGGGTCCAGATCAAAAACGGAACGATTTTGTAGGCGTAGCCCATCACCGTTAAAGTCACCCAGCCGAGGAGATACAAAGCGGCCACACCGGCCCATACCTTCGGGTTTCGAATGCCCGGGGCGAGGACGAACCCGGCGGATCCGATGAGTCCGGCGGCACCCGCGACGATTGCGGCCCGAAGGGTGGGCTCTATTTTTTTGCGCAGCCGTTTAGCCAGGATCTCCCGCAGGTGGAACAGGTGCAGGGCAAAGGTGGCCAATCCCGCGATGCCCCCGAGTACCGTTGCGAGGGCCACATGAGTCCAGGCTCCGACGATGACCAGCCAAATTGCGGCATGGGCGAAGGCGAAGGTCCAATCCCGCAAGCGCACCGAAAAACCGTGGGAAAGGGTGAACATCGGCAGCAGCTTAAAACTGAAACCAATGATCAAGAACGTAAAGAAGCCGCCGGCGGCGAGCACAATGTGGGTGACCAACAGAGGCTCGATCCCGTTGCGCAGCCCGGGGATGCGAGGGGCGACGATGAGCAGCCATCCCACGGTCACCGCCAGGGGTAGGTACACGTGGGCCGAGCGCACAAACCGGAACATGGCGTCGCGAGTTGGTGCCTTTTTGAGGGACGCACTGACAATTCCCGCGTAGGCGCCGATGGAGATCGTCGCGGCCGCGCCGAACAATAACAGTCCCGGGTTCCACCAGGCGGCCATCGATGCTGTGAGCCCTGCTATGGACAAGGCGTAAAGCCAAAAGTTCCACTTAGCCGCCCGTTCCGAAGCGATGGGGATCAAAAAGGCAACGCTTGCCAATTGGTACACGGCCCCCATGACGAAAGACAGCAAGGAACCCAGGGTCAGCAAATGGGTTAACGCGATCCCCGCCGCTCCGAACAGGCCGCCCTGAAATCCCCGGAGGGACTGAATGAGGAGATCCCCGGCAAACACCGCGAATCCGATCAACCCGAGGAGCAGGTGCCGCATGGGCAGAGAAAATGCTGGAGAATAATCCGTCGCCCCCGGGGGTAACATCCCGGATACGGCTGCCCTTCCGCCCGGCGGTGTGGACGCTGTAACCCGAACCGCTGCGGGATCCCCCCGGGCACCTGGGGACGCCGCCCGACCCGTACTGGCTTCTGTCGGCCGTTCTCGTTTGGTTTTGGGCATGATCGCACCTCCTCAAAGCGGCTGTCCCGGTTTTTAGCCCGGGCGGGTGGAGGAAGCCCCTGACAATCGCCGACTAACAGGTCCCTCCGTCATTGGGTTCGATAAATTCTGACCCGGACTGTTCCACTCTCTTCCTGCTCAATCTCGTAGCGATACCCTCGTTCTTCCAGTTCAGGGAGCAGGAAGGCGGGCACGCGCTCATTCCAGATTTCGAGTCCCAGTTCGCCGGCTTGGCATTCGGGATGTTGCTCCAAAAAGTTCAAGGTTCGCATCATGGGCTCCGGCGGCTCCAGCCCGCGGTTGTCCAGGTGAAAAAAGGGCCGCTCCGTCTCCTCCCGATAGAACTGCACGATAAAATGTTCTTCGCCTTCTTGGACAACCGTACTCCGATACCCTTGACGCCCCAGAACCCGGATCAAAGGGTCTGGGCGAAAAGTTGCGTGCAGCTGGAATACGTCTCCGGGTTCCAGGCCGCTGACCGTCTCCATGATGCGTTCAAAGGGCTCTTGCTTCGCCCGAAGCATGTCCCGGACGTCTAAATCGACAATCCGCATTATCATCGCTCCTCCTCCGGCACCGGCAGATGGGCGGTCGGGGCCCTCGACGAAAGACGCGGGGGATTCCCGAACCGCCTTGATCCGAGTTTTCTCACCGCTTCCCCAGTTGCACCTTCCACTCCGTCGGGCCTTCTTGAACGTAGTTCCAGTCAAACCGATCCGTTTGTTCTGCCGCGAATTGGTAATAGAGCGGCCTGGGATCGTGATCGTTAATCAAGAGCAGTTGTTCTCCCGGCGGCAGTGCCTCCCAGACGAAAAAGATCGTCCGGTGTTTGTCCGCAGGAGCGAACCTGCGCACATCGAGCACAGCGGCGTAACGGTTTTCCATCTTCTCCCCTCCCGAAAAAAATCAGGCTGATGCCTTCATTATTCAGGTTGGCGGGGTTGCACGTCTGTGAGGTGCATCACAGTGGGGCGAAAGCAGTCATCCAAAGGGACCTAGGCCCAAGGGGCCGACTGGACGTTGCGCACGTGGTACAATAGAAAGGAACTCCGCGAGCAACGCTAGAGCATCGAAGGGAGGGAGCGGGATGGATGGGTTGTTGTACTGCCGGTGTGAGGGACTGCCGATGTACCGAGGGCGGGATCGGCAGGAGTACGTCTGCCCCCATTGTCGGGCATCGGTACCCCTCTGGCGGGTGGAAGAAGCCATCCTGCACGCTCTCGATGCGGTGCTCAAACAGGAATTGGATTACGGCCGGCTGATCGCTTCGGCCCTGGATCTCGCCGCCCGGAGCGGGGTGGAGGTCGGTAATCTGTTTTCCGAAGTGGAAGGGGCCCTCTCCTTGTACCCGGATGATCCGGTAAAGCGGCACCGGTTGATGCGGCTCATGGTCTCCCGGGTGGAATATGTTCCCTACCACGGAACCCTGGAGGTGGCTTTCGAATTCGGAAGCCGGACGGAAGCGTAACGGGTCGCCCGGGGGCCTGTGGGGCAGCCTGGGCTTTTTTTTTATGGATTTCGTTCTCTTGTGCCTGTTGAGGGAGGAAGGAGAAGTCGTTACAATGGGACTTGTCCACCACACTACATATAGTGTTTGATTTGCATGATTTCGAGGGGGAAACACTATGCAGTGTCCCTATTGCGCGCATGGGGATTCAAAGGTGATTGAGAGCCGCACGACCGCCGATGCTGTGCGCCGGCGGCGGGAATGTCTCGCCTGCGGCCGCCGGTTTACGACGTACGAGCGGGTGGAGGTCTCCCCCCTTCAGGTTATCAAAAAAGACGGGATGCGGGAGACTTTTTCCAGGGAGAAACTGCGCCGCGGTCTGCTCAAAGCCTGTGAAAAGCGCCCCATCACCTCGGAAACCATCGATGCTATGGTGGATCGGGTGGAACGGGATTTGCGCCAGGCGTTTGAGCGTGAGGTGACCACGAACCAGATCGGCGAGCGGGTCATGGCTGTCCTCCGGGAGGTCGACCAGGTGGCCTATGTCCGCTTTGCCAGTGTATACCGCGAATTTAAAGACGTGGAGACGTTTCTTCGGGAAATTCTTCCGCTCCTGGACAAAGAGAGGGGTCAAGGGTTGTGATGGAACAAAAAGATCGGACCATGCTGCCGTTCACCGAGGAGGACCGCCTCTCACCCACCGGGGAAAGGATTGTGGCAGATCGGTATTTGCTGAAAGACGCGAAAAAGGAGTCGCTGAAACCCGGCAGCCTTGTCGTCGCCGTAATTGACAAAAAGCGGGCCTACCACGAGCTGGGCAAGGTCGTCACCGTCGACCCCTCCCGGCGCACCGCTGTGGTGGAACTTCGGGATGGCCATCAGATTGAGCAGTCTTACGACGACTTCGACGTGCTGAAGGAGCAGTCACCCCGGGAAATGTGGCGGCGCATTGCCAAAGGGGCGGCGGCGGTGACCAAGGACCCGGCCCTGTGGGAAGAGCGGTTTTATCAACTGCAGAGCGGATGGAAATACGTCCCCGGCGGGCGCATCAACGCCTCGATGGGCACGGGTTTCCAGACCACCAGTTACAACTGTTTTGTCATCCCCAGCGTCGGCCCCCGGCTGCGGGATTACGCGAAATCCTTTGGCCAGACCTTGGAGATCCAGGCCCGCTCCGGCGGGGTGGGCATGAACCTCTCCCGAATACCGCCCCGGGGCAGTCTCATTCCCGTGTCAAAGGGTCCCCGGCGGTCTCACCTGCAATTGGTGCTGGACGTTTGGCACCCGGACCTCTTTGATTTTCTGCAAGAGGCTTACCCTCACAGCACCAAGGTGGTTCGGGTCAACCGGGCGTTCTTGCAAGCCGTGGAGGACCGGGCCGACTGGACCTTTGTGTTCCCGGATTCTTCCTTCGAAGGATACGATGACCTGTGGGACGGGGATTTGGCCAAATGGATGAAACAGGATCTGCCAGTCAAATATGGCACCACGGTACCCGCCCTGACGGTGTACGACAAAATCCTCGAATCCGGCGTGGTGATGACCGAAGAGGTGCTGGGTACTGTATTGGTACCCGGGGATAGCCGGGGGACCATCGCCGAGACCCTGGGGGATATGTGGGAGGAAATGGCCCGGGGCCGCCGGACGGCGGTGATCCTGTCTTCCCTGCGCCCTCGTTACACGTACGTGAAAGGGGTTAACGGGCGGAGTTCCGGGGCGTACTCCTGGGGGATCCTTTACGATAAGGGGAACCAGGTGTTTGGAGATGGTTTTGGCCCTGTGGGGGTCGGGGAAATCATGTCGGTGGGCTGCCAATTGACCCTCCAAGGCGGATCCCGGCGGGGGGCCCTGATGTTGATCCTGAACGACCGCCACGCCGATCTTCACCGGTTCATCCAGGCCAAGCAGGTCGAAGGGGTGATCACCGGGGCCAACGTTTCGGTGGGCATCTCCGAAGAGTTCATGCAGGTGAAACAGCGGGGCGGCGATTGGAGTTTAGGATTTCCCCGGATGGAGGAGATGGACGAGTTCGATGGCGACTTCGGCCGCTGGGAGGCGACGGGTCGGAAATTGGTGGTCACCGAGACCCTTCCGGCGGAGGAGTTGTGGGAGGAAATCATCACCTCGGCGTGGAAATCCGCCGAACCCGGCGTGGTTTTCCTCGGGCGCTACAACGCCATGAGCAATAGCTGGTATTATAATCCGATCATCGCCACAAACCCTTGCTTCCATCCGGACACCCGGGTTGCGACGGAATTCGGGTACCTGCGTATTGAGGACCTCTATCATCGGGTCGGTTCGGCGTCGTTTCAAGTCCTCACGGATGACCGCGTTCATCGTCGGGTCGAAGTGGTCAACGGCCGATCCTACGCGGTACCGGGGGTGACATCCCGGCCGGCGGTCGTCTTTCCCACGGGGCGAAAACAGACGGTGAAGGTGGCGCTGAAAAATGGCATGGAGTTGAAAGTGACGCCGGATCACCGGCTCCTTACATCGGATGGGTGGAAAGAAGCGGGAGAACTGCAGCCCGGCGACTTGGTTCTCATCCAGTCCGGGGAGGGGTTGTTCTCGGAAAAGGATGGTCTGGGACGGGATTGGGGTTGGTTTTTGGGATGGTTGGTCGGCGATGGTTGGATCTCAAAGCGCGGAGATGTCGGGATGGTCTTCGGTCGCGAAGACGCAGAAGTCATTCCGGAGATGATCAGGATCGGCAAGGAGCTATCCGGGGCGGAAGCCAAGGTATTCGAAAGGGAGAACGGGGTTTTTCAAGCTTTCTGGTGGAAAAAGGAATTTCGCGACCGGCTCCTGTCTCTAGGGGTCAAACAGGTCAGGGCCGAGGACAAAAGGGTGCCCGAGGCGGTGTTTGAGGCCTCGAGGGAAACGGTGAGAGCCTTTCTTCAGGCCCTTTTCAGTTCGGATGGCACGGTTTATGAAAATGACGAACATCACCGCACCGTGCGAATGACCTCGGCTTCAAAAAGCTTACTTCAAGACGTGCAACTTTTGCTATTGAATTTCGGGATCCATGGAAAGATATATGATCGACCCAAAAGGAACCAGGCGAAATTCCAGTACCAGACGATTTCCGGTGAATCCCGGGTGTACGAGAGTAAGGGTTTCTACGAGCTGATTCTGTCTGACAACAATGTGGCGGTGTTTGCCGAGAAGATCGGGTTTGCACTCGTGACCCGAAAACAGGAGGCTCTCCAGCGAATCAGCCGGCCTTCTCGAAAACGGGAAAATTTTTATAGCGCCGTGGCGGGGGTGGAGCCAGGGGAGGAAGTGACGGTCTACGACGTCAGTGAACCGGAAACCCACTCCCTGTTGGCTTCGGGCATCGTCGCCCACAACTGCGGAGAACAGGGACTGCCGGCCTTTGGGATCTGTAACCTCGGAGCCGTGGTGTTGAGCAAATTCACCACCGGCTTTGAGGACAGCGGGGTCGAGGCGACTTTTTCGGATCCCGCCAAAGAAGAGTACATCCGCGGATGGCTCCGCAAACATTTTGACGACGAGCGGGCGGAGTTTTTCCTCCACCACATCCGCTGGGAGGCCCTGGAGGAGACGGTCCGCACCGGTGTGCGCTTTCAGGATGCGGTGATCGATGCTACGTACTATCCGTTTGAAGAAAACCGGGAAAACCAACTGGGCGAGCGGCGGGTCGGCCTCGGCATCATGGGGCTGCACGATTTGCTCATCCACTGCGGGGTCCGTTATGGCAGTGAGGAGTCGACCCGGCTGATTGATGTGTTGATCGGGATGATGGCGGAATGGTCCTACCTGGAGTCGGTGGAGCTCGCCAAGGAGAACGGCCCCTTCCCGCGATTCGAAACGGAGAAGTTTCTCCAGTCCGGGTACATGCGGCACATGGCCGCGGAGCGGCCGCACGTCGTGGAAGCCATTCGCAAATATGGCGTGCGCAACGTGACCACCATGACCATCGCGCCGACGGGGACCACCGGCACGATGGTGGGGTGTTCCACCGGGTGCGAGCCGTACTATGCCTGGTCGTATTTTCGCAACTCCCGTCTGGGGATGTTTGAGGAGAACGCCCAGATTGTCGACGATTACCTCGCCCTTCACCCCGGCGCGGACCGGGAGCACCTCCCGGATTACTTTGTCACCGCCATGGAGTTGACCCCCGAGGAGCACGTCCGGGTGCAGGCGGCATTGCAAAAGTGGATCGACTCCAGCATCTCGAAGACCTGCAACGCGCCGGAATCCTACACCGTCGAGGACACGAAGCAATTGTACGACCTGGCTTACGACCTCGGGTGCAAGGGTGTGACCATCTACCGGGACGGCTCCCGCTCGGAACAGGTCTTGGCCCTGAGCGAGGACAAGCTCAAGAAAGAGGGGGCGGGCGTCGGGGAAGGGGCCCAGACCGGGACGGCGGCGGTGGAAGCGGGTGCCGCGGCGCCCCAGGCGGCGGTTGCGGCGGAGTCGCCGGGGACGGGCCGGCCGAGCACGACAAAATATGTCAAGCGCAAACGCCCGGATGTGCTGTACGGGGCGACGTATAAAAAGGAGACGCCCCTCGGCACTGCGTACATCACCATCAACGACGACCCGGAAGATCACCTGGCCCGGGAGATCTTCGTGAACATCGGGAAGGCGGGCAGCGACGTGTACGCGGCGAATGAGGCCTTGGGCCGGGCGATCACCCTGTATCTCATGGACTCGCAAAATCCGGATAAAGAAGCGGTGTTGGTGCGCCACTTCTCGGGGATCGGAGGATATAGCGCCGTGGGGTTCGGGGAGCGGCGGATCACCAGCGTTCCCGATGCCATCGCCAAATCCCTGATCGAGCACTCGGAAACTTTTCCCCTCCGCCACGGCGGGGTCTACCATGCGGCCGCATCCCAGGGCGATCCTGACACCGGTCGGGGTGCAGACGCCGAGGACGCTTCCGAAGACGGACATGGCCGCGGAACAGGCGGTGGGCACGGAGATCATGGCCGCGGAAACGGCAACGGGCGATCCCTGCGGGGTTTCAATATCGGCAAAGACCTGTGTCCGAACTGTCACCGCATGTCTTTGGTGCGTCAGGGCGGGTGTTTCGAATGTGAAGCCTGCGGGTACAGCAAGTGCTGAAACCCCGGGCGGCCCGGGCCAAAGGAACACCCGGGCCCCGGTCTTTTGGGCCCCGGCCGGTGTTGTTGAGGGAGAGGGGGTGTGGGAATGGGATGCCGAACGTTCATCGTGGACGATAACCGGCGGGCCCGGCAGGCGGTGCGGGCCATTCTCGGAGGGGACTCGTTCTTCGAAGTCGTCGGAGAGGCGGAAAACGCCCGGGAGGCCTTGGAGCGGATTCCCGGGCTGCGCCCGGATCTGGTTCTGATGGATATTCGGATGCCGGAAACGGACGGCATCGCCCTGACCCGGGTGCTCAAAGACCGGCTGCCCGAAATCAAGATCGTCATCTTGACCGTGTCCCACGATCCGGCTGACCTCCTGCGGGCGGTGCGGGTGGGGGCCCAGGGGTATCTGGTCAAGAGCCTGGATCCCTCGGATTGGATCAGTTACCTGCGGGCCGTGGCGGACGGCGCTTCTCCCATCGCCGAAGAGGTGGCGGCCCGCCTGGTGACCACCCTCGCCGCCCCGGCACAGGGGTCTGCTGCAGAGGTGGCCAAACGGCTCACTCCCCGGGAACGGGAGATCCTCGGGTTGATCGCCCGGGGCAGGTCCAACCGGGAGATTGCCCAGGCCCTCACGATTAGTGAGAACACGGTCAAAAACCACTTGAAAAACATCATGGCCAAGCTCGATGTCAAAAATCGCGCCCAGCTGGCGGCCTTGGCGGTTCGGGGGCCCGCACCTCCCGAGGCGTAATGTCCGTGTGCCCGCGGGATTCAGGAGGAAAGGGATCGTCCGGCGGGGACGGCCCGTCCGCGCCAGGGGGATTTTTGCCCGCTGCCGAGCAGCCAGCCGAGAACGGGAACGCGATTCGTCCCGGCCATCAGCAGCCAGGACAAAACCATCGTCATTGCCCACAACAGGGCGGTTTCCGCCCACCAGAAGCGATGGGAGCTGCCGGCAAAGAGATTTTGCTCCAACAGGAACAGGATCAGGGGATGGCTCAGATAAATGCCGAAGGAGAAGCGGCCCACGGCGTGAACCCATCCCCGTTCCTGGCCGTGTTCCCGTTTCCACCTGCCAGTCAGATACAGCGCCATGGACACGGCGATGCCATAAAATACATAAGACGGCTGCATGATGTTTACGGCTCCTGCATAGGACCATCCCGATTTTAAGCGCACCACGAAGACGGTCCCGACGTAGAGGGCGGCGATGCCCGCTGCGATCCAACCCAGCCATACGCTCCTCCGGGAGAGGCGCCGGCCCGGATCGGCCAGGGCCACCGCGGCGCCGAGGGCGGATCCAAACAGAAAATACACGAAGTAGTAGGCGAGAAACCGGTCCCGATATAAAAACCACTTGGCTGAACTGGTGTACTGAAGCGTCCAGTGAAAGTCCACGTATAACAAGACAAGGCCGGCCGCCGCGAGGAAGATCGTCCACCCTTGACGACGTTTCGGGGCCAGGCTTTGAAACCAGCGAATCCACCAGGGAAAGAGCAGGTAAAACTGAAGGGTCAGCACGATGTAATACAGGTGGTACATGGCGCCCCCGGTGAGCAGCGCTTCGATCACCGCCCAAGGATTCCACACGTCGATCCCCGTCGCGCCCCCCAGGGCCGGCAGGACCGTGAGATAGATGGCACTCCACACCAGATACGGAACCACCACCGATTGGACCCGGCGGTTCAGAAACGGCCCGGGCTCCACCGTTCTTCCCCAATACTGGTATGTCAGGACGAACCCGGTGATCACCATGAAGATCTGCCGGGCAAACCGCAGGGATGCCACGGAAGCCATGGGCAAAAAAGGATCTCCCCCGGCCCCGGGGACGACCGCGACAGCGTATCCCAGAACGTGCAGAAGCACCACCACGCCCATGGCGGCTCCCCGCATCCACGTGACTTCCTCGAGACTCGGTTTGCGCTTCGCCACCGCTCTCCCTTCTTTCCTCACTTTTTCCGTTCCGGCCCCCTTTGTCATTGTCCTCCATTGTACCAGAACAATGTCAAGGACCTGTGGAGGAGCTCTGGAGAGCCCATGGACTTGCAGGTTAAAAACTCCCTGTCCCGGGAATGATAATTCGATGGCCCAGGTCTACCTCCGGGTATCCGGGTCCATACTGAGACTGAGACGAGATTCTGAACGAGGTGCGGCTCCGGAAAGACACTGTAGCCATCATCGTAGAAAAGACCTTGACACCCAAGGAGAGGGGGCCGCCCGACAGGGGAGGTTGGATCATGGGGATTCTCCAGCTCATTGAGGATTTTCACGATGAGGAGCAGCGGCTGAATTGGGAGGGGACTTTTGCCGAGTACCTGGAGCTCGTGGAAAAGAACCCGCATCTGGCTCAAACCGCCCACGCCCGGATTTACAACATGATTGTAGATGCCGGGGTGGAGAAGGAGGAGGGGCGCACCCGGTACCACTTTTTTGACCGGGAACTGTTCGGACTGGAAGAGACCATCGAACGTCTGGTGGAGGAATATTTTCATTCCGCCGCCAGGCGCCTGGACGTCCGCAAACGGGTGCTTCTTCTCATGGGGCCGGTGAGCGGGGGGAAATCCACCATCGTGACCCTTCTCAAACGCGGCCTGGAGGCGTACACCCGCACCGATCGCGGCGCCGTGTACGCCATCAAGGACTGTCCCATGCACGAAGACCCGTTGCATCTGGTGCCCGATTCCTTGCGCCCGCAGTTCGAGCGGGAGTTCGGCATCCGGGTGGAGGGGCACCTGTGTCCGGTGTGCCGCCTGAATCTCCGGGAGCAGTACGGCGGCCGGGTGGATCAGGTCCGGGTCAAGCGGGTGCTATTTTCCGAAGACGATCGGGTGGGGATCGGAACCTTCAGCCCCTCGGACCCCAAGAGCCAAGATATCGCCGATTTGACCGGAAGCATCGATTTTTCCACCATCGCGGAGTACGGGTCGGAGTCGGACCCCAGGGCCTATCGGTTCGACGGGGAGCTGAACAAGGCGAACCGCGGGCTCATGGAATTCCAGGAAATGCTCAAATGCGATGAAAAATTCCTCTGGAACTTGTTGTCCCTCACCCAGGAAGGAAATTTTAAAGCCGGGCGCTTCGCCCTCATTTCAGCCGACGAACTGATCGTGGCCCACACCAACGAGACCGAGTACCGGTCCTTTATCAACAACAAAAAGAACGAGGCGCTCCACTCCCGCATCATTGTCATGCCGGTGCCCTATAACCTCAAAGTCGGCGCCGAAGTGAAGATTTATGAGAAATTGATCGAACAAAGCGACGTCAAGGGCGTCCACATCGCCCCTTATGCGCTTCGGGCGGCCGCCATGTTTTCGGTGCTGACCCGTTTGAAGGAAACGAGCAAACCCATCAGCTTGGTGGAAAAAATGCGCCTGTACGACGGGGAAGATGTGGAAGGGTACAGCGAGGCGGACGTGAAAGAGCTCAAACAGGAGCATCCCAATGAGGGCATGAGCGGCATCGATCCCCGGTACGTGATCAACCGCATCTCCAGCGCCCTGATTCGCCAGGAGACTTCCTGCATCAACGCCCTGCACGTGCTGCGGGCGCTCAAAGAAGGTCTGGACACCCATCCGAGCATTTCTAAAGAGGACCGGGAGCGTTACCTGCACCTGTTGTCCCTGGCCCGAAAAGAGTACGATGAAATGGCCAAAAACGAGGTCCAAAAGGCCTTCGTCTATTCCTTTGAGGAGCAGGCGAAGGTGTTGCTGAACAACTATCTCGACCACATCGAAGCCTATTGTCACCTCAAAAAGCTCGTGGATCCCCTGACCGGTGAAGAAGTGGAACCCGATGAGAACTTGATGCGTTCCATCGAGGAGCAGATCGGGGTGTCGGAAACGGCGAAAAAACCTTTCCGGGAAGAAATTCTCATTCGGATTTCCAGCTATGCCCGAAAAGGCAAGACCTTTGATTACCGGTCCCACGACCGCCTCCGGGAAGCGATCGAAAAGAAACTGTTTGCCGACCTGAAAGATGTCATCAAAATCACCACCACCAGCGCGGTGCCGGATGAGCAGCAGCTCAAGCGCATCAACGAGGTCACCCGCCGACTGATCGATGAACACGGATATTGCCCGGTGTGCGCGAACGAACTCCTTCGCTATACCGGAAGCCTTTTGAATCGCTAGGAGGCGGGGCCATGACGGAACCGTTGTTCATCCTCTCCCAGGAAGATTGGTCTTTGCACCGCAAGGGGTACGATGATCAACGCCGGCACGGGGAGAAGGTCCGGGAGGCCATTCGCCGACACCTGTCCGATCTCATCGCCGATGAGAGCATCGTCCTGAGCGACGGCAAACAGGTGATCAAAGTGCCCATCCGGACTCTCGATGAATACCGCTTCCGATTTAATGAAAACAAAGGGAAGCAGGTGGGGTCCGGAAAAGGGAACAGCCGGGTGGGCGACGTTCTGGGAAAGGCGGGGGATCCGGTCCAGGCCGGGGGGATGGGCCAAGGGGCGGGGGACGCCCCGGGCATGGACTATTACGAGGCCCAGGTGGAATTGGAAGAGATCGAGGAGATGGTGTTTGCGGATTGGCGACTGCCAAATCTGCAGAAAAAGGAAGAGGTGCAAAGTTCTGCAGACGGTCTGGCCTGGACGGATGTCCGCCCCAAGGGCCTGACCGGCAACTTGGATAAGCGTCGGACCTTGCTGACCCACCTGAAACGAAACGGCCTGCGGGGGGACCGGGGGCTGGGCCGCATCCGGGAGGATGATCTGCGCTACAAAGTCTGGGAAGATGCCCCGGCCCCGGACAGCCGGGCGGTGATCTTCGCCTTGATGGATACCTCGGGGTCGATGGGGGAGTTTGAGAAATACGTGGCGCGCACGCTGTTTTTCTGGATGATCCGGTTTTTGCGCCGGCAGTACAGCCACGTGGCCATCGAGTTTATCGCCCACCACACCGAGGCCAAACGGGTGACTGAGGAAGAATTTTTTACCCGGGGCGAGAATGGCGGCACCAGTTGCTCCAGCGCTTACCGCCTGGCTCTGGATTTGGTTCGGGAGGAGTACCCGCCGAGTCGATACAACATCTACAGCTACCATGTTTCCGACGGAGATAACCTGCCGTCGGACAACGACCCGTGCCTGGCGGGGATCAATGAACTGTTGAACGTCGCCTGCGCCGTGGGCTTCGCCGAGGTCAATCCGTACAATCGCCCGTCCCTTTTGATCAGCCAGCTGCAACGGCTGCAACACCCCTTTTTCCGCATGGCGCGCATCCGACAGCGGGGTGACATCCTCGGGGCACTGAGCGACTTTTTCCGCCCGGACGGCAGGGAGGCGGTTTCATGAGCCTTTCGGCCTTGGAGAGGTCTCGTTTGGAGACGGCCATCGAGCGGATCACCGAGACGGCCCTAAACCTCGGCCTTCAGCCCTTTCCCATGCGGTACGAAATCACCCCGGTGGATGTGCTCTACACCATCGGCGCCTACGGGATGCCCACGCGGTTTTCCCACTGGAGCTTCGGAAAAGCGTTTTACCGCATGAAAATGCAGTACGATCTCGGCCTGAGCAAGATTTATGAGCTGGTGATCAACACCAATCCATGTTACGCCTTTCTCCTGGATACCAATACGTTGGTTCAAAATGAGCTGATCGTCGCCCACGTGCTGGGACACAGTGATTTTTTCAGGAATAACGCGTATTTTCAGCGCACTCCCCGGGATATGGTCGACCGCATGGCCGCGGCGGCAGACCGGATTCGACACTATGAGCGGGAGTTCGGGACAGAGGCGGTGGAATCCTTCCTGGATGCGGCCCTGGCGATCCAGGAGCACATCGACCCGTCCCATTTTTCAAATCCCGGTCAGGAGAAGGACCTGTCCGAAGGGACGAAAGGGCCGGGTCCCTACGATGACCTGTGGGCCCTGGACCGGGAGCCGATGGTCGATGAAAAGGAAGAGGCTCTTCGCAGCGTGATGCGTCAGATCAAGGAAAGAGCAGATGCCCGAAAGCGAGGAAAGCGCCCGGAAAAAGACTTGTTGATGTTTTTGATGGACAACAGCCCCGTCCTTGAGGATTGGCAACGGGATGTGCTCACCATCGTCCGCCAGGAGATGCTTTATTTTTGGCCCCAACTGGAGACGAAAATCATCAACGAAGGTTGGGCGACGTTCTGGCATTTGCGGATCATGCGGGAGTTCGACCTGGATCCCGCGGAGAGCTTCGAGTTCGCCAAACTTCACGCCGGGGTCGTGGCCCCCTCGCCGGTTCAGGTGAACCCCTACGCCGTGGGCCTGGCGATCCTGGAGGACATCGACAAGCGGCTCGGCCGGGAGGCGCTGTTCGAGGTGCGAGAGATTGAATCCGACCAGAGTCTGCTGCGCAACTATCTGACCAAAGAGATCGTCGACCGGCTGGACCTGTACCTTTATCAACGGGTGGGCTCGGAGTACCGGGTGGTGGACAAAGACTGGGAAGCGGTGCGGGATCGGCTGATCACCGCCCGGAACAACGGAGGGTTTCCGTACATCGTCGTGATGGACGGAGATTATGAGAATCGGGGAGAATTGTACCTGCGCCATGAATTCGAAGGCGCGGAATTGGATCTCAAATACGTGGAAAAGACGCTGCCCTATGTCCATGCCTTATGGGGTCGACCGGTCCATTTGGAGACGGTGGTGGACGGCCTGCGGGTGCAGTTCACGTGTCAAGACGACAGAGTCACCCGCAGGTTTCTCTAAACGGGTGGCGGCTAAAGGCTGCCCGATTGTCCGTCGGCTCCGCCGTCCTCTGGGTCGTCCAATTCCCGGTCGGTGCTGAGGTCGCGGCGCAGGCCCTTCGGATAATGATTCTTCAGTTGGCCGGCGGAGATTTTGCCCCATCCCAAAGGGAAGCCGTCCACTCCCACCCGTACCCATCCCGGCTTTGCGCCGGGTGGGGCGGGCAGAGAGCGGCCCTTCAGCCACTCGACCACCTCCGGGGTGTTCGCAGGCCAGGTGATGGCCCGGGGGGACTCTTCAAAGGGAAGGGACATGGCCAGACTGTGGGCGGGGAGAAAGGTGGCGCCCCGAACCGCCCCCCAGGCTACGCCCTTGGCCATGATGCGCATGCCGTCCAAACTTCCCAGACGAGGCAAATCTTCGGGCAGGGCAATCCAGGTGTCCCCCCGCTGTTCCCACAGGGCCGGCAGGGAGATTTCCGGCAACTGGCGGCGAATGGCCGCCGCGGCCCGATCGGGAAGCCGGGAAGTCTTCATGCTCCGCCCGATCCGGGGCCCTGTCTGCCTCCGGCTGGCGCCCCGGGGGCGGGCGTCTTCGGCCCGCTCCAAGAGTGCGTAAAAATGCCCGTCAGCCGGTGTTCGGTGAGGCCATAGGCGACAACACCGGGACAACTCCTCGTTGCCGTCCGCCCACTCCGGGCGCCCCGGGCTAGAGCCCGGCAACTCGGCGGGGACCAGGTGAAAATCCCTTCGCTCCCGGAGAAACCGGGCGATGACCTGTTCATTTTCTTCCGGCGCAAAGGTGCAGGTCGCGTAAAGCAATCGTCCTCCCGGCCGGACGAAATCTGCGGCCACCGAGAGGATATGCTGTCCGCGCTCGGCGTTGCGGGTGATGCGCCGGAGGCTCCAGGCCTCGGTCACGGACGGATCTTTGCGAAACATACTCTCTCCGGTGCACGGGGCGTCGAGGAGCACCCGGTCGAAGAGGCCAGCAAACCGGAGGAGCGCCTCGGGCTGTTCCTGGGTGATGAGGGCGTTCGTGACGCCCAGCCGTTCGAGATTTTGCGCCAAGACGCGACAGCGCCTCGGGTTTGGCTCATTGGCCACGAGAAGGCCCCGGTTCTCCATCCGGGCGGCGAGATGGGACGATTTTCCTCCCGGTGCCGCAGCCAGGTCGAGAACCCACTCCCCGGGTTGGGGAGCCAGCAGCACCGCTGCGGCCATGGCGGCGGGTTCTTGGATATAGTAAACCCCGGCGTCGTACCAAGGGTGAAGCCCCGGTCGGTCCGGGTGGTGGTACAAGAAGCCCTCCGGAGCCCAGGGAACCGGGGAGAGGGAGAACGGGGAACGTATCGCCAGGGCGTCCGGTCTGGCCCGGAGAGTGTTCACCCTGAGGCCCCGGGATCGGGGTTGGCGCAGGGCTTCAAAAAAATCCTCGGCTTCGGGGCCGAGCAACTCCCGCATGCGATGGACGAAGAGGTCGGGCAAGGCTACCACAAAGCGTTCCATGTCTCGGCTCCTTTTCTTGGTGTGTCGCCGTTTGGCCGGATTGGCCGCTTCAACTATAATAAGCATATCGAGGCCGGTTCAGGCAAGGTCAGGGCTCGGCTGTGGGGAGAGGGGGATTCGGGGTGGAAGTGGTCAAGATTGCGCCCCGGGGATACTGTTACGGCGTGGTCGATGCGATGGTCTTGGCGAAACGGGCGGCGGATGATCCTCGCTTGCCCAGGCCGATTTATATTCTCGGCATGATCGTTCATAACCGCCACGTGGTGGAAGCTTTTGAACGCGAGGGCGTGATGACCCTGGACGGGGGGGATCGCCTGAGCTTATTGGAGAAGATCGACCGGGGAACGGTGGTGTTTACCGCCCACGGCGTGTCCCCGGAGGTGCGAAAGCGTGCCGTTGAGAAAGGGCTTACGGTGGTGGATGCCACCTGCCCCGATGTGATGCGTACCCACGAACTGATCCGGGACCGGGTGGCCAAGGGCTACCAGGTGATTTATATCGGGCGACGAGGGCATCCGGAACCCGAGGGGGCGCTGGGCGTGGCGCCGGGCCGGGTTCACTTGGTGGAGAATTTCCAGGATATTGAGGAGTTGGATCTTCCTCCGGGTCCTGTGCTGGTGACGAATCAGACCACCATGAGCCAGTGGGACACCCGGGAGCTAATGGAGCGGGTCAAGGAGCGATTCCCCCAGGCCGAGGTCAAAAATGAAATTTGCCTGGCCACCCAACTTCGTCAAGAGGCGGTGGCCGAGCAGGCGAAAGGCTGTGATTTGGTGGTGGTGGTGGGGGACCCCCGAAGCAACAACACGGCCCGACTGGCTCAGGTGGCCGAAGAAATCGCGGGCGTGCCGGCCAAGCGGGTGGCGGATGTCACCGAGTTGGACATTGCCTGGCTTCGCGGGGTGCGCCGGGTCGGGGTTACCGCTGGAGCATCGACTCCCACCCCCATCACCCGGGAAGTAATCACTTTTCTGGAACGGTTTGACGAAAAGGACGACTCCACCTGGGTGCCCGTTCGTACGGTGTCTCCGGACCGCCTGCTCCCGGTGGGGCGAAGAGAGCCCTGAATTGGAAGAGGCGGCAGGGAATTGTCTATGACCGAAACCTCATGTACGTCGTCTGGTCTGCTGTGATTGACGACGGCCGGATGGCGCTTTTCGTTTTGACGTGAAATCTTATAAGAAAATTTACAAGAAATCAATGGGTCGAGTCGGCAGGATTCTGGGTTTCAATCGCGAATACTTCACCTGCCCGAGTGTTAAGGGTCGTTTCGCTAACCAAAGGTTCCTGCTCTATAGGTCGATGTAATCATCAGAATATATCGCCTTAATTGGCGCCAACTCCAAACGGCCGTGATTCGTCGGGTGCCACAGAGGAGGGCATTACGGGAAGGATGGCAGCTTCCCAGCCAGGGGGAGTGGGACAGGTGAGGTGTTGGGCCGACATCCGGGGAGACATTGTCGTGTTCACCCTCGAGGAAACGTCTTCCGGTCAAGTGCAGCCCCGCCCGCCGGTGTCTCCCGAGGTGTCGAGAGCGATGCCCGGGCGTTCGGGGGTGCTGATTCATGCGGTGGGTGGAGTGGGCTTGAACCAGATCGGGGGATGCATCGATGTCCTCAATATTCACGCATACGTGAAACAGATCGACGTACCCCGGCTGGCCTACGTGGCCACCGATGTGCGGCAGTTAACGGCGTTTATGCGGGTGGCCAAAGCTTGGGGGCTTCACGGGCGAGCGAGCTACTTCAATCATATGGCGGACGCCCTGGAGCATCTGGGTGGTTCATCTGTCCGCGCGGTGATGACCGCATAAGACGCCTAGGTTTGTTCGGGCCGCCCTCAGTTGGGGCGGTCCGATTGCCATGCAATGGGAACGGCGTACGGGATCGGGTCGACGAGGCCGGCCTCCCGGAATCCCTGGATGCGGATTCGACAGGAGTCGCATACTCCGCAGGCGGGAACCGTTCCCTGATAGCAGGAATGGGTCAAAGCGTAGGGAGCGCCCAGTTGGGATCCCCGGCGGATAATCTCGGCCTTGGTGAGATGTACCAGGGGAGCCTTGAGGCGGATCCCGGCTCCTTCGGTTCCGGCGACGGTGCCCGTGTCGATGACGCGTTGGAACGCCTGGAGAAACTCCGGCCGGCAGTCGGGGTAACCCGAGTAATCCAAGGCATTGACACCGATGAAGATGGCCTGGGCGTCGATCCTCTCGGCGAAGGAAAGGGCTAGGCTGAGAAAGACGGTATTCCGCCCCGGCACGTAGGTGGAGGGGACGCCGGTTCCGATTTCCTCCAGGCTGCGCCCGACGGGGATCGATTGATCCGGGTCGGTCAAGGAAGAACCGCGGATAAAGTTTCCCAGGTCGACCACCCGGTGGCGATCGCCCACGCGGTAGTGGGCAGCCACTTGTTTTGCGGATTCCAGTTCCACCGCGTGTTTCTGCCCGTAAGAAAAGGTGATGGGATAAAGTTCATACCCTTCGTGGTCGGCGATGGCCATACAGGTTGTCGAGTCCAAACCCCCCGATAAAATCACCACCGCCCGGAGGGCCCTATGTTCCAAACCGAGGTTTGTCGGCCCCTGCCACGGTGCCCAGGTCGGGTTTTGCGGCTCCACCTCCTGGGAAGAAGTGGGTCGGCTGGTCGCCGGTCGGGTTTCTCCTTTTCTTTCTTCCATGGTTATACCCCTCTCTTTTCGGGTTCCCACAGCCACTTGTGCAATTGTACTTGTAGTCTGACATCCCACTCATCTTGGAGAATCCACTCCGCCAGGGTACGAGGCTCCAACACGCCGTACACGGGGCTGAACAACAGCCGATACCCCCGCTCCGGGCTGATTTCGTACCGGCGGATGATCTCTTTTGACCAGAGATAATCCTCTTCGTTGCCCACCACAAACTTGATTTCGTCCCGCTCGGGGACAATTCGTTTCAAATTGTCGAAATCCATGTAGGTGTGCATGTCTGAGGAAGGCACTTTGATATCGAGGATGAACCGTTGTTTAGGGCGCAGTTTCACCCGCTCGATATCGATGGAACCGTCTGTTTCGATCGACACCTCGTAATTATTTCCTCCGAGCAGATCCAAAAGTTGTTGCAATTCTTCCCGAGGTTGAATCAGCGGTTCGCCGCCTGTCAAACACACCCGACGAACGCCGTATTCTTGAATCTGCCGGAAAATCTCTTCGGGGGTCGTCCGAGTGCCCTCAAAATAGGCGTAGGTGGTGTCACAGTACGAACAGCGGAGATTGCATCCCGTGAAGCGCACAAACACCGTGGGCAGCCCCATGGAGGAGGATTCGCCTTGAATGGAGAAAAAGAGTTCATTCAGTTTCACGTCTGATGATATCCTCCCTTTGTACTTCGGCATAGCTGGTGGGAGTTTCCCACAGGCGCACCCGTTCAAGGTTCACGTCGGTGGCCCGGGGGGTCTGCCGCAAGGCTTTGGCGAGCTCTTCATAGAGAAACACCACAAGGTTTTCCGCTGTGGTGTTGAAGGGAACCTCGTCGTTGAGATAACGGTGGTCGAACCGTTCAAGGACCACCCGCTCAACCAAAGCTTTAATCTCATTAAAATCAATGACAAGTCCCCGGGGATCCGGGTGTCCTTTGATCTCGACCTCCAAACGATAGGTGTGTCCGTGCAATTGGGCACATTTTCCCTCGTAGGCTTCGAGGCGGTGTGCGGCATCAAAGGTGAATTGTTTCACGACAGAAACCGGCAGCGCACGATAACGAAGCGGGTTCTGTGCAACCACGATACCCACCTCCCTTTTCATGATAGCCTGTGCCCAGTCTTTCGTCCATAAGTGAATCCTTTAGATGGGCCAGCCGAGAAGATCTCTCACCACCACGCTGGCCAGAATCATCCCGGCCACCGGGGGAACAAAGGCAATACTGGCCGGGGGCATGGCGGACTTTCTCGTACGGGCGGCGGCCCGGTCTTCCGGAGTTAGCATTCGGGCGAGCACGTCGAGCCTCGGTTCCCGCGGCTGTTCATCAGAACAGACGGTGCGCACCCCGGAAACGATGCCGCGCTTGCGCAGTTCACGGCGCACGACTTTGGCGATGGGATCCACCCGGGTTTCCGATAGATCCACCACCCGAAATCGCGTCGGGTCGATTTTGTTTGCGGCTCCCATGCTGGAGACCACGCGGACATCCCGCCTGACGCAGGATTCGATCAGGTCGATTTTGGCGCTGATCGTGTCCATGGCGTCCACCACGTAGTCGGGTTGGTGGCGAAACAGCGCTTCCTCGTTATTTCTGGCAAGGCGCGTCTGTGCGGCAACGACGTCGCACCCGGGGTGGATGCGGGCGATCCGCTCCTTCATGACTTCAACTTTGGGACGCCCGACCGTGTCGATCAGGGCGGGGATTTGCCGATTGATATTGGTAATGTCCACGGTATCCGGATCGAAGAGGATCAGTCGCCCGATACCGGTGCGGGCCAAAGCTTCCGCGGCAAAGGAGCCGACGCCGCCCACGCCGATGACGGCCACGGTGCTCTTGGCCATTATGTTAAGCCCTTCCGGGCCGATGACCAACTCCGTTCTGGAGAATGAATGCAGCATTGACTCTCTCCTTTGCCCATCCCACCCCGAAGACCCGGGCGGTTTGAGCCTGTCCGGGGGCGTGCTATACTTAAACCGGGGGAGGGTAGGGCTGATGGTGACGTTTCTAGGATATCCGAGATGCGGCACCTGCCGCAAGGCCAAAGCGTGGTTGAGCGAGCAGGGCGTGGCCTTTGTCGAGCGAGACATTGTGAAGCATCCTTTGAACCGGGAGGAACTCGGATCTCTGGTGGCGGCGGCGGGGGTCGCCCCGGGTGAGTTGGCCAATCCCAAGGGCACCCGGTATCGGGAGCTCGGGCTCAAGGATCAGACCCTGAGCGACGAGGAGTGGTTGGCGCTGCTCAGTGAGGATGGAAAGTTGTACAAGAGGCCGATTCTGTGGACCGACCGCGCAGTGGTGATCGGTTTTGCGCCCGATCGCTGGGTTGAAGTGCTGAAGAACTGAACCGGGTCTCGGGTATGCATGGTTGTGGAAAGATGAGGAGAACGTGAATGCCGAAGACTTGGGTGGAACGGGAGACATGCATTGCGTGCGGAGCGTGTTCCGCGGCTTGCCCGGAAGTTTACGCCGAGGACGAGGACGGGTTTGCTTTCGTAAAATTACCCGGGGGCCGGGAGGGATTCGTGGAGATTCCCGAGCAGCATGTGGCGGATGCCCGGGATGCTTTTGAGGGATGCCCGAGCGAATCGGTAAAATGGCAGGAGGACGAATAGGCGCCTGCGTCGGTGGGCGTTTTTCGCCCGTTGCCGCACGTTTGATGAGTCTCTAAACCTGCGGGAACGGGCGAACGCAACGCAGGAAAGAATGCGGCGGAGAACAGGCGAACATCGGAGGTGCGCGTCGGTGGGGCGATACTTTTGGGGTATAGGGGTTCCCGAGGAGATCGGGTTGCGAATGGAGGAGTGGATTGCCGACCGGGGCGGACAGATCCCGGTGAAACGGTGGTATCGCTCGGTACAGTTCCACGTGACCCTGCTTTTTTTTGGTGACCTGATTGACGCGAATCTGGAAGAGGCTCACCGGGCTGCGGAAGAGGCGGCCGAAGCGACGGCATCGTTTGTTCTGACGTCGGACGGCGTCGGGGCGTTCAGCCGTAGCCGGGTCGTTTGGCTCGGGCTGAAGGCCAGTCCGCCCTTGTTCGCGTTGCGCCGCCGACTTTGGGAGGTCGCCGTTTCCCTGAATGCAGCCGACAATGATCGGCCGACGTATCGCCCGCATATCACCCTGGGGCGTCTATCCCGACCCTGGGACCCCACCCAAGTCGATCCGGAGAATCTGCGTCTTCTGAAGGGACTGCAGTTTCCTGTGGATCGTTTTCATCTGTATGAGTCCCGGCTGTCCCCGGCCGGGCCGGAATACCGAATCGTCCGCAGTTTTATGTTCCTGGGCGAAAAAACCGAGGGATGAGAGATTTGCTCGGGAGGCCGTGAAAGGATGCGGCAAAATTATACACATAATTTCAGGAATAAGAACTTGAACCAAAGATTTAATTGATATATATTTATTATACGTAGTGGCGATTCTTTATGGGCCGGATATGCGCGCGACCCTGGTGTTTTGCAATGATGGTCGGACAATAGGATTATAGGAACGATCAACAGCGGCGCGTGTCCGGAAAGACCTTAGGATGGGAGGGATCGGTCGATTGCGATTCGGACAGATTGTCTGACTATACGACGAAGCCGAGTGCGTTAAGAAAAACGGAGTATCAAAAGGAGGGCGGATTGTTGTGAACAGCCAGAGCCAGACGATCGCACAGAAGAAAAGCAAAGCGCGTTACTGGATCATGATCTTGATTTTTTTCAGCACGGTGATTGCGTATACAGATCGGTCGAATATTTCGGTTGTTGCCACGACGATGATGAAAGAGTTCGGATGGAACGAGAGTCAATTCGGCCTGTTGTCGTCCGCCTTTTTCCTCGGTTATCTGCTGTTGGGGATTCCGGCCGGTTGGCTGTCGGACAAATGGGGCGGCGTAAAGTTGTTGGCTTTCGGCGTCGTCATGTGGTCGATCTTCACCGGGCTGACGCCTCTGGCCTGGAGCTTTCTCTCCATGCTGGTCGTCCGATTTTTGTTGGGAGTCGGAGAGGCCGTCAATTTTCCCTCTCATACGTCCGTCGTCTCCAGGTGGTCTCCGACCCATTCCCGGGGCAGATGGCAAGGTCTGAACATGTCGGGTATGGCCATCGGTGTGATGATTGCAACGCCCATCACCTCATGGTTGACAGAGAGTATTCATTGGCACGCATCTTTCTATTTTTTCGCGATCATCGGGATTATTTGGGCGATTCTCTGGTTATTCATTGCCACTGACGATCCGCGTCAAAATCGCTTGATTTCTTCAACAGAACTTGAGGAGTTAACCGATGTAACGGAAATGCACGAAAAGAACTCTCAATCCAGAACATGGGTAAACATGCTGAAAGTGAAAGAGGTGTGGGGCTTAACCTTAACGTACTTTTTCCAGAACTACAACTGGTATCTGTATCTGACCTGGCTGCCGGCCTATTTCATGAAAGCTCGCGGGTTCAGCCTTCTGAAGGTGGGTATCTACGGTATGCTGCCGTGGATCGGGGCGTTCATCGCCATGAACGTGGCGGGCCTCATTTCGGATCGCCTGGCCAAAGGCCGTTCCTTGACCGAGGCCAGAAGAATTCCGGTCTATGTCTCGTTCATCGGTACGGCGATCTTCATGGCTTTGGGTGCATATACCCCCAATCAATGGATGGCCCTTTTGTATATCACCCTGTCCGTGACATGCCTGGGCATCAATTTCGCGATGTTCTGGACGTTGCCCATTGACATCGGCCCGAAAAGTGCGGGGACCGTTTCCGGAATCATGAATACCTCGGGAACCATCGCCGGGATCGTGGCGCCGGCGCTCACCGGTTTTCTCATCGTTTCTCTCGGTTCTTGGCAGTACGTGCTTTTCGTCGGTGCGGCGTTGGCTCTGATCGGCGCGGTGCTGACTCGATTCATGATTTCGGCCAATCGCGTGCTGGATTGACAGATGAACCGTTGATCAGATTATATGATGAACTATATAATGGGGAAAAAGCGGAACAGGGGGAATATCCCGGTCATACGAGCGCATCGACGCCCGCGGTTCGGCGTTAGGCATGAGGGGGGGACGAGAATGGCCGTTGAGACGGAGGAACCGGATCTTCATGTAAGACGCATACGAATTCTTCAGAAACAGTTGGCAAACGGCGGGTTTGACGCTGCCCTGATCATGCAGCCGCGAGACCTCTTCTACTACGCCGGCACCGCCCAACCGGCGAATCTCTGGATTCCCGCCGCCGGCGAGCCGATTCTGTTCACCCGACGCGCTCACTCCCTGGCCCGGAAAGCCACGTGGATCCGCCGAACGGTTGAAGCGAACAGCTACGGCGACCTTCGACGATCGTTGGCTGAAGTCGGCGCTCTCCCCAAGTCGGGCGCGGTTGTAGGAGTTGAGCAGGATGTGGTGCCGGCCGCCTTGGTGAACAATCTTGCGCGGCATTTTGCCGACGTAACGTTGAAGAATGTTTCTCCGTTGATCTTGCGCCAGCGTTTTGTGAAAGATCCGACGGAGATCGCCCGGATCCGGGAAGCGGTTGAAGCGTGGAAGGCGGGACACCACCAGGTGCTGTCCCGGCTCGTTGTCGGCAGGGCGGAGTATGAGATCGCGGCCGCCATGGAATATGGAGCGCGGAATGCCGGAGGTGACGGGGTCGTTTGGTTTCGCCGATGGGACGGATGTCTACCGGGCGGCGGGATTGTGAGTTCAGGCCCGAACGCTTGGGTCGTGTCCGGCCACGCCATGACGGTGACCGGGGTGGGGATGAATCAAGGTTTGCCCTGGGGAGCGTCCGCCCGGGTGATCGAGCCGGGGGATTTGGTTGTCGTGGATTACGGGGTTACGAGAGAAGGCTATCATGCCGACATGGCGAGAACTTACTGCGTCGGCAAGCCCTCCGCTGAACAAAAAGCTCTTTGGGATCGATTGATTGAACTTCATTTTACGGTGATCGATCGCATTCGGCCCGGGGTGACTGGAGAAGAACTCTACCGGATTGGGGCCGAGACGGCGGACAAGATGGGGTTGGCGGAGTTTTTTATGGGGGTGGGTGCCGACCGGGGGAGGTACGTCGGCCACTCCATCGGACTTGAGGTGGATGACTGGCCGGTTTTGGGAGAAGGCTCCCAGGATCCCTTGGTGCCGGGGGCGGTGGTGACGATCGAACCTAAGTTTATGGTGCCGGGGCTCGGTGCCGTGATGGTGGAAGACGATATTCTGGTGACGGAACAAGGTCATGAAATTGTCAGTACCCTCGGCCATGAGTTATTCTATGTGTGATCGGGATTGAAAGTGGTGGGAGGAGTCGAGTGCCCGAACCGATTCCCGGGTCTGCGAGAAGGGGGGCGAGGCTCTGTTTCTACATGTGGTTGTTCCGGTCATCTTTGTAATCGGTATCGGGTATCTGTTTGGACGCTATGCATCGGCGGACTTGGGTTCGATCTCGAAATTTTCGATGGTCGTTCTCAGCCCGGCCCTGATTTTCAGTTTTCTGGTTCGCAATCAACTGGATTCCCATCAGTTGGTGAAAATCGTCGCCGCCGTCCTGTTGTTTACCGTTGTGATGGCGGCGGTAACCCTAGTCGTCATGGGGCTGTGTGGAATGAAGCCGTTCATGAAGCCGGCCCTGTTGGCCACGGTGTTTCCAAACACCGGAAATTATGGATTGCCTATTCTTTTGTTTGCGTACGGTCAGCAGGCGTTCTCTATGGGGGTCGTCATCGTCGTTGTGAACTTTATCCTCATGTACACTCTGGGTGTGTATTTTGCTTCCCTGGAGCGGGCGAGTTGGCGCACCGCAATCACCGATGTGTTTCGGCTTCCGACGACGTATGCGACATTGGCGGCCATCATTGTAAGTTTATTGCACATCCCGATCCCGAGTTATATCTATGACCCCCTGAAAATGATGGGGGATGCCATGATTCCCGTGGTCATGTTGATTCTCGGGATGCAGTTGGCGCACGTGAAGCCCCGGGGTGACACGGGTCCTACGGTGATATCCAGCCTCGTGCGGCTGGTTGTGTCTCCGGCGGTGATGCTGGGCATCGTGTATCTTTTCGGGATCGGAGGGCTCATGGCCAAGGTTTTGATCGTCCAAAATTCCATGCCCACGGCGGTCATTATGACGATGATCGCGGCGGAATACCGCGCTCGTCCGGATTTCGTAGCCGGGACCACCTTCCTGTCGACGCTGATGAGCTTTGGCACGATCACTGGGCTGCTCTACGGGGTCAACCGATTGTTCGGCAGTTAGTGCGATGGGGCGCCCGCGAAACAGGCCGCCGGGGGAGTTCTGCCCGACGGGTTGTCCGGGGAAGGTACGTGACGTGGAAACTACGTTGGGGAATGGTGTGAGACGATGTTTCAATCCGTAAGGCATAAAAAGGTATTCGAAGAGATACTGGATCAGATCAAGGAAATGCTCGTCAACGAGCAGCTTTCGGTCGGACAGCGAATTCCGTCGGAGATTCGGTTGGCGGAAACCTTGGGGGTGAGCCGATCATCTCTTCGTGAGGCGCTGCGGATCCTCGATGTGTTGGGAATCATTGAGGCAAAGACCGGCGAGGGGACGGTCATCCGCAAAGCTGATCCGGAGAACCTCAAGAACCTCATGACGTTGGTGGCCGTATCCGGCGGTATCGACACGGTGGATCTGTACGAGGCACGGTGTGCCATCGAAGTGGAGGCGGCGATGTTGGCGGCGGCTCGGCATACCGCCGAAGATCTGCGTACGATGGAACGGGCGTTGAAAGAGATGGACGAATGTCGGGATGCCGAGGCTTCGGCTCATTCCGATTATCTGTTTCACCGGGCCATCGTCCGCGCGTCGCAAAATGACGTTTTGAAGATGATGATGAGTTTTATCAGTGATTTGTTGGGAGAGCAGATTCGAGATACCCGCTCCAGATTGGCGCCGGAGATCCTGGACCGATTCCAGGTACAGCATTGGATGATTTTCGAGGGTATCGCCGGCTGCAATCCGGAAGCCGCCGGCAAAGCCGTTCGGGAGCATCTCACCTATGCCCAGGAAAAAATGGGTTTCTTACGTGAGCGAGGGCTCGGTAGGTAGTTGATTCGGAGTACTCGCTTCTCCATAACTCGTATGATTGTCCGACTATCTGATTAACTAAGAATCCTGGGCAGAAGGAGGTCAAGCCTTTGCAAGAGCTTCTCTCGCGATTCGATGCCGGGGATCCCGTAGCCCTCGGCAAACTGTTGAAAGAAGTCGAAAACGGAACATCGTCGGGAAAAGAGGCCCTTCGTTGCACCGCGTCCCGTCAAGGTCGCGCCCACGTGGTGGGGATCACCGGCCCGCCGGGGGCGGGCAAGAGCACGCTCACCGCAAAACTCTCCAAACGGTGGGCGGAGGCGGGTCGGGAGGTGGGGATTGTCTGCGTCGATCCGACGAGTCCTTTTTCCGGGGGGGCGTTGTTGGGAGATCGGATACGGATGTTGGAATTATCATCCTTTCCAAATGTTTTCATTAAGAGTCTTGCCACTCGGGGAAGTCTGGGGGGGATGGCCGCCTCCACCGCGGATATCATCCAGTTGATGGACGCCTACGGGAAAGAAGTGGTGGTCGTTGAAACGGTGGGGGTCGGCCAAGTGGAATTCGATGTGATGGACCTTTCGGATACCGTGGTCCTGGTCAATGTTCCGGGCCTCGGGGATTCCATCCAGGCGCTGAAAGCCGGGATTCTGGAAATCGCCGATATCTTTGTGATTAACCAAGCGGACCGGCCGGGCGCTGAGGATAGCGTTCGAGACCTGCGACAAATGCTGGCGGACCGGAAAGAGACGGGTTGGCTCTGGCCGGTGGTGAAAACCGTGGCCACAAGGGGTGAAGGGATCGATCGGTTGGCGGAAGCGATTGAAAGTCACCGGGCGTACCTGAAGCGAGAACAATTGTGGGAGGAAAAACGTTGCCGCCGAAATCGTCAACGGTTGATGCAGGAGATGGATCGGTTGTTCCGCCAACATGTTCTTACGCGGATCCGGACGGACCCAACCGCCCGAGCACTGTTCGAAGAGGTTGAAAAAGGGACCCAAGACCCCTATTCGGCGGCCAGGCACCTTTTTCAAGAAATTGTGAATTAAGGAGGGAGACCCTGATGGCTGATCAAGAGAAGCTCTTTAATGGAGACGAGATCCGGCGAATTCGACAGGAAAAGGAACGTTGGTACCGAGAGACGGTCAAAGGAAACGACGGAGGAAACGACTATGTGACGGATTCGGGAATTCCTGTCAACCTGATCTACGGCCCGGACGACATCGCGGATTTCGATTATTTGAAAGAAAGCGGTTTTTCCGGAGAACCGCCCTATGTTCGGGGCGTTTATCCGAATATGTACCGGGGTCGACTCTTCACTATCCGCCAGATCGCGGGATTCGGAACTCCGGAAGACACCAATCGGCGATTCAAATTCCTCTTGGAGAACGGTGCGACAGGCACCAGCGTGGTGTTGGACCTGCCGACGATCCGCGGCTACGACTCCGATGATCCCAAAGCCGAGGGCCATGTTGGCGCCGCCGGAGTCGCCATTGACTCCCTGGAGGACATGGAGGCGCTCTATGACGGAATCCCCATCGATCAGGTGTCTTCGAACATCGTCACGCATTTGCCGAGCACCACGGTGGTGTTGATGGCGATGTTTGTGGCGATGGCCGAGAAACGGGGCCTGCCCCTCGAGAAGTTGTCCGGCACCAACCAGAATGATTTCTTGATGGAGACGACCATCGGCAGCTCGCTGGAGATTCTGCCGCCGAAGGCTTCCTTCCGGCTGCAGTGCGACTCCATTGAATACGCGAGCAAACGGCTCCCGAGGTGGAACCCTGTGAGCTACAACGGGTACAACCTTCGAGAAGCGGGAACCACAGCGGTGCAGGAGGTGGGGTGCGCCATTGCCAACGCTATCGCCACGACGGAAGAGTTGATTCGCCGGGGAAATGACGTCGATGACTTTGCAAAACGGCTGTCCTTTTTCTGGAACTTGTTCAACGATTTCTTCGAGGAGATTGCGAAATGCCGGGCATCGCGGCTGGTCTGGTACGACGTGATGAAAAATCGATTCGGCGCCAAGAATCCTCGATCCTATCTCATGCGTTTTCACGTGCAGACCGGGGGCATCACGTTGACGAAGGTGGAACCCCTGAACAACATTGCGCGGTCTGCGATTCAGGGACTGGCCGCCGTTTTGGGCGGGGCCCAGTCTTTGCACATCGATTCTTACGACGAAGCCTATTCGGCGCCCACTGAACAGGCGGCTCTGGTCTCCCTGAGGACCCAGCAGATCATTCAAGTGGAGACGGGCGTAGTCAACACCGTTGACCCCTTGGCCGGCTCCTATTACGTGGAATATTTGACCCGAGAGATGGCCGAACACATCCGGGCCTACATCGACCAGATCGAATCCCGGGGAGGAATCATCGCTGTCGTGGAAAGTGGGTGGCTGCACCGGGAAATCGCCGAATTCGCGTATCGAACCCAGCAGGACATCGAGACCGGGAAGCGAAAAGTGGTCGGTCTGAATTACTTCCCGTCCAAAGAAGCTGAAACCAAGGTCGAGGTGTTCCGTTATCCCGAAGATGCCGAGCGCATGCAGAAGGAAAAGTTGGCCAAACTGCGGGCTCGCCGGGACCCGGTGAAGGTGGAGCAGACCCTGCGGGTTCTTCGTGAGAAATGTCACGAAGATGTGAACATCCTGCCCTACGTAAAAGATGCCGTCGAAGCGTACTGCACCTTGGGCGAGATTCAAAACGTGTTCCGGGAAGAGTTCGGGCTGTGGCAGTTCCCTTTGGTTTGATCCGGTGTGTTCGGCTAAATCGCGAAAGGGGTTTGTACGGATGGAGAAAAAGATCAAGGTGATCATGGTCAAATTGGGACTCGACATTCATTGGCGCGGAGCGTTGGTGGTGTCCAAGATGCTTCGCGATCGGGGCATGGAAGTGGTCTATCTCGGCAATCTGTTCCCCGAACAGATCGTCCAAGCGGCCGTCCAAGAGGGGGCCGACGTGGTGGGCTTGAGCACCCTAGGCGGCAACCATCTGACGTTGGGTCCCAAGGTGGTGGAGTTGTTGCGGGCGAAGGGAATGGAGGAGGTTCTCGTGATCATGGGCGGCGTGATCCCCGAGGAGGACGTCCCGGCCCTCAAGGAGGCGGGAATCGCTGAAGTGTTCGGGCCGGAAACCCCCATTGACGCCATCGAATCGTTCATTCGAAGCCGGTTTCCGGATCGGGATTGACCAACGTGACCAGGAGGAGTGTTCGTTGAGAGTCAAGGACAAAGTGGTCGTTATTACCGGAGGAGCACGTGGGATTGGAAAGGCGACGGCGGAGAAATTCCTGGAAGAAGGGGCCCGTGTCGTCTTTTGCGATCGGGATGCCGAGGCCGGGAGGGAGACCCTGGAGGAACTCCGATCCCTGGGGCCGGTGTCCTTCTATCCTGTTGATGTCACTGCCGAGGAAGACATCCTGGATTTCATCGGCAAAGTGGTGGAGGTCCATGACCGGGTGGATGTTCTCATTAATAATGCCGGGATCACTATGGACGGCCTGCTCACCAAGTTGGCTGAAGAAGCCTGGCATAAGGTTCTCGCCGTGAATTTGACGGGTGTGTTTCTATGCACGAAGGCGGTGGCGCCTTTCATGATCGAACGCGGACGGGGGGTGATTCTCAATGCCTCCTCGGTGGTGGGGCTCTATGGGAATTTTGGCCAAACCAATTATGCGGCCACCAAGGCGGGGGTGATCGGTCTTACCCGCACCTGGGCCAAAGAACTGGGGCCGAAAGGAATCCGGGTGAACGCTGTGGCACCCGGCTTTATCGCCACGGATATGACGGCCAAAGTGCCGGAGAAGATTCTGGAACGGATGCGGGAGCAGACCCCCCTCCGGACGTTGGGCCGTCCCGAGGACATTGCGTCGGCGTACCTCTTTCTGGCGTCCGACGAAGCCCGGTATATCAACGGTGCGGTGTTGTCCGTGGACGGCGGTCTGGTGTTGTGACGACATGTGGGACGAAATCAGCGTGAGGAAAGAGAGAAGGAGGAGCGAAGACAATGGTTCGTCTTCCCGAACAATGGCCACCGGTGTATGATCGCACCTATGTTCCCGGGCCGGAAGAGAGGTATTGGAACCCGACGGTGGAAACGATGACTCAGGAACAACTGCAGGATCTTGTGTTGCAAAAATTAAAGCGGCAAATCCGATATGTCTATGACCATTCGGAGTTTTATCGAAAAAAGTGGGCGGCGGTGGGATTTGAACCCGGCGACCTGAAGGATTTTGAGGATTTTGAACGCCTCCCGTTCACAACCAAGCAGGAATTGCGCGAAGACCAGATGGAACATCCACCCTACGGTAGCAATTTGTGCATTTCTCACGAAGAGATTTTCCACATTCACGGGACGTCGGGCACCACGGGAAAACCGACCGTATTCGCGTTAAGCAGGGGGGACTGGGAGCGGATGGCCGAAGCCCATGCCCGGGTGATGTGGGCATTTGGCTTGCGGCCGTCGGACAAGGTGTTTATCGGTTCCGTGTTCAGCCTTTATGTCGGAAGTTGGGGGGCTCTCGCCGGCGTGGAGCGGCTTGGGGCGGCGGCGTTCCCGTTCGGTGCGGGGCAACCCGGGCAGACGGAGAAGGCCGTTCGGTGGATGTGGGAAGTCAAACCCTCGGCCTTTTACGGTACTCCGTCGTATGCGCTCTATTTGGCTGAAAAGGCGAAAGAACTGGGTATCGATCCCAGGGAATTCGGGATTCGCATCTTGTTTTTCTCCGGCGAACCGGGTGCGGGGGTTCCGGCGACTCGGCGGCGGATCGAAAGCACCTACGGCGGCATCTGCGTGGATACCGGATCCATGGCGGAGATGACCCCGTGGATGGCCAACGGGGAATGTCAGCACCGGCAGGGGATGCATGTGTGGCAAGATATTGTCTACACGGAGGTGGTGCATCCCGAGACCAAACAGAGGGTTCCCTATGGCCGGGAAGGGGTGCCGGTCTACACCCACCTCGAGCGGCAGGCTCAACCGATGGTGCGGTTGTGGTCGGGGGACTTAACGTTGTGGACGAACGAACTCTGCCCGTGCGGGCGCCCGTATCCCCGGTTTCCCAAGGGCATCTACGGTCGGGTGGACGATATGGTGGTGGTTCGCGGCGTCAATGTGTATCCGAGCGCCGTGGAAGACGTCGTTCGTTCCATACCCGGGCTGGGAGACGAGTTCCGGCTGGTGGTGTCCAGGGAAGGGATCATGGACGAACTGGCTGTCCAGGTGGAGATGAACACAACTGCGCATGAAGACCCGGCGATCGCGGCCGATTCCCTTCGTCAGAAACTGAAAAGTGTCCTCGGGCTGTCGGTGCACGTCGAAGTGTTGCCGGGCGGCACCTTGGAACGGACCGAGTTTAAAGCTCGGCGGGTGGTGGACAAACGGCGGATGCAGGGCGCGGCGCCCGAAGGCTCGAGCGGGGCCTGAAAACCCGGTCGAACGCCGTGCCGACTCGGAGCGGGGAGGGGGAATCCCGAACGCCCGCACCAAGATGAAGACACCGGGCACAAGCGGCCCGGTGTCAAGTTTTTCATCGGTTCCCAATCCAGTGAAGCAATCCCATGGCATTGAGGAGCATGTCATCGTCCAAGAATACGTCACTGCGGGGGGCACCGACTGTTTGTTTCATATCATCCAAGGCGAAAGATTTCAGGTGACGGGCCATCTCCTCGAGGGTGATGTCCGGTCGATACACCTTCTCGGTCAACTGGACTACAGCGTCCACCAACCGCTCGGTTTCGTCGAACACCCAGTCCACCGCATCGGTGGCGCCAAAGTGGCCGAAGAAAACTTTGGCCGGTCGCAAAGATCGCAAAAGGGCCACCGATTCGTGCGTTGCCTGAGGATCAAAATCCACCGGCGTGGTGGTCGGGAACAAGTAGTCCCGGTCGAGTCCGGTCAACTCTCGATGATAGCGAATCCCCGTCGTGTCGCCGGTGAACACCCCTCGACTCACCGGATCAAAAATGCTGATATGGTGTTTCGCATGCCCGGGGGTGTGATAGAAGGTCAACTTCCGGCTGCCGAGGTCGAGGGTCCCTCCGTGATCCGCGGCGATGAGGCGATCGGCGGGAATCGGGAGAACCTCTCCGAACAAGGACTCCAGTCTATCCCCGTAGACGGCCCGGGCGCCGGCCACCAGCCGGGTGGGATCTGCCAGGTGCCGGACCCCCCGGGGATGGACCACCACTTTGGCCTTCGGACAGGCAGCCGCCAGACTACCGGCGCCTCCGGCGTGATCCAAGTGAATATGCGTGAGGAGGATATAATCGATCGCTTCGAGCGACAGACCCGCCTCCTGTATCCCAGCAGTGATTTGTGGTAAGGACAAACTGCCTCCGGTTTCAATGACGGCGTTCTTTTCTCCGGGAAGAATGTACGAACCCGTGCGGCCGGACAAGCCGCGTTCCATCAGATCCACCATCCAAATTCCATCTCCGAGATCGAATAGTGAGCGGTTCAACAGGCAAGACTCCCTTCCGTGGTAAAATCCGCGCGCAGGTCAAAGCGCGGCGACCGGGCTGGGCGTACGGGGTCGCCCGCCGACAGGTTACTTTCATTGTACCACGCCTCCCCCTTTAGCCCGAGGCGGGCCGCCGGCTGGGGCCTGGAGAAGTGTAGGCGGCCTCCGGCACCTCCCCTGTGCGGGTATATCTCGAAATGTTGAGCAGCATCCCCGAAGCGGCCAGCTTGATCAACAAGGAACTACCCCCATAACTGATGAAGGGAAGTGGGACTCCGGTGACGGGGAGGATTCCCGTCACCGCCCCGAGGTTGATGAACGTGCTCAGTCCGATCATGGCCGTGATGCCCCCCGCGGTTAAAGATAGGAAACGATCCGGAACATGCAGGGAAATCCACAACCCCCGCCAAACGTACAGGGCAAAAAGCGTCACCAGGGCAATGGCCCCTATAGCACCCAGCTCCTCGGCGATGACGGCGAAGATAAAATCTGTGTGGGATTCAGGGAGCCACAGATATTTTCCGATCCCATAACCGAGCCCCCGCCCGAACCACCCGCCGGAGGCAAAGGCGTAAAATGCCTGGATCATCTGGTAGCCGTCCCCGTGGGCGTCTTTCCAAGGGTTGAGAAACACGGTGAGCCGGGCCAGGCGATAGGGTTCGAACAGGATCAACAGGCCGATCCCCAGGCCGCCGGTCGCGATCAGGGCGGCGAGGTACCGAAGCGGTGTGCCCGCCAGAAATAATAAGGAGAACACGGTGCCCATGATGATCATCCCCGTTCCGAGATCCGGTTCGAGCATGATCAGCATGAAAACCAAAAACGCAATGACCAGGGGCGGCATCACCGCGCGGCGGAATTCCATGAGATGATGCTGGCTCTTATCGAGAAGATAAGCGCTGTACAAGATGACCGCCAGGCTGGCCAACTCCGAAGGCTGGAGGTTGATCGGCCCCAGATCCAGCCACCGCCGGGCGCCGTTGACCGAGGTTCCCACGTGGGGGATGGCCACCATCACCAACAGTAAGAGGCTCAGGAGGAAAAGCGGCTTGGTCAATCGCCGAAGCCCCTGGGCAGTTTGTTTCATGAACAGAAACAGGAGGATGAACCCCAGCCCCGCCCAAATGCATTGGCGCACAAAAAAATACGACGCCTGCCCGTACAGGGTGACCGCTGTCACGCTACTCGCGCTGTAGACCATGGTCAGGCCTCCACCGACTAGACACAGGATGAGAAAAAACAACAGAAAATCCGGGCGGTGTCTCTGCATCCTCCGCTTCCCTCCCCGTTCACTGTCTCTACATTCGACGTCGGGACGGACAGTTCCTGTTGTTTGCCCGGGATTTCTGCGCTGCCGTATAATGGGGTCAGAACGGGGAGGAGGTGGCGTTTCCGTGTTAACGGTGAAGGAATATACTCCGATCTCGTCCTCGGACGGCGTTATGCATCGTGACGCCGGGGTGGCGGACGGATTGGCGTTAAAAGAGTGGGCGGTGGCGATTCGGGCTCTTGACGCAGGGGATCAAATCCTCCTTTTGCGAAAAGGAGGGATCGTCGAGGAAACGAAAGATTTTCGCGTCCGGGGGGCGAGCTTCTTTCTATACCCCACCTATGAGCATCAAAAAAAAGAGTTGGTGAAACCGGAGTGGCACAGGCAATTAGAAGCGACCCTCCGGGGCAGGGAGATGCCACCCAAAGAAGTGGAAATTACCCACGCCGCCCGGGTGGTGGAAGATATTGAACTGCAAGATGAGGCTGCCCTGGCCAACCTCGCCGATTTGCACATCTGGACCGAAAACTACGCGAGTCAGCGGCTTCATTGGCGTCCGTATAAGCCTTTGCACGTGTTGGCCGTGCGCGTTTATCGTTTGGATGAGCCCCGAATCCTGCCGGTGCGGGAGACTTATCTCGGGTGCACCTCGTGGATCCGGCTTGAGGATCAGGTGTCTTCCCGGGGAGTCCCGGTTCTCGGTGACCAGGAGTTTCGGGAGCGGCTGGAGGCCGTACATCGGCGGGTGGGGTGGGCCGGTACGCCGTGACCAGCTCCGACGCTCCTCTTGTCGGTGCTTCTCGGCACGATTCAAGGCGGCAAAAAATTTCTTAGCACTTGCGTTAGATTATCTAACACAAACAGTTGACCTTTCTTTCACTCCCATCGTATAATAGCCGCAACGTTGGGAATGGGAGAGAGGAAGATGACTGTACAAGACGTGTTGGATTTGATCCGCGACAAAGGGATCAAAATGGTCGATTTTCGCATTGTGGACGTCCCCGGTCGTCAGCATCATGTGACGGTCCCGGCGACCCACGTGGACGAGGAGACTCTGCGGCGGGGCTTGCCCTTTGACGGGTCCAGCATCCAAGGGTTTCGGGGGATCGAAGAAAGTGACATGGTCATGCGGCCGGACCTGGATACCGCCTTCGTGGATCCCTTCACCAAGGTCCCCACTCTGAACTTGATGTGCGACGTATACGAACCGAGCGGTATTCGGTACGATCGGGACCCCCGGTTTATCGCCCAGAAGGCCGAGGCGTATCTCGAACGAACGGGACTGGCGGACAAGGCGTATTTTGGTCCGGAATTAGAGTTTTTCGTTTTTGACGACGTGCGGTTCGATACGGGGCAAAACGGCGCGTTCTACTCGGTAGATTCCGAGGAGGGAATTTGGAACAGCGGAAAAAGCGGGGAAGCGAATCTGGGGTACAAGATCCGCAACAAAAGCGGATATTTTCCCGTGGCGCCTTCGGATACGCAGCAGGATCTGCGCTCGGAGATCGTTCTCGCATTGGAGGAAGCCGGGCTCCCGGTGGAGCGGCATCACCACGAAGTCGCCACCGCCGGGCAGGCAGAGATTAACTTCCGGTTCGATACGCTCACCAAAACGGCGGATCATGTCCTGTTATACAAGTACATCGTCCGGAATGTCGCCCGGAAGTACGGAAAGGTCGCCACTTTCATGCCCAAGCCCCTCTTTGGCGACAATGGGTCAGGGATGCACGTCCACCAGAGCCTCTTCCGGGGTGAGGTGCCGCTGTTTTACCAGGAAGGAGCCTACGCCAGCCTCAGTGAGACGGCACTGCAGTACATCGCCGGGATTCTTTATCACGCTCCGGCCATTCTCGCTTTCTCGAATGCGAGTACCAATTCGTACAAGCGATTGGTCCCCGGGTTTGAGGCTCCGGTGAACCTGGTGTTTTCTCAGGGCAACCGCAGTGCCGCTATCCGGGTCCCCGTGGCGGGGGTTACCCCGAAAGCCGCCCGCATCGAATTCCGGACGCCAGATTCGACTTCGAACCCCTATCTGGCCTTTGCCGCTATGCTGATGGCCGGGCTGGACGGCATCCAGAAAGGGATGGATCCCAAAGCTCTGGGTTACGGTCCTTTGGACAAGAATATCTATGAATTGTCTCCGGCGGAGAAAGAAGGGATCCGCAGCGTTCCGGGGTCTTACGCTGAGGCGCTGGCGGCGCTGGAAGCGGATCACGAGTTTCTCTTGGCGGGAGACGTGTTCAGCGAAGATTTCATTCACAACTGGATCGCACTGAAAAACACCACCGAAGTCAATCAGGTGGCCATTCGGCCGCATCCGTACGAGTTCCACCTCTACTTCGATTTATAAAACCCACGTGGAATCGGTGTATAAACCGGCATCGCTTTGCGCAACGGCACCTGGGGTGGGAGAGGCAGGCGTGGCCTTTCCCGCCCTTTGTGTTTACGGCCTTCCCGGGTCCCATTTCCCTTTCGGGTTCCATATCATGATAGCGTGAGCGCAAAGGGACTGGGGAGGGAGAGCCGTGTGGGCGGCGTTGGCAGCGGCCGTTTTCATCGGTTTTCCGCTTGGTCTGAACATGCGCGGGGTGCTTTATCCGCCCCGGCCGGCGGACGTATTGCTGATCCTCGGGGCCAAAATAATGGGGAGAGAGCCGGGCGCCGCGCTCAGGGCCAGGTTGGAAGCCGGGTTGGATCTGTACCGCCGCGGTTATGCCCCCCGGATTCTGGTCAGCGGCGGACAGCGGCGGCCGGGAGCTCCCAGCGAGGCCGATGTGATGGCAGACTACCTGCGGGTTCGAGGGGTTCCACCCCGGGCGTTGATTGTCGAGGATCTTTCGTCAGATACGGTGGAGAACCTCCTGTTCTCCAGCCGCCTGATGAAAATTCACGGATGGCGCCGGGCTGTGGTGGTGACCAGCGCCTATCATCTCCCCCGGGCGCTCTGGCTGGCCAGGCTCGCGGGCCTGGACGCATCGGGTTACGCCCCGGCCAGCGCCGACGTCCTCGGCACCTGGATGTATGCCCTCCGGGAGATTCCCGCCTTCTGGCGTTCCTATCAAAAGTGGAAATGGTTGCAGGGCCGGGAATGAGCCCGGTATAATACACTATACCGGAATGCTACAGGTGCCGGCCGGAACGGCGCGACAAAGGGGGAGCCCGGGTGGAAGAGCTGGAGTTGACCGGACAGACACGACACAAAACGCCGGACGAACTCAGCGGCTTGACGGCCGTGATTCTCGATGGCGAGAACGTTTATGTGGACAAGGGGGCACTGCACGCCAAGAGCCGGGTGGAGCGGGGCATCTCATTCTCCGACGATCCGGCCCGGCGCGGGCAGGGCAGGCGGGTGGCTCTGGTGTGGGTGTCCTTGGGGCGCAGTGAGCAACATCAACCTTGTGTCCACGGGCTGGGCGCCTGTGAGATGTGGGTGAACGAAGACGATCAAACCGGCTATAAGCGGTTGGCGGAACACGTGAACCAGATGGATCAGGCGGTCAAAGGACGAGTGAGCGTGGATGTTCTCGGTTCAGAGGAACGGCGGCGGTTGGCGGACTTTTTTGCCGAGAACCACCGGGATGTATGGGAGGCTTCGTCGGCGTCCCTGCGGGATGCCTTGCTGAGATGAAAAAGGAGCGGGACTCTTTGGACCAAGGGTCGACGCCTTTGTTCACCGCCTTGATGGAGCACGCTAGGCGTCGGCCTCTCCAATTTCATATACCCGGACATAAGGCGGGGACCGGGGCGGACCCGGAGTTTCGGGAGTTCCTCGGGGATGCCGCCTTTTCCATTGATTTGATCAACATTGCCCCCCTGGACGATTTGCACCACCCGGAGGGGGCGATCCGGGACGCCCAGCGGTTGGCCGCGGCCGCCTTTGGCGCCGACCATACATTTTTTTCCGTCCAGGGAACCAGCGGTGCCATCATGACGATGATCATGGCGGTGTGCGGGCCAGGGGACAAGATTCTGGTTCCGCGCAACGTACACAAGTCGGTCATGTCCGCCATCATTTTGTCCGGGGCCCATCCGATTTTTATGCCGCCGGAGATCGACGAACGAATCGGCATCGCCCACGGCGTCAGTGTGTCCACCGTGAAAACGATGCTGAATTGGCATCCCGACGCCCGGGCGGTGCTGGTGATCAATCCGACCTATTACGGAGTTGTCGCCGATCTCCGCGCCATCGTGGCCCTCGCCCACGACCGGGACATACCCGTCTTAGTCGACGAGGCGCACGGCGCTCACATCCATTTTCATGAGGATCTTCCGATATCGGCCATGGACGCCGGGGCGGACATGGCGGCGACTAGCGTTCACAAATTGGGCGGATCGCTGACGCAAAGTTCGGTGCTCAACGTCCGGCAAGGTCGGGTGGATCCCCGGCACGTTCAGGCTGTCCTCAGCATGCTGACCACCACGTCGACATCGTACTTGTTGCTCGCCTCCCTGGATACGGCCAGGCGCCAGTTGGCGGTCCGAGGGCGGGAATTGATCGCCCGGGCTCTGGATCTGGCTCGGGAGGCCCGGGATCGGATCAATCAGATCGAGGGGCTGTATTGTTTTGGGGAAGATGGCCTGAAAGGTTCGGCGGCGGTGGCCTACGATCCGTTGAAGCTCACCGTGTGTGTGAAAGATCTGGGGATCACCGGGTACGACGCGGAGCAGATCCTCCGGGAACGGTTCGGCATCGAGGTGGAGTTGAGCGACCTGTACAACATTCTCTGTATTGTCTCCCCGGGGGACGGAGAGGAGGAAATGAGAGCGCTTGTCGAAGCCCTGGAGGCCTTGGCGGCGGAGTTTCACCACCAGATCGGCCAATATCCCGTGGAAGTGAAAACCCCGGTGATGCCCCTGCTCGCCATGACGCCGAGGGAGGCGTTTTATGCCGAGACCGACACCGTCTCCCTCCAGGATTCGGTGGGACGGATCTTCGCGGAAATGTTGATGGTCTATCCCCCGGGGATTCCAATCCTGGTACCCGGGGAGATCGTCACCGAGGCCAGTCTGGAGTACATTCGCGAGCATATGAATGCCGGTCTGCCGGTGCAGGGCACCGATGATCCCGAGGTGCGCCGGGTGAAAGTTGTTCGCCGTCCGGTGGAAGAACTCCTTCGCATATAAGAAACGGGTATCCAACATACTCTCCAGCCCATGGCTGGGGAGTTTTTTTGTGCCATGGGGAATACTACCGGTGCTGTTGGAGGAGGTGTTCGGGTGTTGGATTTCCGGCGGTGGGTGAAGCGGCTGTTCACCGTGGACGATTCGATTCTGGATGCCACCTTTTCCCTGGGAGAACGGGAGAATGGGATGAAGGGGCCGGGTGGGGGTTCCGAGGGCGACGAGAAAAAAAGCGCAGGTAAACCGGACAAACCCAACGAGGCTCGGGACGACGACCGGGACGATGAACAAAAGCCGTTGAGCCTGCAAAAACCGATTCCCTTGTCGGAATGGGCCAAAAAGGAAGGGAAAAGGGAAGTCGTCCGGGGGGGATCTGAGCCGGACGCCGGGGACGACCCGATCCCTGTGTCCCTCGACTCCCTGGAAGACATGCTGAACAAGACCTTTACCCTCCCGCAGAATAAAGACATTATCGTCCGCCATCTCACCATTGGCCTTCCCGAACCCCGGCGTGCCCTCCTCGTCTTTGTCGACGGCATGGTGGACAAAGTCGTCATCAACAATTTTATCCTCGAACCTCTTATGCTCCTGGCTTCGGTCCGGCCGGATACCGATTCCGGGACGAAGGATATGGAGCGGGTTTTGCGCACCCTGGTGCCCGGCAACCAAGTGGAGCGGGTCTCCAAATTCCGCAATGCCGTCAAGCAGTTGCTCATGGGCAACAGCGTCCTGTTTATCGAGGGACTCGGCGAAGGATTGGCGGTGGAAACCAAAGGCTGGGACACCCGCAGTGTCTCCGACCCGAAGTCCGAGCAGGTGATTCGGGGTCCCCACGAAGCGTTCACCGAGAATTTCCGCACGAACACCGGCCTGATCCGAGCGCGGCTGCGCTCTTCCCGACTGGTGACCGAAATCATCCAGGTCGGGCAAACCACCAAGAACGACGTGGCCGTGATGTATTTGAAGGGCGTGGCCAACCCCAAGCTGGTGGAGGAGGTCAAGCGCCGGGTCAACGGGCTGAGTTTAGATGCGTTGATCGACAGTGGGCTTTTAGAGCAGTACTTGGAAGATCCGCCCACCACTTTGTTTCCGAAAATCCTCTCCACCGAACGGCCGGACCGGGTGGTGGCGTTTCTCGTGGAGGGGCACGTGGCGCTGCTGGTGTCCGGGAGTCCCTATGCTCTCGTCGTGCCTCTCAGTTTTTGGTCTTTGCTCCATACGCCAGAGGACGCCTATCTTCGCTGGCCTTTCGGGTCTTTCATCCGGGTGATTCGGTTTGTGTCTCTGCTCATCGCCGTCCTCCTCCCAGGGCTGTACATCGGCGTGGTGAATTACCATCCGGAGATGATTCCTACGGACCTGATGATGGCCATCGCCGCCTCAAGAGAGACGGTCCCCTTTCCGGTCATCGGCGAGGTACTCCTCATGGAGTTGGCCATTGAGCTGATTCGGGAGGCGGGCATTCGGATCCCTTCGGTGATCGGCCCGACCATCGGCATCGTCGGGGCATTGATTCTGGGGCAGGCGGCCGTCCAAGCGGGCATCATCAGCCCCCTGCTGGTCATCGTCGTGGCCGTCACGGCCTTGGCCTCTTTCACCACGCCGAACTACAACCTTTCCTTTGCCGTGCGGGTGATGCGGTTTTTCTTCATCGCCCTGGCGGCGGCCTTCGGTTTTTACGGGGTCACCCTGGGGCTGGCCGCAGTTCTGGGGAATCTGGTCAGTGCCAAATCCTTCGGAGTGCCCCTGATGTCGCCGGTGGCGCCCCACCGGCATTCCAATCCCGACATTGTCCTGCGCGGCCAAGCCTATGAACAGGAGTTGCGCCCCGAGTATCTGCGCACGGGCGATTCGCGAATGCAGGAACCCATCAACCGCCGGTGGGATGCGTGGAGCCAGGCCATTCGCCCGCAGCCTGCCAAGGAGGGATCGCGGGTGGATGATACCGGGGCCAACCGGCGAAAGGACGATTCCGGCGCAAGGGGGCAGGGCCAAGATCGCGGAAATGGCGAATCCGGTGGAGAAGGCGGGGGGAAAGACTCATGATGCACACCGGGTATGTCGGCTCCAAGGAAGCCAGGAGCTTTTTAGCTATTGTTTTTAGTGCGTCGATTGCCTTGACACTCCCTCAGGATCTGGCTTTGTCGGCCGGCCGGGCCGGATGGCTGTCCATGGTGATCGCCCTGCTCGTGGCCCTTTTGGCCTGTGCGCTATTCTCCCGCATCGCCGAGCTCGCCCCGGGGAATTCGGTGATCGCCATGGCCGGACAGTGGTGGGGGAGTGCAGGCCGGTGGATTGTGGGCGTGATGTTGTGGGGATATTTCGTCCTCATCACCGCTTTGGTGACCCGAGCTTTTGTCGAGGCGGTGATCGGCACGATTCTGCCCAGGACCCCGGCCCACGTCGTGATGTTTCTGTTCATGGCCGTCACCGTGTATATCGCTTACTACGGGATCGAGACCCTCAGTCGGCTCTCCCAGCTGGTGGCCGTCGTCCTGTTGGTGGGATTTTTGCTTCTGTTGGTCGCGGATCTGGGCTGGATGGATCATCGTTACTTGTACCCCGTGCTCGGTCCAGGTCTCGGCACGGTGGTGGCCGCGGGTGTGGCAAAGTCCTCGTATTTTTCCGAGCTTGTCCTTTTGGGGCTTATGTTCCCCAGCATTCGGGTCGTTCGGGATAGCGGCCGCATTGCCCGGGGCGCCGTATGGATTGCCGGAGTGTTGATGATCCTCATGGTTTTGGGCTACACCCTGTCCTTCCCTCCGCCGTCCGGGGCGGACAACCCGTTTCCTTTTTATCAATTGGCCCGCTTGGTGTACCTCGGCCGTTTCATGCAACGGATGGAAGCGATCTTCGATGTTCTCTGGGTGCTGTCCGCCGTCATCTATATTGCCGCCGGGCTGTGGGCTGCAACGCAAAGTTTGGCGCAAGCGGGCGATTTGCCGGTTTACCGGCCTCTGGTGTTTGCGACGGCCGCCCTGGTGTACGGAGTGGCTTCTCTGCCCGCTGATTACGTGCAGACCGCCGACCTCACAAATCGTTACCTGCGCACCTGGGGATGGGTCATGTTGCTGGGCCTTCCGGCGGTGCTATGGGTCGGGGCGGTCATCAGCCGGCGCCGAAGGGAGGGGTAGAGGTGCGGCGGTGGTGGTTGGCGATGATGGCCGTGGCTTTTCTATTCGTCAGTGGTTGCTGGGATCGCACGGAATTGGAGGAAGAGGGGTTCGTGCCGAGTTTTGCCATCGATACGGGGCCGGCTCCGGGGATGTACGTCTACACCTTTCGCATTGCCGTTCCCCGGGAAATGAGCGGCCCTTCGGGTTCCCCGGGAGGAGGTGGGGGCGGCGGCGAAGGAGGCGGGGAGACGGAAAAAGGCAGCAGATCGGTGAGCGTTGTGGCCAGAAGCCTCGGGGAGGCTATCAATTTGGTGAACAGTACGGTGGAGCGGCGGTTGGATTTTGTTCAGTGCCAATATGTCCTTTTCGGCGAGGGCGTCGCCAGGGAGGGAGTTTCTCCCCACGTCCTCGATCTCCTGCGGTTCCGGCAGTTCCGGCGGACCATGTTCGTGGCAGTGGTTCGGGGCAAAGCGGCGGATTCGTTTAAAGAAAACAAGCCCGTGTTGGAGAGCTCTGTCACCCGGTATATCGAGGGGTTGCAGAGGCTGAAGACCTTTACGGGGATGGTCCCCGTGGTGCAGCTTCATCGCTTTGCCCGGGCGATGGATACCGATTCCGAAGACGCCTTTACGTCGGTCTTGGCGATCAATCAGGCGGTGAAAGCCCAGGACCGGAGTAAGGCGTCCCAGAAGCCCGGGGCGAGTCAAGGCGGCGGAAAGGAATCTGAGAGCTCGGGTGAAAAGGCTCGCAGTGAGCAACAACTGCAGAATCCCTCGGTGAATTTTGAGGCGGGGAGAATGCAGCGGGTAGGGGGAAACCCCGAGGAGTTTCCGGGTGCTGCAGTGTTTCGGGGGGACCGCTTAGTGGAGATTTTGGATGGTCAGGAAGGGAGAATGCTGTTGGCGCTGCGAGGGGAGTTGCTCCACGCCTTCCTGACGTTTCGCGTCCCCCAGGGTCGGTTCACAGTGGAAGTTCAGCAGCACGAAGGGGGACCGGCGATGAGTTACAACTTGGCGGGGAGTCGCCCCGTCTGGCGCATTGCCCCGGAGTTCGACGTCGATCTGGTGAGCGCCGTGGGGAATTTTGACACCCAAAGCCATCAAGGGCTGTCTCAGTTGCGCCAGTGGGCGGAGCAGGAGTTTAATCGCCAGGCGGAACGACTGGTGGCGAAATTGCAGCGGGACGGATCGGACGCTCTCGGCCTGGGGCTTTATGCCCGAAGAGATTTTCTCACCGATGCTGAGTGGCAGAACTACCGGTGGCGGGAACGCTATCCTCAATTCTCGATTCAAGTGCAGAGCCGGTTCGTGATCCGCCGGGTGGGCAATCTGTTGACGTCCAAGAGGATCTGACGGAGGGCACAAGGGAGGGATGGAGGGTGCTCCTGAAATGGTTGATCGCCGGGGTGATCCCGTTTGTGGTGTTGGTGTATACGTACAATCTCAGTCGGTGGCTGTGGAGGCGGGGGCTGCGCTCGGGGGCGGTGGGATCGCTGTTCGTCGGCGTTCTGGGATTCGTGCTGTCGGTGTTGGGGGCTTGGCGCCCCTGGGAGTAACGAGTCAAGAGAGACACTCATAGACCCCCAGGAGCACGAGGAGGATTCCTGCGATAAAATGCGAGTATCGTCCGAACCAATGCTGCCCTGCGTACTGGCCAATGCGCACGCCGAGGTCTGTGAGCAGGTAGCTGAATATAGCGGTCAGGACCGCAGCTCCGGCGGCAGAGAGATCGGTCAGGCCGGCTGCAAAGCCTCCCGCCAGACAGTTGATTCCCAGGGCAATTCCCAATATGAGCGCTTCCTTCCAGGAGATCGATCCACTTCGGTCCGCGTCCGCGGAGACCGGAGTGCGAAAAACGGCGAACACCGCCGGAGGCTCGGCGCTCGCCGAGGGCGTGGACGCTGCCGTTCGCCGGGATTCCGGGCGAGGTGAGGTCCGAACGGCATGGGGGTCCGCGAGATTTCGGGACCCTCCGGCCTCAAAAGGGGTTTCCGGCGCATTCCGGGAGTCGTTCGGCGAGTCTTTGTCCGGTGGGGTCTGTCCTCCGGATCGAACCACCCAAACCCCGATGGCGATGATGATCACCCCACCGAGAACATTGGCCATCTGCCTGGGAAGGAACAGGGCCACGGTGCGGCCGCCATACGCGGCGAGGCCGGTGGCCAAAGCGGCCATTCCGGCGATCAGGGCGTTGGAGGTCCAGGGCAGTTTCACCCGTTTGAGTCCCAAACCGATGCCGATCCCGAGGTTGTCGAGATTCGATGCTAGGGCCAGGACCAGGAGTGCGATCCATTGCACGGGAAAGCCCCCTTCCTGGGTGTCTGCCCACAACATATGAAGGAGCCCATCGGGGGGTTCCGGCACGGGAAGATGCCTGTGATTTCGGAAACGTTACTCTTCTTTGGTGCCGCCGGGGTGCCGCCGGGTCGACGGGAAGGCGCTGAGGTGGTAACCTGTAGAGGCGGGCTTTGTCTGATGGCGATGTGGGGGACGGGCGGATGGAGCAGGCAAAAGAAAAAGTGTTGAAAGATCCGGTCCACAATTACATCCGGGTGAGGGATCCATTCATCTGGCGGCTGATTAACACCCGGGTTTTTCAGCGACTTCGGCGGATTCGACAGTTGGGGACTTCCTTCTTGACGTTCCACGGCGCCGAACACAGCCGGTTCACCCATTCCCTTGGCGCGTACGAGACCATGCGCAAAGTTGTCGAGCATTTTATGCGGAATTACGGGTGGACCCCCGGGGAGCGAACTCGGCTGTTGGCTTTGGCTGCGGCTTTGCTTCACGACATTGGGCACGGGCCTTTTTCCCACGCCGTGGAACCGGTGACAGGCCAGCGGCATGAAGGGTGGACCGTTCGGCTGTTGCGGGAAGAAGCGGAATTGCGGGCAGTGCTCGACGATGTGGATGACCGGTTTGCCGAAGACGTGGCAGGGGTTATTGCGGGGGAAACTGATTTTCCGCTCCTGCACCAGCTGATCACCGGTCAACTCGATGTGGATCGCATGGATTATTTGCTTCGGGATGCGCTTTATACCGGGGTGGCGTACGGGCAGTTTGAGTTGGAGCGATTGATACGCGTCATGATTCCAGGACGGGCTGAGGTCTTGGTTCGGCCGAGCGGACGCCTCACCGTGGAGCAATACATGTTGGCCCGGTATTTTATGTACGCCCAGGTGTATTTGCATCCAACGACGGTGGGGTCAGACCTCCTGGTGCGGAAGATTGTGGAAAGGGCGATAATGCTTCGCCGGGAAGGGGTCTTAAAAGATGTACCCCCTTTGTGGGATTCGTGGATGAGCGGCCTGGAGGATCCCGGGGAATTGTCCATCGAGGCCTTTCTCGGCATGGATGACGCCGTGTTTTTGGCAGGCTTACCCGGATGGGAGCGCTCCGGGGATCCGATACTCTCTGACCTCGCCGGGAGGTTGCTTCATCGGCGATTGTTTGAATCGGTGCCTGTGGCCGAATGGACTCCGGAAGTGGAGCGCTTGGTCCGGGAGGCTTTTGTTCAGGCCGGGCTCGATCCGGACAGTTACGCGGGCTTTGTTCACGTGAGCATCGATGGCTCCGGGAACCGGGAACCCGTGTGGCTCTCGGACGGGGGCGGCAAGTGGGTGAATTTCTTTGAACAGTCTGTGCTCCTTCGGAATCTGCCGCCCATTGCGGTAAAACGTTTGTACTTCCCGGGCGACTTGGTGGAGTCCGGGGGGGATCGGGCGGCGTCCCTCCGCAAACTCCTTGCTTCCTTGTCCCACGAAGGCTGAGGGTGAACGCGCGTCCCGGGTTCTCCATAGTCTCGGGTGCGGGCCTGGTCAAGGGGGGTTGTGTAAGATTTTCCGCCCGTGGTATAGTGGGTGAGAACTGAGCTGTCTGTGTCATACTATGCCCTGACGGCGCCGGCTGGCCGAAGGCGGCGGTGTCGCGGGGACGGCCCTGCGGGGACGGGAAAAGAGAGGGAGTCGTGGATGGATTTTGTATACGCAATGACGAACGGCTTTTTTATCCTCCTTCAGGTGGTGGCGGCGGTGGTGGGCATGTACCAGGTCGCCCTGTCGTTGTTTGGACTGCGGCGCCGCCATAGGACGAAGGAGCATCCACCGACGAAATCGTTTGCTGTCCTCATCGCGGCACACAATGAGGAAAAGGTCATTGCTCCGCTCATTGAAAACTTGAAGCATCTGGACTATCCGAAGGAACTGTACGATGTCTTCGTGATTTGTGACAACTGTACAGACCGGACCGCCGACATTGCCCGGGAAGCCGGGGCAATCGCCTACGAGAGGTTCGAGCCGGAAAAACGTGGCAAGGGTTTTGCCATTGAGTGGATGTTGGGACAGTTGTGGAAACGGCCCCGGGAGTACGATGCCGTCGTCATGTTTGACGCGGACAACCTCGTCTCGCCCAATTTCCTACAGGTCATGAATAACAAGCTGTGCGAAGGGGCCAAGGTGGTACAGGGGTATTTGGATGTGAAAAACCCCTTCGATTCCTGGGTGAGTATTTCTTACGGATGTTCCTACTGGTACACGAACCGCATGTGGCAGTTGGCGCGGTACAATCTTCATTTACCCAACGCTTTGGGTGGAACCGGGGTCTGTGTCGAGACCGCGCTATTAAAGGAGATCGGGTGGGGGGCGACGAGCCTGACCGAGGATCTCGAATTCGGAGTGCGCTGTGTGATGCGCGGGGTGTACCCGACCTGGGCGCATGATGCCCGGGTGTATGACGAAAAACCACTGACGCTCAAAGCATCGATGCGCCAGCGGCTACGTTGGATGCAGGGTCATTTTGATTGTTTTCATCGGTATTTCTGGTCATTGTTGCGGGAGAGCCTGCGAAAACGCAGCTTGGCCATGTTTGATTCGGCGCTCTATCTGTTTCAACCCATGCGGATGTTGATCGTGCTCTTGACGACGGGGATGTTGTATTTTCAAGTGTTCTCCCCGGGTTTCTTTGAACTCACGAACATCAGCACCCTCTTTCCGAACTGGTTTTGGGTCAGCATGAACATTTTCTTGTTCGGGCAGCTGCCCCTTGCCATGTTGTTGGAGAGAGTGCCCTTGAAGGCGTTGTTGGGCTTGGTGATTCTTCCCGCATTTACGTTGACCTGGTTTCCGGTGACGACAGCGGCTTTCTTTACTCGCAAGAATCGAGTGTGGGACCATACGCTACATACCCGGGCGATTCGCTTGGACGAGATCCGGAGCCGATGAGATTCTTTTGACGGCCCGCCCCGGCGCGGGCCGTCGGTGTCGTTCCGGCAGGGGGTAACGTCGCTGTGGCGAGTTGGACGGGATGTGCTAGACGGTTTTTCCAGATGCTTTTTCCCGGGCCAAGAGGAGAGCGATGGCGGTTCGTCCGCGAATCCCGGGATGCCAGCCGACGGCCGCTGCGGCGTCGGTTACTTGTTCTAAAGGAGCTGCCAGAAGCTCTTCCAGGGTTCTGACGCCAACCGCCCGTCCGGCGATGATCTCCCGGTTTCGGAGGCGGGTGTTGAGCAGGGATACGTCCAGTGCACCGCACATGATGTATCCCGTAGCGGTGGCGACGGCGAGAAGATTCGTCTTTGGGAGGGCGATCTGGACAGCGATGGCGGTTCCTTCATCGAAGGTCAAAGGCTCCACACGGATCACGCTCATGCCTCCCCCGTTGGGATATTTCCCACCGAACCATTCTATGGCCGGTCGACACCTTGCGGTGACGGCGGAAGGCTAAACTCCCGGTTTGAGATGAGATTTCCAGGCGGAGGAATGTGCACAGCTGGTCATGGATTGGTGGAGAGATCTGGGGAATGGAATGGAGGAGAGAGTGCTATGGATGCTTCACTGGAGTTGTTGAGGGAGTTAACGGAAGCCCCCGGCGCCCCGGGAGCCGAGGGGCCTGTACGGGAATTGATGAGGAAGCATCTCGAGGGGCTGACCGACGAAGTTTCGCAGGATGGCCTTGGCAGCATTGTCGGCAAGAAGGTTGGGGATCCTGCGGGTCCCAAGGTCATGGTCATGGGGCATATGGATGAAGTGGCTTTTTTGGTCACCCATATCACCCCGGAGGGTTTTTTGCGTTTTGAGACCTTGGGCGGTTGGTGGGAGCAGGTGATGTTGGCCCAGCGGGTGCGGGTCCTCGGGCGAAAAGGGGAGATCATCGGTGTGATCGGTTCCAAACCTCCCCATGTTCTCCCGAAGGAAGAGCGGGACAAGGTGGTTCGGAAGAAGGACATGTTTATTGACATTGGCGCCGGGAGCCGGGAAGAGGCGATGGAGTTGGGCGTGCGACCCGGCGATCCGGTGGTGCCGATTTGTCCGTTCACCGTCCTGTCGGGAGGCAAATTTATCATGGCGAAGGCGATCGACAATCGCTCGGGTTGCGCGGCGGTGATCGACGTCCTGCGCCGATTGAAAGATACCGACCATCCCAACGTCGTGTATGCCGGGGCCACGGTGCAGGAAGAAGTGGGTTTGCGGGGCGCGCAAACGGCGGCTCAATGGATTCAGCCCGATGTGTTTATCGCCGTGGATGTGGGCATCGCCGGAGACACCCCCGGCTTGTCGGAGCGCGAGGCGCTCGGCAAGTGCGGTCAAGGGCCGCTCGTCCTTCTCTACGACGCCACGTTGGTACCGAACGGTCCGCTCCGGGATCTGGTCATCGATACGGCGGAAGAATTGGGGATCCCGTACCAGTTTGACGCCATGGCCGGGGGAGGAACCGATGCGGGCCGGGCTCATCTGGCAGGGCGGGGGATCCCCTCTATCGTGATCGGATTTCCGACTCGGTACATTCACAGTCACGCGGCTCTGCTGCACCGGGATGATTATGACCGAGCGGTACGGTTGCTGACTGAGGTGGTGAGGCGGCTGGACCGGGAAACGGTGGACCGCCTGATGCAGTAGCTCCACGAATACCGGCGATTCGCCCGGAAAAGTGTGAAAGTGGCCCCGGGGAAGGGAAATTGGGCGGGCAGTTACTCTTTCACCTGGTCCCGTTGGATCTTGTCGATGACTATCTGAAGGGCCAGGGCTGCATCGGGGACCACCGGGCTGCCGTAAACGATGATTTTATCGGTGGCCCGGGGCGTGCCCATGGCGTAATACTCACCTTCCATCGTCTCGAATAGTTCGATATCGTAATCTTGCTGTTCCATCTGAAGAGTGAATGTTTCCTTGCGCAACAAGCGCGCATCGGGTGGGAGTTCTACGGAAGTCCAACTACCGGGGTTCACACCATTCGCTCCTTTCTTTCCAGCGGGTTCTATGACTATTGTACCGATTGTGACGCCCCGGCGCCAGGGAGGTCGGGGCGTCCGCCAAAGGGGGAAAGTCAATGGTGCAGCCGCTCGTTTTGCCATTTATACACGCAGAGTGGTTTGAGACACCGGCTGTGGTGGTCCACCGCCCTACCCTTGATCGCAACATTGCCCGAATGGCCGCTTTGGCTGCCGACGCCAAGGTGGCGCTGCGGCCGCACGTCAAGGCCCATAAAACGGTGGAAATTGCCCGCCGACAGCGGATGGCGGGGACCCAGGGCATCACCGTGGCGAAACTGGGCGAGGCAGAAGTGTTCGCCGAGGCGGGGTTTCGGGATATCACCGTGGCCTATCCGGTGATATCGGCGGTGAAACGGGATCGGTTGGCCGCTCTGGCCGCCCGGGCTCGGGTTACGACGGTTGCAGATGATCTGGAACAAGTGGACCTCCTGGCCCGAATGGCCGAGGAACGGGCGGTGACGGTGGGGTTGTGGCTGAAGGTCGACACCGGGCTGTACCGCTGTGGCATTCCGACGGCCGAGGAGGACCGTGCTGCCGCTGTCGTCTCAAGGATCCTTTTGTGGGAAAAGCGCTGGCGGGAAGAGCCGGGGGGAGGGGTGTATTTTGCCGGTCTGTTGACCCACGCCGGCCACGCGTACGGGGCCGAGTCGAAGGAGGAGGTCGAGGCCATCGCCGAGAGCGAAGGCGAGCAGTTGGCGGCCTTAAAAAAAGCGCTGCAGATGAGGGGCCTGCCCACCCCGGCCCTCAGCGCGGGCTCCACACCGACGGCCGCCCGCGTATCCAAAGTCCCCGGGATTAGCGAGATTCGACCGGGCAACTATGTGTTTAATGACCGAACCCAGGTCCGCCTGGGTGTGGCTAATCCGGAGGACTGTTCCCTTCGGGTGGTGGCCCGGGTGGTGAGTCGGCCGACCCCAGACCGATGTGTCATCGATGCTGGGTCCAAGACGCTCGCTCTGGATCAGGGAGCCCACGGTTCTTCCGGGCTCGAGGGGTTCGGGGTTGTTTGTGGAAAGGAAGGGCTCAGGGTGACTCGGTTATCCGAGGAACACGGGGTAATCGAAAGGCCGAATTCTCGTGTTGAACTTCCTCGGGTCGGACAGGTGGTGGAGCTCATCCCCAATCACGCTTGTCCGGTGGTGAACCTCACCCGGCGATTGGGGGTTGTGGGAGAAGCGGGGTGGGAAGGGTGGTGGTCGGTGGACGCCCAGGGGCGGGTGGAATGATCGGGATGAGGAACAAAATCCCTGCTCCCATCGTCTTATAGACTGGATGGACCCGGAAGAGCCCATAACCAGGGCCCTCGGGTGTCCGGGAAGAAGGGAGTGGGGAAGATGTCTTTGGCGGTTTTACCTCGCGGTCGCTCGCCCAGGCTCAAAACTCCATGCCCACATTGCCACAGTGAGCGGACCCGCTTGGTTCGAATGCTGGTTCAACAGCGTCACGAAAAGTGGATCTGCCTGCGGTGCCGGGAGCAGTTTGAAGTTCGGGGGCGCTAGCTGATATCTTTCGGCGAGGGACAATATCTGGGGACACGATACATAATCCGGCGATCCGCCCCAGAACAAAGGCTGATTCGAGCAGACCGCTTAATCATAGAAAGGACACACCGTTTTTATGGAAGTGAAAGGCCCGGGATATGCCCCGGGCCTTTTCCTTGTGCGCCCTGTATTCCTTGTACCTCCGCCCTGTGTTCGTGTCGGCTTTCCGCTCCCGGCGGGAAAGCGGCGACCCTGCGAAACCCAAGCCTCGTCTCTCAGGCGAACTCTGCGACCAATTCGCGAAACACATCGGGATCCATCTGTAGATTGTGCCGCGCCACGGGCTCGGCTTGGAAACCGGGGATCAACTCCTCATAGGAGGGCCGCTCCTCCCTGTAGATCAATCCGGTACACAGCCCGCCGGTTTCCAATACTTTCTGCATCGCCCGGCTGCGATCCGTCGGGTCGTAGGTCGGGTCGTTCTCCAGGTTGACGATGTGTTGCTTAAACCAGTCGTAGGTGTTGATCTTATTGAAGGTGACGCAAGGACTAAATACATTCACCAAAGAGAAGCCTTTGTGTTGAATCGCCAATTCCACCAGCCGAGTCAATTGGTTGATGTCGCTGGAAAACCCCTGAGCCGCGAATCCGATGCCAGCCCCCAGGGCGAGTTCGATGGGCCGGACGGCGTGCTCGATATTGCCGGTTGGGGTGGTCTTGGTTTTAAATCCGTGACCGCTTGTGGGCGAAGTCTGCCCCTTGGTCAGGCCGTAAATCTGGTTGTCCATGGTTACGTAGGTGATATCCAGATTGCGGCGAACAGCGTGGATAAAATGTCCCAGACCGATTCCGAACCCGTCTCCATCCCCGCCTGCGGCGATGACGGTCAAATCCCGGTTGGCGAGTTTTAGTCCCTGGGCCAAAGGCAATGCCCGACCATGAACCCCGTGGAATCCGTAGGTGTTGATGTAACCGGAAATTCGCCCGGAGCAGCCGATCCCGGATACCACCGCCACCTGTTCCGGCTCCACACCGAGGTTGGCCAGGGCCCGTTGAATCGCAGCCTGCACGGAAAAATCGCCGCAGCCCGGGCACCAGTTCGGCCGGACGTTGTTTCGAAACTCTTTGACCGTCGCCATCGTTACATCCACTCCTTCAACTGTCGGTACAACTCACCGGGCAAGAACGGATTGCCATCGAACTTTTTCACAGACACCGTCGGCGTCGTGACGCCGAAAAACCGCATCAAGTGGGCGAGTTCCCCTGTGGCGTTGTTCTCCACCACGATCACCTTTTTTGCCCTTTCGGTGTACGCCGATAGGGCCCGGGTCGGGAAAGGGGCCAGCACCTTCACATGGACGTGGCCGATTCGGTACCCGTCTGCGGTGAGGCGTTCCGCCGCTTCTTCAATCGGCCCCCGGGTGGACCCGATACCGATCACCAGGGTGTCGTAGTGTTCATCACCGGAGAAGGTCAGGCTGCCGTCCAGCTCCACATTCTCGAGCTTGCGCAGGCGCTTTTCCATCATCTTGGCGCGGTTTGCACTTCCTTCGTCCGGTCGGCCGACCTCGTTGTGTTCCACGCCGGTCACGTGATGGATTCCGCCTTTGACGCCGGGGATGACCCTGGGAGAGATGCCGTCCGGTGTAAGGGCATAGCGCTTGAACAACGATCCGCTCTGCATGGAAGGATCGACTTCGGTAATCAGTTTGCCGCGATCGATCTCGATGGTCTCCGGATGCAGCGGCTCCACCGTCTGTTTCGCCAAGGACAGGGCCAGGTCGGTGATGAGAATGACCGGGCACTGATACCGCTCCGCCAGATTAAACGCCCGGGCCGCTTCATAGAAGCATTCCTCGGCTGTGCTCGGAGCCAACACGATCTTGGGAATCTCGCCGTGATTGCCAAACAGGACGGCGTACAGATCGCTCTGCTCGTGTTTGGTCGGAAGCCCTGTCGACGGGCCACCCCGTTGGGTGTCCACGATCACCACCGGCGTCTCCGTCATGCCGGCCAAGCCGATCGCTTCCATCATGAGAGACAGGCCGGGGCCGGAAGTGGCGGTTATCGCCCGGGCTCCGCCGTAGGCGGCGCCGATGATCATGTTGATCGCTGCGATCTCGTCTTCGGTCTGCACCACCACGCCCCCGACTTTGGGCATTTTTTTAATAAGATATTCCATGATGTCCGATGCCGGGGTGATGGGATAGGCTGCCATCACCCGACATCCGCCGGCCAGAGCGCCGAGAGCCACGGCGTCATTCCCCATCATAAACAGGTGGGAACCCTTGCCCGCCGGGGGTTGCAGCTTCATGTGGGTCCCATCTTTGAGCTGTTCCTTCATGAACTGATAGCCTTGGCGGATGGCTTCCATGTTTTGGTCGACGATTTTCTGGCCCTTCCGGGCAAAGGTGTCGTGAATCACCCCGGAGAAAATATCCACCGGGAGGTCGAGGAGGTACACGGAGGCGCCGAGGGCCACCATATTTTTCATGATGCTCGATCCGGCCGTCTCGGCGAGCTTCGTGAACGGGACGACGTAGAGCTCGGCCTTTACACCCTCCGGCAAGGCGGGATGAAACTTCTCGTCCGCGATGACCACCGCTCCAGGTCGGAGTTCTTTTGCGTTAAAATCGATCGACTCCTGATCGAAGGCGATGAGGATGTCTAGAAAATCGGCGCTGGCCAAGCGGCGCTTTGTGGAGACCCGAACTTTATAGTTCGTATGTCCACCCTTGATGCGCGAGGAAAAATGTCTGTACCCGTAGATGTAATACCCCTGCCGATTCAGGGCCGTGGCGAAGGTTTCGCCGGTACTGTCGATCCCTTCCCCCTGCTGTCCTCCGACCTTCCACGACAATTCCTCCAACATACTTTGAGTCACTCCTCTAGTCGTCTTGAAAACATCTGGGAACCGCTCCAGCCGCCCTCAGCCACAATATAACCGAAACCTGGTATCTTTACGCGATGCGCGTTCTCACCCCCGGCGCACGTCAATGAGTGCCGCGCGCAACAAGTTAATGGATGCCACATCGGGTTGATAGATGAATTCGATGACCTCCTGGCGCCGGCGACAGAGTCGTTCCACCTCGCGCCGCCGTCCCGGGGAGACGATGACACTGTCCATCTCTTCGACGAACCATGCGAGTTCCTCGGGATCCGACGTGGTGGTCACCGACAGGTCCAGACCGTCCAGGCCGGCATTTTTCAACGCCAGCTGCACTTTTCCCGCGAAGTTTTCCGAACGGCACACAAGGCCGATCCGCCGACCGGCGGGAATGCGGGCGATGCGAACAATGGTGTCCATCTGCGGTTCTAAGGAGATGGCCAGCACATTGCGTTTCGGTCCCAACAACTCCTTGACCTCATCGTAATGAAAAAATGTCGTGATCACGAGGTCTGCGGAGGTCACCTTGGGGAGGTGCACTTCGACATTCTGCCGGAGTTCATCGAGGACGACGGGTGTGATGGACACCCCCGAACGGAACTGAATCCGACGGGCAAAATAATCCACTTGCTCACGGTTACACTCGATAAAGGTCACCTGGATGAGGGTGAGCAACTCCCGCTTCTGCCTGGCCCGCACCGCCGTCAGTTCGGCGAACTCTTCAATCGAGAAACCGAGCTGCAGACCTTCTTCCATCGCCACGTCGATGATCTTCATTAAAAGGTCTTTGCGGTTCTCAATGCGGACGGCGTCGTCTCGATCACACACAAAGGTTCCCCGTCCCTGAATGGACGTGAGAACCCCTTCGGCTTCAAGCTCTTGATAGGCTTGGCTTACGGTGTTGCGGCTCACCTGGAGACGTTCGGACAGTTCTCGTTCCGTCGGAAGTTTGTCGCCCGTCTTCCAATGTCCGTTCCGGATCTGTGCGAGGACGGCCTCCTTGACCTGTATGTACAAGGGGATGCCGTTCTTGCGGACGATGGGAAAGGACATCTAGGGCTCACCTCCCGGTTGTGGTGAGGGCGACTGTGGCTCAATGGATTGATCCATTAACCTTTTTCAATGCAGCCCTATTATACTCCAACGGTCAAGAGAAAGGGAAGGACTCTTGAAGATTTCGTGAACAACCTGTAGACGATAACCTTCGTCCCTTCGTCGGCACCGGGAACGCTGTTCGAGCCTTTTTCGATGCCGAAAAGGCCAGGAGGGATAAGGGGTAAGGAGCAGGGACCAGAAAACTTTCCCCCAAAGAGGGCCAGGAAAGACAGGGGTTTTGAATGGGGGGAGGGATAGATTCGGACAAATTCACCCCAGTCCAATAAGACAGGTGAGTCCTCTTTTGTTAGAATAGTGGTTAGACAAATGATCCAACAAGGAGGACTCACCCTATGGCCATTATACCACAACTCGAACTGTTTTCCTGGGAAGACATTGAGCCGCTTGGAGACTTGGAACGCCTCCGGCTGGTTCTGGAACATCTGCCGGACGAAGCGCTCATGGCGCATCTGGAGAAATCGAGAGGTCATGGACGAGATGACTACCCGGTACGGGCGATGTGGAACTCGATGTTGGCAGGAATCGTGTTTCAGCACCCGTCGATCGAGAGCTTACGTCGGGAACTCTCTCGAAACGGGCAGTTGCGATCGATCTGTGGGTTGCGCGCAGTTCCCAGCGCAGCTGCTTACACCCGATTTCTCCGCAGCTTGATGGAGCACGGATCGTGGATCGAATCGATGTTCGACGAGCTGGTGAAGGCCCTGAGTGAGGAACTTCCGGAGTTCGGGCGTCGTTTGGCGATGGACAGTAAGGCAATCGCCTCGTGGGCGTCCCGTCCCTCGAAAGAAAAGAAGGAAGACGGACGGCGGGATCTGGATGCAGCATACGGGGTAAAAACCTATCGTGGGACCCGCGAGGACGGGAGTACATGGGAGAAAGTGGTCCGGTGGTTTGGCTACAAGCTCCACCTGGTGGTGGATGCTCAGCATGAATTGCCGGTGGCGTATACGGTGACCAAGGGGTCGCGCTCGGACGTCAAAGAAGGGCATGTCCTGCTGGATGAGTTGGAGAAACGCCATCCGGAGATGTTGAAAAAGGCCGAGGTCCTGACGGCCGATCGGGGGTACGACGACTCGAAACTCTTGAGTCGCTGCTGGGATGAATATGGGATCAAGCCCGTGATCGACACGAGGCGACTGTGGAAAGACGGGGAGCAAACGCGGTTGTTACCGGGACACACGAACGTGGTGTATGACGAACGGGGAGCGGTGTACTGTTACTGTCCAGAGACAGGGGCCCGGCAACAGATGAGCAATGGTGGGTTCGAGAAAGACCGGGGGACGCTGAAAAAAGTATGTCCAGCCAAGGCGTACGGGATCACGTGTCAAGGGCGGGAACAGTGCCCCGTGGCCGGAGGGGTGCGGGTGCCGCTCGCGGTGGACCGGCGGATCTTCACGCCGATTGCCCGGGAGAGCTACAAATGGGCAAAGGAATACCGGTACAGGACGGCGGTGGAGAGGGTGAACAGTCGCTTGGACGTCTCGTTTGGGTTTGAACGGCACACCGTTCGAGGGCTAAGGAAGATGCGGATACGTTGCGGTTTGGCGTTGTGCGTGATGCTGGCGATGGCATTGGGGAGGGTGCGGGAGAAGCAGCAAGAACGCATGAGGAGCTTGGTTCGCAGCGTGTCCTAAACGGAACGCGATCGTAGAAGGTGGAGCTCCTGGGCCAGGTAACCAAGAACCTGACCCTGGTTCAGCATGGCCTGAACCATCCAACCTGTGGATGATAAACCAGATAATGGACATACCAAACTCGCCACGCCGATGGGATTCGTGCTGAAGGTTCGGGGAAAAAGGGACATCGAAAAAGGCTCCTGTTCAGTCTCGGTTTGCAATGGGGGGGTATGTCCAGTAATATAAAATTTGAATGTCGTGAAGATGGAGGCTTCCCATGCTTGACATCCAGTACATCCGCCGCCACCCGGACCGGGTGCAAAAAGCGGCCCGGGACAAGGGGATTTCCTTTGATGTCCAAGATTTATTAGAGGTTGACGAACGCCGCAGGCAATTGCTCGGACAGATCGAAGAGCTGCGGGCCCAGCGCAATCAGAAATCGAAACGGACCCCAACCCTTCAGGGCGAGGAAAAACAGTTGAACATCGCAGAGGTGCGACAACTGAACGAGCGTATCAAGGGATTGGAAGACGAACTCGATACGGTCAAGAATCGGTATGAAGAATTGATGCTGCGGGCCCCGGCGGTGCCCTTCGATGATGTGCCGGTGGGGGAGAGCGACGCCGACAACGTGGAGGTGCGCCGGGAAGGACAAGCCCCAATCTTTTCCTTCCCGGTTCGCGACCACGTGACCCTCGGGGAGATGCACGATTTGATCGACATTCCCCGGGGCGTGAAGATCGCCGGCAGTCGGATGTATTTTTTGAAAAACGAGGCGGCTTTGTTGCACCGTGCGGTTATTCAACTGGCGGTGGACCATTTGGTGGCGAAAGGTTTTACCCCGATGATCGTCCCCGTCATGGTCCGGGATCGGGCGATGTTCGGGACGGGGTATTTTCCCTTGGGCAAAGAACAGACCTACGTGATTCCCGAGGATGAATTAAATCTAGTGGGGACCGCTGAGGTGCCCCTGGTTTCTTACTACGCAGATGAGGTCCTCTCCGAGGAGGAGCTTCCGAAAAGGATGCTCGGGATCTCCAACTGTTTTCGGCGAGAGGTGGGATCGGCAGGTAAAGATACCCGGGGTCTGTACCGGGTCCATCAGTTTACAAAGGTGGAACAGGTCGTGATCACCCGGGCCGATGGGGACGAGGCCATGCGGCTGCACTGGGAGCTTTTGCACAATGCCGAGGAGTTGTTGCGCCTCTTGGAGCTGCCCTATCGGGTGGTGGAGGTCTGCACCGGGGATATGGGCCAAGGCCAGGTGAAAAAGCACGATATTGAGACCTGGATGCCCAGCCGCAATGCCTACAGCGAAACCCATTCCTGCTCGAGCTTTTTGGATTTTCAGGCCCGGCGGTCCGGCCTTCGGTACCGGGATGGCGATGGGCAGCTGCACTACTGTTATACCTTGAACAACACGGCCATCGCGTCTCCCCGGATCTTGATCCCATTGTTGGAAGTTCATCAGCAAGAGGATGGATCGATTCACATACCCGCCGCTCTTCGGCCATATCTGGGGGGCCGGGAGTGGTTGCGGCCAAAGCGCGAGGTACAGGAGTGAGGGGCCGGCCTGGGCGCTTGAACCCTGGGCCCGGCGGGCAGGACCTCCGGCACATCGGCGGCCCTGCCCGAGAGGACCGGGTGAAAGGGGTCTAACGCCGGGTGATTCGGAGAGGGTCGAAAGCCTCGAGCAGAGGATCTCGCTCTCCGCTGACCAGCCACTTGGCCATCAATCGGCCGGTGATGGGCGTGAGCAGGATACCGTTGCGGCCGTGCCCCGCGGCGATCCACAGGTGCTCCGTATCGGGGATCGGCCCGAGATAGGGAAGATTGTCGTCCGACCACGGCCGAAGGCCCACCCGCACTTCAGACACCGCGAGGCCCTGGAGGTCGGTCACCCGGGACCCCGCCCGGGCGGTCAGTTGAGCGATTCCCGCAGCGGAGGGCTCTCTGGACCAGGTTTCCCGCTCTTCGGTGGCCCCGAGGTATATGCGCCCGTCTTGTTTCGGAACCAGGTAGATGTCTTTGGTAAAAATAGTGTGGCGCAGGGGCACGAGCCCCGCGTCGAGAAAAACCGCTTCTCCTTTGACCGGGAATATCCGGCCGCGCCATTCCGGCCGCTGGAGGAGCAGGGCAGACCACGCCCCCGCCGCCACCACCACGGTGCCCGCGGTATACGTGTCCAGGGCCGTGGTGAGTTGAACCCCGCCGTTGGTCTCTTCCAATTGAAGAATCGGCTCACCTTCGCGGATCGTGGCTCCTGCTTGTACGGCGCCCCGGGCTAAAGCTTTGGCCAGACGGGGCGACTCCACCCGGTGGTCGTCCGGGAGGTACAGTGCGCCTTCGCAAGGGGGCAGGGGGTAGCCCAGGGCGTTTCTCACGTCTTCGGGTGACCACCACTCCGCCCGCTGCCCGGCCCGGCGCTGCCACTCACCCCGGGCCCTGAGTTCTTCCGCTTCCTCGGGAGTCGATGCGACCCGCACCATTCCCTCGGCGGCGTATTCCGGATCAATGCCCGTTTCCTCTTTTAACGACTCACACAGCGCAGCAAATTCTTTGCGGCTGGCGACCCCCAGTTCGAACAAAGGCCCGGGCTCGTGCATTTCCACCTGGGCACCGAGCATGCCGGCGCCGGCGTGGCTCGCTTGGCTGGAGAGGGTCTCGGCCTCGAACAACCACGGCCGCACGCCTTGCTTCGTTAAGTGATACGCGATGGACGCTCCGATCAACCCTCCGCCGATGACGGCAATTTCGATCCGCTGTTCCCTCATGATTGAACCTCCTCCAATCCGTTCCAAGGGGTGAATGGCTGCCCTGGGCACCCTCGGCGACAGCCCGGATGTCGGGGTGGGCGGCGCCGGCGGCCGCCGCCTGTCCCGTCTAGCTGGCGGGCCAACGAAAGGGGTGTGCCGGGGCGGCGCCGGACGCCTCCAGGGCGCTGGCCAAAGCGGACAGGGCGGCACCGGGGTTTGCGTGATCCATGACCGCTCCGATGACGGCGACGCCGGCGCAGCCTGTGCGGGCCGCCTCTGCGGCATTGTCCGGAGTGATTCCCCCGATGGCCAGGACCGGGATGTCCAAAGACTCCACGATCCGCCGGAGGGCATCGGGGCCCCGGGGAGGTGCGCCGGGTTTGGAGCGGGTGGTGAAGACGTGGCCGAAGGTGACGTAGTCGGCGCCCGAACGCTGGGCTTCCAGGGCTTCTTCCAGGCTGTGCACCGAACGGCCCACCACCATCGGGGCGGGAAGGAGTGCCTTCACCCGGTCCACCGGCAGGCTTTTGGCTGCCAGATGAACCCCGTGAGCTCCGGCCGCCAAGGCGACGTCCACCCGGTCGTTGATGAGGAGCCTCGTGGATGTGCCGTCCAGCACCGGTAGGAGCTGTTCGGCCAGCCGGTACAGCTCCAGGGCGGGAGCCGCCTTGTACCGCAACTGCACGGCATCCGCCCCGGCCTGGGCCACTTTGCGGACCACCTCGGCCAATTCCCCCGCTGCCTTCTGTCCATCCGTCACCACGTGAATCTGAAATAAGCCCAATGAAAAACCTCCTTTCGCTCCCCGGGCCCACCCGGGACAAAAGAAAGGCCGCGCCATGACAAACCCGCCAGGACGCGGCCCTCCAGTCTGGAGCCGAACCAGTGAATCCCGGATGTGCAGTTTCGCCGCATGTCGATCAAGTTCATAAAAAATGCCGCCTTCCGGCAGCCTTTGCCGATCCTGTTCCACCGTCCCTTCGCTGGCATGACCCAGACAGGTTCCAAGGGTTAAGGCTGCCGACCTTTCTCAGCCGTGCTCGCCTCCTCCCGGCGGCACGGCACCCCCCGCGGAACATCTTTGAAATTGAGGCCAGTGTACCACGCTTGGCGGGGGGCGTCAATGGTGAGGTCCGCCATGGCTCAGGCCGGGTACGGGGATCGTTGCAGACGGACCTGAGGGCGTCTACAATGGGGTCTGAACGTCAGAGCTTTGGGAAAGAGGTGACCGAGTTGTTTCTCGATCGTTCCTGGGTTCGCGCCCGCCTGGAATTGATGAGTTCCTATGCCGAGGGCGTTAAAGAGGTCAAGGGCCGCGGGCGGTCGGCGTTTGATAGCGATCCTTTGATTCGCATGGCCGCCGAACGCAGTTTGCATATGTCCATCGAATGCCTGATCGATGGCTGCAACCACATCATCGACGGGTACGCCATGCGGGACCCCGTCAGCTATCAAGACATTTTGCAGATTATGATGGAAGAAGGTATTTTCGACCGGTCCTTCGGGGAATCGTTTCTGCCGGTGGCGGATCTCCGCCGGCTTTTGGCCAAGGATTACGATCGGTTGACCCCGGAGCAGGTCTGGGACGCGGTGGAAAAATATGCAGACGCCTTTGATGAAGCGCGTCGATCTCTTGAGAAGTTTCTGGGTTGACACGGGGCCGGGCGGGAAAATGATTCCGGACCCTTTCGCCGGCCGGGTCGGAATAATGGGCGAAATGTCCGTCATGTATCGTTGTTCTTCGCAACGTTACGATTTTGTACAGCCATAGACGATGTGACACATTTCACGGTAAGATGATAGAGGGGGCTTCTCGCTGTAGGAGGCAGGACATCATGGCGTGGTTGACGGTTGCTCTTCTCGTGATGGTGGGGTATACCGTGGTACCCACTTTTCTCGGAAGGACGATGGGGATTGGATGCATCAAGCGCTTACCACCCGGGATGAAGTTGGCGGCCCTTACCTTTGACGATGGACCGAGCCCGGAGTACACCCCCAAGATCCTCGAAATTCTACGGGCGGAGAGCGTCCGAGCCACCTTTTTCGTCTTGGCGGAAAAGGCGCTTCGTCACCCCGATCTCATCAGGATGATGGTGGGCGAAGGACACGATGTGGCGATCCACGGCCTGACCCACCGGCCCCTGTGGCTCCTCGGGCCCGGGAAGACCAGACAGGAAGTGGTTGAGGCGGCAAGGTGCTTGGAAGATACTTTTGGCGTGCAGATCCGCTGGTACAGGCCCCCGTGGGGGTTGTTGAACCTGCCGGCGTACATCTGGTCACTGCGTCAGCACATCCGGCCCGTCCTGTGGAGCCATATGAGTTGGGACTGGGCGGCAAAGGGGTCTCCGGCCGAACTCGCCCGCAGAATGATCCGGACAATGAAAGACGGGGCCATTGTTCTTCTCCACGATTCGGGGGACACTTTTGGGGCTCGCCGGGATGCCCCGGCGGTGGTGGTTGAGGCTCTGCCCCTGTTTGTGGAATGGGCCAAAGAGGACGGATGGCGGTTGGTGAAATTGTCGGAGGTGCCAAGGCGAACCTTCCGAGAACGGCTCTGGAACTGGGTGGATCGCTTAGGCGCTCGGTTGATGCATTCTCAACCCCTGGGAGGGCCGGGGGAGTGTCTCTTCCGCCTCGGGCGAAGGCGCTATTGGGGCTGGCCGATCACCCTGAAGAACGGAACTCGGTTGCGGTTTGGGGATCCGGTGGCGGAGATTCATTTTGACAATACACTTTTAGAATCACTGATGAAAGACGCGAAGAATGAGTGGCAATTGTCCCTTCGTTATATGCAGATCGGGCGCCGGTCTCTCCCGATCCTGGCCCGGGCGGTGGAGGAGGATCCGCGATGGCGCGGGGTAAAAGTGGTGTACGGCCTGAGCGTACTGAGCCGGGGAACCGACCGGGCGGGGTTTATCGTCTCCCCCCTTCGGCCAAGGTGGTTAAGGCGTCTGGTTTCCCGTTATCTTCAGGGTGTGCTCCTCGCGCACCATCCGGAGGGTCGAGACAGGTTGTCCCAAGGCCTTCAGACCCTGCAAGCGGATTGGATCTACATTTCACCGGAGACGTTGATTCAGCTTTACGGTTCTCGGCGGGGAGAGAAGCCCCCCGGCGCGGGTTCCGCCGATGACCGGGGATGACGATGCCCGCCGCACCTGCCAGGTGTGGGCTGCGGGAGGGAGTTGAGGGATTGGGACGGGGGATTCTGCTTACGGATGATTTTGGCAGCGGCCACACCCTGGCGGCTGTAGCCGTAGCGGAGGCGTGGAATCGACGACACCCGGACGAACGGGTGGAAGTCGTGCGAAGTCTTGAGCGGTCTCATCCAATGTTGACCCACATGGTGATCGGCACATACCTGATGTTGCTGCGGAGATGGCCCAGTGCTTACCGCTGGATGTACCAGGCCACCGAAGGGCAACCCAGACTGCACATCGGTGCTTCGGGACTTGTGGGGGTGATCTACGCCCGTTCGTTCATGATGTGGATGACCCGGCAGAACGTGGATTGGGCGATGACGACCCACCCTTTCTCCTTGGCTCTGTTGGAGCGTTTTCGCCAAAATGGGTGGCGGGGGAAGTTCGGGACGTTGGTCACCGACTTTCATGTGCATCGCTTCTGGTGGAGTCCGGAGGCGGACTGGTACTGTGTGCCGTTTCCCTGGATGAGGGATGAATTGATCGACTTGGGATATCCCCGGGAACGGGTGCATGTCACGGGTTTTCCGCTGCGGCCGGCCTTCAGCCAGGCGATCCCCAAAGCCCAGGCTCTGGCCCGGCTGGGCTGGGAGGATGTACCCCGGGTGCTGTGCATGGGCGGAGGGCTGGGCCTGGGGAATGTGAGAGAATGGTTAGGCTGGTTGGATGAGTCTCCGGCGGATTTTGAAATGGTGGTGGTGGCGGGCCGGAATCGCCGCCTGCACAAGGAGCTGGCCCAGCGGGCGGCCGGATGGAGGCATGCCTTGCGAATTCTGGGGTATCGCGACGATATCCAAGATGTCTTTGCCGCCAGCGACGTCTTGGTGACCAAACCGGGGACGGCCACGGTGGTGGAGGCGGCGGCGATGGGGTTGCCGATGGTCTGCGCTGTGCCACTGCCCGGCCATGAGGAGGACAACGCCCGGGCGTTGGCTAAACTCGGGGTGATCTCCGGGCCGACGAAAGGGGTCGAGATGCGCCAAGCGGTGGAACGCTTGTTGCTGGATGAAGAAGTGCGTCGTCGCGTGAAGGATCGGTTGCGAAGGCTGGTTCAACAGGGAGCTGCCGATTTGGTGGCCGATGTCCTGGGGAGTGAACAATGGAAATGAACACTTCGTGGAATTTGCCGTTATTGTCTGCACTGGCGTCCATGTTAGTGGCTCAAGGCATCAAGATTCCTTTTCAGCGATGGCGGGAAAAGGCGTGGAATTGGCGATTGGCGTTCTGCAGTGGAGGCATGCCCAGTTCTCATGCGGCGGTCGTGAGCGCGTTGGCGGTGGCGATGGGGTTATCTTATGGTTGGAATTCGCCCTGGTTCGCTGTGTCATCCGTCTTTGCCACCGTGGTGCTATACGACGCCGTGGGCGTGCGCCGCCAGGCCGGGCAACAGGCCGTGGTGCTGTACGAATTAATCAACCGGGCCCAAGAGGCGGGGATTGATTTGTCGGGCGTGGCAGCGGCCCAGGCCCGAAGGTGGGTGCACCGGGGCCATACGCCCCTGGAGGTGGCGGGTGGAGTGACGCTCGGCACCAGTATCGCCTGCTTGGTGTATCTCATGGCTCACTGACGGAGATTGGCGCGAGCGGGCCATGGGTTCGGCCGTCCGGGGGCGCCCCCGGTGATCCCGGGGCATGAGGGAGCCGGCCACCTCGCTCCCCCGTGGGCCTGTAGGGTACGAGACCCGCGCAAAGCTTCTAATGTCGAGCGCTTCAGGGGCGAGACCCAGATAGGCCTGGGCTCCGTCTCGCTGATGGCTCACGGCACGGCGGAGAAGACGGTTTGGTCCGTCCACCGCCGGAGTTCTTCGTCGGTCCAAGTTACCTGATGGAGGGGGACGGGTGTGCCAGTGTCCACGGCGCGGGTCACCCGTCCTTCTTCTTCCAGTTTAACGAGGTGTCCCAAGAGGGTGCGCTCCGCCACCCAGCGGGCGGCAGGCGGAATTTGCCCTTCATAGATGGCCGATACCAGGTCGGCGATCCGCCGGGGATGTTTGTCGATCAGGGACATGATCTGCTCTTCCCGTTCCTGACGGTGGGAAAGATAGTAGCGAATCTGGCCCGCCGGATCCTGCACAAGCGGTCCGTGGGCGGGACCTGCGATGTCGGCGGGATAGGTCAACAGTTTTCGGAGGGTATTGAGATAGGTTCGAAGGTGTCCGTCCGGCGGGCCGATCCAGGTCGTCCCGGCTCCGAGAACGGCGTCTCCGGTGAACAAGACCTTTGCCGTCGGCTCCCAGAAACAGAGGTGTCCCGGCGTGTGACCCGGAGTTTCCAGGGCGACCAAGCGGACTTCGCCGACCTGCCGAGTGGTGCCCTCCACGAGGTCCGGTCGGAGGCGGGGTTCTGGGACGTACTGTCGTACCGCCTCCGCATCGGCCGGGTGGACGTGCACGGGGCAATCCCACAGTTCGGCCAAATATCCCGCTCCCGCTGCGTGGTCCGGGTGGTGGTGAGTCAACAGTATGCCGGTGATGTGCAGGTTGCGTTCCCGGACGGCATCCGTCAAGGGTCGCAGAGCTTCCGGGTCTGAGTAGCCGGCGTCGATGACGAGGCCTTCGCCCCCGTCGGATACCAGGAACAGGTTTGTCCCGGTGGCCGGCGGTAACGTGGGGGTCCTGGCGGCGACGAGAGTCACCCATTGCGGCAGATTCATGAGTCTGCTCCTTCCCTGGGTAGTTGAGTTATTCTCATAGTAGAGCCAAAATGTTCGGTTGTCCACAAGGGGGGCTGGTTGTGCGCATATATACCCGGTCGGGAGATGACGGGAAGACCAGTTTGGTGTTTGGCCGGCGCATCGGAAAGGATTCCTTACGCGTGGACACGTATGGAACGGTCGATGAGGCGAATTCCGCCGTCGGTGCGGCTGTGGCCCTGCTCCGCGGGCGATCGGCGGGCAACTGGGGGGACGTGATCGCCGCCTTGGAGCGGGTGCAGCGGGAGTTATTCGACGTGGGCCGTGAGCTGGCCACGCCCGAGGAGAAGCGCGAAGGCAGTTTTGTCACCGATAAACACGTTTTGGGGTTGGAGAAAAATATCGACCGGTGGGAGGACGAATTGCCTCCTCTGACTCGGTTTATTTTGCCGGGCGGGGACCCGGCAGCGGCGATGTTGCACCTCGCGCGAACGATTTGCCGGCGGGCCGAACGCCGGGTCGTGGCCCTTGCCCAGGAAGAGCCGGTGGCGGATTCGGTGCGTCGGTACCTCAACCGCCTGTCCGACTTTCTGTTTGTCGCGGCCAGGGTCGTCAACCACCGCCTAGGCATTCAGGAGCCAGCCGTCGATTTTCAACAGGGATAAGGAGTGCGGGGTGTAGAATGAGCAAAAACCTTCACGAGAAACGCGGAGTGATTGTCGATCTCGATGGCACGTTGTACCGGGGGGACCGGGCCATTCCCAGTGCTGTGTCCTGGTATCAAACAATCAGCCGCTCTACCGACGTGGTCTTCGTCACGAACAACTCCATGTATTCGCCGGAACGCGTGGCGTCTCGGCTCCGGAACATGGGGTTTCCCGCAGACAAACAGCGGGTCCTGACCTCGGCGGTTGCCGCGGCGGCCTACGCCGCCGAGGTCTGGAAGCACGAGCCGATTCTCGTTCTTGGAGAAGAAGGGCTGTGGCAAGCTGTGTCTTCGGCCGGGCTCCGCGCATTCCGGCCTGGAGAGATCGTTCCAGCCGAGGCCGCGGCGGTGCTGCAAGGGATTCACACCCACTGCACCTACAACGATCTGGCTGAACTATGCTTGGCCATCCGGGCCGGTGCCGCCTATGTGCTCACCAACCCGGACCGAGCCCTGCCGCACACGAGGGGACTGATTCCCGGCGCCGGATCGATCGGAGCGCTCATTGAAACGGCCACCGGCGTCGCGCCTCTTGTGATTGGGAAACCCCAAGGGCGCATGATGGAACAAGCCCTCGGCCTGCTCGGTCTTCCTAAAGAAGAGGTGGTCGTGGTGGGGGACAACTTGGACACCGACATTCTGGCCGGCCACAGGGCTGGCCTTGACACCGTTCTCGTGTTGACCGGGTATTCCCGCCGAGAAGATCTTGCGTCTGCCGCCGTTTCCCCCACCTGGGTACTGGACGATCTCACTCAATGGTTTGCGTAGACGGTGTGAGTCATCTTTTCCACGTCTTCAGGATTGTCGGTTTGCTTCCACTGCGCGGTGGAGCGGAGCAGCCATTGGGTAAAATCCCGCCCGGACAGGGCCTCGCATAGGAAAAGGCCGATCTGAACCGGGAGTTCCTGTTGGCCGCCCATGTGTTCTTGCAGTTTTTGAATCGCTTGAATCACTCGGGACTGTTCAATTTCTGCACTCACGGCGTCGAACAACCGGCGCCCTTCTTCCGTCAGGTGCACCTCGGTGACCCGTTCGTCTTCTTGATTCGACCGAGTGGTCACAAGCCCCAATTGTTCTAATTTCGCAACATTGTGGAAAGCGCTCGAAATGTGCCAAAGTCCGCGCTGGGCGATGGTGGATATGGAAACCCCATCTTCCTGATACAACAGACTCAGCAAATGAAGCTGGGATCCCGTCAGGTGATAGGGTCGTGCAATGCGGCGCAGGTCGTCGTCCAACGCCTTGGATAAGCTTCGGATCAGGTTAAACGTCAGATGGACATCGGCCCATCGGTGCATGAACAAGCACCTCCTCGTGAAATCTACACCTGTGCGATCGTTTCTGAGGCAAAGGGTCTTTCCATATCAATCTATGCTCTCATAGCAATTCGAGATGTCTTTCGTTTTTAAGCCCGTACCTCGATGAAAGGATTGAGGCTGTGAGACCCGCTGTGTTCCTCGACCGCGATGGCGTGATCAACCCATATGTAGCCCATATTCATCGCGTCGGGGAATTTCCCCTGCTCCCGGGGGTCGGTGCGGCCATCCGGCGCCTCAACGATGCCGGCTTATGGGTGTTTGTGGTGACGAATCAGGGCGGCGTCGGATTGGGGTATATGGACGAAAAGGATGTGCGCAGCGTGCACCGCTGGATGCGCCAGCGCCTCACCGCCGAAAAAGCGCGGATCGACGCCATTCGGTTTTGCCCCCATGCGCCGCAGAGCGGGTGTTCTTGCCGAAAGCCGGCCCCTGGGATGCTGCTGGACCTGATGCGCGCCTACCCCGTGGACCCGGAGCTGAGCTTTATCGTCGGGGACCGAGAATCGGACGTGGAGGCGGGACATCGCGCCGGGATTCGCGCGGTCCGCATCGGCGACGGACCGACTCGGGCGGAATTTCGAGCTCCCGACCTCCCCGCGGCCGTTAACCTTATTTTAACGTATCATCTTGTAAAACGGGAAATGAAAATCAAGAGATGATTGATCGGTAAAATGTGGTATATCCAACCGTCAAGGAGCGTGAAAAATATGCGAAAAGCCAGAGATTCTCTCGGAGAAGTGATGATCGACGATGCAGCCTATTACGGTGCCCAAACCGCCCGGGCGGTAAAAAATTTTCCGATCAGCGGGATGCGGCTGCCTCGGGAGTTTATCCGGGCCCAGGCGCTGATTAAAGGAGCGGCTGCCCTGGCCAATCGAGATTTGGGGCGGCTGGAGCCCGAGGTGGCCGATGCCATCGTCAACGCGGCCCAGGAAGTGGCCGAGGGCCGGTGGGACGATCATTTTGTCGTAGACGTTTATCAGGCGGGTGCGGGGACGTCCCAGAACATGAACGCCAACGAGGTGATCGCCAATCGGGCCTGTGAGTGGCTGGGGGCGGAAAAAGGCAGGACCGACCTCGTTCACCCGAACGATCACGTGAACATGGGGCAATCCACCAACGATACGATCCACACCGCGTTGCACCTGGCGGCCTACGAATCGGTGCACACCCGGCTGATTCCCAGTGTGTCGGCGCTCATTGCAGCCTTTCGAAAAAAACAGGAACAGTATAAGGATGTGGTGAAACTCGGGCGGACCCACCTCCAAGATGCAGTTCCCATTCGGGTCGGCCAGGAAATCGGGGGATGGGCCGGGGCACTGGAGGCGCGTCTGAAGGACGTGCGCCACGCGGCGGACGGGCTTTTGGCGGTTGGGATCGGCGGGACGGCGGTGGGTACCGGGCTGAACGCCGGCCCGCAGTTTCCCGGAAAGGTGCTGGAGAGGCTGCGGGAATGGACGGGTTACCCCTGGCGGGAGCCCGAGGACCGATTTGCCTTCATGCAAAATACGGACGCCGTGGCCGCGCTGAGCGGCTCCTTGCGGGGGCTGGCCTTGTCCCTAGGGAAAATCGCGGATGATCTCCGGCTGCTCAGTTCCGGCCCCCGGGGCGGCTTGGCCGAGTTCCGGCTGCCGGCGGTGCAACCTGGCTCTTCCATCATGCCGGGCAAAGTGAATCCGGTGATGGCTGAAATGATGAACATGATCGTGTATCAAGTGATCGGCTGTGACGCCTGCGTGGCGGCCGCCACCGCCGGCGCCCAACTGGAACTAAACGTGATGATGCCGGTGATTGCCTGGAATGTCCTGCACGCCATTCGCATCCTGGGAACGGGGTGTGAAGCATTCCGGGTGCGTTGTATTGAAGGCTTGGAGGTGGATCAAGACCAGTGTCGCCACTGGGTGGAGCGGAGCACCGCTTTGGCGACGGCACTCAACCCGGTGATCGGTTATGACCGGGCGGCGGAGTTGGCAAAAAGAGCCTATCAGGAGGGCCGGACGGTGCGAGAGGTGGCGGAAGCCAGCGGCTGGGTGAGTGCCGAGGATATAAATCGTCTGATGGATCTACACCGGATGACCGACCCCACGGTGTGAGAAACGAAAAATCGGCGGGCGGCGGAACGAACCGTTCTCCGTGGATGGTTTTTGGCGCCGGGACCCGGTGAGCCCACTTCTGGACTCTCCGGACCCTGTCGGCGGTTCTCTCATAGACTGGTGTTGAACGTCACCAGCCCAGGAGGGAGAACCGATGGAGGACCAACGGAGCGCGAAGGACAACGAGGGTCAGAAGAATCAAAGTGCTGAGGAGTGGCTCGGGGGATCTCCCGCTCCCGTACCGATGCCCGCCGCCTGGACAGAGCCGGTGGAATCCGAGACGCCGATGTGGCGGCATGGATATGGGTTCGACGGGGATCAAGGGGCCAGCTATCCGTCTCCTGGACTGCCGGGTCAGGTGCCGGATGAGTTGCTTTACGGGGGGCCGGGGCCGGGGGATGAGTGCGGCGCCTGTCGGCAGATGTACGTCCCGCCGGCGGGGACGCCTGGGGCACCTGGCGCCCCCTGGGCCCCGTATGGGACGGCGGGCATGTTGCCCGGCATTCTTCCGCCGTTAGTGGAGTCAGTGCTCCCGGGCCAGGTGTCTCCCGGGGGTACCGGCGCTCCCATGCCCGGGCAGCCCGGTTATGTCCCCGGTGCCCCGGGTGCGCCGTCCGGAATGCCGGGAGGTCCAGGAGGATACCCCGGGTTGCCAGGGACCGGATACCCAGGGGCAGCGGGCTATCCCGGGGGAGGCGCGCCCATGGGCGGCCTGCCGATTCCTCCGATCATACCGGGGTTGCCAAGCGGTGTGCCCGGAATGCCGGGGGCTCCCGGTGCCGGGGTGCCAAGCGCTGGAGCGCCTGGAGTGGGGGCGCCGGGGATGCCCGGTGTTGGCACGCCCGGGATTCCGGGGATGCCCGGGGGCGGGATGATGCCGTATATGTTCGGGGGACCGGGAATGGGCATGCCGGGGGCGCCCGGTGTCGGTATGCCGCCCGGGGGGCCGGGGGCAGGGACACCCGGAATGTCCGGGACCGGGAGCCCGTCTCCGGACGGTTGGGGATTTCCTCCCCTTGAAACGGGCTGGGTCCCTCGAGAACCTCTTGGTTACCTCGAACAATACCCCGTACCCGGCGCCCGGCCGGAAGACTTGCGGGCATATGACCCGCCGGCCTTGCCCGAAGATACCTCAGAAGGCGCTGACACGATGGAGGGAGGACGGGAACAGGAATCCTCTTGACCCCGACACCCGGCCCTGCTGCCACGCAGAGATCCCACCCCTTTTCGTCTGTCCCCCGCAGTCGAGGCGCCCCGTTTGGGGCGCCTCTCCCAGACTTTGCATGACCCGGCGACTGGACGATTAGAATAGGGATGACCTGCCGTTCAGGGGAAGGGGGAGATGTTCGTGCTGGTGGATTTTCGCAACGAACCACTGACCAATTTTCAAGATCCGGCGTTCCACCGTGCGATGAAAGACGCCCTGGAAGACGTGCGTCGGGGGTTCGGCCGGGAATACCCCATGCGCATCGACGGAAGGGACCGGTTCAGCGGGCACTGGATCCGTTCGGCGGACCCGTCTCGACCGAAGGAGTTGGTCGGCCAGGTCGCGGCGGCGACCCGGGAAGATGCCATGGATGCCGTGGAGGGGGCTTGGTCCGCCTTCAAAAGCTGGTCTCGGGTGCCGGCCGAAGCCAGGGCCCGGTGTCTGTTTAAGGCGGCGGCGATCATGCGACGGCGCAAATTTCACCTGGCCGCCCTCATGTGTTTCGAGGTGGGCAAAACGTGGTCAGAAGCGGATGCCGATGTTGCCGAGGCCATCGATTTCCTGGAGTTTTACGGCCGGGAGATGATCCGCCTGGCCCGCCCTCATCCCTTGACCCGCATCCAGGGCGAAGATAATGAAGTGACTTATGAGCCCCTCGGGGTCGGGGTCGTCATTCCGCCCTGGAATTTTCCCCTCGCCATTCTCACGGGGATGACGGTGTCTTCGGTGGTGGCGGGCAACGCCGTGGTGTTAAAACCGGCCAGCGCAAGTCCGGTCATTGCCGCGGAGTTCGCCAAGATCATGGAGGAGGCGGGCATTCCCCCGGGTGTTATCCAGTTTCTTCCCGGTTCTGGCGGGGAGATCGGCGATGTGTTGGTGTCTCATCCCCAGGTGAGGTTTGTCACTTTCACCGGTTCCCGGGATGTGGGGGTTCACATCTATGAACTGGCGGCCAAAGTGCAGCCGGGGCAGAAATGGTTAAAGCGCGTCATTGCGGAGATGGGGGGCAAGGACGCCATCATTGTGGACAGTGACGCCGATCTCGACGATGCGGCGGCGGGGATCGTCACTTCGGCGTTTGGATTCGCCGGGCAAAAATGTTCCGCCTGTTCCCGAGTGATCGCCCTGGATGACGTGTACGAGCCCATTTTGGAACGGGTCAGGGCACTCACGGAGCGACTCAAGGTGGCACCGGCGGATTTGGAAGAGGCGTCCTACGGGCCGGTGGTGGACCGGGCGGCGTATGACAAAGTGCTTCAATACATCGAGATTGGGCAAACCGAGGGGCAACTGGTGACCGGAGGTGGTCCCGCCGAGGGGGACGGGTATTTTATCAAGCCGACGATCTTTCGCGATGTTCCCCCCGAGGCCAGGATTGCCCAGGAGGAAATCTTCGGTCCTGTGCTGGCCTTTTTAAAAGCGAAGGATTTCGACGAGGCCCTCCGGATTGCGAACGGAACCCAGTACGGCCTGACTGGAGGGGTGTATTCTCGAAATCGCGCCCATCTTGAACAGGCCAGGCGGGAATTCGAAGTCGGCAATCTCTATTTTAATCGCAAAATCACCGGGGCCTTGGTGGGGGCGCACCCTTTCGGAGGTTTTCACATGTCCGGCACCGATTCAAAAGCCGGAGGCCAGGACTATCTGCTCCTCCTCACCCAGGCCAAAGTGGTGTCTGAACGGTTCTGACCACAGAAAACCGGGGGCGTGGGATCGCTCCCGGTTTTGCTTAGTGGCGGTTCAGGAAGCCTGGGACCGCTGATCCTTGTGCGCTTTTTCCTCTTCCAGGCGACGGACCGCGGCCGGGGTGGAGTGATGTTTATAGTACCCGAAATTCAAATTGTTCGTCCGGTACCGGCCGTCCCGGCGAAAATCCACCCGATCCGCGGTCAGGCCGAAAATGATGTAAAGAACCAATGCGACGAGCACGGTCCACCCGATGGCCCCGTACATCTGTTGGGACAGAAAATACGCGCTCAAGCAAAAGGCGACAAAAGCCACGCCCAAGGTGGCGCCGAAAAGTCCGTACAGTTTATTCATCATGGCACATCCCCCCTTGCGCAATCTCGGCGCAATCAAGCGTCGCCATTCGCCGGCCGCTGGTGACCATCCGGCCGGTCGGGCGGGAATCGTTCCGGCATCGCACGTCGCCTTTGACGGTGCGGACCGTGACGAGTCAATAGATCTTAATCTTATTATACAGCGTATCCCGCTGAACGGGAATCCGACCGGCCTCCCGGATCATGCGAATAAACTGTTCTTTCGGAGCCATTTGGGCCGTCTCGGCGCCGGCGGCGTGGACAATCTGTTCCTCCATGACGGTGCCGTCCAGGTCATCCACCCCGAAGGCCAGGGACACCTGAGCCATTTTTTCGCCGATCATCATCCAGAAAGCCCGGATATGGTCAAAGTTGTCGAGCAATAGCCGGGCGGCGGCCAGGATGCGCAAATCATAATACCCTGAGGTGGTGTCTTGAATCCCATACTCCTCCGCCAGGGCGGTGTTGGCCGGGTGGAAGGCGAAGGGGAAAAAGCAAGAGAACCCGCCGGTCTCATCCTGAAGTTCCCGAAGGCGCAACAAATGGTCCACCACGTGTTCCGGCCGCTCGATGTGACCGTAGAGAATAGAGGCGTTGGTGCGGATGCCCATCTGGTGAGCGGCGCGGTGGACGGCAAACCACCGGTCGGCGCTGGTTTTGTGCCCGGCGATGATCCGTCGCACTTCCGGGTCGAACACTTCAGCCCCGCCCCCGAGGATCGAATCGAGCCCCGCCTCCCGGAGCCGCTCAAGAACGGTTTCCACCGGGAGCTTGGCGACGCGGGCCATGTAATCGATCTCCACCGCCGTAAAGGCTTGCACGTGAACCCCGGGCAATAGGCGTTTCGCCAGGCGCATCATCTCTTCGTAGTACGAGAGGGGCAAAGAGGCGTTGACGCCCCCGACGATGTGCAGTTCGGTGAAACCCCGCCCGGCGATCTCTTTCATCTTCGCTTCCAATTGTTCGAGGCTGAGGGCATAGGCCCCGGGTTGATCCGGTTTTATCCCAAAGGCGCACAGTTTACAACTGAGATGACAGATGTTGGTGTAATTGAGGTGGGTGTTGACGATAAAATATGCGTCATCGCCATTTTTCTGTCGCCGAACTTCGTCGGCCATCGCCCCGATCCGAAGAAGGTCCGGGGACTGAAGCAACGCCAAGCCATCCTCAAAATCGAGGCGCTCGCCGGCGGCGAATTTTCGTTCCACGGCGGCCAAGGCCAAGTGGGTGGACGTGGAGAACAAGGCCGTTTCTCCTTTCCATATCGGGATCGGATCTATTCTACCATACTCGGTGGGCTCACTGGCGCGGTTTTCGCGATTTCCCCGCTCCCGGCCGTTCTGTTAAAATAGAAAGAACGGGGGTGTTGTCGTTGCGTTATTACACGGCACCGGACTGGGGGGAGGGAAAAGGGGGGCGGGGATTTCGAGATGTGCCCTGGCGGCGGATTGCCGGGTATTTTCGGCCGTATGCCCTCCCGCTCGCCGGGGTGATCGGCTCCATCGTCCTGGGCAGCCTCCTCGGACTGGTCCAGCCTTTATTGATTCGGGGAATCATCGACCGGGCGATTCCCCGGCGTGATATGGTCCTCCTCAGTGAGTTGGCCGGGCTGATCGTGGCCACCGCCCTGGCGTCGGCGGCGGTGGGCGTGCTTCAGGGTTATTTGAACGCACGCATTGGCCAAGGCGTGATGTTCGACCTGCGCAACCAAATGTATCGACACCTGGTCCGCATGCCTCTGCAATTTTTCACCAATACAAAAACCGGGGAGATCATGTCCCGGGTCAACAACGATGTAAACAGTCTCCAAATGGTGGTCAGCGACACCGTGGCCAACTCTCTGCGCAATGTCATCAGCGTGGTCATCACCGTGGCGACGATGTTTGCCCTCAACTGGCAATTGGCCCTGTTGTCGCTGGTGATCCTGCCCCTTTTTATTGTTCCTACCCGCCGAGTGGGGCGGATGAATTACGACCTGCGAAAGCGAAGTCAGGAGAAGTTGGCCGATCTCAGCGCGTTGATGCAGGAGACGCTGGGGGTCAGCGGGATACTTCTGGTGAAGACGTTTAATAAAGAGCGGAGTGAAGTGGAACGGTTTGAGGCGAAAAACCGAGAGCTCATGGAGGCGCAGATGCGCCAGAGCCTGGTGGGCCGCTGGTTTTTCATGATGCTCACCACCATCTCCACGGCGGGGCCGGCGATCATCTACTGGTATGGGGGGCGCCTGGTCATGGGGGACGCCATGACCCTGGGCACGGTGGTGGCCTTTACCGCTTATTTGGGGCAACTGTACGGTCCCGTGTCCGCCTTGGCGAATATTCACGTCAATGTGATGGGGTCGGCGGCGCTGTTCAGCCGACTGTTCGAGTATCTGGATAAACCCGTGGAGATTGAGGACCGTCCCGGGGCGGTGGATGTGGGGCGGGTTCGGGGCCAGATCCAGTTTGAAAATGTATATTTTCGCTACCGGCCTGGAGGGGAGTGGGTGTTGCGGGGGATCGACCTGACCATCGAACCCGGGCAGTTGGTGGCCTTGGTGGGGCCGAGCGGGGCGGGGAAGACGACCCTGAGTTATTTGATTCCCCGGTTGTACGACCCCGAGGTGGGCCGGGTGACGTTGGATGGGCACGACCTTCGGGACGTGACATTATCGTCGCTGCACGGGCAGATTGGCGTGGTCACCCAGGAGACATTTTTATTCCACGCCTCGCTCCGGGACAATCTTCTCTACGCCAAGCCCGACGCCACCGAGGAGGAAATGGAGGTGGCGGCGAAAGCGGCTTACATCCACGACATGATCCAGGGGCTGCCGGACGGGTACGATACGGTAGTGGGGGAGCGGGGGTATAAGCTTTCCGGGGGCGAAAAGCAGCGCATCGCCCTGGCCCGGGTGATTCTCAAAAATCCCCGGATCTTGATCTTGGATGAGGCGACCTCGGCCCTGGATTCCCACTCCGAGCGCTATATCCAAGCCGCCCTTCAGCCCCTTTTCCAGGGGAGAACGTCCATTGTCATCGCCCATCGGCTGTCGACGATCCTGCGAGCGGACCAAATTGTGGTGATCGACGGCGGCCGGGTGGTGGAGAAGGGCACGCATCGGGAGCTGTTGGCCCGGGGTGGGTTGTACGCCCGGCTGTACGCCGAACAGTTTGCCGATCAGGAGGTGGGGCGGCCGGGGGATGGGCAAGGCGCGCTTGGGCGGGATCTGAACGTCGCCGGAGGCGGGCGAGGCTGAACGGCAGGTCGGATTCTTCTGCATGGAATCGGTGTTGGACATGGAATTGTCGGAGGAGGTGCGGCGGTGGCTGAAGAGGGACGTATTCCCCCGGGTCAATTTGTCACGGAGCGCTGGCCCATTCTGCATGCCGGCCGGGTGCCGGAGATTGACCTGGAGAGTTGGAGACTGGAACTGTTCGGGCGGGTGGAGGAACCGGTTCAGTTCACCTATTCTGAACTCATGGCCCTGCCCCAGACTTCGTACCGGTGCGACATTCACTGTGTGACCACGTGGTCCAAATACGACAACCTGTTTGAGGGCGTTGCTGTTCGGGAGGTGCTGCGGCGGGTGCGGCTTTTGCCGGACGCCCGGTACGTGCTGGTGCACGCCTACGGGGGATGGACCACGAATTTGCCCCTGGAGGAGCTGCTCAAAGAGGGGGTCCTTTTGGCCCACTCCCATGGCGGAAAATCCCTGACCCCGAAACACGGCTGGCCCCTGCGCCTGGTGGTGCCCCATTTATATTTTTGGAAATCGGCCAAATGGGTGCGGGGACTCGAGTTTTTGGCGGAGGATGTGCCGGGATATTGGGAGGAGCGCGGGTATCACATGCTCGGGGACCCCTGGCGCTCCCAGCGGTACAGGGATGATCCGGAGTGGGTGAATGGTGATCTGCAAAGGGCGCAACGAGGGGTATTCAGGTGGTATGTCGACGGGGAAAGGTGAGAAGGGACCGATGGTTCGCGTGTTTGTGTACGGAACGCTTTTGGTGGGGGAGGCAAATCACGGGGTGGCCGCTCCCTATCTACTCAGCGTTCGCCCGGGCCGGGTGCGGGGGCGGTTGTACGACGTGGGGGCGTACCCGGCGCTGGTGTTGGACGAGGCGGCGGGGGAAGTGGAAGGCGAGTGGTTCGAGGTGACGCCGGAGGGGCTTCGGGCCATGGATGACCTGGAAGAATACCGGGGCCCGGGTCAGAAAAATGCCTATGAGCGGGTGTGGGTCCGGGACGCCCGGGAGGAGCGGTCCGGATGGGTGTACGTGTGGTTGGATTCCCGGGGGTATCCGGAGATTCCAGCGGGGTCATGGCGGGAATGGGTCGGTCGGGGGAGGTAGGGGGGTGTTGCCTTTGGACGTGAAACGACGGCCTGATGGTTCTTGGGTACGTCTCGGAGCCCGTGCGACGAAGGTGGAATTCGGTTTTATGGTAGCTAATTAGTAGTTACTTGACAAAAGAAAGATTGGAGTGGTACTATAGTGCTATAAAAACCATTTTCATCATAAGAGCGAAAGGTGGAGGTTGGTATGACCTGGCTGTGGTTGGTGGGGCGAGTTGTATTTGGAGTTTATTTCATTCTGGATGGTATTCTTCATTTTACTCGATTTGAAAGCACAAAACAGTACGCTGCCTATAAAGGGATCCCTGTGCCGGGATTTTCAGTCGCTGTAACCGGCCTATTGTTGCTGGCCGGGGGGTTGAGTATTTTGACGGGTTACTGGGTTCAACCCCTTTTAATCCTGTTGGCCATTTTTCTGGTGGCTGCGGCGGTGTGGGTGCACAACTTTTGGACCGTGGAAGATGCTCAAGGGAAAGCCACGGAAATGGCTCATTTTACCAAAAATATTGCCCTTGCTTCCGCGGCGCTGATGATGTTGGCGATTTCCCAATGGTCTTGGACGACTTTTTAAGGGAAGTCACCTGTGAATGAGTGAGTTCAGGGATCCAATTGTGGATCAATCTTCGGGACGGCATATCCATCAAAGACGGTCCACGTATCGGTTGTGACCCCGTTGCATCTTGTTTTCTTTGCCGGAGAGCCGCTTGGCGAACAGCCCGCATTTCGAGGCAGTTTTGTGGACTGATCCAGTGAACAGATGCCGGCACGGCGCCATGGCGGAAGTGGACCGGGCGGGGCCGGGTTTGGAACGATGGTGTCGGTGCGGGTGGATGGGTGGGGACTGTTTCATAAATGGATCGGCCATGGAGTTGAATCGGGTGGCGGTTCCGATGGGCTGATGTTTTTCTGGCCCACTTCGGAGTACCGCCACCCTTTTGTCACATAAATAGCCTGAAAGGGCTACGGGCAAATATTGCGTGATGCGTTACGGTGAAGGCAGGGGGAAGGCCGGGTCGGGCACGGCGGGGTTGCCGCACAGCAGGGAGGAGGTGTCGCTGATTGGTCAGGGAAGAGTTTCCATCCCGTGGCGGGCTTTGCTGGTGATGTTCGGGCTGTTGGTATGGAGCGTGCCGGTGTACGCCGAAGAGGGTTCCGACAGTCTTCAGGCCGTAATCGACCGGGCACCGCCCGGATCCACGGTGAAGATCGCCCCGGGGACGTATGCCGGTCCCATCACCCTGGCAAAGCCCATCACCCTTTTTGGAGGTCCGGGGGTGCGAATCGTAAACGGGGGCGGGGGTTCGGAAGACCGGCCGCTGCTCTTGTTGCAAACAAGCGGAGCGAACGTCCAGGGGGTGCGGCTAGAAGACAAACTCAGTCTGCCGAAGCACGCCACTGTGGAGGTTCGCGGCGACAACAACGTATTGTCCGACCTGACGATAGCCACTGCCGGTATCGGGATCCGGCTTCAGGGTGCCGATGGCAACAAGATCCGGGGGGTGCATATCCAGGGAACGGGGGTCGGGCGATCCGGCGGGACGGTGTTCACCGTCGGGAACGGCATTGAACTGTGGAATTCTAACGACAACCGGGTGGAGAATTGTCGAATCGCCAAGGTTCAGGACGGGGTGTATCTCGATACCAGCCGCCGAAACCAGGTGCTCAATAATGTCGTTCAGGACTCTCACTACGCGGTACACCTCATGTTCACCGGTGAGAGTGACATCTCGGGCAATCGCTTCGCGCGAAACATCACCGGGGTCATGGTCATGGGGGACGACGGCAGCCGGGTCATCGGCAATCACATCGAGAAACAAGCCGCCAATGTACAGGCCCAAGGGATTCTGGTGTATGATTCCCACCACTGCCTGATTGCCGAGAACCACGTCATCGGCAACCGCATCGGGTTCTATGTGGATCAGGCCAGCCAGAATCGTTTTGTCGACAATACGATTGCGCAAAATTTCTTGGGACTCTATATGACAGCGTCCCGTGACAACGATTTTAATCGCAACTTGTGGGTCGGGAATGTCGTTCAGGCCCAGGCGATCTCCAGTCGGGACAATCGCATGGCGGGTAATTACTGGGATGACCTGCAGGGACTCGATGCGGACGGAGATGGGCGGTCTGACCTTCCTTACCAGGCCTCTCCTTTCCTGTTAGCGCTCACCCGGGCCGTTCCCGCTTACCAGATCTTCTTCCAGGCACCGGGGACCTTCGTGTTGGAGCAGTTGTTTGCCGGTGATACCAGGCGCTGGCTCACGGACACGGCTCCCTTGATGAAGCCACCGGACACCGCAACCGCGTCGGCACCGCCGATGGACAAAACCGTTCCGCTTGTGTCGTTTTTCCTTCTCGGACTGGGACTTTATCCATTCTTACACCATCGACCAGGGGTGTGAAAGCATGAAAATCAAACGGATGATCGGGATGCTGGCGGCGACCGCCGCCCTCAGTCTTGCTCTCGCGGGCTGCGGGAAACAAGCCGCCCAACCGGCGGCCATCGACCCCGCCGTGGACAAGTGTGCCGTTTGCCACATGACAGTCAAAGATGATCATTTTGCCACGGAGATCATTCTCGCCGATGGCCAGGCGCTTAAATTTGACGACCTCGGCTGCATGAACAAGTGGACCCAGCAAAATGGCACTTCTCAGGTTGCCCAGCGATTTGTCCGGGATTACAACAGCAGTCAATGGCTCAAATTCGAAGACGCCACTTATGTCTACGACCCGAATATCGTGACTCCCATGGCCTATAATGTCGTTTCCTTCCAGAATAAGGCCGATGCGGAAAACTTCCTGAAACAGTACCCGGGGGGAAAGCTGTTTGCGGCGGATCAGTTGGGGAGCCATAACTGGGCCCGCAATATGGAAATGATGAAAAAAATGAAAGAACAGATGAACATGAACAGCGGCAGCATGAGCGGCGGCAGCATGAACGGAGGTAATATGAGCGGCGCGGAAATGGGGCACTGAGCCAAGTGAGCGCTGCCTGGATCATTGCCAAGCGGGAAATGAAGCTGGGGTACCGGAATCCCTGGGCATACTCGTTTCTCGCTCTGTTCAGCGTGTTTAGCCTGGCTCTGGTTTTGATTCAGTCGAACCGGGCGGCCGGGCTACCGGCGTATACTCATGCCACGGCGACGATGATGAACCTGATCCTCTATCTGCTGCCGATGATGACGCTGCTCTTGGGTGCTTTTTCCGTGACGGCCGAAAAGGAGGACGGCACCCGGGATCTGCTTTCGACTTATACCCTGTCTTCCTGGGCGTACATGGCGGGGAAATTTGTAGGTTTGGTTGTCGTTTTGGCGTCGATACTGGCTGTGGGGTTCGGGCTGTTCGGTCTGGTCGGGGCCTGGGTGGGGCAGGGGGTGACCCTGGCGGATCTGGCTCTGTTCTCGGGTTTTTCAGCGGCCATCCTGTTGTTGTACCTCGGGATTGCCCTCCTGATCGGGGCGCTTGCGGCCAATCGCTGGCAGGCGCTGACCATGGGGGTCGGGGTGTGGTTTGTGACGGTGCTCGCCTGGCCGACCCTTCTCATTGCCTCTTTAAATCTCATGCCCCACAGCGCCGTAAAACCGATGTTGACCCTTCTCACGTTCTGTAATCCTGCCGAATTGGTCCGTCTGTTCACCGTCATCCAGCTCGGGGCCGGATCGATCCTCGGTCCGGCCTATGTCCAGATGGTGGAAGGGGCGTCGGGGCCTTGGGGACCGGTGGTGATGGCGGGATTCGGACTGCTGTGGTTGGCGGTTTTTCAAACACTCGCTGTGTGGGTCTGGGAGAGGGGGCGACGCCGTGGGTGAGATGGGCCTGGAGTGGGAAAATATCTCAAAAACGATCCGCGGCAATAGGGTGGTCCACCCTTTCAGCTTTCGGCTACCTCCCGGACGGGTGTTGGCCCTTGCGGGCGGCAACGGGGCTGGCAAAAGTACGATCCTGCGGATGACGGTGGGCCTCCTGCGGCCGACGAGCGGGGTCATTCGAGTCAATGGGATTGAAACGGGTCGACGGATCCGGGATTATGTCGAACAGATCGGCTACATGCCGGATAATTTTTCCTTCTCCCCGGGTTTGACCGCCTGGGAGACGATTACTTTTTTCGCGGGGCTCAAAGGCCTGGATCAGCAAAGAGCCAGGGATGTTTTGGAAATCGTAGGACTTGGGGCGGAGCGGGACAAGCGGGTTGGCCACTTTTCTAAGGGCATGCAGCAGCGACTGCTCTTCGCCCAAGCGATCCTGGCGGACCCTCCCCTCTTGGTGCTGGACGAACCGACCAACGGACTGGATCCGTACTGGGTGGATATCCTGGCAGAGCTCCTCGTCGGGGTCAAAAGGAGCGGGAGGTCTGTGGTGTTCTCGACGCACCAGCTCGATGTGGCCGAACAGGTGGCGGATGAGGTGATTTTTCTGAATCGGGGACGGGTGATTAGTTCGGACGCGGTGGAATCTTTCCGCACCCGATACGGGGCCGGCGGTTTGATGGCCGCCTTTGCCGAATTGATTCGGAAAGAAACGGGCACCCGGGCGGCTTCGGAAGGGAGGGGACCACGGCGCGGCGGTTCGGGGTGACGAACTGTTCGTAGCAATGAGGAGAGAATAAAGGGAGGGCCTCCGGTGGACGGGACGGCCCTCAACCTTTATCCGGAGGGATTAATCGGCTGCTTCGGCAGCGCCGGCGCTGCCGGTGGCCGCATTGGGGCCCCCGTCTGCCTCACTTTTTTTCGGATACGGTTGTCCCGGATGAGTCGCTGCCCACAGGACTTCATCCAATTTCTTGGGCGAGGCCACGTCTTCCTGGCTCCAGTCCATCTGTTCGGACACCATGGCCATGGGGGCATTTTGGCCGTTGCGGGCGTCGAGGGGATAGGTCGGGGGCACGGCGTCGTAGGGCGCAAAATCCGGATGGGTGGTGAAGGCGTTGATCATCGGCAGGGCCGCGGCGTCGTACTGGGTCATCGGCTTCATGCCGAGAATCAGTTCGATGGTCTTCAACATGGAGGCCGTATCGTAAAAAGTGCTGTCCACGGCGCCGCCCCGTTGGGTGTACGGGCTGATCACCAGCGCTTCGGTCCGATGGGCGTCCACGTGGTCCAAGCCGTCCTGGGAATCGTCCTCGATCACGAAAATGGCCGTGTTTTTCCAATAGGGAGAATGGCTCACCGCATCGACGAGTTTTCCGAGGGCGTAGTCATTCTGGGCCACATAGGCCTGGGGTGTGAGGGCTCCGGGTTTGGTGCCCATGGTGTGGTCGTTGGGCAATCGAACGATCTCGAACTGAGGAAGATTTCCGTTTTTCACGTATTGTTGAAATTCCTCATTCCACCGGTCGAAGCGGGTCAGGTCGGAGATGTTCAAATCCCAACCGGGATAATCGGGATCATAGTTTTGCCCGATGCTGGGGTCGGTGGGAGCCCATTTGCCTGTCTTGGGGTCTTTCTCCACGAACTCCCCATAGTCCCGGAACGACACCCCCGACTTCGTTGCGTCATTCCAGATGAATCCATTTTGTGGGTAGGTCGCGGGGTTTGTGCCCTCGAAATCATATCCCCGGTTCCGGCCGCTGTAATTGGCCAGCCAGTTTTTCTCGACGTAGTCATTGGCTTCGGCGGCGGTGGACCAGTTGTGCCCGTCTGCGCTGACCTCGGCGTCGGTGTAGGTGTTGTCGAGGAGCACGAACTGGTTGGCCAACTTGTGAAGGTTCGGGGTGATGTCCTCGCCGAATTCGGTCAGGGACGGGTCACTGTTGCCTTTGCCCATGTCGCCGAACACCTGGTCGTAGGTGCGATTTTCTTTGATGACGTAGATCACGTGCTTGATCGGGGAATCCTGGCCGAGGAATCGGGGGATGGGAAACCGGTCCGTCGAGCCGTTACCAGGGCGCCCGCCGGACTCAGGCCCAGAGGCGGGTTGATTGTTGCGCTTCACTTGCTCGGTGTAACGCCGGAGTTCGCCTGGGTTCGGGGCGTCAATGATGGAAAGAGTGCCGCTTATCATATTCCCGATGTACTGCCCTTGAGTGTTGGGTCCGGCCCCGAGACCTTTGGCGTTAAGGACCAGGATCTGGTTTCCTCTGTCGGCTGTGTATACTCCAGTGGGGTACCAACCGGTGGGGATAAGACCTTTGACATCAGCCCGGGCGGTGGGGGACCCATTGCCGAGATCGACGACGGCGATGTCGTTGTTTCCGGCATTGGCCACGTAGAGGGTGCGGCCATCCGGGCTCACGGTGAGGGCATCCGGTTGGCTTCCGGGCAGGGCGCCGCGATAGGGAGCGAGGGAAATGGTCTGAACGACCTTTTGCCGGGAGGGGTCGATCACCGAGAGGGTATCGCTGTCGGAGTTGGCCACATAGATCGCGCCGGTGCGGGGGTTCAGGGCCAGGGCATTCGGGTGGAGGCCGACCTCGATGGTGGCCCGGGTCTGTAAGGTGTCCGGATCCAGAGCGGTCACCGTGTCTTCGCCCCAGTTGGTGACGTAAAGGGTTTTTCCGTCTTGGGAGAGCAGAGCGGTGTACGGGTATTGGCCGACATTCCCCTGGGCCACCACCTTGCCCGTGGAGGTGTCGATTTTGACCACGGTATTATACAGGTTATTGACGACATACAAGAAGCCGCCGTCTGGGGAAACGGTCAGTCCAGCGGGATAGGCATTTCCCTTTTGGTTACTGGCCTTAGGCCCCGGGGTTAGACCGATGAGCGCAATGGGGGATTGCTCGGACAATTGGCCGTCGCGAAACTGGAACACGCGGATCTTGTTGTTACCGCCTGCCGAGGCGTACAGCGTCTTTCCGTCCGGGCTGAAAGCCACGCCGAGATAAAGGGCTTCCGGAGACTTGTAGGGTATGGTCTGAATGACCTTTTGCTGTGCGAGGTCGATGACTTGAAGGGACTGGGTGCCTTGCCCGTCGTTCGAGACCACCAGGTATCGGCCGTCTCGGCTGAGGGCGCCCCCCATGGGGAAATCTCCCAGGGTGACCTGCTTCCCAGCGGGGGTCACGACCCAGTCGTAGGAGGTGACCGCGGTGCCATTGGATTGAGGCCCGGCCTCCCGGGCCCACGCCGATCCCGGTGCTAAGCCGGTCCCTAAGAGGAGCCCGGCCATGGCCGCACCCGCCACCCACCTTTTTCGTGCAATCCTCCTCCGCTTCTTCATGCGCCTTTCCTCCTCGTTGTGTTGATTCTTCCGACGCCCGGCCATCACCGGACATGTCCCATGATAGATTGGGCATGTAAAGATATGAACGTCATAAATCTGAAGATTGCGTAATATTTGCGGGTGATAGTAGTGGGACAGAAAATCTCGGCGCTACGCTTTGCTCGCGAAGGCTAATCGGGGAAGGGCTGTCCCGCTGAACGCAGCGCTTCGGACCGGTACGGATCATATCGGCTCAACACCTCGAGCAGTCCCTGGCCAGTAAGGGTTGGTGTTCCCGCATCAATCCGGTCGAAAAGTGTGCGGTGCGGAGGGTTGATCCCGGGCTTGACAGTGAAAAAGAGCTGGATTCCCAAGGATTCCGCGACTTTGATCACCGTATCGTTGTACGCCCCAAAAGGGAATGCCAGCGCTTTGGGCTGTTCGCCGAGTTCGGCGTCGAGGCGCGACTGGGCCAAGGCCAGATCGCGGCGGATGCGCTCCTCATATTCCCGGTTGGTTTCTGTCCTGCCCTTGTCCGGCAAAAATATCTCATGGGCAAGGGCGGGTTTGCGGTGGCCTGCGGCATCCACCACCGCGAGCCCGTGGAGATTGTACGTATGATTGCAAAAGGTCATCCCGTCTTTCTTCATCTGCATCATCTCGGCCCATGTCAGGTGCGGAATGCTCCCGGGAGCCGGGGAATCGGTGGATTTGACAATGATAAAGTTGGTCGCGGGGTAGTGATGTTCTTTTAGCCGAGGATAGGCGTACTGGTAAAAACTCCTGTAACCGTCATCGAAGGTGATGACCACGGCGTTGTCGGGCACCGGATTTCCATACAATGCAAAACGAAGGAGCTTGTCCAACCCGATGACGTGATAGCCGGCCCTCTGAAGGGCGTTCATATGGTCTGCAAATCGCTCGGGGGAAATGGTCATATCGCTTTCGTGTGGATCGATGTGGTGATACATCAGAACCAACACGCGGTTACGGTAGTGCTCCATTGGTTCAATCGTCGGGGAGAGCAACTCGACCGTGCGAGGGCCGGAGGAAGGGATGGGCCGCACCGAAGGGGAAAGAGAAAGCATTGTATAATGACGGAAAAGGATCGCGGTCGGGAGGATCAGAACCAAAAGGCCGGCGACCAGCCAAGTGATGAAGCGCAGATCGAAACGGTTTCCTTTCTTCATATCGAACCAATACAAAAGGAAAATCTTGTCGAAGACGAACGACTGGTCGTCTCCTGGGGAAAAATGCGGTATGATAGAGTTGGGCCGGTCGGTTTTGGCAGGTGTACTGTCCGACTTCTCGAAATAAATATGAGGGTGTTTGAAAATGTCATGAGGAGGAATCGGTGATGCGCGAAGCGGTGATCGTTGATGCAATCCGCACCCCCATCGGCCGGAGGAGGGGGAGTCTGGCCCAGGTCCATCCCGTGGACCTTTTGGCCGGGGTGTTGAAAGAGTTGATCCGTCGCAGTGGGCTCGACGCCGCGGTGGTGGACGATGTGATCGTCGGTTGCGTGGATCAGGTGGGGGAACAATCGGTTAACATCGGGCGCAATGCCTGGCTGTCCGCGGGGTTGCCCGAGTCGGTGCCGGCGGTGACCATCGACCGCCAGTGCGGGTCGAGCCTGCAGGCGCTGCATTTTGCCGCCCAGGGCGTCATGGCGGGGGTGTATGATATCGCCATCGCCGCCGGGGTGGAGTCCATGACCCGGGTTCCCATGATGAGCACCATCGGGGTGCACGGGGTCCCCATGACCCGGGACCTCCAGGAGCGGTACCGCATGGACCGTTGGAACCGGCAATTTTTTGACCAGGCCTTGGGAGCCGAGATGATCGCCAAACAGTGGGGATTCACCCGGGAAGATCTCGACCGGTTTGGACTCCGGAGTCATGAGTTGGCGACAAAGGCCCGGCAAAAGGGGTGTTTTGCCCGGGAGATCGTGCCGGTTCAAGTCCCGGTGCCCGATGCCCCGGGCGAATACAGGACTTTTGCGGAGGACGAGGGGATCCGTCCGGATACGAGCTTGGAGAAGATGCTGGCCCTCCCGCCGGCCTTTGAGGATCTGGAACTGATTACTGCGGGTAACGCTAGCCAGATCTCGGACGGGGCGAGCGCGGCGCTTGTCATGAGCCGCGAGACGGCGGAGCGCCTCGGGCTCCGTCCCAGGGCTCGGTTTGTCGCCTTTGCGGCGGTGGGGGTGGATCCGGTGACGATGCTGACCGGACCGATACCGGCGACCCAGAAGGTGCTGGAGCGGGCTGGCCTGAAGGTGGAGGATATCGATCTGTTCGAAGTAAACGAGGCTTTTGCATCGGTGGTCCTGGCTTGGCAGAAAGAGATCGGAGCGCCTTGGGACAAGGTCAACGTCCACGGGGGGGCGGTAGCTATTGGCCATCCCCTCGGAGCCACGGGGACCAGGATCACCGCCACGCTGCTCAACGGGCTGGAGGAGCGCAAAGGGCGCTACGGCCTCATGGCGATTTGTGAAGGCGGCGGGATGGCCAACGCCACGATTATCGAGCGTATTCCGGAGTGATCGGAGCTGCGGGGCCGGTGGACGCCGGCTGTGGACTTGAGTGACTGGTTCGGGAGGCCCGGGATGGGACCGCCAGGCCCCGGTTGTCACCCGGGGGCCAGGCGCGGGAGGTTCGGGACCTCGGAGCGGCAGTCCCCGGCGCCGGCCCTGGGCTCTACCGGGTCGCTGTTCCGGGATGTGGCGAGGCTACCGCTCGTGGCTGCTCCCGGCGCCGCTCCCGGGGTGCCGGCTCAAGTTTGTTCCGGGGGCGCCGGCCCAGGAGTGCACCCCAGGCCTGGCGTTTTGCGATATTGTCGTCAAAATGGAGGGAAAGTCGTGATTCTCGCATCACCGGAACGAATTCGCGAATATACGGCGGAGGGGTACTGGGGCACGGAGACCCTCTGGGACCGATTCTGCCAGTACGCCCGGGCCCACCCGGACCGGGTGGCCTTGGTGGACCCGCCCAACAAAGAAGAATTGGTGGGTCTTTCCCCGGAGAGGCTGACGTATCGGGAGTTGGAGCAGGCCGTGGGGGCCGTGGCCCAAGCTTTGGTGGACCGGGGCTTGCGGAAAGACGATGTGGTGATGGTTCAGCTTCCGAACGTGTGGGAGTTGGCGATGCTTTATTTGGCCGTCGCCCGGGCCGGGGGTGTGATCGCCCCGCTTCCCGTTCAGTGGCGGGCCAAGGAGTTCAGCTATATCGCCGGGCTCACCGAAGCCGCCATGTTCATCACCACCCGCCGGTTTCGCGGCTTCAGCGGCTTGGACATGGCCCGGCAACTTCAAGGGCAGTTGCCCGCCCTGCGGGAGATTCTGACCCTGGAAGACGTTCGGGAGATGGCTCGGGGCGCGTATGATGAAGAGCGGCTGGGCGCCATCCCGATGGATGCGAACGATATTTTCACCATCTGTTGGACCTCGGGCACCGAGGCGGAGCCAAAGGGCTGTCCCCTCAGCCACAACAACTGGTTGTTTCAGGCCCGAATGCTATCCAAGGCCACGGGCTTTGGGCCACACCAGACCCAGTTGTGTGTCGCACCTTTGGTGAACATGACGGCGGTGGGTGTGAATTTTATCCCCTGGCTGACCTTTGGCGGAACTTTCGTGTTACACCATCCTTTTGACGCTGAGATTTTTATCGGCCAAATGGTGCAGGAGCAGGTTAATTTCACCATCTTGGTTCCGGCGGTTATCAATATGATCGCCAAGCACCCCAATGTGGATCAGTTTGACCTCCGGGCGGTGCGGACCATCACCACGGGGTCGGCGCCGCCGTCGCTATGGGCGATGCAGGAGTTCAAACGGCGATGGGGCATCGAGATCGTGAACATCTGGGGACAGAACGAGGGGACGGGGCTGGTGGCCGGGCCGGTGGATGTGCCGGATCTGGCGCGCCGGGCGGACCGGTTCCCGGATTGGGGAAAGTCCGGCGTGGACTGGGTGGTCCAGGGAGTGCGGACGAAACTGGTGGATCCCGTCACCAAGGAGGTGCTCACCGAAGTCGGCGCCGTGGGGCTCGCAACTGCTAAATAAAACTTTGATATATCTTGATATTCTTACTCATTTTGTGTAGAATTTAACCATGAAGGTTTCCATTGGAAAAACCGCCAAAGAGTTGGGAGTATCGCCAGAGACGTTGCGCCGCTGGGAAGCGGAAGGAAAGATCCGGGTCGAGCGGACACCGGGCGGGCACCGCCGGTATGACCTGGCCAGCCTTCGCGGATGGTCCCGCAGGGAGCCGGAGCCCAAAGAGCGGATCACTCTCGCCTATGCCCGGGTCTCCAGCCACGACCCGAAAGCGGATTTGGAGAGGCAGGTGGAGTTGCTGGAGACCTTTTGTGCCGCGAACGGATGGCGGTACGAAGTGATCCGCGACCTGGGTTCTGGGCTCAACTACAACAAAAGGGGCCTGCGGGAGCTGATCCTCCGGATCTGTTCCGGCGAGGTGGGCCGGTTGGTGATCACCCACAAGGACCGCCTGCTTCGTTTCGGGTCGGAGTTGGTGTTCTCGCTCTGCGAGCATTTCGGCACGGAGGTGGTCATCAGGGGTGCCTCGGAAGAGGCGACCTTCGAGGAAGAGTTGGTGCAGGACGTGCTGGAGATCATCACGGTGTTTTCGGCCCGGCTGTACGGGAGCCGGAGCCGATCGATTAGAGACATCATGAAGACGTTGAGGGAGGCGGCCGATGCCATCCGTCCTGAAAATGCTTCTGGAAGTGGATGAACACACGGCGGCGATTCTGGACGGGCAGTCGCGAATCGCCAACTGGCTGTACAACCGCCTGCTGGAGGAAGCGAACGAACTGCGCCGGCGGTTCCGGCAGACCCAGGACCCGGCTGTGGGAAAGGTGCTGTACACCGAACGCGGCCTGCGGGACCGGGTTCCGGCGCTGAAGAAGGAGCGCCCGTTCCTGCGGACGGTGTATTCGTCGGTGCTGAAGAACGCGGCCCTGCGGCTGAGCGGAGCGATCCGGAAATACCAGAAGGCCCGCCGCGAAAAGGGGGCATCGAGCGTCGGCTGGCCGAAGTTCCGGTCGTGGAAGCGGGAATGGTTCTCCCTGCAATACGACGAGCCGTGGAAGGGGTACCGGTTGGAGGGCCGGAAGCTGGAGTTGTCTCTGGGGAAGGTGCTGGACGAAGGAACGGGCAAAGAGAAGCAAGCCCAGGTGACGGCCCGGCTGGCGGAACCCTTGCCCGATTGGTTCGAGGCGGGAATGGTTCGCCAGCTTCGGATTGTCAAGGAAGGGAAGCTGTTTTACGCGGTCTTCACGGTCAGGCGGCCTGTGCCGTCCCGGCGATCTGTGGGGCGGGTGATCGCGATTGACCCGAACCACAAGAACCTGGGCTACGGAGTGGGGACTGACGGGGTGGCGACGGAAATCCAAAACCCGTGGTTTCTCAAGATCCTGGACCGGCGAATCGACGAGCTAAAGTCCCTTCGGGACCGGTGCAAGCGGAAGTCGGTTCGGGTGGTGAGGGAAGACGGGACGGAGGCGTGGCTGCCTTCGCGGCGGTGGCGGAAGCTGAACGAGCGGCTGGAAGAGCTGTGGCGGGTACGCCGAGAACAGACGAAGACGTACCTGCGGACGGTGGCCAACCGGCTGTACCGGGAGTACGACGGGGTGTTCGTGGGGGACTATACGCCGCAGGGCGGGGGAATCAGCCGGGGGATGCGCCGGGCGATGAACAACCAGTCGCTGATCGGCAGATTCAAGAAAACCTTGAAGTGGACAGCAACCCGATCCGGGAAAGTGTACGGCGAGTGGGACGAAGACGGGTCCACCCGGACCTGCCACGTATGCGACTACAAAGTGCCGGAGGGGATTCCGCCGGAGGTTCGGGAGTGGACCTGTCCGGAGTGCGGGACGCACCACATCCGGGACGAGAATTCGTCGATCAACGGACTGGAACAAGTGCTGAAAAACTTGGAGGTGCCTGGCTCGGGCCGTCTGGGAGACAAAATAGTCGTTACGACCAGGCGGGCTTGGCGGTTCGACGGTCTAGGGATCCATGAGATGCCGGGGATTGTCGGCGGGCGGGTGGGAGATCACGCCGCTGGCCGCCAAGAAATCAAATGAGGGACATGACAGTCCCGAACCCAAATTCTGCGCAAAGTGAGATTTGTGTAGGTTTGGGAGAGCGGGAACTGGCCTACCGGGGGCCCAACGTGATGGCCGGGTATTACCGGCGGCCGGAGCTCACCGCCAAGGCCTTTGACGAGGACGGATATTTTTATACGGGCGACCTGTTCCAGCGCAAAGAAGAGAATTTTATCGGATTTTTTGATCGAAAAAAGGATATTATCATCCGCGGCGGGTTCAACATCAGTGCCCAAGAGGTGGAAAATACCCTTCTTGGTCACCAGAAGGTGGCGGATGTGGCGGCGGTGGCGATGCCCGATCCGGTGCTCGGCGAACGCACCTGCGTGTACGTGGTGCCCCGGGCAAAGGAGGATCCCCCGACCTTGGAGGAACTGGTGGAGTTCATGAAGGGCCTCTGAGTCGCTGTCTACAAGTGGCCGGAGCGATTGGAATTGGTCGACGCCATCCCGCGAAATCCGGTGGGAAAGATTTTGAAGAAGGAGCTCCGAGAGGATCTACGGGCGAAGATGGGGACGGGCGACGAGAGTTCATCCGTGCCTCTGGCGGGGACCGAGGGTGAAACCTAGAGAGCGTCAGAAGAGTTTAGGAGATTCGGACCCTTTTAATCTCATGGCTCATCTCGCCTGCGCCCGCTTCAAAAGCGGTAATGAGACCTATGCCGTGCAAGCAGTGGGCATGTCGGAAACGGTGCGGGATTACAGGGCGACTTTCCTCACTTCGTTGGATGACATCCAGGAGTTAAAACCCGAGGACGTCCGGTTTGTATTCGATGATTCCCCGAATTACCGCCGGTCCCGGCTGTTCCTTCATGCCCTCATAGCCCGCGCGCCGCTGACGGAATCCGGGATCACCACCCGGGGTCAGGCGGTCATGGCGGATAATGAATACCAATATGTCCCGGCCCAGATGGCTCTTCATGCCCTACGGCCGCGAATTCTGATCGCCGACGGGGTGGGTCTCGGCAAGACGATTCAGCAAGCCGATCTCGTCGTAATAATGCAGCGTCCGGATTGAAGTGCCGGTGATTTTGGAAAACTCCCCGATCGAATACTTTTTTTCCTTTCCATCGTCCATCTCCTCCGAAGCACGTCCGGAATTTTGGATCGCGAGCTGCCCGAATCCGATGATACATCCTGACGTAACCGGAGATGCAAGATCAATTTTTGTGTAGAAAGCCTGTTTCATGAATCCCGGGATCGTGGCAGGAGTTATCTTTCCCATCTAGAAGAGGAGGGATGAACGGTTCGTTCCCGGAGTCGTGGCCGGGCGCTTTCCAAAGAATTTCGGCAAACAGGCTCGTCCCCGCTACAGCCGGTCCTTCACATCATACAAATAAAACACATAGTCCGTCGGGGTCCCGGCATATCCCAACTGCCGCAGCATGGCCGTGATATTGCCGCGGTGATACGTTCCGTGGTTGACGACATGCTGCACGATGTCGCCGTACCGGGCGTTGAGCGTCCCGTAACGGGGATGCGTGTAAGAAGAAACGGCCTCCAGATCGACCGTGCCGAGGAACGCCTTGTACCGCTCGGATAATTGGATGAACATCGTCTGCAGTTCCCCGACGCCTTTCCCTTTGGTCTCCTCCGCAATCCTGTCCGCCGACGGCACGATTTCGTCCAATCTCCCGGACATCGCCAGCAGCCAGGTGTTGTCCACCCGGTACATGTGGACCAGCGCGTCGAACAGGGACGGAAAAACGCTCGGAATCTCTTTGTGAACAATCTCCTTGGGAAGTTCTTTCAGGTGCCGGAACACTTTTTCATTGGCCCACACGTGATAATCATACAATTGCAGCGCGCGATGCCTCACCGGGGATCCCTCCTTTGTGCCCTACCATGCGGATTGGCCGGCATTGCGGCGGCGGACTCAAAATCTGAATTTGCCGGCTTGAATTCATGATAAAAAACCTTCACTGACACTCGCGGTCAGTGAAGGGAACACATCGGTAGTGATCCAGCAATTCCGAAGCGACCTCCACCAATCTTTCCTGCAGGAGGGACGGCTCCAGCACCCGGATCGATGTTCCGTACGTCAGGAGGAAATAAGGCACATACGTGCGAATCGCCCGCTCATCGACCCCGAACCACGCTTCATTCCCCGAGCGTTTCACCAGAACGTGCCCGAACAACCATTGCCGGCACAAATCCTGGACGGCCTCTTCTTTTCCCCGGATGTGGATGACAACGGGCTGCTCGGAATTGACTGTGTCGGGAAGCATGCGTTGGAGAAAGAACTGACGGGCGGAAAACTCGGGTGGCCGTTGGAACACGGAATCCGTGAGGGAGAAAGCCCGGATGCGATCCGCGCGGAAACAGCGGATTTCACGGCGAAAATGGCAGTGGGCGACAACATACCATCTGCCTTTCCAATACACGAGCCCGTAGGGATCGATGTGTCGGGATCGAACCGTTCCATCCCCTTTTTGATATTCGATGAACAGGGTGCGGCCGTCCGCCACCGACCTTTCCAATTCTTTGAGGAGCGCTTCCGGGGAAGAATCGGACGGCGGAATGATGACGTCGAAGCCGGCGACATGGCGGTTGATGTGTGCCAACTGTTCCTCATTGGCGTATCTTTTTAACTTGTCGATGGCCCGGTTCAACGCCTCGCCGAAGGGATACCCCGCCTCCCGGGCAAAGATGGCCGCATGCATGAGCGCTTTCTGCTCATCCGGGTCAAAAAACAGCGGAGCTTCGGCGAAAGATTCCAGCAAGCTGTACCCGCCATGATGCCCGGATTCGGACCGAATCGGGACTCCGCTGGCGCACAGGGCGTCGATACACCGGTAAACGGTCCGGACATGAATCTCCAATTCCTCCGCCAATTCCCTCGCCGTCATCCGCTTTCGCGATTTCAGCAGCCACAGGATGGCCAGCATATGGGCCGCTTTCGGCATGCTCCCGTGCTCCTTTCAGAGATGCAGTGGATCCGTCCATGCGCCGCATCCGGAAAGATGCCGATGATTCGGCGACCAATTATTCGCCAATGACGATCACTTTGCTCTTGTTTTCTTCCAGTATCTTGATCATCACAATCTGTTTCATTTTTGCTATCACCTTCTATCAAACATTGACAGACTTGACAGCAAAACAGTTTACGCTCTCCGAGAGGCTGGCTGCTCCCCGAAGACCCGATTGGCGAGGCCCTGGGGCCAAGCATCTGGAGTCCCGCCCGAAACAGTACCATCAGGCCGTCCGCCGACCAGCGCCCGACACCGACAGTTTCCAAACGGCGGAGTGGTCCCTCGACGCTTGCGCGTCTCCCACCGGCAGGACAGGGATCGCTTTCGCCAACCCGGAAGGCCGTTTGGCCGAACCCCCCAGGATCAGCCACCCGGCGGCGCTCCGCTTGCGCCTCATCGTCAAAGCCGTGTTCCGTGCGGCCTTCGCCAACCCCCGCACGCCCTCACGGTCTTTCTCCCGCCAGGCCTGTCCCTGTCCCGTCCTCCCGGGAACATCCCGGGAACTCTGATTCATTCATGCGTGGTTCTCCCAGTAGCGCTTCAGCAAAATTCTTTTGACTTCTTTGTGTGGGGTGTACTTTGTGATCTCTTGGTCGCGAAGACGCCCCTTCACATTGGTCGCCGCCACATGGTCCGCATCTCCTTCATATCCGCACTTTTGGCATCGGAACGAATCGCCGTTGCGGTTCTTGCCGTCCACCCACCCGCATCCGGGACAGGGACAGGTCTGGCTCGTATATGCGGCGTTCACCGGTCCCGGATCGGTTATGGAATAAACATGGCACAAGTATTCCAGTCGCTCCCGGATCGCCTGCCGTTGCCACTGGCTCACCTTGCGGGACAGCCCCTTGTTCCTCGCCTTCCCCCGCAGGTGGGACAAATCTTCGCAGGCGATCACCCTCGGCCGGCGTTCCCGAAAAAACGCCCGAAACGCCCGGTTGATCTCGTTCTCGCACCACGCCCGGTACCGCCTGTGTCGCTTGTGCTGTTTCACCAGCCCCAGGTTGTGCCGACGAATTCGCCTGGCCTTTCCCGGGTCCCGCTCCCGGTTTTTGCGATACAACGCCCACAGCTTCTGGCGTTTCCGTCCTTTGTCCAGCACGTGGTCCGACATCTCTTGCAGGGCCTGGCCGTACTCCGGCCGATACTTCTTCCCCGAGTCGTCCGTCAGAACTTCGGTGACTCCCAGGTCGATTCCCGCCTCTTCCTCCCCGGCCGGGTAGGTCTTCGGTTCCCGGCTCATATGAATCTCCACCGCCTGTTCGTCCGGCAGCAGAACCACCCGCAGATTGCCCCTCAGCTTGTGAATCCCAGAAAGGGGGATCACGATCCTTTTTCTCGGGGACAACCCCATCACCGCCACATACTGCCGGTTGCCCACCATGAACACTCGGTACATCTGCTGATCCACAACAAAACTCCGGGCTTTCTTGACCCGCGGCCTCTTTCCCAGGACCCGGCGAAACAGCCGCTTCAGTCCGTGGCGGATCTTCTTCCGCCCGGCCGGCTCCAATTCGGTCTTTTTCCCCGCCAGATCCTCATCCCGAAAAATCGCCTCAATCTTTCTCCAATCCCGGGGGCTGTCCCCGAACTTGTCCAGCAACCAGAAGGCGTAATCCCGTTCCTTCGGGGTTAACCCCTCGTTGCGGTGAAGACGGTCCCGCACCTCGGCAATCGCCGCTTCCCACTGTCGCTCCAAGGTCCATAAGGCGTCTTCCAAAGCCAGCTTCCACTGCCGGGCCTGAAGACCAAAGGGACTCACAAACCCGGCGGCCACCCGTTCATCCCGAATTCTCCGTTTATACCCCAGATCCTTGAGGGACTTCACCTGCGCGTACTCCACCAAGAAGGCGTCCTTCTGCCGGGAATACGCCTCGGCCACTTCGACGATCTGCCTCCATTTCTCACGATTCAGCGGCAGGCTCTTTTGTCGGATCGTCTGTCGCACCGGCCAACTCCTCCCGAACCGCTTTGGTCAGTTTCCGCGCCCTGTAGGTTCGTGACCCGTAGAGTTTTGCCGCAAAATGCCGGACAATGCTTATTAGATCTTCGGCCAGTTCCTGGGCCGGTGACATGTCCTCGGCCTTGTTGACCACCAGAATCTCGCAACCGAACCGTGCAAACAGGTCCTCCAAGAAATCAAACCCAAACCGGACCAGCCGGTCCTTATGAGCCACTTCCTAACGCTTGATAAAACATATCCTCGGTGTATCTGCGCTTGTTGGTAGGAGTTCGCAAAGGCACCAGCTTGCCTTCCCTGTCCCACGCTCGAAGTGTGGAGACGCTGACGCCGAGTTTCTCCGCAAACTCTCGAATCGAATAGAGCTTCACCTGAACATCACCCTATATCAGATTCTATCAGGTGACGTTGATTTTCGGCACTTCTCTTCTTCGCAGAAGGCCAAAAGCTGTATTCAATCTCCTTTATATCAGGCAACAATTCCACAATCACCGTATCTTTGAGAATAAACCTCACAACTCCGGCCATGCTTTGTTCAAACATATCGTAGATCCGTCCTGCGCTGCGGCATCCTCGGGGAACGGTATGCGGGCTGTTGGCCACGTACCCCACCTTGCCGATCGGTGGAATTTCAGCTCGAATCGCTTCAGCATCATGGGAATTATCCGGTTCTTTGGTCAAAACGATGATTTGGTTCAATTGAAAAACTTGCGGGCCGAAATAATGATGAATTCCCGTTACAGCAATGTACACTTTTTCCTCCATCTCTTTCTCCCCCGGTTTTATCTGTATTCTCTCATAAATATAATAACCAACCGCAGAGACAACAGGTTGTCAGGGAACAATCTTCATCTGCTCCCTGTGCATGAATCCCCAATCGCACATTTTCTTTAAGACCTCTCCCAGCGTCTTTCCATGTTCGGAAAGGGAATACTCCACCCGCGGCGGGATCTCCTGATGGACAACCCGGGTCACCAGTCCGTCCCGCTCCAGTTCCCGGAGTTGCTTCGTCAGCATTCCCTGCTTCACTTCGGGCAGAAGACGCCGCAATTCCCCGAATCGCTTGGTGCCTTCATGCAGCAAAATGAACAAAATCAATGGTTTCCATTTTCCCCCGATCGCGCGAAGTGTCGTCACAATTCCTTCTGTCGTATAGACATGGCGGGCTGAATCCGACATGACTCCCCATCCTCCTCTCCCCGGTCATCCGGTACGGTTATTATCAACCAATATCACGGAAAATGAAAGTACTCCTGTTTTTCGTACTTGGTATGAAAAACGTACCAAGGTCCGTTTCTCCGCACTATGTACCAATAAAATGCGTACTTTAAAAAAATCGGAAATTCATTCATCATGTTCGTCAGGATGAATCTTGCATCATCAAAAAAGGAGATGGTTTTCATGCACATTTCGTTGGCGGGCAGGGTTGCCATTGTTTCCGGGGCAAGCCGCGGTATCGGACTGGCGGTGGCGAGGGCCCTGTCCGAATCGGGAGCGCGGGTGGTCGCCTCCACGCGGACACCCTCCCGGGAATTGGAGGAGCTTGCCGCGACGGGACGCGTTTTTCCGGCGGCGTTGAACGCCGCTACGGCGGAAGGAGCCCAACTCCTGGCGGATGAAGTGAACTCCCGGTTCGGCAAGGCGGATATCCTGGTCAACAACATCGGCGCGACCGATCCCCGCAGGGGAGCGGGTTTCCTGGATATCACGGACGAGGAATGGAGGGAGATGATCGAAGTCAACCTGATGAGTGTGGTGCGGGTGACCCGCGCCGCGCTCCCCCTGCTCATGAAGCAAGGCGGAACCATCGTCAACATCTCCACGATGAACGCCATGATGCCGGCTCCCCCCATCCCCGCCTACAGCGCGGCCAAAGCGGCGGTCACCAATCTGACCAAAAGTCTGGCGGAAGAATTCGGTCCGAAAGGGATCCGCGCCAATGCCGTCGCACCGGGACCCACGAGGACGGCCATGTGGGAAGGTGTGCCCGCCGATCTGCACGAACTGGCGGCGAGTTTCGGCATCACCCTCGGACGATTTGCAGAACCGCACGAAGTCGCCCATCTCGTCGTCTTCCTGGCCTCGGACCGGGCGTCGATGATCACGGGCGCCAATTACGTGATCGACGGCGGATTGGTCAAAACGATCCATTGAGCGTGCGGAAAGGAAGGAAAGCCGTGGCCACAATCCGCAGCTCCGTTTGCAACAGCGTTCTTTTTGTCCTGTGCGCGGCACAGCTGACGATCCTTCTGGACACGTCGATCGTTCATGTGGCGCTTCCCGCCATCCAGGCGGACATCCATATCCCCACCCATCAGCTTCAATGGGTCGTTACGGCATATGCTCTGTCGTTTGGCGGATTTCTGCTCCTCGGGGGGCGAATGGGAGACCTCTTTGGGCGGCGACGCATGCTGATGGCCGGCATGGCCCTGTTTACCGCAGCCTCGGCGGCCGGAGGTCTCGCTTCCGGGACCGGTCTCCTGATCGCCGCCCGGGCGTTGCAAGGGCTGGGGGCGGCGATGATCGCGCCCGCCGTCCTGTCACTCCTGGCCATGGCCTTTCCGGAAGGAGAGGAGCGAAATCGAGCGTTGGGTGTCCTGGGCACCGTATCCGCCGCAGGATTCACCGTCGGTCTGATCTTGGGCGGCATCTTGACCGGAGCGTTCGGGTGGAGATGGATCTTTTATGTAAACATCCCGATCGGGATCCTGGTGATCGCCCTGGCGCCCCGTCTGCTTCGGGAAAGCGAACGCCTTCGGCAGCCCGTCGACGTCCCCGGTTCGGTTGTGGCGACGGCGGGGCTGACGTTGCTGGTTTACGCCTGCTCGGCGGCCGGAACATCCGGACTGTTTTCCGTTCGAACATGGAGTTTTTTCCTGCCGGCTCTCTTCCTTCTGCTGGTTTTTCTTTTCATCGAATCGCGGATCGGAAATCCCTTGATCCCATTGGAAATCTTCCGGAACCGAACGTTTGTCGGCGCATGGATGGCCGGAGGCGTCTTCGGTTCGGTCATGGGGCCGACGATTTTCATGCTCACGCTCTATCTGCAAAACGTGCTGGGTTTCGGCCCTTTGGCCACCGGATTTGCCTTTCTCCCGCAAGAGATCACGGTTCTCGTTGCCGCCAATCTGATCGGCAGGTACGTATCGAGGGTCGGAGTGAAGGCGGTCTTGTCCGGAGGAATGCTCGGTTTCGGAGCAGGGGTGCTGATGTTGGCCCGGATTTCGACAGAAGGAAGTTACTGGAGTGTGGTTCTCCCCGGTATGATGCTCATCGGTTTTGGCGTCTCGTGCGTCATTGTGGCGGGAGCCATTGCGGCCACCGCAGGAATGGCCCCGCAGGAACAAGGTCTGGCCTCGGGCCTATGGAACACCGCACCGCAGATCGGGGCGGCGCTGGGATTGGCCGTGCTGGTGACGGTGGCCAACGCCTTTTCGGATGGCGCACTCCGGCATGAGCCGGGCCTTTCAACCCCGGTTTCTGCGGCAGGGGTAACCGGATTCAAAGCGGCCTTCTTCGCCTCCATCGGTTTTGTGGCTGTCGGATTATGGAGCGTGCTGGCCTTGATACGGAAAACGAATCCCTTCGAAAAACCGGACCATAATGATTAAGATGAAACTGATCAGCGCAAAGAGGAAAGACCATATCACTCCCCATATGATGAACCCGTTTTGTCTCTTCTCCGCATGTGGCGAACGGAACAATGATTTTTCCTTCCAATTTCCATTATTTCTCCGAAAAATTCCTCAACCTTCGATCGATTTGTTCCAGCAGAAAGTTGCATTCCTCTACCTCAAACCGGTTCTTGTCCCTGAGAAAGAACTCTTTGCACCGGAGGACGTGTTTCTTCCATTCCTCCAAATCCTCCCGGCCGCATTGTTCAATTTTCTCCAGTACCTTTCTTCTGTCCATGGCAAGACCTCCGCTATATCCTTCTAAAGTCAACCGCAGTTGTTCATTGTATACTACATTAGCTTTGGCATGTTCGAAAGTTTTACCGAGCAACTTCGCCAAGTCGTAATCGACCGTGAGCAACTTCGCATTCAGCCTCGTATTTGCCGTTCGCTTTGTGGAGCCGATGAGCGACCGTTATCATGCGAAGACCCATTGAACCGCGTTCTTCAATGAGGCTCCAAACCCTTGTTGACATTTATATCGCCACGGCCTATCATTTAGGTCGTAGCGATATGTCGAAACGATATATGGAGCGGGGTTGGAATGTACGAATTGTTTGTCTTGGGCGAGTTGATGACGGGGGACAAACACGGCTACCGGCTTCAAGAGAGCCTTAAACATGCGGTTGGGCCCATTCGGCAAATCAGTTCGGGAACTCTGTATCCGCTCATCTCCCGGCTGGTGAAGAGAGGCTGGATCCGTCCCCGGCCCGAAGGGCCACAACAGGGGGGGAGATTGCGAAAAATGTACGAAGTGACGGAAGCCGGCCGTGAGCGCTTTCAAGAACTGATGAGGGAACCGTTGGAGTACAACATGGAGACGGAACTTATTTTTCTCTTTAAGATGGCTTACTTCCAGCATGTCACGAAAGACGTTCGGATTGCGTGTCTGGAACAGTATCGAGAGTACCTTCGATACAACCTGGAGTACGTGAAATCCGAATCAGAGGTCATTTCCCAAAAAGAGATTCCGGAGAACAAGCGCATTCAGTTGTTGCGAATGTTCGATTACCGAAAACATGTCGGATTGACTGCTGTCCAATGGGTGACGGAGGAGATCGAGCGAATTCGGGCTGCCGAGGAATGACGGGAGGAATGAGCGTGGATCGCCTGTGGACGAAACCCTTTATACAAATGACCGTGGGGATGCTTTTTCTGTTTACGGGATTTTATTTACTGCTTCCGACATTCCCGCTTTTTATCAAACAGTTGGGGGGCAGCGAGTCGCAGGTGGGACTGGCGGTGGGCGTGTTCACGCTGTCCGCCGTGATGTTTCGTCCGGTCGTCGGAGGACTGCTGGATCGCTACGGCAGGCGGCCATTTTTGGTCTGGGGGCTGGTTTTCTTCGCCTTGTCGGTATTCTTATATGACTGGGTGGGCGGCATCGCGATGTTGATCGCATTGAGGATTGTGCACGGGATGAGCTGGGCTGTCTCCACCACCGCCGCAGGCACGGCCATTACAGATATGATTCCGGTCGCTCGCCGCGGTGAGGGCATGGGGTGGTACGGTATGGCCATGACCGTGGCCATGGCGATCGGCCCATGGCTTGGAACTTGGGTCATGCAGCACCATTCGTTTCACGGCCTGTTCCTGTTTTCCACCGGCCTTTCGGTTATGGCGTTGTTTCTGGCCGTTGCCACAACCATGCCCTTTCAACCCAAAGCCACAGCGGGGAGAATCGCATTCTTTGAACGATCGGTTCTCCCCGTCATGGCGGCGATCTTTTTTCTGACCGTCTCTTATGGGGGAATTACCACATTTTTGCCGCTTTTTGCCGAATCGATCAAAGTCAATTCCGGCGCGTTCTTTCTGGTATACGCCGTCGCTCTTACCCTGGTCCGGCCCGTTGCGGGGAAACTTTCGGACCGGCTCGGCGAGATCTTTGTGATTGTGCCGGCCCTGCTGGTCACGATTTCGGCTTTGCTGGTATTGAGCTTCTCGGACGGGTTGATGGGCGTAATGGCTTCAGCCGTTCTGTATGGCATCGGATTCGGTTCAGCGCAGCCGGCCCTTCAATCGGCAATCTTGCGCCTGGCCCGCCCGGACCGGAAAGGGGTGGCCAATGCTTCGTTTTTTACCGCATTTGATTTGGGAATCGGGCTCGGGTCGATCATACTCGGTTGGGTTTCCCAATACACGGGATATCCGGTCTTGTTCACTGTCAGCGCCGCTTCGGTAGGGGTTTCCATGTTGATCTTTGCCGTCTTGGCGAGACGATTGTCAAGAGATCGAGTGCCCGCCGGATAATGGTTCAGTCGGGAATCGGCGATGAAGCATGGCCAGGGTCAACCAGCCGTGATCATTCTTGGAGTGGAATGCTGAACAGTCCTGAAACGGGTGCATCAAATCCTTTTCATGATCTTTTTGGTCGGCGCAGTGGTTCATGGCGCTGCATGGTTGACGCCGCCGTTCGGCTGAGAAGAAGGCAAGGAATCTAGCCTGTTATGTCCAACTCTGACAACATGCTTCCGATTTTGCCCTGATCGCTAAAGCGCGTGTGGTACAAACTTGAGCCGACGAACCCGCGTCAAATCAAGGGTACTGTCAAACTTGAGTTATAGGCGAGGATGCGGTGAAGGCGGAACAATTGATCTGCTGTATAATAGCGGTAACCCGTGACATCGTCCGTGCGGGCAGGCCTGAGCAGTCCCAAGCGGTCATAATAACGCAACGTCTTGACGGATACCCGGATGATTTTGGAAAACTCGCTGATTTTGAACATGTCCATATTCCCTCCTCACATGCCTGCAGATTGAGACCTCGATATCAAGGGTACACCTTCCCGTGGAGGGGAAAGTCAAGAGGAAAAGTCCCGGAGCACGTTCTTCAAACCGTTGGAAGGAGCTTGGTTCATGCGCAATGAGGTGGAGCGGCGGTCTGAGAAATGGCATCACCTTTCTGTCGAGGCATACATTGAGAAGATAAACGGTGCGCCAACCGAGACCGAACCGACAATCCTGACATCATGTTGTCAGTGAACATGGTGTATGCTGATGTTGGGCCGCCGACCCAGCAGGATAAACCATGAGGGAGGAATGGCCATGTTTGCGACCATTCGAGATTTTGCGGAGGAGTGGAGCCACGAGTCGGCCGCCACCCAGCGGGTGCTTGAGGCGTTGACCGACGAGTCCCTGGCCAGGCAGGTGGCCCCGGGACACCGCACACTGGGCGAGATCGCCTGGCACCTGGTCACCTCGGTCCACGAGATATTGTCCCACGCCGGGCTGCAGTTCGAATCGCTTGGAGACGACCGTCGGGTTCCCGATTCGGCCGGGACGATCGCCGAAGCGTACCAAAAAACTTCACTGGCGGCGCTGGAAGCGGCGCAAACCCAGTGGAGCGACGAGACGCTGCGGGAAACGAGGAACATGTACGGTGAGCCGTGGACTGTCGCCTTTACACTGCGCATCCTGATTCAGCACCAAACCCATCATCGGGGACAAATGACCGTGTTGATGCGCCAGGCCGGACTGCGCGTTCCCGGCGTGTACGGCCCTTCAAAAGAGGAACGGTAGTCTGTGAATCGGCCGCCCTCCACCAGGTGACGTTCCCGCTCCCCGGCGGGGGGCAAGCCGGCTCGCCGTCTGCGGCCGTGGCGAAATCGTCCGGGCATACGGGAAAAAGCCGTGAAGAAAACAGGGCAAACAACATTTGTCGGATGATCCTTGGAGAAACGCCAGAGGATTTAAAGAAATGAATGATATCGCTTCTGATGTTAAAGCCGGCTCTGGAAATTCTCCAGCGCTGCTCCAGCAGTTCCGGACCTACTGGAAATTCAACGAAAGGGAACTTGTGCTACTATCATACGAGCGGAGAATTGTTAAGTGATGTCTCCGATTTCCTGAATGGCCTTCTCCCAAACAATGCTTTCATCGATCCCGAAATACTCATGAATAAGAATATTCTTTAGTCCAATCATCTTCTTCCATGGAATCTCCGGATATTTGCCGCGTATTTCATCGGAAACATTTTTTGACGCTTCACCAATCACTTCCAGATTACGAATAACCTGCTTTCCTTATTCAACATTATATCAAAACCGTCCTGTTCTTAAAGCTGAAATGCCCGCCTAGAATTTTTCGAAACCAAGTGCATGTATCGGACACAAGCCTCGCTTGCCCGAAAAAAAGAGGACACAGGGAAAGAATCGGGAATTTGCTTGCCGAGTCCGTCAATAACTTTTTTCTGGCCGTTGTCTCAAGTTCCAATATCCTGAGCAGCAAGACAGCCGGCTCTGCCCGGGTGCCGCTATGCCCTTCAGACCATCGCGGCATTTCGCTCCCTGGATGAATTGTGGGAGGCATTCTCCCCCGCAGGAGGCTGTCTTCAGGCGGGACTTATGGAACTTTGCTCGATGACGTTGGAGAGGCCACGTTTCTCCACTTCCACTGCCGCGGGTTGTACGAGATGTGATACATTTACCCTTCGTGGGACGTCTTCCTCATGAAGTGCCCCCCATCGACGCACGGGAGGAGGTGGCAAGTTGGCTGACGAAATCCCCGCCGATTTTCAGGAGCTATTCCGGCTTCATTATCCCCGGGTGGTGCGCACCCTCCGCTCCCTGATCGCAGCCCCGGATGCGGTGGAGGATTTGGCCCAGGAGGTGTTCGTTCGCCTGTACCGGCATCCTCCGGATGATCCGTCCAAAGTGGCCCCGTGGCTGCACCGGACCTGCACCCGGATGGCCTACGATTATCTTCGGGCCGTGCACCGGCACAGACGAACTTTGGAGCAGATGGAGCACGCCGAGGGAACGGAGGAGGCAACTCCCTCCAGCGAGCATGTGGTTCTTCAAGATTGGGAGCGAACCCGGGTGCAGGGGGTGTTGCGCCAGATGTCGGAGCGGGATCGCAAGGCCCTCTGGCTGCGCCATTCGGGTTACAGCTATCGGGAGATCGCGGATTATTTGCAGGTTCCGAAGGAGCAGGTGGGTACGCTGTTGATCCGTGCGGCCGCCCGTTTCAAAAAATTATACCAAGAAGGAGGTCCCGCCCGTGGAGAAGAATCGTCCGTGCGACCCATCCGCAGTTCAGGCATTGATTGACCGGGAGGGCACGAGGGAACAGCGCCTGCGGTGGTTGGAGCATGTCCTCCAGTGTTCCGATTGCCGGCAACAACTCCGGGAAGCCATCGACCTCACCCGTTTTGTGGAAAATCGCCTGGGGTTCCTGGAGGACACTCTTCCTGCCGCGAACGAGTCCGGCGGCAAATCTCAAGTTCCGTCCCCGGAGATCGATCAGGCCTGGGAAAGATTTCAGAAACGGATTCAAGACGAACCGGCGGGTTTTGCCCGGATGACCCCGGCCGAGGCCCCGCAGCGCTCCCCGGGGCCGGCGGTGCAAACCCAGTCTCTTGCAACCGAGCCGGCGATCACGGGGCGGGCGTTCCTTCAGGAACCCGCCGATGACACGGCCCCGTCCCGGGGGCGTGCCGCCAAGCGGCGGAAAAAATGGATCGGGGCGGCGGGGTCGGCTGCGGCCGTCGCCGTCCTCGTGGTGGGCGCCCAAGCCCCCGGGGCGGGAAAGGCCTGGGCGGCGATGCTGCAGACCTTTCGGATCGAACACCTGGTGGCTCTGCAGCCCAACGACTTCACCCAGCTTCAAAATGCTCTTGAACAGGCCGGGGTGACGCATATTGATCTGAAACAGTATGGGCAGTTGGACCGCAAAGGGGGCGGGACCTATCAGGACGTGTCCTTCGCCGAGGCGCAGAAATTGGCCGGTTACCCGCTGAAAGCGCTCCCGGGCACATCGCCGAGTGATCAAGTCCACGTGCAGGGCGCCCAGGAGATCATCCTGCGGCCTCACGTGGCGAAGATCAACGAACTGATCCACCGCCTGGGCGGAAAAAGTGTCCTGCCGACCGAACTCGAAGGCCAGAGCATCGTGGTTCGCTTTCCGATGGTGGTCAGCCAGAGCTCTCATGGCAAGCAAGGTTCCATCAGTTTAACGCAGACGAAGTCGCCCTGGATCGAGGTCCCCCCGGGGGTGAACATGGAAGATGTGCGCCAAGTCCTGCTCGATCTGCCCTTTTTGCCCCAGGATATGCGCCAGCGTTTGAGCCAGTCGGAGAACTGGAAAAGTACCCTGTTTGTGCCCTCGGGCCCGGGAGGGGCGGTGAATACCACGGTGAACGGGCATGAGGCGGTGCTGATGCGGGATTCGGCGGCTCATTTCAGCACGATTCTCTGGTATAACAACGGGGTGCTCTATAATCTGGACGGCACGGCGGCCGATTTTCCCACCGATGCCTCCTTGATACAGATGGCCGAGGCGATCGATCGATGAGCGTGGCCATCCAAACCCAGCGGCTGACAAAGGTGTACGGGTCGGGCGCCGGGTGCCGGGGGATCACCCTGTCGGTCAAGTCCGGCCAGATCTTCGGGTTTCTCGGCCCGAACGGAGCGGGGAAGAGCACCTTTGTCAAGATGCTTGTGGGTCTCATCCGGCCGGATGCGGGGCGGGCGGAGATTCTCGGCCTGCCCCTCGGCCACCGGGAGATCCGGCGCCAGATCGGTTATTTGCCGGAGTTATTCCGGTACCAGGATTGGCTGACGGCGGAGGAGGTCCTTCGCTTTCACGCCCAACTCGGGGGCCTTAAGGGCGAGCGGCGGGAGAAGCGGATCAGCCAGGTGCTCACGGACGTGGGGCTGGAAGGGAGGGCCGGGGAGCGGGTCCGCCATTTTTCGAAGGGGATGCAGCAGCGCTTGGGATGGGCCTGCGCCCTTCTGCTCGATCCGCCCCTTCTGTTTCTCGACGAGCCGTCGTCCGCCCTGGATCCCATGGGGCGTCACGACATGCGCCAGTTGTTGCTGCGACTGCGCCAGGAGGGCAAGACCATTTTTCTGAACACCCATTTATTAGAAGATGTCGAGTCGGTGTGCGACGAGGTGGCCTTCCTCATGAACGGGCGGGTTCGGGCCCAGGGGGCGGTGGAGGCGCTGTTGCACCCTGAGCTCAGGTGGGAGTTTGAAGTGGGAGGGTGGGAACCGGGCATTCTTCAGGGGCTCGTGGAGCCTGTCGGGATTTCCATCCAGGTGGTGGAGGCGGATGAGCGTGGCTTTGCCCGCCTTCAGGCCGTTTTGACGGATCGGGAGCAGGCGGGGTGGATCAACGCCTTGCTGGTGGAGCAGGGGATCGCGGTGTACGCGTCGGGCCCCGTGCAGACCCATCTGGAGGAGTGGTTTCTCGCCTTGGCGGATGGAGAGGGGGGAGAGATCCGTGGTTCCCGTGATGCTCTTGACCTGGCGAGAGATCCTGCGTAGACGCGTGTTTTTGGTGACGGTGTTGCTCACCGGGGTGTTCCTGGGTCTGTACGGGTGGGGCCTTTCCTATATGGCCCGGGTCAGCGCACGGTCGCCGTCGGTGAGCAATTTGCTGGATCAGTATCTGCAGGGTGCGGGGTTGCTGGTGGCCGGGGTGTTTTTTGCCAACTTCATGGTGGCTTTTTTGGTCATTTTTTCGTCGGCCGGGACGATTTCCGGTGAGATCGAGAGCGGCATCCTTTATTCGATCCTCCCCCGGCCGGTGGAGAGGTGGGAGGTGTATCTGGGAAAATGGGCCGGGCTGGCGATCTGGGGGTTGTTGTACGCCGGGGTCTTGTTCTGGGCTTTGGTGTCGATGGTGCACCTTTTCCTGGATTTTCCCCTGGATATCGCCTCCCTGCTCCGGGCCTTTTTTGCCTTGGAGCTGATGCCCTTGGCGCTCAGCGCCGTGACGCTGCTGGGGTCGGCGTATTTGCCGACTCTGGGCAATGGCGTGGCGGTCACTCTTTTGTACGGGCTGGGGATGTTGGGAGGGCTGATGGAGCAATTCATGAGTCTCGGGTCCTCCAGTCAGGTGGGGGAGAAAATGGGGCTGGTGACCAGTCTTCTCATGCCTTCGGATGCCCTGTATCGCCGGATGGTGTACGAGGTGACGGCGGGAAGCGGAATTCCTGTCGGTGACAGTACCGCCCGGATGCTGGGGCCCTTTGCCAGCCTCAACGCGCCGAGCGATGCCTTTCTGGTGTACGTGGGCGTTTATATTGTCGCGGTGCTCCTCTGGGGATGCTTTCGGTTTGCTCGGCGGGATATTTAATGCTTTTTCATTTGGCGGAATTGGCCAAATTCGTTTATAGTGGATCATGGAGCGGGGACCCGAAGCCGGTGCTCGGGGATGGATCCAGTTTGTGTCGGGAAGGGGGAGCGGGGAGATGGAATATATCACCTATCGGGAATCGGGCAAGAAAGCCTATGTGACCTTGAACAACGACCGTCAGCGCAATGCGTTGTCCCGGGCGGTCCTGGAAGAGTTCAACCAGGTGCTCGGGGAGATCCGGCCGCGGCGGGATCTGAATGTGGTGATCATTCAGGCCGAAGGCAAAGTGTTCAGTTCCGGACACAATCTGCGGGAGATCGGCGGTCAGCCCTCGGATGAGGTGCTGGAGTTGTTCAACGTCTGCCAGACCTTTATGCTGGGTCTGCAGCGCCTGCCCCAGGTGACCTTGGCGAAGGTGCACGGGGTGGCCACGGCGGCGGGGTGCCAGTTGGTGGCGGCCTGCGATCTGGCGGTGGCCAGCAGGGACGCCAAGTTCGCAACCCCGGGGGTCAACATTGGCCTGTTTTGCAGCACGCCGGCGGTATTTGTGAGCCGGAACGTGGGACGCAAAAAAGCGGCGGAGATGTTGTTCACCGGGGATTTTATCTCGGCCGAAGAGGCGCTGCTTCACGGGCTGGTCAATCGGGTGGTTCCGCCCGAGGAATTGGATGCGGCGGTGGAGGAGTTGGCTGACCGGGTCGCCCGGCACAGCTTGTCCACCCTGGAGATTGGCAAGCGAATGTTTTATAGGCAGCTTTCCATGGACGATGCGTCGGCCCTGGAGTATGCCAGCGGGGTCATCACACTCAACAGCGCCCATCCCGACGCCGTAGAAGGCATTCGCGCCTTTTTCGAGAAACGCCCGCCGAGTTGGCGTGCGGAAGAGGGCGTGAAACAATCTTAAAACGGTTTGATGCTTGACGGCTCTTTCACGCGAATCCCTCCCTGGTCGAAAGGCACCGGGGAGGGATCTTTTGGGGCAAGGAGGTTGAATACAGCTGTTACCATTTTCGATAGGGAAGGAATTTGCCGTTCATCACAACGTGCACCCGATCCCCTTTGGGATCTTCAACCCGGCGCACGCTCATTTCAAAATCGATGGCGGACATGATGCCGTCGCCGAATTTTTCGTGGATCAGCTCTTTGAGCGCCGGCCCGTAGACCAACAGGATCTCGTAAAATCGATACAGGACGGGATCCGTGGGGGGCATGGGGACCGTCGTTCCGCGGTACGGGATGACCGTCAACGCCTGCACCACGTCTTCCGGGAGCTCCAGCAAACTGCCCACCTTTTGTGCTTCTTCCGGGGAAAGCGGTGCCTGACCGAGCAAGGCGGTGGCTGTCCACGCCTCGGACCGGCCGATCGCGCCGGCAATGTCCTTCCATTTTAGGCCTAACCGGCGCTTTGCTTCGATCACCTGCTGGGTGACCTCGGCTCTTTCCATATTGTTGACTCCTTTCCCTTCGGGCATGTCAACGATACGTAAAGTAATCTTAACAAGGCGGGGTTTCGTCAGACCGACTATGAGATACGTGTTATATTATACGACGCAATAAACCGAAATCAATGGGCTCACGTAAACCACGCATGACATCTGTGAGGACGAAGTGCGACGTATATGAAAAGATTAGAAGGTTCTGGAAAACAGAGGGGGACCGGTATATCCGGCCCGGCCGGGGCCGCCCGGGATTTAGCCCCGGGCATAGCGGCCAAAATGGAAGATCCGCAGTCCAATGCGGGTCAAAGAAAGAATGGGTGCACCGATTTTCCAAATGACGCGGCCGGCGAACACGCCGATCACCATTCCGGCCAACACGTCCGTCGGCCAGTGCACCCCGGTGTACACCCGGGCGATCATCGTCAGGACCGCCAGGCCTGTCAATCCCGCAGCCACCCGGCGGTTGATTTTCCCCCAAGTTGCAGAGGCCAGAGCAAAGCTGCCCGATGCGTGGTCACTGGGGAACGAGGCGTCAGGTGTGTGGGGGATGACCTCGGTGAAGGTGCCCGCCGCCAGGACCGTGAACGGACGCGGGCGAAACCATATATGGGAGATGATAAGGTTCACCAGCAAGGCCAGGATGCCGGCGAAAACTGCCACCACCAAGGCGTGCCGGGGCCCTTCCTCCCGTTTGGGCAAGAGCAGCCACAGGGCGATAAAGGCGATGGCATAGATCTCGACGGAGTCCTGGGCGACGGAACTCATCAAACCGTCCAGCCAGGTGTGATGTCCTGCCTGGCTGTTCAAGACGTAAAATAACGCAACATCAAAGGTACTCATGGGTTCCTCCTTCTCCAACCGACCCGGCGGTTTGTCATCGTCGCGAGAACGGCGCCGATCCCGGCGCACCACGCCAGGGCGAGCAGCACCGGCCCCGCAGCGGGAATATTCGCGAATGCCATGACGAGAACCGCGCCGATCAGTCCTTGCAGGCCCGGGGAAGAAAGGGCGGGACCGTCACCTGTGGGTTGCAGCAGCCGGGCGGCCCAGACCGACACTGCCCCGAGGCCGATGAGTCCGGCGATCCCGTACGCGATCACAATCAGGGCGGCAATGGGGGCGCCGATCACCGTCGCGGCCAGGACCGCACTCAGGGCGACGACCGCCAAGGACCCCAGGGCTCCCACCAGGGTGGTGCGCCCAAAAGAGTCCTCAATATAGGACACGGTTCCGTCCATATGGCGGCGCAAAATGAGAACCGCCAAAGTGGGAAGAACGACCAAGAGCACACTCCCGGCCAGGCGCAAAGCCCAGAGGCCGGCGGCGAGGGCGGCTCCAAGGGCGACGCTGTCCAACCACCCGGCGTCGGTGGGAAAATGGTACAAGGCCTCCACCCGGGCCCCGGGGTCGATGACCGTCCGTCCTCCCCAGGTGACCACGATCCCCGCCCGGGCCGTCGATTGCAGATGCAGGTCGCCCCGGGCGACGACCAAAAGATCCCGAACGGTGCCGGCCACGTCTGCCGGGTTTCCCACCACGAGAACGACTTCCGCCGTATCTCCGTACGGGATGGTGACCGGGTTCTGGGCGACGATGGACCGATCCGGGACGGCGGCCAGCAGGCGCTGGGGAGCCGAATCGGCGAAAAAAAGGGTCAACAAGGCGGAAAGGAACACCGCCGACAGAAGCGTTTTCTGTTTGACTTCCACGTGCTGCATCGTGCAGCCTCCTCGTCTCTGCGTGACTGCTTTACCCTGGTGTGGAGGAGGATCGCCAGGTTCTACGGATGATCTCCCAGGCCGCGACCCAGGACACCAGGGCTATCCCGATCCCCATTGCGGCCGCGGCCGGTTCCCCGATGACCGTGGAACTCCACCACAGTCCGAGCAAAATCCTCGCGCTCCGGAGAAGGTGACCGATCAGCCCAACGAAGATGCGGTCGATGGGGTGGGCGATCACCGGGGCGAAGGCGGCCATGAGGGCGAGAAGCCCGGTGGCGACCAGGGCGACGATTCCGGTGTGAAACCGTTGTTTAGCCCGGCGGAGAGCCGCGATGCGCCGGTTTACCGCATGTTCAAATTCTGGCGGGGCGCTCCATGCCGCGAGGGCTCCGCGAATGCCTGCGGACACCGACCGCAACTCTCCCAGGCGGCTCCTGCAAGCCCGGCAATGGGCCAGATGTGTCGTTACGGCCGTCTCCTCTTCCTCTGGGAGCTCTCCGTCGAGATGGGCGGAGAGGCGCTCCTGGACTTCCCGGCATTCCACGACCATTCCTCCTCGGGTGAGTCGTTGATGAACAAGCGACGAAGCTGCAGACGGGCGTGATGGAGCCTTGAACGAACCGTTCCCACGGGAATGCCCACGATGTCCGCAATCTCTTGATATTGAAATCCATGAACCTCGTGCAGCACCAGGACTGCCCGGTGTTCCGGGCTCAGTTGAGCCAGGGCGTCGAGCAGAACCGTCCGTCCCTCCGGGTCCTGGGCGAAGGCGTTGCCAGTGGCTCCCCCTTCCCCCTGCTCGGCGGCGGAACGGATTTGCTCCCTTTCTCTGACGCGATTTTTCACCGCATTCAGGGCTTGCCGGGTGGCGATTCTGGCCAGCCACCCCGGGAAGGCGCCATCATCTTTGAGGGAGCGAAGAGAGACAAAAGCCCGGACGAAGGATTCCTGGGCGACATCCGCCGCTTCCTCGGGGTTCCGCACGATGGCCAGGGCGGTGCGGAAAGCCATATTCTGGTATCGGCGCACGAGCGCGGAGAATGCCTTCCGGTTCCCGGCTTTGGCCAGTCGAACGAGCTGCACGTCGTCGTCCAAGGAGCGCTCCTCCCTTGCCCTCTATACAAGAAGACTGTCTGGACAGTACAGAAGTTCATCGTGGATGAAGATTTTTTGCCACAATTTTTCCGAACCGATACAAAGTCTTCCTTCATGTTGTATCACATCTGGCACACCGCCATGCCGGGAGGGATCTGACCCAGGCTGTCGAATCATATGGGATATGGGATGCGGCAGGCAGATTCCCAGTTTCCAGCGGGGGAGGATAGGTGGAGTTGGAGCCATCAATCGTCAAAGAAGAGATCCTTCGCCCGCGTCGGGGAATTCTCGCCCTGGTCTTGGGCGGTTTAACGGGGCTGGGCCCCTTTACTGTTGACATGTATCTGCCTTCGCTGCCGGTGTTGGCGGAGGATTTTCGTGTGGCGGCGTCGACGGCCCAGTTGAGCCTCATGGCGTGTCTGTTGGGACTGGCCCTGGGGCAACTGGTGGCGGGGCCTGTCAGCGATTCCCGGGGCCGTCGCGGCCCGGTCCTCGTCGGGCTGATGATCTACGCGCTGGCGTCGGTGATGGCAGCTTGGGTGGGGCGGATCGATGGGTTTATTGCTCTGCGGTTTGTGCAGGGGATGGCAGGCTCGGCGGGCATCGTGATCGCCCGGGCCATTGCCCGAGACTACTTCGAAGGGCCGGAATTGACGCGATTTTTCGCTCTGCTGATGGTGGTGAACGGCGCGGCTCCGGTGTTGGCGCCGGTGATCGGCGGTCAGCTCCTCCGGGTGACCTCCTGGCGCGGGGTGTTCCTGGTTCTCGGTGGGCTGGGCGTCCTTTTGTGGTTGGCGGTGTGGGGGTTGCTTTCGGAAACCCACCCGCCCCACCGGCGGGTGCGGGGCGGTGTCAGGACGACGATCGGGACACTGGGCATGTTGCTCAAAAATCCGGAGTTCCTGGGCTATGTGTTGGCCCAGGGGTTTGCTTTTGCGGCCATGTTCAGTTATATCTCCGGTTCGTCCTTTGTTCTCCAACAGGAATACGGTGTGTCGGCCCAGGGGTTCAGCGCGGTTTTCGCCGTCAATGGGATTGGGATTGTCCTGTCCGGACAGATCGCCGCCCGGGCGGCGGGAAGATGGGGGGAGCGCCGGGTTCTGGGCGTTTCCCTGGTCGTGGCGGTGCTGGGCAGCCTCTTGCTTCTCGGCGGGGTGATGGCCCGGGCGGGGTTAGCGTTGGTACTTCCCGCGCTGTTCGTGGCGATCGCAGTGGTGGGGGCGATCAGCACCACGTGCAGTTCCCTGGCTCTGCAGAACCACGGGCGGGTCGCCGGCAGTGCGGCGGCTTGGCTTGGGGTGAGCGGCCAGTTGATCGGCGGTTTAGTCACCCCCCTGGTCGGGCTCGGGCCCGGCCGCATTGCTATCACCATGGCGGGTTTGATCATGACGTGTCACCTGCTTGCCGCCGTGGCGTACAGATTTCTGGCCGGTCGGTGGGCGGTGACGGATGAAACGGGGCAAGAGGGCGCTTAATGTATGAGTTTAAGCGAACGTTACCGAGGGCTTCGTCAAACTTGATGAACCGCCGGACACGGACCCCCATGTCCGGTGGTGTGAGAGGACGGGGGCTAACCGCCCCCTCGGACTCGATTCTGGAGAGGCAACTTAATGTTTGTCAGTCAGTCCCAATTGCTGCTTAATCGCGTATTGCAAGAGTTGAGAGAAGTTTAACCCGGCCGCCTCTCCGGCGTCCCGGAGCCACTTCGGCAATGTGCAGTTTTTCGTCACCGTCTTGTTGGCGTCCTCATCCCGGTACGGAGGCATGAAGACTTCGATGAAGACGATGCGGTCACTCGGGTCCAGCAGGTCAATCCCGGTCGGGTCGGAGGGCTTCGGAACGTCCTTCCCTTGCTCTTCCAAATCCAGGAGAATGTCAATGAGCATTTCTTTCGCCCGTTTGATTCCGTCGGTGATGTCGGCGGCAAGGATGGCTGTGCCGGGGAAATCGGGGAAGTACATGCCAATCCCGTCGTCATCGGCCTTTTCGACAACCACCGGGTAGATATAATGAGCAGGATAACGCACCTGTAACACTCCTTCCTTGGAGACAAGGATATTGAGCAGGGCAAGGATTTAGAATTTCATCCGTGCGGTCCGTTCAATGTTGCGCAGCGTACCCTTTGGAATCACTTGACCGCTGCTGTGGTAGCTGATGTCCGCGAACCTCGTCGGATCGTCCTTGCGGACATACCGCCGGTGGCTTCCGTGGCCCTTATGGTTTGGGTCGGGGATAAAGCCTTCTTGCTTGCCCAATGTTGCCTGCCTCCATTCAGTTTTATCATAACGCGCATAAAATATGCGTGTCAATGATTTTGCACGTAGGGGCCCGGGATTGCTTCCGGACCTCTTTTGTTTTGGTAGGGGAGCGGTCGGCGTGGGAAGTTGGTATCCCGCCCCAGACCATTCCGAAATACGGACAAGAGGGTGGCCAATCGTGAACTGCAGACAAGACACGATGGTTCGTCGCGGGTTGGCCTCGTACGGGATTCTTGCCGTGAACATTCGGTTTTCTGGGGAACCCTACCGGCCTATCGGCCAGCGGTGGCGGGTCTGGCCGGGATTCTGGAAGCAACGTCTAAGCCCTGATAGACTTCGGAACCCAGGGCAGCTTCCTGGCTATGTTCGCGGTTCTGTTCGGATTCGTCAAAGATCGGGCCGGGAGCCGGTTTCGTGATAAATACAACAAACTGTCACACGCGGTCTCCCATCCCCCCTTTACCCCACAATCCAGACGAATAAAATCGATGGTGAGAAATATGTTATTTTATAACGATAAATAACAATCGGGGGTGGTGACCGCGAAAAGGAGTGCGTAACTTTATCGTCTTTGTCCAGCCTGTACCTGGAGGTGACGTGGATTGGAATTTCCTGTATTCACCCTGGACCAGTTCGGATCGGGGAGCTTGATTGCCCTGGTGGCCATTGTTCACGTACTGATCAGCCACGGGGCGGCCGTCGGTGGGTCGATCATGGTGGTGGCCCTTGAAACCTACGCCATGAAACACAAGGACCTGGAGATGGACGATTTTGCCCACCGGTTGTTAAAGTACTTCTTCGTGGTGACCACCGCCGTGGGGGCCCTTACAGGAGTGGGCATCTGGCTGACCACGGGGGTGGTCCAGCCGGCGGCCATCGGATCGATGCTGCGTGTCTTTTTCTGGTTCTGGTTCACCGAATGGATTGTGTTTGTCTCCGAAGTGGTCCTCGTCGTCCTGTACTATTTCACCTGGCCGAAACTCACCGGAGCGAAAAAGGTGCTCCACCGGAACATCGGTATTGCCTACGCGGTATCCTCGTGGTTGACCATGACTTTGATCACCGGGATTCTGGCCTTCATGCTGACTCCCGGGGCGTGGCTGGCGGACGGTTCCCGCTGGGAAGCCTTTTTCAATCCCACCTACTTGCCCTCTCTGGCTTTCCGCACCTTCTTGGCTTTGGCGTTGGCCTCGGGATTCACGATGCTCTATACCCAGATCACGGTCCGCAAACCGGAGCTTCGGGCCCGGGTTCTGGGGGTGGCTTCGCGAGTGCTCGCCGGGGCCGGGGTGATGATGTTTCTCACCGGGTACTGGTATTACCAGTCGGTTCCCGGAGGGGCCCGGGCGCTCATTCAGTGGGCCACGGCCTTGTCGCCCCAGCAATTTGACCTAATCAATTACGGCGGGATCTTTGTCGCCTTCCTGTTTGCCATGGTGGCGATCTTTTACCCGATGCGCCTGGCGGCTTCGGGGAGGATCAACCGGGTGATCGGGGTGACGGCTTCGCTTTTGGTCATGGCTTTGGCGGTGTTTTATGTCGGGGAAATCGAAATGGTCCGGGAATCGATCCGCAAGCCTTACGTGATTTCCGGTTACATGTATGCCAACGGGATACGGGTGTCGGATGTGGAGCGGCTCAATACGGAAGGAATTCTGCCCAACGCTCGGTTTTCGCCGATCCAACAGGTGACACCGGGACAGGAAATTGAGGCCGGTCGAGAGATTTTTCGGCTGGAATGTCAGAGTTGCCACGTTTTGCACAATTTTGCCCGCCAGCGCCGGGATCTCGCCTTTCGGTTGCAGGGATGGAATGAGACGACCATTTACAATTACGTAAAAAATCTGCATCAAGCCAGGGCCTTTATGCCTCCCTTTGTGGGGACGGATCAAGAGCTGCGGGCGCTCAGCAAGTTCCTCGCCACGGTACCGACCCAGGGAACCACGGCGACGGCCGGATCCCCCGCCGGTGGGATCCATGAGTAGCGCGGGCAGAGTTGAAAAGGAGTGAAAGATGATGTCTCCCGTACCTCAGGATTTGCCGATCTCGATCCCGGGTTCCATTCCTTTTTTTACGGTCCTGCTCGTGGTGGGATTCGTGCTGCATATCGTGTTCGTGCTGCTGACGGTGTCCGGGGCCGTCATGTCGGTGGTCACGGAAGCGGTGGGTCACGCGAAAAAAGATGGCCGTTACCTCGAGTTGGCCCAGCGGGTTCTCACGGCGACGTCCGTGAACAAGAGTCTGGCGGTGGTGCTCGGCGTGGCGCCGCTTTTGCTCGTCGGGGTCTTGTACACCCGGTTTTTCTATCCGCCCACTGTGATTCTCGGCGGCACCTGGCTGTCGGTGATCTGGCTTTTGATTCTCGGTTTTCTCTTGTTGTATGCCTATAAATTCTCCTGGGAGCGCCTTCAGGCCCGCCCGGGGGTGCACCTGCTGCTCGGGGTTCTCGGGACCATTCCCTTTTTGGTTGTGCCGATGATTTTTGTCGTCGTCATGGGGCTGATGCGCCGCCCGGATTTGTGGATGCAAACCCACAGTTTTGTCCAGGCGATGTTTTATCCCACGGTATGGCCCCGGTATCTGCATTTTATGGCGGCGACGGCGGTGTTCGGGGGCTTGTTGCCCATCTGGATCGCCTGGCGGCAAGAGCGGAAGGCGTCCCGGGAGAAAGGCGGAGTGACGTGGACTTCGCCCGAGGCGTCGGTGGCCGGATCGGAGACGGCGGCCGCCGCGGAAGCCCAGACCGGAGGTGGCCTTGAAGGGGCGCTGGATTCGCGATGGGCAACCGGCTACGGGCTGCGGTGGACGGGGGTTGCTTTACTCATTGAGGTGGTGCTCGGGCTGGTGGTTTTATTCACCATGCCGGCGTCGGTGCGGGGTCATTTTTTGGGAGGGTCGGCCTTCTCGACCTTGGGGTTTGCGGTGGGCGCGGTGGCGGTGGCCGCTGCCCTGGGCGTGGTGTACGTGGCTCGCCGGCATCTTGACCCCGGGCGGGTGTTGCGAAATCTCGGCATCGCCCTTTTTGTGGTGGTGCTCGCCATGGCCACGGTTCGGCTCCAGATTCGGGATGTGGAGATTGCGCCCTATACGGCGGCCTCGGAGCCTTCGGGTCAAACCGCAGGTCCCTAATGAACCCCTGGGCTTCGTGGGTTTGTCCGGTGGTGTGATTTTGTGCTATACTTCACACAAAATCGCCTCAAGGGAGAGGAACGCCGGGTGCTGCCTGCGGAGCGTCAGAAAAAGATTCTGAGTTGGTTGCAACAGGAAGGGCATTTGAAGATCTCGGATCTGAGCCGTCGCCTTCAGGTGTCGGAGATGACGGTGCACCGGGATGTTCGGGTGTTGGCGGATCAAGGGCGGGTGGTGAAGACCTACGGAGGGATCTCCTTGGCGAGCCCCCCGGCCGAGGTGCCGGGACGGGGCAATGACACTTGCGCCTATTGCCGCCGGCCGGTGGACGATCGCTTGTCGATGACGGCCAACCTCGCCGATGGAATTGTGGAAACGTACTGCTGTCCACACTGTGCACTATTGGCTTGTGCCCACCGCCCCTCCCAGCCGCGCAACTTGCTGGGCCGGGATTTTTTGCTCGGCCACACGGTGGGTGCGGCGGCGGGATGGTATGTGATGGGGGCGGACATGCCGACACTGTGTTGCGAGCCCCAAGTCCTGCTTTTCGGGGAACGGCGGGACGCCGAGCGGTTTGCGCGGGGATTCGGGGGTGAGATTTTTGATTTTGACGAGGCGACCCGGGAGATTCAGCTGAGGATGAATCGCCCGAATACCGCCAGTTGTCATCAGGAGGCGGGCCGGAAATAGTCGGCCTGCCTTTGGCGTTGTTCATACAGTTGCCACAAGTGTAGCTCGAATGGGCCAGTGATTGGAGGCTCGCGCTGTTGTATGATACCCGGGGTCAAGATGAAAGGAAGAGGTGCATGAGCATGCAACGTCGCTGGGTTTGGACGGGGGTGTCCCTTTCCGTTGCCGCCGGACTGCTGGCGGGCTGCGGCCAGACCGCCGCTCCGTCCCACACCGACCAGTCCCAGGGGAACCCGGGGACATCCGCTTCATCCACAGACATGACTATGGATTCGGGCATGAACATGGATCAACAGTTTGACATCGCATTCTCCACAGATCCCCCCGGTCCCGTAAAGGCCAATCAGCCCGTGAAGCTGATTGAAAAGGTGAGCAAGAAGGGCACTCCCATCAGTGGAGCTTACATTAAATTAGAGATCTGGAAAGATGGGGACTCCAAGCACGAGATGGTGGATGTGGTGGAAGGTCCCAGCGGCACCTACACGGTGGAAAAAACCTTTGACAAGCCCGGACTCTACCATGTCACCCTCCACACCACAGCCCTGGGATTCCACGAAATGCCGACCAAAAACATTGAAGTCCAGTAGCCCGCTCAGCAGCTTAGGGGAAGGACCACCAGATCCAGAGGAGCAGGGCGACGCAAAGTGGCGGCGGTCTGTTGGGAGCCGCCGGGCCATGGGGATTCGCCGGACACCGGTGGCCATTTGTGAAGAAATTCTGACAGGGGCATGTAAGGCGCTTGACCCCGCTGGGGTTTCCGGCCAGAATGAAGGTGACATGTCGAAGACGAAAGCGTGGGAGAAGATTGACTGCAGAAAGCGTCGCCTATCTAAACGAAGCTTTCATGCTGGCCAGCGCCGGTTCGGCGGCCGTTGGGTGGTATTTGATTCGGCGAGGGCGCCGGGAGGCCCACCGAAGGGCCATGTTAACGAGCGTCTTGCTGGGTGCGGCATTTTTTCTGAGTTATGTGCTAAAGACAATACTCATCGGGGATACCAGCTTCGGAGGGCCTGCACAGTGGCGGGAGCCGTATCAAATTTTTCTCCAGGCCCACTCCGTTCTCGCGACGGTGGCCGCGGTGCTTGGGATCGTGACGTTGCGCTACGCCTTCAAAAGCCGATTTGCTTCCCATAAACGGATCGGCCCTTGGACGGTCACGATCTGGCTGATCACGGCGGCCACCGGCCTGATGGTCTTCTTATTGTTGTATGTGATATACGAGCCGGGTCCCACGAGAAACATGTTTCGGACTTGGCTCGGATTCTAGGCGTCAGGGTCCGAACAACTGGTCGGCTCGGCCCGTCAGGGCGCTGAAGAGATCTTTGTTATCGGTCGCGATTTTCCACCCGTCCTTCGTTTTGACCAGGTTGATTTTGACATCAGATGTGGTGTTCGGGGCATTCGGGTCGTTCATGGCGTTGATCAGGATTCTTTGTGCCATGGCTTCATTCTGCTGTTTGGCGGAGGGGTCGTTCGCAAAGGCCTGGGCGAGTGCCATGCTGAATAGGTCTTTCATTGAATTGGCGACAATCCGGCCCAGGTCCAACGTGGTGATTTTTGCGCTGACGGTGGCTTTGTCGCCACTTATGTTTTCTTCCCCAAGCTCGAAGGTCATCTTCGTGAGTAATGATTTCGCCATCTCTGTGGTGGTCGGGTCAGTGGGGTTCAACAGGCTGTTCTCGGTAGAATCCTGAGATTCCGTCCATTTTCTGGATTCCTCGGGGTCGAACTTTTGAACCGCAGTGAGGTAATTCTGGGCCACGTTTGTGGGGGATGCTCCAAACCATGCACATCCGGCCAGGAAAAAGGCGAGTCCCAGGGCTAGAAGGGGGAATCGGCGAACTTTCAATTTTTCAACATCCTTTCGAGGTAGGGTGAGGGACCCTTTTATTATATAGAATCGGTTCGGGGTTGCGGTAGCGAGGATTCGACCGGGTACCTGGTGGGGATCGCTTGGCCCCTCGGGGGACATCGGAAGAACTGCCGTGGAAGAGGGGAGTGGAATGGGCCGTTTGGCAGTGCGGGGGAACCTCATCGTGGATCGGGAGGTGCGGGAAGACTGGATTTTAAGTTGTGAAGATGGGGTGATTGTGCACGCCGGGCCCTGGCGGGGGGAGGCGGTGGATGTTCGGGTGACGGGTGGGTACGTCGCTCCGGGGTACGTGGACGTTCACGTGCACGGCGCCGGGGGATGCGATGTAATGGACGCCAGCGAAACCGCCTTGGCAAGAATCGCCCAAACCCTGGCCGCCCACGGTGTCACCGGGTTTCTCGCCACCACCCTCACCGCCGGTCTCCGCTCGTTAACAGAGGTGCTTCGGACGTGCCGCGTCTTTGCCCTGAGACCCAGCCCCGGCGCGGCCCTTCTGGGCGTTCATCTCGAAGGGCCTTGGATCGCCCCGGAGTACAAGGGGGCCCAGAACCCAGCTTTTATCGCAGATCCCACTGTGTTCGACGCCAGGGTCCTGTTGTGGGCAGCGGGAGGGTGGCTCCGCATCGTCACCTTAGCTCCGGAACGCCCGGGTGCCAGGGAAGTTATCGCCTACCTTCGGTCCCGTGGGGTCCGGGTTTCTGCCGGCCATACCTCCGCGACTTGGGCGGAGATGAAGGCGGCGGCCGGATGGGGGGTGTCCCAGGTGACCCATTGTTTTAACGCCATGCGGGGATTTCACCACCGGGAGCCGGGCGTTGTGGGTGCGGCGATGATGCAGGGAGAATGGGAGGTGGAGCTGATTGCCGACGGGATTCACGTGCACCCCGGGGCGATGGGCCTCCTCTACCGCGTGAAGGGGGCGGATCACATCCTGCTCGTCAGCGATGCCATGAGGGCGGCGGGTATGCCCGATGGCGATTATAATCTCGGCGGTCTCGCGGTCACTGTCCGGGACGGGGCGGCCAGGCTTCCGGACGGTACTTTGGCCGGGGGTACGCTGATGTTGGATCGAGCGGTTCAGAATATGGTGCGGCTCTGCGGAGTCCCCGTGGGCGAGGCGGTGACGATGGCTTCGGAGGTTCCCGCCCGGGCGGCGGGGTACGGGCACCGGAAGGGCCGCCTCGCGGTGGGGTATGATGCGGATTTCGTGGTCTTGGACAGGAATCTGAGGGTTCAGCAGACTTTTATCGCGGGAGTGGAGAGATGGCCGGTGGGTCGGTGAAGTGACAGAACCTATGGTTCAAATGAATGACAGTGTTCCGGCACCGTCGCGACGGTGGCTCGGAGACTCGCAGCTGAATGGGAACCCGGGGGAATCCTCCGGTTTTTTTATGCTTTCTTGACCTTTTAGCGAGCAACTTTGACCCGCCTTTGACGGCGGCCGGCTTTATAATGCCTGTGTGCCCGGGGCACATTGCGCACAATACGGTTTAGACGGGCGGAGATACGACAACACGGACGAACGAGGTGAGGAGTGTGGTAGGGTGGTGGATGCTCGGTGGGTTGGTTTCGTTGGCCATTCTCCTGTATCTGCTGTACGCACTGTTTCGGGTGGAGGATCTGTGATCATGTCCGGAGTCGCGTCTGACGTGCTGCAGATGGTGTTGCTCTTGGCGGCGGTGCTGCTGGCCGCCTGGCCCTTGGGACGGTATATGGCCCGGGTATTCCAGGGCGAGCGCACGTTTCTCGATCCGGTGCTGCGGCCGCTGGAGCGCGGTCTCTACCGGCTGTTCGGCCTAAACGCAAGTCGGGAAATGTCCTGGAAGACGTACGCCTGGGCGGTGATCGCGTTCAACGCCGTGGGGATGGCGGTGCTTTTCGTGCTCCAGTTGGTCCAGGGGTGGCTCCCGTTCAATCCCCAACATTTTTCAGCCGTTCGGTGGGACACGGCGCTCAATACGGCGGCCAGTTTTATCACAAACACGAACTGGCAGTCCTACAGCGGAGAATCCACCATGAGCTACTTCACCCAGATGGCCGGCCTCACGGTGCAGAACTTCCTGTCGGGCGCCACGGGCGTGGCCGTGTTGATTGCCCTGATCCGGGGGCTGGTACGGCGCCGGGCATCGGCGATCGGGAATTTTTGGGTGGACATGACGCGCTGCACCCTGTGGGTGCTTCTGCCCCTGTCTCTGGTGGTGTCCCTGGTCTTGGTGTCCCAGGGGGTGATTCAAAATCTTCACCCGTACGTGACCGTACAAACGGTGGAGGGGGTGAATCAAACCCTGGCGATGGGCCCGGTGGCTTCTCAGGAGGCCATCAAAATGCTCGGGACCAATGGCGGGGGGTTTTTCGGGGCCAATTCCGCCCACCCCTTTGAGAATCCCACGCCGCTCAGCGACCTGGTCGAAATCTGGTCCATCATCGTGATCCCGGCGGCCCTGGTGTTCACCTTCGGCCGCATGATCGGTAAACCGCGCCAGGGTGCCGCGATTCTCGGGGCGATGCTGTTCCTGCTCGTTGTGGCGTTGGCCGGGAATTACATTTCGGAACGGATGGGCAATCCGCTTCTCGCCCAGATGGGGGTGCAGGCGCCCACAGCGATGGAAGGCAAAGAGGTGCGGTTCGGCCTCGGGCAGTCCTCTCTGTTTAGCGTGGTCACCACGGCGGTGGCCTGCGGGGCCGTCAACAACATGCACGACAGCCTGACTCCGCTGGGCGGCATGGTGCCCATGCTTCTGATGATGCTCGGCGAGGTGGTGTTCGGCGGGGAGGGGTCCGGCCTGTACGGCATGCTGGTTTTCGCCATTCTGGCGGTGTTCCTCGTCGGCCTCATGGTCGGTCGGACGCCGGAGTTTCTGGGGAAAAAAATCGAGTCCCGGGAGGTCAAACTGGCCACTCTGGCCGGCGTGATCATTCCGTCCGCCACCATTCTCATCGGTGCCGCGATCTCCGTGGTGACGCCGGCCGGACTGGCGTCTCTGGGCAATCCGGGGCCGCATGGGTTGAGCGAAGTGCTGTACGGTTTCGCTTCGGGCGTGGGAAACAACGGCAGCGCTTTTGCGGGATTAAACGCCAATACGCCCTATTATAATCTGATGATTGCCGCCGCCATGTTGATCGGGCGGTTTGGAGTGATCGTTCCGGTGTTGGGGATCGCGGGCAGTCTGGCGGAGAAAAACAAGGTGCCCGAAGGTCCCGGGACATTCCGGACCGATACCCCGTTGTTTTCCGTTCTTTTGTCCGTCACCATCGTTTTGGTGGTCGCCCTGACGTTCTTTCCTAGCCTGGCTCTCGGGCCGATCGTGGAACACATCATGATGTGGCAAGGTATGGCTGCATAGGAGGAGGATCAGCCGTGGCAAAAGGCATGAGCGGGACGGGTACCGCGGCGTCCGCCGGGACGTGGAGCAAGGAAGTGCTCAAAGAAGCGGTCCGGGAATCGCTGCGAAAACTGGATCCCCGGGTGCAGTGGCGCAATCCGGTGATGTTTGTGGTGGAGATCGGGGCGGCGCTCACCACGGCCGGGGTGGTGGTCGACGCGTTTACCGGGGGACCGTTCTGGTTCGATTTCCAATTGGCGGTGTGGCTGTGGTTGACGGTGGTGTTCTCCAATTTCGCAGAATCGCTGGCCGAGGGGCGGGGGAAAGCGCAGGCGGCGGCGCTCCGGCGGACGCGGTCCGAGACCATGGCGAAAAAGATCGTCGGAGACCGGATCGAAACGGTGCCGTCTACCGATCTTCGCAAAGGGGATATGGTCCTGGTGGAGGCCGGAGACATCATTCCCGGAGATGGAGAGGTGATCGAGGGTCTCGCTTCGGTGGATGAAAGTGCAGTGACCGGGGAGTCGGCGCCGGTGATTCGCGAGTCCGGCGGGGACCGCAGTTCGGTGACCGGAGGAACTCGGGTGCTCTCCGACTGGATCCGCGTAAAGATTACCGCAGACCCCGGAGAGACCTTCTTGGACCGGATGATTGGGTTGGTGGAAGGGGCCAAACGGCAAAAAACGCCCAACGAAATCGCCCTGACGATTTTGTTGGTGGGGCTCACGATCATCCTGCTGCTGTCCGTCACGACCTTGGCGCCCTTTGCGCGTTATTCCGGTGCCGTGCCGTCGATTCCGGTGCTGGTGGCCCTGCTGGTCTGCCTGATTCCCACCACCATCGGAGGGCTGCTCAGCGCCATCGGCATCGCCGGGATGGACCGGTTGCTGCGGCGAAACGTCCTCGCGATGTCGGGCCGGGCGGTGGAGGCGGCCGGGGACGTGGATGTCCTGTTGCTCGACAAGACCGGGACCATCACCTTGGGAAATCGCATGGCGACGGAGTTGATCCCGGTCTCCGGGGTCACGCCGGACGAGTTGGCGGTGGCCGCCCATATGAGCTCCCAGGCGGACGAGACTCCCGAAGGCCGAAGCATCGTGCAGCTGGTCAAAGAAAAATTCCAACTGAAAGATCGGGATCTACAGTCTCTGGGCGCGACTTTTGTTCCCTTCAGTGCCCACACCCGGATGAGCGGGGTGGACGTGGGCAACTGGAAGATTCGAAAAGGGGCCCCCGATGCGGTCACCCAGTGGGTGCGGGGACAAGGGGGTCAGGTGCCTTCCGAGGTGGATGGGATCGTCGAGAGGATCGCAAAACAAGGGGGAACGCCCCTTCTCGTGGCCATGGACGATCGGATCCTGGGTGTCATTTATTTGAAGGATATCGTCAAGGGCGGGATCAAAGAGCGGTTTGCGATGTTGCGCCAAATGGGCATCAAAACGGTGATGATCACCGGGGACAACCCCTTAACCGCCGCCGCCATCGCCGCCGAAGCCGGTGTGGATGATTTTCTCGCCGAGGCGACGCCGGAGACCAAATTAGCCCGGATTCGGGAATACCAGTCCCAAGGGCAGTTGGTGGCCATGACCGGGGACGGCACCAACGACGCTCCGGCCCTGGCTCAGGCGGATGTCGGGGTGGCGATGAACAGCGGGACCCAGGCGGCCAAGGAAGCCGGCAATATGGTGGATCTGGACAGTGATCCGACAAAACTAATCGATGTGGTGGAAATCGGCAAGCAGCTCCTGATCACCCGGGGCGCCCTGACCACCTTCAGCATCGCCAATGACGTCGCTAAATATTTTGCGATCATCCCGGCGATGTTCTCGGTGACCTATCCGCAATTGAACGTTCTGAACATCATGCACCTGTCTACGCCGCACAACGCCATCCTGACGGCGGTGGTGTTCAACGCCCTGATCATCATCGCTCTGGTGCCGCTGGCTCTGCGGGGGGTGCGGTACCGGCCGAGTGGGGCCAATGCCCTTTTGCGGCGCAATCTATGGATCTACGGAGTGGGCGGGTTGATCGTGCCCTTTGTCGGCATAAAGTTGCTGGACGTCCTGTTCTCGGCGATCGGGATCCGATGATAAAAGAAAGAGGAGTGACGGGCATGGCGAGAACGTGGTGGACGGCGGTTCGCAGCGTTCTGGTCTTGACGGTTCTCACCGGGGTGGCGTACCCTCTGGTGGTGACGGGGCTGGCACAGCTGCTTTTTCCCTGGCAAGCAAACGGATCTCTGGTCGAGTCCGGCGGCCGGGTGGTGGGTTCGGCGTTGATCGGGCAAACCTTTCAAGACCCGCGGTATTTTCACGGACGGCCTTCGGCGGCCGGTCAGGGGTATGACGCCGAATCGTCTTCGGGCTCCAATGCGGGCCCGACCAACCCCGATTATTTGAAAACGGTTCAGGAACGGGTGGATCAGGTGCGCCAAGAAAATGGCCTGCCTCCCGGGGCTCCGGTGCCGTCAGACCTGGTGACCGCTTCGGGCAGCGGGCTGGATCCGGATATCAGCCTCTCCGCTGCCCGGATTCAGATTCCCCGGGTGGCCGCGGCCAGGCACTTGTCGGTGCAGCAGGTGGAGCAAGTGGTTCAACAGCATGTTCGAGGGTTGCAGTGGGGATTGTTTGGGGGAGGTCCGCGGGTCAACGTATTGGAGTTGAATCTCGCCCTGGACCGGATGAGCGGTTGATGTGAGGAGAGAACCATGACAAAGGATGAGAGGATCCCGCCCCGGCGCGATCCGGATGCCCTCCTGGCTGACCTGCGGGAAGAGGCCAGGCGGGGGAAGTTGACAGTGTTTCTTGGCGCCACGGCCGGTGTTGGGAAGACCTACGCGATGCTCGAAAGCGCTCACGAGCGGCTCCGTCAGGGCGTGGATGTGGTGGTGGGCTGGGTGGAAACCCACGGGAGACCGGAGACCGAGGCGCTGCTTCAAGGTCTCCCGGTGGTGCCCCCGAAGACACTGACCTACAAGAACCGGACCTTCCAAGAGATGGACTTGGAAGGGATCTTGGCGCGGCGCCCCAGCCTGGTCCTGGTGGACGAGTTGGCTCATACGAACATTCCGGGCTCGCGCCATGCCAAACGGTATTTGGATGTCGAAGAGCTTTTGGCTGCGGGCTTCGATGTCTTCACTACGGTGAACATTCAACACCTGGAAAGCCTCAACGACGTGGTGGCAAGAATCACCGGGGTCACGGTCAAAGAGACTGTTCCAGACCGCGTGTTGGAAACGGCCTATCAGGTCCAATTGGTGGATGTGCCTCCGGACGAACTGTTGCAGCGACTTCGGGAAGGGAAAGTCTACGTTCCTGAGGTCGCCCGCCAGGCAGCCCGGTCGTTTTTTCGCCCGGGGAACGTTCAAGCCCTTCGGGAACTGGCTCTAAGGTACACCGCCCAGAAGGTCGACCGCCAGGTCGAGGACTATATGCGCGCTCACGCCATCGACGGTCCTTGGCCGGCGGGGGAGCGAGTGATGGTTTGTATCAGCCCGAGCCCCTTCTCGGCTCAGCTTATCCGGGTGGGCCGAAGGATGGCGGCGGGTCTGAAAGCGCCGTGGTTGGTGGCCTACGTGGAATCCCCCAGCAAGCCGCCCGGTGACGCGGAACGGATTCGCGTATCGAAGTACCTTCGCCTCGCCGAGGAATTGGGAGCGGAGACGGCGGTGATGACCGCGGATCGGGTGGCCGAAGAGCTGGTAAAACTGGCCAAGCGGCGCAATGTGACGCAAATCATCATTGGCAAGCCGCTCCATTCCCGATTGGAGGACTGGCTTCGCGGATCCCTGGTGGATCAGGTGATCCGCGGCAGTGAGGGGGTTCGCATTCACGTCATCCCCGGTAAACCGGGAAAGACGGCCATGGTGGCCACCCGCCGATGGCCCCGGCGGAGGACCGCGGCAAAGTCCCGGCCTTGGGGTCAGTACGGAATCGCCCTGGGTATGGTGATCGTATGGACGGTGGTTTTATATCTGGTTGAGCCCGTCCTCGGTCTGGTGAACGTGGCCCTCCTGTACCTGTTTCCGGTCCTTTTCAGCGCGGTGCGGTGGTCACTTGGCCCGGCCGCCGTCGCCGCGGTGGCCGGGGTGCTGGCTTTTGATTATTTCTTTGTGCCGCCGACCTTCAGTTTTACCGTGGCGGATCTTCGATACGCCTTGACCTTTGCAGTGTTTCTCTCTGTGGCCGTCCTCACCGGTCGGTTGGCAACCGGGCTTCGTCAGCAGATTCGGACGATTCAACGCCGGGAAACCCAGACCGCGGCGTTATACGCCCTGAGCCGCCAAATGACCGCGGTGAGCGACCTGAATGCGATTGCCGAGAGTATTGTGGTGCATGTGGCGGAATCGGTGGATGGCGAGGTCGCACTGTTTTTGCCCGACGAGACGGGACATTTGGCGGTCCGGAGGTCGACGGGCTCAGGGGCCTGGCTGACAGGGGCCCAGGAGTTGGCCACAGCCCAGTGGGTGTTCCATCGGGGCGAGCCCGCGGGGCGGGGGACCCAGACCTTGGCGGAGGCCGAGGCGCTCTATCTCCCGTTGCGGTTTGAACGCCGCGTCCTCGGCGTGTTGGCCGTGCGCCCCGGCAACCCCGGGGATATCGGGGAGATTCCCTCGGAGCAGCGGGAGTTGCTCCACGCCTTTGCCGGCTTGGCGGCGGCGGCAATCGCCCGGGTGCGCCTGGCGGAACAGGCGAAAGTGGCCGAAGTGGCTGCAGAATCGGAGCGCCTTCGCACGGCGCTGTTGAATTCGATCACCCACGATTTGCGCACCCCTCTCGCCTCGGTGATCGGATCGGTCACCAGCCTTCTTGAAGGCGACGAAATTTTTGACCCGAAAGATCGCCGGGAACTGTTGATGACGATTTATCAGGGCGCCCTGCGGATGAATCGCCTCATTGCCAATCTCCTGGACATGGCCCGGATTGAGAGCGGGATGATGCAACTCCACAAAAAATGGTGCGATCTGGAGGACGTGGTTGGGGTAGCCCTTGCTCAATCGGAAGAATGGCTGCACAACCGGGAAGTGCACCTGAACATCCCCCGGGAGATGCCGATGGTTCTCGCGGATGACGTATTGCTTGAGCGGGTGATGGCGAATCTTCTCGGCAACGCGGTAAAATTCTCGCCGCCCGGCAGCCCCATCGAAGTGGCGGCGGAGGTGGAAGATGGCGCGGTCGAGGTGTCCGTGACGAACCGGGGGGCCCCCATTCCGGAAGAAGAGTTGGAGAAGGTGTTTGAAAAATTTTATCGCGCCCCCGGGGCCCACGTGCAACCCGGTACCGGACTGGGTCTTGCGATCTCCAAGGCCATCGTCGAGGCGCACGGGGGCTCGATTTGGGCGGAAAATATCCCTGGGGGCGTTCGGGTGGCATTTCGCCTTCCTGCGGATCGCCCACCCGAGCTGGCGAGAAGGGAGGAGACATAAAGATGGCCGGAGGGGCCCGGATTGTCATCGTGGACGACGAGCCGCAGATCCGTAAATTCCTTCGGGTTTCTCTGCGGGCCCATGGCTACGAGACCCTTGAGGCGGAAACCGGCGAGGATGGACTGCGCCAGGTGACCGCTGGCAAGCCGGACTTGGTGATTTTGGACTTGGGGCTGCCGGATATGCGGGGAGCGGACGTTCTACGGGCGATTCGGGAGTGGTCGTCGGTTCCGGTGATCATCTTGTCCGTGCAGGAGCAGGAAGAAGAGAAGATCCGAGCGTTGGACGCCGGGGCGGACGATTATATCACAAAACCTTTCGGCATGGGCGAACTGCTCGCTCGGATCCGGGTGGCGCTGCGCCATTCGGCCAAGGCCAGCGGGGACCCGGTTATCAAATTGGGCACTCTGAGGATCGATCTCGGGACCCGGGAAGTGACTGTCGGGGGGCAGGCGGTAAAACTCACCCCTACCGAGTATGAACTGCTGAAAGCTTTGGCTTCCCACCCCGGTCGGGTGATGACCCACCGCCAACTGTTGAAGGCGGTATGGGGATCGGGCTATGAACAGGATATTCACTCCCTGCGGGTGTACATCGGCCAGTTGCGGCGCAAAATCGAAGAAGATCCGGCGCGTCCCCGGTGGATCGTTACCGAGCCCGGGGTGGGGTATCGTCTGCGCTTGCCTCACGAGGAGACATCGGTGGAAGAGTGAATGAGAGATCCAATCTCATCCATCCCAGGGGGGCCCCTCTTCTAAAGCGGACAAAGCTGCCTCCCGGTTTGGGTAGGCGTGGGGCAAAAAGTATCCGGTGGGATATCGTGGGCAGTTGGGGATGACGATGTGCCACCGCCCGGGCGCGGTTTGATGGATCGTGTATGGTAGGCCGTCGATTTCGCGATGGGGCAATCCGCGCAGCTCGATCCACATCTCGATCCTTCCCCCTTTGGACGGAGCGTCGGACCCGTATATCGATTGTGCACCGAGCAGGCGGGGTCTATGCGGGTTCGGGGAAAGCCTCAAAATGACAGGGACCGGGCCTGGGCCCGGTCATCCGCGTGAACGAAAGCAAGGGGGCGGTTCTCAATTCCCAGCGGTTAAATCCAGAAAAACGGGAATGGGGAGACGGAAGGGAGGACGATGGGCGGAAGAAAAATTCCAGCGCCGATCCAAGGCCAGGGTGCGGGGAACTGGCGGTTTTCGGCCGGATATGCGATATAGCTGGGATCGGCGGCCGGTTCGAAGGAGTCACCGCGAACTTCGGGATCCCTTCGGGGGCCAGGCGGCGCCATGTAGTAAAAGGGGTAGGACGGTGTTGATTCGGACATGGCATTCCCTCCTTCTTCGGGTTCCCTTTAGCCTATGTCGGGACGGACGCTCGTCGTTCCGGGCCATGGCCCGGATTGCCCGGGGCGGATGACATTCCCGGATGTCCGTGCGTATGTTGGGGGTGAGCGGTCCTTTCGCGTTCAGGCAGGGATACAGTCGCGCGGGGGGATCGCCGAAAGAGGCGCCGTGTCGGCGCCTTTTTCACATCGCCAGTTCGGCCTCCAATCGTTGATCTTTACGCCATCAGCCAGGATGTCGCATAATACCTATAACGGGTAAAGCCGAAGTCTTGGGCGGCAGGCCGAAGGACGGCGCTGCCCGGAGGAGAGCGCGGGAACCCGGCGAAAGGAGTGGCGGAGAATGGCAACGGTGGACGAAGTGCGAGAGGTCTTGACCGAGGTATACGATCCCGAGTTGCAGATCGACATTGTCAACTTGGGTATGGTCTATGATATCCAGGTGAACGGCGGGGACGTGCACGTCACCATGACCCTCACGGCCATGGGCTGCCCGATTTTTGATCTGTTGAAGCGACAGATCCAAGAAAGGGTTTCGGAGTTAGACGGCGTGGATAACGTGGACGTGGAGTTGACGTTCGATCCCCCCTGGTCTCCGGAAAAGATGTCGGAAGAAGCCAAGCTCGCCATGCGCTACATGTTCTGATCGCTTCTCCCGGTCTCTGCGGTGGCCCAGAGCTTGCATTCTGCGCGCGGTGTGGTATCCTGTAAAGCAAAAGGTGACTGTTTCAGTCATGATTTGATGACGATTGGGCGATACGATAAAGGGTGGGGCACCTTTTTCAGATGAGGAGGACAGGGGATGGCCAATCAGCCGTGGTTGAAAGTTGAACAACTGCACGTCTCTGTGGAGGGCACGGAGATTCTCAAGGGTGTGGACCTGGAAGTGCGCGGGGGTGAAGTGCATGCCATCATGGGGCCAAACGGCACCGGCAAAAGCACCTTGGCCTCGGCACTGATGGGCCATCCAAAATATGAAGTCACCCAAGGGCGGGCATGGCTGGACGGTGAAGACCTCCTGGCGATGAAAGTTGACGAACGAGCCCGAAAGGGACTGTTCCTCGCGATGCAATACCCCAGCGAGGTTCCGGGGGTGAGCAACGCGAATTTTCTCCGTTTGGCGCTCAACGCCCGAAGAGGTGAGGGGAACGAAATCCCGGTGCTCCGTTTTCACCGGGAACTGCAGAAACAGATGGCCGCTCTGGAGATGGATCCCTCCTTCGCAGAACGTTATTTAAACGAAGGGTTCTCCGGAGGCGAGAAGAAGCGGAACGAGATTCTTCAGATGGCGATGTTGAAGCCCCGAATCGCGATTCTCGATGAAATCGACTCGGGCTTGGACATCGACGCCTTGAAGATCGTGGCGAAAGGGGTCAACGACTTGCGGGGTCCCGAGCTCGGCGTGTTGATCATCACCCATTACCAGCGCCTGTTGCAATACATTGTCCCCGACCGGGTCCACGTGATGATGCAAGGGCGGATCGTCCGCTCGGGCGGCCGCGAGCTCGCTGAAGAATTAGAAGCCAAAGGATACGATTGGCTCAAACAGGAGCTCGGCATCGAGGACCACACGGTGGCGTCTCAGTCGTGAAGGGGGAGGGAATGGCGCAATGACGGTGGGACAGGTGATTCAGATCGACCGGGCCGCGGTGGAGCGGTTGGCCCAGGAGCGGGGAGAACCCGCGTGGCTGCGGGAGTGGAGGCTGGAGTCGTGGGACCGGTATACCCGGCTTCCGATGCCAAAGCTGGAACGCAGCGATCTCGGAAAGCGAAGTTTTGAGGAAAAGTGGCGGATGGAGGCCGACGCGGGCGTTGCTTTGCAGTCTGGGAATTCCACATTCGGTGTGGCGGAGGATCAGCTCGCCGGGCCGGACAGGGCGGAAGCGGCGGCAACGGCGGTGTTCTCCGGGTCCGGCCGTCCCCGTATCCATCTTCAGGCGTCCTTGGATGACCGCGGGGTATACGTGGCGGATTTGTCCACCGCCGCCCGGGAACGGGAAGAGGTGGTGCGCAGGACCTTGGGAAGCCTCGTATCCCCGGGAGAAAACCGCTGGACAGCCCTTCAGAGTGCTTGTTGGAACGCCGGGCTGTTCGTGTATGTCCCCAAAGGGGTGCGGGTTGAGGCGCCGGTCCTTATTTCGTATCGCTGGGAGGACCCGCGAAACCCGATATTCCCCCGGGTCCTGGCCGTGGTGGAAGAGGGGGCTTCCCTCACTCTCGTGGAGACGTGGTCGGGCACAGAGCTGGGGCAGGAGGGCGCCTCCACGGCGGTGGTGGATGAGTACCTCGTGGAGGCAAACGGCGAACTCCGGGTCGCCACGTTGCAAGATTTGCCCCGGGAGGTCACCGGATTTCTCACCCGGCGGGGGCGGACGGCCCGAGACGCCCGATTGGATTGGGCCATCGGGGAGATGGGGGAAGCTTATTTAGTAGCCGAGTACGGGACGAACCTGGAGGGCCCCGGCAGCCGGTCCGAGGCGAAGGTGGTGGCCGTGGGCACGGGCCGCCAACATCTCGACCTGACCCTTCACATGGTGCATCGGGGGCGGTTTACGGTGAGCGATATTCTGGCCCGGGGGGTGGCCCTGGATCGCTCAGACCTGGTGTTCCGGGCGGTGACAGGCATCGAGAAAGGGGCGGTGGGCACCGACGGCCACCAGGCCGAGGGATTGCTCTTGCTCAGCCCCAAGGCCCGGGCGAACGCCATTCCCATGTTGCTGATCGACGAGAACGACGTCAAGGCGGATCACGCCGCCAGCGTCGGGAAGATCAATGCCGAGCAGATGTACTATTTGATGTCCAGGGGAATTCCCGAGGATGAGGCGAAACGGCTCATCGTTCGAGGGTTTTTGGATCCGGTGATCGACCGCTTGCCTCTGGCTGACGTGAAGGGCTGGATGGAACGTCTGGTGGAGAGGAAGATGGCCCGATGAACCTGCGCGACATCCGACAGGATTTTCCCATTTTATCACAGCCGATGAACGGCAAGCGCCTCGTTTATCTGGATAGCGCGGCCACATCCCAGAAGCCTCTGCCGGTGATCGAACGCATCGCCCGGTATTATCGGGAGGAGAACGCCAATGTCCATCGGGGAGTGTACGCCTTGGCCGCCAAGGCCACCGATGCCTACGAAGGAGCCCGGGAAAAGGTGGCTCGGTTCATCGGGGCAGCCTCGGCGGATGAAATCGTCTTTACCCGGGGCACCACCGAAAGTTTGAATCTGGTGGCTTCCGGTCTCGGCCGCCGGTTGGTGAGCGAGGGGGACGAGATCGTCATCACCCCCATGGAACATCATAGTAATTTGATTCCCTGGCAGCAATTGGCGATCGCCACTGGGGCGACGTTAAAATATATCCCCTTGCAGAAGGATGGGACCCTGAATCTGGCCGATGTCGAGGAGACGATCACCGACCGGACAAAGATCGTGGCGGTGGCCCATATCTCGAATGTCTTGGGGACCATCAACCCGGTGCGGGAGATGGCCGCCATCGCCCACCGGCACGGGGCGGTGATGGTGGTGGACGGCGCCCAGAGCGTGCCCCACCAACCGGTGGACGTGAAGGAACTGGAGTGCGATTTTCTCGCTTTCTCCGGGCACAAAATGTGCGGGCCGACGGGGATTGGCGTGCTGTACGGAAAGCGGCGCTGGCTGTCGGAGATGGAGCCCATTTATTACGGCGGTGAGATGATCGAGGTGGTTGAACGATATCGGTCCACCTGGAAGGAATCGCCGTGGCGTTTTGAGGGCGGGACGCCCAACATCGCCGGGGCTGTGGGCCTTGGGGCGGCGGTAGACTACCTGACGGAGATCGGCATGGACACGATTCAGGGGCGGGAGCAGGAATTGATTCGCCTGGCCATGGAACGGCTGGAGGAGATTCCGGAACTCGTGATTTACGGCCCCGACGCCGGACACCGGGTGGGGTTGGTGACCTTCAACCTCAAAGGCGTTCACCCCCACGATGTGGCGACGGTCTTGGATGCCGAGGGGGTGGCCATCCGGGCGGGACATCACTGCGCCCAGCCGCTGATGCGGGAACTCGGGGCAGCGGCGACAGCCCGGGCGAGCTTTTATTTCTATAACACTGAGGAGGACGTCGACGGCCTGGTCGCCGCCCTGATGAAAGCAAAGGAGTTTTTTACCCATGCAGTTGGATGACCTATACCGCCAGGTAATTATGGACCATTATCAGCACCCCAGAAACCGCGGCCAGTTAGAAGGGGACGCGGTGAGTGTCCACCTCCACAACCCCACCTGCGGAGACGACGTCACCTTACAGTTGGCCGTGGATGGGGATGTCGTGCGGGATGTGCGGTTCGAGGGGGTCGGCTGTTCCATCAGCATTGCGTCGGCGTCGATGATGACCGAGGCGATTCGGGGAAAGAAGCTCGACGATGCCCTCGCTTTATCGGATTCGTTCCACCGCATGATTCGGGGAGAAGAAACCGACTCCGAGGGCCTCGGCGACCTGGAGGCGCTTCAAGGGGTGTCGAAATTTCCCGCCCGGGTGAAATGCGCGCTGCTCGCGTGGAACGCCCTGGAACGGGCGGCGGAAATCGAAAAGAACCGCGGTGGCGGCGCGGACGGCGGTGACGGGGCGGCCGGATCGCAATGACACGTCCAATGAATCGATAATATGCGGGGAGGGACTGAAATGGCGAAGGTGATCCCGGAGCTTGAGGAGTACCAGTACGGATTTCGCGATCCGGACATCGCGGTGGTCAAGTTTCAGAAGGGCTTGAACCGCAAAGTGGTGGAAGAGCTGTCGATGATGAAAAATGAGCCGGGCTGGATGACCGACTTCCGCCTCCGGTCCCTGGAAATTTTCCTCTCAAAGCCCCTGCCGACCTGGGGTGGCGATCTGTCGGAACTCAATTTTGACGACATCACGTACTATGTAAAACCCACCGAGCGGCAGGGCAAGACCTGGGAGGACGTACCCGAAGAGATCAAAACGACCTTCGACCGCCTGGGTATTCCCGAGGCGGAACGAAAGTTCCTGGCGGGGGTATCGGCCCAGTACGAATCTGAAGTCGTTTATCACAGCATCCAGAAGAATTTGGAGGAGCAGGGCGTCATCTTTACCGACACCGATACTGCCCTGCGGGAGTATCCCGAGCTGTTCAAAGAGTATTTTGCCACGGTGGTGCCCCCCGAGGACAATAAGTTCGCGGCTCTGAACTCCGCGGTGTGGAGCGGCGGGAGCTTTATTTACGTCCCGAAAGGGGTGAAATGCGATGTGCCCCTTCAGGCGTATTTCCGGATTAACTCCGAAAACATGGGGCAGTTCGAGCGGACGTTGATCATCGCCGACGAAGACAGTTTCGTGCATTACGTCGAAGGGTGCACGGCGCCGATCTACAGCACCGATTCCCTGCACAGCGCGGTGGTGGAGATCATCGTGAAGGATCGGGCCCGGTGTCGGTACACCACGATCCAGAACTGGGCGCCGAACATCTACAACCTGGTGACCAAGCGGGCGGTGGCTTACGCCGACGCCACGATGGAGTGGGTGGACGGCAACATCGGTTCGAAGCTGACCATGAAGTACCCGGCGGTCTATATGATGGGGCCCCGGGCCAAAGCGACGGTCCTTTCCATCGCGGTGGCGGGCAAGGGGCAGCACCAAGACGCCGGAGCCAAGGTGGTACACGCGGCACCGGACACCACCTCGACGATCATTTCGAAGTCGATCAGCAAACAGGGGGGGAAGACGACCTACCGGGGTTTGGCGCATTTTTCGCCCCGAGCCCAGGGGGCCAAAGCGAACATCAAGTGTGACACCCTCATCCTGGATGAAAACTCGACTTCCGATACCGTGCCGGTGAACGAGATTTTGAATGATGATATCACGTTGGAACATGAGGCCACAGTTTCCCGGGTGAGTGAAGAGCAGCTTTTCTACCTGATGAGCCGGGGATTGAGCGAGGAAGAGGCCACCCGGATGATTGTGATGGGCTTCATCGAGCCCTTTACCCGGGAGCTGCCCATGGAGTACGCCGTCGAGATGAACCGGTTGATCAAGTTCGAAATGGAAGGCTCCATCGGCTGATCCGGCGAAGGCCGAAACAGTGCGGGACCCGGGTGCCGACCGCGCCGCCGGGACCGGCGGCGGAGGCCCGGGGTGGAGCTGGACAAAGGAGTCGAAAAGATGGCGTTGGTGAAAATCGCATCGGTGGGAGAGCTGGAGCCGGGACAGATGAAGCGGGTGCAGTTGGGGGAGGCGGATCTGGCCCTGTACCGGGTCGGTGACGAGTATTATGCCACCGCAGACCTCTGCACCCACGCCACGGCTTCCCTCAGCGAAGGGACGTTGGAAGGGTATATTGTACAGTGTCCCAAACACGGCGGGCGGTTCGACGTGCGGACCGGTGCCGCCGTTCACCTCCCGGCTTTCACCCCGGTTCAGACCTACGAGGTGACGGTCCGGGACGGGGGGATCTGGATCGACGATGATGATGTGTGACGAGAACGGGAGGTATCGCCCGTGAAATTATCGAACCGCACCGAGTACGGATTGCGGGCTTTGGTGACGTTGGCGGAGCGCTCCGGCGGAGCTCCCATGTCCACTCGACAAATCGCGGAGATCGAAGGGATTCCCGAGCCGTTTCTCGACCAGATCATGGTGCTGTTGCGCCGGGCGGGGATCGTGAAAAGCGTGCGGGGGGTCAATGGAGGCTTTCTGCTGGCCCAATCTCCCGACCGGGTGTCTGTGGGGGAAGTGGTCCGGGTGCTGGAGGGATCTCTGCTTTTGATCGGGTGTGTCGACGAGGAGAACGGGGACATGTGGTGCGAGCGCACCCCCATCTGTCACACCCGGAAGGTGTGGGTGAAACTGAATGAAGGCATCACCAAGGCCTTGGGAAGTTTGACCCTGGCCGAAGTGGTGGAGACGGAAGAACCGACCTCCCAGGCCCAGGCCGGAAAAGGTGGGTGGGGCGGCAGCTACCACTAGGTCAACGGGTGGCCGCACAGAGGAGGGGGTTGCCCGCCGGGACACGGGTCTCCAGCGGCTCCCCACGACACCCCCTGGACAGAACCCATCTGCCAGGGGGTTTGTCGCGTCCGGGGAGTTTTTGCCCGTTGTGAGGGGCCCGAAGACTTTCGCTCTTGCCTTCGGAACGGGTGTCACCGGTTGAGGATCCCGCTTAAAACGTCGGGCAGCTGGGTCACGTCGTCAACAATCCAACGGACCCCCCGCTTTTCAAACGTCGCCCGGGCTTCTTGTCCACTGAGGCCCGTCAGGGTGGCGGCGAATCGGCAGCCGATTTTTCCCGCGGCCAGCCAATCGGCCAAGGAGTCGCCGACGATCAGAATGCGATCCGCCCCGGTCAGGGGCAGGGGGCGCCGTAAAAGCCGCAAAGCGGGTTCGTCCGGAACAATGGCCCGCAGATAGGTGAAAGGATGGGGTTTGGCCAGGGGTGCATACTGGGGAGCGGCATTTTCCGCTTCCAGCACGTCGTCCGCTGTCACAATCCGGTTGGGCTCAAAAGTATCGAGCAACTGAAGCGCCGACAGGGGGATCCGCGTTTCCATCCTCGGCCTCCCGGTCCCCATTCCCAGGAGCAGTTCCCGATCCCTCAGCCATTCCAGGATTTCCCGGATCTCCTCGGCGGGCCGGATCGGAATTTCATCGTACAAAAATCCCCGTTTCTCCTCCCGGGGCGCCTCCCCATACCGTTCGCGGTAATGTTCGGCCCCCAAGTACCACTCCTGGAAAACGTGCATCGTGACCGACCACAGGGCGCTCGTCCGGCCGAACTGATCGGTGGGCACGCCCGTCCACTCCCGGGCCCAATCGTTTAACGCCCGGAGCAGCCCATGTTGAACTGCGTCGGTGTTCTGAAGGGTGTCCAGAAAGGCGGCAAAATCCGGTTGGAATCCGATGTCCCGCAGCCGCCCGCCGATTTCGGGCAAAATTTTTCCGTCGATGGGGGACTCCAGCCAAGACCGCACCTGGGCCCGGTCATGAGAGGAAAATTCCTGCAGTCCCTGCAGGAGTTGGTACGAAAACGACAGGTAGACCATGTCCCAGTTGGAGTTGACCCCCTTGCCTTTGAGGGCGTGAAGGATTTTATCGTTCAAAAAAACCTTTTCGCGAACCACGCGGATCTGTTCTTCCGACGGATTTGCGGTAAAAGAACCTTCTAAACCGAGGTACCGGGGGCTGTACAAAAGCTCCCACACTGCTAACGCCGATCCGTCAAAATATCGCTCTTCGCTGAGCAAGACGCCGTCTACATCAAAAAGAACCAGTTCGAGCATGCCAACCCCCATCCAGAAACTGACCTGCGGCGCGCCTGTGTGATCCTCGGCAATTGACCTGCTCCGCGGACGGTGCGCCTTCCCACCTCTATAAGAGTACCACGGGGACGCGGGTGGTGCACGGATTTTTTCCGGAATATCTGAGGAGGCGAACGGGATCGGGGACAGAGGAACGGGCGCGGTGGTCAGAACGGGCAGGAATTTGCCCCGGCGTGTGGAAATACTTAATTCGCGGGCGATCTGCCGAGGGGCCGGAGTTCGGTGGGGGGACCCGCCATCGGTGCCGCCGGCACCCGAGAAAGTATGAAACGGAGGGCGAAGGATGAGCCAGCGCACAAAGGTTCAGTGGACGAAAGAAGAAGGCTATGCGGTCATCACCGTGGACAACCCGCCTCTCAATGTCATGAGTGAACAGGTGGGCCGGGAGCTTGGGGAGTGTGTGGACGAGATCGCCGAAGATCCCGACGTGGTGGCCGTGATTGTCACCGGCGCGGGAACCCGGGCGTTTATGGCCGGGGCCGATATTAAGGAATTTCCCCAGCGGATGAAACCCGGAGCCGCCGGAGAGATGTCCCGGCAGCTGCATGACGTGTTGAACCGCTTGGATGACCTGCCAAAACCGACGATTGCCGCCATTCGCGGCTACGCCCTGGGCGGCGGTCTCGAGCTCGCCCTCGCCTGCGACATGCGCATCGCCGGGGAAAGCGCGCAACTCGGGGTTCCCGAGGTGAAATTGGGACTCTTTCCGGGGGCAGGGGGGACCCAGCGCCTGCCGCGCCTGGTTGGCGAGGCCAAAGCGAAAGAGATGATGTTTACCGGCGATCCTGTCTCGGCTGCCGAAGCTCGACAGATTGGGCTGGTGAACCAGGTGGTGCCGGACGATCAGGTGATGGAAGCCGCAAAAAACCTGGCCAAAACGATCACTCAACGCAGCTTGATGTCCCTTGGCCGGATCAAACGACTGGTCGATCAAGGCCTGGAACAATCCCTAAAAGAAGGTCTCCAGCTCGAGGCGCAACTCTTTGATGAAATTTTTCAGACCGAGGATGTCCGGGAAGGGGTGCAGGCATTCCTGGAGAAGCGGGCCCCGAATTTCAAGCACCGCTGACCGACGCCGCGGCCGCCTGGCGGCCGTTTTCACGAATCGCCGGTGAGATCCGGTCCGGCCGCAGGCGGTGGTGATTCCCCCTGCGGCCGATCAACCGGCCGGTTGGATTTCTCGACAATCAGCCGTAGATGCGGCAACTCACGTACCCATAATCCCTGAATAGATCCAGCGGCTGGACGGTCAAAGCGGCCGAGGCTCGGGTGGACGCGACCAGGAATTCGGCACTTTCCGGGGAAGCGAGAATCTCCTCCGGGGTCAGAAAGGCGGCCTCGGAGATCTCCCGGCCGTCCGGGCGGGGTTCAATGTCCGGGTCCATGTCTTTTAAAGTCAGAACGATCAATGTGTCGTGCTTGCCGTTTCGCAACACCCCAGATCGAACGGCGATAATGCCAGTTGCCTCCCCGCGGCATCCGGTCTCCTCGTGAATCTCCCGGGCCACCGCTTCTTCCAGGGTCTCCCCGCCGTGTACGAACCCTCCGGGCAACGTCCACAAACCTCGTGTGGGTCCATAAGTCCTTTTGACCACGAGGATCTTGCCTTTTCGCTCCAGGCGGCCCGCCACACCGAGCCATACGTCCTGATCCCGTGTTCCCACCCCATCCCACCTCTTTCCCACTCCTCGGGTCGGTTTGACATTCGCAGCGATCCTTGGCACACTGAAACCGACCTCCGGCGCTCCGGCGCCGCAAAACAGCGAAAAGATGAACCGGAAAGGAAGGCGCCAGGATGATCGCTATGTTGGTGATTTTATCATTGTTAACCCTTGTGGTCACCTTCGGCCTCGGCTTTATCATTGACATGTTGACACCCTGGTGGACGAGCCTCGTCTTGTACGCGGCCTTGGTGGTCTACGTCTTGATCCGCACGTCGGGGGCCCTTCGGCCCTTTGACTGGACCCTGGTCATCATCGGCGCTGTGGGGGCAACGGCCAGCGGTCTCGTGATCCGGACGCTCAGAAGGCGGGGTTTCCGCATGTTCGGCTGACGAGGCGATGCGGAGGATCACCCATTCCCTGACCGAGCCCCCCTCCCGGTTGTCGGGCGGGGGCTGACCACGAACCTTTAACCTTTGTAGCGCTGCCGGGCTTCGTCGAGGAGACGACCGGCATCTTCAATTCCTCTCCACCCGTCCACCGTCACCTTTTTTCCTTCCAAATGCTTGTACACGGAAAAGAAATGGGCGATCTCATCGAGGATGTGGGGTGGAACGTCTTCGAGGGATTGCACTTGTTTCCACCTGGGGTCGTCCGTAGGCACCCCCAGGAGCTTCTCATCCTTCCCTTTGTCGTCCGTCATCAGCAACACCCCGACCACCCGAGACTCGATGACACACCCGGGAAAAGTGGGAAAAGTGGTCAGGACCAAGATGTCGAGGGGATCTCCATCTTCTGCTAATGTCTCTTGTATGTATCCGTACTCGGTCGGATAATGCATCGGTGAATAGAGCACCCGGTCCAGGCGGAAGACGCCCTTTTCTTTGTCGTACTCATACTTGTTCTGGCTGCCCGTGGGAATCTCAATAAATGCATCGACAATCAGCTTCTCCGTGGCCATTGTCCATCCTCCTCTGATCATTTCACGATCGTATTATACCGTATCCCATCGGTGGCGACAAAAGCACCTGGGTTTTTCGTCGAGGGCCAGCGGATCGCTCTTTCGAATCGATCGCTTTAGTGAAGCTAGTTTATTACAAAACAGTGCTGACGCATGAACCGGGAAGCCCTTGGGACGCTTGACTTCAGAGCGTGTCTCAAGAAAATTTGATTGCAAATACGACTGGACAGTTCTGAGCCCATCTGAGATGATAACCTTGGAGATGATGTCGAGAGGTGAGTCTCAGATGGACGTACCCTTTTGGATTGGCGACCGAGAGTTTCGCGAGGCGGACCTGGAATTGATTCGAAACACGGTCCAGCGGTTTTCCCGCTTGAGTCGAGAGGAAATCGCGGCGACCTTGTGTGAGAATCTGCCGTGGAAGTCCCCGAATGGCCGGCTGAAAGTCGAAGCCTGCCACAAGCTGCTTCTAAAACTCGAGCAAAAAGGAGTGATTACTCTTCCGCCCTTGCGAGCCCAGGGTCCCCGAGGGTGCCGGGAACGAAGAGGGGGGGTGGTACAAACCCAGCTTCAGGCGTGCCTGCGGGATGTCCTTCCGGTCATCGTGGAGCCGGTCCGTCCGGAAGAACGGGCAGACTGGAACGCGACCATGGCGGCGTATCACCCGTTGGGGTACCTTCGTGGGATCGGGGCCCGCATCCAGTACTGGATCCGGGCACAGGGACCAAACGGACCGGTCATTGTGGGGGCGATGTTGTTTGGGGCTGCGGCGAAGGCCCTGGCTGCACGGGATCAGTGGATCGGATGGGCGGCGGAGCAGCGCAGGCGGTATCGCCCACGAATCGTGAACAACAATCGGTTTCTGATTCTGCCGGGTGTACAGATTCCCCATCTGGCCAGTCATGCGCTTGCGTTGGCGGCCCGGCGGATTCGAGCGGATTGGAAGGCGCGCTATGGGTTTGAACCGGTTCTTCTGGAGACGTTTATCGAACCCCAATATCCAGGAACTTGCTACCGAGCGGCCAACTGGATCGAGATCGGGAAGACGGCGGGACGAGGAAGACAGGATCGATTCTTCGAGTATGGAACGTCCGTGAAATCGATCTGGGTCTATCCGCTGGTGCGGGACTGGCGGAAGCGGTTGGTCGAACCCTTTCCACAGCTTGTGGAAGACGAGTGGGGGGAATCGAGATGACGCTTCGGAATCCCGAGTCGATTCACCCCTGGACCCTTCCGAATCGGAAAAGCTCGTATCGAAACAGCGAGGAGGAGCGAGCGGACCGGCAAACGGCCGTGGAAGCCCAGTTGCCGGTTTGGCGAGCGTTGTTGCCGGGCTTGATGGAGAAGTTTTCACGGATTGCCGACCCCCGACGTCCGGGGAGCATTCGGCACAAACTGACTGTGCTTCTGACGTTTGGGCTGTTCATGTTTATCTTTCAGTATGCCTCCCGCAGAAGAGCCAATCGGGAACTGACGCGTCCAACGTTTTGGGAACACTTTCGGGAGATCTTTCCGGAGGTGGAAACCATCCCGCATATGGACACGGTGCAGCGGATCTTGGAACGGATCAATCCGGGGGAGCTCGAGGAGGTGATGACGGCGACGGTGAAGCGCCTTCTGCGGTCGGGACGACTGAAGGCGCTGTTGGTCGAGAAGCAATACGTGATCGCCATAGACGGCACCCAAAAGGCGAGTCGGGGGCAGCCCTGGGCCTCGGAGGCTTTGCATCGTCGGCACGGGGAGAACCAGGTCTCGTCCATGGCCTATGCCCTGGAGGCTAGCCTTGTCAGCCCTCAAGGGGTGGTCCTCCCGTTTCTCACGGAGTTTTGCGAGAATGCGGCTGAGCAGCAGGAGTTCGAGAAGCAAGACAGTGAACTGAAGGCCTGCAAACGGCTGCTGACCCGCCTGCGCAAGATGTTTCCCAAATTGCGGATCTTGGTGGTGGCCGACGGGCTGTACCCCAACGGGCCGATGATGGCGCTGTGTCGGGATCTGCATCTGGACTTTATGTTTGTCCTGCCCCAAAGCTGTTTGCCCAGTGTGTGGGAAGAGGTCAAAGGCTTGAGAAAGATCGAACCCAACGAGCGGAGACACCGGTGGGGCAATCGCGAGCAAATCTTTTGGTGGATCAATCAGATCGACTATGATTTCAGGGAGGCTTCCGGGGCGCACCGTCGGCTTAAGGTGCATGTCCTGGGATGTACAGAGTTTTGGGAAGAGGGGGGGAAGCAGCAGGAGGCGCATTGGGCGTGGGTGTCCGGGCAGCCGCTGACGGCACAAAATGTGGTGAACCGCTGCAATCGTGCGGCACGCCACCGATGGGACATTGAGGAACAGATCCTGACGGAGAAGCACCGGGGATACGAGTATGAGCACCTGTACTCCACCGACTGGACGGCGATGCGAAACTGGCACGTGCTGATGCACCTCGGCCATCTGGTGAACGTCATGGCCTTGCATACCGAAGGGCTGATGAAGAAAGTGCGGGAACTGGGCTTTAGCGGGACGTTGAAGTTTCTGTACGAAAGCTGGACGCAGGGGTGGATGGATCGGGACTGGCTGCTGGCGCGTTGCCAAGGTCCTCCGCGGCTGACGATGGCGTTTTAACAGGAATATCTTGCAACATCGTTCTGTGGGGGAGGGGAGCTGTAACCTCTGGGGATCCAATAATCAACAGAAATAGATTTTCCCGTCATTCAGGGCGATTCTCCTTTACAGGGACACCCTACAGGCAGAAGGGATTCAGAGTCCGGGGCCGCCTCAGCTGCCTCCGAATTTTTTCTACACCGGTTCATGCGTCAGCACTGATTACAAAAAGTCGACCTTGACGGAGGTTGATCGACAGACTATAGTATGCTATGTAGTGGAAATAATCTTAAAGGAGGGATCGTATGGCTGATCCGAGGATGAGGTCTGTAGAAAAGCGAGTCGAGGCATCACACAATTGGGAAGAAGTGGCATCCTCTCCAGCGTTCCGGCGGTTGATCGAGGAGAAAAAACGTTTCCTCGTCCCGGCCGTGGTGTTCTTTCTCGTGTATTATTTCCTCCTGCCTTCCTTTGCTGGATGGGCCAAGTCGCTGATGGCCGTTAAAGTCTCCGGAGCGATCAACTTTGGGTACGTGTTTGCATTGTCGCAGTTCGTCATGGTTTGGGGACTCGCTTGGCTGTACGTGCGCAAAGCGAACCAGTTTGACCGGATGGCCGAAAAAGTGGCCCAGGAAGTGAGAGGTGGGGGCGAATGAATTCCGCATTTATCTTGTTTGGCATTATTGTTCTCATTACTTTGGCAATTACGTATTGGGCGTCGCGCAGAACCCGGACAACCTCGGAGTTTTATGCCGCGGGCAGGTCCCTCACGGGGTGGCAGAACGGCCTGGCTATCTCCGGGGACTACATGAGCGCAGCGTCGTTTCTTGGAATCTCGGGCATGATCGCGTTGAGTGGCTATGACGGGTTTATGTACTCGGTGGGCTGGCTGGTTGCGTATCTCACTGTGCTCTTGATCGTGGCTGAACCGTTGCGTAATTCGGGTAAATACACAATGGCCGACGTGGTGTCGTTTCGGTTGACCCCGGCCCCGGTGCGATCCATGGCGGCCCTGAGCACCCTAGTGATCAGCACGTTTTATATGATCGCCCAGATGGTAGGCGCGGGCGGTTTGATTCACCTGCTGCTCGGCCTCGATTACACCATGGCCATTTTGATCATCGGCGTGCTGATGGTCCTGTACGTGGTGTTCGGGGGAATGCTCGCCACCACTTGGGTGCAGATCGTCAAAGCGGTACTGCTCATGGGCGGAACGATCGTCATCAGTTTCCTGGTGCTGATGAATTTTCACTTCAGCGTCTGGGAAATGTTTCAGGCTGTGGTCGACAAGTACGGCCCCTCCTATTTGGAGCCGGGGTTGCGCTTTAAGAATCCCATTGACCAGATTTCTTTGGGTTTAGCGCTGGTCTTGGGGACAGCGGGATTGCCCCACATTCTGATCCGGTTTTATACTGTGCCCACCGCCAAGGAAGCGCGCAAATCGGTAGTGTGGGCCACGGTCATCATCGGGGGATTTTATCTCATGACCACATTTCTTGGTTTTGGGGCTGCTGCCTTGGTGGGTAAAGACGAAATTCTCAAACTGGACAAAGGCGGCAACATGGCGGCGCCACTTTTGGCCCAGCACCTCGGCGGCGACTTCTTGATGGCCTTTATCGCTGCGGTGGCTTTTGCCACGATTCTGGCGGTGGTGGCCGGGCTGACCATTGCGGCTTCATCGGCCTTCGCCCATGATTTTTATTCCAATGTCATTCGCAGGGGACAGGCGACAGAAAGTGAGCAGGTGCGGGTGGCGCGGTATACGTCCTTGGTGGTGGGCGTGGCGGCCATTGCCCTGGGCATTCTGGCCCGGAACTGGAATGTGGCGTACATGGTGGCTTTGGCTTTTGCGGTCGCGGCCAGCGCCAATGTGCCGGTGCTCATCTTCTCCCTCTTCTGGAAGAGGTTTAACACCGCCGGAGCGGTGACGGGGATGGCCGTGGGACTGATTTCTTCCCTCGTCCTGGTGTTTATCAGCCCGGCGGTGATGGATGCGAAATCGGCCATTTTCCCGCTCCAAAACCCCGGGGTGGTCAGTATTCCCCTGGGATTCTTGGCCGCGTGGTTGGGGACGTACCTGCAGCCCGCCGAAAAAGATTCAGATCGGCGGTTTGCCGAGCTGTTTGTACGCTCTCAAACGGGGATCGGTGCAGAATAGAGACCGGCGGCGTGAAACGCCGGGGTGATGGTTGGTGCGAATTTTACGAAATGCGAACTTGGGGCCGCGCCGGTGGCGCGGTTTTTTTTTCGGGCTCTTCTTTTGCAGGCGTACAGCGGAACGTGGTACCATGACGGAGAGATGAAGGCGGGAGGAGGAGATGGATTATTGAGTCGGTGGATGGTGTGGCTATTGGTCATTTCTTTGCCCTTGACGGTGATCGGCGAGTGGTTGCATTGGTCTGAGATCTTGTTGTTTTGGCTGGCATGTCTCGCCATTATTCCCTTGGCCGGACTCATGGGACAGGCGACAGAGAGCATTGCCATTCGCAGTGGGCCTCGGATCGGGGGGCTGTTGAACGCCACTTTTGGGAATGCCGTGGAGCTGATCATCGGTTTTTTTGCGATTCGGCAAGGTCTGGTTCAAGTGGTGCAGGCTTCTCTTACCGGATCTATCCTCGGCAATCTTCTCCTGGTGGCAGGGCTGAGCTTTTTGATCGGAGGCATGCGATATCCTATCCAGACCTTTAACCGACTGGCCGCGGGCACCAATGCCTCCATGATGATGATCGGCGTGGTCATCGCTTTGGTCATTCCTGCCATTTTCACCCTGCAGCGGCCGGCCATTGGGTTGGAACTGAGCGTCGGAGTGGCGATCATCACTTGGTTGCTTTACCTGTTGGGTCTATTTTTCAGCCTGTTTACCCACCGGAACATCTTTAATTACACCCAAGATCTATCAGCTGAAGAAGCTCCTTGGGGCATGGCGCGGTCTCTCGGGGTGCTGGTGGCCGCCACTTTGGCCGTGGCCTATGAAAGTGAGATCTTGGTGGGAACGATTGAGCACGTATCAAAAGCTTTTGGTTGGTCGGACGTGTTTATCGGGGTGATCGTGGTGGCCATCATCGGCAATGCGGCGGAGCACAGTTCCGCTGTATTGATGGCCTGGCGGGACCGGATGGATGTGAGCCTGGAGATTGCCATCGGCAGCAGCCTGCAAATTGCGATGTTCGTCGCCCCGCTGTTGGTGTTCACCAGTCTGGCCGTGGGGAATCCGATGACCTTGGTGTTCTCTTGGCCCGAGATCGCGGCCATGGTTCTCGGGGTGGCGTTGATTACCCTCCTCTCCTTGGATGGCAAATCGAATTGGCTGGAGGGGGCAATGGCGCTCGGAGCCTACGTGATTATGGGGATTGGGTTTTACCTGATTTAAGAAGGACGGGAACGGGTCCCGAAGGACCCAGACCTTCACGGCGGGCCGAGCCTTCATACATAGCGCGCGTACAGTTGCTGGATGCGCCGGACGTAGGCCTGGGTTTCCTGATAAGGAGGGATGCCCCCGTACCGGTCCACGGCTCCGGGCCCAGCGTTGTAGGCGGCCGTCGCCTTCAGCACGTCCCCGCCGTACCGATCCAGAAGGCTTCGCAAGTATTGGGCTCCCCCATCCAGGTTTTGGGCGGGGTCGAGAGGATCGACCCCCAAAGCCCGGGCCGTGCTGGGCATCAGTTGCATCAGCCCCAGGGCACCGGCTGGAGAGCGGGCCGCCGGATTGCCGCCGCTCTCGGCCATCATGACCGCCCGGAGTAGGGCCGGATCCAGCCCCCGCCGGGCGGCGACATTCTGGATGAGGGCATCCCAGCGCCCGGTGCCGGGTGGGGCCGGGGATCCGTTCGCCACCGGGGCGAGGGCTGCGGTTTCGGATGTGGCGCCGAACAACATGGGCAAGACCGGCGCGGCCCCGGTGGAAGATCCAGAGGCCGAGAGGGCTTGGATCACGAAGGGCAAAAGGTCCGCGCCAAAGCTGTCTCCTTGGCTCAGAGGGCTGCTTGGATCGGAAGAGCCTCCGGCATCGGGCAGAGCGGCCATCCGCGCTGCGGCCCAGATTCGCACCAGGTCGAGCCACGCCTTGATCCCCGCGGCGGAACCTTGGGACGGGGCATTGGAGGAAACCGCTTGCGGCGTTGCGGCCCTTTCGGCTTCCTTTGGGGGTGGGGATAGAACTCCAGACGTCGCCCCTGGGCGCGATCCGAGTGCTTGATCCAGATGATCGCCAAAGGTCGAGGGATTGTGGGCTCCCGTTGGCCGAGCTGTGGTGGAGCCAAGCGGCGAGGGAGTGGCGGCCGGGATTCGGGGGGCTCCAGCCAGGCCAATTTCCGACATGAGGTCCATCCCCATCGCTCCTTCCGGAAAGACGGTTTTGCTGGGATAGTCGAACCAGTATTCGTCCGGCGGGGGCGATTCTCCTGCTCGACGCCAGGCCCGTCCCCCCGGCCCTCACCTGGCCTGTTCGGGCGAAAGGATTCCAGGCTGAGAGGGGTCGTTCTTAGCGGAGAACCACCTGATACCCTTTCTTCCGTAAGGAGCGCTCCACGTGACCGACGTGATCCGGGTCCCGGGTCTCCAGTTCTAATTCCACTTCTGTGAACCCCGGGGGAATCGAGGGGCCCATCCGCCGATGAGAAACCGTGAGAACGTTGGCCCGGAGTTCCGCGATGACGCTGAGGAGCCCCTGAAGGGCGCCGGGGCGATCCGGGATTACCGTTTGAAGGCGCACATAGCGTCCGGCTTCGGCCAGGCCGTACTGCAGAATGCGGCTCAGAACGGTGCCGTCCACGTTCCCGCCGCTGACGACTGCCGCGACTTTTTTTCCGGCCAAGGGCAGTTTATGGAAGAGGAGCGCGGCGGGGGCGGCGGCACCGGATCCTTCGACCAAGAGTTTGTAGCGTTCGAGCAAGAGCAACATTGTCCTCGCGATTTCCACGTCGCTGACCACGATCACGTCGTCCACGTATGCCTGAACCAATCGCAGGGTGAGTCGGCCGGGTTTTTTTACGGCAATCCCGTCGGCCAGGGTGTGCGCGGAATAAAGCCCCACGGGTGTTCCGGCTTTGAGAGAAGCTTTCATGGAAGCGGCGCCCTCCGCCTCCACGCCATATAGTTGAATCGTCGGTTTGATGGATTTGGCCGCCACGGCAATGCCGGCGATGAGCCCTCCACCCCCGATGGGAACGACTATGGCCTCTAGATCGGGACATTGTTCCAGGATTTCTAAGCCCACCGTCCCCTGACCCGCCACGATGTCGGGGTCGTCAAAGGCGTGAATGAACACCGCTCCAGTTTCCTCCCGGTACTGTTGGGCGAAAGTCTGGGCGGCGTCATAATCCGCGCCGTGCAGGAGCACCCGGGCGCCGTAATCGGTGGTTGCTTTGATTTTGGAAAGGGCGGCGCCTTCGGGCATCACCACGGTGCTGGGAATTCCCGCCCGGGCGGCGGCATAGGCTACCCCCTGGGCGTGGTTTCCCGCCGATGCGGCGATTACCCCATGTTTTTTCGCGTCTTCAGGCAGACGGCGGATTTTGTTGTACGATCCGCGGATTTTGAAGGATCCAGTCTTTTGGAGGTTTTCAAGTTTCAGCCATACCTCGCATCCTGCAAGACGGCTAAAGGTGTGTGTCAAATGCAGCGGCGTCCTTCGGGCGATATCGCCAAGGGTGTGCCGGGCCTCCTGGATGTCGGACAAGGTGAGCATGCGAACCCCTCCCAATGAGAAAATCAACCTTTTTCCTATTGCCGCCCACTGCTGTCTATGTTATAATGCTCGCCAAGTAGAAGGCTGATGGCGATGCAGGAGAGAGTAGGCGTCGGGAACCCACAGGGAGGGAGCGCCGGAGACTGGAAGCGTTCCCGGGGAAACGCCGCTGAAGTTCACTCCTGGGCCGTCCGGGGGAAAGGCCCGTGGGGCCGAGTAGTTCGGACCGGAGCGTCCTCGTTATTGGACGGCGCCCCTTTTTTGGGGCGCGTGAGTGGGCGGCGACTGTGCCGTCAACTAGGGTGGTACCGCGGAGCCGTGCTTCGCCCCTTGGGGTGCGGCTCCTTTTTCATTTTATCAAAGTTGCGGCGGAAGGTTCAGCATGGCCCAGGATGAAAGGAGTGAAGGGGATGGCCGGAATCATCGGATCCCGGGCACGGCCCGCCATTATGGGCATCGAGCCTTACGTACCGGGAAAACCGATTGAAGAGGTCCAGCGAGAGTTTGGCTTGAAAGATGTGGTGAAGCTGGCGTCTAACGAGAACCCCCTCGGGCCGTCTCCGAAGGTTCAGGAAGTGCTGGTTCAGGCAGCGGCCAATCTGCACCGCTATCCGGATGGAGGGGCCGTGATGTTGCGCCGCGCCCTCGCTGAATTCTACGGGGTGCCCGAAGCGGGGGTCTTGATGGGCAATGGCTCGGATGAGCTGATCAAGTTGATCGCCGAGTCTTTTGTGGAGCCCGGGGATGAAGTGATCGTGCCGTCGCCGTCCTTTTCGGAGTATTGGTTTGCCACCCAGGTGATGGCGGGCCGGACGGTGGCGGTTCCCCTGGACGAAAGATTTCAGTATAACCCCGAACGCATTCTCGAGGCGGTGACGGCGAGGACCAAACTGATGTATTTGTGTACGCCGAACAACCCGACGGGCACGTACATTCCGGAGAAAACTTTGACGGATTTGGTTCGTCGGGTTCCGGATCACGTGCTGGTGGTCCTCGACGAGGCGTATCACGAGTATGTTGAGGCCGAAGATTACGGCCATGGGCTGCCTCTGCTTCGGGAAGGGGCCCCGGTGGTGGTCCTGCGCACTTTTAGCAAGCTGTACGCCTTGGCGGCGCTGCGCGTGGGGTATGCCCTCGCCGATCCGGAAATCATCCAGGTGATCAATCGGGTGCGGGAACCTTTCAACGTCAATGCCGTGGCTCAGGCGGCGGCGGTGGCGGCCCTCGGGGATGAGGAGCACCGCAGGAAAAGCTTCGAAGTCAACCGGGCGGGCAAGCGGCAGTTGTATGAAGGGCTGGAAGCCCTGGGATGCCGATGTGTTCCCACCGAGGCGAATTTCATCCTCGTTGAGGTTCCGCACTCATCCACCGCAGTGTTTGAAAGCCTTCTGCGGCGGGGAGTGATCGTCCGGGACGGGGCGGCCTTCGGGTTGCCGCGGTATTTGCGGATTAGCATTGGAACCGAGGCGGACAACGCCCGGCTTCTGGAAGAGATGGCGGAAGTTTTTCGGACTTTGGACGCCCGCCCGGCGGGGTTGGCGGATTAAACCGAAGATCGCAAGGAGGGTACTGGCGATGAAAGGAGAAACCATGGAACAGCTGCGAACGCAGCTGGACGAGATCAATATGGACCTGTTGCGGCTCCTCAGTCGGCGGGCGGACATCGTGCAGCGGATTGGTCGGGTGAAACAGGCCCAGGGAGTTCAGCGGTTTGATCCTTTGCGGGAAAAGGAGATGCTGGACCGCATTGTGTCGGCCAACCCCGGTCCCTTTGACGACAGCACCATTCGGCACTTGTTTAAACAGATTTTCCAAGCGTCCTTGCAATTGCAGGAAGAAGAGAAGATGCATCTCTTGGTGAGCCGGAAGCGTCGGGCCGAAGACACCGTGGTGGAAGTCAAGGGTGTCCGCATCGGCAACGGTCATCCCATCGTGGTGGCGGGCCCCTGTTCGGTGGAGACCCGGGAGCAGATGGAGACGGTGGGCCAGGGACTGCGGGCCCAGGGTATTGTGGTGATGCGGGGCGGAGCCTACAAGCCCCGGACGTCTCCGTATGATTTTCAGGGACTCGGCCGGGAAGGATTGGTGATGTTGCGGGAAACTGCCGACAAGTACGGCATGGTGGCGGTCAGCGAGATCGTCAATCCGGCCGACATTGAGATGGCCACGCAATATGTGGACATCATCCAGATCGGGGCTCGTAATATGCAGAATTTCGAGCTCTTGAAGGCGGCGGGGTCTGTGCGGACGCCAGTCCTGCTCAAGCGGGGACTTTCCGCGACCATCGAGGAGCTGTTGTTTGCCGCGGAGTACATTATGTCCCGGGGGAATGATCAGATCATTCTTTGCGAAAGGGGCATCCGCACCTATGAAAAGGCGACCCGCAATACCCTGGATATTTCGGCGGTGCCGATCCTGAAGCAGGAGAGTCATCTGCCGGTCTTTGTCGATATCAGTCATTCCACCGGCCGGAAGGACATTATGATACCTGTGGCGAAGGCCGCTTTGGCGGCGGGGGCGGACGGGATCATGGTGGAAGTGCATCCCGAACCCAGTGTGGCATTATCGGATGCGAAACAGCAGATCAATCTCGAACAGTTCGGCCAGCTCATGGACGCCCTGCGGGAAGCGGGATACCTTCCGCCTGTCGCCGAAAGGGTGGCAACGCGCTGAGGCTTGCCTCTGCGGGTGCAATTCCCGGGGCGGCATCGCCCCGGGGAACAAAAAGGGCCGCTTTGGTCGGTGCCCACCGGCCAAGGCGGCTCTTTTCAGATCCATCCCTTATGTATAAAACGGCGTTCCCATCAAAGCTCTGCGGAGAGTGATGCGGTTCCGGTTTTCGATTTCCACCCGGCGGGGGATGGGGGGAAAAGCGCCTGGGGCATCAATAAAGCGGTCCGGCAGGAGATCTGGAGAATAAGGGCTCCATCGCTCCAGCCACCGGTCGGGAATTACTTCTGGAATGGGTTGATGGGAGAGTTCCGCCCAGAGCAACGTCCAAGCCCGGGGTACGACTCGCCAAATTTCATATCCTCCCCCACCCACTGCCACCCAGCGCCCATTGCATGCCTCGTGGGCGAGTTGGTGGACCAATTTCGGAATCTCTCGATAGAGACGGGTGGTGGCCGAAAGGTGGGTCAAGGGGTCGAGGTGATGTCCATCGCAGCCGTTCTGACTGATGATAATATCGGGCTCAAACCGACTGATCAGAATCGGAAGAGCTTGGTGAAGCAGTTCGAGCCAGGAGTCATCCTCGGTGAAGGGCTCCAAGGGTACGTTGACCGAATAGCCGTATCCGGCTCCGGTACCCCGTTCATGAATATCTCCAGTTCCTGGATAAAGATATTTTCCTGTCTCGTGAAAAGAGATGGTGAGAACGCCCGGGTCGTCATAAAACAGCCACTGCACCCCGTCTCCGTGATGAGCATCCGTGTCGATATAAGCCACCCGGGCATCGAATTCCTTTCTTAGCCATGCGATGGCCACGCCGATGTCATTGTACACACAAAACCCGGATGCCATATGGCGCTGGGCGTGGTGAAGGCCGCCAGCCAGACTGAAGACGTGCTCAGCCTTTCCTTCCATCACCAGTCGGGCTGCCATGAGCGTCCCCCCGGCGATCAAAGAGGATGCTTCGTGCATATCTGGAAAAATCGGGGTATCCTCGGTACCCAGGCCGAAGGATTCCCAGGACGGTTCCCCCCCACCGGGGGGCACGGGCGGTTCGTCACCCTGTCCCGCTCGTTTCACGGCCTCGATGTAATGCCGATCGTGAACCAAAGCCAGTTCTTCCTCAGTGGCCGACTGAGGGGCTCGAACGTGTTCCGGGCGCAGGAGTCCCGATTCCTGCATGAGATCCCAGGTCATGCGCAGGCGCAGGGGATCGAAGGGATGCTCGGGGCCGAATCGATAGCGGAGGACTTCCGGACTGTAGACGATGACGGCGCGGTCTTTCATTCTCCCCGGCCCCCGTCTGAAAAAGGTCCCAGCACCCGATATCCCGCGGCTTTGATGTCGTCGATGATGCGCCGGGGATCCATCGTTTGTACCCGGAGCACGAGATAGCGGGTATCGGGAGTTTTCCCGGGAAATATCAAGACCGAGGAGGCATTGATCCGCCTGGCCCGAAGAACGTCGGCCACATCGGCGAGACCGCCCGGGCGATTGGGCAGTTCCACCTCAATGCGGCTAGAGGGTTCCAACACGCCCATCATGCCGAGCAGGGTGTGCAAAATGTCCCTTTCCGTAAGAATGCCCACGACGCGGTTTTGATCGAGAACCGGAAGGCAGCTCACTTTGCGACGATACATTTCGGCGGCGGCGTCTTCGATAAAATTCCAGGGCTCTACGGTGACAACGTCTCGCTTCATACATGCTTCAATGCGAAGGCCCCGAACTTTGACTTCCCAGTCCGGGTCGAGAATGGAAGGGCAAACGTCCCGCATGTCCCGGTCGGACACAATGCCGACGAGTCGCTCGTTTTCTACAACCGGAAGGTGGCGAATGCGCCGAAGTCGGGTGAGTTGCAAGGCATCGGTGAGGGCCGTTTCGGGAGTCACCGTCACGACGTTCCGGGTCATGATCTGCTCGACAAGCATCGAACATCTCTCCTTAATGGGGTGGCAAGGTAAAGCGCAGGCGGTGAAATCTTTCTACCGACTCTGGGGGCACCCGATTCCCGATCCGCGCCATGAGCATATTGGCGGGATGGGCCGCAATTTCTGGGTCATCAGTGGGGTAGACCTCCATGCCGGCGCTCCCCATGACTTTTTTCATCACGTCTCGATACTCCCAGATGTCTAAACCGGTTCCTTCTAAATCCCAATGCCAGTAGTATTCGGTGGAAATAACGATGTAGTTTTCCATAGCCGGATCCCGGAAGGCCACCTCAAGGAGGGCTTTGGCCAATCCGGAGTGGCGATAAGGAGCGGCGACTTCCACGGCGCCCAACTCCAACAAATCGTCCATATTCCCCTCTGCCCATCGTTCCAAAGGATCCGGGTAAAGAAAGGTGACATAGCCCACGACGAGTTGGGATCGGCGGGCCGTGATGATCCGGCCTTCGGGCAGTTCGGCAATCCGAATCAAAGCCTGTTGCTGGCGATCCGCCGGGCGAAAAGCTTTGAGCCCTTGGTGAAATACTAAGGAGCGAAGCGTCGGCGCCTGCACTGGACCTTCGACGATGAGAACGCCGTCTTCTCCGGAGATCACTTTGCTGTGATATTGCTTCGATTGATGAGGATCAACCGCACTGCCGGTGCGGTTCTGGGACTCGGCCATCGAGGGACCTCCATCGTCGTCGGACTTTGCCGCCATTATACTTGAACCGCTGAAAGAGCTAAAGAGGGCCAAAAGAAGGAACCAAAAACATTCTATGAAAAGACGACAATGTTTCGAGTTGCGACTGACAAATACCTGGTGCTAAAATTAGCATTGTGTAGAGTAATGCTTGATTTTTGCTGAATTGGGGGAGAGCGGCATGGATAAACCTTTGGATCACAACGAACGCATCCCGGTAGTTAACGGTGATTTTAATCTCAAAGATTATGAAGAAGCCCGGCGCACATTTCGATGGGAAGACGTGGAACCCCGGTTTACGTGGCACCGGACGGGAAAGGTGAATGCCGCTTACGAATGCATCGATCGCCACGTGGACGAGGGACGAGGCGACAAAGTGGCGCTTTTGTACAGTGATGCCCAGCGAAACGAATCCTACACCTTTCGCCAGCTGAGGGATTTGTCCAACCGGTTTGGCAACGCCCTGCGAAAGCTCGGGGTTAAAAAGGGCGATCGGGTATTTATTTTCATGTCGCGAAGCCCTGAGCTCTATGTGGCCTTCCTCGGGGCATTGAAGGTGGGGGCAATTGTCGGTCCGCTGTTCGAGGCCTTCATGGAAGCGGCGGTTCGGGATCGCCTGCAGGACAGTCAGGCAAAAGTGGTGGTTACGAACGAAAGTTTAAAAGGTCGGATCCCGGTTCAGGATCTGCCTCACCTCGAACACGTGGTGGTGCAAGGACTCACGGGGACCCCGGGTCCCAAGGAGCAATCGTTTGAAGCGCTGATGGAGGAGGCTTCCCAAGAACTGGCCATCGAGTGGGTGGATCGGGAGGACGGGTTGGTTCTTCACTATACGTCCGGCTCCACGGGTAAACCCAAAGGTGTGCTGCACGTCCATAATGCGATGATTCAACACTATATCACGGGACTGTGGGTTCTCGATCTGCACCCCGAGGATATCTATTGGTGTACGGCGGACCCCGGGTGGGTGACCGGAACCTCTTACGGGATTTTCGCCCCGTGGCTCAACGGCGTGACCAACGTTGTGCGCGGGGGTCGGTTCAGTCAAGGAGACTGGTATAAAACTCTCCAAGATCATCGGGTGACGGTGTGGTACACGGCCCCCACCGCTTTGCGCATGCTCATGGGAGCGGGGGAGGAGTTGGTGCGGCAGTATGATCTGTCATCGGTGCGTCACATTCTGTCTGTGGGTGAGCCGCTGAACCCCGAGGTCGTCAGGTGGGGATTGAAGGTCTATGGCCGTCGGATTCACGACACCTGGTGGATGACCGAGACGGGGGCTCAACTGATCTGCAACTATCCGTGCATGGATATAAAGCCGGGATCGATGGGCAAACCGTTTCCGGGAATCGACGCGGCCATCGTGGATGACGAAGGTCGGGAACTCCCTCCGTACCAGATGGGCAACTTGGCCATTCGCCGGGGATGGCCCTCCATGATGCGGGCGATCTGGAATAACCCGGCGAAGTATCAGGAGTATTTTCGCTTAGAAGGCTGGTACATCTCGGGGGATTCGGCTTACCGGGATGAAGACGGATATTTTTGGTTCCAGGGGCGGGTCGACGATGTGATCAACACCTCCGGGGAGCGGGTCGGTCCCTTTGAAGTAGAAAGTAAATTGGTGGAACACCCGGCGGTGGCGGAAGCCGGGGTGATCGGGAAACCCGATCCTGTGCGGGGTGAGATCATCAAGGCGTTTATCGCGCTGCGCCAGGGATATGAACCCTCGGAGGAACTCAAGCAGGAGATCCGGGACTTTGTGAAAAATGGCTTGGCTGCTCACGCGGCGCCGAGGGAGATCGAGTTCCGGGACAAACTTCCCAAGACCCGGAGCGGAAAGATCATGCGCAGGGTGCTGAAAGCTTGGGAATTGGGTCTGCCCACAGGGGATCTCTCGACGATGGAAGACTAAACGGGGAATGCCGCCGTTATAAAAAGACGCAGAGTGCCGGGATCCATGCCCGACTCTCTGCGTCTTTTCTGTTATCCGTCTCCAAAGGCATTGTTACCGCGAGATCCCTCGATGGTTCACGTCAGGTCCGGCATCTCGTTGTCGTCGGGATTCATGCGGTCGGAAAAAGCCGGGTTTTCATCCCGGAATCGGGAAACCACGCGTTGCCCTTCCTCCCAAGGCGTGGATTTTCCCAGTGTAAACTCCTGATTATCCGCCATTCCGTAAGGGCCTTCCGGAAACTCTTCAGGCATGATGTCGTGCCGCCATCCCGTTGCGGGCCTAAACCTCTGCCTTTTCTTCCCTGGCCAAAACCTCACCGCCGGCCCCCCTTTCCGGATAATGGTCCCATCGCTTTCACCATTCCCCGGGATTCTCCGATTCATACCCGGACGCGAGGCAGTGGAACAATCTCAAGGGGAGGAGCATGAAGAATTTGGCATGGGGGAAGCTAAAGCCGTGGAGGTGAAGAGGATGGTGAACTCGGTGGCTGTCAAGGACCTGTATGATTCGTATATCAATCCCGGCCTGGCGAAGTTGTACCACTTAATGGGGTTGTCCGCCGGGGAGCTGCGAGGGGAAGGAAGTGTCGTTTATGACGAGGACGGGAAGCGCTATATCGACTGCGTATCTGGATATGGATCGCTGCCCTTCGGACACTGTCCGCGCCCAGTGCTGGAGGCGGTGCGCCGGCAGATGGACCGGATGGCCCTCTCGTCGAAAGTGATGCCCGGCCGTCCTGCGGGAGAGCTGGCCGAGGCCCTGGCTGGGTGGACTCCGGGGGATTTGCAGTACAGCTTTTTTTGCAACAGTGGCGCGGAGGCGGTGGAAGGGGCTCTAAAATTGGCCAGGGCAGTGACGGGGCGCCCGGGGTTTGTCGCGGCGGAAGGGGGGTTTCATGGGAAAACTTTTGGGGCGCTTTCGGTGTCCGGCCGACAGCGGTATCGAGCCCCCTTTCATCCTTTGCTTCCCGGTGTGACGTTGGTGCCGTTCGGGGATGTGGAGGCGCTAAAAAGGGCGGTGTCCCAGCAGACGGCCGCGGTGATCCTCGAGCCGATTCAAGGGGAGGGCGGGGTTCATCCGGCGCCCCGGGGCTATCTGACGGCCGCCAGGGAGATCTGCGACCGCGCCGGGGCGCTGTTGATCCTGGATGAGGTGCAGACGGGTTTTGGGAGGACGGGGATGCCGTTCGCGGCGCAACGGGAGGGCGTGGTACCCGACGTGATGTGTCTGGCCAAGGCCCTCGGGGGTGGGGTGATGCCCATCGGCTGTTTCATTGCCCGGCCGGAGGCGGCCCGGGCTTTCTGGGAAGATCCTTTGATTCATACTTCCACCTTTGGGGGGAATCCCCTGGCAGCCGCGGCGGGACTTGCGACCCTGGATTGGCTGCAACGGGAGGATCTGCCCAGGGCGGCGGCAGAGACGGGACGATGGCTGAAAGGCGAGTTTGAGGAGATGGCCAAACGGTATCCGGGCTGGATCCGGGAGGTGCGCGGAGAAGGACTCTTGCTCGGCGTTGAATTTGTCGATGAGGCCCGGGGAGGACTCGTCATGAGCGGGTTGGTGGAGAAGGGTGTTCTCACGGCGTTTACCTTGAATGAGTACCGGGTGGTTCGGGTGGAGCCATCGTTGACGATTGATCGCGGCTTGTTGATCCAGGTGCTGGAAGCGTGGGATGCGGTGCTCGGCTATTGGTACGGGCAGCTAGGCCCAGGGGAACTTGAAGGGACGGGGTGGGAACCCGATCGGCAGGTCCTTGGCCCGGACTCGACAAGGGGAGGCGAATCAAGAGAGACGGCTCGAAACGCGGGGAAGGAGGGGGATGGAAATGCCGGTGGTTCAGGTGAGGGAGTCGTTCGCAGGGCCTTGGCATGAGGTTTTTGACTGGGTGGCGAATTTTGAGCGATACCCCGAATTTGTCCCGGATTTGACCAAAGTGGTGATCTTGGAACGGGGTGAAGATTGGACCATCAGTCGATGGGAGGCGAAGATCGGAGGGACTCCCCTTGGGTGGACGGAGCGGGATGTGTGGGTGAGGGAGAAAGAGGGCGGACGCATCGTTTTTGAACAATTGGAAGGGGATTTGAAACGCTTTTCCGGCCACTGGAAAGTGGCTTCTGAGGGCCTAGGATCGATGGCCGAGTTTCGGTGCGAATTCGAGATCGGCCTTCCCGGACTCGCGATTATGCTTCACCCCGTAGCGGGGCTGAAACTCCGGCAAAGCATGGCAGGGCTGCTTCGGAATCTGAAAATCCGTGTGGAGGCCGCAGAAGATGGAACATCGATTCGCTTTCTTGATTCACCCCTTTGACCGCCGGGACATCGCACGCAAACTTCCTGCCCTGGCCGCTTTGCCCGACCCGACCCTGGACCGGTTACTGCGTCACCTGCCGCCACTGGTCGCCGATCGCATCGATGAGGTGACGGGGGCGCAAGGAGTGAAGACGTCGGGGTGGCTGGTGGGCACACCGCTGACCTCCCAGCAACTTTTGGAGCTGCCTTGGCCCGTGGTCTACCGGAAACTCCTTGCGGCCGGGAAAAAGGCGGTCCGACTGGGCGCCAAAGTGTTGGGGTTGGGGGCGTTCACCGCCGTCGCCGGGGACGCCGGGGTCAGTTTAGCCCGCAGACTGCCCATCGCGGTGACGACCGGGAATTCCTACACCGTGGCCACAGCGTTGGAAGCGGCGGACGTGGGGGCGCGGTGGATGGGCTGGGATCCGGACCGGGCGGGGTGGGTGGTGCTCGGCGCCACGGGGGCCGTGGGGAGGGTGTCGGTGGAGATCCTTGCCTCCCGGGGTCGGAAGGTGTTCGCCCATGTGCGGGACGATCGCAAGGCGGGCGAGTTTCTGCAGTATTTTCGCCAACGGGGTTTGGAGGGCAGCATTGAGATGGATCATGATGTGCGCCGCATCTTATCCCGGGCGCCGCTGGTGATCACCTGTTCCAGCGCGTTGGAAGCGGTGGTTCAGCCCCAGGATCTGCTTCCGGGTGCGGTGGTTTGCGACGTGGCCCGTCCCAGGGATGTGTCCCGTCAAGTGGCGGATTATCGTCCGGATGTTCTTGTGATCGACGGAGGTTTGGTCAAAGTGCCGGGCGGCTACCCGGGGACTTTGGACCTGGGTTTGCCGGCGGATACGGTGTACGCGTGCATGGCGGAAACCATGGTCTTGGCCATGGAGGGGCGGCTGGAACACTTTTCTTTGGGCAGAAACCTCACCGTCGACCGGGTTCGGGAGATCGCTGAACTTGCCAAAAAGCACGGGTTTGAGCTCACCGCTTTTCGAAGTTTTGAGCGTGCCCTGACCCGGGAGGCGGTGGAGAGAATCCGGCGGGAGGCGGACTTCCGTCGGGGCGAGGCCGCCCCGGCACAGGCGGAAGACATGGGCACTTACCTCCGATGAACGGTTCGTCGGGCGGATCCATTCCACATGTCTAGGCTTCATCATCAGGTCGAGTTGTCCCTTGCAAAAAAAATGTGTGAATAGATGATGAGAATTTCGTGAACGACCATCGGTCCCGATAATCTGCTCTTTTCACTGGGCTTTGTGCAGGAGCAGATGCACGGTCCGACCTTCAGAACGGCGCTGTGTGAGCGAAGGAATCACCGGATGGGGAAGGTGGATCCGGTGGCTCCAACTCTGGGTCCGACGATGAAAGAGAGGGGGCTGATCCCGTTCTACCTGGTTATACGTTCGCGCCTGAAGATACACCATCTCCGGTTCCACTCGGATTTCGACTGCATCCGGATCACACCAAGCGGGGGTTTGCACGATCAACTCCATCGTTTTTTCTCCATCGGATATTTGATAACCCGGAATCTCGGGAAAAGTAGGTCTTAGAATCGTCCACGGGAACGGGGAGCCCATCCAACGCATGGGTGGCCACATGACGCAAACCGCCTCCCTTGCCAAAGTGTCTTTTCGATCAGGGTACGATGAAGACGGTGTGGAAGTGTGGGCGGATGGTTGTATTTGCCAACCGCAGCCATTTATAATGAAAATGTTGGGCCATTTGGATGAACATCTGACAATTCGCGCTACGTCAACGGGGCGGTGGTGGTGATCGACGGGGGCTTGGACCACCTGTGGCATGGACGTGAATCGGCCCGGGCCCCCGCTGACAAGGCCGGGCCGGTCGATTGAATCTCCTTTGATGATCTTCTTATACTTTCGATGAGGCTGCAAACCAGTGCTTGAGGAACAAACGCATGACCCGAATACCCTTTTGCATCTCCGGCTCTTTCAGCATTCCCAAAAGACCCATGGCGCCGATTCGGGCCGCCGGAGTTCGGGCGTCTTCTTCCAAGGCAAGGTTCAGGGAGGTTTCCACTCGGTCGATCGTTTCCACTCCCCGGAGCATCTTTTGCGTGATCAACTCCAAAGTTGGTTCGGTCATGGCGTCGGTGAGAATTCCCGCCGTTTCTGCCAAGTCGAGCAGTTTGTTGAGAGAACCGTTTTTTTCCATCTGCACGACGCGGTCCAGCACCCTCCCCAAGGATTCCGAGGCCGCCAGGAGTTTGTCCAGCAATCCCGGGAGGCGGGGATCGGATAGGACGTCGAGTAACACTGACGCCTTTTCGACCTTCTCGGTCATGTGATCGATGGTTTCATCGGTCATTGCGTCCGCCGCCATATGGGCCAGGGTTAACGCCGTGTCCAGGGTGCCCAGTTTGGCCAACAGCCCTTCGAGGGCTGCCACGCGGTCTTCGGTCAGTTGGAGTTCGGCCAGGGAGCGGGTCGGCTGATCCAGTTGCGCTTCCACCTGTGCTTCCTCCTTCCGCCTCACATAATCCCCTGCAAGTTGACCCAATGCATATTATTGTACGACAACTTCGCCCAATGAACAGGTTTCGACGGCGTGACGGGGTTGGGCGGGTTGGCATAATCAAAGGCGATATAGGTGGCCTTATCCAGGCCGGTTTCGATAAAGCAGAACACTTTACCGTGATACAGCCGCTCGCCGGGTCCGCCCCGGATCCGGTCCACCAGATTGGCGGCCAGAATCTCCGATTCGAAATGGGCCACAGACCCTGCTTTCGAAATGGGCAAGTTGGTGGCGTCACCGATGACGAAAATGTCCGTCTGATCCGCCAGATTCAGACGGTTGCGGTCGGTGGGCATCCAGCCTTCCTCGTCGGAGAACCCGCTCTTCTGGGAGAAGGTCGACCCTTTATGAGGCGGGATGACAACCAACAGGTCGAACGGGATGCGCCGTCCGTCGATGGAGACGAGTTCCTTTTTCTTCGTGTCCACTTCCTCCATCAGGAAGAAGGTCTCGATATGCACGCCTCGGGATTCAAACTCCCGCTGGGCCATGTTCGCCACCGACTCGGTGCCATAGGGTCGGGCGAGGGGATAACAGTAGGTAATGTCCGTTTTGTCCCGGATTCCTTTTTTGCGGGCCCAGTCTTCGAACATCATCGTGAACTCCAGGGGTGCCACCGGGCACTTGTGCGGAAGTCCGACTGCAATGACCACTTTCCCGCCCTGGAAGGTGTCCATGGCCTGTTGAAGCTTCAGCGCCCCGTCCACCGTATAGAAAATGTGCCCCGCCTCCAGCAACCCTGGAATCTGGTCGGGCTCAGGATGAGACCCGGTGGCGATGACGGCGTAATCATAGGGAAAGCGCTGTCCACCGTCGGTGGTGACCACTTTGCGCTCCGCGTCGATGTGCACCGCCTCGCCAAAAATCAGCCTCACCGAGGGATGCAAGACCTCTTTGACTTTACGCATGAGTTCTTCCGGCTTTTTTAAACGGAACGGAATATACAGCAGTCCCGGTTGATACAGGTGCTCTTCTTTGTTGCTGATGACCGTGACCCGGAGTTCTCCGCCGGCAATCTCCGGGGCCGCATCCCGGGCTAAGCGGTTGGCGAGCATCGTTCCCGCAGTGCCACCGCCCACGATAACAACCTCTTTCATCCTGTGCACCTCCTGCGTCCTATGGACTTCAAGCCTTTCCCAGTCCGTGCACCCTGGCGGCGCCTTCTATTTCATCTGGACTCGAATGCGCCAGTAAGTGCCCGTCGGATCGTTCACCTCTTCACTTCCCAAAAATGTGTGCCCCATCTTTTCTGCCCACTGCGGTACGTCTTTGAGGGATCCCTTGTCATTGCTCCACAACTCCACCACTTCACCGGAGGTGGTGTGTTTCGATTTCTTGATTAACTCCATCAACGGTCCCGGACAAAACGCCCCTCGGGCATCGATCACAACTGCTTGCTGCGCCATCCTTCAGCCTCCCGTTCACAAAAATGTAACGCGTGTGTCTTTATCGTATCGAAAAAGAAACGAAGCGATAATAGGGGAATCCCCTCATTTCACCGAAAGGACAAAAGGCAGACACAATTAGGGAAATTCCCTGATAGAGAACTTTGACCGGGAGCTGCTACACTGAAGCCAATCGAAGCTCTCCAGGGAGGGTTGCCCATGGTTTTCTCCATCAGCACCGATGAATTGTATCGACGAATCGAACAGGGAGAACCGATATTTCTCCTGGATGTTCGGAATACTGATGAATATTCAAACTGGAAAATCGAAGGTCCGAATGTACAATCCATCAATGTTCCCTACTTTGACTTCATGGAAGATGAAGACAAAGCGGTCTCCCAGGTTCCAAAGGACAAGGATCTCGTGGTGATCTGCGCTCATCAAGGATCCTCCGCCTATGTGGCGGACGTCCTCGACCGCCGGGGATACCGGGCTGTTTACGTGCAGGGAGGCATGGCGGCTTGGGGGAATACCTATCACGTCGTGCCGGTGGTGGAAGAGGCGGATTGGACACTTTTGCAGATTAATCGGGTTGGCAAAGGCTGTCTGTCCTATTTCATGTTCTCGAAAGGCGAGGCGGTGGTGGTGGAGCCACTGCGCAATGTTAATCTTTACACCGAGTTGGCAGAGAAATACGGAGTAACGATCCGGCATATTCTGGATTCCCATATGCACGCCGATCACATTTCCACCGGCCCGGAGCTGGCGGCTCGAACCGGGGCGACGTATTACCTGAACTCTTCCGAAGGCTCGAAGGTCCGTTTTGAGCCCCTCGAGAAATATGAAAAATTGCAATCCGGGAATATCGAAGTGGAGGTCCTGGTGGTGAAAACGCCGGGGCACACCCCTGGAAGCCTCTCCTTCTTTGTCAACCGGAAATATCTCCTGTCCGGGGACACGATCTTTGTCGGCGGACTCGGGCGGCCGGATTTGGGCGGCAAGGCCAGGGAATGGGCGGAAGATCTTTATGATACGGTATTCGGCAAGGTGGCGGCGCTTGCCGATGATGTGATCGTCTTGCCTTCCCATTACGCCAGCTTTGCCGAACTGAACGACAAAGGGGTCGTGGCCGATACCCTCGGCAATATCCGGAGCCGAAACGAAATGATGCATGTGACCGACCGCCAGCGTTTCATTGAAATGGTGGTGGAGTCGGACAGCGCCCTGAAACCGCCGAACTATCTGGACGTCCTGGCCATTAACCGGGGGGACTTCCAGGTTGACGCGGCCCGGGCGGACGAACTGGAGATGGGTCCCAATCGGTGTGCGGCTCATCACGCCGCCGCTTCTTGATCGTTTTTCCCCGGGCCCGCCGGCCCGAGTCCGGGGACAAGGAAACCTGCTGGAGTTTGTCATTCCCTCGGCCGCAAGGCGGGCCGAACCCAAAGGAGTGCAGAGCAGAAAGTTTTTCTGCCTTGCACTCTTTCTGTATGCTGGGCACAATGGGGATGAGCGGCAGAGGAGGGCGGAGGATGGCCGAAGATCCGTTTCGCGCATTGGTGGACGGCATGAAAGAAGGCGTTATCGTCATGGATCGGGATCGCACGATTCATTACATGAACCCAGCCGCCGAGGCGTTGACGGGATGGCGGGTTGGAGAGCGGGCTCCGTATTGCGCCTATTGCACGGCGCGGTCGGTGCTGCCCGGGGAGGAGCGATGTCTGCTTGCCCAGAACCAGTCCCTCCCATATTTTGAGTCGGAAATGGCCGTCTACCGAGGGAAACATCGGTCTTTTCAGATGAGTTTGGCGCCGATGTCCGATCCGGGGGAAGGAGGCCGTCTGGTCCTTCTGATCCGTACGGTCTTGCCCAAAGAGGAGGATCACAAGTGGAGGCTTTCCCAGCTGCTACTCCGGGAGACGATTGCAGCTCAGGAAGCAGAGAGGCGACGCATTGCCCGGGAGCTGCACGACAACGTTTCACAAAAGCTGTTTAGCGCTTATCTCGCGACTCACGGCATCCGAATGCGGCTCACGGATCCGGAGCTGGCCAAGTACTGCCATAACGTGGCGGAAACTCTCCAGGAAGTCATGGAAGACGTCAAAGCCGTGTCCCGAAGCCTGCATCCCGCTACGTTGGATCTGCTGGGGATCGTGCCCACGGTCCGGGCCTTCTGCCGTCAATGGTCGAGCCACACTTTACGATGCGATTTTGACACCAACATTCCGGACGATCGGCGGTATGCCCCGGACCTTGAACTGAATGTGTATCGAATCATTCAGGAGGCCACGGTGAATGCGGTGAAACACGCCGATTGCACCAAACTGGATGTGAAACTGATGGAAGATGACCACCGGCTTCTCGTGCAGGTGGCGGACAATGGCAAGGGTTTGAGGCTGCCCGCCGCGGAAGGCCTCGGTATTCGCCATATGCGGGAGCGGGCCCAGGTATTGGGCGGGGTATTCTGGCTGACCTCCGAACTGGGGCGAGGAACGACGGTGCAATGTACAGTGCCTCTCAGGGGGGATGGATGGTGATTGAGCGGCGGATCCGGGTACTCATTGTCGACGACCATTCCATTGTACGCCGGGGCATCGCGTTCATGTTGTCCACCCAGCCGGACATGGAGGTGGTGGGCGAGGCGGCGGACGGCCGGGAGGCAGTCCAGAAGGTGTTGGCGTTAAAGCCTCACGTGGTTCTGATGGATCTTTCCATGCCCCAGGGTTTGGACGGGATCGCGGCCGCCGAGGAGATCAAAGATCAGTTTCCCGAGGTCAAAGTGATCGTTTTAACGATGTATGACGAAGACGTGTACCTTTGCCGGTTGTTGCGCAACGGGGTGGAAGGCTTCCTCCTGAAACAAACCGCCGGGGAAAATCTGATTCAAGCGATCCGCCAAGTGATGAACGGTGATTATTGGTTTGAGAGCGAATTGCCGAAGGAGATCGTGGACGAGATGAAACAGCGCCCCGAGCCGGAGAACTGCGACGAGGACGCCGTCATCCTGACGGAGCGGGAGCGGGAGGTGCTGGTGTTTCTCGCCCGGGGATATCAAAATCGGGAAGTGGCCAAGGAACTGAACATCAGCGTGAAAACGGTGGAAAACCATAAAGCAAACATGATGCGCAAGCTGGGCGTCTCCACGGTGCGAGAATTGATCGAATACGGCCGCCGGAATCGGCTGCTCGATCTATACCGATGAAGGAGGCTCGTAGATTCCGAACTGCTCCCAAAGATCCTCCATCTCGTGCAGAATTTCCGCTGTCTGTTTGGGTAGGCGATTTGACACAGCGCGGAGTAATCCCGTCAGAAAGGATAGGGGCGCGACGAAAGAGTCCATGTGGGAGGGAATGCCTGTGGGCGTGAAAAAAGACTCGTCGGCCAGAGGCGCGAGGGGAGACGAAGGATAATCCGTTATCGCCATGATCCACGTTCCTCTTTTTTTGCGTACCGCAGGTGTTCCACCGTCCAGTGGGCGTAACGGGAGAACCCAATGCCCACCATCACATCACCAGGTCCAAAGCGCTGTAAAAGGTCGATCATTCGCGGGTCTCCAGTAAATAACACCACGTCTTTTCCCAAAAGATGAAGGTAAAATTGAAAGAATTGCCCAAGGGAAACGGTGCTCCGAGCGCAGACGATTCCAATCCGCGAGGCGGAGATCAGCCGTTCCCTGGCCCGAAATGTTCTTCATCGTGACCAGCAAAGGGGTGGCCGCGGTTCCCTCGTCGTCCATGGTGATTTTGTTGGCCACGGCGACGGCGGTGGGTTTGCCCGCAGAAGGGGTGGCGCTGATCCTGGGGGTCGATCGGGTGATCGACATGGCGCGGACGGCGGTGAATGTCATGGGCCATGTTTTTTCCTCGACGGTGGTGGCTCGTTGGGAAGGCGTGTTTGGGCAGAAGGATCCGGAAGTCACGGTGCAGTCGAGCACCAGGGAAGAAGCAGAGCCCGTGTAAGGGTGGCCTTGGATCCGAGGGATTAACTCTGGCGCTGTCGAGCAGGTTTCTTGTTTCGATGCCGACGGGACCATAAGGTTGCCCCGCCTGTGTAGAGTAAAAATAGCCCAGCGACGATCCAAAAGAGTGCGTCTGGGCCGAATATACTTATGACGAAGGTTCCGCCCATGGGCCCGGCGACCATACCGGCGCCAAAATGCATGACGGCCAACCGATTGGCCCGTGGGAGCTCCCGCCCGTCGACAAGATCCTGAAGGTATGCCAGGCTCAGGCTGAACAGCGAGCCGGCGGCGGCACCGGCCAGGCCAAACCCCAGGGAGAACCCCAGCGTCGAAGACGCGGAGGCGGTGGCGATGAACAGGACGGCGCCCAGGGCACTGCAAGCGATGAGCGTCTTACCCCGGCCGAACCGGTCACTCCACCAGCCGAGGGGCATTTGAAAGATTAAGCTGCCGATCACGAATAACGACAGCGCCAAAGAGACCCCGGACAAGCTCCATCCCCGGGAGGCTGCATACAACGGGAGATCTGCGTTAAAAGCGGACTCCATGAATCCGAAGGCAAAGGGCAACGTCAAGGCGGGCAGGGCTGAGCGGTACAAGTCAAACGCGCGGGACAAGCGGTCGGGCCCGCTCACCAAAGACGATGCCCGAGGAAGTGGATCCCGGCGCACATCATGGATGCGAAGGATGGGTACCGCAGCCGCCAACAAGACGCCAGCCGCGAACAAGAATGGGACGGGCTCTCCCCACAGGAGGGTGTTGATCCCGAGGGGCCCCACGGCGAACCCAACTCCCGTGGAGAACCCGTACAGTGCCATTTGCCTCCCCCTGCGGGCGGGAGCCGTCAAAAGTCCTAACCAAGTTTGGGTGCCGTAATGGACAGCTCCAAGCGCCGTTCCCAGGACAAACCGCAGAACCAACCAAACTGAAGCCACTTGGAACATCGGAAACAAGAGGGCAGACAGTGCGGCGGCCCCGAGACCGGCGCACACTGTTCTCTGAAATCCGATCCGGCGGGCCACACGCTCCATGAACAGCATGGAAAAGAGCAGCCCGGCATAAATGGTGACCGTGGCTGCCGCCCCTGTCGCAGTTCCTCGGGCTGCTTCCAGAGCGTTGCCGGTGCCCTGTGGATCTAGAGCGGCCAGTAGGGGGATGAGCATTCCCTGGCTTGTGGTCGCGGCACCTACCGCCAGTGTAATCGACCAGAATGCGCGGCGGTTCTGTAGATCTTGGGAATGAGATTCTTCGAGCCGTTCATCTCGAATCAGTGTCGACATGGGCCCTCCAGGAAGCGCGGGGAGCTGAAAGCGTTGAATCGCATATAAAAACCCACATCCTCAGAAGACGTGGGACCTCAACACTATCCACGAGGTTCATCTCGTTCATTATGCCATGAGACGCTTCCATCAATCAATCGGAGTGAAACATACGGGCGAGTCGTGTGTGTCGAGCACGGGCGTGTCAACCACACTCGACCTGTGCAATTGTCCAAGGCGCAAGGGAGAAAAGTAAATCGACGTTTGAGGGGAAATCTCATTGTTTTAGCGGCTCTCGCGATGAGTGGTGGGCCGTGAGGGAATCGAACCCCCAACCATCCGATTAAGAGTCGGGTGCTCTACCAATTGAGCTAACGGCCCGAGGTGGTGACCCTAATGGGATTCGAACCCATGTTACCGCCGTGAGAGGGCGGCGTCCTAAACCACTAGACGATAGGGCCTCGGGTGGCTGCGGGACTAGGACTCGAACCTAGACTACCTGATCCAGAGTCAGGCGTGCTACCATTGCACCATCCCGCACTGTGCTTGACACGTCCTTCATTATAATCTCCGGATCCTGTTTTCGTCAACCCCTGGAGCACAACGAATTTTGTACGTGTATCACTGCTCTCTTCCTATCAGAGAAGGGTCGTGCCACAGGGACGGCGTCCCTCTGCGGCACGACCCCGGTCTTCACAATTAAAGCCCGGTTGGGGTGGTGGAAGGGGTCGTTTGATCTCGAAGATATTGAATGGCTTGGGCGAGACGGTCAAGGGTTGCCTCCCGTCCCAACAGTGCCATCACCTCAAACAATCCCGGTCCCACCGTTCGCCCGGTCAAAGCGAGGCGGGTCGGGTGGATCAACTCTCCGCCCTTGATTCCCCGGTTAGCAATGAGATCGCGGTAAAGGGTCTCCAGTGTCGCCGCATCCCACGATTCAGCCCCTTCTAAGACCTTGCGGGCCTCTTGCAACAGATCGGCCGTCTCCGGCCGCTGCAAATATTTACGCACTCCTTTAGGATCGTACTCGGTAACCGGCCGGTAAAAATACGAGACCGCATCCACCGCCTCGACCAACGTGTGCACCCGCTCGCGCACCGCATCCAGGCGGGCTAGAGCGGCCTGGAGTTCGGCCTCGGTGGCCTTCGGTGAAACGAAGCCCGCCTCCTCAAAAAATGGTCGAGCATACTCCCACACTTTATCCAAGGGCATTGTCCGAAGATAGTGGCCGTTGATCCATTCCAGTTTGCGAAGGTCGTAGATGGCCGCGTGTTTCACGATCCGATCGATGGAAAAGCGCGCCACCGCCTTGTCCAAACTGATGATCTCTTCCTCGTCCCCGGGGGACCAGCCCAGAAGCAGGCAGTAATTCACCAAAGCTTGGGGAAGAAACCCGAGGCTGCGAAATTCATCCACCGACGTGGCCCCGTGGCGCTTGCTCAATTTGGTCCGATCCGGGGCCAGGATCATGGGCACGTGGGCAAAGGCCGGCACTCGACCGCCTAAAAGTTGAAATAGCACCACGTGGCGCGGCGTGTTTGACAGGTGCTCTTCTGCCCGGATCACATGGGTGATCCCCATCTCCAGATCGTCCACCACCGTGGCAAAATGATACGTAGGCCACCCGTCGCTCTTGAAAATAACAAAATCGTCCAGTTGATCTGGCGCGAATTCCACTCGCCCCCGGACGAGGTCGTCGACGACCACCGACTGATCCCGATCGACCCGTAGGCGGTACACCGGCCGCTGGCCGGCCGCCTCCCGGGCAGCTCGCTCCCCGGGCGTTAGGTGCCGGCAGGTCCCCGGGTACCGCGGCGTTCGCCCTTCCTTTAGGGCGGACTCCCGGGATGCCTTCAACTCCTCGGCAGAACAATAACAGGGATACGCAAGACTCCGCCGGATCAAGTGGTCCAGATGTCGCCGGTAGATCTCCAGCCTTTGGGACTGTCGATAAGGACCAAATGCTCCGCCCTCCTCGATCCCTTCGTCCAAAGAGAGCCCGAGCCACCGAAAACCTTCCAGAATCTGGCGCAAGTGAGCTTCGGAGGAGCGGGCCAAATCCGTATCGTCGATGCGCAACACCATCCGCCCCCCGGTGTGTCGGGCGAACAGCCAGTTCAACAACGCCGTGCGAACCCCCCCGAGATGCAAGGCCCCGGTGGGACTCGGGGCGAATCTCACACGTACACTGCCGTCGGTCATCGTCACAAACTCCCTCCGCAATGATCACCCGTTGCATCCGATCAAATCCTCTTCCCATGATAGATGTTTGGGCCGGAAAAAGGCAAGTCCGGGCGGTCAGCCAGAGCCCGGTTCAGAGGTTTTGCCGATTCCGGGGGCGATGCGGTATCATGATTCTATGAAATACTAAAAGTCGAGTCCGAATCGCACAGACTTTAGCAGAAAATGCATCATTGTTCCGATTCTCGCTAACTCAAAGGAGTGAAACGGTGGATGAACGTATCCGGCGCGATCCATGACCTGCGCGCCCTGCTGGCTGACCCGGACCGAGTCACGGTGAACGAAACGATCTTAGAGCACCATAGTCACGATCTGACCTATCACGCCCCCCATCTTCCGGAAGCGGTGGTATTTCCCACCGACACCCAGGAGGTGAGCCGCATTGTACGATTTGCCAATGAAAACGGGATTCCTGTGGTGCCCTTTGGGGTCGGCAGCAGCCTGGAAGGGCACGTCATCCCCGTTCGGGGCGGCATCACGTTGGATTTGAGCCGGATGAATCAAATTCTGGAGATCCGGCCCCAGGACTTTCTCGCCCGCGTCCAACCGGGGGTCACCCGAAGCCAACTCAACCAGGCCTTGCGGAGCCACGGATTATTTTTCCCCGTTGACCCCGGGGCGGATGCCACCCTCGGTGGCATGGCCGCCACCAACGCCAGTGGAACCAACGCGGTGCGCTACGGGGCGATGCGGGGACAGGTGCTGGGCCTGGAGGTGGTGCTTCCGGACGGGCGGATCATTCACACCGGGGGACTGTCGGTCAAGTCTTCGGCAGGGTATTATTTAACTGGGTTGTTCGTCGGCTCGGAAGGAACCTTGGGCGTGATTACCGAGGTGATTGTGCGCGTCCACGGCATCCCGGAGCACACGGCGGCGGCCAGGGCCGTGTTTCCGGACGTCGAGTCGGCCGGACGGGCGGCGGTGGCGCTGATTGGATCGGGGATGACGGTGGGGCGGGTGGAGCTGGTGGATGCCAAGACCATCGTGGCGGTGAATCGCTTCAAAGGCACCGATTACCTGGAAAGTCCGACCCTGTTTCTCGAATTCAGCGGCGGGCGCAAGGCGGTGGAAGAAGATATCCGACTGGCTGAAGAGTTGGTGAATAGTGAGGGTTGCCAGACCTTTGTCTATGAACACGACCCCGAGGCGGTGGTTAAGCTTTGGGAGGCCCGCCATCACGCGGCCTTGGCGCTGATGGCAATGGCTCCGGGGAAAAAGTTGATGACCACCGATGTCTGTGTCCCCATTTCTCATCTGCCAGGTGCCTTGCATGCGGCCCGGGAGTTGATGGAGAGTCGGGGGATGGATGGATTTATTCTCGGACACGTGGGGGATGGCAATTATCACGCCGGGTTCGCTGTGGATGCTGACGACCCCGGAGACATCGCCCGGGCGGAAGAAGTGAATGCCGCGATTGTGCGCTATGCCCTGGAGCGGGGTGGAACCTGCACTGGAGAACACGGGGTCGGTGTGGGGAAACGCAAGTATTTACCGGAAGAGCACGGTGAGGCGGTTGAACTGATGCGGGGAATCAAGGCGTTGATCGATCCCAAAGGGATTATGAATCCCGGCAAAGTGATTCCAGACTGATGAGCGGCGCGGCCGACCGGGATGGGCCGGCGGACGCGCTCGGCCGGGTCCACGAAAGGGGAGAAGAGAATGGACGTGTATCGGGCGGACGAGCCCAAACCGCTGTATCGGGTGCTCGATGAAGAAGGGTCACCCGTGGGATCTGTACCGGATCTCGCGGAAGACCGGCTTGTCGGGATGTATCGGGGGATGGTCCTCGCTCGCACCTTTGACGAACGCGCCTTGAATCTGCAGCGGCAGGGACGGATCGGGACGTATGCGCCCTTTAGCGGCCAGGAGGCGGCGCAGATCGGCAGTTTCGCAGCGCTAGAAAAGGACGACTGGGTGTTTCCGAGCTATCGCGAACTGGCCGGGATGATTTATCACGGATTGCCCATGGAGCGGGCGTTGCTTTATAGCATGGGTCATCCGGACGGGGCCAAGATGCCGGAGGATTCTCGCATGTTTCCCGTGCAGATCGTCATTGCCTCGCAACTTCTCCATGCGGTGGGGGCGGGATGGGCCTGCCGCCTGAAGGGCGAGCGGAGCGTTGCCGCTGCGTATTTTGGCGATGGCGCGACCTCCGAAGGGGATTTTCATGAAGCGCTGAACCTCGCCTCGGTGTTCAGTGTGCCGGTGGTTTTCTTTTGTCAAAACAATGGGTGGGCGATCAGTGTCCCCGTGTCCCATCAAATGAGGTCGGCGACTGTGGCGCAACGGGCGGTGGCGTACGGGATCGAAGGGATTCGCGTGGACGGAAACGATGTTCTGGCCGTCTATGAAGGGATGCTCCGGGCTGTGGATCGGGCCCGGGCCGGGGAGGGGCCGACCTTGGTTGAGGCGGTGACCTACCGGTTGGGACCACACACCACAGCGGACGACCCCACCCGATACCGGGATGAAGAGGAGCTGAAAAGGTGGCGGGAACGGCGGGATCCCATCGTGCGATTCCGGAAGTTTCTTGAAAACCGAGGGATCTGGTCTGAAGAGCAGGAGCGCGCCGAATGGGAGCAGGCGAGGCGCGCTGTGGACGAGGCGGTGGTTCGGGCGGAGTCTTATCCTAAAGCGGATCCGTCTTTCGCTTTTGAGCACGTATATGCCTCGATGACACCCGACCTGTGCAACCAGAGGGACGAGTGGAGGGCCCGTGCCTCCCGGAGGGAGGGAATGCAATGAGAGAGATGACGATGATCCAGGCCATTCACGAGGCGATGAAGATGGCCTTGGAAAGCGACGATCGGGTGATGGTGCTCGGGGAAGACGTCGGGAAGAATGGCGGAGTGTTTCGGGCCACCGAAGGGCTTCAGGCCCACTTCGGGCCGGATCGGGTGGTGGACACCCCCTTGGCGGAGTCGGCGATTGTAGGGGCGGCCGTCGGGCTGGCCGTGGCGGGGATGCGGCCGATCGCGGAGATTCAATTTCTGGGATTCATTTATGAGGCGATGGACCAAATCGCCGCTCAGGCGGCGCGAATCCGTTTTCGCTCCGGGGGGCAGTATTCGGCGCCGATCGTGATTCGAGCGCCTTTTGGCGGGGGCGTGCGAACCCCGGAGTTGCATTCGGACAGTTTGGAAGCTTTGTTTTTGCACACTCCGGGTCTCAAAGTGGTCATTCCCAGCAATCCCCGGGATGCGAAGGGGCTGCTTCTGGCGGCGGTTCGCGATCCGGATCCCGTCCTGTACCTGGAGCCGCTAAAACTGTACCGGGCCTTTCGCGGAGAAGTTCCCGAAGAGTGGTACGAGGTGCCTATTGGCCGGGCCCAGGTGGTGATCCCGGGGCAGGACGTCACCGTTATTGCTTGGGGCCCCACGGTCCCGGTGGCGGTGCAGGCGGCCCGGTCGGCCCAGGAGGCTTGGGGCTATTCCTGTGAGGTGATCGATCTGCGCACGATAGCGCCCATGGACACGGAAACCCTGGTGGCTTCGGTGGAGAAAACGGGGCGGGTGGTCGTGGTTCACGAAGCTGTGCGCAGCGGCGGGGTGGGGGCAGAAGTGGCGGCGCGGCTGTCGGAGAGCGCGTTTCTTTCCTTGGCGGCGCCGATGGTTCGAGTGGCGGGTTATGACACCCCCTATCCGCCCCCGGCCATTGAGGACGCCTGGTTGCCGAGTGTTGATCGGGTCGTGGAAGCGATTCACCGCGTTGCAGCATTTTAAGACCGTCCAAAGGTTTCTTCGGCTTTGGGAATGGAGGTTGCCATGATTTACCAGTGGAGATTGCCCGATGTGGGGGAAGGGATTCACGAGGCGGAAATTGTTCGTTGGCGAGTGCAGCCCGGTGAGGTGGTCACCGAGGATCAGGTGCTGCTCGAGGTCCAGACGGACAAGGCGACGGTGGAGATCCCAAGCCCAGTTGCGGGAAAGGTCGTGGAGGTACATGGGGACGAAGGACAGGTGGTGCCTGTCGGAACGGTGTTGGTGGAGATCGAGACCGAGGAGGGACAAGTGTCGCCGGGACTGAGAGGGGTTGCGGCGGAAAGCGGCATGCCGGCGGGATCTGCTACCAGTGGCGTTGTGGGCCGGGAATCGGAGCGGCAGGTGCCGCCGGGCAGTCCGGGTACTGGCAATGGATTGCAGCGAGCCAAGGCGGCCCCGGTGGTGAGGCGGCTCGCCCGGGAACTCGGGATCGATATCAATCAGGTACCCGGGACGGGCCCGGGGGGCCGAGTTCTGGAGGAGGACGTGCGGGCCTTTGCCGCCCGGGGAGGTGACCGGGATCTGGGGGGCGGCACTTCCGGCCCGGAGGTTCAGGTTGGGGAAGGTCGTTCGGAGACGGGCGCTCAAAGGTTGTCCACTGCGGAACCGAAGAAACAAGAGACCGTCTCCCCGGTCGGCGCCCGGGAAGCAGAGGGTTCCTTCGCTGAAGGGCAAGACGCGGACGAGCAGAGGATCCCTCTTCGGGGGGTTCGCCGGGTCATCGCGGAACATATGGTGCAGTCAAAATTTACGATCCCCCATGTGACGGGGATGGACGAAGCAGACGTGACCGAGTTGGTGGCGTTCCGGCGGCAAGTGGAGGAAAGTGCGGCCGAGGGGCAGGTCAAGATCACGTATCTGCCCTTTATCGTGAAGGCTGTGGTGGCCGGGTTGAAAGCGTATCCGTATTTCAACGCGGGTCTCGATGACGAACGCCGGGAGATTGTCCTCAAGCGCCGCTACCACATCGGTATTGCGGTGGACGCGCCGGATGGTCTGTTGGTTCCGATCGTTCACGATGCCGATCGCAAAAGTGTGCTGGAGATCGCGGAAGAGATCGAAGAGCTGAAGGAGAAGGCCCGGTCGGGGTCCTTGTCTCCGGACGAGATGCGGGGCGGGACGTTTACAATCAGCAATATCGGTTCGTTCGGCGGCCTGTTTGCCACTCCGATTATTCACTATCCCCAGGCGGCGATCCTAGCCACGGGGAAGATCGTCCGGCGGCCTGTGATGTTGGAGGATGACCGGGTGGTGGGGCGATGGATGATGCCGATTTCCCTGACCTTTGACCATCGAATCATCGATGGGGCCGCGGCCACTCGGTTTATGGGATACATCATGCAGCTTCTCGGCAACCCGATGCAATTGATGGTTCGGATCTAAGAGGGGCTGAGCCATTTCCGAGGGTTGGAGACCGACGACGCAGAATCGGATAGGTGCCAGATGCACAATTGATCGGTCTGCGGTATACTACCTCTGTGGGTATTCGGAAGGAGGATTAGGCATGTCGAAAGAAGTGACGGATGCCACGTTCGCCAGTCGAGTCGAGCAGGTGGCCGGGCCGGTATTGGTGGACTTTTGGGCGCCTTGGTGCGGGCCTTGCCGGATGTTGGCTCCAGTTCTTGATGAACTTGAAAAAGAATGGGCTGGAAAACTGGAGATTTATCGGTTGAATGTCGACGATAATCCGAGCACGGCGGGCCGTTTCGGAATCATGAGCATACCCACCCTGCTCTTGTTCAAAAATGGGCAGGTGGTCCAGCAGGTGATCGGTTATCAGAACAAAGCCCGCTTGTCGGCGACCCTTCGGCCCCATTTGAGCTAAAGGGCCTTGAAACCCGGAGGCGAGTATTCTATAGTGTGAGGTAACCGAAAGGGTAAGGCGAAGACGAGGACCAGTACAGAGGTTTAAGACGGCCCCAGAGAACGGGCTCGTGGCTGAGAGGCCCGCGCCGTCCCCTTTGGAACCCCCCTCGGAGCTGCCGCCGAAGCGGACCGCCGTGGGTCCGTGAAGGCGAGCCGTGGCCGGGCGTTAACCGGAGCCGGGTTGTCCGGGATGAGGGGGCCGTCGAGGCCAACGAAGGTGGTACCGCGGAAGGAGCTCTTCCGTCCTTTGAGACGGGAGGGCTTTCTTATTGCCGCGGGGATCGGATCGCGTGGAGAGGAGAGCCGGGTCATGATCGAAAAGAATCTATCTTTTCTCGGTGCCGGGGCGATTGCCGAGGCATTGATTCGGGGATTGCTAGATGCCGGGGCGGCCCGGGCGGACCGGATTCGGGTTGCCAACCGCTGGGACGGGCAAAAAAGGGACAGCCTGGCTCGGCGGTACGGCGTGGCGGCGGTGGAGCGCCCTGAAGCGATTCGCCGGGGCGAGGTGCTGATTCTGGCCATGAAACCGAAAGACGCCGGGGACGCGTTGGTCGAGGTGCGGGATCACCTGATGGGCCAGCCCCTGATCCTTTCGGTTTTGGCCGGCATTCCGACGGAGTGGATTGAGCGGCAGCTCGGGGGACAGATTCCGGTCGTCCGGGCCATGCCGAACACCTCTTGTCGAGTGGGGGAATCGGCCACAGCCCTGGCCCCGGGCCGTTTCGCAACGGCGGAACAGATGAAACTGGCGGAACAGATTTTTACTGCTGTCGGCCGAGTGGTGGTGGTGCCAGAAAGCCAGATGGATGCAGTCACGGGGTTGTCGGGAAGCGGTCCCGCTTACGTATACTACCTGGCCGAAGCCCTGATGGCATCGGGCAGGGAGATGGGTTTGGACGAGAAGGTATGCCGGGGGTTGGTGGAACAGACGCTGTACGGAGCGGCGCTCATGCTCCGCAATACCGAGGAGTCGCCGGAGACCCTGCGGCGGCAGGTCACCTCCCCGGGAGGGACCACGGAAGCGGGAATCCAGGTGTTGGAGCGGCGCCACGTGGCCGAGGCGCTTCGGGAGGCGGTGCGAAGGGCGGCGGAGAGGAGCCGGGAGTTGCAAGAGGCTTTTGCTGAGTCTGCGGCCTCGGAGGCCGAGGGGTAAGCGGCCACTCCTGAGAGTGGCAGCCCTCTGATCGGTCAAAGCCGGAAAGCCGCCCGCACTGGATCGCAGGGCGGCGCGGACCGTTGAGCTGGGCCTGTTCAGTATGACGGGGCTACTGGACTTTCTCCATCCGACGCCTATGGATCTCTGCCATCCAGCGCTCGTACAGAGCGTCGGACAGATCGACGTGGGGTTCGTGGGGCATGTGGAGCCGCCGGTGCTCCGGCGAGAGCTGCGCCAAGGATTGGGCAGCCGTCTGTCGGGCTGTATCCGGCGTAATCTTATCGATCAGTCGCCGACCGTCCCGGTACACCGGGCGGAGCAGTCGGATGGCTTCGTAATCGGTGACCACCTTTTGTTTCCAGCGATATTCCGGATGAATCATTCGCAGAGGACCTTTTGGGTCTTCTTCGTCCTCCAACATGATGAGGTCGCCGACAAACTGTCCATCCTTCAAAAGGCGCACCACGTTCTTCCGGCCGGGCAAGGTGACCTTGGTGGGGTTTTCCGAGAGTTTGATCGGGGTGCTCAGGTGGCGTTCCCCGTTTTCTTCCCATTCAATTGCCGCCAGCTTGTAGACTCCGCCCAATGCGGGGTCGGACCGCGCGGTGATCAAGTTCGTCCCGACGCCAAAGGCGTCGATGGGGGCGCCTTGGGCCAAAAGGTCTCGAATGACAAACTCATCCAGATCCGAAGAAGCGATAATCTGGGCGTCCGGAAACCCGGCCTCATCCAGAGCCTTTCGACAGACCCGGGACAGATAGGCGAGGTCCCCGCTGTCGATGCGCACCCCAATCGGTTCGTACCCCTTCTCCCGAAGCTTTCGGAACACAGTAATGGCGTTGGGCAAGCCGCTGCGCTCCACGTCGGTGGTGTCTACGACAAGAAGACATTGGTCGGGAAACGCCTCGGCGTAGGCGGTAAAAGCTTGAAGTTCCGCTTCCTTCGCCTGATCCGGAGACCGGACGTCGCGGTGAAAAGCCAGAACAAAGCTATGGGCCATGGTTCCCGTAATGGGTATCCCGAATCGGCGTCCCGCTTCAGTTGTCGCGGTTTTGCTGACCCCCCCGATGTACGCGGCCCGGGCCCCGTCGATGGCGGCGTCCACCCCTTGGGCCCGGCGGGCTCCCATTTCGATCACAGGTTTGCCGGCGGCTGCCTCCACCATCCGGTGAGCGGCGGTGGCGATGAGGCTCTGATGGTTCACGTATGTAAGGAGCATCGTTTCCAAAAGTTGAACCTCAAATAATTTCCCCTCCACCCGCAGCATGGGTTCCCGGGGAAACATCACCGTTCCTTCTTCGGGGGCGTAGATAGTCCCGTGAAATCGAAAGCGGCGCAACAGGTCCCAGAATTGCTCGTCTCGGATCTGCGGGGCCACACTTTGTAAGTATCGGATCTCGTCCTCTCCGAAACCAAAATTCTCGATACCTTGCAGAACTCCCTCCAGGCCGACGAAAAGGACGTACGGGTGCTCGAAGGGCCCTTTTCTGTAAAAAAGATCGAATACAGCGGTGCGCTCGTGGATTCCGGCGCGAAAATACCCGTAGGCCATCGTCAGTTCGTAAAAATCAAAGAGCAGCGGAAAACTCACCGGTGCTCCTCCTTTCCTGCCCCCAAACTGACCCCCGGCGGGCCAACTCCGGGTTCTGGATTGCAACCTTCGGGATCTCATTTAAATTGTAGCACAATCCGCTGCAAAACACCCATTGGTCCCATTTCCATGGCACCGACGGGAAAATAAAAAAAGATAGCCACGTTTCAGTGCGCGTGATATAATACGTAACTAATAATGACAGATTTAACGTCAATACATGGGAAAAACTCCGCCGGGGGTGAGGTGGGGTGGACCGACAACTGTTTGATCGGATTGATGAGGCCGGCACCCCGGCGGATTTGCGGAGGCTCCATGCTGCGGCGATCAGAACAATTACAGACCCCGGTATGTTGTCGACCTTTCACGACCGTTTATTCTGCCGCGTCGTCGCGTTGGCTGAGAAAGCTTTGGAACGGGACGGATGGGGTCCGGCGCCCGCTCGTTACTGTTGGCTTGAACTTGGCAGCGGGGCCAGGCGAGAGCAGATGATCAGCACCGACCAGGACAACGCCCTGGTTTACGACTCGCCCGAAGGAGCCGAACCTGCCGTGGAAGGCTATTTTGCAGAGATGGCCAGGCGCGTGGTCGGGGGGCTGGATGACGCGGGGTATCCTCTGTGCCGGGGGTATGTCATGGCGGTGAACCCCCGGTGGCGGGGCACACCAGAACAATGGGCCCGCCGGATCCAGGGATACCTGGATTACCCGGATTGGAGCAATGTACGGCTGTTGTTAATTGCCGCCGATCAGCGTCCGGCCTGCGGAGACGCTTGGCTCGGTCACCGCGTGAGGAAAGGGGTTGTTTCCGCCCTTCGGGATGCCCGGTATGCCCTGTGGTCGGCGGCAGATCACGCCTGGCGGGTTGGGCGGGCGGCCCTGACCGCCCTGGGGCGCCTCCGTACCGGGGCCGAGGAGCGGCAGGGGATGGTGGACATCAAAACCGGGTTATACGTCCCGTTGGTGGGCAGCGTCCGACTTTGGGCCCTGCGGGCGGGGATCGAGGATCCGGGCACCCGGCAGCGGATCGAGGTACTCGAAAAGAGCGGACTTTGGAGTGCTGAAGAGGCCCGGGCGGCGGCCGAGGCCCTTCGGATCTGCCTTGCCCTTCGCTGGAAAAGGCATCGGGATTGTCTCCTCGCCGACCGGCCTCCGGACGATTGGGTGGATCCTGCGGAGTTGCCCCGGGACATGGAGGATGAGCTTTTCCGGGCTCTGTCTGCGACCCGGGCCCTTCAGAAACGAACCTATCAGTATTTTCAGCATCTCTACCGGCGGGGGTGAAGAAAGCGTGAAGCAGCAGCGTTTGGGATGGTTTCAACGGCTGTTGAAAAATCGCGATGTCACGGCACTGCTCGCCGCCTCCGCCGAGGGTTCTGTTGCCACTGAGGCGGCTCTGCGCCAGATGGTCCGGGAAATCAACCGCCGGGATATCTGGGAAGAGCCCTTGGACCGCCTGACCTACGTGGTGTTTGATACGGAGACCACGGGGTTTGATTGGCGTACCGATGCCTTGATTGAGATCGGCGCCGTACGGGTGGAAAATGGGCAAGTCCGCGAAGATCAAACGTTCTCATCACTGATCGCCCTTGAACCCGGTCGCCGAGTCCCGGAAGTGGTGCGGCGGATCACCGGGCTGAGTGAACAAGAACTCTGGCGAGCTCCCAAAGTCCAAGACGTATTATCGCGGTTCATGGCGTTTTCTTCGGACGCTGTTCTGGTCGCTCATCACGCCGGACACGATGTTAATTTCCTTAACGTTCCATTAAACCAATTCTACGGCATTGAGTTGCCCCGCCGGGTCGTGGACACCGCCCAAGTGGCCCGGCGGCTGTGGCCCGACACCGGCGAGGCCACTTTGGACTATCTCATTGAACGCATGGCGATTCCGCCGCTGACTCGTCACCGGGCTTTGAACGACGCCCTGTTGACTGCCCGGATATGGAGTGTATTCCTCACCCTATTCACAAGAAAAGGTCTGACGAGATGGGGAGATTTCTTTACGTGGATGAAAACGGATGTTGTCATTGGTGATGAATATTGACATATACGGTTATTGTATATATCATATAAAGTGTTTCTTTCATATTCCCGAGATTGAGGAGGGTGGGCAATGATCAAATGGGCGAGATGGGGACTCCTGCCGGCTCTGGTCCTGTTCGCACCGTCTGTGGCCTTGGCGGCGGATCCGACCGTCAAGGACGTCGCCCAGGCGGTGGACACGGTGTGGGTTGCGGTGACAGCGTTCCTGGTGTTTTTCATGCAGGCCGGTTTTGCCCTGTTGGAGGCCGGATCGACCCGAATGAAAAATGCCGGCCACATCGCCGGGAAAAACATCTTGAGTTTTGGTTTGGTGGCACTGGTCTTTTGGGCGGTGGGGTTTGCCATCAGTTTTGGGCAGGGCAATGCGTTTGTCGGAACTCAAGGATGGTTTCTCAACGTCAGTGATGATATGGTGAATCAAGTTTTCGGTTCGTTGTCTTACAGCGACGTCCCCCTTGGCGCCAAGTACATGTTTGAAGTCGTGTTCGCAGGGGTATCCCTGGCGATTTTCTGGGGCGGCATCGCCGAACGGGCTAAACTGATCGTGTACTTCATTTTCGGGATTTTGTTTTCAGCCCTTATCTATCCCGTCGTGGCGCACTGGATTTGGGGCGGCGGCTGGCTGTCCGGTCTCGGGATGCAGGATTTTGCCGGATCGACGGTGGTCCATCTTCAAGGCGGAGTCGCGGCTCTGGTGGGGGCGATGTTGCTCGGACCGCGCATTGGCAAATACGGCAAGGATGGCAGCGTTCATTCCCTGCCCGGGCACAATACCGTATACTCCGTGCTCGGCGTCATCATCCTGTGGTTCGGCTGGTTCGGGTTCAACCCCGGCAGCACCTTGTCGGCGATGAACATTTCTTTTGCGTATATCGCTATGACGACCAATTTGTCGGCGGCAGCCGGGGGCGTGGCGGCGCTGTTGACCGCGTGGGCCGTTCTCGGCAAGCCCGACATCCCCATGATGCTCAACGGGGTTCTGGCTGCCCTGGTCGCCATTACGGCGAGCTGCGCCTTTGTGGAACCCTGGGCCGCGGTGGTCATCGGTGCGGTGGCCGGGGTGGTCATGGTTCTCTCGGTGCAGTTTTTTGAGAGGGTGGCCCGGGTGGACGATCCGGTGGGAGCCTTTTCGGTTCACGGCGTGGCCGGGATCTGGGGGACTTTGTCCACGGGGTTTTTCGCGTCTCCCGATTTGGTGAAATCTGTCGGCGTCGGCGCGCCGGGCTTGTTTTACGGCGGCGGGCTGCACCAGCTTGGCGTGCAGGCGGCCGGGGTACTGGCGGCTGGGGTGTATGTGTTCGTGGTGTCGTTCATCATTCTCTATGCGATCAAGGCCACCGTCGGTCTTCGGATCAGCCGGGAAGAGGAGATCATCGGCCTGGATGTCAGCGAACACGGGGCCTCGGGGTATCCCGAACAGCTTCCCCACGGCGGCGAGTTCTCCCAAGAGGGCTCTTCCGGAACTCGCGCGACACCCACGGCATAATTTTGGATCGCATGTGACGAAATTGTCGAAAGAAGGACGCCGAGGCGCTCCGAAGGGAGATGGGAGACGATCGGTGCCGGGGTGGTGAGTAGATTTCACCACCCTTCTTGTCTGTTTTCGTCCCTCACATTCCGCTGGTGCCGAACTCCCAACAACTGAGGCTCAAAGACCCATATTGGTAATACTGGCACAGTCGCCGGGCCGCGCGGTCCCCGTCGGCCGAACCCATGGCGATCAGGAGAGGAACAAAATGTTCGTTTCGCGGAACGGCCATGCGGGCATAAGGGGCTTCTGACTCATAGCGAAAAAGTGCTCGGGTGTCCCAATTCTCCATCCGATCTCGTAGCCAGTCGTCAAAGCTCTGCGCCCAGTCTGCCGGCAGTCCGTCTTGTTCTCGGCTCCAATCGAGAGACCACAGATTATGCACCGTCCCACCGCTGCCTACGATCAGCGCGTCCCGACGAAGGGGAGCGAGGGCCCGGCCGATGGCGTACTGCTTTTCCGGGGGTAGGGCGGGATTGACGGACAGGGTCGCCACGGGTACGTCCGCACGGGGGAACAGGAGGCGAAGCACCACCCAGGCGCCGTGATCGAGCCCGCGGCCTCGATCGATTTTGGCGGGAATGCCAGCCTCGTCAAGAAGGGCTCGAGCTTCTTCGGCCACTTCCGGAGCTCCTTGGGCGGGGTAGACAATCTGATAAAGGTCATCGGGAAATCCGAAAAAATCGTAGATCATCCCGAATTGCTCGGGGGCGCCAATGAGCTGTACGGGAGATTCCCAGTGGGCGGTGAATAGGAGCACCGCCTTGGGTTTTGGAAGGCGGGAAGCAACGTTTTGCAGAAGCTGTGTGTATGGGTTGTCTTCAAGGGCCAAAGTGGGGGCTCCGTGGGCAATGAAATACGCCGGGTTCACCAAAGTCCCTCCTCATCGTCACACTCTTTTGGGTATCCTGGCGTTACTTTACGTCATCTATATACTAACTTATCCATAGAAAATCACGCTATGGTCGTTATGTCAAGGCGGGCCAACCAAAAAAGTAAGGGCCCTTCTGGGGAAGATGTGGCAAATGCGGGCCCTTGACACGGCAGGGAAATTCACGTAAGGTGAAGATAATTTTAAACCGAATACGCGCGATGGATCCTTACTCTTATCCAGAGTTGGCGGAGGGACGGGCCCGATGATGCCGCGGCAACCGGTCGGAACACCGGCACGGTGCCAATTCCTGCGGGGAGACCCCGGAAGATGAGAGAGGGGGACAACAGTCCGACCTCTTTCCACCGGAAAGGGGTTTTTTGGTGGGTTTAGGGGATGGAGGCGAGGAAGCCGCGCGGAGTGGGGGGATCTGGGGATGTACAATGTGCACGGTTTACGGGAAAAGTTAGCCCTCGGCAAGTTTGTGACCACGGTGGAGTTGGAGCCGCCCAAGGGGGCGGATCCCTTGCCCACCATGGAAGCGGCCAAATTCCTCCGGGGCAAGGTGGATGCGGTGAATATCGCGGACAGTCCCATGGCCACCCTGCGGATGAGCCCCATCGCCTTGGCTCACATCGTCCAGGAGGATCTGGGCCTTGAAGCGATTTTTCACCTGACCTGTCGGGACCGCAATCTGCTCGGCCTGCAGAGCGAATTGTTGGGTGCGGCGGCCCTCGGGGTGCGGAACATCCTCACTTTGACCGGGGATTCTCCCAGCCGGGGGGATCATCCCGAGGTCAAAGGGGTGTTTGAGACCGATTCCATCGGTTTGGCCCGGCTGGCTGAACGGCTGAACCAAGGCTACGACTTGACCGGCCACGAACTGAACGGCCCGACCCGGTTCTTGATCGGCGGGGTGGCCAATCCCGGGGCGGAAGATTTGGACGCCGAAGTGGCCAAACTGGCGGCCAAGGTGGAAGTCGGGGTTCGCTTCGTTCAGACCCAGCCGGTGTTCGATATCGAGACGGCCTTGCGTTTTTGGGAGCGCACCCGCCACCTGCCGGTCCACATCCTGTTCGGACTTCTGCCCCTCAAGTCCGCCCGCCAAGCCCGCTATTTTAACGAGAAGGTGCCCGGGGTGCGGGTGGGGGAAGACGTGATTCAGAAAGTGGAAGAAGGCGGCCGGGCTGCGGGAATTGCCCTCTGCCGGGAGTTGTACGGGGGACTGAGGGAGTTCGCGGCCGGCGCCCATCTCTTTCCCATCGGGGACCTGCGGGCGGTGTACGAGATCCTGGATATCGACACCGATCTTCGCCGGGCTGCGATGTAAAGGACACCAACCCGGATGGGGCGGTGCGGAAGGGCTCGGCGCTCCGCTCCATCCCGCCCCATGTCCCTGCAATCCCGAGCGGGTTCCCCGTTTTCAACGGGGCAACAGAAATCCCATGCGTTCGAAGACCAGGTGCAGATTCGGTTCCGCCACAGCCTTGGCTTTGGTCGCCCCTTCGGCGAGAATGCGGTCCAGCTCTTCACTGTCGACCAGCTCTCTGTACCGCTCTTGCAGGGGCTCCAGCCGGGCCACCACCGCTTCGGCCAGATCTTGCTTGAAGGGTCCATATCCCACCCCGGAATACTGTTTCTCCAGTTCGGGGATCGTTTTGTCCGTGCACGATGAATAAATGGTGAGCAAGTTGCTGACGGCCGGTTTCCGCTGGGGATCGAAGCGCACCTCCGCCTCGGAGTCGGTCACAGCCCGGCGAATCTTTTTCCGGATCTCGTCGGGGCTGTCCAGCAGGGAAATGTAGCTCCCGGGGTTGGCGCTGCTCTTGCTCATCTTTTTCGTCGGGTCGTCCAGGGACATGATCCGACTTCCCACTTTGGGGATCAAGGGCTCCGGGATGACAAAGGTATCCCCGTACCGCTTGTTAAACCGCTCGGCCAAATCCCGGGTCAACTCCAGGTGTTGTTTTTGGTCTTCCCCCACCGGGACATGGGTGGCCTGATACAACAAAATGTCCGCCGCCATAAGGGCAGGATATGTAAACAGGCCGGCGCTCACGCCTTCCTTGCCCTCAGATTTCTCTTTGAACTGGGTCATGCGCCCGAGCTCGCCGTAATGCACCAGGCATTCCATCAGCCACCCCAACTGGGAGTGGGCGGGGACGTGGGATTGAAGGAAAAGGACCGACCGACGCGGGTCGATCCCCGCCGCCAAATAGAGAGCGCTGAGTTGTCTCGTCTGCCGGTGCAATGCGGCAGGTTCCTGGGGGACCGTAACGGCATGGAGGTCCACCACGCAGTAAAAACATTCGGCTTCATCTTGGATTTCAACAAAATGGCGCAGGGCGCCGAGGTAATTGCCCAGGGTGGGCGTGCCGCTGGGCTGCATTCCGGAAAATACGCGCATCGTGGTCACCTCGGCCTTTATCATACCAAAAGGTCGGACCCGACTGCCACGGGCGGAAGCGGGATTCCGATGTTGTTTGACGTTTTTTTACATTCGGCAAAATCGTCGATGGCGAGGGGGGACGGGCGTTGGCCGAGGTTGACGTGGAGAAAAAGGCGGCCGGGCGGATGTTGCAACCGGCCAAGGGGTATCTGACAGGGTTCACCCATTCGTTGAACCCGTACATCGGGTGCGCCTTTGGCCGACCGGTGGACAACCTCGGCCGGGACGCGGTCGGCTGCCCCTACTGTTACGTGCGGCGCCTGCCGGTGGCTTTACTCCATCCAAAACCCTGGGGGACCTGGGTGACTGTCAAAGAGGGTGCCCCGGAACGCCTCCGCCGGGAACTGCGGCACAGCCGGGTTCGGGGGGAGACACTCAGAATCTTCCTGGGCTCCTCCACAGACCCCTATCAGCCGGTGGAAGGGCGATGGAAGATCACCCGGGAGTTGCTTCGGGTGATCGCGGAAGAAGGAGGCGTCGACCAACTGGTGGTTCAAACCCGTTCCCCCATGGTTCTCCGGGATGTGGATCTTCTGCGAGCCCTGGGCAAAAAAGTGCGGGTCAGTCTCACCGTGGAGACCGATGACGAGAACGTCCGCCGCCTGCTCACCCCGACCTCACCGCCGGTCTTCGGGCGCATTCGGGCCTTGGCGCGATTGCGAAGGGCCGGCGTCCTCACTCAAGCGGCGGTGTCCCCGGCCTTGCCCATGAACCCGGACCGGCTGGCCCGGTTGCTCGCCGAGGCGGCGGACCGGGTAGTCCTGGATACCTTTCACTTGGGAGACGGATCCGGTGGAAAGCGGAGCCGGCTGCTGGGCATGGCCCGGCGGCTTGAAGCGGCCGGTTATGAGGGGTGGTTTGACCCGGATCTTCATCTGCGCCTGATCCCGATCTTCGTAGGCATTCTCGGCCCCGGACGGGTAGGGCTGGGAGCCGCGGGATTTGCCGGAATGAACTTGGCTTGACCACCGCACCCTAGGGAAGTGAAAGGAAGGGGGCGGGTCGGGTGGATACTCTGGGACATGGGTTTTGGATGTACGCCCCTGTGGAGCGCGGTGATGGTGGCGGCTCTCATTGGCCGATTTCGGGCCGCGGCAGCGGTGGCCGCCGGGGCCGGGCTCCATATTGCCGTGGACCTGTTCACCCACCGCCAATTTGCACCGGCCTACCTGTATCCTTTTTGGTCTTGGCCGATCGCCGGCTGGGTGGAATCCGCATCCTGGTGGTTTGTCGCGGCGGATTTGGCCGCCATGGCCGCAGTTTTCCTCTTTATTTGGCTTCGCCGGCGGGATACAATGAAAATTGGGTGAGCGGAATGATCGAGGAAGATCGCTGGTTGAAGGAGAAGTTAGCCCTCCTTCCCGGCAAACCCGGCGTCTATCTGATGAAGGACTCCGAGGGTCGGGTGATTTACGTCGGGAAGGCGAAAACGTTAAAAAATCGCGTGCGTTCGTATTTTACGGGCAGCCATGACGCGAAAACCCAGAAACTTGTCTCGGAAATTCGAGATTTTGAATACATCGTGACGGACAATGCGGTGGAAGCGCTGATTCTGGAGTGCAATCTGATCAAGCAGCACCAACCCCCCTTCAACATCATGCTCCGAGATGATAAGTCCTACCCGTATATCAAGATTACCCGGGAGGAACACCCCCGCCTGGAGATCGTCCGGCGGATGGCCAAGGACGGAGCGTCCTACTTTGGCCCGTATCCGAACTCCGGTTCGGCGATGGAGACCAAGCGCTTGTTGGATCGCCTCTACCCGTTGCGCAAATGCCGGAATCTCAAGAAAAAGGTCTGTTTGTACTACCACATCGGCCAGTGTCTGGCCCCGTGTGAGTATCCCGTGGACCCGGAACGGTATGAGGCGATCCGCAAGGACATCGGGCGGTTCCTGAACGGGGGCCACGGGGAAATTGTCGAGGAGCTGGAGCGGCGGATGCACGAGGAAGCCGAAGCTCTGCGCTTTGAACGGGCGAAGGAGCTCCGGGATTTGATCCAGCACATCGGGCGGGTGATGGAGAAGCAGAAGATCGTGTTTCAAGACCAGGTGGACAGGGATGTTTTTGGGTTTTTTGCCGAGCGGGGAAGGATGTGCGTCCAGGTCTTTTTTATCCGGGGTGGAAAATTGATCGAACGGGCGGTACAGATTTTTCCTTTTTACAACGATCCCTTAGAGGATTTTGGCTCTTACGTGGCGCAATTTTATTTTGAGGAGACCGAGCGGCCCAAGGAGGTTTACCTGCCCGAAGGGGTGGAGACAGACGTGCTGGGGGAATGGCTGGGGGCCCGGGTGGTGGTGCCGAGGCGCGGCCCCAAGCGGCAGTTGGTGGAGATGGCCTGTGAGAATGCCCGGATTGCCCTGGAGGAGAAATTGGCTCTGGAGGAGCGGGATTTGGAGCGTACGGTGGGGGCGGTGCGGGAGTTGGGGGATGTGTTGGCCATCGCCGCGCCCCGGCGGATCGAGGCTTTTGACAACTCCAACCTGCAAGGTACGGACCCCGTGGCCGCCATGGTGGTGTTTGTGGACGGACAGCCGGCGAAAAAAGAGTATCGGAAATTCAAGATCAAAACCGTTCAGGGGCCGGATGATTACGCCTCCATGCGGGAGGTGATTCGACGCCGATATACCCGGGTGTTGCGGGAGAAGTTGCCGCTGCCAGATTTGATCGTGGTGGATGGGGGTCGGGGGCAGATCGGAGCGGCCTTAGAGGTGCTGCAGGACGAGCTGGACCTGGAAATCCCGGTGTGCGGATTGGCGAAAGATGACCGTCATCGGACGGATCAATTGTTCCTGGGAGATGATCCGGTGCCGGTGCCCATCGACCGGCACAGTCAGGGATTTTATTTGCTTCAGCGCATTCAGGAGGAAGTTCACCGGTTTGCCATTACTTTTCATCGGCAAACCCGGGGCAAGCGGGTCATGCATTCGGTGTTGGACGATATTCCGGGCATTGGCGAGAAGCGAAAAAGAAAGCTCTTGCAGCACTTCGGCTCGGTGGAGGCGATTCGCCAAGCTTCGCTGGAGGAATTTCGCCAGGCGGGCATCGGCGATCGGTTGGCAGAACAGATCCTGGAAGCCTTGAAATAGTCCGGCGTGACGGGAGGTCCGCGTCGGTGTTGACTGTTTCGATATACGAACGATCTGGGGGGCCGTCGCCGGATGAAACCTGTGTATATTGTGTTTTTTATCGCGGTTCTGGCGGGTGCCTTGTTGATTAGCTACTGGGCCGCCCAGAGTGGGCGGACCCTCCCCCAATTTCGCCACATTCGGGCCAGCCCGGCGGCATTTTAGGCTCCCGGGTGTGCATTTCGCGCAAAAAGTACGCCAATGCCCCGAATCTTACGCTAAAATTAAACTAGTTCCCCTATACCGCACTTGTGCGGAGATTCCGCATGCCCAAGCGGTTGCGGAATCCCGTACGCCCGAGGTAATGGACCTGGGGTCGGTGCCGTGACGTCAAGGTATGGGAAAGATGGACCAGCGAAGGAGGTCTGGGGAGGGTGCAGCAAGAGGAGTTCGATAGCCTGCTTAAAGAAACACGTCGGTTTGAACCGTCGGAAGAGTTCCGCAATCAGGCAAACTTCCGGGATCCGACCGTGTATGACCGGGCCCGGCAGGATCCGGAGGGATACTGGGCGGAACAAGCCCGTCACTTGGATTGGATGGCCCCATTCACCAAAGTCTTGGAATGGGATCCGCCCCACGCCCGGTGGTTCTCGGATGGTCAGCTCAATGCGGCGTACAACGCGGTGGATCGGCATCGCTTGGGTCCGCGCAAGAACAAGGCCGCCATCTTGTGGGAAGGGGAACCCGGCGACTCCAAGGTGTATACGTACGAAATGCTGGGCCGGGAGGTGGATCGGGCGGCCCACATGCTGACCCGCCTGGGCGTTCGGCGGGGCGATCGGGTGACCATCTACCTGTCGATGATTCCGGAGTTGCCCATTGCCATGTTGGCCTGCGCCAAGATCGGAGCGATTCATTCGGTGGTGTTCGGGGGCTTTTCGTCCCAAAGTCTGAGGGACCGTATCATGGACGCCCAGTCCAAGATCTTGATCACGGCGGACGGCGGTTGGCGCCGGGGCCGGGTGGTACCTCTCAAGGCGAATGCCGATGAAGCGATCAAGGGGACACCCGTGGAAACGGTGTTGGTGGTCAAACGGGTGGGCGAGGCGTCGGGAGCGGCCTTTAGGCCGGATCGTGACAAGGACTGGGCGGAGGAGATGGCCAAATCGCCGACGACTCCGTCCCCGGCCGAGACCATGGGTGCCGAAGACATTCTTTATCTCCTGTACACGTCGGGGACGACGGGGAAACCCAAAGGCATTGTGCATACCATTGGCGGCTACTTGGTGGGGCAAAACCTCCTGCTCGGCAGGTTTCCCCGGGTTCCCCCGCGGCCAGCACCTGAAGGGATCCCGCTCGGTCCTCCATGGGGTGAAGGTGGGCTGAGTCGGCGATCGCCCGGGAGAATCCAGGCGGGGCTGGGGACCGGTTTGCCGGGACCCGGCCCGCCTTTTCAAGTCTATACACAATCCCCGAATCTATGATATACTTTGTGGCGAACTGAATGACGCACTCTCGATGCCCGAACGGGGGTAGAGGCGCGAGGTCCAAGAGTACCGGCGGGGAGGCGAAGGGGCCGACGATCCGCCCGGGAAAGGGGATTTCGCCGAAGCGTCGGCGGCGGCCCTCAAGGCGCCGGCGCTGGGCCCGGACCGAAAAGGTCCGGGACTGTCACAAGGGGTTCCCTTGTGGAGTGCTACTGCGTGGGAGAGAGGTTGCGATTCCGTGTGAGTGTGAGCAGCGGTAGATCGGACCTGTCTACGGCTGTTTTTTTGTGTCTGTTCCGCCGCCGGCCGCCGGCGGGGCCGGCGCACGCGGTGAGGAGGAGAGTAATGTGGCGCGAATCGTGATGAAGTTTGGGGGCAGTTCCGTGGCGACGGCGGAGCGCATGGTCAAGGTGGCGCAAAGGGTTGCGAAAACCAAGGCCGAAGGTCATCAGGTGGCGGTGGTGGTCTCGGCGATGGGGGATACCACCGATGATCTCATCGCCCTGGCCAAGCAGGTGAATGAGCGGCCGCCAGCCCGGGAGCTGGACATGCTCCTGAGCACCGGGGAGCAGGTGTCCATCGCCGTGTTGACCATGGCCCTCCAAGGGCTCGGCGTACCGGCGACGTCTTTGACCGGAGGCCAGGCCGGGTTCCGGGTAGAGCAGGTATTCGGGAAGGCTCGGATCTTGGAGGTGAGGCCCGATCGTGTCGACGCCCTGCTTCGCGACGGCCATGTTGCTGTGGTGGCAGGTTTTCAGGGCGTGACCGACGATGGGGAGATCGCCACGTTGGGCCGGGGCGGCTCGGACACCACCGCCGTGGCCCTGGCGGCCGCTTTGAAGGCGGATGTCTGTGAGATCTACACCGACGTGGACGGCGTGTACACGACAGATCCCCGTATTGTCAAGGAAGCCGCCAAGATCCCGGAAATCTCCTATGACGAGATGCTGGAGTTGGCGAACCTAGGCGCGGTGGTGCTGCACCCCCGGGCGGTGGAATATGCCAAATTGTATCGGGTGCCTTTGGTGGTGCGCTCCAGTTTTCACGACGGACCCGGGACATGGGTGAAGGAGGAAGCGAACGTGGAACAGGGACAGGTGGTCCGGGGCATTGCTCATGATCTCAACGTCGCCAAGGTGTCGCTGGTGGGGGTCCCCAATCGGCAGGATAGTCTAGGAAAAGTCTTTCACGCCCTGGCGGAGGAAAACGTGAACGTGGACATTATCGTTCAGAGCATCGTGCATAACGATGTTCATGATATTTCCTTTACGGTCTGTCGGGACGACCTGCCTGTGACCCTTCGGGTATTGGAAGATTTGCGGGTGGCATTGGGAGCCGGAGAGATTGTGACGGAAGAGGATTTAGCAAAAGTTTCCATTGTCGGTGCCGGCATGATTAGCAACCCCGGGGTGGCGGCCCGGATGTTCGACGCGCTGATTGAAGCGGGGATGTCCATCCGGATGGTCAGCACCTCGGAGATCAAAGTGTCTTGTGTCGTCGACGCCAGGGATGTCAAACGAGCGGTGCAAGTGCTGCATCAGGCTTTCGAATTGTCCGCCTCAGCTGAAGAGAGGGTCAATCCGGTCAAAGCATAAGGCGATGCGGCCCTCGTTAGCGGGGGCCTCTCCAAGTGATTTGCTCCACGCGCTCGATGGTCAAAAACCCCTGAAACGACAGGTGGTCTAAGGCGTTCAGATAGCGCCGGATCACCGATTCCTCATCCACGAATTCAACAATGAGCGGCAAGGCCGATTCCGTTTCAAAATAACGCCAGCTCCTCTGCACGCCGCTACGGCCGAATCCTTCCAAGGCCCGGTACAGCGTGGCGCCTGCCAGACCTGTGGAACGGGCCAGCTCCATCAATACCCGGGCCGTCGGACGCCCGTGAATCCGGTCGCGTTCCGTGCAGTAGATCCGAAGCCGGAGGCGGGATTCGGCATCCCACATGGCGGGTCCCTCCAGCTGCCCCGCGGGGCGCAGATGTCGATGGTAATGTATGTCGCTTAAGGACGGACGTTCACGGCTGGCGCCCAGGGCTGTCAGGGGATCGCTTTGTTCCGGGAGATTTTCTCCGGGGCCTCTCCGCCAGGTTGACAGGCGATTTTGACCCGTGGTACACTCAACCTCAAAGCTTACGAACAACAATTGAATCGTTCGGAGAACTCTTATCGAGAGTGGTGGAGGGACTGGCCCGATGAAACCCGGCAACCACCGCCGGAAGGCGGAGAGGTGCCAATTCCTGCAGGACCTGGGTGGATCCTGAGAGATAAGAGGTGGACACTGCCCTTGCAAGCCCCCTCTTCTCTCAGAGGGGGCTTTTCAGTTGTGGCGTGTCAGGAAGGGAGTGAGGGCGATGGGTCATGCCTCCGAGGTCAAAGGTGTGGTAAAGGTCGGCCCCCTAACCCTGGAAAGCGGGCGGGTTCTGGACGAGGTGGACATCGCCTACGAAGCGTATGGAGACCCGGAGAACGCCCGGGATCGAACGATCCTGGTGTGTCACGCTCTGACGGGAGACGCGCACGCCGGGAATTTGGACGGGCAGCCCGGATGGTGGGACGGGCTGATCGGTCCGGGACGAGTCCTGGATACGGATCGTTTTTACATCGTCTGTTCGAATGTACTCGGGGGATGTGCGGGGTCGACGGGGCCGGCATCCCCGGGTCCGGATGGGCGCCCGTGGGGTCTGCGATTCCCGCCCATTACCATCCGGGACATGGTGGAAGCCCAGAGGTTGTGGCTGGAGAAGCTTGGCATCACTCATCTCTACGCGGTGATCGGGGGTTCCATGGGCGGGATGCAGGCCTTGGAATGGGCGGTGACCTACCCCGACCGGGTTGAGCGGTGTATTCCCATCGCCACCAGTGCCCGACTGTCTGCCATGGCGATTGCGTACAACGACGTCATGCGATTGGCGATCATGAATGACCCGATGTGGAACGGCGGGGATTACTATAATGGGGAAAAACCTGCGGCGGGTTTGGCCCTTGCCCGGATGGTGGGCATGATCACCTATCGCGGGCCCCAGTTGTACAACGCCCGCTTTGGCCGGAGCGTGGTGGGGCGGGAAGAAGCGGACGGACCGGTGGATTTTGAGGCGAGATTTCAAGTGGAAAGTTATCTTCGATACCAAGGTGAAAAACTGGTGCGGCGGTTTGATGCCAATTCCTACCTTTACTTGATTAAGGCTATGGACTTACACGATATCGGTCGGGGCCGGGGTGGGGTGCACGCCGCCTATGCCCGGACGGAGGCGGAATTTCTTTGCATTGGGATCGATTCGGATATCTTGTATCCCGCTGCGGAACAGATCGAGATCGCCGAAGGACTTGCGGCAACCGGTAAAAGGGTGCAGTATCGCGAGATTCGATCGGTGTACGGTCACGACGCATTTTTAGTGGAATTTCAACAGATGTCCGGGGCCCTCGGTGAGTTCCTGAACCCGGCGGCACGATCGGTATATGCCCCGGAGGGGTGACCAGGTTGCGCGTCCCGACGGGGCACCTCCGTTCCCATCCGGGGGCTCCCGGTTCTGTACAACGTCTCGTGCTGGGGTGTTGTATCCGCAACATAATATAAAAAACGTGAATTCCCCGACCTGTATCCACAGATGGTCCCCTTCTGTTCGCCTTCGTGGACGGCTTCATTTCCTTGACATGTCCACCGGGAAACTTTAAAATTTCTTTGTACGTTGAGCCGCGGCGACGACGTTTCGGGCATGCTATCGATATGGGTTCGGGGTGAGCGGGCAATCACCTAGGATTGCCTTCCTTTTATGCTGTTTTGAGGCCAACAGAAGGAGGAACGATTTGCGGTGTCACAGGACAAGAGGGAGTTTATTTTTCGGCGGCTACATACGTTGGCGGGTGTGGTGCCGGTGGGTCTCTTCCTGATTGAGCATTTGTTCACAAATGCCAGCGCCATTAACGGCCCCCAGGCGTTTAACGACGCTGTCGCCTTTATTCAGAATCTCCCGTTTCTGACGTTGATTGAGTTTGTCTTCATTTTTATCCCCCTCTTGTACCACGGGGTGTACGGATTGTATGTGGCTTTTACCTCCGGGTACAACGTGGGACGCTACGGCTGGTTTCGGAATTGGATGTTCGTCCTCCAACGCGTAACCGGAGTGATCACCTTCATTTTTATTGTTTTCCACCTCTGGACGACGCGGTTCAGCGGAAATGCGCCCAGCTTTGACCTCGTCCATCGCCTTGTCGCCAATCCAGTGGCCTTCTGGTTCATGGTGATCGGGGTGGTCGCCGCGGTATTTCACCTCAGTAATGGCTTGTGGTCGTTTTGCATTCACTGGGGCATCACGGTGGGGCCGCGTTCCCAACGGGTTTTCGCTTACGTGTTCGGAGTCTTTTTCCTTGTTTTGAGCTATGTCGGCATCAGTGCACTGGTCGCATTTACCCACGGGGCGGCGTGAGGAGGAATTGGGCATGGGTCAGCAGAAAGTGATCGTCGTCGGCGGCGGCTTGGCCGGTCTTATGACCGCGATTAAAGTGGCGGAAGCGGGCGTGTCGGTGGACTTGTTTTCCCTGGTCCCCGTCAAGCGTTCCCATTCGGTGTGCGCTCAGGGAGGCATCAACGGGGCGGTGAACACCAAAGGCGAGGGCGACTCCCCATGGGAACATTTTGACGACACGGTTTATGGAGGCGATTTTCTCGCCAATCAGCCTCCGGTCTTGAAGATGTGCGAGGCGGCTCCTGGGATTATTTATCTCATGGATCGGATGGGGGTCATGTTCAATCGAACACCGGAGGGGTTGCTCGACTTTCGTCGGTTTGGCGGAACGAAACATCACCGCACAGCCTTTGCGGGAGCCACCACAGGCCAGCAACTGCTTTACGCTTTGGACGAACAGGTGCGGCGCTTCGAAGCGGCGGGCCTAGTGCAGAAGTATGAGGGCTGGGAATTTCTCCAGGCGGTCATCGACGATGAGGGCGTATGCCGGGGGATCATAGCCCAGGATTTGCGCTCCATGGAGATCCACGCTTTTCGCAGCGACGCTGTGGTGATGGCGACCGGGGGGCTGGGGCTGATCTTCGGCAAGAGTACCAATTCGATCATCAATACGGGTTCCGCGGGATCGGCGCTCTACCAGCAAGGCGTGTATTTTGCAAACGGGGAGTTTGTGCAGGTGCATCCCACGGCGATACCGGGGGATGACAAGCTGCGCTTGATGTCCGAATCGGCTCGGGGCGAAGGCGGCCGGGTGTGGACTTACAAGGACGGGAAACCGTGGTATTTTCTCGAGGAAAAATACCCGGCCTACGGCAATCTCGTACCCCGGGATATCGCCACCCGGGAGATCTTTCACGTGTGTGTGGACCTGGGGCTCGGGATCAACGGGGAAAATATGGTCTATCTCGATGTGTCCCACATCCCGGCGGATGTCCTCAACGTGAAACTGGGTGGGATCCTGGAGATCTATGAAAAATTCGTCGGGGAGGATCCCCGGAAGGTCCCGATGCGGATTTTCCCCGCGGTGCACTATTCGATGGGTGGTTTGTGGGTGGATTATGACCAGATGACCAATATCCCCGGTCTTTTTGCCGCTGGCGAAGCGGAGTACCAGTACCACGGCGCGAATCGCCTGGGGGCCAATTCTCTCTTGTCCTGTATCTACGGCGGCATGGTGGCTGGCCCCAAAGCGGTGGAGTGGATCCGGGGCGTGAAAAAATCGGCCGATGACCTGCCGGACGGTCTGTTTGAGACGGAAAGGAAAAAGCAAGAGGAACGGTTTGAGTCGATCCTCCGCATGGAAGGACCGGAGAATCCCTACAAACTGCATCGGGAACTCGGTCAGTGGATGACCGACAATGTGACCATTGTCCGGTACAATGACCGTTTGAAAAAGACGGACGAAAAGATTCAAGAACTGATGGAGCGGTGGCACCGGATCGGCGTTGCTGACAAATCCCGGTGGGAAAACATGATGGCGCCCTTTACCCGTCAGTTGTGGAACATGTTGCAGCTCGCCCGGGTGATCACCCTGGGGGCCCTGAACCGCAACGAGAGCCGGGGGGCGCATTATAAACCGGAGTTTCCCAATCGGGATGATGAAAACTGGCTCAAAACCACGAAGGCAAAGTATACGCCCGATGGCCCGGTCTTTGAATACGAGCCGGTGGATGTATCCTTGATCAAGCCCAGGCCGCGGAAGTACGACGTGGAGAAGGAGGAGACCAAGGCGTGAGCGAGAAAACGATCCGCCTCATCATACAGCGGCAGGATACCCCGGACAGTAAGCCCTATGACGAGGAGTTTGAGGTCCCTTATCGGCCCAATATGAACGTCATCGCCTGTTTAATGGAAATTCAGCGGAATCCCGTCAACGCCAAGGGGGAGTCGGTATCCCCGGTGGTGTGGGAATCCAATTGCCTGGAAGAGGTGTGCGGCGCCTGTTCCATGGTGATCAACGGCAGACCTCGCCAGGCCTGTACCGCCCTCGTTGACCAATTGGAGCAGCCGGTTCGTCTGCAGCCGATGCGCACCTTCCCAGTGGTGCGAGACTTGGTGGTCGACCGAAGCCGCATGTTTGAAGCTCTGAAAAAGATCAAAGCTTGGATTCCCATCGACGGCACGTATGACCTGGGCCCCGGACCCAGGATGCCTGAGCGGGATCGGCAATGGGCTTACGAGTTGTCCAAATGCTTCACCTGTGGCTGTTGCGTGGAGGCGTGTCCGAACGTCAACGACAAAACCTCGTTCATGGGTCCTTTTGCCATCAGTCAAGTGCGGCTGTTTAACACCCATCCCACCGGCAAAATGCACCGGGAGGAACGACTGGAGGCGATGATGGGCGAGGGCGGCATTCACGAATGCGGCAACGCCCAGAACTGTGTCCAGGTCTGTCCGAAGGGGATCCCGTTGACCACGTCGATTGCGGCCGTGAATCGGGAAGTCAACAGCTATGCCATCGGCAGTTGGTTGAAGAAGTAATCCGCGGCATTTCGCATGCAACCCGACCCCGGCACACTCGGAGCCGGGTCTTTTTCTGTTCGCGGAAAGGGGTGCCTGGTCGATGGCCGCGGGGTGGACTGGCTCGTTCGCCCAACCCCGTGCATATGGTGGCCCTGAAAGATCATGCGCCCGGACGCTCTCAACTCATCCCGCCCGATTCTGGGAGGTTTATGGCGGGCGCGGATGTCTGGATGGACGAGTTGCCATCCTTGCTGCGCGGTCATAGGATACGTTGACTGTATCCCTTGCCCTTGTCATTGACGCCGCGTACAAGGAGGGATCAACCGGTGACAGCGGTGGGAGACGTTCGAGGCAAATCACTCTTGACCGCTCGGGAACGCGAGGTGTTCGAACTTCTCGTTCAAGATAAAACTACGAGGGAGATCGCCGAGCAGCTGTATATTAGCGAGAAAACCGTGCGCAATCACATTTCAAACGTCATGAAAAAATTGAACGTCAAAGGAAGATCCCAGGCGGTGGTGGAGCTTGTCCGCATGGGGGAGTTAAAAATTTGACAAACCCGGGTCCTACATTGACGTTTCGGTGAAGGGAACATTACAATGGGGGCAAACGCGAATGGGAGGCCCTCTATGGAACAGCGGTGGGTTCCCGGACAGGATTTGGTCAGCGAGATTGAGCAAGAGCTTCGCTTTATCGGCCGCATTATCCGTCAGAAGGGCCGGGAAATCCATGTGAATTTTCAGATCACACCTCCTCAATTCGAAGCCCTGATGTTGATCCGGGATCATGGCGTGCTCACCATGGGCGAATTGAGCAGTAAGATGTTTCTCGCGTACAGCACAACGACCGATTTGGTGGATCGGTTGGAACGCCATGGATTGGTGGAGCGGCTTCGGGATCCGATGGATCGACGGGTGGTGCGGCTCCGGGTCTTGGATCGGGGGCTGTCGATGATTGAACAGGTTTTGGAAGCGCGGCGGGACTATCTCCGAGGTGTGTTGGCGCGCATGGAGCCCGGAAAAGTTCCGATTTTGGCCGATGCGCTCAAAGATTTGATTGCCCATATTCAGTAATCGGTAGAGGTTCCCCCCGGGGAGCCTTTTACTTTGCGTTTTTGCCCCCTGCATCTTCCCGGAACCGGCATAACAGCCCGTCATGCTCGTATATATAGGGATGAGCACGCGACGGACAGGAGGGAAGGCCGGTGAAGGGGATGCGGTGGCGATGGTTGATCGTGGCAGCGGTGGGGATGATCGCTGTTGGCTGTGGATTCGGCAGCCCTGTTTCCGGGCCCGTCGATCAGCCTCCCGGAGGCCCGGCGCCGAGTGCGCCTCAGGGAGATCAGGTGGGTGAAACAGTCCAGGCCACGATGTATTATGTGAACCCGCAGGGTTATGTGGTGCCCATTGCAGATTCGATTCCGAAGGTGACCGGAATTGCTACGGAGACTCTCCAGTACATGGTTCAGGGCGGTCCAGGGGACGCCGTGGCGGCCAAGTGGGGATTAAAGGGGTCCCTGCCACCGGGGACGAAGGTTTTGGGGATGGACATTCGGAACGGGTTGGCCAAGGTCGATTTTTCGAAGGAGATCCTCCACTATCAGACGCCCCAACAAGAGCGGCAAATCGTGGATAGCGTGGTGTGGGCGTTGACGGAGTTCCCCACGATCCAGCAAGTGCAGATCCTCGTGAACGGTCGGCAGCTTCAAACGATGCCTGTAGCCGGAACCCCCATCGGGCAGCCCCTGGGGCGGGTGATGGGTATCAATCTTAATGTGGCTGGCAACATCAACCCCTCCAATACGGAAAAGCTGACCTTGTACTACAGCGGGGGGGCGGGAGATCGTACGTACCTGGTGCCGGTGACCAAAATTCTTCCGGTGGGTTCCTCCACCGATGTGGTGAAGGATACGATGGCTCAGTTGGCCAACCCGGGAATCCCGGGATTGAGTTCGCCGGTGACCACGCAGGTGAAAGTGTTGCACACGAGCCTGGATGGCAACCTGGCCACCGTGGATTTCGACCGCTCTTTCTGGAATGACCAAAAACCGGATCAGTCGGTGGCCGCTGTGGTGCTGTCTCTAGCACAAAGTGTTCACGTGTCCCAAGTGAAACTCACGGTCAAAGGGGAGGCGCCGGTGGTGAAGGGTCTCGATCTTGCCAAACCGGTGTCGGCGCCGAGATTTGTCAATACGTCGCAGTTGTAGTGAAAGAGCGGGGCCCCGTGATATAATGATGGTTCAAGAGGCGAAAGGAAAGGAAAGAAACGCCGTGTACACCGTCGTTTTGGCGACGCACAACAAAGGCAAGGTCCGGGAGTTCAGGGAGATGCTCCGCCCGTTGGGATGGGACGTATTCCCGCTGAGTGCATTCCCCGGGTATGTGCCGCCTCCGGAAACCGGGGCGACTTTTTGTGAGAATGCGCTGATCAAAGCCCGGGATGCCGCGGAGCGCCTCGGGCTGCCGGCACTTGCGGACGACTCGGGACTGGAGGTGGAAGCTCTCGAGGGACGGCCGGGGGTTTTTTCGGCCCGATTCGCGGGACCCGGGGCTACGGACGAGGAGAACAACCGGCTGCTTTTGGCGGAACTGGAGCGCAGCCCTGCGCCGCCCCCTTGGGCTGCCCGATTCGTTTGCTGCCTGGCGTGGGTCGAGCCATCGGGGGAGACTCACACCTTCCACGGGGAGACTCGGGGATGGATCTTGGCGCAGCCCAGGGGGAGTGGAGGATTCGGGTACGATCCTTTGTTTTGGAGCCCGGAGCTTCAACAAACCTTCGGTGAAGCCCCGCCCGAGGCGAAAAATCGAGTAAGTCATCGCAAACGGGCCCTGGAAGCCCTTGTCCAGGCATTGTCCCGGCCAGAGAAAGGAGCCCCTGGAGCGTCGTCGGTTTAACAGGGAGCGCTTCTCGTTCCACGGAGAGACCGCGCGTGGTTGCTCTTGACGGGGGCGGGGTGGGGTTCGTATAATACGCTTTGTGGCGAGCGCGGGGATGTCTCTCTTGGAAAGGCGACGCCCCGGAGAGTGCGGGTGTAGCTCAATGGTAGAGCCCCAGCCTTCCAAGCTGGTTACGTGGGTTCGATTCCCATCACCCGCTCCACCGTTGTCCCAGTAGCTCAGTTGGATAGAGCAATGGCCTTCTAAGCCATGTGTCGGGGGTTCGAATCCCTCCTGGGACGCCAACGATCAGTTCGCGGCTGGGTGGTGGGACCAAGAGAGGTGTCGAGGTGCCTGCTCCGGCGGTTTCTGTGCTGTGAGGACTCCGGGAGGAGTCTTTTTTTGTCCGGCCGGTCAGCGGTAACTTAGGCGTTCCTGTGATTGCGCCGGTTTAGTTGCCGTGATATAGTGACTATGACATGGCCGGCGATTACTGTGAACAGGCGGCAAGGAGGAACATGTGTTCATGATCACGAAATGGGAGAAAACCGAGAAGAATCTCGGCATTCTGGAAGTCGAGGTTGACCCAGGGGCTCTTGCCCAAGCCCTCGACCAGGCGTTCAAAAAAGTGGTAAAAAAAGTAAATTTGCCTGGTTTTCGAAAGGGCCGGGTTCCCCGGGCCGTTTTCGAAGCCCGGTTCGGTGTGGAGGCGCTTTACAACGATGCCTTGGACTTGTTGCTTCCCGAAGCGTATGCCAAGGCGGTGGAAGAAGCCCAGATTGAGCCCGTGGCCCAGCCGGAGATCGACGTCGTTCAACTCGAAAAAGGAAAGCCGTTTATTTTTAAGGCGAAGGTGACCGTCAAGCCCGAGGTAGAATTGGGGACCTACAAGGGCGTGACGGTAGAAGATAAGGAATTTCCGGTTACCGAGGAGGATGTGGATAAGGAACTGGAGAACCTGCGCCGTCAACACGCCCAGATCGAGGTTGTGGGCGAAGGCGGGAGGGTCCAAAACGAGGATCTCGTCATGATCGATTTTGAGGGTTTTGTGGACGGTGAGCCTTTGGAGGGCGGTCAGGGGGAAGATTACCAATTAGAAATCGGATCTGGCACTTTTGTGCGGGGGTTCGAAGAACAACTCATCGGCATGACCCAGGGAGAGGATCGGGAGATCCGGGTTACGTTCCCCGATGATTATCATGTCGAGGGCCTTCGGGGTAAAGAGGCCCTGTTTAAGGTCCATCTGCACGACATTAAACGCAAGAGGCTGCCGGAGCTGGACGACGAGTTCGCGAAGGATATCAGTGAGTTTGAAACTTTGGAGGAATTGCGTGCCGATCTCAAGAATAAACTCGAACAGAGGGCGGAACAAGACCACAGGACCTACCTAGAGAATCAGGTGGTGGACAAGGTGGTCGAAGAGGCGGTGGTGGAGGTCCCCGGTGTGATGATCGAGCACGAACTGGAGCATCTGTACCACGATTTCGCCGATCGGTTACAGCGCCAGGGGATTCCCACGGAGATGTATTTTGAGGTGACGGGTTCGTCCGAGGAGAAAGTAAAGGAACAGATGCGTCCGGATGCGGAGAAGCGGGTTCGGACAAGTCTAGTACTGGAAGCGGTGCAGAAGCAGGAGGGTATTGAACCCACGGAGGAAGAGGTTGAGGCGGAGTTGGAAAAAGCGGCGCAATCCATGCGGATGGATGCAGCGCGGCTCAAGGAGTTGCTGACCCCGTCCCAGCTCGATTCCCTTCGCCAGGATTTGGCGATCCGAAAGACGGTGGAGTTTCTCGTGGCCAATAGTACATCGGCGTAACATGGTGTACAATAGAAAGAGCCTGAGGTGATATTCATTTGCGGGTACCCTCGTCGAGGGTGCCTCGTTTTCCACATGGAGGGGGGTCCCCATGAGTCTGGTGCCGATGGTGATTGAGCAGAGCAGCCGCGGGGAGAGAGCCTACGATATTTACTCCCGTTTGCTAAAAGACAGGATCATTTTTTTGGGGACGGGGATCGACGACATCGTCGCCAATCTCGTGGTGGCGCAACTCCTGTTTTTGGCTGCGGAAGACGACAAAAAAGATATTCGATTGTATATCAACAGCCCGGGGGGATCCATTACTGCCGGGATGGCGATTTATGATACAATGCAATATATTAAGCCCGATGTTTCGACCGTGTGCATCGGTATGGCGGCGAGCATGGGAGCGTTTCTCTTGGCCGCGGGGACCAAAGGGAAGCGTTTCGCCCTCCCGAACAGTGAGATCATGATTCACCAGCCGCTCGGCGGTGTGCGGGGGCAGGCGGCTGACATCAAGATTCACGCCGACTGGATTCTGAGGACCAAGGACAAGATCAACCGCATTCTGTCTGAGCGCACTGGGCAGCCCTTGGAGAAGATCGAGCGGGATACGGATCGGGACAATTTTATGGACGCCGAGGAAGCCAAGGCGTATGGGCTGATCGATGAGGTGATCTCGCCCGTCGACCTGAAGTAGAGGGGTGAGCCGATGTTTAAATTCAGCGATGATAAGGGGCAGCTCAAGTGTTCTTTTTGCGGCAAAACCCAGGACCAGGTCCGCAAGTTGGTGGCCGGCCCGGGAGTGTACATTTGCGACGAGTGCATCGAGTTGTGCAATGAGATTGTAGAGGAAGAACTCGGGGAAGAAGAAGAGTTTGAACTCACCGATGTCCCGAAGCCGACGGAGATCCGCGCCATCCTCGACCAATACGTCATTGGCCAGGATCATGCCAAAAAGTCCCTGGCCGTGGCCGTTTACAACCATTACAAGCGGATCAACGCCCAGGGGAAGCCGGATGACGTCGAGCTGTCCAAAAGCAATATTCTGCTCATAGGGCCTACCGGAAGCGGGAAAACGCTGCTCGCCCAGACCTTGGCACGGATTCTCAACGTTCCTTTTGCCATTGCGGACGCGACATCTCTCACCGAGGCCGGATACGTCGGAGAAGACGTGGAGAACATTCTTCTCAAGTTGATCCAAGCGGCGGATTACGACGTGGAAAAGGCCGAGAAAGGGATCATTTATATCGACGAGATCGATAAGATCGCACGGAAGTCGGAGAACCCTTCCATCACCCGGGACGTGTCGGGGGAAGGTGTCCAGCAAGCCTTGTTGAAGATCCTCGAGGGGACGGTGGCCAGTGTTCCGCCCCAGGGTGGGCGTAAACATCCCCATCAGGAATTCATCCAGATCGACACCAGCAATATTTTGTTCATTTGCGGCGGGGCCTTTGATGGACTTGAACAGATCATCAAGCGCCGCCTCGGCCGCAAGGTCATCGGGTTCGGCAGTGAAGAAGCTCGAGGGACTGACCTGAGCCGGGATGAGGTCCTGTCGAAGGTTCTTCCCGAGGACTTGTTGAAATATGGCCTGATCCCGGAGTTTGTCGGGCGCCTGCCGGTGATCACCACCTTGGCGGCCCTGGATGAGACGGCGCTGAAGCGGATACTCCTGGAGCCGAAAAACGCGTTGGTCAAACAATATCAACGGTTGCTGGAGTTGGATGACGTCCAGTTGGAGTTTACGGACGAGGCGCTGACAGAGATCGCCCGAGAGGCGATTAAGAGAAACACCGGTGCCCGGGGACTGCGGGCGATTATCGAGGGCATCATGTTGGACGTGATGTATGAGATCCCCTCCAGGGACGACATCACCAAGTGTGTGGTCACCAAAGAAACGGTCTTGCTGAAGGAATCTCCAATTCTGGTAAAGGCCGACGGACGTAAGAAGAAAAAGAAAGAAGAAACGGCGTAAAACCGACCAGGAAGCCAGGCCGTACCTGGGCGGAGGGGAGGAATCCCCTCCGTTTGTTTTTGTGGGAGCGCGGCATACTAGTGCCAGACTTTCCGCGAGGGAGGGGGCGGCGGTGGGCGCTTTGCTGCTGGTGACGGAAGTGGTCTTTCTGGCATTAGCTGGGTTTTATATCTGGAATGTCATGAAAAGCCAATCGGGGGGGCGCATCTTTGGACCCTTCTCTGCTCGGGACTCCCGTCGGGACTTGGACGAATGGGCGCGTAAGCGGGAGACTTCGTTGACCGAACCTCTCAATGAAAGGGTGCGTCCTCAACGGTTCCAGGACATTGTCGGCCAATCGGCAGGGATTAAAGCCTTGCGTGCGGCCCTATGCGGCCCCCATCCCCAACATGTGATCCTTTACGGCCCGCCCGGGGTGGGTAAAACTGCTGCCGCCCGCCTGGTGTTAGAGGAGGCCAGGGAGAACCCCAAGTCTCCGTTCCGACCGGAGGCCCCTTTTATCGAGGTGGACGCCACCACCGTTCGTTTTGACGAGCGGGGAATCGCCGATCCGCTGATCGGATCGGTGCACGACCCGATTTATCAAGGGGCCGGGGCGATGGGGGCCGCGGGCGTCCCGCAGCCCAAACCGGGCGCGGTGACCCGGGCCCACGGTGGCATTCTGTTTATCGACGAGATAGGGGAGCTGCACCCCATCCAGATGAACAAATTGCTCAAAGTGTTGGAAGATCGCCGGGTTCTCCTGGAGAGCGCGTATTATCGCCCCGGGGATTCCGCAATTCCGCCCCATATCCACGATCTGTTCCAAAACGGCCTGCCCGCCGACTTTCGCTTGATCGGGGCCACCACCCGCCCGGCTCATGAACTCCCGCCGGCCCTGCGCTCCCGATGCGTGGAGATTTATTTTCGCCCTTTATATCCCGATGAATTGGCCCAAATCGCCGAGCGGGCGGCCCGACGCATCGGGGTTGAAATCCCACCTGAGGCCGCTCAGGCGGTGGCCGGGTATGCCGGGAATGGCCGGGACGCGGTCAACCTGGTTCAAATCGCCGCAGGGGCGGTGCAGAATGAGGGGAGGGACCGCATCGAACCCGAGGACGTCGAATGGGTCGTGCAAGTGGCCGGCTATTCTCCACAGCCGCATCACCGGGTGGCTGGTCGGCCCGCGGTGGGATTGGTGCACGGACTGGCGGTTTGTGGACCCAACGTCGGGCGCCTGTTGCCCATCGAGGCCAGTGCCCTGTATCGGCCGGGTGCCGGCGAGATCCGAGTGACCGGGGTCATCGATGAGGAAGAGGTGAGCCATGGGGCCCGGCGGCTGAAACGGCGCTCCACCGCCCAGGGTTCGGTGGAAAACGCCGAAACGGTTCTGCGCAGGTTCGGGATTGCCCTGGACGACTGGATCGTTCATATCAACATTCCCGGCGGAGTGCCGGTGGATGGTCCTTCGGCCGGGTTGGCGATCGCCATGGCCATGTATTCGGCAATCCGGGAGATTCCTGTTGACGGCTTTTTGGCGGTAACGGGTGAGATTTCGTTGTCCGGTTCGGTCAAAGCAGTGGGCGGGGTGCCGGCGAAGATCGAGGCCGCTCGGAAGGCAGGAGCCCGAAGAGTTCTCATTCCCGATGACAATTGGTCGGAGCGGTGGTCTTGTGACCCGGAATTGGTGATTATCCCCGTGCGGGACTTTGGGGAAGCGTTGGTGTATCTCAAGGGGACGCCTTTGCCGGCCGTCCCGGATCTTCCGGCTCCGGCGGTGGCGGCTGCGGGTTCGGGGCTGGAGGCGGATGCGTCTTGAGCCTTTTTCGATGCTGAAAAGGCCAGGAGGGATAAGGGGTAAGGAGCAGGGACCAGAAAACTTTCCCCCAATGGGTCCCAGGAAAGACAGGGGTTTTGAGGAGAGTGGGAAGTGGGTTCGGGCAAATTCACCCCAAATCCAATAAGACAGGTGAGTCCTCTTTTGTTAGAATGGTAGTTGGACAAATGATCCAACAAGGAGGACTCACCCTATGGCGATTATACCACAACTCGAACTGTTTTCCTGGGAAGAGATCGAGCCGCTTGGAGACCTGGAACGCCTCCGGCTGGTTCTGGAACATCTGCCGGACGAAGCGCTCATGGCGCATCTGGAGAAATCGAGAGGTCATGGACGAGATGACTACCCGGTACGGGCGATGTGGAACTCGATGTTGGCAGGAATCGTGTTTCAGCACCCGTCGATCGAGAGCTTACGTCGGGAACTCTCTCGAAACGGGCAGCTGCGGTCGATCTGTGGGTTGCGCGCAGTTCCCAGCGCAGCCGCTTACACCCGATTTCTCCGCAGCTTGATGGAGCACGGATCGTGGATCGAATCGATGTTCGACGAGCTGGTGAAGGCCCTGAGTGAGGAACTTCCGGAGTTCGGGCGTCGTTTGGCGATGGACAGTAAGGCAATCGCCTCGTGGGCGTCCCGTCCCCCGAAAGAAAAGAAGGAAGACGGACGGCGGGATCTGGATGCAGCATACGGGGTAAAAACCTATCGTGGGACCCGCGAGGACGGGAGTACATGGGAGAAAGTGGTCCGGTGGTTTGGCTACAAGCTCCACCTGGTGGTGGATGCTCAGCATGAATTGCCTGTGGCGTATACGGTGACCAAGGGGTCGCGCTCGGACGTCAAAGAAGGGCATGTCCTGCTGGATGAGATGGAGAAACGCCATCCGGAGATATTGAAAAAGGCCGAGGTCCTGACGGCCGATCGGGGGTACGACGACTCGAAACTCCTGAGTCGCTGCTGGGATGAGTATGGGATCAAGCCCGTGATCGACACGAGGCGGCTGTGGAAAGACGGGGAGCCAACGCGGTTATTACCGGGACACACGAACGTGGTGTATGACGAGGGGGGAGCGGTGTACTGTTACTGTCCAGAGACAGGGGCCCGGCAACAGATGAGCAATGGTGGATTCGAGAAAGACCGGGGCACGCTGAAAAAAGTATGTCCAGCCAAGGCGTACGGGATCACGTGTCAAGGGCGGGAACAGTGCCCCGTGGCCGGAGGGGTGCGCGTGCCGCTCGCGGTGGACCGGCGGATCTTCACGCCGATTGCCCGGGAGAGCTACAAATGGGCGAAGGAATACCGGTACAGGACCGCGGTGGAACGGGTGAACAGCCGATTGGACGTATCGTTTGGATTCGAGCGACACACCGTTCGAGGGCTGGCCAAGATGCGGTTACGCTGCGGCTTGGCTTTGTGCGTGATGCTGGCGATGGCATTGGGGAGGGTGCGGGAGAAGCAGCAAGAACGCATGAGGAGCTTGGTTCGCAGCGTGTCCTAAACGGCACGCCATCGTAGAAGGTGGAGCTCTTGGGCCAGGTAACCAAGAACCTGACCCCGGTTTCGCATGGCCTGAACCATCCAACCTGTGGATGATAAACCAGATAATGGACATACCGAACTCGCCACGCCGATGGGATTCGTGCTGAAGGTTCGGGGAAAAAGGGACATCGAAAAAGGCTCGTCTTTATAGGCGTTTTACACGGCGGCCACATTCCTTTAGAATAGGAGTGCTGCACCCCGAATCGGCCGCCTGGGCGGCAGCGAAGCAGGAGGTGACGGTACCGTGGCGCAATCGGTCACATTGCCGTTATTGCCCTTACGAGGGTTGTTGGTATTCCCGACGATGGTGCTCCACCTCGATGTGGGACGGGAAAAGTCCGTTCACGCCCTGGAAAGGGCGATGGTGGGGGATAGGAAGATTCTGCTTGCCTCGCAGATGGAATCTCATGTCGACGAGCCCCAGACCGGGGATATTTATGAGGTCGGGACCGTTGCGGAGATCAAACAGATGCTTAAGCTGCCCAACGGGACGATCCGCGTCCTGGTGGAAGGCCTGAGCCGGGCGAGGATCCTCCGCTATCTCGAAACGGAGGAAGTGTTTTCGGTCGAGGCGGAGACGGTGGATGAAGATAGTGGAGAACCGACGCCGGAGATCGAAGCCCGGATGAGAAGCGTTCTGCACCAGTTTGAGCAATATGTGAGTTTGTCGAAAAAGATCACCCATGAAACATATTTGGCCGTTCTGGATATTGAAGAGCCGGGGCGGCTGGCAGACGTGATTGCGTCTCACCTGCCCCTCAAGATCAAAGATAAACAGACCATCCTCGAAGCTTTCGATGTGGAAGAGCGGCTGGAACAATTGTTGCGCCTCTTGTCGGACGAGCGGGAGGTCCTGGAACTCGAACGAAAGATCAACCAGCGTGTGCGGCGGCAGATGGAGAAAACGCAAAAGGAATATTTTCTCCGGGAACAGATGAAGGCGATTCAGAAGGAACTGGGCGAAAAAGAAGGTCGCCTGGCCGAGGTGGAGCAACTTCGGGAACAGCTCGCCGCCCTGGAAATGCCAGGTGAGATCCGGGAACGAATCGAAAAGGAGATCGATCGCCTGGAAAAGATCCCCCAGGCGTCGGCCGAGGGATCGGTGGTCCGCACGTACATTGACTGGTTGATGTCCCTGCCCTGGAAAGAGCCCGAGCCCCGGGAGATCGATATCGATCGGGCGTCCCAAGTCTTGGACGAAGATCATTACGGATTGGAGAAAGTGAAGGAGCGCATCCTGGAATATCTCGCCGTACAGAAACTGGCTCATCGGTTAAAAGGGCCTATACTCTGTTTTGTGGGCCCGCCCGGAGTCGGGAAGACGAGTTTGGCCAGATCGGTCGCCCGGGCACTGGGACGGCGGTTTGTCCGGGTCTCGCTGGGCGGGGTGCGGGATGAGGCGGAGATTCGCGGCCACCGCCGCACCTATGTGGGGGCGTTGCCCGGGCGTATCATTCAAGGAATGAAACAGGCCGGGGAAATGGATCCCGTTTTCCTCTTGGATGAGATTGACAAAATGAGCCATGATTTTCGCGGGGATCCGGCGTCGGCTCTGCTTGAGGTACTGGACCCGGAGCAGAATCATACCTTCAGTGACCATTATATCGAGGTGCCCTACGATCTGTCCCGGGTGCTTTTCATCACCACCGCCAATGTGGCGTATACGATTCCCCAGCCTCTCCTGGACCGGATGGAGGTGATTCATCTTCCGGGGTATACCGAGGTGGAGAAATTGCGGATCGCCAAGGGGTATCTCGTTCCCAAGCAGCTGGAGGCCCACGGTTTAACCCGGGATCAACTGTCGATCTCCGACGAGACTTTGCTCAAAATCATTCGAAGTTATACCCGGGAGGCCGGGGTCCGGAACCTTGAACGGGAAATCGCAGCGGTGTGTCGCAAGGCCGCCCGGATGATTGTCGAGGGCAAGAAGAAAGTTTCGTTGACGAAAAGCCGGCTTCAAGCCTTTCTCGGCCCCGAACGGTTTCGCTTTGGCGCCGCAGAGGAAACGGACCAAGTGGGGGTGGCCACGGGCCTTGCATGGACCGAGGCGGGCGGGGATACGTTATCCATTGAGGTGGCGGTGGTTCCCGGTAAAGGAAAGCTGACCCTCACCGGCCAGTTGGGCGACGTGATGAAGGAATCGGCCCAGGCGGCCTTTAGCTATATTCGGTCCCGGGCCCGGCAGTTGGAGATTCCGCCGGGGTTTCCCGACGAGTACGATGTTCACATCCACGTCCCTGAGGGTGCCATTCCTAAAGATGGGCCCAGTGCCGGAATCACCATGGCCACCGCCTTGGTGTCTGCCTTGACAGGTCGCCCGGTGGCGCGGGAAGTGGCGATGACCGGGGAAATCACCTTGAGGGGAAGGGTGCTGCCCATCGGGGGCGTGAAGGAAAAATGTCTTGGCGCCCACCGAGCCGGCGTCCAGAAGGTCTTGCTTCCAAAAGATAATGAGAAGGATGTGCGGGACGTACCGGAAGTCGTTCGCCGGCAATTGTCCTTTGTGTACGTGTCCCATATGGACGACGTGTTGGCAGAAGCCCTTCGCCCGGTTGCCGAACAGGGGGAGCCGGTCTTGCAGCCGACCTGAGGAGTGAGGGAATATGCAGGTGACAGAGGCGATTCTCGCGGGGACCGCCGTTTCCCCCGATCGGTTCCCCAAGGACGGTCTGCCGGAATTCGCGCTCGTCGGGCGATCCAATGTCGGAAAGTCGTCTCTCATTAATCGGCTCGCTATGCGGAAAAAACTCGCCCACACCTCGAATACGCCGGGTCGGACCCGGACGCTGAATTTTTATCGAATCAATTCGCGTTTCTATCTGGTGGATTTGCCGGGGTACGGTTACGCGCAAGTGTCCAAAAGCGAGCGGCTTCGATGGGGGGCGATGGTGGAGAACTTCCTTGCGCACCGCGAATCTTTGGCCGGGGTGATCCATGTGATTGACTTGCGTCACCCCCCCACCGCCGATGACCGGTTGATGGCGGAATGGCTTCGGGCCCATGATCTTGCGGTCCTCGTGGTCGCCACCAAAGCGGACAAGATCGCCAGAAGCAGGTGGGAAAGCCATCGTCGGCAGGCAGAAGCGACACTGCAGCCGAGCCGGTGTGTCGTATTTTCGGCCGAAACGGGTGCGGGGCGGGACCAGGTGTGGACCTGGGTCGTTGAGCGGTTATCCGGGCGGGAGGGTCAACCCCCTTCATAAATCGTTCAGAATTTCCATCCGGAGATCGAACGGGCCGATGATATAATAAAATTTGAATGACCCATGCAGCGGACTTGTCATGATTGAGGTGAAGGTTATGCACATCCTGGTGATCGGCGTCAACCATCGCACTGCGCCCGTGGAAATCCGCGAGCGTTTCAGCATTGGACCCGAGGAGATGGAAGGGGTCCTCGGGCAGCTCCGGGAAACGCGAAGTGTTCTTGAAAGTGTGATTTTGTCCACGTGCAACCGAACGGAGATCTATGCGGTGGTGGACGCCCTTCACCCGGGTGAGCAGTTTCTTCGCCTCTTTCTCGCCGATCTTTCCGGGCTTGACCGGGCGGATTTTACGCGATACATCTATCTGCACGTGAATGACGCGGCGATTCATCATCTGTTTCGGGTGGCGGCGGGGCTGGATTCGATGGTGCTCGGCGAGACCCAGATTCTCGGTCAAGTCCGGGATGCTTTTGAGCACGCTCAAGCGGCGGGAAACACCGGCGCGGTGTTAAACCAACTGTTTCGCCGGGCGATCACCGGGGCCAAGCGTGGACATACGGAAACGGAGATCGGTCAGCACGCGGTGTCCGTGAGCTATGCGGCGGTGGAATTGGCCCGGAAAGTGTTCGGTTCCATGCGGGATAAAGCGGTGCTGTTGATCGGCGCGGGCAAGATGGGCGAACTGACGGCGACTCACCTGTGGAACCAGGGGGTGAGCCGGGTGTTGGTGGTGAACCGCACCTGGGAACGGGCCCGGGAACTGGCGGATCGGTTTTCGGGGGAGGCTTACGACTGGTCCGCTCTGGCGCTGGCTTTGGCCGAGGCGGACATCGTGATCAGTTCCACCGGGGCCCCGGGGTATGTCCTCCATCAGGACATGGTGGCGAAGGTATGCCGGCGACGGAGGCAGCGGCCTTTGTTGCTGATCGATATCGCAGTGCCCCGGGACATGGATCCGGCCATTAATGGGATTTCCGATGCGTTTCTCTACGATATCGACGACCTCCGGGAAGTGGTGGCCCAAAACCTGCAAGAGCGGCAACGGGCTGCCGTCCGGGTGGAAGATATTCTGGAAGAAGAGATCAGCGGGTTTAAACAGTGGTACAATATGCAAGAGGTCATCCCCCTCATTCGGGATCTACGAGAGAAAGGCATGAAGGTTCAACGTTCGGTCATGGAGAGCCTAATGAACAAATTTCCGGACCTCAGCGAACGAGACCGGGTGGTCCTTCACAAACACACGATGAGTATCGTGAACCAATTGCTTCGCGATCCCATCCTTCAGTTGAAAGCGATGGCGACCGAACCGGAGGCGACGTTTTATCTGGAGACGGTTCGGCGGTTGTTTGCGCTTGGAGGGGCCGACGATTCCGGAACCGCCGTCGAACAGGAGGTCGAGGCCCGGGAGGGGAGCGTTCAGGAAATGCCCCTGGGGTCCATGGCTGCACAACAACGGTTGGGTTCCGTCTAAGGTGACGCACGGTGCAACTGGCGACTTATATATTTGATGGGATGACCGTACTTTATGCCATCAGCGTATTGCTCTATTTTCTCGATTTTCTTAATTCCGATGCCCGCGTAAACCGCGCGGCGTTTATTGTGTTGTGCGTCGTGTGGGGGTTGCAAACTTTTTTTCTGGCATTTCGAACCCGGGAACTGGGGCACTTCCCCGTGTGGTCCACCTCGGAGTCGATGGTCGTTTTCGCGTGGGTGTTACTGGCGGTTTCCGTGGTGGTGAACTATTTTTATAAAATCGACCTGTTTACGTTTTTCGCGAATCTCATCGGTTTCGCGGTGGTGGCACTGGATACGTTTGCCCACCGGGGGCCGTCGGCGTCGGTGCCTCAGGAAGGGGATCTGCTGCTCATGCACGTGGGGATGGCATTTCTCAGTTATACGGCCTTCTCGTTGGCGTGCATTTTTTCGGTGATGTTTCTCATTCAGGAGAGGCTTCTGAAGGCCAAACGGTTCACCGCCACCTTTCGGCGTCTGCCGGCCCTGGATCGGTTGGACCGCCTGGCTTATCGTATGGTTTTGATCGGGTTTCCACTGCTGCTGATCTCGATGATTCTCGGGGCGATCTGGACGGTTCTCCAGTACGGACGTCCCTTGTTGTGGGATGCAAAGCCCTTGGTGTCCCTGTTGTTGTTGCTTCTGTACGGGGCCGTGATTTATCTTCGGGTGAGCTCCCGCTGGCCGGTTCGACGGGCGGCCTGGCTTACGGTGGCGGGGTTTGGCGGCGTTGTCCTGAATTATCTGGTGGTGGGTATGTATTTCTCCCAGTTCCACCGCTGGTGAACGGAGGTGGCGTATTGACGGGGGAGAAAGAGTTGCGGTGTGATTACCCCCTCGCGTTGGATTTACGGGGGCTGCCGGTCCTGGTGGTGGGAGGCGGGGCTGTGGGAGCCCGGAAGATTGAGGGGCTTATCCAGTGTGGCGCCCGGGTGACGGTGGTGAGCCCGAAGCTGGCGCCACAGCTCGAACGCCGGGTTCGGGAGGGGGCGGTGCGCTGGGAACCCCGAGAGTACCACGTGGGAGAAGCCGGGGCGTACCGGTTGGTTTTTGCCGCGGCCGGAAATCCGGAAGTCAACCGCCGGGTGGCGGAGGATGCCCGGGCTTCGGGGGTCTGGGTTAATGTCGCCGATCGGCCGGAGTTCGGCAATCTCCGGGTTCCCGCTTCGTTTCGCCGAGGGCCGTTGACGGTGGCGGTCTCCACCGCCGGGGGAAGCCCCTGGTTGGCTCAGGCGTTTCGGAAGCTGCTGGAAGAGGTGATCGATCCCGCTTACGGGCCTTTTGTGGAGCAGATGGTGGAAGCGAGACAGAGGCTGCGGGCAGCGGGGGTCGGGGTTGCGGAGCGGCGGGAAGCCTTTGCGGAGATTTGGGGGTCTCAGGCGCTGGACAGGTGGCGCTCCGGCGATGCGCCGGGGGCGAAGGCGGTTGTCGAAGCCATTTTAGAGAGATGGGGGGCGGGGGATCATGGGGATTCTGCGCATCGGATCGCGAAAGAGCGCTCTGGCCATGACCCAGACCCGCTGGCTGATTGAACAGTGGCAGAAACGGGTTCCGGGCCTTTCGGCCGAGGTGGTGCCCATGACCACCCGGGGGGATCGGGTTCTTGACGTGCCGCTTTCCCGGGTGGGCGGCAAGGGCCTCTTTGTCGAAGAAATCGAGCGGGCGCTCCTGGAGAAGCGGATCGACGCCGCGGTGCACAGTTTGAAAGATTTGCCGGCCCAGTTGGCCCCGGGAACGGTGGTCGGTGCTGTGCCCCGGCGAGAGGATCCCCGGGATGCGGTCATCACCCGGGATGGCCGGCCCTTTGATGATCTCCCCTCCGGCGCCCGGGTGGGGACGAGCAGCCTGCGCCGGGTGGCCCAGCTGCGCCGATATCGCCCGGACCTTGCATTTATTCCCCTGAGGGGCAATGTCGATACCCGCCTTCGCAAATTGGCGGCAGGAGAGGTGGATGCGGTGGTTCTGGCAGCGGCCGGGATTCTGCGGCTCGGGCTCGGGGATCGTATCACCGAGTACCTGTCTCCGGAGATTTGTCTACCCGCCGTCGGTCAAGGAGCGTTGGCCGTGCAGTGCCGGGAAGCGGATGAAGATACCCGGCGATCCCTGGAGTCTGTGGAAGACGCGGCGGCCCGAAAAACGGTGGAAGCGGAACGGACTTGTTTGGCGGCGCTGGAGGGGGGCTGCCAGGTGCCCATCGGCGCCCTGGCGGAGATTCGGGATGGACATATTCGATTGGCGGCCATGGTTGCCCGGCCTGACGGGAGTGAACTGCTTCGGGTGGTGGTGCAAGGGGAAGATCCCGCTGAGGTGGGCCGTCGGGCGGCGGCAGATCTCCTTGAACTCGGTGCTGGAAAACTTCTACAGGAAACCCGGGAGGAGGCGGAACTCGGTGGGTGAAGGGGAAGGGCGGACCGGGAAACCGGGGACGGTGTACTTGGTGGGGGCTGGTCCGGGGGATCCCGGGTTGATCACGGTAAAGGGCATGGAGTGTTTAAAGAAGGCCGATGCCGTGGTGTATGATCGCCTGGCTTCGCCCCGGCTGCTGCGCTGCCTTCGGCCGGGCGCCGAGCGGATTTACGTGGGAAAGGCAGAGGGCCGGCACACCCTGACCCAGGATGAGATCCAGGAACTGTTGGTGCGCCTGGCCCAGGATGGGAAAACGGTGGTCCGCCTGAAGGGGGGAGACCCCTTTGTTTTCGGCCGGGGAGGAGAAGAGGCCGAGTTTCTGGTGGAGCATGGCATTCCCTTTGAAGTGGTGCCGGGGGTGACTTCGGCGGTGGCGGTGCCAGCCTATGCGGGGATTCCTGTGACCCATCGGGACCATACGCCTTCCTTTGCGGTGGTCACCGGCCACGAGGATCCGGAGAAAGAGACGTCGTGGATCGATTGGGACCGACTGTCCACCGGGGTGGGCACGTTGATTTTTCTCATGGGGGTCGGGCGGCTAGCCGGCATTGTCGAGCAGTTGACCGCTCACGGCCGCCCGGGCACGACGCCGGTGGCACTGATCCGCTGGGGCACCCGGATGGAACAGGAAACGGTGACCGGGACTTTGGACACCATCGTCGACGAGGTCCGAAGGCGGAACTTTGGTTCCCCGGCGGTTATTGTGGTGGGAGAAGTGGTGGGCCTCCGGAAGCGGCTGAACTGGTTTGAACGGAAGCCGCTTTTTGGCAAGCGCATTCTCGTGACCCGGGCCCGGGAACAGGCCTCTGCGTTGTCGGCACAGATCGAGGATTTGGGCGGGGAAGCGGTGGAGTTCCCGGCGATCCGAATTGAACCCCCGGCGTCCTGGGCAGATTTGGATGAGGCGCTGACCCGGTCAGACCTGAAGTGGATTGTGTTGACCAGCCGTCACGCCGTGGAGAGCGTATGGTCCCGTATGAGAGCGCTGGAGTTGGACGTCCGTCGGTTGTCCGGGGTTCGGATGGCAGCGGTGGGCCCGGCGACGGCGGGGGCACTGCGGGAGCGGGGAGTCATTCCTGAGTTCACGGCTTCGGACTACCGGGGCCAAGCCTTGGCAGAGACCCTTGTTCCTCACATCGCCTCCGGGGATGTGATCCTCTTGCCCCGATCGAACCTCGCGTCCCGGGATGTTCCGGAGGTGCTTTCCGCGGCTGGAGCCGCGGTGGTCGAGGCGGAGGCGTACCGGACGGAGCCTGGGTACGAAGGGGCGGAGGAGGTTCGGGGCCTGCTCCGGGAGGGGCGGATTCACGCCGTGACTTTCACCAGTTCGTCTACGGTGCGATTTTTTCTCCAGGGCATCGGGGAAGAGGCGAGGCCGTGGCTAGAGCATGTTCCCGCCTTTTGCATCGGCCCGGTGACCGCAGCCACTGCCCGGGAACTGGGGCTGAAGGTGGCGGGGGTGGCCGAGCAGGCCACCGTTGATAGCTTGGTGGACCTTTTGGCCCGGGAGATGGAAGCCGGGGCCATACGAAACGGGGGGTGATCACATGCAATTCGATCGGCATCGCCGGTTGAGATGGACGCCGGGCATGCGAGATCTGTGGCGGGAGAACCGCCTTTCGATAGAGGCACTCATGTACCCACTTTTTGCGGTGCACGGCAGCGGGGTTCGGGAGCCGATTTCCTCCATGCCCGGCGTGGAGCACCTGAGTGTGGATGAGCTTCGCCGGGAAGCGGTGGAACTGGCGGAGCTCGGGGTGCGGTCGATTCTGTTGTTCGGGATCCCCGCCCACAAAGACGAGCGAAGTTCCGAGGCTTACGATGAGGGGGGCATCGTGCAACAGGCCATTCGCGCGGTCAAAGAAGAAGTTCCAGAGATGGTGGTCGCCACCGACGTCTGTCTCTGTCAGTACAATCCCGCCGGACATTGCGGCATCGTCCGGAATGGCGTCATCCTCAATGACGAAACCCTCCCTCTCCTGGCGCGAACCGCTCTTTCCCACGCCGCCGCCGGGGCCGACCTGGTGGCGCCCTCCGACATGATGGACGGACGGGTGAAAATGATTCGGTCGGCTCTGGACGAGCGCGGCTTTGAGCACGTGCCCGTCATGTCCTACGCGGTGAAATACGCGTCCGCGTTCTACGGTCCGTTCCGGGAAGCGGCGGATTCCGCCCCGCAGTTTGGCGACCGGCGAAGTCATCAAATGGACCCCGCCAACCGCCGGGAGGCGATCCGGGAAGCCCGGAGCGATCTCGACGAAGGGGCGGACGTCATTATGGTCAAGCCGGCCATGGCCTACATGGACATCATTCGGGACCTTCGCGAGCGATTGGATGTCCCTGTGGCCGCTTATCAGGTGAGCGGGGAATATTCCATGATTAAGGCGGCGGGCCTGAGGGGATGGATCGATGAACGGGCGGTGGTTTTGGAATCGCTGTTGGGACTGCGCCGGGCCGGGGCGGATCTGATCATCACGTATTTTGCCAAAGATGTTGCCCGTTGGCTCCGGGAAGATCGGGGATAAGGAGGCGAGACAATGGCCAAATTTGAAATGGATGACATCGATCGGGAATTGCTCAATCTGATTCAATCGTCCTTTCCCTTAGACCCAGAGCCGTTTCGGGTGGTGGGGGAAAGGTGCGGCGTGGGCCAGGAAGAGGCGTTGGAGCGAGTTCAGCGCCTGAAAGGCAAGGTGATTCGGCAGATCTCGGCGATTTTCGACACCCGGAGCCTGGGGTATCGTTCCAGTCTGGTGGCGGCCCGGGTGAACCCCACCCGGCTGGAAGAAGCGGCCCGGGTGTTTAATGAGCACCCGGGAGTTTCTCATAATTACCGCCGGAATCACGAGTTCAACTTGTGGTTCACCATCGCCGTACCCCCGGATAGCCGGATCGGGCTGGAGCGGACGGTACAGCTTCTCGGGGAGCTCGCCGGGGTGGATTCGATTCGGATGCTGCCGACGCTCCGGTTGTACAAGATCGGTGTGCAACTGGATGTGACGGGGAAGCAAAATGTCACCCGAAAGGCCACGGAGGCGGCTTACAGCGACCGGGATCGGGAAATCCCCAAGGGACAGCCCCTCACCGAAGCGGATAAGGGGCTGATCCGGGAGTTGCAAAAAGACATTCCGCTTGTGGTGCGGCCCTTTGATCCCGCCGCCCAGGCCCTGGGGATCGAGACCGAGGCCCTTTTGGCCGGGGCCCAGGCCCTGCTCGACCGAAAGCTGATGCGCCGGTTTTCCGCCGTGTTGCACCACCGGGAGGCGGGTTTTAGGGCGAACGCCATGGGGGTTTGGGCCGTACCCGAAGATCGGGCGGATGAGGTGGGGGCGAAAATGGCGTCGTATGCCGCGGTGAGCCACTGTTACCTCCGTCCCACCTATGAGGACTGGCCCTACAACATCTTTACGATGGTCCACGGCCGCACGGTGAAGGAATGTGAAGCCGTTCTGGGAGCGATTGCCGAGGAGACCGGCATCCGAGAGATGCGGGCTCTGTATTCGACGAAAGAATATAAAAAGACCCGGGTTAAGTACTTTACCCCAGAAATGGAAGCTTGGGAGGAGAAATATCTGCCCCGGGTCGGCCTCGGGGCGTAGGAGGCGTCGGGATGTTTCAGGGGACCACACGGTCGGAGCGGGCCTACGAAGCGGCGCAGAAAGTGATGCCCGGCGGCGTGAACAGTCCGGTGCGGGCATTTCATGCGGTGGAAGGTCCCCCGGTTTTCATTGCCGAGGGCCGGGGGTCGCATCTGATCGACATCGATGGAAACGAGTACATTGATTACTGTTTGTCCTGGGGCCCGCTCATCCTCGGCCACGCCCACCCGGATGTGGTGAGGGCGATTGCCGAGACCGCCGCCCGGGGGACTAGCTTCGGGGCCCCCACCCTTTTGGAAACCGAGTTGGCGAAAAGGGTTTGCCAACTGATGCCTTCGGTGGAAGTCGTCCGCATGGTCAACTCGGGCACCGAGGCGACCATGAGCGCCCTGCGGGTGGCCCGGGCCTACACCCGCCGGGATCGGGTGGTGAAATTCATCGGTTGCTATCACGGCCATGGGGATAGTTTCCTGGTCAAGGCGGGTTCTGGTGTCGCTACCCTGGGACTTCCGGACAGCCCCGGCGTACCCGACGGGGTGAGCGCCAACACCATCGCCCTGCCTTATAACGACCTCGACGCCGTTCGCGAAACGTTTGCGAAGGTCGGCGAGGAGATTGCGGCGGTGATCGTGGAACCGGTGCCGGGCAACATGGGGTTGGTTCTTCCCCGGGCGGGCTTTTTGGAAGGACTGCGGGAGATCACCCGGGAGTACGGGGCGTTGCTGATTTTTGACGAGGTCATGACCGGGTTTCGGGTGGCCATGGGGGGCGCCCAAGAGCGGTTTGGGATCGATCCCGATCTCACGACCTTCGGTAAAGTGATCGGCGGGGGCCTCCCGGTCGGGGCCTTTGGAGGAAAACGGTCGATGATGGAGTTGGTGGCACCGGCGGGTCCAGTGTATCAGGCGGGAACCCTTTCGGGAAATCCCTTGGCCATGGCCGCAGGGCTCGCCACCCTTTCCCATCTGAACGAGGACGTGTATCGGCGCTTCGAAGAGATGGGCAAACGGCTGGTGGACGGGCTTGTGGAAGCGGCCCGGGAGAAGGGGATCCCGGCGTATGCGGCGGCGTCCGGCTCCATGTACGGGTTTTATTTTAGCGAGGAGCCGGTGGTGGATTACGAAAGCGCCAAACGGGCCGACGGGCGCCGATTTGCAAAATATCACCGGTTGATGCTGGAGAGAGGGGTGTACCTGCCCCCCGCGCAACTGGAGGCTCGGTTTTTGTCCACGGCACACAGCGATGCGGACCTGGAACGGACTTTGGAGGCCCATCGGGATGCTTTGAAACGGCTGTAACTGGCAGCGATGGGTGGTCTCCGGTGCGGTGAAGAGAGATATGTGGAATTGGGCGGGCGCAAGGAGTCTGGCGGAACTTCCGGCGAGAGACGAGGTTCCGCCTTTTTGCATGGGATGGCTTGCCCTGCGGTTATAGGACATTCCCCGGACACATAGATCTAAAGGGAACAGACTGCCCGTACGCGGCGCTCGGGGCGACTGCGGGCGGGCGCGGTCGATGAAGGGAGGGCACCGGGGTGCGGGAAGGAAAACGGCAACGGACCATTCAGGTGCGTGTCGACCGCCAGTGCGAAATCCCGGAGTTGCAGGGGGATGAATTGTTAGAGGACATGGCCCTGGCCACGGAGATCACTTCCTTCTCCCGGGAGGGAGACGCTTACATCCTGGAAGGGTATATTGAAATTATCGGGTATGCCGCTCCTCCCGAGGATCGACGGGGAGATGGATGGACTCGGCCCGAAGGTTTTTTGTTCGATGCCGTGGCGGATCACGGCGCTCTCAAAAGTATCCGGGAGAAACTGCCCTTTCAGCTGCGGGTGCGTGCGGAGGACCAGGAGAGCGAGGTCCTGCACGTCAAAACGCGCCTGGGATCCTGGGACGTTCACGTGCTTGGCCCCGGAGTTCTTCAGCTCCGGGCGGATCTCATCGTCGACGGATTCTCAGCGACGGGATATTATTTTCGCTGCGGTGACCAGGAAGAAGGGTTTTGGCCGGAAGGGGCGGGTGAAACGACGGTGGCCGGCCACAGGTCGTTGCCCGACCAACCAGAGGCAATTTCCGAAGCCGCCGAGGATTTACCTTCTTTCGAATTCCAGGCCGGTCAAGATCCGGTGAGTGCACCGCCGGGGTGGACGACGGGTCCCATCCATCCGGCACCCGAGGTGGAACCGTCATCCGCTCGAGAAGAACAGGCGAGTCCAACCGGCGATCCTGCGGGTGGATCTGATGATCCGGAGGCGGATTCGGGTCGCGCCGGGGACAGGGGCGTCGACGGGGAGGAGCATCCGGACGGGCGAGGGCCGGACGACAATTCGGGCTTTGTAGCTCCGGGTCCGGCCCGTGTGCCGGTGGATTTTACGGAGCAAGGGTCGGGCTGGGCGGTGGACGAAAAGGAGTGGCCGGCAGATTCCCTCCCCGAGGCGCCGCTGCCCGAGGAATCGGTTGGGGAAGACGTGGAGGAGGAACCGGGTGCTGCCACAGAAGAGGGTGAAGGGGAGCGGGTTGCCGTCACCGCGGTGAGGGCAGGACAGGAGCGACCCGAATCTTTCGCCTGGGCGAAATTGTATCAACGCGCGGAAATGCCCGCTACCGCCACACTGACGTTCCGACGGGTGAACGAGCAGGAGAGCCTGCTCGGGATTGCCGAAGAATACCGGGTGCCGATGACCGAGCTGATGCGTGTCAACGGGTTGTCCGGAGAAATCGTTCAACCGGGCCAGTGGCTCGTGGTGCCGAGGCGTCGGACAGAATGACGGGGCAAGGGACGGCGCCCGAGGGATTGGTCCTGGAATCGGTGTCCTGGTGGTACGGATTGGCCGACGTTGTGCCCATGTCCCCGGGCGATGGGGAGTTTGACGTAGAGAGCGGCGGGCACCGCTACGTCGTCGTCCGAGATTCTTCCCCCGAAAACCTGCGGTGGAGACTGGAAGTCTTGAAGGACCTGGAAGCGGAAGGGGTCGCTGCTCTGCCCCGACCGGCGGCGGGACCGGGCGGCCGGTTGTGGGTGGAGACCGGGGGATGGACGTACAGTCTGTGGATCCCCGGTGAGGCCGGTGTGATCCTTCCTGGGGATGGGGGTAGTCTCGGTGCCATAACGGGGATGCTCGTGAAGGTGCTCGCCCGACACCCGCGGTCTGGATCCGGAAAGGCGGATCGATACGGAACCTGGGTGGCGGGATTCCGCCGGAGTTTAGCTGCCCTCGACCGCGTGGCCGCCGAAGCGCCGGATGCAGACGGGGGCGCCGTGAGGGCGTTTCGAGAAGGGGGCCAGAAGGCCCTGGCCTTGTTGGAGGAAGGGGGTTACCGCAGGTGGTCGGAGCGGGCTCAGAAGAACCGTCTCTGCTGTTTGGGTTGCTGGCGTTTAGAAACGTTGGCGACCCTTTGGGAGCGGCCGGGCGAACTCCGGGCGGCCATTGGAGATTTGCCGCTGTACGATGCAGCTGCCCTGGCCGAGAATCTCATGATCGCCAAACCGGATGAATGGCTCCCCTTTCTCGAAGGGCTTCGGTCGGTTTGGCTGGCGAGCGGATGGGACCCCCTGGACGTGCGGGCTGCGGAGGTCATCTTGGAGGCGTATTTGCGATTTCCTCACCGATGGCCTCTCCTGAGAACGGACTCCAGGGCCGCATCGGAATATGCCGCCGCTTGGACTGAAGGTCTAAGTCGACTTCCGGCGTGGCTGGATCATTCGGTGTAGGGGGATGGGCCCATGACAGGCCAAGATCTTGCGCTCCGCCGCTGGGAAGCGATCTGGCGGTGGGTGGAGCGCATCTACGGCTGGCCGCCTGCGGCCTGGGAGCGCGGGGCGGAGTCCGGGGAGGAGAATGGCGAACCCTTCGCTGGCGAAGGGGATGTCTTCCGAATGCGGCACCCGTTGTACAAGATCGAACTGCACGTCTTTCCAACCCCGGTTTGGGGCGACTATGTGGCCAGGGTGGTCCAGTTTGCCTCAGACCGGGGTTTTCCGGTTAGTCCATATTTGCCGGGTCTGGATGGAAGCCGGCTGGTCCGATGGAAGGACCGGGTTTTAGCCGCCTGCCGATCGTGGGAAGGTCCGTCTCCACCGCCGGTGGGGGGGACAATTCGGCAATTGTTTGCCCACGCCGCTTGGTGGCACCGGGTGGCCCGGGGCCCCACCCCGGCGTGGCCCCGGTGTGTGGATCCGTTGCCCGAGCGCCTGGAGCAAAACTGGGTGGCCTTCATCGAGGGGGCTCCGGAAGACCATCGGGCGATGTTGGGGGTGCTTTTTGCTGCTTGGCACTCCTGGGCGTCAGAGTGGGATCTTCTGAGGCGGTGGAGTGTGGACACCGCCGCCGGTGGGGCGGTGGCCGCTTTCGACCGAGTGGATCATTGGGTCGACGGCGGGGAAGGGGCATGGTGGCTGCGTCGGGCCAACAGGTGTCGACCCGGGGCGCCCTTCGAAGACATTGCCGGGCTCCTCTTGCGCTACGGCGGGCGAACGGTGGATCCCAAGCGATGGGAGAATTGGATTCACGCATACCGAGAGGTGACTCCTTTTCCCGACGATCGAAAATTCGGGATCGCCCTGGTCCTCTGGAGTCCGCAAGGGCGTCCGGATGAAGAGTGGTTCGAGACGGCGGCGCGGTGGGCCCGCCGCGCTCAGGAGTTGGCGGGCCGGGCGGATTGGTTCGGGGTTAACGAGCGAAGGCGCCGGGAGTGGCGGGAAATGGCGGACCGGCTGGAGCACTCCTTTGGACCGCACCCCGCCGTTTCAAAAACGTTGCCAGACGCAGATGTGGTAAACGCATCAGGGGGCGTCTCCCGGAGGCGCGCTCCGGCTGTCCGGTTGGCGCTACAGTCTGCTTTGGGTTATCGGGCTACGGGGGCGGGGAAAAAGATCAAAAAAACGCGCACCGGGCGGGATCCGTGGTTGTCTGGCGCGGACCCCTCTCTTTCACCGGCCGGCGAACATCGCGACGAGAACCACGAACAGCATCATGAGAATGAACATGTCTAGGGCATTCGGGTAGAGCATCGCACGCAAAAAGAGCAGTCCGATGGCCGCCAGAAGCAGCAGCTTGACGATATTCACGATGTCGTGAAGGAACTTTGGCACGGCAATCCTCTCCTCGGCCCGCGTCCCTTTATGGGCGTCGGTCTCTCTATACCTATGCACCTTCCCAAAACCGGGTTCGAGCCCGGCGCCCCCTTTCTCGGGAAGCCGGGCTCGTTTTTATGTGGCTGGATCCCGGGTTTCGTTTCCCTTTCCCTTTTGCGCCGGTCGGGAAAAAACATGGTATGATGAAAAGGTGCAAAAGAACCGGGAGGCCGGGCCCAAAGCGAATGAATACGGGCTTGCGCCACCGGAATGTTCGGCAGGATGGAGGGCGTGAAGTGAAGGAGTGGCGTGATGGACTATCCTGGGGAATCGGACTGGGGGTGATTGGGGCCGTCGTGGTCGCTTTCAAAGGCGATTGGTACCCGGTGATCTTTCCCGCGGCGATGGTGGTGGCCATCCAGGGGGCGGTGCGCCAGCTGTCCAGCCGTCCACATGTGGGTGGAGGTCTGGCGGGGGCTGTGGCGGGAATCCTGATCCTTGGGGTCTATCTCGCGGTGCACAGGGGAACCCTGTTTACCGGGAGCGCTCCTGCTGAGGTCCTGCGCCAATTTCTGATCCAACAGGTCATCCTCCTGGCGGTGGTGGATTTGGCCGGTACGTGGTTGATGGTCAAGGGAAAACAGTATGGTGAAGAACAGCGGCGACGGCGACAAGAGGCCCGGCGGGCAGAGAGGCAGGCCCAGCGGCGGCGAAAAAAGAAGAAAAAGTGACACGCATTCGACAGCATTTGACAAGTCGAAGGTGCCGTGTTTATGATAGCAAAGATGTGAAATGGATGTGGAATTCGCGGCAGTTGGAGGGACAGCCATGGAAGGCCAAGGCGGGACAGCCCGGTCGGATCAACTGCCGACCGCTTTTGAACCGGCGAATGTTGAGAGTAAATGGTATCGCTTCTGGATGGAAAATGGATATTTTCGGGCGGGCCGGGTGCCGGATGGAAAGCCCTTTACGATCGTCATCCCGCCCCCCAATGTCACCGGGGCTCTCCACATGGGGCACGCCTTGGATTTCACCCTGCAGGATATTCTGATTCGCTTTCGGCGCATGCAGGGCAGGGATGCGCTTTGGCTGCCGGGAACGGACCACGCCGGAATCGCCACCCAGAACCGGGTGGAGGCGATGCTGCTTAAAGAGACGGGCCAGAGCCGCCACGATATCGGGCGCGATGCCTTTGTGGAAAAAGTCTGGGAATGGAAGCGGCAATACGGGAGCATTATCACGACCCAGATCCAGGCCTTGGGATTTTCTTGCGATTGGTCCAGGGAGCGCTTTACCATGGACGAGGGCCTATCCAGGGCCGTCCGGGAAGTGTTCGTGCGGCTTTACGAACGCGGTCTCATTTATCGAGGCAAGTATATCATCAATTGGTGTCCGCGCTGTCGAACGGCCTTGTCGGATATCGAGGTGGAGCATGAAGAGCTCGACGGAGCCCTTCATTACGTTCGATACCCGTTTGCCGATGGAAGCGGGGCTGTGGTGGTGGCCACCACCCGTCCGGAGACGATGTTCGGGGATGTGGCAGTGGCGGTTCATCCGGACGATGAGCGATACCGCGCCTGGATTGGGAAACGGGTGCGCCTCCCCCTGACGCACCGGGAGATCCCGGTGATCGGAGATTCTTATGTGGATCCTTCCTTTGGGACCGGCTGTCTTAAAATCACTCCGGCCCACGATCCCAACGATTTTGAAGTCGGGCGCAGACACGGCCTGCCCGCGCCGGCGGTGATGAACGAAGATGGCACCATGAACGAAGGGGCGGGCGATTTTCAGGGGATGGACCGGTTTGAAGCCCGAAAAGCCGTGGTGGAAGCGCTGCGCCGGGAAGGTTATCTCGAACGGGTGGAACCGCACCGGCATGCCGTCGGTCATTGTCAGCGCTGCCACACGGTGGTGGAACCGTTCTTGTCCGAACAGTGGTTCGTCAAAATGAAACCCTTGGCCGAGCCGGCCATTGAGGCGGTGAAAGCCGGGCGAGTTCGCTTTGTTCCGGAGCGCTTTGAAAAATTATATCTTCACTGGGTGGACAATGTGCGGGATTGGTGCATTTCTCGCCAGCTTTGGTGGGGCCACCGGATTCCGGCGTGGTACTGTGAAGGGTGCGGGGAAACGATCGTGGCCGCGGAGGACCCGGAGCACTGTCCCCGGTGTGGAAGCCGGCAACTGCGCCAGGAAGAGGACGTTTTGGACACTTGGTTTTCGTCCGCTCTATGGCCCTTTTCCACCATGGGGTGGCCGGAGGAAACCGAAGATCTGCGCCGGTATTTCCCGACGGACGTTCTGGTGACGGGGTTTGACATCATTTACTTTTGGGTGGCCCGAATGATTTTCATGTCCCTGGCCTTTACCGGAGAAGTGCCTTTTCACACCGTTTACATACACGGCCTCGTTCGGGACAGCCAGGGCCGGAAAATGTCCAAAAGTCTGGGGAACGGCATCGACCCCCTGGATGTGGTGAACAAATACGGCGCCGACGCCTTGCGATTTATGTTGGCGTCGGGAACGGCACCCGGGAATGACCAGCGGTTTTATTGGGAAAAGGTGGAATCTGCCCGTCATTTTGCCAATAAGATCTGGAATGCCGCCCGTTTTGTGTTGCTCAATGTCGACAAGGAGGTCGGCGGGGATTTAAAGGGCGCTGTGCTCGGTCGGCCGGAGCACTGGATTCTTCACCGCCTCAACGAGACGGTGCGGGACGTGACCGAGGCCTTGGAGAACTTCGACTTCGGCGGTGCGGCCAAAGTGGCCTATGATTTCGTGTGGGGCGAGTTTTGCGACTGGTACATTGAATTCTCCAAGGCGGCGCTCTATGGCGAGAATCCCTTGGCTGCACGGGGGACTCGCCAGGTGTTGGTACACGTATTGGACCGGGCATTGCGACTTCTCCATCCTTTTATGCCCTTCTTGACCGAAGAGATCTGGCAGAAGCTCCCGGGTCATGGGGAGGCCTTGGTGGTGGCAGAGTGGCCGGTGCCGCAAGATCAGTACTTCGATGCTCCTGGCGCGGCCGTGGTGGAAGAATGGATGGAGTTGATCCGCCGGGTGCGCAATGTGCGGTCTGAGATGAATGTACCGCCGGGCAAGCCGGTTCCGGTGCTGGTGCGTCCCGCGGATCAAGAGGCCCTTCGGGATTTCGAGGGGGGAGAGGTCTATCTGCGACGGCTGGCGGGGATTGATCCGCTCGACTTCGATTTGCACGCGATCCCGCCTTCGAAGTCGGTGACCGAGGTGTTGGGCCGGGCGGAGTTGTTCATTCCCCTAGAAGGAGTCGTGGATCTGGAAGGCGAAATAAAACGATTGGAGAAAGAACTTGAGCAACTGGGGAAGGAAGTGGACCGGGTTCGGGCCAAGCTCGACAATCCGTCCTTTGTGGCCAAAGCTCCGCCGGCGGTGGTGGAAGAACAGCGACGCAAAGAAGTGGATTATGCGGCGCGTCGACAGCGCGTTCAGGCCCGGCTCGAGTCGCTGAAGCGCATGATCTGAACCGAAGTTTGGTGGCTCCGGGTACGGGTTCGACATAAGATGAAGAGGGATGATGGGTCGGTGGGGCCGCGGGGAAATGGCCAGGATGTCCAGAACTGGTTGCAAGGGTTGAAGCGCTTTGGGATCCGTCCGGGTCTTGAGAGGATGCGGTGGATGCTGGATCGTTTGGGTCACCCGGAGCGGGGGTTGCGGTTTTTACACGTGGCGGGGACCAACGGCAAAGGCTCCACCTGTGCCTTTCTGGAGTCCATTTTGGACTCGGCGGGGTACCGCGTGGGGATGTTTATTTCCCCGCCCCTGCAGGGGGAGCGAAGCCGGGTGAGCCTGGGCGGTGGAGCGATTCCGGAGGATTCGCTCATTCGGTATCTGCGAATGCTGCAGCCCCTGGCCGGGGAGCTAGAACAGCGAGAAAATCTTGGCGGACTCACTCATTTTGAAGTGTGGACCCTCGTGGCCCTGCTGTATTTTGACCAAACCCGGCCAGATGTGGTGGTCTGGGAAACGGGACTCGGCGGCCGGCTCGATTCCACCAATGTCGTGGTGCCCGAGGCAGCGGTCATCACCCAGGTGGGATTCGATCATATGGGGGTTCTTGGGCACACTATTAAACAAATCGCAACGGAAAAGGCTGGCATCATCAAGGAGCGGGTACCGGTCTTCACCACGGCGAATGGGATCGCCCTCCGGGTGATCGATGAAGTGGCGGCCGGCGTAAACAGTGCGGTATGGGCCGTGGATCGGGAATGGGCAGTGGCGGATCGCCGGGTGCTCCGCCTGGGGGCCGGGCTGCCGCCGGAGGGGCAACAGTTTTCATGGAGTGGGGACGGAGAGACGATATCCGACCTCCGGATTCGGCTTCTTGGCGCCCACCAGTGTGAGAATGCCGGGGTGGCGGTGGCTGTGGCGCGGTATCTGGACCGGTCCGGGGTCCTCTCCGTCCCCGGGTCGGCGATCCGCCGGGGGTTGGAGAGGACCGCGTGGCCGGGGCGGTTGGAGGTGGTCGGACTGTCGCCGCTGATCCTGTTGGACGGGGCCCATAACCCGGACGGGGCGCGACGGCTCGCAGAAGCGTTGTGCGAGATCCGCCCGGGCCCTTGGGGACTCGTGGTCGGCGTCTTGGCGGATAAGGATGTGGATGGAATTCTCTCGGCTTTGAAAGATGTGGCCGGTTGGATGATCGCCACGGCGCCGGATAGCCCCCGGGCCATGGACCCGGACAGTTTGGCGAGGAGGATGCGTCGAGTCGGGGTGGAGGTGGCGGCGGTCTGCCCGAACCCCCTGGACGCCTTGGAGACGGCCGCAGCAGCGGTGGGCTCCGGTGGAGCGGTGTGTGTCACCGGGTCCCTTTACACGGTGATGGACGTCCGACCCGGGGCGAAGTTGAGGGTGGAGAGCCAGTAAGGGTGGTGGATATGGAACAATTGGGGAAGCATGTACATTTTGTCGGGATCGGCGGCTATGGGATGAGTGCCCTGGCCCGGGTTTTACTCGACTGGCACATTTCGGTTTCGGGATCGGATGTGGCGGCCAATGCGCTGACGGATGAGCTTGTCCGGCGGGGTGCTGTGATTGCCATCGGACATCGGGCAAACCAGGTCGATGGCGCGGATTGTGTAGTGTATTCATCAGCTGTGTCCCCCGACAATCCGGAGCTGGTAGAGGCGAGGCGACGGGGGGTGCGCATCCTTCACCGATCGGAACTCCTGGCGGAGATTCTCCAAGCGAAAAAAGGGATTGCCGTTGCGGGAGCCCACGGAAAAACCACCACCTCTTCGATGATCGCCTTTGTGATGAACCAGGCGGGGCTGGATCCCACCTATATTGTCGGAGGCGTCATTTCTAACCTGGGCGAGAACGCGAAGGCGGGCCTGGGTCCTTACGCGGTGGCGGAGGCGGACGAAAGCGACGGGACCTTTTTAAATTATCATCCCTATGTAGCTGTGGTCACCAATATTGAACCGGATCATCTGGAGAATTACGGTGGGAAATTCGAGAATTTGCGCGGAGCCTATAAGAGGTTTCTCGGGCAAGTTCGGGAGGGGGGTCTGGCCGTCCTGTGTGCGGACGATCCCGAGCTGTCGAATCTGGGCAGCCAATTAGCCGGCCGCACCGTCTGGTACGGTTTTTCCTCCGGGGCGGATTGGACTGCCCAGGACGTCGATCTTCACGATGGTCACTCCCGCTGCCGTGTGTTCTATCGCAGGGAGCACGTTGGGGACCTCACCCTGTCGGTGCCCGGGCGACACAACATCAGCGACGCTCTCGCCGCCATCGCTGTCTGTCGGGAAGCGGGGATCCCCTTCTCTACGATTGCCGAGATTCTATCCAGCTTTCGGGGGGCTAAGCGGCGTTTCCAACAGATCGCCGATGTGGCCGGGGTCTTGATCGTGGATGACTACGCCCATCACCCCACGGAAATCGAGGCCACCCTGGCGGCAGCCCGAACCACCGGGCGGCGGATTGTGGCCGTTTTTCAGCCTCAGCGTTACACGCGCACCCATTTTCTTCTCGACCAGTTTAGCTATGCGTTCAAAGATGCGGACGAGGTCATTATTACCGATATCTATTCCCCGGTCGGGGAACAGAAGATCGCCGGAGTCAGCGCCGAGCGCCTTGCCCAGTTGATTCGGGAAAGGAGCAATGAACGGGTTTGGTTTTTGCGGCAAAAGCAGGACGTCATCAACGATCTGCTCAGTCGGGTTCATCCCGGGGATCTGGTCTTGTTCATGGGGGCCGGGGACATTTGGATGGCAGCACGGCAGTTAGCCGAAGCTTTGCAAGACGGCTTGGCAGAACCGATGGCCCGGGCCTGAAAGTCGGTTCAGCAGGTTAAGTGGGGCGTTAACGGTCATTTTGAGGGGTAGGGGAAGGGCAGGTGTCCGCCATGATGGCCAAATGGCTGGAACAAGCCCAGGCCGAGGGAGCGTCCGATCTTCATTTGACTGTGGGGGCACCGCCCATGCTTCGGGTGGATGGTCGATTGCGGCCACTGGGCGGTGGGATACTGACCTCCGAGGAGACGGAGGGATGTGCCCGGGAGGTTTTGGGAGGGGAATTCTCCCGGCTGTCGGAGATGGGGGATGTGGATACAGCATTGGATTGGGTTGGGCCAGAAGGGGGAGATGCGCACCGGATTCGGGTTAACGTTTACCGGCAACGGACGGGAATCAGTTTGGCGATTCGTCTGGTGCCGGATGTGGTTCCCAAGCTGGACAGCCTGGGGCTCCCGGCGGTGGTACGCACGATGGTCGATCAACCCTACGGGCTCATGTTGGTGACCGGTCCCACCGGCAGCGGGAAAACCACGACGCTGGCCGCCCTGATCGACGAAATGAACGATCGGTTTGATCGGCATATTATCACCTTGGAAGATCCGATTGAATACGTTCATGTCCATCGCCGGTGTCTCATCGAGCAGCGGGAGGTGGGCAAGGATGTACCGGATTTCAGCCGCGGGCTGCGAGCGGCGCTGCGCCAGGATCCCGACGTCATTCTGGTGGGGGAGATGCGGGATTTAGAAACGATTCAGACGGCCATTACGGCTGCGGAAACGGGGCACTTGGTCCTTGGGACCCTACATACGGGGGACGCCGTTCAAACGGTGGACCGGCTGATCGGCGTTTTCCCCGCCCACCAACAGCAGCAGATTCGCACACAGTTGGCGGCGATTCTCCGGGTAGTGATCGCCCAGCGGCTGGTCAGGCGCATCAGGGGTGCCGGGCGGGTGCCTCTGGCCGAGGTGTTGATCAATACTCCGGCGGTGGCGAATCTGATTCGCTCGGACAAGACCCATCAACTGCATACGGTGATGCAGACCGGACGAAACCAAGGGATGCAGACGTTTGAGATGCACGTTCGGGAACTGGTCTCGGGTGGGGTGATTGATCCGGAAGAGGGCCGTTTGGCTGTGTTCGGCGACCGATTCGGAAGATGAGGCGGGCGGTATAACCGGCGGCAGCAGTTTATAGGAGGGGGGCGGGGAATTCGACGAGGCCTTTCTGGGGAACCTGACCCCGACGGGTGTCCAAGTGTAAACAGATGGGGCGCCATAACGCGGCACCCCTTTTTTATTTGGAATTCCTAATGCGCATTGCCCGTTAGGAAGAAGGAGCGAGAAACGGAAGTCATGGTGCCAAAGGCCTATTTTTCTGGTACGAACAAGAAACATCCTTGCAATATTCTTAAGTTGCCTCTATACTGGACGATGACTGCGACAACAACTTTACAGTGAGGTGATCGCGTGCGACAGTGGGGACGGAAACGCCTTTACGCGCTGGCGGCGGCGGTCGCGGTGACGATGGCCGGGGGAGGGGCGGCGGCCGTGTCGTCGGCGAAGACGGTCATCCTCGATGTGGATGGGGCGAAACGCACCATACGCGTGTGGAATACCCCGTCGGTGGCCGAATTGTTGCGGCAGCAGGGGGTGGCTTTTTCCCCACAGGATGTCGTTGCCCCTGTGCCGGGAACGCGGATTGAGGGTTCCCTCCAAGTGGTCGTGATACACGGGAAGCGAGTGCGTCTTCAGGATGGTGCTGGGCAAGAACAAGAGAAAGTTACACACATGCCGACGGTGGGTATGGCTTTGAAAGAGTGGGGAATATCGCTGAAAGAAAACGATTCGGTGAGTCCATCCGTGACCGCGAGCATATCCCCTGGGGAATTGATCCGCATCATGCGCCGTGATCAGAAGGTGGTCGTCAACGAAGAAAAGATACCTTTTCAGACCGAACGTCAGTCCACTGACCAACTGGATCAGGGAACAGAAAAAGTACTGTCGCCCGGTGTGGAAGGGTTACAGCGCGTGACGACGACAATTTTTTACGAGAACGGTAAAGAGGTAGACCGCAAAGTGGAGCGCACGGTTATCAATCCTCCCTCGGACCGGGTGGTGGCGGTGGGGGTCCGTGCGAGGCCGGTGATGTTGGCCTCCCGAGGTGTGGAGTCCTTCACCGGGGGCACGGCCTTCACGGTGGTGGCCACCGCGTACAGCGGGGGCGGGATCACGGCTACGGGCCATGTGCCCCAGCGGGGAACGGTGGCGGTTGATCCCTCGGTGATCCCTTTGGGGACTCCGTTGTTTATCCCCGGTTATGGTCACGGGGTGGCGGATGATGTGGGAGGAGCCGTTCGCGGAAACCGCGTGGATTTGTATTTTCCGACTGAGGCAGAGGCACAAGCCTTCGGCCGGCGTACCATGACGGTGTATATCGGGCGGTGAGGGGAGGCGCCCCGGAGGATCCCCGGCGGTGCCGCGCCAGATCAGTTATAGGCCGATGGGAAGGCCTTTTTTTGTGCCTTTGGACAGGACCTTCCAGCGGTAGCCAGGCCTTGGTCGAAGAGGCGGCAGATTGCGACGGGGAGTTCCTGTTGTCCGGTGGATCCAGTTCTAGTCCAGTCCCGGGGTGCGTAGGTTGTGATAGTGGACAACCGCCCAAGGGAGGGAGAGAACGTGGACAAGGCCAGAATCACCGTTCGGTTGTCCGAGGACCAGCCCCGGCCGAGCCGCGCAGATGTCCGGGGGGGAACCGCCCCGTCCAGGCCTGCGGGTTCCCCTTCTGCGGACAGCGCGAGGCGGTCCGAGGTTTTGAAGACCGGGTCTGTTCACCACAATCCAGAATCGAGAGCCGATCGCCCGGCCCTGCCCGCCTCCAGGGGAGTTCCACCACGCCGAAGATGGCCGGCCGGGCTGCGGTATCTCGTCAAACATTGGTTATTGCCAACGACCATCGCCCTGACCGTCGGAACTTTGCTCGGCGGGATTTGTTTTGCTGTGTTCACCCGATCCGGGCCCCCATCTCCTGATTGGAATGCCACCTCGAACATTCACCTGTACACGATCCAGGTGGGGGCCTTTTCCGACGGAGCGCGCGCCGAGGCTCTGGCTGCGTCCCTTGAGAAGCGTGGTATCACGGCCAAATTGTCCGGGGGTACGCCCACTCTGGTCCTGGTTGGGTTGACGACAGACCCGACCGTGCCAGGCCCCTTCGGAGATATGCTTCGAAACATGAATATACCCATGGCTGTAAAGCTCTACCGGCCTCCCGCTCCCCCTGGACAGATGCAAGGGGTGTCCGATTCTAAGGCTGTGGTACAGGCTTTGGAAAAATCGGTTGATCTCCTCGGGGCGGGGGTGGACGAGTGGTCGAAAGGGGGCGGTGATGCCCAGGGTCAGGCGAACCTGAATCGAGGATTGCAGGAGGTGAGCCCGGTTCTCAACAAGGGAGCGCAGGACTTGCGGGCGGCGGGACGAAAATCCCAAGCGGACCGATTGGAAAAATGGACAGAGGATCTGCGCGCCGTAATCGGTGGAATTCGAAGCGGGGAGGCTCCAGGTCCGCTGATGGGCACTGCCCTGCAGGCGATGGACGACTACGAACAGCTGATTGCTGATTTGTCCGCGGGAACAGCGCCGGGTCCGGCTACTGGTGGGTGAGGTTGGCCCGCCACCTTTTTCCCCTTCCGATTCAAATAGTTCGTCCATGCTCCGATGGATGGATTTGTTTCGTTTCTCGGCAGGATTCTGGACCCCATTTGTCGAATAGTGGGGATGATCGCGCGAATGCTGTCGTTTGCCGGGCGTTCACGGTACAGGAATGGGAGTTGACTCAGTGGGAAAGTCGTCGAACATCGGACGCGCCGTTCTCTATGGTGTCGCGGGTTTGATCATCGGCAACGTGGGTGGAGATCTTCTCGGCCAAGCTCACGTCCCCTTTGTGGCTCAGTCCACATCCCTCAGGTGGCAACCCGGGGCCGATCTTCACGTGGTGAAATATCATTTGGACTTGCAGATCACAATAAACATGGTGGGGCTTGTCGGTGGGGTCGTCGGACTGTGGTTGGCACGAAAACGGTAGGTGAGCACATGAAACGGGAACTGGTTCTGGCATCGGGTTCCCCGCGGCGTGAGGCTCTCCTTCGGGGACTGGGCTTGCAGTTTGATGTCCTGAGGCCTCAGGTGGATGAAGTGTATGATGCACAGTGGCCCCCGGGGAAGATTGTCCGGGAATTAGCGAGGATGAAGGCTCGCTGGGGAGCGGCCCGCCGCCCCCGGGCCCTGGTGATCGGGGCAGACACCCTGGTGGTTGTCGATCGCCGGATCTTGGGAAAGCCTTCTTCCCCCGACGAGGCTGTCCACATGCTGATGGAGTTGCAGGGGCGGGCGCACACGGTGTATTCGGGAGTGGCCGTGATCGATGCTGTCACCGGCCGGGAAGAAACCGGGTTTCGCGCCACCGAAGTTCGGATGCGCCCGTTTTCGAAAGACCGCGCCAGGGCTTACGTGAAGACGGGGGAACCCATGGATAAAGCGGGAGCCTATGCGATTCAAGGGGTTGGCGCGCTTCTGATTGATTCCATATCAGGGGATTTCTGGACGGTGGTCGGCCTTCCCCTCGAACTGTTGGACGGGTTGCTTCAGAGCTTTGATGTGGAGTTGTTCCCGGACCCTTGAAACAGCTTCGGCGATCTCTTGCCTCGGGGAGGGATCGCAATGAAGGAAGAGAAGATCTTGGTCAAAGACGTGCCGCTTCAGGAGCGGCCCCGTGAACGGCTGCTGACTTTTGGTCCGGAACAGTTGACGAATGCGGAGCTGCTTGCTATCCTTCTACGGACGGGGAGCCACGGGAGGTCGGCCTTGGAGCTGGCCCAGCGGCTCCTGACTCGGTTCGAAGGGCTAACGGGTCTGCTGGCTGCGGATAGTCGCGAATTGATGGAGGAGTCGGGCATGGGACCTGCCAAGGCAACCCAGGTCCTGGCGGCTCTGGAATTTGGTCGAAGGGTACAACGGGCGAATCCAGCGCCAAAGCCGATTCACTCCCCCAATGACGTGGCATCCCGGCTAATGGAACGATTGCAATTTCTTTCAAAAGAACATTTTGTGGTTCTTCACCTCGATACGAAACATCGGGTACTCGGTGAAGAAGTGGTTTCCGTCGGCACGTTAAATGCGTCTCTCGTACATCCCCGGGAGGTTTTTCGCACCGCGATCAAACGCAATGCGGCGGCGGTGGTCTGTGTCCACAACCACCCCAGTGGCGATCCGACGCCTAGCCCGGAAGATATCGATGTGACGAAACGCATTGTTGAATCGGGTCGGATTCTCGGTATCGATTTGGTCGATCATGTGGTCATCGGCCGAGGGACGTACGTGAGCATGCGAGAACGCGGACTGATCTAGATAGGGCGGCGGCGACAGTCGGGCAAACCTCGCCTGATGCGGCGGGGTTTTCCGTTGTTCCCGGAGCGCCGATTTTCAAGACACAGGAAGGGGTTTGCTGCGGCATGTGGAATCGATTTGGCTGGGAGATGGGGATCGACCTAGGGACGGCGAACACCCTGGTGTACGTGAAGGGAAAAGGGATCATCGTTCGGGAACCTTCGGTCGTGGCCATTCAAACGGATACCGGTGAGATCAAGGCCGTCGGCGAGTCGGCCAAACAGATGATCGGGCGAACCCCCGGGAACATCGTGGCCGTTCGTCCCATGAAGGACGGGGTGATTGCCGATTTCGAAACCACCGCGACGATGCTCCGCTACTTCATTCGCCAAGCTCTCCGGCATAAGTCTCTGTGGTCTGGGAAGCCCCGGGTAGTGGTGTGTGTCCCTTCGGGAATCACGGCGGTGGAGAAACGCGCGGTGGAAGAGGCGACAGAACAAGCCGGCGCCCGGGATGCCCATACCATTGAGGAACCCATGGCTGCAGCGATTGGGGCAGGTCTTCCTGTGGATGAGCCCACCGGATCGATGGTTGTGGATATTGGCGGGGGCACCACAGAGGTTGCCATCATCTCTCTTGGAGGTATTGTGACGAGCCGGTCCATTCGCGTGGCCGGCGACGAGATGGACGAAGCGATCATTCAGTACATAAAGAAAGCGTACAATTTGATGATCGGCGAACGCACGGCGGAAGAGCTGAAGGTGAGCATCGGTTCGGCGATCCCCGGGGAAGAAGAAGTTTCTATGGAAGTGCGGGGGCGGGATCTTGTGACGGGTTTGCCGAAGACTTTGCGGATCAGTGCCGAAGAAGTTTGTGAGGCCTTGACCGAGACCGTCAACAGTATCGTCGATGCCGTGAAAGTCACATTGGAAAAGTCCCCCCCGGAATTGGCTGCCGATATTATGGACCGGGGCATTGTTTTGACCGGCGGTGGGGCGTTGCTCCGGAATCTCGATAGGCTGTTGTCCAGGGAGACCGGGATGCCGGTTCTTGTTGCGGAGAATCCTCTGGATTGCGTGGCCATCGGGGCCGGTAAGTCGCTCGATATGATTCCGTTGTTGCGTTCTCGTTCGGCCCAGCGCCGCTGGCGGACTCGTTAAAGACGAGTCCGGGTTTCGGCGGGCATGGGCACTGTCAAAGCGGTACTCGCCACTATAGACGAAGGGCGGGAGCAGGTTGTACCACAAAGTTGTTCGGCGGCGGATGGCCGCCGCGGGCGGGCTTTTAGTCGTGGCCGCGGGCTTATTTGTCGCCACCGCCGGGGAGAGGACGAGCGTCACGTGGCCCGAGCGGGTGATCGGCGACGCATTGGCGGCCGTTCAAGGATGGTTGTACCGTCCGGCGGGGGCTATCGGTGAGTTTTTCGGCAATCTGCGGGACCTGCAAAACGTCTATGAAGAAAACGCAGTGTTGAAAGCGTCGTTGCACAACTACTTTGCCCTTCAGGCTCAGGTGAATGACCTGGAGACAGAAAACGAACGTTTGCGCAAGATCGCCGGTTTGATGCAGTCACCTCGGGGGAAGACACTCATTCCCGCCAATGTGGTGGACCGCCAACCGGATCTGTGGCACGACATCCTGACGATTGACGTCGGGAGTGCCCAGGGAGTTCAAAAGGACATGGCCGTGGTGACCGCGGACAACGCATTGGTCGGCCGGGTGTGGGCGGTTCATGACCATAGTGCCGTGGTTCAGTTGTTGACCGATACATCTCGGCAGCCGGTGGGGATCTCCGCCATCATCCTCGGAGTGGGACCTACGCCGCCCCTGGGGATCATCAATAAGGTGAGCCCGGACCAACGGACCGTTCAGATGACGTCCATCGGGATGGATTATGATATTAAACCGGGATTGACGGTGGAAACCTCGGGATACGGGGGATTATTTCCAAAAGGACTCATCGTGGGCACGGTGAGTTCAGTGATGCGGGGAGAGGATGGAATGACGAAAACGGCCATCGTGAGGCCCCTCGCCAACCTCGACAATCTGCAGGAAGTGTTTGTGGTCCGCCGAAATGGAGGGTAAACGGTGAGAGTCGGGTGGCTGGTGGCCTTGCTGGTGGCGGTTTTCGTCTTCCGTTCCACCATTCTGCAGGCCCTCGGACTCCAGGGGGCCTACCTGAATGTTGACATCGTCCTGCTCGCCGTGGCGGCGGTTCTGCGGGGACCGTGGGAAGCTGCGGGCCTCGCCGCACTGATCGGCTTTCTCGAAGATGTTACTTTTGGGCGTTGGCTTGGGCTTCACGCCTTGTGGCTGGCTACGGTGATTTTTGCGCTGGGGTGGGCAGTCAGGCCATTGTTTCGCAAAACCCTCTTTATCCATGTTCTGGTGGTGGTCTTGGCCACCGGGGTGTACGAGGGTGGGTTGTACCTGTTCGGGCGTCTGCTCGGCGACTGGCCTCTCGAACCCGTCATCGTCGAAAAGAGACTGCTGTTGGCGATGTTCTGGAATGGGTTGATCGTCTTTTTGGGATTCCCCCTCTGGAGCCGGTTGATGCGGCCCAGCAGGGAGGATTTTTTGCAATCGACGCCGAAGTAAAGCACGGAATCATGCATGTCGCCGGTATGGGAGGCTGCCATGGCGCAACGTGAGCGGAGGGAAGATCCGAAGAGACCGCCGGTGATGATCAAGGGCGTCCGCAACCGCCTTGTCTTCTATCTGGATGACGCCTGCGCCTTTGGGGATATTCTCGCTGACCTGGATGAAAAGCTGAATGGAGCCCAAGCCCGCTTGCTGTCCGGTGCGCAGATGGATGTCTCCGTATATACCGGGAGTCGGGATCTGAGCGAGTGGGAGCGGGATGAAGTCCGTCGGGTCCTTTCGAGAACGGGAAGTTTACTGGTGCGGGAATTTGTGTCCGACCGGGGGCGCCGCCGGGTGACCTACGAGTCGCGCCTCGTGTACGGCCCGGTGAGGGCCGGCCAGGTGGTGGTGCACCCGGGGGATCTCGTGGTGATCGGGGACGTGAATCCAGGGGGGCTGGTGGCTGCGGAGGGTGACGTATACGTCCTCGGTGCTCTGCGCGGGATCGCCCACGCCGGGTCATTGGGAGACCGGGAGGCGGTGATCGCCGCCGCGGATTTTCGGCCGGCACAGATTCGGATTGCAGATATCATTTCAGAGCCCCCCGAGGAGCGGGTGCCTGGGGTGGCGTATTTTGAATATGCTTACATCGATGGGGACAGGGTGCGGGTGGATAAGTTATGGGCCTTGAACGGGCGCCGGCCGCGACGGCGATCCGGCGAAGGCACCCGGGGCCGGGAGGAAGAGCGCTAGCTTTTGAGATTTTGCCATAGGGAGGGGGTGCGCCATGGGGGATGCGGTGGTTGTGACATCGGGAAAGGGCGGCGTCGGTAAAACGACGTCGACCGCCAATATCGGGGTCGCATTGGCGCTTTTGGGAAAGCGGGTGTGTTTGGTGGACGCCGATATTGGGCTGCGAAACCTCGATGTGGTCTTGGGGTTGGAAAACCGTATCTTGTTCGACGTGGTCGATGTGGCCCAAGGGGAGTGCCGACTGGAGCAGGCACTGGCTCAGGACAAGCGGGTCGACCGTCTCGTCCTGCTTCCGGCTTCCCAGACAAAGGACAAGACCGCTTTGACTCCCGAGGCCATGCGCAAGATCGTCCGCGAATTAAAGGACCAGTTTGATTACGTGCTGATCGACTGTCCGGCCGGCATTGAACAGGGTTTTCGGGTCGCAGTGGCCGGGGCGGACCGGGCGGTCATCTTGGCCACCCCCGAGCATGCGGCCGTCCGGGATGCCGATCGGGTGATCGGCCTGCTTCAAGGGGAAGGCATTCAAGATAACAAATTGATCATCAACCGTGTCAGACCGGCGATGGTCCGGCAAGGAGACATGTTGGAGATCGAAGAGGTCGTCTCCATCCTCGCCATCGATTTGCTCGGGGTGGTTCCCGATGATGAAACGGTGATTCGCGGGGGGAACCAAGGAGAGCCGGCGGTTTTGGTGCAAGGGTCGAAAGCCGGCCAGGCGTACCGCAATATCGCCCGGCGGATACTCGGGGAGCCGGTTCCCCTTATGGCGTTGGAGGAAAATGGAAATAGTTGGCTTGGATGGTTGAGGCGGGTGATCGGTCTCCGGCGATGAACCCAGCGGTGTGCATTCCCCCCGATTCGTTCCTGCGCTATAATGAGCGGGAAAGGAGGTCGGGGCGTGACGCCGGGCACTTGGCTCAAACGTTTTGACTGGATGATCGTCGCTGTACTCGTGGCCATCGCTTGCATCAGTGTCATCAATATCGCCAGTGCCACGCACACCCTCGATGCCCATCATCCCTCTTACTATTACACCAGACAGATCATCTGGTTTGGCATTGGTTTTCTTTTTATGGGAATGGTTGTAGCCATTGGCGACCAGCGCCTTGCTGAATGGTGGAAGCCAATGTATTGGATCGGGATCGTGCTCCTGGTGGCCGTGTATTTGTTTGGCACAGAGATTAATGGGGCGAAAGCCTGGTTTGATCTTAAAGTGCTGAGCGTTCAGCCGTCGGAATACATGAAACTCGCCACAATCGTGGCGCTCTCACAGTATTTTGCTAAGCTGGAAGAGTCCGGTCAGCGAAGATTCCGCGACCTGTTCGTACCGATGGGAATGATCGGCTTACCTTTTATTCTCATCGTCATCGAGCCGGACCTTGGAATGGGCATGGTCATGCTCGCGATGGGTATCGGGATGTTTATGGTCTCAGGAACTCGTTGGCGCCATCTGCTCGTCCTGTTTGGCGCGGGTGCTGCCATGATCGCATTTTTGGTGGTTCTCTACCACGTCGATCCGCACGTGTTCTTCAAAATCATCAAACCCTACCAGCTCGACCGATTGATGGCATTTCGGGATCCGGTAAAATACCTCAAGCCTGACGAGACCGGCAATGCACCGGGTTATCACACTTATGAGTCGCTGATAGCCGTCGGTTCCGGCGGTCTGTGGGGCGAGGGCTTCCAGCAGGGTGCGCAGACTCAAGGGCGATTCGTCCCGGAGAATTACACCGATTTTATTTTTTCGGTGTTGAGCGAGGAATGGGGATTCGTGGGCAGCATGACCCTCATTCTTCTCTACCTCATTTTCTTCTATCGAATGATTCTCATTGCCCTGGGCACCCGGGATATGTACGGCACGAATCTCATAGCAGGAGTGTTTTCGATGTTTTTTGCCCAGGTTTTTGAAAATATCGGGATGAACATCGGGATCATGCCGATTACGGGGATTACTCTACCGTTCATGAGCTACGGAGGAAGTTCCATTGCGACATCGATGATGGCGGTGGGGCTGGTGCTGAGCGTCGGACTTCGCCGGAAAAAGACGATGTTTTGAGTGGCCGCCGCCCGCTGCCCACAGCACAGACCGGCGGCTTGTCATACCTGCCTCCAAAGCCTCATATGAGTGAGTGAGGACGAGGAGCGGGAGTGGATGCAAAGTGGACTGGGATGCGGTGAAACGGCGCAGGATGGCGAGGGACGCCGATGAAGGCGGGAGGGTTTCTCACCGTGCGCAGAACGAACCAAGGGAAGAATGGCCGAGCCCGGACGTTGATCGAATCTCCGAATCTCAAGGGGAAAGCGAATCCGGGTGGTCGGCCGGGGCCGGGGAGTTTCGGGCGAATTTTGACGACCGGCTGTGGGCGGATTGGGAGGACAGGTTTTCGCCAGGGCGGCGGGATGCAGGGTCCCGGAGTTCCAGGTGGCGTTCGAGATGGCGGGACCCGAGGCCAACAGCTGGCCCTGGGCTCGGAGGGTTGGCGTGGCAGATTCTCGGTGCGGCGGTGCTGGTGGGAGGAGTGTACGTGGCTTTTCACCAACAGGGGGTGTTATCCGACCGAGTCAAAGCGGTGGCGGAAAAGGCATTGACCGAACAGACCAATTGGAGCAACGTATCAGGGTGGATGCAGGAAGTGGCGGCAGATGGTTTGGCCATTCCCGCGGCGGGTTCCCAAGGGGGCTCGGTGTGGTCCGCGCCTCTGTCTGGCACTGTGGTGAAGGACTACAGTTCGGACCACCCGTGGGTCGTGCTGGACGGGGTGCCGGGTGCCGCCGCAGCTGCTGCGGGAAAGGGAGTCGTTGAGCAGGTGGGCCGCAGGGATCCCTTTGGGCTGTACGTGGTTGTGAACCACGGGACCCGGGGAAAGACGTTATATGGTTCCTTGGGGGATGTGGTGGTAAAAACGGGGGATTACGTTTACTCGGGGCAGTCGCTGGGCCACCTCAGCGCACAGCGGCCAGCCGAGCTCTTGTTCGGATATATCGTCAATGGTCGATACGCGGATCCCCATGCGGTGTTGGACGGAAAGGGGCGGTGAGCGATGGCCGCGGGGGCCGCAGGAAAGGGGATGCCGATTCGCGTGCATCCTCTCTTTTTGTTTTTGGTTGCCCTGGCCGTAGCGGCTGGCCTGGTGTGGGAGGTCATCGTCGTTTTCTGTGTCGTGGTGCTCCACGAATTGGCACATGTCGCCGTGGCTCGCGCCTTTGGGTACCGGATTCGGGAACTCACCCTTCTCCCTTTCGGCGGTGTGGCGATCATTGAAGGGGAACCAGGAGCGTGGTCCCTGGGACGGGAGGTATGGATCGCCGCGGCGGGACCACTGGCTAACGGGATTCTGGCGGGGGTGGCCCTGGTCCTGTATTCGGCCCAGATCTGGTCCGAAGGCTTTGCGGCTTTTTTTGTGCGGGTGAACTTAACGATGATGTTGTTTAACTTACTTCCCGCGCTGCCCCTTGACGGTGGGCGGATCTGGAGGGCGGTGAGCAGCCGAACTTTCGGGTACGGTAGAGCGGGGGAATTGGCGGTCAACAGCGCCTTTTGGTGCTCGGGTGCTTTGGCGGCCCTGGGCGCCGGGACCGCGATCTGGGGGGCCCCCCATGTCGGGATGTGGGCCTTGGCCGGGTTTTTGGCAATCACCGCCCGGCAGATTCGCCGGGAGATCCCTTATGAAGCGGCGAGATGGCTGTATGGCTTCAAGAGGGCCCCGAAGTCCGAACCGCGGATCGTGCGGCCTCTGGCAGTGCATCGCCACATGCGGGCGGGGGAGATCGCGCGATATTTCGCCCCAGAAGCTTTTCACTTGATTGCGGTGTTGGATGACAAAGGTAAGATTATCTTTATCATTGAAGAACAGGAATTCCTGGATTTTCTTTTTGCCCCTGGGGGGTTCGGCAAGGCGATCGGCGAATGGCCCGGGGAACCGCCGAACTTTTCCTCCTAACCTCGGCGCTCCGGGTGCGCCGTACGCCACCGTATTCGCTTCCCACTTTCATTGCTTTGCTCGCTTGTCGATCTTATCGACACCCCGGAGAAGCATCGGGCTCTGTATGAACAAGGGCCGGAAATAGCCGGGAACGGGACCCCGGTGGCCGGTGAAATCGCCGGTTTGACATGGTCTCCCGGCATCTGATAGGATGGGGAGGTAGGTGTGCGCGGGTGTGCACCACAACCACTTGTCCCGGGTTTGGCAAACGCCGCGAGGGCGGCTGCCCGGTGCAGTGAGTCTGGGTGTAAGGGGGTGCAGGGAATGTACGCAGTCATGCAAACCGGCGGAAAACAGTACCGGGTTGAAGTCGGCGATGTCATTTATGTGGAAAAATTGCCGGTGGACGAAGGGGCCGAGCTGGAGATTCCCGAGGTTCTTTTGCTAGGTAAGGATGACGGAGTGGTGATCGGCACTCCGTTGGTACCAGGCGCGAAGGTCAAGGCCAGTGTCCTGAAACAAGGCAAGGCGAAAAAGATCATCGTGTACAAGTACAAGCCCAAGAAAAATTATCGGCGCAAGTACGGACACCGCCAGCCGTGGACGAAATTGCGGATCGAGGCGATCGAGGGTTGATCCGGGTAAAGGTTCAACGGGACCGGCGAGGACGAATTCGTCGGCTCAAGGTCAGCGGCCACGCCGGTTGGTCGGAGGCCGGCCAAGATATTGTTTGTGCGGCGGTGTCGGCTCTGACTCTCAACCTCGTGAACAGCTGCCAGAGCCTGTTAGGCGTCTCGTTGCCGGCCACGGCGAGAAACGGCTTTCTCGACTTGGACGTTCCCCCGGACTTGCCCGATGAGATTTCGGATCAGGTACAGCTGCTCTTGGAAAGTTGCGTATTCGGTCTGTGGCAGACCGCCGTTCAATATCGCCATCACGTCACCATGTCTGGAGAGGTGAAAGGGAGGTGGAACGCATGCTAAAGTGGGATTTGCAGTTGTTCGCGACGAAAAAGGGCGTCGGGAGCACCCGAAACGGCCGGGACAGCATTTCGAAGCGCTTGGGAGTCAAGCGTCATGACGGGCAGTTTGTCACGGCGGGCAGTATCCTCGTTCGCCAGCGGGGAACGAAGATCTACCCGGGAATGAACGTCGGACGGGGCGGAGACGACACCCTGTTTGCCAAAGTGGACGGTTTGGTCAAGTTTGAACGGGCTGGGCGGGATCGCAAGAAAGTGAGTGTGTATCCGAGAGAAAATGCGGCTGGAGTTTGATCGCGCCTTGGGAGCCCTTGGCGGCGACGGCGCCACTGACGGATTCTTCGCGCTTCCGGCGGATGAGAGAAGACTTTCGAGGCCGCGGTGGATCAAAGATATCGAAGGCGCTCTTCGGAGCGCTTTTCTTTTTGACTTTTTGTCGGGCATTTGATATCTCAGGTGTCAGGCCGCAGTTCGGGGCGAGAGGAGGTTGAATACAGCTTTTGGCGTTCTACGAAGAAGAGAAGTGATTTGCCGAAAATCAACGTCACCTGATAGAATCTGATATAGGATGATGTTCAGGTGAAGCTCTATTCGATTCGAGAGTTTGCGGAGAAACTCGGCGTCAGCGTCTCCACTCTTCGAGCGTGGGACAGGGAAGGCAAGCTGGTGCCTTTGCGAACTCCTACCAACAAGCGCAGATACACCGAGGATATGTTCTATCAGGCGTTAGGAATCGGGAAACGAAAAGAAAAAAAGAAAACGGTCATTTACGCCCGGGTGTCTTCTGCGGGCAAAAACCGGACCTGGAGAACCAGTTGCGTTTCCTGAAGGAATTTGCGGCCGGAAAGGGCCTCACCATTGACGAGATTTTCGTATTGTCCAGCATTTTGCAACAAAACTCTACGGGTCACGAACCTACAGGGCGCGGAAACTGACCAAAGTCGTTCGGGAGGAACTATCCGGTGCGACAGACGATCCGACAAAAGAGCCTGCCGCTGAATCGTGAGAAATGGAGGCAGATCGTCGAAGTGGCCGAGGCGTATTCCCGGCAGAAGGACGCCTTCTTGGTGGAGTACGCGCAGGTGAAGTCCCTCAAGGATCTGGGGTATAAACGGAGAATTCGAGATGAACGGGTGGCCGCCGGGTTTGTGAGTCCCTTCGGGCTTCAGGCCCGGCAGTGGAAGATGGCCTTGGAAGACGCCTTATGGACCTTGGAGCGACAGTGGGAAGCGGCGATTGCCGAGGTGCGGGACCGTCTTCACCGCAACGAGGGGTTAACCCCGAAGGAACGGGATTACGCCTTCTGGTTGCTGGACAAGTTCGAGGATAGGCCCCGGGATTGGAGAAAGATTGAGGCGATTTTTCGGGATGAGGATCTGGCCGGGAAAAAGACCGAATTGGAGCCGGCCGGGCGGAAGAAGATCCGCCACGGGCTGAAGCGGCTGTTTCGCCGGGTCCTGGGAAAGAGGCCGCGGGTCAGGAAAGCCCGGAGTTTTGTTGTGGACCAGCAGATGTACCGAGTGTTCATGGTGGGCAACCGGCAGTATGTGGCGGTGATGGGGTTGTCCCCGGGAAAAAGGATCGTGATCCCCCTTGCCGGGATTCACAAGCTGAGGGGCAATCTGCGGGTGGTTCTGCTGCCGGACGAACAGGCGGTGGAGATTCATATGAGCCGGGAGCCGAAGACCTACCCGGCCGGGGAGGAAGAGGCGGGAATCGACCTGGGAGTCACCGAAGTTCTGACGGACGACTCGGGGAAGAAGTATCGGCCGGAGTACGGCCAGGCCCTGCAAGAGATGTCGGAACACGTGCTGGACAAAGGACGGGAACGCCAGAAGCTGTGGGCGTTGTATCGCAAAAACCGGGAGCGGGACCCGGGAAAGGCCCGGCGAATTCGGCGGCACAACCTGGGGCTGGTGAAACAGCACAAGCGACACAGGCGGTACCGGGCGTGGTGCGAGAACGAGATCAACCGGGCGTTTCGGGCGTTTTTTCGGGAACGCCGGCCGAGGGTGATCGCCTACGAAGATTTGTCCCACCTGCGGGGGAAGGCGAGGAACAAGGGGCTGTCCCGCAAGGTGAGCCAGTGGCAACGGCAGGCGATCCGGGAGCGACTGGAATACTTGTGCCATGTTTATTCCATAACCGATCCGGGACCGGTGAACGCCGCTTATACGAGCCAGACCTGTCCCTGTCCCGGATGCGGCTGGGTGGACAGCAAGAACCGCAACGGCGATTCGTTCCGGTGCCAAAAGTGCGGATATGAAGGAGATGCGGACCATGTGGCGGCGACCAATGTGAAGGGGCGTCTTCGCGACCAGGAGATCACAAAGTACACCCCACACAAAGAAGTCAAAAGAATTTTGCTGAAGCGCTACTGGGAGAACCACGCATGAATGAATCAGAGTTCCCGGGATGTTCCCGGGAGGACGGGACAGGGACAGGCCGGGCGGGAGAAAGACCGTGAGGGCGTGCGGGGGTTGGCGAAGGCCGCACGGAACACGGCTTTGACGATGAGGCGCAAGCGGAGCGCCGCCGGGTGGCTGATCCTGGGGGGTTCGGCAAAACGGCCTTCCGGGTTGGCGAAAGCGATCCCTGTCCTGCCGGTGGGAGACGCGCAAGCGTCGAGGGACCACCCCGCCGTTTGGAAACTGTCGGTGTCGGGCGCTGGTCGGCGGACGGCCTGATGGTACTGTTTCGGGCGGGACTCCAGATGCTCGGCCCCAGGGCCTCGCCAATCGGGTCTTCGGGGAGCAGCCAGCCTCTCGGAGAGCGTAAACTGTTTTGCTGTCAAGTCTGTCAATGTTTGATAGAAGGTGATAGCAAAAATGAAACAGATGGGGCCTTCGCGTCGAATCCACACAGAGATGCGGAAAGGAGGGAGACCGGTGAAAGGCGGACACATTTTGACGCTGTGGGCGGTCTGGTCGGCCGTTTGGCTGGGGGCTGATTTTGGAGCGCGATCAGTCATCGGTTGGGGCGTGGCTTCTGCAGCTAGCGGCTTGTATCTTCTGTGGTTCGGACGGAGGCGGGGCACCATACATAAAGAAGGCACCCGGGGCGGAGAGACCCACCAATGGCCGGAACGAGAGAAGGCTTGGATTCAAGCCTTGCAACATTTCCGCCATCATTGGTTGAATGAGTGTCAGCTGATTCGGGGTTACACACAACTGCGTCGGTGGGAACGGGTGGATGAGGTGATTTGCCGTATGGCCAGTGCCGCCGAAAGGCAGGCCATGGTAACAGACCTCGAACATCCGAATCGCAGCGGGGCTTTTCTCCGTTTTTTGTGCGAGTTTCCCTGGGCGAATCTGACGTGGGAAGGACCGCCCGGAGTGGATCTCCCCGCCGGGGCCATCTCTCAGGTCGAAGGAGAACTCCGGCAAGTTGCGGGGGCGTGGGGTGACGACTCCCCATTGTCGGGGGGTTCCCCCGATGGGGAGGAATGGCGGATTTTCGTGAGATTTCGGCCGGACGGCCTGGAGGTCCGCCTGTGTGACTCGGAGGGCCGGGAGCAAAGAGCCGATCGGAGCCGCGGGCGGGAAGGGCCCAAGTACCAGGAAGAATGCTTCGAGCCTGTGGATGGAAAGGGGTTATATCATGTGGATTGATACGGCTGAAATTTATGTGAAAGGAGGGGATGGGGGAAACGGGATCGTTTCGTTTCGCCGGGAAAAATATGTCCCTATGGGCGGACCTGCAGGGGGGGACGGGGGCCGGGGCGGGGATGTGATTCTGCAAGTGGATGAGGGACTGCGGACCCTCATCGATTTTCGTTACCAACGCCATTTTAAAGCAGAACGAGGAGAAAACGGAAAACCGAAGAATCAGCATGGGAAATCGGCCGATGACCTGGTGATCAAAGTTCCCCCGGGGACCGTGGTGCGCGACCGGGGGAGTGGGCGGATCTTGGGCGATCTGACCCGGCATGGACAGCGCCTGGTAGTGGCCCGGGGTGGTCGAGGCGGGCGGGGGAACGCCCATTACGCCACCCCTCAGAATAAAGCGCCGCGCATGGCGGAAAACGGGGAGCCCGGAGAAGAGCGCTGGATCGTGTTAGAACTGAAAGTGCTGGCTGACGTCGGGCTCGTCGGGTTACCGAGCGTAGGCAAATCGACGTTGCTGGCATCGGTCACGGCGGCAAAGCCGAAGATTGCCGATTATCCGTTCACGACCCTGTCCCCTAACCTCGGTGTGGTGGATGTCGGGGATGGGAGAAGCTTCGTGATGGCCGATCTGCCCGGGTTAATCGAGGGTGCCCACGCCGGTCAGGGCCTCGGACACCAATTCCTGCGTCACGTGGAGCGCACCCGGGTGATCGTTCACGTGGTGGACATGGCGAGCCCCGAGGGCCGAGATCCCTATGGGGATTGGAAGCAGATCAATGAGGAGTTGCGCCTTTATGACCCGCGCCTTCTGGAGCGCGTCCAAATCGTCGCCGCCAATAAAATGGATCTGCCCGGGGCCGGGGAGCGGCTTCAGGCATTCCGGGAGCGGGTGGGGGATGTGCCCGTCTTCCCGATTTCTGCGGCAACCGGTGAGGGGGTTCGGGAATTGATATACTTCGTGGCGGACCTCTTGGATCAAATGCCCGCCCAGGAGGTGGGGGACGAAGAACCGCAAGGGCCGGTGTTTCGCCTAGAAGATGATACGTTTTCAGTGGATCGCGAAGGCGAGGAGTTTGTGGTGCGCGGGGCTCGGGTGGAAAAGTTGGTCCGCATGACTCCTCTTGATCAATACGAGGCGGTTCACCGCTTGGCCCGAACTCTGCGGCGGATGGGGGTGGATGAAGCGCTTCGCCGCAAAGGCGCCCGGGACGGAGATACGGTGCGAATCGGGGGTTTTGTCTTCGAGTTTGTCGATGAAGAGGGCGTAGAAGAGCAAGCAACTCCCGAGGAGTAGGCCGGAAGATCCCACGAGTCCGGATCTTCCGCCTGACTGACCTCGGATGCGCCATGGGCCTGCCACAGGTTAGAGACGGTAGGCTCGTTCGTAGGCTTTTGGAGTGAGGGGCGAGCCACCCAGCGTTAGACTGGCTTCATTGGCCCAGTACGGGTTGCGAAGCATGCCCCGCCCCACGGCGACCAAATCTGCTTTTTCCTCTTCGATAACCCGATTCGCGAGCCTGGGGTCCTGCAGTTTCCCCACTGCGATAACCGGCACCCCCAGGGCGCGACGGATGGTGTGGGCGTATTCGACCTGGTAACCGGGCTCAGCGCCGGGGACGCCCCCGGATCCGATGGGACCCTCGCCGCCCGAGGAGACGTGGAAAAGGTCCACCCCTGCCTCTCGATATCTTCGGCAGAATTCCACCGATTGTTCGAGCCCGTATCCTCCGTCTACATATTCCACGGCGGAAATGCGCATGAAGATCGGCATGGATTCCGGCAACACACGTCTTGCCGCTTTGATCACTTCAACGCCAAAAAGCAGCCGGTCTTGTCCGTACTCGTCCGTCCGGCGGTTTGTCAGCGGCGAGTGAAATTGGTGAATCAAATACCCGTGGGCGCCGTGGATCTCGATGGCGTCGACCCCGGCTTCGAGAGCCCGGCGGAAGGCCGCTTCGAACTTTGCGACCATGTTGCGGACTTCCTCCGTGGTCAGCTGCCGGGGGGCCTTGTAACGGTCCGAAAAACGAATCGGGGAGGGAGCCACCGGAGTGGGGGCATCCTCCGCTTTTCGACCCGCATGGCCAATTTGGATCGCGACTTTGCTCCCATAAGCGTGACAGGCATCGATCACCCGGCGAAAGGCGGGGACTTGGTCATCGCTCCACAAACCGAGATCGTAGTCGGTCAGCCGACCATCCGGCTCTACGTCGGTCATCTCGATGATGATCAACCCGGCGCCGCCCACCGCCCGGCTTGTGTAGTGAACGAAATGCCAGTCGTTCGGTTTTCCGTCTTTTGCAGTCACCGAGTACTGGCACATGGGAGGCATGACCACCCGGTTGCGAAGGGTGAGGTTCTTAATTGTAAACGGCTCGAATAAGGTAGGCACAGACTTCCCTCCCGCTATGTAGGGTCTCGGTGGTTCATGTTTCGAGTATACCGCTTCTTGGCAAGAATCGAAACGGCCCTCCCGAGGTCGACCGGGTTCTAGGTCAAACCCCGTTGAAAGGCGTGCGGGGGTTCCGGAGTTTCCCCCGGCCTCCAGGGATCCGAGGGGATTTTATCCGGTGTGTCCCCAACAAGTGGCGATTCGCTGTGTTTTCGCGCATTGGTGCGGCCGGCTACCGGAAAAAAGGAATCTTTTGTATAATCGGGGCGAAGGGAGGTGTCCACGAAATGGTTTCTTTTGGACTCGTCGGCCCCGGTGCCTTTGGACGATTCGTGTTGTCCGCAGTGGCGCCGATCCCCGATTTGCGCCTCCGATGGGTGAAGAGCCGGGGCGGGGATTCCGCGGAACAGGGAGCCGCACAATGGCGGGAGGCCCGGCGGGAGCAGGGCCTTTCTCAAGATCCTGTGCAGAAGATCACAGGAGAAGGGGCCGGATGGCCAGAGGAACCGGTGGATGTGGTGGTTGTTGCGACTCCACCTGACCTGCAACCGGTGTACGCCGAAAAGGCTTTGAGGCAAGGAGCGGCTGTGTTCTTGGAGAAACCCGGGGCTCTGGACCCAAAACGGCTGAAGGAAGTGGCCCTGGTCGCCCGGATGAGAAAGCTCCCGGCGGTGATGGACTTTGTCATGCGGTACAATCCGCTGGTCGAGCTCTTGCGCCGGATTGTCGAGACCGGAAAGGTGGGGCTGCCCGAGCGCGTTCAGATGGAAAACTGGGCCGGGGGAGGAATGCCCGAAGATCATTGGTTTTGGGATCCGAGGCGAAGTGGGGGCATTTTGGTCGAACACGGGGTTCATTTCTTTGATATGGTGCGCTATATCCTCGGAGGAGAGGTGGTGCCGATTCACGGCGCTGCCTGGGAAACGGTTCGCCCGGAGGGGTGGAGGGCGGAAGACCGGGTGTTGGCCGTGGTGGAGCACCACGGGGTGGACCCGCGGTCCGGGCGGGCCTGGAGGGCACCAGGGAGTTATTACCACGGATTTACTCGACCTGGAAATGGGGAACGAACCCAGACCGGCCTGGTTTTCACAGAGGGTTACGCGCTGTTTCACGGTTGGATCCCCGAGAAATTAGAGCTTTGGACGGACCGGGACGACCCGGGCTTGGAATCGGTGATCGCACCGTGGGCGGCCTCGAACGGCGCCAAGGCGGAAGTCGTTCGCCAAGGCCGCGTCTGGCAGGTGAGCTTTCCAGACCGCCAGGTTCTGTATCAACAGGCCATCCGATCGTGTATGGAGGATCTTCTCGCCTCTCTTCGGAGCCCCGGTCGCCCTGTTCGGGCGCCGCTGGAGGAAGCGGCCCAGGCTTTGGAGCTCGCGGTGTCATTGACCCGGTTGGCCGACACCCGCCACACCGTCGCCTAATGTAGAGGAATTGAAGTTTGCGGAGGGAAGATGGATGAAGGCGTATCCCCTGTCTTTTCGCCCTGTGTTTCAAGAACGGATCTGGGGCGGATCGCGGCTCAGGGAGTTCGGATATTCCGGGGCTTCTGATGGAATTGGTGAAGCATGGGTGATTTCCGACCACGATCATGGACCGACTCCCGTGGCCGACGGGCCCTTGGCCGGGAAACGGCTGAGTGAAGTCATGAGGGCTTACCCAGAGTGGTTCGGGCTACCGCCCGGTGCCCGATTTCCCCTTCTCGTCAAGGTGATTGACGCCTCCGAGGATCTGTCTGTTCAGGTGCACCCGGACGATCGCTATGCTCGGCCCCGGGGCGATGCGGGGAAAACAGAGGCTTGGTTCGTGCTGTTTGCCGAGCCCGGGGCATCGATTGTATATGGACATCGTGCACAGACCCGGGAGGAGTTTGAGAAACGCATGAAAGAAGGAGCTTGGGGCAACCTGCTCGTGAAGGTCCCGGTTCGAGCGGGAGATTTCTTTTATGTCCCGAGCGGGACTCTTCACGCCATCGGCAGAGGCTTGTTGATCTTGGAAATTCAACAAAGTTCCGATACCACCTATCGCGTTTACGACTACGACCGGGTCGGCGCCGACGGCCGTAAAAGGGATTTACACGTGAAAGAAGCGCTGGCGGTTACGAGGTGTCCGTCTCCAAAACCTCAGCGACCGGGTTATGCGCGATCGGGGCGAGTCGGTGCCGTTATCGAACACTTGGTGCGCGGGGAGGTTTTTACGATCGATCATTGGCGGGTCGATGGAGAAGCGCGTCTGGACGAAAGTGGTGTCTTTCGTTTGATCAATGTGATTCAAGGATCAGGGGAGATGGTGTGGGACCATGGACGGCGGCCCGTGGCCAAGGGGGATCACCTTCTTCTCCCTGCTGTGTTACACCCCGTTGTTTTATCGGGAAGGTTTGAAGCCTTGTTTTCAGCGCCTGTTATTAGCACTCGGGCGAAATGAGTGCTAATAACAGGAGAGAGTGGGCCTTGGCGAGTTTTTTGCCGAAATTTGCTCATTCCGGGCACACTTCCGGCTGGACGGTCCTGGCACTGAAGAGGATTTTGTGTTAAAATCAAACCATATCTTGCTACTATAGGTGGGGATGGCCGAAACGAGTTTCATAGGTTCAATGGTAATCGAAACCTGGCGATGAGTACAGTCGAATAGGTCCAACGGGTATGGTATGCGATATGCTACCTTTGGTTTCGGCTCAACCCCGGATGACACAGGGAGGTCGAGAGAGCGTGAAAGCACTGGTTTTGGCTGGTGGAAAGGGAACTCGCCTGCGGCCCCTCACGGACAAGTTGCCGAAGCCCATGGTGCCGGTGGCCAACCGCCCTCAACTGGAGCATCTACTGTTACTGCTTCGTCGCCACGGGATTGACGAGGTCGTGATTACCCTGGGCTATTGTGGTCAGGAGATTGAGGATTATTTTGGCGATGGTTCGCGCCTGGACTTGAGGATTGCTTATGAACGCGAGGAGTCGTTACTGGGCACAGGCGGGGCGATTGTCCAAGCGAAACATCATTTTGACGATTCCTTCCTCGTCTGCAATGCAGACATTGTCACAGATTTAAACATCTCCGCTTTAGTTCATTTTCACCTTGAGCGCAACGCGCTCGTCACCATTGCCACGACCTGGGTGGAAGATCCTACGCCATATGGGCTAGTCGAAAGCGACGCGAAGGGAAGAATCCAACGTTTTTTGGAAAAACCATCTCTAGAGGAGGTCACCACGAACTACATAAATGCGGGCCTATACGTTTTGGAACCGGACGCATTGGAGTGGTTTCCTCTTCGGACGCCGCTGTCCATTGAGCGGGAGGTTTTTCCAAAGCTGTTAGAGCGGGGGAAGGCACTCTACGCTTATAATTCGGACAATTACTGGATTGACATGGGGACGCCTGAGAAGTATCTCTTATTACACCGCCATTTGCTTTCTCGCACGGCCGAATTGCCGGGATGTGCGTTTCCCGCCAGCGGGGTGGCGGTGGACAAGACGGCCAAGATTTTCACCGGCGCCCGAGTGATTGGGCCGGTGCTGATCGGCCCGTTGTCCCAGGTTCTTCCAGGCGCAACAGTCGGCCCCTTTGCCGTGATTGGCGCGAATACCCATGTGGGTCCCGGGGCAGTGGTGCGGGACAGCGTTCTGTGGGATGGTGTGCAGGTAGGCGCCGGGGCCGAGTTGATCAGTACTGTGGTGGGGGAGGGGACGACCGTTCCGCCATCGGCGCGCTTTGTCCAACGCGCGGTCACGGCGGAAACGGTGACCCAGGAACGGTAAATCAAACGGAGGTGACAGCCGTATGAGGAAACACCGCCGTGTGGCCCTCATTGGCACTTACCCGCCCAGACGTTGCGGCATTGCGTCTTTTACCGCAGACCTCGCAGAAGCGCTATCCCAGGCTGGCACCGATGTGCGCATCGCGGCCATGATCCGCGAGGCCCAGGGGGAGACGATCCCTCCTGGTGCCACCTGGGCGATCCGCGATGAGCGACCCAGGGACTACGTCCGGGCTGCGGAGGCGATGAGCGCTGCCGGAATCGATGTCGTCTGCGTGCAACATGAGTACGGGATTTTCGGCGGGGAAGACGGTCGCTTTATCCTGCGCCTTTATGAAGAGCTTCGGGCGCCGATCATCACCACGCTCCACACTGTCTTGAAATCTCCGACCAAGGGACAGAAACGGGTGCTGAGCGAGATCTGTGCCCGGAGTGCTTTTGTGGTGGTCATGGCAGAAAAAGCCAGGGAACTGCTCCAACAGGTCTACGGTGTTCCTGAAAGCCGGATTCGACTGATTCGCCACGGCGTGCCGGTTTATCATTCCCCGGTCCCCAGGGAGACCATGAAAGCGAAGCTCGGCCTGGGTGGGCGGCGGGTAATCTCTACCTTCGGTTTGTTAAGCCCCGGAAAGGGTGTTGAAAATGTCATCCTGGCACTTCCCGAGGTGGTGCGGCGTTATCCCGAGACGACGTACCTCATTCTCGGGGGGACACATCCGGACGTGGTGCGCCGGAGCGGAGAGCGTTACCGACAGTCTTTGGAGGCCATGGTGGACCGACTGGGAATGGCGGACCACGTTCGTTTCGTGAATCGTTTCCTGGAACGGGAAGAGTTGCTCGACTATTTATGGGCCTCGGATCTGTTTGTGACCCCGTATCCTGGGAAAGAACAGATTTGCAGCGGCACTCTCACCTATGCCGTGGGACTGGGCCGGGCAGTGGTCTCGACGCCGTACTGGTATGCCGAGGAGCTGTTGGGTCAGGGAGCGGGGTCTCTGGTCCCGTTCCGGGACGCCGGGGCCATGGCCCGGGCGATCCTGGAGATGTTCGATCACCCGTTGAAACAGCAGGCCTGTGAAGCCAAAGCCCGCTCCTTTGGCGCATCGGTGAGTTGGCCCCAGATCGGATTGCAGTATGCGGAGCTGGCGGAAGAGGGGTTGGCGCCGGCGCATCCGATGTCAGTGAGGTGATCTTCGGCGATGAAAGAGCCCTTGGCAGTGGAGATGCGGTTGGATCACATGGAACGGATGACCGATTCGACGGGGATGATCCAACACGCCGTGGGCCCTGTCCCGGATTTCGCCACCGGTTATACGACCGACGACAATGCCCGGGCGCTGATCGCCGCGCTTTGGCTGCAAAGTTTGCCCGAATGCCGGCCCTGGTCAGCCAGGCTGGGAAGGCTGGCCGACCGCTACTTGGCATTTCTGGTGTACGCCCAGCGCCCGGATGGGAGATTCCGAAACTTCGTCGGGTATGACCGGAGATTTTTGGAGGAACTGGGGTCCGAAGACAGCTTCGGGAGGGCCCTGTGGGCCCTGGGGGAGACGATGAAGACACAGCCAAATTCCTACTACGGCCGTGTGGCGGCGGCGGCCTTTGAACGAGCAGTCTCCCATGCCACCGGCCTCTCCTTTGTGCGGGCCCAAGCCTTTGCCCTTCTGGGGCTTTGCGCGGCGTGGGAAAGGGAGGAGCGACGGGGCGCGCTGGAGCCGCTGATCGGTGAGCTGGTGGAGGGGCTGGTGGCTGCTTATCACCGGCATAGCGCGCCGGGGTGGCCGTGGTTTGACGAAGCCCTGACCTACTCGAACGGCGTGTTGCCAGCTGCGCTGCTCCGGGGGGCCGTGGTCACCGGGTCGAAAAAAGCCCGAAGGATTGCTGAGGAAGCGATGGATTTTCTCACCGAGTCGCTGATTATTGACGGAGTACTTCAAATTGTTGGGAACCACGGATGGTTTCCCAAGGGAGGGCGCCCTGCGCTGTATGACCAACAACCGGTGGACGCCGGGGCCATGGTCCTGGCTTATGCCACATTTTGGAGTGTTCTGGGGCGCCCCGCTGATCGGGAAGGGGCCCGGATCAGTTTTTCGTGGTTCACCGGGCACAATGTGGAAGGAATTTCGCTGTATGACCCCGACACAGGAGGATGCAAAGACGGGCTTCTCGCTGGGGGCGTAAACCTGAATCAAGGGGCGGAATCGGTGCTGGCGTATCTTTTGTCGGCTTACGCATTGGTCAAAGCGGGGTTGGCTGTGCCTTCACTGCCGGAAGAAGAGATCCAGGCCGTCGGGTAACGGAACAAAAGACGGGCGGTTTTCCCCGGCAGCCCCGTCCGGGGAAAACCGCCCGTTTCAATTTCTTGCCCCCTATCGTCGGGCACCTCCCAGAGAACTCGGGGCGTGTCCTTCCCGCTCGGCGCGGATATCGTCGAGCTTCTCCAAAAACCGTTCCATTCGTTCGAAAGCCTCCAGCAATTGGTCAACACCGGTGGCGTACGAACAGCGAATGTGTCCCACACCCCCCGGACCGAACACCCGCCCCGGTACCACCGCCACCTTTTCTCGCTTTAGCAGTTCTTCGGCAAACACTTCGTCATCGAGGCCGGTTTCCTTCACCGACGGGAATGCGTAAAAGGCCCCTTCTGGCTCGTGACAAGAAAGGCCCATCCGCCGAAAAGCGCTCACCACCAGTCGCCGGCGTTCCTCGTATTGGGCCACCATTTCATCCCGCTCCCGGGAAGCCTTTGTAAGGGCTTCCACCGCCGCCATTTGGCTCATGATCGGTGCACAGAGAATGGTATACTGGTGGATTTTTACCATGGCGTCGATCCACGCCCTCGGGCCCGTGGCAAAACCGACTCGCCAGCCTGTCATGGCGTAGGCTTTGGACATCCCGGTTAACAGCATCGTGCGCTCCCGCATACCCGGCAACGACGGAAAACTGGTGTGCGGCAGGACGTAACTCAGTTCAGCATAAATTTCGTCGCTGATGACGAGCAGGTCGTGTTTGAGCACGATGGCCCGGATCTGTTCCAGATCTTTCTCACCCAGGGTGGCGCCGGTGGGATTGTTCGGGTAGCCGAGCAACAATGCCTTTGTCCTCGGCGTAATGAATCGTTCGATGGTCGACGCCTTGAGCTTGAACTGGTCCTCCGCCCGGGTGGGGACGTACACCGGCGCTCCGCCGGCCAACTGGACGCAGGGACCATAGGAAACATAACTGGGTTCTGGGATGAGGACTTCATCCCCCGGCGAAAGGATCGCTCGAAGCGCCGCGTCGATCCCCTCGCTGGCCCCCACCGTGACCAGGACTTCCGTGTCCGGGTTGTACGAAACCCTGAATCGGTCTTCGAGATACCGGGCCACGGCCCGCCGAAGGGCTGGAAGCCCGCGGTTTGATGTGTAACTCGTATAACCCCTTTCCAACGCATCCACACAGGCGTCCCGGACTCGCCACGGCGTGACAAAGTCCGGTTCCCCCACTCCCAGGGAGATAACCCCTTGGGTGGTGGCGGCTAAATCGAAAAAACGTCGAATCCCCGACGGGGGAATGGCTCGGACCGTCGGCGACAGGCGATCTTCAAAGTCTGTCATGGGGTGATCACCAACCGCTGATCCCCTTCCCGATCGTCGAAAATAACCCCGTCCTGTTTGTATTTTTTCAGGATAAAATGGGTGGTCGTCGACAGCACGTGTTCGAGGGTGGACAACTTTTCGGACACGAATCGGGCCACTTCTTTGATGGTTCGCCCCTCCACAACCACTGAAAGGTCGTAGGCCCCGGACATGAGATACACCGATTTGACTTCCGGAAAGCGATAGATGCGCTCGGCGATGGCGTCGAATCCGGCATCCCGCTGAGGGGTTACCTTGACATCGATCATCGCCGTCACCTGTTCGTACCCCGCTTTCTCCCAATGAATGACCGCGGAATAACCCTTGATAATGCCATTTTGCTCCAGTTGATCGATGGCCGCTGCCACTTCGTTGCGGGAAACGCCGAGCATATCGGCGATCGCTTGCTGGGGCAGGCGGCTGTTTTCCTGCAACAACTGTAAAATCCGTTTCACCAGTGAATCCATGGCAAACCTCCTGAGGTTGCGCCGGTATTGGACCCTATTATACCGCACCCGGACTGAATCGGCGATCTCCGTCGCCGGGGAAATCCCGCTCTCGAAAGTTTAATAAAGATTTTTTCAGGTTCAAAGGGGCTCCAAAGGTTTGTTCGGCGCGGAGTCGAATCCACTGGATACACCCGGCGGAGGGGGCCGGCGGAAAAAGAAGGGGGGAAGGCTATGGAAGGCCAAGGGCCGGTGCAGGCACTTCAGCAGGTGCTGGAGCGGGCGGTGGCGGGACGAGTCCCCGACGTTCACGTGGAGCCCGAGGAGGCTGGTTGGCGGGTGCAATTTCGTCGCGACGGCCGATTGTGGCGGGTGACGACCTGGAACGGCCGGATGGGGCAGGAGATTGTGCGGAGGGTGAAGTTGTTGTCTAGGATGGATATTGCTGAGAAGCGGATCCCCCAAGATGGCCAACTCCAGCTTCCCGTAGGGGGGAACGTGTGTCACATGCGGGTGGCCACCCTGCCCACGGTAAAAGGGGAGCGTCTCGTGATTCGGATCCACCATGTGCGGACGGGGGAGGATCCATCGGAGTCAGACTTTGGGGACGATCCAGTTTGGCGGCGCTGGCTGGCGTGGACGGAGTCTGCTCACGGATTGTTGTTGATCGCCGGCCCCACTGGAAGCGGGAAGACGACTTCCTTGTACCGGGTGGTGAGGCGGTGGGCGGCGGAACATCGGTGTGTGGTGACCCTGGAGGATCCAGTGGAACAGCATGTGGACGGCGTTCACCAGGTGGAGGTTCAAACGGGGAGGGGTTGGACGTATCGCCGCCTTTTGCCAGCCTGTTTGCGCCAAGACCCCAACGCCGTGGCAATCGGCGAGATTCGCGACGAAGATGCCGCCTGGACGGCGGTTCAGGCGGCCCTTGCCGGATGCCTGGTGGTGGCCACCGTTCACGGGGCGGGCCCTGCCGAAGTCTGGTCACGGTTTCGCCAGTGGGGGGTTCCTGAGGGGGAATTGGAGAGTACGCTCCTGGCTATTCTCAGTCAGCGATTGGTGGGCAGGCTGTGTGCCCATTGCCGGCGAAGGTCCGGGACCGTTCGGGGGAGCGGAGGGCAGGCGGGATTCGCTTGGACGGCCAGTGGGTGTGAAGCATGCCAAGGACGGGGCATCGCCGGAGTAGTGCCGTTGTTTCATCTTTCAGAACAAGGTTGGGATCGGCCTTGGTCCACTTCTCCGGATTGGGAGGAGAGCGCCTGGCCGAGGATGATAAAGGGGGAGTTGGGTGAACCGTGGTGTGAGTCCTTGGTGGGCGGGGTGGCCTCAGTTCCAATGGCGACGGCCTCGGTGGGGGCGGAGGAGGGATGACCCGCGGATTGCCCTGAGGGATTGGGCGGAGTTGTGGACAGATTTGGCCCAGTATCTAAAAGCGGGGATACCCATGGATTATGCCTTGGATGTTTTGGCCGTCGCGCGGACGGGACCGTTGTCAACGCTTTTACTGCAGTGGCGCGACGGGCTCCGGGAAGGTCGCTCCCTTTCGGAACTCTATGAAGAGGCGGGACAATATCCACTGTGGCTGCCATTGATCCGGGTAGGGGAGGCCACAGGAGAATGGGTGCAGATGATGACCGCCCTCGGTGGGCAGGCCGCTCAGTGGGACCGACACTGGCGGGAGATGTGGCGGCAACTCGCTTACCCTCTCTTCGTGACTGTGGCGGCGACGGGGGTATGTGTCCTGTTTCTCGTGGTCGTCCTGCCAAAGCTGAAAGATTTTTACCACCCCCTGGGCCTGGATCCTGGGATTGACTTGGAAGCGATTCGGTGGACCGGGGCTGTCCTCGGCGCGCTGGCTGCCGCCGCTCTGGGACTCGCCCTATGGCTATGGGCCCCCGGTCGTCGGCCAAGGCGGGGCAGAGAACGTTCCGCCCCGGTTCCGGAGGGTATGCGGGGCTATCGTTTAAGTCGACGATCTCCCCTACGGCGCTGCGCCCAGACACTGGGGCTGTACGACGCCTTTACCTTCGAGTGGTCTTTTCTCCTCGGCACCATGCTGGCTGCCGGCGTTTCCTTAGAAGAGACACTGGCTCACCTGGGCAGCTTGAGAACCCGGGTCTCCGGAGCGGCTCGATACGTGCGACAGCGGATGTCGGAAGGGGAGTCCCTTTCCGAGGCTTTGGGGAGGTGGCCGCAGTGCACAGAAGAGTTGCGTCGGGTGGTGGAATTGGCACTGTGGACCGGCCAGATGGATACGGCGTTACTTGTGTTGGCCGAGCGCATCGCGACCAGACAAAGGAGGCGCACGGAATTGTGGATCCGATGGCTGGAGCCGGCTTTGACGGGAGTCATCGGCGTGTTGATTTTGGGGATTTTTCTCCTTCTCTACCTGCCGATCACGAAATTGATGGGACGGGTGGTGTCGTAAGGTGACGTTGGAAACAAAGACCCGGTGTAAACGCAAGCGCTCGTACCAGGGCGGTTTTACGTTGATTGAGTTGTTGGTGGCCGTGACCATTATCGGGGTTCTGATTTCCTTGGCGGTGCCCAATCTGCGGGCTGCAGGTGAGGGCGCACAAAAGACGGGTTGCGAAAGCAACCAGCGCTTGCTGCGCATGGTCCTCGTTCAGTGGGATCTGGTGCAGGATATCCCCCTGCCGGGGTCGTCGGAGGCAGCCCTTCAGGCTTTGGTTGACGCAAAGTTGTTGGAATCGCCGCCCAAATGTCCGGGGGGAGGTCATTATGAGATCAAGGCAGGGGCGAGCGGGACACCGGAGGTTTCCTGTTCGTTGCACGGTGTTTTGGGATTGTGAGAAAGCGAAGGGGTTTACTCTGCTCGAGGCGATGGCTGCACTGCTTCTCATAGGCGCGCTCTCCGCCGTTGCCATTCCGAGTATGGTTCGGTGGCTGGCGTACTGGGAATTGAGAGCTGCCGCGGAGCGGCTGACGGCAGATTTAAGGGAGTGCCAGAGCCGGGCCGAAGCGGAAGGGGTCTTCTATGAACTGAGATTTTGGAGGACTCGCCCGGATTACATGGTGTACCGCGGGGTGGAACACGTCAGAACGGTGGATAACAAACCTGGCATTGCATACGCGACCGGCATCTTGCCCCTGCCAGACACTCATCTGCGCTTCAACCCCCGGGGCACCGGGATTCAGGGCGGGACGATCTGGCTGTGCAATCGATTCGGAGATCGAATGGGCGCTCGGATCTACCCAGACAGTGGGGTGGTGATTTTCCTTGGGCCGTGACGGGTTCATGATGATGGAGGCGTTACTCGCCACTTTTTGCACCGTCCTCCTGATCGGTACGGACGGGGTTTATACCATGGCCATTTTGGCAGAATATCGGGACGCGCAACAATGGGCCATCGCCCGGAATCTGGCCCTTGAAGCCCGAGAACGGCGGGTGGCTACAGGAGTGGCTGTCGGGGAAGTGGTGCAGAGGTCGGGGGTTCAGTACCGCATCGAGTGGGAGGGCGGGCAGAGGTGGAATGAAGTTCCCGTGATTCGACTAAAGGTGAGGTGGCACGGTATCCGCGGTGACCGGGAGCTGAGCTTCATCGAGCCCGCCCCGGAAAGGCGGACTCTGCCGTGAATAAAAAGGGTGTGCAAGGTTTTATTCTTCTGGAGACGGCTCTGGTTGCGGTGATGGCGGCAGTGATATGGATGACCTGGGCACAGTGGTGGGCCGCCGTCGCTTCCAGTGCGAATCGAATCGATACAGGGATCGAAGGGGAAGAACAGTGGCGCCGCCTGATGGTTCGGCTGTCCCGGGAGTTTCACGACGCGGGTGAGGTTCGGGGCGGGGGAAGAAGGGTGGAATTTCGCGATGGGCGGGGAAAATGGATTTCCCTGTGGTTGAGCGACCGTGGGCAGGTTCTTCAATCTGTAAACGGGGAGGGGGACGTCGTTCTGGCCAATGGAGTGAAACGTATCTGGTTTGTCGTGGAGCCCGGAGGGCTCACCGTTGAGACTTGGTGGGCGCGGCCCTGGGATCAGGAGCCGCTGGTCGGTTTTCTCGCCTCGCGGCGCTTCCTCCCCGATGCGGGCTCCAGATCAGGAGAGGGTTCCGCACCGTGAAACTGGCCCGGAGGTGCGGTGGATGGATTCTTCCTGCGACGCTCGGTTTGGCTTTGGTGATGCAGGTGGCCATGTGGACATTGTTCGACAAAGTACACGGCCATTTTGAACGGATTGTGCGGCAGGTGCGAACCGATCAAGCGGACCGATTGGCTGAGGTGGGATGGCAGTGGGCCCTGGCGCAATTGCGTCAACACCCGGACTGGAGGGGGACGCAACAGTTGCCCTTGGACTCAGGGCGGGTGGAGGTCACAGTCGCCGAGGAGCCCGGACCGTTAATCGTGGTGGTTTCCCGGGGGCGTATTGGGGATGCAGTCCAGCGGTCTTTGCGGGTGGACGTGGATCCAGGAAGTTTCACAATTCGCGGTTGGCATGAGGGTACGGATTTTGGCTCCGGTCCTTAAAGTGGATCGTGTGGTGTGGTAGGATAGATGCAATGAGGGAGGGGACGATTTGACCAACCTGTATCTCATCGGTTTCATGGGAAGTGGAAAGAGCACGGTGGGGAGGCTGTTGGCCGAACGGATCGGGTGGTCGTTTGCCGATACGGATGACGAGATTGTCCGCAGGGAAGGTATGGAGATCCCCGAGATTTTTGCAAAGGGAGGGGAATCGTTTTTCCGCGATCTCGAGCAGGCGACTTTGTTGGAACTATCCGGGCGCAGCGGGTGGGTCATCGCCACCGGAGGAGGGATCGTCCTTCGGGGGCGAAATGTGGAGATCATGAAAGCGAGCGGGAAAACGGTCTATCTCTCGGCCCGGGAAGAGGTGTTGGCTGCGCGGTTGGTCGGCGACCCGGCGGTCCGGCCGCTGCTCGGCGGGGATTCCCGGATTGCCCGGCTGCACGAGCTGCTCCAGGAACGTCGCGGGATGTACGAGTGGGCGGACTTGACGATCGACACCAGCGATCAAACGGCACAAGCTGTCGTTGAAGCCATCGTGAATCACTTTGGCCTGGGCGAACCGGGCGGGCGTGCGGTTCGATTGGGATAAGCGGGAAGGTGAGGATGGGGTCATGTGCGGGATTTGTGGAATCGCGAACCGGGATGGAAATGTCGAGATGGAGACCCTTCGGCAGATGGCGGAACGGATCATTCACCGGGGACCGGACGATGAAGGATTCTACTTGGGGTCAGGGGTGGGGTTCGGATTCCGCCGTCTTTCCATCATCGACGTGGCCGGCGGACACCAACCCATGTCCAACGAGGACGGCTCGATCTGGGTGGTGTTTAACGGGGAGATCTATAATTACAAATGGCTTCGCCGCGAGCTCGTGGAGCGGGGACACCAGTTCCGCACGGACACCGATACTGAAGTTTTGGTGCATCTGTACGAAGAAGAGGGGCTGGATTTAGTCGGTAGACTCCGGGGCATGTTTGCCTTTGCGATTTGGGATGAGCCCCGGCGCACGTTGTTGTTGGCCAGGGATCATTTTGGGATCAAACCCCTGTACTATACTCTGACCCCCGAAGGACTTGTTTTTGCCTCGGAGATCAAAAGCCTGTTGGCGGTCCCCGGGATCGAGGCCCGGGTAAAGCCGGAATCGTTGTGGAACTATCTCACGTTCCAATATGTTCCCGACCCAGAAACGATGTTTGAGGGCATTAAGAAGTTGCCGCCGGCGCACCGGCTGATTTGGCGGGAGGGAGAGGCAAAGCTCGGAAGGTATTGGGAGGCGACTTTCGAACCGGTAGATCGACCGCTTCCCGCATTCGTGGACGAGGTCCGGGAGGTGTTGCGGGAGTCTGTTCGAGCGCATATGAACAGCGATGTGCCCCGGGGCGCTTTTCTTTCCAGTGGGGTTGATTCCAGTACCATCGTGGCCCTGTTGAAGGAACTTGAGCAAGTGAAAACCTTTACCGTGGGCTTTGAAGGGGCCGGCGGGATGAGCGAAATCGAGTATGCTCGGGAAACGGCGAGGATTCTCGGTACTGACCACCGAGATGTCGTGATCTCGGCGAATCGGTATGCGGAGGTTCTTCCCGATCTGGCTTATCACCAGGATGAGCCAGTCGCAGACCCCTCGGCGATCGCCCTCTACTTTGTGGCGGAGCTGGCCTCTTCCGACGTTGCGGTGGTCCTTTCGGGGGAGGGGGCAGATGAATTATTCGGGGGATATACCATTTATCGAGAGCCGCTGTCCCTGCGAATGTTTCATTTCTTGCCCGACGGAGTGCGCCGGGGCTTGGGAGAATGGGCCCGGGGATTGCCTTCCGGGATGAAGGGCCGGGGATTTCTCCTTCGGGGATCTCGGCTACTCTCCGACCGGTTTGTGGGGAACGCCAACATTTTTTCGGACAATGAGAAACGAGCTTTTCTAAAGTGGACCCCCGATGGGGGATTCGCCTGCGTGAAAGTGGTGACTGAGCCGTTGTACGAGCGATTTGCCGACATGGATGAAGTCACCCAAATGCAGCTCGTGGACATTCATACCTGGCTTCCCGGTGACATTCTCATGAAAGCCGACAAGATGACGATGGCCAACTCCCTGGAACTCCGGGTGCCTTTCTTGGATGTGCGGGTTTTCGATGTAGCTCGGCGCATTCCAACCTCGCTTCGCCTTTTGGAGGGCACCACCAAGTACGTGTTGCGGGAGGCTGTCCGGGACATCCTGCCCGAAGCGGTAACGAGGCGCAAAAAGTTGGGTTTTCCGGTCCCGACCCGGCGCTGGTTGCGGGACGAGCTGTACGAGTGGGCCAGGGAGCGCCTATCCGATAAGTCGGTCGATGAGTATTTTGATCGGGCATGGCTACTTGCCAGGCTGGAAGATCATCGGCTCGGGCGAGGGGATTACGCCCGGAAGCTGTGGACCGTTTTAATGTTTTTGCTTTGGCACGATATCTATATCTCGGGCCACGTAGCGGTGCAGCCCACGGTCCGGCCCGGTGTTTTGCGGCGGAGAGAGCGGCTCTTTGGCCGGGGGGCTGCTCAGGGGCAGCGATTGGAAAGCTATGCTCCGTGATCGGCGATTGTCAACTTCAGCTCCCGATGTTATACTGTCTACCAGTAGAGGATTGTAATCCACCTACAGTAAACATCGCGGGGTGACGGGCGTGGGTGAAGGGAATCGCCGAAGATACTATCTGGTGGCGGAAGAGATTCTCCCGGAAGCCATGCTCAAAACGGTTCAGGTCAAGACTTTGCTCGCCAGCGGGGAAGTGGAGAGGGTTCACGATGCCGTCTCCCAGGTCGGTTTGAGCCGAAGTGCCTTTTATAAGTACCGGGACTTGGTGCATCTGTACGATGAAGAAGGGCGGGAGCATGTGGTGACCCTGTCGCTCATCCTTGAGCATCGCACGGGGGTCCTTTCTGTCGTATTGAACGCCATTGCCCGGGCTGGGGGAAACGTTCTTACGATCAATCAGGGTATGCCGGTGCACCAGGCCGCTCTGGTGACGGTGATGGTGGACGTTTCCGACATGACCAACCCCGTCGACGCCTTGGTGAAGACCTTGATCGGGATTACTGGGGTCCGCCGGGCGGAAATTGTTGGTTACAGCCAGTGAAGGAGGAGATCACGCCATGTGGCGGGGTGTCGTGGAGGAGTACCGAGAGTTCTTGCCCGTGGAGCCGGATACGGAGCCGATCAGCCTGCAAGAAGGCAACACACCGCTTATCTATGCCCGACAACTGTCCGAGCGCACCGGCCTCGAGATTTGGTTAAAGTACGAAGGCCTTAATCCCACAGGTTCGTTTAAAGACCGCGGGATGGCCATGGCGGTGACAAAAGCGAAAGAGGACGGAGCCAAGGTGTTAATTTGCGCGTCCACGGGGAATACATCGGCGTCAGCCGCCGCCTATGCGGCCCGGGCGGGCATGCGCGCGGTGGTGGTAATCCCGGATGGAAAGATCGCCCAGGGGAAATTGGCCCAGGCGTATATGTATGGAGCCCAGGTCGTCGCAGTCCGGGGGAATTTTGACCAGGCGTTGGCGATCGTTCGACATTTGGCCGAGACCCATCCGGTGACTCTGGTGAACTCCGTCAACCCTTTTCGGATTGAGGGCCAGAAAACGGCGGCCTTCGAGATTTGCGACGAGCTGGGGGAAGCACCCGACGTGCTTGCGATTCCAGTGGGCAATGCCGGTAACATTACCGCATATTGGAAAGGATTTGTTGAGTATCACCTTCATCGGCGTACCCGGCATCGCCCGCGCATGTTTGGTTTCGAGGCGGAAGGTGCGGCGGCCATCGTGCGGGGAAAGCCGATTGCTCACCCGGAAACGATTGCCACAGCCATACGAATTGGGAATCCCGCGAGCTGGAACGGGGCGGTGCAGGCGGTGGAGCAATCCGGCGGGATGATGGGCGCAGTAACGGACGAGGAGATTCTCGAGGCTTACCGATGGGTGGCTCGGGAAGGGATCTTCTGTGAGCCCGCTTCCGCCGCCTCGGTGGCGGGACTGGTCAAAGCCCGAGCCGAGGGGCGGCTGGAAAAGGGACTGACGGCCGTCTGCGTCTTGACCGGCAACGGGCTCAAAGATCCGGATACAGCGTTGCTGCACGCCCCTGGACGGGCTGAGGGCCCGCAGGTGGTGGAGGCCACCGAGAAAGCGGTGGTCGATGCGATGATGGGTTCGGAAGCGCTTCGGTCGTGAGCTTGGGGATGAGATTTTGGAGAGAAATGGGGGACCCCTCGTGGCGGTGAAGGTTCGAGTGCCGGCCACCACGGCGAATCTCGGTCCGGGATTCGACAGTTTGGGCATGGCGTTGCAGCTTTATAATGAGATTGAGCTGGAGATCATGGATCAGGGATTGCAATTTGAAGTTACCGGCGCCGGCGCGGAGATGATTCCGGCGACTTCTGAAAACGTGATCTACAAAGCGGTGCAGTATGTGTTCGATCAACTCGGCAGACGAAGACCAGGATTGAAGTTGCGGGCTCACAATGCGGTGCCGGTGACCCGGGGGCTGGGCAGCAGTGCCACGGCCATTGTGGGCGGGTTGGCGGCGGCCAACGAACTGTGCGGGCGGCCGCTGTCCGCGGATGATCTGCTGGAGTTGGCGGTGGCCATGGAAGGGCATCCTGACAACGTGGCTGCCGCGCTTTTCGGCGGGATCGTCGTGTCCGGCAAGACCGGGGAAAAAACGCGGTACGTCAAATTGCCAGTACCCCAAGATCTCGTTTGCGTCGTCGTTGTGCCTGAAGTACCTCTGGCCACGAAAGATTCCCGGAAAGTGCTTCCGACCTCGGTGCCCTTTTCCGATGCCGTCCACAATGTGAACCGGGTGGGTCTGTTGGTCGGGGCCCTTGCCACGGGGGATCTGGAAACGGCGGGGGCGGCCATGGATGATGTGCTGCACGAACCTTACCGAATGTCTCTCATCCCCGGCATGGGTGCCGCCGCCGATGCGGGTCGGAAAGCCGGAGCTTTGGGCGTGGCGTTGAGCGGTTCCGGGCCTTCGTTGATCGCCTTCTGCCGGGCCGGAGATGAAGAGCCAGTGGGTCCCGCCATGATCCAGGCCTGGGCGGGGGCGGGGCTGGCGGCCCATTCGATGGTTTTGCGGCCCGATTTGCGAGGGGTGCAGGTGATCGATATCGACGCATCGGCGTCTCTTCAGCCGTTGACTCGGTGAATGTTAGGGAGGGACGGCCATATGGAGTCCATCGGATCGCTGGCCAGTCTGGCGGCGCTGCGGCGCCCGGGCGCAAAGACCGCCCCTTCTTTCTTTTATGAGCGAATTCCCCAGCTCCGGGAACTCGGAGTAAAGCCCCGGGCGGTGATTCGGGGCAGTGGCTTATTGTTTGCCTACTTGCAACAGCAGGAGATCTGCGGTCAGTGTCGGGGTTACGAACAGTGCGGCAAGCAAGGAGACGCCCGGGGCATGTTCGACCAACTGGAAGTTTATCAAGGGGAGATTACCGTTCGAACCGGATATTGCCGTCCGTATCAAGAGTGGTTGGAAAGACGCCGCTTAAAAGACCTGGAGGCGTTCTCGGGCAAGACTGAGGCAGACGGCCGTTTTACCTTCGAGAATTTTCCCGAGGAGCAAAAGCGCCGGTTTCCGGATTTGTACAAAGCGGCGGTGGAGTTTGCCGAGACGGTGGAACCCGGGGTGCCGATGAAGGGCCTGTACATCTTTGGGCCGCCGGGGGTGGGGAAAACACATCTTCTTCTGGCGATCGTCAATCGCCTGGAGGAGAGGCGGGTCCCGACGCTCTTTGTCCGGGCGGACATGATTTTTGACCGCCTCCGCAGCCGCATTGCGTCTGGGCAGGATGTGGAACCCATCGTGGAAGCGTATTGCCGGGTGCCTGTGCTCGCCATCGATGAGTTTGCCCAGGAGCGGCCGAGTGATTTTACACTGGAGAAGATGTTTCGGATTATCAATGCCCGTTTCACCACCGCTCGGCCGACGTTATTTACCAGCAATTATCCACCTCCGGAGATCTACGGGCGGGTGGCCCGGGAGCTGGAAGTTCTTGTGGACGTCATGCGAAGCCGCATTGTGCAGATGAATCGGCACGGACACCTGGACGGTCCCGATGCCCGGCTCCGGCAGATTGACTGGCTCGGGCCGAGGATGGAAGAGACGTCCCCTCGTTCTCCCACAAATCCACCGGACAAGTGAGCGAAGCCGATCGCCGCTTGTTGAACCAGGTGAGCATCGAGGCGGGGGTGAGGAAAAGCCAAGCCCATTGAAGAGGATCAGCCAGGATACGCGGGCCGAGACGCCATTTCAGTTCTTCCCGGCGGATGGCCCACTCTGCTTCCAAAGTGCGACGATCCTCCTCCCGTTCCCGAAGGATCTGTTGAAAATACAGGGCCAGGCGCTGCTCTTCTTCCCGACGCCTCTCCAGGGCTTCCTTGGCCCAGCGGTGATCCTCGTGACTAAGGTGCAGACGCAGGGCGGCCTGGAGAAGACTTGTGGCTTCTGGCCACTCGATTCGGGCCTTCTCAAGGTGTCGAGCTGATGGAGTGTCAGAAAGTTGCACCGGCGGCAAAGAGGCGTCCGCGTGGATGGCGACCCGCCCCTCCACCAAGTCTACCGCGGCGGCCAATAACCGATCTTTTCGCCGGTCCGAGACATACGAGATTTTCCAATAGACCAAGAGGACCGGTCGGAGTAAGGTGTCCGGACGGCTCACTTCAAATTGGCGTACAAACCGTCCCCGGCGACATACCGACTCGTACATTCGCTGCAGACGAAAACTTCCCGGGGCCAACCATTCGGCCGTTTCGTCCTCTTCCTCGGCGGCCTCAGGGTCGAAAATGAACGTGTAGGTCGGGGGCTCCACCTCCTGGCCGGTGGCTTCCACCCACATCCAATAATAGGGCCGGTCGGTGAGCTCTTTGTCGATCTCGATGGGCGCGCGTACGGCAAGGCGCGTATCGCTGTCTTCGATGAGGGTTGCGCCGGTGTGGATAAAGTAGCTTCTCGCGAAAGTGCGGATGGCTTCGATGTTTTCCATGGACTCCCTCCAAGCGGCCGCCCCAGGGGCGTATTGTGTTGCGGAACTCTCGGGTTACAGGCGTCCTCTAGATCAAACCGGGCAGTTCTACGCCCTCTGTCGCGCGTTCCCTGGCCCACTCGGCCTTCGCCGACTCAAAAGCGCGGTTGAACTCGTCCATTTTTTCCCGAAGCCGATCCGGATGTTCCGCATCCATAATCCAACGAATGACTTGTCGCTCAAAGTCATCGGCGGATAAGCGCATTTTGCCGAGAATCAGGTCGAGTTCGCCAATGACCAGTTCAAAGAGGCGAATTTTTTCCTGGAGCAATTCAACGATATATTGTTCAATGGTATCGGCCGTGGCCAGGTTGTGGATGAACACATCCCGGGTTTGGCCCAAACGGTGAATCCGGCCGATGCGCTGTTCAACCCGCATGGGGTTCCAGGGCAGGTCGAAATTGATGATCTGGTTACAGAACTGGAGGTTAAGCCCTTCACCCCCCGCTTCGGTGGCGACCATCACCTGGGCCCTTTTCGAAAAAATGTCTTTCATCCAGTCCTTTTTCCCCCGTTGGAATCCGCCGCGAAAGGGCACAGCTGGAATGCCGCGCCGTTTCATCATGTAAAGGAGGAAATCTTGGCTAGCTCGATACTCGGTGAACACGATCACTTTGTCATGGATCTGGTTCACCAAGTCGATGGTGGTTTCCACTTTCGTGTAAGTGGGGATTCGAGCCCCGAGTTCGCACAGTTCCAGCAACCGGGCTCGAAAGCCCGGGGGATGGGCTTCATCCTTTGCCATGCGTTCCAGAGTGTTCAAGGCCGCGTACGGCGAACTGCACATCTCCCGTTGCAGGGTGATCAAATGAAGAACATTTTGGGATGTGTCGATGCGCCGACGGTACTCTTCCCGAATGAAGGCGGTGACGGCCTCGTAAAAAACGCGCTCCTCCGGAGACAGTTGCAACGGGACTTGGCGCACGTACCGTTTGGTGAACTCGACATTGCCTTCGCTTCGTTTATTTCGGATCATCACTTCGTCGAGGGCTTTGCGCAGTCCGGCCGGATTTTTTGGCGTTCGCTTATCTTCGACGAAATTGCGGCAGAACTCCCGGAAGCTCCCCAGTTGTCCCGGTTTTAATAAAGTGATCAGATTGTACAGCTCCCGCAGGTCATTTTGAATCGGAGTGGCAGTGAGTAATAAACAATATTTTTTCTGCAACTGATTGACGAGTTGCCAGTTTTTCGTTTTGCGGTTCTTGAGCTTGTGGGCCTCGTCGACGATGACCATGTCCCAGGGTTGGCCGAGAACAGCCTGGCGATGGGGGTCCCGCTTCGTGGTATCAATGGAAGCGACCAGAATATCGTAGGTGGACCAGGACCATTCGTTTCTTTGGGCGAAGGCGGGAATGTTGAATTTTTCGTTCAATTCCCGTGTCCACTGCAGCACGAGGGATGCGGGGACGAGGATTAAGGCTTTCTGCACAAGACCACGAATGAGATATTCCTTCAGAACCAGTCCTGCCTCGATCGTTTTACCCAGGCCCACTTCATCGGCGAGGATCGCCCGACCGCGAAATTCTCGAAGCACTCGCTCAGCGGTGCGGAGCTGGTGCGGATAGGGAATGACTGCGGGCAGTTGTTCGATGCAGGTTAAACGGTCAAAATCCTCGGTCAACTGCCGCCGGTGTGCCTCCAGGGCCAATTGAAACATGGCCCACGAGTCCCAGTGATCCTCCCGGACCCGGGTCACGAACTCGTCAAAGGCGGATTCATTGAATTCCACCTCCGGCAGGTGATTCACGATCCATCCCCCCAAGACATGACAGCCTTAGTGTGTGTCCATTCTCTTTTTTTTACGCACGGCGGTAAACGGGTGGCGCCTGGACCCGATCTTCGGTAATATGAAGAATATCCAACCAAATGATGCGATGTCGGATGAAGGGTGCGGGAGAGGGTGCTGATGCACCGCCGAAGGAGCAAGGGGAGGATTCCCGATCCTCCCGCGAAACTCTCAGGCAAAAGTACCGCATCCGGACGAGTCTCTGGAGAGTGCCCCGGCGATGGCCGGGGCCACCAAAGGGGTAACCTGGACGGCCGGCGAATGGACCGGCGGCCATCCGGGCATGCTCTCAGGTTGAAGGACAGAGAGACGGGGATGGGAAACCTCGTCTCTTTTTCATTTTCTGGCTATCGGTGAAACGGGAGGGAGCACGATGGGTAAGCGGACACCGATCTACCCGGCCCACGAGGCGATGGGGGCAAAAATCATCGAGTTCGGCGGCTGGGATATGCCGGTCCAGTACGCGGGGATCCTGGAAGAACACCGGGGTGTGCGCACCCGGGCCGGACTTTTCGATGTTTCCCACATGGGGGAATTCGAAATCTCTGGGTCGGAAAGTACGCCTTTTCTTCAGCGGATGGTCACCGGAAATGTCGCCGCCCTTTCGCCAGGCCGGGCCATGTACACGATGATGTGCCTTCCCAGCGGCGGAACGGTGGACGATCTGTTGGTCTACCGACTGGACGCAGATCGCTACATGCTGGTGGTCAATGCGGCCAACACGGCCAAAGATTTGACCTGGCTGCAGGAGCATCGCCTTCCGGGCGTCGAAATCGCGGATCGTACCGAGGAGACCGCTCTTCTCGCCCTGCAGGGCCCTGCGGCTGTGGAGATTTTGCGGGCGGCGAAAGGGGATGGCGAGAATCTGAAACCCTTTCGGGTGGAGGTGGGATCGGTGGCCGGGGTACAGGGCCTGATTTCCCGCACGGGGTATACGGGGGAAGATGGTTTTGAGCTGTATGTCCCCGCTGACCGAGGACTGGAACTATGGGACCGACTGCTGGAGATCGGAGGGCCCATGGGCCTCATCCCCGCAGGGCTGGGCGCCCGGGATACTCTTCGCCTGGAGGCGGCGCTGCCGCTTTATGGCCACGAACTCACCGAAGAGATCACGCCCTTGGAAGCCGGGCTCGAGGCGTTTGTCAAATGGGACGCCGGGGATTTTATCGGCCGAGACGCCCTGCTTTCCCAACGGGAGAGGGGGGTGACCCGGCGGCTCGCAGGTCTTGTTATGGTGGACCGGGGCATTCCCCGGTCGGGTTATGCCGTGAAGTCTCGGGGACGGGAAATCGGCTGGGTGACCAGCGGGTCTTTTGGGCCCACTGTACAGCGCAACATCGGACTGGCCATGGTGGAGGAGGAATTCGCCCGGCCCGGTCAGGCCCTGGAAGTGGTGGTGCGGGGGAGATCCCTGGCCGCCACGGTGGTGGAAAAGCCCTTTTATAAAAGAGCGCGGTCGCCGGCGAAGGGAGCCGGCGCACCGGGATTGGGGGGAGTGCAGTGAATGGGTGGAGTTACTTGCCGCACACGGAAGAAGACCGGCGGCGCATGATGGCGGTGCTCGGGATCTCCGACATTGAGGAACTTTTTGACGACATTCCGGAAGAAGTGCGATTTCGCGGGGCTTTGCAGGTTCCGGAGCGCCTGTCGGAAGTGGAGCTGAATCGGCATATGGCCGAGTTGGCCGGGGAGAATCAACCGGCTGCCGAGATGGCCTGTTTTCTCGGAGCCGGTGCCTACGACCACCACGTTCCCGCGGTGGTGGATGCAATGATCGGCCGCGGCGAATTTTACACCTCCTATACCCCCTATCAACCCGAGATCAGCCAAGGGATCCTCCAGGCGATTTTTGAGTATCAAACTATGGTCTGCGAGTTGCTGGGCATGGAGGTTTCGAATGCTTCGATGTACGACGGCGCCTCGGCCACCGCCGAGGCGGCGCTGGCCGCCTGCGCGGCAACCCACCGGAGCCGGGTGTGGGTGTCCGACCTCCTCAACCCCGCGTATCGCCGGGTGATCCGCACCTATTGTGAGGCGCAGGATGTAGAAGTGGTGGCGTGGCGGGATACGGATGGCCGTTCATCGGCGGAAGCCTTAAACGAGCTCGATGAATCGGTGGCGGCACTGGTGGTCCAGTATCCCAATTTTCTCGGGATTGTGGAGCCCCTTCGCGACTTTGCCCGGCGGGCCCACGAGGTCGGGGCGTTGCTCATCGTCGCCGCCTATCCCGTCGCCCTCGGCGTTTTGGAGTCGCCGGGCGCGTGCGGAGCGGACATCGCCGTGGCCGAGGGGCAGCCCCTGGGGAACCCCCTTTCCTTCGGAGGGCCGTATCTCGGTCTCATGGCCTCCTCCCGAGCCCTGATGCGCCGCCTACCCGGCCGGATCGTGGGACAAACGGTGGATACCCGTGGACGCCGGGGTTTCGTCCTGACCCTCCAGGCCCGGGAGCAGCACATTCGCCGGGAAAAAGCGACATCGAATATTTGCTCCAACCAAGCCTTGAACGCCTTGGCGGCAACCGTTTACCTGGCGGCCTTGGGCCCCGGTGGCTTGGCCGATCTCGCCGGGTTAAATCTGCAAAAAGCCCACTATCTGTTCAACCGCCTGACGGGGATCCCCGGCGTCGAGCCCCTCATCCCCGGGGCGCCGTTTTTCAACGAGTTTGCCCTGCGCCTGCCTGTGGATCCGGCGAGGGTGAACCGGGTGTTGCTGCAACAAGGGATCTTGGGCGGCCTGGATCTTGGCGAGTACCGAACAGATTGGCGGGGAGGCTGGCTTTTGGCAGTGACAGAAAAGCGGACCCGGGCGGAAATGGACCGTTTGGTGGATGTGCTGAAAGAGGGGGTGCGATCGTGACCGACATGCAGTTGATTTTTGAAAAATCCCGGCCCGGACGGCGTGGGGTGGACCTCCCGGCCTGCGACGTGCCCGAGGTGGATCTGGCCGACGCGCTGCCCAGGGACTATCTGCGGCAGGTTCCGCCCGGGCTCCCAGAAGTGAGCGAACCCGATGTGATTCGCCATTACACGGCGCTTTCCCGGCGCAATCACGGGGTGGATCTCGGTTTTTATCCTTTGGGTTCTTGTACGATGAAATACAATCCAAAACGAAATGAACAGTTTGCCCGCATGTCCGGTTTTGCCGGCCTTCACCCACTCCAGCCGGTTGAAACGGTTCAAGGAGCCCTAAAACTCATGGCTGCGCTGCAAGAAGCCCTGGCGGCGGTAACGGGCATGGACGCGGTGAGTATCCAGCCCGCGGCCGGAGCCCAGGGTGAATGGACGGGGTTGATGATGATCCGGGCCTATCATCGGTCCCGGGGAGAAGAGCGGACGACGGTGATCATCCCCGATTCCGCCCATGGAACCAATCCTGCCAGCGCGGCGATGGCCGGTTTGCGGGTGGTGACGGTGCCGTCGAATGACCGGGGCGGGGTTGATCTCCGGGCCCTGGAGCGCGTGCTCGGCGGGGACACCGCGGCTCTCATGTTGACCAATCCGAATACCTTGGGCCTTTTTGAGGAACAGATTGTCGAGATTGCCCAGCGGGTACACGCGGCCGGGGGACTCCTCTACTATGACGGGGCCAATGCCAACGCCATCCTCGGGAAAGCGAGGCCCGGGGATATGGGCTTCGATGTGGTTCACATGAACCTGCACAAAACCTTTTCCACGCCCCACGGCGGCGGCGGCCCCGGGGCGGGTCCCGTGGGCGTGAAGGCATTCTTGGCCCCCTTTTTACCATCTCCGGTGATCCGGCGGGAAGGGGACCGGGTGGTGCTGGACGACGATCGCCCCCAGAGCATCGGGAGGGTGCACTCGTTTTACGGGAACTTCGGGGTGTTGGTTCGGGCTTACGCCTATCTCAGGGCGATGGGGCCCGAGGGTCTGCGGCGGGTGTCCGAAGACGCGGTGCTCAGTGCGAACTATTTGATGAGACGATTGGCGCCGTACTTTGAGTTGCCTTACGATCGGACCTGCAAACACGAATTCGTCCTTTCCGGAGCCCGGCAAAAACGCCAAGGCGTGCGAACGTTGGATATGGCCAAGCGGCTGATCGACTTCGGGTTTCACCCGCCCACGGTGTATTTTCCGTTAATCGTAGACGAAGCCTTGATGATCGAGCCGACGGAAACCGAAAGTCTAGAGACGTTGGACGCTTTTGTCGACGCGTGGGCTCAAATCGCCGAAGAGGTGAAATCCGATCCTGATAAGGTGCGTTCAGCCCCGCATACGACGGTGGTATCCCGTTTGGACGAAACCCTGGCGGCCCGTGCGCCGGTGCTGCGTTGGACGGACGAGCCATCCTCCTAGACCGCGGGCTTTGTAAAATACCACGAGGGGCCTCGAAAAAAGGCCCCTCTTGAGTGGTGTCGACGCGGTCTAGGTGCCCCGGGGCACCTCGATCCGTCAGTCCGGGTGCGCCGCTGAATTTCAGTTGGCCCGCTGGGCGGCCTGCATCACTTGATTCACGCCAGTTCCTTGACCGTAGTATCCTGGGGTATAACCCGCCTGACTCGCCTGGCCTTGGCGTTGCCAATTCCCAGCTTCCCCCTGGCCTCGGTCGGCTTGAAGAACTTGTTGCACGGCGGTCTGATTGACACCTGGGGCAGCCTGGGAGTACCCGGTCGCTTGAGCGCCCTGGCTCCCGGCTTGCCAGGTTTGGCCGCCAGCTTGCCCGGCTGCCGAACCGTACCAGCCGGCGGGTTGGTTCTGATTGGCCCCCGCCTGTCGGTCCGCCTGAAGGACTTGGGAGATGGCGGCGGTGTTGACGCCTCCCCCCTGTATGCCGGCGGACTGGGCGCCGGATACCGGTGTCGGGCGGTACCAAGGACCCGTAAAGGGGTTGCGGTCTGCCTGCATGACTTGCTGTAAGGTTCCGCCGCTGATCTCCGGACGGTTTAACCCCTGAACCGGACCATAGGGGGCGGTGTATGACACCGGCTGCAAGGGGGCGATGCCAGCCGCCGAGAACGTCCCGGCTTGGGCCGCGGTCGCCAGTCCTTGTTCGATCTGGGCACACAATTGCTGGATCTGGCGAAGTTCCCTCGCGGCGTTCGATTCGAGCTGGGACATGTTCTGAAAGGTGCCCTGGCCGAACTGATTCAATTGTGCGGCATTCTGCTGTTCCTGGGCAATGAGCCGGTTGCACAGGTCCTGGGCTTGTCGGGCGGCCTGCTGGAGTTGCTGAACGTTCATCATTGGTCGTTCACCTCCAAGGCTTGGGCTAAAATTTGGCCGTGTCGCCGTGATTAGGTTAAACGACATCCCCTTGGCTTATTCGCGGTTCCACGAGGTGAGAAGTGTCGTTTGCGACGACAAGTCGCCATGTGTCCCTCTCCTGGCGCAGCACGGTGATGCTCGTGTTGTCGATGGGAGATTTTAGATCCCAATTGGGGAACAGGCGGCCGAGCAGGGCGCGAATCCAGCCGCCGTGGCTGACGACGATAAGGCGGGACCCCTTGTGTCGAGCCGTCATGTCAGCCAGGGCGGCCTGGGCGCGGTCGGCCATCCTCTCCCAGGGTTCTACTCCGGAGTCCTCGTGTTCCCAACTGTGCCCCGCCAAATGCGGGTAACGCTGGGCGATTTCCGTCCGAGTCAACCCTTCCAACTGCCCATAACTGCGTTCTCGCAGGCGCGGATCCGTTACAAAATGGATCCCGCATGCCTTGGCAATCACCTCGGCGGTGTATCTGGCCCGCATGAGATCGCTGCTGTACACGGCATCCCAGTGCCCTTCGGCAAGACGCCGGGCCACAGCCTCCGCCTGCCTCCGCCCGACGTCGGTCAAGGGGACGTCCCGGTGGCCCTGCAGGCGCTGTTCTCGATTCCATGTCGTTTCTCCATGGCGCACCAGGCAAATCTGGGTGAATGCCACCGGGCCTTCAGTTTCAGGCATAAGTCTCCATCCTTTCGTTCGCGGGGGTTGCCATGGTTTTTGGCACCGATCCGTTTCGAGTATACAACGAAAGGGGGCCATCGGTGCACGATTCCCCCGTTCCGGGTTGGTGCCCGGTCAACAGGGGATACCGTCACCCTTCGGGTGGCGTCGTTGTGCCCGCCGGGCCGACAATGATAAAATGACGAAAGACTTGGGATCGTCGGAGATGGGGTGAAGGCGGAGGGTGTACAGGTTCTTGGTGTTGCACGGACCGAATCTCGGGGCGTTGGGGCTGCGGGAGCCGGAGATCTATGGGCGGAAAACCTTGCAGGAGATTGATGAGGATTTACAGGCCTGGGCCCGGGGGCGGGGCTGCGAGATCGAGTCCTTTCAGTCGAATTGGGAGGGTGCGCTGATCGATCGGGTTCATCAAGCCCGGGGACAGTTTGACGGCATTGTCATCAATCCCGGCGCGCTGACCCATTACAGCATTGCACTCCGGGACGCATTGGCGGCGGTGCCCCTGCCGGCGGTGGAGGTACATTTGAGCAATGTTCATGCCAGGGAGTCCTTTCGGCACCATTCGGTGATATCGCCAGTGGTTAAAGGGGTGATCGCGGGGCTGGGGGACTTGGGTTATCGTCTGGCCCTGGAGGCCTTACTTGAGGCGTGTAAAGGAGGAGGGGGACGAGAAGGTGCGTGAACGCATTGAACGGGTCCGGAAGGAGTTGGAAGCTCGTCAGCTGGACGCGCTGTTTGTGGCCGACCCCGATAATCGCCGGTATCTGAGCGGGTTTACGGGAACTTCGGGGTACGTCGTGGTCGGCCGGCAAGAGGGCGTGTTCCTGACGGATTTTCGTTATGTGGAACAGGCGCAAATCCAGGTCCAGGGACTCCGGGTGGTGCGGCACGGCGCGCAGATGGTGGAAACCCTAAGCGAGGTCTTGAAGGAATGGGGCGTTCAAGTCCTGGGATTTGAACAGGAGCATTTGACGGTAGGCACGTGGGAGCGGCTGAAAACCGCTTTGGATCCGATCCGTTTAGAGGGAACGTCGGGGCTGGTGGAAGAGCTTCGGATGGTCAAGGACGACCGTGAACTGGCCAAAATCCGAAAGGCGGCCGCCATTGCGGACCAGGCGTTTCGAACGGTGTTGGATCACGTCCGGCCCGGGGTTCGGGAGTTGGATCTGGCCCGGGTTTTGGAACGGACGATGGAAGACCTCGGAGCTGAAGGGCCTTCCTTTGAGACCATTGTCGCATCGGGACATCGATCGGCCCTTCCTCACGGGGTGGCAAGCCAAAAAACCGTAGAGATCGGCGACCTCGTCACCTTTGATTTTGGTTGTGTTTACGAGGGATATTGTTCCGACCTGACCCGGACGGTGGCGGTGGGTCGGGTGGACGACCGGCGGCGCCGGATCTATGAGGTGGTTCTGGAGGCTCAGCAGAAGGCCTTGCAGGATCTTCGCCCGGGTATGACGGGCCGGGAGGCGGACGCACTGGCCCGAAGGGTGATCGAAGATGCAGGGTATGGTGAGTCCTTTGGGCATTCCCTCGGACACGGCGTGGGCTTGGCCATCCATGAGAACCCCCGTTTGGCGGCACAGAGTGAAGAGGTGCTCCGGCCGGGGATGGTGGTGACGGTTGAACCCGGGATATATTTGCCCGGGGTGGGGGGCGTTCGGATTGAGGACGATGTGGTGATAACCGCAGAAGGATGTACGCGGCTCACCTTCTCCCCAAAAGAACTTTTGATTTTGTAGAAAGGGGATTGGCGAATGATTTCCAGCAACGACTTCCGTCCCGGGGTGACCATCGAGGTGGACGGTGAGATTTGGCAAGTGATCGAATTTATGCATGTGAAACCGGGGAAAGGCTCCGCCTTTGTGCGCACGAAATTGAAAAACGTAAAAACCGGCGCGGTGAAAGAGACCACATTCCGGGCGGGGGAAAAAGTGCAGGAAGCCCGGGTGGAGACCCGGGAGATGCAGTATTTATACAATGATGGCGATTCGTACACTTTCATGGACACCGAGACCTATGAACAGCTTTCCATTCCGGCGGCTCAACTCGAGCGGGAAACCAAATTTCTGAAGGAAAACATGAATTGTTACGTGATGCTGCACGAAGGGACGCCCATCGGGGTGGAGTTGCCCAACACCGTGGTTTTGGAAGTGGTGGCGACAGACCCGGGGATTAAGGGGGATACGGCGTCCGGGGGGAGCAAACCCGCCACCCTGGAGACTGGTTTGGTGGTCCAGGTGCCCTTTTTCATCAACGTGGGGGATAAGCTGGTGATCGATACCCGGCGGGGAGAGTACGTGTCCCGGGCCTGAAGAGTCCCGAGGCGGCTCGCTGGGCTGGATTTGCGAGGATGTTCCCGGGGAGGGGAGGTTTTCTCACCGTGCGCCCGGCTCGGTGCCGGCCGGGCCTGACGAGGCATGGGCAATCCTGGAGCACGGGTGATCCGCGGCGGCGTCGCTCGATGTGATCCAGTCCGGGGTTTGTTCTCCCCGGGGTCTTGTCTGCATATATTCCCGGTGAGGGCATGCGGACAGGAGGGCCAAACTGATGTGGCACGAACTGAGGGAGCACGCCGTGACCGCTATGGGAACCCTTCGGCTGATCTCGGGCAGCATCGAGGTGTGTGCCGGCCTCTTGATCTTATATTTTCAATCCTTGGAGAAAGCGATGGCGATCAACGCCACCCTTGCCCTCGTCGGTCCCACCGTGTTGATTCTCGTCACGGCCACAGGCCTCGCCGCCATGACGGAGGAGCTGTCCTGGGGGCGGATGGTCCTCATCTTCGCCGGCGTGGTCCTGATTCTGTGGGGGATTTTTTCCGATTGAGGGAGGTGCGGCATGCCGTCGGCCCGCCGGGTACATACTAGGGGCGGTTCCTCCGGCCGGGCGGGGAGAGCCCGCAACCCGCCGGTTCGGCAGGCTGACGAAGGGGGGATGCCGCATGGAAAGCCAAGTGCGGGAAAAGATCGCCTATCTCAAGGGGCTCGCGTCAGGCCTCGAGGTCGATTCCGAGTCGAAGGAAGGTCGTTTACTGCACGGTTTGGTCGATGTTTTGGACAGCCTGTCCGCTTCTGTGGAACACTGGGCGGACAGTCAGCGGGAATTGGAAGAATATGTGAGTCTCATCGACGACGATCTTGGGGACGTCGAGGAGTTCCTCGATCTAGATGCGGATGATGAGATTGAGGAGACTTCCTATATTCGTTTGGAGTGCCCGGAATGCGGCGATACCCTTTACCTGGATGAAGGGATCGTCAACGACGAAGGGGTGGCGGAGGTCGAGTGCCCCAATTGTCATCACACGATGGTTCTGGGAGATTCTCCAGGATCCAGGCAGGATGGTCGGTCGGCGGTGTCATCCAAGCCTTCCCAGGCCTGACCGACCCAGAGGTGACGACATCTTCACATGTGCTTCAAGCCCTAGGGTCCCCACCTGGGGCTTGATTTTTTTTGCCTCATATGGACGAAAGTCAACACCATGACCATAAACAACAGGTAAATGACAAGGAACACCACGACCCACTTGATAAACACAGCTAACCAGTCCATCGATGTTCCTCCCCGCGTGGAATGTACCGATGTATTCTATGCCTCCGAGGACGAGGGGGTACGGGCGAATTCCGGCGGAATCTGTCCAGGGATTGGTCTATGTGCAACCCCTGTCCCATATGATGTACTAACCTCTGTCCCGAAAGGGTGGATGCAGGGTGCCCCAGCTCGAGAATCAGCGGCGGACGAAGGAGGGTGAAGGAAACGCGGTTCCCGGGGTGGTGCTTCGGTTGATGCCCGGGAGGGTTCGGGATGCGCTCCGGCAAGGCTTTTCCCGAGGACTTAGTGGAATTGAAGAAATCCGCATCCGTCGGGAACGGCCGGTACAAGTCTGTACGCAGGGACATGAGGGTTTTCTGACCGAAGATGGGCGTTTGGCCCGTTCGGCGGATCGAGGAATGGTCATCTCCGCCGAGGAACTGATGCAGATCCTTCACGGGTTGTCCCAATCCTCCCTTTACGCGCTGGAGGAAGAACTCCGCCGGGGGTACGTTACTCTGCCGGGCGGCCACAGGGTGGGGCTCGCCGGTCGGGCGGTGGTGGCGGGAGGGCGGATTCAAACCCAGGTGGATATCACGGGCTTGAATTTTCGCATTGCCAAGCCGGTTGTCGGTGTTTCCCGAGTCCTGGCCCCCTGGTTGATCGATGGGATGTGCAGGCCCGCAAGCACCCTCATTCTCTCACCGCCACAGTGTGGCAAAACCACTTTGCTTCGGGATCTTGCCTACCATCTGAGCATCGGGGCCTGGCATCCCCGGGTTCCGCCCCTCAAGGTGGCGGTGGTGGACGAACGATCGGAGTTGGCCGGGACCTTTCAGGGGCGGCATTACCATGATCTCGGTCCCCGCACGGATGTCCTGGATGGGTGTCCCAAGGCCGAAGGCATGATGATGATGGTGCGCTCCATGTCCCCCGAGGTGTTGATCACCGATGAAGTGGGCGGGGCTGCGGACATTGCCGCACTGATGGAGGCGGTGGGTTCCGGAGTGGTGGTTTTGGCTTCTGCCCACGCCGCCAGCCTGGATGACGCCGAGTCCCGGCCTGCACTGCGCCCCCTGCTGGAGGGGCGGCTCTTCCGCCGGTACGTGGTGCTCAGCCGGCGCCAGGGCCCCATGACGGTGGAGGGGGTGTTTGATGAAGCCGGTCGGCGATTGAAACGGGACCAGGCGAAAGCCGGAACTGGCCGGCCGGGGCCGCTGGCGTGAACCGGGAGCATCGGGGTGACGAAAGATGAGCGTGTTGCAATGGGTCGGCAGTGCCTTTGTGCTCACCGCGTCGGCGGGTCTTGGGTTTTACAAGGCCGAGCGGCTCAGGAAGCGGGTGGAGGCTCTACGGTCGGTTCAAGGGGGACTTCAATTGCTGGATACGGAAATCGCTTTCTCCGCCACGCCCTTGCCCCGTGCTCTGGTGAGAATCGCCCGGGTCTGCGCGCCTCCCGCATCGGTGATTTTTGCCGACGCGGCCGAGGGTTTGGCAAGCCGGCCGGAGGTTGGTGCGGGGGTTCACTGGGAGGCGGCGGTGGGAAAACGGTGCGCCGAACTGGCGCTGGCGCCGGCGGACGAGGAGATCCTGGTGCAGTTCGGTCGGACGCTGGGTGTATCCGACCGGGAGGACCAGCGTAAACACATCCGCATGGCTTTGGAGCGACTGTCGGTGCAGGAGCGTGAGGCGGCCGGGGAAGCGGCCCAGCGGGTTCGGATGTGGCGGTCTTTGGGAATTCTGGCCGGCCTTGCCGTGGTGGTTTTGCTGATGTGAGAAGGGGGCCGTGGTCGTGGGACTGGATTTGAGCGCCATTTTCCAAATCGCCGGCGTCGGGGTGTTGGTGGCGGTTATTCATACGGTACTGCGCCAGTCCGGCAAGGAAGAGTTTGCCCACTGGGCCACGTTGACGGGGTTCGTGGTGATCCTGTTCATGGTGATCCACTACATCGGCCAATTGTTCAACGAGATTATGGACGTGTTCCGTCTGCATTGACCGGGGGACGGGTATGGAGATTCTTCAGATCGTCGGATTCGGGTTGACGGCGGCGGTGCTCATTGCGCTGATCCGGTCCCAAGCGCCCCAAATCGCACTGCTATTGTCGTTGTTCGCCGGAGCCGCGCTGTTTATGCTCATCGTCCAGAGGGTGGGCACGGTGATCGGCGCGATGGAGCACCTGGCCGGTGCAGCGAACATCGACTGGGTGTTCGTGCAGACGATTTTTAAAATCGTCGGCATCGCATACATCGCCGAGTTTGGCGCCCAAATCGTGCGGGACGCCGGCGAGTCGGCATTGGCGGGGAAAATCGAGCTGGCCGGCAAGGTGATGATCATGGTGCTCGCCGTGCCGATCCTCACTTCTGTTGTGGAGACGGTCATGCGGGTCTTGCAGTGAAAGGGATGGGGGTGGAGGTGTGAAGATTCCATCGCCGGCCCAAAGGCGCCGGCGGGCGGTGGCCGCCGGGGCTCTGGTGGGGGCGACGCTGTGGATTCTTTGGGCCTTCCTCGGAACAGGAGCCTGGGCGGCGGGGCCGCTGCCGGATCCCGGATGGGGAGAAGCCCGGGTCTGGACACAGGCCGGTGATCTTTCGGAGCACGGCTCAGGGTTTGACCCCGTCCCTTCTCAAGGGCCGGCACCGCCCTCTCCATCCCCGCCGTCCGGATCACCGCCCGCATTGGCGCCGCCATCCGAGGTTCCCGGGATCTCGATACCGGCGCCCGCAGCTCCCGCCGGCACTGCCCAGGATGCGATGGACGTCCCCGGTATGGACACCCGCAGCGTGGAGCAATTCTGGCGGGACGTCGCGGAGAAATACGGGGGCTATCTCCCTCCGGACAGTATTCCCTCGGTGGTGGGTTTTGTGGAGAATGGGTCCGGCTCCTGGGGGGTGCTGAAAGGGCTGGCCCGGTTTGTCCTCGACGAGTGGGGAAAGAGTTTGGGTTTGCTCGGCATGTTGATCTTGCTTGCGATTTTCGCCGCGGTCCTGGAGACCTTGCAAGGTTCCTTCGCCCATCCCGAGGTCAGCCGGATTGCTTTCGCCGGGGTGTACCTGGCGCTCCTGGTTCTCGCCGTGCAATCGTTTTTTGGAGCCGTGGGGGCCGCCCGGGGAGCCGTTCAAACGATGATTGATTTTATGCTCGCCGTGTTGCCTTTGTTGATGGCCCTTTTGGCCGCGGTGGGGGCTTTCAGTACCGCGGCGGTGCTTCACCCGTTGACCATCGGCATCACCCACGTGGTGGGCTATGTGACCACAACAGTGGTCATCCCGCTGATCTTCTTCAGCGCGGTGCTGGACATCACCAGTTTGCTGTCCGATCGGTACCGGGCAACCCAATTGGCGGGGGTCCTGAGGTCCGCGGCCATCACGGTGTTGGGCCTGTGTCTCACTGTCTTTCTCGGCGTGATCGCCATCTCCGGGGGAACCCGGGCGGTGGCGGACGGCGTGGCGATTCGAGTGGCGAAATTCGCCACCGCCAGTTTCGTCCCGGTTGTCGGCAAAATGTTCTCCGATGCCACGGAGACGGTGGTCGGTGCGTCCCTTCTCCTCAAAAATGTCGTCGGCGTGGCAGGGGCAGTGGTGATGCTCATGATTTGCGCCTTTCCGGCTCTGAAAATCCTGACGGTGGCCATGGTGTACAACATCGCCGGTGCCTTGGTCCAACCCCTCGGCACGTCGACGCTGGCCCAGAGTCTCGGAGCGATCGGGAAGACGCTCATGATCCTCTTTGCGGCGGTGGCCACGGTGGGAATGATGTTTTTCTTGGCTATCACTGCTGTGATCACCGTGGGGAATCTGTCGGTCATGGCGAGGTGACGGGGTGGACGCGCTGGTTGCGTGGCTCAGACAAGTGGTGTTGGTGCTCTTGGCCGCCGCCTTCCTGGATTGGATGCTGCCGACGAACACGATGCAGCGCTATGTCAAGGTGGTCATGGGGCTGGTGGTGGTGGGTACGCTGCTGACCCCGCTGATGCAAGTCTTTCACATGACCGAAGCCTGGAAGGCGGCGGTGGCTTCCCTTGGGGAACCGGCAGCCGCAGGTGCGCCGACTTCGGGGTTGACGGATCGGGTCATGGCCTGGGAAGCGCAACAAGCCCAAGGTGCCTGGACGGAGGAAATCCGTCGCCGGGTGGCGGAGCGGGCGGCCCAAGCGTCCGGACATGCGGTCGCCTCCGTTCAAGTGGAGGCGGGGCCGGCGGCTCCCGGCCCGGTGCCCAAACCTCCGGTTCTGCGCCGGATCGTGGTCGTTCTTGGGCCGCCTTTGCCGCCGGCTCCCTCCGGCAGTCCATCGGGATCCGGTTCCGGGGCGGCGGGGTCGGAGGCGCTGGTTACCCCCGTCCGGCCTGTCGAGATCGGGCCTGGTCAGAGACCCGCCCCTTCGGCGGGAGCGGCCCTGCGGCGCTCGGTGGCCCAGGCCGTTGCCGCAGATCTCGGCATCGATCCTTCCCTGGTCGATGTACAGAACGATACCTCGGGAATGGGAGGGGGGGCGGGGTGAACTGGAATTTTGCAAATGGATCAAAATGGTTGTGGATCTTGGGGATTCTCGGGGTGGTTCTCATCGCCCTTGGGGCGCTTACCCGCGGCCCGTCCGGGGCGCCGGCCAAGCCCCCGTCGATCCCCTCGACCGACCAGGCCGGTGGGGGTTCGGCGGAAATGCAAGCCTATGAACAAGCGTACGAACAACAGTTGACCAGCCTTCTGAGCCGACTCCCCGGGGTGCAAGACGTCCGGGTGATGGTGAATGTGGACTCGACCGAGGAGGTGGTCTACGCACGCAACGATCAGAACCAGAACCAGACGATTAATGAAACGGACAAACAGGGCGGGACCCGGGTGACCGCGAGCCAGTCGTCGAACGATCAGGTGGTGTTGGCTGGGCAGAACCAGCCCCTGATCGTCAAACGGCTCCGGCCCCAAGTCCGGGGGGTGCTCGTGGTTGCCAAGGGGGCTCAGGACGCCCGAGTGCAGGCGGAGATCGTTCAGGCTGTGGCGGCCGTCCTCGGTGTGCCGCCGCATCGCATTGCCGTGGTGCCCGGCCAATGAATCCAGGCAGGCGGGCCGGCTGCGGTTTCCGAACCGAAGGAGACGGGGGGAGACAGATTGGTCAAGAGGCAATCGGTGTGGCTTTCGACGATGATGGTGCTGGCGTTGATGGTCATCGGTTATTACACGGTGAACAGCGAGAATAAACCGCTTCCGACCACGGGGGAACAGACCCAAGGCACAAGTGGGGCGGGGACGACGAATTCGGACGCGTTGCCGCCGCTTCCTCCTTCAGCCACCGGCGACCAAGGGGGAACCGGTTCTGGTCAAGGAGCCGGGGGTACCGCCGGCGGCGCGGGCACCTCTGGAACCGGGACGTCGGGGCAGAATTCGGCCACCTCATCCCAGGCCGGTTCTGGGGGCAGCACAGGGGCGCAAAACAGCTCGGGGAGCGACTATTTTGCGGAAATGGCATTGAAGGAGACCCAACGGGAGTCCGGGGTGATGGAGCAACTTCAGCAAGTCATCGCGAACCCGAAGTCGTCCAGTGAGGAGGTGGCCAAGGCCAACCAGCAGCTGCAAGAGATTACCACCATGCAGGGAAAAGCGGAACAAACGGTGGAAATGCTCAAAGGTGCCGGGTTCCCGCAAGCGGTGATCCTGCCTTCCGGGAGCGGGGATGTGAATTATGACCACGTCACCGTCTACGTACAAGCGTCCTCGCTGTCACCCCAACAGGCCGTGAACGTGATGGGCATCGTCCATCAACAGATGGGGATCCCGGCGTCGAACATCACGGTATACTGGCACGAATGAGGCGAAACGTCCAGTGGGCCCTGGGGGCCGTGGGCTTTTCAAGGACTGTTGGCGCTATTGACCAACAGTCCATTTTGTTTGAAAACGGGTCGAACCGTAGGATCGAATTGCGTGTCTGTGGCCGCTCTTCATAGCGCTGTGGTATACTTGTCCAAGTGAACGAATGCACACAGGGAGTGACCACGGCATGTTCAGGGTAACAGAGATTCGGGAATTGATTCGCTTGATGGACGAAACCAGCGTAGTGGAATTGGAGGTGGAATCGGAGGGGGCCCGCTTGTCCATTCGAAAAGCCCAGGCGGCGGCTCCCCTTCCGGCGGTAGCGCCGGCCGCCCCCGCTGCCTCAGCAGTTTTGCCCCAGGCTGCGCCGGTGGAGAAGACCGCCGCCATCCAAGAGCAGACCGCTCCGGCAACCCCGGAACCCCGAACCCCGGAGTCCAAGTCTGAGGGGACCGGTAACGGCGGGGGGAAATCGGAGGTCGATGCCTCGCTTTATACCATTACTTCGCCCATGGTCGGCACTTTTTACCGCGCCCCTGCGCCAGACGCGGATCCCTATGTTCAGGTCGGCAGTCGGGTCGACGAGAAGACGATCGTGTGCATTGTTGAGGCCATGAAACTGATGAACGAGATCGAGGCGGATTGCCGGGGAGAGATCGTAGAAATCCTGGCGGAAAACGGCCAGTTGGTCGAGTTCGGACAGCCCCTGTTCCGAGTTCGCTTGGATTGACGGGGGGATGGCTGTGTTTAAGAAGATTTTGATCGCAAACCGGGGAGAGATCGCGGTCCGGATTATTCGCGCCTGCCGGGAACTGGGTATTCAAACGGTGGCCGTTTACTCCGAAGCAGACCGGGAAGCTCTTCACGTTCAAATGGCCGATGAGGCGTATTGCATCGGCCCCACACCGAGCAAGCAGAGTTACCTTCATATTGCCAGCATCATGAGCCTGGCGACCAAAACCGGCGTGGACGCCATTCACCCGGGGTATGGATTCCTGGCGGAGAACAGCGATTTTGCCGAAGTGTGTAACGCCTGCAACATTACCTTCATCGGTCCTCCTCCTTCGGCCATCGAGCAGATGGGGGATAAATCGGTGGCTAAGGAGACGATGAAGCGGGCGGGGGTTCCCACGGTTCCGGGAACGGACGGTTTGATCGCGAGCACCGAGGAAGCTCTTCGGGTGGCTGAGCAGATCGGTTATCCCGTGATCATCAAAGCCACCGCGGGGGGCGGTGGAAAGGGTATGCGGACCGCCGGGACCCCGGAGGAGCTCGCCAAGGGGATTGAGATGGCCCGGACCGAGGCGGAAACGGCTTTCGGCAACCCCGGTGTGTATCTGGAAAAACTCGTTCAGGAACCGCGCCACGTCGAGATCCAGATCATGGCGGATCGGCACGGGAACGCCGTTTATCTGGGAGAGCGGGACTGCTCAATCCAGCGACGTCATCAAAAACTGATCGAAGAGGCACCCTGCCCCGTGTTGACCCCGGAATTGCGCAGGGAGATGGGGGAGGCGGCGGTTCGGGCGGCCCTGGCTGTCGGATACGTCGGGGCCGGGACGGTGGAATTCCTGCTCGATAAAGACGGGAAATTCTATTTTATGGAGATGAACACCCGGATTCAGGTGGAACATCCGGTAACGGAGTGGGTAACAGGGTACGATCTGGTGCGGGAGCAAATTCTCGTCGCCGCCGGGGAACCGTTGTCCATGGCACAACAGGACGTCGTGCTCCGCGGATGGGCGATCGAGTGCCGGATTAATGCGGAGGATCCCAATAGGAATTTTATGCCATCCCCAGGACTGATTCAGGAGTACCTCCCCCCGGGGGGTCTCGGAGTGCGGGTCGACAGTGCCGTCTATTCCGGTTATCGAGTGACGCCCTTTTACGATTCGATGATTGCGAAGTTGATTGTCTGGGCACCGACCCGCCTGCAGGCCATCGCCCGGATGAAGCGGGCTTTGGCGGAGTTTCGCATCGAGGGCATTAAAACAACTATTCCGTTTCATTTGAAGGTATTGGATCATCCCGATTTCATCGAAGGAAATGTGACCACCCAGTTTTTAGAGACTCATGAACTGTGAAAGAGAACTTGGGCCGGCGCAGGTGCTGCGCCCCTGTAGGTTGTACGACGGGGTGCAAGAAGTTTGAGGGGGTTCATTGTTCCCGACGGGGTGCTTTGTTATACTGCAAGTACAGGAAAGTGATGACAGGATCGAGACGGGGTGACGGAGATGGTCGAACCGGATGACTCCATAACGGAATTGGGCAGTATTCGAATTGCCAATGAGGTCATTGAGGTGATTGCTGGCCTCGCCGCCGTAGAGGTGCCCGGGGTGGCCGGGATGAGCGGCGGTGTCGTGGGCGGTATTGCCGAGCTGTTGGGGCGCAAAAACCTGTCCAAGGGCGTCAAGGTAGAGGTCGGCCAGAAACAGTGCGCTGTGGACGTGTCCATCGTGGCGGAATACGGGGCGCGGATTCCCGATGTGGCCGGGGCGATTCAAGAGAATGTGAAACGCGCCATTGAGACGATGACGGGGTTGGAAGTGGTGGAAGTCAACGTCCATGTGCTCGGGGTGGCGTTTCGCCAGGAAGAGAAGGCAGAAGAGACTTCTCCTCGAGTGATGTGACAACGGTGGGCCGCCGGAGATGTCGGGAGGTGGGCTCGTGCACATTGTCGATCGCATTTTGCTTGGAGTCTACGCTTTGGTCGTGGGGGTTGTGGCGCTCTTCGCGGCACTGTGGGCGGCGGGATGGGACGTCGTGGCGCGGTGGGCGGCTCGGATCGACCCCGCGGCCGTTTTGGCGGTGTGCATTTTGCTCGTGGTCGTGAGCTTGCGCTTCCTCTTCTTGCGAGGGGCTCCGGCAGACCCGGCGGCCGTGGTGCTGCACCGGACCGAGGGGGATGTGTCCATAGCCCTCCAGGCGGTGGAACAGATGGCCACTCGGGTGGCGAGGCAGATTCGCGGAGTGGACGAGCTGACGGCCAGCGTTCGCCCGAGCGGGGAGCGGGTGGCCATTCGGCTGAAAGTGGTGGTCAAGCCCGATGTGGCGGTGCCGCCCTTGACTGAACAACTTCAGGTATCGGTTCGGGAGTATGTGGAGCAGACGTCCGGATTGGGCGTTTCGGACGTGCGGGTCTATGTGTCCGGGGTTGCCGGGGAAGTGCTGTGGAAGGGCAACCGGGACCGGCGGCGGGTGTTGTAAGATGAATCAAATTGCGCAACTGTTGAAGTGGTTGTGGGAAAACCATCCGGGTCGACTTCTCGGTACTGTTCTGGGGTTTGTGGCCGGGGTGGTATTTTTGTTCGTGGGGTTCTGGCGGGCACTGATCTTCGCCTTCTTCGTTTGGTTAGGCTATGTATGGGGAGGGGCCTGGGAGCGCCGGGAAGACTGGAGAGATGTGATCGAACGGTTGTTGCCGTCGAGATACCGGGATTCATGAGGGGGTAGGCGGGGTGAGTCGACGAGCCGCCAGGGAAAAGGTGTTGCAGGCATTGGTCGCCGTGGATCTCGGCGGCACCGACGCTGAAGAAGCGCTGGAACAGGTGTGGCGGCTGCGGGGTGACGAGGAGGCCGAAGGGGATCCGAGCCCGGAAGACGCGGATTTTGCCCGAGGACTGTTATTCGGCACCCTTGAGGAAGGACGCCGTGTCGACGGCGTTCTTCGGACGTACAGCACGGGATGGGACCTGGATCGCATGGCTTCAGTGGATCGGAATGTCCTTCGCCTCGCTGTTTATGAATTGCTCCATGTCCCGGCAACCCCGGTGAGCGTAGTGATGAATGAAGCGGTGGAACTGGCCAAACGGTACAGCACGGAAGAGTCCGGCCGGTTTGTCAACGGCGTTTTGGCCCGGATTGTCGCCCATCTTGAGGAACTCAGGACTCGGGTGGGGGAGTGAACCTCCTTTGGACGAGTGCTATGTTCTGGGGATCGACACAAGCAATTACACCACTTCCGTCTGTGTCTTAGACGGGTCGGGCGCCGTTCGATTCGACGGCCGCCTTCTGTTGGACGTCAAACGAGGGGAACGAGGGCTCCGGCAATCGGAAGCCCTTTTTCAACATGTCCGTCACCTTCCTGAACTCGCGGAGGAGATGGCAAGAAAAGGGGTCGATCTCAAGAAAACGGCGGCCGTGGCCGCCAGTGTCCGGCCTCGTCCTGCTCCAGATTCCTATATGCCCGTGTTTTTGGCCGGGGAGGGACTCGGCCGGAGTTTGGCGGCTGGGTTGCAGGTCCCCTTTTATGCTGTCAGCCACCAAGAGGGCCACTTGGCGGCCGCCGAGGCCGATGTGGGGGATGTGCCCGCAGCGTCGTTTTTAGCCGCCCATGTGTCCGGGGGCACCACGGATATTCTGAGGGTCGAGCGCAAACCCGGGGGTTACCGCATCGACACCCTGGGCCAGAGCATGGATCTTCACGCTGGACAACTGATCGACCGGGTTGGCGTGGCCCTGGGCCTGCCCTTTCCCGCCGGACCTGCTCTGGAGCGATTGGCGCAGTCGCTGGCGGGGGGCGATAGCGGCGGGATCGCACTGCCGGTTTTCGTTCGGGGATGCTCCATCAGTTTCTCCGGGCCCCAGACCCGGGCGCTGCGGTGGATTGCGGATGGGGCCTCTCCGGCCCAAGTGGCGATGGCGGTGCAGCGGTGTGTGGCCCGGGCGCTGGAAAAGGCGCTCCTTCATGCCCTGGCCGAGCATGAGGAGCGGCATATTCTGATGGTGGGCGGAGTGGCGTCGAACGCGTGGATTCGCCATCGCCTCACCCATCGGCTCTCTCACCCCGCCGTCGGGGCGGTGCTCCACTGGGCCGGGCCGGAGTATTCCCGGGACAACGCCCGGGGGGTGGCTCGGCTGGGATTGGCCGCTTTTCGGGAAGAGCTGAATTCGGTATAATGAGGTCGGCATTTTTCGGCTGCGCGAGGAGGAAAGCCAATGACGGAAAAAGAAGAACTGACCCAGGAGCAACAGGAATTATTTGACGTTACGATCATCGGGGGAGGGCCCACCGGACTGTTTGCGGCATTTTATGCGGGCGTTAGGGACTTAAAGGTGAAGATTATCGACAGCTTGCCCCAGTTGGGCGGTCAGCTCGCGGAGTTGTATCCGGAAAAATATATTTATGATGTTGGAGGATTTCCCAAAGTCCGCGCCAAGGAATTGGTGGAGCGGCTGGTGGAGCAGGCGTTTCAATACCATCCCGAAGTCTGTTTAAATGAGCAGGTTCAGGATTTGCGGAAACGAGAGGACGGGGTGTTCGAGCTGCACACGGGGCAGCGGGTGCATCTCAGCCGGTCCGTGGTGATCACCGCCGGGATCGGCTCTTTCACCCCTCGCCCGTTGCCCGCGGAAGGGGCTTCGGCCTTTGAAGGGCGGGGAATCTACTATTATATTGATAATCTTGAAAGGTTTCGCGGTCTGTCGGTGTTGGTGATCGGCGGCGGGGATTCGGCGGTGGATTTTGCTTTGATGCTTCAGCCGGTGGCTTCCCGGGTGATCTTGATCCATCGCCGGGACCAGTTCCGTGCCCACGAGGACAGTGTGAAAAAACTGTTTACTTCCGGCGTAGAAGTGAAGACATTTTACGAGCTGAAGAAGCTGCACGGGGATGAAACGTTGACGGGAGCCACCATTGTTCACAATAAGACCGGCGAAACGGAATATGTGGAAGTTCAGGCGGTCGTCTCAGGACTCGGCTTTTCGGCTTCCCTCGGGCCGATCCTCAACTGGGGACTGGAGATGGAAGACAACGCCATTGTCGTGAACACCAAGATGGAGACCAATATTCCCGGCGTATACGCAGCCGGGGATATTGTCACGTATCCCGGAAAGCTCAAACTGATTGCCACGGGATTCGGGGAGGCGCCTACGGCAATCAACAACGCGAAGACCTATCTGGATCCCCGGGCAAAACTGTTCCCGGGACACAGCAGCAGCCGGAAAGAATAAGCTCCGTCCGAGAGAGAGGGAAGCGGAGCAAGGGCGCAGGATTGTTACTCGGGACACGGATGAAAAGATCGGCGGGGCGAAGGAGGCGTGGGACTTGTCGGCGCAGATTCTTGACGGGAAACAATTGGCAGCCGCCCTTCGCCAGGAGATTCGGCGGGATGTTGAGGAGTTGCGGGCCAGGTGGGGGATTGTGCCGGGGCTTGCCGTCCTCCTCGTGGGGGATGATCCGGCTTCCCAGAGTTATGTGCGGGGAAAACAAAAGGCGAGTACAGAAGTGGGGATCCACTCGGTGGTGGAACGCCTTCCCGCCGATCTATCGGAACGGACGCTCCTCGAGAGAATCGATCATTATAACGAGGATCCGTCGATTCACGGGATTCTCGTGCAACTGCCGCTTCCGCCTCAGATAGCCGAGGATCGCGTGATCACGAGGATTTCGCCCACTAAAGATGTGGACGGATTTCACCCGTGGAATGTCGGGCGCTTGTACAGTGGAGGGGAAGGCTTTGTTCCCTGCACTCCGGCGGGGATCCTGGAGATGATCCGCCGAAACCGAATCGAAATCTCCGGTGCCCACGCGGTGGTGGTGGGGCGCAGTGGGATCGTCGGGAAACCCGTGGCCCAACTCCTCCTGCGGGAGAATGCAACAGTCACGATCTGCCACTCAAAAACGAAAAATCTGGAGTTTTACACGAAGCAGGCGGACATTCTGGTGGCGGCCGTCGGCCGGCCGGGGTTGATCACGGCGGACATGATCAAGCCAGGTGCTGCGGTGATCGACGTGGGAATCACCCGAGTGGACGGCCGCTTGGTGGGCGATGTCGATTTTGAGGCGGTTAAGGAGCGGGCGGGATGGATTACACCGGTGCCCGGGGGCGTGGGCCCGATGACCATTGCGATGCTCCTTTACAACACGCTTTGGAGTGCAAAACGGATGGGGAATGTCCAATGACCGAAACCGGTGCCAAAGCCCTCACTGTTTCGGAATTGACCGCCTATGTCCGCGAGTTACTGGAACGGGACGAACTGCTTCAGGAAGTTTGGGTGATGGGCGAGATTTCGAATTTCACCCACCATTCCAGTGGGCATATGTATTTTTCTCTCAAGGACGCGGGAAGCCGGATTCGGGCGGTGATGTTTGCCAGCCGAAATCGCAAGCTGATTTTTCGGCCCGAGGAGGGCATGAAAGTCGTGGCCCGGGGGCGGGTGGCCGTCTTTGACCGGGACGGGACGTACCAATTGTATGTGGAAGAAATGCAGCCCGAAGGGGTCGGCTCTCTGTACCTGGCGTTTTTGCAAACCCGGGATCGACTGCAAAAGGAAGGGTTATTCGATCGAGAGCGAAAAAGGCCCCTGCCGGCCTTCCCCCGGGTGGTGGGGGTGATCACCTCCACCGAGGGGGCGGCGATCCGGGACATCGCGACAACGTTGCGCAGGCGGTACCCTCTGGCCCGGGTGGTGATTTTCCCGGCGTTGGTGCAGGGCCCCGGGGCGCCCGCTTCTTTGGCGGAGGCACTGGCGACGGCCTGTGCCTACGGGGAGTTGGACGTGATTATCATCGGCCGGGGAGGGGGCTCACCGGAGGAGTTGTGGGCCTTTAATGACGAGTCCTTGGCCCGGGCCATCGCCGCAGCCCCCGTTCCTGTCGTGTCGGCGGTCGGGCATGAGACCGATTTCACCATTGCCGATTACGTGGCGGATGTCCGGGCGCCGACCCCCACGGCGGCGGCAGAACTCGTGGCTCCCCACGTGCTTGAGTTGCGCCGGCGGGTGGAGGAAGCTCGGAGGGCGTTGGTGGATGCCCTGGTGCGGCGGGTGCAGGGCGATCGTCAACGGTTGGAACACCTGTTGGGGCGACCCGGCCTGCGCCGGCCGGAGCAGTGGATTCAATGGCGCCGACAAACGGTGGACGGTTTACACACCCGACTCGGTCAGGCGGCGTGGAAATCGGTTTTCCGAAGGAAGGAAGCTTTGATCCGCTTGACGGATATCCTCGGCCGACACAGTCCCAAGGAACAGATTCAGCGGTCCCAAAACCGGTTGGAAACGCAAAAACAGAAGCTTCAGTTTGCCGTGTGGACCGGATGGCAGAGGGCGGTTCATCGGTTCGAGCGGCAGGTGGACAAGCTGGAGGCCTTGAGCCCTTTGGCGGTCATGCGCCGGGGATGGAGTTTGGTATACCGACCGGATCGCAGGGAGTTGGTTCGGAACATTTCCCAGCTTGCCCCCGGAGACAACGTCCATGTGCGGCTGACAGGGGGGTGGGCGGACTGTCAAGTCTGGGGTATCGAGGAGGGGTCTGAAGATGGCGGAGGAGCGACAACCGCTAAAGAAGGAAGTGCCCCAAAGCGGGGGCGAGGCGGGACCCGAGGAACCGGCCAGTTTTGAAGATGCGATGGAGCGGCTGGAACAGGTGGTGCGGGAGTTGGAGAGCGGAGAACTGTCTTTGGAACGGTCGATCGTACGGTTTCAGGAAGGCATGATGTTGGCCAAGTGGTGCCGGGACCAGCTGGATCAGGCGGAGCAGCGAATCGAAGTGGTCTTGCAACAGGAGGGCGGGGGATGGGAAAGCCGTCCCTTTGAACCCCGGCCCGGGGAGGATGAGTGATCGCCCAGTGGAACGAGAGCTTCGGGAATTCTGGGAGGCGGGCGCCCGGGCGGTAGATGATGCCCTGGATGCCCTGATCCCACCCGGGAAAGGGGCCGGGCGGCTGCACGAGGCGATGCGCTACAGTCTTTTTGCCGGCGGGAAGCGGCTTCGGCCTCTGCTCGCCATGGCTGCTTGCGAAGGGGCGGGAGGCAGCCTGCGGGAGGCTCTGCCGGCGGCTTGTGCCCTGGAACTGGTGCATACGTATTCATTGATTCACGATGACCTTCCGGCCATGGACGACGATGATTATCGCCGGGGCAGGCCGACGAACCACCGGGTGTTTGGCGAAGCTATGGCGGTACTCGCGGGGGACGCGCTGCTGACCCTCGCTTTTGGCGTTCTCGCCAAAGCTCCGCTGCCCGCGACAACCCGGATCCGGCTGGTGGATGAGTTGGCGGAGGCTTCGGGAAAGGACGGAATGGTCGGGGGTCAGGCGCTGGATATCGAAGCCACGGGCGCCGACGGCCAGCCGGACCCCGAACTTTTGCGAGACCTGCATCGCAAAAAAACGGGGGCGCTCATCATCGCCTCTCTCCGCATGGGAGGATTGTGTGCCGGAGCTGACGAGTCGCTTCTGGATCGTTTGTCAGCCTACGGGCAGGCTGTGGGGCTCGCGTATCAGATCGTGGACGACCTCCTGGATGTGGGTGGGGATGCCCGACGGATCGGCAAGGCCGTGGGGCGGGATGCGGCGCTGAACAAACTGACCTGGCCAGGGGTGTACGGAGTGGATCGGTCCCGGGAGGACGTGCGGCGATTGACCAAGGAAGCCATCGCCCATCTCCATGGGTTGCCAGGGGATACCCGCCACCTCGCTGATTTGGCAAGGTATTTGGCCGACCGGGACCGGTGAGGGAAGGGCCAAGTGGATCCGCGGCCCTGAGGAAGAGTCTGCCGGCGGGTGGGACGGCACGTTGGGAAACGGTTCATTGAGACGCCCGGTTCGGCGTGCTATAATGCTGTCAGTTTTATGGGGTTTTGATCTTCGGGAAAGAAGGCGGTCTCTGTGTTGTTGGACCGTGTGAACGGCCCGGCCGATCTCAAGGCGATGTCTCTGGCGGAACTCCGGCAGTTGGCGGCGGAGATACGCCGGTTTCTGATTCAACAACTCTCGGTGACCGGGGGGCACTTCGGCCCGAATCTCGGCGTGGTGGAGCTGACCCTCGCGTTGCACCGGGTTTTTGACAGCCCCCGGGACAAGATCATCTGGGACGTCGGGCACCAAGCGTACGTGCACAAGATTATCACCGGACGAAAAGAACGCTTCTCCACCCTGCGTCAATTCGGTGGACTGGCTGGCTTCCCCAAGCGCTCGGAAAGCCCCCACGACGCTTTTGGCACGGGTCACGCTTCGACGTCCATTTCCGCGGCCCTCGGGATGGCGGTGGCCAGGGATCTCAAGGGCGAGTCCCATCATGTGGTGGCTGTGATCGGCGACGGGGCCATGACCGGCGGCATGGCTTTTGAGGCGCTGAATCATGCCGGACACCTCGGGAAGCGCCTCATCGTCGTACTCAACGACAACGAGATGTCCATCGCGGAAAACGTTGGGGCGATGGCGGATTATTTGGCCAAACTGCGCACGGACCGGACCTATGCCAAGATGAAAAATGAAGTGGAGCATCTGCTGAAGCGCATTCCTTCCATCGGCGGCAAGGTGGCCCGGACGTTGGAGCGGGCGAAGGACAGTGTGAAATATTTTTGGGTGCCCGGGATGCTGTTTGAAGAGCTCGGCTTCACCTACTTTGGTCCGGTGGATGGCCACAATTTCACCGCTCTCACCACCATGTTGGAACGGGTCAAAGAATGCCCGGACCCCGTATTGCTGCACGTGGTTACTCAAAAGGGCAAGGGGTATGGTCGGGCTGAGCGGGCGCCGGACAAACTCCACAGCGTCACTCCGTTTAACCCCGAAACGGGCAAGGCGGAAAAAAGCTCTTCTTCCTCAGCACCCAGTTATACGGATGTTTTCGGGAATGCCATTGTGGAATTGGCGGAGCGAGATCCCCGCATCGTGGCCATCACCGCGGCCATGCCGGGGGGGACGGGTTTAACGAAGTTTGCCCGGCGTTTCCCGGACCGCTTTTTCGATGTCGGCATTGCGGAGCAGCACGCGGCGACGTTGTCCGCGGGATTGGCTGCCGCCGGGATGCGGCCTGTATTCGCGGTGTATTCCACATTTTTGCAGCGGGCTTATGACCAAGTGATTCACGATATTTGTATTCAAAATCTCCCGGTGGTTTTTGCGGTGGATCGGGCGGGGTTGGTCGGAGCGGACGGGGAGACCCACCAGGGCGCATTCGACGTGGCCTACCTCCGGACGGTGCCGAACATGACGATCATGATGCCCAAAGATGAGAATGAGCTGCGCCAGATGCTGTATACGGCCCTCCAACTGCCGGGACCGGTGGCGGTGCGGTATCCCCGGGGTGCAGCCCGGGGTGTCCCTCTGGATAAAGAGTGGCATGCCATTGCTATCGGTTCCTGGGAAGTGATTCGCCAAGGGGTTTCCCCGGTGGCGGTGGTGGCGATGGGACCGATGGTGGCCTTAGCCGAAGAGGCGGCGGATCGCCTGGCCGAGGAAGGCGTTGATCCCATGATCATCAACGCGCGATTTGTGAAACCGTTAGACGGGGATCTCCTCCTTCGCCTGGTCGGGGAGGGGTGGGCACTGGTGACGGTGGAGGAGACGGCCCTCGCAGGGGGGGTGGGCTCTGCGGTGCTGGAATGGCTGGCTGCCCACGGTCTCCATGGGGTCCCGGTGCGGTGTTTGGGGCTTCCCGACCAGTTTATCCCACACGGCGGACGGGGGGAGTTGCTCCGGGCCGTGGGTTTGACGGCAGAGGGAGTTGCGGATGCGGTGAAAGATGTTCTTCGGGCTGGCAGGGTGCCCCGGGCGGCGGCTCATTCCCCGGAAGGTTCGGATTTGCGCCTGGGCCAGGGCCGCCGTTAAAGGAGGAGTGCGATGTCGGATCGGGAAAGGGTGGATGTACTGCTCGTTCAACGGGGGCTGTTCCCCAGTCGCGAAAAGGCCCGGGCGGCGATTATGGCCGGACGGGTCTTTTCCCGAGGGCGGCGGATCGACAAGGCGGGGACCCCCGTCGGTCGGGATGAGCCGCTGGAGGTGCGGGGGGAAGACCATCCTTTCGTGGGCCGGGGCGGATTGAAGTTGGAGAAGGCGTTCCAGAAGTTTCCTATTTCTGTGGAGGGCCGGGTCGTACTGGATATCGGGGCCTCTACCGGGGGGTTTACCGACTGCTTGCTCCGCCACGGGGCCAGGGCGGTGTATGCCGTCGATGTGGGATACGGCCAACTGGACTGGCGACTGCGCAACGATGACCGCGTGATTCCGGTCGAACGGACGAACGCCCGCTATTTGAAGCGAGCGGACCTCCCTGGGCCCGATCCTGACCAGGCGGTCATGGACGTTTCGTTCATTTCCGTTCGGCTGATCCTTCCGGTTTTATCGAAGCTTCTCCCGGACGGGGCTGATGTGATCACTTTGGTGAAACCTCAGTTTGAAGCGGGAAGAGAATCGGTGGGGCGTGGCGGCATTGTCCGGGACCCGGCGGTGCACCGACGGGTTTTGCGGGAAGTGATGGAGGCGGCAGGAAACGACGGATTCGAGGTGAAAGGATTGACATTCTCGCCGATCACCGGAGGGGATGGAAACATCGAATTTCTCCTATATCTGCGGCGAAAGTCGGAGGACGGTCTGCCAGATGGGAGGTGGCGGGAGGAGATTCCGGTGGTGGTGGAGGAAGCGCATCGGGTCCTGGGTCAAATCCGCCCAAAGGAGGGGGACCGGAGCTGATGCAATCGGTGGGTTTGGTGGTGAATTTGGACAAACCCCGGGCGGCGGAGATCGCCGACACACTTGTTCAGTGCATCCATGCCCGGGGGCGGGATGCCGTCTTGGATCCCAAGGCCGCCGAAGCCGTGCGGCGGCCGGACCTGGGGTTGGCGCTGGAGGCATTCCCGGGACGGGTAGACGTGGTGTTCATTCTCGGCGGCGATGGCACGTTTCTCGGGTACGCCCGGCGGTTTGCCCCTTTTGGCCTGCCACTCCTGGGTTTTAACCTCGGCCACCTCGGTTTTCTGTCCGAGGCGGAACCCGAGGATCTCGACCAAGCGGTGGACCGGGTGGTGCACGGCGACTACGAGCTCGAGCATCGAATGATGATCGAGGCGGACGTGCGCCGGGGCGGGTTGACGGTTCACCACTTCTTGGCCCTGAACGACATCACGGTGGGCAAGGGTGCCCTCGGTCGCATGGCTTCCCTGCGGGTCGAAGTGGATGGCCAATATGTGGATCAGTACGCGGGGGATGGGCTGATCGTTTCTACCCCCACGGGATCCACCGCCTACTCCCTTTCGTGTGGAGGTCCGATTGTGGCTCCCCAGGCCGAGGTGATGCTTTTGACCCCGATTTGTCCTCACACCCTGAGCACCCGTCCGATGATCGTTCCTGCCGATCGCAAGGTGCGAATTGAGGCCCGGGCGAACCACCAGGATCTGGGTCTCTCTGCGGACGGTCAAGTGTCGGTGCGCCTGCGGGTCGGGGATGAGGTTCTTGTGCAAAGATCGGCTCATTTCGCAACCCTGATTAAATGGCGGGAACGGCAATTCTTTGACGTCCTGCGCCAGAAGCTTCGGGGAGTGGAGGCGCAGTGATGAAAAATAAACGTTTGACGCACATTCGGGAGTTGGTGGCCGCCCGCTCCATCGAAACTCAGGAAGAACTGGTCCAAGCTTTGCGTGAAAGCGGGTTTCAGGTCACCCAGGCCACGGTATCCAGGGATATCAAAGAACTCCAACTGATCAAAGTTCCCACAGCCGATGGTCGGTACGTCTATGCGTTGCCGCCGGAACCGTCGGTGAACAACGAAGCCCGACTTCAGCGGATGCTGCCGGAGAGTTTCGTGTCCCTGGACCGGGCCGAGAACCTTATCGTGATGAAAACGCTTCCCGGGAATGCCCATGCTGTGGCCGCCCTGGTGGATGCGGTGGGATGGTCGGAGATTATGGGAACCATCGCCGGGGACGATACCATTCTGGTCATCTGCCGCTCCGCTGTACAGGCCGCGGCCGTCGAAGAACGATTCCGTCAGATGGTGTGACACCGCACTGCGAAAGGGGCGTGGGACGCTGTGCTGATGTCGCTGTCGGTGCGAAATTTTTTGTTGATTGATGAAGCCCACCTGGAATTTGAAACCGGGTTCCACGTGCTGACCGGGGAGACGGGGGCCGGGAAGTCGATCCTCCTCGACGCCCTCGGACTCATTCGCGGGGAGCGGGCCTCGGCGCAACAGGTTCGGGCTGGAGCGAAACAGGCGGTGGTGGAGGCGCTGTTTTCTACCGACGGCCGCCCAGAAGCCCTCCGGTGGCTGGAAGAGATGGGCTTCGAGCCAGCGGAGGAGATACTCCTGGTTCGGGAGGTTGGCCGCCAGGGTAAGAGCGTGTGCCGAATCAACGGCCGGACGGTCACCGTTCAAATGCTGCGGGATCTGGCCGCCCGTTTAATCGATGTGTACGGCCAGCATGAGCACCAGAGCCTCTTGCAGCCGGATCGGTACGCGCGAATGTTGGACGGTTATGGCGATGCATCCCATCAAACGCTGCTGGAGGAATACCGAAGGGCTCACGATCTTTTTACCCGGGCCGACGCCGACCTTCGGGCCGCTCAATTGGGGGAGGAGGAACGATTGCAGCGAATCGACTGGTTATTGTTCCAATTGGGAGAAATCCGGGATCTCTCACCCGCCCCCGGAGAGGAGGAAGAACTGGAGGCGGAACACAGGCGGTTGAGCCACGCTGGGCGGATCCTCGAAGACGCTTCCCGGGCGTACGAGATGTTGGATGAAGGTGGACAGGGAGTCGGAGCTGTCACCGATGTGGTGGCCGAGATTGTAGAAACGGTTGAAGGGCTGGTGAAATACGACCCGGGGCTCGCGGGTATACTCGAAATGTTACAGAGTGCCGCGGCCAACCTCAGTGAAGCGGCCCATGAACTGAGGCGTTATTTGGAAACTATTGAGGCAGATCCCCAGAAGCTTCAGTCCGTGCAAGAACGGCTTCACCAGTTGCGCCGGCTCATGCGAAAATACGGCGGTTCGGTGGAGTCAATTTTAGAATCCGCGGCAACAATGGAGAATGAGCTCTCTCGCCTTCGCAATTATGAAGCTGATTTGCAGGAACGATCAGAGGCCAGAATCCGGGCTTGGGAGGGAATGGTCAGCGCAGCCCGGCGCCTTTCCCTCAACCGTTTGGCCCTGGCGGAACGGATTCAAGGGAAAGTCCAGGAGCAGCTGAGGGAACTGGCGATGCCCCGCGCCCAGTTTCGGATCGAAGTGCGCTGGCTGGGCGAGACCGAGAAAGGATTTCGGTCCGACGGCGCGGATCAAGTGGAGTTCCTGTTTTCGGCCAATCCGGGCGAGCCACCGGCGCCGCTTTCAAAAGTGGCTTCGGGGGGTGAATTGTCCCGATTGATGCTCGCACTAAAAGTGGTCTTGGCGGATGCCGATGACGTTCCAACTTTGATTTTCGATGAAGTGGACGCTGGCATGAGCGGCCAGGCGGCGGTGGTGGTTGGGGAAAAATTGGTCCAGGTTGCTCGGCGCCGCCAAGTAATCTGTGTCACTCATTTACCCCAAATCGCGGCCATGGCCGATGGCCATCATCGCATCCGCAAGGAACAGACGGAGGAATCCACCCGGACAATCGTAGAAGTTCTGGAAGAGGCGGATCGGATTGAAGAAGTGGCCCGGATGTTGGCGGGTTCCGCGGCGACGGAGATCACTCGTCGCCAGGCCCGGGAGATGCTGGAGCGACGGCCGGTTGCGCCATCCAATTTCCGGTTGGGGTAAAGCGGGGGGAAAGGCCACATTGCACGCGGGGGCTCGCAGCTGTTAAGTAAAACTTAAATATTGATTGATATTCTTACCCATTTTTTGTAGAATTTGACCATGAAGGTTCCCATTGGAAAAGCCGCCAAAGAGTTGGGAGTGTCGCCGGAGACGTTGCGCCGCTGGGAAGCGGAAGGAAAGATCCGGGTGGAGCGGACACCTGGAGGTCACCGCCGGTATGACCTGCCAGCCTGCGCGGATGGTCCCGAAAGGAGCCGGAGCCCAAAGAGCGGATCACGCTCGCCTATGCCCGGGTCTCCAGCCACGACCAGAAAGCGGATTTGGAGAGGCAGGTGGAGTTGCTGGAGACCTTTTGCGCCGCGAACGGGTGGCGGCACGAAGTGATCCGCGACCTGGGTTCCGGGCTGAACTACCACAAACGGGGCCTGCGGGAACTCATTCGCCGGATCTGTTCCGGCGAAGTGGGCCGGTTGGTGGTCACCCACAAGGACCGCCTGCTTCGTTTCGGGTCGGAGTTGGTGTTCTCGCTCTGCGAGCATTTCGGCACGGAGGTGGTCATCAAGGGCGCCTCGGAAGAGGCGACCTTTGAGGAAGAGCTGGCGCAGGACGTGCTGGAGATCATCACGGTGTTTTCGGCCCGGTTGTACGGGAGCCGGAGCCGATCGATTAGAGACATCATGAAGACGTTGAGGGAGGCGGCCGATGCCATCCGTCCTGAAAATGCTTCTGGAAGTGGATGAACACACGGCGGCGATTCTGGACGGGCAGTCGCGAATCGCCAACTGGCTGTATAATCACCTTCTCGAAGAGGCGAACACCCTGCGGGAGAAGTTCCGGAGCACCCAGGACCCGGAAGCGGCCAAGGTGCTGTACACCGAACGCGGCTTGCGGGACCGGGTTCCGGCGCTGAAGAAGGAGCGCCCGTTCCTGCGGACGGTGTATTCGTCGGTGCTGAAGAACGCGGCCCTGCGGCTGAGCGGAGCGATCCGGAAATACCAGAAGGCCCGCCGCGAAAAGGGGGCATCGAGCGTCGGCTGGCCGAAGTTCCGGTCGTGGAAGCGGGAATGGTTCTCCCTGCAATACGACGAGCCGTGGAAGGGGTACCGGTTGGAGGGCCGGAAGCTGGAGGTGTCCCTGGGGAAGGTGCTGGACGAAGGAACGGGCAAAGAGAAGCAAGCCCAGGTGACGGCCCGGCTGGCGGAACCCTTGCCCGATTGGTTCGAGGCGGGAATGGTTCGCCAGCTTCGGATTGTCAAGGAAGGGAAGCTGTTTTACGCGGTCTTCACGGTCAGGCGGCCCGTGCCGGCCCGGCGGTCTGTGGGGCGGGTGATTGCGATTGACCCGAACCACAAGAACCTGGGCTACGGAGTGGGGACTGACGGGGTGGCGACGGAAATCCAAAACCCGTGGTTTCTCAAGATCCTGGACCGGCGAATCGACGAGCTAAAGTCCCTTCGGGACCGGTGCAAGAGGAAGTCCGTTCGGGTGGTGAGAGAAGATGGGACGGAGGCGTGGCTGCCTTCGCGGCGGTGGCGGAAGCTGAACGAGCGGCTGGACGAGCTGTGGCGGGTACGCCGAGAACAGACGAAGACGTACCTGCGGACGGTGGCCAACCGGCTGTACCGGGAGTACGACGGGGTGTTCGTGGGGGACTATACGCCGCAGGGCGGGGGAATCAGCCGGGGGATGCGCCGGGCGATGAACAACCGTCGCTGATCGGCAGATTCAAGAAAACCTTGAAGTGGACAGCAACCCGATCCGGGAAAGTGTACGGCGAGTGGGACGAAGACGGGTCCACCCGGACCTGCCACGTATGCGACTACAAAGTGCCGGAGGGGATTCCGCCGGAGGTTCGGGAGTGGACCTGTCCGGAGTGCGGGACGCACCACATCCGGGACGAGAATTCGTCGATCAACGGACTGGAACAAGTGCTGAAAAACTTGGAGGTGCCTGGCTCGGGCCGTCTGGGAGACAAAATAGTCGTTACGACCAGGCGGGCTTGGCGGTTCGACGGTCTAGGGATCCATGAGATGCCGGGGATTGTCGGCGGGCGGGTGGGAGATCACGCCGCTGGCCGCCAAGAAATCAAATGAGGGACATGACAGTCCCGAACCCAAATTCTGCGCAAAGTGAGATTTGTGTAGGTTTGGGAGAGCGGTGCCAGCTTTTTGGCGGGATAGACCCACAGGCCGGGCGGGCAGGTTATAAGCACGCACGGACGCCTAGTCTACGGTGGAGGTGCATCCAGGAAAGGGAGTGGAACGGCGTGGCACACCAGCGTCGGAAGTGGGTCGGTCTGCTATTGGCAACCCTGGTCGTCGTGACGTGCTTCTGTCCTCCGTTCAGCGGGTGGCTTCGTCTTCCTGATTCAATAGAAACCGTTGTGGGTTCGTCGGTGGCGGTGCAAGCCGGGGGACCCAGCCGTTTAGTGCCGGATGCGCAGAGCGCCATCGTCGTCCGGAACGGAACGGCAGGCATCTGGCAAGTCAATGGAACCCAACCGGGTCCGGCTCACATGCGTCTTGAGGTTTTCGGGATCCCTGTTCGACAAATGCGGGTTGACGTCCTGCCGGATTGGAAAGTGATCCCCGGCGGCCAATCCATCGGTGTCCGTCTGCGTTCAAAAGGGATCATGATCGTTGGGTACAATGTGATCCACACGGGCGAACGAGAAATTTCGCCCGGGGAACAGGCCAATATCAAAGTCGGGGACCGCATTGTCGAGATCGACGGCCACCCGGTGTCCACCGTTGAAGAGGCGGCGCAGAGGATTCGTCAAGCCGGCGAAGCGAACCGCGATCTCGATGTGACCTTGATCCGCCAGCGCCAATCCTTTCATGTCAAGGTGCACCCGGTGTACGATCGTGATCAGCGCACCTACCGAATCGGATTGTACATTCGGGATTCCGCCGCTGGCGTGGGCACCTTGACTTTCTACGACCCTGTGAATCACGTCTACGGCGCTTTGGGTCACGTCATCACCGACGTCGATACGGGACAGCCCATCGAGGTTGGCGAAGGGCAGGTGCTCAACTCCTCCATCACGTCCATTGACAAGGGGCAAAACGGACAGCCGGGAGAAAAACGAGGCCAAATGGTGGACGAACATCATGTGCTCGGCGACGTGAAGGAAAATTCATCATTTGGCATCTTTGGGCATATGGCCCATCCCCCGGATCACGGTCTCTACAATCAACCCATCCCCGTTGCCCCGGCGGATCAAGTTCACCCTGGCCCCGCTAAGATCCTGACGGTGATCGAGGGTCAGAAGGTCGAAGCCTTTAACATTGAAGTGGTCAGTGTCATGAAACAACGCTATCCGGCCATTAAGAGCATGGTTCTCAAAGTGACCGATCCCAGGCTACTGGCCAAAACCGGAGGCATTGTGCAAGGCATGTCCGGCAGCCCCATCCTGCAGGACGGCCGGCTGATCGGCGCCGTTACCCACGTGTTTATCAACGATCCCACCCAGGGGTACGGGGTTTTCGCCGAATGGATGATGCGGGAAGCGACAGGCCATGAGGCGCAAGACACCGTCTCTGCGGCCTGACTGATATGACCCCCGCAGGTTGTGCGGGGGTTCTTTCCTGCGGGCGCTGTTAACCGGTGCGGGCATTCAAGCGCAGACGATCTGCGACCATGGCGATGAATTCTGAATTCGTGGGTTTACTTTTCCCCATGTTGACGGTGTACCCGAACACCGAACCAATCGCGTCCACGTTACCCCTTCCCCAAGCGACCTCGATCGCATGTCGGATGGCCCGTTCCACCCGGGAAGGCGTGGTGTTATATTTCTCCGCGATTCGCGGGTAGAGAACCTTTGTTATGGATCCTAGAATCTCCACATCCTGATATACCATGGAAATCGCTTCTCTCAGGTATTGGTATCCTTTAATATGCGCGGGGACACCAATTTCATGGATGATCTGGGTGATGTCTGAATCTACGCTGCGTTTTCCCTGTCCTTGCCAGCCGCCTCCCCCCATCGACTGCGCACCGCTTGAGGCGCCTGGTGCAGAGCCGGTGCTGACCTGGCGAATGCGATTCGCAAGAATCTCCATATCAAAAGGTTTCAAAATGTAATAGGCGGCCCCGAGATCGACGGCTCGTTTTGTGATTCCTTCTTGACCGAAGGCTGTCAACATGATGAATTTCGGCATGTTTTCCCTTTCGAGGGGAGCCACTTTTTCCAAAACGCCAATTCCGTCCAATACAGGCATGATGATATCGAGAATCACCACATCGGGCTGAAGGGTTTCGATGCAGTCCACCACTTCTCGCCCGTTAAAAGCCAGCCCGATCACCTGCATATCCGGCAGGCTATCGATATAATCCTGAAGAAGCTGCGCGAACTCTTTGTTGTCATCGCCGATCAATACTCGAATAGGTGTCACGCTCCACCTGGCCACCCGACCAGGCACTACACCTCCTTCTATGACGGTCTGCCGACTCGGGAAGTGGACCTGCGCATCAAGGCAGGCGAACGCCGGGGGGGTCTTCTACAGGGGGCACATCGATAACCATTCGACGCCCGCCGGTGAGATCCTTCCCATGCGACAGGAAAATTTACCGCGTCAGAAATTTGCGGTTGACCGCAGGTGTTCCTTTATGTATGGTGAACATGCACGAAGGAGGTCGAAGCATGAGTGCGATGAGTCCGACGTACGACCCTTGGGAGGCGCTGTTGTCCCGGGATTCCCAGGGCGAGATCCGGCTGAGCAGCATCGAGGTCACGGTGACGGGCCGGTGTAATCTCCGCTGTGAACATTGCGCTGTGGGGGATACCTTGACCATTACAGAAGAGCGCCCGGATATCGGGCCTCTTTTGCGGCGGCTGGATCAGATCGATCATTTGACCACCCTCAGTATCACCGGCGGTGAACCCAGCTATGATCGCGAGTTGATCGAGTCCACCGTCCTTCCGCTGTTGCGCTATGCAAAGAATCGAGGCTGTCAAACACAAATCAACACAAACCTCACACTCGATGTGGATCGCTATCTCCTTATAGCGCCCTTCGTAGATGTCATGCATATTTCCTATAATTATTTGACGCCAGAGGATTTTGCGGTGCTGACCTTTGCGGGTCTTCGCCGACGGCCGGCCCCGAAAACCGCGGACACTCTGTTTCAGAGGCTGGAGGATAACACCCGACGACTGGCGGAAGAGGGGGTCTTCGTGTCGGCCGAGTCGATGATCAGCCCGCGGACTCAAGGAAGGCTGACGAAGATCCACCGCCGTCTCGCCGACCTGGGGGTTCGGCGGCATGAAATTCATCCCCTGTACCCCAGTGACTTCGCCCGGGAGTTGCCGTTGCTCGGCCTGGACGATTGGCGCGCCGAAGCCCTGGCGCTACTTGATGGACGAGATCCCCGGGTATGGATTCTGTTCGGAACCTTTCCCTTTTATCCGTGTAGCGACGACCCCCGGGACCGGGAACTTTTGGCGCGCATCGCCCGGGAGCCCGGGGTCACGGTGCGCAATGATCCGGATGGTCGAATCCGTCTCAATCTAAACCTCCTTGACGGCGGCATCTACGTGACCGATTTTGCCGACATGGGGCCGATCGGGAACTGGCACAGGGAGCCGATTCGGGACGCTTTCGAGCGATGGCGTGATCAATGGCGGTTCACCCGTTTCGGATGCCAATGCCCCCACGTTGGCTGTTTGGGCCCCAACGTTCTCGTGGCCGAGGCCTATTATCCCGGCGTTGATTTCCGCCGTCGCCGGGCTCCGGAGGAGAGCGGATGGCGGGGCCGGTATGCCATCACCGGGGTACCGGTCGGAGAGCGCGAATCAGGAAGGGGAGAAGGGAATCCAGCCAAAGTAGCTGATGGCTGTCTGAATGTCGATTCTCCCGCCCTGGGCTGAAGCCACCGCCACGGCGATTCGGACTCCGTGAATCTGTCGCGGTCTCACCTAACCACCTCGACTCATCCACCTTCCCTTTATCTTAGCACAGAGCTCGGTCCCGCAGGGCAGTGTCCTTTTTCCATCTTGCTCACCGCATACTGACTTTTTCCCGAAGGCACACTGAAAGGGGTCAAAGTCTCGCTGCGGGGAGGGACGAGCATGGAGAAAAAGCGAAGCGAACGGGGCCCGAGATTCCTGCGAGTGCCGGTGTCATTCGCTTTGATTGTCGCCCTCCTCGGCGGTGCTTGGTGGGCGGGAGGAGGCGTACAAAGCCCGGGGCCGGGGCACGTTCCCTCCCAACCGCCCCTGAGTCATACTCCATACAGCGCGGCTCAGATCGCATCCCGGGATGTGGCGGTGACCGCGTCCTTGACGGTTTCCCGGGCCAGAAAAGACATGGCCGATGCGGCGGCTGCCCTATTGTCATCCCCCGGACCCGGCGAGCGGACGGCGGTGTTGGCCGATCGGTTACTCCCAAGGAGGGGTTATCTGGGGGCCGTGTGGTTGCCGGCCGGCGGGCCGCCCGCCGCCACCGGGTCTTCCCTGTCTCCGACGTTGTTGCGGGAAGTGGAAAATGGCACCACCCAGTCATCCGCAGGGTGGTATGTAGGCCCGGCCCGGCAGGACGAGGCCGGCCGGCTCTACTCCCCCGCGGGGCTCCGGCTGGGCGGTGGACTTCTTGCGGTCACAATCTCGTTGGCGTCGGTGCACCGGGTGGCGGCGGAGTATGAGAAAAGCTTCGGTGCTCTGACAAGTCTTCATGCCCCGGGCGGGAGTCCCCAGGTCCTCACGAAAGGGAGCCCAGGATCTTTATCCTCCGCCCCGGGTGGGGTGGGAAGTTCCAAAGGGTTGGCTGGCAAAGACGTTATCCATACCCAATCGGCGGTGGATGGGACCGATTGGCATGTCCGTGGGGGCCAGGGAAGGCCCGCCCCCCGGGTCGTCCACCGGGATGGGGAATGGATCGTGCATTTTGGGCGAGTGCTCGGTACTCCGGAGCTAGAGGACCTTCAAAGGGCCTCGGGGGGCCGGGTCGTGAACCGGGACGGGCGAGGCGGATACGTATTTCGTTTCGCAAGGCCTTCGGACATGAACCGGGCGGCACCGCTCTTTCGCGCCAAAGGAGCCCGCTACATCGAACGCCACGGGGTTGCTCGGATCAACCGGACTCCGGATGATCCCTTATACCGACCCTATCAGTGGAACATGCCGATGATCGACGCGGAGAACGCCTGGCGCACGACCACCGGGGCACCGGGGATTGTAGTCGCCGTGGTGGACACCGGGGTCGACCGAGGGCACCCGGACCTTCAGGGCCAACTCCTCCCCGGTGCAAACCTGTTGGACCCCACCCGTCCCCCCGACGACGATAATGGTCACGGCACCCACGTGGCCGGGGTGATCGCCGCGTTGTCGAACAACGGAGAAGGGGTGGCCAGCCTCGACTGGCATGGGCGGGTCCTGCCCGTCAAGGTGTTGGATCAGGACGGTGCTGGCTCGGCTTTCGATGTGGCCCGGGGGATCATTTGGGCAACCGATCACGGAGCCCGGGTCATCAACCTCTCCCTGGGTCAAACCGAGGACTGTCAATACCTTCACGATGCCATCCGTTATGCAGCGGGCCGGGGAGTGCTGGTGGTGGCGGCCATGGGGAATGAAGGGACGGACACCCCCGAGTACCCCGCCGCCTATCCCGAGGTTCTGGCGGTCACTGCAGTAGACCCCGGCGGGGTCTTCGCCCCCTTCTCCAGCTACGGTGCCCACGCGGGTGTGGCGGCTCCGGGGGTCTCCATTGCCAGCACGTACGCGGGGGGACAATATGCCGCCCTCTCCGGGACTTCCATGGCCTCCCCTCACGTGGCGGGTCTGGCGGCGCTGATCTGGGCGCGCAGCCCGAATCTCACAGCCGACCAAGTACGAAACATCATTCAGCAAACGGCGGTAGACGGCGGTCCTCCCGGGCGGGATCCCCAGTACGGTTACGGGGTCATCAACGTCGGGGCGGCGGTTCGAAGCGTTCAGACCGGAGGAGGGTGGAGGAGTATCTTTCCGTGGTGGCCCTGAGGTCAGGACCGGTTTCGCACCGGTCGGCTCCGCCGCAGCCACCACAGGCCGATGGCGGTGACCGCGACAAGGGCCACCGCCGCCCAGAGGGTCCAGTGGTGCATCCAGCGCTCCACGACGTGCCAGCGGGGACCCAGCCACCGTCCGAGAAAAAGAAAGGTCAGCACCCACAAAGCCGCTCCGGCGTAGGCCCATTTTGCAAAACGGCGGAAGGCCATGCGCCCGACGCCGGCCACATAGGCGGCCACATGCCGAATCCCCGGGAAAAAATACGCGAAAAATAAGGCCCATCCTCCGTATTGATCCATCCACCGGGTCGCCCGGGCGAATTTTCCACTTTCCATGGCCCGGCGGAGCACCCGGTCGGCAATCCGGCGAAATACCCCCCGGCCCATGATGTAGCTCAACGTAATGCCCGAACAGCTCCCGAGAAAAGCGGAGGCAGCCGTACCCGGTAGATGAACGATGCCTTGCCAAGTCAAGAATCCGGCAAAGGTCAACAGCACCTCGTCGGGCACGGGGAGGCCAATGAGACCGGTGGCCAAGATCAAGGCCAGGGCCGCATATCCGTGGGCTGCGACAAATTGTAACAGATCGGTGCTGTGCAAGATTCCTCTCTCCGGTCGTCAGTCGTTGGAATGGGTGGAGTTATCGTCCACGGGGAGCACTCTCCAGTTTGCCAAGAGGTCCTGAAGTTTTGGGTCGACCACGTGCAGGCGGATCGTGGCGGCCTGTTCGGGAGTGGGTTCCCCGGGCTCGGTGAACAGTTTGTTCATGTCCTGGAGGATGCGCTCGACATCCAGCCCCATATACGCGGGGGTATAGGGCGAGAGATATGCAGAGGCTGTTCGCCACAATTTGCGGGCGCCACCCAGATTTCCGCCTTCGAGGTGGTAAAGGGACACCGCCGTTTGGATCAATCCCTTTAAAAACAGCGGCCGTCCTTCTTCAAGCCATAATTCTTCCCCGTATTCATGGCAATCGTAGAAGGCGCGCTCGACATTGAACAGGTGAATAAAATCGACAAAATGCCGGGGATAGTCGGTCATGGCTGTCCTCCGTCCGGGATCTTGCCCAAATTATACGGGATTCGCGCCGAGTTCGCACCTGGTTTTTTGCCGGCACTTTGGCAGATGGAGTTTTTTTCGTTACAATACGGTACAGGGGTATATCACGGGCCCATTTCCGCAGCCCCGAGGAGGGATTTGACAGTGGTTTATGACACCATCATTCTGGGCGGCGGTCCCGCCGGACTGTCCGCCGCCGTCTACGCCCTGCGTTCGGGTTTGAAAATGCTCCTGGTGGAACGCGGCCTGTACGGCGGGCAGATGCAAAACACCGAGGAGATCGAAAACTACCCCGGATTCACGTCGATTTTGGGGCCGGATCTGTCGGAGAAGATGCGGGAACACGCCGAGTCTCTCGGTCTTCAGACCGAGCGGGGCGAGGTGGAAAGCCTGGAGTTCGGCCCGCCCGTTCATCGCGTGCATCTGTCCGGAGGAGAGGTGCTGGAAACCAAGACGGTGATTATCGCCACGGGCTGTGAGCCGAAAAAGCTCGGAATCCCGGGGGAGAAGGAGTTCTCCGGCAGGGGGGTGTCCTACTGCGCGGTCTGCGATGGCGCCTTCTTCAAGAACAAAAACCTCTACGTAATCGGCGGTGGGGATTCGGCCTGCGAAGAAGGCGTGTATCTGACTCGCCACGCGGCCAAAGTGACCATTGTGCACCGCCGGGACAAACTGCGGGCACAGCCAGTCCTTCAGGAGCGAGCCAGGAGCAACGAGAAAATCTCGTTTTTGTTCAATCGTCGGCCGGTGGAGGTTCAGGGCGAGCGCAAAGTGGAACGCTTGGTTCTAGAGAACGCCGTGACGGGAGAACAAGAAACCGTGGAGGCGGACGGGATTTTCATCTACATTGGGCTCAAGCCCAACACCGAGTTTCTGAAAGGGACGCCGATCGTCAACGCGGAAGGGTGGATTCCCACTGATGATCGGTTTCGAACGGCGGTCCCCGGGGTGTTTGCGGCAGGGGATGTGCGGGAGACCTGGCTCCGCCAAGTGGTCACTGCCGTCGCCGAAGGGGCGATGGCCGCGATGTCGGCCTACTACTACGTGGAAGAGCAGTCGTGATCTGTGCTGCACCGCGAAGAATCGAACGGAATCTTTTCCGCCCTGTTGGGGTCCGGCCACGCCGGGCCCCTTTTTTCCTCGCGGCCTCCCGTTTTTCCGGGTCTCCAGGACCCTGGGTCGAGCCGGCCGTTGGCGGGTCATTCGCTTCCTCCCGGTTCCCCGTGTATAATGTGAGACAAGTGGTAAAATGTTCACCCGTTGTCTGGGTGGCGGGGAAGCGAGGGTTCCGGCGGAGCAGGTTATTCCCGATCCTTTCCCTCCGAGTCGGGGGGCAGGGCCATCAGGAAAAGCCATTCGAACAAAGAGACGGCCGCGATGAAAGCGGCGGTATGGATGGCGGAGGCCTTCAGGTCGACCGGGCGGATGTCGTCGAAATAATAGAGACGGCGCATATCCGGACTGAGGGATTGCTCCCACTGCCAGGTGCGGACGTCGCGGATAAAATACCCGACGGCGATCGCCACCAAGATGACGGTGACGATCAGAGAAACTTTGCGCACCATGGCCAATGCCTCCTTCGTCGGACGAACTCATCCCAACGATATCACGAAACTCCGGAAGATGCCATGGTCGGGCGGGGTGAGGGACATCGATGACGCCGGGGAAACGGGTGAAGCGGCTGCTGTGGCTCCTCGCTTTTCTGTTGCTGGTTGTGACGGGGTATTATGGCTTCGTTTTGACCAGATTTGTGTCCGGCGTCTCCGAAGGAGCGCCCCCAGGCATCTGGCCATCCGGGGACGTGCGGGTGTTGGTGCTCGGTGTGGACAACCGGGGCCAGGATCCTCATCCCCGGTCGGACACGATGCTGCTCCTGAGCATCCCCCAAGGAACCGGGGGAGTGACGGTGGGCTCCATTCTGAGGGATACTTGGGTGTCCATTCCCGGGGTGGGTCAGGAGAAGATCAATGCGGCCTACGCCGCAGGGGGGCCGGATTTGGCCAGGAAAACGGCGGAAGCGTGGCTGGGTCTAGACATTCCGTTCTACGCCGTGACAGATTTCGAAGGGTTTATCCACATCGTGGACGCCCTGGGCGGGGTGGACATCGATGTGGAAAAGCCGATGGATTACGTGGACGACGGGCGTTACGATATTCACTTAAAACCGGGACTTCAGCATCTCAACGGGGCTCAGGCTCTGGGATATGTGAGGTTTCGGCACGATGCCCTCGGGGATTACGCCCGCACCGAGCGACAAAGGAAGTTTGTGCAGGCCGTTATCCGCCAGATGATGCGCCCGCAGAACCTGGTGCGCTTCCCGAACGTTCTCGCCGCGGCCGAGCCTTATATTCGGACGAATCTCTCGCCGGGAGACCAACTTCGCCTGGGACTGTGCCTGTGGAGGGATCGGGGGCAGAGCATCACTCAGATTCAACTCCCGCCGGCGGATGCGTTTCGCGAGGGGTGGTCGTCAGATGGCCAGAGCATTCTCATTCCGGATACCCCGGCAGTGCGGCAGTACGTCCAGAAATATTTTCCTGGTAATTCACTCGGATCAAGTTTCGGTGGGACCCAGAGTCCGGCCTCTTCGGCACCGGTGACGGAACAGACACTCATGGGTCGGGTGAGTGGAGAGTGGGTGAACTTTCGCGCCGGCCCTGGGACCGATTATCCCACCCTCGGGCGGTTGGTACACGGTACGGGGTTCGAGGTATTGGATCGCCAGCCCGGTTGGCTTCACATCCGGCTCGGGGATGGCCGGGAGGGGTATGTGAGCGCCGCTTTTGTGCAGATCGACAATGCCCCACAGTGATAGAATGTTTCCGGTCGCAAGGTGCGCGGTGGCAAAAAAGCGGATGAATCGAGAGGAGTGGCGGACATGGACGGACGGAAAGTGGCGATTGTAACAGCAGCCAGCAAGGGGCTGGGGCGGGCGGTGGCGCTGGAGTTGGCCCAGGCGGGCAACGATCTCGTCATCGCCAGCCGGGATGCACAAAGAATCGAAGAGACCGCCCGGTGGATTCGAGAGCGGTCTGATGTGGAAGTCATCCCCGTCCAAGCGGACGTAGCTTCTGCCGGTGACATCGAGGAGGTGGTCCGCGCGGCGGCGGATCGGTGGGGCCGGGTGGATATCCTCATCAATAACGCGGGGGGGCCGCCGGCCGGGGCGTTCGAGCAGTTCGATGACAAGGCCTGGTATGCCGCCGTGGATTTGAACCTGATGAGTGTCGTGCGGGCCACCCGCCTGGTGATCCCGTACATGAGGCTCCAGGGCGGGGGGAGAATCATCAACCTTACCTCCACATCCGTCAAACAGCCCATCCCGAACCTCGTCCTTTCCAACACTGTCCGGGCGGCCGTGGCGGGGTTGACGAAGACGTTGTCCATCGAGCTGGCCCCTTATAACATCTTGGTCAATAACGTGGCCCCGGGGCGCATCGAAACGGATCGGGTTCGGGAGTTGGACCGGATCACTGCTGAGAAGACCGGAGAACCTGTGGACGAGGTCCGCAGGAGATGGGAAGATCAAATCCCCCTGGGCCGGTACGGCACTCCGGAAGAGTTTGCAAAAGTGGTCGCGTTTCTTTGTTCCCCGGCGGCGAGCTATCTGACCGGTTTGACCATTTCCGTTGACGGCGGATTGACGAAAAGTCTGTGATGAACAATCCGAAGGGAGGACGGGTCCATGAATCGGATCCAGTACCGCGGCCGATGGTACACCTTTCCTGAGGCCATAGAGGCGGGTGTGGTGGGGCCGACCCGCCACAAGCGCGAAGGGGAGTCGGAGCCGAAAAAGAAGCGCCCGGGCAAGAACCTCCTTCTCCGAATCCGGCGCCCCCGGGACGAATGATTTGACAGAATCCAGGACGTCCATTATAATCTCTGTAATCCGATTAATATACTCCAGAATGATTTGAGAGACGGGAGGACAGGGGTGTGGCAGAGAAACAGCAGGGATTTGAAACCTTGGCTTTGCACGCCGGCCAGACGGTGGACCCCGCGACGGGTTCCCGGGCAGTGCCGATTTATCAGACGACCAGCTATGTGTTTCGAGACACGGAGCACGCGGCGAACCTGTTCGCGTTAAAGGAGCCTGGGAACATCTATACGCGCATGATGAACCCCACCCAGGACGTATTGGAGCAGCGCATGGCGGCCTTGGAAGGCGGGGTGGGGGCGCTCGCTACGGCCTCCGGGCAGTCGGCCATCACCCTGGCCCTCCTCAACATCGCCGGAGCCGGGGACGAGATTGTTTCATCGTCCTATCTGTACGGGGGGACTTTTAATCTTTTTCACCATACCCTGAGGCGGCTGGGCATCGATGTGAAATTCGTCGATCCCGGGGATCCGGAGGCGTTTCGCCGGGCCGCCACTTCGCGGACAAAGGCCTTTTACGCCGAGATCATCGGCAACCCCAAGATCGACGTCCTCGACATCGAAGCGGTGGCTCAGGTAGCCCGGGAGGTCGGGGTGCCCTTGATCATCGACAACACCTTTGCCACGCCTTATCTGCACCGACCCCTGGAGCACGGGGCGGATATTGTGATTCACAGCGCCACGAAGTTTATCGGCGGCCATGGGACGTCCATCGGCGGGGTCATCGTGGACGGCGGGCGCTTCGATTGGAAGGCTTCGGGGAAATACCCCGGACTGGTGGAGCCCGATCCGAGTTATCACGGTGTGAGTTATGTGGAAGCTGTGGGTCCCGCCGCCTTTATCGTCAAGGCCCGGGTGCAGTTGATGCGCGACATGGGACCCGCCCTGTCGCCCTTTAACGCCTTTTTGTTTTTGCAAGGACTGGAGACCCTGTCTCTCCGGATGGAACGCCATTCTCAAAACGCCCTGGGGGTCGCCCAGTTTTTGGAATCCCATCCCCATGTCCGCTGGGTGAATTACCCGGGTTTGGAATCCAGTCCTTATTCGGCGTTGGCCCGGAAGTACCTGCCGAAGGGGCAGGGGGCGATTCTGACCTTTGGCATTGATGGGGGAGTCGAGACCGGGCGGAAGTTTATCGAAAGCCTGCGCTTGTTCTCTCACTTGGCGAATGTGGGCGATGCGAAATCCCTCGTGATTCACCCCGCCAGCACCACCCACCAACAACTGACTGAAGAAGAACAGCGGGCATCCGGGGTGACTCCGGAGATGATCCGGCTTTCTGTCGGACTGGAAACGTTGGAGGACATCCTGGAAGATCTCGATCAGGCTTTGCGCAAAGCGGTGCGCTGACGGCGGGCCGCCGGTCCAAAGTTGCACCCTCCTCCTTCGCCGCTCTTTTTACCGAGGTTCCTCTTTGTCGAGGGCCTCGGTTTTTGTCAATTTTTTTCTGAGTAGGACGACGGCTTTTGACAGGATTCCCAAAGGAGATTTAACGGCGAGTGGCGAAACCACGGATAGACAATCATTCGTCCCAAGGAGGGTGGTCGGAGTGGCGCAACAGGGTCGTGTCGATTTAAAATTGGGATCAATCTCTCTGGTGTACGTGGGAGTCCGGGTTTCCCGAGGTCTGGCCGAACGGTTTCATCGCAGGTGCGAACAGTTGAACTGCTCAACCCAGGAGACCCTCGTGGCACTGATCGAAGCCTTTGTCGAGGGAGCCGGGGAGCAGGAAGATCAACCCCTGTCGAGCGGTTTCCCCCCTGCGGGCGATCGGTGGACTCCCGTATCGCCGCCAGAACGGGAACAGTGGCCAAACGAAGAAGACGTTTGGGCATTTTGGAAGGATATGCAGAGGACGGCGGCAGAAGAAACGCGGGAGCCCCGGCTGCCTTTTGTGATCACTCCGTTTCAGAACTAGTTCCCAGAGGCCGAGGGCGGGCGATGGCCTTACGGCTCGTCCGCCCCCTTGTCGCCAGACTCCTCTCGGTTCATCTCCTCCAGGCGCCGGTCATTCCCCCTGTTTTGGGAAGGGGTGTCGAATTCCGCCGCCTCGTCCGTTTATGGCGTCACCGCTCGCCCGGGATTCACCCCTAACTGTTCAAGATACCGGAACAATACTACGGGTGCCGGATCCGCTTGCTCGACATTGACAACGGTGCGGCGCACGGCCAGAAAGCCTTCCGGGTATACCAGGGGGATCAAGGGAACGTCATCGCGAATGCTTTGATCGATCTGTCGGTACAAGGAGAGCCGCGCCCCTCGATCCGAAGTTTCCCGGGCCTGGGTAAACCACTTGCCCACTTGGGGGTTGTCGTACTCTTGAAAATTGTATTCCCCGTGTATCGTCAACAGATCCGCAAAGGCGTCCGGATCTGGGCCCAGCCAATAGGTGTTCAGCGCCAGGTCAAAATTTTTGTCAGGAGCATCCAAAGTTTGATAAAAGGCCGTTCGGTCAACCCCTTTGGGTTGAATTTGGATGCCCACCTCAGCCGCCTGGTCTGCTAACATCTGGGCGATCTTGTCTGTCGTGCGGTCAGAGATGTACAGCAGTTGAAAGCTCAGGACCTTTCCATCTTTGACCCGCCACCCGGAACTGTTGGTCACGTAGCCCGCTTCGTTCAAGATTTTTTTTGCAGCGTCGGAGTTTGGCCCCGGAGGCGTTCGATTGTCGTGGGCCCAGTTTCCGGGTGGAAAAAGGGAGTCGGCGGGGGAAGCCAATCCCGGACCTCCAAAGGCTTTATCCGCAATGGCCGATCGATCGATCGCCAGGGCCAGGGCCTTTCGTACGGCGTGGTCCGCCAGGGATGCCCCCCGCTGGTGCACCAACAGGGTCATCACCGATTCGCCGGGATAGCGGACCAAGTCCGGTTTGTCCGCGGACATGTCTTGTTGAATCTTCAAGATGTCGGCCGGAGTCGGGACAAACACGTCGATCGATTTGCTGGCAAAGGCGGACCGCTGGTTCGATTCCGGCACAATCCGATAGGTCAATTGGTCGACGCCGGGCCGGCCCGCGAAATATCCATCGAAACGTTTTAACTGGATGTTTTGCCCGCGGTTCCATTGCATGAAGGAGAAGGGCCCGCTTCCAACGGGGTGGTCGCTAAAGCGCGAATCTTTGACATCCCCGTTTGGAAACGCGTGTTCGGGAAGAATGCCGACGGTAAGCGCGTTGACAAACCCCGCCGAGGGATGGGGCAAACGGATCTCCAGGGTGCGTTCGTCCAACTGGCGCATTTCCGGCGGTTCCCCGTCGACAAGGAACAGCGGTCGATAGGGGGATTGCACCTGGGGCCGGAGAATCGCCCGGTATGTGAATAAAACGTCGGCGGCGGTGACCGGCTCACCGTCGTGCCATTTGGCCCCGGGCCGCAAATGAATGGTGTAGGTGGTGCCATCCTGGCTCACCGTCACGCGGTCGGCCAACTCCGGCCGGGGGACCCCGTCCGGACCTTCAGCTTCCACACTGTCGAACAACGCGTGAATCACCGCCAGAGACGAACGGTCTTCGGCGAAAATCGGGTTGAGGGTCTGAGGTTCAGACGGGATGCCGACGGTGATTTCCGTGGGTGGAGGAGGGGGAGGGGTGACCGGCTTTCCCAACATGCCGCAACCCGCGGTGAGCAAGGCGACGGCCCCCACCAAAGTCAACCGGACCCGTTTCCCGAGCGGTTTTCGCAACATCCTGCCGTGCTCCTTTCCGTACCCGAACCATACGTACCATAAAAACGGGCAAAATTCCGCAAGTCGCTCTTATGATAGCAGAAAATCGGACAGGCGTGCACCCGACCGAAAAAGCCCACGTGGTCGGTGGATTTTTCCCCCAAGCGGCGGTGAAAAAGTCAGGCGTGGAGAGATTGCCGGAACTTGGAGTGGCCGGGTATAATACAAGATGGACATCCGGGGAACGCCATTGCCAGAAAGGGGTAGCCGACATGGTACTGTCCGGGATTTTCTTTGTCATCATGGCCTTGTTTGCGCTCAAGGCCCTGATCGGGAGTATTCGCGAGAAAGGTTGGGGTCGCACCACGTATTTGGGTCTTTCCTTCATCGGTCTCGCCATTGCCGCGTTTATTAATTTTTCCGCGGCGGCCGGAACCGGCCAGTGAGGGGGCGGGGTGCGGTGACGACAGACTGCACCCCGCGAGTTGACTAACAGATGGAGCCGAAACGGTCCGGATGGCGAAACGTCAGGTCGTCCTCTTCGGCGGAGTAATCCACCACCAGTTCATCGAGAAAAGTGGCTGAAAAAGGGTCGGCCAGGATCGTCAATTCCGATGCCGTGATCTCTGTGTCCCCGGGGCGGGGATCGTCGAGGCTGAGGAGGAACCTCGGTCCTCCACAACCGGGAATGACTTGCAGGCGAACGCCGCGCCAGGGTCTTTCTTCAGCCCGGGCAAGGTCGAGGATGTACCGGCGTGCTTCTGGACTTACGGTCATGGATGTCACCTCGGGTTGTCCGTTATCGGAGTTAAGTCTATGATACCACGTTCCACGGATGGGCGGGATCCGCAGGATGACCCCATGAGGGACCCTCTAACCCGCGGCGAATGGCAATAAATGGCAAACCATCGTTGACACGGTGAAAAAGCTTCGATTATAATGATTTTAATGGACGGGTGCTTACCGGGATAGGTACGCCTTGTGCCTCTCGTGATCGTCACGGGATGTTAGGCGGAGGGAGGGAATCAGGTGTCGGAGATTCGGGTTCGGAAGAACGAGTCCCTCGATAGCGCGTTGCGCCGCTTCAAGCGAGCGACGGCCAAGGACGGTATTCTGGCCGAGGTCAAGAAGCGCAAACACTACGAGAAACCGAGCGTGGCCCGGAAGAAAAAGTCGGAGGCGGCCAGGAAGAAGCGCCGCAAGTACTGATGGCGGTGGAACGGGCATTGGCCGACGGGGACCCGGAGATGGAAAGGGGCTCTTAAGCGTTGAACGTGCAGGACCGGCTCACAGACGACATGAAACGGGCGATGAAGGAAAAGGACAAGATGCGGTTGTCTGTGATTCGCATGGTGCGTACGGCCTTGAAGAACGAGGAGATCGAACGGCAGCGCCCGTTAACTGAGGAAGAGACAATCCAAGTGTTGCAGCGCGAGCGAAAGCAGCGGCGCGAATCCCTCCAGGCCGCGCAACAGGCGGGGCGTACCGATTTAGAGGCACAGGCGCAGCAAGAGATCGCCATCCTCGAAGAGTATCTCCCCACTGCTTTGTCCGAAGAGGAACTTCGCACACTTGTAGAAGAAACCATCGCAGAAGTTGGGGCGAAGGGGAAGGCGGATTTGGGCCGGGTGATGGCCGCACTGATGCCAAAAGTCAAAGGCCGCGCCGACGGGAAAGCGGTCAATGCCTTAGTCCAGGAATTGCTTAGATCGTGAAGGGGTCAAAGAAAAAGCCCTGCACAAGCCGTGCAGGGCTTTTTTAGGGCTTTTGCCCCTGCTTCCGGCGGATCCCGGGCGCAGGGGCCACGATGTGCGGGGGTGGGGGAGACGGCGTGAAACAGGTGGAATGGGACGACACCTTGTGGAGCCGGTGGCCGACGTGGCGGCTTGTGGTGGAGGAGCAGCCGGGGACTATCGAAGAAAAAATTGCTCGGGACCAGGCGATGGGCCGGAGGGTCGCGGCGGGGGGGCCCCCCACGTTCCGACTCTGGGTCAACGATCCGTGCCTCGTGGTCAGCCGCCGGGATATTGTACAAGGATTGCGCCGAGGGGGTGATCCGCCCCGGGAGGTGGACGGCCTGCCGATACGGGTTCGGTCCAGCGGGGGCACGGCGGTGCCCCATGGACCCGGGGTGCTGCAGTTTTCCCTGGTGGTTCCCCGGATGGATCGCGTGGGGATGGAGGAAGTGTATCGAACGTTGTGCCGCCCGGTGGAGGCGGTGCTGGGTCAACGGGGGTGGCGAGCCGAGTTTGGGCGCGTGGCGGGTTCATTTTGCGACGGTGCCCATAATTTGGTGGTGAACGGGCGGAAAATCGCAGGGACGTCTCAAAGCTGGAAGGGTGGGTTGGCGGTCCCGGGCTCCCGAAACCGGGGGTACATCCTGGCTCACGGGACCCTGTGGGTGCGCGTGGACCCGGAGCAAGCGGCGGATTGGTTGAACGATTTTTACGAGCAGACCATCGGGGAGCGCCCGATTCGGGCCCGGGCTTCCACGTCCTTGCACCTGTTGCCGGGCGGGGAGGGCGTGGATGTCAGGCAGGTGATTGCTGAAACGGCGAATGTCCTGGAGAGTGCCATGGGTCCACAGGTGAAGCTGGAGAGGGTCCGCGCTTTGACCGACGAAGAAATCTCCTGGGGGAGAGAAGGGGCTTCGGAGACCGACCCGAGACGAGTGGCGTACGGGGTGGATCGGCCGTAATCGGCCGGGCGCGGGGCCGGCAAACGCCTGGGCCGGGGAAGAGGCGCTTTTCGAACGCTTTTTGGGAAAAAAAGATGATCGTTTTCGTGAACGGATGTATGCTATACTACGAGCGCCGGGCGAGGGGGTGAGCCTATGGACTGGCAGGGATGGGTCAGTTTGATTCTGCTCGGTGCCGGCATTGTGCTGCTCGCCTTGGAAATGGTTATTGTCAGTTTCGGCATCCTGGGCACCCTGGGGGTGTTAGCCGTGGGGGCTTCGGTGGTCATGGCCCTGGCCGGTGCCCGCTACGGTCTAGCGTCCCTGGGAATTGGGGCGCTCTTGGCCGTTGCTGTCGTCATCGCGCTTTTACGCTATTATGGCAAACGGGGGTTGTGGAACCGGATCGTTTTGGGAGACCGTCAGGAGAGCCGGGAGGGATATGTGCCCACCCGGGATCTCAGCTATCTTATCGGGAAAACCGGCACGGCGGTGATGCCCCTTCGACCCGCGGGAATCGCGGAATTTGGCGATGAGCGCGTGGATGTGGTGACAGAGGGCGAGTTTATCGAGCGGGGAGAGGAAGTTCAGGTGGCAGCGGTGGAAGGGCCCAGGGTCGTGGTGAGGCGCGTCCCGGCTTTTCGAACGGGATCGTTTGTAGACCACCATTTTTAATGAAAGTGGGGATCGGCTGAATGAACGCCGCGTGGATCGGCCTCGCGCTGATCGTACTCGTCATCGTCGTCTTTTTTGCAGTCCTGTTTACCTTTGTGCCGGTGATGCTGTGGATTTCCGCTTGGGCCGCCGGGGTCAGGGTGGGGATCTTTACGCTGGTCGGCATGCGGTTGCGCCGGGTCATTCCTTCTCGCATCGTGAACCCTTTGATCAAGGCGACAAAGGCAGGGCTGAATCTTACGACGAATCAACTCGAAAGCCACTATCTCGCCGGTGGGAATGTGGACCGGGTGGTCAACGCCCTCATTGCGGCGGAGCGGGCCAACATCGCTCTCGGGTTTGCCCGGGCGGCGGCCATCGACCTGGCTGGACGGGATGTGCTCCAGGCCGTCCAAATGAGCGTCAACCCCCGGGTGATCGAAACGCCCATCGTGTCGGCGGTGGCCAAAGACGGCATTGAACTGAAAGTAAAAGCCCGGGTGACCGTCCGGGCGAACATCGACCGGTTGGTGGGCGGCGCCGGGGAGGAGACGATTCTCGCCCGGGTGGGGGAGGGGATTGTGACGACTATCGGTTCCGCCACTTCCCATAAGGACGTGCTGGAGAATCCAGACAAGATTTCACGCACGGTGCTGGACAAAGGATTGGATGCCGGTACGGCGTTTGAGATCCTCTCCATCGACATCGCCGATGTCGACATTGGGAAAAATGTCGGCGCCCAGCTCCAAACGGACCAGGCGGAGGCGGATAAGCAGATTGCCCAAGCCAAGGCCGAGGAGCGCCGGGCGATGGCGGTAGCCCGGGAGCAGGAGATGCGGGCGTACGTTGAGGAGATGCGGGCGAAGGTGGTGGAGGCCGAATCCGAGGTGCCCCGGGCCATGGCCGAGGCGTTGCGGGAGGGCAAGCTCGGGGTCATGGATTACATGCAGATGCAGAACATCGTGGCAGATACTCGGATGCGGGAATCCATTGCCAAATCTCCACCGCCTGATCTCCCGGGGCCCTTGTCGGGAGGGGAAACGAAGTGAACGGGGAGAAACTGCCCGAAGATGTGTCGGCGTGGGACTGGCTCTTCCGGGACCCGGACAAGGCAAGCTCGGACCAAGAAGGAAGCCCAGGGATGGAAGGGACCGAGGGGCTGCCGGGGGAGGAAGGCTCTTCTGGCCAGGAGGGTTCCGGGGAACCCCAGGTGCGCAAAGACGAGGCGCGGCCCGAGCCCCATCCACGGCCCGCCGAGTGGGGGCCTGCCGAAGTGGTTGTGCCCGGGCGGGCACCGGTGGAACCCCCCACCCCTGTCCACCCGCGAGAAGCGTCTCCGGTTGGTGTACCCGTGGTTCGAAGGGATCACCGCGGGGAGGCGTACCGGGAAAGCTGGCGCCGGGCGGTGATGGCGGCGGTGATTCTGGGGCCGCCCAAGGCCGCCCGGGGCCGATTCCGCCCTTGGTGAACGTATTGCCTGACAGAGGTGCCCAGGATCCAGAAGCCGGCCAAGTGCGGGTCTAGGCCGGTCGGCAAACGCATACAGGTCTACCAAAGGAGGGGTGACCTGTGGGCGGGAGGGGGCGTTTCTGGAAATCCTGGGCAACCGAAAAATTACAGCTGCCGGAGGATGTGATCTGGGACCATCCTCGGGTGGATTGGGTCCCCGGCGGCCTGTTGCGGCTGGACAACCACGGCCGCATTGTTTCTTTCCGGGAGGACGCCCTGGTGGTGGAGTTCGGCGATGCCGAACTGCAGGTTGCCGGAGCGGATCTGGTGCTGGTTCGCCTCTCGCCGGATCACTGCGTGATTCAAGGCCACGTGACCGACCTTTCGTACCGGGCGCGAAAGGGGCGAGAGGGATGAATCTATACGGGATGTCGTGGTTTGAGCTGGAGCTGTGGGGCTTGACCGATGCCCGGGAGTTGGACCGGGCGGTCCGGGAGGGCGCGCGGCTGGAGGAAATTCACTGGGTCGGAAAGGATCGTTTGCGCCTTCGAACCGATTGGCAGGGCATTCGGATCATTCGGCAGGTATACCGCGGACAGCGGGTCGGGATGCGGGTGAGCCGGTACGGGGGGTGGCTGGCGTGGTGGAGATTTCTTCGCCGCCGCCCGTTGTGGATTGCCGGATTCGGGATGTTCGTGGCCGGCCTCTACGTGCTCAGCTCGTTGATTTGGACGGTACAGGTCACGGGAACGGATCGGGTGGAACCGGAAGAGGTGTTGGCGAAAGCCCGGGAGATAGGACTCGTCCCCGGGGCGTGGAGGCCCTCCCGGATGGAAATCGACCGCTTGCAAGGCCAGTTGCTCGAGTTATTACCCGATGCGGGATGGGTGGGGTTACACCTGTCCGGTACCCGGGTGACCATCGAGGTGATGGAGCGGATCAAGCCGAAGAAAGACGAGGTTCAGCCCCAGGGGCCGCAAGAAGTGGTGGCGGGAAAACCGGGGGTGGTGGAGTCGGTCCTCGCCCGGCGGGGAATTTCTCTCGTGCAGCGGGGGCAGGCGGTGGCCCCGGGGACGGTGATCATCTCCGGTCAAATGCCTGACGGAACCTTTGTGGCGGCGGAGGGCAAGGTCAATGCCCACGTTTGGTACACCTCGGACATCGTCGTCCCGCTCCAAGGCCGGCAGTTGGGATTGACCGGGGAAAAGGTGAGCCGCACGTACATCACCCTGGGATCTTGGGCCATTCCGGTGTGGGGGGCCGCTCACATTCCTTTTGCGTCCTATGTAGAACGATCGGTGGATGAGTCGCTGAAGGTGGCGGGACGAATCTGGCCGCTGGGGCTGCGCAGGGTCGACTACCTGGAGGCCGCCGGCCATAGGTGGACGATTGCCCAGCAAGAAGCGGTAGAGCGGGGGCTGGCCGCGGTGCGGGCGGATCTTTTGGCCCGGGCAAAACCGGGCGCCCGGGTGCAGGAACAAAAGATTTTGCACCAGGAGTGGAAGAATGGTAATCTATATATGACTGTTTGGACAGATGTGGTCGAAGATATCGGGGTGGCCCGGCCGATGGCCGCCCCGGCGCCGGGGTCGCCGGAGCCGATTTCGCCGAATTAGGGAGTGAACGTGGCGTTTGACCAAACAAAGCGCCTTGCGGAAGATCAGCCTTCAGGACAACCGTGAAGCGGCGTTATTGTTCGGAGTTCACGATGCGCATCTTCGCCGCATCGAGGAACAATTCCCGGCCAAGATCGTGGCGCGCGGCGGGGATATTGTCATCAGCGGGGACCCCCGGGATGTACAAACCCTGGAGCGCCTCTTTTCCGTTTTGTTGCAACTGGTGCGCAAAGGCCACTTCCTGACCGAGCCCGACGTGGGTTACGCCATCGAGATGGCCCGGGAGGGCCGGCTGGAGTCGTTGTTGGATTTGTACGGGGAAGCGCTCGGGGTCAGCGCCAAGGGGAAGTCCATCCGGGCGAAAACATTTGGGCAGCGCGCTTATATTGAGGCGATTCGCAAGCGGGATATCGTGTTTGCCATAGGCCCTGCGGGAACGGGAAAAACGTACCTTGCCGTGGTGATGGCGGTGCAGGCGTTGCGCCGGGGGGATGTCCAGCGGATCGTGCTGACCCGGCCGGCGGTGGAGGCGGGGGAAAACCTCGGGTTTTTGCCGGGGGATCTTCAGGAGAAGGTCGACCCGTATCTTCGCCCACTTTACGATGCCCTGTACGACGTATTCGGCGCTGATCAGGTTCATAAGGCGCTGGAGCGAGGCATGATCGAGATCGCTCCCCTTGCCTATATGAGGGGCCGCACGTTGGAAGAGTCTTTCGTGATCTTGGACGAAGCGCAGAACGCCACCGGAGAGCAGATGAAGATGTTTTTAACCCGGCTCGGACTCGGGTCGAAGATGGTCATTACCGGGGATGTCACCCAGATCGATCTGCCCCGGGGCAAGCGCTCGGGCTTGAAGGAGGCGGCAGAGATTCTCAGGGGAATCGGGGAGATCGCGTTTGTGTACCTGACGGGGACAGACGTCGTCCGCCATCCCTTGGTGCAAAAGATCATTTCAGCCTATCAAGCGGCGGAAGACCGAAGGGATTCTCGGAGCGCATCCGGGGAAGCTGCGCCGCTTGGGACGCGGGGAGATTGATCCCTCATGCCGATAGGAAACTTGGCGTGGCCTCCGGCGGCGTTGCCGGGGACCTGGAAGAGCAGCCGCGGGGTGCGGGTGTTAATCTATGTCGTGCTGGGGCTTATTTTGTATGGCCTTTTTGTCGGAAACACCCTGCCGCAAAAATATAATTTTCAGGTGGGGGCGATCAGTGATGTTGACATTAAGGCGCCCACCGACGCCGTGGACACCCTGGCGACCCAGCAACGGAAAGATGACGCAGCGGCGAAAGTGCCCAAACAATATACGGTGGACCCATCGGTGGAGGATTCGGCTCTTCAGGACTTGAGCCACCTGTTTTCCAGTGTGCAGGAGCTTGCGGGGCAGACGTCTTTGTCGCCGGTCCAGCGCTTCCAGCAGCTCAAAGCCGCCGTGCCACCCGGGCTGCAGGTCAGCGATGACGTGTTGAATAGCCTTTTGTCCCTGTCCCCCCAAGAACTGAACACGGTCCGGAACGAGACGAACCGCATGGTGGAACAGTTTTTGGGCCGGGAGTTTGGCCCGGAAGATTTGGCCAGTGCGCCCTCGGAAGTGGATCGACAACTGGTGGGTTTGGACTTGTCCAGGAATGCTCGGCTGGTGATCCACAATTTAACCCTGGGCAGTTTGCGCCCCAACAAGTTGTACGATGTGAAGCGGACGGAGGAATTGCGCCAGCAGGCCCGGGACAGTGTGCCCGACGTTTGGATCCAAAAGGGCGAGATTGTGGTGCGGGCCGGAGAGCGGATCACTCCGGAGATTTTGTCGCGCCTTCGAGATCTGAACCTGCTCGCCGAGCAGCCGAATTATCGCCTTTTTCTCGGTTTTGCCGTGGTGATCGCGGGGCTGGTCAGCGCTTTGGCTCTGTACATTGAACGGATCCAAAAAAAGATTGTTGAGAGCAATCGGTTGCTTGTGGTGCTGGGGCTAATTGTGGTGATCGTGGCTTTGGAGGTCAAAGGGGTCAGTATGATATCCCGGCAATTCGACCTTACCAGCTTGGGGTATTTTGTGCCTGTGGCCGTGGGCTCAATGTTGGTGACGATGTTGTTTGACCTCTCTCTGGCGGTGTTTGTTTCGTTTTTGTTTTCCTTTTTCGCCGCCTTTGGGTTTGACGACTCCTTTGCGGTCCAGTTTGTGAGCTTGGTCGGGGCCTTGGCCGGTGCTTTTGCCGTGGCCCGGGTGAAACAGCGCTTTGTCATCGTGCGGGCGGGGTTTGTGGTGGCCATTGTGGACATGATTGCCATTGCGGCGATGCGGGCGCTGTTTACCGGCTCGGAGCCAGGGATTTACAATTTTTTACGGACCCTGCTTTTAGGTCTTGCAAATGGCATGTTTTCGGCGATCTTGACCACGGGGTTGCTGCCCTTTTTCGAGTCGGCCTTTGGCCTTCTCACCCCCATGCGCCTTCTTGAGCTATCCAACCCCAACCATCCGCTTTTGCGCAAACTGTTGCTCGAGGCTCCGGGAACGTACCATCACAGCCTCATCGTCGGCAATCTCGCTGAAGCCGCGGCGGAGGTGGTGGGGGCGGATCCCCTGTTGTGCCGGGTGGGGGCTTATTACCACGATGTGGGGAAAACGAAGCGGCCGGCCTTTTTCGTGGAGAACCAAATGACCCGGGAGAACCCCCACGACAAAATCGCCCCCAGTCTGAGTCATCTGATTATCACGAGTCATGTCCGGGATGGCTTGGAACTTCAGGAGCAACACCGCCTGCCGGAGTCGATACGGGATATCTGCGCCCAGCACCACGGGACCACCGTCCTGTGGTATTTTTACAACAAGGCCCTGGAGCAAGATAAAAGCGGCACTGTAAGCGTGGACAGTTATCGCTATCCCGGGCCCAAGCCCCGGTCGAAGGAGGCGGCGGTGGTCATGCTCTGCGACGCCGTGGAGGCGGCGGTGCGGGCCATGGCCCGGCCAACCCCCCAACGCATCGAGGCGGTGATTCGCAAGATCATCCGGGACCGACTTCAGGATGGACAGTTGGATGAGTCGCAGTTGACCTTGCGGGATCTGGATCAAGTGGCGGAGGCCTTTATGCGAACGCTGAACGGGATTTATCATCCGCGGATTGAATATCCCGAGCCGCCCAAGGCTGCGACCAAGGCCGAATCAAGAGGGGGAGCTCAGGGGTGAACCGAGTTGAGGTGTGGGTGGAACAGGAAAGGGACGCGCAAGGTGTACCCGATGTGGAACGGTTGCTCTCTGCCGTGTTGGAGGAAGCCGCGTCCCGGGAGGGGGTGGAAGCGGCGGAAGTCTCGGTGGTGCTGGTGGACGACGAGCGCATTCACGAGCTGAACCGCGACTACCGCGGGGTGGACCGACCGACGGATGTCCTGTCCTTTGCGATGCGGGAAGGCGAGGGGGAGCCGGTACAAACCGAAGAGGGCCGGGAGCTTCTCGGGGATATCGTGATCAGTGTGGAGACGGCCGAGCGCCAGGCGAATCAATACGGGCACAGCCTCCGACGGGAATTGGCGTTTCTGGCGGTTCATGGATTTTTGCACCTGCTCGGGTATGATCACCAGTCCCCGGAACAGGAACGGGTGATGTTTGGCAAGCAAGAAGAGGTGTTGAGTGCCCTCGGTCTCATGAGGGGGAACCCCGGTGGGCAGCCGTAGGCGCTTGACGGACAGTTTTCGCTGTGCTGCCGATGGGGTGGTTCATGCCCTGCGAACCCAGAGAAATATGCGGGTTCATTTCGCCCTGGCGGTCGCCGCCCTGGTGGCGGCTCTTTTGTTTCAGCTTTCAACGGTGGAGTTGGCTCTGGTGTTTGTTTCGATTTCCTTTGTGATCGCGGCCGAGTTGTTTAATACAGCGGTCGAAGCGGTGGTCGATTTGGTATCCCCCCAGTATCACCCCTTGGCGCGCATCGCGAAGGACACGGCGGCGGCGGCCGTGCTCCTGGCGGCCATCAATGCGCTGGTGGTGGGGTACTTTGTGTTCCTCGGGAAGATCGACCCGTGGATGCTGCGGGGACTTCAGGAGTTGCGCCGGGATCCTGTGTACGTGACCTTCATTGCCCTGGGCTTGACGATGGTCGTGGGATTCATAGGAAAATCCCGGCACAGGGTGTACAACTATTTTCAGGGGGGCATGCCCAGTATTCACGCAGCGGTGGCCTTTTGCCTGGCGACGGCCGTCGGCTATATCACCTGGAATGGGATGGCAACGTTGTTGGCCTTCGTGTTGGCGGGGTTGGTGGCCCAAAGTCGGGTGGAAGGCGGGATCCACACGCTGGGGGAAGTGGTGGCCGGGGCGGTGCTGGGGGTGGCGGCGACGGCCGTCCTGTTCTCTCTTATCCAAGGGTGAGCCCTGTTCCCATCGCCGTCGTGAGGCACCGGGGTACCCGGCAATACTGAAAAGGGGGTGAAAGCCCAGTGGCGGACAGCTCAGGATTTCGCTCGGGGTTTGCAGCTTTAGTCGGTCGCCCCAACGTGGGCAAGTCTACGCTGCTCAATCGGCTCATCGGCACGAAGATCGCGATCATGTCCGATAAGCCGCAAACCACCCGGAACCGCATTCGCGGGGTCTTGACCCGGGAGAACGGTCAAGTGATTTTTTTGGATACGCCGGGGGTGCACCGGCCCAAACACCGTTTGGGGGATTATATGAACCGCCTGGCGTTGGCGACGCTCCAGGAGGTGGATCTCGTCCTCTTTGTCATTGACGTGACGTCGAAGTTCGGCCCGGGGGAGCAGGTGATCCTGGATCATCTGCAAGGGGTGGAAACGCCTGTGTTCCTGGTGATCAACAAGATCGACCTGGTTTCGCCGGAAGAGTTGCTGCCGATGATCGACGAGCATCGAAAACGGTACCCGTTCCGGGAAGTTGTCCCGGTTTCCGCAGTGAAAGGGACGAACCTCGACCGCCTGGAGGAGCGGATTTTTGCCACTTTGCCCCAAGGCCCGGCGTATTATCCGGCGGATCAGGTCACGGATCATCCCGAGTCCTTCATTGTCGCCGAGTTGGTGCGGGAGCAAGTCCTGAATCTCACCCGGGAAGAGGTCCCCCATTCTGTGGCGGTGACGGTGGAAGAAATCACTCCCCGGGAGAATGGCTTGCTCTACATTCGGGCGGTGGTGGTGACGGAGAAGGAGAGTCAAAAGGCGATCCTGATCGGCCGGGAGGGCGGGATGTTGAAGCGGGTGGGCCAGAGGGCCCGGAGAGAAATCGAGGCGCTGCTCGGCTCGCGAGTCTATTTGGACCTCTGGGTGAAGGTAAAGAAAGACTGGCGAAATCGCGAGCCGATCCTCCGCAATTTTGGGTACGTAGACGATTAAGCGATGTAATGATTCCCTTGCATAGTGCCCCCCGGTTGGGATACGCTAACGGTACTCCGAATCCCAAAGTGAGAGTGATGGGTTGTGCGGGAATTGTCCTGGCGGTGGTTCACCCATACGGGATCGATCGACGCCTATCTCCTCTATATACAGTACCAGAGTTCGGAGAACGCGCCGGGGGAGGAGGGGAAAGATCCGCCGGCTTCGGGAAGCGAGGAAGCGGAGGCCAAAGTATGAACGTCCAGGTGGAAGGCATCGTGCTGCGGGGAGTGGACTATGGGGAAACCCATCGGATCGTGACATTGCTGACGCCGGAGATCGGGAAGGTCGGGGCCATGGCCCGTGGAGCCAAACGGCCTCAGAGCCGCCTGCGCGCCTTGGTGCAGCCCTTGGTGCGGGGGACATTCTCCCTGGCCTATCGGGGGCAGGGCATGGCGATCATTCGCCAGGGCCAGTGGTTGGAGGGGTACCGGGCGATCCAGGAGGATCTTTGGAAGCACGCCTACGCCGGGTATGCGGCGGAGCTGGTCGATCGGTTTGTGGAGGAGGCGACCCCGGACCCCGGAGTTTATGAGTTTTTCCGCCAGTGGCTGGAAGCGCTGGCCGCGGGGAAAGATGCGGAAATTCTCACTCGCTTGTTTGAGTTGCACGTATGCGAGTGGGCGGGGGTGCGCCCGGTGCTCGATCGTTGCGCCGGATGCGGCGCGGCGGTGGGATACGTCCGGATGTTTGATTTGTCCGGCGGCGGGCCTCTCTGCGACCGGTGTTTCGACCTGCGCCGCGGCATTCCCATTCGCCCCCAGACTTACGCAGTGATGCGCGCCTTGCAGTCGGTGCCCGTAAACCGCCTGGGGGATATACGGGTGGGTCCCGATACCCGCCGGGAATTGGCCAACCTGGTCGGGGCGTATTTGGAACATCACACCGGGGCTCGCCTGCGGGGCCGGGAGTATATTCGCAAGCTGCGGGAATACGCCTGGCCGGGTCCGCTTGACGGGGCCGGAGGGGATTTGGTATGATTCGGTCCGACAAGGACCAAGAACGGGCGAAGAAGGGTCAATAGTACCCGGGGGCACTGACCCCAAGCGAGCTGGGATGGGTGGGAGCCCGGCGGAAGTCCCGGGGAAACGGCAGCCTGGAGCCTGGGTGGAAAAGAGGGTTCGCACCGGGGGTGCGGATCAAGTAGGGTGGAACCGCGGGAGAACCATCTCTCGTCCCTATGGGGCGGGGATGGTTTTATTTGTTTGCAGAGGTTTTGACAGGATGTTTTAAAGGAGGCGTAACGCGGAGGATGGCCATGACCTTTCAAGAGATGATTCTGCGGCTGCAAGAGTTTTGGGCGGGCCGGGGCTGCGTGCTGGCCCAGCCCTACGATGTGGAAAAGGGAGCCGGGACGATGAACCCCATGACCTTTCTGCGGGTGCTCGGCCCCGACCCGTGGCGGGTGGCCTACGTGGAACCTTCCCGGCGCCCGGCGGACGGGCGGTACGGCGAGAATCCAAACCGATTGTACCAGCACCATCAGTATCAGGTGATTCTCAAACCCTCGCCCGAGGACGTCCTCGAGCTGTATCTGGAAAGCTTGCGCAGGTTGGACATCGACCCGGAGGAACACGATATCCGGTTTGTGGAGGACAACTGGGAATCGCCGACTCTGGGGGCCTGGGGGTTGGGTTGGGAGGTGTGGCTGGACGGCATGGAGATCACGCAGTTCACGTATTTTCAGCAGGTGGGGGGATTGGACGTCCGGCCCGTGGCGGCGGAGATCACCTACGGGCTGGAGAGGCTCGCCTCCTACATCCAGCAGTGTGACAACGTGTTCGACCTGGTCTGGGTGGAGGGCGTGACTTACCGGGACGTGTTTTTGCGGGGGGAGTACGAGCACTCGAAATACAGCTTCGAGGTTTCCGATGCCGAGCAGCTCTTTGAATGGTTTTCCTCCTATGAGCGGGAAGCCCGGCGTGCCCTGGAGGCGGGGCTGGCCCTTCCGGCTTACGATTATGTGTTGAAGTGTTCCCATACGTTCAATCTTCTCGAGGCTCGGGGAGCCATCAGCGTATCCGAGCGGACAGCCTTTATCGGCCGGGTGCGCCAGTTGGCTCGCCTGTGCGCGGAAGCCTATGTCGGAGAAGGGGGGCGGGAGTGATGGCGGCACCCTTTCTGTTGGAAATCGGCGTGGAAGAGTTGCCGGCCCGGTTTGTCCCTGAAGCCCTGGACCAACTCCGGGTGAAAATGTCTGAGTGGTTGGAGGCGCAAGGCCTCGCCCATGGTGCATTACAGGTTTACGGCACCCCCCGCCGCCTGACGCTGTACGCGGCGGATCTGGCCGAAAGACAGGAAGATCGGGAATTCCAGGTTCGGGGGCCGTCCCTGAAGGCGGCGAAAGGACCAGATGGCCGCTGGACCAAGGCGGCGGAAGGGTTTGCCCGAAGTCAGGGAGTGGCCGTGGACGATCTGGTGGAGCGGGGGACGCCCCAGGGCGTGTACGTTTACGCGCTGAAGCGAGAAGCCGGCCTTCGGACCCCGGAGCTTCTTGCCGGCTATATCCCGGAACTTGTCCTCGGCCTCTCGTTCCCGAAAACGATGCGTTGGGGGACAGGGGATGTCCGGTTTGCCCGGCCCATTCGCTGGTTGGTCGCCCTATACGGGGAGGAGATCGTGCCGGCGGAGGTGGCCGGCGTGAAAACCGGCCGCACCAGCCGGGGGCACAGAACCCTTCATCCCGGGCAGGTGGAGATTCCCCGGGCGGAGGCATACGTCGATGTGCTGGACGCGGCCTTTGTGATGGTGGATGTGGCGCGGAGAAAAGAGGTGATCGTCGATCAGGTTCGCCGGGCGGCGGCAGAGATCGGAGGCCAGGCGGTGATCGACGAGGAGCTGCTGGAGGAAGTGGTGCATTTGGTGGAATGGCCGACGGCTTTCGCCGGGGCCTTTGATCGGGACTTTCTCCAGGTGCCGCCGGAAGTCATCATGCTGACGATGAAAGAAAACCAGCGGTATTTTCCCGTGGTGGACGGGGACGGCGGTCTCATTCCCGGATTCGTGGGGGTGCGAAACGGTGGAGACCACCGGCTGGACGTGGTCAGGGCGGGGAACGAAAAGGTCCTGCGGGCGCGATTGGCGGATGCAAAGTTTTTTTACGACGAAGACAGGAAAATCGCCCCGATTCGAGCGATGGAGCGGTTGCGGCACATCGTTTTCCAAGAGGGCGCCGGCACAATGTACGACAAGGTGGAACGGGTGCGCCGGGTGGGCCTGGAGTTGGCGGACAGGCTCGGTTTGGCTCCCCGGGAAGTGGAGACGATGGAGGCGGCGGGCAGGATCCTGAAATTCGACCTGGCCACCCACATGGTGTATGAGTTCCCGGAGCTAGAAGGGGTCATGGGGCGTTATTATGCCCTGGAAGCCGGGGAGGGACCGGAGGCGGCCGAGGCGATCCTGGAGCATCACCGTCCGCGGTTCCCGGGGGACGAGTTGCCCGGCAGTCCGGCGGGCACGGTGTTGGCTGTGGCAGACAAAGCGGATACCCTGTGCGCCTCCTTCTACGCCGGCATTCGGCCCACGGGCTCCGAGGATCCCTACGGACTGCGCAGGAACGCCCTGGGGCTGCTCCAGATTTTGCGCTATCTGGAGATCCCCATCACCTTGGGCGAAATCTTCGATCTCGCCGAGGCGGCTTTGCGCGCCAGCGGGTTTCAGGACGGCGGGACGTGGCGGGCGGATTTGGACAGTTTTGTCACGACCCGGCTCCGCACTTGGCTGTTGGAGGAAGGCCGGCGGCACGACTTGGTGGATGCGATTCTCCATCGAGCCGATGAGCCCCTTGCTGTCCTGATCGGGCGGGTGCGATTTTATGAAGGCCTGGCTGACGAAGGCCACCCCGGACTCTACGAGACCGCCGAAGCCGCCAAGCGGGTGCACAATCTCGCGAAAAAGGGTGAAGGCCTCGCCGGGGAGCCGGACCCGGGTCGGTTCCAGGACGATGCGGAACGGGCCCTCCACGAAGCCTCCCGGCTGGCGCGCCGGGAGTTGCAAGCGGCCCGGGCTGCGGGGGACGAAAAGAGGGCTCTTGACGCCGTGGGCCACCTGAATCGGGCCGTGCACCCGTTCTTTGATCGGGTGATGGTGCTGGTGGAGGACGAGGAGATTCGAGAGAATCGATTGCGCCTCCTGCGGGATGTGGCGGACGTTTACAATCTGTTGCTCGACTGGAGGCAAGTGGTACTGCCGTAAAATCGGTGTGCCATCTTTGACCACCCTCCCTTGCGGAAAGGAGGGTGGTCAATTAGTATATACGATATACGGCATAATAGCCAAAAAGTATAACACATTGACCGACACCCCTTTCCACATGCAGCGTGATCATTCGGGCCGGGGGTGGTGAGGAACCATCGAATTGACCAAGCGGCAAGAGCAGATTCTTGAAATCGTACGCCGAGAGGGACCGATTACCGGGGAACGAATCGCCGAACGGTTACATCTGACCCGGGCGACCCTTCGACCGGATTTGACCGTGCTGACCATGGCCGGGTTTCTGGACGCCCGCCCCCGGGTGGGGTATTTTTACGTCGGCAAGCCCATGGGGGAAGTGATTGCCGACCAGCTTCGCAAAATGAAGGTCAAGGACTACAAGTCGGTCCCGGTGGTGGTCAGCGAGGGCACTTCGGTGTACGACGCCATTGTGACGATGTTTTTGGAGGACGTGGGGACGCTTTTTGTGGTTCGGGATCAGGCGGTCCTGGCAGGTGTGGTGTCCCGGAAAGACTTGCTGAAAGTGGCGATTGGCGCCCAGGATGTTCGGGAAGTGCCGGTGGGCTTGGCGATGACCCGGATGCCCAATATCATCGTGGTGACGCCGGAGGAGAACGTTTACGAGGCCGCGACGAAGCTGATCGATTATCAGATCGACGCATTGCCGGTCGTCCGGGTCATGGATGCCCACAACAAACAACTTGAAGTGGTCGGCCGCTTTACCAAGACGACGATCGCCCGAATCTTCGTCGAGTTGGGATCGGGCCGGGACATCTGAGGAGGGGATCCGGAGCTTTATGCGGCGCATTGTCTACGTGGTTTCCGATTCGGTCGGCGAGACGGCGGAATTCGTCGTGCGGGCGGCCGCCAGTCAGTTCGACGGAGGGAGGGTGGATGTACACCGAATTTCCTTTGTCGACGATGTATCCACGCTCCGGGAGGTGGTGGAGTCCGCCCGGGAGGACGGGGCGCTGATCGCCTTTACACTGATTCTTCCGGAGTTGCGCCGGGAGATCGCTCGGCTGGCGGAGGAGGGCGGGGTGATCGCTGTCGACATCATGGGGCCGATGATGGATGCCTTCGGAAAGGCCTTTGGCACGCCCCCGAAGCTTCGCCCGGGCTTGGTGCATCAGCTGGACGAGGAGTACTTTCGCCGGGTGGAGGCGGTGGAGTTCGCGGTCAAATACGACGATGGCCGGGATCCCCGGGGGCTGGTGCGGGCCGATGTGATCTTAATCGGCGTGTCCAGGACGTCGAAGACGCCCCTGAGCATGTATTTGGCGCACCGGCGGTTAAAGGTGGCCAATGTCCCGCTGGTTCCTGAGGTGGATCCGCCTGAGGAACTGTTTACCCTCCCGGCCAAAAAGATCATCGGTTTGACGATCCACCCGGAGGAACTCAACAAGATCCGGACTGAACGCCTGCGGTCCTTGGGATTGACGGCCCAGGCCAATTACGCGACTCTGGAGCGAATTCTGGTTGAACTGGATTATGCCGAAGGGATCATGAAAAAAATCGGCTGTCCCATTATCGACGTCAGCAGTAAGGCGGTAGAAGAGACGGCCAGTATCGTGCTCGACATTCTGAAGCGGGGGGGAACCCGGGTATGACACAGGTGAAGCAGATTTACGCCTTTGATGAGGGCAACGCCGGGATGCGGGATTTGCTGGGGGGAAAAGGTGCAGGATTGGCGGAGATGACCCGGGCCGGGCTGCCGGTCCCCGAGGGTTTCACCATCACCACAGCGGCGTGCCGGGCGTATTTTGCCGCCGGGGGCGAGTGGCCCGAGGGGCTGCTCGACGCCCTGGATGAGGCTGTGTCGCAATTGGAGGAGCGCACGGGGCTGAAGCTGGGGGATCCCGATCGGCCGCTGCTGGTGTCTGTCCGCTCCGGGGCCGTGTTCTCTATGCCGGGGATGATGGATACGATTCTAAATCTGGGACTCAATGATGACACCGTTTTGGGGTTGGCCCGGCGGACGGGGCAGGATCGGTTTGCCTGGGATTGCTATCGCCGTTTTATCCAAATGTACGGGGACGTGGTGCTCGGGGTGGACCACTACGCCTTCGAACAGATCATCGACGAGCAGAAGGCCGCCCGGGGAGTGCGATTGGACACCGAACTTTCGGCCGAGGATTGGAAAAACGTGGTTGAAGAGTATAAACAGTTGGTGGAAAAGGAGACCAAGCGACCCTTTCCCCAGAATCCGAGAGAGCAGTTGCTGGGGGCGGTGCGGGCGGTGTTTTCGTCCTGGAACAATCAGCGGGCGGTGGTGTACCGCAAAATCCACGGGATTCCGGAAGATCTCGGCACGGCGGTGAATATCCAGCGCATGGTGTTCGGCAATCTCGGAGACGATTCGGGCACCGGGGTGGTGTTCACCCGGAATCCTGCCACCGGGGAGGCGAAGCTGTACGGGGAGTTTCTGTTAAATGCCCAAGGAGAAGATGTGGTGGCCGGGATTCGCACCCCTTCGCCCATCGCCCAGCTGGAAGAAACAATGCCCGAAGTTTACCGCCAGCTCCTGGATGTCGCCCGGAAGTTGGAGCGCCATTATCGGGACGTGCAGGACATCGAGTTTACGGTGGAGCGGGGACGGCTGTTTTTGCTCCAGACCCGGGCGGCAAAACGCACCGCCCAGGCCGCGGTGAAGGCGGCGGTGGATCTTGCCAAAGAGGGAATTATCGACCGCGTGGAAGCGATTCGCCGGGTGGATCCGGACAGTTTGACCCAGCTGCTGCACCGGCGGATTGACGAGGCGGCCGATCTGGATCGGCTGGCGAAAGGGTTGCCCGCTTCCCCGGGGGCGGCCAGCGGCCGGGTGGTGTTCGATGCCGATGAGGCGGTTCGGAGGGCCAACGAGGGAGAAGCGGTGATTCTCGTCCGGTCGGAGACCACGCCGGAAGACATCCACGGCATCGTGGCCAGTCAAGGCGTCTTGACGTCCCGGGGCGGGATGACCAGCCACGCCGCCGTGGTGGCCCGGGGTATGGGCAAAGCTTGCGTGTGTGGGTGCGAATCGGTGCGGATCGATTTTCGCAAGCGGGAATTCCTCGTGGAGGACGGTCGGACCATCCGGGAAGGGGACGTCATCACCATCGATGGCGGAACGGGACAGGTGTACCTCGGGGCGGCTCCCTTGGTGGCCCCGGTGTTGTCGCCGGAGTTTCAGGAGTTGTTGGCCTGGGGAGATGAGGTGCGGAAACTGTCGGTCTTGGCCAACGCGGACAATCCGGAAGATGCGGCCAAAGCCCGGGAGTTTGGCGCCCAGGGTATCGGCTTGTGCCGGACGGAGCACATGTTTTTGGGGCCCGATCGGGTCTCGATCGTTCAGCGGATGATTCTGGCGGAAGACGAGGAGGAGCGGGGGCGAGCCCTGGAGGAATTGCTCCCCTTGCAACGGCAAGATTTTGTCGGGATTCTCCGGGCCATGGCCGGGCTGCCGGTGACGGTGCGCCTGCTCGATCCGCCCCTTCACGAGTTTCTCCCCAACCTCGAAGACCTGTTGGTGGAGGTCACGCAGCTGAGGGAGCGGGGCGACGACCCGGACCGCCTGCGGGAGCGGGAACGTTTGTTGCGCAAAGTCCGGGTGTTGCACGAAGCCAATCCGATGCTGGGTCATCGGGGCTGCCGGCTCGGCATCACCTTCCCGGAAGTGTATCGCGTGCAGGTCCGGGCGCTCTATGAGGCGGCGGCTGAGCTGGCGGCCGGGGGTGTGTCCGTGAAGCCGGAAGTCATGATCCCCCTCGTCGGGCATCACCGGGAGCTGGAGATCCTTCGGGCCCAGGTGATTGAGGAGGCGGAGCGGGTTCTTCAGGAGAAGGGCGTGGAGTTGCCCATTAAAGTCGGCACCATGATCGAGGTGCCCCGGGCCGCCCTGACCGCCGGGGAGATCGCCGCCCAGGCCGACTTTTTCTCCTTTGGCACCAACGATTTGACCCAGATGACCTTCGGGTTCAGCCGCGACGACGCCGAGGGAAAGTTTCTCCACGCCTATGTTCAAGGGGGAATTCTCGACGCCGACCCCTTTATGGTGCTGGATGAGCCGGGGGTGGGCAGGTTGATTCGCTGGGCCGTGCAGGAGGGGCGCACGGCGAATCCTGAGCTCAAGGTGGGGATCTGCGGCGAACACGGCGGCGATCCTCGTTCGATCACTTTTTGCCACAACGTGGGCTTGGATTATGTCAGTTGTTCCCCTTACCGGGTGCCCGTCGCGCGATTGGCCGCCGCCCGGGCCGCCCTGGGATAGTGCTGTGGGGGGGGAATGATCTTTCGACACAGGGGCCGGTGGACTCGGGTGATGTCGATGTGCTTGTCTACGTGTGTCGAAAGTGAATTTTTTGTGGCTGACTCCCGCCGATCGATCCGGCGGGAGGATTTTTTGAGGAAAAGACGTAAATATGTAGAGCGGGCCTTTACAGCTTTCAGGGGTTTTTGACGGTTTCGCTGGAAATTCGTCGAATCTGCTGTCGGACTGTCGCCGGGGCAGGAATTTGGAGTGGATTGTAGAATACTTTATCTACGTTGGAATTTTAAACGGTGGTGATGAGCTGCAGGAGTTTGTCGAGTAGTGTCGAATTGACGTATTGTTCCTGTCTCTCGGGCGAGGAGGGACATCGTGGCCAGGCGGATTCCGGAAGATCTCATTGATCGTGTGCGGCAAAGTGTGGACATTATCGACGTCATCGGTGAATATGTACACCTCAGGAGGGTTGGGCGCTCGTACGTGGGCCTGTGCCCGTTTCATTCCGAACGGACGCCGTCTTTTACCGTCTCGCGGGAGAAGCAAGTGTATCACTGTTTTGGCTGTCAGGCAGGCGGCACTGTTATTCATTTTCTCATGGCGATCGACGGCATTGCGTTCCAGGAGGCCGTCCGGAAGCTCGCAGCCCGGTCGGGGATCCCGGTCCCGGATGTCCAAGAGGACGAAGAAGAATCGGGGTACGCCGAGAAACGGCGGGATGCACTCAGGGCCTACGAGCTCGCCGCCAAGTGGTATCAACATCTGCTGTTGAATACGGTCTACGGGAGGCCGGGTCGAACATATCTTGAAAAACGACACATCTCCACTACCACCGCCCACGATTTTCAGCTGGGGCTCGCACCTGCGTCCCGGGATTCGCTGATGGCGTTTCTCGAGAGACGGGGGCTCGACCCGGTCCTTTTAATGGAGATCGGGTTGGGGGCGACGGGGGAACACGGCAGATACGATCGGTTCCGGAACCGTTTGATGTTTCCCATCTGGGACGGACAAGGCCGCGTCGTGGCGTTCGGCGGCCGGGTTCTCGGCAGGGGGGAGCCGAAGTATCTGAACTCTCCTGAAACGCCGCTTTTTCACAAGGGTCGCCATCTCTATCCGTGGCACAAGGCGCGATCGGCCCTCCGGAAGACTCGCCGAGCGTTTCTCCTGGAAGGCTATATGGATGTGGTGGCCATGCACCAGGCCGGCTTTACGGCGGCGGTGGCCTCCCTTGGGACGGCACTGACCGAAGAACAGGCCAGCATGTTGAAGCACAACGTCGATGAAGTCATTGTGGTCTACGACGGCGATGACGCCGGTCGGCGCGCAGCCGTACGGGCGGGACTCCTCTTGCAACGCGTGGGGGTGACAGCCAAAGCCGTTCGCCTTCCCCCAGGGATGGACCCCGACGACCTTCTCAGGGAGAAGGGACCGGAGGCCATGAAGCGGGTGCTGGAACAAGAGACCATGAGTTTGACGGCGTTTCGATTGGCGGACCTCCGGGACCGGCGGGCGCTTTCCAACGTCGAGGATCGGGTATCCTTCTTGCAAGAAGCCTTGAATGTCCTGGCGGACGAAGAATCGGCTGTGGAAGCGGAAACCCATCTGCAGAGTCTGGCAAGTGAGTTTCATATATCCCTCGAGGCGTTAAGGCACGATCTAGATGAAGCGAGACAAAGACAGACCTTGACGAGGGATAAGCATGGCAACAAGTGGAATACTAATATAGATCCCACCACAGGACCGCAGATGAACCATTATCCGCCTCACGTTGCGGCGGAACGCCAGATGCTCACCTCTATGTTACTCGATCCGGGGGCTGCCAGACAAGTTGAAGAGGTGGTGGCTGACGAATTTTGTGTTGAAAGCCACGCCGTACTGGCCGCCCATCTGTACCGGTATTACGGAGATGGAGGGACAGCGGATCCCACCGCCTTTTTGGAAACGGTGGACGATCCCGCCGTGCGCTCGGTGGTGACTTCTCTGATTATGGAACATGAACGCCGCCGAGATCAAGGCCGGGCGGGGTGGAGTTTAGAGGATTGCTTCGCAACGTGGCGGATGGCCCGATACGAAGACGCATTGCGGCAGGTCCGGGAATCTTTCGATGAGGCCGCCCGGGCCGGTCGGTTTGAAGAGATGTATCGACTTCAAGAACAGATGAAAAGCCTCCGGGAGGAGATCGACGCGTTGAAGAACCACCAGGGCGTTTTTTCGCAGTCCCGTATGGAAGGAGGGATTCGGTGATGACGGAGCCGGGCGATGACAACAAGGAGCGGCAGCCCGAGGAATCCCTTGAGCAGGTCAAACAACAACTCGTGGAGACGGGTCGCAAGCGCGGGGCTCTGACGTACCACGAGATTATGGATAGATTGGCTCCTTTTGAGCAAGATCCAGATCAGATGGACGAGTTTTTCGATTATCTGTCGGAACAGGGGATCGAGGTTCTCAATGAGAACGAAGAAGATCTTGTCCTGGAAGAGGACAACGAACATCCGGCAGAAGAAGAGGATCACGAGGAATACGACCTGGAAGATCTCAGCGTTCCCCCCGGCGTCAAGATCAACGACCCCGTCCGGATGTATTTGAAAGAGATCGGCCGGGTTCCCCTCCTTTCGGCGGAAGAGGAGATCGAGCTGGCCAAGCGGATTGAGCAAGGGGATGAAGAGGCGAAGGCGGCGCTTATCAAGGCCAATCTGCGGCTGGTGGTCAGCATCGCGAAACGGTATGTCGGACGCGGGATGTTGTTTCTGGATCTCATCCAGGAAGGCAACCTCGGACTGATCAAAGCTGTGGAGAAATTCGACTTTCGCAAGGGGTTCAAGTTCAGCACCTATGCGACGTGGTGGATCCGTCAGGCGATCACCCGAGCCATCGCCGATCAAGCGCGAACCATCCGGATTCCGGTTCACATGGTGGAGACGATTAACAAACTGATCCGGGTATCCCGGCAATTGTTGCAGGAGTTGGGGCGGGATCCCACTCCCGAGGAGATCGCCGAGGAGATGGATATGAGCCCGGACAAAGTGCGGGAGATTATGAAGATTGCCCAAGAGCCGGTTTCCCTGGAAACGCCCATCGGCGAGGAGGACGACTCCCATTTGGGGGATTTTATCCCGGACGATGACGCGTTGGCGCCGGCCGACGCCGCGGCCTACGAGTTGCTCAAAGAGCAACTGGAGGACGTGTTGGATACCCTGACGGAGCGGGAAGAGAATGTGTTGCGTTTGCGCTTCGGTTTGGACGACGGCCGCACCCGGACCCTGGAAGAGGTCGGGAAGGTGTTCGGCGTCACCCGGGAGAGGATTCGCCAGATCGAGGCCAAGGCCCTGCGCAAACTGCGCCATCCCAGCCGGAGCAAGCGGCTGAAAGATTTTCTGGAGTAAAAAGGAAGATCCCGATGCAAGACATCCGCGAGCGGGCGGGTGTCGTTTTTTTTTGTCGGTGGACCGAGAACTCTGGATTGCGGAAATTCCCCCGCCGATCGTATAATAAAATTGAACGAACGCTCAGTCGGACGGGGAGGGGATAGCGGGTGGATTTTGACCTGACGACGGAACAACGGATGATTCGCGACGCAGTACGGGATTTTGCAGAAGGGGAAGTGGCGCCGAAGGCGGCAGAGGTGGACCGAACCGGGCGCTTCCCTATTGAGACGTTCAAAAAGATGGGCGAACTTGGCTTTCTCGGCATTCCGTTCCCCGAGGAATACGGCGGTGCGGGAGGTGACACGGTGAGTTATGCCCTCGCCGTCGAGGAGATTGGCCGGGCCTGTGCGAGTACGGGCCTCAGTTACGCCGCCCATATCTCGCTTGGGTCGTATCCGATTTACGCCTTTGGGACCGAGGCCCAGAAAAGGGAGTATCTCGTTCCTCTCGCACAAGGAGAGGGCCTGGGGGCCTTTGGCCTGACGGAACCGGGGGCAGGTTCGGACGCGTCGGGAACCCGGACGACGGCGGTGCTTGAGGACGGATTTTGGCGGTTGAATGGGTCGAAGAATTTTATCACCAATGCGGGGTATGCCCGGAGTGTGGTGGTGACCGCGGTCACGGATCGGGAGAAGGGCGCCAAGGGGATCAGCGCTTTTATCGTGCCCACGGATAACCCCGGGTTTCGAGTGACCACCACCTACGAGAAACTGGGGCTCCGTGGTTCCAATACCGTCGAATTCGTTCTCGACGAGACCGTGATTCCCGAAGATCATCTTCTCGGGGCCGTGGGTGAAGGGTATAAGCAGTTTTTGATCACTCTGGACGGCGGGCGAATCAGCATCGGGGCCCTGTCGGTGGGGATCGCCCGGGCGGCGTACGAAGCGGCTCTGTCCTACGCCAAGGAACGGGTCCAATTCGGCCGGAGCATTTCGAAATTCCAGGCCATTCAGTTTAAGTTGGCCGATATGGCGATGCACATTGAGATGGCCCGGACCATGGTGCTCAAAGCGGCCTGGCTGAAAGATCAAGGCCGGCCATTCAAAAAAGAGGCGGCCATGGCGAAATTGTTCGCCTCGGAAATGGCCATGCGGACTTGTGACCAAGCGATCCAGATCCACGGCGGGTACGGATATATGAAAGACTATCCGGTGGAGCGATATTTTCGAGATGTCAAATTGATGGAGATCGGAGAAGGCACCTCGGAAATTCAGCGACTGGTTATTGCCCGGGAAATCGGATGTTGATCCGAGTGGATGATATAATGATAGCGGAGTCCGGGGGAATACCTTTTCCTCCGGCCTGCTGATTTACGAAAAATCTGAAAGGAGACAGGCCATGTTGGACCAAGATCGCCCGAAGATAATCCAAGACAGTCGCAAAATTGCACCTCCAGCTACTTATGTGCCAAAATCCTACGTCCAAGGGGAAGAGGCGTATCGGTCTCTCTACCGGGAGTCGGTAGAATACCCGGAGTCCTTCTGGGCGGCAGTGGCCTCGGAACTGACCTGGATCAAGCCCTGGGAAACGGTGATGGAAGGAGATTTTCCTGACTTTTCCTTTTTCCGCGGCGGATATTTGAATGTCAGTGAAAACTGTGTGGACCGGCACGCCCTGGGTTTTCGGCGCAATAAAGTCGCAATTTTTTGGGAGGGGGAAAACGGAGAACGGAGAATCATCACCTACCTTCGCTTGCACGAGAAAGTCCAAAAATTTGCTAATGTCCTCAAAAAGTGTGGGATTCAAAAAGGGGATGTGGTCAGCGTTTACATGCAGAATCTCCCGGAAACCTTTGTGGCTTTGCTTGCGATTCTGCGGATCGGGGCTGTTTATAACACGGTGTTCGCCGGGTTTTCTCCCGAGGCCCTCCGGGAGCGGGTGGTGGACTCAAAGGCGAAGATGGTGGTCTGCGCCAACCGCAGCTATCGCCGGGGCCGCCCCATTCCCTTGAAGGAAAATGTCGATCGGGCGCTGGAAGGGGTCGACACGGTGAAAACGGTGATCGTGTACCGGCGCTCCGACGAGCAGGTGCCCATGACTCCCGGGCGGGATTATGATTGGCACGAACTGATGGCGGAAGCGGAGCCCATCTGCCCGGTGGAGCCCATGGAAGCCAATGAGCCGGGTCTCTTGATCTACACAAGCGGTACCAGCGGGAAACCGAAGGGGATCGTGCACGCCGGGGGCGGGTTCCTGGTGGGGACCTACGCTTACACAAAATATCAACTGGACCTCCGGGACGAGGATGTGTACTGGAACACCGCTGACATCGGCTGGTTGACTTCGCATATTTTCGTCCTGGTCGGCGGGCTGGCCCTCGGGGTGACCACGGTGTTGTACGAAGGGGCGCTGGATTATCCCCACCCCGGGCGATTGTACGAGATGGTGGAGCGGTACCGGGTCAATAAACTGTTTTCGGCGCCGACGGCTTATCGGATGTTGGTGAAAAATGGCGAGGAACTGGCTCGGCGGTACCGACTGTCGACGCTGGAGTTGTTTGCTTCGGTGGGAGAGCCGCTCAATCCCGAAGCTTGGGAATGGGTGTATCGCGTGCTGGGTGGCGGGCGCGCGGTTATCAACAACACCTGGGGCCAGACGGAAACGGGGGGGACCCCTCTGGCCGGGGCGCCGGGAGCGGTGGAGATGAAACCCGGCTCCTGCGGAGTGCCATTTTATGGACATTCCTTGGATGTGGTGGACGGGGACGGAAATCCGGTGCCGGACGGCACCCCGGGGTTCCTGGTGATCCGCAAGCCGTTCCCGAGCCTGGCCCGGGATATTTTCGGCAATCGGCAACGGTACGTGGATACGTATTTCAACGTGATGCCCGGCGTGTATTTCACCGGTGACAGCGCCATTCGGGACGAAGATGGGCATTTCTGGGTGTTGGGGCGGGTGGATGATGTGATCAACGTCAGCGGCCACCGGATCAGCACCATGGAGATGGAAAGCGCCCTCATCACTCATCCGAAAGTGGTGGAGGCGGCGGTGGTGGGCCGGCCGGACCCGGTCAAAGGGGCGGTCCCGGTGGCCTTTGTCATCCTGGAGGCCGGAGCTGAGCGGGGGCCGGATCTGGAGAAGGAATTGGAGCAGTGGGTGGCGGATGAGATCGGATCCTTTGCCCGACCGGCCCAGGTGTATATCGTGGAGACTATGCCGCGAACCCGTTCCGGGAAGATCATTCGCCGCATGTTGCGGGAGTTGATCCAAGAAGGGAAGGTCCAGGGAGACACCACCGGGCTGGAGGATTTTGATGCGGTGGAACGGATTCTGGAGAATTTGCGCGGCCGAACGGGGTTTTAGTATGATGGGGGCGGACGGCTCTTCGTGAGGGGGCTGAGTGCGCGGTGCTCTTGGGTCTGAAGTCCTGATTGAGGTTTGGATTGTCCGGCCACACCGGCGGTAAGGTTCAAGGAGATGATGGGCGATTCGTTATGGTCCAAGACTGGAAAAGGTGGAGCAGATGGTTCCAGAGTGCCGCGTTGTGGCCGATATCGGGAGTGATCACGGTATGCTCGCCTGCCGCTTGATTGAAACCGGGAGGGCTCGACGGGTGATCGCTGTGGAAAAGCGGTCAGGCCCGTACGCGAGAACGCGCGCTTGCGTCCGAGCCCGTCTGGGTGAAGATGCCCCGGTGTCGGTGAGGCTCGGTGACGGTCTGGACCCTTTGGAGCCTGGCGAGGTGGAAGTCGTGGTGTTGGCGGGGATGGGGGGTCTCACGATCATCGATATCCTCCGCCGGGGCATGGACAAGCTAGGGCCGAATACCTTGGTGGTGGCCCAGCCGATGAAACATGCGGACGCTCTTCGGCGGTGGTGGCAGGAATCTGGATGGCGGGTGACAGAGGACGGGCAGGTTGAAGACCGGGGGCGGCGGTATGAAGTCATGGCGGCGATGAAACCGGATGCCCCCGGCGAGTCGTTCTTCCGTTCTTTTCGTTGCAGAGCCGAATCCCGGTGAACGAAGCGCCCGGAGACGTACAGGAGGTTTAGCAATGGTCAAAGTCGGAGATATCGTCGCGTGGATGGACGAGTGGGCCCGACCGGCACTGGCCATTGACGGCGATCCAGTGGGGCTGCAGCTCGGGGATCCCGCGAAACCGGTGACAAAGGTTTTGGCAACCCTGGAATTGACCCCGGCCGTGGCGGAGGAGGCGGTGGCCCGGGGAGTGGAGCTCGTGGTCTCTCATCACGCCGTTCTTTATCGCCCTGCGGATCGCATTCGGGAAGACGACCCCGCAGGCCGGATGTTACGCCGGCTGATTCAAGCCGACGTTGCGGTGTACAATGCCCATACCAACCTCGATGTAGTGCCAGGCGGCGTGAACGATCAACTGGTGGAGCGTCTGGGGCTCTTGGACGTCGAGGTGCTTGCTCCCACGCGGCACGAGCGCATGTTCAAGCTGGCCGTTTTCGTGCCCGTGGATCACCACCGCCGGGTGCTCGATGCCGTCTGCTCGGCAGGGGCGGGGTGGATTGGAGGTTACAGTTCGTGTACGTTTAACATTCCCGGTAAGGGGACGTTTAAGCCGGAGGAAGGCGCGAATCCGTACATAGGATCGGTGGGGAAGCTGGAAGAGGTAGACGAAATCCGCTTGGAAACGGTGGTTCCCGCCGACCGACTGAATGCGGTGGTGGACGCCATGTTGGCTGCCCATGCCTACGAGGAGGTGGCTTATGATGTCTACCCTTTGGAGCAACCCGCCAAAACCTTCGGGATTGGGCGCATCGGCACTTTGGCACAGCCCATGGCCTTGAAAGAGTTGGCCATATTCATCAAAGAGCGGCTGGATGCGCCCGGGGTGCGGTTTTGCGGGGAGGGAACGAAACGCGTTTCTCGCTTGGCCGTCCTCGGTGGGTCGGGTATGGGGTGGGCTGAGGAGGCGAGGAAGAAGGGGGCTGACGCTTTTCTAACCGGAGACGTCAAACATCACGACGCCCTGGATGCCTTGGCGGCGGGTTTGCCCGTTATCGACGCCGGGCACTACAGCACCGAACGGTGGATCGTTCCCGTGATCGTCGCCTATCTACAGGCGAGGGCCGCAGCCCTCGGGACTCTCCTGGAGGTATTTCCGAGCGACCGCATTCGGGAGCCGTTTGCTTTTGTGTGATACAGTCCCCCGTGTCATGGAGAGTTCATTTGGGTCATAGGATGGGTTCAGGAGGCTTCGGCGACAGGAGGACCGATCGACCATGGCGCGGGGCATGTTGGCATGGGGGATTGATGGAGCGGCGGCTGTGCTGTTTGCCATTGGGATGACCTGCATTCACGCGATGATGGCCTTTGAGCAAAAATGCTCAGTTTGTGGTCGCAATCTCGATGGGTTGGAGTCGGTAACGAGCATGTCTGAGCGCGGCGGCCGATGTCACTTTTGTGTATGGAAAATTGCTCCATTGCGGTCCGAGAGTCGATAGCTTATAATGAAAAGCTGAGACCCTCTTTTTTAACCACGCGGAAAGGCAACCGGGCAATCGCGCGTGCAGTGCCGAAAGGCCGCATGCGAGGAAAGTCCGAGCTCCGCAGGGCAGGGTGCTGGGTAACACCCAGTGGGAGCGATCCTAAGGAAAGTGCCACAGAAATGCAGACCGCCGACGGCCCGCCCCGGGAGGTTCCCGGTGCGGGATCGGGCAAGGATGCAACGGTGCGGTAAGAGCGCACCAGCGGTGCGGAGACGCATCGGCTAGGTAAACCCCACCCGGAGCAAGACCGGATAGGAGCGCCATGCGGTGGCCCGTCGCGCGCTCGGGTAGGTCGCTGGAGCCGGCCGGCAACGGTCGGCCTAGATAGATGATTGCCCCTCCAGATCGGTGGGAGCGCCTTTTCGGGCGCGCCCGCACCACCGGGAGGACAGAACTCGGCTTATAGGTTGCCTTTCCGCGACCCAGAACCCACAGGGGATTTTTCCCTGTGGGTTTTTAACTTATGGAAACTTTGTACTGTAACCCCCTGGATACTTATGGAGACTTTGTCCGGAGACCATCGTCCTCGACTTCTCCATCCTCGGGGTTATTGTGCTCCAAAATGCCCATTTTGTTCGTTATGTTCTCAAGAACATAATCGAAAAAACTGGTTATTCGCGAACACCCCGAAAGGGGCGAAGGCGAGCGCGACGGTGTACAGCATCGTGGAGACCGCCAAAGAAAACGGGCTGAATCCCTACGAATATCTTCGGTACCTGTTTGAGCGGTTGCCCAACGTGGATATCAACGATGCCAGTGTCTTGGATAGACTGTTGCCTTGGTCGCCCGATCTGCCGGAGTCTGTCCGCCGTCGACCATCAGGCGCCACGTAAACACTGAACTGAAGAGCAGGCCCCATCACTTGGGTCGGGTGGGGCCTATTTGGCGTGCCCAAAAAGCCTAACAGCCACCGGCCCCGTTTGACGCTTACCAATCGGCTCTCGAACAGGGGAAACCGGAGATCTGGAACAGCGACCAGGGAAGTCATTTCACCAGTCCACAGTACACGACTTTGCTGAAAGAGGCGGGTGTGCAAATCAGCATGGACGGCCGGAACAGGGCTGCGGATAACATCTTCACCGAGCGGTTCTGGCGGACGCTCAAGTACGAAGAGGTGTACACGAAAGAGTACGCCAACCCCAGGGAGGCGAGGGAGTCCATCAGAACATTCATTCACCATTACAATCATGAGCGGCCACACCAATCGTTGGGATACCACACACCTGCCGAGATTTATCTGAAGGGGATGAGGCCAGAAGACCCTATACGTCCTCAAGCCTCTACCGAACATACATATTGTGGAAAGGAGAGTGCTTAAAGAGTAGGGGAAGCCGCTTCGCTCCTCCCCTCTGGCCTTTGGCCATTCACCCCTCCCGCTCCTCCAACAACGAGGGACCGGGTCGGTGGAGAGGCGAGGATATAGCTTAGCAACGCCGGAGAGCCTTTTTCGATGCCGAAAAGGCCAGGAGGGATAAGGGGTAAGGAGCAGGGACCAGAAAACTTTCCCCCAAAGAAGGCCAGGAAAGACAGGGGTTTTGAATGAGGGGAGGGATAGATTCGGACAAATTCACCCCAGTCCAATAAGACAGGTGAGTCCTCTTTTGTTAGAATAGTGGTTAGACAAATGATCCAACAAGGAGGACTCACCCTATGGCCATTATACCACAACTCGAACTGTTTTCCTGGGAAGAGATTGAGCCGCTTGGAGACTTGGAACGCCTCCGGCTGGTTCTGGAACATCTGCCGGACGAAGCGCTCATGGCGCATCTGGAGAAATCGAGAGGTCATGGACGAGATGACTACCCGGTACGGGCGATGTGGAACTCGATGTTGGCAGGAATCGTGTTTCAGCACCCGTCGATCGAGAGCTTACGTCGGGAACTCTCTCGAAACGGGCAGCTGCGGTCGATCTGTGGGTTGCGCGCAGTTCCCAGCGCAGCCGCTTACACCCGATTTCTCCGCAGCGTGATGGAGCACGGATCGTGGATCGAATCGATGTTCGACGAGCTGGTGAAGGCCCTGAGTGAGGAACTTCCGGAGTTCGGGCGTCGTTTGGCGATGGACAGTAAGGCAATCGCCTCGTGGGCGTCCCGTCCCTCGAAAGAAAAGAAGGAAGACGGACGGCGGGATCTGGATGCAGCATACGGGGTAAAAACCTATCGTGGGACCCGCGAGGACGGGAGTACATGGGAGAAAGTGGTCCGGTGGTTTGGCTACAAGCTCCACCTGGTGGTGGATGCTCAGCATGAATTGCCGGTGGCGTATACGGTGACCAAGGGGTCGCGCTCGGACGTCAAAGAAGGGCATGTCCTGCTGGATGAGATGGAGAAACGCCATCCGGAGATGTTGAAAAAGGCCGAGGTCCTGACGGCGGATCGGGGGTACGACGACTCGAAACTCCTGAGTCGCTGCTGGGATGAATATGGGATCAAGCCCGTGATCGACACGAGGCGGATGTGGAAAGACGGGGAGCAAACGCGGTTATTACCGGGACACACGAATGTGGTGTATGACGAGGGGGGAGCGGTGTACTGTTACTGTCCAGAGACAGGGGCCCGGCAACAGATGAGCAATGGTGGGTTCGAGAAAGACCGGGGGACGCTGAAAAAAGTATGTCCAGCCAAGGCGTACGGGATCACGTGTCAAGGGCGGGAACAGTGCCCCGTGGCCGGAGGGGTGCGGGTGGCGCTCGCAGTGGACCGGCGGATCTTCACGCCGATTGCCCGGGAGAGCTACAAATGGGCGAAGGAATACCGGTACAGCCCATTTTTCGCATGTCGAGGAATGTCGAAACATGAAATTGATTATCTGCCTATTTCGACAAGGTTCGACGTTATATCCACAAACCAAGGACCTCTCGGAGGATTCAGTTGTCGCTTGATGTCGAAAACCCGCCCGCCGAGATGTCGATTACCCACTTTCCGCCGGTGGCAATGAAACTCCCATCAAGAGGTTATCCGTTCGGATCCGAATCCATCGAAGAATCTGGATCCCCGTCTCGGTGAGCCCTTGAAGATGATGGGTGACCGTCCCGTCCGGCAGACGCACGATCACGTGGGTTAACCCGTCAAACTCTTTCAGTAACGTCCGGGTGGTCGGAGAGCGAAACTTCGCACCCGCGATCGCCAGTGCCGTTTGTTGATCCTCCCGCATCCCTTGGCGCACCCGGTGTTGAATGATCGCGTACACCAACAGCCCCAACAGAAAGACGTAAGCTAAGGCCAACACGCGTTTGGGCGTCTTGACGAAAATTCCGTGCACAAAATAGGGCTGTTTCAAGGCCCGAAACAGGTTCTCGACCTCAATCTGGCCTTTGTAATCCCGCAGCAGATCGGCATCGTCGGCCCGACGCGTCCGCGGGACGTTACTGATCAGGACAAATGTACTGTCCCATCGCCGTCTCTGTTCAATGGCCTTCGTGTCGGGTTCCACCGTGAAGGTCACTCGCCACCGGATAACCTCTACGTTCCCTTGGTCGGGATCGGTTTTCCGAGGGCGCCCCACCCGCCGTTTGACGGCCGTTTCCTGCACCACCTGGCCGGTGACATGATGAAATTCCCAGCGATTATGACGCCGCTGCCAATCTTCCAAAGCCACCTTGGCATCGGCTTCACAGTGGTAAACCAGCCGCTCCTGCTGGGCCACCGCCTTCTCAATCGCCTGAGCCTCCTCCGCCACGAGTTTCTCCAGTCGCTTGGCTTTGCGCTGATCGAGCGCCGAGGACTCCACCACCACAAACCGATAGGTCCTCCCGTACAACTCCTCTTCAAACCCCTGAATCCGGTCGCTCGCCGCCTCTTTCCCCTCCTGAGCCACCGAACCGACCTCGATCCACCGGCTCTCATCGGCAAATGCCCGGTCCTTGAGCGCCTCACACAGACGATACGTTTCCGGCATGCGGCTAATAAACCACCGCTTCTCGTAGGTGTTCAGGTTTTCCTCGGTGACAAAGGCCGAATCGGCCACGACGATCAGGGTATTCCAGACCTCTGGCGACAACAGTTCCGTGATGCGCTCTGTCCATGGCCCGTACCATGTCTTGTCGCTCTGATTCCCGCTCATGACATCGGCAAATAAGGGAAGCCCGCCGTAGCTCCCCAGCCCAAAGAGAAACTGTTTGAGGTCCGGACGCCGGTCCTTGCTGTATCCTCGGGTGATCCGAAAAGGCGCATCCTCGAAGTCGGCCGGATCATAGCTGCCTTGCACGGAAAAGGAGGTGGTATCCAACCGGATGACATCCAGAACCAGGGAGCAGGCATCCGGGGATCCCAGGGCAATCTCGTGATAAATGTGCCAAGGATCGGCGTCGGCGAACTTGTCCAGGGCCCGTGCCAAGCGGTCGTCATTGAAGTGGCCGGCCTCGATGCCATTGCCGAACAATGCCTCCACATCCATGTCCCTGAAGAACCACTCGATCCGGTACAACGGTTCTCGGCGTACGAGAAGATTGACCAAGAGCGCGGTAATGGCGGTGCCGGGGCTCACCTCGGTCCGATGGCGGTCCCACGCAACGTGGGCATCGATGATCTCCGCCACCCGAAGCTCTCGACACAAGTAGGCCACCAGTGGTGCCGCTTCCAACTTGTGAACTTCCACCGTAACACCCGGAAGTTGCATGTCTCTCCCCTCCGAACTCTTGTACAGAGAGAATTCGGAGTTTCTTGTTCATTTTCCTCCTAATACCCCTCAAAAAACATCATTCGACAAAATCTGACATGCGAAAAATAGGGTTCAGCATGGCCTGAACCATCCAACCTGTGGATGATAAACCAGATAATGGACATACCAAACTCGCCACGCCGATGGGATTCGTGCTGAAGGTTCGGGGAAAAAGGGACATCGAAAAAGGCTCGGCTCAAATTGTGCTTGACAAAAACAGTTTGGCAACAGAATCACGAGTTACTGACGTGGTTGAAACAACTGGGGCGGTGAAGCGTAGGTCGTTATGGAAAGTCCGATTACTGATGAGGCACTCCCTCTAACAGTTTCCGGGCACCAACTTTCCATAACGGCTAGCTTTCCATAACCGGTTGCTTCTGGCGAATAGGGCTTGGCGTAGAGCAACCGAATGCCCAATTTGGCGCACGTGCGTGCCATCCACCGGGTTCGGTATTGTTTCCCGTTGTCAAAATACACCGATTCCGGTACGCCGTGTTTCTGGATGGCCTTGCGAAAACAGTCCTCCACAATGGCCTGGTCCAGGGTGGGGTAAAACTCTCCGTGCAGGACAAAGCGCGTGGCGTCATCCAACATGACCACCAAAAAGACCTGCTTGGAACTCCCGCCGGCACCCAGGGGAAGATACGGGCCGTATTTGATGTCGCTGTGCCACAGGCCATTGCGGTGCCGGCGCTGAAAACGTCGGGCGGCCACTCCGGCGTCGGCATACATCCGCATCTGGCGAGAACTGTAGCCACGCTGGGCCAGCTTTTCCTGGAGGGTGCTGCGCTTGAGTTGTCCGGGCTGGGCCAGCCCCTCCCACTCGAGGATCTGAATGATCTGGGCGACGCTGCGACGGGGCACCTCCCGCCGCAGGAGGATCGCCTGCTCCAGGAGTTTGTCGGGGATGGCCTCCCCTGTCTTCCGGGATTCCCTGCCCTTGGGTTTGAGTCCGTCAAACCCCTCGGCCCGATACCGGGCCACATACCGGCGCAGGGTCCGCTCAGACAGCCCCGTCTGTTGGCAAAGCTGGGCCCGAATCTCCCGCGCCTTGGCCGCATCCAGACCTTCCGCCAGCAGGGGCGACACCATCTGCATCCGCTCGGCCGCCAGCTTCTCCGCTTTCTTCCAGTCTTTCAAGCCTTTCACCTCTTTCAGGAGGGATTAGCTTGAAAGTAGCCGAAGACGCCCTGGACAAACAGGCCGAACGGGTCTGTACCCACAAATTTGCATTGGCCATGGGGCGGACAGTTCGGGCCAGCCATCCGGAGGCCTCCCCCACCAGCCGTCCGATCCGTTGGAGTGCAGACTGTGGACAAGTGGACGAGCTTTCCACAGGAAACCCGAAGCGATGGGCCAAGGCGTTCAGGCAGCCGGCCGCGTAAGGTGCCCAACCGGCAAACCAGTGCCGCCAGCGGCGCAATGTGGACTCCTCGACCCCGACAGGCTCCGCAGGCGGCTCACTCACCGCGGCTTCGATGCTGAGGGCCTCATGCCGTTTGTAAGGCACCAGGATGTCCGGCAGCTCGTGATGGATCCGCCTGCAACGCCCACAACGAAGCCTGCGAATGATGAACTGGATCTTCTCTCCTGCGGACCGGACACATCCACGACGCCGACTGCCAATCACGCCAAGCGCCCCCTCACAACACGGACAGGGCACCGATTCCGCACTCCGAACAAAAAACCCCGTCTACACCTGTTTCAACGAGCTCAAAATCTGATACAATGATCACAGGTGATTGTGGTTGGGTGCCTCTGAGGATGCTGTTGACCGCAGTATCCTGATAGACAGAGGTACCCTTTTCCTTTCCCAGACTTATGGACATTGTATCCGTCAACTTCTGGACAGGCAATCCCGTCAGCATTCGGCCATTATGGCGTAGCGGTAACAGACATATCAAATTACTGTTGCATACGCCCGAATCGCTGAAGGCACGCTTTAACATCGATCTAGCGTTTGTGCCGGGGCAAAGAGCTTCAGCGTGCTTTATCTCCCCGGTGGTGTGAGTGCCTAAGGGAAAGGCGGAACGACGGAGGGGGTGCGGTCATGATGGAAACCAAGAACCTAGTTGAGGATTCATTATCGATTGAGGAGAAGGTGAAAAGCCTTCCCGAGTGGCTGAAGCAATATGTGGTATCACCTGAGAAACAGCGGCAGTTGTATAGGAAAACGATAGGGATCGTTATTGCGTCGCAAATCTTTGGTGGAGCGGGGTTAGCTGCAGGCATCACGGTAGGCGCACTGCTCGCCCAGAATATGCTCGGAACTGATAGATATGCAGGAATTCCTGCTGCTTTGTTTACATTAGGTTCTGCCGCTGCAGCGTTTTTAGTTGGTCGCCTTTCCCAACGGTTGGGTCGACGAATTGGTGTGGCTACAGGTTTTTTGGCGGGAGGCATTGGCTCAATTGGGGTCGTTTCGGCAGCAATATTCCATATATTACCTCTGTTTTTTATTTCGTTGTTGGTCTACGGTGCCGGCACAGCGACAAACTTGCAGGCGCGTTATGCTGGTACGGACTTGGCACTTCCAACACAGCGGGCGAAGGCAATTAGCGCCGCAATGGTGTTCACGACATTCGGCGCAGTGGCGGGACCGAATCTGGTCAATATCACGGGGAGGGTAGCGACTTCTCTGGGCGCTCCTGCGCTTTCAGGGCCATTTATGCTGGCTACCGTTGCGTATATTTTAGCCGGACTGGCCCTTCTCTTATTTCTTCGCCCTGATCCGCTTGTGGTCGCCAAAGCCATCGCAGATGTTGAACGTTCCAAGGAAAATCAAAGCACCGGAACGGGAACAAAGGTCGCTGAAGAGGGAATCCATAAGCCAGGGGTTATCCTGGGTGCAACCGTGATGGTGTTAACTCAAATTGTGATGATTGCCATTATGACGATGACACCTGTTCACATGAAGCATTACGGACATGGGCTAGGGGAGATCGGTCTCGTTATCGGAATCCATATTGCTGCAATGTACTTGCCTTCCCCAATTACCGGCTTTCTCGTTGATAAGTACGGACGGACGATGATGTTCTACATTTCTGGTGTTACCTTGCTCTTGGCAGGATTGGTGGCTGCATTTGCGCCTGGCCAATCGATGGTCCTGCTCATACTTGCGCTGGCGTTGCTTGGTTTGGGCTGGAACTTCGGATTGATTAGCGGTACAGCAGCTATCGTCGATGCCACGCCGCCGCAAATCCGGGCGAAAACTCAAGGTACGGTGGATGTGCTGATCGCTTTGGCTGGGTCCTCCGGGGGTGCATTGTCCGGCATGGTTGTTGCCCAGTCCAGCTATGCCACGCTTTCTTTGGCAGGAGGGTTCCTGTCCTTGCTTTTGATTCCGGTAATCGTCTGGTCAAAGAGTCAAAAGAAGGGATAACGTGGAAGACTTAATAAGGGAAAGGTATTGTCCCGTCAAGACCAGCTATGTGGTGTCAAGATACAAACTCTTAAGCCCCGAAATTGGACTGGATCATCTCCGCTAACCATGTCATCATGAGATCAACCGGGGTTGTCCCGGTCGTCGTAGATTTTCGTGACGGCCTTTTTCTTCAATTTACGCGGTTATGGATGTTTCTTCCTTCTGGAGTTGTGAATGTACACACTTGTGTAATGCGTCGATGAGCAGCGGGATTTGGCGAAATCCCTTGACGGTGCGGAACTTTTTCTCCGCCTCGAGAAAACCCGCGGCAGCCGAGCGTAGCACCTGTTCCCCATTTTGCCAACGTTTCACGTTCCGACTCCCCAGACGCACTATATCATTCGCCGATTCAATCACATTCGTCGAACGCAGGGTCCCCCGCAACAGTTCCGGAATACCCAGTCGGATCACGGTCACGGTCTCTTCCATCCCTTCCCGCAAACTGGCTGCCGCCCCTGGATACGCCTTCTCAAGCTGCGCCGCCAATCGCCTCAGGGCCGCCAGCGCCTCTTTCTCGGTCTCCTGACGCCAGGCCTCCCGCAGTTGCCTCTTGACCCAATCTCGCTGTTTCTCCGGCAGGTGCTCCAGGACATTGCGCTCTTTGTGCACCTGACACCGTTGAACCACGGCTGTCTCTCCCAGTACGTCCCGCACGGCTGTACGTAAGGCCTTGCTCCCATCGATCACCACCAGAATCCCGCCGTCAGTCCTCAGTCCTCGGTCCACAAGATCGGTCAGCAGTGCCTTGCGCACCGTCGCATTCTCGGTCGCTCCTTCCCAGACGCCCAGGATCTGCTTCTTTCCCTCGGCATCAATGCCCAGTGCGGCCACCACGGTGTGGTCCGCCATGACGATCCCGTCGATGACCAGGGCCACATACCGGCGGTCATCCAGGCGTCGCTGCATGAGCTTTTCCAGCAGCTTCTTCGTCGCGGCGATGAAACGGCGGCTGACGGCGCTCTTGCTCGTGCCGGCCGTTTCCACCTCGCTACCCACCGGTTCAAGACCAAATGCATAGTGTTACCGCTATTCCATAATGGCCGAATGCTGACGGGATTGCCTGTCCAGAAGTTGACGGATACAATGTCCATAAGTCTGGGAAAGGAAAAGGGTACCTCTGTCTATCAGGATACTGCGGTCAACAGCATCCTCAGAGGTACCCAATCATCATCACCTGTGATCATTATATCAGATTTTGAGCTCGTTGAAACAGGTGTAGACGGGGTTTTTTGTTCGGAGTGCGGAATCGGTGCCCTGCCCGTGTTGTGAGATCCCTCATGAAAGAGGTGAAAGGCTTGAAAGACTGGAAGAAAGCGGAGGAGTTGGCGGTCGAGCGGATGCAGATGGTGTCGCCCCTGCTGGCCGAAGGTCTGGATGCGGCCAAGGCGCCGGAGATCCGGGCGAGGGCAAGTCGATAGGCGTTTCGGTGACGGCTGTAACCAGAGAACTTCTTGGCCTTGTATGGGCGATTGCTTGCGAAGTGGAACTGGTAACGCATGAGTAGAGGGTTCCACGCTTGGATTTGACACGAATTCGTGTCTTTAATTATAAAATAAAGCGTTAGGACAAAGAGGGGGATGATTATGCTAAATCAAAACCATGACGAGTCTTCTGTTCTATATGAGGTGATGACCATCTCTGAGGCTGAAAAGATGTGGGGGCTTGGTAAAGATACCCTAAGAAAATCTATCGATCGGGGTCGATTTGCTCGTCATGAGGTCCGGAAAAGCGGTGGCACGTGGTTGATCACTCGGAAGGCGGTGGAGCGGCATTATGGACAACCGCCGATTGAACAAGCAACAGAGGATGAAGTTAAGAATGCCCTCGAGCAATTCATCACAAAGTATAAGTCGGCTCTCGACCGGCTGGCAAAACAATGAAAACGCTTGACAAGAGCCGCATAATCCCACCACCGGTATGGAATCCGAACCACAGGTTGTGAAATGCGAGTTGCCCCCCCCCCCCGGAATCTTATGATGTCTTTGGCAGGTCGCTGGTGATTTCTGAATCGTCGTTTTTTCTGCCCAGAAGAAGAGAATTTAACCATTCGTATGCGTTTCTTGTAGAGAGCCCACGTTTGCGTTTGCGGATCTGGATGGAATAACTTTATTTGCCTCTTCTTATTTGCTGGACAGTGAAAAGTTCTTTGATAATGCCGGAACCGCCACCTGACCAAATGGAACAAGCTATTGAGGAGCTTCGCGATCCCAAAGACGGACCGATTTTGGCGGCCGCCCGGTTCTATAGAGTGGATTTTATTGTCACGGGAGATAAAGATCTTTTGGTATTGGCTCCGACTCACTTTTGCTCATCTCGTTCAAGACCATGGGGTAGATCGGGCGACTGATCGCCGTCTATCCGCCCCGCCTCTTCGCTTTCACTTTTTGTCTGGCCAGTTGCTTTTGGGGGCTGATTGCTAAGTGCAATAACACGTTTGGGACAGCCCTCCGATTTGCACTTGATCTTCACGGAACGTGAGGATGTATGGCAAGGGTGCCGGCAATTTTTGAAGGAGGCGTCGGGGAGGGAAGGGCCAGAGACAAAGCCGTTTGGAGAGTCGGAGAAATTGCGAAGATGACAGAATTGTCCGTGCGGACGCTGCACTACTGCGAAGAGATTGGTGCCAGCGGATCGGACTACACCAAAGAAGAACAACGGCTGAACGATTTCTTGGCGGAACTGATCGGGGCGATGGTTTTGCGCCGGCGACAGCTCGGCCTGACGCAGGAGCAACTGGGCGAAAACCGGGGTCAAGCCATCGGCGATCGCCAGGCTGGAGACCGGGAACGCAGTGCCGCGTTTGGATACCCTGATCCGAGTTGCGAATGCGCTGGATCTACGGCTGAAACTGGTCCTGGAGGAAGCTGGGAGGGAACTTTCGGCGGCTTCGGCAGGAGTGTGATTATCACGGGGTTTTTACAGGAAGCCGAGACGTTGAGCGCTGGATGAAAAATGGCGAGAGGACTTCGGCCCTCTTGCTTTTTTCTCCCGGCTCACGTGTAGAGCGAGTAGTGTTTCGGCACTTGTCATGCAGGTGTTACCCTGTCAACTCAAAGCTTCTTTTGACACTCTAAGCGGCTGAAGGGCGGCTTTCCCGCCCGAGGGCTGTAAACGGGGTCACCTTCAGTTCCCTGTTTTCGTGCAAATTTTCTCTTTACGTATTTGCCTCTTCGTTGTATCCTTGAATCAAGGATGAAAGGAGGCCGTCTAAAGATGACGAAGTCGGCGTATGCTGTCAGTGTGCAGGAAAGGAGGCCCACGGCAGTGGAAAAGTATGTGCGGATCACGGGGAAGCGTCAAGTGACGATTCCAAAAGAGTTCTTTGATCAGCTTGGCATGGGAAACGTTCTGCGTGCGTATGTCGAGCGAGGCCGTCTTGTGCTGGAACCGGTCCGGGTCGAAGATCCGATGGATTTTTCGCAGGAAATTATCAACGACTTAGCAGACGAAGGTCTGACGGGTGAGGAACTGAAAAGGGAGTTTGCGCGGCGCCGGGAGGGCCTGCTGGCGGCCATGAACGAACTGGTTGCAGAAGCCCGCAAGGAGGCGCTGAACGGCTCGGAGCCGGATGGAGACGCCTTTATGGAAGAATTGATCAAAGGCGATGAGTGAGTACCGGTACAAGTTGTCGTCAAGGGCGAAGCAGGTATTGAAGAAAATCAAGGACAAGGCGCTGCTTCGCCGGTACCAGGCGACGATGTGGGCGATCTGCGAAAGGCCGTTTGAGGGAGACCCAAAAGTCGGCGATTTGGGCGGAGTTTTTACGGTCGGGTTTCGATACGTGGATGGCGAACATCGAGTGGCCTACACGGTCGTCGAAGACGGGGACACAGAGCCTTTTGTTCTCATTTTGCTCGTTGGGACGCGGGAGAATTTCTATGAGGAATTAAAACGCATATGGAAAGGGCTGTAACTTAAACCGCGAAATGCACCGGACCGTGAGCCGGTCATTCAAGCCATCGCATTCTCGACATGGCCTCGGCGGGCATTTATGGGGAGCTGCCGGGCATCGGCGGTCGGTTGACAATGGTTTTCTTGCGCAATGTCTTCCTGGAAATAGGGCTGTTTCAGGGCCCGAAACAGGTTCTCGACCTCAATCTGGCCTTTGTAATCATTGAAGTGACTGGCCTCGATTCCACTGCCGAACAAGGTCCCCACATCCATGTCCCGGAAGAACCACTCGATCCGGTACAACGGTTCCCGGCGTACGAGAAGATTGACCAAGAGAGCGGTGATGGTGGTGCCGGGGCTAACCTCGGTACAGAGAGAATTCGGAATGTTTCAAGGAGGATCTGTGGCCGGCAGGGCGCTATCCCCGCCAAGGTATCACGGATTCAGGCAACGTCTTTTCTTCCTTGAGAATTTCCAGGACAGCTTTGGTTTTGAAGTAAGTATCATACTTTTTTCGCCTCATGGACCTACTTTAAAATCTTCCTTCTTGTTGTTCATTTTCTTGGGTCCATTATACCTCTGTCTATCAGGATACTGCGGTCAACAGCATCCTCAGAGGTACCCAATCATCATCACCTGTGATCATTGTATCAGATTTTGAGCTCGTTGAAACAGGTGTAGACGGGGTTTTTTGTTCGGAGTGCGGAATCGGTGCCCTGCCCGTGTTGTGAGGGGCGCTTGGCGTGATTGGCAGTCGGCGGAGTGGATGTGTTCGGGCCTCGGCAGCGAAGGTCCAGCTCATCATTCGCAGGCTTCGTTGCGGGAGATGCTGGTTTGACAGAGCACCGGCGGGAACGCGTAGCGCACTTTTCCGCCGGTATGCAGCGCCGGCTCCACATGGCCGTGGGTCTCGTGCACCGGCCGAAGGTGCTGATCATGGACGAGCCGACGGTCGGCATCGATCCGCAGTCACGCGGGCACATCCTCGACACCGTGCGCCGCCTGAACGCCGAGGGCATGACCGTGATCTAACGAAGCCACTGCGGACATGCTCCTGGGCATTCACAGGCAACTCGAGCAGCACCTGTGGATGCTGCTGGCCTTTCTCCGCTGACGCAAGCTGCAATCGGGCGGGAGGGGGCGACGGCCGCCCCTCCCCCGCTGCGATCGTGGATCCTGGTATGGCCGGCCGGAGTCATTCACAGGCCATCCGCCAACCCGTGCGCTCCTCAAAGGCCGCCGTCCGCTCTTCCGGCACCGGCCTCTCCGTGCGCACGCGGACTTCCCGGCGGTCCTGGTGAATCCCCGGCGTGCGGAACAGGCCGCAGTCGCCGGCGAGCTCTTCAGCCAGTTGGATCAACGCCTGCTGGTGGATTTTGTTGGCCACCCGCAATGTCCATCCGGTTTCCTCCGCCATCTGTTCCAGCCAGTCGCGGTGTTTCCGTCCGGCCTCCGGGGTGATGAACATCAGTTCCAGGGACTCTCCCTGGACGGATTTCTTGTAGACGGCGATCCCGCGCGCTTTTGCCGAAGCCTCGACCCAGGACAGCGCGCGGTTCATCTCCATGCGCTCCCGGCCGGACTCGCCGGGCGTCCGGACCGTCTCCTCTTCCCCGGATCCGGTCCCCATGGATCGCGATGGTCCGGCAAATTCCAGTGTCCACCCGGTCCGCTCTCGGAACCGTTCCGCCACGGCACGGCCCTGTTCCGGTTCCACCGCGCCGCTCACCTGAACCCGGACCACCTTGTCCGCCAACATGAGAGACGGGTTTTTCCGCATCTCCAGCCCCTCTTCCCGGCACAGTTCCACGGCCGCTTCCGACAGTCGCTGTTGATTGACCGAGTCGGCCCACGCCACTCGCCAGCCGGTAAACCGCTCCACCCGCTCGGCAAAGGCCGCCGCCTCCGGCCTCTTCCGCACCGCGTCCGGAAAGGCGACCGACAGCGTGATGGTCCCCAGTGCGGGATCCAGACCCGCCTTCTGCAGTTCCAGCCACGCCGGCGCCTGTTCCCGGACAGCCGCCAAAGCCGCATTTTGCTCCATGCGGCGTTCCGCCGTCCCGGCCGCCTCCCGCAGGTTCAGGTCCACCGGGACCACCCGCACGGTGCCGCCCACCCGCTGCCGCAGGGAGTCCTCCATCCGGAGGCGCTGCTCCACCGTCAATCCGCCCGCCACGGGCACCTCCACCCGCCGTTCCTGCGGGTAAATCCTGACATTTCCGGCCTTCCCCCCGACCGACCGGGCCGTCTCTTCGGCCAGACGCTGCACCGCCGGAGGATACACGTGGGGCTGGAGTTCGTACCGCCAGCCGCCCTGGATCTCCCGGGCATTGACCGTCTCCCGGACTTCTTCCGGGACGGCCCACGGGAACGCCACATAGAGGCGGAACACCCGCGACTGTTCATCCGGCTCCACCTTGCGCCAGCCGTACGGGGCCAAGGCTTCACTCACCGCTTCCAGTCCGAGGGGATCCGCCGGAACCAGCCGCCCCCACTCTTCGGCCAGGCGGTATCCCAGGCGTTCCGCCGGCCGGTACCCCCACACCCGGTTTTCTTCCACGCAGGCTTGCGCCGCCCGCCACAAACCGGCCAGGTACTCCTCCGGGTGTTCCCCGGCCGGCACCCGCCCCAGGGCATCCACCACCAGGCCCACCGGAACCCGCAGCGCCGTCCCGGCGGCCGTGGTCACCACGCACGCCGAGGACGTGACCGACGCGCACACCCCGATGGCCAGTTCCCCCGCCTGCCCGGGCGTCCGGAAGACCAGGACCTGCCCGGTCCAGGAGTGCGCCCGCACCGGGCGTTCCTCCTCGCTCACATCCGCCGAGGTAAATCTGTGTCTCCGTTCTCCGGGGAGGATCTCGACGGTCTCACCCAGTCCGGCGGCGCGGATGTCGGCTTTGGGCAAATACGCCCGGAGTTCCGCCGCCAGCATTTCCTTGGCCTCGGGATCGCCGTGGACCAGCAACACCTGCCGGGGACGGAGCTGGGCTGCCGTCTGGACCAGTTCGCGCCGGTCCGCGTGGGCGGACAGCGAGTACAGGGCCACCTTCGCGTTCACCGGCACCACCCGGTCCGGCAGGAACCACCGCCGCTCCGACTCCGGCTGTTCCGCCATGTTCAGCAGCCGCCGACCCGGAGATTCTTCATCCTGGTAGCCGCACAGGAGGATCGCGTTGTTCTCGTGCTGGATCAACTTGTCCGCATAGAACACGGACGGTCCGCCGTTCAGCATTCCGGAGGAAGCGACAATGCAGGCGGGCCGGCCCTCCACCACTTCCCGCCGTTCCTCGGGCCGGCGCACAAACCGGATGTCCTCGCGGTCAAACAGGCTTCCCGTCGTGCGCAGCATCCGTTTCGCCGGGCCCCGCAGCAGCTCCCCGTGGGCCTCGTAGACCGGACACACCGACCGCACCAGCCCGTCCACCACCAGCGGGAATTTGGGATAGTCTTTGTTGTATCTCATAAAATCCTGGAGAATCGTCAGCACTTCCTGGGCCCGCCCCACGGCAAAGGCGGGAATGAGCACGAACCCGCCCCGCTCGATGACCTCGGCCACCTGCCGGGCCATCCGGTCCTCCTGTTCGGCGCGGTTGCCGTGCAGGCGGTTGCCGTAGGTGGACTCGGTGATCACGGCATCGTACGCACTTCCGCGTGGCATCCGGAGGCCGGGGAGCAGCCGGCCGGGTGTGACGGAAAAATCCCCCGTGACCAGCACGCTGCCCTCGGCTTCGGTCACAAAGCCGATGGACACCGCCCCGAGGATGTGCCCGGCGCTGTATGTGGCCACCTGCATCCCGTTCCACCCGAACACCTTGTCCTGGCCCATCACCCGCACCCTGGGCCACAGGTCGTTGAGCTGGTCCTCGGTGAACACGCTGACCTTTCCCTCTTCCCGGCTCACCTTGAGGGCGTCCGCCAGCATCACCCGGGCCAGGTCCAGGGTCGCCCGGGTCATGAACACCGGCGCATCGGGGAAAAGGGACGAGATCAGGGGCAGGGCCCCGATGTGGTCCTGGTGGGCGTGAGTGACAAAGATTCCCTGAATCCGGTCTCCTGCCCGGGCCAACCGGTCCAGGCTCGGAAGCGGGTCCCTGTCGTCCATCCGGACCCCGGCGTCCACCAGCCAGCCGCCCGTTTGGGTCTCAAACCACAGGCAGGAAGCCCCGATGTCAGTCCCTCCGAGAAACGTCACCCGCATTCCCATCGCTCCTGTAGAAACATGATCGTGGTCTCACGTGATCATCATACCGCATCTTTGTTCACCGGGCGAACGATTCCCCGCGGATCCTCTGCCTCACCGGCGGTCGATCCGACGGTACAGCCAATAAGAGTACGCGACGGGCACAACGCCGGCTGCTCCTCACCTTTGCGGAGTGCGGAACCGCAGACGCGTGGCGGCGACGCCAACGAGGTTCAGCGGCCGCCCTTTGCCGTGAGGAATGCCCTAGCTGGCATTGGGACATTCGTACTATTTTTTCTGCCACAGTTATAAGACCTAGCGGTTTTGCGCCGGGGGGCGCGGTCGGTGGTAAGGAAGCGGAACATAGCCCACCGTGGGGCGACGCTGGGGCGGTTGGGGATAGAGGTCCATGAGGGCATAAATCTCTTCGGGCATGTCGGTGCTCACCGGAAGGCCGAAATCCCGCAGCTGCCGGTACATGAGAGGATAGTCGTGGGTCCAGGTTCCTTCGGAGAGGATCTCGGCCAGATCCCGGGCTTGGTTGTCGGTGAAGTGTTCCCTTAACAGATTCGCCACGAATTCCCGCACCTGGTGAATCGCCTTTTCCGCCATATCCGCCATAATCCAGGTCTCGTCATCGATGTCCTTCGCTTCTTTGGTGCGGGTGAGGCGGAGGATCGACGCCGCGGGCCATTGCCCCAGCTGGGGATCCACCGGGCCCAGCACAGCGTTCTCATCCATGACGATCCGGTCGGCGGCCAGGGCGATGAGGGTACCCCCGGACATGGCATAGTGGGGTACATACACTGTGACGTCCGCCGGATGCGCTTTCAGGGCCGCGGCGATCTGTTCCGCCGCCAGCACCAGGCCGCCGGGGGTATGCAATACCAGGTCGATGGGCATGTCGTCGGGAGTCAGGCGGATCGCCCGAAGCACCTGCTCGGAGTCTTCGATGTTGATGTAGTTGCGCAGGGGCACGCCGAGGAAACTGAGGGTTTCCTGGCGGTTGATCAAGGTGATCATCCGGGTGCCCTGCCTTGTTTCCCAGCGACGGATGGCTCGGATCCGCTGGAATTCCACGGTGCGCTGGTGGACCATCGGCCACAAGAAGGAGATAAAAATCAGGAACCAAATGATGTTGGACATGAATCCCCCTCGTTTCTCGCCGCTTACCTGATTACGTTGCCTTATTATAAACATGCCCCGGGGCGCGGATGCAATGGACGGGGGACAAAAAATGCCGGAGGGGTGCACGCCCCCCCGGCATCAGTCGTGCTCGCCGTGACTTCCCGGTATCGGCGGATGAACCAGATTGCCGTTCATGGAGACGCCGATGGCCTCTTCATACACCATCTGGCCCCCGTAATAGCCGCTGACCAGCACGGCCACGGCGGCGGACAGAGAAAGAATTGCATAAGCGGTCTTCTTAACCGCACCACCGACGGGCCGGTGGCGCCAAACCGCCCACAGTCGCCAAGCTGCGACGATCAGGGTGAGTATCAACGTCACATCAGCCAATCGCTCATGAGGCTCAAACCAGGCGGAGATCCCCCGGGCGTCGTGTTCCGGTCCCGTGGCCACGGCCAGCGCCGCCCCGGCTGCAGCGACGAGCCACAGAAGAAGGCCGCGGCCCGGGGGGATCTCCCGATGACGGACGACGGTGATCAGGTCATAAGCGGCTGCGACGACGATCAGCGCAATGGGAAAGTGGACGACAATGGGATGGGGGTGACGAAATAGGTCCAGCAGAAAACCGCTCATGGCTCAACCTCCTCGATGTCTCTGCCCATTCTACCCACCGGGACTAACAGGAACCTGACAGGCGGGTAACAATTCGATAACAACGAACGAAAAGGATTCTCATTATAAACGGGCTTGATCGCTCTCTGCATGGACCCTTTTCCATGGTACACACTAATTCCCAGGTGCATCGGAGGATGACGGGCTCATGTCGAACCGCCGGGATGACCGGGTCTGTGGGGGGTGGAAACCGTGTCCAATCCTTCAGATCAGAAAGGATCGAAAAAGGGGTGGGGACCGGCGACAAGCCGCCGAAAGAATGCCTCCTTCCGCCACCCCCTGCCCTTGCTCGGTCGGGGACGGGCCGCCCGGAGTCCCGGCCCCAAGGCCTCCGCTCGGCCTCAAGGGAGCGAAAGCCCGAACACCGGGTCCTCTTCGGGCGGGGACAGATCGGAAGACCGCTCCTTACAGTCGACGGCTCCTAAAAGCGCCGATTCTCTTCTCGGGGATGTGAGCGGCGCAGTCCAGTGGATGCGGGATACCCTCGGACAAAGCGACGATTTTGTCGTGCGGGGGTTTTCGGTGTTCGGACGGTTTCCGGCTGCCCTTTTCTTTTTCTCCGCCATGGTGGAGTTGACCGTGGTGAACGAGGACATTCTCCGGCCCCTCATGGCCGGGCCCGCCCATCCACGGCATCGGGAACTCTCCCCCCCGGAACTGAAAAAGATCCTGCTGGACGAAACCATTTATCATTGCGAAACCCAATTGGAGCCCGATCCTCAAAAGGTGCAGGAAGCGGTGCTTCGGGGAGAGACGGCCATCGTCGTGGAAGGAATGGACGAGGCGATCCTCATCGACACCCGGACCATCGAAAAACGGTCGGTGGACCAGCCTGAAACGGAACAGGTGATTCGCGGGGCCCGGGACGGGTTTATCGAGCTGATCAGCACGAACATCTCACTCTTGAGGTACCGCCTGCAAACGCCGGATTTTCGCGTCAAAATGATCCAGTTGGGACGGGAGTCGAAGATTAAGACGGCGGTGTGCTATATCGAAGGGGTTGTGAACCCCGAGCTGGTCAAAGAGGTCTGGGAACGCATGTCGAAAATCACCATAGATGCCGTGGAGGCGGCGGGTTACATTGAACAGCTGATCGAGGATCACCACACATCCCCCTTCCCTCAAGTGCAGAATACCGAGCGTCCCGACAAGGCGGTGGCCTCCCTGCTGGAGGGCCGGGTGGTGATCCTGACGGACGGGACGCCCTTTGCCCTGATCGTCCCGGCGGTGTTCGCCCAGTTTCTCCAGACCATCGACGATTATTCCGAGCGGTTTCTCATGGCGAGCATGGTGCGCACCATCCGTTTTGTGGCGCTCATTTTCTCGCTGATTTTCCCGTCCCTGTACGTATCGTTAATTTCCTACAACCCCGAGCTGATTCCGACCCGATTTGCGGTGGCGGTGGCCGGGGGTCGGGCGGGGGTGCCCTTCCCCGCCGTCATTGAAGTGCTCATCATGGAGATTGCCATCGAGGTTCTCCGGGAGGCGACAATCCGCATGCCCGAGCAGGTGGGGGGCGCCCTGTCCATCGTCGGGGCCCTGGTGATTGGCCAGGCCGCCGTATCGGCGGGATTTGCCAGCCCGATCACCGTTGTCGTGGTGGCGCTGACCACCATTGGATCCTTTGCCACCCCCGCCTACAGCGCGGCGGTGGCTCTGAGGATGTTGCGCTTCCCCCTCACCATCCTGGCGGGCATGTTCGGGCTGTATGGCGTGATGATCGGGCTGATCGCCATCAGCAATCATCTCCTGTCCCTTCGTTCCTTCGGGGTTCCGTATTTTAGCCCCTTGGTCCCCACCGACTGGCAAGGGATCAAAGACACCCTCCTGCGCAGTCCGTTGTGGACATTGACCAAGCGGCCCGCCCATCTGTTCACCCGGAACCCGACCCGGGTTGGGAAGAAAACGATCCAAGCGATGATGAGGCCGACCGGAAGTCCGCTACAGCCGTCCAAATACGTGAAGAAAGAGGGAGGGGCCGGTGCCGGGTCAAAAGCAGATCACCACAACCCAAGCGACGGCGGTGGTCATTAGCACCGCCATCGGGGTAGGCGTCCTGTCATTGCCATTTTTTGCCTCTTCCTTGGCCGGCTCCTCCGCCCCCTTGGCCACCGTTTTGGGCGTGGTGTTCGTCCTGATCGCTTTGGCGCTCAACACCGTAGTGAGCTTGCGGTTTTCGACCTTGTCGATGGTGCAGTACAGTGAGGAAGTTTTCGGACCGTGGATCGGCCGCATGGCGGGGCTGGGGATTGCGGCCTTGTTTCTCGGGCTCACGGCTCTGGCGGCCCGGGAGTTTGGGGAGATCGTGACCACCACGTTGCTCCACCGAACCCCCTTGGAGGTAATCCTTACTTTGACCTTGCTGATGGCGGCTGTGTCCAATCGGCACGACATCGCCACCTTTGCCTATATCCATTCGTTTTATCTGCCTTTTATTCTGATCCCGGCTTTCATCATGCTCACCATCGCTCTGCGCTATGGAGACCCTTTTCAGGTGATGCCCCTGTACAACGGTGAATGGTGGGGGATCGCCAAAGGGGCTTTGCTCACCGCTTCGTTGTTTCAAGGTGCCTTTATTATCACTGTGCTCATTCCCAGCATGCATCGGCCCCGGTCCGCCTGGTTCGCCGTGACCCTGGGAATGGGCATCGTCGGCCTGCTGATGGTCATGGCGGTGGTGGCGGCGCTGACGGTGCTGGGAACCGAGGAGGCGAAACAGTTTTTCTGGCCGACTCTTGAAGTGATCCGATCCATAACGCTGCCCGGCGAGATCTTGGAGCGCATCGATGTTCTGATGACCATCGTGTGGGTGGTGGCCGTGTACACGACGTTGTTTTCGAGCTACTACCTGACCGTCTACGTTTTGGGGGAAATCGTGCGGCTCAAAGACCACCGGCCTTTTGCCTTGGCTGTGCTTCCGTTGATTGTCGGCTTGGCTCTTTTGCCCCAGGATGTGCACCAGCTCTACCGATGGATCGGCCGAGTGGGGTACTTTATCGACGCAGCATCGGTGGGGTATCCCACCATCGTGTTGATTCTGGCCTGGTTGCGCGGCAAAAGGGGGCGAGCGGTGGATGAAGGGTCGACGGTGGCGCCTCCGGGCGGGTCGTAATCGGGATCTGAGGCCGCCCTCCGGAGGCCTGGCTGAGCCGGGGCGAGGGCTGCACGCCCCGGGGAGATGTTTCCGAACAGGGACACGGGTGATGGGGATCGTCGGCCTCTGTGCGCTCATGCTGCCTCTCCTCACCGGGTGCTGGGACCGGCTGGAACTCGAACAGAGGGCCATGATTCTCGGTATCGCGGTGGACGAAGCCACCCCCGCAGATCTGCGGCACGCCGGAACGACCCACAAGTTGAGCCGCCCACCCCGGGGTGGAGGGGCGACTCCGGTGCGCCTGACCGCCCAGATCGCCGTGCCCGGGCGGATACCCTTGGGGCCGGGCGACGCCGGCGGCGGGGGGAGCGGGGGTGGGGGCGGAGGAGGCGGAGCCGCCGGGCAGCGCCCGGTGTGGGTGCTTTCTGCCTCTGGATACACCATGGAAGATGCCGTGTCCAACCTGCAAAATCAGGTGGCCGAACCCCTTTTCTGGGGGCACCTGCGCATCCTCATCATGTCCGAGGCTGTGGCCCGGCGAGGGCCCTCGCCGATCAGCGATTGGTTGCGGCGAAACGCGGAGATCCGGAGGACCTTGTGGCTCACCGTGTCGAGGGGGGAAGCCGGGGCACTGATGCAGGCGACGCCGCCCCTGGAACGGGTTCCGGCCCTCTATCTTTGGAGCACCCTCGCCAGAGCCCAACAGCTGGGGCGATTGCCTCTCGGCCATGCCAACATTTTTTGGCGGGCGCTTTCCACCACAGGGCAGGAGCCGATCCTGCCTTACCTGGAGCTGCGCCAGCAGCAAAATATTTTCATCCGAGGCTTGGCGTATTTTCGTGGAAACCAGATGATCGGCACCCTGAACCCCTGGGAGGTCGGGGTGTTTATGACGGTGAAGGGTCTCAACCCCGCGGGGGCCAGCGCTTATGTTCAGGTGCCCGGCACGGGTCAGTTTGTCATGATTCGGTCCACTTTGAGGAAATCCCATCTCGAAGTGTTTTGGGCGCAAACCCGGCCCGGCATTCGGGTGCGCTGTCATGCGGAAGTGGCGGCATTGGAGAAAACTGGGGGACAAATCAATCTCAGCTCCGTGGCTCAGACGCGGGCTGTGGAAGCTTCGGCCGCCCGGGATCTGACCCGGGAGATCCAGGCTCTGATTGGCCGGACCCAGCGGGAGCGATGTGATATCTTCGGCTTTGGCGAGTTGGTTCGGGCCCAGATGTACGACTATTGGCAGCACAACGTCCGCACCAAAGCGGATTGGGACCGGATCTATGCCGAGATGCCGGTGGAAGTAGAGGTAACCGTGAACCTGCGCCGCACGGGCACGTTGAACCGATAACGCCCGCCCCGGGTAAAACACGGCGTGCGGGGCCCTGGCGGCCAGAGGGCACAGAGAGGGGAGCGATGATGGAAGCTTGGTGGAGCGATGCCGGGTATATCTCTGTCCTGTTCATCCTCACCGGCCTTGCGGTACTGCGGTTTGACGTCAGGCCCTTTACAGACAGGCATATGGTCCGGGAGGCCGCCTGGGCCCGGGGGATCGGCTGGCTGAATGTAGCCGCCGGCATTCTTCTATATATCGCCAGGTGGGTTCACGATCGATGGTGGTTTTGAGTTCTGAACGGTCCCGGATCGGCGAGAATCCGAACATTCCGGGAGCCGAGCCGTAGAACGTTCGCCTTTTCGTTGACAGGGGAAGAGGGGATTGATAGACTGAAAGGGCGCAAGGAGAAATCGACAGGCTGAGACAAACTCGTATATCCTCGAGAATCGGGGACTTCACGGGTGGAATCCTATACCTATAGACAAAACTCGGCGACCCAGGGAGGGAACAGCGTGAGTCAGCGGGTACTGATCGTGATGGGCAGTGATTCGGATCTCAAAGTCATGAAAGGGGCCTGCGATGCCCTCGATGCTCTCGGGGTCGAATACGAAGTTCGCATTTCTTCGGCGCATCGGGTGCCGGACAAGACGGCCCGGCTGGCCCGCGAGGCGGCGGCAGGCGGCTTCGGAGCGATTATCGCCGGGGCCGGCGGGGCGGCTCATCTCCCGGGGGTCGTGGCGGCGAATACGGTGCTGCCGGTGATCGGCGTCCCGATTGAGAGCGGGGGCCTAGGCGGAGTGGACGCCCTGTATGCCATCGTGCAGATGCCCCGGGGGATCCCCGTGGCCACCGTGGCCGTGAACGGGGCGTACAACGCCGGGCTCTTGGCGGCACAGATTCTGGCGGCGGGCGACCCGGAGTTGGGCCGGCGCCTGGTGGCGTACCGGGAGTCTTTGGCCGCCCAGGTGGAGAAAAAAGACGACGACCTGCAGCGCCTGGGCGTGGCGGGGTATTTGGCCGGGCGGGCCTAGAGGCCCGCAAGATGGTCGGCTTCGGGATCGCCGGTCAATCAAGGAGGGATTCGGGTGATACCGCGGTACACACTGCCGGAGATGGCGGAGATTTGGACCGAACAGAACAAATTTCGCATGTGGCTGGAGGTGGAGCTTCTCGCCTGTGAGGCCTGGTCGGAGCTGGGCGTGATCCCCCCGGAGGATGTCCGGGCCCTTCGGCAGAACGCCCGCTTTGACGTCCGGCGCATCGCTGAAATCGAACGGGAAGCCCGCCACGATGTGGTGGCCTTTACCCGGGCGGTATCCGAGTCTCTCGGGCCGGAGCGCAAATGGGTCCATTACGGCCTGACGTCGACGGATGTGGTGGACACGGCGTTGTCGGCTTTGCTAAAGCAGGCCAACGAGCGGATCCTGCCAGAAGTGCATCGTTTGATCGAAACACTTGCACAACTCGCAAAAAAATATAAATATACTGTCATGATGGGCCGCACCCACGGGGTTCACGCCGAACCCACCACCTTTGGGCTGAAAGCGGCCCTTTGGTATGCCGAGATGCAGCGCAACCTGAAGCGGCTGGAAGAGGCGGCGGAGCAGGTCCGGGTGGGGAAAATTTCCGGGGCCGTGGGGACCTACGCGAATATCGATCCTTTTGTGGAAGCCTATGTGTGCCGGAATCTGGGCCTCGAACCGGCCCCCATCTCCACCCAGACGCTTCAGCGGGACCGGCACGCCCACTACATCGCCATGATCGCTCTCACCGCCACGACCCTGGACAAAATCGCCACGGAGATCCGGGCTTTGCAGAAGACGGAGGTCCGGGAGGTGGAAGAGCCTTTTTACAAAGGCCAAAAGGGTTCGTCGGCGATGCCCCACAAGCGCAATCCGGTCAGCTGCGAGCAGATCTCCGGCCTGGCCCGAGTATTGCGGGGGTTTGTGGTGCCTGCCATGGAAGATGTGCCCCTGTGGCACGAGCGGGATATCTCCCATTCTTCCGTGGAGCGGGTGATGCTGCCGGACGCGACGATCCTCATCCATTATCTACTTCGCAAGATGACGGGGATTCTTCGGGATTTGACGGTGTTCCCGGAGAATATGCGGCGCAACATGGACAAGACCTTTGGGTTGATTTACTCCCAGCGGGTGCTGTTGGCCCTCATCGACAAGGGCGCCACCCGGGAGAAAGCTTACGACGCCGTTCAGTCCCGGGCCATGCAGGCCTGGGAGGAGCAGCGGCCCTTTCGGGAGCTGCTGGAGGCCGACCTGTGGATATCGTCGCAGCTTAGCCGGGAGGAATTGGACGATTGTTTTGATCCCAAGTGGCACCTCAAGCACGTGGATGAGATTTTTGAGCGGTTGGGGCTGGATGACGACCCCAAAGCGCGGGACTGAGAGGCACATTTCAAGGGAGGGGCTTGATGATGGAGAAGCGGGACATGTTGTACGAGGGCAAAGCGAAGAAAGTTTTCAAGACGGATGATCCCGATTTGTACGTCATTGAATACAAAGACGACGCCACGGCGTTCAACGGGCAAAAACGCGATCAGATCGCCGGCAAGGGCGAGTTGAACAACAAGATCAGCGCCTTGTTTTTCGAACTTCTGCGATCCAAGGGCCTGGAGAGCCATTACGTGAAGCGCCTGTCGGACCGGGAACAGCTGGTTCGCCGGGTGACGATCATCCCCTTGGAAGTGGTGGTGCGGAACATCGCCGCGGGGAGTCTCGCCAAGCGACTGGGCTGGGAGGAGGGCCGGGAGTTGCCCCGGCCGGTGGTGGAATTCTATTACAAGAGCGATGAGTTGGGGGATCCGCTCATCAACGAGTCCCACATCGCCGTCCTCGGGGTGGCGACGCCGGAGCAACTCGATGATATCACCACCCAAGCGCTGAAAATCAACGAGATCCTCACGGCGTATCTGAGGGCGCGGAACATCCTGCTGGTGGATTTCAAGCTGGAGTTTGGGCTGGACGCCGAGGGCCGGGTGCTTTTGGCGGATGAGATTTCGCCGGACACCTGCCGGTTCTGGGATGCCACCACCCGGGAGAAGCTCGACAAAGACCGGTTTCGCCGGGATCTGGGCGGGGTTGAGGAAGCTTACGAAGAAGTTCTTCACCGGCTGGGAGGTCAATGAATGTTTCGGGCGCGGGTGTATGTGACCCTGAAGGCGAGCGTGCTGGATCCCCAGGGCGGCGCCGTGGAGCGGGCTTTGCACGCCCTGGGCTACGAGGAGGTCCGGGGGGTGCGGATCGGGAAGGCCATCGACGTGACCCTGGAGGCGCCGGATGAGAAGAGCGCCCGGGAGCGGGTTGAAGCCATGTGTCGGGAGCTTCTGGCGAACCCGGTGATGGAAACCTTTCAGATCGAAGCCGTTGAGGCGGAGGGATGAGCGTGCGGGTGGCGGTGGTGCAGTTCCCCGGGTCGAACTGTGACATGGACACGGTGATGGCCCTCCGGGATGTGACCGGAGCGGAGCCGGATTTGGTGTGGCACGGGCGGCGGGATCTGTCCGATTACGGGGCGATTTTTCTGCCCGGGGGGTTTTCCTACGGAGATTATCTGCGGGCCGGGGCCATCGCCCGGTTTGCCGAGGCGATGGACGGGGTGCGAAAAGCGGCGGAAGACGGGCGGCTGGTGATCGGGATTTGCAACGGGTTTCAAATCCTTCTGGAGGCGGGGCTTTTGCCCGGGGCGATGTTGCACAATGATCATCTGCAGTTCCGCTGCGCCATCGTGCCGGTGCGGGTGGAGCGAACGGACACGCCGTTTACGTCAACATACGCGGCCGGCCAGGTGCTCAGGCTGCCCATTGCCCATGGTGAAGGGAATTATTACGCCGATGACGAGACCTTGGAGGCTCTGGAGCGAAATCGTCAGGTGGTGTTTCGGTATGCCGGAGAGAACCCGAACGGCTCGCGCCACGACATCGCCGGGATTGTCAACGAGGCGGGCAATGTGCTGGGGATGATGCCCCACCCCGAGCGGGCGGTGCACCGGCTTTTGGGCTCCGAAGACGGCCGGGCGATGATTGAGGCGATTTGGCAGGCGGGGAGGGAACGACAGCTTGTCTAAGGATCCGACGGCACAGCAGATCGAAGCCGAGGCCCTCTACCGGGATCTCGGCATGACCGATGCGGAATACCGCCGGGCCGCGGAGCTGCTCGGGCGGCGGCCGAACTGGGTGGAGCTGGGCCTCTTCTCGGTGATGTGGTCGGAGCACTGCAGTTATAAGAGTTCCCGCCGGGTGTTGCGGCGGTTTCCCACGGAAGGGCCTCAGGTCTTGCAGGGCCCCGGGGAGAACGCCGGGGTGGTGGATATCGGGGACGGGCTGGCGGTGGCCTTCAAAATGGAGTCGCACAACCACCCCTCGGCCATTGAGCCGTATCAAGGGGCGGCCACCGGGGTGGGCGGCATCATCCGGGATATTTTCACCATGGGGGCCCGGCCCATTGCCCTTCTGGACAGTTTGCGCTTTGGGCCGCCGGATGATCCCCGCCAGCGGTACCTGCTCCGGGAGGTGGTGGCGGGGATTGCCGGGTACGGCAATGCCATCGGCATTCCCACCGTGGGCGGGGAGGTGAAATTCGCCGAGAGCTACCGGGAGAATCCGCTGGTCAACGCTATGTGCGCGGGGCTGATGCGCCACGAAGATCTGGCCCGGGGGACCGCCTCCGGAGTGGGCAATCCGGTGATGGTGGTGGGGGCGAAGACCGGCCGGGACGGCATCCACGGCGCGACCTTCGCTTCGGCGGAGGATCCATTGGAGAAGGAGCGCTCGGCGGTTCAAGTCGGCGACCCCTTTATGGAGAAACTATTGGTGGAAGCATGTCTGGAGCTGATCGCCACCGGCGGAGTGGTGGGGATCCAGGACATGGGTGCCGCCGGGCTGACTTCCTCCAGCGCCGAGATGGCCAGCCGGGCGGGGAGCGGACTGGATATCGACGTGGCGTTGGTTCCCCGCCGGGAGACGGGGATGACCCCTTATGAAGTGATGCTCTCTGAGTCCCAGGAGCGGATGCTCGTCGTCATGGAGCGGGGCAAAGAGGGCGTGGCCGAACAGATTTTTCGAAAATGGGGCCTGGAGGCGACGGTGATCGGCCGGGTGACGGACGACGGGATGCTCCGTATCCGGGAAGAAGGCCGGGTGGTGGCGGAGGTGCCGGTGCCGGCCCTGGTGGACGAGGCGCCGGTGTACGTGCGGCCGGCCCGGGAGCCGGAGGAGATGGCGGGGCTTCGGGCCTGGCGCTGGGAGGACTTGCCGCGGCCCGAGCGGCTGGACGAGGTGCTGCTGACCCTGGTGGGGTCGCCGGATTTGGCGGACAAGGAATGGGTGTGGCGGCAATACGACCACATGGTGCAGGCGTCCACGGCGGTGCGGCCCGGGGCGGATGCGGCGGTGATCTGGATCCGGGGGACGCGCAAAGGCGTGGCGCTGTGCACCGACGGCCAAGGGCGGTATGTGCGCCTGAACCCCTTGGTGGGCGGGATGCACGCCGTGGCCGAAGCGGCTCGGAATCTCGTGTGTGTCGGAGCGAGGCCCCTGGCCATCACCGACTGTTTGAACTTCGGCAACCCGGAAAAGCCCGAGGTGTTTTACCAGTTCGAGCAGGCGGTGGAGGGGATGAGCCAGGCCTGCGAAGTCCTGAAAACGCCGGTAGTGAGCGGGAATGTGAGCTTTTATAATGAAAGCAAAGGTGTGGACATCGACCCGACCCCGATCGTGGGGGCGGTGGGGCTGGTGGAAGACATCGATCAGATTTGCACCCCGGCCTGGCGGGCCGGGCTGACGGTGGTTCTGTTGGGCCCCGGTGCGCCGGCCCCGGGGATGGAGGGGGCGTGGCTCGGCGGGAGTGAGTATCTGCTGCGGGTGCACCGCCGGCTGGCCGGCGACGCGCCGCCCTTGGATCTGGAGATGGAGCGGCGGGTGCAGCGGGTGTGTTTGGACGCGATCGGGCAGGGCTTGGCCGCGGCCGCCCACGATGTGTCCGAAGGGGGCCTTGCGGTGGCCCTGGCCGAGATGGCGATGGCCGGCGGGGTCGGGGCGGAGATCGACCTGGGTTCGCTGTCCGGCGGGCCGGGGGCCGGCGCGGAGGTCAAGGCTCCGGGAGCGGGCGGCGGGCAGGACGCCCGGGGCCAATTCTGGGGAGCGGGCGGTGAACAGGTTGCTGGGAGCGATTCGCAGGGTGAAATCCGGCCCCCGGTTCGGGCGGATGTTCTCTTGTTCGGCGAGGCCGGTTCCCGGATCGTGCTCGGGGTGGAACCGGAGAAGGTGGAAGCTGTGAAAGCCCTGGCTGCCCGAGCGGGCGTGCCCTTGGCGGTGCTCGGGACCACCGGCGGCGACCGGCTCGTGATCCGGGTGGCGGACGGAGCCGGGGAGGAACGGTTGGATGTGGCGGTGGCGCGGCTGAGTGAGGTCTGGAAGGGGGCGATCCCGTGGGCGCTAGCGGAGAACCGGGGCGCGGCGTCGTCGGTGTGAAGGGAGAGTGGGGAGGCGCTTGGCCGGATGCGGGGTCTGGCCGGCACTGGCACGAGGAGTGTGGCGTCTTCGGCGCTTGGGGGTGCGACCACGCCGCACAGCTCACCTACTACGCCCTGTACGCCCTCCAGCACCGAGGCCAGGAGAGCGCCGGGATTGCCACGTTGGACGGCGGGGAAATGTTTCACCACCGGGGACTGGGACTGGTGGCCGAGGTGTTTGGCCCGGATGATTTGGAACGCCTGGCGGGAAAGGCGGCGGTTGGCCACGTCCGCTATTCGACCACGGGCGCCAACAAACTGGTGAACGCCCAGCCCATGGTGTTTGACGTGCACGGCGGTCCCCTGGCCCTGGGGCACAACGGAAACCTAGTGAACGCCGGAGTGTTGCGCCGTGAGCTCGAAGGCCAAGGGAGTATATTCCAGTCCACCAGCGATACGGAAGTGGTGGCCCACCTCATCGCCCGGCACCGGGGCGGGTCGTTGGTGGACGCCATTGAGGACAGCCTGCGCACGGTACAGGGCGCTTACGCCTTTGTCTTTCTCACCCCGGACGGACTCGTGGCCGCCCGGGATCCCCAGGGGCTGCGCCCCATGGCCCTGGGACGTTTCGGTTCGGGTTGGGTGGTGGCGTCGGAAACTTGCGCCTTTGATACCATCGGTGCCGAATTCGTTCGGGATATCGAGCCGGGGGAACTGCTCGTCATCGACGCCGGTGGCGTGCGGCCCGTTCGGTTTGCCGAGGCGGCGCGAAAGGCCCTCTGTACCTTTGAATATATCTATTTTGCCCGGCCGGACAGCGACATCGACGGCCGCAACGTGCACCTGGTGCGCAAAGCCATGGGGAAGCGACTGGCGGAGGAGGCGCCGACGGAAGCTGATGTGGTGATCGGAGTGCCGGATTCGAGCATTTCAGCGGCGGTGGGTTACGCGGAAGCCGCGGGAATTCCTTATGAGATGGGTCTCATCAAGAATAAATATATCGGCCGGACCTTTATCCAACCTTCCCAAGCCCTTCGGGAGCGCGGGGTGCGTCTGAAATTAAATGCCGTGCGCAAGGTGGTGGAGGGGAAGCGGGTGGTGATGGTGGACGACTCCATCGTCCGGGGCACCACCTCCCGCCGCATTGTCCAAATGCTCCGGGACGCCGGGGCCCGGGAGGTTCACGTGCGGATCTCTTCCCCGCCGGTGCGGTTCCCCTGTTATTACGGCATCGATACCTCGGCCCGGGAGGAATTGCTGGCGGCTCGGTTGTCCGTGGAGGAGATGACCCGGGCGATCGGGGCGGATAGCCTGGCTTTTTTGTCTGAAGATGGAATGCTTCAGGCCCTCGGAGCCGGGCCGGAAGCGGCGGGACGCGGTCCGGGGGGACCCGGCGATACGTTTTGTAATGCGTGTTTTCACGGGCGGTACCCGACCCGGTTGTATGACGATCTGGGGAAACATGTCATGGAGATGGCCGCCCATCGGGGAGGGTATTCATGAGCGAGGCGTATCGCAAGGCAGGGGTGGACATCGCCGCGGCCGACCGGTCGGTGGCCAGGATGAAGCGCCACGTGGAGAGCACCCGGCGGCCCGAGGTCTGGGGGGCTTTTGGCGGGTTCGGGGGAGGCTTTGCCCTGGATATGGCTCGGTACAAGGAGCCGGTACTGGTCTCGGGTACCGATGGGGTGGGCACGAAACTTTTGGTCGCCCGGGCGGTGGGAAGGCACGATACTGTGGGGATCGACTGTGTGGCCATGTGCGTGAACGACATCGTCGTTCACGGGGCGGAGCCGCTGTTTTTTTTGGACTACCTCGCCGTGGGCCGGGTGGACCCGGACCAGGTCGAGGCGGTGGTCTCGGGGGTGGCCGCGGGCTGCCGGGAGGCCGGGTGCGCCCTCATCGGGGGCGAGACGGCGGAGATGCCCGGCATGTATGCGCCCGGGGACTACGATTTGGCCGGATTTGCCGTGGGGGCCGTGGAGAGGGCGAGGTTTGTGGACGGTTCCCGGGTGCGCCCCGGGGATGTGGTGATCGGCTTGCCTTCCGCCGGGCTGCATTCAAACGGGTTCTCCCTGGCCCGCAAAATCGTGTTTCAAGATGCGGGGTTGTCGGTGGAGGATGAGTTGCCCGAGTGCGGGGCCACCGTCGGAGAGGTGTTGCTTGCCCCCACCCGGATCTATGTACGGGCGATTCTGGCTCTGCTTGAACGGGTGGATGTGCGGGGGATGGCGCACATTACCGGGGGCGGGTTGCTTGATAACGTGATCCGGACGCTGCCGGAGGGGTGTCGGGCGGTGCTCGACGCCACGGCCTGGGAGGAGCCGCCGGTGTTCGCGGCGCTCAGGCGGCTGGCGGTGGAGCCGCCCACGGCGGAAGATTTATACCAGACGTGGAACATGGGGATCGGGTTTGTGTGTATGATCGCCCCGGAGGATGTGGATCGGGCGATGGCCGTTTTGAAGGAGAACGGAGAGCGGCCGGTGCGGATCGGTCGGGTGGAAGCCGGGGACCGGAGCGTGGTGATCCGCACGCCCCACGCCGCATCGGGGGTCGTGATGCGGCGGGCGGAGACCGGGGTGGCCGTTGATAAGAGCGACGAGGCTTCGGGCGGCGGGCCCGGGGGAGCCCATCGTCCGGAAGGGGGCGGGGGCGTATGACGGGACCGGCGCCGGTCAACCTGGCGGTGTTCGCGTCGGGCACGGGCTCCAATCTCCAGCGCCTCTTGGATTTGAGCCGGCTGGACGAACTCGGTGGGGGCAAGGTGGTGCTGGTGGTGTCGGACAAGCCGGGTTGCCGGGCGCTGGAGAGGGCCGCGGCGGCCGGGGTCGCGACCTTTGCTTTTTACCCCAAGGCCTATCCGGACAAGCCCGCCTATGAGCGGGAGATCTTGGATCGGCTCCGGGAGCACCGGATCGACTGGATTGTTCTCGCCGGGTACATGCGCTTGGTGGGTGAGGTGCTGCTTCAGGCGTATGGTGGGCGGATCATCAACCTCCACCCGTCGTTGTTGCCGAATTTTCCTGGAAAAGACGCCATTGGCCAGGCGCTGGCCGCCGGGGTGTCCCGGACCGGCGTCACGGTGCATTTTGTGGACGAGGGCATGGATACCGGTCCGGCCATCGCCCAAGAGGCGGTGCCGGTGGACCCCGGGGATGACGCGGACTCGCTGGCTGTGAAAATCCACGCGGTGGAGCATCGGCTGCTCCCGGAGGTGGTCCGGGCGTTGTGCCGGGGGGAAGTTTGGCTGGACAATGGCCAAGTGCACTGGCGCCCGCAGGGTTCGGAGCGGGCGGGACTTCGGTGATGGCGGGCGGGGATCTGGGGCCGCGGGGGTCCAGGGCCGACAGGATCAAGAAAGGAGTCGCAGAGATGCGCAGGGCACTGATCAGCGTTTCGGATAAAACGGGCATCGTCGAACTCGCACAAAAGCTGGCGGCGGCGGGGGTGGAAATTCTCTCCACCGGCGGGACCTCCCGGGCCCTCCGGGAGGCCGGCGTGGCGGTGAAGGACGTGTCCGATTTTACCGGGTTTCCCGAGATTCTCGACGGACGGGTGAAAACTCTTCACCCGAGGGTCCACGGGGGCATCTTGGCCTTGCGGGACCGGGAGGAGCACCGCCGGCAGATGGAGGAGCACGGGCTTTTGCCCATCGATGCCGTGGTGGTGAACCTGTATCCGTTTCGGGAGACGGTGAGCCGCCCGGGAACGCGGTTTGAGGAGATTGTCGAGCAGATCGATATCGGCGGCCCGAGCTTGATCCGGGCGGCGGCAAAAAATCACCGCCACGTGGCGGTTGTGGTGGACCCGGCGGATTATGACCGCCTGGCGGAGGCGGCCGGGGGCGGGGCGCCCCTTGGGGAGGGGGATAGGCTCGCCCTGGCGGCGAAGGCCTTCAGGCACACCGCGGCTTACGACGCGGTCATCGCCGGATACTTGAGCGACCGGGCCGGGGAGCGGTTCCCGGAGCAGCTGACGCTCACCTACGACCGGGTGCAGAGTCTGCGGTACGGGGAGAATCCTCATCAGCCGGCGGCCTTTTATCGGGAGCCCTTCGCCGGGCCGTCGACCTTGGCGGGGGCTCGCCAGCTTCACGGGAAGGAACTTTCCTATAATAATCTGCTCGACGCCGATGCGGCCCTGCACCTGGTGCGGGAGTTCGAAGGGCCGACGGCGGTGGCGGTGAAACACACGAATCCCTGCGGCGTGGGGTGGGGAGAAACCCTGGCCGATGCCTTTCACGAGGCCTACGAGGCCGATCCCGTGTCGATTTTCGGCGGGATCATCGCCGTCAACCGACCGTTGGACGGAGAGACCGCCCGGCAGATGAAGGAGATTTTTCTCGAGATCGTCATCGCTCCGGAGTTTACTCCTGAGGCGCTGGAAATCTTGACCACGAAGAAAAATCTGCGCCTGTTGGAAATCCCGGGGCTCCGCGAGCCGGTGCGGGAGGGGCTATCGGCCCGAACGGTTTCGGGTGGGCTTTTGGTCCAGGGGACGGATGCGGCTCCGGTGGTGCCGGACAGTTGGCGGCCGGTGACAAAACGGATCCCGTCTAGGGCGGAGCTGGAGCAGATGGCACTGGCCTGGCGGGTGGTGAAGCATGTCAAATCGAACGCCATCGTGTTGGTGCACGGCCGGCGGACGGTGGGGGTCGGTGCCGGGCAGATGAACCGGGTGGGTTCGGCCCGGATCGCCATTGCCCAGGCCGGGGAGTTGGCCAGAGGATCAGTGATGGCGTCAGACGCCTTCTTCCCGATGTCCGATACGGTGGAGGAGGCGGCCAAGGCCGGGGTGACGGCCATTGTGCAACCCGGGGGCAGCATCCGGGATGAGGAGTCGATCCGGGCGGCGGACGAAGCGGGCATCGCCATGGTGTTCACGGGGATGCGGCATTTTCGCCATGGATGAAGGCGGGACGGGAGGGATAGGGATGAAAATCCTCGTGGTAGGCGGAGGTGGGCGGGAGCACGCCCTAGTGTGGAAGCTTGCCCAGAGTCCCCGGAGGCCGGAGATTTTGTGTGCCCCGGGGAATCCCGGCACCGCCGAATGGGGCCGGAATGTGCCGGTGGGGGCGGAGGATGTGGAGGGGTTGTTGGCGTTGGCGGAGCGGGAAGGCGTCGATCTGACGGTGGTCGGTCCCGAGGCTCCGCTCCTGGCCGGGATTGTCGATCGGTTTCGCCAGGCGGGGCTGCGCATTTTTGGACCGAGCCGGGCGGCGGCGGAGATCGAAGGATCAAAGGCTTATGCGAAGGCGCTGATGACCCGAGTGGGGATTCCCACGGCCCGGTATGCGTCCTTTGATTCCTACGAGGAGGCGCTGAAGTATCTTCGGAGTCACGGGGCTCCCGTGGTGGTGAAGGCGGACGGCCTGGCGGCGGGCAAAGGCGTGGTGGTGGCCAGGACGTTGCAAGAAGCCGAGGCGGCGCTCCGGTCGATGATGGTGGATGGCGTGTTTGGCGAGAGCGGCCGGCGGGTGGTCTTGGAAGAGATGTTGGAGGGCCGGGAGGCCACGGTGATGGCTTTCGTCAGTGGGGAGACGGTGGTGCCCATGGTCCCGGCCCAGGATCACAAGCCGGTGTTTGACGGCAATCGCGGGCCCAACACCGGGGGGATGGGGACCTATTCACCGGTGCCGTGGTTGGATGAGGACACCATGACCCGGGTGGAGAGCAAGATCCTAAGGCCGGTGGCCCGGGCTTTGGTTGAGGACGGGCGGCCCTTTTACGGGGTGCTTTATGCCGGGCTCATGCTCACCGCCGAAGGTCCGAAGGTGATCGAGTTCAACGCCCGCTTTGGGGATCCGGAAGCCCAGGTGGTGCTGCCCCGCCTGGAGACCGATTTGTTGGATGTGCTCGAGGCGGTGTTGGACGGAACCCTGGACCGGGTCGAGGTCAAGTGGTCCCCCCGGGCGGCGGTTTGCGTGATCGCGACCTCCGAGGGTTATCCCGGGGCGTATCGCAAAGGGGACGTGATTGACGGCGCGGAAGAGGCGGCGAAACAGGGCGCCTTGGTCTTTCACGCGGGCACGGCGCGGGGGTCCGATGGAGCCTTGGTGACGGCGGGCGGCCGGGTGCTGGGCGTGACGGGGCTCGGGGATTCTCTCGCCCAGGCCCGGGAGGCGGCTTATCGGGCGGTGGGGCGCCTTCAGTTCCCGGGGATGCATTATCGGCGGGATATCGCGGCTCAGGCGGCGCAGGTGGCCGGGGCGTCGGAGGCGGCCGGGCAGGAGCCGTCGGGCTTGGGGAGTAACCGTTGTTAGCTGGGAAACTCTGACGTGTCGAAAGGGGGAGGGGGTGTGTGTCCACCTTTTGCGAAATTCGCTGTCCCCTGGAGGCGGACGGATGGAAAAAGGTTGCTAAGTGAGTTTATGGTTGGCTTGCGCCCACGAGGAGTGCGTCAGTCTGCCGAGACCTGGAAGGTAGACTTTTCCTTTGAGAAACTCTTCGGCCGCCCGTTGTCCGGCGTCGATCGCTTCTCGCGCCAAATCAAAACGGTGGGCGTCAATGTGGTCGATATCGGGATGAATGACCCAATCGGCGGTGGAAGAAGGGTGATTCTGAGCGGCCAACTGGGCTTCCAGGGCGTCGACACTGGCGAGCAGAGTTTGAAGGAGCCCCAATCGGCTCCCCTTTTCCACGGGAGAGGGGATTTCTTCGTTGAGCAGACCGGCCACTTCCATGGCCCGGGCGATGGGCGAATGGTTGACAGAATCCCGTACCTCTTGCAGGAAAGAACGCAGGCGCGACCACCGAATCCGGGCGAAGGTTGCGGTGGCGGTCCATTTGTCGCGCTGGGAGCCTACGTCCACGGCGACGGTGCGGGCCGGGGACAAGGACCGGGCCACGTCCGCAGGAACCCGGTCGCTCACCCCGCCATTGACTAACAGACGGGAGTCGAGCGGCACCGGGGTGAACAAGCCGGGGACGGAGATGCTTGCCCTCACGGCGTCAATGACGGGGCCTTGTTGAAATACGACGGTGTCCCCGGTGATCAGGTCTGTGGCCACAACGGCGGTGGGCAGTCGGAGGTCTTCAAAATGCACGTCCCCGATCAGTCTCCGCAGTTCTTGGACCAGCCAGTCTCCTTTGATCAATCCGCCGCTCAAAAAGGCAAAATCGGCGAATTTGATGAGGTCGAGCAGCCGGATCTTTAACGCCGCTTCCTCAAGGGCATGTAATTTTCCTGCTCCATAGGCTGCGGCGACAAGCGCCCCAATGCTGCACCCCGCGATCCCGGTGATGGGTACGCCCTCGCTTTCGAAAGTGTGCAGAATCCCGATATGAGCTAATCCCCGAGCTGCACCACCTCCCAGGGCTAGATTAACACCGTTCACCCATTCTCTAGTTTTTATCGAGCTTTCATTCGACATCGCGCTCTTCGGCTCCTTCATGGCAGATGTGATGAGCTTCGGCATTATCGTGGACGAATATGAGGGCAATATGCATCGTGAGCCGCGTTCATTTTCCCGCCGATGAGGACATTGGGCTGGAGGACCGCTGACATCATGTTGACGATAATGTTCGTGTTCTGATAAAAGGAAGACATAGGAAGTCGTGTCGGGACGCGCGGTTCCTGGGGGGCTGCTGTTCCCGGGTTTCGTGAAGGGGGGTTTATAATGGATATGCAGAGGGAAATGACTCAGGAGATCCGTCGACATCCATTTGTTGCCCTTGGATTGATCAGTGTGGCGGAGCTTTTCACGCTGAGTCTGTGGTTTAGCGGGTCCGCCATCGCCCATCAATTGGAACAATATTGGAGTTTAAACCCCCTCATGGGCGGGTGGATTACCGGCGCGGTCCAAATCGGGTTCGTGGTCGGAGCGTTAATAAGTTCCTTTTTATCCTTAGCCGATCGCTATAACCCGAGGAAACTGTTTGCGGCAGCAGCGGTTCTCGGGGCGGTGGTCAATGTCCTCATTATTGTCAGTCATAACGCGATCTTCGGTCTTATTTTGCGATTTTTGACAGGTGTCATGTTGGCGGGGGTGTACCCCGTTGCGGTAAAACTGGTTTCCCTCTGGTTTCCGAAAGGGCGCGGTGTGGCGATCGGGATCTTGATCGCCGCGCTCACCATGGGGTCGGCGTTGCCTCATTTGGTGGTGGCGATTTTGCCGGAATTCCCTTGGAGAATCATTGTCATCGTGAACTCGATTTTGGCGCTGATCGGTGCAGGGATCGTCTATTTTGGCCTTCCCGATGCACGACAGGACAATGGCCGCATCGAGAGCCTTTCGCTGCACGTTTTGGGTGCTGTGGTTCGCAACCGCGCTGTCATGCTTGCGAATTACGGTTATTTTGGACATATGTGGGAATTGTATGCCATGTGGACGTGGATCCCCGCGTTTCTCGGCGCGAATCTTCGGGCCCTTCACCAGACCCAGTCTGTGGTGCTCACTTCGGTCCTTTCCTTTGTCGTGATCGGTGTTTCTGGTGCCGTGGGGAGTTGGTTCGGGGGCTGGTTTGCAGACCGGTTCGGCAGGACCACTTCGACGATATTATCGATGGCGGTGAGCGGATCCTGTGCACTCCTCATCGGTTTGACCTACGGGCGATCCTATGAGCTGATGCTGCTGATCGCCGTCGTGTGGGGTGTGTTTGTCATCGCGGATTCCGCCCAGTTCTCCGCCGCCACCACGGAAGTGTCCGATCCTGACTGCGTTGGGACGGCCTTGACCTTTCAGATGGCCATCGGGTTTTTCATCACGAATCTGTCGATCAATCTGATCCCCGTGTTGGAGAGCCGGATCGGGTGGAACTGGGCTTTTGCCACGCTGGCTGTCGGACCAGCGCTGGGGATTGTGGCCATGGCCAGGCTTCGCCGCCACCCCGATGCAGTAAAAATCGCCAACGGTAAGCGCTGAACCTGGCCGGCTGATTGGAGGAATATTCCTGAAACGGATCGTCGACCGACTGCGCAGTCGCTGTCCACGCCCGCCCAGTCCGGGGCCCGCCGGGAGTCGGTTCGGTGGGGCCAGGTCGGTCGGGAGGCGAGTCCCGGGGTTGGCACGGCCATCAACGTGAGGAAAGAGCCTGCTGCCAAACCTCCAGGGTGCGTTCTCCGCTGATTACCTGCGGTTTCCCGCCGCTCGGGAAGTAGAGGGTCGGGTATTGATGCACAACCCGGGACCGCACGTTGTTGTCGAGGAGATAGTAGATGCTGGCAAAATGAACGCCCAAGGCCGTCTCTTCCTGTTGGGTCAACGATACAGCCTCCTTCAGGGTGGTGCCGGGGACGAATCCGGTAGAGACGATGATCGGTTGCCGAACGGCGTCCCGGTGCTGGTACAGCAAAACGAGAGTGCGCTGGCAGTGAGGGCACCAATAGGCCTGGAACAAAACGGGCAGCTTGGTGAGATCCAGGGTCATCTCTTTGCCGTCGGCGGACAGGACGGCCACCCGGTCGACGGGGGCAGGACTGAACTGAAAATTCTGGTTGGGTGTGATGACGTTTTTCTGGAGTTGATTTTCAAAAGGCGGATTGGAGGCGGGCGGATTGGGCCCAGGTCCTTGGCCGGGTCCGGGCCCTTGACCAGGTGGCGACGCGGTCTGTCCACAGCCTATCAAAAGGCCCACTGAGGCGACTGTGACCGCGGCCCATTTTAAGAGACGAAAAAGGGCTTTCAACAAATGAGCAACACTTGGTGTCATTGGCATGACGAATCCCCTTCCCGGATGTTCACCGACAGGCTCGGGCAAGTGTCATTATACCATGTTGCAGGCCGCGGGAGGCGGACTGAAGCTGCACATGCGGGGAAGGATCCGGGAGCCGGGCTCGTGTGGAGACGAAGGCCATGCTTCTGTGGAAATGAAAGTTCAAGTATAATAAGGTTCGAAGTGGTTCCGTCGCCAGGTTCACGTGGTTCGGCCGGGGTTTTGGGGCAGGGGGATGCGCTCTGCCTGGCGAGCGGAGGTCGAAAGGGGTACATAGCGGATGCGAAAGCCGGTGCGAAAAGCGGTGATTCCGGCAGCGGGGTTGGGGACCAGGCTGTTGCCGGCCACCAAGGCCCAGCCCAAAGAGATGTTGCCCATCGTGGACAAGCCCGCCATACAGTACATCGTCGAAGAGGCGGTGGCGGCGGGGATCGAGGACATCATCATCATCACCGGAAGGAACAAACGGGCCATCGAAGATCATTTTGATCGCAACATCGAACTCGAAATGGAGCTTGAAGCAAAGGGCGATGAGAAGGCCTTGGAAGAGGTGCGGCGGATCGCCGAGCTGGCGGATGTCCACTACATCCGCCAGAAGCAGCCCCGGGGGTTGGGACACGCGGTGGCCTGCGCGAAGAGCTTCGTCGGCGACGAGCCCTTTGCGGTGCTCCTGGGGGATGATGTGATGTTCTCCGAGCGGCCGTGTATCGCCCAACTTATCGACCTCTACCGGGAGACCGGGGGGGCGGTGGTGGGGGTCCAGGAGGTGCCGCGGGCTGAGGTGAGCCGTTACGGGATCGTGGACCCAAACGGTCCGGGACCCGGCGGGGTCGGGCACCGGGCCAGGGCGTTGGTGGAAAAGCCGTCGCCCGAGGAAGCGCCCTCCAACCTCGCCATCATGGGGCGGTACGTGATTACGCCGGAGATTTTTGCGATCCTCGACGACCTTCCGCCGGGAAAGGGCAACGAGATTCAGCTCACCGACGGGTTGAACGTCTTGTGCCGTACCCAAGGCGTGTGGGCCATGCCCTTTGAGGGCCGGCGTTTTGATATCGGGAATCCAATGGGTTTGTTGCGCGCCTCGGTGGAAGTGGCGCTGATGCGAGAAGACATCGGGCCGGCGATGGAGGCGTATCTGGAGGAACTGGTGCGCAAGGGGCATGCCTTGGGGCGGCGAATGTACTCCAGGGCGGCCGATCGCTAAGGGGCGCCCCGTGCCGATCTTGGACGGGGCGAAAATCGCTTCGAGGGTGTATCGGTTGCTGGTCGGGTGCACCCTCGGGTCTGTGGGATTCGGGAGGGGCCAAAACCTACCGGCAATGGCCCAAAATCCCGCTCACCAAGCCGAATCCCGCAATCATTGGGAAAAGTTCAAAATAGGGTGCCAAGCGAATCCCAATATGGAAGGGCATTGGCCAGGAAAACGTCATGGACATCGGAACATAGAGTGACAAGAGGGCGAACGGGAGAAACACAATGGCCAGCATGGGCCAGTTGGGGTGAAAGGCCCACCTTCGTACAAAGATGAGGGGAACGTAGGCGCCCAGGATAAAACCCGCCAATACGGTGAACCAGATGAGCGGGATCGTGACGTACGAGGTGCGGGCCACTGCCACGTAATGATTCTCCATATGCTTGGGAACCATGTAGACAACAAAAAAACCGACGAGCCAGGTGATCACTCGAAGGACTTCCCCAGTGTTCGGTTTCAACCTCGGTCCCCCCCGTAACTCATATTCGACGGTGAACAGCCGTATTTTCACTCATCATATCCAACTTTCCGTTGCCTGGGTACTCTCTTTTGATCGTGTGCAGCTTTGACGTTTCCGGACCCCGTCGTTGTGGCGCGAACCCTCAAGGAAACGATTTGGGACTTGTTTCGCATCCGATGTCGCGTGGGCTTGGCTCCGAACAAGTGGATGGCGAAGATGGCCAATCGAGCGGCGAAGAAGGAGCCGAGCGGAGTGGTGTGGTGGACGGAGAAAGATGTGTCCTCCCGGCTGCATTCCTTGTCCGTGTATGAGATGTGGGGATTGAAACGGCGAGCGGAGATTTTGGACCATGAGTTTGGCACGACGACCATCGGGGACGTGGCGGCGATTCCGGAATGGCGTTTGCGGCGGCGATTCGGGGTGTGGGGAACGATCATTCACCGGTGGAGTCACGGCATGGACAGTTCCCCCATTGACCCGGACGCCTTTGCCGCTCCGAACAAAGGATTCAGTCAGCGGATCACCCTGCCCAGGGATTTTTCTAAACGCGAGGACATCGCGGTGGTGATTCTGGAGTTGCTGGACGAGGTGTGCGCCCGGATGCGGAGCGTCCGGCAGAAGGGCCGGCGGGTGGGCATCAGCCTCACGTACGCCAGGTTCGAGGGCGGTTTCAGCCGGACGAAGACGCTGGGCCGTGCCTTCAATGCGGCTGAGGACTTTTATCCTCATGTGATTCAATTGTTGGATCGCTGGTGGGACGGGTCCGGGGTGCGGGCCGTCAGTGTGGGTGTGGATCTGCTGGAGCCCGAGTCGGACACGATGCAACTTTCGCTGTTTAAGGACGTGGCGAAACGTAGGCGCTTGTCTGAGGCGTACGACCAAGTTCGGGCCCGGTTTGGGGAGACGAGCATCATGCGGGCGTCGAGTCTGTTACCGGCAGGCCAACTGCGGGACCGCAGCCAAAAGATCGGTGGACATCTTATGTGAATAAAGGAAGGGTGCCGAGTGCGGGTCACGGAAGGGAATCTTTTTGCGTCGATGAGGCTGACGCTGCCTGAGCACAGGGAGATGGTGGAACGGTTGGAGCGGGAAGCCAGCCGGCGTCGGGCGCCGGAGTGGACCGAGGATCGCTGGTCGGAGATCGAATATGTCCTGGCGGAAGCCCTGGGGACAGGGAGCCAGGTCAGGATCTCGCTGTTTGGGCCCCATGAAGATGAGGTGTGGGAGGGGGTTCCGATTTTGCGAAATGGCCGGGTGTATCTGGAGGCAGGGGACGGCGCGGGGAGGAGGTTGAAGACAGCTTTTGGCCTTCTATGAAGAAGAGCAGTGATTTGCCGAAAATCAACGTCACCTGATAGAATCTGATATAGGGTGATGTTCAGGTGAAGCTCTATTCGATTCGAGAGTTTGCGGAGAAACTCGGCGTCAGTGTCTCCACACTTCGATCGTGGGACAGGGAAGGCAAGCTGGTGCCTTTGCGAACTCCCACCAACAAGCGCAGATACACCGAGGATATGTTCTATCAGGCGTTAGGAATCGGGAAACGAAAAGAAACAAAGAAAACGGTCATTTACGCCCGGGTGTCTTCCGCAGGGCAAAAGCCTGACCTGGAGAACCAGTTGCGTTTCCTGAAGGAATTTGCGGCCGGAAAGGGCCTCACCATCGACGAGATTTTCGTCGATATTGGGTCGGCGTTGAATGATCGGCGAAAGAATTTCCAAAGGATGTGCGGGGCTGTCACCCGCGGGGAAATCGAGACGGTGATTGTGGCTCATAAGGACCGGCTGGTCCGGTTTGGGTTTGATTTCTTGGAGGACCTGTTTGCACGGTTCGGTTGCGAGATTCTGGTGGTCAACAAGGCCGAGGACATGTCACCGGCCCAGGAACTGGCCGAAGATCTAATAAGCATTGTCCGGCATTTTGCGACAAAACTCTACGGGTCACGAACCTACAGGGCGCGGAAACTGACCAAAGCGGTTCGGGAGGAGTTGGCCGGTGCGACAGACGATCCGACAAAAGAGCCTGCCGCTGAATCGTGAGAAATGGAGGCAGATCGTCGAAGTGGCCGAGGCGTATTCCCGGCAGAAGGACGCCTTCTTGGTGGAGTACGCGCAGGTGAAGTCCCTCAAGGATCTGGGGTATAAACGGAGAATTCGGGATGAACGGGTGGCCGCCGGGTTTGCGAGTCCCTTTGGTCTTCAGGCCCGGCAGTGGAAGTTGGCCTTGGAAGACGCCTTATGGACCTTGGAGCGACAGTGGGAAGCGGCGATTGCCGAGGTGCGGGACCGTCTTCACCGCAACGAGGGGTTAACCCCGAAGGAACGGGATTACGCCTTCTGGTTGCTGGACAAGTTCGGGGACAGGCCCCGGGATTGGAGAAAGATTGAGGCGATTTTTCGGGATGAGGATCTGGCGGGGAAAAAGACCGAATTGGAGCCGGCCGGGCGGAAGAAGATCCGCCACGGACTGAAGCGGCTGTTTCGCCGGGTCCTGGGAAAGAGGCCGCGGGTCCGGAAAGCCCGGAGTTTTGTTGTGGATCAGCAGATGTACCGAGTGTTCATGGTGGGCAACCGGCAGTATGTGGCGGTGATGGGGTTGTCCCCGAGAAAAAGGATCGTGATCCCCCTTTCTGGGATTCACAAGCTGAGGGGCAATCTGCGGGTGGTTCTGCTGCCGGACGAACAGGCGGTGGAGATTCATATGAGCCGGGAACCGAAGACCTACCCGGCCGGGGAGGAAGAGGCGGGAATCGACCTGGGAGTCACCGAAGTTCTGACGGACGACTCGGGGAAGAAGTATCGGCCGGAGTACGGCCAGGCCCTGCAAGAGATGTCGGACCACGTGCTGGACAAAGGACGGAAACGCCAGAAGCTGTGGGCGTTGTATCGCAAAAACCGGGAGCGGGACCCGGGAAAGGCCAGGCGAATTCGTCGGCACAACCTGGGGCTGGTGAAACAGCACAAGCGACACAGGCGGTACCGGGCGTGGTGCGAGAACGAGATCAACCGGGCGTTTCGGGCGTTTTTTCGGGAACGCCGGCCGAGGGTGATCGCCTGCGAAGATTTGTCCCACCTGCGGGGGAAGGCGAGGAACAAGGGGCTGTCCCGCAAGGTGAGCCAGTGGCAACGGCAGGCGATCCGGGAGCGACTGGAATACTTGTGTCATGTTTATTCCATAACCGATCCGGGACCAGTGAACGCCGCTTATACGAGCCAGACCTGTCCCTGTCCCGGATGCGGGTGGGTGGACGGCAAGAACCGCAACGGTGATTCATTCCGGTGCCAAAAGTGCGGATATGAAGGAGATGCGGACCATGTGGCGGCGACCAATGTGAAGGGGCGTCTTCGCGACCAGGAGATCACTAAGTACACCCCACACAAAGAAGTCAAAAGAATTTTGCTGAAGCGCTACTGGGAGAACCACGCATGAATGAATCAGAGGTCCCGGGATGTTCCCGGGAGGACGGGACAGGGACAGGCCTGGCGGGAGAAAGACCGTGAGGGCGTGCGGGGGTTGGCGAAGGCCGCACGGAACACGGCTTTGACGATGAGGCGCAAGCGGAGCGCCGCCGGGTGGCTGATCCTGGGGGGTTCGGCAAAACGGCCTTCCGGGTTGGCGAAACCGATCCCTGTCCTGCCGGTGGGAGACGCGCAAGCGTCGAGGGACCACCCCGCCGTTTGGAAACTGTCGGTGTCGGGCGCTGGTCGGCGGACGGCCTGATGGTACTGTTTCGGGCGGGACTCCAGATGCTCGGCCCCATGGCCTCGCCAATCGGGTCTTCGGGGAGCAGCCAGCCTCTCGGAGAGCGTAAACTGTTTTGCTGTCAAGTCTGTCAATGTTTGATAGAAAGTGATAGCAAAAATGAAACAGGTGTTGGTGATGGGAGATTCGGTGATGCGCAAGGCGCTGACGACGTTGGAGTTTTTAAGTCAGGACGAAGAGACGCGGCGGCTCTATGAGGAGCGGATGAAAGGGTTGCAGACGTATATGGCGGATATCGAGGGGGCGAGACGGGAAGGCCGAGAGGAAGGCCGGGAGGAAGGGCGTCGGGAGGCGCGGATGGAGATGGCTCGGGCGATGCTGGAGGCGGGGGATAATGTGGAGAAGGTGGTCAGGTTGACGAAGCTGCCCCGGGAACAGGTCGAGGCAATTCAAAGGGAGTTGGAAAGCGGCCGGTGATGCGTACTGGATATCGACGAAGGTCAAGCTATGACGTGTCGGGCGGGTTGCAGGCCTCACCCGTGGCGGGCGTGGAGAGGCGCGGGCCCCGGGGCCACCCGTGGGGTGCGGAAAATGTGGCCCCTGACCCGGAAGAAAGGTTGTGGCGGGATATCCCGTCGGCTACAGCACCTCCGAGACCACCTTCGCCTGGGTAAAGAGAAGCAGATAATCCGGCCCGCCCGCCTTCGAATCGGTCCCGGACATGTTGAATCCCCCGAATGGGTGCACCCCCACCAGCGCCCCGGTGCATTTGCGGTTGATGTAGAGGTTGCCGCAGAACATGTGCTCCCGCACATATTCCACCCGATCCCGGCGGCGGGTGTAGAGCGATCCGGTTAAACCGTATTCCGTATCATTGAACGTCTCCACAGCCTCCTCAAAACTATCCGCGGGGATCACCGCCAGCACCGGCCCGAAAATTTCCTCCTGGGCGATCCGGGCTCTGGGGTGGACATCGGCGAAAATCGTCGGTTGCAGATAGTACCCCGGCCCTTCCGCCGGCCTGCCCCCGGCCACCAGACGCCCCTCCTCCCGGCCGATCTCCATATAATGCAATATCTTCCGATACGCGGATTCGTCGATCACCGGACCCATCGGGGCGTTGTCCGCGGGCTTACCCACCGTCCATTGCTTCACGCCTTCCCGCAGCCGCTCCACCACCTCGTCGTAGACCGACCGCACCACGATCGCCCGGGAACCGGCCGAGCATTTTTGCCCCTGAAAACCAAAGGCCGACGTGAGAATCCCCTGCACCGCCGCACCCAGGTCCGCCGTTTCGTCCACGATGATCCCGTCCTTGCCCCCCATCTCGGCCACCACCCGCTTGATCCACCGGCACCCGGGAGCCGGAGTTGCCGCCCGCTGCACGATCCGCAGCCCGACCTCTTTGGACCCGGTAAAATTCACGAAGCGCACGCCGGGATGGTCCACCAGGGCATCCCCCACCGCGCCGCCCGGGCCGGGCAGATATTGCACCACACCCGCCGGAACCCCGATCTCCTCCAGCAGCTCCACCCATTTGGCCGCCACCACCGGCGCCTGGCTGGAGGGTTTGATGATCACCGGATTTCCCGTCACCAAAGCGGCCGAGCTCATACCCACCAGGATGGCCACGGGAAAATTCCACGGGGCGATGATGGCGCCAACGCCGAGGGGAATGTAGGTCATGCGGTTGTCCTCGCCGGGGTGCGGCACAAGGGAAGCGCCCTTTCCCAGGCGGATGGCCTCCCTGCCGTAATACTCCAGAAAATCAATCGCCTCGGCCACATCGGCGTCCGCTTCGGCCCAGTTTTTGCCCACCTCGTACACCATCCAGGCGGCGAACTCGAATTTTCGCCGTCTCAGCGCGGCCGCCGCCTGAAACAGATAGCCCGCCCGCGCCTCCGCGGGCAGCCGCCCCCACTCCGGGAACGCCTTCCACCCCGCCTCCACCGCCTTGTCCACGTGGCTGGCGTCCCCCGCCGCCACCTCTCCGATGACCTGGTCGATTTGAGCGGGATTGACCGATGTGATGCGACTCGCCGTGTCGACGCGCCGGCCGCCCAGGACCAGCGGGTAATACTGTCCGAGCATTCCCTCGACTTGGGCCAAGGCCTCCTTCATCCGATCCCGAACGGCGGGGTCGTGAAAATTCGACAACGGTTCGTTCCGAAACTCGATCATCCCACATGCCTCCCCACGTTCTTGAGTACAAACCACACGTTGGCCGGCCGCTCGGCCAATCGCCGCATAAAATACGCGAACCAGTCCGTTCCATAGGGCACATAAATCCGTACGCGGTATCCCCGTTCCACCAGATCACGCTGAAGGTCTGGCCGGATGCCGTACAGCATTTGAAACTCAAACCGGTCCCGGGGAATCCCCCATTGTTCGACCCGCTCCCGAGTGTGCCGAAGAATCTGCGGATCGTGGCTGGCCACCGCCGTGTAGCAGCCGCTTTGCAAATGCATGTCGATCAGCTTTTTCATGTTCTGGTCCACGTCCCGCTTGTCGGGGAACGCCACGGACGGGGGCTCGCGATACGCCCCTTTGACCAACCGCACATTCGCCCCGAGGTCCTCCAACTCTCGAAGATCCTGTTCACTTCGGTAAAGATACGCCTGGATCACGATGCCCACGTGATCGTAGCGCCGGCGCATCTCCCGGAACAGCTCCAACGTGGCGGGCAGGTGAGCCGAATCTTCCATGTCGATGCGCACGAACGTCCCGGCCTGTCCCGCCCGTTCGAGGATTTGCCCCACATGTTTTTCGGCGAGGGATCGGTCGATGTCGAGTCCCAGTTGGGTGAGTTTCACCGACAGGTGGGACCGCACTCCGGTGCGCTCGATCCCCTCCAGGGTGTCGAGACAAGCCCGGGCGGCCTCCGCCGCTTCGGCGGCATCGGACACCGACTCGCCGAGATGGTCCAGGGTCACCTCCAGTCCCCGATGGTTCAAATCCCGCACAACCTCCAGCGCTTTTTCGAGGGTTTCGCCTGCGACGAACCGGGCTGCGCCAAATCGCAACCCCCACCGCCTGGCCATGCGATTGGCGGAGGGACTCGCCGCCAACCGGTGAAACCCCTTTCTCATCCATTGCTCCATCTCCATGGCCCCCCCCCTCACCCCGATCCTACGCAAATATCGTGCCACCGCCGATGGTGCCGATGTTCGTTCGCGGGTTGAACAAAGTTGTTCAAATTGAACACCTGTGTGTAAACACGGGTATGAACAGCCGAAGTTTTTTGCCTCCTCCTTTGTTTGCCCGGAAACCTGTGCTAAGATGAGGTGGAGAAACGGAAAAATAATTCGGGCAACGGGAGAGAGGCGCATGGGCATTCTGTGGTGTTCCTGGGAAGAGCTGCGCACCAGAATGCGGCCGGTTTCGCCGGATACCGCGCTCCCCGACGCGAGCCTATCGGTGTACTCGGAAGAAGTGGATTTTGACGAGCTCGCCGAGGCCTGTCGGTCGGGGGAGCCCGTGGCGATTTATAAAGATGGGCAGTGGGTGGGGGTCTTGGGCCCCCGGGAGTTCACCGATCTCCTTCTCGATCTTTGCTGGAGCCAGCGGGCATTTTTTGAACAGGTGCTGGACATTGTCCAAGAGGCGGTGACCGTGATCGATCGCCGGGGGGTGGTCCGGGGTTGGAGCCGAACGGCGGAGCAGATCTACGACATCCCGGCCCAGCGGATTCTCGGGCGGCCCATTGACCGGTTTTTCCAGCCCGAGGCCCTGGCGGTTCTGCGGCTTCTCCGTGATCCCAAACCTGTGCGCCAAGTGTACCACGCTCCCCGGGAGAACACCCATGTGCTTCTTTCCGGCGGTCCGGCGAGGGTGGACGGGCAGATGGCTGGGGCGGTGGCTTCGGAAAAGGATATCACTCAGTTGGTGCGGATGCATCAGGAGTTGCAGCGGACGTATCGCCAGTGGATGGCGGATCAACAGTTGCGGCACGGCGATCGCGATCCCTTTGACACGATCAAAGGGGGGTCGCCCGACCTTCTGCATGCCATTCGCCTGGCCAAAAAGGTGGCGCCCACCGACGCTACGGTTTTGTTGCAGGGGGAGAGCGGGGTGGGGAAGGATCTGTTTGCCCAGGCGATCCACGCGGCGAGCCGGCGGAGTGCCGGCCCGTTTATCGCCCTGAACTGCGCAGCCATCCCGGGGCCTTTATTTGAGAGTGAATTGTTCGGTTATGAAGGGGGCGCCTTCACCGGCGCGGACCGATCCGGGCGCCCGGGGAAGCTGGAGCTCGCCCACGGGGGGACGCTCTTTTTGGATGAGATCGGGGAGCTGCCCGTGGAGCTTCAGGCGAAGTTCTTGAGGGTTCTCCAGGACCAGACCTTTTATCGCATCGGCGGCACGAAGCCGATTCAGGTGAACGCCCGAATCATCGCGGCGGGGAACCAGCCCCTGGAGGATCTGGTGGCCAAGGGCCGGTTTCGGGAAGACCTGTACTATCGGCTGAATGTAGTCCGGATCTTCATCCCGCCCCTAAGAGAGCGACTGGACGACATCCCGGTGTTGGTGGAGACATTTTTGGAAGATCTGTGTGCGGCCTATGGGCGGCCCGCCCCGCACCTCGAGCCCGATTTTCTGGTTGCGTTGATGCGCCATCCCTGGTCCGGCAATGTCAGGGAACTGCGGAACGTGTTGGAGCGCCTGGTGGTCACGGTGGAAGACGAATCGTGGAACAGCGGTCACCTGGCCGCGCTTTTGCGGCCGGGCGACCCCGGGGCGGAACCGCCGGGAACCCCTCATCGCCCGGGTCTTCGCCCCAATGCCGGGCGAACGAAAGGGGAGTCGATTCTCGAGGCGCTGCGAAAGACGGGTGGGAACAAGGCGGCCGCGGCGAGGCTGCTCGGGATCTCCCGGGGAACCCTTTACAACCGCCTGCGATCCCTGGGTCTCGACCCCCGAGCCTTCGATTCGGCGATGGGCCTGGGAAGGTGGAGGAGGTAGGGGCAGGAAAAATATGGATATGTCGAAGGGGGAGGGGGGTGTTTGTCCACCTTTTGCGGAACTCGGTGTCCACCGGGGGTGTACTCACGTTGGAATTGCGAAATAAATAAGATTAAAGGGGAAACGGAAATATAGGTGGGGCTGGCGGTGAAAGGTTGGCGGCAGGAAAAGCAACGGGGAGGTTGTTGATGTGGGCAGCAGTTTAGAGCGGTGGATGAGGTTCCTGTCGGCGGAGACGCGAGAAGAGATGGAGGAGTTGACGAAGGAAGACCCAATGATCCGGAAGGCGCTGACGACGCTGGAGTCCTTGAGCCAGGATCCGGAGATACGCCGGCTGTATGAAGAGCGGGTGAAGTGGTTAGAGAGACATTCGGCCGACATGGAGGGCGCGTGGCAGGCGGGTAGCGAAGAAGGGATGAAACAAGGAAGAGAAGAGGGGCGCAAAGAGGGTCGGGAGGAAGGCTATCTGGCGGCGAAACGGGAGATGGCCCGATCACTTCTGCGGATGGGAGATAACATGAACAAGGTGCTTGAGATAACAAAGTTACCGAAAGAAGAGGTTGAGGCGATCCAAAGGGAGTTGGAGGGCGATCGGTGAGGGCTGGCCATGCGTAGCATGGTCGGGCTTCATGCGATCATTCGCGTCATCCCGGGCGGTAAAAGGGCGGCCAAAAGTGGGTATCGGACTGTGCAAAACAAGGTGGCCGACGAGCGTACCGGTGTCATCGTGTATTTGCCGCCGGAACCCCGGGATGTGCCCACCTTGATGGAAGACCTCGTGGCATGGGTGAATCGACCGGAGACCCGGGACATTCCGGCGCCGATTCAGGCGGGCATCTTTATCTAGCAATTTTTGACGATCCATCCGTATGTCGACGGCAATGGGCGGACGGCGCGGGCCTTGGCAACCTACCTTCTCAGGCAACACGATTTGTGGTTGAAAGGTCTTTTTGTTCTGGAGTCTTATTATGACCGAAATTTGGAAGGCTACTACAAGAATCTGCAGATGGGGCTTCCTCATAATTACTATTTTGGGCGAAATGATGCGGACCTGACGCCCTGGCTGGATTTTTTTATCGAGGGGTTGGCGGAAGTATTTCGAGAAGCCGCGGAGCTGGTTCGCAGAAAAAGTCTGTCGTTCATGGCGGTGGAGCCGGATCTGCTGCGGCGGTTGGATCCATCTCAGCGGGTCGTTTTTGCGCAAATGGCGTTTCGAACCCCCGTCTTGACCACGAGCGATCTTGCAAAATTGCTGAATTTGCGGGACCGGACGGTGCGGGAGAGGCTGAAACGGTGGATCGCCGAGGGCTTTCTCCGGCCGCGGGATGAACACGCCAAGCGCATTCGCTCTCTGGTCTTAACCGAGGGCTACGAAGAGCTGGCGAAGGCGGTTCGAGAGGATCCCGAGCGGTATCGCTATCTGCTGGGGGATTGATGCGGGACGGGGGATGGGGGGCCTGTGAAAACGTCCCGTGCTATACTATACTCAACGTCGATATGAGATGTGGTCGCATGTTTCGCAAGCACCAACACCAGGTGTCGTTTGCAGATGCGGACAATTGGTTGGCCAAAACCCCTCCCAACTCCATCTGGCATCGTTTTCGCACATGGGCGCAGGAGAACGGATGTGATTCGAGTGAATCGATACCTCTTTAAGCCGAACTGGGATCTTCTGGAACTGAACGCCCTGGAGATGGACCGCGGACTGGTTCATTTTTTTCGTTCTGTGTATGAACTGAACGACCATGACGTTGTCGAGGTCGAATTCGTCAACGGCAGGGGCGTTTCCCGAAAACTGAAAGTCAACATGGCGGACAGGCTGCTTCAGGGGCGGGGCATCAAGGGCTTGTTTACCCCGTACGAAGGGGCGGACTACCTGTTTATCGAAGCCGGTCCGGATGGAACAATCCGGGTGTCCGATTGGTCCGGCGGCTCCGACGGGTCCGGCGAACTCGCGGCTTCTGCGATCCAACCGGACGTCACCCAACGGACGGCTGCCGTTCTGTCCGCCATGAGCCAGATGAAGCGGCAGGAGCAGGTGTGGTTCGACCTGTACGACGCGGCGAAACAGTTCGCCGTCTCCCGCGTGGACGACTTGATCTGCCTGCCCCACATTCGGGAACTGGAACCCTTCGAGTATCAAATCAAGACCGTGCAATCGGTCATGCACCAGTTCAAAGGCCGGGCGCTGCTCTGTGACGAGGTGGGACTGGGCAAGACCGTCGAGGCGGGGATCTGCATGATGGAATATATCATGCGGGGATTGGCGAAGAAGATTCTCATTCTGGTCCCGCCTTCTCTGATCAACCAGTGGCATGAAGAAATGAAGCGCAAGTTTAACCAGGACTTCATCCGCTCCGACGATCGCGCGTTCATCGCTCTCGGCGAAGAGGCCTGGAGAAGATACAACAAGGTCATCGCCTCGCTGGCCACGGCCAAACGCCCCAACCACCGCCGGGTCATCTCCGACATTCATTACGACCTCATCGTGGTGGACGAGGCGCATCATGTCAAAAACCGCAATTCTGTCGCCTGGCAGTTCGTCAACAGCCTGAAGAAAAAATACATGCTGCTCCTGACCGCCACGCCGGTGCAGAACAGCCTGGAGGAACTGTATAACCTGATCACCCTGCTCAAGCCCGGACAATTGAAGACCTATTCGCATTTCCGTCGCCATTTCGTGGTGGACAACCAGGGCGTCGAGGTCAAAAATGCGGACAAGCTCCGGGCCCTGCTGTCCGAGGTCATGATTCGCAACCGGCGCAGCAGCGTCGACGTCAAGTTCACCAAGCGGCAAGCCCATACGAAAACCGTCCGGTTGTCGGAACCGGAACAACGGCTTTACATCGACCTCAGCCGTTTTATTCGCGTTCATTACACGGATGATCATCCCGTTTTTTCGCGCTTTCTGCTCAAAAGCATGCAGGAGCAGATGGGCAGTGCGTTCGCCTCGGTGTTGGGATCATTGGAAAAACTCTCCACGCACCCCGGCCTGGGTCCGGATGACAAGCGGGCTGTGACGGAATTCGCCGAACGCGCCGCCGAGATTGCCGCAACGGAAGGGGAGCAAAGCGCCAAAGTTGCGGAACTCATCCGGATCCTGTCGGCATTCGGCGATAAGATGATCGTATTCACGAAATACCGCGCCACCCAGGAGATCCTGGTCCGGGCCCTGCGCCGGCGCGATTTTCGCGTGGCGGAGTTTCACGGCGGGCTCACCCGGAAAGAGAAAGACCGCGAGGTCGCCTATTTTCGCGAGGAAGCCGATGTGCTGGTGAGCACGGAGGTCGGAGGTGAAGGGCGCAATCTGCAGTTCTGCAACGGCATGGTCAATTTCGACCTGCCCTGGAACCCGATGGCCATCGAGCAGCGCATCGGCCGCATCCACCGGATTGGACAAACCCGGGACGTATTCGTGTACAATTTGGCGGCCCTCCATACGTTGGAACATCACATGTTGGATGTCCTCGACCGCAAAATCAACCTGTTCGAGCTCGTGGTCGGGGAAGTGGACATGATCCTCGGCGACATCGCAGAGAGCGAGGACTTTTCCGACCTGGTGATGAATGCCTGGGTCCAATCGGAAGATGAGGCCGCCGTGCAGCGCGAAATGGAACGGATCGGGGAACAGTTGCTGAAGAATAAACATCAACTGGAGCGCGTCAAGGAGCTGGATGAGCGCCTGTTCTCCTGATTGAAGGTGGGGGAAGACCGGATGGAACTGCAAAAATTGGTCACGACGGCCATCGAGGCGATGGGCGGGATCGTGGTGCCGGTGGAATACGCCCTTTGCCAGGTCGTCGTTCCGGAAGAGTACAAAGATCTGTTTCAGGGCAGGGATGAGCTGGAGGTGGCGTTTGATTTCGAGGTGGCGGAGGAAAATCCCCAAGCGGAGTTTGTCACCTTCGGCAGCTATCTGTTCGATCAGATCATGGGGTTTGTTCGCCGGCAGGCGGTGAGCACCGTTTGGTTTGCCGACATCGATCCCCCCGCACTGTCGGGCCCCTTGGACAAGATCCGCCGTTTCATGGCCGAAGAACGGGGGACTTTGACGCTGCGCAGCGAACGCCCCGTGATGGGAGCATGGGCGGTGTTTTCGTTTCGGATCGGCTATGTTTCGGACGAGAAAGAGGAAGAATTCTGCCGGGTATGGGTGGACATGACCCGAGGGGCCCTCGATGAAGACATGGGCAGAAGCGCGGATGGGGTTCCCTATGCGGACACGCCTGTGCACGCCCTGCCGGTGGTCGCGCGAACCGATGTCCCGGGTGCGTTCCGCCTGGCGTTGGAGCAGGTGACCGAGGTGGGGCAGCGAGGACGGCTGCAGCGGGTCAGGCAGGCGGAACTGGAGCGGGAGAGAAAGCGCATCGTCGACTACTATGACGAATTGAGCCGGGAGATCGTCAAACGGACCGGGCGTAAAGGACTGACGGAAGAAAAGCGAAAAGAATTGCTGGACAAGGCCCGATCCGTGGAGTTGGAGCGGCAGAAACAACTTGCGGAAATCGAGAAAAAATACGACATCCGCGTCGAGCCGGTTCTCGACCACGGCGTCGTGGTGATGGCCCCGTTGTTGGAATATGTCGTGTCCATCTCCGAGCGGCGGGTGGAGAAAGAGGTCACGCTTTATTACAACCCGATCCTGAAGCGGTTTGCTCTAGTCCCGGGCGACCGTCCATGAAAGGGACCGTTCTGCCGGGCCGAGCAGGGTGATTCTGGCGATTTTGGCCGTCGACAGGACTGTGTGGATGATGGGTCCTGTGCGCGGGGTCCATCTTGTTGTATCGAGTTCATTTGACGGAGGTGTTGCGGGGTGAGCCGAAAACCGCCGCAAGTTCGGGAAGAGCCCGTCACGTATGAGCAATACGCGGCGCTTCCCGATGACGGATACCGGTACGAGCTGGTCGACCAACGCCTGGAGCCGATGAGTCCGGCCCCGTCGACCATCCACCAGCTGTTCGTGGCAGCGCTGAGAGACGTGCTGAACGGCGAGTGCGGGAGAGACTATCTTTTGATTTTGAGCCCCATTGATGTGGTGTTTTCGGACCGCGACGTCCGCCAACCGGATCTCGTTGTGGTGCACCGGGACCGCATGGACATTGTGAGGCTGCGGGGGATTTTCGGCGTGCCGGATCTGGTGGTGGAGGTTTTGTCTCCAGGCAGTTTTCAACGCGATCGCGTCGAGAAGTGGGCGACATATTCGAAATACGGTGTGCCGGAATATTGGGTGGCCGATCCGGTGAACGGGACCTTGGATCAGTATGTGTGGAGTCGTGATCAGTTATCGCTATCAAGAGTGTACGAAGCCGACGAGTGCGTGTCTTCCGAACGACTCCCGTGCGTGAAGTTCACGATGGGCGACCTGTTGCGAATTCTGCCGAAATTGCCCGAATAAGTTAGGCCGCGGGGAGACGAGGTCTGTTACTGTCCCGCCGGCGGAATGGCGCCTATTGAGGCGTCGGATCCACGGCGATCCCATGGGATTCGAGCCACCGGATGATTTGTCGGCGATGAGCTTCGTGCTCAAAGTCAAACCAGCGTTCCCGTTCCTCCGGGTAATCGGCCAGCACGTCTTTGAAGTGTCGGAACGGTTTCCGGCCCGACAAGGCGCGCTCCAGCCGGCGTCGGATGGTGAAGGCGCTGACGGTATCGGCGAATTCGGCCATCAGTTCGTAGGCCTCGTGGGATTCGATTTGGGGGATCCGCAGGTATGTTCGGCCCAATCCGGCGTCGAGCTTCTTTTCCAATTCCTCGATGTATTCATCAGTCCCGTAAACCACCGGATCGAACCATGTCACAATCTCACCGCTGGTGACGTTTAAAAAATGTTGGCGTTCCACCCCGTTGTCAGCATATGCGTCGCACAGTTCATCGAGATTTAAGTTTGGAATCCGCTTCATGATTCACCGCCCCTCTCGGAGAGTCTGCCTCCGGTCCATGTCCAGGCTCACGATCTACTGTATAGAGTAGCTTCTCGCCGCCGATCTTTCAATGGTTCTAAAAGGCGACAAGGGGAATCCAGCCCGCAGGAATTGCCGTGCGGTTGTCGAATTGTTCTTTGGATACGCTTCAGGAAGGAGTGGGCCGGTTGACGGACGACATGTTGGAAGCCATGTATCCCTTGTGCCGTGATTTTGAAACCTTTATGGACTATGTGGGCCGGAGTGAGGTGGCGGTATCCAAGAAAAACCAGTGGCTTTCTCGCAGGGTGTTGTACGAACTCAATGGGCTGGTCAGCCGCCCCGAACCGGGTGCCACGCCGAATAAGGACCAAATTTCTTATCCTCTGTTACATTTGTTGTACCATCTCGGCCGTGCAGGGCGCTTGCTGCAAGTGGAGGCGCACAAGGCGAATCGGTGGATCCTGAAGCCGACGGAGCGGTATGAGCAATATCAACAGTTGAGCCTCGTAGAACAGTATATCTTTCTGCTGGAGACGTTTTGGGTGGATGTGAACTGGAGCGATATGGTGAGGGACACCAGGATGTGGGAGTTGCCTCCGCTGGACAGCACGTTTCGTGTACTGCTGCGTCTTCCGAGTGATCGAGTCAGCCGGCTGGCTGCGGATGACGACGGGGACGACAACACAGAGCGGATCCGTTATTTGCTGTGGTATATGGGTGAGTTTGTAGATTATTTTGCTGCCTTTGGATTCTGGACGTTTGAGGAGGACAAGGAGGAAGGGCGATATAAGGGGCGAATCGCCGTTGCAGCGATTACGCCCACGCCGCTGTTTAAGAAGATCGGGCCGGTGTTGTTACAGGAGCGCCCTTTGCAGTTGTGGAACTCGGCGATGCGCCGGGAATTCGGGGGATGGGCGGAGCGGCCGAGGCGGCTGGTTCGTAAGGTTCCCGAGGTGAAATCTTCGCCTTTTTATGAACCCTTTGTCCGCTTGTTTCCAAACGGCGAGCTCCAGCGGAGCCTGCCGCGGGAACCGCGAGGTTTCCAAAACGGGATTTATGTCTTCCAGGTTTCTCTGAGCCGCAGTTGCTGGCGAACGATCGCGGTCAGCGCCCGGCACACGGTGGAGGATCTGCATCGCGCCATTCAACGAGCTTATCGGTTCGGCGACGACCATTTATATTCATTTTTTCTCGATGGAAAAAAATGGTCTTCCCAATCCGTGAATTCACCCTACTCGGACCAAGGGCCCTACGCCAACGAGGTCCTGATCGGCGAGTTGAACCTCCTCCTTGGGCAGCGGATTCTTTATCTGTTCGATTACGGCGACGAATGGACATTTGACGTTCTGTTGCGAGAGATTCGCCCGGGAGGGGATCTGGTCAAGCCGGAGATCATCGAAACACGCGGGGAAGCGCCGGATCAGTACACGTACTGGGAGTGATTCGGCAATAAGGAGCACATCGGTGTCGCCAGGCGACCCTGGATTGCGGCCGGTCCAGGGTGCCGGGCGTGGTCGGTGGCAGCACCCGCGGGGACCGGGTCAGGGTTCTTGCGGCTCAGGGGGTGCGGGGTGACCCGAACAGGCGTCGGGAATCGTGGGTGAGGGAGGAGCCGATGGACATCCGGATGCCGTTCCCGAGTTCTTTTGGATTCTTCAATATGTACCGACCGAGGAGCCGGCTTTCGGGCGTGCCTGAATTCACGGCCTGGATAAAGGCGTCCATGACCGACTGCGGGACCGCGGCGCGATCCTGGACCAGGTGAATCTCACTGCTAACCGGGAGAGGCTTTCCGTCGAGAGAAGCGGTGTGGGCGCCGACGCGAACCAACAGCCGGTGACCTTGTTTCTCGATGATCGCCGTTTGGCCGGCTTCGTCCCAAGTGACGAGAGCTCCTTGGGCTTCCGCGGCGGACCGAAGCGGGACCTCGGCGTCCGCACCGACAGCGGCGGGTGGGAACAACAGCATCACCGTCGTGACGACCGAAGTCGCGATCGGAATTGTTCGCCGGGGGATGAAAGGAAAAGGCATGGTCAGTTCCTCCTTATCAATCGGAAAAAAGTTTTTATCTCTTCGGATGAATGTACCGCAGCGGCATGAACGGATGGATGCCCAGTGCAAAAAAAAAAAAAAGGCCGCCGCGAGACTCCGCTAAAAAGACTCGCGACGGCTATGAAAGGCGGATTTCATGACTCCCCGCGTTCGACGGCGTTCCACTCCTCGTCCGTAAAGGCCCTGGATCGGGTGAGAAACCGGAGACCTTCCGGACTCTCTAAAGAAAACCCGCTTCCCCGTCCCGGCACCACGTCGATAATCAGTTGCGTGTGCCGCCAGTACGCGTACTGGGACTCGCTCATATAAAAGGGACACCCGCCGATGTCGCCCAAGTACACGTCCCGGGTGCCGACCTTGAACTCCCCGAGCGGGTAACACATCGGGGCACTGCCGTCGCAACACCCTCCCGACTGATGGAACATGAGCGGACCGTGAAGAGATTTGAGCTTTTCGATCAGCGTTAGGGCGGCCTCTGTCGCCACGACCTTCCGGGTATCCATGGCCACGTTCGCCCTCCTTTCCGAAAACCCGCGACCGGGTCTAGAACAGGCCCAAACCTCGGGTACTGTAGCTGATCAACAGATTTTTCGTCTGCTGATAATGTTCCAGCATCATCTTGTGGTTCTCGCGGCCGAAACCGGACTGCTTGTATCCGCCGAACGCCGCATGAGCCGGATACTGATGATAGGTGTTCACCCACACCCGGCCGGCCTGAATGCCGCGGCCCATCCGGTACGCCGTATTGATGTTCCTCGTCCATACGCCCGCACCCAGCCCGTACAGCGTATCGTTCGCGATTTCCAAGGCGTGGTTCGCATCTTTGAACGAAGTCACCGACAGAACGGGTCCAAAAATCTCCTCTTGAAAGATACGCATTTTGTTGTGGCCGGCAAAAATCGTCGGCTTGACATAATAACCGCCGGCCAAATCTCCGGGCAACTCGTTGCGTTCGCCTCCCAGCAGGAGTTCCGCCCCCTCCTGTTTGCCGAGGTCGATGTACGACAGGATCTTTTCGAGTTGATCCGTCGAGGCCTGGGCGCCGATCATCGTTTCCGTATCCAAGGGATTGCCCTGCTTGATCGCCTTGGTGCGTTCGATCGCCCGCTCGAGAAACGGATGGTAGATGCTCTCCTGGATCAGAGCCCGGGACGGGCAGGTACACACCTCTCCCTGGTTGAGGGCGAACAGTGCGAAACCTTCCAGTGCCTTGTCGACAAATTCGTCTTCCCGGTCGAGGACATCTTCGAAGAAGATGTTCGGCGACTTGCCGCCCAGTTCCAGTGTCACGGGGATGATGTTCTCGGAGGCGTACTGCATGATCAACCGACCGGTGGTCGTCTCCCCGGTGAACGCCACTTTTCGGATCCGCGGATTCTGGGCGAGCGGCTTCCCGGCTTCCACCCCGAACCCGTTGATCACATTGACCACTCCCGGAGGAAGGAGATCCCCGATGAGTTCCATGACCACCATGATGCTGGCCGGGGTCTGTTCCGCGGGTTTTAGCACGATGCAGTTGCCCGCAGCCAGAGCCGGGGCGAGTTTCCACGCCGCCATGAGGATGGGAAAATTCCACGGAATGATCTGGCCCACCACGCCGATGGGCTCATGAAAATGATAGGCCACCGTGTCGTGATCGATCTCGCTGATCCCCCCTTCTTGGGCGCGAATCACCCCTGCGAAATACCGGAAATGGTCGATGGCCAGGGGAATGTCGGCCGCCAGAGTCTCGCGGACGGGTTTGCCGTTGTCCCACGTCTCCGCGACCGCCAACATCTCCAGGTTGGCTTCCATGCGGTCGGCGATCCGGTTCAGGATCTCTGCCCGCCGGGCCACCGGCGTGCGGCCCCAGGTCTCTTTGGCCGCATGGGCCGCGTCAAGGGCCAACTCAATGTCTTCCGCCGTGGATCGCGCCACTTCGCAGAATGGCTTGCCGTTGACCGGAGAGATATTGGGAAAATAGTTTCCCTTCACCGGCGGGGTCCATTTGCCGCCAATCCAGTTGTCGTATCGGCTCTTGAAACTGACCTTGCTGCCGGGACGCCCGGGCTGTTCGTAAATCACGGTCTCATACCTCCTCCGTCGAGTGTCGTTTTCTTACCAAGCAAGATTCTTGCCAGGGGCTGAAGACGAACGACCCCGGTCTTTTCGGGATGGAGAACGACGGCCCGGCGGCACCTCCTGCGCCAATCCGGCGCACATGTTCCATCTTGGCACAGCGGAGAACGGGTCCATCTCACACCCATGAATCCCGGTCGACGTCCCCGGATCCGAGCGATCGACGGTATATGAATTCTGTTATAATTATGATTGAGCCCCTCTGGAGGTGGTCGCGGTGTGCGCACGGAATTTGATCCTTCGGGACTCTTGGTGGCGAAGCTGGGAGTACGGCGTCGAGACCGACGTCCTGGTGGAAGACATCCTTGAGCCCCCGCAGCTAAAAATTCTCAAAGAAGAAAAAGAGCAACTGCTGCAAGTCGTCACTCCGGCGATGGAGCGGCTTCACGGATGGGTGTACTCCCAGCACGCGACCGTCATGGTTTCTCACGTGAACGGCTATATCCTCTACAGTGTCGGCGATCCGAAGTTTATGAGCGATGCCCAAAAGATCCATTTAAAAGAAGGGGCCGGCTGGTCGGAGAGATCCCGGGGAACCAACGCGATCGGCACGGCCGCCGCGGTTCGCGAGCCCGTTTCGGTGGTCGGCGGCGAACATTTTCTTGAACGAATCGGAAAAGAGCAGGGAATCCCCGACCTCAAATTGTCCCCGGCCGTCAAACGAATGATGGAAGAATATCCTTGGCCGGGAAACGTGCGGGAACTGTATGCGGTGCTGCGCCAGGCTGCATTTTTTGCTGAGGGCGGCGAAATCCGGATCGAACATTTGCCGGTGCACATGGCGGACCGGCAGAAAAAGGGCAAGCCTCGGCCGGATGGGCACTTGGACGACCCGCCGTCCCTGCGGCAGGTGGAATATGAGGCGATCCTGGATGCGCTCCGGTCCACCGACGGTAATATGACCCAGGCCGCGCGTCTCCTGGGAATTGGGCGCAATACCCTTTATCGCCGGTTGCGAAAGTTGGGCGGGAAGTGACAGATGCTCCTCATGACTGCCCGTGCCCGATTCACCGGTCGATCTCTGTTCGTATGTTCGCGAATCAGGCGAATAAAAGGGGGTCCGAAGCGCAAAACAAGTGGAAAGCGGGGAGACCGGACGGCCTCCTTTCGCATGTTCGCGAAAAAAAGGAGGGGCGGCTGCAGACCGCGAGGCGCAGATGTCGCTGTCATTGTCAATGGTACATCCGGACCTTGAATGGCTCGTTTTTCCGCTGTAGGATGGGGCAGAGACAACCTGCTGTCAGCCGCCCGCATTCCGGGGCGCACCTCCCAAAAGGGACCGAACCTTTGAGAAGGAGAGGATTGACATGAAAGCTCTGGTGTATCATGGCCCGGGACAGAAAAGTCTGGAGGACAAGCCCAAACCGAGCGTGCAGCAGCCCACCGACGCTGTTGTAAAAATTTTAAAAACAACCATTTGCGGAACGGATCTTCACATTCTGAAAGGGGACGTGCCGGAGGTTGCCGACGGCCGGATTCTCGGGCACGAAGGGGTCGGCGTCGTCGAAGAGGTGGGTGAGAGCGTCGCCAATTTTAAGGTCGGCGACAGAGTATTGATTTCCTGCATCACCTCCTGCGGCAGATGCGATTATTGCAAACGGGGCATGTATTCGCACTGCGAGAACGGCGGCTGGATTCTGGGCCACCTGATCGACGGCACCCAGGCGGAATACGTGCGCATCCCCTACGCCGATACGAGCCTCTACCCGCTTCCGGACGGCGTCGAAGAAGAGGCCCTCGTCATGCTGAGCGACATTTTGCCGACCGGCTTCGAATGCGGCGTGCTCAACGGAAAGGTCCAGCCCGGCGACACGGTGGCCGTGGTGGGGGCGGGTCCCGTCGGACTGGCGGCCCTCCTGACCGCTCAGTTGTATTCCCCCTCGGAGCTCATCATGGTCGATCTCGACGACAATCGCCTGGAGGTCGCGAGGCGATTCGGGGCGACGAAGACGGTCAACAGCGCAGACGGGCGCGCCGTGGAAAAGGTCATGGAGTTGACGGGCGGCAGAGGGGTTGACGTGGCCGTCGAGGCGGTCGGCATCCCCGCCACCTTCGACATTTGCCAGGGCATCGTGGCGCCGGGCGGCTGCATCGCCAATATCGGCGTGCACGGGAAAAGTGTGGACCTTCACCTGGAGACCCTCTGGTCCCACAACATCACGATCACCACCCGGCTCGTGGATACGGTGACCACCCCCATGCTGCTGAAAATGGTCCGGGCGGGCAAACTCCGGCCGCAGCAGCTCATTACCCATCGCTTCCAATTGGACGAGATCCTGAAGGCCTACGACGTTTTCGCCAACGCCGCCCGGGAAAAAGCCCTCAAAGTGATCGTGAGCAACGAGTGAGGCGGGCGAGCCCCGGCCGGCCCGGGGCTCGCAACTGCTCAATAGAAACTGAATATATCTTGATATTCTTATTCACATTATGTAGAATTTGGCCACGAACTTTTCATTCCGTTCTTAATTGCTTTAGTGCCCGGTTCCCATGGCGAACAACCAGATTTCCGAGGGGATACCGGTCTGGGTGGTGTTGTCGATCCCGAAGTCGTTGTCGTTGGCCACGGCCAAGGTTTGGTCGTCCGCCATGGCGATGCCCTCGATTTTCTCATAGGGATAGCCGTACTTTAACAGGTCGAGGAAAAGGGACTTACTGGGCAACACCACGCCCCGGCGGTCGAGATCCGCCACCGTCATCTGTTCCAGGGTCTTCCCTCCGGATGCAGCGCTGTCGAATCGCCCGAGGATGTTGGTGGCACCGGAGAGATCAAGTTTATAGATCCGCTTCAGCTTTGCTTGATCCCCGGCATACTTATCCCGCTCGTCCACCAGCAGGGTGTGATCATCCAATGCGTACAAGTCGGAAACCACAATATCGGACGGTTTCAACCCGGGGTACGCTTTCGCGTCGTCCGCTACGTAAGGATATTCGGCCACCGGGGCCATTTTTTGCAGGTCGAATTGGAGGATCCGCATGATTCGAGACTTTTTCCCCGTAGCCTGGTCAGGATTTCCGAGTGGACTCTGCACCACCGCGAAGAGCCATTTTCCGTCCGGGGTCACGGTGACGCCCTCGATGCCGCGGTTGGGAATACGGTCCGCGTACACCGCCGGGAGCAGGTCCTTTACGGGCACATTCGGCGCTCCGGCAAAGAGGGATGCCTCGCCCGCCGGGACGATCCGCTCGAGAATCGTGCCGTCCCGCTTCACGTGGACGATGCTGGGCCGGTACTCTTCACCGAGCCAGAAGGTGTCGTCCTGGGGGTTATAGGCGAGGCCCTCGGTGTCCAACCCGTACGGGTCGTAGGGAAGCTGCTTCTCACCTTTCGCATCGTACGGTGTTTCGTCCATACCGGGAAAATTGGAGACACCCGAGATCTGGTCGGTGCCGGTGACGGGGTCGGTGCCCTTGGGCAGTTTCAGGGGAATCTCCTGAAGTACGTTGACCTGCCCGTCTTTGAGTTCTACTTTGTAGATCGTGGGAGTGTACGTCGGCAAAGGGAACGTGGTCCGGCTGTCCTGTCCGGCTTGGACACTGCCGTTCGGACCCCGGTCGGCGGTGGTATAAAACACGTTGGCAGGATCGCCGGGTAAGTGGGTGAGGGAGGAGCCGATGGACATCCGGATGCCGTTCCCGAGTTCTTTTGGATTCTTCAATATGTACCGACCGAGGAGCCGGCTCTCGGGCGTGCCTGAATTTACCGCCTGGATAAAGGCGTCCATGACCGACTGCGGGACCACGGTGCGATCCTGGACCAGGTGAATCTCACCGGTAACCGGGAGAGGCTTTCCGTCGAGAGAAGCGGTGTGGGCGCCGACGCGAACCAACAGCCGGTGACCTTGTTTCTCGATGATCGCCGTTTGGCCGGCTTCGTCCCAACTGACGAGAGCTCCTTGGGCTTCCGCGGTGGACCGAAGCGGGACCTCGGCGTCCGCACCGACAGCGGCGGGTGGGAACAACAGCATTACCGTCGTGACGACCGAAGTCGCGATCGGAATTGTTCGCCGGGGGATGAAAGGAAAAGGTATGGTCATTTCCTCCTTATCAATCGGAAAAAGTTTTTATCTCTTCGGATGAATGTACCGCAGCGACATGAACGGATGGTGAGGATTGCGTTGAGGCCGGATTGACGCTGTTTTGTTTTCTTGTAAAATGGGCCGGGCTCATTCGCTCGGCGAGGAGAGAACCCAGCGGGAGATTGCCGAAGAATTGGGGATTATCGTTCGTATGTGTCGCGCGTCGAGCAGCGGGCGCTCATGAAATTGTTGCACGATCTCCGACTGAACAGAAAAACTGCCCGGGAGGAACGGTGATTCCGGAGAGGTGGCCTGTCGGTGGCCGGGCAAACGCCCTCATCCCCGCGGATTCGGTTCCGATTTTCCGCAGAAGTGGGGTGTCCGGGTGTCGGGACGGATCGACAGTGGTCCCACGGCCCGATGATCATCGGCCGCCGAAAGATCCGTCAACGCCCCAGAACTCTTTCGTAATCCTCTCGCAGGTTGGCCCGGAGTGCATCGAACCGCGGGTCGTTGTCAAAATCCTTCGCCGACTCCGGGCGGATTCGCACTGCTTCTTTCATCCAGCTCAGGGCGGCCGTCCATTCCTTCTGTTCCGCATACAGAGCCGCCAGATCGCAAGCCGCCTGGTAATTGTCCGGATGATAGTCGAGATCCTTACGGAAACATTCCTCGGCGGCGATCAGGTCGCCCTTTTCATGCCAATATACATAGCCCAGCGCCACATAGCCGTTGTACACCGACGGATCGACCTCCAGAGCCTGGCGCAACAGGGCGATTTTGCGGTCGGGATCGCCGGTCATGCCGTAGGCGGCGATCACCTTCTGCATGGCTTCCTGCTGGGCGAGGAGCCGCTTTTCCATGCGCTTCTCCATTTCGTTCATGTGCTCTTGAACTCTTTTCTCCACCAGGTCCGGAATTTCTTTGGACGAGTACCAGCCGTACAGGGCAAAGGCGATGCCGCCCAAGGTGGCGCTGGTGGAAATGACCGTGAGGAGGAAGGCGGCCTGTTGATCGCCGGAGTGGCCGAAAAAGAGTCCGATGACCAATAAAGCCAAGATGACGAGCAAGATCACAAACCTCATGGTCCCTCCCCTCCCTACGGCCATTGTACCGGAAGGTCGGCCCGAACAAAAGAGTGGGACGGAGGCGTCGCCATTGCGGGAATGTACGGCTTCTACTATGCCTTAGAATGATGCACAGCAAGAAATATTAACTTTACTTTTTAAAGCCATTGGGTTAAAGTAGACATCGTGGTGCAATCCCCTGTCTTAAAATCGACGATGCGGAGGGCGAAAGGAACATGAGAATTTTTGTCGGTTACGCCAGCATGAATGGTCACACCAAATTCCTGGCCGATGAAATCGCGCTCGGAGCCAAGAGCGTCACCGGGACGGAGGTGGTGCAAAAGGCGGTGAAGGACACCTCACCATCCGAACTGGAAGCTTTTGATGCCATTATCTGGGGTTCCTCCGGCATCTTCGGCAACCCGAACCCGGAGATGGCTCAATTCTTTATTCAACTTGGACAGCAGTGGTTCATGCGGAAACTGGAAGGAAAGTTCGGGGGCGTGTTCGGAACCACGTCCACGGTGCACGGAGGCATTGAAAACCTTCTGCGCGCCCTGGCGGCTCCGATGCATCACCACGGTATGATTGTCGTTTCGCCTCCCAGCTTGCCGGATGAAAAACACGCCCTCTACGCGTGCCCCTATGGCATTGCCGCCACCATTCCGGTGGAAGCCAGCAAGGATGCCCCCATCAATAAACCAAGAGAAGAAGAACTGGATCTGGCTCGCCACTACGGCCAGTACATGGCCAACCTGTTAAAGTCGGCGAAGTAAACCGATGCAGTCCCATGTTGGCCCCCTGGATTCCATTGGCCGGGGGGCCTTGTACGTATGTGAATTTCAAGGGTGCTACTGCATGATCAAGGAGTGATGCGTACGTGAGAGGACGGCGGGGAGCGCGGAGGCCCCCTTCCATGACCGTCTACTATGACGGATATTGTCCATATTGTCGTGCCGCCGCCATGACGATCCGGAGTCTTGACGTTTTCCGGCGGATCGCTGTGATTTCCTTTCGACACGACAAGAGTTATTCCATTCACGGGATTACGGCGGAAGAGCTTGAACGGGAAATGGTTGTGATCGTTCATTGCGGCGATCAACAGCGCGCGTATAAGGGCTTTGCCGGGGTTTTGGCGGTCCTGCGGGGGTTGCTGTTGCTGTGGCCGATTTTTCCTCTTGCATGGTGTTTAGGCAGGATCGGATGGGGTGATGTTCTCTATCGCTGGATGGCGGAGCATCGCCTCATTATTCCCGACGCCGGTCATTGCCGGGATCGAAATTGTCGCATATGATCGCGCCACCCAGATGCAGCAAGAATCGCCAACGGTAAGCGCTGAACCTCGCCGGCTGATCGGAACCCTTCCCTCCGGGACGGCTCGACCACCGGCCCCGCAGAGCGGGGGGCCTCAGGGCGCTTTTTGGTGCGAGGCGGGCGTATGTTCGGGACACTCCTTTTGTGCCGCTTGCTGGGACAGGTATTTGCGAATCAGTTCGCAGTAGTGGGGGGTCGAGGTGTCTCCGACATTGGGGCGAAAATGGACGCATCCCAGGCAGGGCTCCGATACCACAAGATAGTTCTTCTCCCGCAAAATCGAGATGACGGCACCGAGCCCCGATTCGAGATTGGCGAGAATCTCGTCCGGGATCCGCTCTACCGCCTCCTCTAACCCGCGGCCCCAATCCTGCAGGCGGGATGCCGCCTCCCGGCCTTTTGCTGTGAGAGTGAGGAGGGTTACCCGACGGTCTTCTGGATTTTGGATTTTGGCGAGGAGGCCCTTTTTCACGAGGCCATTGACGATTTTCACAGCCGTCACATGGGTCGCGCCGATGGCCGCGGCCAAATTGCCGACGGTGGCCATATCGTCCCGGGTGTAACGGGCAAACAACAAGGTCTGGATTTGGACGGGCGATAGCCCTGCCGCATCACTTTCCGCCTGGGTGATCTTCTTAATGGCCTGAGACAGCCTGAATAACGCCATGCTGTTACGAGCCACCGGATTGTTCCGCCGTTGCTGGGGTTCAAACATCATCGCATCCCATACCTTCCGCGTGTTCGTTGTTCCTACTGTACAATAAATCCGGGGCCGTGTGCACCATGGACGGGCCTGGTTTGATCTGAAAAATCGCTTCGCAGCTCTCCTTCCCGGTTCAAGGACTCTTTCGTGCGGTTGCGGAACGGCTGCTGACATAGGTCCGCGGGATGCCTGGAAAGGGCACCCCGCGCAGGCTTTTCCTTCTACCCGTTTTTCACGTCCTGCAGACTTGCGCCGTAGTTGATGTGGTAGACTTTATCATCGATGACGAGGGCGGGAACGGACTGAACTCCGAGCTGTTCCGCTTCCCGGATGCGATTTCGGTCCGCACCAAGATGAACGATTTCCACATTCAGCTTGGAGCGGTCCAAATACCCGAGGATCGTCCGTTCAGCGTCGACGCAAACCGGACAGCCGGCATGGTAGAACACTGCTTTCGCCACATGAACCACCCCCCTTCATAAATTATGTAGCAATGCTACATAACAATTGTACTGGGGGTGGGCCGCGAAGTCAACAGAAGGGTCGGCCCAACCGAATGAGATGTCGCCCCTCGTGGACAACTCCGCCATTCAGTACATCGATGCGCGGTGGGGGGAAGCCCCGGCCGACCGGTGTCACTCGACCTCTCTCAAGAAAAGTAGTTTTTTCTTCGTTTTTCTCACTCAATCGCACGATTTCGCATTTGACCATTCCGTACTCAGACTGCACAATCGTTCATGAGAGCGATTTTGGCTCTTTGAGGGTGCACCAAAGTAGACGGTACCTGACCGTCTCCTAAATTATGGTACGCTCCTCGGATCTCCACCAAACACTTTCGTGGTTTACCCTCTCATGTCTCACAGGGTCGATGCCCTCAGCAGTCCCTCGTACGGCCTATCGAAAGGGTGGAGGCCAGCTCAGCTTTCTTACTGGGTCGTGGCCCGCATGGAGTGAATATCTGCCGGCTTCTCCGTGCTGTACGTTTGTCAAATGCAAATGAAGCGATGAAGGAGTTCTTCATGACGGACGACATTCCAAGTGTTCGCCTTGGTGGCAGCGGTTCAGGCTACCCACACTGGTGGTTGTGGCTGAATCCACACCTGTGGATTCAGCCTTCATTCAACAGAGGTGAAACACGGCCTTCTACACAGTCACTTGGTCCGCAAGCTGCCGATAAGCTGGACCCAGGGCGCGAATCGGATCATACTCCACCTGTCGAGTGCCAAGGGTAAACAGGATACGGATCAGTTTTCCACAAAGGGCGATGAGTGACTGCTTCGGCTTCAGGGCGTTGTCCACACGGGTCTTGAAGTGGTGGTGCAACAGTTTGAACTCTGGATTGATCGCAACCAGGTAAAAGACGGCTCGATACAACAGGGCCCGCAGCCTGGCTCTCCCCCGTTTGCTGATGCGGGTTTGCCCTTTATGTTTACCTGAACTGTTTTCCCTCAGGTTTAATCCCGCCAACTTGCGGATTTGGTGCCAGCTTGTGAATCGCGATAGGTCACCGACCTCAGCCAGGAAGCCCGCCACTGTGGATAAACCAAGGCCTGGGATCCGCAGCATTTGCGCTGCCCCCGGAATGTGTGTCAGGAGCTGTTCAATCTGTGCCTCTAGTTGGTTGAGTTGCTGTTGGAGCAGGTCATACTGGCTCATCAGGATCTGCAGCTCCTGACGGGCCATCCCCAGCCCTTCGGTCAGGCCAATGGACGCTTGTGCGATATCCACAAGCCGCTTGGCTGCCTTCAGTCCAACTCCGCGTCGGATCCCCACCTCCTTCCACATCTCGACAATCTGCTCCGGGTTCATTTGAGCGATATCCACAGGCAGCCAGCCCTGCCGCAGGATGGCCAACGCCGCTTTCCCGTCCCACTGCTTGAACACCGTGGGGACAAACTCCGGAAAATAGCGATCCAGCCAGTTTTGGATCCGGTGTTGTACCCGTATGAGATCCTCGTTTAAGCGTTCCCGTTGGTTCATGCCGCTGCGCAGCTCGGCGTAGACACCCACCGGAACGATCGGTTCCTGGTATCGCCCGTCTTTGACCAAACGGGCGATGGTCAGGGCATCCTTGACATCATTCTTGGTCGGTGAGTTGTCGTCGAATTCCTTGCTCTTCTTCACGTGGGACGGATTGACGTGAACCACGGAAATGCCCCGGTTCCGCAGGAACTGCGCCAAGGCCATCCAGTAGTGTCCCGTGGGCTCCATCCCGACAAGGACGTCCTCTTTGGCATAGGAATGTTTTAACCCCTTCAGCCACTGCACTAGACCTTCGAGTCCAGTCCTGGTATTCTCAAAGGTGAGCGGCTTGCCCAGTTCGATGCCTCGCCAGTCCACACAACGAGCGACGTGGATGTGTTTGGCGACGTCAACACCGACAATGAGGGTTCCCTCCGTGATGCGCTGAATCTTGGCGTTTACATTCCTGGCCATTGCTGCTTCACCCTCCTGGTTTCTGGTTGGTTTGGACAACTACCACAATACCAGGAGGTTTTTTATGCAGCAAACCTCAAATTACTTCACTACAGGACTGCTTTCATCTGGGCGAAGACACCACGGGGGATCTTGCGGACCGACCTGGCGGAGATTCATGTGATCGAGCTGCCGAAACTCCGGCCTGACAGAAAGGAGAGCGCCACCAGGCGCCCCGAAGGCCGTCCTAGAAAGAAAAAACATCTTTCAAGTCAATCGTTAAATCAGGGAAAATTCCGACGGTTGCGGTTTCATCGTTTCCGTATACGATCGGTGGCTCCAACACATTTTCCGAAAGCATGTAGACCTCGACAATCTGGTTTGAACTATCCACAATCCAATATTCTCGCACACCAGCCACCCTGTAAGCGCGCAATTTAACCGTCTTGTCTTTAACAGCCGTAGATGGCGAAAGCACTTCGATAATCATATCCGGCACGCCAACACAGCCCTGCCGATGGATTTTCGTTGGATCGCACACCACCGTTATGTCCGGCTCAACGTAGTTTCCGTTGTCGTCGGCATCGAGCCAGACACCAAACGGTGCGGGAAACACTTTGCACGTCTTCCCCTTCAGGTACACACTTATTTCTCGGATCAGGTTACTCACGATACTTTGATGGTCAGAGGTCGGCGGTGGCGACATATCGTAAATCGCGCCATCAATTCGCTCCCACCGCTCAAACTTTGACTCGTCAATCCGGTTGGCCTCCACAGACCCTCGCTCCTTCTTTGGTTCGCATCTTACGTGCATTGTAGCACGGTTCAACATTATTTATTAACCCGTCATGACAGCGGGTGCAGGCTGTGTTCAGGACATTCCTTCAGTGCCGCCAGGCGGGAGAGCTACCGGCGCATCGAATCGCAGTAGTAGGGCGCGGCGTCATCACCAAGATGTTGCCGAGAAAAAAAAGAGGCCGTTGATGATCTTCGCGGTCGTCACATGGGTCGCGGCGAATGGAATGGGGGAGCGTGACCGGGTTATAATGGGGGGGGAGAATGGTCGGGGAGTGAACCGGATGGAGTTGCTCAGCCCCAAGGTCGATTTTGTGTTTAAGCGGATCTTTGGAGCGGAAGAGAACAAGGATGTCCTCGTCAACTTTTTGAATGCGGTGTTTGAAGATTCCGGCGAACCGCTGGTCGCCGATGTGGAGATCTTGAATCCGTTCTTGGACAAAGAGGCGCTGACCGACAAGCTGGCGGTGCTGGACGTCAAAGCCCGGACGGAGAGCGGGACGCTGATCGATGTGGAGGTTCAATTGTGGAATCACCGGGATATGGAGAAGCGGACGTTCTACTACTGGGCGAAACTGTTTGAGAGCCAATTAAAGGAAGGGGAGAGCTATTTCAAGCTGCACAAAGCGGTGACGATCAATGTGGTGGATTTTACGTATATCGAGACCGACCGGTATCATTCGACCTTTCATCTGCGCGAAGACACCACGGGGATCTTGCTGACCGACCTGGCGGAGATTCATTTTATCGAGTTGCCGAAACTTCGGGAGCGGTCGGTGGGGTTCGAGCGGCGGCTGGTGCGTTGGATGTTGTTTTTCACGGCGAAAACGAAGGAGCAGTTGGAGGGATTGGCGATGGGGGATCCGGCGATTCGGAAGGCGCTGACGACGTTGGAGTTTCTGAGCCAGGACGAGGAAGCGCGGAGGTTGTACGAGGAGCGGATGAAAGGTTTGCAGACGTATCTGGCGGATATGGAAGGGGCGAGGCAGGAGGGAAGAGAAGAAGGGAGGAAAGAGGGGAGAAAGGAAGGGGATCGGGAGGCTCGAAGGGCGTTGGCAAAGAACTTTTTGGGGATGGGGCTGACTGTGGAGCAGGTGGCGAAAGGAACCGGGCTGACCCGTAACGAGGTCGAGGCGATCCGAAGAGAGATGGGGGACGATCAGTGATGGAAAGCCGCTGGTGGAGCTTGGGTTTATCGAAGGCATGAACCTTGTTCTCCACGGGCTCGTTCGCGGTTGACCCGCCAACACGCTCAACAGATGCACCGCGACGATCTCCGGCCGTCTGCAGATCAGCCGGGAATCGGCGCTCCGCAACAAAGCGGCGTGTTGAGGGAAGCCCCCGCGATGGCGTATACTTCCGTCAAAACCGTGCAAATGAGCGGCGTGAATACGAACCGGAAGAAAGCGGGTGCCGGGAATGGACCGCGGTATTGGTTTCGGGTGGGGCCGGATATATCGGCAGCCATGTCGTAAAGAGGTTGGTGGAGGCGGGGCGGCCGGTGGTGGTGCTGGACAATGAGAGCACCGGGCATCGGGAAACCGTGCGGGCGGTGGAAGCGCTGACCGGGCGGGAGATTCCGTACATACCGGGGGATGCCGGCGATGGGGACGGCGTTCGCCGGATCGTTGAAGAGTACCGGGTGGGTGCGGCAATGCATTTTGCGGCGAAAAGCGTCGTGGCCGAGTCCGTGCGGCACCCGGAGGTGTATTTTTCGGAAAATGTCGCGAAGGGGATCGCGTTTTTTCGAGCGTTGTGCGAGGCCGGGGTGAGCCGGATCGTGCTGTCCTCCACGGCGGCGGTGTACGGGAATCCGGAGCGGGTGCCGATTCCGGAGGAGCACCCGGTGCGGCCGATCAACCCGTACGGCGCGTCGAAGGTCATGTTGGAGCAGGTGCTGGGTTGGCTGGAGACCACGTTTCCGATGCGCTGGGTGGCACTGAGGTATTTTAATGCGGCGGGGGCGGACCCGTCGGGGCGCCTCGGGGAGCGGCACGACCCGGAGACGCATTTGATCCCCATCGTGCTGGAGGCGGCGATGGGACGGCGGGAGCGGGTGACGGTGTTCGGCACGGATTACGACACGCCGGATGGAACGTGCATTCGGGACTACATCCACGTGCTGGATCTGGCCGACGCCCATCTGGAGGCGCTGGCGGCACTCGAGGGCGGTCACCCTTCGGCGATTTTCAACGTCGGGACGGGGCGGGGGCATTCGGTGCTCGAGGTGATCCGCATGGCCGAGGAGGTGTGCGGGCGGACCGTCCCGGTGGAGCTGGGGGCGCGGCGTCCGGGGGATCCGCCGGTGCTGGTGGCGGACGGAGGCCGACTGCGGGAGATCGGCTGGCAACCGCGGTACGGGCTGCGGGAGATCATGGCCTCGGCCTGGGCCTGGCACTCGGGGGAAGGACGGTAGGGCGCAGCGGCTCCGGGTTGCGGCCGGGGGACGAGCCGATCGCCGACCTGGGCTTGTCCGAGATTTTACGGAGGCTTTGCGTTGTTGTCGCGAACCTTTAACCGTCCGTTTACCTACAAAATTCGACACGGCGCTATAATGCTGTCTGCGGTGTCGTTGCGAACAAGTCTCAGTGTGCTCGGAGTGAGCCGGGTTCGGGAAGGTGACAAAATGCCCTGGGTGCCCCGTTTATGGAAATCGGAGTGGTTCGCCTGGTTGGTTGCCGGCCGGGAGGCGGTGCGGCAGAGGCGGGCGTTGTATGAAGAAGCGATGCGGCGGCGGGAGCTGGAGCGGTTTGTGCGGAAGCGGGACATGGTCACGCTGTTTCAGCCCATCGTCCGCCTGGCCGACGGGGTCACCGCCGGGTATGAGGTGCTCAACCGTCCGCCGGTCAGCTCGTCATTTCCGAACGCCGAGGTTTTTTATCATTATGTCGGGCAGTCCACCCAGGTGTTCGCCGTGGAGCGCAGCTGCCGGGAGACGGCGTTGTGCCGGTTCGCCGAACAGGTTCGGGAGGCGCCGGACCTGCGCCACGCCCTGCTGTTCCTCAATATCCATCCCCAGGTGATTTTGGATCCTTCGTTTCGGGCCGGCCACACCCTGCGCCTGGTGGAGGATTACGGCTTTTCCCCTTCCCAAATCGTGCTGGAGTTGACCGAGCGAGGGGCGATCGAGGATTACGGTCGGTTCGCCCGGCTGCTGCATCACTATCGATCCCAGGGTTTTCGGGTGGCGGTGGACGACGCCGGGACGGGCTACAACAGCCTGCAGACTCTGGTCTATCTCCAACCGGAGTTTCTAAAATTGGACCGGTTCCTGGTCCGGGGCATTGCGGGCAACCCGGCGGCCCGGCGGATGGTGGCGCTGCTGTTGGACTACGCCCGGGAGTCGGGCACCCGGGTGATCGGCGAGGGGATCGAGACAGCGGAGGAATACGCCTGCCTGGGCGACATGGGCGTCGATCTGGGACAGGGCTATTTCATCGGCCGCCCTCAGCCGCGGGCGGTGGCGGGACAAGTTCCGAGCGTGATGGCGGCCGACGCACAGGTCGGGGCGGGTGGGTGAGGGCGCAATGACACTATGTCAGTGAGGCGCCAATTATAGGCTTAGATGCTTTATATTATGATATCCTGGAACCAGGCCGATCTACGAAGGAACACCTTTCAGCAACGGATCTGTGCCATGATCCATAACGTTGTCGAGGCTGGGTTTGAATCTTCAATGCCAGTTCCCACGGGGTCTCGGACTTAATTTCTTTTTGCGTCCCTGTATACGGGTCAGTGATCGTTTGTCGATAGACATACCTCGTTTTACTCACCGGCTCGCAACCTCCGTCCTACGCTCCACGGGGCCGACACGGCCTCTGGATTGTCTCAGGAAATCTTGGATTTGTGATAAACTCGGCTTCGGCAATGTTATCGCATCTCGCCTTGTCCGAAGGCGAGATGAAATGGATGATCTCGGTTGCCGGCCGGCCAATGGCGCCGTGGGCCGGCCGCTTGGTGAATTATCTACACGAAGGGCAGAGACCGTCTTGAAGATCATTCGATTCGTTTAGGCAGAAATAACAAATCCCGATCTCCTTATCCAGACCTTCGAGAATCTCACCCGGGTTGCAATCGTACCCATCCCCAAGTTCCACAAGCCGCTTTGCAAACTCGCGAGTTCTTGCCTCGCCAATATTTTCGCTGATTTTCAGGTCCAAGAAGATGCGCAAGACCTCGTTCAGCATATGACTGCCGGAGTGGTTGGACATTGAATCGCCTCCTTGCTGCTTTGCGTCCCAATGATTACGACAAGCCGGATACTCCAGGATCTCGCGGTGATCATGCTTCTATTTTCAATTATACAGGAAGGACCGGGGTAAGAGAAAAGAGGGGAGAGAGGAACGGGGAGGGAGTCCCGAAGGATGTTGGCACAGAACTTCTTGGGGATGGGGCTGACCGTGGGGCAGGTCGCGGGAGGGGGCTGACTCGTTAAGAGGTCGGGGCGGTCCGAAGAGAGATGGGCGACAATCCGTGACGGAAATCCACGAATGGCCACGGGCGGATGGATGGGACTGAACGGCAATCACATGACTCTTTCCCGGTGTGCAGTTGGGACTTGTGTTTCATTCACGAATCCTTAACGATTCAGTCACTCGTTTGTTTACAGCCGGAGTTTCTCAAATTGGATCGTTTCTTGGTGCGGGGCACCGCGGACAATGCGGCGGCCCGGCGGATGGCTGCGCTGCTCTTGGACTATGCCCGGGAGTCGGGCACCCGGGTGATCGGCGAAGGGTTCGAGACGGCGGAGGAGTTCAACTGCCTGCTGGATGCAAGGGCACCTGATCGGGCGGCCGGCCCGGCGGCCCGGGCGATGGAGTGATCAGGCGATGCCGCGCGGCCGGATGAGATTGGGGTAAATGACGGGGCAACAACTCAGAGACGCATGCACACAGTCACGGAGGTAGCGTGTCTACGTTCTATGGCGGCACTATCTTGGTCCTGTCCTGCTACTGTCGTATAATGTCGATAGCACAGCGGGCTCGCTCATTGGATCTTTCCTATAAGTTATCCGCAGTTTGAAAATGGGTGTGCTGTGGGCGGTGGCTGTTCTAGGAAACTTGTATAATACTCCTGTATATGCGTTCGTCAATTCTTGGGGAGAGAGGGGAAATCGGTTATGAAACTATTGGTCACCGGCGGAGCTGGGTTTATTGGCAGTAACTTTGTTCATTATATGTTGAATGCGCACCCTACCTATCGGGTTGTTAATTTGGATGTATTGACCTACGCGGGGAACCTTGAAAATCTACAAAACGTCGAGGATGATCCGCGCCACCGTTTTGTGAAGGGCGATATATGCGACAGGTCGCTTGTCTTCGATTTGGTTTCCGACGGGTTTGACGTCATTGTCAACTTTGCAGCGGAATCCCATGTCGATCGAAGCATTCTTGATGCCTCTCCGTTTGTCCGCACCAACGTCCTGGGTACACAGGTTTTGCTCGATGCCGTTCGGGAGTTTGGGGTTTCCAAATATATTCAGGTGTCTACCGATGAGGTATATGGCAGTCTCAACGGCGACGGCTATTTCACTGAAGATACGCCGTTGTCCCCAAACAGTCCCTATTCGGCGAGCAAAGCGAGTGCGGATTTACTCGTCCGCGCCACTCATCATACATATGGGATCGATGTCAACATCACCCGTTGCTCGAACAATTACGGACCATTCCAGTTTCCAGAGAAACTCATTCCCCTTACAATTTCCAATGCCTTGGAAAATCGTTCGATACCGGTGTACGGCGATGGACAACAGGTGAGAGATTGGCTGCATGTACTGGATCACTGTCGGGCGATTGATCGGGTCATCCACCACGGTCGTCCCGGGGAGGTTTACAACATCGGGGGACATAACGAGAGGACGAACCTTGAGGTTGTCAAACGGATTTTGAGCCTGTTGAACAAGCCGGAATCACTGATCCAACATGTGCAGGACAGGCCGGGCCACGACCGCAGGTACGCCATCGACGCGACGAAAATTCGCAGGGAATTGGGTTGGGCTCCCCAATATGGGTTCGAAGAAGGGTTGCGGCAGACCATTCAATGGTACTTGGACCACCAAGAGTGGCTGCAAAGGGTAAAGTCAAAAGACTATATGCGCTACTATGAACGGCAATACAGCAGGCGAATGGGGTTTGTAGGATGAAGATTATTGTTACGGGTGCGAATGGACAGTTGGGGTGTGACCTCATCCGGGTGTTGGAGACCGAGGCCACTGTCGTACCCTTCAGTCACAGAGATCTGGATGTGGCCGATAACGACCGAGTGTCTCAGGTGATTGAGGATGTGCGTCCGGAAGTGGTCATCCACGCCGCGGCTTACACCCGGGTGGACGAAGCCGAAAGAGATCCGGATGAAGCATTCCGGGTAAACGCCATCGGAGCGAGGAACGTGGCGGCGGCCGCAGAGGCGGTGGGGGCGAAGGTTGTGTATGTCAGTACGGATTATGTGTTCGACGGAAAGAAACCGTCGTACTCAGAGTTCGACACCCCATCGCCAATTAACGTGTACGGACGTTCGAAATTGGCGGGGGAGCAGATGACCGCTTTATTCAATCGGCGGCATTTCATTGTGCGCACCTCCTGGCTATACGGGCGTAACGGGAAAAATTTCGTGAAGACAATGCTAGAATTGGCCCGTCAGGGAAAACCTGTCCGGGTTGTGAACGATCAGATCGGCTCCCCAACATACACCATGGATCTGGCCCGTTTCATTGGAAGGCTGATTTCGACCAATCTGTTCGGCACCTACCACGCTTCGAATTCGGGAAGTTGTTCTTGGTATGAATTTGCCAAGGCCATTTTCGAAGAGGCCGGATTCAGTGACGTTCAGGTGGAGCCCATTTCTTCGCGGGAACTGGCGCGGGCGGCGGCAAGACCCGCTTTCTCCGTGTTGGATCATCAGGCGATTCGCCTGAACAGGCTGGAGGATTTACGCCCCTGGCGGGAAGCGCTGCGGGACTTTGTGCGTCACGATCTAACCGAGGCACGGAAAGAAGGGTGAGAGTTGTGAACGATCATGCGCTCCCCAGATTATCCCTGGACGATATCGGGGTTGAATACCGCGAGCTTGTGACGACCCAGGAGTATGGTCCCAAACCCAGGATCGAGGGTGTGCAGATCTTGGATCTGCGGTGGTTTACGGATGACGGAGGCGCTTTTACAGAGTTGGCTCGACTTGATGAACAAGGTTGTTTGGCTGTGTTGCCGGAATTTCAGGTGCGCCAAGTGAACTATTCGGTGGTGTTGCCGGGAGCGGTGAAGGCTTGGCATCTTCATTTCAATCAAGAGGATGTCTGGTTTATTCCGCCCACGGTCAGATTATTGGTGGGGCTGCTGGATGTTCGGGCATCTTCTCCAACCTATCGGAACACCATGCGTTTCGTGATGGGGGCGGGCAAAGCGCAGGTCCTTTACATCCCTCGCGGTGTTGCCCACGGTGTCGCCAACATTTGGGCTCAGGATGCGTACATGATGTACCTGGTCAACCAACAATTTGATCCTGAGAAGCCCGATGAAAACCGTTTGCCGTGGGATGTATTGGGGGAATCGTTTTGGCAGATCCAGAAGGGGTAAGGAGAGATACCGATGAAAGGCATTCTGTTGGCCGGAGGCTCGGGGACCCGGTTGCATCCCATGACGTCGGTTGCCAGCAAACACCTCATGCCGGTCTACGATAAGCCCATGATCTACTACCCGCTTTCGACTCTCTTATTGGCGGGGATCCGGGATATCGTACTGATTTCGACACCCAGAGATCTTCCCCTTTATCAGCGGGTTTTGGGGGACGGGTCGCGGTTGGGGATCAGACTATCATATATGGAACAGGAAAGACCTGCGGGGATTGCTCAAGCATTTCTCATTGCGGAATCGTTCATCGGGAAAGATTCGGTCTGTCTGATTCTTGGAGATAACATTTTTTACGGGCACGGACTTGGGGAGATGGTCCGTCGACATACCCTCCTTGAACATGGGGCCGTGATTTTCGGTTATTGGGTGAAAGACCCGCAACGCTACGGGGTTGTGGAATTCGACGAGGATCAGCGAGTTGTCGGTTTGGAGGAAAAACCGTCTCAGCCCAAATCGAATTACGCGGTATCCGGCTTGTATTTTTACGATCATGAGGTGGTGCAGATCGCAAAGGCACTCAAACCGTCCGCCAGGGGTGAGCTTGAGATCACCGACGTGAATCGGGAATATTTGCGGAGAGGACAATTGCGGGTGGAGCTCATGGGGCGGGGAATCGCCTGGCTCGATACGGGAACTCCGTCGAGTTTGCTCGATGCGGCGAATTTCGTGGCCACGGTGGAACGGCGCCAAGGTCTCAAAATCGCGTGTCTTGAGGAGATTGCCTATCGTGTGGGATATATTTCGCTGGATGATCTGGAAGCATTGATCCGCGACATGCCGGACACGGAATATCGGAAGTACCTTGAGCAGGTCTGGCACGCCGAAGTGAAACACGCGAAGGTGTCCAGGTGAGCCGGGGGAAGGGCCGGGCTCTCAATAGGTGGTCAACGATGAAGTTGCCTTTGCTGGATATCATTATTGTAAATTGGAATTCGGGAACTCAATTGCGCCGATGTCTCAGTTCCGTTTCCGCTGCCGCGCGGGATGGCGTGCAGCTCGACCGCGTGGTGGTGGTTGACAACAACTCTCATGATGGTTCGGCCTCGGAGCTTGACAGTTTACATCTACCTCTACAAGTGATCTATAACCGGGACAATCTGGGCTTCGCCAAGGCCTGCAACCAAGGAGCCGAAGGCAGCAGGGCCGATTATCTTCTGTTTCTCAATCCCGATATTCAACTGTTAGAAGCTTCCCTTCGAGATCCGTTGAGGTGGATGGAGATGCCCGAACATCACCTATTCGGTGTCTTGGGGATTCAGTTGGTGAGTGAGTCAGGTGAGATAAGTCGGACCTGTGCGCGTTTTCCCACCCCGGGACGGTTGTTGCTCCAAAGCCTTGGGTTCGACCGCCTGTTTCCGTTTTTACCATTGGCCCATTTTATGGTGAAATGGAACCACGGTGACAGTCGGGAAGTCGATCAGGTTATGGGCGCGTTTTTTTTGGTTCGACGGGAGGTGTTTGAATCCGTACGTGGATTTGATGAGCGCTTCTTTGTGTATTACGAAGATGTCGATTTTGCCTATCGCTCACGGAAAGCTGGGTGGCTCAGTTACTACTATGCCCAGGCCCGTGCAGTGCACAAAGGGGGAGGAACGACCTCCCAAATCAAGGGCCGGAGGTTGTTTTACTTTTTGAGGGGCCGAATCCTCTACTGTCGGAAACATTTTGGCTTGGCTGCGGCTATTGCGCTTTTAGCAACGACTTTCTTCCTCGAACCTGTTGTACGCATCATGCATTGCGTGTGGCAGCGTCGGTCCAGTGCTGTGGAGGATGTTATTCAAGGATATCGGATGCTCTGGACTTCAAGAAAATCTTTGATAGAATTGCTCTGGGAGCACGACGAACATGAAAGTGTTGCTTCTTAGTCGATACGGGCGCCTGGGAGCCAGTAGCCGTGTGCGGATGTATCAGTACATTCCGTATCTGGAATCACAAGGGGTGCAGGTGACGGTTGCCCCATTCTTCGATGACGAGTACCTGGAAAATCTGTACAACAGTCGGCGCCGGTCATTCGTTTCGATTGCCAGAGCCTACGCGAGGCGACTTGGGCAGATATTGGATTCTTCCAGGTACGATATCCTGTGGATTGAGAAGGAGATATTTCCCTGGTTGCCGGCTTGGTTTGAGAAGATGCTTTGCAAGGGGTCTGTTCGCTATGTGGTCGATTATGACGATGCCGTCTTTCACCGTTATGACATGCATGGAAGCCCAATGGTTCGAACGGTGTTGGGGCATAAAATTGACGTCGTGATGCGATGCGCGTCGGTGGTCACTGTCGGTAACGAATATTTGGCGGAGCGGGCGAAGAAAGCAGGTGCCCGCAGGGTGGTGCATCTTCCTTCAGCCGTGGATTTGAATAAGTACCGAGTGGCTCCGGTAAAACGCAACGGAGTGTTTACGATTGGTTGGATTGGTTCCCCAGCTACAGCAAAGTATTTAAAGCTGATTCAACCTGCACTGAAGGAAGTGTGCAAAGACGGCAGGGCGAACGTCTTGTTGGTGGGTTCCGGTCCTGTGGAGTTGGACGACGTGCCAACAACGATTGTCGAGTGGTCGGAAGAAACCGAGGTGTCTTGGATACAGCAATTTGATGTGGGCATCATGCCTCTTGTTGATGGTCCGTGGGAGAGAGGGAAGTGCGGCTATAAACTCATTCAGTGTATGGCCTGCGGAAAGCCGGTTGTTGCCTCACCGGTGGGAGCCAATCGTGAAATTGTAAGGGAAGGCATAAATGGTTTTCTTGCAGGAACGACCACCCAATGGATACAGGCATTACTTGAATTGGGCAGAAACATTCGCCTGGCAAACACGATGGGATGTTCCGGCCGACGGACTGTAGAACAATATTATCACTGTGACCGTGTCGCTCCTATGATACTCTCTGTATTGGACAGTATGCTGACATAGCGTTTGTCCTTCGTTGTCTTGTTGTTTTTACGATGCCATTGTTGCTGGCATTGCCTCTGCGTCACATTGCTGTCAGGATGCGGAAATGCGATCGAGACATATTTCGGCTTGTTTCTCTCTGTCTAGAAGTTAAGCGGCGCACGTATGGCATTTTAGCTTGTAGTTCCATAGCATTGAGAAAACTAGTCGGTATCGTGTCGCTAAGTGTGATTAAGGCCTCCATGCAAACAAGCGCTATTGATTAAAGGTGGTGTTTTCATGCAGCAAGTAGTGATTGGGTTGGTCCTGTTTCGGAATGATGAAGAACAGTTGACTCGTTGTCTTTTGGGAATCGCAAGTCAGACCCTTGCAGAGCAGGTGATACTACTGGCGGTTCACGACAACGACATGGGTTCGTCATTAAACAGCTTCAGACGTGCATACAAAGAGAGCGGGTTGCAAATACCCGTAATTGAATCAAGTAGTGAAAACTGCGGGTTTGGTGCCGGGCACAACCAGTTAATGAAGCGTGTTCGTACATCAATTTCTACAGGCTTCGGGTATCTTTGCTTAAACCCAGATGCTGTCATGCATCCCGTCTGCCTGCAGGAACTGTTGTCTTTTGCCGCGAAGAAAAACTATCAAGGAATTTTTGAAGCAAAACAATTTCCTCTACCGCATCCGAAATACTACCATCCCCAATTGGGTATCACTCCTTGGTGTTCTGCATGTTGTCTCTTGATTCCCGAAACGGTATATACCCGAGTTAATGGGTTTGATGAAAAATTTTTCTTATATTGCGAAGATGTGGATCTGTCTTGGCGTGTCAAAGCTGCAGGTTATGAATGTTATACTGTAAACACTGCGTTGGTGCACCACTATGTGGTGGATCGCGACCCGGAAGATGATTCCCACCGTAGGTTTTTCATGTTGGTGTCGGGTGCGATTTTGGCCGAAAAGTGGCGTGGCGACGCATTTAAACAACAAATGATAAATGAGCTAAGTAACATGTTTGGCTTTGATATTGATACCCTTGAATTGGGATCGATTGAGAAAATGAGTAAATTTGACATTATGCGTGCCAGGCCGGACTTCAGACACAGCTTTACCTTTGCACGCTATCATTACACACAGTGCTGAGGGGATGCATATGGAATTATTGTCGGTTATTGTTAGAACGATGCCCGGGCGAGAACATTTTCTCGATCAGTGCTTGTTTAGTTTGTCCGTCCAACATTATCGTCCGATTCAAGTGATTGTTGTTGTGCAATTACCGGATGGCGACGCTGACGTAGAGGGACTGCTTAAACCACTTTATCGGATTATCCACCAACATGGACGGTTCCTCGAGGACATCGTTATTAAGCGTCACACTGCCACGAAGGACGAAAGGTCAAGGGCTTTGAACATCGGGATTAGCGAAGCCACGGGACGGTTTATAGCTTTTCTTGATGACGATGATGTTGTATATCCTGAACACTATACTAAGTTGATCGACTTGGTGCAACGATCCGGACGTGTGTGGGCTTACTCGGGTACAGCAAGAGCTATATATCGCCGGCAGGAGAAAGATATATATTTAGTGCAGCGAGATTTTCCGTTTAGATCTAGTGATTATTCATTTGTTGAACACCTTCGCGATAACTTTATTCCAATACATTCATTTTTGGTTGACCGATCAAGAGTTGACGTGCAGCTTCGTTTTGATGAAAACTTAATTCGACTTGAAGACTACGAATTTCTCCTTCGACTGGCGCGCTATCATGAGCCAGGCCGTGTTCCAGCAGTAACATGCGAGTATCGAATATGGAATGACGGTTCCAATAGTGTGCTCGACGGCACCGATGACGCTAAGGCTAGAGCTGAAAAGCGGCAGATATGGGAAAGAGCCAACCAGCAACTGTATTGGCGAAAGCATGAGCTTATTGGATGGTGGGTAGGCGAGTTGCTTGAAAACGGGGTTAGCAGCGGCGGTAGCTCTACACAAGTTGGGGTTTCTTCCCCTTATCAGTCCTTGGTTGACATGTATTGGGACTCAACTTCATGGGCCATAACAGCTCCGATTCGAAGAGCTATTCAATCCCTTCGTGGCATTCCTAAGGAGCAAAGACCGGTAGTTCAGTCGTACGCTGAAGCTAAACAGATTGTGGAGGCAATTGAGCGTTCTACCTCGTGGCGTATCGCAGCTCCCGTTAGGTTTATGGGGAAGATACTTCGGCATTAAACTGGAATTAATTGTACCAAGTAGGCATGGACGAGTGTCAGCGAATCTTTGCTCGTTTAAAATGATATCCTGTCCGCGATAGAGTGAGTAGCCGCAAAATACACCGTTCGATTGCAAGATGTTGAAGGAGTCACACCTTCCTATGTGGATCCTCGGGTATACAGAAGCTGCTTTGTGTATGTTGTCCCGTGATCGACTGATCTCACATCTTAAGGAATATGTGGGCGGATGTTAGGCTTATTTTCGTTTATCTATATACAGCCGGTTATCGCCGTATCTTTGGATACATGGAAGGGGATTTTCCTATTACCGAAAACATATCGCGAAATACTGTGGCCCTCCCATTCTTCAATTACTTCACGGATGAGGATATCGATTTGTTTGTGGGGTGATTAAGGAAGGGGTTCAGCGGTGTCGACGTAACCATTAGTGATTCCCCTTCTAGTGAATGGTTCAACTGTTGCGTCTTAGGCAGAAGAAGATTTCAATAGATGACAACAGGTTTAAGCAACGATTTAAGCTGCGTAGGGAATAAAGACACAACGCAAAGATTCCAAAGATTAGCCAGCCAAAGGAGGATCAGACGTTGAGTTTCTTGTCAAATATCTTCGATACGGTCGTTTATATGAGACCAGACAGATTAACAGGAGCTACTCCTTGGCACGGACACATCCCCTTCGCGTTTTGGCTTGTACGACAACTTCGCCCCAAAATCATAGTGGAACTTGGTGTTCATGCAGGGAACTCGTACTGCGCGTTCTGCCAAGCTGTAGAGCGTCTTAATATGTCATCCGCTTGCTTTGGTGTAGACACGTGGCAGGGAGATGAGCATGGTGGCTTCTACGACGAGTCAGTTTTTAATGAACTGAAGCAATACCACGACCCCAGGTTTGGGCATTTTTCATCACTGCTACGAATGACCTTCGACGAGGCCGTAGAACTATTCGACGATGGGACTGTTGATCTTCTTCATATCGACGGTCTACATACCTACGAGGCTTCTAAACACGATTTTGAACATTGGAAGAGAAAACTGAGTAACCGAGCAATTGTTCTCTTCCATGACATCGAGGTCAGGGATCGTGGTTTTGGAGTATGGCGCTTATGGAATGAATTACAGTCCCAGTATCCTACATTTGCGTTTAGTCATAGCTACGGGCTAGGCGTTCTCCAATATGGTTCAGACATTCCTACAACCGTTAGTTCATTAATGACAAGCGACGACAACCAACGAATGGCGGTACAAACTCATTTTCAGACTTTGGGAGAGAGGGTAAATCTCCTTTGGCAAGTGCGTGAATTGTCCGATAGACTAACAATGGCTAACAAAGATCTACAGTCAACGGACAGATTGTTAGATCAAGCTCGTGCGATTGAATCACAGCTAAGGGCAGAGAACGAGCAGTTAAAAACGGATGTGAATCGGTTGACCTCCGAACTAGGCGCTGAGATCGATCAACTGAAAAGGACTGTACAAATTTATGAGACTTCGACTTCATGGAGAATTACACGGCCAGCTAGATCTATGAGCCGTGTGATAAGGAGATTAGCTCGCAGACAGTAGATGCTGAGTTCCCAAATGTATTGGATCCGGCAAGCCGTTGTCCCAAAGGCTGCAAGCGTAAAATGTCAGACAGCGAGACTAAGCAAAGCTAGGCACGACCAGCCGGTCCAAGTCCGGTCGAGCAAATCCCTTAGCAGGTCCAGCGCAGCGAAATGAAACATGGGAACGTGACGAGGTGAAGCGGCAGAGGGGCCGAGTTATCAATAGGTGGTCAACGATGAAGGTGCCTTTGCTCGATATCTTGCTCGATATCATTATTGTAAATTGCAAGCTGGAAAATCAGTTATGCCGGTGCCTCAGTTCCGTGCATGAGCGATTCTTTGTGTAGTACGAAGTGGATTTTGCCTGTCGCGCAGGGAAAGCTGGGTGGCTCAGTTGCAACTATGCCCAGGCTGGGGCAGTGCACACAAGGGGGGAGGAACGACCTCCCAAATCAAGGGCCGGAGGTTGTTTTACTTTTGCCCGAATCCTCTACTGCCGGAAACATTTTGGCTTGGCGGCCGTTGCGCTTATAGCAAGGACTTTCTTTTTCGCACCGGATGCACGTGTCCTGCATTGCGCGTCGCAGCATCGGTCCAGTGCTGTGAGGATGTCATTCCAGGACATCCAATGCTCTGGATTTCAAGAAAATCTTTGATAGAATTGCTCTGGGAGCACGACGAACATGAAAGTGTTGTTTTTTAGTCGATACGGGCGTTTGGGTGCCAGTAGTCGTCTGCGGATGTACCAGTACCTTCCGACACAAGGGGTGCAGGTAAAGGTTACCCCATTCTTCGATGACGAGTATCCGGGAAAACTGTACAACGGACGGTGCCTCGTAAGGGAAGGCATAAATGGTTTTCCTGCAGGAACGAACGTCCAATGGGTACAGACATTACTTGAATTGGGCATTAACATTCACTTGGCAAACACGATGGGATGCTCCGGCCGACGGATTGTGGAACAATCTTATCACTGTGACCGTGTCGCTCCTATGATATTCTCTGTATTGAACAGTATGATGACATTGGGTTTGTCCTTCGTTGTCTATGTTTCTACGATCTACGATGCCATCGTCGTTGGCAAGGAGTGTTGATCTTGAAGTACGATCAGCAAATTGACATGTCCCGTGACACTTCTACCTCCTTGGTAATGCGTCTATGGGCTATGACTTTTATACGGCCGCACCGCATCCGACTACTCATACGGGCGCTCGGGCAATATTGGCGTTCCAACGGGGGGTGGAAGCATGTCGGCCTTATAATTAAGAAGGCAAAATTGACGTATGAGCTCTATGGCCTCAAGGGCATATGGAAAAAAGCTCTTTCAATGGTTACCCTAGATCAATTGACAGACCCCAATCTTGTCTATGAAACCTTTATCCGAAAACATGAATCATTCGACAAGGGTGCCATATCGAAACGGATAGAGCAACTAGTGTATTGTCCCGTCATCTCTGTTTTAGTTCCTGTGTACAATACTGAGGAAAGATGGTTGCGAAAATGTATTGAATCCGTTCAGAACCAATTCTATCCGCATTGGGAATTGTGTATTGCTGATGACTGTTCTCCGAACCCTCGGGTACGGGAGATTCTTGAAGAATATGCGAGAAAAGATCACCGTATCAAGTTGATCTTCAGGGAAACCAACGGCCATATCTCGGAGGCTTCGAATTCTGCATTATCGTTAGCCACGGGCGATTTTGTTGCGCTTCTAGATCACGACGATGAATTGGCTCCTCATGCCCTACTGGAAAATGTATTGCTTCTCAATCAGCACCCGGATGCTGACATGATTTACAGTGACGAAGATAAAATAGATGAAAATGGGAAACGATATGATCCCTTTTTCAAACCGGATTGGTCCCCGGATACTTTTTTATCTCAGATGTATACGTGCCATCTTGGTGTTTACCGAACAGAGTTGGTGCGTAAGATCGGCGGTTTTCGAAAAGGTTTCGAGGGGGCTCAGGACTATGACTTGGTTCTTCGATTAACGGAGGAAACTGAACGGATTTACCATATACCCAAGGTACTGTATCATTGGAGAGCAACGTCTCAGTCGACGGCTTCGTCTGCGGCGGTAAAACCTTACGCACAAACGGCCGGACTGCGGGCGCTGAAAGAGGCCTTACTTCGTCGAAAAGAAGATGGTTGGGTTGAACAGGTGGATGGTGTGTATCGAGTACATTATGTTATATCTAAGGAACCACTAGTATCTATAATCGTTCCAACTCGGGATATGGCCGAATTGCTTGATCGGTGTTTGGTGTCTCTTTTCGAAAGGACAAGCTATAAAAATTTCGAGGTTATTATTGTAGATAACGGAAGTTGCAAACAAGAAACGTGTGATGTGTTCAAGAAGTGGGTTCGACAAGAACCAGTAAGGGTAAGGGTGGAGAGGATTGATATTCCTTTTAATTATTCTCGTTTAAATAACATGGCAGTCCGACATGCCAAAGGCGAACTTTTATTATTTCTCAACAACGATATTGAAATACTCTCGCCAGACTCTTGGTTGGCCGAAATGGTGGGTCAAGCTGAAAGAAAAACAGTTGGTGCTGTCGGGGCAATGCTTTTGTATCCGGATTACACCATTCAACATGCGGGTGTTGTTCTTACGGGTGGTGTAGCTGGCCACAGCCACAAGCACTTTCCTGTTGATGCGCCCGGTTACTTTGGACGGTTGAGAACCATCTCTAACTACTCAGCCGTTACCGGAGCTTGCCTAATGGTCAAAAAGGAATTATTTGATCTGGTTGGGGGGTTCGACGAAAGATTAGAGATTGCTTTCAATGATGTCGATTTCTGCCTCAAGTTGTTACAACGAGGTTTCTACAATGTTTGGCTCCCACATGTCCGAATGGTTCATTACGAGTCGAAAAGTCGAGGATATGAAGATACCCCGGAAAAGCAAGAGCGTTTTCTGAGAGAAATTCAACTTATGAGAGAGCGCTGGGGACATCATATCGGAAGTGATCCTTTTTATAACCCAAATTTGTCACAGGACAAAGGAGATTTTTTGTTAAGATCTTACTGATGCAACTGTGCAAGAGGCGCTTTTTTATCCTGGATTGAAAGACTTTTAGGGAGTCCTGTACATGAAGAGGATTTTAGAATATCTTGCATACCGAGAGATGCTGAAGAACCTGACACTCCGAGAATTACAGGTGCGTTATAAGGGGTCTGTCTTGGGCTTTCTTTGGACGTTCTTCAATCCATTGTTGCTATTGGTGGTATATAGCATTGTCTTTTCTTTCATTATGAAATCCAGTATCAAACCGTATCCCATGTTTTTGTTTGTCGCTCTCCTTCCTTGGAATTTCATGGCGAATTCGGTGCTGCAAGGTTCATTGAGTTTGGTTCAAAATGCGGGTTTGATTAAAAAGGTGTATTTTCCAAGGGTAGTGTTACCGTTATCCGCGGCCTTGGCAAATTTGATTAACTATATATTAAGCCTTGCCATCCTTATTCCGGCTCTACTTCTGTTTAAGGTTAAATTGTCGTGGGCACTCCTATCTTTTCCGGTTGTGTTATTTGTAGAGACGGTTCTGGTAATTGGGTTGGCTGTTCTGGTCGCTGCTCTCAATGTTTATTTTCGAGACTTGGAGCACATTATCGGTGTACTTATGTCAGTGTGGTTTTTCCTTACGCCTATCATTTATCCGATGGATTTCGTACCAAAGGAAGTTCAGGTATACTTTTCAGTCAATCCTATGACTCCATTGATTGAAGCTTATCGGGACATTTTCTTTTATGGAATGTGGCCTGACTGGCGGGCTCTCGGTTACTGTGCGGTTGGTTTCGTGATTCTTCTGGTTGTAAGTTTTAGTGTTTTTGATCGGCTGCAAAGAAATGTAGCCGAGGAATTATGAGAGTGGAGGTTTCTCACTTGTCCGATGCAGTAGAAGTGCAAAACGTCTGGAAAAAATTCCGCATCTATCATGATAAGGCGTATACGCTCAAAGAACGCTTGATCTTTTGGAACCGGCAAAAGGCCGACGAATTTTGGGCTCTTAAGGGTGTGAATTTGACGATCCATTCCGGAACCACCGTCGGGTTGATCGGCCGGAACGGGTCAGGGAAAAGTACGTTATTAAAGATTATCAGCCGGATTCTCTATCCAACCAGAGGAGAGGTCAAGATCCGTGGCCGCGTGTCAACACTCCTGGAACTGGGAGCCGGTTTTCATCCCGACTTCACAGGGAGAGAAAATATTTTCCTGAACGCGTCGATTCTTGGGTTTACTCGAAAGGAAATTAAAGACAAGCTACAAGATATTATCGCCTTCTCGGAACTGGAGGATTTTATTGACAACCCGGTTCGTAATTACTCATCGGGGATGTACATGCGCCTCGGATTTTCGGTGGCCGTCCATGTGGATCCGGACATTCTCCTTGTTGATGAAGTTTTGGCCGTAGGGGATTTGGCTTTTCAGGAGAAGTGCATAAACCGGATTAAAGAAATGAAGCGCCAGGGAAAAACGATCATCTTTGTCTCGCACTCCCCGGATCAGGTGGAGGATTTGTGTGATGTGGCCGTATGGCTGGACAAGGGCGAGATCAAGATGCAAGGGCGGGCGGACCAAGTGGTAGAGGCCTATGTCCGTTCGGTGTCTTGAATGAATTCATTCATCGTTGTTTGGATATACATCCTCGGCGAAACCTGCGGATGTACAATCGAAGCTCAGGGGGTGAGAGGTCTCACGACCACTAACTGGGTGACTCCGACTCCCAACGGCGGTTTTGTCGCCCCTGGGTAGCTGGCGCTGGCTGTCAAGCGTCTTTGAAAATGTCACCTTAAGTCGTCTATGAATCTGTTATGCAAAGGACAAGCTAGAAATGGTTCCATCTGGATCATTAAGGGGAAGGGCTTCCTGTCGGTCGCCCTTCCCGCTCACCCACAGGATGAGTGGGCGAGGGGCTGTCAAGGACCTTTCGCGGCATATCCTCGCGCCGCTGTCGCGTCGCTGCGGTATTCCACGGTGTCCTTGACAGCCGCGGGGGACGCAGCCGATGCGCGCCATTTGTGCGATTGCGAACGACCCGGCCCGTGTGATAGGATGCGGGCGAGAACCGGTCGTCTCCTGTGTCAACGCCGGTTCTTGGAAATCAGGGACGCCCGTCTCCACGGGTGGTCGGCAGCGGGTCGATGCGGTGGTCGCGGGCCCGCTGTTTGTTTTTGAGCAGTGGGAGAAGCGGCAGGCGGCGAAGGACTGGTGGGGCGAAGGGGGAGGAGAGCCCCTTGATACCAAGCAACAACCTCGCCGTCTAGGGTCTGACGGACCTGGACACGGGTTTTTGGAGGTGGTGCCTTGAAGGAGCGAGGTACGGCCAGGGTGTAGAGCGTGCCTTGGTAAGACAGGGTTTGACCGGCTCCAACGGTGCGATGATCCCGGAAACACAGGACGTAGCGAAGGTCGAGGTGTTGGGGAACCGGGCGATAGGCCGGCTGGGCTTGGTCCGGCAAGACAGCAAACTGAGCATTGTGCCGAGCAATGAGTTCGGGCAGGACGGCGTTGGCCTCCTCCAGAGAACAGACGTTACGCAGGCGTAGCTCGATGACCAAGCGATTTTGAAGGGTCCGCCAGAGCCGTTCCACCCGACCTTTGGCCTGAGGCGTTCGGGCCTTGTAATGGGTGATGCCGAGTTCAGCCAGGGCCTGACCGAACTGGGAGAGGGGCTGCTGCTCACCGGCGAGTTGCTGTTCGATGGTCAAGGGTTCGCGGGGAGAGCGAAAGATGGTGTGCCGGTCCGAGTACAGGGCGACCGGGACGCCGTAGGCGAGAATCCCTTGACGCATGACCTCGAAATAACCGGCAAGGTCTTCGTAGTGACGAAAGGTCGCGGCAACGACCTGACCGGTGGCATCGTCGATGGCGGCCAGCAGATGCAGTTGAGGGCCGCGGTCTTCGAGCCAGTTGAAGGGGGTGGCGTCGATTTGCCAGAGCAGGCCGGCCTGAGGCTTGCGGGGTCTTGGGCGATGGGCCTTGGGGGCACGCCTGCGACAACGGGAAGGAAGACCTGCTTGGATCCGGATGCGGCGAACGGTGGAAGGGCTGACGGCGATCTGTTCATGTTCGCGCAAGAGGTCGGCGAAATGGCAGTCGTTAGCCCCCTGATACCGGGGGCCTTGGTAGAGGTTCAAGATGTGATCCTTGAGCTCCTGGGGCAAGGCATGAGCGGGCTTGCGGCCGCGGTTGCGGTGAATGAGTCCCTCCGTTCCATGTTCAAGATAGCGTTTTTTCAGGCGAAGGACCTGACGGACTGACAGACCCAGAAGATGAGCGGCATCTGTCGTACAGATGTCTTTCTTGACGAGGCGCTCGAGCCCCAAGGCTCTTTTGAGTTCGTTGTTGGTCAATGTAATCGTCTCCTGTGCCATAATGACATTGTCACTGACGAGTTCCAAGATGACAATATCACGGACGAACAGCAGGTAGCTGGCGCTGGCTTGTCCATATTTGTTTTTTGACGTAAAATATGTACGGTCGTTGTGTTGCTAATTGATGGTATGACGAAGGGTGAATGATGGCGGCCAGGGCCCGTCGTTGGATGTACCCTAGGGCTCGGAGGTGCCGATGGTGCGGGTTATGGTGACCGGGGGTGCGGGTTTTATCGGTTCCCATGTGGTGGACCGGTTGTGTGAAGGCGGCTATGAGGTGGCTGTCGTGGATGATTTGAGCACGGGTCGGAAGGAACAGGTTCATCCCTCGGCAGTGTTGTACATCCAATCTGTGGATTCAGAAAGCGTGGCTCACGTCTTTGAAGCTTTCCGTCCGGAGATCGTGATTCACCTGGCAGCCCAAAGCAATGTGCCGCGGTCGATTCAGGACCCTCTTTCGGACACCCGCATCAACGTGTTGGGCACGGTCAATGTGTTGAATCAATGTCGGGATTACGGCGTCCGCAAGGTTATCTATGCTTCGTCGGCCGCCGTGTACGGCCATCCCCAGTACCTGGCCATCGATGAGGAGCACCCTGTCCGACCCGTTTCCTTTTATGGCATCTCAAAATACACCCCGGAACTGTACGTGCGCACGTATGGGGAATTATACGGCTTGGATTATACCATCTTGCGATTCGCCAACGTCTACGGTCCGCGCCAGGATCCCACCGGAGAAGGCGGCGTTGTGTCGATTTTTGTGGACAAGTTGTTGCGGGGAGAACCGGTTATCATCAACGGGGACGGAGAACAGACCCGGGACTTTATTTATGTCGAAGATGTGGCGGCGGCCAACGTCGCGGCCTTGACCCTTGGCTCGGGGGAAGTGTTGAACATCGGAACCGGATGTCCAACTTCGATCAATGAGCTCTGGAACACATTAAGCAGCTTGACCGGCACGGCTGCCCGTGCCATCCATCGGGAAAACAGAGCCAGGGACATTCGCCACAGTTGTCTGGCCAACGCCAAGGCGCGGCGATTGTTGGAATGGGAACCGCGCTTTGCTTTGCGGGATGGGCTTGAGAGAACCTGGCTATACCATGAACGTCTCCGGGGGTCTGCGACAAGACAGTCGGAGGTATACAAACTCCAAAGACCTTAGATCAAGCCCTTTCTGATAACGTATACGCCGGCATGAGGTCGGCTTTTCTTTGCATCTAGAACATTTATGCTTAGTCAAAGGGGGGCGAGAGTCAGGGTGACCAGATGGGTTCGGCAATTCGCTTGGATGGCTTATGATGGGTTCGTGATTGCCTTCACCGTCCTTTTGGCGTACGGTTTACGGTTTGATTTCGTATGGGATAATCCCTATTTGAAATATAGCCCGTTGGCGATCCTTTTATGCCTAGGCGTATTCTGGGGAACCTATTCGTTTGCCCACCTGTATAAAAAAATGTGGCGGTATGCCAGCATTCATGAACTGCTCACATTGGCCGTCGCGACGACCTTAAGCTTGCCGGTCTTATACATTTTTTCGCATGTCGTACATACCATGGCGGGCAGCGTTGTGATTCCGCGGTCCATATTTCTGATTGCATACCCATTCGTTCTCATGGGCGTGGGGGGCGGTCGTCTGTTGCGGCGGATCATCCCGGACGTGGTTCGGGATGCTTCGTCAAATGAGGCCGAGCGAGTGCTGATCGTCGGAGCCGGCCAGGCGGGGGCCATGGTGGCAAAGGAACTGAGGGCCCATCCGGATGGGAAGCGAATCCCCATTGCCTTCGCGGATGACGATCCCCAAAAATTAGGCATGGAAGTTTTGGGGCTTCGTGTTTTGGGCAACCGGCACAGCATCCCGGATTTGGTCCGAGAGTACCGGATTGACGAAATCATCATCGCTATCCCTTCGGCGCCTCGGAGAGAGATTCAAGATATCATTTCCGTGTGCCGGCACTGTGAGGCGAAATTGCGAATCCTGCCGGATCTCAAGGACATCTTGTCGGGCAATTCCGTGATCCGAATGATTCGGGACGTTAATCTCGAAGACCTGTTACGGCGGGAGCCCGTGGATCTGGACCTTGAGAGCATCGCACGTTCGCTGGCCGGGAAGCGGGTGTTGGTGACGGGTGCCGGGGGATCCATCGGGTCGGAACTGTGTCGACAGTTGTCCGGTTTTAAGCCCGAAAGGCTGATCCTTTTGGGTCACGGCGAGCACAGCATTTTCACGATTTACCGGGAACTCATCACTTCCTTTCCCGATGTCGCAGTCGAGCCTTGTATTGCCGACGTCCAGGATCGACAGCGGATCATCCAGGTGATGCAAAACTATCAACCCCATGTTGTTTTTCATGCGGCGGCGCATAAACATGTTCCACTGCTAGAGAGCAACCCATCGGAAGCCGTTAAAAATAACATCCTCGGGACCATCAATGTGGCAGACGCCGCTCATCTTTGCGGAGTGGAACGGTTTGTGATGATTTCTACAGACAAAGCGGTCAACCCAACGAATGTTCTCGGGGCGACGAAGCGGGCGGCAGAAATGTACGTACAGGCGATGAATGATCAGAGTGACACCGTTTTTACTTCGGTTCGTTTCGGGAATGTTCTTGGGAGTCGTGGAAGTGTTGTGGAGATTTTCCAAGAACAAATTCAACGCGGCGGACCTGTGACAGTGACTCATCCGCAGATGACCCGGTACTTTATGACGCTCAACGAAGCGGCGCAACTGGTGATTCAGGCCGGAGTCGCGGCTCAAGGCGGGGAGGTTTTTCTTCTCGATATGGGTAAGCCGGTCCGAATTGTTGAATTGGCCGAGGATTTGATTCGTTTATCGGGCTATGAGCCCGGTACGGACATCCCGATCACCTTCATCGGGATTCGACCCGGGGAAAAATTGCACGAAGAAATGTTGACCGCTGAGGAAGGGGCTCACGTGACCAAATACGATCGGATTTATGTTGGCGAATGTGGGACGGATGTTTCTTTGACCAAGATTTTGAACGACATTGAGGGGTTGAAACAGATCCTCGAGGACGGAGAAGACCTGGAGACACAAAGCGTCAAGATCAAGCTGGCGCTCCAGCGCTTGGTCCCGAACTATCAGATTTACTTCGGAGAGCAAGAGGCACGGGCGGTTGAAACCATTCCTCAAGTACGGTGAGGGATATGCGGCTACTGGAAGTCACCACAGTTGCTCAAACGTTGCGGTCGTTCTTGCTTCCACACTGCACTCATCTGCAGTCGCTGGGATGGAAAGTGGACGCCCTGGCCGCGGGGGTCAGCCGTGATCCGCAATGTGTGGCAACGTTCGATCGAGTTTTTGATGCCGGTTGGTCGAGAACGCCGAACCCCATCCTTCTTCGCGAATCTTCGCGCGTCCGGGATCTGGTGGAAACGGGACAATACGACATTGTTCACGTTCATACGCCGATTGCCGGGTTTCTTACGCGCTTCGCGTTACGTTCAATACGGGCACGGAGTCATGTGCGGGTTGTTTATACGGCTCATGGTTTTCATTTTCACAGCGGACGAAGCAAGTTCGGTAATCTCCCGTTCGAGGCACTTGAACGAGTCGCCGGTCGTTGGACCGATATGCTCATCACCATCAACCGCGATGATTTTGAAGCCGCTCGATTTTTAAATTTGGTGCCTGAACAACGTCTCCGGTATGTTCCGGGTGTGGGCATCGATTTGCAAGCCTATAATCCGCAGGCAATATCTCCAGAGGAGATTTTAATGGTTCGAAATGAATTGCGGCTGACTCCGGCCGATTATCTTTTTACCGTCATCGCTGAATTTACCCCGAATAAGCGTCATCGAGACATCATACGGGCGCTGAGATTGCTGGGCAACGCTCACGTTCATGTTGCGTTGGCCGGGGAAGGTCGGACGAGGGCGGATGTGGAGCAATTGGCACAAGATCTGAAAGTCAACAAGCAGGTCCATTTTCTCGGCTACCGAACGGATATCCCACGCCTGATGAGCGCCTCCAATGCTGTGCTTTTGGTTTCGACCAGAGAAGGCTTGCCGCGGACAGTGATGGAGGCCATGGCAATGGGGAGACCTGTAATAGGCAGTAATGTTCGTGGTACCCGAGATCTGTTGTCCGATGGAGCGGGCCTTTTGGTCCCGGTGGGCGACGTGGAGGCGATTGCCAATGCCATGAGGTGGATTCTCGACCATCCTTCGGATGCGGAGAAGATGGGGAACCGTGGGCGGCAGGAGGTCCGGAAGTATCGTCTCGATCTTGTACTCAGTGCTCAAGATCAGATCTATAGTGATGTATTGGGTATGCCTGCTCGCGGCTGAGAAACATACGACTCCTCTATCGGGCTCTTCAATCGCGAAACCTGTGGTCAGATTCTTGGTGGTCGTATGACTGTGGAGAGCATCGGGGTGGTGAATGGCAGTTGTTAAAACGACTGTTTGACATTGTGGTAAGCAGTTTCGCACTTGTTATTCTAAGTCCTCTTTTACTTGGGATTGCAGTCGCGATTCGAATCGATTCACCGGGTCCGGCATTGTTTCGACAGGTCCGCGCCGGGAAAGATGGGGTACCCTTTGTGATCTTCAAGTATCGGACGATGGTCACCGGAGCCGAGTCGCTAGGCGATGGAGTGTACACGGGTCAGTCAGACCCGCGGATCACACGGGTGGGAGCCCTGTTGCGAAGATACAGCTTAGATGAGTTGCCGCAACTCATCAACATTCTAAGGGGGGATATGAGCGTTGTGGGTCCCCGCCCGACACTGATGGAACAGGTTGAACGTTACACGGCGGACCAGCGGGAGCGTCTGCGGGTCCGACCGGGTATAACCGGCTGGGCCCAGATCAACGGGCGCAACGAAATCACATGGGATGAGAGGATCGAACTGGACCGGTGGTATGTTCACAACTGGAGCTTTTGGCTTGACCTGAAAATCCTCTTTCGGACGATTGGAGTGGTCGTGCGGGGGAATGGCGTGTACGCCGACAAGGAAAAATTCGTGCTGGGCGGGGAAAGTGTGGTGGAGAGGCGTGAACATCGGGGAAGTTGAAGGTGCGGAAGAAAAAGGGATCCGACCGCTCGTTATTGTGGGGGCAGGAGGCATGGGGCGTGAAACCGCATGGCTTGTGGAGCGAATCAACGCCAGGAAGCCTACGTGGAACATTCTCGGGTTTGTGGATGATCGTCGGCCCGACGAATCGCTGCTCCTTGGGTATCCATACCTGGGCCCGGTCAGGTCTTCGCTGAACAAGATCATCCACGAAGGAATTCGTCCGGCAGTTTCGGTGGCGATCGGTGACTCCAAGGCGAGGTTCGGCGTTGTCTCTGGTCTGTTTAACATGGGGATTCGGTCATTTCCTGCGCTCATCGACCCCGATATCGATGTTCATCGTTCGGTAAACATCGGGGAAGGGAGCATTATCTGCCCCGGGGTGATCCTCACAGTAAACGTGGTCATTGGGAAATTTGTGATCGTCAATGTGGCATCGTCGATCAGCCATGAAAGTAAGCTGGGCGATTTTAGTTCCGTAATGACCGGGGTGCGCATCTCGGGGAACTGTCGGATTGGACATGGAGCATACATCGGATCGGGTGCCGTTGTTTTGCAGGGGCGTGCCGTGGGGGAGGCCGCAGTGGTGGGTGCCGGGGCAGTGGTCACGCGGGATGTTGAACCGCGTGTGGTCAGTGTCGGCATACCCGCCCGTATTCAGAGGTGGATCGAGGTGAAACCGGATGATCGCTAGGAAAACCGTCCCGTTGGCACGTCCGGACGTTGGAGAAGAAGAGATTGATGCTGTTGTGTCCGTGCTGCGAACACCCATTCTCAGCATTGGCCCGAAGATCGAGGAATTTGAGGAGCGTTGTGCGGCCGTTGCGGGCAGGCGCTACGGGGTTGCGGTAAACAGCGGCACCAGCGCGTTGCACCTCATTGTACGGGGGCTTGGCATCGGCCAAGGGGACGAGGTCATCACCACGCCGTTCAGTTTCGTGGCGAGCAGCAATGTCCTGCTTTACGAACGGGCGAAACCCGTGTTTGTCGATATCGATCCCCTCACCTACAATATCGATATTGACTGGATTGAGGCGGCGATCACAAGCCGGACGAAAGCGATTCTGGTCGTGGATGTGTTCGGTCAGGCGGTGAACATGCTTCGGCTTGCAGAGATCGCGAAGCGGTATGATTTGCTCTTGATCGAGGACTCTTGTGAAGCGATCGGGGGAGCGTATGATGGCGTACCCTGCGGTCATCTTGGGGATGCCGGCGCTTTCGCATTTTACCCAAACAAACAGATCACGACGGGTGAAGGCGGGGTATTGGTGACCGATAGTGCAGACCTCTATCGTATGGCTCGAAGTCTGCGAAATCAAGGCCGTGGAGAGGCCAGTGAGTGGTTGGCGCACGATCGGTTGGGTTACAACTATCGCTTGAGTGAGATCAATGCCGTACTGGGAGTCGAGCAGATCAAGCGACTGGACGAGATTCTTGCCAAGCGGAGCGAAGTTGCTCGGAAGTACACGGAGCGGCTTCAGGATATTCCGCTGGTTACGCCTCCTCGTATCGATCCCCGCGTGCGCATGAGTTGGTTCGTGTATGTGGTCCGCGTCGATGAAACTGTGGATCGAGACAAGCTGATGGTCTTCCTCCGGGAACGGGGGGTCGGCTGCCGTCCGTATTTTTCACCCATTCATCTTCAGCCGTTTTACCGGCAGATGTTTGGCTATCGGGAGGGTGATTTCCCCATTACGGAGGACGTGGCCAAGAGCACCATAGCACTCCCGTTCTTTAATCGCATAACTGATGAAGAGATCGATTACGTGTGTGAAATGCTTCGCGAAGGCATTGTGGCCTGTCGGAAATAAGTAAGTTAGAACGAATTAGATGGAAAGGGGCACAGGAGTAACATGAATGAGCCATCCGCCCCTCCTTTGGTCGAATGTGAGATGGTCAAGAATCACACCACCAAGAGGGATGCGCAATGGCTCAATATCGGGAGCATGTGTCCAATCTGCGAGGGTTAATCTGCGAACTATGAAGCCCCTTCTTGATACGCACGTTTTCCTGTGGTGGATCACCGGTGATGGGCGGATGTGTGTTGCTACCGCTATTCCATAATGGCCGAATGCTGACGGGATTGTCGGTCCAGAAATTGACGCCAACCACAATCACCTGTGATCATTGTATCAGATTTTGAGCTCGTTGAAACAGGTGTAGACGAGGTTTTTTGTTCGGAGTGCAGAATCGGTCCCCTGCCCGTGTTGTGAGGGGGCGCTTGGCGTGATTGGCAGTCGGCGTCGTGGATGTGTCCGGTCCTCAGGAGAGAAGATCCAGCTCATCATTCGCAGGCTTCGTTGTGGGCGTTGCAGGCGGATCCATCACGAGCTGCCGGACATCCTGGTGCCTTACAAACGGCATGAGGCCCTCAGCATCGAGGCCGCGGTGAGTGAACCGCCTGCGGAGCGTGTCGGGGTCGAGGAGTCCACACTGCGCCGCTGGCGGCACCGGTTCGCCATTTGGGCGCCTTACGCAGTCGGCTGCCTGAACGCCTTGGCACAATCGGTTCACGACGCTCTCCCTAACCCTGCCAGTTGGTTTAATCTAAAATCCCTTTTTCCTTCAGTATCGCTATGTAGTGGTCATATGTTAACGGACATTGAATGAGATTATTAAAATCTTTGCGACTTAAATGCAATTGCTGCGCCATCCGGTTGAGTATAGCATCTCCAACCTCTTTGATACCTAGACTTAACTTTGTGCGAATGCTTGTCTTCTTTCCTTGAAAGTAAAATATAAAGTATTCATGATCTGTATACTTCCGATGAAACCCTTTTTTTTCTAACGAACTTCTGATGTCTTTCGCCTTAAAAATCATATGTTTCATCCTCTCTCGTTACGAGCGATCGCAAGGCATCTTTTAATTTTTTAGCGTCAGGGGTAAGCTCTTGATCGTCTGCTTCTGCATATTCATGCCATAAAAATTCAAAATATCGCTGAAAATCTTGAACAGCTTGTTCACGTGTAGGTCCGTAGCCTAGGATGTTGAACCTTTCATTTTCAATGAAAAAAAGGCCATCTTCGTATGATAAAACAGCATGCAAATGTTCCTTTAAGATGAACACACGATCCTTACCCAGAATCTGATCGAAGGACAATGGATCAAGATCAATTATTTTTACATCATACACTCGATTGATGGATTGTAGCTGACCGCGGCCGTCTCTTTGCGCCGTTCCCCGTATTTCGATTAACTGATCGATCGCTTGAAACAATGCGGCATCAAGATCTTGCTCGAAATAACATTTTATTCTTCTTCCCCCTGACAAACTGATGTGAAACCATCGTGTAGGTTCAACTTGAATCTCAACCACTCGCCCCACCAACGTAACTTGACTTTCTTCCACAGATTCCAGTAACAATTCATCAATATCACCAAAAAAATCAGGTGTAAGGGCAGCTTTTTTTTCATCATCAAAGCTTATATACACCGAATAACCAGCGCTTTTTTCAGGTATCATATTGCGAATAAACCTGAGTGTGCGATTACGCGTTAAGACATCCGGAATGAGCGAACGGACTTCATGACCTTTTCCGTCGTTAAAATTGATCATAATCGCGGATAATGTTTCAAGACTTTTCTCACCGAGGTCTTTTTCATCGTTAAATAAACTTAACTGTTCCGTTTTTTCGTTTAACTCCAGATCTGCCACAAAACTCCCCTGGTTAGTCCCAGTAAGCTGAAGTGTACATGCATCTTTTACGCGCTGCGGAATTCGACCACGCGATCCAATAACACCTTTTTCCAAATGAAATCGACCCAGTTGGTACACGGCATCTTGGAGGTTTTTTAAGGTCTGAATGAGTACGTCAACAGTGATTTTCCCCCGTTGAACGGCCGGGCCATCAAATCTCAGTTGTATATGACGTTTTTGTTCCGTCATTTCTGTCCACCCACTTTACCCTTAAGGGCCTTACGACTTTGTATATTATAACCGTTGATGTTACAAAACGTCAAAAAACCTGGAGCATCATTAGTGCTGACGCATGAATTGGTCCGTTAAAACGCCATGCAAAGGTCGATACACCAGGAAGGAGCGGGTGGTTCTGCTATTTGCCCCTGAGCCGGTGACAGGCGGCACAGGTCACCCACACTGTTCCCGCTGGCTGAATCCACAGACGTGTGGATTCAACCTCAAGAGCGAACGGGTGTGGGTGTCGTTGTTAAGAGGGCGGCTGACGGGAGGCGAAGGTGGGTGGCGACGCAGCCGAAGCGTTGTTCGCGCGCTGAAGATTGAACGTGGGAAAGGGTTTTGGAGGCATACTAGGGGATGAAGATCATATCGCGCGCCGGAGCCCGGCCGGATGGAGGCTGACGGCACGGCGTCCCCGGAGGAGAGACGATGCAGCCGTTCATTCCGGATCGCGCCTTTTTCGAACCCCGGGCGTTGGACTACCCGATCGGCCGGGACATTTACCGCCGTCTTCAGGATCTCGGCGTCGAGATTCGTTACACGACGTCCCACAACCGGGTGACCGGCATACCCGGCGACGATGACCTGCAGCGGTATCGAAACGCAAAACGAACCCTGGTGGTCGGGGTTCGTCGGAGCCTGGAATTCGACACCTCCAGGCCGTCGGCGGAATACGCCATTCCCATCGCGACCGGGTGCATCGGCCACTGCCACTATTGTTACTTGCAGACCACTCTGGGCGCCAAGCCCTACGTGCGGGTGTATGTCAACATTCCGGAAATCCTTGAACGGGCGCATCGCTATATCGACGAGCGCAGACCCCGGATCACTCGTTTTGAAGCGGCCTGCACCTCCGATCCCCTGAGTCTGGAGCACCTTACGGGAAATCTGCGCCGGCTGATCGAATTCATGGGACAAGAGGAATACGGGCGACTGCGGTTTGTGACCAAGTACGACCTCGTGGACAGTCTGCTGGACGCCCGTCATAACGGTCACACCCGGATCCGCTTTTCCGTGAACAGCGACTATGTGGTGCGGAATTTTGAAGCGAACACCGCTTCTCTCGAGGAGCGCCTGGCGGCGGCGCGCAGGGTGGCGGAGGCCGGCTATCCCCTCGGCTTCATTATCGCGCCCATCTATCTGTACGAGGGATGGCGGGAGGAGTATGAAGAGCTGGTGAGGCGGGTGAGCCGAGCCATGCCCTCGAACCGTCGCCAAGGTGTGACCTTTGAACTGATTCAACACCGTTTCACCCGCCCTGCAAAACGGGTCATTGAAAAACGATATCCCAAGACCAAGCTTGATCTGGACGAGTCAAGGCGCAAATATAAATGGGGCCGCTACGGAATCGGCAAATTGTTCGCGAGGACCTGGAGGGCAATCGGGAGTTGCCCAGGCCCGTGGCGAATTTTTGGTCCATCGCCCTTTGGGGCAAGCCGCTTCCCCCGCTCCAAAAGGGGGAGCGGGGGAAACCCACTCGAAAAATTCCGAGGGTGTAGGCTTGTGTTTTTGGATCAAATCGACCCCTTCAGACCGCCGAGTCCAGTTCTCGCGCCGCTTCTCCATCCCGCTCCCATACCCGCCCGTTGCGGGATGGAGGGACCGGTCCGTTTGACCAATCCGAAAGGTTATACCTAGCGAGTGGTGAAAAGCACCGGCTTTCCGGTGAAGGCGTCGATGTACTGGATCGGGTGATTCGGATCGAACTCATACACCAACTGGCCTTGCGGGGCCGCCTGATTGCCGAATACCGGCCATGTGTACACCAGCCGGATGGGCTGCGCCTGGAGAAAAGCCGCTTTGGCCTGCTCCGGAGTGATGGTATCCCGATCATCGGGCAGCGCCGGGGATGCTGCGGGTGGCAGTATGAATCCCACGATCCGCCCCGTGGTTGCATCCACCTGCACATTGTAGATGCGATCCAGGACGGGCACGCCCTGAACCAATGGACGAAAGGTGTACGTGTACACCGGCAGCGGCTCCGGCATGAAGTTGGGCTCCTTGGCCGGATCGAACCAGTCCGGAGGGCTCGGCAGCGGCTTGGAACTGTCTAGTTCCCAAAGGAGTTGAACGGCTTGGCTGCCCTTGGGCAAAATCTGCTGCAGGAACGAGAGGGCCTTCGCCTCTCCTTGTTCCATGGACAGAACCGCCGGTTTGCCTTGAAGCATTCGGGTATCCACGTTCAGGTCCAACCACTGGCCGGTGTCGGCGTCAAACACCGCGTTGATGTGGCTCGGCTGTGCCGCGGGGTAAACCGCCGAGCCCTGCGGAGCCGGGGGACCCGCTGGCGGGCGGAGCGTCCAAGTCAACACCCGGGGATGAAAACCGCTCAACGTGTCCGGAGGCGGTGTCTGCTCCTGCAAGGTCATTCCGGAAAGATCCATATGTAGGAAATCCGCCACCAAGCGTGCGGCCGCGTCTTTGTCCTTGGCCTGGAGGGCCTGCCCCTGACCGGTGATGGAAAGGGACTTATCCATTTCCAGATTCGGCGGGATCGAAAATCCTCCGGTAAACGGTTTACCCGAAAGGGCGTCGATGCTCCCCTGCTGCACGGGAAAATAGCCGAGGACCGGCCGGTCTCCCTTTTGGAGCTGCCCGGATGCATCCAAATGGAACGGCGTCGTGAGATACATTTTTTCCAATTGGAGATGGGCTGCGAGCCGTTTTTGCGCCTCGGCCGATGAGATGGCTCCGGAGGGTTCGGGGAGTTTGGAGCTGTCAAATGGATGCATGATCTGCATCCCGACGACATGACCGAATTGATCCACCCGGATGTCCACGGAATTCTGGGGGAAAGGAATGCCGTGCACTTTCTCGCTGAAGGTGACGACGGCAAATCGCCACTGTAAGGTTTTTGTTCCCGGTGTGGCGGTTTGGGTGATTCCGCCGCCGCCGATTCGCTCCAGCCCCTGATCGCGGAAGGGAGAAGCGATCTTTTGTAAGAAAGCGGTGGCGGCTTGAAGGGCCAGTTGGTTATCCGGCTGACGGTCGCCGGTCCACGCGGGGTTCATCCGTGAGAATTCCAGGATGGCGCCGGTTATGGCATCAACCCTCGCATGGAGCGTGTCCGGCGGCCCCGATGGCGTGCCTTTGGATTTGGAAGGATTTGTGGTAAAAAAAGTAAGTTCCCATGTCGGTTTTGATCCTACATCATCGAGGATGCCGGCCCGGGGATCCCCCGGGAGATAGTGCGCGGTCACATAGGGGAGTTCTGCCAGTCCGTCAAACAGGGCGCGAACTTTGGCCTCCGCCTCTTTCTCGCTGATGGCGTTCGGCGGCGGGGTGGGCGCCTGTGCCGGCGGCATGGTTGGAGGGACCGCTGAGGGGGCGGGCGGGTTCCCCGTTTGCCCGGCGGCGGTGGGCGCGACGGTGTCCGGCGTGGTGGCAGAGTCGGGCGCCGCGGCGGGGCCGGGCGTCATAGCCAGGCCGGGAGTCCCGGCGGGGACGGACGTCGAAGTAGAGCCGGACACTGCGGCGAGGCCGGGCGGCTCACCCGGGGCGGCGTGCACGGGGCCGCTCGGGACGGGATGCCCGGTGGAGAGAACGGCCAGGGTTGCTGCCGAGACGGCGACCTTATAAAACCGTTTCACCAGATTTCTCCTCCCAAATTAGGAATGATAGGAATGGTTCAAAACATATCCGGTTACATTGTACGGTTGGATATAGTTTCCGGTCAACGTGGGGTGCAGGAAGCCTCAGCGTGGCGGGCGGAGGTGGATGCGTTGATTCAGCGCGTTCGGAGCAAGATTGCGGGGTACCGTGATGTGTTGAGGACGATTCATGAGCATCATGAACACATGCGGTTAACCTCAAATTTGACAGGCTGGCACTCTCCAGCAGACAGATGTGAATTGACTTAGTCCAAGACTTAGTTCATAATATCGTCAGGAGGTGGTTTCGGTGACCAAAGTGGTCAACGTCCACGAGGCAAAGACGCATTTTTCAAAACTATTGGCGCGTGTAGAAGTCGGGGAAGAGATCGTCATCGCGAAAGCGGGTAAACCCCTCGCCCGGCTCGTGCCTTATCGCGAACGGCCGACAAAGCGCGTACCGGGCACAGCCAAAAGTCTAATTGTTGTCGGGGAAGATTTTGACGATCCGCTGCCGGAGTCGATTCAGAGGTTGTTCGAACGATGAAGACCCTTCTTGATACGCACGTCTTCCTGTGGTGGATCACCGATGATGGGCGGATGTCCAAACGTGCAAGAGCGATTATCCAAGATACAAGGAATGAACTGTATTTAAGTGCGGCGAGTGCCTGGGAGATCGCGATCAAAGCCGCCCTCGGCCGAATACGCGTATACGAAGATTTGGACCGGTTCATGACCCAGCAGATGAACGAAAACGGTATTGTGGATTTGCCCGTCGAGATTCTCCATGCGCTCGGGGTCTATGGGCTTCCGGATTTGCACCGCGACCCGTTTGACCGCCTTTTGGTCGCCCAAGCCATACAAGAAGGCATGCCCGTCATCACCGCGGATGAGTGGATCAAGTGTTATGATGTTGAGACGATCTGGTGAGTGGAGCACTGCAAGATACGACAGAGCAGCCAGTTTGCCATTGGGGGACCCGATGTCTGATTTGTCTGGCTGGATCCGAAATCCGCGATTATGCAACCGGTGTGACGTCGGGACCCTTTCCTCCCATTACGTGTACCAGAAGGTAAACTCAAATCGTTGGATGACGCCGTCCACAACGATATCTTGATCAGGGTCGGCAAAACAAAGAGCGGGCATTTATCAGACTTGAGGGGATTGGTGGACGGCTGGCGACAGAACTCCTGGGACACCCTCCCACCTCTTGCCGAATCGCCTGCCGAAACGACTGTGTGAACGAGTGCTAGAGCCTTCTATGCCTTGCGACGTAAAGATGACAGGGAATGTCCCGGGTTGGGTTCTTTGGGGCACACTATCACTAAACCTTCACCAGAGCAGCCCCAATGAAGCGGCGGAATTTGTGCAAGGAATCCAGAATTCGGTCCGGGTCAATACCGCGCACGATGATGACCAAGCGAGAGACTGTATCTTCGTCAGGCCATTCGGACAAATGGATCGGGGGGTGCACGATGTGCTGAACGCCGTTGAGGACGATGGGGCCTGCGGAACCGACGTCCAGTAAACCTTTGATCCTTAAGATATGCTCGCCGTGGGCGTGCAACAACATGCTCAACCAGACACTGAAGGCACTCCAGTTCACCGAGCCAGCAAAGCGCAGCGAGAGGGAGGCCGTTGCGCTGTTGGAGTCACGGCGGTCAGAGACACTGGACGGGAGATCGTTTTGCAAACCTAAGTTTTCGCGGCCGTTTGCCGAGAGAAGATCTTTCAAGAATTCTGCTTCCTGCTCGATATGGCCGTTTTTAGCCGTAAAGATCGTTGCCGAGGGATTCATAGCTCTAATTTGGCGACCTAACATGACCACGCCCTGTTGATCTGCGATATCCGTCTTTGTGATGATCACCCAATCCGCGCTCGTTATTTGTTTTACCCATTCGGGGTGCGGGCCCAAGGGGGAGTGTGTCGTCGCGTCGACCGTCGTGATCACGCCGCCGATGCGAAACCGATTTTGTAACATTGGATCGGTGTAGATCGTGAACATAATGGGAGCGGGGTCCGCCAGACCGCTTGTTTCGATGATCACCCGATCGATGTGTTCACCGGAGTCAATGCGGTTGGCAACCTGTTGCAACACCGCGACCAAATCACTTCGCAATTGACAACAGACACATCCGCCCTTGAGCACTTGGGTTTCTTCTTTTACTTGTTGAATGAGGTATTGATCCAGTCCCACGGATCCGTATTCATTGATAACGATTTCTGTGCGGGCAGGGTCGATGAACTCCATAACATGGGCGAGAATCGTCGTCTTGCCGCTGCCCAGAAACCCAGTCAAAATGATCACGGGTATTCTTGTATCCGTTGCCATGACACTCTGCCTTTCAATCAGATTGGGATATGAACCGAAGAAGCGTCTCATCAAGAGGATCCGGCAGCCGGCGTGAGAGTCGTTCCGTTTCTTGCCACACCTCACTTAGATTTTGTGCCATAACCATCTGCCCTTTTTTATCGCTGACCACGAAACGAACTCCGTTCCAGTCGGAGACGGTGAGCCCGTAAAACGCAAGTATCTGGTTCAGCATGGCCACCATCTCCAACCTTCTTCTGCGGTGCAGGCGACTGTCTTCGCTGCCGGCGTAGGCCATATCGCTATCGTTCTCTTTTTGTACCCCTTCCGTCCAATGAACGCTTGTCACCAGATCGGCGCATAGAACGCACAACGCGGGTGCCCCCTTCGGTAGCAAGTTCGAGCAATCTGAACAGCCCGGCTGGACCAAGGACATCCAGCCGGACTCGATCTCACTTTTTGGCCTGAGTCCGCCCGATGAAATCATCCGCGATCTCGTCAAAGGTGACCCAGCGGACCCCATCGTGGGAATTGATGTGTTCGATCAGGCGTTCGTGCATGAGCAGAACTTGCGGGCGTCCACTCACGTCGGGGTGCACGGTCATGGCGAACACCGCATAGTCATACTCCCGGTATACCCAGTCAAATTGGTCCCGCCACATTTGCTCGATGTCCCGGGGGTTGATAAACCCGAAGCTGTTCGGCGATTTTTTAATGAACATCATCGGGGGCAAGTCATCCAGGTACCAATTGGCGGGAATCTCGACCAATTTGGTTTCTTCGCCCCTGACGAGTGGCTTCATCCACTCGGAAGCCGGTTTAGAATAATCGATTTTTGTCCAGTGATCGCCTACCCTTACGTAGTACGGATGAAAATCGTTGTGCATCAAGCTGTGATCATACTTGAATCCGTGTTTGAGCAAAAGTTCGTTGGTCACGTTGGAGAACTCCCACCAAGGTGCCACGTACCCAGTGGGTCGTTTTCCGGCGAGGCCTTCGATCAATTCGATCGATTTCAGCAACACATCTTCTTCCTGCTTAGGTGTCATGGCGATCGGGTTTTCGTGGGAATACCCGTGCGCCCCGATTTCGTGCCCCGCCTCCACGACCATGCGCATTTGATCCGGAAACGTTTCAATGGAATGACCGGGAATGAACCAAGTCGTCTTAATCTTATACTTATCGAACAATTTTAAAAGTCTCGGCGCACCGACCTCCCCGGCGAACAACCCCCGTGAAATGTCATCCGGCGAATCTTCCCCGCCATAGGATCCAAGCCAACCGGCCACCGCGTCGACGTCGACTCCATAAGCGACCAGGATTTCTTTCTTCGCCATCCGCGAATCCCTCCGCCTTCGTATTTATTGACTGTAGGCTTGAACAATCCTGTACATCTCTTCACGGCTCAGGCCACTGGCCAACATGAGCCCTAATAATATCCGCGCCTTTTCGCCGGCGAGGTCCCCCGCAAACCAGGCTCCCTTCCTCTCCAGGTCGCGGCCGCCCCCGTCTCCATAGATCGGAGCCACGGCGCCGGCGTTGCAACGGGAGGTCACGATGACCGGTACACCATCGCCAACGAGTCGACCAACAGCTTGCGCCACAGTCGGATGAGCATTTCCCCTCCCGTATGCTTGCAGCACCACCCCTTCGTACCCGCTGGCTATGCGCAAAACTTCCTCCCCGTCGGTGCCAAGCCCCAGTCGGATCAGGGCGACTCGGTGCGGTGGTAAAAGGGGCAAAAGCGGCCGATCCCTTTCCTCCCGAACGAGGAACACTTGGCCCCGATCGATCCTACCTACAGGCCCCCAGCCCGGTGCGCCAAATGCCTGAAGCGCATTGGTATCGATCTTTTTAACCTCTCGACCGGAATAGATAAACCCCGCGAAAACGATCACCGGTCCAAGGCCCGCGGCTTCAGGAGATCTGGCGACCAAAATGGCGTCCGACAGGTTCTTCGGTCCATCCGAAGACGGATGGCTAGCATCAAATTGAGCGCCGGTTAACACAACAGGCTTTTGTTTTGGTGTGACAAGAGACAGGTAGAAGGCTGTTTCTTCCATGGTATCGGTCCCATGGGTAATCACGACTCCATCGACTGCATCTTTTGCGAGGGCGCTCTGCACTGCTTTCCCGATCACATACAGTGTGTCAAAGGTGAAGGCATAGCTTCCCAACGTCACACTTTCCTGCACTTCGACATCGGATGCGCGGATCTTCTTGAGTAATTCTTGGCCTGGCAGAACTGCCTTCACATCTCCGTCGTCTTGAGGGAGTGCGGCAATCGTTCCACCTGTCGTAATCACTGCAACGTGTCCCAACCCCATTTTCACCCCCCCGCCACTATCCTTTCGCAAAATCTATGCCAAGCAACTGCGCGGGGAGCTGTCTATGGTTCGGGGGTTAATAGGTCATCTTGGGACCAATTGCAATGCTATTTGCCAAATTGCAATCCATACTTCTGAAACTTCCGCGTGATGGTTGATTGGTTCACCATGAGTTTTTGGGCAATCTCTCCAAGAGTTGACGTATCTCGTGCTGCCAGTTGAAGAAGCTGGGTTTCCATAATCTGCTGGGCTTGTTTTAACGGGAGTACCTCTCGCACCACGATGGGTTCATTCCTGTCAGGAGAATCGGCAGGACGCGGGACACCTTTACTGATGTGAGCGGGCAAGTCGTCTGCATCAATGATGTCATCCTCAACCGTCACAACAAGCCTCTCAATGAGGTTTCTCAATTCGCGAACATTGCCAGGCCAATCGTATTGTTCTAGGAGAGACATGGCCTTTTTAGAGAGGCTGACATTGTTCCGGTGGATTTTCTGGGCAAAATGGGACAAGAATTTGTTGACCAAGGGAACAATGTCTTCGCGTCGCTCGCGAAGGGGCGGGATGTAGACAGGGATCACATTCAACCTGTAGTATAGATCGCTTCGAAAGGTTCCTTTTGCCACCATGGTCTGGAGATCTTTATTGGTGGCGGCGATGATTCGGACGTCCACGGGGATTGGATTGTAGCCGCCGATTCGTGTGATCTCTCTTTCCTGCAAGACTCGTAACAGCTTCGCTTGAACACTTAAAGGCATATCCCCGATTTCATCCAAGAACAACGTGCCTTTATTGGCAAGCTCGAACAAACCCGCCTTGCCATTTTTTTGCGCACCCGTAAAAGCTCCTTTCTCGTATCCAAAGAGCTCACTTTCCAAAAGGGATTCGGGAATGGCCGCACAGTTGATCTTAATCAGGGGATAATCCGCTCGTGGGCTCAGCCGATGGACGTGATTGGCGAGAATTTCTTTACCCACGCCCGATTCCCCGGTGATTAAAATCGTGGAATCCACCACGGCAACCCGGCCGAGGAGAGACATAATGTCTTCCATCTTTTTGCTGCGATAAATAAGTGCTCGGTCCGTATCGGACTGCGATTCTTGAAGTTGGACGAATTGCATGCGATAGCCTTCAATGATCTCTTTTAGATTCCGAATCTGCTCCTCGAGCTCGTGAAGCTCCGTAATGTCTTTGGATGCGTTGACAACTCTCACGATATTTCCGGCACTATCACGAATCGGAGTACTTACCACCATGAGCCTGCGCCCTGTACGGGTTTGCTGCACGATCTGGACCTTTTTTCCCCGCTCCAAGGCAATTCGCGTCGCTGACGGATAGTAAACCCCTTCTTTCTCCAGCTCATAGACGGTTCTTCCGATCAGTTCTTCAGGCCGTTTCCCCCACAAGACTTCACAGGCGGAACTCACTCGAAGGGTAACACCTTTTCCATCCGATACATAGATAACATCGTAAGAATTTTCGAATATCGTTTGCAGGTCTTGGATTGTTGCTTCATATTCCTTCATCTGCTGCTTGATAGCACCGGCGATTGAGGCTTCTTCAAACACCAACACAATGAGATCATGATATTCCTTTGAATCCAGCGGGGCGGCGGAAAGCAAGTAGTCGGTTCCCAAAACCCTGATTGGATGGCCAAGAATCAGTTTCCGTTGTTTGCAGATCTCGTCCAATCGAATGGATTTCGAGTAATCTGGCAGGTATTCATATAGCCGCGAACCGGAAGCGTTCGCCATCATCAATTCTCCACGGACGTTGACCACTATGACGGCGCTGGGGAGGGATAAGAATGTGTCCTGGATCAATTGCGAATCAACGAGGTTTTTCAACTTGATGTAACGCCTCCCTTCATGCAAATTGGCAAAGTGCAATGCAGTTCTTGTCTATATTATAGTCGAATTCCAACGCAATGTCTCTTACACAACGACGAAACCTTCCTTCTTCAGCCGAGCCACGTTTGGCATAATCGTTGCTTGCTATTCAGTTTACAGGAGGTGATCCTGGGTTTGTCATGACAAAGAAGTCGAAATAACAGGTAATACAGATACCGCCAATTTAGAGGAGGGTTTCAGTAGTGAGTATAAAGCCGTCGGATCTAAATCTCGATCAAAACAGTTTGACGAGTCGGGACGTGACCTACGCCTCTATTGTTGCTCTTGTGGCTTGGACATTGTCCGTGTTCGACTTTATTTTGTTCGGCACGTTGCTGCCAGAAATGGCGAAAACCTTTGGGTGGTCAACGGCGCAAATGGCGAATATTGCGACGTGGGTTGCGGTGGGAACGTTCGTGATTTCGTTAACGGTGGGCCCCCTCACTGACTACCTCGGGCGAAAGAAAGCTCTTATCGTCACGACGTCCGGTGTGGCCGTCAGTTCGGGTTTGACCGCGTTGTCCATCTTTATCCCCAGCTCCATCTATGTTGTGCTTGTCCGGGCGCTCTCCGGGTTCGGTTATTCCGAGCAGGCTGTCAATACCACTTACCTATCGGAATTATACGATGATAAAAAGCGCGGCTTGCTCTACTCTTTTATCCAAGGCGGCTGGCCGATCGGTGTGATGCTTGCATCCATTGTGACCGCATTACTCGAGCCATTGATTCAATGGCAAGGGATGTTTGCCGTGGGCATCATTCCGGCAATCATTATTGTTCTTCTAGGAATCAAGCTAAAAGAATCGCCAAGATTTCTCCACCTGAAGCACGTTCGCACTCTTATGCGCCAAGGCAAACAAGAGGAAGCCGAAGCTTACGGAAGGGCCCATGGTATCAATACAGAGCGTTCCACGGGTTTCACGTACGCCCAGCTTTTTTCCAGACAGGACGGTTCTATGCGGACCACTTTATTTCTCGGGCTCGCCTTTATGTTGAACTGGTTTGCCATTGAAGTGTTTAATGTACTGGCCACCACAGTGCTAACAGAGGGGAAACACATCAACTTCGGGAACTCGTTGTGGCTCCTCGTTTTGGCAAACGCCGTGGGGTACGCAGGCTATGTTTTCCACGGATGGTTGGGCGACCGGATTGGGCGGCGGGAAACCATTGCCATCGGCTGGATTCTCGGAGGGCTCGCCTTTGCGGCCATGTTGTATGTGGCGAATGGATATTGGAGTGTACTCATCTTTCAAAGCATTGGAAGCTTCTTCTTGAACGGCCCGTACTCGGCCCTGTTTGTCTTTATGAGTGAGTCGTACGCCACCCGGATGCGCGGGACCGGCACCGCGTTTATTAATGCCATGGGTCCGATCGGCGGCATTCTGGGGGCCCTCGTGTTCTCAATTTTGGTATCGACGAATATGGGAGTGTTGGCGGCTGCGCTGATTGGAGGAGCGCTACCACTCACTCTGTCCGGCCTTGTCATTCTTGCGACCCGGCGCATCGAACCCGGCAAGTCTCTGGAGGAATTGGCTGCTTGACGAGCGGGGTGGCCTCAACGAGAACTGGGCCTGTGGAGATGGTGGACACCGGTGTGTGGTTGTCCACCAAATCCGCAGGTCTTTACTTGTTCTGGTCACCCCGGCGGCAACCGTGGTGCGTGGCACCATGGCGGCGGCAAGGGCGGTTTTCTCCGAAACAGGGTCTACATGTGCGGCGTGATCCCATGTACTGGTCACCCCGCAGCATCTCATGAATTGCGTTGGGTTCGGATTTCCCTCCACATGCGGTCGCGAGGGCATGTTGCATAGATCAAGCGTTTGCTTGAGCTCAACCTTGGGTGTTTCACGGCCTTGTTCCTCAACTCCCTCCGCATCCGCCGCCGCAGCTGCTCCCGCAGGAACTGCCGCCGTGTCCCGAGCTTCCGCAAGAACCGCCGCCACGAGAACGCCGATTCGTTTTGCCACGAAATTCCCCCCTGTGAGAATCGACTTCCCAGTCTCCAACGCCAGTGTACCGCCACGGCATAATTCCCGTAAACCCCAGAGGTCTTTACGTTGGCTTAACACTCGATCGTGACTTCGGGATTTTTCACCCACCTGGCGTTGCGGCCCTTCTCGACGCAGTGGATGTGGCCGCTTTTGCTCATCTTGTTCAGTACGCGGGTAATGGTGGGCCGGCTGATCCCCGGGCAAAGTTCCTCCACGTCCGATATCGTAAAATCCGCGACGAACCCGAGAACCACCTGTTCAATGCGCGCCTGTTTCCACCCCCGTTTTTGATGCTCCTGCCCGAGTTCTACCCGCTGTTCAAATCGCCGGTACGCCTCGAGGATGACGGTCAGAAAATATTTCAACCAAGGTGTCGGATCGTGCCCGGCTTCGTGCCAGCCCTGGGAGGACCTGTACAACGTGTCGTCGTATTGCTCCTTTGTGCCCTCAACAAAAGAGTCAAAAGCCTAGCCATGCGCCCGTTCCCGTCCGAGAAAGGATGGATCGAGAGAAAATCCAGCACAAAGTAGCCGATCAGAATGAGATCGATCCCCTGGCCCCGGTCCCGCGCCTGAAGAAAAGCCCGGCACAGTTGTTCTACCGCTTCGGGGGTTCGCCAGGCCGGCACGGGTACAAACCGCGTCCTTCTCTCTCCGGTCGGGAGCATTTCTTCAACGGTGTTGTCTGCGCGTTTCCATTGTCCTCCTCTCCCCGTAAACTTCATGAGGTCCCGGTGCAGTTGCAGGATGAGATTCGGCGACAAATTCATGTGTTCGTAATGTTCATGGATCGTTTTCAGCACGTCCCGGTACCCGGCGATCTCCGCTTCCGAACGATTCCGAGGTTCCGAGATTTGTCTCATGATGGAATCGAACCGCCGAGAAGACACGGTAATCCCGGGGAAGAAAAGGCCGCCGCGGCGTCCCGGCGGGAGGCTCTGATCGCCCTGGAGGCCGGCGTCCGGGGCGTCCGGACGACTCCTGGTCACACCGTCAAGGTGGAGCTCCGGGACTGGGAGGGGAAGGTGTTGCGGACGTGCTACCTGCCGCATTGGGAGGGGAAGTGAAAGGGACGCCGGGATAAAATCACAATCAATTGATTGTATTTTTGTGTGTTTTGGGGTACAATGGCGTTGTGAGGGAGAGGGGTTAGGGTTATGCCGCGTATCGCAGAACCAAGAGAAATCATCGATTTTCTGACAGCGGTCAAGCACGTGGCGGCCCGCCCCGGCGGATTCGATCTTATTCCGCGAAAGGAAACTCTGAATGTACTTGCCGAGCACGGTTGGGGACGCTCCTTTCCCCGGACGGTTGTCCGTTCCCTCACAATCCGGAATTACAGCCACACGGACGCCGACCGGGACCGTCCGGGTGAAATCTGGGTGTTCGGAACCAGAATACAAAGCGTTTCCTTCTACATCAAGCTGAAATTGGACCGGGTCGATGGCCGACACATGGTTAGATGCCTGTCCTTTCATCCCGAAAGGGAGGGCATGGAGCCGTTGCGGTTCCCGTATCAGGTGCCGTAATTACGAACGGAGGAGGTATGGGTCATGGAACACTACTGCCAGCATTGTGACCGCTTTCGACCGTCGCACACGGAAGAACGGGAAGAAACGTTCAAGGTGCGGGGGGAGGAGATCACGATCCGGGGTCCTTTGCGTGTCTGTGATGAATGCGGCCACGTGATGGGGGACGAGGAACTCGACGGGGCCTTGCTGGTCAAAGCCTACAATGAGTACCGGCGCCGCCATGGGCTGCTGATGCCCGAAGAGATCCGCGCGATCCGCGAGAAATACAACCTGTCCCAAGGGGCTGCCGCAAAGCTCCTGGGGTGGAGCCCGGCGACGTTCACCCGTTATGAGGGAGGGGCGATGCAAGAGGCGGCCCATGACGAATTGCTGCGCCGAATGCGGGATGACCCGGAATGGGTTCGTGGCCTTTACCGGCGGAACAGCCGTCGGCTTTCCGCCTTGCAGCGCCGCCGGGTGGAGGAAGCGCTGCAAGAAATTCATGAGCCTACCGAAGCCGACGAAATGGAAGAGATCATCGGGCGGCTGAACAAGGAAGGAGAGTTCAACCCCGGCAAGCTCTTTACCGTCGTCCGACTGATCGCCGAGAATGCCGGCAAGCTGTCGAAATCCGTGTTTCTGAAATACCTGTTTTACATTGATTTCCTGAATTTGAAATGGCACGGGGAACCGCTCATGGGCCTCGCTTACGTGAAAAACCATTATGGGCCTGTTCCGCGTTACCATGGGCTCCTGCTGGAATATTTGGAGGCGAGCGGTGCGATCCGTCGGGAAGAGATCGAGCGGGGCGGAGAGATTGTCGGCGAGTACGTGGAGGGCTTGCCTGTGGAGCGGGCCGAGCCGTTGGAAGAACATGAGCGCGATGTGGTGGATTATGTGATTGAGACGCTGAAAGGGATGAATGCGGAGCGCATCTCCGAGTTTTCCCATGAGGAGCCGGCGTGGATCGAGGCGCGGTTGAAAGAGGTTATTCCGTATGCGAAGGCCGAGACGCTGAGGATTGGGTGAAGCGGGAGGGGGACCTCCCGTTGATTTTTCTCCCGCTCCTCGTAAATAAGGCAAACAGGATATTCTTCTCGTCCTGCATGTTTCCCAGCCACCATGCGTACACTATGTACAGAACGCACACAAGCATGGTAGAATGGGGGCTGGAGGGGAATGCTGATGAACGTTGTCCTGAACGCGACGGATGTCCGGAAGGACTGGGGGCATTTCATCGACACCGTGGTCCGGGTCCGGCCGCAGTTTGTGAGGCGCAACCGCGACAGGTTCGCGGCCGTTTCCATCGAGCATTTGCGGTTTTTGCTGTCCGGGTATCGGTTCAAGGTGGAGTATCAGCAGGAGGACGACGGGACGTTCACGGGCACCCTGGACGTTTTTGACATCGCGGCCAATGCGCCGACCGAGGAGGAACTGAAGCGGGAATTGGCGAAGGAAGCCGTCGAGTACGCCAACGAATACATGGAGGAGTTCCAGTTGTATTTCAATGCTCCGAACCGGAAACACCATGCGCCGTATGTCCTGAACGTTCTTATCCAGGACGATCTGGAGAGTGTGGTGGGGCTGTTGGATGCCTAGCTGGAAAGACCTTCGGCGGTTCGATCCATCCGTCCCCGTCGTCGAGCAGCCCGACGGAAAAAGCTTCCCCGATCGCGCTCTGTGGGCTGTTGACCTCAAAACCTTCCCGGGCCAGGTGCGCTTGCATTAGCTTCCAGCTGAGCTCAAACGTAAACTCAAATCGTTGGATGACGCCGTCCACGACGATATCTTGGTCCGGGTCGATCGTGAGGCTTTCGCCCAGCCGACGAAGAGCTTTTTGGTAATCACGGTACTTTTCGGAGACCCGATTGGTTGACATAAATCTGCACCCCCTCCCGGTCGATGGCCTTTTTCAGAGATGGATTCGAGAGCCGCTGATAGTGAACCACGTCAAAACGAAGAGCGGTTCGGAGTTGTTCCAAAGCGTCCTGGAGCAGGTTCACATCCCGAGCGGTCAGATTGTCTCCGTACAGGCAGATGTCGATATCCGAGGATCTGCGGTAATCGCCCCGGGCTCGGGAACCGTAGACGGAGGCGTGTTCGACGCGTTCATTGCCGCTGAGGACGGCGACGATATCCTGCAACAAACGGTTGTCGATGCCGAAGCGGTCCATGAACATCCGCACCGTCCTTTCCGAGAGTGGCCGTCGACCGGGAGCCGGTCCGAGGCGATCCGGCGGTTGTCTTCCTTTTACCCGATGTTGGCGGGGATTGTCAACCTGGGGATGTTGGACATCACATTCACGTGGGAACATCTGGAGTGGGCCGTTCATGCCTGCTCAAGAGAAGAACCGGGACGATGGTCTTCTTCGAGAACGACATGGTATTCCCGGTTTCCGATAACGGAAAAGTCCCAATGGCGCTGTGTACCTTCCCCTCTGTCACCTGTCGCGGACGTGTTGAGCATGACGCGGCCTTCATTGGCGTAGCGCTTTCCGCGATCATATACTCTCTTGTCGGAAAAAAGCCAGTAAACTTTGGCCAAGTTCACTGGGAACTGTTCCCTATCGCGATCTTACCCGGCTCCATGATTTCATCCCGCGTACCAGTCTACACCATGTATCGTAGAGTTCGATGGTTTCCACCCGTTGCATGTTTTAAAGGAGCCGCAGGTGGTTGAACTTACGGATCCGTCGTCGATTGACACGTGTTTTTGGCCGTGTTAATATAGGGGGCGAGGGGTGTACGGAGGAATCGGCGTATGAACGGGAAGCCGGTCGTAGACCGCAACAGGCGCTATTCATCTACGGAAATCATCGAAATCCTCAAGGCGCATGGGTGGACACTAAAGCGCATAAAAGGCGATCATTACCACTTTTTTCATCCGGATCTTGGTGGCCCGTTGCCGGTTCCCCACCCCAAAAAAGACGTTCCGTTGGGCACCCAGCGAAACATTTTCAAGCGAGCGGGACTTTTGTAAGAGACACATGAACGGAGCGGGTGTGGGATGGCGATGAAGAGTAAAAAAACGACCGATGAAAAGTTCGGAAGTGACCTTCCTGACAGCTATTTCTACCCGGCCATTTTCACCTTTGGAGAGGACGGCGTATCCGTGGAGTTTCCCGACCTTGACGGATGCTTTACAGGCGGTTCCGATGTTCAGGAAGCACATCGGTTGGCGGAAGACGTGTTGGCCGGATATCTCTCTATTCTCGAAGAAGAAGGCCGGCCGATTCCCAAACCGAGCGTTGGAAAGAGATTCGATCTGCAAGAGAATCAAGAGGCAGTCCTGGTTCGAGCCTGGATGCCGCCTTACCGTGAAAACTATCGAACCAGGGCCGTTAAAAAAACTGTGACCTTACCGAGTTGGTTAAAGAAAGCGGCGGAAGAGCGTCACATTAACTTTTCCCGCGTCCTCCAAGAAGCTTTGATGAAGCAGCTTGGTATCACGGTAAAGTCGGGATCGTCGGACTCTGAGGACTGGATCGAATAAACATCGGCGACAATCGCTCGAGTTCACCGGAACCAAGCTGAAACGGGTTAAAATCAAAGGCCCCCGATCCAATGAGGACAGCGGGGGCCTTTGCTCGCAAAGCTCGCCGACCCTGCCAGGCTCCTTTTCAGACCGCCGAGTCCGGTTCTCGCGACGATTCTCCATCCCGCTCCCACACCCGCCCGTTGCCGGATGGAGGGACCGGTACGTTTGACCCATCCGAAAGGTTATACCTAGCGACCGGTGAAAAGCACCGGCTTTCCGGTGAAGGCGTCGATGTACTGGATCGGGTGATTCGGATCGAACTCATACACCAACTGGCCTTGCGGGGCCGCCTGATTGCCGAATGCCGGCGATGTGTACGCCAGCCGGGTTGATGTGGCTCGGCTGTGCCGCGGGGGAAACGGCTGAGCCCTGCGGAGCCGGGGGACCCGCTGGCGGGCGGGTTCCCCGTTTGCCCGGCGGCGGTGGGCGCGACGGTGTCCGGCGTGGTGGCAGAGTCGGGCGCCGCGGCGGGGCCGGCGTCATAGCCAGGCCGGGAGTCCCGGCGGGGACGGACGTCGAAGTAGAGCCGGACACTGCGGCGAGGCCGGGCGGCTCACCCGGGGCGGCGTGCACGGGGCCGCTCGGGACGGGATGCCCGGTGGAGAGAACGGCCAGGGTCGCTGCCGAGACGGCGGTCTTATAAAACCGTTTCACCAAATTCTTCCTCCAGATAGGAATGATAGGAATGATAGGAATGATAGGAATGGTTTGTAAAAATATTCAATGTCATTGTACAATTGGATATGGTTTCCTGTCAAGGTGCCGCGAGCCAAAGCAGTGCTGACGCATGAACCGGTGTAGAAAAAATTCGGAGGCAGCTGAGGCGGCCCCGGACTCTGAATCCCTTCTGCCTGTAGGGTGTCCCTGTAAAGGAGAATCGCCCTGAATGACGGGAAAATCCATTTCTGTTGATCATTGGATCCCCAGAGGTTACAGCTCCCCTCCCCCACAGAACGATGTTGCAAGATATTCCTGTTAAAACGCCATCGTCAGCCGCGGAGGACCTTGGCAACGCGCCAGCAGCCAGTCCCGATCCATCCACCCCTGCGTCCAGCTTTCGTACAGAAACTTCAACGTCCCGCTAAAGCCCAGTTCCCGCACTTTCTTCATCAGCCCTTCGGTATGCAAGGCCATGACGTTCACCAGATGGCCGAGGTGCATCAGCACGTGCCAGTTTCGCATCGCCGTCCAGTCGGTGGAGTACAGGTGCTCATACTCGTATCCCCGGTGCTTCTCCGTCAGGATCTGTTCCTCAATGTCCCATCGGTGGCGTGCCGCACGATTGCAGCGGTTCACCACATTTTGTGCCGTCAGCGGCTGCCCGGACACCCACGCCCAATGCGCCTCCTGCTGCTTCCCCCCCTCTTCCCAAAACTCTGTACATCCCACGACATGCACCTTAAGCCGACGGCGCGCCCCGGAAGCCTCCCTGAAATCATAGTCGATCTGATTGATCCACCAAAAGATTTGCTCGCGATTGCCCCACCGGTGTCTCCGCTCGTTGGGTTCGATCTTTCTCAAGCCTTTGACCTCTTCCCACACACTGGGCAAACAGCTTTGGGGCAGGACAAACATAAAGTCCAGATGCAGATCCCGACACAGCGCCATCATCGGCCCGTTGGGGTACAGCCCATCGGCCACCACCAAGATCCGCAATTTGGGAAACATCTTGCGCAGGCGGGTCAGCAGCCGTTTGCAGGCCTTCAGTTCACTGTCTTGCTTCTCGAACTCCTGCTGCTCAGCCGCATTCTCGCAAAACTCCGTGAGAAACGGGAGGACCACCCCTTGAGGGCTGACAAGGCTAGCCTCCAGGGCATAGGCCATGGACGAGACCTCGTTCTCCCCGTGCCGACGATGCAAAGCCTCCGAGGCCCAGGGCTGCCCCCGACTCGCCTTTTGGGTCCCGTCTATGGCGATCACGTATTGCTTCTCGACCAACAGCGCCTTCAGTCGTCCCGACCGCAGAAGGCGCTTCACCGTCGCCGTCATCACCTCCTCGAGCTCCCCCGGATTGATCCGTTCCAAGATCCGCTGCACCGTGTCCATATGCGGGATGGTTTCCACCTCCGGAAAGATCTCCCGAAAGTGTTCCCAAAACGTTGGACGCGTCAGTTCCCGATTGGCTCTTCTGCGGGAGGCATACTGAAAGATAAACATGAACAGCCCAAACGTCAGAAGCACAGTCAGTTTGTGCCGAATGCTCCCTGGACGTCGGGGGTCGGCAATCCGCGAAAACTTCTCCATCAAGCCCGGCAACAACGCTCGCCAAACCGGCAACTGGGCTTCCACGGCCGTTTGCCGGTCCGCTCGCTCCTCCTCGCTGTTTCGATACGAGCTTTTCCGATTCGGAAGGGTCCAGGGGTGAATCGACTCGGGATTCCGAAGCGTCATCTCGATTCCCCCCACTCGTCTTCCACAAGCTGTGGAAAGGGTTCGACCAACCGCTTCCGCCAGTCCCGCACCAGCGGATAGACCCAGATCGATTTCACGGACGTTCCATACTCGAAGAATCGATCCTGTCTTCCTCGTCCCGCCGTCTTCCCGATCTCGATCCAGTTGGCCGCTCGGTAGCAAGTCCCTGGATATTGGGGTTCGATAAACGTCTCCAAAAGAACCGGTTCAAACCCATAGCGCGCCTTCCAATCCGCTCGAATCCGCCGGGCCGCCAACGCAAGCGCATGACTGGCCAGATGGGGAATCTGTACACCCGGCAGAATCAGAAACCGATTGTTGTTCACGATTCGTGGGCGATACCGCCTGCGCTGCTCCGCCGTCCATCCGATCCACTGATCCCGTGCAGCCAGGGCCTTCGCCGCAGCCCCAAACAACATCGCCCCCACAATGACCGGTCCGTTTGGCCCCTGTGCCCGGATCCAGTACTGGATGCGGGCCCCGATCCCACGAAGGTACCCCAACGGGTGATACGTCGCCATGGTCGCGTTCCAGTCTGCCCGTTCTTCCGGACGGACCGGCTCCACGATGACCGGAAGGACATCCCGCAGGCACGCCTGAAGCTGGGTTTGTACCACCCCCCCTCTTCGTTCCCGGCACCCTCGGGGACCCTGGGCTCGCAAGGGCGGAAGAGTAATCACTCCTTTTTGCTCGAGTTTTAGAAGCAGCTTGTGGCAGGCTTCGACTTTCAGCCGGCCATTCGGGGACTTCCACGGCAGATTCTCACACAAGGTCGCCGCGATTTCCTCTCGACTCAAGCGGGAAAACCGCTGGACCGTGTTTCGAATCAATTCCAGGTCCGCCTCGCGAAACTCTCGGTCGCCAATCCAAAAGGGTACGTCCATCTGAGACTCACCTCTCGACATCATCTCCAAGGTTATCATCTCAGATGGGCTCAGAACTGTCCAGTCGTATTTGCAATCAAATTTTCTTGAGACGCGCTCTGAAGTCAAGCGTCCCAAGGGCTTCCCGGTTCATGCGTCAGCACTGGAGCCAAAGCCATTCAGTGCAAATCGGAATCGCATCCTGAAACGCAGTGACGGCCATCCTCGGCTCTCCCCGCCGTTTCTGGATTTGTAAGCTGCAAGGAGATTGTGCCACGCAACCCAAATATTCAGCACGGTGTTGCTCCGGTCTTCCGCGATGGGAGGCGGAGTTTCGCGGCTATGGGATCCGCTTCCCCTTCTTGTCGCTTGGAGTGCATCTGTCCTGCGACAGACAAAATTTTATTGCAATGCATGGGGTTATAGTGTTAAATTTCGGTTGACCGTAAATGGAGGGAAATTCGGGTGTCTACGGGATGCTCGCCTTTACTTCGCTCTAAGAGGGCGGGGTGTCCAGACGGGGCGTGTATTGTCGGGGCTTCCGGGAATCCGATGCACCGAGAGCTCGCTCGGGTGCATGGCGCGTTCGCCGGGATGGATGGGCCGGCTTTGTCTGTCTGATGTTCGATGAGGGGGTGGCGAGGATGGCGGTTTTGGTCGCGGAGTTGGAGGAGCTGGCGGCGGCGGTTAAAGACGATGTGGTGGGGTGGCGGCGGTATCTGCACGCCCATCCGGAATTGTCGTTCCAGGAAGAGAACACGGCGCAGTTTGTCTATGATACGCTGCGGTCGTTCGGCGGATTCGAGTTGAGCCGGCCGACGAAAACCAGTGTCGTGGCGCGGCTGATCGGGGCTGCGCCCGGGCCGGTGGTGGCGGTGCGGGCGGACATGGACGCCCTGCCGATCCAGGAGGAGAACGATCTGCCCTTTGCCTCGACCAATCCCGGGGTGATGCACGCCTGCGGGCACGACGGACATACGGCGATGCTCCTCGGGGCGGCCCGAATCCTCTCCGCCCTTCGGCCTCGATTGCGGGGCGAGGTGCGGTTCCTGTTTCAACACGCCGAGGAGCTGTTTCCCGGCGGCGCCCAGGAGCTGGTGGTCCTCGGGATCGTGGACGGGGTGCGGGCGGTGATCGGGGCCCACCTGTGGATTCCGTTGGAAGTTGGCAAAATCGGGGTCAAGGCCGGGGAGTTGATGGCTTCGCCGGATCGGTTTCGCATCGTGATCCGGGGGCGGGGCGGGCACGCGGCCCAGCCGCACATGACGGTGGACAGCATCGCCGTCGGTGCCCAGGTGGTCACGAACCTCCAGCACATCGTGTCGCGCTACGTCGATCCTTTGGATCGACTGGTGGTGTCGGTGACGCGGTTTATGGCCGGCACAGCGGACAACGTGATTCCTGAATCGGCGGAACTGTGGGGTACGGTGCGGTGCTTTAACCCGGAGTTGCGCCGGCAGGCGCCCGGGTGGATCGAGCGGGTGGTCAAAGGCGTCACCGAAGCCCACGGGGCGAGCTATGACATGGAATATACCCACGGATACCGGCCGGTGATCAACGATCCGGCGGTCACGGCGCTGCTGCGCGAGGGGCTGGAGGAAGTCTTCGGGGCCGAGGCGGTGGTCGACGCCGTTCCCACCATGGGGGGAGAAGATTTTTCAGCGTATCAATCCCGGGCGGCGGGGAGTTTCTTCTTCATCGGCGCCGGCAATCCGGACAAAGGGATCACCTTCCCCCACCACCACCCGCGGTTTACCGTGGACGAAGACGCCCTGCCCCTCGGGGTCAAGGCGCTGGTGGCCGGGGTGATGAAACTTCTGGCCGAGGGAAAATCTCTGTGACCATTCGCATCGGCTTGCGGTGGGAGCCCGCGGGATGCGGGTGAAGGTATGGGAGTCATGGGCGGAAGACACGGCTATGGTGTGCTCGGTCACCGAGGCCAGCGCAAGCAAACGGGAGGTCGGCATTGAGGCGCGGCCGCGACCCGTACGGTGGTCATGAGCAGGTTCACATCCCTGGCGGTCAGTTTGTCTCCGTACAGGCAAATGTCGATATCCGAGGATCTGCGGTAATCGCCTCGGGCTCGGGAACCGTAGACGGAGGCGCGTTCGACGCGTTCATTGCCGCTGAGGACGGCGACGATATCCTGCAACAAACGGTTGTCGATGCCGAAGCGGTCCATGAACATCCGCACCCTCCTCGTATGATAGTAGTAGAAGGTCTTCTTCGTTGAATTTCCAGTAGGTCCGGAACTGCTGGAGCAGCGCTGGAGAACTTCCAGAGCCGGCTCTTTTATCCATCCCTATGAGACAGCTGCTCATAGGGGTGGAGGTGGTGGGCTTCCCCATCCACATCTGTTGGTGTAGGTCGGTTGTCGGCGTGTCTTGGTCTGGCCATGTTTGTGGATCATCTGGATGGGGAAGTTCCCATCGCCGTTGGTTATTGAATCCATCGCGTTTGGTCTTGGAGTTGCACAACCGTCACTCCGTTTCTTTGTCATGCCTTTGTTCCTTGATAATTCCATATCTCTCCACCTCCAGTCGGGGGAAGCCCCAACGTGTTTGGTCGGTGGAGATTTCGACAGCCCGGCCTGCCTGTGGGACAATGGGATCAGCAAGTCTTTCTCGGGAGATTTCTTCCCCTCCTTGCGGACCGTTTGGTACTGCTGTGGAAAGCCTGCTACCCAGGATCCACCACCCATGCTCTAACCACTGGTTGCACCTCCATCCCGGATGGGGTGTAGTGGCCCGCAATTGACATCCGGATGGATGAGTGCTGATGACGAGGCTGAGGTCGGTGGTTCCCACGGGCACCCAGGTCCGGGACTGGCTTGACTCTTCCCCGAACGGAGGTGAATCCGTTGCCGAAACTGCATGTTGGGATCGACGTGAGCTTGAAGGCCCACCATATTCAATTTATGGATGAGGCCGGTCAGAACTTGGCCTCGTTTCAGATCTCCAATGACCCACAGGGAGCCGACACTCTCATTCACAAGGTCTTGGAGATCACAGAGACCAAGCACATGGATAGCGTCGTTGTCGGCATGGAGGCGACAGCCAACCTCGGCTGGCATCTGGCCCATTACCTCAAACAACAACTCGAGGACCATGCACCACACCTCGACGCTCAGATTCACGTCTTAAACGCGCGGAGAGTGGCTCGTTTCAAGAAGGCGTATGACCACCTTCCCAAAAACGACCGCATCGATGCCTGGGTGATTGCGGACCACCTGCGGTTTGGCCGTCTCCCACAAGCCATGACAGACACGATCCGATACGAAGCGCTTCAACGTCTCACCCGGACTCGGTTTCATGTGATGCAGACCATGTCTCGGGACAAGACCTTCTTCCTGAACCAGCTGTTTCTTAAGTTCAGTGGTCTGCGTCAAGACAACCCGTTCTCCGATACTTTCGGTGCCACGTCGCTCGCCGTCATTCAGGAGCTGGAGCCTGAACAAATCGCTGCGATGCCCCTTGAGGATCTTGTGGCGCTCTTGGTCGACAAAAGCAGAAACAAGTTTGACGACCCAAAGCAGATCGCACAGGAACTCCAAAAGGTTGCACGCAGGTCCTTTCGACTGGACAAGGTGATGCAGGATCCCGTCAATCTGTCGCTGTCCGTTACCCTCAGCGTGATCCAGCACATGGACGCTGAGGTGAAGAAACTCGACCGAGCGATTGCCAGGCTGATGAAAGCGATCCCAAATACCCTCGAGTCGGTCAAGGGCATCGGCCCTGTATACGCAGCCGGAATCATAGCCGAAGTCGGCGACATTCGACGTTTCAAGAACCACAACGCCTTAGCCAAGTACGCCGGACTGGTCTGGAATCAGTACCAATCCGGGGAGTACGAAGCCGATGAAACATCCCGAATGCGTACTGGGAACAAGTACCTGCGCTATTATCTGATTCAAGCTGCGGACCAGGTTCGCCGCCATGATTCCGAGTACGCCGAGTTTTACCGCAAGAAGCACGACGAAGCGCTGAAGCACCAACATAAAAGAGCCCTCGTCCTGACTGCAAGAAAACTGGTACGCTTGGTGTTCACACTACTGAGCACCAATCAGCTGTACACACCCCCGGAGAGGAGGAGATAACCACTACCTCCAGACGGACGGATTTTCCAGTTTTGCACCCATGAACATCGCTCGAAAATTCGGCGAACATCATGGGTTTGTTTAAGGTCGCCCTTTAACCTTCGCATTTGTAACTATTTCCCACATCCATTCCCAATTTTCTTCGACCACCCCCTTGACATTTCACCACTGGGCTTTCCGAGAGTGGCCGTGGACCGGAGGCCGGTCCGGGGCGACCCGGCGGTTGTCTTCCTTTTACCTGATGTTGGTGAGGATTGTCAACCGGGGGAACGTTGGTGGACATCATTTGTGGGATTCGCCATAATAAACATACACGCAAAGGGGAATCGGATCATCCCACGGGAGCCCGTGGGTCTCGAATGAGGGCGGCTGCACGGCTGGAAAATCGGCGAAGCTTGGGAAAGGGGGCGCGAAGGAATGGCAATTCCTAAGAAACTCCCGAAATTTCTTTGGCCGTTGTTTCATAACTACGTATTCCTCGACGTCTTTGCCGCGCAAGTAGGCCTCCAAACACCGCCCGCTCCGGAAAAGCGAAATTCGGCAACAACCTTTCTTCAACTGTCCTCCTGCCAAGAACGAGCACCGCGTCCTTCTTTCTCCGATCGGGAGCATTTCTTCAATGGTGTTGTCTGCGCGTTTCCATTGTCATCCGTCTGTCTCGATCGTTTTGATGAGTTCTCGGGATGAATAACTTTTCACCGGCTCCACCACCCCGCATACCATCGAGACCATTATAATACGTGTGTCCATACGTGTACAGAGATCCAGATGGGGTTCAGTGCTGACGCATGAACCGGTGTAGAAAAAATTCGGAGGCAGCTGAGGCGGCCCCGGACTCTGAATCCCTTCTGCCTGTAGGGTGTCCCTGTAAAGGAGAATCGCCCTGAATGACGGGAAAATCTATTTCTGTTGATTATTGGATCCCCAGAGGTTACAGCTCCCCTCCCCCACAGAACGATGTTGCAAGATATTCCTGTTAAAACGCCATCGTCAGCCGCGGAGGACCTTGGCAACGCGCCAGCAGCCAGTCCCGATCCATCCACCCCTGCGTCCAGCTTTCGTACAGAAACTTCAACGTCCCGCTAAAGCCCAGTTCCCGCACTTTCTTCATCAGCCCTTCGGTATGCAAGGCCATGACGTTCACCAGATGGCCGAGGTGCATCAGCACGTGCCAGTTTCGCATCGCCGTCCAGTCGGTGGAGTACAGGTGCTCATACTCGTATCCCCGGTGCTTCTCCGTCAGGATCTGTTCCTCAATGTCCCATCGGTGGCGTGCCGCACGATTGCAGCGGTTCACCACATTTTGTGCCGTCAGCGGCTGCCCGGACACCCACGCCCAATGCGCCTCCTGCTGCTTCCCCCCCTCTTCCCAAAACTCTGTACATCCCACGACATGCACCTTAAGCCGACGGCGCGCCCCGGAAGCCTCCCTGAAATCATAGTCGATCTGATTGATCCACCAAAAGATTTGCTCGCGATTGCCCCACCGGTGTCTCCGCTCGTTGGGTTCGATCTTTCTCAAGCCTTTGACCTCTTCCCACACACTGGGCAAACAGCTTTGGGGCAGGACAAACATAAAGTCCAGATGCAGATCCCGACACAGCGCCATCATCGGCCCGTTGGGGTACAGCCCATCGGCCACCACCAAGATCCGCAATTTGGGAAACATCTTGCGCAGGCGGGTCAGCAGCCGTTTGCAGGCCTTCAGTTCACTGTCTTGCTTCTCGAACTCCTGCTGCTCAGCCGCATTCTCGCAAAACTCCGTGAGAAACGGGAGGACCACCCCTTGAGGGCTGACAAGGCTAGCCTCCAGGGCATAGGCCATGGACGAGACCTCGTTCTCCCCGTGCCGACGATGCAAAGCCTCCGAGGCCCAGGGCTGCCCCCGACTCGCCTTTTGGGTCCCGTCTATGGCGATCACGTATTGCTTCTCGACCAACAGCGCCTTCAGTCGTCCCGACCGCAGAAGGCGCTTCACCGTCGCCGTCATCACCTCCTCGAGCTCCCCCGGATTGATCCGTTCCAAGATCCGCTGCACCGTGTCCATATGCGGGATGGTTTCCACCTCCGGAAAGATCTCCCGAAAGTGTTCCCAAAACGTTGGACGCGTCAGTTCCCGATTGGCTCTTCTGCGGGAGGCATACTGAAAGATAAACATGAACAGCCCAAACGTCAGAAGCACAGTCAGTTTGTGCCGAATGCTCCCTGGACGTCGGGGGTCGGCAATCCGCGAAAACTTCTCCATCAAGCCCGGCAACAACGCTCGCCAAACCGGCAACTGGGCTTCCACGGCCGTTTGCCGGTCCGCTCGCTCCTCCTCGCTGTTTCGATACGAGCTTTTCCGATTCGGAAGGGTCCAGGGGTGAATCGACTCGGGATTCCGAAGCGTCATCTCGATTCCCCCCACTCGTCTTCCACAAGCTGTGGAAAGGGTTCGACCAACCGCTTCCGCCAGTCCCGCACCAGCGGATAGACCCAGATCGATTTCACGGACGTTCCATACTCGAAGAATCGATCCTGTCTTCCTCGTCCCGCCGTCTTCCCGATCTCGATCCAGTTGGCCGCTCGGTAGCAAGTCCCTGGATATTGGGGTTCGATAAACGTCTCCAAAAGAACCGGTTCAAACCCATAGCGCGCCTTCCAATCCGCTCGAATCCGCCGGGCCGCCAACGCAAGCGCATGACTGGCCAGATGGGGAATCTGTACACCCGGCAGAATCAGAAACCGATTGTTGTTCACGATTCGTGGGCGATACCGCCTGCGCTGCTCCGCCGTCCATCCGATCCACTGATCCCGTGCAGCCAGGGCCTTCGCCGCAGCCCCAAACAACATCGCCCCCACAATGACCGGTCCGTTTGGCCCCTGTGCCCGGATCCAGTACTGGATGCGGGCCCCGATCCCACGAAGGTACCCCAACGGGTGATACGCCGCCATGGTCGCGTTCCAGTCTGCCCGTTCTTCCGGACGGACCGGCTCCACGATGACCGGAAGGACATCCCGCAGGCACGCCTGAAGCTGGGTTTGTACCACCCCCCCTCTTCGTTCCCGGCACCCTCGGGGACCCTGGGCTCGCAAGGGCGGAAGAGTAATCACTCCTTTTTGCTCGAGTTTTAGAAGCAGCTTGTGGCAGGCTTCGACTTTCAGCCGGCCATTCGGGGACTTCCACGGCAGATTCTCACACAAGGTCGCCGCGATTTCCTCTCGACTCAAGCGGGAAAACCGCTGGACCGTGTTTCGAATCAATTCCAGGTCCGCCTCGCGAAACTCTCGGTCGCCAATCCAAAAGGGTACGTCCATCTGAGACTCACCTCTCGACATCATCTCCAAGGTTATCATCTCAGATGGGCTCAGAACTGTCCAGTCGTATTTGCAATCAAATTTTCTTGAGACGCGCTCTGAAGTCAAGCGTCCCAAGGGCTTCCCGGTTCATGCGTCAGCACTGGATGGGGTTCTTCTGCATCCTTACCTTATTATGGGGGTTAAATTTTAAGGACGGCCGCCCGGACATCAGGGTGGCCTGAACCAGTTTCGCATATCGACGATCAAACCGATTTGTTATCCATATCTCGCTCTTGGCCGTAATCTGGTCCAGTGGTTTCATCAGTTTATCGACTGTACGGAACGGTCCGCTTATCCCGCCGAGTAACCCGTCGGGGATGGCGAGGAGGTCAAAGTAAATGGCAGTCTATCCAGTCGCGGCTTCCTTCACCCGTTAAGACCCTAAGATGCAACACGTTGTCTGAGAGCATGAAGTGACATATGCTTCTATGTAGGTAGGTGTAGAAGCATGGAGAAGCTGCTGACTCCTGAGCAGGTGGCTGAGCACTTGGTGGTGGCTGAACGTACAGTCTACGAATGGCTCCGGACCGGGCGCCTGCGAGGGATCAAACTCGGGCGCCTGTGGCGTGTGCGTGAGAAGGACTTGGAGGCTTTCCTCCAGGGCGAGGAAGGGAAACCTTTGTGTTCCGAGGATCCGGCGGCTGTACGCCGTGGGCTGGAGGGCGTGAAGGGTAGCCTCGTGGTGCCTTGGGAGAAGCTGCGCAAGGAACGTGAGGAAACGGAAGAGGACGGCGCATGGCTGGAATCGGACCTGGGTGGGGAAGTTCCACCTTATGACTGGGGACCGGAAGGCCCGCCGAAGGGAAAGCCGGTGCGGTACGTGCCGGGCATAGGTCCTGTGGTAGAGGGCGGGAAGCATGACCGGTGACCGCCTCGAGCCAGGAGACATGCTCCTGGTTCACCTGCCTGGGCACGTCCCGCCGGGACACGAGCAGGAGGGGGTTCGCCTGGCTGTCGTGCTTGGCGTGCCGCCGGAGCCCGTCCGCTTTGGCGTGGTCCTCGTCGCACCGGCGACGACGCGCGCCGGGCAGTGGGCCAGGAGGAATCCCCTGCTTTACCCGCGGTTGCCGGCCGGCGCCGGCGGACTTCGTCGGCCATCGACCATCCTCTTGGACCAGGTGCGAGCACTCGACCTACAGCGGACGGTGGAGTACCTGGGTACGCTGGCCCCGACGGAACTGGAGATGATCCGCAGGGGACTGCGCGCGTTGCTGAATCTGTGAGGCGTGAATGGGTTCTTTCTCAACCTCGGCCCCCCCGTGATCCCATCCACGGCACCCGCTTTCTCGGACGACCCGCTCCGACTCTGAACAAGTACCTTGGCCGGGCACCTGCCGAACCAGGTTGGTTTACGCCTCGTTGGTTTACGCCTCCAGCTCACTGGTTGGTTTTCGGTCGACTTCAGGCCGGTCGCAGGAGCGGCTCCGCACCCGGCCAAGCCGTTGCCGCCTTGGCCACCTGATGCCGTCCCTTTTCCACAATCCGCGATCAATACCACTGTATAAGTCCTGCTGCATCACCAACCCGCACTCGCACCCGTGTACTCTCCGATTGAGCGCTTTCTTCTTCCGCCGGCCGTAGTGACACCGCTCGGATAAGGCCGGCGCGATATTTTCAAGCCAGCGGGACTTTTGTAAGAGACCTATGGCGAGAATCGACTTCCCGGTTTGACTGGATATTCGCTTTATACCACCTATACGGAAAATTTATACGACTTTTTCGCTTGACGCCGTCCGACGAGTCTGATAACATGTGAATGTGGTTATTCAAGAGATAGGAAATCATGAATGACTACATTTACACGAGCCGTGGAGGAGGGGTGCGGATGTATTTGACGGCCGAGGAACAGGCCATGCTGGACGGCGAGTTCGGCGAGGGGGCGGCCCTGGCCATGCGGGTTTTGGTGGGGATTGGCGAGGCTTTTGACGCCCCGCGAATGGTGCCCATCCGCCGAGCCCATGTGGCGCTCAGCAACCAGGAGGCGGACCTGTGGTTTGTCGAGCGCATGGTCGGGCTGGGGGCGCGATGCCGGGTGGCGCCAACGGTAAATCCGGGCTTTGACCTGGAATATTTCAACCGGGCCGCCGCCCTGGAAGCAGGGGATGTGGAGCAGATGGAGCGGACGTACCGGGCGTATCGGGCCATCGGGGCGGTGTTGAATTTTAGCTGCACCCCCTACCTGTTGGACAACATCCCGCGTCAGGGAGAGGTGGTCGCCTTTTCCGAGTCCAGCGCCACTCCTTATGTGAATGCCGTCTACGGGGCCCGGAGCAACCGGGAGTCGGCCCAGAGCGCGCTGTGCGCCGCGGTGGCCGGCCGGGTACCGGAGTACGGGCTACTTCTGGCCGAAAACCGCCGGGGGCAGATCGTGGTGGACGTCAAGGCCGAGTTGTCGAGTGATTTTGACTACCAACTGTTGGGATACGCTGTGCCGAAAAAGATCGGCCACCGGATCCCGGTATTCGTGGGTATCCCCGATACGGCCTCCCCGGAGGCACTCATGAACCTGTGTGCCGAGCTGAACACCGCCGGGGCCGTGCCCATGTTTCACATTGTCGGCCTCACCCCCGAGGCACCGACTTTGGAAGCGGCCCTGGGCGGTCGGGAGCCCGTGGACACCGTGACCGTCACAGACCGGGACTTGCTGGAGGTTCGGGAACAGATCTCCCAAGCTCCGGGTCAGGTGGATTTCGTTCTTCTCGGCTGTCCCCACCTCAGCCTGCGCCAGCTGCAGACCATCGCCGAGCTGGTGCGGGGGAAGAAGCTGCGGGTGGAGCTGTGGATCAACACCTCGGCGTATACCCGGGAGGTGGCGGCCCGGATGGGCCTGGTGGACGTCATCGAGAGGGCGGGGGGGCACGTGCTTCAGGACACCTGCGTGGACCAGCCGATCTGGAAGCACCTGGAGGGGAAAACCGGAGCCACGGAATCGCCCAAATGCGCGTATTACACGAAGCGCAGGCAGATGAACTTTGTGATCCGGAGCCTGGAGGCCTGTGTTCAGGCGGCGGTCGAGGGGGTGATCGCATGACGGCACCCCAAGCTGCGGAGACCTTTGCGTGTCACAAAATCTCCGGGGGCGCGGCGTCCGGCGAAGTTCTGTTCTCCCAGGATGATATCTGTTTTTATCTGTGCGACCCGGAGACGGGCCAGGTCATCGAGGATGGCCACTGTCTTCACGGCGTCAGCGTCTCGGGGAAGATTTTGGTTTTCCCCAGCGGGAAAGGGAGCTCCGTCGTCCAGACCGACGGGCTTTACCAGTTGGCCATGCGGGGGAATGCCCCGAAAGCGGTGGTGGTCCAGCACCCGGACACCGTCCTCGTGGCGACCTGCATCATTCTCGACGTGCCCATGGTCGATCGGGTGGAGGCCGCTTTTTATGAACAGGTCAAGACCGGCGATACCGTTCAGGTGGACGCGTCGAGCGGAGTGATCCAACTCATCGGGAGAGCGTAGGATGAAAGAATTGCAGAATCTTAAAAGCTTGGAGGATTTCCTGCAACGCCTCGGTGCCGCAGCGGGCGAATCCGAGACCAATCGGAATTTGGCGGACTATTTTGCGACCCATTATCTTGAAATTCCTTTTATGACCGCCGGGGAGGTGGCGGCGGAAGCCAAGGTCAGTCAGGCCAGTGTCTCCCGTTTCTGTATGTCCCTGGGGTTTCACGGATACAGCGATTTGCTCCGGAAGTTGCAGAAATTGGTCCGGGAGGACATTACGGCGCCCAAGCGCCTGCGATACGCCACCCGGGGGAACCGGGACGACTACGAAGAGATCCTTGCCAATGAACAGCTCAATATCGCCGGACTGAGGGAAGTCGCGGAGCAGGAGGCCTTCCGGAGGCTGGCGGACAAATTGGCCACGGCGCCGCGGGTGGTGCTTTTATCCGCCCGGATGTCGGCGACGCTCCTCCCCTATATGACCTATGTGCTCAATAAAATGCGGGATGGAGTCGAGGAGGTTCTTCCCCACACGCCGGCCTGGAACAGTTTGCCCTTGAGGGATCCGGCGGGCACGCAGATCGTGACCATCGCCTTTCCGCGATATCCGAACATTCTCCTTTCCCATGTGGAGCGCTTGCACGATGCCGGGTTTTCCATCGCGGCCGTCACCGATCGCGTCGTCTCCCCCGTTACCCAATTTGCCGATCCGGTGATCACGGTGCCGGTGACCACCTCGTCGATTTTTGATGTCTACGGGGCGCCCATCGTGCTGCTCAACTTGCTTCTTCTGGAGACGGCGAAGCGGATCCCCGGGATTGAAGAGCGGCTGAACCGGGTGGAAACGTTGGAGCAGGGAGAACACATTTATTGGAATTTTTGATTGGAGACTTATGGGAAATGAGGGCTGGGTGTGGGAACATCGGCGGCGGGTTTTGACGTACAGGGTGTCAATTCCGAGCGGATTGCCCAGAGGTTGGAGGAGTTGGCCCGGTTCGGCCGGTCCGAGGCCAGTGGCGGCGGGTGGTTTCGGGGCTTTGGCACCGAGGCGGAGCTTCGGGCCAGGGAGTGGCTGAGGGATCTCTGGCACAAGGTACTGGGTCTCGAGGTGCGGATGGACACCGCGGCGAATCTGTGGGGGACGATGCCGGGGCGGGAGGCCCTGCCCGCCCTGGTGCTCGGTTCGCACCACGACACCGTGCCAAATGGCGGACAGTTTGACGGCGCCCTGGGTTTGGTCCTGGCCACGGAGGTGGTTCAGCGGCTGGTGGAGGAGGGATATCGGCTGCGCCATCCGGTCCAGGTGGTTTCGTTTACCGCCGAGGAGCCCAACCCCTTTCAAGTGTCCACCCTGGGGAGCCGGGCGGCGGCGGGGGTTCTCCGGGTGGAGGATGTGCGGAAGGCGGTTCACATCCGTACGGGGGTGAGCCTTCGGGATGCCCTCCAAGCGGCCGGGGGCGATCTCGACCGGCTGGATCGGGCGCGCCTGGATCCGGCCGGGGTGTCGGCCTACCTAGAGTGCCACATTGAGCAGGGCAAGCGGCTGTGGAGCCGGGGAATGCCCTTGGGGGTGGTCACGGCCATCACGGGGATTTATCGGGAAGAGGTGGTGGTGGAGGGGGAGGCGAACCATGCGGGGACGACGCTGATGGCGGATCGGCGGGATGCCCTTTGTGCCGCGGCGGAGCTCGTTCTCGGTTTCGAGGAAGCGGTGGTCCGGGGAGGAGGCGAGGAAATCGTCGGCACCATCGGGCAGTTGGAGGTGAGACCGAACGCTCCGAATATCGTCCCGGGGTGCGTCTCCTTGATCCTGGAGGTGCGCAGCCCCGATCGGGAGGGGACGGCGAAGGTGCTGAGGGCTTTTGACGAGTGTGTCCGGCGGGTGGAGGCAGGGCGGAGGGTTCAGGTTCGGCGGGTGCGTCTTTTGGATCAGGAGGCGTCCTGGATGGACCCGGCGGTAATCGGGGCCTTGGAACGGGCGGCGGCCGAGCTCGGGGAGCCGTACATGCTGCTTTCCAGTATGGCCGGGCACGATGCCACCCATATGGCCAGAATCACCCGGGCGGGGATGTTGTTCGTGCCGAGTGTGGGGGGAAAAAGCCACTGTCCCGAGGAGGAGAGCCGAATGGAAGACATCGCAAAAGCGGGGGACGCCCTGCTCAGGGCTCTCCTGATCCTGGATGAGGAGTTGGACGCCCGGTGAGACGTCTGTATTGTCCGATGATGGTGTACACCAGGGGGAGATTCTGGACTGAAGCGGCGGTTCTCGTGGAAAATGGGGTGATTCAGGAGGTGGCGCCGAGGATTGAACTGGAGCCCTGGGTGGACGCCCGGGAGAGGGTGGATTGGTCGGATCTTCTCCTCGTGCCCGGGACGGTGAACGCTCACAATCATTCGTTCCAAAGTTTGCTCCGGGGGATTGCAGTGGATGTTCCCTTCTTGCAGTGGCGGGACGAGGCCCTTTATCGCTTCTCGCCTCATTTGGACCCCGAGGCGATCTATTACGGTGCCCTGCTGGCTTTTGGAGAGATGATGCGCTACGGGGTCACCACGGTGTGTGATTTTTTCTACGTCCACCAGGATGGGCTGGAGTGCGACGAAGCGGTCATCCGGGCGGCTGGGGATCTCGGGATTCGGCTGGTGCTGGCCCGGACCCTTTACGACTGGCCGGGCGCTCCGGCGGGTTACCGGGAGCCGGTGGACCGGGCGGTGGCCCGAACGCGTCATTTGGCGGCAAAATATCAGGGCAATCCCTTGGTGCGGGTCATCCCGGCCCCTCACAGTCTGCACGGGGCCTCTCCGGAGATGGTGGTGGCCGGCCACCGGCTGGCCGAGGAGTTGGAGTGCCGATTTCACATCCACGTCAGCGAAGAGCCTTTTGAGGTGGAGCAGGTCCAGGCAGAGCACGGTCTGAGGCCGGTGGAGTTGCTCGATCGACTGGGGGTATTGGACGACAAACTGGTGGCCATTCACGCGGTGTGGCTCGATGACGGGGAGATCGCCAGGATGGGGGAGAAGGGGGCGCACCTGGTGTACTGTCCCTCCAGCAACATGTTTCTGGCGGACGGGGTGACGAAGATCCCCCAACTCGTGAAGGCCGGCGTTTCGGTGGCCCTGGGGACGGACGGGGCGTGCAGCAACAACCGTACCAGCGTTTTCGAAGAGATGCGAATGACGGCATTATTACAGAAGGTGTCCACCCTTGACGCCGCGGCGGTGTCGGCCAAGCAGGCTTTTTCCATGGGGACGGAGGTGGGGGGCGAGGTTCTTGAACTGCCTGTGGGAAGGATTGAGCCGGGCTATGCCGCTGATTTTGTCGGAATCGACCCCGGGGACTGGTCGATGCAGCCTTTCCATGCGGGCACCGACGTGGTGGCCCAAATCGTGTACGCGATGCAGCCCCAAGCGATTCGCCGGGTGGTCATCGCCGGGGAGGAGCGCGTCCGGGACGGCTCGATCGCCGGACTTTCCAGGGAAGATGTTGTCATGAATGTTTCCGCGGTGATGGATAGATTACACCGTTTGGCCAGCAAGAAGACAAATACGTAATGAATATTGACGTACAGTAGACATACAAGTAGCATGGATGATGAGGAGGAGGAAAGCTGATGCAAAAAAATCGACTCATCCGCGGCGCGGGCATCGTCGGGGCCCTGGCCTTGGCAACCGGGATCCTGGGCTGTGGGCAAAGCACATCGAGCCCGGCGAACGGGTCGGGGGAAGCGGGCGGTCAGGCTGTGGGGACTGTTTCCATCGCGCTGTCCACGTGGACGGGCTTTGCGCCATTGTACGTGGCAGAAGAAAAAGGTTTTTTTGACAAAGAGGGCGTTCATGTCAACCTCGTGAAAATGGAAAGTGTGGCCGACCGGCGAAGCGCGTTGGCGGCCAACCGAATTCAGGGATTCACGACGACGATTGACAGCCACGTGGTGACGGCGGCCAGTGGCGTACCCGTGGTGCAAGTGCTGGCGGTGGATGACTCCTACGGCGGGGACGGTGTGGTGGCCAAAAAGGAGATTCAATCTCTGGCCGACCTCAAAGGAAAGACTGTGGCGGTACAAACGGACGGGGGCGCCAGTTACTTTTGGTTTCTCTATCTGTTGAAGCAAAATCATATCGATAAGAATGAGATCAAGTTTGAGAGCATGACGGCGGGGGACGCCGGGGCAGCCTTTGTGGCCAAAAAGGTGGATGCGGCGGTGACCTGGGAACCCTGGTTGTCCAGGGCTGAAAAGACGGACTTTGGCCACGTGCTCATCAAGAGCGACAAGACTCCCGGGGTGATCACCGACACCTTGGGATTCCGCAAGGATTTTGTCGATGCCCATCCGGATGCGGTGAAAAAAGTCGTTCGGGCGTGGTTTGACGCACTGGATTACATCCATAAGAACCCCGACGACGCTTACGCGATCATGGCCAAAAATCTCGGCCAGAGCCTTGACGATTTTAAAAGCAGTGTGCACGAGGTGCGCTGGTACGACCAGGCGTTGAATAAACAGTATTTTGGGAACCCCGTCACCGATGGGCAGCTTTACAAGTTGACGGAAATGGCGGCGGATTTTTGGGTGGAACAGGGGATCATCAAGCAAAAGCCAAACATTGCTGAACTCGTCGACGGAAAGTTCGTCGAATGATCGGTGACACAGAGATGCGGTGAGGAGCGGGGATGATGGAGCCGTTAAATTCAGTCAAACGAACCGCCGAGACAACGGGATTCGACGATTCCCCTCAAGATCGCGAGTTGACAGACCGGGGGTCGATGGACCGGGGGTTCATCCCCAGAGGCAACGGGCGCCGGAAACCTTCGATCTTCAAACCCTTTCAGCCGATCTCTCCAACGTGGTATTTGGCCCTGGCCCTGTGCGGCTTTATCGGCTTCCTGGGGATTTGGTCGCTGGTGACCTACACCGGCAGCGTCGATAAACTGTTTCTTCCCACGCCGACGGATATTTTGCAAAATGGGATCCGGATGTTCGCGGAGTTTAACTTTTTAAACGATATTTTCGCGACGGTGTGGAGGGTTTTGCTCGGATTCGCCCTGGCTGCGGTGGTTGCGGTGCCGCTCGGGATTCTCATGGGCGTGTATCGTCCGATTGAGGCGATCCTGGAGCCCCTGGTATCGTTTGCTCGGTATATGCCGGCCTCGGCTTTCATCCCCCTTCTGATTCTGTGGGTGGGGATCGGGGACGCCGAAAAGGTGTCGGTGATTTTCCTCGGGAGCCTTTTCTCATTGATTCTCATGGTGGCCGTCCATGTCCACCACGTTCGGCGGGAGCTGACCGAAGCGGCTTATACCCTGGGGGCAAAGGACGGGTTTGTCGTGCGCCACGTGGTGATTCCCGCCGCTTTTCCGGAAATCTATGATACCCTGCGGCTGGTGTTGGGGTGGGCCTGGACCTATGTGATCGTCGCGGAACTGGTGGCGGCCAAAAGCGGTATCGGCTATGTGATTCTTCAGTCCCAGCGCATGCTGCAGACTGCGGATATTATTTTTGGCATTGTCGTGATCGGGTTTATCGGTCTGCTGTCAGATCTCCTCATGAAAGGGCTCGGCTCCGCACTGTTTCGATGGCGGGAATAGGGGGGAAAATCGTGGAACCGTACATCCAAATCTCCCGGGTATCGAAGTATTTTGTAAAGAGGCGCCAAGCTCTTTGGGCCATCAAGGATATTTCATTAGATATTGCGTCCGGGGAGTTGATCACCATCCTGGGGCCGTCGGGCTGCGGAAAATCCACTCTGTTGCGGATCGTAGCCGGGCTGGAAACCGCGGATGAGGGGGTCGTGCACGTGGCCGGGGAGCGGGTGGATGGCCCGGGGGCCGACCGGGGCATGGTTCACCAGTCGTACACGCTGTTTCCCTGGCTGACCGTCCGCCAGAACATTGAGTTCGGGCTCAAGGTTCGGGGGGTCCCCGCCGAATCCCGGCGAGAGATTTCTTCGCAGTATTTGCAGAGAGTCGGTCTGGAAGGATTTGCCGATCATTACCCAAAGGAACTTTCCGGCGGGATGAAGCAGCGGGTGGCCATTGCCCGGGCCTTTGCGAACGATCCCCGGGTACTGTTGCTGGATGAGCCCTTTGGGGCTTTGGATGCGCAGACGAAAACAGTCATGCAAGAGCATTTGTTAGAAATTTGGGAGAGGAGCGGGAAAACGGTCGTGTTTGTCACCCACGACATTGAGGAGGCGGTGTTCATGGCGGACCGGGTGGTGGTCATGACCCGTCGGCCGGGGACGATTCGGGAAATCGTCAAGGTGGACATCCCCCGTCCCCGGGACTATCACGTGCGTTTCTCCCGGCCTCTTATCGAGTTAAAAGAGTATCTCACTCAGGCCATTCGCGAAGAGAGTGGATGGACGGCACAAGTTGGCGTATCGGGAGGGGGTAGCCGTGGCACAGCCTCTCGTGTGGATGCTCGATGACGAATGGGATGACCACTCCCAGGAGGAGAGGTATTTTTCCCAGATCGGATGGCGGTTTCTCGTCTCGACCAGCCGCACGCTGAAGGAGGATTATCGGCTGGAAGGACGGCAGGCCGACGCTTTAATCCAACAAGTCGGGTTTCGACTCCCGACCTCGCTGTTTGAGGGGATGCCGAATCTAAAAATTGTGTGCGTCCCGGGGGTGGGGTATGATCACGTCCACGTCGAGTCGGCCACCAGGCGGGGTATCTGGGTGTCGAACATACCGGATTATTGCACCGATGAAGTGGCGGATCACACCGTGGCGGCGCTGATGTATTTTCATCGGGATTTACGGGGGATGGATGAGGACGTTCGCAAGGGGATCTGGGACCCGCTCCGGTATGTGAAAAACCGGAGAACGGCGGAAACGATGGTTGGCCTGGTGGGATTCGGCCGCATCGGCCGGAGGGTGGCGGCGAAGCTGGCTGCCCTGGGATTTCGGGTGGCGGCCTTTGATCGCACGGTGGGGGACGGGATGTTCCGGGAGATGGGGGTTACCCGGCTGCCCATTGAAATGTTGATGGAAAAATGCGACTACGTCAGTTTGCATCTGCCTGCGACGCCAGAGACGGAGGGCATGCTGGATGCTGAGCTATTGGGCAAAATGCCCTCCCACGGGGTGTTGATTAATACGTCCCGGGGGTCGGTGGTGGATGAGGCGGCCTTGGTGGCGCTCTTGGTGAGGGGAAAGATTCGCGGGGCGGCCTTGGACGTGTTTCAGGTGGAGCCCCTTCCGGCCGATCACGTCCTGCGAAGGCTGCCCAACGTTTTGCTCTCGCCCCACGCCGCGTATGTGACCAGGGAGTCCATTGACGAGTTGAAACAGAAAGTGTGCCGGGAAGTGACATTGGCCGTGGAGGGGCACAAGCCTGTGTACGCGTTGAATCGACCGCAGGGGTCTCACCGAGCCTAGATTGCACCGGAACGTAAACCATTTGTTGGGAGGAGTCGACATGTCGGAAGGGCCCATTCGCGCACCCCGGGGAAATCAACTGCACTGCAAGGGGTGGATTCAAGAAGCCGCCATGAGGATGTTGATGAACAATCTCGATCCCGAGGTGGCGGAGAAACCGGAGGAATTGATCGTGTACGGCGGGACGGGCAAGGCGGCCCGAAACTGGGAGGCCTATCGGGCGATCGTGCGGTCCCTGCAGGAGTTGGAGAATGATGAAACGCTTTTGGTGCAATCCGGCAAGCCCGTGGGGATTTTCAAGACCCACCCCGAGGCTCCCCGGGTGTTGATTTCGAACGCCATGCTGGTTCCGGCCTGGGCGAATTGGGACGTTTTCAGAGACTTGGAACGAAAGGGTCTCACCATGTTCGGACAAATGACGGCGGGCTCCTGGATTTATATCGGGTCCCAAGGAATTCTGCAGGGGACATACGAGACCTTTGCCCAAGCGGCGAGGCGGCACGCCTCGGGGTCGCTGAAGGGCAAATGGGTGTTGACCGCCGGGCTCGGCGGCATGGGCGGGGCTCAGCCTTTGGCCGTGACGATGAACGGCGGGGCGGCGCTGATCGTGGAGGTGGACCCCGCCCGCATCGACCGGCGGATTCAAAGCGGGTATTGCGATCTGCGGGCCGATTCCCTGGACGAGGCGCTGGGCTTGGTGCGGGGGGCTGTGGAGGAGGGACGTCCGCTGTCCGTCGGACTTTTGGGGAATGCGGCGGAGGTGTATCCGGAGATCGTCCGACGGGGAGTTGTTCCAGATTTTGTAACAGATCAAACGTCCGCCCACGACCCTTTAAACGGTTACATCCCCGCCGGCCTATCTCTGCCGGAAGCCGGGGCGTTGCGGAAGGCGGACCCCGGGGAGTACGTCCGGCGGGCGAAGGAGAGTATCGCCCGGCACGTGCAGGCCATGCTGGACCTTCAGGCCCGGGGTTCGGTGGTATTCGACTATGGGAATAACATTCGCCAGGTGGCCTTTGAGGCGGGGGTGCGGGAGGCGTTTTCGTTCCCGGGCTTTGTGCCGGCCTACATCCGGCCGATGTTCTGCGAGGGGAAGGGGCCCTTCCGGTGGGCGGCGCTGTCCGGGGATCCGGCGGATATTCGGCGCACGGACGAGCTGGTGTTGGAGCTGTTTCCGGAGAACCGGTCTCTGGCACGGTGGATTGAAATGGCCCGGGAAAAGGTGCAGTTCCAGGGGCTTCCGGCGAGGATTTGTTGGCTGGGATACGGCGAGCGGGCGAAGTTCGGCCTGGCGCTGAACGAGTTGGTCCGCCGGGGGGAGATCTCCGCACCCATCGTCATTGGACGGGATCATTTGGATTGCGGGTCGGTGGCGTCCCCGAACCGGGAAACGGAAGGGATGAAAGATGGGAGCGACGCCGTGGCCGATTGGCCGATTTTGAATGCGCTTGTCAACACGTCGGCCGGGGCGGGCTGGGTGTCGGTCCACCACGGAGGCGGTGTGGGGATCGGGTATTCGATTCACGCCGGGATGGTCGTGGTGGCAGACGGTTCTGAGGAGGCGGAGGGTCGATTGCGCCGGGTGTTGACCACCGATCCCGGGATGGGGATTATTCGCCACGTGGATGCGGGCTATGACGAGGCGTGGGAGACGGCCCAGAGGCACGGGGTGCGCATCCCGATGGCGGAATTCGCGGAATGAGGGCGGGGAACAGGCGGACGCGGGGCTCGGGGCTGCGTGGCTTTGCGTGGCCGAGAATGGAACCTGGAGGTGGTGGGGATGGAGGAGGCGCTGGATCTTCTGGTGACGGGGATCGGGAGGTTGGTGACGGCCGAGGGCACGTTTCCCAAGGGCGGCAAAGGGATGGGGATGCTGAAGAGCATTCCCAAAGCCGCCATCGCCGCGAGGGCGAGGCGCGTGGTGGCCGCCGGCCCCGAGGAGGAGGTTTTGGCCGCCGCGGGTGACCGGCCGGTGGGGAGGTGGTTGGATGCGGCCGGGCGATTGGTGACGCCAGGGTTGATCGATGCCCACACTCACCTGGTGCATGCGGGGTCCCGGGAGCACGAGCTGTCGCTGAAGTTGCAAGGGGTGTCTTATCTGGAGATCCTGGCTGCCGGCGGGGGGATCCAGCGCACGGTGTCGGACACGCGGAGGGCCGCCGAGGACGATCTGTACGAGAAGGCACGGCGGACACTGGATGTGATGATGACGATGGGGACGACCACGGTGGAGGCGAAAAGCGGGTACGGGTTGGAGTGGGAGACGGAACGGAAGCAGCTCCGGGTGGCTCGGGAGTTGAATCGGCACCACCCGATGGACGTCGTCTCCACGTTTTTGGGCGCTCACGCGGTGCCGGGGGAGTATCGGGATCGGCCGGACGATTATGTGGCCCAGGTGGCCGAGGAAATGGTGCCGGCGGTGGCGAGGGAGCATCTGGCGGAGTTCTGTGATGTGTTCTGCGAGGAGGGGGTGTTTTCGGTCCGGCAGTCCCGGGTGATTCTTGAAGCGGGGCGGCGCTGGGGCCTGCGTCCGAAGGTGCACGCCGATGAGATGGCGGACACGGGGGGTGCGGAGCTGGCGGCGGAGGTGGGGGCGATCTCGGCGGATCATCTGCTCCACGCCTCGGAGGACGGGTTGCGGGCCCTGGCAGAGGGAGGCGTGGTGGCGGTGCTGTTGCCGGGGACGGCGTTTTTCCTTGGGGAGACGCCCGCTCCGGCGCGGAAAATGATCGATGAGTTCGCGCTGCCCGTGGCATTGGCGACGGATTACAATCCCGGCAGCAGCCCGACGGAGTCGCTGCAGTTGATCATGGCCATGGCGGCGGCGACGATGCGCATGACGCCCGAGGAGATTGTGACGGCGGTGACTCTCAACGCGGCCTGCGCCCTTGGCCGGGGCGGGGAGACGGGGACATTGGAGCCCGGAAAATGGGCGGATTTTGTATTGTGGGAGGCGGAGAATCCGGCGTATCTCGTCTATCGTTTTGGGGTGAATCACACCCACGCCGTGGTGAAAAAGGGGCATGTGGTGGCTGTGAACAAAAAAGTCGTTGGATCGTGCTAGGTATCTTGGCCCAAGTTACGCAAAGTAATTGGCGGATTATTGTCTGAGGGAGGAAGGCCATGAACGAACTATAGTGGTCCCAGGAAACTGAACAAGCGACAGGGGGCTGTTTAAGCTACACTATGGGCATGCGAAAACATTACTCGGCTTCATTCAAAGCGCAGGTCGTTCTGGAACTTCTCAGGGAAGAGAAGACGGTTGCACAATTGGCCTCGGAGTACGCCAGCCCCAGGGAGGCGAGGGAGTCAATCAGAACATTCATTCACCATTACAATCATGAGCGGCCACACCAATCGTTGGGGTACCACACACCTGCCGAGATTTATCTGAAAGGGATGAGGCCAGAAGACCCTATACGTCCTCAAGTCTCTACCGAACATACATATTGTGGAAAGGAGAGTGCTTAAAGACTAGGCGAAGCCGCTTCGCTCCTCCCCTCTGGCCTTTGGCCATTCACCCCTCCCGCTCCTCCAACAACGAGGGACTGGGTCGGTGGAGAGGCGAGGATATAGCTTAGCAACGCCGGAAATTTTGTCTTGACAACTGGGACCACCGTAGCTTTTGCCCCTGCATGGCTTGCCCATTCCCTCCCGCAAACTGGCTGCAGTCCCTGGATACGCCTTCTCAAGCTGCGCGGCCAATCGCGGTTGGGTCACCAGCGACTCTTTCTCGGTCTCCTGACGCCAAGTCCCCCGCAGTTGCCTCTTGACCCAATCTCTCGGTTTCTCCGGCAGGCGCTCCAGAATATTGCGCTCCTTGTGCGTCAGTTTCATGTGTCTTTTTCACAAGGTAGCGCCGGCGACTTGTCGCCAGTGGCTCATGAAGACCACCTGCCACCACCGAGTCCCCAACTCGTACCACCACCACACCGCCCCATCCCACAGCTCTCTCTCCACATTCAAGCCTCCCCCTTTCGTTGAACAACAGTTAATGCGGCACCAGGAACACCACCAATAATCCTGGAACCAAACCTACAATTAAAGCTACCGGGGTTAGTATTAGGGAAATTAAAAAATACTTCTTGCCGCCTTTCTTACAAGCTTTGAAATAGATCCCTGCGACTAAAGCGGCAATTCTATCACGCAGAATAGCCCGTTTTGCTTCATAAGGCGATAGACTTTTGTACCGTTCCAAGAAACGGGCCGCCCTGGTCGTTTAGAATATGTCCCGCAGGTTGATGTCCAGCCCTTCAAAGATGCTCACCGTGACCGTTTCGTCCTTGTTGTGTACTGTCGGGAACACGTTGGTATCAGTCAGTCGATAGACTTCTACAATCTGGTGGTGTGGGTCGACAATCCAATATTCACGTACTCCTGCAGCCTTGTAGGCCCGGAGCTTGACCGTCTTGTCCTTGTATGCTGTAGCAGGTGACAGAACTTCCACGACCATATCCGGAACGCCCACACATCCATGCGGACGCAGTTTCGATGGATCACACACGACTGTGATGTCTGGTTGCACATAATTTCCCGATTTGTTACCATCCAGGTAAACATCAAAGGGTGCAGTAAAACATTCACACGTTTTTCCTTTTAGATATCCGCTTATGTCACGAAACAGTCTGCCCACAATCCTTTGGTGTTCTGTGGAAGGCGACGGGGTCATGTCGTAAATCACACCGTCGATACGTTCCCATCGTTCCAACTGTTTGGGGTCAAGCTGGACTTCCATCCGCGATCCCACCTTCTAACATCACTCGGAGTCTCCGAGTTCAAACTCCACTCCTGCTTCTCTTATCAGCCGATACAGGTGTCATCGACGCCCACGATAAATTCAGTCCGTTTCTCGACGCTAAACGCCGTTCTATCGTCCGGCAAGGAGTCAATCATCCGGTGAAGCTGTTATCCAGGCGTTTTCTCTCCTCGTTGATATCCATTATATATAAAAAAGTGTGTCTCTGTCAGCCGGCTTGCCGATTGCCCGTTCCACCTCTTGAATGAGTTGCCGGACGATGTCTCTCGCGCTCGCGTCCCGGCTCTGTGCGGAACCCTGGCCGGCCCACAGAGAAATGAATTCGGGATCGGCTTGTCGTGCGGCCCAGTTGCGAATGGGGCGGGTGAGGGCATTCTGAATGGGATACGGGGGTATCGGGCCATCATATTGTTCCATCCACGAGATAAAGGTGTTTCTGAGGCCTCGGGCGGGTTTTCCGGAAAAACTGTCCGTGATGACAGTCTCGGTGTCGCGGCTGTGGAGCAGGGCTTTCTTGTAGGCCGGGTGTGCGCCGCTCTCCCGACTGGCGAGAAAGGCGGTGCCCATTTGAACGGCGGAGGCCCCGAGGGTGAGGCAAGCGGCGATCCCTCTGCCGTCCATGATCCCTCCGGAGGCGATGACCGGAATGCGGACTCTGTCCACAATTTGGGGAACCAGGGTGATGGTGCCGATAAGGGAGGAGGGGTGGGCTCCGAGAAAGGTCCCGCGGTGGCCGCCCGCTTCGCAACCCTGGGCCACGACGGCATCCACACCCGCCTCCTGGAGGTATACGGCTTCCACCACGCTGGTGGCCGTGCCGATCACTCGGATTCCGCGGGATTTCAACTCTTTGATTTGCTCTTGGGTCGGGCAGCCGAAAGTGAAGCTAAAGACAGGAATTTGCTCATCTAAAATCACTTCCAACTGTTGGGCAAACGTATCCCCGGGGGCATTTTCCATGGGAATGCTGTCAATCTCCCTCCCCACCTCCTCGGGTAACGCCTCGAGGGATTTTAAATGATGGATCATGGCCTTGACGACTTCCCTCTCCACTTGGATGTTCTGGTCTGGAATAAACAAGTTTACTCCAAATGTCTGATCGGTGAGCTGACGGATCCGGCGAATGGCGGCCCGGATGGAGTCGGGCGACATATATCCGGCTCCGAGAAAACCGAGTCCGCCTTCATTGGACACCGCGGCGACGAGTTCCGGCGTCGTGGGCCCGCCTGCCATGGGGGCCTGGATAATGGGATATCGAACGCTTAACATGCGTGTGACGGCAGTGTCATTCCACATGGGCTTCGCTCCTTTGAATGAGGATCTATCTCACATTGTAACGCATATCGGGTGTAAAGCCCTCCTGTATAACATCTCCCCTCGCCCACCCGGGATGAAGTATGTTATGGTGGTCTTGGAAGGCTGTTATCCACATGGCGGCCTACTCACATTCGCGAGGTGAGGGCCATGGCGAGCGGCGGTGTGTGGAGACGGGGGATGACGGCGGTGGCGGGCGTGGTGTCGGCGGCGCTGGTGCTTTCAGCCTGCGGGGCGGCGGCACCATCCGCGCCGGGTCAGCGGGGCGGGGCGTCGGTGCCGGAAGGGACCGGGGACACGGCGTCCGCCTCGGATGGGCAGAAGGGGGCAACCGCGACGAATCCCAACGATTCGAACGGTTCGCAGGTGAAAGAGCTGGCGGTCCGGCACGTGGCGGAGGGGGACTATCCCGCGGCGGAGATGGGCGATTGGGTGCGGGCCAATCGTGAGCGGCCCTTCTGGGGATTTTTTACCTTTGGCGGGACCAGGTACCTGATGGTCAGCCGGGGCCCAAGCCCGAATCCGGGCCATAAAGTCGAGGTGCAAGAAATCAAACAGTTGCCAAGCGGGCACCTTCAGGTTAGGGCCGTCTTTCGTGATCCCGAGCCGGGCAACATGTACGCCCAGGTGATCAGTTATCCGGTGGATGTGGTGGAGACGCCGGCCTCGGCCACTGCGTATGAACTGATTTTTGAAGGGCCCAGGGCGCCGAAATCCCCGGGGTTTGTGGAGCCGAACATCATGGTGACGGCGCCCAAGCCCGAGCACACACTGACGGGAACATCGCTCCACCTCCAGGGCAAAGCCCGGGCCTTCGAGGGCCAGATTCACGTGTATTTGGAAGATGGTCACAATGTCCTCCTGGATCAAGTGTTGTCCGGGGCGGGCGCGCCGGAATGGATGACCATCGACAAAAATTTCGCCTATAAGGCCCCGACGAATCCGGCGGGGATGTTGATGGTTTACACGGTGAGCCCCCGGGACGGGTCGAAACAGGATGTGGTGATGGTGCCCGTGCGGTTCCAGCCGTGATGGATCCGGCCCGGGGTGTCATCCGGATCCGGGTTGTGTTTTTGCTGAGGGGCCGGCGCAGTTCATCGGGGATATCGAACTCAACGATCACCGGTGTTGCGCCCCGACGGCCTCGCACAAGGGATCGGGCAAGGTTCAGCGCACCGCTTCGGCGTCGGCTTCGGTCAGGGACAACAGCGCCCGGACGTCCTCTTCCGTCAGGCGGAATGCGGACGGGTCTTTTTCACTCTCGATCACCCGGTCGAACAACGCCTGTTTTTTCATCTGCAGGGCGTACATCCGCTCCTCAATTGTTCCTTTGGCGATCACCCGGAGCACGAGGACGGGATTTTTCTGCCCGATCCGATGCGCCCGGCCGATGGCCTGGGCGTCCACCGCCGGATTCCACCACAGGTCATACAGGATCACCGTGTCCGCTCCGGTGAGATTCAGCCCCGTCCCCCCGGCCCGCAGGGAAATGAGGAACACGCCCCGCTCACCGGCGTTGAATGCGTCGGCCATGGCCAAACGATCTTTGGGTGGGGTGCGGCCGTCGAGATAAAAGGCCTCGATTCCTTCCTGGGCCAAGCGCCCGCGAATGCGCTCCAGCATCTGGGTGAACTGGGAGAAGACCAGGGCCCGCCGCCCCGCCACCCGGTAGTCCCGCAGCAGTTCCAGAAGGGCTTCCAGTTTGGCGGAGCTTCCGTCGTACTCCGGCACCACCAGGGCCGGATCGGCGCAGACCTGGCGCAGCCGAGTGATTAGGGCGAGGATGGCGATGCGATTTTCCGTCAATCCGCCTTTCTGCATGAGCTGCTGGGCCCGGAGTTGGGCGTCGTTCAAGAAGGCCAGGTAGGCCGCCTTCTGTTTGTCGTCGAGCTCCACCCAGTGGATCATCTCCGTGCGCTCCGGGAGATCTCTGAGGACATCTTTTTTTGTCCGCCGCAGAATAAAGGGGCGGACCCGGCGCCGGGCCTGTTCCGGCGAGAGATCTTTGAACCGCTGAAGGGGCGGGAAAAGTCCGGGCATCAAGGTGTGAATGATCGACCAGAGATCGTCCAGGGCATTTTCGATGGGCGTCCCGGTCAGGGCGAACCGCTTCGGGGCCTGGATCTGTTGGACCGCCCGGAAAATCTGGGTGGTGTGGTTTTTGACGGTCTGGGCCTCGTCCAAAATCAAATGTTCAAAAGGAATTTCCGCATATTGGGCGATGTCTTGTCGGAGCAACGGGTACGAGGTGACGGCGATGTCCCCTGCCTGCAGATTTTGCAGTTTCTGGTTCCGGCTCTCGGGTGGCCCGTCCACCACAGTGACCCGCAGGGAGGGGGCGAAACGGCGAAATTCGGCCTCCCAGTTATACATCAGCGAAGCCGGCACCACGAGGAGGGAGGGTCGATCGGTGGGCGCCGTCTCCCGCTCGGAGAGCAAAAAGGCAATGGTTTGCACCGTTTTTCCCAGGCCCATTTCATCGGCGAGAATACCCCCCAGGGAATAGTGGGCGAGCGTCTTCATCCAGCGAAAACCGGTGAGTTGATAGGGGCGCAAAGCGGTGCGAAGGCCCGCCGGCGGGGCGATTTCCAAGGCTTCCGGGTCACTGAGGGACTCCACCAAAGTTCGAACGGCCGTGCTGTACCGGGTCACCCCCCGGGTGTCGTCGGCGTCAACGAGGAGCGCCGTCTTGTACAGAGGCACGCGAAATCCTTGGGTATCCCGGCCTTTCCGGGATGAGGATCGCGCGTCTCCCAACACCGTTTGGAGCACCGATCGGGCCCTGCGGAAGGATTCATCTTCCAGGGAGAGAAAAGCACCGGATTCGAGGCGCACGTAGCGCATGCCCCGCAGCAGAGCTTGCCGAATCTGTTCGACCTCCGCCGGGTCGACCCCGTGGACGTCGAAACGCACGGTCAGCCAGCCCCCGGCCGGGTCGAGATCGAAGCGAATCTCCGGTTGTGGCTGCACGTCGGTGACGTAGGCGGAGGCGCCATCGGACAGGTAGAGACTGACGTGGTCCAAGGCCGTCAAGGCGGGAACCGTTTCGTGAAAAAACCGATAAAGCGTTTCGTCCTCTTTTGGGACGGACAGTTTCGCCTGTCCCCCGGGACCCGATTTGACGGTTACAGGGCCTTCGTTCAGGATCGAAATGACCTGCATTTCCCGATCCATGTCTCTGATGTAAATCTTATCCATAGACGGCGAGACGGCACGGTCGGCGTCCTCATGTGGAGATTCCGGCGCAGATCCGGCCACCGGGCGAAACACCGCATCCTCGTAATGAAAAGAGACGTCCAGGGAAAGGGCGTCGGGCCCCTCGTCCACAAGCACCTCGGTGCGCAGGGGGAATTTTGCAATCTGTTTCGATAAAGACGGTTGGACACGAATTTTGCCGATTGTCTCCAAAGCCGGAACGGTCAGGGACAGGGCGGTGCCCACCAGATCCCTGGGGATGGAGAGCTGGGGCTGGGGGCGCTCGTAAGAGCGAAGAAACCCGCCGGGCCTCGTTTCAGAGCGCAGCGCCTGTATGAAGCTGGAGACCAGATTGTCCTCCTGTTCGGACAGGCGATACAACGTTCCGTCTACCACCAGCCACCGGTAAGCTGCCAAGTACTCAGCCCGGGCCAAGGGGGCGAGATCCAACCGAACGCCCCCTTCCGTCGTTTTGTCGCCCGGGAGCAGGCGGAATTCCAGTCCCGCACTCGGCAGGGGATCCTCGGCTACGACAATTGGCGCCGGGGCGGCGTTGCCGTGGGCCATGAAGATCTGTCGGCCGCGAAGTTCGTCGAGCAGAGCGTTTGCCGCCGCCGGGGGCAGCGCCATACGGCGGTCGCCGAGTTTGCGATCGTAAGAATAATAGCCATTCACCGAGCGATAAAAACTTTCTCCGGCCATCACTTGGCTGAGCACCCGCATTGCCGCCAAATCCTCAGAGGCGATATCGTGCAACTCCGGCTGATACGAGAACCTCGGCGTCAGGGGGTGGGGGGCGCCGATCTGAACATCCCGAATAAAATCCCGGATATTCTTGACCACAAAAGTGCGGTCCACCCCGGCTTTCAGCTCAAGGCTCACGTGGCCCTCGTGAACGAGAATATAATCGATAGAAAGGCGGGAGGTTACCCGGCGTCCCGGGGCGGGGACAGGACCAGCCGATGTCCCGCTCGGTTGGTGTTCCGATTCCAGCAAGTCCCCCAACTTTCGGATGAGGCCGGTGACGGCTGTCCGGGCCTTCTGGAATTCTTCGTCCCGAGCCCGGTTGGCGCGGGTGGCACGTGGTTTGCTGGCGCTCGTCGTAGGGTCATTCCCGGGCTCTGAGCCCACGGCCATGCGGGCCTCGTCCCCGGGGGCTGGATTGTCTTCAAAGACTGCGGAGGAGCGGCGACCTGTACGGGGTTGGCCAGCTGGATCGGCATCCGGCTCCAGAAAGCCATGCTCAAGTAGATACAACAGTGCTGCGGCGATATGTTTACACACACCCATGCGTGCAAACGCCGGGCAGGAACACCACAGGAGTTCCAGGCTGCCCTGATGGTCTTCGAGAATGACCCGGTACTCCTTGCTTCCCAAGACGGAACATTCCCACCGCAGTCGGCCGTTGGTCGAGCGATCCCCTTCCGGCGGACTGGTGAGTTGCACGCGCCCTTGCTCCGCGTAACGTTTTCCGCGATTAAAAGTGGCTCGGTCGCCGATCAATGCCAAAATTTCTCTCGATGTGGTCGGAAACGGTTGCATGTGTATCCCCTCGGCCGGTCAAATATTCTCATCTTCTCATTGTACACCACCTGGCGAAGGGTTTGGGAGTCGCGGACAAGAATTACGACCGCCCGGCCACCGTTGAGGCCTGTTGGACCGGATCCCACACGGAATTGAAGGGCGGGGCGTAGGACAGGTCCAGTTCCTGCAGCTGGTCGATGGTTAAGCCTGCGTACAAGGCGGTGGCGATCACGTCGATCCGCTTGTCCACCCCGTGTTTCCCCACGATTTGCGCCCCAAGCAGTTTCCGATTCTCCTTGTGATAGAGCAGTTTCAGGTGTAGCTGCTCCCCGTTCGGGTAGTAACCGGCGTGGTCCCGGGAGCGGATGGATACGACCTCGTAGGGAACGCTGAGCTGCTTGACCTCGCGCTCCGACAGCCCGGTTCTGCCCATCGCCACATTCAACACCTTCATGATCGCCGACCCCACCACTCCGGCAAAATGCGCATCCCCGCCGCCCATATTGGTCCCGGCGATGCGCCCTTGCTTGTTGGCCGTCGTTCCCAAGGGAATGTAATCTTCGGCCTCTTTCACCCGGTGATGGTGAACGGCGCAATCACCTGCGGCGTAAATATTCGGCCGATTGGTCCGCAGCCTGTCGTCGACGCGGATCGCCCCTTTGACTCCTAACTCAATTCCTGCGTTCTTGGCGAGCTCACTGTTGGGGAGGATTCCGATGGCCACGAGCACAAGGTCAGCCGGGTGAAAGCCCGTCTTTGTTTCCACCCCCGTGACGCGGCCTTTCTCTCCTCGCAGAGCCACCACCTCTTCGTTCAGAGCCACGCGAATGCCATTTTGCTCCAATTCCTGTTGGGCCAGGTGTGCCATCTCCGGGTCAAAGGTGCCCGCAACTTGGGGCGCCAAGTCCAACACCGCGACTTCTTTCTTTAAATGATGAAACGCCTCGGCCATCTCCAGGCCAATGTATCCTCCGCCCACGATGACGACCTTGGAAACATGTTCCTTTCGCACCCAACCCTGAATTCGGAGGGCGTCGTCCATATCTTTGAGGGGGAAAACCCCTTCCAGGTCCCGTCCTTCCCACTGGGGAAAAATGGCGTGTCCCCCGGTGGCGATGAGGAGGGTGTCGTAAGAGAAGCGCTTCTCGCTTCCCTCGGCCAGATCTTTCACGATCACCGCGTTTTCTTCGGGCAGAATCTTCGTGACCTCGTGGCGGATGAAAACCTCGATGCGGTACTTGTCCCGAAACTCCTCGGGGGTGCGGGCGATTAAATTCCTGGCCTCCGGCACCACGCCCCCGATGAGATACGGAAGGCCGCACTGGGCGTAGGAGAGGGTCGATCCCTTTTCAAAGGCGAGGATTTCCGCGTCCGGTTGCAGGCGGCGGATTTGCGACGCGGCGCTCATCCCCGCTGCGTCCCCGCCGATGATGACAAAGCGTTTTCTCATTGTTTTCAGCCCCTTTCGCTCCTCTTTATACTACCCGAGGTACGGCGGGACACACAACGGGGGATGAGGGATGGGCCGCCCACTCGTTTTCGGAAGGCTGTTCTTTTAAGCCAACGGCGCGCCGTTACGGTCGGTCAAGAAATTTCACGTTACCGGTCAAGGCGTCGATATATTGGATGAGGTGAGCGGGATCGAACTCGTAGATGAGTTGTGCCTGGGGAGCGACTTGATTGCCCAACTCCGGCCAGCGATAGATCAAGTGAATCGGTTGATTTTGCATGAAAATCTCTTTGGCCTTGTCTGCGGCAAGGGTATTGACATTGTCGGGCAGGGCAAGGCTCGGTGCCGGCGGGATGGAGAATCCCACCACGTGCCCGGTGGTGGCATCGACGCTCACCAGGTAGCTGTGATCGGCGATGGGCACCCCCTGATGAAGGGGGAAGAAGGCGTAGAGATAGACCGGAATTGGCTGGAAAAGATTGTTCGGATCTTTAGCGGGATCATACCAGTCCGGCAGCCGTCGCGGGTTGGACAAGTCGGTTACCCGGGCCAGTTGAAGGCTCTGTGTGCCGCCCGGCAAGACCTGCTGGAGAAAAGCGACGGCCTTCGCTTCTCCCTCCCGGGTCGTGACGGTCGCCGGCTTACCCCGCAGGGCTTCAAAATTCATGTTCACGGTGACCAAATGGCCAGCGGCATCGAGGACCGCCGTGATCTCTTTCTGCGGCACTGATTCCGTATGCGCACTGGGCGTCGGGGTGCCAGGGTTTGATCCCGGCGAACTGTCAGAAGACTGGGGAGGCAGCTGGGTCCAGGTGTAGATCTTGTATCCGTCCCCGAAGGCCGATTCCCCGGGCAGCGTTCGGGAGCGGAAGGTCATCCCGGACAGATCGATCTGCATGAGTTTAGCCAAAAGGCGCTCGGCACTTTGTCGGTCTGTGGCCACTAGGGTATCACCCCGCCCGTTTGCCTCGTAGGTGCGGTTAATCGTAGTGCTCACCAAGGAGGGGTATACCCATTGCACCGGCTTTCCGGTGAAGGCGTCCACGGCAGCCACATTGCCGGCAAAATAACCGAGAATCGGTTGGTAGGTCGGCACGGCTTGCCCCTGGGCGTTGAACTGGAATGGCGATTCCAGATACTGTTTCTCCAGTTGAAGTTGATCGGACAAAGCGCGGCGGGCCTGGTCCGCGGAGATCACCCCGGTGGGTTTTGGCAACTTGGAGCTGTCGAAAGGCCGTTCGATGCGCATCTGGACTACGTGACCGAATGGGTCGACGGAGATGTGAATCGAATTTTGTGGGAACAGGATCCCGTTTACTTTCTCGCCAAAACGCACATCGGCGTAGCGCCAGTCAAGGCGAGTTTGTCCGGCAAGGGAGCCGGCCGGGTTTGGTGAAGAATCGCTTTGGGGTCCGGGGGCGGCGTCCTCCGGCCTCACCGTCGGCCCTGTGGTTGGACCCGGGTCTGCGCTCGGGGGCGGCACGGGACCGGTGATCTGGGTCTCACTGAAGGAGTTCACGTCAACGAAAGCCCAATCTGGAAAGGGAGGGGGAATCGTTTGTAAAAACTGGGAAGCGACCTTCACGGCCATCTGGGTATCCACCGGTTGATCGCCGGCCCAAGCCGGATTATTTCGCGAGAACCCAAGTATATCTCCGGTGAAGGCGTCGACGTCAGCGTGAAGGATATCCACGGGCGGGGAGGATGGGTCCCGGGGTATCGACAGGTCTGCCGCTGAAAACGTCAGATTCCAAGTGGGCACAACTGTCCCGCCCGCGCGTGGCAAAATCTCCGGGGGAAGACCCTGTGGATTGTAAAATGCCCGCACGTAGGGGAGCTCCTTCAGGCCGCCGAAAAGGGCGCGCACCCGGGCCACCGCCTTTTCTTCCGGCAAAGCGTCTGGCGGTGGAGGGGTGCGCTCGGGAGGTCCCAGAAACCGCAGGCCCGCGGAGGAGCCGTCCTTTGTGGCGGGCGAGGTGGGGGCCGCCGAGAGGGTGACGACACTCCGGGGTGCCGAGACGGAGGTGAGATCGGCGGCCTGGGCCGAACTGGTGTCGAGGGCAATCGGGGATCCGAGGGTGACGACGACCAGAGCGGCGGCGGACCAGGTGGTGGTGCGATGGAGGTCCATTTTGTATAGTCTCCTCTCTCATTGGAATATGATCGACGATTAGCACATTTTGGCATCGTCTTTATTGTATCGTTAGCTGTGGAGTCCGGTCAACTGACGGAGGGAGTCCGCGAGGATGCCCTGCAAAGGGATCACCTCGCACCACCTGCGCAAGGAATTTCCGCATGCCATATGTAGTGCGGTTTAACGTGAGCGGGGGTGTGGCCGGTGGAAGAATATGGGCCGTCGAAAATCGAGGGGGGTGGTGTGTCCACCTTTTGAAAAACTACTTCATAAAAATGTATGCGGCAGGGAGACATTGGACAGAGTAATCGGAAACCTTGTCTGGTACCGTCAAATCTCCGGGCAACGCGGGTGGCGGTGTCCCTGTGTGCTGCGGCGGGCCGATCATCGATGTGAGGGCGGAGTCGCCGCCCCGCGGCCTCCGGGGGGGCGAGGAGCGGCTGGCTCCGGCATTCGGCCGCATTCGCCCGCATTGGCCGGTAAAAAATCGCGCATTCCCGAGCGTGCGGGCGCATATGGGCGAATGAGGCCGGTTGCCCTGGCGAATCCGGGGATCACCCGGGTTGAGTCCGGGCCCTCCGCGGGCCTATAATCATCTTCGCTGCCCCGATGGGCTCACCCCCGGGGCGGCCGGGAAGCGATGCGCGGCGGAGGCCGCGGGCGTTTCCACGAACTACCGGTTGCATCATCGACCGGGATGTGATAGAGTATCTCTTGTCGCCGCTTCAAGCGGCACCTCGATCCTTGAGAATCAAACAGTACGCCACTTCAAGCCCGGATGAATCTTTTCACGGAGAGTTTGATCCTGGCTCAGGACGAACGCTGGCGGCGTGCCTAATACATGCAAGTCGAGCGGGTCTCCCCGGGGCTTGCCCCGGGGAGATCAGCGGCGGACGGGTGAGGAACGCGTGGGCAACCTGTCCGACAGACCGGGACAACGCCTGGAAACGGGCGCTAATTCCGGATAGGCGCCAGGGGCGCATGCTCTTGGCGGGAAAGGGGAAACCCGCTGTCGGGTGGGCCCGCGTCGCATTAGCTGGTTGGTGGGGTAACGGCTCACCAAGGCGACGATGCGTAGCCGGTCTGAGAGGGTGGACGGCCACACTGGGACTGAGACACGGCCCAGACTCCTACGGGAGGCAGCAGTAGGGAATCTTCCGCAATGGGCGAAAGCCTGACGGAGCGACGCCGCGTGAGGGACGAAGGCCTTCGGGTTGTAAACCTCTGGCTTTGGGGACGAGGGCACCGGGGGGACCCGGTGAGGGACGGTACCCAAGGAGGAAGCCCCGGCAAACTACGTGCCAGCAGCCGCGGTAAGACGTAGGGGGCGAGCGTTGTCCGGAATCACTGGGCGTAAAGGGCGCGCAGGCGGCGATGCACGTCCGAGGTGAAAGGCAGCGGCTCAACCGCTGAGGGGCCACGGATACGGCATGGCTTGAGGGTCGGAGAGGCAAGGGGAATTCCTGGTGTAGCGGTGAAATGCGTAGAGATCAGGAGGAATACCGGTGGCGAAGGCGCCTTGCTGGACGACGCCTGACGCTGAGGCGCGAAAGCGTGGGGAGCGAACAGGATTAGATACCCTGGTAGTCCACGCCGTAAACGATGAGTGCTAGGTGTGGGTGGGGATGCCCATCCGTGCCGAAGGAAACCCAATAAGCACTCCGCCTGGGGAGTACGGCCGCAAGGCTGAAACTCAAAGGAATTGACGGGGGCCCGCACAAGCGGTGGAGCATGTGGTTTAATTCGAAGCAACGCGAAGAACCTTACCAGGGCTTGACATCCCTCTGACACCTTCAGAGATGGAGGGTTCCCGTTTGGGACAGAGGAGACAGGTGGTGCATGGTTGTCGTCAGCTCGTGTCGTGAGATGTTGGGTTAAGTCCCGCAACGAGCGCAACCCTTGCTCTGTGTTGCCAGCACCCTGGGTGGGCACTCACAGGGGACTGCCGGCGAGGAGCCGGAGGAAGGCGGGGATGACGTCAAATCATCATGCCCCATATGTCCTGGGCTACACACGTGCTACAATGGGCGGTACAACGGGGAGCGAAGGGGCGACCTGGAGCGAATCCCTGAAAGCCGTTCGTGGTTCGGATTGCAGGCTGCAACTCGCCTGCATGAAGGCGGAATCGCTAGTAATCGCGGATCAGCATGCCGCGGTGAATCCGTTCCCGGGCCTTGTACACACCGCCCGTCACACCACGAGAGTCGGCAACACCCGAAGTCGGTGGGGCAACCGGAAGGGGCCAGCCGCCGAAGGTGGGGTCGATGATTGGGGTGAAGTCGTAACAAGGTAGCCGTATCGGAAGGTGCGGCTGGATCACCTCCTTTCTAGGGAGCAAGGCAAGGCGAAGGGGTTGGGGTGGGCGTACTGTTTGATTCTGAGGGAGCGAGGCTCTCTCTTGTTCCTTGAGAACTGAAAAGCCACGCAGCGAGAGAAAGTAGGAAAGGCGCACGGTGGATGCCTAGGCGCTGGGAGCCGAAGAAGGACGGGGCGAACGCCGAAACGCCCCGGGGAGCCGTAAGCAGGCTGGGATCCGGGGGTGTCCGAATGGGGGAACCCGCCGTCTGGGAGAGGCGGCATCGGCGGCTGAATGCATAGGTCGTCGAGGGCAGACCGGGGGAACTGAAACATCTCAGTACCCCGAGGAGAAGAAAGCAACCGCGATTCCCCAAGTAGCGGCGAGCGAACGGGGAGAAGCCTAAACCGGTCTTTTAGGGGGCCGGGGTCGAGGGGCGTCCCGTAGGGAGTGAGAAACCGGGTGGGTAGGAGAAGGGTCTGGGAAGGCCCGCCGGAGAGGGTGAGAGCCCCGTATCCGAAACCGACCGGGCTCCGGGGCGGACCCCGAGTAGGGCGGGGCACGAGGAATCCCGCTTGAATCCGGGAGGACCACCTCCCAAGGCTAAATACTCCCCAGCGACCGATAGCGGAGAGTACCGTGAGGGAAAGGTGAAAAGCACCCCGGGAGGGGAGTGAAAGAGGACCTGAAACCGTGTGCCGACAAGCAGTCGGAGGGCGACGTTAAGCCTGACGGCGTGCCTTTTGTAGAATGAACCGGCGAGCGGCCGTATGAAGCGAGGTTAAGGCCTTCAGGGCCGGAGCCGAAGCGAAAGCGCGTCTGAAGAGGGCGAGAGTTTCATGCGGCAGACCCGAAACCGGGTGATCTACCCCTGACCAGGGTGAAGTGGCGGTGAAACGCCATGGAGGCCCGAACCTGTTGGTGTTGAAAAACCATAGGATGAGTTGGGGGTAGGGGTGAAATGCCAATCGAACCCGGAGATAGCTGGTTCTCCCCGAAATCGCTTGAGGGCGAGCGTGCGGCGGTGAAGGCGGGGGCGGTAGAGCACCGATTGGGGGAGGGGCCCGCGAGGGTTACCGAGCCGAGTCGAACTCCGAATGCCGTCGTCGGATGCCGTGCAGTGAGACTGCGAGTGATAAGATCCGCGGTCGAGAGGGAAACAGCCCAGACCGACGGCTAAGGTCCCCAAGGGCGGGTTAAGTGGGAAAGGAAGTGGCCGTGCGAAGACAACCAGGATGTTGGCTTAGAAGCAGCCATCATTGAAAGAGTGCGTAATAGCTCACTGGTCGAGTGCGGCTGCGCCGAAAATGAAACGGGGCTCAAACCCGCGACCGAAGCCTCGGACAGGAGACTGTGGTAGGGGAGCGTTCCCGCGTGGGGGAAGCACGACCGGGAGGGCGTGTGGACGTGCGGGAAGTGAGAATGCCGGTATGAGTAACGAAAGACAGGTGAGAATCCTGTCCGCCGAAAGCCGAAGGGTTCCTGGGGAAGGTTCGTCCGCCCAGGGTTAGTCGGGACCTAAGCCGAGGCCGAAAGGCGTAGGCGAAGGGCAACGGGTGGAGAATCCCGTACCACCGAGGTCCGTTTGAGCGAAGGGGGGACACAGGAGGACAGGGGAGCGGCCGGCTGGAAGAGGCCGTCCAAGCGGCGAGGGGGTCACGCAGGGAAATCCGCGTGGCGGAAAGCCTGAGCCGTGATGGGGAGGGAAGATGAGTACCGAAGTCCCTGGGTTCACACTGGCGAGAAAAGCCTCTAGCGAGGACCTGGGTGCCCGTACCGGAAACCGACACAGGTTGGCACGGAGAGGATCCGAAGGCGACCGGGAGAACTCTCGTTAAGGAACTCGGCAAAATGGCCCCGTAACTTCGGGAGAAGGGGCGCTCCGGTAGGGTGAGGGGTCCCCACCGGCCTGGGCGAAAGCCATGGGCCGGTGGGGAGGGAGCCCGAGGGAGCCGCAGAGGAGAGGCCCAAGCGACTGTTTAGCAAAAACACAGGTCTCTGCGAAGCCGGAAGGCGAAGTATAGGGGCTGACGCCTGCCCGGTGCTGGAAGGTTAAGGGGAAGGGTGAGAGCCCTGAACCGAAGCCCCAGTAAACGGCGGCCGTAACTATAACGGTCCTAAGGTAGCGAAATTCCTTGTCGGGTAAGTTCCGACCCGCACGAAAGGCGTAACGACTTGGGCGCTGTCTCAACGAGAGACCCGGTGAAATTGTAGTCCCTGTGAAGATGCAGGGTACCCGCGGCTAGACGGAAAGACCCCGTGGAGCTTGACTGTAGCCTGATATGGGAGATGGGTCGGTCATGTACAGGATAGGTGGGAGGCGGAGAACTCCGGGCGCCAGCCCGGGGGGAGCCGACGTTGGGATACCACCCTTGGCGGATTGATCTTCTAACCTGCGGCCGTGAACCGGTCGGGGGACAGTGTCAGGTGGGCAGTTTGACTGGGGCGGTCGCCTCCCAAAAGGTAACGGAGGCGCCCAAAGGTTCCCTCAGCGCGGATGGACATCGCGCGGCGAGTGCAAAGGCACAAGGGAGCTTGACTGCGAGAGGGACGTCTCGAGCAGGGACGAAAGTCGGGCTTAGTGATCCGGCGGCACTGAGTGGAAGGGCCGTCGCTCAACGGATAAAAGCTACCCCGGGGATAACAGGCTGATCTCCCCCAAGAGTCCACATCGACGGGGAGGTTTGGCACCTCGATGTCGGCTCATCGCATCCTGGGGCTGAAGTCGGTCCCAAGGGTTGGGCTGTTCGCCCATGAAAGCGGTACGCGAGCTGGGTTCAGAACGTCGTGAGACAGTTCGGTCCCTATCTGCCGCGGGCGGAGGAAACTTGAGAGGGGCTGTCCTTAGTACGAGAGGACCGGGATGGACCGACCGCTGGTGTCCCAGTTGTGCCGCCAGGCGCATCGCTGGGTAGCCAAGTCGGGGAGGGAGAAGCGCTGAATGCATCTAAGCGCGAAGCCCGCCTCAAGATGAGGTTTCCCACACCGTAAGGTGGTAAGACCCCTTGGAGAAGACGAGGTAGATCGGTCCGGCGTGGAAGCGCCGCGAGGCGTGAAGCGGACGGATACGAATCGGTCGAGGCTTTCTTGCGCTGTGGTGGCTTTTCGGTTTTGAGGGAACGAGGGTCGGGTGACGAGAGCGGAGGGGAAACACCTGTGCCCATCCCGAACACAGAAGTGAAGTCCTCCAGCGCCGATGGTACTTGGGCCGCCGGGCCCTGGGAGAGTAGGACGTTGCCGGGCGCGTTCCCGCAAGCCCCGCAGGTAACCACCTGCGGGGCTTTGATATGTACTTTCAAAGATCTCTCGGGTTGAGGGCATCCGCCGGGATGGCGAATGAGTAGCTTTGAATCGGCATAGGCGTGGATTCAACCCTTCCCGGGCATAATACTTCCGAGTGTCGACCGAGGGAGGGATTGGCCGATGCAGGTGGTGTTGCGTCCGGAACTTCGAACCGCCGGTGGGGAATCATTGGGGATTTTTTTGTCTCACCGCTGGATAGGAGATGTATATCTCGTCTATCGAGAAGGGCATTTACTGACCGGGACGATCCAGTTGGACAGCGGGAAATTACCCGATGATCAGGTTGACGCGGTGGTGAGTCACATTCAAGACTACGTGGCGGGCTTGGCCGGGGCGCTGGACATCAACGATGCCACAGTGGTGATGATGTACGGAGATATCGATCCGGTCTTGGAAGGTCCAGCGACTTGGACTGGTCATCGCGAGGAAAATGAAGCAGAACACGACTCCGCCCCAGACACTTCCGGGGCGAATCGCAAAGAGGCGCGCAAAACCGCCAAAGGTGAAATTGTAAATGGGTCGGCTCCCGAGGATCAGGACGAACAATACGGAGACGAAGGCCCCGAATATGATCTGGATGGTTTTCAAACCTCGTCCTGGCGCGGGGTCTCCGCCGACCCTTCCGCGGAGTCCAACAAGGAATCCGCGAAAAACCGGCTGTCGGCCAATGATCGGTCGCCGAAACGCCGGCGTCGGAATCGGGACCGACGTCAAACTCTGCATCTCTCTCTCTATAAAGAAGAGGGAAGTCACACCAAATATCATCTCCATAACGGTCATCATGAACCGATCGGCCTGGTGGCGGTGGATGAGTTGGATAACAGCGTGACGGGTCGGGTGGAATTCTGGCAGCCGCCGGGCAAGGCGACGACCAACCAAGTGGCGAGGTTATTGGCCAGAGAGTTTGCAGACGGCGACGTGCAGCGGGTCAGTTTTACGATGAACTACATGGATGAACATCTGGGAGATATGCACTTGGAAAAACAACCCCTCCATTAGTGCCCTGATGCGGCCGCACCGTTTATCCGCCGGGCGGCCGCGCTCTATGTTATAATGCGAGAAGAATAATCGGTCAGGGACAGGACTGGGATGGGGGGAATGATGCCCGTGCGGGTCGGGTTTGTCGGAGTGGGGACTATGGGAGCCCCCATGGCGCGCCGTCTCAAAGGAGCCGGATTTGAGACTCTTTTTTTTGCGCGCCGCCAGGCGGTCATCGAAACATTACAGGCAGAAGGGCTGCACTATGTTCAAAATCTGCGGGATTTGGCCGCCCAGACCGACGTGGTCTTGATGTGTTTGCCCGACGATGCCGTCGTAGACGCAGTGGGTTCAGTCGTTCTCTCTGCCATGAAGGCCGGAGGGGTGGTGGTGGATCACAGTACGGTCAGCCCCTATACCTCGCGGAGGCTGGCGGCAGAAGCGAAAAGACGAGGGATTTCTCATCTCGATGCGCCGATCAGCGGCGGTCCGATGGGGGCGGAAGCGGGCACCCTGGCCATCATGGTAGGTGGCGAGGAAGAAGCGTTTCGCCGCTGCCATCCTTTATTCGAGGCCATGGGCCGGCATATTTTCTACCTCGGCCCCAGCGGAGCGGGCAACATTGCTAAGCTTGTGAATCAACTAATCATCGGGATCACCCAAGAGGCCTTGGTGGAAGGCTTTGTCCTGGGAAGTCGAATGGGTCTCGATCCGAAATTGCTTTATGACGTCTTGGCCGTATCCACCGGGGAGAGCGCAATGTTGCACCGGAGTATCCCGAATTGTATTTTACAGAGGGATTTTACTCCAAAATTCACTGTGGATTTGCTTTACAAGGATCTTCGCCTGGCCAATGACCTCGGCCGGGGTGAAGGGATTCGCCTCCTGGAAGGGGCTGTGGCCGAGCAAGTGTTTCGGGAGGCGGCCGCGGAGGGCCTGGGCTCGGAAGATATTTCCGCTTTGGTGAAACCACTGGAACGCCAGGCCGGGGTTGTCGTGGAAAAACGGTCGTGATCAGCGGTTTTGGGGAAATGGAGAGTTGTTCCGGCGTTTCCCCCTTGGCGAATTCCGAGACTCGATATATAATGTCTACCGTGTATGGATGACTGTTCATTCACGGTAGACAAATGGATCGGCGCGTCCATGGGGGGATGAGGAAGATGAAACGGGATGTTGTACGTGTCGGCTTGATGGGGCTCGGGACGGTAGGCACGGGGGTGTACAGGGTGTTGCAGCGCAATGCGGAAGATATTGCGCTGCGGGCGGGCATTCCTGTGCGGATCGAGAAGATCGCCGTGCGCGATCCTGGGAAAGAGCGGACTGTGGACGTGCCGAAGGATCTGTTGACCACGGATGCCGACAGCTTGGTCGACGACCCCGACCTGGATATCATCGTCGAGGTCATGGGGGGCATGGACCATACCCTCGAGCTTTTGTTGCGGGCCCTGCGCAACGGAAAGAGCGTCGTGACGGCCAACAAAGACTTGATCGCCGAGCACGGCCGGATCCTTTTGGAGACGGCGGAAGCGCACCGGTGCGATTTGCTGTTTGAGGCCAGCGTTGCGGGGGGAATCCCCATCGTTCGACCTTTGAAACAGTGTCTCGCCGGCAACCGGATTTCGGAAATCATGGGCATTATCAATGGGACCACCAATTATATTTTGACGAAGATGACCGAAGAAGGCTCGGATTTTGCGACGGCCCTTCACCAAGCGCAGCAATTGGGGTACGCCGAAGCGGATCCGACGTCAGATGTGGAAGGATACGACGCGGCGCGGAAAATCGCGATTCTGGCGTCTCTGGCGTTCAATTCCTGGGTGGTGTTCCCGCAGGTGGATGTCACCGGAATTACCGAAGTGACAGACCGGGATATCCGGTACGCCGGGGAGTTGGGGTACATCATCAAATTGTTGGCCGTTGCCAAACAGGACGAGGCGGAGGAGGCGATCGAGATCGCCGTACGGCCGACCTTGGTGCCCCGGGATCATCCCTTGGCCGCGGTGGGAGGTGCGTATAACGCGATTTTTGTCCGGGGGGACGCCATTGGCCAAGCGATGTTCCACGGCCTGGGGGCAGGGGAGTTGCCCACCGCCAGTGCGGTGGCCGGGGATGTGGTGGAAGCGGTGCGGAATCTCCGGGACGGGGTGCGGGGCCGAATGCTGTGTCCCTGCTATCGGCGGAAGACGATCAAACCCATCGAGGACACCCGTTCACGGTTTTATTTGCGGGCCCTGGTGGTGGACCGTCCCGGGGTGCTCGGCGCGGTTGCCACAGTACTCGGGCAGTACGGGGTCAGCATCGCCTCGATGTTGCAAAAGTCCTCCCAAGGAGATCTGGCGGAAATCGTCGTGGTTACCCATTCGGTCCGCCAGGGGAATTTGATGGACGCGGTGGCCCGTTTGCGGGATCACGAAGTGGTGCATACGGTGCACGCGCCTTTGCACGTGGAACATTAGGCGTCTCGCGGGCTGGGGCAGTCCGGGGGGCCTCACGGATGGGTGGACGTCAATCATGCCTGGAACGGTCGTCGTAAAAATCGGCAGCAGCTCGTTGATGGAAGGGAATCACTTACACACCGGAAACATGGAGGCGGCGGCAGATCAACTGAGCGCATTGATGAAGGACGGGTGGAAGGCCGTTCTGGTCAGCTCCGGAGCGGTGGCGGCGGGGCGGATGCGCCTGGGTCTTCCGGCCGAGGGACTTACCATTCCCGAGAAGCAGGCTGCGGCCGCCGTGGGCCAGGGCGTCCTGATGCAAGCGTACGAGCGGATTTTTGAACGGCGCGGGATCATTATCGCCCAGGTTCTGCTCACCCGGGACGTGATGGGGGAGCGTCGCAGGTATGTCCATGCCCGGAACACCCTCATGACCTTGTTGCATCATCGGGTCCTTCCTATTGTGAATGAAAACGACACCGTGGCGGTGGAGGAGATCCGCTTCGGGGACAACGATGCCCTGTCAGCCCAGGTGGCGGTGATGGTGGACGCAGATCTTCTGGTCCTGCTGACAGATACGGACGGGCTTTACACCGCCGACCCCCGGGTCGATGCCGGCGCCGTTCGGATTCCCAGGCTGGTGGAGATCACTCCGCAAATTTGGCGGGCGGCGGGCCGAACCCGCTCCCGGGTGGGTACCGGGGGCATGCGTTCGAAGCTGCAGGCGGCGAGAATCGCTTCCTCCACCGGGATTCCCACCGTTATCGCGTCGGCCAGGCGGCCCCGGGCGGTTCTCGACGCAGTGGAAGGCAAAGATGGAGGGACGTATGTCGAGCCGCAGCCCCACATCCGGGGACGGAAGCGGTGGATCGCTTATAGTTCCGCCCCCCGGGGTCGCCTCATCGTAGACGAAGGCGCGGTGAGGGCGCTTTGCCGGGACGGACGAAGTCTACTTGCTCCGGGACTGTTGGATGTTCAGGGATCCTTCTCGGCCGGGGACGTGGTCAGCATTGTGGGACCGGACGGCCGGGAGATCGCCCGGGGCGTCGTGAACTACGACGCCAGGGATTTACAAAATGTCCGGGGATTGCGCAGTCAGGATATCCGGGAGATGGGTGTGGCAGCCCGAAAACCGGAAGTGGTTCATCGGGACGATTTGGTGATCATGGAGGAGGGATGGAAGTGACCCTTGTCAAAGAATTGGCGCTTCGAGCGAAAGAGGCTTCGGGAAAAGTGGCGGCGGCGGGGCCGGAGGCGCGGCAAAAGGGTGTTTTGGCCATGGCCCGGGGACTGGAGGAGCACGTCTCGAAGATCCTCGCCGCCAATGAGGAGGACGTGGCGGCGGCTCGGGAGCGGGGCGTGAGGCCGGAACTGTTGGACCGGTTGCAACTGAGTGAGCGCCGGGTGGCGGAGATGGCCGAGGGTTTGCGCCAGGTTGCAGGTCTTCCCGACGTGATCGGTGAAGTGTTGGAGGCTTGGCAACAAAAAGACGGTCTTTGGATCGAAAAGGTGCGGGTGCCTTTCGGGGTGGTCGGCATGGTTTACGAGTCCCGGCCGAATGTGACGGCGGATGCGGCGGGTTTGGTGGTCAAAGCCGGGAGTGCGGCGATTCTTCGCGGGGGTTCCGACGCCCTCCATTCCAACCGCGCCATCGTCACGGTTTTGCGGGCGAGCCTCGAAACGGAGGGGATCCCTGCGGATGCGGTGATTTTGCTGGATGACCCCGATCGCCGGGCGGTGGATGAGCTTTTGACGGCCAAGGGGCTGGTGGACCTGGTGATCCCCCGGGGGGGCGCGGGGCTGATCCAACATGTCGTGGAGACGGCCACTGTCCCGGTGATCGAAACCGGGGTGGGCAACTGTCATCTGTACGTGGACCAGGCCGCCGACCTTGACATGGCTTCGGCTCTGACCATCAATGCGAAAACCCAGCGGCCCGGAGTGTGTAACGCCATTGAGACCCTGTTGGTTCACGAGGCCGTGGCGGACGCCTTCTTGCCCGGAATCGTGGCGTCCCTGCGGGAGCGGGGCGTGGAGGTCCGCGGCTGCCCGAGGACCAGGGACGTGGTCCCCGATGTGGTGCCGGCCGGGGAGGAGGATTGGGCCACGGAATATCTCGGACTGATCTTGGCGGTTCGGGTGGTGCCGGATCTGCCGTCGGCCATCGAGCATATCAATCGCTACGGCACCCATCACTCCGAGTCGATCGTCACCGAAGACAAAGAGGCTGCGGAGCGCTTTCTTCGGGAAGTGGATGCGGCGGCGGTGTATCACAACGCCTCCACCCGCTTCACGGACGGATTCCAGTTCGGGTTCGGAGCGGAAATCGGCATCAGCACGCAGAAATTACACGCCCGGGGGCCCATGGGCCTCAAAGAATTGACCACGTACAAATACGTCATCCGGGGCAGGGGACAGGTGCGCCCGTAACAGGCTGCCGGGAGGCTTGGCGTTGCTTCGAGAACGGTTGTTGGATTCTTGTGGAGAGGAGCCGGTACGATTTTCACAATGACAGCACAAACACAATTGGCCTTTCTCGGCCCGTCCGGGACCTTCACCGAGGAGGCGGCCCGGGTCATGTCCGGCGTTTTGGCTTCAGATCTCCCTGGAGAAGAATGGGTGGCCTGCGACACCATTGCGGATGTGCTCGACCTGACGGCTTCTGGAGCCACGGCCTTCGGGGTGGTGCCCATCGAGAATTCCTTGGAGGGATCCGTGAATATCACTTTGGACTGGTTGGCCCACGAAGGGGGACTGGTCATCGCGGCGGAGGCGGCCCTGCCCGTCTCTCACCACCTTCTCGCTCGTCCGGGGGTTTCGGGAGAGCAGATCGAGGGAATTGTCAGTCATCCCCAGGCCCTGGCCCAGTGTCGGGGATATCTTCGAAACCACTTTCCAGGGGTCCCTCAGTATGCGGCTGAAAGCACGGCCGCGGCGGCGGAACGGGTTATCCGGGATCCCGAGGATTTGGCGGCGATCGGAACCCGCTTAGCCGCCCGGATCTACGGTCTAGAAATCCTTGCCAGTGAGATTCAAGACGAGGCCAACAATCGGACCCGATTTGTGTTGGTGGCCGCCCAGTCTCGGTGGACCGAGGAACAGCAGCGGGAGTTTTGTCGGCGGCACGGTGCCAGCAAAACGTCCGCCCTGATCACGCTCGGGGAAGACCATCCCGGCGCCTTATATGAGGTTTTGGCCTGTTTTGCCCGGGAACGGGTCAACCTGACCCGGATCGAGTCCCGCCCCACCCGCCGAGGACTGGGTAGCTATCATTTTTTTGTGGACATGGAGGGACAGTGGTGGGATCCGGCGGTGATTCGGGCGGTGGAGGGGATTCATGAAACTGGGGCGGCGGTTCGGGACCTCGGGACGTATCCGGTCATCGCATAATCTTCACATAACCTTTAGAAGAAACCCTTGACACTCCTTTGTCCGACCTCTATAATCCGAGATAAATATTTCAATCGGTTGCCCGTGCGGCGGCAACTCGACACGGTGAAGAAGAACACAGGCAATGACGGGGACAGGAAGACGCGGAGCTCTAAAGCCCAGAGAGTCGGGGAAGGTGGGAGCCCGGCCTTTATCTCCGATGTCCAGCTCACCCCTGAGCCTCTCGCCGAACGGCTTCCCCTGAGAGGGAGGTACCAGTAGGCGACGACGGCAAGCGGCGGCCGTTATCCCGTCGGAAGTCTCGTATTGTGAGAGACTTCACGAGGTCGTGCGTTGCGAAACGCCGACGAACCTGGGTGGTACCGCGAACAAAGCCTTTCGCCCCGGACCGTGCACCAAGTGTGCCGGGGGTGAAAGGCTTTTTCCGTTTTCCCCGATGGGGTAAGTGAGAAGGGAGAGAGAGCGGTGAGTGAAGGTCAACTCATCTACTTGAACGGGGAGTTCGTCGATCCCAAAAGGGCGACGGTCTCGGTATTCGATCACGGATTTTTGTACGGAGACGGTATTTTTGAAGGGATTCGCGCGTACGGTGGGAACATCTTTCGCCTCCGCCAGCACATTGTACGACTTTATGAGTCGGCCAAATCAATTTTGTTGCAGATTCCACTGACTTTTGAAGAGATGCAACAGGCGGTGGCGGAGACGGTGCGCAGGAATGGCCTGAAAGACGCGTATATCCGCCTGGTGGTCTCCCGGGGCCCCGGGGATTTAGGGCTCGACCCGCATAACTGCTCGGGCGCCAATGTCATCATCATCGCCGATCAGATTAAATTGTATCCGCAAGAATTTTATGATCAGGGCTTACGAGTGGTGACGGTGCCCACCCGGCGAAACAATCCGGATGCTCTCAATCCGAAAATCAAATCGTTAAACTATCTCAATAATATTTTAACCAAAATCGAAGCGAGCCGCGCCGGGGCTCTGGAGGCCTTGATTCTGAACCAGGATGGCTACGTTTGCGAAGCGTCGGGCGACAACGTGTTTATCGTGAAAAACGGGCGGGTTATCACTCCACCCACATATCTCGGGGCGTTGGAGGGGATCACGCGAAACGCGATCATCGAAATTTGCCAGCGGGAAGGCATCCCGGTGGCCGAAGAGCCCTTTACCCGGCACGATGTGTTTGTCGCCGATGAATGTTTTCTGACGGGCACCGCCGCGGAGTTGATCCCGGTGGTGGAGGTGGACGGCCGGGAAATCGGTCGGGGCGTCCCCGGGGAGATGACCAAGCGGTTGCTGGAGCATTTCCGGGCCTTGACTCGGGTGGACGGCTATCAGGTGTATCCCGAAGCCGCCTCCCATCAGGTCTAAAACCAAGACGACGGGGTTGAGGTGAAAAAGGATGGAAACGCAAAAGCTGGAGGTTGTGCCCGAACCTGAGGCCTCGGCCCCGGCGGCCGGCCCCAGGGTGATGACCGGGGCGGAGATGTTGGTGGAGTGTTTGAAACGGGAAGGCGTGGAGATCATGTTCGGGTACCCCGGCGGCGCGGTGTTGCCCATCTACGACGCGCTGTACGGTTCCGGAATCAGGCATATCCTCACCCGGCATGAACAGGGAGCGGTTCACGCGGCAGAGGGGTATGCCCGGGTGACCGGGCGGCCCGGGGTGGTGCTCGCGACCTCCGGGCCGGGGGCCACGAACTTGGTGACGGGGATCGCCGATGCGTATATGGATTCCACTCCTCTGGTCTTGTTTACGGGCCAGGTGGCCACGGACCTCATTGGCAGCGATTCCTTCCAGGAAGCCGACATCATCGGGATCACCATGCCGATCACGAAACACAGTTATCAGGTGCGGGACGCCGCGGATATTCCCCGGGTGGTGCGGGAAGCGTTTCATATTGCCGCCACCGGCCGGCCGGGGCCGGTACTGATCGATGTGCCCAAGAATGTCGCAAACCAAAAGGCGGTGTTTGAGTGGCCCGAGCGCGTTTTTATCCGGGGCTACAACCCGACGTATACACCCAATCCCACCCAGTTGTCGAAAGTGACGGAGGCAATCCGGGAGTCCCGGCGGCCGCTGCTGTACGTCGGCGGCGGCGTGGTCCATTCCGGGGCTGCTGAAGAGTTGCGGGAGTTTGCACACAAAACGGGCATTCCCGTGGTTTCCACCCTGATGGGACTGGGGGCGTTTCCTTCCGCCGATCCGCTGTTTGTCGGCATGCTGGGCATGCACGGGACCTTCGCGGCCAACCGGGCGGTGATGGAATGCGATCTCCTCATCGCCGTGGGGGCGCGGTTTGACGACCGGGTCACGGGCAAATTGGAACGATTTTCGCCGCATTCAAAAAAGGTGCACATCGACATCGACCCGGCGGAGATCGGGAAAAACGTGGCGGTGGATCTGCCCCTGGTGGGCGACGTGAAACGGGTGCTGTCGGCCATGCTCCCCGAGGTGGGACCGGTGGGGACCAAGGCCTGGCTCGAGCAGATCCGGGCCTGGGATGAACAGTGGCCCCTGGGCTACAAAGCCGAGCCGGGGGTGTTGAAACCCCAGCAGGTTCTGGAGATGCTGTGGGACGCGACCCAGGGCGAGGCGATCCTCACCACCGAGGTCGGACAACATCAGATGTGGGCGGCCCTGTTCTACCGGTTTAAGCACCCCCGGCAGTGGGTCACCTCCGGAGGGCTTGGAACGATGGGTTTCGGGTTTCCGGCGGCGATGGGGGTGCAGTTGGCAAAACCGGGCGAAACGGTCATCTGTGTGGCCGGGGACGCCAGCTTCCAGATGAATATCCAGGAGCTTCAGACGGTGGCGGAAAACGACCTGCCGGTCAAGGTGGCAATTATCAACAACGGGTTTCTTGGCATGGTGCGGCAGTGGCAGCAGTTGTTTTACGACCGCCGTTACGCGGAGTCCCGGGTGGGAGCTCCGGATTTCGTGAAGGTGGCGGAAGCGTACGGGATCCGCGGCCTTCGGGCCCAGACGCCGGAGGAGGCCCGGGAAGCCATTCGCGAAATGCTCGCTCACCCCGGACCGGTCGTCGTCGATTTTGTCGTCCCTGAAGAAGAAAATGTCTTCCCGATGGTGCCTCCCGGGGCGGGCACCGATGAGATGATCGGGAGGTGGGACGATTGAAGCACGTTCTCTCGGTCCTGGTCAACGATCAACCGGGGGTGCTGGCCCGGGTCGCCGGATTGTTTTCCCGGCGCGGGTTCAACATCGAAAGCATCACCGTGGGCAACGCCGAGGAAGCAGGGCTGTCCCGCATGACCTTGGTCACCTCCGGTGATGAACGAACCCTGGAACAGATTATGAAGCAGCTCCACAAATTGGTAGATGTCATCAAGGTGAACGACTTGACGGAAGAGGCCATGGTGGCCCGGGAGTTGGTCCTTATCAAAGTGGCGGCGACGGCGACCACTCGGCCGGAGATCACCCATCTCATTGAGCCCTTCCGGGCGGCGATCGTGGATGTGGGCCGGAACAGCTTGGTGGTCCAGGCCACCGGCGATATGGATAAAATCGACGCCTTGATCGAGCTCCTTCGCCCTTACGGCATCAAAGAGATCGCCCGAACCGGCGTGACCGCTTTGATGCGGGGCAGCTTGGTCAAAGTGCGAGTCTGACCGTTTTAAGAGCGGCGGCAAATCTCTTGATTCACATTCTTGTACAGATGGGAGCGAATCGTTTTGTCATTGAAAATCTACTATGAACAAGACGCGGATTTGAAATTGTTGGACGGGAAGACGGTTGCGGTGCTGGGTTACGGCAGTCAGGGCCACGCCCAAGCGCAAAACCTTCGCGACAGCGGCGTATCGGTGGTGGTGGGACTGCGGCCGGGCCGCTCCTGGAAGCAGGCCGAGGCGGACGGGTTTGAAGTCCTGTCTGTGGCCGAGGCCACCGAGCGGGCCGACCTGATCCAAATCCTCATTCCGGACGAGCGCCAGGCCCAGACCTATCGGGAGGAGATGCTACCGAACCTGCGCAGTGGCCAGATGCTCATGTTCGCCCACGGATTCAATATTCATTTCGGCCAGATCGATCCCCCGGCGGACGTGGACGTGACGATGATCGCCCCGAAGGGTCCGGGACACCTGGTTCGGCGCACCTTCCAAGAAGGTACCGGGGTGCCGGCGCTGCTGGCGGTTCACCAGGACGCGTCCGGCAAGGCCAAAGAGGTCGCCCTGGCTTTTGCCAAAGGCATCGGGGCGACTCGGGCCGGGGTGATCGAAACCACGTTCAAAGAAGAAACCGAAACCGACCTGTTTGGCGAACAGGCGGTACTGTGCGGCGGAGTCTCCAACCTGATCAAAGCCGGTTTCGAGACCCTCGTCGAAGCCGGATACAAACCCGAGATTGCCTTCTTCGAGTGTTTGCACGAGATGAAACTGATCGTGGATCTCATGTATGAGGGCGGATTATCCCGGATGCGGTACTCCATCAGCGATACGGCGGAGTTTGGGGACTACCGGAGCGGGCCCCGGATTATCACCGAGGAAACCCGGGCCGAGATGCGAAAAATTCTCGCCGAGATTCAAAGTGGGCAATTCGCCCGGGAATGGATTCTGGAGAACCAGGCCAACCGGCCGTTCTTCAACGCCCGGCGGAAAGCGGAGCAGAATCATCCCATCGAAGTGGTGGGCGGAAAACTGCGGGAAATGATGACCTGGATTAACAAATGACCTCCGCTCTTTTACAGAGCGGTACACACGCGGGAGGTGGCACACATGCGGACCATCGAGGTGTTCGACACCACGCTGCGGGACGGCGAACAATCCCCTGGAATTAACCTCAGCCGGGAAGAAAAATTGGAGATCGCGCGTCAGTTGGGCCGTCTGGGCGTGGATGTCATCGAAGCCGGATTCGCGGCGGCGTCGCCGGGCGATTTTGAGTCCGTGGCGGAAATTGCCCGGGAGGTGCGCGGGTTGACCGTGTGCAGTTTGGCCCGCAGTGTCCAGTCGGATATCGACAGGGCGTATGAGGCCCTGCGGGATGCCGAGGACCCGCGAATCCACGTCTTTCTGGCAACCTCGGACATCCATCTTCAGCACAAGCTGAGATTGACCCGGGAACAAGTTCTGGAACAGATCGACGCCGCCGTTCGCTATGCGGTCAAGTATATGAGCAACGTGGAATTCTCGGCTGAAGATGCGGGGAGGACGGACATCGACTTTCTCTGCCAAGTGGCCGAGGTGGCGATCCGAGCCGGGGCCAAGGTGTTCAATGTCCCGGACACGGTGGGTTATCTGACGCCCCAGGAGTATGCGGGAAAGATCCGGGCCTTGCGGGAGCGGGTGCCCGGGATTGCAAAGATCAAGCTGTCCAGCCATTGCCACGACGATCTGGGGATGGCGGTCTCGAACACCCTGGCGGGCATCGAGGCGGGAATCACCCAGGTGGAGGTCACGATCAACGGCATCGGGGAGCGGGCGGGCAACGCCTCTTTGGAAGAGGTGGTCATGGCATTGGCGACCCGGCCGGATTTCTACCAGGCGAAAACGAACATTGTGCTCAATCAGATCTACCGCACCAGCCGACTGGTGAGTAAACTCACAGGATTCGTGGTGCCGCCGAACAAAGCCATCGTCGGGGCGAATGCCTTCGCGCACGAATCCGGCATTCACCAGGACGGGGTACTGAAAGAGAAGCTGACTTACGAGATTATGAAACCTGAAACGATCGGGGTGGCGGAAAGCAAACTGGTGCTCGGCAAACACTCCGGGCGCCACGCCTTCCGGGAAAAGCTGACGGAGATGGGCTATCAGCTCTCCGATGAAGAGGTCAATGAGTTGTTTAAACGTTTCAAAGACCTGTGTGACAAAAAGAAAACGGTGACGGACGACGACATCGCCGCTTTGGTGGACGATAGTCATACCGTGGAACGCTCGGACCTCTATCAACTGGAGTACCTGCACATCTCCGCCGGCAACACCGCCGTTCCCACGGCGACGCTCCGGGTGCGGCTGGCGGACGGGACCGTGGTGGAAGAAGCCGCGGTGGGCAACGGCGCCGTGGACGCTATTTACCAAGCTATCGATCGGGTGACGGGGGGAGCGACTGAACTGGTGAGTTATCAGATTCAATCGGTCACCGGTGGCCGGGATGCCCTCGGCGAGGTGCGGGTCCAGGTGCGGCAGGGTGAAGCCGTGGTGAGCGGCCGGGGTGTGAGCACCGATGTATTGGAAGCCAGTGCGAAAGCCTACCTGGATGCTGTGAATCGGTTGGCAGCGGGGCAGGGGCGGTCTGCGGGTGCAGCCCGGGTGAAAGCGGGTGTCTGAAAAGGTCTATCGCCTTGCCCTGCTGCCTGGAGACGGAATCGGACCCGAGGTGGTTCAGGCAGGGCGGCGGCTCATCGAAGCCGTCGCCGGGGCCTTGGGTCACGAGGTGATCTTTGAGGAACACGCCATCGGCGGGGCGGCCATTGAAGCCTTTGGAGAACCGCTGCCCGAGGGCACCTTGAAAGCCGCCCGGGAGGCCGACGCCGTGCTCCTCGGTGCTGTGGGAGGCCCCAAATGGGACCGGCTGGGGGGCAATCGCCGCCCCGAGGCGGGCCTGCTCGGGATTCGGAAAGCCCTTGGCGTTTATGCAAACCTGCGTCCGGTGCGGGCCTATACGCCCCTTCTCGGTTCCTCCCCTCTGCGCCGGGAAAAGGTGGAAGGGGTGGATCTCCTGATCGTCCGGGAGCTGACGGGCGGACTGTATTTTGGCCCGAAACGCCGGGAGCCCATCGACGGCGGCACGCGGGTGGTGGACGAGCTGGTGTACACCACGCCGGAAATCGAGCGTATCGTCCGCCTGGCCTTCGACGCCGCCCGGAAAGCGGGAAAAGGGCTGACTTCCGTGGACAAGGCCAATGTGCTCGAAAGCTCTCGCCACTGGCGGGAAGTGGTGGAGCGGGTGGCAACAGACTACCCCGATGTGCCCTTTGGCCACATGCTGGTGGATAACTGCGCCATGCAATTGGTTCGCAGTCCGAACCAGTTCGGGATCATTGTCACGGAAAACATGTTTGGCGATATTCTCAGCGATGAAGCGGCGGTGCTCACCGGCTCGATCGGGATGTTGCCCTCCGCCAGCCTCGGCGATGGGCCAGGACTGTACGAGCCTGTTCACGGTTCAGCGCCGGATATTGCTGGACAGGGCCTTGCGAACCCTTTGGGGACGCTCTTGTCTGTCGGGCTGATGTATCGTTTTAGCCTGAATGAACCCAGGGCGGAGGAGGCCATCGTCCGAGCGGTAAACCGTGTGCTGGCGGAAGGGTATCGCACGGCCGACTTGGCGGGCCCGGGGGACCGCATCAGCCGGACGGAGGAGATCACCGATGCCGTTCTCGAAAGGTTGGAACTCGAGTAAGTCGGTCTGAGAAGCAGTGGAGTCTGGCGGAACGTGCCCGGGAGGGATTCCCCCCGGGCGCTTTTCGTGTACAATGGGATGTGTATCTGGAAAGAGACAACCTCACCGTCTCCATGGAACCGGCGAGGCTGAAGAGACCGGGGGGAACATTGTGGAACGGGGTACGCACGGCCGGGCGATTTCGGCTGCGGGGAGCGACTTATGGACACTGATGCGCCCCCGTCAATGGATGAAAAACGTCTTTGTCTTGGCGCCGGTGTTTTTTGCCGGAAAGATCGGCAACTGGGGCTCCCTGTGGGCCACGGTGGCGGCCACGGTGGCATTCTGTTTCATGAGCAGTGCCGTCTACGTGGTCAACGATTTCATGGACATGGACAGGGATCGGGCTCACCCGAAAAAAAAGCACCGCCCTTTGGCGTCCGGCCGGGTGTCCCCGGGGCCGGCGGTGGTTTTGGCCGCCGCTCTATTTGTGGCGGCCGAGTGGTTGGGCTGGGTGGCGGACACGGGCGCAGGCGTGCCGACGGTGCTGCTGATCTACGGGTCGATGAATTTGCTGTATAGCACTGTCTTGAAACATTATGCCATCGTGGACGTGTTAATCATCGCCTTGGGGTTTGTCCTCCGGGTGGTGGCCGGGGCGTTTGCTGCTGAAGTGCCGCCGAGCCCGTGGCTTTTGCTGACAACCTTCCTGTTGGCCTCGGTGCTGGGGCTATGTAAACGGCGGGCGGAACTGGCTGCCCTGGAGGACCAAGCGGCGGTACATCGGGCCAATCTCGGCGTATACACGGTGGACCTCCTCAACCAGCTGATTTCGATCTCGACAGCCGCCACCATTATGACGTACGCCATGTACACCTTCAGCGGACCTCAAGGTCCCAGAGCCATGGTGACCGTTCCCTTTGTCGTGTACGGTCTCTTTCGCTATCTCTATTTGGTCAATCAGAAAAATGAAGGAGAGAATCCCGATCAGATTGTGGTGCGAGACCCCCCCTTTGTGATCAACGGCCTCCTGTGGGTGGGGGCGAGTTTTGCCGTCGTCTATTGGCCGTGGCTCTAAAAGGAGTGAGCGCTGATGGCAGCTGATTGCATTTTTTGCCGCATTGTGCGCGGCGAATCCCCTGCACGCAGGGTATACGAAAACGCGCATGTTGTCGCCTTTCACGATATCGCCCCCCAGGCCCCGGTCCACGTCCTGGTGATTCCCCGCCTCCATATTGCATCAGTTTTGGAGCTCGGCGAGGAGGAGGTGGAGATCCTGAAAGGGGTCCACGAGGCGATCCGTCGGGTGGCGGAGGAGACGGGCGTGGCCACAACCGGATTTCGGGTGGTCACCAATTGCGGGCGGGACGGCCATCAAACGGTGTTTCATCTCCATTATCACATATTGGGCGGCCGGCGGCTCGGCTGGCCGCCGGGTTAAATCGAAGCCGGAGTCGGGGATTCAAAAACGAGGAGGCTGGGACACGTGGACGGGACAAAACCGTTAGCCGGATTAAGAATCGTTGATTTTTCTCGACTTCTCCCCGGCCCCTTTGGAACGTGGCGACTGGCACAACTCGGGGCCGAGGTCCTCAAGGTGGAGGATGTGCGGGGCGGCGATCCCATGCGGTTGTTCGGACCGCTCTACGATGCGGTCAATCGAGGGAAACAAAGCGTTGCCCTGGACCTCCGCGAGGAAACGGGCCGTCGCCAAGCCCTCGCCTTGATTCGGGCCGCGGACGTGTGCATCGAGAGTTATCGCCCGGGAGTGATGAAGGCGATGGGGCTGGACGAACCGTCTGTTCGGCAGCTCAATCCCCGGCTCATCTACTGTTCAGTGACCGGCTACGGGCAGAAAGGGTCCTGGGCTGAGCTGGCCGGCCATGACATTAACTACTTGTCCGTTACCGGTGTGACGGCGGTGACCGGCGTTGCCGTCGGCGATGAGGAGCATTTGGCAGTCCCGGGGATTACTGTGGCCGACTATGCCGGCGGGGTGGCGCTGGTGGAGGCGGTGCTCGCCGCCCTGTGGCGCCGGGAACGCACCGGGGAGGGGGCTTACCTCGACGTTGCGATGCAGGATATGCTTTTGTCCTTTCAAGCGGTGAATGGAGCCCTGGCCCGGGCGGGTTTGCCCACGGGTCCGGAGAAACAAGAGCTCAATGGCGGAGTGGTCTGCTACCATCTGTACCGGGCGAAGGATGGTTGGGTTTCCCTGGGTGCACTGGAACAAAAGTTTTGGGATCGATTCTGTCAAGGTGTGGGTCGGCCACAGTGGCGAGACAAAAGCCGGTCTTCCGCATCCCCGGATAATCCGGTGTACCGGGAGATGGTGGAATTATTTCGATCCCGGCCCCGGGATGAGTGGGCGACCCTGGGCGAACAGTGGGACTGCTGTTTGATGCCGGTTCTCACCGTTCCCGAGGTGGTCGAACGGTTTTCCGACCACCCCGCATTTCGCCAGGGCCGAGGTCCGGCTCTGGGAGAACACTCGTGGCCGTGGGTTCGAGAGGCCCTGGCGTCGGCAGACTGAACGACGATCTGCCCGAGCAGTTCTGTGGGTCAAATTCGCGGGTAGATATTCCGCCGATGGGTGTCCAGGGCTGTTTCATAAAGCCGTTCCTGGCTGTTTAAGGGTTCCTCCGCTTCCCCGGGGGTTATGCGCACGTAGGTGCCGTCCGACAACAATTGACGGCGCTTCACGTTGTCGGCCAATTGGGTCTCCAGAATTTCGATCACCCGGCGCTTGAGCCTCGGATTGAGCACCGGAAACAAGGTCTCCACCCGGCGTTCCAGATTGCGGGTCATCCAATCGGCACTGGATATCCACACCTTTTCCCGGCGCCCGGCGCGAAAACAGTACGCCCGCCCGTGTTCCAAGAAGCGGCCGACGATGCTGTGGACGCGGATGTTTTCGCTCACTCCGGGTATCCCGGGCCTCAGGCAGCAAATGCCGCGAATGATCAGGTCGATTTGAACGCCGGCGCAGGACGCCCGATACAGCGCTTGAATCATTTCCTTATCCGTCAATGCGTTCATCTTTGCGAGAATGCGTCCGGGCTGTTCCGGGGTGGAGTGGGCGATCACCTCTTCGATCTGCTCGACAAAGGCCTCCTCCAGCCCCCAAGGCGCCACTCGAAGGTGATGCAGCTCGGGCAGGGAGGAATAGCCGGAGAGCTGATTGAAAATCGAAGAAACATCTTCACCGATCAGTTCGTTGGCGGTGAAAAGGCCGAAGTCGGTGTACAGGCGAGCCGTATTTTCATTGTAATTCCCGGTGCCGAGGTGGACATAGCGCCGGAGCCGGTCTTTCTCCCGGCGCACCACCAGAATCATTTTGGCGTGGGTTTTCAGTCCCACCAGGCCGTAGATGACGTGACAGCCGGCCTTTTCCAATTGTTTTGCCCACACGATATTTTTTTCTTCGTCAAATCTCGCCCGGAGTTCCACCAAAACGGTGACTTGCTTGCCGTTTTCCGCCGCTTCGGCCAGGGCCGCCACGATGGGGGAATCGCCTCCGACCCGGTACAGGGTTTGCTTGATGGCCAAAACCTGGGGATCCTGAGCGGCCTGGCGCACGAAATGCACCACGGGTTCAAAGGATTCATAGGGGTGATACAGGAGGATATCCCGCTTGCGGATGGCCTCGAAGATATCCTGCTCCCCCCGGAGATCCGTCGGGAGGATCGGGGGGTAATCCACAAAACGGAAGGCTTCGAACCCGTCTTGGTTGACAAACCGAAACAGGAAGGTCAAATCCAGAGGCCCCTCCAATTCAAATACTTCCTGGGGGCTGACCTCCTCCCACTCTTCCAGCACCTCCCGCAGGTACGGGTGCATGTCCCGCTCCACTTCAATCCGAACCGCATCTGCCGTCTTGCGCTTCTTCAGTTCTTTTTCGATCTCCTCGAGGAGATCTTCCGCCGCATCCTCGTTAAGGGTTAAATCGGCGTTTCGAGTGATGCGAAAAGGGCTCGCCGATAAGATGTGCTTCCCCCGAAACAGATCCTGCAGGTGCATGCGAATCACTTCTTCGAGCAGGATATAAGTCCGTTTGCCACCTTCCGCCGGCAACTCGATGAACCGGGGCAATACGCTGGGGACCTGGACAAAGGCAAACAGATAGGGCTCTTTTTCCGGATCCTCCGATTCGATGAGCACCGCCAGGTTCAGGCTTCGGTTGAGGAGCATCGGGAACGGCCGGCTGGCGTCCACCGCCATGGGCGTCAACACCGGGTAAATCATTCGGTCGAAAAGATCCGAGACGTAGGCTTTCTGTTCCCGGTTCAACTGTTTGGCCCCGATGAAGGAGATCCCCGCCTCTTGCAGCAACGGGACGAGCACTTCCCGCCAGGCGTGCATCTGGTCGCGCATGAAGTCCCGACTGCGCCGCAGGGCCGCGTTCCACTGCTCCATGGCGGACATCTTCGTTTTGTTGTCGGGAACGTTGCTTCCCGTCTTGATTTGTTCCTTCAGCCCCGCGATGCGCACCATAAAGAATTCATCCAGATTGGAGCTGGTGATCGCCAGGAACCTCAAGCGTTCGAACAAGGGGTTGCCGCTGTCCAGGGCTTCCTCCAACACTCGCTCGTTAAAGGACAACCAACTCAGTTCTCGATTGATATAATAGGCCGGGTTCTCAAAGTCTTGAGGCGTGGTCAAGATCATCGACCTCCAACCGTATCTCGCGCTGAAAAACCTTTCGACATTTCTTGGTCCATTCCAAAGCCAGGTCTAACTCAATTCCCAAAGGTTGCCTCGCCTTCACAATCAGCTTCCAGGCCCGGCCATCGGGTTGAAGGTCGAGGCCGGTGACGACACCGGTTTCCGTGCGGTCAAAGGCCCGGACCAGTCGCAGGATCACTCCCAACTGAGTGATGGTCGGGATATCCTCTTCGTCGAAAAATTCCTGATACATAGAAAGGTAAGTTTGAATCTGCTTGGTGCTTTTGAAGGCTGCAATGGCCGCCGCCATGACGCGGTCCCGGTGGCTGATCCCGAAAAGGGGAATCTGAAGGAGCAGGTAAAAGGTGTGTTTACTCGTATTATAGATACTGATGGCTCGACCGATGTCGTGGAGGAGCGCCGCCACCTGAAGCCAGCGCCGATGTTCTTCGGACGCTTCCACCAAGCCGTGGTTCACCATGGCCGTAAACAATCGATCCGCCAGTTTCCATACGTGAAAGGCATGGTTCCGGTTCAGGCCAAACTGATCGTGGATGTTTTCAATGCTGTACATCAGGGTGTCCGGGAGCAACTCCTGTCCCCGAATGTGCAGAATATGTTCCATCAATACCCCGTCTCGCAAGCCTTTGTTGCTGATGACGAACCGGGACGTGCCCACTCGCTTCAGGATCTGATCCAATATTGCCAGCCCCGCCGTGATAATGTCCGCCCGGTCGGCGGACAGGCCAGTGATGTTCCTGCGTTTGACGATGGGCATGGAGCGAACCATGTCGAGGATCGCCGTGACCTCTGTGGGCCACATCTCGTATCCGTGGAGAATCAGCAGGGGATAATGCCGCCGGCGCTGATGAATGCGCGCCAAAGATCGCGCCGTCCCCCCCATGCCGATCACCGGGAATCCCAATCCCGTGAGCCACGGGCGGCGGTCCAGTTCTCTCTGAATGACCCGATCCAAGTTTTTCATGTCCTTCATGGACGGAAGATCACTTCGGAGAAACTCCCGGGTCAAGGAGACGGCGCCGTAGGGAATGGAGTCGGCCCGCACCAGGCGGCGGTCGCGAAAAACGGTGATCTCCGTGCTGCCGCCGCCGATGTCCACGGTGACCCCTTCTTCCAGCGCCAGCGAATTCACCACCGCCAGGTATCCGTACCGGGCTTCCTCCTCACCGCTGACCACCCGGAAAGGGATCCCGGTGGCTTCATAGATCCGCTTGAGCACTTCCTCCCGGTTTACGGCCATGCGAACGGCCTGGGTGGCGATTCCCGTGATGTGGGTTACCCCATACGCTCGGCACAACTGGCAGAATTGCTCCAATACCCGAAGCGCCGCCTTGATCCCGGCTTCGGCGATTCGCCCATCGTCCCCCAAGTGGCTGCTGAGACGAACGGTTTGTTTAAGATTATCGATTTCTTGTTGAGTGCCCTGTGAACCAAGTCGATAGATGACCAAGCGGACGGAGTTGGATCCAAGGTCGACAACGGCTCCGAGTTCGTGGCTCATCCCAATGAATTCCTCCGTTGTTTTCTCAGGGGACCACCAAGCTTTATTTCTATTGTACAGCATTCCCGGAGGTCTTTCGACACGCCTGGCTGGTGAACGCCGGGACCGAGGCCAACGAAATGGCGATTGAGCTGGACCGGCTGGCGACGGAGAAAACGCACATCATCGCCACCCTCGGGTGGGGACACGGCAATACCCCGGACACCAGCGTGGCCGGGGTCACTGCAATCTGGAGATTTTTTCCGATATTTGATGGGCGGCTTTTGTGACGAGGCGTGTAAGAGAACCTGCGGTCTCTCGGCGCAGCCGGACTTCGGGACCGGCCAGGCTGACGGCTGCGACGACATGGTCATGGGCGTCCCGGATCGGCGCGGCCACGCAATACAACCCCACCTCGTACTCTTCATTGTCAATGGCGTAGCCCTGCCGTCGGATCGACCGCATCTCTTCATAAAATCGGTCCGGGTCGCTGATGGTGTTGGGGGTCATCGGCGTCAGTCCTTGGGTCACGACCTGCCGCACGTACCGGTCGGGTTGAAAGGCAAGCTGAACCTTGCCGAGTCCCGTACAATAAGCGGGCATGCGACCTCCGATCTTTGTCTCGATGCGGATCGCCCGTTCCGATCGCAGCTTGGCCAGATAGTAAACTTCCGTCTGTTCCAAAACGGCCAAATGAACGGTCTCCCCGGTGGTTTTCACCAACGACTCCATGACAGGAGAAGCCACTTGAAGGAGTTTCGGCAACGGTGAAACGGATCGGCCCCAGTCCAGAACCTTCAGGCCCAAACGGTACTTCTTCCCCGGCGTTTGTACCAAGACCTTTTGTTTGCAGAGAGACTTGACAATGTGGTGGACCGTGCTCTTGTTCATATTCAGCTGCGAAGTGAGTTCGGAAATTCCCAACTCTGTTTTCTCGGGAGTAAAACAGTTCAAAATGTTAACGACATGATCGACCGACTTGATCATGGTGCTCCCCCCTAACCATAGATCGACGAGAGAGTCTTGTCTCATTTCGAGCCGGTGTTTCTACCTTACCTAAATTATTATTGACTCAACCCGAACTTGGTTTCAAGTGGATGGCGTACATTTCAAGCGGCGTACCGAAAAACGCGTGTGGCATGAAAGAGGGAGGCGCCGGTTGGATGAACCCGCAGGGTTCCGTGCGGTGCCGAAAACACAAAACGGGGTTCGCTATAACGCCCGGTTTCTGTTGAAGGTGAAGAGGCAGTTTCATTTCGCAGATGGTTTCAAAAGTCGTACATGCACAGATCGTGCAGTCAGCAGGGGCGGGTTTCAAGAAGACCGAATGGCGGGATAGAGTAAATCGACAAACAAGTACGGCGACATTCGTCGAGATTCGCACTTACTTTTGATTCACAATCGCTTTACAATCAAAACGCAAACGAAAAGGTTTGCTGAAATCAAAACGAAAGGAGATTTTCAGAACAATGGGTATCATGCGACTGGGAAGGGTAGAAGCCCGGGTGCTGGACCTGGAGAAAAGCATTGACTACTACTCCAATGTGATCGGGCTGCAACTGATGGCCCGGGAGAACGGCAAAGCGTATTTCAAAGCCTGGGATGAAGAGGATCATCACAGCCTGATCCTGACCGAGGCGGATCACGCCGGCTTGGTTCATCTTGCGTTCAAAGTGCGGTACGAACATGAGTTGGACGAGTTTGAAAAATCACTCGAAAACTACGGGGTCCGGGTGAACCGGGTGTCGAAGGGGACGAGGCTGGCCGAGGGACAAGCGATTCGCTTTGAACTGCCCACGGGGCACCTGGTGGAGTTGTATCACGAGATCGAACGGGTGGGCAATGGCCTGAAGCTGAATCCGGATCCGTATCCCGAGAATCTGAAAGGCATTGCGCCTCCCCAGTTGGACCACCTCCTCATCACCGGAGAGGATGTACAAGGGGCGACGGATCTGCTCATGAAAGTGTTTGATTTCCACATGAGCGAGAGGATTGTCACCCTCGACGGTGAGCAGCTGCTGGCGGTATGGTTGTTCAGGACCAACACCCCCCATGACATCGCCATTCTCAAAGGCCCGAACGGAAAGTTGCATCACTTTGCCTTCACATTGGGCAGCTGGAACGATATTTTGCATGCGGCGGACATTCTCGGGAAGAACAATGTGGCCTTCGACGTCACGCCGACCCGGCACGGAATCACCCGGGGCACGACGATCTACTTCTTCGACCCGTCCGGGAACCGCAACGAAGTGTTCAGCGGCGGCTACATCCCCTGCGAAGATTTCACGCCGGTGACGTGGACGGAGGATCAGTTGGCGAGAGGGATTTTCTATCACATGAGGGAACTGAATGAACGGTTCAGCACGGCGCTGACCTGAGCACCGGGTACAAACAAAGGGGGCGAAAGGAGCGGCTGGGCGATGGCCGATGGGTACCGGATCACTGTCCTCGGGAAAGGACGGGAATTCACCTGCAATCACGATCAGGACGTTTTGGCTGCAGCTGTCGCCCAAGGCGTACGAAGCATCAAACGGGGATGTCGGGGCGGAGGATGCGGCTTGTGCAAGGTGCGGGTGGTGGAGGGTTCGTACGAGCTCGGCAAGACCTCCGTGGCGGTGCTCCCCCGGGATGAAAGGGAACGGGGGTTTGTTCTGACGTGCAAGACCACCCCCAAGTCGGATCTGGTCATCCGTTTGACAGAAGACTCATGAGAAGGGGAGGAAGCGAATGGCGTTTCAGCCCAAAACCATCGAACCGATTCGGAAACAGCCCTGGGATTGGCTGACGAAAAATGAGTATGAAGAGGTCACGGTTCGGGAACAGCCGTATCTCCACGGACATTACCGATTCAAATACGGTAAAACGGAGTACGACATCTACGACCCGCGGTTCACACGGATCCGGGTCAAAGATTGGGACGCCTTCCGCGATCCCAAGCGTCTCTGGTACGAGACCTACACCCTGAGCCGCAAAAAAATGGCGGAAGATGTGGAGGGCGTTTTCGACCGGGCCCAGAAGCTGGGAATCTACAATTGGGTATCCGATTCTTGGAAGGCATTCGCAAAAGATTTTTATACTCCGCTTCGCCATTACGAATATGCGGGCGCAGTCCAGCTGCAACACGTGGTGCGTTATGCCATGGGCTGTCCAATCGAGCAGACGGCGACCTACACCGCTTTCGACAAACAGGGACGCGCTCAGTGGCTAAGCGTATGGGCTCTTGAGGTGGTCGGCGACGAAGGCCTGCCCGCTTTGGAACGGGGCCGGGATCTTTGGGTGAATGACAAAGCTTACGACGGGCTGCGTCGATATATGGAGCACGTCCTGGTCGCCGAGGACTGGGCGGAAGCGTTGGTCGCATTGCATCTGACCCTGGGACCGCTTCTGGACAGGATCTTGTACCAAGAGATGAACGAGGTGGCCTTGGCACACCGGGATGCGGTGATCTCCGAGCTGGCGTTGGTGTGCGCGGAACAGGTCCAGTGGCAGGAACAATGGACGGAGACGCTGTTCAAGATGGTGGCCGAGGATCCGACCCTAAGTCGCTGGGAGTATCTCAAGGCGCTCGGTTATGAAAATTGGCCGGGAGATTACCGGTGGGGGAAGACACTGAGCGATCCTCGGTTAACTCCTGAGGAGGAAAAAACGAACCAAGAAATTCTGGAATCCTGGGTCAATCAGTGGTTGCCCAGGGCGGTAGAGGCTGTGAAATCACTTCAATCCCTCATGGACCGGCACGGCATCGCGTTCTCGGTCGAACAATCGGTCGACCGGAATCTTCAGGAAAACGTTTATCCAAGACTGCAACGAATGGGTATTCTCGCACACGCGCCTGTGTGAAAAAGGGAGGGTTCGGGGATGACTGTGGACCAGGGCCAATATGTGGGGATGGATTTGGACAAGAACGGCGGCCCGGTGGTGGATGCCATTGTCGAAGCCATTCAGGCGGACAATCCGGGGGTTGAATTGGTTGACTTCAATGTCTATGTCAAAGTGAAATCGCCGATGAAATTGCTGTTGCGCCGGGAGAAAGTGGAGGAGGCTCTCGGTAGGGATTGGTCGATGGACGAGTTGCATGTGTTCATGTCTTCTTATTTCGGATTCATCGAAGAGTGGGACGAGGATCATCTCGTCATTCGATGGAACCGCGACAATTGATGGATCAAAGCGAGACGGATCCGAAGGAGGAATCGAGATGGCGAAACTTTCGGCGGGTGCCAGGTACAAGGCGCTGACCAGGGATTTGATGTGGGACCCGAAAGACGTGGATTTTAAGCAGATTTATCCGTTGGTGGAAGCCGAGGGCATCCGCATCAAAGATCCGAAGCGGTGGGAAGACCCCTTTCGGATGACCTTCAATCAATATGTCAAGATTCAAGCGGAAAAGGAACACCTGCACCACGCGATTCGAAGTGCTTTCGAAGCGAACCACGGACACGCCCGAATCGTGGACAGTCGGTGGTTTGAAGGGGTCAAAGCGTTTGCGGTGGCCGTCCAGCCGGCGGAGTACTCGGCTCATCGGCTCATGGCGTATATCGGGCGCAACATTCCGATCGAGGCGATTCGTTTCGCGACCTTCAATCAAGCGGTGGATGAGTTGCGGCATGCCCAAATTGAAATTAAACATTACGCTCACATGAGCAAGTACTACGACGGTCTGCACGCTTATGCAAAAACCAATGAGAACCTGTGGTTTAACACGGTGCCGAAATCCTTCTTTGACGACGCCCTCACCTCGGGTCCTTTCGAAGCGCTGATTGCCATTGCGTTCTCCTTTGAATACGTATTTACGAACATTTTGTTCCTGCCTTTCGCCGCGTCGGCTGCGGCGGTGGGGGATGAGCATTTCGCATCGGTGGGCAAGAGCGTGCAATCCGACGAGTCGCGCCATATGGCCCTGGGGATGGCGGCCTTGAAAATGTTGCTGGAAGAAGATGATCGCAATATCCCCATCGTTCAGCGGTGGCTGGACAAATGGTATTGGCGTTGTTATCGAATCTTTTCCGTGATCTCGACCTTGGTGGATTATTATCCTCGGGTGCGGGCCATCTCCTGGAAGAAAGCCTTTGAAATGTATGTGGAAGATCAGGTTCTGAACGGGTTGTTTAAAGACCTGTACAAGTACGGGATCCGGCCGCCGCGGAATTTCGAGGATACGATCAAAGAGAAGGAGCACTATTCCCACGCGACCATGCGCATTCTCGATCATTACAAGCATGCGAACTACTTCCGCGGGTTCCGGTTACAGCCGGACGATTACGAATGGCTGTCCAATGAGTATCCCAATACGTTTGAACGCTATTATGCTCCGTTCTTCCGAAAAATGGACGATCATGTGATGGCGGTGGCCGCTCCCGGTCTGCCGGCGGTTTGCGCGGTCTGTCAAGTTCCCTGCGAATTCCCGGATCCCGATCATCCGGATCGGATGTGGACCCAATATGCCGAGTACAACGGCAAAACGCACATGTTTTGTTCCCCCGGCTGCAGGGATATCTTCCTCGAAGAACCGGAAAAATACATGCAGTGGTGGTGGCCGGCGGAATCGTATCTGTCCGGAGAGTTTGGGCCGACCCTGTCGGACATGTTCGAGTACTTCGGGTTCACCCCGGAGGAAGCCAACGAGCACTACAGTTCTCGGGACTATCACCGGTGGATCCGCTATCGGGAACAGTTGGGCCTGGATAAAACGTTTCAAGTGGTGTAGAGAGGAGCGATCGGCGTGTTCGTCTGGGTCAGAGTGACGTTTGACGACCGGTTTCTTTGTCACCAGGGGCTGCCTGTACAGCCGGAGATGAAGGGAAAGGAATTGCTAGATGCCATAACCAAGATGTGGGAGCTGCCGGGGGACCGGGCGTATCGAGTGGTGCGCGTTCATCCAAGCGGAATGAAGGAGATCGAATTAGAACGCACCCTTCAGGAGAATGGGATTCGGGACGGGGACCCTGTGGATCTTGAGGTGGCCTGATGGAGGGAACGCACATGATGGGAGATCCCGGGTCCGTTCAAGAAGGACAATACGTCGATGCTGGCGGTGTTCGCACGCATTTCCATGTGCAGGGAGAAGGCCCGCGTGTTGTGCTGATTCACGGCTCGGGGCCCGGGGTGTCGGCGTGGGCCAACTGGGGAAGGATTCTTCCCCGGTTGGCTGCTCGGTTTCGGGTATACGCCCTGGATGTGGTGGGCTTCGGCAAAACGGAGCGCCCAGAGGGGATCCGATACCATCTCGAAACGTGGGTTGAACATGTGAAAAACTTTATGGACGCGGTGGATGCCGTACCGGCCCTTGTGGTGGGCAATTCCATGGGTGGAGCGGTGGCCCTGCGGCTGGCGGCGACCCATGCAGAATATGTCCGTGGGCTCGTGTTGATGGGGTCGGTTGGTGTACCCTTCCGGATCACCGAAGGATTGGATGCCGTTTGGGGTTACCGGGCTCGAGGAATTGAAGAGATGGAGCGGATTCTCGATATTTTTTCGTTCAATAAAGCTCTACTGACTCCGGAATTGGCTAAACTACGTTATGAAGCCAGTCTGGAACCTGAGTCCCGCTCGGCATATGAACAGATGTTTCCCGAACCGCGGCAGCGCCATGTGGACGCGATGGTGACGCCGGACGACGCAGTTCGCAAAATCGACCGGCCGGCTCTGGTGATTCACGGACGTGAGGATCGGGTGATTCCGGTGGACAATTCGTACCGACTGTTCCATCTGTTGCCCAACGCGGAGCTTCATGTCTTCGGCCGTTGCGGCCATTGGACCCAGATCGAGCGCCGGGAGGAATTCTGCGAGCTGGTGGAGAGTTTTTTCGAACGGGTTTCTCGGTTCGAAGACTAGGAGGGATTGAATGACGCCTTCAGTGCCGCGAAGGGAAGATGCTTCATGAAGGCCCGTCAGTTGTTGCTCGATCAACTGCTGGAGATCAACCCCCGAACGGGCATTATTACCCTCAATGGAAGCCGCATGGCTTTGATGGAGACCTCGGCTCTCGGTCTATTGCGGAGAGATCTGGTGGCCACCTTGGGCATGGATCGGGCAAAAGGGTTTCTCATGCGGTACGGTTACGCATGCGGGCAGAGTGACGCCAAGGCGGTACGATCGATGTTCGAGTGGGATTCTCCCGATGAGTTATTTTTGGCGGGGCCTCAGTTGCATACCGTGGAAGGTATTGTGACGGTGGAACCGTTGGAGCTGAATGTGGATTGGGAGTCCGGTTCAATGGTGTTCACCGGGGAATGGCGCCACTCCTATGAGGCGGATGAACATCTGCACCATTTCGGCGTGAGTGAAGAGCCGGTTTGCTGGACGTTGGTGGGTTATGCCAGCGGATATCTGACGGAGATTTTCGGCCATCGGGTTTTGGTTTATGAACCTGAATGTCGTGGACAAGGGGATGCGCGGTGTGTGTACACAGCGAAAAGTTGGAATCTGTGTACGGATGCCGAGCGTCTCCTCGGCCGCTACTACGAAGCGGAATCGTTGGCCACAGAATTAGACGCGGCTTACCAACGGATCTCGCTTCTGAATCAGACCTGGAGGGAGTCGGTGGCTCTTCACCGAAGGTTAAGTGACCTGATGTTCGAGGGAAAAACCCTGGATGAAATCGTTCGGGTCATCGGCGACGCCCTGCATCGCAGCGTCTTTGTTGAGAATCAGAAGGGCCGTTTGTTGTCGGAGTCGGTCATGAAACTCGACCATCGGAATGCCTATCGAAATTGGAAGGCTCGGTCCGGCTCGGCGGCCCAAATGGGAAAAACGATTTCAGCCGGGAAAACCGAATGTTGGGAGTACGACGCGACCTATGTAGAGGTCTTGGTGATCGGAACCTCAACCCATTCTTTTGGACATCTTTGCCTGATCGGCGAAGAACCTCTTGCTGAAGAGGAGTTGATTCTGGCGGAGCGTGCAAGCAACATCTGTGCCATACAGCTGTTTCAAGAACGGCTTATCGTTCAAGAAGCTCGTCTGCATCTGGCCGATTTCCTCGACGAAGTGATCAGCGGTCGATTTGATGAGCAGACACTGATTCGCCGCGCCAGGCTGCTGGATATTGATCCCGAGGAACCGCGGCGCATGATGGCGTTCCGTGTTGAGCCCGAGGAAGAACTGTTGGAAGTGTGTGAGTACGTTCGGCAAAAATATCCGGGGTTTGAAGCATTCCCAAAAAACGGATATTTGATCGGCCTGTACTCTTTGTCGCAGCTGCGCAGGTGGGGGGATGGGGTGGATGAGTTCCTCCTATCGGTGTTGAACGCGTGCGAGAAAAAGTTTAAGGTCGTCCGAATCTTGGCCGGCTGCGGTCGGCTGGCGGAATCGGTGGGAAACATCGGATACAGTTATGACGATGCCGTGAGTATTGTTGATTTTCTCGAAGTTCTTGAAAATAGCGGGGTATCCCTTCGCTCGCGGTACGGTGTATACGAACAATTCCAAACATTGCTGCTGATTGTGAAGGCGGCCCCTCATAAGGAACTGGCCGATTTTTACCGGTCGGTCCTGGGTCGATTGGAAGAGTACGATCGAACGCACCAAGGAGAACTGTTGCCCACCTTGCGGGCTTATTTAGAACACACCGGAAACATTCGAAAAGTCGCCGGTGCCCTGTATGTATCGGAAACCGGTTTGCGATATCGAATTCGAAAAATCGAGGAACTGTGCCAGGTCAACCTGGATGACGGGGGGGATCGGTTCAAAATTCACTTGGCGTTGCAAATTCATGACAGTTTGTGTACCCGAAAGGGCTCCGTGACGCGTCGGAAAACAGACAGATGAAGTTCGGAGGCCCGTGTTGTGATCGAATGGAACCTGAATGGACGAAAGGGTGTTCGGTGTGAGTATTACTCAGCAACCCACGTTAACATACAAGATCCGCGTGGAGCCGCGAGGGGTTGAAATCAGTTGCAAAGAAGGCCAAACGGTCCTGGATGCGGTGCTGCGCAGCGGTCTGGCCGTTCCCTACGGCTGCAAACACGGCAACTGTTCTGCCTGTAAAGCTCGGGTCCTGGAAGGAGATTACCGGTTGATGGATCGGGTCTCCGAGTTCGCCTTGATGGGATTCGAGCGGGACGAGGGGTATATCTTGATGTGCAGCACGTTGCCGGAGAGCGATTTGGTCGTGGAGGTCGAAGAGGAAGACGAGGAGCCGGGGGTGCAGTTGTTCCCGGTTTACGATTTCGAAGCGGTGGTTCAAGACAATACGGCCTGCACTCATGACATTCACCGTATCCGCCTGGACCTGATCGAACCCGGGGATATCCCCTATGCGGCCGGGCAATTCTTCGAGTTTCGGATTCCGGAGTCGGAAGAAACGCGGGCGTACTCGGTGGCGACCCCGTACCGTCCGGGTGAACCGCTGGAGTTTCACGTCAGAAGGGTACCGGGGGGTGTGGGCTCGAATTACATGTGCGGCCTACAGCCGGGAGAGCGGGTGATCGGTTCGGGACCGTATGGGAAAATGCAACTGCGGGATCGCAACAAAAATTTGCTCTTTGTCGCCGGCGGTTCCGGAATGGCCCCGATCAAAGGCTTGTTGGAAGAGTTGTTCTCGACTTCTTACGATTATGAAGCGTGGTTTTTCTACGGCGCGAGGTCCGTCCGAGATCTGTACCTGGCCGATTATTGGCGAGAGATGGAGCAGAAGCACGCCAACTTTCATTTTATTCCAGCTCTGTCCGAACGTGATCCGGCAGAGCCGTGGGACGGGGAAGAGGGATATATTGCCGATGTGGTGGCGCGGCAATTTGAACGGTTTGACGGCATGGACGCCTACCTGTGCGGTCCCCCGATGCTGATTCAGACCACGTTGAAAGTGTTGTACAAGGGTGGATTGCGCAGTTCGAACATTTTTTATGACGAGTTTTGAGCAATTTCATAATGTGGGAAAGTCCTCTTGCGGACAGTCATAGACCGTCTAAGATGGAATCATCCACTTCAATTTGGGAACAAGAGGGAGCGAGTGTATGAAGCTGGTACAGCATTTTATCGACGGACGCTTTGTGGAATCGGAGAACGGCCGGCGGTTTGTGAATGTCAATCCGGCGACCGGAGACGTCCTCGGGGAGGTGGCGGAAGGAGGGAAGCCCGAGATCGACCGGGCGGTGGCGGCGGCCCGGCGGGCTTTCGGCGAATGGGGGCGGATGCCCGTGGCGAAGCGATCGGCGATTCTGAATCGCATCGCCGACCTGATCGAGGAACGGAGCGAAGAGTTGGCCCGGTTGGAGACGCTGGATACAGGCAAACCTCTCAGTTTGTCCAGGACGTTGGATATTCCGCGGGCGGCGTACAATTTCAGGTTTTTTGCCGCTTTTGTCAAAGGCCTTGGGACTGAAGCGTTCCAGATGGATGATGTGGCGCTGAATTACGTGTTGCGCCGTCCGGTGGGGGTGGCGGGGCTCATTTCACCGTGGAACCTGCCCCTTTTGCTTCTGACCTGGAAGGTGGCGCCGTGTTTGGCCGCGGGGAACACATGTGTGATCAAGCCGGCGGAACTGACGCCCATGACGGCGACAAAATTGGCGGAGATCTGCCAGGAGGCCGGGCTGCCGGACGGCGTGCTCAACGTGGTGCACGGGTTTGGGCCCGATGCGGCGGGATCGGCGCTGACCGAGCATCCGGACGTGAACCTGATCTCTTTGACCGGAGAGACCACCACCGGCAAAGCGGTGATGCGGGCGGCCGCCACGAACCTCAAGCGGGTGGCCTTTGAACTGGGGGGTAAAAACCCGAACATCATTTTTGCCGATGCGGATTTGGACGACGCCGTGGAGACGACGGTCCGGTCGAGTTTCTCGAACCAAGGCGAGGTGTGCCTGTGCGGATCCCGGGTGTATGTGGAGCGGCCGATTTACGATGAGTTTTTGCGGCGGATGGTGGAGAAAGCCAAAGGTCTGGTTGTGGGCGATCCCTTTGACGAGAAGACCAACGTCGGCGCACTGATCAGCGAAGAGCACCTGCACCGGGTGGAAGGGTTTATCGAGCGGGCGGTGAAAGAGGGTGGCCGGATCCTGGTGGGCGGCCGGCGGCCGGAGCACATGACCCGGGGGTACTACTTGGAGCCGACGATCATTGTGGACGTCGACCGGCGGTGCGAGATCGTGCAACAAGAGGTGTTCGGCCCGGTCATCACGGTCCAGCCCTTCGACAGCGAGGAAGAGGTGATCGAGCAGGCCAACGATACCCATTATGGCTTGAGCGCCACGATTTGGACCACGAACCTCAAGCGGGCCCATCGGGTGGCGGCGCGGCTGGAGGCGGGGATCATCTGGATCAACACGTGGTTTCTACGGGATCTGCGAACGCCCTTCGGGGGGATGAAACAGAGCGGCATCGGCCGGGAGGGCGGCGTGCACAGTTTTGAGTTTTTCACGGAACTGACCAATGTGTGCGTGAAGTTGTGAGGAGGGAGGGTCAGAATGGCAGTGGGGCCGGACGTGTTGGCGGCGTGGTCAGAACGGTTGTTTCGGGCCGAGAGAGAGCGCCGGCCGGTGGAGCCGTTGACGGATCAAGAACCTGGGCTTACGGTCGAGGATGCTTATCAAATTCAGTTGGATGTGGTGCAGCGAAAGCTGGAGTTGGGAGACGAGGTGGTCGGGCACAAGATCGGCCTGACCAGCCGGCCAATGCAGGAAATGTTCGGAGTCGGCGAGCCCGATTACGGCCATCTGTTTCGCTCGATGGCCTACGCGTCCGGGGCGGTGATCGGCTATCCGCTCATGCAGCCCCGGGTGGAAGCGGAGATTGCCTTTGTCTTGAACAAGGATCTGAAAGGGCCCGGCCTGGGGATTCACGATGTCCTGCGGGCCACAGAGTACGTTGTGCCGGCCATTGAGGTGGTGGACAGCCGGATCGAGAATTGGCGGATCAAACTGCCGGATACGGTGGCGGACAACGCGTCGTCCGGATGTTTTGTGCTCGGGGATCGCCCAACGCGAGTTGAGGACGTGGATCTTCAGGTTGTGGGTATGGCCCTCTATGAGGACGGGGAAGTGGTGCAGACCGGAGCCGGGGCTGCGGTACTGGGGCATCCGGCTTTGGGCGTGGCTTGGCTGGCGAACAAATTATCGGAGTTTGGGACGGTGCTGCGAGCGGGCCATGTGGTCCTGTCGGGGGCCGTGAGCGCGGCGGTGAATGCCAAGCCCGGATCGAGGTACGTGGTGAATTTTGGACGGTTGGGTCGGGTGGAAGCGGTATTTCCGGAACGGGAGGGAGAGGCGTGAAGCTGAAGGCGGCCATCGTAGGGTCGGGGAACATTGGGACAGACTTGATGTTTAAGCTTTTGCGCAGTGAATGGGTGGAACCGCGTTGGATGGTCGGGATCGATCCGGAGTCCGAGGGGCTGCGTCGGGCGAAGGAGCTGGGCTTGGAGACGTCGGCGGAGGGGCTCAAGGCGGTGCTGGATCAAGGGGTTCGGCCGGACCTGGTGTTTGACGCCACCAGTGCCAAAGCCCACGTGCGCCATGCCAAATTGTTGAGAGAGGCGGGCATTCAAGCGATCGATTTGACGCCGGCCGCCAGGGGCCCGTATGTCATCGCTGCGGTGAATCTGGGAGAGCACCTGGATGCGCCCAACGTGAACATGGTGACCTGCGGAGGTCAGGCGACGGTACCGATGGTGTATGCCGTCAGCCGGGTGGTGGGGGTGTCCTACGCCGAGATCGTGGCCACCATCGCCAGCAAGAGCGCCGGACCGGGGACGCGGCAAAACATCGACGAGTTTACAGAAACCACGGCCAAGGCGCTGGAGGTCATCGGCGGAGCCCGAAAAGGGAAGGCGATCATCATTCTGAATCCGGCGGAGCCTCCGATTCTCATGCGGGACACGATTTATTGTTTGATCGACGAGACCGGGGACGAGGTTTATGAGCGGATCGACCAGTCCATCCGTGCGATGGTGGCGCATGTCCAGGAGTTTGTTCCGGGGTATCGCCTGAACCGGGACCCGATTTATCGCGACAACCTTGTGAGCATCTCCATTGAGGTCGAAGGACTGGGGGATTTTCTGCCCGTGTACGCCGGGAATCTCGATATCATGACGGCGGCCGCCACCAAAGTGGGCGAAGAATTTGCCAAAAGTCGCCTGGCGATTCAGCGTTGACGGATAGGAGGGAAACCATGGAAAAGCGGACGATTCGAGTGACGGATGTGACCCTTCGGGACGGGATGCACGCGGTGCGCCATCAGTTCAGTGCCGAAGACGCCCGGGTGATCTCCCGGGCGTTGGATGAGACGGGAGTGGCGATCATTGAAGCGACGCATGGAGACGGTTTGGGCGGCAGTTCGGTCCAGTACGGTTTTTCCAAAGAGACGGAAGAAGACTACCTGCGGGCGGTGTGCGAGACGGTCAAGCGCAGCAAAGTCGCGGCCCTGCTTCTGCCGGGGATCGGAACCGTTGAAGACATGAAGCGAGCCGCGGAGTATGGAATCCGCGTGATTCGGGTGGCGACCCACTGCACCGAGGCGGACATTTCAGAGCAGCATATTGGGGAAGCGAGGAAAATGGGGTTGGAGACGGTGGGATTCCTGATGATGGCCCACATGGTGCCGGCCCAAACCCTGGTGGAAGAAGCGAAAAAGATGGCCTCCTACGGGGCGCAGACCGTGTACGTGGTGGACTCGGCCGGCGCCATGCTCATGGACGAAGTGCGGCAAAAAGTGGCGGCTCTGCGGGAAGCGCTGCCGGAGGAAGTGGAGGTGGGGTTCCACGCCCACAATAACCTCGGGGTGTCGGTGGCCAATTCCATTGCCGCCGTAGAGGCCGGGGCGACCCGGATTGACGCCAGCCTGGCGGGTCTTGGGGCCGGGGCGGGGAACACGCCTTTGGAGGTGTTTGCGGCGGCGGCCGAAAAGGCGGGCATCGAGACCGGGGTGAATCTTTACGCGGCAATGGATGCGGCGGAGGATGTGGTGCGTCCCCGCATGACGCGACCGGTGCAGACCGACCGGGTGAGTTTGACCATGGGGTATGCAGGCGTGTATTCGAGCTTTTTGCTGCACGCTTTCCGAGCGGCGGAGCAGTTTGGCGTGGATGCTCGGGACATCCTGGTGGAGTTGGGCAAACGGAAGGTGGTCGGCGGCCAGGAGGACATGATCGTCGACGTGGCGGTGGAGCTGGCGCGCCAGAAGAAAGCGGCGGTGTCCGCCGGATCGTGAGTGCCTCGGGGATCTCCCCGGGGTTGCGGTACCGAGCGAACGGTTCGGGGGTGCCGGGTAGTGTCGCGCCGTCCGCGGCATAGCAAATGCGGGTGAGGGAGGGATCTGTGGCGTGGATCTTGAGTCATTGGCCCGGCGGGTGAGTGAGCATCAGCGTAAAGGTCTTGCAATGAAGAAATTGACATTGGAATATCCGGAACTGACGGTGGAGCAGGCGTATCGCATTCAGGCTCTTTCTGTGGAGCGGTCCGTGGCGGAAGGGGATCGGTTCGTCGGGTGGAAGATGGGGCTGACCAGTCGGGCGAAGCAGGTATCGGTGGGGGTGGATGAGCCGATTTATGGGCGGCTGCTGGCTTCCATGGAACTTCGCGAGTCCCTGCTTTCGGTCGGCGGCTTGGTCCACCCCCGCGTGGAACCGGAGTTGGCTTTCGTGCTGAAAGAAGGACTCCACGGGGAGTCGGTGACGCCCCGGGAGGTTTGGCGGGCGACGGAATGCGTGGTTCCGGCGTTGGAAGTGATCGATAGCCGATACGAGAATTTTTCGTTCACTCTGGTGGATGTCGTGGCGGACAATGCCTCATCGGCCCGGTTTTACCTGGGAGAACAGGGGTTTTCTCCGTATGGGGCGAGGTGGGATGAGGTCGGGGTCGTGATGCGCAAGAACGGTGAGGTGGTGCAGACCGGGGCCGGGGCGGCGGTGTTGGGCCATCCGGTGCGATCGGTGATGATGCTGACGCGTATGCTCGCCCGGGAAGGGTTGGGACTGGAGCCCGGGATGGTGGTTTTGACCGGGGGGATCACCGAAGCGGTCCCGGTGCAACCGGGGGATGCGGTGGAGGTGTCCTACGAGGGGCTCGGGAGCTTGGAGCTGAGGGTGGGCCGGTAGCCTTCGGTTCCGGGTTGCGGATGCGTTTATTCTGAACATGCGGGCATCGGTGAGAGGTTTCAGGTTGTCACGAGAAACGAGGTGAACTCGATGCCTCTGGTGCAGCTGCACATTCTGGAAGGCCGGTCGGCCGAGGTGAAAAAGAGGGCGATCGAAGAGGTGACCGAGGCTCTTCACCGCAGCCTTGGAGCGCCCCGGGAGAATATTCGGGTTGTGATTTACGAGATCCCCAAGTCCCATTGGGCGGTGGGTGGGGTCACGATGGAAGAGAAACAACCGGAACATGTCACCACTTCGGGCGGTTCGTAATCTGTGGATGGAGGTGAAAGGGAGATGAGCGAGACCAAAGCGGTTCGGCAGACCTATGCTCTCACACACACCGCAGCTTTTGCGATGGTGGAAGCCGCCGTCTCCAAAGCCCAGGAGATCGGGGTTCGGCTGAATGTGGCGGTGGCGGATGCCGGGGGAAATCTTTTAGCGTTCTTACGCATGGACGGAGCGCCGCTTTTGAGCGGAAAGATTGCCCAGGACAAGGCGTATACCGCCGCGGCATTCGGCAAGGCGACGGGGGACTGGTATGCCTTTATCAAGGATGACCCGGCCCTTTTGCACGGGATTGTTCACACGGACCGGTTGGTGATCTTCGGCGGCGGCCTGCCCATCTATTGTGGAGACCATCTGCTTGGCGGGATCGGCTGCTCGGGGGGATCCGCCGAGGAGGACACCCTTTGTGCCGCGGCAGGACTGGCGGCGCTGGAGAGCCACTTGCACGGGCAATAAGAGAATCTCGGCTCATCACGAGAACGGTGCAATGTGGGAAACAAAACAAGTCATCGGTACAAGTGAGCGGGACCTCGCGGCGGGTCTCGTTTTATCTTGGGGGGTATTCGCCGAGGTGCGAAAAGGGATAAACTGGAGTCCACGGTTGGAAGCAAATCGCTTCTATGAAGAATCACCGGATTCCTATGCATTCATGTATGAGTGATTATAATGGAGGGAAGGGGGGATGAGAAATGGATGCGAAGGCGTTTCGGCAAGTGATGGGGTTGTTCGGTACTGGAGTTACGGTGGTGACGGTGCCGGACGGGGACGGGGCCCACGGAATGACGGCCAATTCCTTTACGTCGGTGTCCTTGGATCCACCGCTGATTCTGGTCTCGGTGGACCGGCGGGCTCGCACCCACGAGCTCATTCGGGAGGCCGGGAGGTTTGGGGTGAGCATCCTGCGGGAGGAACAGGAGGGGGTTTCTCGGCATTTTGCGGGGAAACCGGATCCCGCGGTGGCGGTCGATTTGGAGTATGAATGGCCCGAAGACATTCCGGTGTTGGCGGGAAGTCTGGCCCAGATCGCGTGCCGGTTGTGGGCGGAATACGACGGCGGGGATCACACCCTTTATGTGGGGGAGGTCCTGCACCTATCCGCGAATGAGGGGCGGCCCTTGTTATTTTTCCAAGGCCGGTATCGGAGACTTGGGGAGATTTTGTGAACGCCGCTCATATACATAAAGCAGGTTGTCGGTCACCGCAGCCTAAACCCGGTGCATTTGGCGAGGAGGGGACGGCGATGTGGAGGCATTGGCTGAGCCTGCTGATCGGAATCTGGCTTTTTATTTCTCCGTGGGTCATCGATTTGTCGAATCGGGTGGCGACGACGTGGGATTTTGTCATTGTTGGGATTTTGGTTTTTATCCTGAGCATTGTGGATTTGTCCCAGGGTAAAGGTGCGCCTTGACGGTTCGGGGTTGAGCCTCTGTGTTTCGATCCGCGCCTCCGGGCGGAAGCTGCTGACGCCGCGTCCGGGTCGCACGGGCAAGTGCCCATTGAACCACTTCGTTTCACCAGTTACGGCTGCGGGAAGCCCCGGAGCCGTATTTTTCGTGAGAACAGCCCTGAAGGTGGGCGATGTCTCACAGGGGGCCGGATGGGGTCCCGGGATGCGAGTTCAGCCTTTTCGGGCTGCCCGAAGAGGGCCAGGACACGTCAGGGCCCGGGTGTCTTGCGGTTGGCTTGCGTTCCAACTCCATGTATACTGGATCGTGAGCCAATGGGGCGATGGAGTCGGAGACAGGTGGAGTGGATTCAATGCCTTTTCGCGTAGGATTGGTGCAGATGCGCCCGGTGTTAGGCGATGTGGCGGAAAATGCCCGCCGCCATGTGATGTGGGTGGAGAAGGCCAAGGGGGCCGGTTGTGATCTGGTGGTATTTCCGGAGCTCAGTCTCACCGGTTACTGGCTGAAAGACTTGGCGGTGGACTGTGCCCGGATGGTGGAAGACCGGGAGGTGCGGCAGGTCATTCAGGCGAGCCGGCACGCGGATATCGTGTTTGGCATGGTGGAGATGACCAAGAGATACACGTTGTACAACACCGCCCTGTACGTGTCCGGGGGCGAGGTGGTGTATCGCCATCACAAGGTTTACCCGCCCACCTATGGGATGTTTGAAGAGAACCGCTACTTTGGGCGGGGGAAGCGGGTGCGCGCCTTCGATGCCCCGGGGGGGCGTTTTGGACTGATGATCTGTGAAGATGCCTGGCACCCCTCGGTCCCTTATATCCTGACAGAGGACGGTGCGATGGTGCTGATTATTCCTTCGGCCAGCCCGGCCAGGCCGGCGGTGGGTGAGCGGGTGGGATCCCAGGAGACGTGGTACCGCACCTTGCGTACCTACGCCCAATTGTTCGGGGTCTACGTTTTGTTTGCTAACCGGGTCGGGGTCGAGGACGGCGTGGCATTTTATGGAGGGTCGGCGGTGGTGGATCCCTTCGGAGAGATCATCGCCGCGGCGCCGGAGTTTGAAGAGACCCTGCTGGTGGTGGATGTGCATGAGGAGGTTCTCCAGCGGAGCCGGTTGACAACTCCCTTGGGGCGGGATGAACAACTGGATGTCACGGTTCGGGAATTGGGTCGGATCTACGAGGGGCGGTACGGAGGGGGGCGGTGGAGTGAACCTTTTTGAGCGTTCCGCCGAGGAGCTGTTGGCGATTTCGGTGCCCCTTGCGGTGAAGATGATGACCCGGTTTTTGCAGGATGAAGTGAGCAAGGCGGGGTTCTCCAAAGTGGTACTCGGTCTTTCCGGGGGCATCGATTCGGCGGTGGTCGCGTATCTTGCCGCCCGGGCTTTTGATCGCGGGCAGATCCTCGCCGTGCTTATGCCGTATAAGACCAGTTCTCCGGCCAGCCTGGACGATGCCAGGAGGGTAGTCGAACAACTGGACTTGCCGAGCGAGATCGTGGACATCACCCCGATGGTGGACGCATTTTTCGCCGGGGATCCCGAGGCGTCGGCGCTGCGCCGGGGAAACCGAATGGCCCGGGAGAGAATGTGCGTGCTGTACGATCGATCGGCCCGGGATGGCGCTCTGGTGATCGGAACCAGTAATAAAACGGAGCTTCTTCTCGGATATGGAACCCAGTTCGGGGATATGGCCTCGGCGATCAATCCCATTGGCGATCTCTACAAAACCCAGATTCGCCAGGTGGCGCGATATCTGGGAGTCCCGAGAGAGATTCAGGAAAAACCGCCGAGCGCCGATTTATGGGCGGATCAGACGGACGAGCAGGAGCTCGGGTTCACATACGAGGAGGTGGACCGCCTCCTCTACTGCATGGTCGATCTGCAGTACAGCCGTCGGGATCTGGTGAATTTGGGCTTTGCGCCCCGGTTTATCGATGCCGTGGCGAAGAGGGTGCGGATCAACCAGTTTAAACGCCGGCCTCCGGTGATCGCCAAGTTGTCTCGGAGGACCATCGGGGTGGATTTTCGCTATCCCCGGGATTGGGGCTTGTGATGAAAGGAAGGGGACGGCATGTCTGGACATTCCAAATGGCACAATATCCAGCGGCGAAAGGGCAAGCAGGATGCGGTGCGGGGGCAGTTGTTTACGAAAATGTCCCGGGAAATTTATGCGGCGACCCGACAAGGCGGCAGTAACCCGGAGACGAATTATCGCCTGAAGACGGCGATCGAGCGGGCCCGGGCGGCCAATATGCCCATGGACAGCATCCAGCGCACCATTGACAAGGCCGCGGGCAATGTGGAAGGTGTCAATTACGAGGAGATGTTTTACGAGGGCTATGGCCCGGGTGGCGCCGCGGTGATGGTGCAGCTGCTCACCGATAACCGCAACCGGACGGCCGCCGAGATCCGGCACATTTTTTCCAAACGGGGCGGAAGTCTCGGCGAGAGTGGGTGTGTGGCTTGGATGTTCGACCGCAAAGGAGTCATCGAAATTTCCCGGGAGGGGTTCCCGGGCTCGGAGGACGACGCCATGATGGCCGCCCTGGAAGCTGGGGCGGAAGATTTTACAGCGGAGGAAGATCGTTACGTGATCACCGTGGCACCCGAGCAACTCCGGGAAGTGCGTGAAAATCTGGAAAAAGCCGGAGTGCCCATCGCAGGGGCCGAGGTGACCTTTGTTCCACAAACCACGGTCAACCTTGAAGGGGACGAAGCCCAGCGGATGGTGGATCTCCTCGAAGCCCTCGAAGAACACGACGATGTACAAAACGTGTTTTCCAATGTGGATCTGAGTGACGAGGACTTGATGTGAAAATATGTGTTAGATCTGTGCCCAACGAGGCAGGGATCGGATAAACCGGGGGGGCCGCGGCGATACTGGGAATGAATCGGGTTTGCGGGAGGAATCGCCCATGGTTCATGCGCCAATGTTTCTGATTCGGGTGTTCACCGCGGTCATCCCGGCGCTGGCGGCGGTCGGTTTTGTTGCGGGTTCCGTCCAAGCGGCCTCGCCGCTGTATCTTCCCACTTTCGGCGTATTTGCGCCGGAACAGGAGGCCCTTTTTGTCACGGAGTACACCGGCGGCCTGTTGCGGATTCACCAGGGGGTGGTGGCGGACGTGACAGAGCCGGCTTTTGCCACGCCCGGGGCGCGCTGGGTGCTGGACGGAGGGCTGACGGTGGTGTCCAATCTGCCGGTGTTTCGGCGTTCGGTGTCCGATATCCCCCTTGACGTGAAGGGACACTTGTACTTTGTCCTTCGCCAGGATAACCATCTGGTTCTCTGCGACGGACAGCCAGGAACCGGGAAGGTGGTCAAAGATTTTGGTCTGCTAAACGTGGAAAGGGCGGCTAAAGGGTTGCCGAAAGGGGCCCTGGATAGTTTGCGGCGCGGGGTTCGGGTGGATGGGCGCGAGGATTATGCCTCCATTTTGGACACGTATGGAGAATATTTACACTGAAAATGAGGCGAGAGGGCGGAGTGCGGGGTGAGGAGAGAAGCAGGGGTGCGCGTGCTCGGAATCGACCCGGGGATCGGCCGGATGGGGTACGGGTTGGTGCGATCACAGGGGAATCGGCTGCGGACAGAAGATTATGGGTGTGTTGAGACCCGGCCGGGACCCATCGGGGAGCGACTGGTCAGAATCTACGAGAAGATGCAGGAACTGCTGCAAAACCTCAACCCTGACGTCGTCGCGGTGGAGCAATTGTTTTTTTATCGGAATGTAACGACAGCGTTTCATGTGGGGCAGGCCCGGGGAGTGGTCTTGCTCGCGGCTCGCCAGGCCGAGGTGGCGGTGGCGGAGTATACGCCGATGCAGGTGAAACAGGCTGTGACGGGATACGGATCGGCGGAAAAAGGGCAGGTTCAGCGCATGGTGGCCATGCTGCTCGGCCTCCCGGCGCCGCCGCGTCCGGACGATGCGGCGGACGCCCTGGCCGTGGCCATTTGCCACTTGCACACTGCGCCGACCATGGCTCTGGTTCGGGGGAGGAATGGGGATGATCGCTTTCCTGCGGGGGAAAATCGCCGGAGTCAATCCTGATCATGTGGTGATGGATGTCCAGGGCGTCGGGTACAAAGTCTATGTGGCCCCCTCCCTGGCCGCCACTCTGCACCCCGGACAAGAGGCGGTTCTGCACACCCAGTTAGTTTGGCGGGAGGATGGTCCGACGCTGTACGGCTTCGCGGATCCCAGGGAGCGGGATTTTTTTGTTCTCGTGCAGACCGTGCCCGGGATAGGGCCCAAGGTGGCTCTCGGCGTGGTGGCTGCGGGAATCGATCGCGTGAGCCGGGCGGTGGTCGAGGAGGATATGGCTTTTTTGCGCGGGCTTTCCGGCGTCGGGCGGAAAACTGCGGACCGGCTTGTGGTCGATCTGAGGGACCGGCTGAGTGGTTTGGTCCCGGATGCCGCCGGTCCCGAACGAGAAGGTTCCGGGGTGCGCCCGATGGAAGATGTCGTTGCGGCTCTGTCGGCGCTTGGCTATAATGAGAGGGAAATCCAGTCCATCATGCCTGTGTTGCGCCGGGAATGGAAAGAAGGCCGCGAACCGGAAGAGATGATCCGCCTGGCGTTGTCTCAGTTGGCGCATCGTTGAGGGGGCGTTGGGAGGCGGAACCGTGCAAGAGCGGATGGTGTCAGCACATTATACCGGGGAGGATGGGCAGCTTGAGTCCCTGCGGCCTCGGAACCTGAACGAGTATATCGGCCAAGATCAGGTGAAAGAGAACCTTCGAGTTTTTATCACCGCGGCCAAGATGCGCCGGGAGGCGCTGGACCATGTGCTGTTGTACGGACCACCGGGATTGGGGAAAACCACTTTGGCCGGGATCATCGCCCATGAACTCGGTGTCCAGATGCACACCACTTCTGGGCCGGCGATTGAAAGGCCGGGAGATCTGGCGGCGATTCTCACCAACCTGAGTGAGGGAGATGTCCTTTTTATTGATGAGATCCATCGGTTGTCCCGGGTGGTGGAAGAGATTCTCTATCCGGCGATGGAAGATTATGCCCTTGATTTTATCATCGGCAAGGGGCCCAGTGCCCGGTCGATTCGTTTAGATCTTCCGCCTTTTACATTGATCGGTGCCACCACCCGGGCGGGGTTGCTGTCTTCCCCCCTCAGGGATCGGTTCGGGGTCGTGGGCCATCTGGAGTATTACAGCCAAGAGGATTTGTGCCGCATTGTTCGGCGGGCGGCCCAGATCCTCCAAGTCCCCCTGGAACCGGAGGGGGCTGAAGAGATCGCCCGGCGGTCCCGGGGCACTCCCCGGGTGGCGGGCCGGCTGCTCAAACGGGTGCGAGATTTCGCCCAGGTGGACGGTCACGGCAAGATTGATCGGGAGGTGGCGGCGGCCGCCCTGGAGCGGATTCAGGTCGATTCCGCCGGGCTTGATGCGTTGGATCACCGACTGTTGTTGACGATGATCGATCATTTTGGCGGGGGCCCCGTGGGTCTTGAAACCTTGTCGGCCACGTTGGGCGAGGAACCCGACACCATCGAAGATGTCTACGAGCCGTACTTGCTGCAGATTGGTTTCATTCAGCGCACACCGCGGGGCCGGGTGGTGACCGAGCGGGCCTGCGCGCACCTGGGACGGTGCCTGGCAGGCGGACCGGCCGGAAAGGGCCAGAGGGGGTAGAAGTGTGCATCCCGTCGCAAAAACACTGATCGCGATCGGTGCGGTCCTTGTGGTTGCGGGGCTTTTGTGGCAGTTTGTCGGGCGATGGCTGCCCCTGGGGCGACTGCCCGGGGACATTGTCATTCGCAAGGAGGGCTTTTCATTTTATTTTCCCATCGTAACCAGTTTGCTCCTGAGCGCAGTGCTAACGCTTCTCGCCTGGTTATGGAATTGGTTGGGACGGCAATAAAACCCCCAGATACGCGGGAGCGGAAGCGAATTCTTTTCATATAAACGGGGTGAACGGGTGATGGTGTTCCCCTTTCACCGAAGGCGGAATGCGGAAGAGGGCGACCTCGGCGATCTCTTGGCGAGAGCGAAGGCTGGAGACGACGGGGTCCGTGACCAGTTGTTGAGAAAATATATCCCCTTTGTGGCAAAAAGTGCTTCTCGGGCATCCAGCCGGTATATTTCCCGGGGCGAGGATGATGAGTTCAGTATTGCCTTGGCGGCTTTCAACGAGGCCATCGACCGGTACGATGGAAATCGGGGTGCGAGCTTCCTGGGATTTGCCGATACGGTAATCCGACGGCGGCTCATCGATTACTTTCGATCCCGAGAGAACCGGGTTCGGGATATTCCGATGGCGGAACTGGAAACCGAGGACGAGGAAGACCACCCGTACAACAGGATAGAGATTCGAAAATCTCTGGAAGTTTACGAGGCGACGCAGGTTGAGGCTGCGCGTCGAGAGGAGATCGAGCGGTACAGTGCGTGGCTGGCGGAGTTTGGGATTAGCCTGGAAGAGCTGGTGGAGTTGTCCCCGAAGCATGCGGATGCGCGGTGGAATGCGATACAGGTGGCGAAAGTCATTGCCTCCCGGCCGACTTTTTCCGAGTACCTCCTCAGGAAAAAATCCCTCCCGCTCAAGGAACTGGTGGACGAGGTGGGGGTCAGTCGGAAGACGTTAGAACGGCAGCGCAAGTACATCATCGCCATCGCCTTGGTCTTGATTGGAGATTTTGAATTGCTTCGCGAGTACATTGCGTGAGCGGGAGGGCGCGTCCGCGGTGAAAGGGATTGTCATAAAGACCGATGAGAGCGAGGCCATTGTGCTCACCCGGGATCGCCGCTTCGTTCGGGTGCCATATCGTCCGGGGTTGGCGGTGGGCCAGGAGACCGAGGTCCCGCCGCAACGGTTGTGGAACGCGGGTGACAGCCGCCGTTGGAAAATGCTCCGCACCTGGGGATGGGCGGCGGCTGCCGTCGTGATACTTTTGGCGGGGATCGGGTGGCGATTGTATCAAGATGTCCAGATCCCTTCGTCTGCGTATGCCTATGTGACCGTGGACAGTGATCAAGCGGTGGAATTTGCAATAGACCAGTCCAGTCACGTTACGGATCTTCGGGTCATTGGCCATTCCGGCCAGGCGGTAGATCCCGGCGGGCTTAAGGGGTTGCCCGTCTCTGAGGCGGTCGCCGCCTGGGTGCACCGCGCCGTCGCCCAGCAGCGAATACAAGACGGTGGAGAAGTGTTTATCGCCACCACCCCCGGGGATCGGCTTCCCGCCGTCACCGCCCGGGCGGCTCTGGACCAACTCAATCGAGAGGTGGCCTACGCTGTCGCCAATGCGGTAAAAAAAGATCTCGATCTCGTTCATGTGGATGCCCTTCAAGTGCCGGAGGAGATTCGGAAAAAAGCCTTGGTCCAGGGGATGTCGCCGGGGCGGTACTATCTGTATGCGATGGCGAAGGAACGGGGCATGGCCGTCAATCTCGAGGAGTTTCGAAGCCAGTCCCTGACCGCATTATTTAGCAATTATCGAGAGTTAACGGGTTTGTTACAGCAGATTCAAGAACAGGGGTCCCATCGGGATCAGCGGTTTTAAGCCAGGGCCGCCGAAGAGCATTCTTCCGGCGGCCCGTCCCTTGCGAAGGGGTTCCGGCCGTGGTATGGTTAGCGCAAATGCCTTGGAGGTGAAAGAAAAGCGTTGCGGGTCGAGGATTTTGATTACGACCTCCCGCCCGACCGAATCGCCCAGGTGCCGTCGGCAGACCGGACGGCGTCCCGGCTGTTGGTGTTGTACAGGGATTCGGGGAGGATGGAACACCGGCACTTTCGGGATCTGGTGGATTACGCGGTGCCCGGAGATGCCCTCATCCTCAACGACACCCGGGTGATCCCCGCCCGTCTCCTCGGTGTGAAAGCAGGCGGTGGCGGTCAGGTGGAGTGTTTGCTGTTGCGCCGGGACGATCCGGAACAGGATCCGGATCTATGGCGGGTGCTGGTCAAACCCGGGCGTCGCGTGCATCCCGGGCATCGGCTTGTATTCGGCGATGGAGCGCTGGAAGCGGAGGTCTTGGATACGACGGAGGAAGGCGGCCGCTTGGTCCGTTTCCGGTATACCGGGGATTGGGAGGATTTGCTAAAGCGCCTGGGAGAGATGCCTCTGCCTCCTTACATCAAAGAGCGGAGGGCGGATTCCGGACGGTATCAAACGGTGTACGCCCGGGTTCCGGGGTCGGTGGCGGCGCCCACGGCGGGTCTTCATTTTACCGAGGAGCTGCTGGAACAGTTGAGGGACAGGGGCATGGAGGTCGGCACCATCACCCTCCACGTCGGCCTCGGTACCTTCCGGCCGGTCCAGGTTGCCCGGGTGGAGGAGCACCACATGCACGCGGAATATTTTCGAATCCCTTCTGAGACGGCGGAGTTGGTGTCCCGGGTGAGGGAGCGGGGTGGGCGCATCTGGGCCGTTGGGACCACGGTGTGCCGGGCTCTGGAAAGTGCGGCGCTCCGGGGTTGGGGGCCCCGGGAAGGGTGGACGGATCTCTTCATTTACCCCGGATTTTCTTTTCGCGTGGTGGACCGCCTGATCACCAATTTTCACCTGCCCAAATCCACGTTGTTGATGCTGGTCAGCGCCTTGGCGGGGCGGGAACAGATCCTGGGCGCATACCAGGAGGCCATCGAAAAAGGGTATCGATTTTTTTCCTTCGGGGACGCCATGTTGATCACAACCGAATCGTAATACGTTTAGCTCCTGTGTATAATGAAAGGGTGGAAAGAGCGGGCCGATGGGTCTCCGAAGAAAAGGAGTCGATTCATGGCAGTACAATTCCATCTCATCAAAACAGATCCCTCCTCCCGGGCGCGCCGGGGGCGGCTGTACACTCGGCACGGCTCGGTAGAAACCCCCGTTTTTATGCCTGTCGGCACCCAGGCCAGCGTGAAAACCATGAGTCCCCATGAACTTCTGGATATTGGGGTCGAGATGATCCTGAGCAATACGTATCACCTGTTTTTGCGCCCTGGCCACGATCTCATTCGGGAGGCGGGCGGGCTTCACCGCTTCATGGCCTGGCCGAAATCGGTTCTGACAGACAGTGGGGGGTTTCAGGTTTTTAGCCTGTCGCCTTTGCGCCGGATCAGCGAAGAGGGCGTGACATTCCGCTCCCACCTCAGCGGGGAGACCTTTTTCCTGTCGCCCGAACGGGCCACCGAAGTACAGAATGCTCTGGGGGCGGATGTGATCATGGCTTTCGATGAGTGCCCGCCCTATCCTGCCGAAAGGTCTTACGTCGAAGAATCCCTGGAGCGGACGTTGCGCTGGGCCAGGCGGTGCCAAGCGGCTCACCGGCGGCCCGAAGACCAGGGGCTGTTTGGGATTGTCCAAGGGGGGATGGAACTCGATCTCCGCCGTCATGCCGTCGAGTCTTTGGCGGAGATGGACTTTCCCGGGTATGCGGTGGGGGGGCTGAGTGTCGGCGAGCCGAAGGAGAAGATGTACGATGTCCTGGAGTACACGACTGAGCTTCTTCCGGTGGACAAACCTCGCTATCTGATGGGAGTGGGGGCGCCGGAGGACCTCATTGAGGGGGTCCGGCGGGGTGTGGACATGTTCGACTGCGTCCTCCCGACCCGGATTGCCCGGAACGGGACGGTGTGGACCCGGCGGGGAAAACTGGTGGTCCGAAACGGGGCCTACGCCCGGGATTACCGGCCGCTGGATCCCGAATGTTCCTGTTACACCTGCCGACATTTCACCCGGGCATACATACGGCATTTGTTAAAAGCCGACGAGATTCTCGGTCTGAGGCTGACCACTTATCACAATCTGTATTTTTTGGTGCACCTCATGCAAGACATTCGGCGGGCGATTGAAGAGGATCGCTTCGCCGAGTTCAGAAGCGCGTTTTACCGGACATTTGAAATCCGGAAATCGGAAGACGCCGAAGGAGGCCGATGACCTATGCAATGGCAAAATTACTCGGGAATCCTGTCGATCATTGTGATGTTTGCGATTTTCTACTTTCTCCTGATTCGCCCCCAGCAAAAAAGGCAGAAAGAACGCCAGGCCATGTTATCTAAGTTGCAAAAAGGCGATAAGGTGGTTACCATTGGAGGGATTCACGGGACCGTGGTGGATTTAACGGACGATCAAGTGACCCTCCGGGTAGCCGAAACGACGAAGATCGTGTTCGAGCGCAGTGCGATATCCAGTGTCATAAAGGACAGTTGAACCTACAGGAAGGCGTGAGTTCATCGGGCAGGTGGGGCCCGACCCGTTCCGCAGACGAAATCCGGCCGGTGGGAAGTCGGCTTGCCCGATGGCCGCCCTTCCGCCGTTATTCCCGTTTCAGGTTGACCCCGATGACGCCTCCGAACGTTCCGATGACCACGAGGAGCACGCCCTGAATGAACGCCGCGGGGCTCCAGGTGACCTCCGCGGAGGTCAGGGCGAGGATCGTCACCGTCAGGGCGTAGCCGAGGCCGGTGATGGTCCCGTAGTACCATCCCCGCTCCCCGGCCATGCGGGCGGCCCACAGGGCTCCGGCCAAGACGGCCAGAACGTGAATCGTAAAGGCGAGATAGGGCAGCGAACGCTCTGACAGCGGGGTCCAACTCAGGGCGGACGCCACGATCAGGATGCCCACCAAGGCGGTGCACAGGCTCACGATCAGCCCGTATAAGACAGCGACCGCGGATGGACGAGATGGAGAGGGCGCGGATCCCGAAAAATCGGCCATTTTTCATTCCTCCCGATGGCCCGGTTGGGTACCGAAGGCGCGGATGTCCGAAACCGGTACATGTATATGAGACGGCAGGGCCGAAATATGTGCCGGGATGGGGGTTCAGGTATGGAAGATGCGGGCCGGGGCAAGGCTGGATAAAGCCGAACCGCGGGACATGAAGCGGTTGAGACAGAATTCGAACATTGGACGCTCCCGGGCATTTCGCAGAGAGGATGGTTCGCCGGTTCGGCTCCCGTTTTTAGGGACCGGCGGGAGGGAGATTCATGGGGTTGTGGATCGGGCGCACAGTTTTTGTTTATCTGTTTGTCCTTATCGTGATGCGCATTATGGGCCGTCGGGAGATTGGCAAGCTGTCCATCTTTGATCTGGTGGTCTCGATTATGATTGCGGAATTGTCCGCCATTGCACTCGAAGACCCCCGCGGGGCGCGGCTGTGGCACGCCGTGGCAACCATCGCTCTTTTGGCCGGCCTGCAGTTGGCCGTTTCTCAACTTTCACTCCGAAGTTCTTGGTTTCGACGGTTGATCGACGGCCGCCCGGTGGCGGTGATTGAAGGCGGCCATTTGCAGGAAAGGGCGATGGGCCGCCTTCGTTATAACCTCGATGATCTGATGATGCAGTTGCGGGAAAAGGGCATTTTCCGGGTGGACGACGTGGAGTTGGCCCTGATGGAGCCGTCCGGGAAGCTGTCTGTGTGGCTGAAGGAGGGGCGGCAGCCGGTCAATCGTGAGGATCTCGGGATGGGCGGGCAAACCGGAGCCCTGCCGGTGATCCTGGTGTTGGACGGTGAACCTTACTCTCCGGGTTTGGCCCGGCTGGGCCGGGACTCCGGGTGGCTGAAGCAAGAACTGGCCGCGAGGGGATACCCGGACGTGAGGAGAATCTTTTACGCCCACATCGACAGCCGGGGCGGGTGGTATGTGGATCCCAAGGACAGCGCCGCCGGGACGGCGGGTGCCCGGGGCGGACCGGGTTTAGGCGGTGGGGCCCCGGGGGATGGCGCGGATCAAACGAACCAGGCTGTTCGGGTGTACGACGCCAAGCAGCATGAGCAAAGCGGTGTAGACCGCGGCACCCAGGGTGGCTGAGAGCAAGATCTCAGCCCAGGGGGACTGGGTCCACAGCGTCACATAACTCATCCAGGCGTAGGTTCCAAAAGTGGCCAGGGCGATTTTGACCAGGTCCATGGCCGGTATGGGAAATCCGATCAGTCTTCCCAAGGAAACACTGTGGAGGAGGGTGGTGAAGCAGATCGATGCCACCACCGCCCACAGAACACCCAGAATATGGTAGGCGCTCTGGGAGGCGAGCCACCAGATGAGCCCGAGGCGCAGGACGGATCCCGCGATGGAATTGCGCATGGCGAGATCTGCCCGGTCCAGCCCCTGTAAAATGCTGGCGAGGGGGGCCTGGAGGTACAACAGAAATCCCACCGGAGCGAGCTGTTTGACGATGACGGCCACCGAGGCGTTGTGGTACAGTCCTTCGGACAAGGGTTCGGCAAATAAATAGAGCCAGGCGGATGTGGGAAAGCCGATGATGGCCGAGATGCGCAACGCCTGAGAAAGGCGGCGCCGGATGAGGCCCGTTCGCTGTTCCGCCGCCGCTTCGGACACGGCGGGGACCAGGGCCGTGGACAGCGAGTAGGTCACCACGGTGGGCAGGAGGATCAGAGGCGCGGCCATGCCCGCATATTGTCCGTAAAAGGCGGTGGCCATCGAAGCAGTCATCCCCGCGATGATCAACGAGCGGTGCACGAAGACGGGTTCCAGGGCATAGGCGAAAGATCCCAACAGTCGGCTGGCGGTTACGGGGATGGCGATGCTCTGGAGAGCTCGGACGGCAGATCGGGTGGAACTTCGCCGGCCGTTCACGTGGCGCCAAACGGCCCAAGTTCCGGTGGGAGTCAGCGGGCGAGCCCGCCAGAGCAAAAAAAGCAGACCGGCAAGTTCTCCCAAAACCGACCCAACCATCGCCGCGGCCACAGCGTAGGGCAGACCGTGGGGCAGGGCAAAACCGATGAGCCAATAGACGCTGCCGATGCGAATCGTCTGTTCAAGAATGACGGAGACGGCCAAAGGGTTCATATGTTGCAGTCCCTGAAGGTACCCGCGTACCACCGAGGCGATGCTGATGATGGGAATCAGGGGGAGCATGGCCACGAGCAAGGGATAGATGTCGGGATTGTGAAAAATGGTCCTGGCGAGCCAGGGGGCGGCCGCCAGAAGGGCCAGGGTGCCGGCGGCGGACAAGCCGGTCACCACACCGAAGGAGATGAGCAGCACCCGCTGAATAAACCCGGTATCCTCGGTCGCCGCTGCTTCGGCCACGCACTTGGAGACGGCTGTGGACAAGCTGAGGGTTGTCAACGTCAGCACAAAGCTCAGCAACGGGGACACGGTCTGAAAGAGGCCCATGCCCTGATCGTGAATGAGGTTGGCGAGAAAGAATCGGTAAACAAAGCCCATCACTCGGGTGATCAGAGCGGCCACGGTCAAGATCAAGGCCCCTCGAAAGAATTGCCCAGCTCCCATCCCCATCCTCCCTCCTCAGGCCAGTCCCTTTTTCACCCTATGCGGGTTTGTCCGGGAATAGTCCCGGACCCGGGTTCAAGGAAAGGGTCCCTTCGGAAGGAATTCAGATCTCGGCCGCGAATTACTGGTGGTGGGGGAGGCGATGCCGATGCTTGCGCCGGAGGAATGGCCGATGATGTCACCCGAGGAGTTGACCCGGAGCATTGAGGAGTTGTGCCACAGCAAGGCAAGGGAATTTGCGGTGCTCGGTTACGATAATGTCACGGGGCAGGAAATCTGGCAGTGTGTCTCTTCCCGGTACAAAGACGGTCTTCCGGCCCTTCATCGGATCGTCAACGACATTCTTTCTCTTAAACCCACCCAGTATATGGATTGGGCCATGGTGAAGGCGATGAAAGGCGAATAGATAGACCGCCGCTTGGGCGCGGCGCGGTGGAACCCGCGGTTTGACAGGGAAAGGAAGTTGTTGCTACTATGAGAATATGGCCGAGCAGTCGAGGAGGAACGTCATGAGCCGTTCAGCAAAACCTGTATGGAAACGGATTGCGTTATTTTTTTTGTTCATCATTCTTTTTGGCGCCCTGGCGGGATGGACGACCCCGAAGGTGATTCACCGGATCGTTCTGGGTCTCGACCTGCGGGGCGGTTTTGATGTTTTGTATCAAATTGTCCCGCCCCCCGGCCAAAAGGTTGACCAGGATGCCGTCAAGGCGACGGTGGCGGCGTTGGACCGGCGCATCAATGCGCTGGGGGTGGCGGAACCGTCGATCCAGGTGGAAGGGACCGACCGCATTCGGGTACAGCTTGCCGGTGTATCCGATCAGGAAAACGCCAGGAAAATGTTGGGCAAGCCGGCGGTGTTGGAGTTCAGGGCTCCGGACGGCACGGTTCTCTTGACGGGAAAAGATCTCAAAAGTAATGCCAAATACGAAGCCGATCCCCAGACCAACGCGCCGCTGGTGGCGGTGGAATTCCGGGATCCGGCCAAGTTCCGGGATATTACGCAAAAATACCTGGGCCAGCCCCTCGCGATTGTGCTCGACGGCCAGGTGATCAGCGCTCCCCAGATAAGGACAGTCATCCCAGATGGCCATGCGGTGATTGAAGGAGAAAAGACCCCGGATGACGCGATTCGCCTGGCGAATTTGCTGAATGCGGGCGCGCTGCCTTACCCATTGAAGGAGCTCAGCTCCACGGCGGTGGGGGCGACGTTGGGACAGGCCGCCCTTCATCAAACGATGATCGCGGCGGGAATTGCGGTGGCGGCGATTTTCCTGTTCATGATCATTATGTACCGAATCCCCGGCGTGATCGCGGTGATTTCTTTGGTCGCTTACATGTACTTGATCATCGTGGTTTTTGCGGGGCTCAAGGTCACGCTGACGCTGCCCGGTTTGGCGGCCCTGGTGCTCGGGGTGGGCATGGCGGTGGATGCCAACATCATTACCTATGAGCGGATCCGGGACGAGTTTACCAGTGGGAAGTCTCTCATATCGGCTTTTGTTACCGGGACGCGCAAATCCCTGGGGACGATTCTCGACTCCAACATCACCACGGTGATTGCGGGGATAGTGCTGTATTTCTTCGGAACGGGCTCGATTCGCGGCTTCGCCGTGGCCTTGGTGGTGAGCATCATCATCAGCATGTTGACGGCTGTGTTTTTAAGCCGCTGGCTCTTGCATCTGGTGGTTACAGCCAACTGGCTGCACCGGCCGGGATGGTACGGGCTGAAGGAAGGGGGCGAGGCGCGGTGAAGGTTCTGTTTCCCATCACTCGCCACCGAAAATGGTACTTTGCATTTTCGCTTTTAATTACGGTGCTGGGGATTGTGGTGATCCTTCTGTTCGGGTTCAATCTCGGCACAGATTTTCGCGCCGGAAGTCGAGTTCAGATGGACCTGGGCCCGGGGTGGGAAACCCAGGATATCGTTCATCTTTTCCAGAACCAGGGCCTGTCCGTTTCGGCGGCCGACGTGACGTCGGCCGGGGCCCGGGGGGAGACGGCGGTGGTGCGTCTCAAGGATCGCCTGGATCCGGCGAAAGAGCCTCAACTCACGGCGGCGATTCAAAAACAGTATCCCCAGGCCAAGATCGGCATCGACAGCGTGGAACCCCTGGTTGCCCGGGAGTTGAGCCGCAATGCGATGTACGGGATCGGGCTGGCATCCCTTGGCATCTTGGTTTATGTGGCGATTCGGTTTGAATTTCGCTTTGGCGTGACGGGGGTGGTGGCCCTTCTCCACGACGCTTTTATTGTGATTTCGCTCTTCGCCCTTTTGCGTCGGGAGATCGATTTGCCTTTTATCGCGGCGGTCCTGACCATCGTGGGGTACTCGATCAACGACACCATCGTGATCTTCGACCGAATCCGGGACAACTTGAAAAACGCCAAAATCAAGACCATCGAAGACCTGGAGCACCTGGTGGATCAAAGTTTGTGGCAGACGATGCGCCGGTCGATCTATACCGTGCTCACGGTGGTGATCGCCGCTTTGAGCCTGTTTTTGTTCGGAAGCGCGTCCATTCACAATTTCTCACTAGCTCTGCTCATCGGTCTCATCAGCGGGGCCTACTCTTCGATTTTTATTGCGAGTCCCCTCTGGGTAGCGTGGCGGGGCCGGGAACTGCGGCGGACGGCGGCCAAATGAACCGGCCGGGGAAGTCAGTGCCCCCTCCCTCGGGGATGATGGAGGACTGACGCTTGCGGTGGGGACGACCAACGTACTATAATGAACATATTCATATATGGAGGCGTTTTCCGACGATGGATTTTCAGTCGCACATTCGGGTCATCCCCGATTTCCCACAACCGGGGGTGTCGTTTAAAGACATCACGCCTCTGTTAAAGGATGGACGGGCATACCGGGCCGCCATCGACTCGTTGGTTTCCTTGGCCCGGCCCTTGGCGCCCGATATCGTCGTGGGTCCCGAGGCCCGGGGATTCGTCATCGGCGCCCCCGTGGCATACGCCATGGGATTGGGTTTTGTTCCGGTGCGCAAAGCGGGCAAGTTGCCTGCGGAGACAGTTTCCGTGGTGTATGATTTGGAATACGGAAGTGATCGCCTGGATATTCACAAAGATGCGTTGCGGCCGGGGCAGCGGGTGTTGGTGGCAGATGATCTTCTGGCCACCGGCGGCACCATTCGCTCGACGATTCGGTTGGTGGAGCAGTTGGGGGCGGCGGTGGTCGGCTGTGTTTTTCTTATCGAATTGACCGAGTTGGAGGGACGGGCGAAACTCGCCGGCTACGATGTCCTATCACTTGTCCAGTATTGAGTCGGCCGAAACGGCCCCGAGAAAACCGGATCCGGCAGAGCGGGCGTTCGATCTTCTTTGCGAGAAAGTGCGCGGCTATGCCGAGGACGGGGAGATTCTACGCCTGCGCGAGGCCTATACCCTGGCCAAAGCGGCGCACGCGGGCCAAAAACGCAGCTCTGGAGAAGATTATATTCTCCACCCCATCGCTGTAACGGAGATTCTGGCCGACCTCCATCTCGATGGCACGACGTTGACCGCTGCACTGTTACATGATGTGGTCGAAGATACGCCGGTGACGTTGGAGGAGATCGGGAAGCGGTTCGGGCCGGAAGTGGTGGCCTTGGTGGATGGCGTGACAAAGCTGCGCCGCATTCAGTACGCCACCCGGGAGGAGCAGCAGGCGGAGAACCTGCGCAAGATGCTTCTGGCCATGGCCAAAGATATCCGGGTGATTCTGATTAAACTGGCGGACCGGCTTCATAACATGCGGACCCTTCGCCACGTCCCCGAACAGAAGCAGATGCGGATCGCGAAAGAGACGTTGGAGATCTTTGCACCCCTTGCCCACAGGCTGGGTATCTCCCGGATTCAGTGGGAACTGGAAGACCTTGCGCTGCGCTACCTGAATCCTCAGCAATACTACCGCATCGCCAATTTGATGACCAAGAAGCGCCGGGAGCGGGAGGCGTACATCCAAAAGGTCATCGACACGTTAAGAGAAAAGTTCGTTGAGCTGAACATTAAAGCGGACATTTCCGGCCGGCCGAAACACATCTACAGTGTATATCGAAAGATGGTCAACCAGAACAAGCAGTTTGGTGAAATTTACGACTTATTGGCTGTTCGGGTGATTGTCGACAACATTAAAGACTGTTATGCGATTCTGGGTGTTGTGCACACCCTGTGGCGCCCTTTGCCGGGCCGGTTCAAGGATTACATTGCGATGCCAAAACCCAACATGTACCAAAGCCTCCACACCACTGTCATCGGCCCCCAAGGAGAGCCCCTGGAGATCCAGATCCGCACCTGGGAGATGCACCGCACCGCGGAGTATGGGATCGCCGCCCACTGGCTCTACAAGCAAGGCGGACGGACCTCCGATCCTTCCTTTCAGCAGAAACTCGCTTGGTTTCGGGAGATTCTCGAATGGCAACAAGATTTTCGCGATGCCCAGGATTTTATGGAGACGTTGAAGGTCGATCTCTTCTCCGATGAAGTGTTTGTCTTCACCCCCAAAGGGGATGTGGTGGCCCTGCCCACGGGATCGGTGCCCATCGATTTTGCCTACCGGATCCACACGGATATCGGAAACCGGTGTGTGGGCGCCCGGGTGAACGGCCGCATTGTGCCCTTGGATTATCAGTTGAAAACCGGGGACATTGTGGAGATATTGACCTCCAAACACAGTTACGGCCCCAGTCGGGATTGGCTTAAAATTGTAAAATCATCCCAGGCGAAGAGCCGCATCCGCCAGTGGTTCAAAAAAGAACACCGAGAGGAGAATGTCGGCAAAGGAAAAGAACTCCTGGACCGGGAGTTGAAAAAACACGGGATCGAGTGGGCCGACGTTCCCGAAGCGGTATGGCAAGAAACTGGGGAGAAACTCCATTACAGCAAGGCCGAAGATCTGTGGGCGGCCGTGGGATACGGCGCCGTGGGGGCCCAGCAGGCGGTGGGGCGGGTGTTGGAGCGGCTGCGCCGGGACGAGCGAGTTGCTCCAGCGACCGTGCCCGGGGATGCCCGGGAGCGCAAGGGGGATAAGTCAAGTTCGGGCATCCGGGTAAAAGGGGTGGATAACCTACTGGTGCGGTTTGCCCGGTGTTGTAACCCGGTTCCGGGTGATGAAATTGTGGGATATGTCACCCGGGGGCGGGGCGTGTCGGTCCACCGGGCAAACTGTCCGAATTTGAAACAGCTGTCCCAGTCCGAGGGTCGCCTGATCGACGTGTCCTGGGAAAGTTCTCCGGAGATTTCCTACAATGTCGAGATTGAGGTGACGGGGCTCGACCGGTGTGGTCTCATTAACGATGTGATGAACGCCGTGGCGGAGACCAAGACCGATATTACGGCGGTGAACGGAAGGGCGGATCAGCACAAGATGGCAATCATTCACCTGAGCCTCAATATCAGGAATGTCGATCACCTGCATACGGTGATCGAAAAGATTAAGCGGATCCGAGACATCTATACGGTGCGACGGGTGGTTCAGTAATGCGGGCGGTGGTACAGCGCGTATCCCGGGCCGAGGTGCGGGTGGAAGGCGAAAGGGTGGCCCGCATTGGCCGGGGACTCTTGGTGCTCATTGGCGTCTCCCGGGAGGATGGGGAGGGGGACGCGGTTTGGCTGGCGGAGAAGTTGGCGGGTCTGCGGATTTTTCCGGACGAAGCGGGGAAGATGGGGCGGTCGGTGCTGGATGTGGGGGGCGCGGTCCTGACGGTGTCGCAGTTTACGCTCCTCGGGGATTGCCGGAAAGGGCGGCGGCCAGATTTTACAGGGGCCGCGCCGGCGGAGACAGCCCTGCCTCTGTATGAGCGGGTGAACGCCCACCTCCGGGAGAAGGGAGTGAGAGTGGAGACGGGCGTTTTCGGAGCCCACATGGACGTGGAGTTGGTAAACGATGGCCCTGTGACGTTATGGCTGGACAGCAGGGTCTGAATGTTTCGGCTGCCAGAAAAGGAGGAAGGGAAGTGCGGGTCGAGCGACTGGTGATTAATGAGATGGGCACAAACTGCTATATCGTGTCCGGGGAGGACGGTGGCGCAGTGGTGATCGACCCCGGAGGGCCCCTCGAACCCATCGAGGACTACTTACAAAAACAAGGGCTGGTGGTTCGGGCTATTCTTCTCACCCACGGCCACGCGGATCATCTCGCGGGCCTGGAAGCGCTCCGGGAGCGCACCGGGGCGCCGGTGTACGTCCACGAGGCGGATGCCGAGATGCTCACAGACCCCGCCAGAAACCTGTCGGCGTTCATGGGCCGACCGGTGATCTGTCGGCCTGCGGACCACCGCTTAAAAGATGGTGACGTTCTGGAGGTGGGAGGATTGATGGTCAAGGTCCTCCACACCCCGGGCCACACGCCGGGGGGAGTCTGTTTGGACATCGCGCCCCAGGGGGCCTTCATTCACCCGAGGGTCGTTTTTACCGGGGATACGCTGTTTGCCGGTTCCATCGGTCGGACAGATTTTCCCGGAGGCAGCTACGAGACCCTGCTGGCCTCGATCCGAAGGGCGCTCCTGCCTTACGAGGATGATACGGTGATCTATCCGGGCCACGAAGAGGATTCCACGATTGGCGATGAGCGCAGATTCAATCCATTTTTACAGGATGAGGAGGGATTGCGGTGAGTTTACATACGGAGTGGATCGAATGGTCGGCGGCCGGTGCTCGGCGGCGGGGGTACGCCGTATGGCTCGAACGGGCGACCTTGCCGCTGCCTGTGGTGGTGGTTATTCAGGAGATCTGGGGTGTGGACGGCCACATCCGGGATATGACCGAACGGTTCGCCAAGGCCGGGTATCTGGCGGTGGCGCCAGACCTTTACGCCGCCGACGGCGCGCGTCCCCCGGCGATGAGCGAGGAGCGGATCGAGGCGGTCAAAGCGTTCCTCGATACGCTTCCCCCCGAGGCTTGGGGAAGCCCGGAGAAACGGGACGAGGCGCTGGGGCGGCTGCCCGAGCCGTCCCGGACAGAAATCGCCGAAACGCTCCAGGCGCTGTTTGGCGGGATGGCTGCGAACATGGAGACTTACGTGGAGATCCTCGACGGTTTGGTTTCCCATCTTGCCGGGCTGGAAGCGTCTCGGGGAAAACCCGTGGGTTCCGTGGGGTATTGTATGGGCGGTGCGCTGTCAGCCCGGTTGGCCGCCCGGCGGCAGGACCTGGCCGGAGCCGTGGTGAATTACGGGCGGCTTCCGGATGCCGAGACGGCCAAGGGCATCCGGTGTCCGTTAATCGGCTTTTTTGCCGAGCTGGATCCGGGGATCACCGGTCAGGTTCCCGACTTTAGCGAGGCCATGGAGCGAAATGGGAAAGCCTGGGAAGCGCACGTGTACCCGGGTGCGAAGCACGCCTTTTTCAACGACACCCGGGGTGCGTACCACGTCGAGGCGGCCATGGACGCGTGGGTGCGGACACTGGAGTTCTTCCGCAAGGTGCTGTGGGGGAAACGTGGCTGAGGTGGCGGGAAGAGGCTCACCGCCTCTCCCGGTGCAATATCTGGGCGGCTTTTCGCTCATATAGCCTGTAGTCCGCCGCGGAATACAAAACAAACACCACTTCCCTGACACTCGTTGTGTGGGGCAGGAGGTCGGCCACCGTGCCGATGGCAATGGTGGACGCTTCTTCTTTTGGATACCCATAGACCCCCGTGCTGATGGCGGGAAAGGCGATACTCTTCAGACCGTGGGCATCGGCGAGGGACAAAGAGTTTACATAACACGATCGTAAAAGTTCAGCCTCTCCAGCGGAACCCCCTCGCCAAATCGGCCCCACCGTGTGGATGACATGGGCGGCCGGGAGGCGATACCCCTTCGTGATCTTCGCCTGGCCGGTGGGGCATCCCTTGAGTGTTCGGCACTCCTCGAGCAACTCCGGCCCCGCAGCCCGGTGGATGGCCCCGTCCACACCGCCTCCGCCGAGCAGCGTGGAATTGGCGGCATTGACAATGGCATCAACGTCTAGCTTCGTGATATCCCCTTGGTGTAACCGAATCAGGCGATCTCCCAGCGACCGAATCCACATCGCTTGATCCCCGCCCCTTTCAACAAATCTGGACCTGGGCCCATCGACCCAGGCGGACGATGCCCTCATTCTTCTCAAATTATAACACGCTCAACCAGTAGGCGGTAAAGGACAGTACCACCGAAGCCATGAGCATTGCGCCCAGGGGCCGGGCCGCCCGTCCGAGCAGTTGCCGCAACTCCACATTCAGACCCAATCCCACCATCGCTGCGGTGAGAAGCCAGGAAGCCACGGTGGACACGGCGTTCAAAAACGAAGGCGTCAAAGGCACGTAGGTGGTGATCACGCTCGTGGCGACAAAACCGAGGAGAAACCACGGAAAAGTAAACGCCGCCCGGTCGGTCGATCTGCCCCGGCGGCTCAGCCACCCGAGCAGTATCAGGGACAAGGGCACCAGGAGCGCCACTCGCCCGAGTTTGGCCAGAATCGCCTCCGCAAGAACGCTCTGCCCCGCGGGTGCCGCGGCCGCGGCCACATGGGCGATCTCGTGCAAACTGGAACCGGCCCAAAGGCCGTACTGGAGGTCGCTGATGGGCAGCCATGGGCGAATCACCGTATATGCGATGGTAAACACCGTTCCAATCAAAGCCACAAGCCCCACCCCGGCTGCCGTATCTTCGTCCCGGGATTTCAACAGTGGAGCCACAGCGGCGATGGCCGCCGCCCCGCAAACCCCCGTCCCGATCCCAAGCAGAAAGGACAGACGGCGATCTGCGTGAAACCAGTGGGCAAAAAGAGCGGTCAGGGCGATGGCCAGGACCACACTCGCGAGGTCTTGCAGGATCATGTGCCATCCTTGGTGGGCGATCATGGCGATGTTCACCCGAAACCCGTATAAAATAATGGCCACTCGCAGCAAAACCTTTGAAGAGAACTGGATACCGCTGACCAAAAACACGGGGTATCCTGCCACCTGCCGGTACACGACCGCCAGAAGGATCGCCAAGACCATCGGCCCGAGACGCCCCAGTCCCGGCAGTTCCGCGAGGGCTGTGCCTGCCGCCGCCACAGCAAAGGTGAAAAGCACGCCCCCGACAAACCGTCCCGTCGGGTGGAAAGACCTGAGTAGGCCCCGGTAAAATGTCCTGGGCGGATTCGCTTCGGTCTCGTGATCCACGGCCATCGGCTTTGCTTCGTCCACGTTCATACCCCCCGTTCGCGCTGAAGTTTCGATCGACCTCCAGAATACGTGACAACGTTAAATAAGTAAAATGAATCATTTTTATTCGAGTGATATACTTAGATTATTATAATAAAAAAATGAACGGGAGCCGGGCCAACATCATCCCAGCTCCCAAACCTGCCGCGCTACCTCCGCCTCTTCTCGGTGCCCTGCATCCGCCTCCAGACGGCAACAATCCCGGCCCCGATGCCGAGATACACAAAGGGCATCTCGGCGACATTGTAGCGGCCAAATACAAAGTAGACGCTGTACACAATTGTAAAATACCCGAGCACCATGGCGATGAAAAGCATATCCCCACGATTGCGCCAGCTGAGCAAAAGATAAAGCACTCCGCCTGCTGCCCCGGCCACCACCGCCAAATGGTGGAGGACCACTACGATCCCCGGGCTGATTTTGAAAATCTCGATCCAGTAAAACGTTCCACCCCACAGGATGATCGGTTTGCGAACCAGGTAGCTGTACAGGAGAGACCCCGGGCTGCTTTGCCACCACTCCCGCAGTCGATCCATGGCGACTTTTTTTTGGATCTGCATCCACGTGAAAGAGTCGGCGTTCGGATATTCGGTCTGAAGACGCTGAAACAGGGTGGACAAGGGCTCGCGGTTTGGGTACCCCACGCCCTGATACGTCCCCATTAACAGGGGATTCCCATCGCCGGCGGTCAGGGGGATAAACTGATGATAATGGACATAATTGCGCACCCACCACGGCCCGAGAACGACAAGAATCGCGATCAGCGCCATGGCCGCCTGGCGGATCATTAACGGAAAAGGGTATCTTTTGAACAGCAGATACACGAACAACACCAGCGGATACAGGGCGATCGTGGCTTTGAAGAAAAGCGCAACAAGATAAAAGAACAACAGGGCATAGAAATACACCGGTTTGCGTTCAGACGCCAGCTTTACCGAAAAGTATACCAAATAGACCAGACTCGTCATAAATGGAGTTTCCGTTAACAACAAATTATCCGTTAAAATCTGCTCAACCGAGACGGCCAACAAGAGCGCCGCCATCAAACCCGCCGCCTCGCCGAAACAATACCGCCCCAGCAAATAAATCCCATAGATCCCGGCCAGGCCGATGAGGATCGTGGCGATTTTAGCAGCATACACACCGACGGTTCCCGTTCCGAACAACCAGAAGATCGCGGCTAACAAAAATGGCTGTCCCGGCATGATTTTCACCGTCGGGTCGAGTTCGAATCGCGCGGGTTCGGAGGGGCCCCGGTAGGTCAAGGTGCCAGTTTGCAGGAGTCGGATCGCACTGTGCACGTACCCTTGATCGTCGCTGTGGAGCGTGAGGTTCAAACCATACATCATCAAGGCGGCGATTCGCAGGACAAACGCCAGCAGAATGACCCATCCGATCCATCGCGGCCATCGAATCACCGATTGATCCCTCCCGCCGATCGAAGTCGGGTTGCCGATCTCACACACTGATTTGAATTGTAGTCGAGTTTGTCGCGGAATTGTACCTAAGGATACCGCTTTTCCTCAAGAATTTCGGTAAATCGTCAGAAACCCCCTGCCATTCCTACCCCCCCGGCGTATGGATAAGCCGAATCAATCCCGCTAATGTTGAAGGTATTGCAGGAACTTATCACGGGTTGGAGGCGTCTCCCATGGACCATTCTCTGCTCATCTTCGCGACCGTGGCCAAGACTCGCAATTTTTCCCGGGCCGCCGAAGCCCTTCACATGACTCAACCAGCTGTCAGCCTGCAGATCCAAGCTCTTGAACAGAGGTTTGGCGTCAAGCTCTTGGAACGCACCAACCGGACCGTGCGATTGACCCGGGCTGGGGAAATTCTCCTGGATCGGGCCGAAGAGATCCTCGAGTCTTATCGGGAACTCGGCCTGATTATGGACGACCTGGTGCAAGGGGAAGGGGGCCATCTCGCCATCGGGGCGAGCTATACCTTTGGAGAGTATGTCCTTCCCCGGATTCTGGCCCAATTCTGTAGGCGCTACCCCAAGGTGTCCGTGGCGATCACCATCGAGAATACCTCTCAAGTGGCCGAAGCCATTGTGCGGCGAGAACAGGATGTGGGGATCGTGGAAGGGGGGCTGCATCACTCAGATCTAGAGGTGTTGCCCCTTTTTGAAGACGAGCTTCGCGTCGTCATTCCCGCCGGCCATCGGTTGGCCGGCCGTGCTGAAGCGACGCCGGAGGAGTTGGCGGGGGAAAGGTGGATTCTGCGTGAGCACGGCTCCGGAACCCGGGAAGCGGCCGATAAATTGTTCTCGGCAACGGGACTTGTTCCCGCGGCGCTCATGGAACTCGGGAGCACGCAAATCATCAAAGAATCGGTGGAGGCCGGCCTCGGAGTTTCCTTGCTTTCCACGTGGACCGTCGTCAAAGAAATCCGCTTGGGGACCTTAAAAACCCTGCGACTGCACGAGTTTCCGATTTTTCGTACGTTCTCTGTCGTGCTCCATCGCGCCCGTTATCACATCCGGGCCGTGGATCATTTTATTGCCGTTTTGCGGGAGGAATCGGAGACCATTCGTCGATTTGGCACCAGCCGATGGGAGAAGGGGATTCCGGAGGGTGGATGCACGCCCATCACAAAACGCGCCGGCATCGAGAGGGAAACCCGCCCTGGGCCGAATGATGGCCAGGGCGGGTGAAAGTTTTGTGGCCAGGGAGATTCTAGACGAACTGCTCCTCTTCGGTGGAACCGGTGAGCGCCGTGGTGGAGGAGGTCCCCCCGGAGATGACCATGCTCACCTCGTCAAAATATCCCGCTCCGACCTCGCGCTGGTGTTTGGTCGCCGTGTACCCGTACACTTCGCTGGCGAATTCCCGCTGTTGCAGCTCGGCGTAGGCGGCCATCCCGCGCTCTTTGTATTGCCGCGCCAGGTCGAACATGCTGAAATTGAGGGCGTGGAAACCAGCCAGGGTGACGAATTGGAACTTGTATCCCATCTGTCCCAACTTCTTCTGGAAGTCGGCGATGGCGGCGTCGTCCAGTTTCCGCTTCCAGTTGAAGGACGGCGAACAATTGTAAGCCAACAACTTGCCCGGGAATTTCGCATGAATCGCTTCGGCGAACAGGCGCGCCTCTTCGAGATTCGGCTCCGAGGTTTCGCACCAGATCATGTCCGCGTACGGAGCATAGGCGAGCCCCCGGGCGATGGCCGCCTCCAGCCCGTTGCGCACCCTGTAGAATCCTTCGGAGGTGCGTTCGCCGGTGATAAATCCTTGATCCCGCGGGTCGATGTCGCTGGTGATCATGGTGGCCGCCAACGCGTCGGTCCGGGCCACCAAGATCGTCGGCACCCCCATCACGTCCGCCGCCAACCGGGCCGCGGTCAAATTCCGGATAGCCTGGGAAGCGGGGATCAGGACCTTGCCTCCCATGTGGCCGCACTTTTTCTCGGCGGCCAATTGATCTTCAAAGTGGACGCCCGCCGCTCCCGCTTCGATCATCGCTTTCATCAGCTCATAAACGTTCAGCGGCCCCCCGAATCCCGCCTCGGCGTCGGCCACAATGGGGGCAAACCAGTAGATATCATCTTTGCCCTCCATGTGGTGGATCTGATCCGCCCGTTGCAGAGCCTGGTTGATCCGTTTTACCACGTGGGGAACGCTGTTGGCGGGGTACAGGCTCTGATCCGGATACATCTGTCCGGCGAGATTGGCGTCCGCCGCCACCTGCCAGCCGCTCAGGTAGATCGCCTTGAGTCCGGCTTTGACCTGTTGCACCGCTTGATTCCCGGTCAAAGCCCCCAGGGCGGGGACGTAAGGCTCCGTATGGAGCAGATGCCACAGGCGCTCGGCTCCCATCCGCGCCAGGGTGTGCTCGATTCGAATCGAGCCCCTAAGCCGTAGCACATCTTCCGCCGAATAGGTCCGAACGATCCCTTTCCAACGGGGATCTGTTTCCCAACTGCGCTCTAACGCTTCCGCTTCTTGTTTGTCGATCATCGGCGAACATCCTTTCCTTTATGAAAATATTCCTGCTCCGGTCAGTCAATCGATCAACTCGTACCCGGGCAAAGTCAAAAATTCGGCGAAGGAATCGCTGGTGGTCAAGCGGCTGAACAGTTCGGCGGCTTCCGAGTACCGCCCGCCGGCGAATCGGTCTTCTCCCAGCTCCGCCTTGATCTTGTTTAACTCCTCGTCCAAGACTTGTCGGAACAACTCCACCGTGACCTTTCTTCCGTCCTCCAGCACCCCGCGGGGGTGGCGGATCCACTGCCAGACCTGGGCCCGGGAGATCTCCGCCGTGGCCGCGTCTTCCATCAAGTTGAAAATCGGCACGGCTCCGGATCCCCGCAGCCAGGCTTCGATATATTGAATCCCCACACTGATGTTGGTGCGCAGGCCCTGCTCGGTGATCGGCCCCTCGGGTACCCGGATGAGGTCGGCCGCCGAAACGTGTACGTCTTCCCGCTTGCGATCCAGTTGGTTCGGCGTGGGCATCAACCGGTCAAAGACTTCCATAGCCACAGGCACCAGCCCGGGATGGGCCACCCAGGTCCCATCGTGGCCATCTGTCGCTTCCCGCTCCTTGTCCGCCCGCACCTTGGCGAAGGCCTCTTCGTTGGCGGCCGGATCGTTTTTGACCGGGATTTGCGCCGCCATCCCCCCGATGGCCATTGCCCCGCGACGGTGACAGGTCTTAATCGTCAACTGCGTATAAGCCCGCATGAAAGGTGCGGTCATGGTCACCAAGCCGCGGTCCGGCAGAATCACCTCAGGTCGGTTCCGAAAGCGTTTGATGAAGCTAAAGATGTAGTCCCACCGGCCGCAATTGAGTCCAGCGGCGTGATCCCGGAGTTCATACAGGATCTCGTCCATCTCGAAGGCCGCGAGGATCGTCTCGATCAACACCGTGGCTTTGATGGTGCCCCGGGGAATCCCCAGGCGATCTTGGGCCACGTTGAACACATCGTTCCACAGCCGGGCCTCGAAGCGACTTTCCATTTTGGGAAGGTAAAAGTACGGCCCCGTCCCCCGCTCCAGCAACTCCCGGACATTGTGAAAAAAGTACAGGCCGAAATCAAACAGGGCGCCGGAGATCGGTTCGCCATCGACCAAAACGTGCTTCTCCGGCAGGTGCCAACCCCGGGGCCGGACGATCAGGACTGCCGTTCGATCCTTCAGCTCGTACCGCTTGCCTTCCGGGCTGACGTACCGGATCGTCCGGCGCACGGCATCCCGGAGATTGATCTGACCCCCGACGGTGTTTTCCCACGTGGGGGAGTTGGCGTCTTCAAAATCCGCCATAAAGGTTTTGGCGCCGGAGTTCAGGGCGTTGATGACCATCTTCCGGTCTCCGGCCGGGCCGGTGATCTCCACCCGGCGGTCCAGAAGGTCGGCCGGGATCGGTGCCACCGTCCAATCCGCCTGGCGAAGTTCCGCGGTCTCAGCCGGAAAATCCGGCATCTGACCGCCGTCGATGGCCGCTTGGCGCTTCTGTCTTTCGGCCAGGAGTGCCTGGCGCCGACCGTTGAATTGACGGTGGAGATCGGCGACGAACTCCAACGCTCCGGGGGTCAGGATTTCCCGATAGGATTCATCAACGGGTGCGGTGACCTGGACGCCCGCAGGGTACGCGATGGTTTCTGGCATGGTGTCCCTCCTTTTCGTATGTTGATACACACATCGAAGGAAATAACTGTTATAGTACAGGAGGGGCACAGTCCTCCTCCTGCGGCCGGGCCTCACCCCCGGTGGTTCTTCCCAGCCAAGGCCCGAATACGGGTCCGGCGGCATCTGAAGTATAACACAGGATCAATTTACGCGTCTATTATAACACAGGTGACCGATCTGCCAAGAGGTGAGCGCAAAAAAACGGCGCACAAAAAAATGCCCGCAGGCGAAATCCCCGCGGGCACGAAGTTGACTGGGTGAGTGGCCGATCAATCCAGGTAGGCGTAACCGGGAAGGGTGAGGAATTCCTCAAAGTCGTCCCGAAGGGACATATCTGTGAACAGTGCCGCGGCCTGGTCGAACTTGCCTTGGGCGAATCGCGCTTCGCCCAGGTTTTCTTTGATTTTCTGCAACTCTTCGGCCAGAATCTGCCGGAACAACGCGGCGTCCACCTTGCGGCCATCCGCCAGAATCCCCTTCGGATGGTGAATCCACTGCCACACCTGGGCCCGGGCGATTTCCGCCGTGGCCGCATCCTCCATGAGGTGGAAAATCGGAACGGCGCCGTTACCCCGAAGCCAAGCTTCGATGTACTGGATTCCTACGCTTACGTTGTTGCGAAGCCCCTGTTCGGTGATCGGCCCCTCGGGGATCGCCAGCAGGTCGTCCGCCGTCACCTGAACATCTTCCCGTTTCCGGCTCAGTTGATTCGGGCCCGGCATCAGGCGATCAAACACTTCCATTGCAACGGGAACGAGACCGGGGTGAGCCACCCAAGTGCCGTCGTGGCCATCCCGGGCTTCCCGTTCCTTGTCCGCCCGGACTTTCGCAAAAGCCTCTTCATTCGCGGCCGGGTCATTTTTCACCGGGATCTGGGCCGCCATGCCGCCGATGGCAAAAGCTCCGCGCCGATGGCAGGTTTTGATCGTGTAGAGAGTATAGGCACGCATAAAGGGCACTGTCATCGTCACGAGATTGCGATCGGGAAAAATCACGTCGGGTTGATTTCGGAAGCGCTTGATGTAACTGAAAATGTAATCCCAACGCCCGCAGTTCATGCCGACGATGTGATCCCGGAGCTCGTATAGCATCTCATCCATCTCAAAGGTCGCCATGATCGTCTCCAAGAGCACTGTCGCTTTGATCGTCCCGACGGGCAGGTGCATCCGGTCTTCAGCAAAGGTGAATACATCGTTCCACAGCCGGGCTTCGTGCCGACTTTCCATCTTCGGCAGATAGTAATACGGGCCGGTGCCCCGGGCGATCAGGTTTTTTGCGTTATGGAACAGGTAGAGGGCAAAGTCAAACAAGGCGCCGGAGACCGGGCGGCCGTCCACCCGAACGTGTTTCTCTCCCAAATGCCATCCCCGAGGCCGGACCATGAGAACGGCGACCTGGTCTTTCAGGGCATACTGTTTCCCTTCGGGGCTGGTATACGTGATGGTGCGGTTGACGGCGTCCCGAAGGTTGACCTGTCCGCCCACGGTATTGGCCCAAGTGGGAGAGTTAGCGTCCTCAAAATCCGCCATGAACACCTTGGCGCCGGAGTTGAGGGCGTTGATGACCATCTTCCGGTCCCCGGCCGGGCCGGTGATCTCCACCCGCCGGTCCTGAAGATCGGCGGGAATCGGCCCCACCGTCCAATCCCCGGCCCGGATCTCCGCCGTCTCTGCAGGAAAATCCGGGCGCCACCCGGCGTCGAGGCGCTTCTGGCGCTCGGCCCGGTCGGCGAGCAACGCCCGGCGCCTTTCGTCAAATCGGCGGTGCAGATCTGCCACGAACGCCAAGGCTTCTGGGGTTAAAATCTCCCCGTATTCCGGTGTCACTTCACCGATCACTTCGACCCCTTGCGGCCACTCAGCCATCCTTTCTCCTCCCTTCGAATCCCCTTTTGTGGATCCCGGGGACTCCTCAATCAGTAAAATCATTTGTCAGAACTGCTCCGTGATACAGTTTTTACTACGCATTGTTCTGTAATACGGAACACTGTTCTATTTATATTCATCATACCATGAAGGCGAGGGGGCGTAAACATTTTGACACGGGAAATCGGCCGACAGGCGTTCTGGAAGTGCGGGGAAGTGGTATAGTGAAAGACAAGCGGGCCAGTGGAAAGGAGCAGACGATCATGTCTCAGGGGAAACGCGCGTTAAACTTTAATGCTGGGCCGGCCGCCCTTCCGTTGGAGGTTTTGGAGCAGGCCCGGGAGGAGTTCGTCGACTTCGGGGGCACGGGGATGTCCGTCATGGAGATGAGCCACCGCAGCAAAACTTACGAGGCGATCCACAACGAAACGGCCGCCCTCGTTCGGGAGCTGCTCGGGGTGCCGGAGGGGTACGACGTATTGTTCCTCCAGGGCGGAGCCAGTTTGCAGTTTGCCATGGTCCCTATGAACTTTCTCCCGAAGGGCAAAGCGGCGGGCTATGTCTTGACCGGCAGCTGGTCCGAAAAGGCTTTGAAAGAGGCTCAGCGACTCGGAGAGACTTTTGTGGCGGCCAGCACCAAAGACGGCCATTATCGGCGCATTCCGGGGGCGGAGGAGATTTCCTTCGGCAGGGACAGCGCCTATCTGCATGTGACGTCTAACAACACGATCTTCGGAACCCAGTGGACCCGTTTTCCGGACACCGGTTCGGTGCCTCTCGTGGCCGATATGTCCAGCGATATCCTGTCCAGAAAGATCGATGTTCGCCAGTTTGCGCTGATTTACGCCGGAGCTCAGAAAAATCTGGGCCCCTCCGGGGTGACCCTGGTGGTTGTGCGGCAAGACATGGTGGAGAGAGCGCCGGAAGATCTGCCGACGATGCTCCAGTACCGGATCCACGCAAAAAACAATTCGCTGTACAATACTCCGCCGACCTTCGGGATTTACATGATGGGCCTGGTGTTGAAGTGGGTCAAAGGACAAGGCGGGGTGGAGGCGGTGGAGCGCCGAAACCGCGAAAAGGCGGGGCTGATCTACAAGGTGATCGATGACAATCCCGATTTCTACCTGGGCCACGCGGAACCGACAAGCCGGTCGCTGATGAATGTCACCTTCCGCTTACCCACGCCGGAACTCGAGAAGGAATTCCTGGATGGTGCAAAGGCGGAGGGTTTTGTCGGGTTAAATGGTCACCGGTCGGTGGGCGGATGCCGAGCTTCTCTGTACAATGCGGTACCCGTAGAGCATTGCGCCGCATTGCGGGATTATATGGTGGAGTTTCGGAAAAAGCACGCCTGATCCTCAGTGGGCCGGTCGGATGACCAGGGGTTCCGTCTCCCGGAATGCGGGCGGGGACATTTCAGCGCCCCGCCCGCATGCTGGGTATACAGGTTAAGGGCGCTCAAGAGTTCTGTTTGGCCTTGAGTTGCTCGGCCAGTTGAACGAAAAAGTTTACCGCATCGGGATTGGCGGTAGAATCCAGGTTGACCGCCTTGTGAACCGGCGTGCCCAGCAGGATTTTCTTGATCGGGACCTCCAGTTTCTTTCCGTTTAAAGTCCTGGGCACTTCCCGAATTTGATAAATCTCATCCGGAACGTGGCGGGGCGAGAGATTCTTTCGGATTTGGTCTCGAATCTTCTTCTTAAGCCCGTCGTCCAACTCGACCCCCTCTTGAAGGACGACAAACAACGGCATAAAGGAAGCTCCTTCCATGCCTTCGAGATCGATAACCAAACTGTCCATGACCTCGGGTAAGCTTTCGACTGTCCGATAGATTTCACTCGTGCCCATCCGAACGCCCAGGCGGTTGATGGTGGAGTCGGATCGGCCGTAGATGATCGCCGTGCCCCGGGGAGTGATCTTGATCCAGTCTCCGTGGCGCCATACACCTGGATACATGTCGAAATAGCTGTCCCGGTACCGGGCGTTGTCCGGATCATTCCAGAAATAGAGGGGCATAGAAGGCATCGGTTCCGTGATGACCAATTCGCCGACCTCATCGATCACCGGACGGCCGTCGGGGTCGAAGGCTTCGACCTTTACGCCCAGGCTGCGGCATTGAATCTCCCCGGAGTAGACCGGAAGAATTGGACAACCTGTGACAAAGGAGGAACAGACGTCCGTACCTCCACTGGTCGAGGCGAGCCACAGATCTTTCTTGACATGCTCATAGACCCACTCAAAACCTTCGGGCGGAAGCGGCGAACCCGTGGAACCTATGCTTACGAGGCGCGATAAATCGTAGTCCCGGCCTGGCTCGACTCCCGCTTTCATGCAGGAAGTCAGGTATCCAGCGCTGGTTCCAAAAACGGTCATGCCAGTCTTCTCGGCGAACTCCCATAGGACGTTGAGGTCTGGATATCCGGGACTGCCGTCGTACAGCAGGATGGTGGATCCCGCCAGGAGGCCGCTCACCACGACGTTCCACATCATCCAGCCGGTGGTGGTGAACCAGAAAAACCGATCGTCCGGAGTGAGGTTGAGGTGTAAACCGATCGATTTCAGATGTTCGAGCAGAATGCCCCCATGCCCTTGGACGATCGCTTTCGGCAGCCCGGTGGTGCCGGAGGAATACAAGACCCATAGCGGATGATCAAAGGGGACTTGCTCGAACTGGAGCGTGCTGCTTTGTCCCAGAATGTCTTGCCAGAGAAGGGCGTTGGAAAGTTCCTCGATGCCCTTTTCCGGGTTCAGATAAGGAACCAGGACGGTATGTGACAAAGTGGGGAGTGCCCGCTGCAACTCCTGGATCACGGGTCGACGGTCGAAAGCCTTGCCGTTGTACGGATATCCATCGATGGCAAACAGCACCTTCGGTTCAATCTGCCGGAATCGATCGATCACGCTGACACTTCCGAAATCTGGCGAACAACTCGACCAAACCGCTCCGATACTGGCCGAGGCGAGCATGGCAATCACGGCCTCGGGCATATTGGGCAAGTAGGCGACCACTCGATCCCCGCGCTGTACCCCCATATTCCGCAGGGCGGCAGCCACCGAAGCGACACGTTCCTTCAACTGTTTCCAGGAGACCGACTCAAAAGGCCGGACTTCGGATTGAAAGAGGATGGCCGGCCGTTCGCTCGACTCGTGGCGCAAAGCATGTTCAGCGTAGTTGAGCTCGGCGCCGGGGAACCACCGGGCGCCGGGCATGGAACGGGATGCCAAAACCCGGGTATAGGGCTTAGAGGCCTTGATATCAAAAAAGTCCCAAATCGAAGTCCAGAAAGCGTCCAAGTCGGACACCGACCACCTCCAAAGTTCCTCATAAGAATGAAAAGTCAAACCTCGTGTTTCTTTCAACCATTGCATATAACGATATAAATTCGTATTGTGTTTGAAGACTTCGGACCCTTCCCACAGCGGGGAACCCTCTGGAATGTTGGCCACGTTTCACACCTGCCTTTGTTGTCAATCGAAGATGAGAGGCGCTCGCGGATGAATTTATTGTACCGTGTTCAAAGAGAGAAGGGAAGGCGGTTCCGATCGGGCGCGTACTGGTCTTCGATTTTTGGTCGAGATTGTGCGTGAAACAGTATTGTCTACTCTCAATCTGTTATAGTACAATGGCAAAAAGGCCACGGGAAAGGGGCAGGGGTACATGACCACAGGATTTCAGCTGGTGCACAAGTGGATCGAGCGAAACCGGGGGCTTGGAAAAACGGATGAAGAGATGATGAAGGTTCAATTCGTGTACGAGGGCACCCTTTACCGGTTGAGAAAAACGGACAACGGGGAGATTGCGGTTGATGCAGAACCCGGTACGGTGATCATCTTTCGGGATGAACGAGAACTGGAGGACGAATTGACCTGTCGAATCTGTGGGGCTCGCTATACCAACAAGATCGACACGATTCGCTGCTGTATGAACGGGGACGAATGAAAATTGCGGCTCGGGGACGGGTGGGGTGAAATACGGGTGCGGGCGAGTGCCTGAATTGTTGCGGTGACGGCAAGTGTCCAAACATTGGAGCCCCCTTCCGCATTTCCTGACAGTGAATGGAGGGGGGTGAGCCAAGATGTTTGGAGTGTTTGGGTACTATACTCGGTGGGCTGTGGTGTTTCTGGTGATCTTTGTGCTGTTCTTCCTGCTCGTCCCGTGGGGCGGTTATGGGCCGGCGGCGGGTGGAGCCGCGGCCAGCGCGGCGGCGTACTGAAGACAGATGGACGGATGAAACAAAAGCCGAACCTGAATACTGCGGGCGGGGGAGAGTCCCCGTCTTTTTCGTTGTGAAGGTCAGAAGAGGGATTCAGGTCAAGGCTCGCACCCGGTCGACCACCAGTTGCAGATGACCCCTGCGGCGTTCCACCGTCCCGTGAACCCCAAGGGCGATGGCGTCAGGGCGAAATAAGTCTCCTCCTGAACGGCGATATTCTTTTTCAAACATCACAGCGTCCACTATCCCGGTTTCATCCTCCAAGCTAAAAAATACCACTGTTTTTCCCGAGGGAGTTGGCGGACGGTGGGGGCGGACCAAGATGCCCGCCGTCCACACCTCCTTCCCTTCAAAGGATTCCAAATCGACCACGGGCAAAAATCGCCGGGTCCGCAGGACCGGCCGGAAGAGTTCCATGAGGTGGCCGGACAATCCCACCTGAATCAATCGGTATTCGTGAAAGAGACGTTCTTTCAATGTGAAATCCCCGCTGTCTCCGGGGGGCGGAAGGATTTGTGTCCAATGGATATCAACTCCTGAAAGTTGCAAAAGATCATTTAGGTACCAAAGGAGTTGACGGCGATTCGGATAAAGGCGGTCAAAGGCTCCGGTCAGAATCAGATTTTCAAGCAAAGTTCGGGATGGATGGATTCGAAGGCAAAACTCCTCCGGAGAGGCGAAGGGACCGTGGCGTTCTCGATCCTCGATGATTCGCGCCACCTCCTCCCTCGGAAGGCCTTTGATGAGGTTCAGTCCCAGCCTGATGTTTCCCTTTTCTAAACGGCACCCAGTTTCACTGTTATTGACATCGGGGGGGAGGATCTCCACCCCCCTTCGATGGGCTTCCGAACATAGGACGTGGATGGGGTAATATCCCATCGGAAACTGATTCAACAGCCCGGCATAATAGGCCGCCGGATAATGCCGAGCCAGATAGGCCGTGCGGTAGGCGGTGGCCGCGAAGGCGGCGGCGTGAGCTTCGCAAAAACCGTAGGATGCGTATCCCTTGATGTAGTTGTAGATCTGCTCCGCCGTCTCTCGGGAGACCCCCCTGGCCATGGACTTTTCTAGAAAAAGTTCCCCGATTTCCTCCATTTCCCGGAGGGAGCGGTGGTGGCTCATCACCCGGCGGAGGCGGTCTGCTTCACCAGGAGTAAATCCAGCCACCGCTGTGACGATTTCGATCACTTGTTCCTGAAAAAGGATGACCCCGTACGTCTTGTCCAGAATGGGCTTTAGGGCGGGATGAATATAATGGAATTCCGCATTCCCCCTTCGCCGTTCCAAAAAGGGTTCTACCATATTGCCTTTGATCGGACCCGGGCGGATAAGCGCCACACTGGCGACCAAATCTTCGAGGTGATCCGGTTTGAGGCGAACCTGCAGGGCGCGCTGGGCGGGGCTCTCCAATTGAAATACGCCGATGGTCCGCCCTTCTCCAATGGCGGCGAACGTGTCCGGATCGTCCAGAGGGATATCTTCCGGATCGATCGGTTTTCCGTCGCGGTGGAGAAGCTGGACGGTATCCTCCACTGCGGATAGAGTTCGCAGAGAAAGAAGGTCCAGTTTCATCAAACCCACGTCTTCCACCGCTCGCTTGTCGAAGGGAGTGATGATGACCCCTTTGGCCGACCGTTGCAAAGAGGTGACGGTGGTCAAGGGGTCCCGGGAGATGACCAGTCCACCTAAATGGGTGCCGATATGTCTGGGGATATCGACGAGGGCGGACACCAGGTGGAATAGCTGCCAAACTTGCTTTTGTTCGATTCCCGCGTCTCGCAATTCTGGGAACCGTTCCAGTGCCGCTCCCAATTCCCCAGCCCGCACCATGTACGGAATTCGCTTGGCCAGACGATCGAGCAAGGGAGGGGGAAATCCCATTACCCGGCCCACTTCCCGAATGGCGGAACGGATTTGGAACGTCTGGTAGGTACACACGGCGGCCACGTGATCTTCGCCGTACCGGTTATACACATAAGCCGCCACTTCATCCCGGCGCCTGGCGTCGAAATCGACATCGATATCCGGTTTTTCCCCGCGCTCTAAACTGATAAATCGCTCGAACAATAACCCTCTCCCCGCGGCGTCCACATCGGTGATGCCGAGGCAATAGGCCACCGCCGAATCGGCGGCAGACCCTCTTCCGGCATAACGAATTCCTTTCTTGCGGGCGTACTGAACCACATCCCAAACCACCAAAAAATAATCGGCATACCCTAACGTTTCGATAATGGCAAGCTCATGTTCTAACCGCCTGCGAATCTCCGGTGTGAGAGACCCGTAACGACGAATCGCCCCTTCTTCGGTGAGGCGCCTCAGAATCGCCATGGGGGTATCCCCGGGACCGTGGGGAAAGGCCGGGTGGCGGGGGAGGGAAAGGTCCAGGGACACCTGGCATCGTTCTGCAATCTCCATCGCCCGGTGAAGAGCGTCGGGACGTCGCTTAAACCGCAGGGTCATCTCCTCGGGCGATAACAGATACGCCTTCCCATTCAACGGGCGCTCGGGGTGGGGAGACTCCAAGCCCGTTTGGTTTCGGATACAGGTGAGCACATCATAAATCGGAAATTGATCCGGGCTTGCGTAATGAATATCGTGAGTGGCGGTGACGCCGATGTCGAGGGTATCGGCCAGTTCACACAGCCGACCGGTTAAATGTTGGCTACCCGGGGTGAAGGAGTCTTGGATTTCAAGAAAAAAGCGATCTTTTCCGAGCCCGTCTCGAAGCCATTCGGCCATCTCCCGAGCTTTTTGGTTTTGTTTCTGCAGAAGCAGAGTGGGGATTCGCCCCCTTCGGTCACCGGAAAGGACGATCAGTCCTTCCCGGTGTTTAACCAGATCTTGGTACAAGGTCCGCGGTTCCCCGCGGGGGTGGGAAAGGTGGGCTTTCGTCAAAAGGGTGCAAAGTTCGGCGTATCCTTTCGCGTTCTCAGCGAGGACCGTGAGAACGGTACCGTCCTCCATGGTGATCTCCGATCCGGAAATCGGTCGAATGCCCACTCGTTCGGCTGCCCGGTGAAAGGGAACCAGTCCCGCCACCGTATCGCGATCGGTGAGGGCCATCGCCGAAATGCCCAGCTGGGAGGCGATATCTACCAATTCCTCCGGAGCAGAGGCGCCGTCGAGAAAAGAGAAGTAAGAATGGGCATGAAGATGGACCATGGCTGATTCCTTCTTTCAATCCCAGATTCGGTACAACCGCCACTCCTCTTTGTATCGTTTGAGGTCGAAGACCCCAAGATCCGCCGTCTGAACGCGGTAGATTCGATAGGGAGGCTCTCCCTTCCACCAGGCTCCGCTTTCTTCCCACTGATCGATAATTTCGAGGATCTGGTGGCTCTGTCCGCGGAACGAGAAAGAATCGGGCAGGCCTTTTTTCACCCGGACCGCAACGGGGTGGTCGATCAGCCGGCTCAAGAGGACAACTGGGAGCCTTTCATTGGATTTGGCGGACTCCCACACGCCTGTGAGCTGTTTTGCCAAGGATCCCACCAAGCTTGTCGTTGATTTCGCCAGGGAACGGAAAGTCCGAAACGAATCGAAGCGCGGGGGTACTTTTGCCCTAACTCGTCGATCAAAAATCGCCATGTTTGTTGCCGGAATTCGAGGGGAGGGTAGAACTCGTTCCCTCGTAAAAGCCAGCTTACCTGTTCCCCGCGAAGGGGATGAAGGTGTGTGGCGGTGAGTTGAACCCCGGAAATTCGGGTTATCTCGGGGTGCCGGCTTCGAAGGCGAATGTTTAATTCCCGAGCGGATCTCCGAATTCCTTCGGGATGAGCGAGAACTTCGGGGAACAAATGCTGTTCCCAGACCCGGTTTTCTTCATCGTCGGTCCACTGGACGGCGATTCCTTGGACTCCGACTTGTTCTCGTTCAAGTCGCTTTACTAATGCATCACACAGCAGATCTAATAAAGGCTCGGTCGACTCAGTCGGGACCGCCTCCCCAGCTGGGGCTACCCAGGTTTGTGACAAGGTTTTACCGGGGTCTCGGGGAACAAAAGAATCCCCGAGCTCTCCGGCAGCAAAGTGCTGCCAAGTAAGAGCTTCAGGGCCAAACCTCCTTTGTAGCAAAACGAGGGGGATCTTCGTCAACTGCTCTCCGGTGTGCACGCCGAGTCGTTCCATCTCCTCCTTTATCTGAGGTGGAATGTGCCGAAAGAACCGAAGGGGAAGGTGGCGGAAAAAGTCGGCGTCGTCTTCGACCAAAGCGCCGAATACCGGCGGCGCCGCCAGGCGAAAGGGCGGAGAAAACACCTTCGGCCCGTCCTCAATGATGCGCAGAGACACGGCCTCGGCCGTCGATTTGCGGCCGGCAAGGCCGCTGAACCCACTCCATCCCCGACCGGGGAGTCGATCCGTCAGCCGGGTGAACAACTCCCGCCACTGTTCACGGGGATGGTCTGAGAAAAAGGCGGCGTACCATTCCTGATCCGCGACGATTTCAAACCAGGGGGTCCATCCCCGAAGGATTCGTCGCATCTCACCGATCCATCGCCGGTGGCGATCCGGGTCGAACTCTGAAACCAGGGCATCCGGAGCCAGGCGAAGGGCTTCGATAACGGGTGTAGCCAGGGTGACTCCGAGGGACCCGGCTGCCGTGTTATAATCGACAATTCGACCGTCTCGCACGACCAGCACCGGACGGTTCCCGGCACTCCTTTCTTCGACCGCGTACAGCCCCACAAACGTCGCATGGATCATCCACCGTTTCTTCACCCCTTGTGCGGCGCGCCCATAGGCCGAGCCCGCCGCGGCCCCCTCTCTGTCGCATTGTGGTGTTCTTTATTATACCCGAGGGATCGAAGAAATGCAAACGTATGTTTGTCAGGCTTTTGATGGGCGGAGAGGGTGCTTGGGGTCCGAAGCGTCGACGGTTATCCCCCGGCTCGGTACAATGGAGGAGAGGTGAGCCCCATGATGATCCGCGACCCGATCCACGGCGATATTCATCTCAGTTCTTGGGCCACCCGGGTGATCGACACCCGGGCATTTCAACGATTGCGGGGGATCCGGCAACTGGGAACGGCCTACCTCGTGTACCCCGGATGTCACCACACCCGATTCGAGCACTCCCTTGGCACTTATTGGGTGGCGAAACAGATCATGAATCACCTTCGGGCGGCCGGTTCACCCGAACTCACCCAAGGGGATGCGGGACAACTGGAAGGGGTGGCTTTGGCGGCTTTGCTTCATGATGTGACCCACGTCCCCTTTGGTCACACCCTGGAGGATGAGTGGCGCCTGTTTCCTCGCCACGACACCGGTGCCCGGCTTCGCCACGTGTTCTCTGAAGAGATCGGCGAACTGTTGGACCGGATGGGTTTGCTGTCTTTTGTCCACAGGCTTCTGGATCCCCGCGAACCTTTTGAATGGCCGTGGGCGAGAGAGATCGTATCCGGGACGGTGGATGCGGACCTGTTCGATTACGTGCGCCGGGACGCGCGATTTGCCGGCCTTCGAATGGATTACGACGATCGGATCTTGTCCAATTTTATCATCACGGAGGGAAGGTTGGCCCTGAACTTGGTCAAAGGGGGCCGGGAACGGGCGGACGTGCGCTCTGAATTTTTCCATATGCTCCATATGCGGTATGTCCTCACAGAACGACTCTATTATCATCACGCGAAAATCGCTTCATCGGCCATGGTGGCCCGGATGGTGGAATGGGGGGCGGAAGGAGAAGGGATCACCGAGGAGCAGCTTTTGGGGTGGGGGGATGTGGAACTGTTGGAAGCTCTTCGGCGCATGGGCGCGAAGGACGGCCGGATCGGCCGCATGTTGGATCGCTTGGCGCGCCGGGGCCTTTTTAAACGGGGCGTAGAAGTGTATCCCGGCGACCTCTCCCCGGAGCAGAGGGTTCGGTGGGTTCAGGGCCTCCGGGATCCGGACACCCGCCGAAGACTGGAACGGTGGATCGCCCGGCGCTTGGGCTGTGGGGAAGACGAGGTGATTCTTTACTGCCAGGCGGAGACCTTCATGAAAGAGGTCAATGCCCGATGTCTGACGGCAAGCGGGGTGAAACCTTTGGGCGAGGCGGGGGTGAGCACCGAATTGGAGGTGCGCCTCTTGGAACAAAAATATCGGGATCTGTGGCGTTTGTATGTGTTGGTTCCACCCGAATGGAGGGAGCGGTGCCGGGAACACCGGGAGCCCATTGTGAAGGCGCTGGACGAGGCCGCCGAGGTGCCTTCCGGGAAATTAGGATGACTTGGGCAGGGTGGCTTGATAATCGTACACCATTCTCGACACGGTGGAAAGAACCTGGGCGGCGGTGTCCTGGTCGATGTCCCGGCTGAAGAGGCTGATCACGTACGGGCGCCCGGGCAGGAAGACGATCCCCACGTCGTGCCATTGATCGGTCCAGTTGCCGATTTTGTGCGCCACCGGGACGTTCGCGGGCAGCTTGGCCGGGATTCGATCGTTAAAATCCGTGTGTTCCAGGTCGTCGATCAAGGGCGCCGCCACAGTGGGATGTTTCTTGGCGAATTCAAATAATTTCACCGCATACAGGGCCATGTCGTCAGGAGTTGTCACGTTGTCGCCATCCACCACCTGTTTGCCGCCCAATTGGCGCATAAAGGCTTTGACGTTGTCGACCCCCAGGTCGTCCAGGAGAATATTCGTGGCCACGTTGTCACTCGCCACGATCGAGGCTTGGGACAGTTGTCGGATCGTGTACTCCGTTCCCACGGGGGTGGAGGCAATCCACCCTGTGCCATCTTCGTAATCGGACGCCTCATAGATGAGTTTGGTGTTGGGATCGACTTTACCTTGGGCGATCAACGTGTAAAGATAGAGATTCATAGGAAGCTTAAAGGTGCTGGCCGCGAAAAAAACGCGATTTCCGTCGATGTCGAGCTTCGCCCCCGAGTCCAGATCCACTACGACGACGCCATAAGCTCCGGGCTGTGACGTTACGTATCCGCTGATCGCCTGTTTCAGTGCTGTATAATCCGGCGGGGGAAGGTGGGCCGATGCGTCAGTTCCCCCAGCCCAGGTGGCGATGGCCCGCCCCAACTCCCATCCTGTCCACCCGAGAACCAAGGCGAGAACCGCGAGGGTCAACCGGCGGCGGCGGCGCCGTTTTCGCCGCGCCGCGGCTTTTTTTTGCTGGGTGAACCGGGATGGTCGCCCGGGATTGTACGGGGTGTACATGCAGCGGCCTCCTCACAGGTGTTCTTTTTGCGCTGAACTGGTATCATTGTAGCATGGAAAACAGACAGAGAGACAAGGAGGTGTGCTCCTCCGAGACGGTGAATTCCTTTTATTTGACGTACACGCTTATGGATGGATCGGTGGGCGCGGCCCGTTTTGAGACCGAAGAAGACCGGGATGGTTGCCACATTTCCCTCGATCTGTACCGGGTGAATCTCGGGCCGGTGGATGATGGCGTTTTTGCCAGGATGGTGCTTCGGCATCGGGGTCGCGTGTTGAAAAATGGCGAGGATAGGGGGCCGGACGGAGCCGATGGAGCGCGGTGACGGAAGGCGGTCGAATAAACCCGCGGGTGGAGGATGGATGTCTCATGATAAGCCAAGTTCGGGTTCTTCCGCCGGGCGCCGGGGATCTCGCCGCAGGCGCCCTCCGGGGCACGGGCGGGGGCGCCTTCCCGGAGAAGGGCCGAGGACCGGTGAACGGCACCATCGCCGTCCGGCGACCCTCCGCACGTCAGAGGATCTGGGCGGAGAGCTTCCCGGGGCGCTGGACCTTGTGTTTGGAACGGCGGTGGGGGAGTTCCAAGTCGGGCAAAAAGTGAAATACCTCGGGCATGTGCGGCGTCATCGTTATCGGGTGGGGATTGTGGAGCAGGTTTTCGGCAACGGGGAATACTTGATCAATATCCAGCACGAATTGATCTGGACCTACGGTTCATACCTTGAACCCACAGATGAGCCGGTTTTTTACAAGTAGCGCCGTTCAAAGCCCTGGAGGCGACCCGGTGGGCACAGTGTTTCCCGGGATTTCGGGGAGACGAAAAAATCGCCCAGACGGGCAGATGGATAGGAGGGTGTGTGGTGACCGAAGAACTGCGAATGTCGCTGGACCAGATCCGCCACGAGATGCCGGCGGCAAAGCGGTGGATTTACATGAATACGGGGACCACCGGTCCCCTCCCGGAGCGGGTAATGCGCGCCGTGGAGAAACAGACGGCGGCGGAAGTGGATCGGGGTCGGATCGATCCAGATCTCCACCAGCGTGTCTCGGAGCTGAAAGAAACCCTTCGCCGGGCCTGGGCAGAATTGACAGGAGCAACGACCGCCTCCATTGCCTTGACCCAGAACACCACAGAGGGGATCGGGCTGGCCTTGGCGGGGCTCGATTGGCAGGCGGGTGACGAAGTGGTCACTACAAACCTCGAGCACTCCGGCGTCATCATGCCCCTTTATCTCCTCGCTTCTCGCAAAGGGGTCGAGATCCGGTTCATCGACCTCGGGATCGGCGAGAAGAACATGATTGCGGCGCTGGAAGAGGCGGTGACCGCGAGGACTCGAATGATCGTTTTTTCCCATGTCTCCTATCAAACCGGGGCCGTGTTGCCAATGGAGCACGTGGCTTCCTGGGCAAGGGAGCGGGGGTTGTGGACACTGGTGGATGGTGCCCAGGGCGTCGGTGCTCTCCCCTTGAATCTCAAACAAACGGGCGTGGATTTTTACGCCATGCCGGGACAAAAATGGCTGTGCGGCCCGGAGGGATGCGGCGCCCTGTATATTGCCGAAGACCGGTTGGACCAAGTCCGGCCGACTTTGGTGGGATGGGCCGGACTCAAACAGATGGGACCTTGGCCCGAGGTGGTCCTTCATCAAGACGCGCGAAAATTCGAAGTGGCATCGTTCTCGGCGCCACTCTTTGCTGGAATGCTGGAGAGTCTGCGATTCGGCGAAGAGGTGGGGTGGCCGGGGATCTACCGCCGAACCCATCGATTGGCCGAGAGGTTTCGATCATTGCTCGGCGAAGTTCCCGGCGTTCAGGTGGTCACACCGGACAACCATGCGGGACTGGTGAGTTTTGAGGTGCGGGGGCGGAAGCCTGAAGAAGTGCTGGAAGGACTGCGATCCCGAGGCATCCTGATGCGGACCATTCCCAGAACTCCGTGGGTGCGAGCCTCTTTAGGATTTTTCAATAGCGAAGAAGACGTGGATCGGGCGGTGGAGGGAGTGGCTGAACGGCCGTGAAGGGAGGGTGTCCCCTCCCCTCGCGTACCATGGCTGTCTTAGAAAGCCGCCGCGCTGGCTGCGGCACCACCGCCGACTCCGTAGCCGCCCCACCCGTCGCCGGGTGCGATGAGGAAGAACAACACAAAGATGATCAGGAACACCACGGCCCAGCGGGTCGCGGGACCGAACACACCCCAGTACATACGTCGTTCACCTCCTTATCTGGTGCTATAAAGATGCAGCAATGCGCCAAGAATTGTGGACGCCTCACCCAGGGCCGGGAAAATGTGCGATGGCTCGTTCAATGGTCGGCATGAGGAGTGGTAGGGGAGGGCATACTTTTTCCAAAGATTTGCCGAAATGGCCGCGGGGAGGGATTTGCGATGGGATTTGCAATCGTGGGGGATTGGGATACGGCGGAAGACCGCTTTCTCGAGGCGCTCCAGGAGGAGATGCGCCGGAGAGGGATGGTGCAGGCGGATCAGGCAGAAGCTCGGGAATCGACGGTGGTCTTTCACGTGTTGGAGCCCGGCCGGATAATCCCCTATCGGCGGCGTTCGCAAAGTGTGTACGTGGTGTCGGTGGTCTTTCTCGACCAGTGGCCCGACAATCTCCTTCATTTCGGTTATCCGATGCTCATTCGATCCCTTGGGAATCTCCTGCTCATGACCGATCGGGATCCCTCGGCTTGCCGGGCGGCGTTCGTGACGCTGGAGCAAGGCTCTTATGTGGTGGAAGGGGACGGCGGGTTTGATCGGTGGATTGCGAAGGTGGTGGATCGGCTGTGGCCGCTGGCCACGTCGCGGTTGGTGATCAACAATCGATTTGAACCGGATCTTCCCGAGTTCCTGTGGGAAGGCGATGCCGTATCCAAGCGGTTGTGCGAAGCGGGCCGGCGGCTGGATGAATGGGACTTGTTGCCTGCGCCTTTTCCGATGGAGCAATTGTTATCGCCCCGGGACATGCGCCATATCCACCATTTGTTCGGTATCGGGGGACTCAGCTACGGCAATCTCAGCGCACGCTGCCCGAGCGGCGGTTTCTGGATGAGTGCCAGCGGTGTCAATAAAGGAGCGATGACCACCGTGGGCGAGCACGTGCTTTTGGTGAAAGATTACGATGAGACGCACAACGAGATGGTCCTGTCCGTTCCTCCCCACATTCAGCCCCGCCGGGTATCTGTGGACGCCATTGAGCATTGGATGATCTACCGCGACCATCCCCAGGTTGGTGCCATTGTCCACGTCCACGCGTGGATGGACGGTGTGAAGGCCACCCAGGTGAATTACCCCTGCGGAACGATTCAGTTGGCCAGGGAAGTGGCGGGACTCGTCCGGGAAGCGCCCCGGCCCGAACGGGCGGTGATTGGCCTCAAGAATCACGGCCTGACAATTACGGGCACGGATTTGGACGATATTTTTGCGCGGATCGACGGGAAGATTCTCCGCCATGTCCCGATGGTTTGAGACGGGGTGACAGCCGATGACATCCGATATGCGTCTCCCCGAAGAACCGCCCCGCCTCCCCGGATGGGGCGGGGGATCGTCTTCGTGTATCATCTGTGGTCGGCCCGTGTCCGATGGCGTCCTCTTATGCGAAAATGAGGCGTGTATGAAGCGATTTGCCGATGTGTTTCTCACCGGTATGACGACCGCGCGGAGGGGGGATCAAAGTGGGATTCTATGACGGCCGATGTGTGGCGATCGTCGGCGCCTCCCGGGGGATCGGCCAGGCCATCGCGACTCGGTTATCCGGGGAAGGCGCCGAGGTGATCTTGTTTGCGCGGAACCGGGATGGGTTGCTGAGGGTGGCCGAAACGTTGCCGGGAAAGGCACACGCTTTTGCTGTCGATGTGACCTCCGCGGCGGCGGCATCGGCCATGGCCGAGGCTGTGGAACAAAGCCTCGGGCGATTGGATGCTCTGATTTATTCAGCGGGGGTTCTGCCCTTGGCCCCCGTATCCGCAATGTTGACGGAAGAGTTCGAACGGACCATGAATGTGAATTTCTGGGGGGCCGTTCGGACCGTCCAGGGCTTGGTCCCGATCCTCGGTAGAGGGGGGATGAAATCCATTGTCCTGTTGTCGTCTCTCTCCACCCATTTTCCCTTACCCTTTTTCGCGGCCTATTGCAGCAGCAAAATGGCCCTTCGGGGGTTTGCCGCCTCTCTGCGCCAAGAGCTGGCTCCGCAAGGATTTCATGTGGGGCTCGTCTCTCCCGGGCCGGTGGATACGGCGATGGTGAAGGGAAAGCTCCACACCCCTTTATACCGGGTTCCCCGGTGGATGCCGCTTTTGCGCCCGGAGGATGTCAGCCGGGCGGTGGACCGGGTTTTGCGCCGTCGACGGGCGGAGGCAATCGTCCCCGGGTGGCTGGCGCCCCTCGCTTGGTTGGGGTTGGCGCGCCCCAGCCTGGTGATGGGCAGTTACCGGTTCGCTGTGCCGGGATGGGAGCAGGCGGTGCGGGAGGGGATGAACCGGGTCATTCCCGGCGAAGAGAGCCCCGAGTCTCGGGGCTTTAATCAAAATCATTCGTAAGTTAAAGGAAATTGATCTAGTCCAACTTGGCAGGCTATGGTATAGTTGTGTGTGCCACGGTTTCTACAAATGTGGACAATGCAATGGGGTGGGAGGGGTGTCAGTGAGCGGGAACCGGATAGGAGGCCGGCCGCAGCCGGACCGAACACGAACAGAGAATCCCACTGGTTCCTTGGGGTGGAAGATCCGCGAAGCGAGGCGGGCCCGGGGGCTGACCCAACAATCGTTGGCGGAAGGTATCGTGACAGTGAGCATGGTCAGTCAGATTGAATCGGACAAGGCCATGCCTTCGTATCGGGTGTTAAGGGCATTGGCCGAACGTCTGGCGCTGCCTCTGGAACATTTTCTTTCTGATGTCGCCCAGCAGACGCGGCAGAATGCGCTGTACAAGTTGGCCAAAGGGAAGGTGGAGGCGGGAATGGCCCAAGAGGCGGCGCCGATCCTTCAAGACCTTTTGCAACAAGAACCGCTGTATGTCCCCGCGTGGAAATTGCAGGTAGATTTAGCGGAATGTTATGTGCGGACAGAACAATGGGAACAAGCGGAAGAACTGTTGGAAAAACTGGTCGAGGGGATTGACGGAGAGGCGGATCCGCACGTGATGGTGCAATGTTTAGATCGCCTGGCCCGGGCCCGGCTTCAGTTGCGCCGGGTCTCTTTGGCGATTTACCATTGGGAAAAGGCGTGTGAACGGATGGGGGAGGAGGCCGATCTTTACGGCACCCTCTTCTCGGAGGTCTATTATCACTTGGGGATGGCCTATGCCCGGGTGGGGCGGCTTGAAGATGTCGGTCGGGTGTTGGCCAAAGCTTTCGTTTCGATCCAGAAGGACCCGGCTAAAGTCGGACAAGTGGCGCTTCAACTGGCCGAGGTGCTGCATGCCATGGGGGAGGATCAGAAAGCGTGCCAGTACGCGGAACGGGCGATGAGGTTGTTTGAAGACGCCCGCCAACGAAAGTTGTATCTGGACATCAAAGCACGTTACGCCCGGTATTACGGTTACCTCGGGAAGGTCGCGGACTCGATGTTTATGTTGCGGGAGTGCGCGGAGGAATACCGCAACGCCGGGCATCGGGATGAATGGGTGGAGACCCTGGAACAGATCGCGCTGTTGTCGCTTCAGAGCGGCCGGACGGAGGAAGCCAAGAGTACATGTAGGCAGGCTTTGGAGTGTGCAGAGCCCGACAGCGGACAAGAAGCGCGGATTCGCCATCTTTTGTCCCGGATTTTGCAGGAGGTCGGAGATCTTGAAGGAACAGTCGTGGAGTTGGAAAAGGCGGTGGCGATTTGGCAAGCCTTGGGTGATGAAGAGCGGCTGTCAGAAGCCTACCCGGACCTGGTGGAACTTTATCGCAAACGGGGGGATTATGTCCGGGCTGAGGCGGCGTTGCGGCACGGCCTGACCACGATCCGACATTATCGCCAGTTATTCTTGGAAATGGGGTGATGGGATCCGGGGATGATGCCGGGTGTGGCCCGGCCGTCGGCTGTACAAAGATCGGCCCCATTGATAGAATAAGAACAGTTTGGAACACGGCGAGCCGATCGGCGGCTTTGGTCGCGGCCAAGAAGGAGTGAAAGTTGTGCGAAGCGATATGATTAAACGCGGTGTGGATAAAGCTCCGCATCGCAGCCTCTTGAAGGCCACGGGGGTCCGGGATGAAGATTTTGGAAAGCCTTTTATCGGCATTTGTAATTCCTTTGTCGAGATCATTCCCGGCCACGTGCATTTGCAGGAGTTTGGCCGATTGATTAAGGAAGCGGTCCGGGAAGCGGGCGGGGTGCCCTTTGAATTCAACACCATCGGCGTGGACGACGGAATTGCCATGGGTCACATCGGGATGCGCTTTTCCTTGCCCAGCCGGGAGTTGATTGCTGACTCGGTGGAAACGATGGCCATGGCCCATTGGTTCGACGGCCTAATTTGCATCCCGAATTGCGATAAGATTACGCCGGGCATGTTAATGGCGGCAATGCGGGTGAATATCCCGACGATTTTTATCAGCGGAGGGCCCATGGCGGCCGGGCGCACGCCGTCGGGCAAGATCGTGGATCTCATCTCCGTGTTTGAAGGGGTGGGGGCGTACCAATCGGGTCAGATTTCGATGGACGAACTGAAGGAGCTCGAAGACTATGGATGCCCCAGCTGTGGGTCTTGTTCGGGGATGTTTACGGCGAATTCCATGAACTGTTTGTCCGAGGCTCTCGGCATGGCCTTACCCGGGAACGGGTCTATCCTGGCGAACACGCCGGAGCGGGAAGAGTTGGCCCGGAAGGCTGCGATTCAGATTCTCGAACTTGTGCGCCGAGATCTAAAACCCCGGGATATCGTCACGATCGATTCCCTCGACAACGCCTTTGCGTTGGACATGGCCATGGGCGGGTCCACCAACACGGTGCTTCACACCTTGGCGATTGCAAAAGAGGCGGGGGTGGAGTACCCCCTTTCTCGAATCGACGAGATTTCCCGACGGACCCCCCACCTGTGTAAAGTGAGCCCCGCGTCCCATTGGCACATGGAAGATGTTCACCGGGCTGGGGGCATTTCTGCGATTCTGAAAGAGTTGAGCCGGATCGATGGGTTGTTGCACCTGGATGCCATGACGGTGACCGGTCGGAGCCTGGGCGAGAACATTGCCGATGCGGAGATTCGAGATCCAGAAGTGATTCGGCCTATCGAAAACGCATACAGTCAAACCGGCGGTCTAGCCATTCTTTCCGGAAACTTGGCTCCGAATGGAGCGGTGATCAAAGCGGGCGCCGTGGACGAGTCGGTGAAACGGTTCGAGGGTCCGGCGGTGATTTTCGAATCTCAGGACGAAGCCTTCGAAGGGATCATGTCGGGCAAGATCCATGAGGGGGACGTGGTCGTCATCCGGTATGAAGGGCCCAAGGGGGGGCCGGGTATGCCGGAGATGTTGGCGCCGACGTCCGCCCTGGCCGGGATGGGGCTCGGAGCTAAAGTTGCCCTTATTACTGACGGGAGGTTTTCCGGAGGCTCGCGGGGCATCAGTGTGGGGCATATTTCTCCGGAAGCTGCGGAAGGCGGACCGATCGCCTTGCTTCAAGACGGCGATATGGTCGTGATTGACATCCCCGGACGCAAGCTCGAGGTGAAGTTGACTGACGAGGAATTGGCAGAGCGCCGGGCGAAGTGGCGGGCGCCAGAGCCGAAAGTGCGCACGGGGTATCTGGCCCGTTATGCGAAGCTCGTCACGTCGGCCAACACCGGGGCAGTCTTGAAAATCGACTGATTTTCGGCAAGGGGCGGAGGTGCAGAGCTGGCCGCCCCTTTTTTATTGGCCGGCTCAGGATCCGGCGGGGAAGGCGGGACTCGGGCTCGGCTGAGGGGGCGCTGGTTCGCCGGTCAAGTACAAGTGGACCGTTTCTCCCAGGACGACAGATTGAACATGAATGACCCACACCCGGCCGTCCACGAGAATCGTTCGCCCCTCCAATAGGCCGATGATGAGGTCGGGGTGGTCGTTGAGGGTGGCAAGACTTTTCCCAACCAAAGTTTTGGCGTGGTCCTTAGCGAAGCGAAGGATCGCGATTTCCGCAAAATGATCGTTTGTTTGAACTTGAACCTCGATGGTGCGGATTTCCGGTTCTCTGGACTGTTGGTGAAGTTTCGTCCGCAAACCGTTAAGTTCCTCGGTGAGTCGGTCGACCTGGAGGCGGTGCTGCTCGATGGTGTAATGCAACTCATCCATTTCCCGGGCGGTGATGGCCATCCAGCCCGCGGCGCCGATGATGAGACCGAGAAGAAAAATGGCGACCGCGCGAACTGGATTCACGGTTTGATTCCCGTTGCCGCCCGAAGTACGAGGTAGGCGGCCTGGCTGCCCAAGAAAGCAGCCATGAGATAGGTGAATTGTTTGGCCACCGGGGACAGGTGACCACCGAGCACCCCGGTCTCGATGACCCGAAGTGTATCCATGGTCCCGCCCAGGGCACTGACGAGGCCCCAAATCTTAAGATGATCCGCCAACCGCATCATGGTGCTCCCGGGTGGCAAGTGCACCAAGACAGCGGCCATGCCTCCAATGAGCGACCCGCCCAGTACGATCCCAAACGCGACAAAAAAGTCGAGTACCACTGTGCTCGTAAAACGGTCCATGTGATGTCCCCCCTCCTCGTCCATAGCTATGGCCGGCAGAGGTAGGATATGCTCCAAAGACTAGGATTCCTCCATGTGAAACTCGATCAAATCCTCCCCTCCCGCTGTCGTAGAATGAACCGGACGTGAAGGAATTGTATCGAAAGGCCTACAAAAGCTAACGAAAAACCATTGATCCCTACATACAGGTGTAAAAAATAGGTCTTTTGAGCCAAATGTTTTTCTGGGCTTGTCGAACAATTCCGGGTTTATTCGGGGGTTTTAGTCCAAACGTCTCATGTAGGATAAAGATGGATTCCGTTACAATTCGGTTACAGGATTTGTCGGATTTCGTCGGAGATCCTCGGAAATCAAGGGATCTTGTCGGGAGCGAGTTCGACATCCCCGATCACCAAAAGACGGGGAGGGACGCAGCTGGAATATCCTTGACAACCGGATACAGATACATACCGAGAGCGCGTAGTCGCTGGCAAGACGGCGGCGGTTGAAATGAAAAGAAAAACCATTCGCCCAGGACGGACTGAAACAAAGAAGGGTGGGAAAAGGTCCGTTTGCCGCTTTGTGGGTACGGGGTGATCAAAGCGGTGTAAAAGAGATGAAACCGGGCAGAGCCGGTTGCAATGGGGTGGGGAAGCAAGATGGATGAACTAACGGCTCTCGCGTGTCGGGCCAAGTCCGAAGCGGATGCGTTTTCGGAATTGGTTCAGCGTCTCAATCCGCTTTTGGGAGGCTTGGCTCAAAGATATTGGATCCCGTATGAAACCGACGACGAAGTGGCTCAGGTGTTGCGGATCGAGTTGTGGAATGCCGTTCGCTCTTTCCGCAGCGGCCATGTTCCGTTTTTGCCCTTTGCCAAGATGTTTGTGGAAAACCGCATGAAGACGATGATGAAGCGAAGGGTTTACGGGGCCAAGTACTTGTTTATGAATCAGATGAAGCGGGTGGACGAGCAAGGTCCTGCCAACGATCGGGGAGAACCTCTACCCGGGACCACGCCGGCGGTGGAAGAGGACGTTGTGCACGAGCTCGTGCTAAAAGCGGCCCGGGAACGTCTGTATGAGTTGCTGGAACAATTGCTGACGGATCTGGAACGGGAGTGTTTCGTCCGGCGGTACATTTACGAGCAATCTTACCGGGAGATCTCCGAAGAGTTGGAACTGGTCAGTGTGAAAGCGGTGGACAACGCCATCGCCCGGGTGAAGAAAAAGATGATGAACCACCCGGCGGTGGTGGAGCTGTGGAACAGTGTAGCCGGTTGAAGGACTTCATATTCGCATGTCATTGATGAGTAAGCGTCTTGACGCCTAGCAAGGGCCACCTTTTCAGGTGGCCCTTGCTAATGTGCGGCACCTTCTAAGGGTGGCGCCTTCGTAATACGGGTTAGAGGTCGAGTCTTGTAGAGCGCGAGGGCCTACAGAGACTTGGACGGGTATTGCACGATGTAGACGGGCACATCGCGCTTGACCCCGAACTGGAGGGCTTTGTTAACATCGGTCATATATATGTCGATTCTTCGCCCCCGTATGGCACCGCCCGTATCCTCGGCGACTCGATAGCCGATTCCTTCGATATACAGTTTTGTGCCGATAGGAATCACATTGGGATCAACAGCCACCGTCCTTCCGGGGGTGGCTGGACGCCCACTGGCCGTGACGCCGTAGCCCGGATCACCGGGGGATTTCCCCGTGGATTCCGGCCCCGAAGTGTAGGCGGTTAGGGTACAATAGAACACGGCCAGCGGTGCGGCCGGCTTACCTTCCTGGGCAGTTGCCGGCTCTGAAGAGGTGGGCGCGGCCGCTGTCGGAGCAGCCCCGTCCGGGATCACTAACATTTGTCCACTTTGCAACAGTCTCGGGTCGACGATGCCATTGGCCGCTTGCAGGGCCTGCGGCGAGATGCCGTAATGTTTGGCGATGCGATAGATTGTTTCGCCCGGTTTTACGAGATACTGGTGGTGGGTTTGGTTCGTCATCCCGTCGCCGCCCCGGGACGCCAGGGCACCCCCTGTACCGTCTTCCGCCGCGGCCGTCCAAGGGGCCAGATTCCGGGTGGAATCGAAGACGGCGAAGGGGTTGTCGATCCAGAAGGCTCCGGCATGGGAGGCCTGGGTTAAGGCCATCAGCAAGAACACCCCGGCCGGCGCCCGATAGCGAGTCATCGGGAATCTCTCACCTCTCAAGTGTAACAGATGGTTCTATCCTGGCCAGAGATGAGAAATTTTAAACGTACCTGGCAACTCGCCGATTCAAAAAAGTTGTCGGAGCAGCGACCAGACGCTGAATGTGGTATAAACGTATTTAGAAAGGGGAATCGGCAGTGGCAACTCAAACCCAGGGCGCAAAAGAGGATCTGCGACATATCCTGCAGCGCATTGACGGTCGGGGGTATCCGGCTTATCGAGATCTAGAGGGTACATACCGTTTCGGTACTTTTCAGTTGGTGATCGAACACGTCCAGTCGGACCCCTTCGCTCCTCCGTCCCGCTTCCGGGTGGAGATGGGGTTGGATAGGACGGGGATCCCCGGGGAGCTGTATGCCGATCCGGTGAGGCGAACGGCCATGGAGGATTTTATTCTGAGGACGGCCCATCAGCGGTTGAAGGGGTGGCGACAGCGGCGGGGTAGTGGCAAGAGTGGGCTCATTGAAATTACGGAGCCAAGCCAAGTCGTGATCCCGCGAAGTGCCGTGGAGATTGGGCACAGCCGGTTGACCGTGCGTTTTGTGGTTGGACTCCCGGCCCGGGGACGGACGGTGCTCGGCCGACAGGCTGAAGAAATGATTCTCGAAGACATCCCCGCATGGGTCGAGGAAAGTTTTCTCTGGAAATCGATGGATCAAAACAATGCCCGGGATCACGTCGCTTTGGCGGTGGATCAAGCGGCGCTCAGGAGATGGATGGCGGAGGAAAAGGTGATCGCCTTTGTTGCAGATGGGGCGATCCTCCCCCGGGAAAGCGGCCAAAGTGACAAACCCATGGGCCGGGGTGCGGTTCCCTTTCGGTCGCCGGAATCGCTGCGCCGGGAGGTTCGACTGCCGAGTGGCCGTTCGGTGACAGGGCTGGCCATTCTCCAGGGGATCACGCTGATTTGCGGGGGCGGGTATCACGGCAAAAGCACCCTGCTCCGGGCGCTGGAACAAGGGGTGTACAATCATATTGCCGGTGACGGACGGGAATGGGTGTTGACAGATCCCACCGCCGTGAAGATTCGGGCTGAAGACGGCCGGTGGGTCCGGGGGGTCGATATCAGTCCCTTTATCAACGACCTTCCCTATGGAAAGTCCACAGATCAGTTTACCACCGAGTCGGCCAGCGGAGCCACGTCCCAGGCCGCCAACATTATGGAGGCCGTGGAGATCGGCGCCACCACCCTCTTGATCGATGAAGACACCAGTGCGACGAACTTCATGATTCGAGATGCGCGGATGCAGGCGCTGGTTGCGAAAGAGCATGAACCGATCACCCCGTTTATCGACCGGGTGCGGCAGCTGTTCGATGAGTGGGGGATCTCCACGGTGTTGGTGGTGGGCGGGGCCGGGGATTACCTGGACGTTGCGGACGCGGTGATCGCCATGGAGAGCTATATCCCAAAGGACGTCACCGCGGAAGCCCGGCGGGTGGTGGAACAGTTCCCTTCAGGGCGGAAGGCGGAAGCGGTGGGTCCACTTCCCGCAAAACCTGTGCGCAAGGTGCGGGAGTTGGGCAGGCGGCCGAAACCCGGGGACAAGTGGAAAGTCGAAGCGAAGGACGAGCACTTGATTCTTTATGGACGGGAGCGGGTGCTTCTACAGGCGGTGGAACAATTGGTGGAAATCGGGCAGACCCGGGCCATTGCCGCCTGCTTGCGAATCCTCACCGAGCGCGCGGATGGGCGCAGCTCCTTGGCCGAATTGGTGCGGCAACTTTTGGTCGAAATGGACCAGAAAGGGTTCGCTGCACTGGCCGGGTCCCGGGGCTGTCCAGGCAATCTCGCCATGCCGCGTCCGCATGAGGTGGCGGCGGCGGTGAATCGCCTTGAGGGGTTGAAAATTGTCTAAATCAGAGAAGGAGGGCGATGGTATGGCGGTCATCTCGACGCTCCGGGTGCGCTATTGTGAAACGGACGCCATGGGGCATGTTAACAATATCAGTTACATGATTTACTTGGAGCAGGGCAGAACCGACTTCATGAAGGAGATTCGCAAGAACCTGGGCCGGGAAGTCGCAATCGTCCTCGCGTCCATCCGGTGCGATTTTCGAGCTCCGAGTTATTTTGACGACGAGCTGCAGGTCCGGACGGAAGTGCAGCGGGTGGGCAAAACCAGCATCACCATGTCTCAAGCGATCCTCAGAGGGGATGAGTTGATCGCCCAGGGGGAGAGCGTGATCGTCCACGTGGACCCTGTGGCACAACGCCCGGCTCCCATCCCGGACGACCTTCGCCAGGTGTTGTTGGGACAAATGGCCGGGGAGGTCAGTTGTTCGTCATAGTCGGGGCTCGGGCCCTGTGGACGCCGGCCCGCCAGCCGGGGTGTCGACGGCTGAAGGTTCCGCAAGGGCCCTGGTGAGGCCGGTGGCCGCGGCCATGGGAAAGGGGCGCAGTCGATGGCGTGGTGGCAAAATCTCAATCAGTTGGAAAGCGCCTTCAAGTCCTGCCGTCGCTGCGGATTGCGGGGAGGGTGCAGCCAAGTGGTGGTCTCCCGGGGCACCCCGGGCCCCGTGGTCCTTGTGGGTGAAGCGCCCGGGGCGGACGAAGACGCGCAAGGATTTCCTTTTGTGGGGCGAGCAGGGCAGCTGCTGGACAGAATGCTGAAGGAAGCGGGCTTCGATCCCGCCCGTCTCTACATCACGAATGCTGTCAAGTGCCGGCCGCCGGGGAATCGAAAACCTGCACCTGAGGAAATGGTGGCGTGCCGCCCGTATCTGATGGCGCAGTTCGCAGTTTTGCAGCCTGAGATCGTGGTGACGATGGGGGCGACGGCCATCCAGGCAGTGTTGGGCCGTACGATTCCCGTGGGGCGAGCCTCCACCCGCTTTTATCATGCCCGGCACCGGGAGCGGGAGTTTCTGGTCGCCCCTTGCTATCACCCTTCCGCCATCCTGCGGGATCCGCGAAAGTACCCCGACGCGGTGGCCAGGTGGGTGGATATCCGAAAGCGGGTGGAGGCGGCAGGTCTCATCCTCTAACGGTTCAATCTTTTTTCAGAAGACGGAGCAATTGGAGGGTGAATTCCTCGGACAGCCGGACATGGAGGGTTCCGGCGCCCGTTTCCGTAATCCCTCCCGGGCGATGGATCCGCATGTTGGTGGCGACGATTTTCACTACGCCCGGGCTGTCCGCAGCCGGCACGCGGGTGTCTCCACTCCACTCCTCGGGGAATGCCGGAGGACTGCCTTGTTCCACGACGCCCAGAATGTCGTCAAAGGCGATGTGGTAGGCTTGACTTTCCTTTTGCAAAACGAACTCTTGGGTGGTCAATTGAAAACCGGTGTTGCGCCGAATCTCTGTGCGCCGCAGCTCCCCGCGCAGCGCCTTGACACGCCAGAGTTTTTTCAACCCCTTGCCCCCTTTTATCGCGGTTCCCGAATGAACCCCAAACTTTGACCCACGCGTACGGGATCCCCGGTTTTCAGATGGGACTGCCATTCGACTCGTCCCCGTTCAAACAGCAAAACCACCGTCGACCCAAAGGCAAAATATCCGATCTCCTCGCCTTTACCGATCGTGGGCATGTGGGAGACCTCCCACTTTTGCGGGACTTTGCGATCGGATGTACGCTGGATTTCCTCGGGCAGATACGTTAACCGCACACTTCCGACGATGAAAGATCCAATTTCCACCAGGTACATGGTGCCCGCCGCCGTGGAGAAGGTCGTTACCCAGCGTTCATTTCGGGCGAACAGCCGGCGTACCCCCCGGGCGCCGAGGCGATTGACCGGGAAAAGCGTTCCGGGTATGTGAGCGGCCTGAAGCGGCTTTCCCCTCAGCGGGAGGTGAATGCGGTGGTAATCGGCGGGACTGAGATACAGGGTGATCCAAGTCCCCTCCTCCAGTTCATCCGGAAAATGGCCGCCGAGCAAGTCGGCCACTGGATAGGCGTGACCTTTTGCCTGGATGAACGTCCCGTCGTGGATGACCCCCACCGCCTCCACCACGCCGTCCACGGGTGAAGTGACCGTTGTGTCACTCGGGTCGACGGGACGGGTGCCGGGCTGCAGACGCCGGGTAAAGAGCTCGAACAGGGATCGATAGTCCCCCGGGGGAAGGATGGCATCGGTCAGGTCCAGGGAATACCTGCGGATATACCAAGGGATGAGCAGCCGGCTCACCCGGTGTTCAAGCAGCCGCCCCGCCGCCCGGGTTAAACTTCGTTTGGGTATCAGGGCCAGGAGCGCCCCGATCAGGGAAAATCGACTTTCCAAGAAAACGCCTTCTTCCAAGGCAAGATGTCCTGGTCTGACAGGATCATACGCGAAGTTGTCCGTCTTGGCAAGGCGGGGTGCCGGGGAACTCTCCGACTCAGACACGTCCAGGCGCCGAGTTATTGGATCAGGTGACACCCCCTTGGTCGAGCAGAGCACCGACCGCCGAAGGTGAAAACCGCCCGGGGTACTGACGAGTACCGCACCCCGGGCAACAAGTTCATCAAATATTGGTCGTTTAGGGATTTGGCTCTTCCGAATGAGGACGTGGGCTTTGAATCAACTCGGCGTGTACCAGGTACCGGTCGGGTGCGAAGCCAAAGTAAAAAAAAGGATAACAGGTCTGCAAGGTCATGGTTTGCCCACGATGAGATGATTGAAGCACACTCACGTCCGTTTCCGGGACAATGGTTGTGGAAGTGACCTTGTACACAAAATCTCCGTACAATGTGTGAAATACGATGGTATCCCCGATTTTGATTCCCCGCAGTGATGCGAAGACCGTATCCCGGTGGCCGGCGACGTAGACATTGCCAAGCTGCCCGGGAAGGGCACTGGACGTCCAGTGCCCAGCCCCTCGTTCAAGTTGGTCAGGGTCGGTGCCTTGTACCACTGGGACGCGCATATGGAGAGAAGGGATTTCAAGATCGCCGATTTTTGTTCCCGGTTTCGGGTTCACCGGCCACAGTTTCGCCTTTTCGTGCTGAGGCGGAGAGTAGGTCGGGAGGGACGATCGGCCGATTCCCAAAAGTTGATGCGTGTACCGCCATCCAAAGTAAACGATCATTGCCGTCCCCGTGGCCAACCAGACACCGATGCCGATTCGAATGAGGAGGCTAAAGGCGTTTCGAAGCCGGTGGCGGGAAACCACCGATTTCGTTATCGCCACGATTGTAACAACCTCCGCATGGGTCGGATGATTAAAATGCCCGAAATCAGCATGAGAAGTCCAGCAAGAATATATAAGGGTTCATTACTGCCAGTATTGGGCAAAACCGTTGGCGTCGGTTGAGTAACGAGATGGCTGCTCTCACCGCCAGGCTCCCTGGTTGTGCCGGACGTTTGGGGTGGGTTGGCGTTGCCTTCTTGACTCACAGGGGTGGCAGTGGTGCTTCCCGATGTACCGCCCGAAGGGCCCGTGTTTTCCACGGATCCACCTGACGGGCTCCCGATAGGCTGTGTGACGGTACCACCACCGGGGTTGGTTTCTCCTCCGCCGGAGCCGCCACCACCGGGGTTGGTTTCTCCTCCGCCGGAACCGCCACCGCCGGGGTTGGTCTCTCCTCCGCCGGAGCCGCCACCGCCGGGGTTGGTTTCTCCTCCGCCGGAGCCGCCACCGCCGGGGTTGGTCTCTCCACCGCCGGAACCGCCGCCACCACCGGGGTTGGTCTCTCCTCCGCCGGAGCCGCCACCGCCGGGGTTGGTCTCTCCACCGCCGGAACCGCCGCCACCGCCGGGGTTGGTCTCTCCACCGCCGGAACCGCCGCCACCACCGGGGTTGGTCTCTCCTCCGCCGGAGCCGCCGCCACCGGGGTTGGTCTCTCCACCGCCGGAACCGCCACCGCAAGGGCCGGCACTACAACCGCCAGGAAGGGTGATGCTCCCGGCCCCGCTGCTATTCACCACATCTGCCACATGATTTAAGATTTGTCCCACCGATGGCCCGGTATCCGGGACTGAAAATGTGGTACTGGGTGACGGTGTCACTGCAGAGTCGCCCGAGGGTGCAGTGGTTCCACTGAGGGACGGAATCGATGTACCTACAGTTGTCTGCACATTTTGTAGCGGATTTCCGATCTTTTGGCTGATGTCATTCAGGGTGTTCATGGTAGAGCTGAGCGATGCGGTCACCGAAGCGGAAAGCTCTGTGTTACCGTCGGCCGCCGCGGCCGGAAAAGCGCCGGCCGACGAAAGAAGCAGAGCCGCAAAACCGGCGCTGAACAAGCATTTTTTCTTCATCGTCTCGTTTTCTCTCCTTCTGTCACCGGGCTGCTGTACCCGATAACCGGGCGAACCCGCATCTACCTCGGCATCTCCGGTAAGGTGACGTGAGTCTCCGATTGAACGGAGATGACCGCCCCTTGTCCCAGATCGACCGTTGTGCCGGCGGAAGCGGAATATTGCCCAGGTCCGACTTCCTGCAATTGTTGTTGTTGATTCCACGAGGCCACCGGGGTCTGAACCGTGATAGAGACTCCCCCTTGGGGAGGGGCGGGCGGATTCGGTGAACTTAGGGTCAGCCACGGGAGAAAGAAGGGAATCATCGACCAAATCGGATTCATCAGTTAACCTCCTCGCTTTGACCTCCGGTAGATCGAAGGGGCATAGCCGGGTGCCCCGTAAGGGCCGAGGCCGGAACCGAAATCCCGGCCTCGAACGTCAGCCGTGGTTATTTCAACAAACCGCCGAGCAAGCCTCCTAAACCGTTGGTCAGCGATTGAACCGTCGAAGCCAAGCCATAACCTCCGCTGGTGGAAGCGCTGGCCGATAGGCCGTTCGGCCCGCTCAGGGCGGCTGTCGTGTTATATGTACCCCCCAGTATGCCCCCCAACAATCCCGTGAGGCCATCTTGTTTCGCTCCGTACGTCGATCCCGCCTGGATGCTGACACCTTGAGATGGGATGGTGGCGGTCACCAGACTACCGGAAGAAATGTTGGTGCTTCCCACGAGGTTGTTGACAGCCCCGAGTACATCCCCCAGACCGCCGTCAGCTGCGAACGCCGGAGCGGCCGCTCCTCCCACCGTCAATAAGGTTGAGAGCGCCGCGCTGAGCATCCATTTGTTTTTCATCTTCATGAACCCCTTTCGCAATTTCTTCAGGAGACATTGTTTGACCAGGACGGGCGGATCCTTCGATTTTCCTGCGGGAGCCTGTCACTGGCCGCCGCCCAGGGCGCTTCCCAGACCGCTTAAGAGATTCCCCAGCGCCTGGGTAGAAGAAGCCAGTCCCCAACTGCCGCTCGCCGACGTACTGGCCGAGTAGCCGGCATAAGAAGCCGAAGCCGAAGTGCCCGCTGTCCCTCCGAGAATCCCCCCGCTGACAAGCCCCGTCAAGCCAGGTTGATTGACAGAGTTGACGGCTTTGGCAGTTACCACCGCGTCTCCAACTTGCACACACACTGCGCTCTGGGCGTCGACATTTGAACTGCCCAAGAGACTTCCTATAGCACCGAGCAAATTTCCCAGTCCGCTGGTGGGAGCCGGGGCAGGAGTGCTGTCTGCCGCAAAAACGGGCACTACACTCCCGAGGCTGAGGGCGGCAGACAGTCCCAACGACAACATCCACTTGCGCATTCCTACACAACTCCTTTCATGGTTGAGTTCGGCGCCGATTATACTGGTTTCAGCCCTTGCCAAAAATAGTGAATTGGACTTATTTGCTCGACAAAATTCGACAACACTTACAAAAAGTTGGTGATTATATCACATACTATTATGGCGCCGAAGAAAAATTTCCCAGTTACATCAAGGACTATTGCTCTTCCTAGTAATAGGAGGACAGTAAAAAATTCTCGAAACGGACACATATTAGTCATAAAAAATGGTTCGTTAGACCTATTAAATGTCGAAAAAAATTTTCGCGGGTTGATTGATTTGGTCTTAAAGAATCATTTCGGAACATCGGATAAGAAAACTTTTCTTTGGATCCCCGGACTGTCTGACCCTGTCGGCTCCTGTTGATTCAGGCATTGGGTCTATGAAGTCGAATGACAGAGAAATTCGATTAAAATGAGAGCCCAGTGGACCGTTTGCCGCTCTTTCGCCACTCAGCGGGTTGGAAGTCCGGTTGGAGATGTTGATACAATCAGGAGGAAATCAAAGGGAAACTTGGTTTAAAGTCCAAGAGAAAAAAGAGACGGGAGGAGAGGTTGCGTGCGAGGTTGGCAATGGGTGATGGGTGCGGGGGTGTTGGGTATAGGCGTTGTGTTGTGCCCATGGCCAACTAGCCCAGGCAACCCGCAAACCGTGGGAGAGATGATATCACTGCTTGTAACCAGACAACGACCGGACGTCTCTACGGCGGCATCCGCCAAATCCCCTGCGGTTCTTGCTGCTGCAGTTCCGGTGTTTCAGTCGGGTGCTCCGTGGGCTCCGTTTTCGCCTGGGCAGCCCAGTTGGCTGATTGGCCGCGGTGCGGATGGCGTCCAAGGCGAGAATGCGTCTGGCCTGGCCGGTGGCCTTGGGGCCCTCGGGTGGCTGGGCCGCCCGGAAGGGGGCACAAGTTCGGTGATGTTTATTGGAACTTTGCGAACATTTGGATATTCTGGTTCGGATTTTGTATACAATCCACGCTTGGAGTTTCGGGGCACAGCGGCTCCGTCTCTCAGTGCGTCCAAGGGGACCCCGGCGTCACTGCCAGCGGAAAGCGGGGCCTCTGGGGAGAATGCACGTTCTGGGGATGCAGGTGGGCCAGCTTATCACGCAACCACGAACCCCTGGCCTTTTCCGAGGAGTTCCGGCGGGTCTCATCGCAGCAGCGTTCCAGCACCACCCGCGCCACCTCGGCCATCCGTTCCCGAGCAACCCAAACCGGCCCAACCGCCTGTACCGACAGTTCCGGATGGGAATGTCAACCCGCCGAAATCTGTTCCGATTTCGGAGCCGCCGACGGTGATAAATCCTCCTGTTGCTGTGATTACTCCGCCGGTCCTACCCGGACTGCCGGCTTTGCCCAAGCTGCCGGTTTTACCTGATCTGCCGACTTTACCGGGTATTCCTGAAATTGGCAAGCCAGAGTCCGGTGGCAAAACTGGGCCCGGCGTGCCGCGCCTCGAACCGGGGGCGTTGATCGATTCATTGTTCGGCCAAGTGTTCGGTGCTCTTGTTCCCGAAAAGAATGCCGAACTTTTCCCGATGCTTCCGTTCGATTCGACGACCCAAAGTCCAGCGGGCGTTCCCGGGCAAAAGGCGGAGACGCCTATCCCCGGCGGGTTACTTTCCCGGCCCGAACAGTTCCAGGTGCCCGCTCCGGGAGACGGTGCGAATCGTTCTCCGGTAAGTCCCGTCGGAGATGTTCGGCAGTGGACGAAAGAAATTCTTACGGGTCTGTCTAATGGTTTCGGTAAAAATTCCGGCCTCGTCCAACAACCGGGTCCCAGTGGACAGGCGAAAAACGGGGTTCAAGGGGCTGATGCAGGGCAGTCCTATGATCGGCAGGCTGCCCCTTCTATCGACAGAACTTCTCCCCCGGGACAGGGGTACGAATCAGCGATAAAAGGGTTTGCAGTTCCGGTTGCTTCTGCGCAACAGCAAAAGTCCTCTTGGCGCGATTCGTGGTTGGGCACCTTCGATATGCCAAAGAATGTGATCAATCCTGACGCTTCCGCATCCAAAGTTTCCGGGGACAAGCCCCAATCTCCCTGGGGTCCCCCTTCATTGTTTGGTTCGGGTCGGGAGTGGATGGGTCGCGCGGAAGCACGTAGAGACCAGGGGAATGGTTCGAGTGAACCCTCTCAAAATCCCGCGTCCTGGGGCACCGCAGGTTCGTGGAGATCTGCGAGTTCCGTTGCCCAGGCCCCAGGGGCTTCCGTGGGGAACACTTCCAAGGACAGAGTCGGGGTGTCGCCGGGGTACACTGGGCAAGTGCATTCCGAGAATCGATCCGCACCGGCGTCCGTCGGGGCAGATTCGAGTGCTGTCCGGGGGACATCTGGGGGTTCACCGGCGGCGAGCTCCAGTGCTTCACCTCAGAGCTCAGCGGATGCTCATCCATCTTCTGGAGGCACGTCAGCGTCCTCCTCGTCTTCCACAGCATCGGCCAGTTCGGCTTCTTCTCAATCCGGAGGCCTAGGCGGGACCATTAGCCATCTGCTAAGCAGTTTGGCGAAAAGCCTCTCCCTTCACTGATCTGCCCGAGGGGGAGGGGCGAAGTGAGTCGGGGTTGTGGTGCGCTCCGTTGCGCCGTGACATTCCGGTGACGACTTTGCGTCATTCCGCATGAAACCAGGTCTGTTTGTATATCCTGGCTTATGATTGCAGAAGGGAGGGGCGCAAAGTGAATGGGGGCGGGCAGAGCAAGCCGGGTCCCAGATCTGATAACCGGGATCCATCGGCAGTCGGAGAGAAGGAAGGCGACGCCCCGGAGGCGTTCTCGACAGAATCTCCCGATCAACAGCACGGTCCTTTTTGCGAATGCATTTATTGTCTGGGGACTTGACCGGGGATGGCCCGGCAGGTCCTTTTTTCATGGTATACTGGCAGTCGGGACCCCGGACAGGCCGAATCTCCGGGGAGTGATGAATAGAGTAAACTGACTTCCTGTGACCATGGCAAAGGTGTGGATCAATGTGCAAGTGGATCTCGGCGGCTTGCGAATCAGTTATGAGGATCGCGGGGAGGGATTCCCGGTGCTCCTCCTTCACGGGTGGGGTGGGCGGGCCGAGAGTTTCCGGCCGGTGACCGATCGACTGGCTCAGGCGTATCGGGTAGTCGTCCCCGACCTTCCAGGCTTTGGTGAGAGCGCTCCTCCCCCTTCAACTTGGGGAGTGAGGGATTATGCGAAGTTCGTGCTGGAATTTATGAAACATGTGGGTATTTCTAGAGCTCACGTGATCGGACATTCCTTTGGGGGGCGGATCGGCATTGTCCTGGCCGCCACCCACCCGGACCGAGTTGCCCGCATGGTGTTGGTGGACGCAGCGGGGATTCGCCCCCGCCGTTCCTGGAAGTACTATATTCGGGTGTACACATTTAAAACGTTGCGCGCTCTGTACCAACGTCTGCCCGGCAAGGACCGGGACAAACGGTTGGCGCAGTTGTACGCGCGGTTTGGCTCGAAAGATTATCGGGAGGCCGGCCCCATGCGGGCTGTGATGGTGAGGGTGATCAACGAGGACCTGCGGCCGTTTTTGCCCCGGATCCGAGCTTCAACCTTGTTGATATGGGGTGAAGAGGATCGGGATACCCCGGTGTGGATGGGCAAGGTCATGGAAAAGGAGATCCCCGATGCGGGACTCGTTGTGTTCCCGGGGGCCGGGCATTTTAGTTATCTCGATCGATTTGCGGACTTTTCCGTGATCGTGGAACGTTTTTTTAAAGGGTGATGGGTGTTGGGTATGGGATGGTGGGTCATCGCGGCAGTGCTTTCTCTTCCCGCGGTGGTCGGACGTGGAAAATACCTTCTTCACATGGCGCAGCTGGAAGGGTATCGGCCGGAGCGCTACTTGCGGTGGATGAAGCGAATGCCATCCGCGCTGTGGGAACGCTGGGCCGCCGCGGTGTGGGTGATCGGGTTATTGGTCGGGCTTCTGGTCCCAGGGGATGTTGTCGGCGGGATCGTCTGGGTCGCATTCGCCGCCGCCCTGTCGGCCCTCGCTCTGCGGGGCGTGCGGTTGCCGGCGAAAAAACCGCTGGTGTGGACGTCAAGGGCGAAGCGACTGTACGCGTGTTTTCTCGGGCTGAACTTGGTATTGGGGCTTATTTCCGCCATGGTCGGGCCGAGGTTTGGGTTGCCCGTTCTCGGGTTCATGTTGTGGACGGAACCTTTGTGGATGATGGTGGCGACCGGGCTGATGACTCCGGTGGAACGGCGCATCAACAACAGATTTCTTCGTGCCGCCCGGGAAAAACTCGCTCAGCGCCCGGATCTCATTATCGTGGGCATCACGGGAAGTTACGGGAAAACCAGCACAAAGTTTATTCTCGGCACGCTTTTGACCCAAAAATTCAACGTCCTGGTGACGCCGGACAGTTATAATACCCCGATGGGGGTTTGTCGGGTTGTCAACGAGCGCCTGAAACCGGAACATGAGGTTTTTGTGGTGGAGATGGGGGCTCGGCAGCCCGGAGATATCCGGGAGCTGGCCGATTTGGTTCACCCGAAAATCGGTGTCCTTACAGCCGTGGGACCGGTGCATCTTGAAACTTTCGGGTCTGTAGAAGCGGTGGCGAGAACAAAATATGAACTTATCAAAAGTTTGCCTCCCGACGGGCTGGCCGTGATGAATTACGACAATCCGTATTGTCGGGAGCTTGCTAAGGAGACGCGGCATGTCCAGGTGGAGGGATATGGTCTGGAGAGCCCGGGGGCACGGCTTGTCGTGTCCGATGTTCACGTCTCTGAAAAGGGCACGACTTTTGTGCTGGCGGACCGGGAAACCGGGGAATCTGCGTCCTGCCGGACAGATTTGCTCGGTCGCCACCAGGTGCTCAACATTCTCGGCGCGGTGACTGTCGCCAGGCATCTCGGCCTGTCCCTGCGCCAAATCGCGGCTGGGATCGGGCAGTTGCAACCGGTTCCTCACCGGCTGCAGTTAATCCGCTCAGGCGGGGTCTATGTGATTGATGACGCGTTCAATTCCAATCCCACAGGGACCGAGGTGGCCCTGGAAGTGCTCAGCGGCTTTTCCGGCCGCAAGGTCGTGGTCACCCCGGGGATGGTGGAACTTGGAGGGGAAGAAGAAAGGTACAACCGGGAATTCGGCCAGCGGATGGCCCAAGTCTGCGATCATGTCATTCTCGTCGGGCCGGAACGGACGAAACCCATCGCTGCGGGTCTTTTGGACGGCGGGCTTCCCCGGGACCGAGTGTCGGTGGTGACGAGCCTCGAAGAAGCGACGGCGGTGTTGCAGCAGTTGCTGCGGCCGGGGGATGCGGTGTTGTTTGAGAATGATTTGCCTGACAACTACAGCCGGTGACAGTCGGTGATGCGGGAGGGAGCCCCATGAAAAAGCTTATTGCGGTCATTTTCGGGGGGCGGTCGGTGGAACACGAAGTTTCCATTGTGACCGCCCAGCAGATCATGTATCAACTCCGCCGGGATCTCTACGACGTGATGCCCCTTTACATCGACAAAGAAGGGGCCTGGTGGACGGGTGATGTACTCGCCAAATTAGAATCTTTTAAGGCAGCCAACCGGAATGCCGCCCTTGCCCAGGCGGCCCGCGTGATCGTGGTCCCGACTCCGGGCGGGGGGGTGATCGAAGATCCCCAGGCTTTGCGAGGGCTTTTTCGCAAACCCCGGCGGTGGACTCCTGATGTGGCGATTCTGGCCACCCATGGGACGTATGGGGAGGACGGGTGTTTACAAGGTTTACTTGAGATAGCAGGGATTCCTTACACTGGCCCCGGGGTGCTGGGATCGGCAGTGGGGATGGACAAAATTCTGATGAAAGACGTTTTCCGAGCTCAGGGGATCCCGGTGGTGAACTACATCTGGATTCACCGGGATGAATGGCATGAGCATCCCGATGAGGTGGCGGATCGGGTGGAGAGGGAGTTGCAGTATCCGGTTTTCGTAAAACCCTCCAACCTCGGTTCATCCGTGGGGATCGGCCGGGCGGAAGACCGGGACGGCCTGTTCCACGCCATGGATGTGGCGGCGGGGTACGACCGTCGGCTGCTCATCGAGCAAGGGGTGGTCTCGCCCCGGGAGATCAATTGTTCTGTTCTGGCCGATGGCCAGGATCTCCGAGTTTCTCTTTGCGAAGAACCGGTCTCCTGGGAAGCATTCCTCAGCTACGAAGACAAATACATCCGCGGGAATTTCACCAAAGGTCAGACCGGCCGGCGCATTCCGGCGGACCTGCCGGACGGAGTGACGGAAGCGGTGCAGGAGTTGGCTCGCCGGGCTTTTCGCGCCATTCAAGCCCGGGGGGTGGCCCGGGTGGATTTTCTTCTTTCTCCGGACGGTTCGATTTATGTGAATGAAATTAACACCATTCCGGGTTCCCTGTCCTTTTATTTATGGGAGCCCAGCGGCGTGTCGTTTCCCGATCTCCTCGACAAGTTGATCGAAGACGCTTTGGCCGATTACCGGGATAAAAGCCGGAACATCTCCACCTACGATACAGATCTCATCGAACAATTTGGCCGAGGTGGGAAAGTGGGCAGTAAGGCGTCGCCGCAAACTTCTTAATTCGACAAACCTCTCCCGATCGGCAGGAACCTCGCGAGGGATGTCGAACCCTCTTATGGAGTGAAATTCATAGGAGGGACGAGATTGCGAGAACGGTGGAATGCCGGGAGGTACGGCGGGTGGATCCGTCTGTCAGTGGCCGGCGCCTTGGCGGCGATGACGGTGACCCGTGCGGGGGTCGGCCTTGCGGCAGGCGAGGCCCCATCTTTTCCCGACGTGCGTCCCGGGGACTGGTATTATCCGGCGGTCAGCGACTTGGCGAATCGGGGCATTGTGCACGGTTCCACGGATGGTCGATTCCATCCGGAGGCCTCGGTCACCCGGGCGGAGTTCACCGCCATGGCGATCCAGGCTTTCGGCTATCATTACACGGTACTACAGGGTGCACAGCCGAAGCAGGTCTTTTCCTCTCAATCGGATGCAATCGCTTACGCTTCCCAGTTTGACCACGCTTTTGTCCGGGATAATCAGACCGGGGCGGTGGTTTGGAACAATTATCCCAGTTCTGACCAGTCCCAGCTACAGCGGGATAGCACCTACTCTCATTTCTCAGATGTTCCCTACGGCGCGTGGTACTGGCCCGTTGTGGAAGGGGCGTGGGCGGCCAACGTCGTCCATGGGGTGGGGGGCGGGCAATTTGCTCCAGACGCCCAGATCGAGCGCCAGGACATGGCTGCTTTGCTGATCAACGCCCTGCGGCTGAGCGGGGTGGACCCGGGAAAGGACGTTTTGCAGCCCTTCGGGGATGCGGGGCAGCTGAGTACATACGCGGTGGTGCCGGTGGCGATGGCGGTGAAGGTGGGCGTTGTCTCCGGGGATGACAAACGGCTTCTTCATCCCAAGGATCCGGCGAGCCGGGCGGATGCGGCGGCGATGATCGACAAGGCGTTGCAGATCCCCCCCGATCAACTCCAGGCGTGGCAAACTCGAACCATTCAGCAACTTCAAGCGGTTCCTCAGCAGGTTAAGTTGTCGCTGGGTCAAACGCAAAAGATCGTGGCTCTGGCCCTGCGCCAGGACGGTGAGGCCATCCCTGTCAGCGTGGACTGGCAGGTGGAGGGAAACGTCGGAACGATCCAAGGGGGAGAATTGCAGGCGAAACAGGCCGGCAGCGGTACAGTCATCGGCACCTTGACCACAGCGGATGGGCGGACATTGACCACCAAGATTCCCGTGACTGTGGACGCCTCGGTGCCGGTGCAGGTGGAACTGGCCGTCACCCCTTCCGTTAGTTTGGTGCCTGGGGGACAAGCCCATATCCAGGTGACGCTGCGCGACCCGGCCGGACAGTTGGTTCCAGGGGAAGTAGATTTGAACGTCAGTGTCTCGGACCCCTCCAAGGGTCATCTCGACACGACAAAAGCTGTCGTCACCGGAGGCATCGGGGATCTGGGCACGTTCACCGCGGGCCCCCAGTACGGACCGGTCCAGGTTCGCGCGGATATTGCGACCCAGGGGTGGAAGGGGTCCGGACAGGTGACACTGAATGTGGTTAAAGTGCAAAACCCAGTCAACGGCAAGGGCATCTGGGGAACTTGGGTGGAATGGGGAACCTCCGGTTATGACCCCGACCGCATTGTGCAAACGTCGAAACAGGCGGGGGCTAAATATATCTACCTCATTGTCCGGAATCAGCCTGGCGAAGGGACGATCCGTCCCGAGTCCAAGGCAATGCTTGACGCCATCGTTCCCAGAGCCCATGCCGCCGGGATACCCGTGATCGGGGTGGTGTACCTCGTGGACGATCCGGCCCTGGATTCCGGCCGAATGTTGACAGTGGCCAAATACGCCACACCCACCGGGGAACGGGTGGATGGCCTTGCGGCCGACATCGAGGAGAGCCCGACTTCAGAGTCCATCAGCGGCACCATGATACCGGTCCGTCAGGCTCTTGGTCCCGACTACCCGATTATCGCCGTGACCTATCCGCCTCATATTAGTTCGGCGTGGCAGCGGTCGGCGACGTACCCGTGGAGCACCTTCGGTCAATATTTTACAATGATCAGCATCATGGACTACTGGCATTACGAAGATCGAGCGTACACCGCGGACGAAGTGCGGAATGAAATCTACAACGAAGCGAAAGCGGCCGCCGCTCTGACCGGTCGGCCCGTGGAGGTGATCGGACAAGCGTACCGCATGAACACCGCCTCGGGAAAACCCTTTGCCACGGTGCCCACCGGTGAAGAGATCACCGCGGCCATGCAGGCGGCGAAAGATGCCGGGGCGTCGGCATTTTCCCTGTATCGCTGGGATACGGCTACGCCCGAGGAACTGAGCGCATTTCATAATTTCTCCTGGTGAGCCGGGCCGCGCAAGCTTCCCCCCGGGATCGGTGATACTGAGAGAGAATCGGTTCATCGATATCCCAGGGGAGGGACGTTGCGTGATAAAACCTCGTTTGCTGGCCGTTGGCGCGGCCCTGCTGGTGGCGGGTCTCGGGACGTCGGTGTCGGCGTTGGCGGCGGAAGGGCCGCAATTCACGGCACCGGTCCACGGCCGGGCTCAGTGGGACATTGACTGGGATGAAGTGCACAGCAGCGTCCAGTTGACGGACGCGCAGAAAAAACAGCTCCGTGTGACCATTGAACAGGCGTACCAGCAAGCCCTCATGCCCCATGCGAAGATTACGGCGAAACAGGCTGGGGAAGCGGCCCTGAAGGCCGAGCCCAAGGGCATGGTCACCGAGGTCAAGCTTCACAGTGTTCACGGGAACGTCGTGTATCTGGTGCACATGAACCGCGAAGGGGCGCGATCCTTGGTGGTGGTCGACGCCGGCAACGGCAATGTGTTGGTGCACAAGACCATGATGAAGGCGCACGGCGACGATTGACAAACAAGGGTCCATTTGGGCCGGGCGCCCCCGGAAGGTTTTTGCCGCTGGGGGCGCCTTGGTTTTTGGACCTTTGAGTTCGTGCGAGATTGGCGAGGGGGATCACCATGAATGAAAAGAGAATTCCGCAGCGGATTTTGTTGGGACCTGGCCCGAGCGACTGTCATCCCGAGGTGCTGAAGGCCATGGCGACCCCCTTGGTGGGACATCTGGATCCGGTTTTCCTCGAACAGATGAACGAGACGATGCAACGGCTGAGAGAGGTGTTTCAAACCCGTTACCCGCTGACCCTGGCGATGTCCGGAACGGGCAGTGCGGGGATGGAAACGGTGTTTGTCAATGCCTTGGAACCCGGGGATCGGGTGGTAATCGGCATTTGCGGCGCCTTCGGGGAGCGGATGGTGGACGTCGCCTCCCGCACCGGTGCCGAAGTGATTCAGGTGCGGGCGCCCTGGGGGAGGACCGTCGATCCGGGTCAGATTCAGGAGGCTCTGAAAAATCACCCAGGAGTGAAAGCGGTGGCGGTGGTTCACGCCGAAACTTCGACGGGGGTTTTACAACCTCTGGAAGAGATCGGCAGGCTGGCGCGCGATCACGGGGCCCTGTTCTTGGTGGATGCGGTGACGTCGTTGGGCGGTGTTCCCGTGCCGGTGGAAGAGGCGGCGATCGACGCCTGTTACTCCGGAACGCAAAAATGTCTCAGCGCGCCTCCCGGGCTTTCACCGGCCACGTTTAGCCCCAAGTTCGAAGAAGCGTTGGAGCGCCGCAAGCGAAAAGTCCAGAGTTGGTATCTCGACTTGACGATGGTTCGCCAGTACTGGGGGAGCGAGCGTTTCTATCATCACACCGCCCCGATTACGATGATGTACGCCCTGCACGAGGCTTTGGGGTTGTTGTTGGAAGAGGGCTTAGAATCTGTATTCCGGCGGCACTGGGTGAATGGTCGGGCTCTTCAGGCGGGCCTTGAGGCAATGGGTCTCCAACTGTATGCCGACGCAGGGCATCGCCTGCCCCAGTTGACTTCGGTGTGGATCCCCGAAGGTGTGGAGGATACTTTGGTGCGCAACCGCCTGCTCAACGAGTACGGGATTGAGATCGGCGGGGGGCTTGGAGAGGTCAAGGGCCGGGTGTGGCGAATCGGTTTGCTCGGCCATTCCAGCCGACGGCGAAATGTCCTGCTCCTACTCAGTGCGCTGGAGCAGATTCTTCGGAGTGTGGGTTACTCGGTGGAATCGGGCATAGGCTGTCAGGCGGCGGAGGGCGCGTACCGGGATTTTTTGGCTAAGGAGTGAATTGGCTGCCGACACCTTTGCGCGGTTTTCGGCGTACCTGTATCGTAACAGGTTTCAAGTGAATCCCCCCGGGACATAACTGGTAAGGAACCTAGGAGAAGAGGGGGACCTCGCAGATGGACGATCTCCGCGTGGCCGCCGTGTTTCGCGCTTCAGCCCATCGGTCGACGGTGTATGAGCGGATGAAAACCTGGCGCGGTTCCGATGTGAGCACCGCGCTATCTCATACGCCCCAGGCGACCGTTTATACGGCCTGCAGTTCCACGGGGGTGGTGCGGGTCCGGGCGGAAGAGGACAACCTGTCCGGAAGTGCAAGCTTTTACGGTGAACCGGCGGCACTCGGCTGCAGCGGTTTGGTGACGGCCTGGCTCGACTTGCTCAAAACGGTGGAGGCCGGAGGCACCGCCTATGTGACGTGGAAAGGGCGCATCAGTCAGGTGCGCTTCAGCAGGGGTCTACTGTTTTGGGAAGCGGTGGGGCGAGTGGAATGGGATCAGCTGACCGACTGGGATTTACTGATTGAGAAGGAAACCTGGACAGGTCACGTGCACCGATATCTGGATCTCCTCGCCCAAGCCTTGGTGGTGCCAGACCCCGAGGCGCAGAAAAAGGCGGTAACAGAGTTGGCCCGGGCCCAGCAAAACCTCCAGCGGGTGAACCAGGAACTCTCCGCCAGGCGGGGCGCCCGCGTGGCGATTGGCCGCACCTCCGGCGGCCGGGGATGACGGAAACCGCCTGTCCATCCGATGCAAGCGGGGTGTCACTTTGTCCTTCGGACAGCCGAGTCTCGGACGGCTGTCTTTTTTCTTTGCGCCAACGCCCTTCGATCATGTCTTTTTTGCTATGATGGAGAGCGGGGGGAAGTGCGGTGCGTCATTCGGTGCTCGTTTTTATCTGTGCGCTGGAACCCCTGCGGGTGTTGTTGCTCAAGCGAACGGCGGAGCGGGGGGGATGGTGGCAACCGGTAACAGGGCACGTGGAGTCGGGGGAGCGGCCGGAGGAGGCGGCGGGGCGGGAAACCCGGGAGGAGACGGGGTGGATGCCGGACCGGTTGATCAGGACTCCATGGACGGCCCAGTTCGAGCATCTGGGGCAGACATATCGGCACACCGTCTGGATAGCTTGTTGCCCTCGCCCTTTCGTACCGCACCTGAGCAGCGAGCACACCGACAGCCGGTGGGTGGATCCCGGCAGGGCCGAAAAGATGCTTTTTTGGCCGGACAATCGAGAATTGTTGTTTCGCGTTACGGATTGGTTGGAGCGACAAAGGAGGATGGATGGTGGGATTACTTGACGGCAAGAAGGCATTGGTCATGGGGGTGGCCAACGACCGCAGTATCGCCTGGGCTATCGCCAAGGCCCTGGCGGACCAAGGGGCGGAACTGATCTTTACATACCAAGGGGAACGGCTGGAACGCCGGGTTCGGGAGTTGGCGGAGCAGATTCCGGGCTCGTTGTTATTTCCTTGCGATGTGAGCCGGGATGAGGACCTGGATGCGTTGAAGCTAGTTCTCGATCAACAGGTGGGCGCCCTTCACGTCCTGGTACACAGTATCGCCTTTGCGAAAACCGAGGAGCTCTCCGGGCTTTATGTGGATACCTCCCGGGAAGGATTCGCCATTGCCCAGGAGATCAGCGTCTACTCCTTGACGGCAGTGCTCCAGCGCCTGCGGGGGCTTTTGGCCAAAGAAGGCGGGAGTGTGATCACCATGACCTACATGGGTTCGGAGAGAGTCATGCCGAACTACAATGTGATGGGGGTGGCCAAGGCGGCCCTGGAATCCAGTGTGCGCTATCTGGCGGAGGATCTCGGCCCTGATGGGATTCGGGTGAACGCCATCTCGGCGGGTCCCATCCGCACCCTGTCCGCAAAGGGAATCAAAGATTTCAACAGCATTTTAAAAATCATCGAAGAAAAAGCGCCCTTGCGGAGGAATACCGACCCGGCGGAGGTGGGGGATACGGCGGTCTTCCTGGCCAGTTCTATGTCCCGGGGAATTACCGGGGAAATCATTCACGTCGATAACGGGTATCACATCATGGGGGTTTGAACGCCGGAGGGATTTGCTGACCGCCCCTGGAGGGGGCGGTCATCGACCAACTGAACATTGGAAGATCCCTGCTGTCAAAGTCGCGTTGGTCTGTGCTGTTTCATTTTTGCTATCACCTTCTATCAAACATTGACAGACTTGACAGCAAAACAGTTTACGCTCTCCGAGAGGCTGGCTGCTCCCCGAAGACCCGATTGGCGAGGCCCTGGGGCCGAGCATCTGGAGTCCCGCCCGAAACAGTACCATCCGGCCGTCCGCCGACCAGCGTCCGGCACCGACAGTTTCCAAACGGCGGGGTGGTCCCTCGACGCTTGCGCGTCTCCCACCGGCAGGACAGGGATCGCTTTCGCCAACCCGGAAGGCCGTTTTGCCGAACCCCCCAGGATCAGCCACCCGGCGGCGCTCCGCTTGCGCCTCATCGTCAAAGCCGTGTTCCGTGCGGCCTTCGCCAACCCCCGCACGCCCTCACGGTCTTTCTCCCGCCCGGCCTGTCCCTGTCCCGTCTTCCCGGGAACATCCCGGGAACTCTGATTCATTCATGCGTGGTTCTCCCAGTAGCGCTTCAGCAAAATTCTTTTGACTTCTTTGTGTGGGGTGTACTTTGTGATCTCCTGGTCGCGAAGACGCCCCTTCACATTGGTCGCCGCCACATGGTCCGCATCTCCTTCATATCCGCACTTTTGGCACCGGAACGAATCGCCGTTGCGGTTCTTGCCGTCCACCCAGCCGCATCCGGGACAGGGACAGGTCTGGCTCGTATACGCGGCGTTCACCGGTCCCGGATCGGTTATGCAATAAACATGGCACAAGTATTCCAGTCGCTCCCGGATCGCCTGCCGTTGCCACTGGCTCACCTTGCGGGACAGCCCCTTGTTCCTCGCCTTCCCCCGCAGGTGGGACAAATCTTCGTAGGCGATCACCCTCGGCCGGCGTTCCCGAAAAAACGCCCGAAACGCCCGGTTGATCTCGTTCTCGCACCACGCCCGGTACCGCCTGTGTCGCTTGTGCTGTTTCACCAGCCCCAGGTTGTGCCGACGAATTCGCCTGGCCTTTCCCGGGTCCCGCTCCCGGTTTTTGCGATACAACGCCCACAGCTTCTGGCGTTTCCGTCCTTTGTCCAGCACGTGGTCCGACATCTCTTGCAGGGCCTGGCCGTACTCCGGCCGATACTTCTTCCCCGAGTCATCCGTCAGAACTTCGGTGACTCCCAGGTCGATTCCCGCCTCTTCCTCCCCGGCCGGGTAGGTCTTTGGTTCCCGGCTCATGTGAATCTCCACCGCCTGTTCGTCCGGCAGCAGAACCACCCGCAGATTGCCCCTCAGCTTGTGAATCCCAGAAAGGGGGATCACGATCCTTTTTCCCGGGGACAATCCCATCACCGCCACATACTGCCGGTTGCCCACCATGAACACTCGGTACATCTGTTGATCCACAACAAAACTCCGGGCTTTCCTGACCCGCGGCCTCTTTCCCAGGATCCGGCGAAACAGCCGCTTCAGCCCGTGGCGGACCTTCTTCCGCCCGGCCGGCTCCAATTCGGTCTTTTTCCCGGCCAGATCCTCATCCCGAAAAATCGCCTCAATCTTTCTCCAATCCCGGGGCCTGTCCCCGAACTTGTCCAGCAACCAGAAGGCGTAATCCCGTTCCTTCGGGGTTAACCCCCCGTTGCGGTGAAGACGGTCCCGCACCTCGGCAATCGCCGCTTCCCACTGTCGCTCCAAGGTCCATAAGGCGTCTTCCAAAGCCAGCTTCCACTGCCGAGCCTGAAGACCAAAGGGACTCACAAACCCGGCGGCCACCCGTTCATCTCGAATTCTCCGTTTATACCCCAGATCCTTGAGGTACTTCACCTGCGCGTACTCCACCAAGAAGGCGTCCTTCTGCCGGGAATACGCCTCGGCCACTTCGACGATCTGCCTCCATTTCTCACGATTCAGCGGCAGGCTCTTTTGTCGGATCGTCTGTCGCACCGGATAGTTCCTCCCGAACGGCTTTGGTCAGTTTCCGCGCCCTGTAGGTTCGTGACCCGTAGAGTTTTGTTGCAAAATACTGGACAATGCTTATTAAATCTTCGGCCAGTTCCTGGGCCGGTGACATGTCCTCGGCCTTGTTGACCACCAGAATCTCGCAACCGAACCGTGCAAACAGGTCCTCCAAGAAATCAAACCCAAACCGGACCAGCCGGTCCTTGTGAGCCACTTCCCAACGCCTGATAGAACATATCCTCGGTGTATCTGCGCTTGTTGGTGGGAGTTCGCAAAGGCACCAGCTTGCCTTCCCTGTCCCACGCTCGAAGTGTGGAGACGCTGACGCCGAGTTTCTCCGCAAACTCTCGAATCGAATAGAGCTTCACCTGAACATCACCCTATATCAAATTCTATCAGGTGACGTTGATTTTCGGCAAATCACTTCTCTTCTTCATAGAAGGCCAAAAGCTGTCTTCAACCTCCTGCGGGATCGGGTAAGACAACGTTAGTTTCAGTGATCGCCCGGGCGGGGTGCCGGTGCCCAGAACCCCCGGGCCCGGGTGACTACTTCGTCGGCTTGTCGGCCTCAAAATGTTTGAGAAACCCCTTGTTCAGCCATTCACCGCCGTCCAGGGTCACCACCTCGCCGGTCATGAAACCGGCGTAATCGGAGACGATGAAGGAGGCAAGCCTGGCGACCTCTTCGGGCTGGCCGAACCGCCCTGCTGGGATCTCTTGTTTCAGGCGTTCCTCGATCGTCTTGGTCGGCCACAGCTTTTCTGCTCCGCCCGTGTGCTCAATGGGCCCCGGGGCGATGGCGTTCACCCGGATGCCGTATCTGGCCCATTCCACCGCCAAGGTTCGGGTCATGGCCACGACCCCGGCTTTTGCCGCAGCCGAGTGGACGGTGCCGGGTCCGCCCGTCCAGGAGTAGGTGGCGACGATGTTGAGGATGTTTCCACCTCGCCCGGATTCGATCATCTCTTTTCCCATCGCCCGGGAGCAGTAGAACGTTCCGTTGAGGACGATGCCGACCACGGCGTTCCACCCGTTGACCGACAACTGTTCGGCCGGGCAGACGAAATTGCCTGCGGCATTGTTGACGAGGATATCGATTTGGCCGAAGGCTTGGTTCGTTTCCGCCACCCAACGATCGACGTCGGCAGGATTGCGGACATCCCCTGCGACGGCCAACACCCGGGCACCCGGGGTGCGGCTGAGAAGATCCTGGGCGGCGGCATTCAAGCGTTCTTCATTGCGTCCGGTGATGACGATGTGGGCGCCAAGCCGGGCGAATTCGCCGGCGATCGCCTTTCCCAGCCCAGAACTGCCTCCGGTGATCACCGCGACGCGATTTTTTAACGTATCAGGACTTAACATGGGCGATTCTCCTTTTAAGAGTGATAGGGAAGGGATATCGATCGAGTTGATTCATTAGATTCGAGAGGACCGGTCGATTTTCCTGCCAGAACGACCGTTTGGTTGCAGGGGTTTAGGCAACAGTCCGTTGACGGACGGGATACGGACACGTAAGATGATAGCAGGAAACCTGATCGAACGCTCGCTCGGTATTTGGCCGACCGAAGAAATGTCGGAAGGAGGGGGGCGGGATGTGCCCGAAAAAGCACATTCCCTCGGCGGTCAAGGATCCTAAACTGATCGAAACCCGAAGACAGCAGATCGTGGCCGCCGCGGTGAATCTCTTTGTGGAAAAAGGGTTTCACGGCACCACCACCCGGGAGATCGCCCGGGAGAGCGGACTGAGCATCGGAGCCCTTTATGAATACGTGGAGTCCAAAGAGGACGTGTTGTACCTGGTTTGCGACAATATCCACACCACCCTGGAGACGCGGCTCCGGCGAACCCTCACGGAGGCGGGCAACGCTCGGGAGAGCTTGCGGTCGGCCATTCGACAGTATCTGTATGTGATGGACGATATGCAGGACGATGTGCTGCTCATCTATCAAGAAAGCAAATCTTTGCCCTTGGAGGCCCTGCACTTTGTGCTGGGAAAAGAAGAGCAGATTACCGGGATATTTGCCGACATTTTGCGCCGGGGCATCGAGGACGGCAGTCTTCGCCTGGACCCCGGGGCGGTGACGCTGATGGCCCATAACATCATTGTGCTCGGTCAGATGTGGGCCTTTCGCCGGTGGGCGTTGCAGCGGCACTATACGCTGGAGGAGTACATCCGGGTTCAGACGTCCCTCTTGCTCAATGAACTCATGAGTCCCGACGAGACCGATGACACAGATACACAGGTTAAAAAAGAAGAGGGGGAAGCTGTCCGTGGAAACTGAAGTGTATCGGCCGCAGCACCAGGTGCGTTTCGTGACGGCCGCCAGCTTGTTCGACGGCCACGACGCGGCGATTAACATTATGCGACGGCTGTTGCAACGCTCCGGAGTGGAGGTGATCCACCTCGGGCACAACCGCTCTGTGGAAGAAATCGTGAATGCCGCCATCCAAGAAGACGTGCAGGGGATTGCCGTCAGTTCTTACCAAGGCGGGCATATGGAATTCTTTAAATACATGTATGATCTCCTGCAAGAGCGGGGAGCGGGGCACATCCTGATTTTCGGCGGCGGCGGGGGGGTGATCATTCCCGAGGAGATTCGCGAACTCGAAGCATACGGCATCGCGAAGATTTTCTCCCCCGAGGACGGTCGGGAGATGGGGCTTCAAGGGATGATCAATTATATGATCCGCTTGGCGGATCACCCCACCCCCACCCGGTTGGCCGAGTCAGGGGTGGAGGTGCCCCTCACTCCCACCGAGGTGCGCCGGGTGGCCGAGTGGATCACCTTGGCGGAACGCCGGGTGGTGGAGAAACATCCGGAATGGGACGAGATCTTCGCCCGGCTGCGGGAAATGCGCCGGCCCGTTCCCGTGGTGGGAGTCACCGGGACCGGGGGTGCGGGCAAAAGTTCGTTAACCGATGAATTGCTTCGCCGGTTTTTGCGCGTTTATCCTGATAAAACTTTTGCCGTCCTCAGCGTGGACCCATCCAAACAGAAAACTGGAGGCGCATTGCTCGGTGATCGGATCCGCATGAATGCCCTGGCCAGCCCCAGGATTTACATGCGCAGCCTGGCCAGCCGACGATCCGGGTCTGAACTGAGCGCCGCCATGGACGAGGCCTTGGATGTGGTCCGGGCGGCCGGATTCGATCTGATTATCGTGGAGACCAGCGGTATCGGCCAGGGTGATGCCGCAGTGGCCCGGGTTGCGGATCTGAGCATCTATGTGATGACCAGCGAATTCGGAGCGCCGAGCCAACTGGAAAAAATCGATATGCTCGATTACGCCGATTTTGTCGTCATCAACAAGTTCGACCGCAAAGGCTCCGAAGATGCGCTTCGGGAGGTGCGAAAGCAGTACCGGCGCAACCACAATCAGGTCGAAGGTCCCGATGAGTCACTTCCGGTCTACGGGACCATTGCCAGCCAGTTTAACGATCCGGGCACCGATCGCTTCTTCAAAGCCTTGATCGACCGGCTGGCCCTACGGTTTGGGGAGACGTGGCGGGGCGATTACACGCCCGGGGCGATGGACAGCCGCAAACCCGGCGTCATCCCTCCCGAACGGACCCACTACCTCGCAGAAATTGTAGATACGATACGACGCTACAAACGTTGGGTCGAAGAACAGTCGTCTATCGCAAGGAAAATTTACCAACTGGAAGGAGCCAGGGCGGTGCTGGCTGAGGCGGCCGGGGAAGGGGAGGCGGTCCCCCTTCAGGAGATCGACCGCCAACTGGCCCATTTTTGGGAACAACTGCATCCCGACTGCAGAAAGGCCCTGGAGGAGTGGCCGAAGCTCAAAGAGCGGTATCGCCAGGACGAACTGGTGATGAAAGTCCGGGATCGGGAGATCCGCCAGCCTCTGTACACGACGAGCCTGTCAGGCACCCGGATTCCCAAAGTGGCGTTGCCGCGATACGAGGATTACGGCGAGATCCTTCGCTGGCTCCTGTTGGAGAACGTCCCGGGTTCCTTCCCTTATACCGCCGGGGTATTTCCCTTGAAACGCACCGAGGAGGAGCCCCGCCGGCAGTTTGCCGGCGAAGGGACGCCGGAGCGCACGAACCGGAGGTTTCACTATCTCAGTCAAAATGACACGGCGAAACGCTTGTCCACCGCTTTTGACAGCGTGACCCTGTACGGCCAGGATCCCGATCGGCGACCCGACATCTACGGCAAAATCGGGGAGAGCGGGGTCAGCGTCTGCACCCTGGACGACATGAAAAAGTTGTATGAGGGCTTTGACCTGTGCGCTCCCAATACCAGCGTGTCCATGACCATCAATGGACCGGCGCCGATTTTGCTTGCCATGTTTCTTAACACCGCCATCGACCAACAGGTGGAGGCATTCCGGCGGGAGACGGGCCGGGAGCCTTCCCGGGAGGAATACGAAGAGATTAAAGCCAGGACCTTGCGCACGGTCCGGGGGACGGTCCAGGCGGACATCCTGAAAGAGGACCAGGGGCAGAATACCTGCATCTTCTCCATCGATTTCGCCCTGCGGATGATGGGGGACATTCAGGAATATTTTATTGCGCACGACGTCCGCAATTATTACTCGGTGAGCATCAGTGGCTATCACATTGCCGAAGCCGGGGCGAATCCCATTACCCAACTGGCCTTTACTCTGTCCAACGCTTTTACCTATGTGGAATATTATCTGTCTCGGGGCATGAAAATCGACGATTTTGCCCCGAATCTGTCGTTTTTCTTCAGCAATGGCATGGACCCGGAGTACAGTGTGATCGGGCGGGTGGCCCGGCGGATTTGGTCCACGGCGATCAAGTACCGATACGGCGGCAATGAGCGGAGTCAAAAACTGAAGTACCATATTCAAACGTCCGGGCGGTCCCTGCACGCCATGGAGATCGATTTTAACGACATTCGCACCACCCTGCAGGCGCTGCTGGCCATTTACGACAACTGCAATTCCCTGCATACAAACGCCTACGACGAGGCGATCACCACGCCCACGGAAGAGTCGGTCCGGCGGGCGATGGCGATCCAGATGATCATCAACCGGGAATTCGGCCTGGCGAAAAATGAAAATCCGCTTCAAGGGGCGTTCATCATTGAGGAGTTGACCGACCTGGTGGAAGAAGCGGTGCTTCAGGAGTTTTTGCGGCTCAATGACCGGGGAGGAGTGCTCGGTGCCATGGAGACCCAGTACCAGAGGGGAAAGATCCAGGATGAGTCGTTGTACTACGAACAACTGAAGCATACGGGGCAGTTGCCCATCATCGGGGTCAACACGTTTCTCAATCCAAAAGGCCTATCCGAGACCGAGCACACCACCATTGAACTCGCCCGGGCGACCCGGGAGGAGAAAGAAGAGCAGCTTCGCAATCTCCAGGCCTTTCAGGAGCGCAATCGGGATCGGGCACCCCAGATGCTCCGCCGACTGCAGCAGGTGGCCGCCGAGGGCGGAAACATCTTTGCGGAGTTGATGGAGACGGTTCGATACTGCAGTCTCGGCCAGATCACGGCGGCGCTGTTCGAAGTCGGGGGCCAGTATCGGCGGAACATGTGACGATCGTGGGAGAGCGCGCAACCAGGTCGGGAGACGGAACGATGGTGACGTCTATAAGGCTGGGGGAATGAGGGATTGATCGCCGCTGGCCTTGAGGTGTCGCAGTGAACCCGTCGGCCGCCCGTTGCGGGGGCGAGTCCCATGAGTAAAGGGACAGGAAGGGAGCGCAGTCCCTTCCTGCAGGACACAATCGGATCCCTACTATGTGATCCAAGTTATCGACTGAACAATCCGGGGTCGGCCCAGATCAGAACCCCGTTCTGACCGCCAAATCCAAAAGAGTTGCTCATGGCCACGGCGATATGCTGCCGACGGGGCCCGTCCAACACCAAGTCCGGAGGTGCTTCCGGGTCCGGCTGCCGACAATGAAGAGTGGGGGGAATCCACCCGGTCTCGATCGACTTAATGCTAATTATGCTTTCCACCGCACCGGCGGCTCCCAGGAGGTGGCCCATCCCTCCCTTGGTGGAACTGACCGGAATCTGGTTGAGATGCCCCCCGAAAACCCGGCGCAGCGCCAGGGATTCGGCTCGATCCCCGGCGGGGGTGGCCGTGGCATGGGCGTTGATATAATCGATGTCCGCCGGCCCCAGGCCCGCGCTGTACAGAGCCCGCTCCATTGCCAGCACCGCGCCGGTGCCGTCGGGATGGGGGGCTGTTTCGTGATATGCATCGTTGGATGCCCCGTAACCCACCAAGACCGCGTAGACCTTTGCCCCTCGGGCCCTCGCCCGATCCAGAGGTTCCAGGATCAGGGCCGCCGCTCCTTCTCCCATCACCATTCCGGTTCGGTCCACGTCAAAGGGTTTACACCAAGTGGAAAGATCCCCCTCTCCTTCCATGGCCACGGCGCCGGCGGAGCGCAGACCGCCCAAGGCCGTGGGCGTGAACAGGCTCTCGGAACCGCCCGTCACAACTTGGTCAACGATGCCCAGCCAGAGCCATTGAAGGGCTTCCCCCAGGGCGTTGGCCGAAGCGGCGCAAGCCGTGGCGTAGGTCATCGCCGGGCCCCGGATTCCGTAGTGCATGGCCAGGGCCGCTTCGGCGGCATTGGGAATCGCCTTTGAAACCACCCGGGGCCCGACCCGGCCCTCGGGCTGTTTCGCCAACCGCACCGCTTCCTCTTCATAGCTGGGAAGCCCCCCAAAAGCGGTTCCCCAGGCGATCCCCGTCCGATTGGCGTTGACGCCTCGCAACTCGAAAGGATCCTCCTCCGTTGTCCAACCCGCGTCGGCCATGGCTTCCGCCGCCGCCACCAGGGCCAACTGGGTACTTCGATCCGTGTCCCGGACCGTTTTTTTGGGCAAATGGTCCATGGGTGAAAAATCCTTCACTTCGGCCACGGCGGGGCTGAAGTGGGCGATCCGGGCGTCAGACGGTGGTCCCACCGCTGTGCGGCGCCCCATGATCGCGTTCCACAGCCGCTGGACGCCCGAGCCAAAAGGAGTGAGTGCTCCCATCCCGGTTACGGCGACGGGAGTGAATACAGGATTGCGCCTCATTGCTGCCGCCCTTCTCGGGAGGAGGCCGGTTGTGTGAGCCGCTCCTGGGCGATCTCTTGCAGTTTGAACTTCTGAATCTTTCCGGTTCCCGTCATCGGCCACTGTCCGGGCTCCACGAACCAGACGTACCGGGGGACCTTGAATTTGGCCAAGCGGTCTTGACACCAACGCACGACCTCTCTCCGGGTCAACGCAGCTCCGGGCTTGAGTTCAATAAAAGCAGCTCCTACCTCGGTGGTTAAGGGATCGGGCACTCCCACCACATACACCTGGCCGACGGCTGGATGGCGGGAAATCACTTCTTCCACTTCCTTGGGTGACACGTTTTCTCCAGACACTTTGTACATCTCCTTACTCCGGCCGAGAAATTCGATATATCCGTTTTCATCGATGCGACCGAGATCTCCCGTGCGGAACCAACCATCCTGATCGATCACCGCCGCCGTTTCTTCGGGCTTGTTGTAGTAGCCCCGGGTGACGATGTTGCCCCGGGCGGTCAATTCCCCGACGGCGCCTTCCGGCAGGTCTTCGCCGGTGTAGGGATCGACCACTTTGTACTGGACGTTCGCACCGCCGAACTCCGGCAGGCCAGTGGACCCCGCCGGCTTGATCCGTCCCACCCGGCTGACCACAATATCGATGGGGTCTCCCACCTCGGTGTGAACAGTGGAAGCTGTCACCTCCGTTCCCCCGTAGCCCGTGCAAATTTCCCGGACGCCCAGCTCCTTAACCGCCCGCTCCCAGATGGGCACCGGTGCCGGGGCGGCGGCACACATGAGGGAATGAAGGGCTCCCAGGTCAAATCGTTCCCGGTCCGGATGGTTGAGGATCGCCACAAGCATGGACGGCACGCACAGGAAATCGGTGGCTCGGTGGGTTTCCATGAGAGCGAGAGCCTCCCGGGGATGGAACTCGGGCATCGAAATGATCGCACCGCCGACAAAGGAAACAGCGAGCAGGCCTTCTTCGTAGGCGAAGACGTGGTAATACGGCAAAGGAGTAAAAATTCTCCGGCCTTCTTCAAAAGCCCGGCTGAGGGCGGTGCTGTACGCGCAGCGCAAAAAATTGTCGTGGGTGAGCATCACACCCTTGGGAAGTCCCGTGGTTCCGGATGTATAAATGATATCGCTCACTTCATCGGGATACTCGGACTGCCGCATTCGCTCTTCCAGGGCCTCGTTCGAGACGGAGGAAGACTGCTGCAAAAAGGATTCCCAAGACAAAAAGGTATCCTCCCGGGCACCGGCGCCATCCCCGATGTACACCACATGCTGAAGTTTGCGTTCCCCTTCATCGTCCATCCGAGCGAGGAGCCGGGCCACCGCAGGACCGTGTTTCATCCCACCCGCCGACCAATGCATCACGAGCAAACGGCTGTCTGACTGGCGAATCATGTAGTGCAGTTCATCCTCCCGCAGGAGGGTGTTTAAAGGAATGGCCACCGCTCCCACCATGGCCACGGCGAATTTCACGAACACGTACTCGGGTTCATTGGCCATCAGGAGGGCGACGTGGTCCCGACGCTTCACGCCGAGGGCCAGAAAGGCCTTTGCCACCGACCGGGCTTGCTGCCAAACCTCTCGGTAGCTGTAGTTCCGATCGGCTGTCATAATGAATGGGCGATCGGCGAACTCCCGGCACATTTCCTGCATGTGGGATGTGAGTGTCCGGCGGGGCCAGGTGGGGAATCGACTTTCGAGCCACCTTCGTCGCTCCGAAGGACTGCGTACCATAACGACACCTCCCTGTGGGTTCGTTGGTTTTCGACGTTTCTGTTACAATAGTACATCAAATACGCGATGCATGGTTGTATTTCCTGCAAATTTGCCGATGACGACAGTTTCCTTCCCAGGATGGAGAAAGACGGCAGGAAAATCCGTTTGCGATCTCGAATTATGCTATACTGGGAGTGGTGGATACACGAAGCTGTAGTGGCGGCTGGATCTTCCGACTGTTTGGTTGATGTTCATGGAAAGGCGAGATGGTAAGGAGGATTGTGAATGACCACAACGATCAACCGAGTTGCGGTTTTGGGCTCCGGCGTGATGGGAGCGGCCATCGCAGCGCATCTGGCGGGGGTGGGCCTCGAGGTGGAACTGCTCGACATGGTCCCTTCGTCCCTCACAGAGGCAGAGAAGGCCAAAGGGTTGACCTTGAATGACCCGGAAGTTCGCCTGCGAATTGCCCGAACAGGGCTTGAGCGGGCTCTGAAAGCGAGACCGGCGGCATTTTATACCAAGCGCGCAGCGGACCGGATCCGGATTGGTAATTTCGAAGACCATCTGGATCGCATTGCGGACTGCCAATGGATTATCGAAGTGATCGTGGAAAATCTCGAAGCCAAGCGAGCACTTCTCGAGCACGTTGAAGCCTATCGGCGCCCCGGCACGGTGGTCAGTTCGAATACCTCCGGCGTGTCCATCACGAAGATGGCGGAAGGGCGATCCGAAGAGTTTCAAGCCCATTTTTTGGGCACTCACTTTTTCAACCCGCCCCGGTACATGAAATTGCTGGAGATCATCCCCACGGCGAAAACTCGGCCCGACGTGGTGGAGGACATGTGCCAGTTTGCCACTCGGGTACTGGGCAAGGGCGTCGTCGTGGCCAAGGACACGCCGAATTTTATCGCCAACCGCATCGGCACCTATGGACTTCTCGCCACGGTCCAGGCCATGTTAGAGGACGGGTACACGGTGGAAGATGTGGACGGTGTGTTCGGTCCGGCCATGGGCCGACCCAAGAGCGCGGTCTTTCGGACCTTGGACCTTGTCGGCATTGACACCTTTGTGCACGTGGCGCACAACGTCCGGGATCATGTTTCCACCCCGGAGGAGAAAGCGGCTTTCGAGGTCCCGCCGTTCATTCTAGAGATGGTGAAGCGCGGCTGGATTGGAGAGAAGGCGGGCCAGGGAGTTTATAAACGGGTCAAGAGCGAAGCCGGACGGGAGATCCTGACCCTCGATCCGGCGACGATGGAGTACCGGCCGAGAAAGAAGGCGGAGTATCCGTCTCTAACCCAGGCCAAGTATGCCACGTCCCTCGGCGACAAGATTCGGGCGCTACTGTTCGGCAAGGATCGGGCGTCGGCGCTCGCCTGGAAGGTGACAAAGAAGACGCTGCTTTACACGGCCTCGAAGATCCCCGAGATTGCCGATGACATCCTGGCGGTGGATCGGGCGATGAAGTGGGGGTTCAACTGGGAACTGGGGCCCTTCGAACTGTGGGACCTGATCGGGGTGCGCGAGGCGGTGGAGCGCATGAGGGCCGAAGGAGAGGCGATCCCCCCACTGGTGGAAGATCTTCTGGCCCAGGGTCTGGACAGTTGGTATCACAAGGAGCCCGGCCGGGTCGGGCGGTTTATGCCGGATAAAAACGTGCGGTACACGGAAGAACCGAAAGAGTGGATCCATCTTCCTCGGCTGAGGGAAGAGGGCAAGGTGGTGATGGAGAACAGCGGGGCGGCCCTGTATGATCTGGGGGACGGGGTGGCCTGCCTGGAGTTTCGGTCACCACATAACGCCATCGGCCCGGATGTGGTGGAGATGATGTTCAAAGCCGCGGAAGAGGTCTCGAAAAACTGGCGGGGCCTCGTGATCGGAAACCAGGCGAAAAACTTCTCCGTCGGCGCCAACCTGTTTCTCATCCTCATGGGGGTCCAGGAAGAGGAATGGGATGAGGTGGAGATGGCCGTCCGCCAGTTCCAACAGGTGGGCATGCGCCTGAAGTATCTCGACAAACCGGTGGTGGCGGCGCCTTTTGCCATGACTCTCGGTGGCGGGGCCGAGGTGTGTTTTGCGGCGTCCGGGGTGCAAGCATCGGCAGAGACCTATATGGGTCTGGTGGAGACCGGGGTGGGCGTGATTCCCGGGGGAGGAGGGACTAAGGAGTTGCTCCTTCGAGCCATCGAGGGCGTCCCGGAAAAAAGCGGGGTGGACCTGCAGCCTCTCGTCAATCGCACCTTTGAAACCATCGCCATGGCCAAGGTCAGCACCAGTGCCGCGGAGGCCAAGGAGATGGGATTTCTGCGAGCCGGCGACGGCATCTCGGTCAACCCTGACACTTTGTTGTACGATGCCAAGCGCAAAGTCCTTCAGTTGGCGGAGAACGGGTACCGGCCGCCCGTCAGGAGAAAGATCCCGGTCGTGGGAGAACCCGGCTATGCCGTCATGGCGGTGGGGGCGTACACGCTGCGCATGGGCGGATATATCAGCGAACACGACGAGAAGATTGCGAAGAAGTTGGCCTGGGTGTTGGCGGGCGGGAGTGTGCCCGCAGGGACTCTCGTATCGGAACAGTACCTGCTCGATCTGGAAAGGGAGGCGTTTTTGTCCCTGGCCGGGGAGCCCAAGACCCAGGAGCGAATGGCCTATATGCTCAAACACAATAAACCGCTGCGGAATTAGTGATGGAGAAGATAAAAACTGCGCAGATGAGATCGGGAGATGAAGAGGGGGAGAGCGATGCGGGAAGCAGTGATTGTGTCCGGGGTGCGCACCGCGGTGGGCAAGGCCCCGAAGGGTGCCTTGCGCGAAACCCGGCCGGAGGACCTCGCGGGGCTCGTGGTGGCCGAAGCCCTGCGCCGGGTGCCGCAGGTGGAACCCGCCGAAGTGGAGGATGTGATCATCGGTTGCGCCATTCCTGAAGCAGAACAGGGGATGAACCTCGGGCGGATCGTGGCCTTGAGAGCGGGTTTGCCGACATCGGTGCCCGGAGTGACTGTCAATCGATTCTGTTCATCGGGGCTTCAGACGATCGCCATGGCGGCGGAGAGAATCATGGCCGGATTTGCAGACGTGATCGTGGCCGGGGGCGTGGAGAGCATGAGCCTGGTCCCCATGACCGGCCACACCGTGCGCCCAAATCCCTATCTGGTCGAACATTATCCCCAGGTGTATTTGTCCATGGGGCTCACGGCGGAGCAGGTGGCCCGGAGGTTTGACGTGAGCCGGGAGGATCAGGATGCTTTTGCGCTTCGCAGCCATCAGCGGGCCGCCCGGGCGATTGACGAGGGACTGTGTCGTGACGAGATTGTTCCGGTCCCGGTGACCCGCACGGTGGTGGGTGATGACGGCAAAGTGGTGAAAACGTCCTTTGAGTTCGTCGAAGACGAAGGGGTGCGCCGGGATACCTCCCTGGAGGCTTTGGCGCAACTGCGTCCGGCCTTTGCCAAGGACGGCACCGTGACAGCGGGCAATTCCTCCCAGACCAGTGACGGCGCGGCGGCGGTGGTGGTCATGTCCGCCGAACGGGCGGCGCAGCTCGGCTTGGAGCCAAAACTGATTTTCCGCAGTTTTGCCGTGGGGGGCGTCGACCCGGATATCATGGGCATCGGGCCCGTAGAGGCGGTGCCCAAAGCCCTGAAAAAGGCCGGCCTGTCCATCGACGACATCGATCTTTTTGAGCTCAACGAAGCATTTGCCGCCCAGTCCCTGGCGGTGATGCGGAAACTCGGGATGGATCCGGAAAAGACCAACGTCAACGGAGGGGCCATCGCTTTGGGCCATCCCCTGGGCTGCACCGGCTCGAAGTTGACCGTCTCCCTGATGAACGAGATGCGCCGCCGGGGCAGCCGCTACGGGGTGGTTACCATGTGTATCGGAGGAGGCATGGGGGCGGCCGGAGTATTTGAACGCCCCTAGTGCTTGGTCAAAGCGTCCCGGGATGTCGTCTCGGGACGTCATAGCAACGATCGAGAGAGGAGTGGCATCATGGAAGAACAAAAAAAGGTCAAGGGTGGAGAATTTTTGGTGGGCCCGGTGGATCCTGCCAGTGTGTTTACACCGGAGGATTTTACCGAGGAGCACCGCATGATCGCCAAGACCACGTACGATTTTTGCGTCGGCGAGGTGCAACCCCGGGATGCCGAGATCGAAGCCCAGAATTTTGACGTCACCGTCGGGTTGTTGAAAAAGGCTGGAGAGCTGGGGCTGCTTGGCGCGGATGTCCCCGAGGAATACGGGGGCCTTGGACTGGACAAGATCAGTTCCACCCTGATTACCGAGTACGTCACCTATGGCGGGGCCTTCGCCCTTTCCCATGGGGCTCACGTCGGCATCGGGACCCTTCCCATCGTGTATTTCGGCAATAAGGCCCAGAAGGAAAAATATCTTCCAAAGCTCGCGTCCGGCGAGTGGCTGTCCGCTTACGCCCTGACCGAACCCACCTCGGGATCGGACGCCCTCGGGGCGAAAACCACGGCGGTGTTAAATGCCGAAGGTACCCACTATATCCTCAACGGCACGAAGCAGTTTATCACCAACGCCGGGTTTGCCGACCTGTTTATCGTCTACGCCAAGGTGGACGGGGAAAAATTCACCGCCTTCATCGTCGAGCGCGGATTCCCCGGGGTTTCCACCGGTCCGGAAGAGAAGAAGATGGGGATCAAGGGCTCTTCCACCCGGCAGCTCATCCTTGAAGATGTGCCGGTTCCGGTGGAGAATGTGTTGGGCCAGATCGGCAAGGGCCATCTGATCGCCTTCAATATCCTGAACATCGGCCGTTACAAATTGGCCGCGGGCTGTGTCGGGTCTTCGAAGATCGCCCTGGCCATGTCTGCAAAATACGCCAAGGAACGAAGCCAATTCGGCAAACCCATCGCCGAGTTTCCGCTCATTCAGAACAAATTGGCCACTATGGCGGTTCGCACCTTTGCGGCGGAGTCTGTGATTTACCGGACGGTGGGGTTGTTTGACCGGCAGCTGCAGGATTTTGACCTCACCCAGGACGAGGTGGGCATGCAGGCCGCTGCGGCCATCGGGGAGTACGCTTTGGAATGTTCCATCAATAAGGTGTTCGGCTCCGAGGTGCTCGACGCCGTGGCGGATGAGAACGTCCAGATTCACGGCGGCTACGGGTTTATCGCTGAATACGGTGCCGAGCGAATCTACCGGGATTCCCGGATCAATCGAATTTTTGAGGGGACGAATGAGATCAACCGCATGTTGATCCCCGGCATGTTGATGCGCAAGGTCATGAAGGGCGAGCTGCCCCTGCTGCAAAAGGCGCAACAGCTGCAGGGCGAACTCATGTCCGGGACTGTTACCGGGGTGGAGGACGGCGGGTTCCTGGGAGTCGAGCGGGGCCTGATTGAACAGGCGAAGAAGATTTTCCTTCTGGCGGCGGGCACAGCAGTGCAAAAATATCAGACGAAGTTGGAAGAGGAACAAGAAGTCCTCGCTGGTTTGGCCGATTTGGTCATCGACATCTTTGCCATGGAGAGCGCGGTGCTTCGGGCGGTGAAATTCGCCCAGGCCCACGGGGAAGAGAAGGCCGGGCTGATGGCCGATATGGCCCGCTGCCAGGTTTATGAGGGTTTTGACCACTTGGAGACGACCGCCCGGTCGGTTCTTGCGGCGGTGGAAGAGGGGCAAACTCTCGCGATGGTGCTGGCGGGACTGAGAAAATTGGCCCGGAGAACTCCGGTGAACATCGCGGCCCTGAAGCGGCGGATTGCGGCCCGGATTCTCGATGCCGAAAAATACGTGGTGCAGTAAGCGCCGTTCCCGGATGCTCGGCGGCATTGGGTGGGGCATCCGAAGAGAGGCCGGCTCCTGCAAAAGGCGGGGCCGGCCTCTCCCGTGCGCCCGGCATGGGCGTTGACTGGGTGGTGAAAGTCCGCTGCAGGCGAGGCAGCACGAGTCTGCTGGCCAAAGGCAGGGGTGCTCGCCGGCGAGTTCATTGGATGATATTCTGGCGCATGGCTTTGGCTACAGCTGCCGACCGATTGGGCACCTGTAATCTTCTGAGGATGGCCCTCACATATTCCGATACCGTGTATTCACTGAGGTGGAGGTGTTGAGAGATTTCCTTTGTATCCAAACCGTCTGCAATGAACTGGAGAATCTGTTGTTCCCGGGGAGTCAATACCCCGGAGGAGGGGATTCCCACTTTGGTTGCCGGTTCGGCCAATCGGGCTGACATAGCTTTGGCAGCCCTCGACATCATGGTGTCCAGAGCGAATAGGGTCCCTTCATCCGCCTGAAAAGGCGTTCCATCCTGATCCAGCAACAGTACTGCGACCTGCCGTTCTCCAACGACAGGGATAGGACAGACCAACAGGGAAGATAGATGGAATGACTCCACGTAATGATCCGGCAATCTCCGGTGAATGTTCTCAAAATGAACCGGTTTCATCTTCTCGAACACCTCTTGAATCCCGGACAGATTTTCCACAGGTTCGCGGATGCACTGAATGTTCTCTCTGGGGATGTTGAAGGCATGTACGCCGTACACCGACCGGGTGAGCGGGGTGTACCAGAAGAGAGCGCTGCGGCGAAACCCCCCGATTCGACACGTTTTTTCCACTGTCGAAGTGATAATTTCCTCCAGATTCTTGGACTGGAGGAGGATTTCATCAAATTGAAGGACAGCCTCGTACAGTCGAAGGCGGTGGGCTTTCAGGGAGGGCGTCGTGTCGACCAGACGAGTCGACAGGTCAAAGGCTACTCTTAACCACTGGGCGATCTGGTTCAGTCGGTGATGCGATGAGGGACTCGTGCTGCCTGCGGCGGCCAGTCCGATGCCTGGAACCACAGTTTGTCGGCAGATCCCGGGATCATGGCCGTATAAACCGGTGAGAATCTGCTGGGTGAGATCCGGCTGGACGGCGGTCGACTTCCAATCACGCCCCTCGGTTTCCCGTACGGCCAATTCGAGGATCCGGACTTCGGGTTCCGACGTAAATAGCGCCACCCATTGCCACCTTTCTTTCAACGACATGCGGTTCAACAGTCTGACCAAAGGAGATGTCCATTCCTCATTGTTTTCCGGGAACGGACCTGCCGGCAGATAGGCGACTTCGAAGGTGATGTAATACAAATTCAAGACCAGGTTGCGGATCCATGCACACCCCAATTCTGCATCCGTTCGGTCGAGCCTTCGGCGCAGAACTTTGCACACCGTTTCTTCGAAATGGGCAACGGTCGCCAATACATGAACGGATTCCAGCATCTGGTGATGATCGACCAAATAGGTTTGAAACCGATAAAACAATGTCGACGGATGCTTTCGCGCCGTGTGCAATTGCTGAAGAAGAAACACCAACAAGTCCTGGACGACTTCTTTTTGGTGATCTGTGAGCTCCATGGTGTTGAGCTTGACGGTCCAGGGCATGAGGATCTCCGAGTGTCCCTTGCCGACTTGGTCGACGACTTTGTCCCACAATCGGTTGGACAGCAAGGGAAGGGCAAAGACAGGGTCTTGAACAAACATGGTCAAATCCCCCTTTTTTCGACCGGTTGTTGTGGATCATCCGGGTGAGGAGCGCCTTCGCGACGCCCCCGTGGGGCCGTCATCCGCATGACTGGCAGACTCACACCCGTCCCTTCGGTTTATGGCGGTGACCGGTTGACGGACATCGCTTGGACGTTTTCCGCTCCGTCCCGGTGAACCGTGCCGGCCTGTTGATTTTTCCGATTGAGATCGTCGATGTTTTTCCCCACCTGTACGTCGAGCCAACCGGAAAAGTGGCGGCTGAGGTGATTCCTCGGTACGTGGTGAGTTGCCGAAGGAGTTGGCGACCGCTTCGCGCCGGGCGTTGACAGGGATGTTTGACGGTGTGCGGATGGGTAAAGTCATTGTATATGTCCAACCAGTCAAAATCAACTGATCAAAACAATCTTTTTCCAATGAACCCTGATATTTTTAATCAAGAATAAAAAATACAATTAACAGTCGATGAAGTATTTATTTTTGAGGAATGGAGGGGGCGATCCGGGAAATGAATCTCGGCCCGCAGCACACGAAAATCAATGGGTTAAACTTCCCTGGTTTCAGGGGTACGATGATTTACGAAAAAATGTAGAATAAACCGTGAAGATCCAATAAAACTTCGATGACAGAAGGGGGAATTTCGGTGGGTGTACCCGTCTTCGGATCAGAGTGGGCCCAACAATGGGGAGAAAGATTAAATCAAAGCGTGCAATACCGCCAATCGGCCCAAACGTGGGAGTGGCCCTTGGTACTCGTTATGGAGCAGGATCCGTCGGTTGGCTTGGCGGAGGATCGTGCGGTGTACCTGGATTTGTGGCATGGGGAGTGTCGAGAGGCCAGGGTGGCGACCCCGGAGGATCAGGAGACGGCACCCTATGTGATCAGCGCCGATCCGTACACGTGGAAACAAGTGTTGGATCGTGAATTGGAGCCGATAACTGCGATTATGCGGGGAAGGCTGAAGTTGACGAAAGGAAACATGTCCACCCTCTCCGGGTATGTGATAGCGGCCAAATACCTGGTGGAGACGGCGATTGATATCGAGGCGGAATTGCCGGAGGGTTTGCGATGAAGGCGGTGACTTTCCAAGGAGTCGGTGAGGTCAGGGTTGAAACGGTGAATGACCCCGCCATCCTGGATCCGTCCGACGTGATCCTGCGAGTGACGACGGCTGCTGTTTGTGGTTCGGATCTTCACCTGTATCACGGGAAGATTCCGGGAATGTTGCCTGGCATGGTGATGGGCCATGAATACGTGGGGATTGTGGAAGAGGTGGGATCCCAGGTCCGGGCCTTTCGACAGGGCGATCGCGTGGTGGGAGCCTTCCACGTGGCCTGTGGATTCTGTCGGCAATGCCGGCGCGGGGCGTATAATCAATGCGAACAGGGCGGAGTGCTCGGTTATGGGATGGCCTTCGGTAATCTCGGGGGCACCCAAGCCGAATACGCGAGGATTCCTTTTGCAGATTACACCCTCCGAAAGGTGCCCGAAGGGTTGAGCGATGAACAAGCGCTCTTCGCGGGAGATATTCTGACCACCGCCTACGGAGCAGTGCGCAACAGTGGATTGTCGCCCGGTGAGACAGTTGCCGTCATTGGATGCGGGCCGGTGGGTATGATGGCTGTGATGAGCGCCTTGGCTCTCGGCGCTTCCCGTGTGTTCGCCGTCGATCTGGTTCGGGAGCGAACGGAGGTGGCGGCTCGCCTGGGGGCCGTTCCCATTCCATCGAAGGAAGTCAACCCCGCGTCAAAGATCCGTGAATGGACCCACGGTGAAGGGGCGGATGTTGTGATCGAAGCGGTGGGCGGTCCCGCGACTCTTCAACTGGCGTTCGAATTGGTCCGGGGAGGCGGGCGCATCTCAGCGGTCGGGATTACTTCCGAAGATCGGTTCGTCTTTCCGCTCATGCAAAGCTTGGTCAAGGATCTGACCTTCCGAATTGGAGTGGCCAATGTCCATCGGGACATCGATGCGGTTCTCGCCTTGATTCGCGGGGGGCGCATTGATCCGACGGTGGTGATTACTCACCGTTTGCCGTTGGAAGCGGCCGCCGAAGGATATCGCCTGTTCGACCAGAGACAAGCGGGGAAAGTGATGTTGACAATGAGTTGAGAAAGCCGCAGGTACAGATGTGGCCGGAGGAGGCAACATCTTTTGGGAACAGGGCGGGAGCCTCAATCATCTGTATGGGGGGATCAAGGATGCGCGTCTTTGCGACGACAAGCGAGCGGGGCCTGAACCAGGAGATTTTGCCGATGCGATTGTATCACAAGGCGAAAAAATTGGGGATTTGGGACCCGAAAGAATTGGATTTCACCCAGGACCGGGAGGACTGGAAAACCCTCACGACGGACCAAAAGGAGTTGATCCTGAAACTCTGCTCCTTATTTCAAGCCGGTGAAGAGGCGGTGACTCGAGATCTCCTTCCTCTGATTCGCGTGGTGGCCTCCGAAGGGCGTTTGGAGGAAGAAATGTATCTGACGACCTTTCTTTTTGAAGAGGCCAAACACACGGAATCATTTCGCCTGTTTCTGGATGAAGTGGCCGAATACCGCGGAGATTTAGCGATCTATCATAAAGAGAATTATAAAAAAGTTTTTTATGAGTATCTCCCCCAGGCGATGGAACGGTTGATCCATGACCCATCGCCTGAGGCTCAGGCCGAGGCGTCCGTCACCTACAATATGATTGTGGAAGGGGTTTTGGCCGAGACAGGTTATCACGGATTCTCCAATGCGTTGGGCAGACAAGGTAAGATGCCCGGGTTGTTAAAGGCTGTGGAATATCTGAAACGGGATGAATCACGTCACATCGGCTACGGAACCTATCTATTGTCCAGATTGATTGCGGAGAATGAAAACGTCTGGAAAACGATCAATAACAAGATGGGAGAGCTTCTGCCATATGCCATTGGAGTTGTGAACGAACTTTTAGGAGAGGGACCGCATCCCTTTGGATTGGACCCGGAAGAGTTTGTGCAATACGCAACCAAACAATTTCAGATTCGCATGGACGTGCTGGAGCGGGCCAAGGACAGGTCCGTCGATGAAATCTACGGAATCAGCGAACAGGAAATCGGTGTTCTCTCGTGAGGTGCGGGCGATGACGAGCACCCTCAAACTCCCGGTGGTGTTGGATCGCGTCCGGACGTTTATGGAATCCGGCCCAAAAAAGATGTTGATCGGCGGCCGGTGGGTGCCTTCGGCCTCCGGTCAGACGTTTCAAAGTGTGGATCCGGCTTCGGGTGAAGTTTTGTGTACGTTGTACGCAGCGGATGACCCGGATGTGGAGGCGGCGGTGCAGGCGGCCAGGCGGGCGCTCGACGGTCCCTGGAAGAACATCAGCCCGATGGAGCGGGCGCGCCTGCTGTGGAGGTTGTCCGATCTCCTGGAGGCCCACGCGGAGGAATTGAGTCAGTTGGAGTCTTTGGATACCGGCAAACCCATAGCCGAGACCTCCGCGGTGGACATTCCGTATGCCATTGACCACTTTCGCTATTTTGCCGGGTGGACGACAAAGTTGAGCGGGGAAAACCTTCCTGTTTCCATGCCCGGCCAGTACCTGGTGTATACCCGGCGGGAGCCCGTGGGCGTGGTGGGGGCCATTGTACCTTGGAACTTTCCCCTGATGATCACCTCGTGGAAAGTTGCGCCGGCTTTGGCGTGCGGGAACACAGTTGTATTAAAGCCGTCGGAATTGACACCTCTGACAGCTCTGCGCCTCGGAGAACTGGCTCTTGAGGCCGGCATACCGCCCGGGGTTCTCAATGTTGTGCCCGGGTACGGGCACACGGCGGGCGCCGCTCTGACTCACCACCGCGGAGTGGACAAGATCAGTTTTACCGGTTCCACTCGAGTGGGGAGGGAAATTGTTCATGCGTCAGCGGCGGATTTCAAGCGCCTTTCCTTGGAGTTGGGAGGAAAATCCCCCAATATTGTGTTCCCGGATGCGGATCTGGACATGGTGGCCGGCGGAATCATGATGAGCATCTTTTTTAACCAAGGGGAAGTTTGTTGCGCGGGATCGCGACTTTATTTGCACAAACAGGTTTACGACCGGGTGCTGGAGGCGATCGTGCGGCGCGCCAAAACCATTCGCCAAGGCGCCGGGGTGGATCCTGCCACCCAAATGGGGCCATTGGTGAGCGAACAGCACATGAACCGGGTGTTGGGATACATTGAGAAAGGCTTGGAGGAAGGCGCGAAACGGTTGACGGGCGGAGTTCGCAAAGGGTCTTCGGGCTACTTTGTAGAACCGACGGTGCTGGAGGCGCGCGACGACATGACCATTGCCAGGGAAGAAGTCTTTGGCCCGGTGCTGGCGGTGATGCCTTTTGAAGACGTGCGGGATGTGGTCCGAAGAGCGAATGACACGGAGTACGGCCTGGCCGCAGGCATCTGGACGTCGGATGTCAGGCGGGCCATTCGTGTAGCCCATGAATTGCGGGCGGGGACGGTGTGGATCAACGGCTATAATCTTCTTGATCCCACCAGTCCGTGGGGCGGATTCAAGCAAAGCGGTCTGGGAAGGGAAATGGGCCGGTATGCGCTCGAACACTACACCGAAATGAAAAGTGTTTGGGTGAATCTCACCTGACGGTCTGAACCCCTCTCTCCGGGTTGTGCACAAGAGAGCCACCCGTGCGGCTCTGTGGAGGTGCATGTCGAATACGGCGGCGGTCTCGGGCACATGCCCCAAGACGCAGAGAGTCACCGGGCATCGAGGGAATGGGTTTGGTACAGCTGAGCGGAGATCGAGTGGTGCAAGGAGCCTATCGGTGGCAGGTAGGCTCCGTTTCGTACCCGGACTTCCCGCGTTCTGGGGATTCGGACCATGAAAAATGGGAGGTTAGAAAAAGTGGATTCGAGTTCGGTGGAGAGCATTCAGGTAACCGGAACGCGGCTGCCGCCCCATGAAAAACAGCAATTGCGAAGAGAAATAGAACAGATGCGAAGCAGGATCACCAAGGGCGGACGATACCGGGCAATCGTCGGAACCCTGGCGAAGCACGGTTTGCTCCATGTGCTGCAGGACCGCACATGGTGGAAACGTTGGGACCGACAGTGTTCTGTGGAGGAAGCGGGACAACTTCGTCAAATCGGTCGTAGGCTGCGACGGGTGTTCGAAGAGTTGGGACCGACTTTCATTAAGCTGGGCCAGGTTTTGGTCACCCGCCAGGAGCTGCTTCCAGAGCCGATCACTGCAGAATTGGCCGAGTTGTTGGATCGGGTTCCGCCCATATCCTTCCCGTATATCGCCGCCATTCTTGATGATGAACTGGCCGGCGGATTGGAGACTTTCGAATGGATTCGCGTCGAACCCCTTGGTTCCGCCTCGTTGGCTCAAGTTTATCAAGCACAACTTCGGGATGGGCGGATGTGTGCCGTTAAAGTGGTCCGGCCGGCGGTGGATAAGCTGTTTGAGACTGATATTCGGATCATCAAACGGTTGGTTCGGCGAATCCAGGTCTTTTTGCCGTCCAATCTGGCCGCAGCTCTTGATCTGCCCGGACTGATTGAGGATTACTACAGCAGTTCATTGGATGAGCTGGACCTAAAGACCGAAGCGAAGTACATGGATGAGCACCGGAGGATCTCGGCGGAGTTTGCGACCGTACACATTCCCGTTGTGTACCAGGCCACGTCCCGAGTGCTCGTCATGGAATACATCGACGGATGGGATTTAAAGGAATTTCCGGTTGATTTTTTAAGTTTCGAAGAAAGATTCGAACGAATGCTGGATTTAGCACATTACTATATCAAAACATTTAGTGAAGGTTTTTACCACGCGGATCCTCATGGTTCCAACATCATGATCGACAGGCGAACCAAAAAAGCGGTGGTGATCGACTGGGGCATGGTGGGGCGGATGGATGCCATCCATACGGAAGCGATTTTCCGGCTGCTCCTGCACTGCCGCTTAAATCAGGCGGAGGATGCGGCAGAGGCGGCCCTGGATATTATTCAACCGACGCCCCATACCAATCCCGTGGAGCTGAAAGATCAACTTCGATCGATGATCATCCATTATTCCGACAGTGACCAGGCGAGCCGTTACAATTGGGGGAATCTTGTTATCCAGATTATCGTGATCGGGATGAAAAATTATTGCCGCATTCCGAATGGATTGGCGCTTTGGGCCAAAGGGTTTTCGGCTGCAGAGGGGACGGCGCGGTGGCTCTGTCCCGAAATCTCCTTTCACACCGTGGTGGAGAGCGCCGATGTGCAAATGTTGCGCCGTTGGATAGCAAGGCGTTTCAACTATAGAGCCAACGCCGGGTTTTTAACTGAAATCTCAAAACTCATCGGAACATTCCCTAGGAGATTCAACAAAATACTTGAGAAACTGGCCTGGAATGACTTGAAGATGATCGTCGAAAACCGAGTCTCATCGGACACGATAGTGTTCGCCAACAAACTGGTGAACCGGTTTACACTCGGGGTGTTGTCGGCCGGGTTTTTTGTCGGAGGGACAATTCTCACGGCGTTCGGGTCGTCGGCTGTCGGAACGGTTCCGGGATTGCGCGGATTGGCCGCGGGAGTGTTGTGGACCTCAACATTCCTCGCCTGTTATGTCCTTTGGCGTATTGTCCGATCGAGGCGAGCTTAAAGTCCCGCTGAGTCGGATTCAGCGCAGTAAGGGGGAGTGATCGGTGATTGATGTGAAAGGTTTGGTCCATGAAGTCTTGGACGGTTTGACGCTTCGATCCGCCGGACTTCTGAGCAGGTGTTCGATAATGATCTTCAACCTGTCGAACATCGGTGCCTTGGTTCGCAGGATGGAAGGCGTGTGGCTGAGGCCGATCGAAGGAACGTTGCATGTGGAATGTCGCGGTGCAGCCGGGACGTTGTCCCCGCCCTCCCGGATCGCTTGCGCAGGTCCGGGTCAGGGGGGGCTCCGGTTCCCGCCCGAGAAAGGAACCCGGACCGGAAGTCGGTGGTGTCGGTGAACAGGAAAGGGAGACGACGAGTGTCCCGGTCAGTGGCGGGAACTCTGGCGATCTTGGCAGCCCTCATAGGAGCCGGTGTTCCGCAACGGGGAGCGGCGGTCGACCAGGATTCGGGCATCGTCGTGCGTGCCGACCGGATTGAAGTGCAGGGACTGTTGCCCAGTTTGGCGATGGGCGGTGACGGGGGGCTGGTGATCCGGCTGCGAATCCACCGAGCCACCGCATACGGCCTTCGCGTGATCGGCAACCAGTCGCAAACGTCCGCCGGATTTCCCTGGGGGATGCGCATCGACAGTACGGGCCCAGCGGTTTTGGAGGGTTTGCTCGCGGATACCACTGCACTGGGGCTGCGAGGGGCCGGTTTGAAGTTGGATGTACCCTTTCCTCAACTGACGCTCCGAGATGTTTTTCTGCGCTGCACCAGACTGACCGCCGGCCATGTCTTCATGCCTTCCATGAAACTGCATACGGACAAGGGGATTGAGGATTCTGGGACGGCCCCCATCATCGATCTGCGATCTCTGACCGTGATCAACGGCGAAGGAGTGGTCGATTTACTGAATGGATTGTTGTCCGGCGACTCATCGGGAGCCGGGGGACAAGCGAAGGGAGAGGCCCCCTCCGGTCCGCAACGCGACGGCGGAAAGGAGGCGGAAGCCTCGAGGAACCCCGAGGCAGGATCGGCAGAGACAACATCCGGCTCGGTGGAGACAGGGTCCGGCCGAGGGGAGGTCCCCGAACCACATCTGCCGGCTTCCGACCGGTCGGAGCCGCCGAGTGGCGGAATGGAACCCCCCTCCGGTGCGGTCCAATCCAATCCCCCATCGTCCGTTCAGCCCAATTCGGAAACAACCGGGCGGCCGTCGGGAGCGCCGATCGCTCCCTTCAGCGGCCTGCTCCGACAATTGGGGCAACTCGACCCCTCAGGGTTTCTAACCTCATCGGGAACATCGCCCGGATTCGGCAGTGCTGGGTCAAGTCAAAGTCCCGAGGCTGTTCCCGAGAGGTGAGTTCAACAGGGGGCCTTTTGCATCCGGGATCTTCGCAAAGCGCCATGGATAGAGCCGGGTTGTGAAACAGATCGAACGAAAACGAGAGAGGAGGGGGATGTCTCGTGGGCAAGAAAATGACGATGGAGCAACGAATTGAAGCCTTTTATCGACAAAGCGGGGGACCTCATAATCCACAAATCCAGAAGCTGCTGCAAAAACACCTTTTGTACGGCAAAGACCACGGTATGCCGGGGTACAAGGAAAGTTTTGAGGATGCGATCCTCGACGTGGTGGTCAACGATCCGAGTCTTTTGTTGTTGTTCGAGCGGTTTCAACGATGGCGCTCCGCACGAAAGGATATCTCGACCAGTTCCCGGTGCGGCGTCTGTCAGCGCGAGGCCTGTCAGTTGGAAGAAAGGCTGCAGCGTCTGGAAACGGAGGTTCGTGAACTTCGGGCCTCCGTCGAACAACTGATTGAGCGCGTCCGGATTTGAACGGGACTGAGAGGCCGCTGAGCGGGTCCTCCGGGAGGGGAGTTGCGAAAGCAGCACTTCCCTTTTTGGCCCCGGTTTAGCTGCAGAAACCCCGGTGGGCCGGAAGCCCCGATGTTTCAGGGATGGCGGATCCGATGATTCTTGCCCCCTGATTCGAAGGATGAAATCACCACGTTTTTCGGTATAGTAAGCTGAACGTTAATATTCTACAATACTATAACAAATGCAGGAAATAATCTTGAACATCAAGGGGGATGAGGTTACATGCTGTCGACGGCTGCAGTGCAGACCAATCGCAAGCGATTCTTCGCTGCGTCAGGAGTTGGATTGGGGGGGCTTGTGGTCCTGCTCGCTTCCCTGTTCCTGACGGGGACCGTGTACGCCGCTTTTCCATTGACGGGAATCGGCGGATTCGTGATCTCGGCGGATGAGATTATTGGGCAGCAGATGAATTTGTATCCCGCTTTGGGACAAACGTCGGAACAATCGATCTGGCCGCAGGCGGCCATTGAATTGAGCAGTGCGACCATCAAAGGGTTAAATCTGACAAAAGATCTCGATGTCAGCAAAGAATTGGGGAATTTTGGGATGAATAAGGTCAAGGTGGTCATCGGTGCGACCAAGGATGTGCAAGGCTCTGGATTGAAATTGAGGATAACGGGTCTTCAAGCGGACCAAGCAAATTTCAGCACATTTGACATGGAGGAAAAATACAGCGATAATCCACTGAACAAACTCGGCATGACCTCGAGCCAAATCGACCTGGTCAAACCGCAGCTGAACACACACAGTCTGGTGGCGCAATCGCTCGGGATTCCCGGGATGTCCTTGAGCCTCGAAGTCTATGACAAGGACGGAAAACAACTCCCCTGATCCAGTTGCGTAAGCGCAGTCGATCCTCGGATCCGGGGAGCGCGACGGCCCCGGGTAACCGGGGCCGTTTGATATGGGTCCGGCACGGGTGCTGTGCTGCGGGCGGTCGGCAGTCGGCAACCGATTTCCACTTGGTCGTTTCGCGCCTTTACATTGTCCAATCCCCACTGGAGGAAAGGAGGGGCCTTTGTGTTCCGACGGATCAATTTTTGCGGCTCCTTGGCCGTAACGGGATTATTGACCGGTGCATTTATCGGGGGCGTGGTCTTCGGACAAGGACGCGTGGGGGCCGGTGTCGGGGCCCTGTTGGGTTTGGCGCTGTTTGGTTTTGCCCTCGAACCGGCGGCGCGGCGCTTGGAACCGTTCCGGTTTGATCTGGCGCTCGGGACGTCGGGCATCATGGCTGGAATCATCGCGGGCAGCAATTCCTTGTTGGGGGCCGGGCGAGCAGGAGCTGCGGCGGGGTTTGCCGGCGGTTTGGCGTGGTTCGGATTTGTGGCGGCAGCTCTGGTCCGTTCTCATCGAGCTCGGAATCTCTACGCCGACTACCGGGGTTCCGCGTTTGTGGCGACCACACTCGCTTTCTGCGGCGCATGGGCGGGCGTTGAGTTGTCGAACTTTCTCATCGAGCTTGTGCCCGGGCCGTGGCCATGGTGGCGGTGGCTCATGGGGATTTCATTACCGCTTGTGATTTCCACATTTCTTTCGATGATCCCCGGCTACGTTTTTGCTCTGAATCGATCGCGTCCCGCATGGGGAGGGTTGTTGAGCCTCGTGGCGGGTGGACTGGTGTTGTGGGTGGGAATCAGCATAGCGCCCCTTCTGTTTTTGCCAGGCAGCGGTCTGATGTGGGCGGGATTGGTGATCGGTTCGTGTATGACGGCTGCGGCCTTATTGAGTCTCGTTATTCCGAGATCTCACTCGGTGATCGGGATTACTCTGATTCTCCTGTCTATTCTTTCATTCGTCGGCGCCGCGGGCGGGCTGGTGGTCGGAGGTCTCTTGGGCGTGATCGGCGGAAGTCTCGTTTTCGCTTGGCACGGATCGCCCTTGGAGGTGGAACGAATTACCCCCGTGTTGGCGCATCCGGTGCAACCGGAGATTGCGGCGCGAGAGGCGGCGATCGGGAAGGACGAGGTCAACTGATGGCAGCGGCATGGATGGACAACCTTTTGGGTTTTTTCGTGTGCCCCGAATATCCTCTTGAGCACCGGCCGGACTTCCGGGTTGAAGCTGCGTTTCCGCCCTCGCCCGAGACATCGTAAGGCAAGCGACCATATGTTGTAGAGAAGGGAAAGGGGGAATGGCACATGGGTGAAGGTGTTGGGTGGGCACACGAACACGCGCCGCGGATTCCGTTTCCCGTCGACTGGGCCTGGTGCCGAAGGTGGAAAGGAAGGCGGGTCGAAGTCAGAACCCGCACTGCCGTATATCGCGGCACGCTCGTGGACGTGATCGAAACGGGTCTTTACGTCCGCGTTTATGAAGCGGTGGTCGCGGAAAAGGGGATGCGGGTCGACGACCCGGGCCTTCGCCGGGTGAACCCGTTTGTTTTGTTCATCCCCTTTGCGGCTCTTTTGGCCCTGACGCCTTTGATCCTCTCCCAGCCCGGCCCCGGTGGTCCGCCGTACGGCCCCGGTGGTCCGCCCTCCGGTCCAGGTGGCCCACCTTACGGGCTTCCCCCGGGTGCGGGTGGGTATGGCGGCGGATACGGAGGGGGGTACGGAGGGGGATATGGGGGCGGGTACGGCGGGGGCTGGGGAGGCCCCTCGCCCGGGCCGCCGCCGGGGTATGGCAAGCCTTGGACCTGGTGACAGGCCCCCGCTCCCGGACGGGTTCAGTGTAGACACGGACGGTGGTGAGGTGTATATTTATCACTATCACCGAATATTTATTCCCTACGCTGGGTCCGCGGGGATGGGGGAGTTTGGGCATGGAATTGAGGAAAGCTGTGGTTGAAGACGTTGACGCCATGTATGCCTTGATCGATTATTATGCACAACAAGGGTTGCTTCTCCCGCGTTCCCGGCTGTCCTTGTACGAATCCCTGCAATGCTTCAGTGTGGCGGTGGAGGGTGAACGACTGCTGGGGGTCGCGGGGTTGCACATCCTTTGGGCGGATTTGGCGGAGATCCGGTCCTTGGCGGTGGCGCCGGATGCCCGGGGGCAGGGGATCGGGGGCCTGTTGGTGGATCGGTTGTCGGAAGAGGCTCGGCATCTAGGTATCCCCCAGGTGCTCGCTTTGACCTATCAGCGGCGTTTTTTTGAAAAGTGCGGGTTCTACCCCGTGGAGAAGCAGACCTTGCCTCACAAAGTCTGGAAGGACTGTGTCAGCTGCAGCAAATTTGCCACCTGCGATGAAGCCGCATATTTGCGGGTGGTCACGCCGAATGTCTCTCCCCGGCTGCGGGTTTCTCCGGTCATCCAAGTAACGCAGCCGTAGACGCCGGGGCCCAGGCCGGCATCGACGTTGACGCCGCACTCCTCGTCCGGTACCTTAAGGGCAGAAACGGCTCGGGGTGGGGCGGATGAGAACTGCGGCAACGCTCGCAGCGACGGTGGCGGCTATTTTTCTGCTATTGCCACTTTTTGTTCTTGGGATATCCTGGATGTTGCGGGCCACCGTGTCCACGGCAGTCCTGGCCATCGTCCTGCGCACAGCGGTGGCGGCGGCTGTCGCCACGACCATCGACATGGTGTTTGGAATCGCGATGGGTTATCGCCTGAGTCGGGACCCTGAGTTTCGCCGGAGGCCGCTCCGGATGTTGTTACAGATTCCGGGTCACGTCCCCCAGGCGGCGGTGGGGCTTGCGCTGGTGATGGCCTACGGGGGGGTGCTGGGCAATGGGTCTTCCTGGACCGGCTACGCCCTCGTCATCGCGGCGATGGTGTTCGTCAGCCTCCCGGTTGCGGTGGAAGAATGTCGGCGAGGATTCGATGCCGTTGATATTCATTTGGAGAGGGTTTCCCGGACCCTGGGAGCCGGGGCGGGCAAAACCTTTCGACAGGTGACTCTGCCCTTGGCCGCCGATGGGCTTCTCGGAGCGGCGGCCGTGGTGTTTGCCCGAGCTTTCGGGGAATTCGCTGCTCTGGCCTTTTTTATGCCCTTTCCCTTGACCGTGGGCACCGGTATTTATCAATGGTTTTCACAAGGAATGACGGAAAAAGCGGTGGAGATGGCAGCAGTCGGGGCCATGTTTAGCCTCCTCAGCTGGGTGTTGGTGGTCGGCATACGGCTGTGGGTCGGGCGACGGCTGGGGAGGTTTCGCGGTTGAGTCTGGAGATCGAGGGGTTGACGGTAGAGGGGGAAGCCGGTTTTTCCCTGCGTATACCGGTATGGTTTGTCGGGGAAGGAGACATTGCCACTTTGGTCGGACCCCAGGGTGCCGGGAAAACCCTCCTTTTAGAAACGATTGCCGGTTTCGTCCGACCCGTGGCAGGCGATATCCGGGTCGGGGGCCGATCGGTGGTAGGATTGCCTGTCGAGCACCGCAACATCGCAGTTCTTTTTGCTCATGACGGCCTTTTTCCCCATATGACGGTTTTTCGGAATCTGTGCTTTGTCGTGCCTCGACCCCGCCTTGCCCGTCGCTGGCTCTCCCTCGCTGACCTTGAGCCTTTAGCCGATCTCTATCCCCGGCAGTTGACCCCTTTGGACAGGCGTCGGGTGGAGCTGATCCGGGCTCTGGCCAGTCGTCCCCGATTGATTCTGATTGATGAACCGACGGCGGACATTCCCGAGGAGAGCAAAGAGCAGTGGCGCAGTTTTGCCGGGAGCTGGCTTCGGGAGACCCGAGTTACGGCGGTGGCGGCCGTTTCAAACGTGGAGGAGGCTTTCCGCTGGTCGAACCGCCTTGCTCTGCTTTGGAAGGGCCGGTTGGTCCAGGAGGGCACCACTGAAGACGTATGGAACCGACCCGCCAGCCCCGAGGTGGCTGCGATCTTGGGGGGAGGTCGGGTGTTCCGGGGACAGGTCGTCCAGAGAAACCACTCGTGGATGTTGGTGCGCCTGTATCCCGGCCAGGGGGCCGTGGATCTCATGATCTGGTCGAATTGGTTGTATCGAGAATGGGAAGACGTGTGGGTCTATATCCCGAAGTCCGCGTGGAAGGTGTGGCCCCGGGGAGAGGGGGAGGCCGCCGCGGCGTCCCCCAATCGATTCCCGGGGTCAATCGGCCGAATTCGGATGCACCCCGGAGGTGTCCTTGTCGAAGTGAATACCGATCCCTTGACGGTCACCGCAATGATTCCCCACCGGGACTGGGCAGGGGCCGCTTTTACCGAAGGAGAACCGGTATGGCTTTCCATCGATCCTAGTGACCCGCAACTGATTCGGGCAACACAATAGCGGGATACCCTTTTTGGCGCAGCTCGGCCGCCAGAGCATCTGCCCGCTGCCGGTCATGGAAGGCGCCGACCTGAACGCGGTATAACACTTGTGGTTCCGGGGAAGAGGTGGGGGGCGGCGCCGGCGTGGGGGTTCCGCGGACAGGAAGCTGCAGCGCGTCGGCGAGCCCCGCGGCGGCCGCGGCGGCGAATTGGTCTTGAAATTCCGGAGAGACCAAAAGGGCCCGGTCTTTGGCGCTGTCGATAAACAGGACTTCCATGAGCACCGCATCCATCACGGTTTCCCGGAGTACGGCAAAATCCGCTTCTTTTTTCCCCCGGTCCGCCACCCCGAGTTTCTGGAGAAAATGCGCGATATAGTCGTGCAGCACGTCCCGGATCCGGCCGGTGGATCCTTTTTCCGTGCCGGGGTAAATATAATCCTCATATCCTTCCCCGCCCCCGGCGTTGATGTGAATCGATAAAAAGAAATTTGCCCGGGCATCGTTGGCGATTTTTGCCCGTTCGGATAAGCCGACGAACCGATCGTCCTGTCTTGTGTACATGACATCCACAGAATACGTGTCCACCAGGCGACGGCCCAGCGCCAAGGCCAGGGCCAGGGTGAGGGTTTTCTCGTAGAGGGTTCCATAGGTGGCCCCGGGGTCGGAGCCCCCATGTCCAGGGTCCAGGCACACCAACATCGCATCTTCCTCCTTGTTGTCGGCTTTCTCCCATGTATATGCAGCAAGCCCTGAGGTCGGCAGATAGGCGGACAGAAAGGTCTGTTTGTCCATGGGCGGACATAGGATGAGGACAGGATGAGATGGTGTGGACGGAGGGGTTTGCATGGCGGAGGGGGGACGTGGGCGGCGGTTGTCGCCTTGGACGCGGCCCGTTTTGTACACAGCGCTGGTTGCAGTGGCGGGGCTCGTGGCGACAGGGCTTAACGCAGGGGCTCTCAATGAGCCGGGAGGCGACGGCCGGCTAAGTGGATGGGTGCTTTTGGTTGCCGCTGCCTTGGTGCCGGTGGTGTACCGGTTTGCAGAAGGCCGTTCTCCCGCCCATATGGGGCTGCGCCTGGAAGGTTTTGCACGCCACGCATCTTCGGGGGCTTTATGGGGGGCGATCGGCGTGATGGGCGCCGTCACGCTGTTTTGGACAGTGGGATGGGTTCATTGGCCCAAGGGGTTTTCCGGCGCTAGCCCGGGGCGGGGTTTGATCAGTTGCTTATTCTTGGCTCTTTGGGAAGAGCTGGCTTTTCGTGGCTACTTATTCTCCACCCTTCGCACCCAGTATGGTTCACGGCCCGCCGTGGTGGGAAGCGCGTTGCTGTACGCCCTTTATACGGCGATGGGGGCTCCTGGGCCGCTTTTCGTGTGCAACCGCTTTCTTTTGGGGCTGCTGTTGGCCCAGTCCCGGGAGAATAGCGATTCTCTCGGATGGGCCGTGGGTTTTCATTGGATGTGGATCGGCCTTCAAGGCCCTCTCTTTGGTATGGGGGTGCCCGCCCTCGGCGGGCCGGCGGCGGAGTGGTTTGGACCGCGGTGGTTGTGTCCAGACGAGGCGGGACTAGAATCGGGGGCGGCGGCCACCGCCGGGCTGATCGTGTATCTTGGCCTCTTTTCTCGCTTTTTATCCAAGCGATCCTCTTGACAGACTGCAAAAGGGGATCTATGATGAAGATGTGACGGGTTTGTGAAATAAAACACAAAGTGTGGGGGATATCGGTGAACAAGCGCGTGGTGGTTTTGGGAGCGGGGTACGGAGGATTGGTGGCCGCCCTGAAGCTGGCTAAAGAAACGTCGGCCGGATCGGTGGACATCACCCTCGTCAACAAATACGACTATCACCAGCTGGTGACCCAGTTGTATGAACCGGCGGCCGCGGCGAAGCGGGATACGGAGGTTCGGATTCCTCTCAAAAAGTTGCTCGCCGGGAAGCCGATTCGCTTTGTCGAGGATGTGGTGACAAAGATTGACCCAAAGGAAAAAGTCGTGACCTTGGAGGGGGGCGAGCTTTCCTACGATTATCTGGTGGTAGCCCTGGGGAGCGAGACTGAGTACTTTGGTATTCCGGGGATGAAAGAGTACGGCATGACGTTGAAGTCCGTCGATGAAGCGCGGCTGATCCGCACGCATATCGAGCGCTGCTTCGCGGAATACCCGTTGGATCCCCGGCCGGAGTTGCTGACCTTTGTGGTGGGCGGCGCAGGACTCACGGGCATTGAGTTGGTGGGGGAGATTGCCGATTGGCTTCCCCGACTTTGTGAAGAAAGTAACATTCCCCGGGAACAAGTGACTTTGTACAACGTGGAGGCAATGCCTTCGATTCTTCCCGGTTTCGAGCCCGATCTGGTGGCCAAAGCGGAAGAAGTCCTCAAGGCCAAAGGTGTGATCTTCAAGGTGGGATCGCCCATCGTGCAGGTGGAGCCTGGAGTCGTTCACTTGAAAGATGGAGAAGTGATCCAAAGCCGGACCATCATCTGGACCGGCGGTGTGCGGGGCAATCAGATCGTCGTGGAAGCCGGATTCGAGACCGAGCCTCGGGGGCGGGCTAAAGTCAACGAATATCTTCAGGCCGTCGGTTACGATGACGTATACATGGCCGGAGATTGTTGCTTTGTCCTGAATGAACAGGGGAGGCCGTATCCGCCCACGGCTCAGCTCGCCATCCAGATGGGCAATTCCGTAGCCCACAATCTGGCCGCCGACCTGCAAGGCCGCCCAAAGACACCTTTTGTGCCCAAGATTCTCGGCACGGTGGCTTCCCTGGGAGGCCGGGATGCTGTGGGGAAGGTTGGAAACAATTACAAGGCATCCGGGCGAGTTGCATATTTCATCAAGGATTTGAGCCAGATCCGGTACCTCGCCAAAATCGGCGCTCTGATGAAATAGCTTCAAAGACAAGGCAGACAACCGGTTCTGAAACGGTGAAAACAACAAACATATACAGGAAAAGAGGTGCCCTCCGCAAGGAGGGCTTTATTTTTGGCGATCATGGGAATAGAGTGAGAACAGGAGTTGTGACGGTATGGATGAGGAGGGAATCCTTTGAGTGATGAATTTGAAACAACGACCGTTCCGGGAGGACAGGTGCACCTGTGGTCCACCAGTCGTTTCCACACCATCACGATGGCGGCGTACTGGGTGTGGCCGCTGGAACGGGAGACGGTGACTGCCGCAACGCTTCTTCCCCATGTGCTCCTGAGAGGGACCCGAAACCTACCGGAGTTTGATGATCTTCAGAATGCCTTCTCCGATCTGTACGGGGCCTCGATCCAGGCGGATGCCAAACGCAAAGGGGATCTGGTCACGTTGGAGTTTGTCGTGCAAGTGCCGGCCGGGCAGAGAATCGCAAAGGGGTTGGATTTGACCCGCCCGGCATTAGAATTGCTGGGACAAGTGTTATGGGATCCCCTGGTCGTCGGGGGCGGGTTCGAGGAAGATCGCGTCCATCGGGAAAAAGAGCAGCACCGAAAACGGATCGCCAGCCTGATTGATGACAAAATGCTGTATGCCGCCCAGCGTTGTGCAGCGGAGATGTTCGCCGGCCAGGCTTATGCGGCCCCGAGATACGGCTTTGAAGAAGACCTGGCCCAAATCAGCGGAGCTTCTCTCTATACCCTCTATGAACAGATCCGGGACAGGGGCCCCTTTCACCTGTTTGTGGCTGGGCCGGTGGACCCGGACCCGGTGGTGGCCTTTGCCGCGAAATGGGGGAGAGCAGGGGTCCGGGGGGATTGGTCTGCCGGGGAGCCCTTTATGGCCGATCGACCGGTTAAAATGGTGGAAGAGGTCATGGATATTCAACAAGGGAAACTGAATATCGGTTATCGAACGGGATCCGCTTGGCGGGATCAAGATTTTCCCGCGATGATGATGTACAACGGGGTATTGGGCGGGTTTCCCCATTCAAAATTGTTCATCCATGTTCGGGAACGGGCAAACTTGGCCTACTATGCGTCTAGCCGACTGGATGCCCACAAGGGCGTCTTGTACGTGATGACGGGGATTCCCAGCGATCGCCGGGACACGGTGATGGAGATCGTCGACCGACAAGTGGAAGCCATGGCCCGGGGGGAGATCAACGACGAGGAGTGGACCTGGACGCGGATCGGTTTGCAAAACCAGTACCGGGAGTTGCAGGATTCGCCCTACGGCATGATCGACATGAGGCTGGCGGGAATTCTTCACGGCCTCTCCCGTTCTCCCGGGGAGATGGTGGAGGCCTTGGATGCGGTGACAGAGGAGGAGGTGGCTGCTGTGGGCAGGAGGGTTCAAAAGGATACCGTATATTTTCTGCGCGGAAAGGAGGGGACAGAGAATGCGGGAACGAAAGTATGATCAGTTGGGGGTTCGCATGGTGGAGCACCGGTGCGCGAACGGTCTGGCGGTGACGGTGTTGCCCAAGCCGGGCTACAACCAGGTATTTGCCACGTATTCCACGAATTTCGGGTCCATCGACCACCGCTTCCGATCCGGGGACGGACGGGAGATCCAAGTCCCCGACGGTGTGGCGCATTTTCTTGAGCACAAGATGTTCGAGAAAAAAGAAGGGGATGTGTTTCGATTATTTGCTTCCCGGGCGGCATCGGCCAACGCCTATACAACTTTTGATATGACCGCCTATCTGTTCTCAGCGACCCATGATATCCTCGAAAATCTCGAAACCCTTTTGGATTTTGTCGACGAACCGTATTTTACCGACGAGACTGTTGAAAAAGAAAAGGGGATCATCGCCCAGGAGATCCGCATGTACGAGGACAATCCGGATGCCCGGGTCTACTTCCAGCTTCTTAAGGGACTTTATGAACACCACCCGGTGCGTATTCAGATTGCGGGTACAGTGGAGAGCATCCGGGCCATCAGCAAAGAAGACCTGTACACCTGCTACCGGGGCTTCTATCACCCCCAGAATATGCATTTGTTGGTGGTGGGGGGAATCGACCCGGAAACGGTGATTGAGACGGTGGAGAAGAACCAGGAGAAAAAGGCGGACCGAACCGTCGAGGGGCCGGCTCAGCGATTGGCCGAGACGGAACCCGACCGGGTATTTCAGTCCCGTCAGGAGTGCGAAATGCCGGTGAACACCCCGCGAATTTTTGTGGGGTATAAGGATGTCGGCACAGAGGTTCGGGGGGCGGAGGGGTTGAAAAGAGACACGGTGACCTCTCTTCTGTTCGACGCCCTGTTTACCAAGGGCGGTCCCCTGTACGGACAATTGTTCGAAAAGCAACTGATTGATCAGAGTTTCGGGTGGGAGTATGATTACGGGCGAGGATATGCCCACGCGGTGATCGGGGGCAACACCCCTGAACCCGAACGTTTTCTGGAGGTTGTGGCCGAGGGGTGGCGCCAGGTGGAGAAGGACGGGATTGCAGACGAGATCCTGGAGAGAAGCCGCAAGCGGTTGATCGGGCAGTTCGTGAAAAGCCTCGATTCATTGCGGTTTTTGGCCAGGTATGTAACGGCCTATCATTTTAAGGAGATGGATTTGTTCGCCACCATTCCGGCCTTGCAGGCGGTGAAGCGGGAGGATGTGGAGGCGCGGCTCCGGGAGTTGATCCGGCCCGAAAGACAAGCCGTCTCTCTCGTGCGTCCGGTGAACTGATGGTCTTCCTGCCCGGTGGGGATCCCGCGGGTCCCGGGGCTCGGCCGGAGGGCGGGGACCCCTTGTGGAGGGATGTTTAGATGAAAAAAGCACAATGGGCGGTGGCGATTCTCTCTGCGGTCGTGGCGTTAGCCGCCTTGGTGTTGTGGGAATGGCACCGGCTGGCGGGCCAGCCTGTACCCCTGTATGTATGGGTGATGGCCGCATACGGTTGGACCTTCGTGATTGGCCTGGGCGTCGATCGATGGGCGCGGGGTATGAGCCGGCGGCGAGGGATACGGGGCAGTCGGCCGCGGAGAAAGCCGGCATCTTTTCCCGATGAACGGGAGGAAGTGTTATCGGCCTCTGCGACGAAGGATCTGACCGCCTCGGCGGAGACGCAGGAGGGCCGGTAGCGGTGAACGACCCGGGTGCCGGGGGTGTCCGTGTTGGGACTGCCGCTTTTGGCCGATTGCAATTCTTGTCTTTTGCGCGTTGTGTTTTTATACTGAGAAAAACGGATTGGAGGGGAAGGCGCTCATGCTTCGGGAGAAAGTGGAAGAAGCTTTGGAGCGGATCCGGCCGGGTTTGCAATTCGACGGCGGAGACGTGGAGTTGGTGGATGTCGAAGACGGTGTGGTGACCCTGCACCTGATCGGCGCCTGCGGGGCGTGCCCGATGTCCACCATGACCTTGAAGATGGGGATCGAGCGGGCTCTTCGGGCTGCGGTTCCCGAGGTCAAGGAAGTCATTGCCGTATGAATCCGCCTGCAAGGTTCGTCTAAGGATAAAGCCTCTGGCCGTCGCCCCCGGTGAGTTCTCCGGGGGCGACGGCCACTTGTTGAATGGATCAAGGCACGTCCTTGGCCACGGCGGCAAAAGCGGCGTCCGCAGCTTCGAGGGTCTCATCGATATCTCGTTCTGTGTGCGCAATGGTGAGGAACCAAGCTTCGTATTTCGAAGGGGCCAGATGCACGCCCCGGTTGAGCATTTCATGAAAAAAACGGGCAAATTGATCTGACCGGGAAGCTTTCGCGTCTTCATAGTTGTGGACGGGTCGATCGCCAAAAAAGAGGGTCAGCGCCCCTTTCAGACGATTGATGGTGACCTCGACACCGCGGTTGTGGGCCGCGTCCAAAAGGCCTCTTTCCAGGCGGTCTCCCAGGCGATCCATCTTTTCATAGGTGCCCGGACGGGACAGGATATCCAGGCAGGTGAGTCCTGCTCGCATCGAAAGAGGGTTTCCGGCCATGGTGCCGGCTTGGTAGGTGGGCCCCAAGGGTGCCACCCGCTCCATGATTTCCGCCCGTCCTCCGTATGCCCCGATGGGGAGCCCTCCGCCGATGATTTTGCCCAGAGCTGTGAGATCGGGTTCAACGCCGAACAGCGTCTGAACCCCTCCAAAATGAAAGCGAAAACCGGTAATGACCTCGTCGTAGATCACCAGAGCCCCCCGGTCCCGGGCGAGATCCCGGATTCCCTCCAAGAACCCGGGATGGGGGAGGACAATGCCGAAGTTTCCCACCACGGGCTCCACGAGGATAGCCGCAATCTCTTCATCAAAATGGTCGAAAGCCCGGCTGAGGGCGCCGAGGTCGTTGTACGGGACGGTCACGACATCCTCGGCGATGCCTTGGGGGACGCCGGCGCTGTCCGGCGTCCCCACCGTCGAAGGACCGGAACCCGCGGCCACGAGGACAAGATCGGAATGGCCGTGGTAACAACCGGCGAACTTGACGATCTTATTCCGGCCGGTAGCGGCCCGGGCCACCCGGATCGCGCTCATGACCGCTTCGGTTCCACTGTTGACGAACCGAATTCGTTCCATGGACGGGATGGCCGATCGGAGGGTCTCGGCCAGGGCCGTTTCCCATGTTGTGGGTGTTCCAAACAGAATCCCGTCTTCCCCGGCCCGGGTCATGGTAGCGGTGATTTCCGGATGGGCGTGGCCGAGAATCACCGGACCGTAGGCGCAAAGGTAATCAATATATCGATGGCCATCCACATCCCACAGATATGCCCCGCGACCGCGGGCGATGAAGACCGGCGCTCCCCCGCCCACGGCTTTAAATGCTCGGGAGGGGCTGTTGACGCCGCCGACAATAACCTTTTGGGCCCTTTCATAACACCGCGCGGATTCCGGGCGATTGATCGACCCCGTTTGTTCCATACTTGTGACCCCTTCCTGCAAAATCGTCTTTGATCAATCCGGTATCGTTAGAACAGTGGTCGATAAGGCCACGACGAAAGGCCGCCGGGTCGGATTGTGGGGCGGCTTCTGCGGTTCGGCGGTTCGCCGGACTCGGATGTGAACGGTTTTCGTCGGTTTTGATCCTCCTGTTGTCGGGAAACCGGGGGATCGTTCACGGACCCGCAGAAGAGAATGAGAGCTGATCCCCCAACATCAGGCGTGTGTCAGCGTGGCTATGAAGGAATATCATCCAGTTTCCCCTGAAAGCGATATCCTGTGCCATAGACGGTTTTAATGTACTTCGGATGTTTCGGTTGGTCCTCAATCTTGGCCCGAAGGTTTTTTACATGGGCGTCAATGGTTCGGGAATCTCCAACAAAATCTGGGCCCAGCACCCAGTCGAACAATTCTTGTCTCGAAACGGTCACCCCGGGCGAGCGGGCCAACATCAACAACAGCATGTACTCCGTGGGAGTCAGTGGAATCTGCCGTTCTCCGCGATACGCGGTGCGCCGGTAGACGTCGACCTCCAGATCCCCATCGTTGAAGCGCAGCCTTCGTGCAAAGATCGGTTCTTTTCGCCCCCGAAACAGAATTGCGCGCACCCGTTCGGGCAGTTCATCGGGCCGAAAGGGCTTGGGCATCCAACCGTCGGCATAATCGTCGGAACGTCTGTCCGCCGGGTCGGTATCCTGCAGCCATTGTCGGCCCAACAGCAGTAGCAGAAATCGATCGGGGATCTGCCGCAATGTTCGACATAGGTCCCAGGACATGTCTGGGACCGAAGCGTCGAGGATGACAAGGTCCGGAGCTCGTTCCTGCACCGCCGCTAACCCCAGGCGGCCGCGGGGGACAACGGTGGGAATGAATCCGTTTTTTCTTAAATTCAGTGCAACTTGGCGAGCGATGCGAGGTTCCGCTTCGATGACCAGTACTCTCGGTGTCATCCTTTTCCCCCTCATCTGCTGCTCTGCGGGTCCGTTGTCTTCTATTGTCGTATAAACACCTTTTTTTGAAAAGGTGTAAAGGTGATTTGAAAGTTGCGAACTTGGGGGAGCGGGCTCAGGAAACGCTGAGCCAAGATGAGCTGGAAATGATTTCAATCCACAACGGCCCCTCCGCCCATTTCATCGGGCCTTCCGCGGTCGAAAATTGAAACCAGCCTGTCGAAGTCCGGCTCCAGGTTCCTTCGAACATTTGGCCCGATCGAAAAAACCACCCCTGGCCCGACCCTGTCAAGGTGATCTGACGGCGTCCCGCCTGATCGATGATCCGATCCGGAGCTACAATCACCGCGATATTCTGACTTTCAATCCGCGTTCCATCATCCATCACGTGGGGCGTACCGTTTTCGCTGCGCACGTACTGGCTTCCGTTCCAGGTCCAGGATGCCGAGTAGTCGTACCAATCCAAGTGCACGGTCTTGGCGGGCGTGCCCGACTTCGTCATCTCGCCCCTGGGGATGGGTACCGGCTCTCCAAGGGAATATCCTTTCGCCTGAACTGCCGCCATCAACTTGTCCGTACTGGTATACAGGTTGTGGGGGGCCTGGCGATGGGGATCCCGCCAAAAGGCGGAACCGGCATTGTAGATCTGGTCCAGATCCGGCCAGCCGCCCCGGCGGACCATATTCAGGGCGTCGGGACTGCCGCCGGCGTGGGCCGCCGGAGCCCCCAGGGATTCGGCCAAGGTGGCAAAATACGGCCGGAGGCTGCGCACGGGTCCGATTTTCCCCACCTTGTGATCGACGAATACCTCGAAGCGCGTGATGGGCCCTTCGGCCAGGGCCTCCACCACCGCTGCCGCCTGGTCGACCCCCGCTTGGGGGCGGGCCTGTTGGAGATTGTCGATCATCACGGCTACGGTGCCGCCGAGAGGTGGAGGGGCAGGAGTGGTGGGTGGGCTCGGCGCCGGGGCGGGAGCCGGCGCGGGTTCGGGGGCCTGCTTCGGAGCGGCGGTGGGCCCGCAGCCCGGGAGAACCATGAGAAGGCCGAGGGCGGCGGTGGCGGCGAGTCGAGCGAACGTCGAAGGCGGCACAAAAATCCCTCCTCTTTGGGCTTGTCCAGGCTCCTTCCCCCATGGCTATGCAATCCCCTGGGCGCGTATGTTCACTCGGCGAGAAAAATGTCCAGAATCCGAATGCTTGCCCGGCCGTCCCCGTACGGGTGTGTCCACCCCCGGGGAGCCTGGGCCATCATTGACACCGCCTCGACGATGGTGTCTGGATGGTATCCCGCCAGGCGATTGGATCCGATGGCCAAAGTTTCCGGCCGCTCGGTGTTCTCCCGCAGCGTGACGCAGGGAACGCCGAGCATACACGCTTCCTCTTGGAGTCCTCCGCTGTCGGTGAGCACGACGGCCGCCTGGGATTGCAAAGCCAAAGAAGCAAAAACGTCTACCGGGGGGAAGACCACTTGCATGCCCGGGATGCCGTAAAATCGCTCGAGCCAGCCGTATTCGATCAGCCGCCCCCGGGTTCGGGGGTGAAGGGTGCAAACGATGGTCAAGCCCATCTCTTTCCCAACCCTCTCGATCCCTTGGATCAAAAGATCCATGCGTTCCCGTTGGTCCGTATTCTCCTGCCGGTGCAGCGTCAGATAGACGTACGCGCCAGATTTGAGATGAAGTTCCTTCAAGATCGGATGTTCCGCCAAGCCCGGTCGGAGGAACTCAATGGCGTCTGCAGCCGTTTGGCCGGTGTAGTAGACCCCATTTTCGATTCCCTCAGCCCGAAGGTTGTCCACCGCCGCAGGGGTAGGGGCAAAAAGATGGGTGGCGATGTGATCCGCGAGAACCCGATTGACCTCCTCGGGCATGGTGCGGTCAAAGCTGCGAAGTCCCGCCTCGACGTGGCCGACCGGCAGATTGAGTTTGGCGGCCGCCAGGGCACCGCCCAAGGTGGTGTTGGTGTCGCCGTGCACGAGGACGGCCCGAATGTCTTCTTGCAGAATGTACGCCTCGAATCGTTCTAAGATGCGTGCCGTGACTTCGCCGTGCCGCCCGGACCCCACCCGCAGATTGACGTGGGGATCGGGAAGTTGGAATTGGTCAAAAATCGCCCGATCCATGGCGTGGTCGTAATGTTGGCCACTGTGGACCAGGCGATAGTCGACCTTTCTCCTCTCACATTCCCGAATCACCGGTGCCATCTTGATGATTTCCGGACGGGTCCCGACGATGATGGCGAATCGTTTGCCCATGATGTGCGCAACCCGCTTTCTGGCAGAGACTGTCGCAATGCGACACAAAACTGGGATCAGTGTAGCACAGCGGAGATGGTTTGACTATAGATTCCTGTCTATTTTACGGAACCCGAAGCTACTCCTTGCGGTGTCGTCGTGGTACAATTTAAAGCTATAAAGCGTTGTGAGAAGAGGGCGAATCATGCGGTTGGTGATCGACAGGGTAGGGAAAACCTTTGTGGACAAAAATGGCCGGCAGACGGTGGCCCTGGAAAACATTGATTTGACGATCTCCGAAGAGGAGTTTGTCGCCATCGTCGGCCCGAGTGGCTGCGGCAAATCGACCCTATTGAACATGGTCGCAGGCCTGATGTCCCCGACCAGCGGGGAGATCTATTTTGCATCTGGAGAAAGGGAGATGGGGGGAGGGGAATCCCGGGCTTCGACGTCACCCCGTGTGGCTGTGGTTTTTCAAGAAGTGGCGCTTTTCCCCTGGCGGACGGTGTTGAAAAATGTCGAATTCGGACTGGAACAGCTCGGGGTGGGGCGCCGAGAGCGGCGGGAAATCGCCAAAAGTTATGTGGAGATGGTGGGGCTCGCCGGATTTGAGCAGAGCTACCCACACCAACTGTCTGGGGGAATGAGGCAAAGGGCCGGCATCGCCCGGGCTTTGGCGATTCGCCCGGATTTGCTTGTGATGGACGAGCCTCTGTCGGCCCTGGACGCGCAAACGCGGGTGATCATGCAGGAGGAGCTCGTAAAACTGTGGGAAAAAGCCCGGCACAAAACTCTCTACGTGACCCACAACATCGAGGAAGCCGTCTATCTCGCCGACCGGGTGGTGGTCCTGTCCCGGCGCCCGGGCCGCATCATCCGCACCCTGTCCATCGAATTGCCCCGGGGCGCCCGGCAGGAGCCCGGGCATAGGCGGGAGATCGGCGACTATGTCCAATCGATCTGGGGACTGATTCGCGAAGACGCCGAGAAAGCCATGATGGAAGGGGCGGAATAATGGGGATAAGCGTCGAATCTTTTTCTGGAACAGAGCAAAAACACCCGATTCGGAATCGAATGGAGTTTTTGGAACGTCCGGTCCCGGGTTGGGTGGCCCCCCTCGGCATCCTCATCCTTCTCGGGGCGTGGCAAGGGGTGTCCATGGCGGGGTGGGTGTCGGCCAGCGCACTCCCCGCGCCATCGGACATCCTCCGGGACGGCTGGGAGATGGTCCGGGGGGGCGAGCTGTGGCCCGAACTCTATGCGAGCCTCGTGCGGATTGTACTCGGATTTGTGATTGGCGCCGCTGCCGGGGTGACGATCGGGGTCCTCCTCGGGATTTCCCGCTTGGCGGAAGCGGTGGGACTCCCGGTGGTCAACAGTCTCTACCCAATCCCGAAGATCGCGATTCTTCCTCTCATTATGTTGTGGCTCGGCATTGGAGAGATCTCCAAAGTGACGGTCATCGCCGTGGGCGTGGCCTTCCCGATGATTTTCAACACTTACTCCGGGGTTCGTAACGCAGATCCCCTTCTGGTCAAGGCGGCGGTGAGCTTTGGCGCCGGGCGGGGCGACCTCATTCGGAAGGTGATTCTTCCCGGGGCTTTACCGACGATTGTCGCCGGGCTTCGGATCTCCGTGGGCACGTCCTTGTTGCTCCTGGTGGCGGCGGAGATGATCGCGGCGGAACACGGGATTGGGGCACTCATTCTCAAATATTCGAATTTGATGATGACCACCCGGGTGATGGTCGGGGTGGTGGTGCTCAGCATTCTCGGGCTTTTGTTCAATCGCTTGTTGTCATACCTGGAACACAAATGGATCCCCTGGAAACACGCGTAGACTGCCAACGCCGGACCGGCGGGGCGGGTCAATTCTTAAACACAGAGGTGGCCGACGTGGGAAAAACAAGAATGCGAATGATTGCGGGAACGGGGCTTGTCGCCCTGTTGGCGCTTGGCCTCACGGCCTGCGGATCCGGGGCGGCGCCCTCAGGGGGGACGGCTCCCTCCGGGACCTCCGGTGGCAAAACAACGGTGACGGTGGGCACGACCCCTTTGGTCAGCTCAGCCCCTTTATACCTCGCCAAGGACATGGGATTCTGGGATAAGTACGGTATTCAGGTCGATCTCAAAACGTTTCAAGCGGCTCAGCCCATCAGTGTCGCAACCGCCGCCGGGGACCTGGATGTCTCGGCCACCGGCGTGACGGCGAGCCTTTTCAATTTGTACGAAGGCGGTAAAAAGATGTATCTGGTGGCCGATAAGGGTAGGATTTGGCCCGGCCAACATTTTCAGGCGTTTCTCGTGAGCAACAAGGCCTGGGATGCCGGCCTGACCTCCGCCCAAGGGCTCAAAGGGAAAAAGGTCGGAATTTCCCAGACCGGCTCGACTTTTGATTATTTGCTCGGAAAATACCTGGAGCAAAACGGCATGAAGTTGTCCGACGTCACAAGGACGCCCCTGGGAGAATTGACCAACATGGCCTCGGCTTTGGAGAGCGGCCAGGTGGATGCCGCCATTCTGCCCCAGCCTTTTGCGGATAAATTGTTAAACAGCCACAAAGCCCACCTGTTGGTGTGGCTGGATGATGAGGTGAAAACCGACCTATTGGCAGTGGCCTATTCGCCGAAATTCGCCCAGAACCGCGACGCCGCCGTGCGTTTTATGGAAGGGTACATCGAGTCCACAAAATGGTACATGGACCACGTGTTCAACGCCAAAAACCCCAAGGACCCCGATTATCAAAAGGCTTTGTCGATTATTGGGAAATACACCTCAGAACAGCCCGATCAGGTGGCGAAGGAACTGGTGTATGTGGACCCCCAGGGGGCACTTTGGGCGGACAACATTCAAGAACAGTTGGACTGGTATAAAGCTCAGGGATTCGTGAAAGGAAATGTACAGGCAAAAGATGTTATAGATACGTCTTTCCAACAGGAGGCGCTCAAAAAGCTTGGCCAGTGATGCCGGGCCAGTGCTGACGCATGAACCGGGAAGCCCTTGGGACGCTTGACTTCAGAGCGCGTCTCAAGAAAATTTGATTGCAAATACGACTGGACAGTTTTGAGCCCATCTGAGATGATAACCTTGGAGATGATGTCGAGAGGTGAGTCTCAGATGGACGTACCCTTTTGGATTGGCGACCGAGAGTTTCGCGAGGCGGACCTGGAATTGATTCGAAACACGGTCCAGCGGTTTTCCCGCTTGAGTCGAGAGGAAATCGCGGCGACCTTGTGTGAGAATCTGCCGTGGAAGTCCCCGAATGGCCGGCTGAAAGTCGAAGCCTGCCACAAGCTGCTTCTAAAACTCGAGCAAAAAGGAGTGATTACTCTTCCGCCCTTGCGAGCCCAGGGTCCCCGAGGGTGCCGGGAACGAAGAGGGGGGGTGGTACAAACCCAGCTTCAGGCGTGCCTGCGGGATGTCCTTCCGGTCATCGTGGAGCCGGTCCGTCCGGAAGAACGGGCAGACTGGAACGCGACCATGGCGACGTATCACCCGTTGGGGTACCTTCGTGGGATCGGGGCCCGCATCCAGTACTGGATCCGGGCACAGGGGCCAAACGGACCGGTCATTGTGGGGGCGATGTTGTTTGGGGCTGCGGCGAAGGCCCTGGCTGCACGGGATCAGTGGATCGGATGGACGGCGGAGCAGCGCAGGCGGTATCGCCCACGAATCGTGAACAACAATCGGTTTCTGATTCTGCCGGGTGTACAGATTCCCCATCTGGCCAGTCATGCGCTTGCGTTGGCGGCCCGGCGGATTCGAGCGGATTGGAAGGCGCGCTATGGGTTTGAACCGGTTCTTTTGGAGACGTTTATCGAACCCCAATATCCAGGGACTTGCTACCGAGCGGCCAACTGGATCGAGATCGGGAAGACGGCGGGACGAGGAAGACAGGATCGATTCTTCGAGTATGGAACGTCCGTGAAATCGATCTGGGTCTATCCGCTGGTGCGGGACTGGCGGAAGCGGTTGGTCGAACCCTTTCCACAGCTTGTGGAAGACGAGTGGGGGGAATCGAGATGACGCTTCGGAATCCCGAGTCGATTCACCCCTGGACCCTTCCGAATCGGAAAAGCTCGTATCGAAACAGCGAGGAGGAGCGAGCGGACCGGCAAACGGCCGTGGAAGCCCAGTTGCCGGTTTGGCGAGCGTTGTTGCCGGGCTTGATGGAGAAGTTTTCGCGGATTGCCGACCCCCGACGTCCAGGGAGCATTCGGCACAAACTGACTGTGCTTCTGACGTTTGGGCTGTTTATGTTTATCTTTCAGTATGCCTCCCGCAGAAGAGCCAATCGGGAACTGACGCGTCCAACGTTTTGGGAACACTTTCGGGAGATCTTTCCGGAGGTGGAAACCATCCCGCATATGGACACGGTGCAGCGGATCTTGGAACGGATCAATCCGGGGGAGCTCGAGGAGGTGATGACGGCGACGGTGAAGCGCCTTCTGCGGTCGGGACGACTGAAGGCGCTGTTGGTCGAGAAGCAATACGTGATCGCCATAGACGGCACCCAAAAGGCGAGTCGGGGGCAGCCCTGGGCCTCGGAGGCTTTGCATCGTCGGCACGGGGAGAACCAGGCCTCGTCCATGGCCTATGCCCTGGAGGCCAGCCTTGTCAGCCCTCAAGGGGTGGTCCTCCCGTTTCTCACGGAGTTTTGCGAGAATGCGGCTGAGCAGCAGGAGTTCGAGAAGCAAGACAGTGAACTGAAGGCCTGCAAACGGCTGCTGACCCGCCTGCGCAAGATGTTTCCCAAATTGCGGATCTTGGTGGTGGCTGACGGGCTGTACCCCAACGGGCCGATGATGGCGCTGTGTCGGGATCTGCATCTGGACTTTATGTTTGTCCTGCCCCAAAGCTGTTTGCCCAGTGTGTGGGAAGAGGTCAAAGGCTTGAGAAAGATCGAACCCAACGAGCGGAGACACCGGTGGGGCAATCGCGAGCAAATCTTTTGGTGGATCAATCAGATCGACTATGATTTCAGGGAGGCTTCCGGGGCGCACCGTCGGCTTAAGGTGCATGTCGTGGGATGTACAGAGTTTTGGGAAGAGGGGGGGAAGCAGCAGGAGGCGCATTGGGCGTGGGTGTCCGGGCAGCCGCTGACGGCACAAAATGTGGTGAACCGCTGCAATCGTGCGGCACGCCACCGATGGGACATTGAGGAACAGATCCTGACGGAGAAGCACCGGGGATACGCGTATGAGCACCTGTACTCCACCGACTGGACGGCGATGCGAAACTGGCACGTGCTGATGCACCTCGGCCATCTGGTGAACGTCATGGCCTTGCATACCGAAGGGCTGATGAAGAAAGTGCGGGAACTGGGCTTTAGCGGGACGTTGAAGTTTTTGTACGAAAGCTGGACGCAGGGGTGGATGGATCGGGACTGGCTGCTGGCGCGTTGCCAAGGTCCTCCGCGGCTGACGATGGCGTTTTAACAGGAATATCTTGCAACATCGTTCTGCGGGGGAGGGGAGGTGTAACCCCTGGGGATCCAATAATCAACAGAAATAGATTTTCCCGTTATTCAGGGCGATTCTCCTTTACAGGGACACCCTACAGGTAGAAGGGATTCAGAGTCCGGGGCCGCCTCAGCTGCCTCCGAATTTTTTCTACACCGGTTCATGCGTCAGCACTGATGCCGGGCCCAGTTTCTTGACGTTTGGTCGGCCCGTTCGCTATCATGAGGCTGAGTGGCAGGTGGATGTCAGTCCCGTCCCTGCGCCCCGGGGCGGGCTTTTTGTTTGTGGGTGGGGGACGGGCCGACCCCGTCTCCCGTGGTGAAGGAGGGATTCGGGGTGTTGACACAGCGACCGCGGGGGATGCACGACATCCTGCCCCAGGAGGCGTCCCTGTGGCATGAGATTGAGGAGGCGGCCCGGCGAATTTGTGCGCGATACGGTTTTTCGGAGGTGCGCACCCCGATTCTGGAGCACACGGAGTTGTTTCAGCGGGGGGTCGGAGAGAACACCGATATCGTGGAAAAAGAGATGTACACATTTAATGATCGCGGCGGCCGCAGCATGACCCTGCGTCCGGAAGGCACGGCGGGGGCCGTTCGGGCTTATGTGGAACACAAGTTTTACGGTGGGCCGCAGCCCATCAAATGGTTTTATCTCGGCCCGATGTTTCGTTATGAGCGACCTCAGGCCGGACGGCAGCGCCAGTTTCACCAGTTCGGGGTCGAAGTGTTCGGGGTGGCGGACCCGGCCGTGGACGCCGAGGTGATTGCCCTGGGCCTGGATTTTTTGGAGGATATCGGCTTGGAAGGGCTGCGCCTGGAATTGAATAGCGTGGGCTGTCCCCAGTGCCGGCCGATGTACCGGGAGCGCCTGCAGGCGTACTACCGACCGTTGCGAGAACAACTGTGTGAGGATTGCCGGGACCGATTGGAACGCAACCCATTGCGGCTACTCGATTGTAAGCGGGAGACCTGCAAGGCTCTTGCCGAGCGGGCGCCCAGGATCGAAGAGGCGCTGTGCGAGGAGTGCCGGGCCCATGACGAGGGGGTGCACCGCCATCTGGAAGCCGCCGGCATTGCCTACGAGATCAACCCCCGGCTCGTCAGGGGTCTCGATTATTATACCCGCACAGCCTTCGAAGTGGTGGAAGATGGAATCGGGGCCCAGGGCACGGTGCTGGGCGGAGGCCGTTACAACGGGTTGGTGGAGGAGCTGGGCGGCCCTTCGGTGCCCGGGATCGGCTTTGCCGCCGGGTTGGAGCGATTGATCTTGGCCCTTGAGCAGCGCCGGGGCGAGGGGACCTCCGAAACCGGTGTGGATGTGTTCGGCATCGCTCTCGGGGATGAGGCGTCGGTGGAGCTGACGGGGTGGCTGCGCCGCCTGCGGGCCTTGGGCTGTCGGGCGGAGCGGGGGTTCGAAGGGAAAAGCCTCAAAGCCCAGTTGAAGGCGGCGGACCGACTGGGTGCCCGGTGGGCTCTCATCCTGGGAGAGGAGGAGCGGCGCCGGGGCGTGGTGATGGTGAAAGATCTGGCGGGCGGTGAACAACGAGAGCTGCCCGTTTTGGAAGTGGAGTCATGGTGGAAGGAGACCGAGCATGGCACAGGCAGGTAAGGAATCGTTGACGCGCACCGCGATGTGCGGACGGCTGACCGAGTCCGACATCGGCCGGGAGGTGGTTCTCAGCGGCTGGGTTCAGCGGCGGCGGGATCTGGGTGGAGTGATTTTTCTGGATCTGCGGGACCGCAGTGGAATCGTTCAAGTGGTGTCGAGTCAAGAGTTTGGAGAGGCTGCCTTTGCGGTGGCGGATCTCGTGCGCAACGAATATGTGATCAGCGTGCGGGGGGATGTGGTGGCGCGGGATCCGGAGACGGTCAATCCGAACCTGGAGACCGGAACCATCGAAGTGAGGGCCCGGGAGGTGGAGTTGCTCAACCGGTCGAAGCCGACTCCCTTTCCCATCGAGGACGGCATTGATGTGGATGAATCGGTGCGTTTGCGGTTTCGCTATTTGGATCTGCGGCGGCCGGAGATGCAGCGGACGTTTTTGTTGCGGCACCGGGCCATGCAACAAGTTCGGCGGTTCCTGGACCTGCATGGGTTCATGGAAATCGAGACCCCCATGTTGACCCGCAGGACGCCAGAAGGGGCCAGGGACTATCTCGTCCCCAGCCGGGTGCACCCCGGACAATTCTACGCCCTGCCCCAGTCTCCCCAGTTGTTCAAACAACTGTTGATGGTCTCAGGGTTCGAACGGTATTTTCAGATCGTCAGGTGCTTCCGGGACGAGGATCTCCGTGCAGACCGCCAGCCGGAATTCACCCAGATCGACATTGAAATGTCTTTTATGCCCCTGACGGAGTTCCAGGAATTGATGGAGCGGATGATGGCCGAGTTGTTTCAGGAACTGCTCGGGGTGACGGTTCCCCTCCCGTTTCGTCGGATACCCTATGACGAGGCGATGCTCCGGTACGGTTCGGACAAACCGGATTTGCGGTTCGGCCTGGAGATTCGGGATGTGACGGAGATGGTCAAAACCTGTGGGTTCCGGGTGTTTCAAAGTGCGGTGAACTCAGGCGGTGCGGTGCGCGGGCTCAACGCCAAGGGATGCGGGGGGTTTAGCCGCAAGGAAATCGACGATTTGGGGGCCTTGGCCGGGCAGCTCGGCGCGAAGGGCCTGGCGTGGATGGTCATCACAGAGGAGGGGGTCAAATCTCCCATTGCCAAGTTTTTTACCGACGAGGAACTCGGTGCCATCCGGCGGGAGCTGGGTGCCGAGGTCGGGGACCTGCTTCTTTTTGTCGCCGACCGTCCGGAGATCTGCGCGGAAGTGTTGGGGCAACTCCGGTTGCATCTGGGGCGCCGACTCGGACTGATCGACGACGCGTCTTTCGCCTTTGCGTGGATCACCGATTTTCCATTGTTTAGTTATGACGAAGAGGAAAAACGATGGGTGGCGGAACATCATCCCTTCACGATGCCTCGATGGGAAGATGTGGATTTGATGGAACGAGACCCGGCGCGGGTGCGGGCTCAGGCCTACGACATGGTGCTCAATGGCTACGAGATCGGAGGGGGCAGTCTGCGCATCTACCGCCGGGATATCCAGGAGGCGATGTTCCGGACCCTCGGATTCTCCATGGACGAGGCCCGGGAGAAATTCGGGTTTTTGTTGGAAGCCTTCGAATATGGCGCTCCGCCCCACGGGGGGATGGCTTTCGGGTTCGATCGGGTGATCATGCTCATGGCGGGCAAATCGTCGATCCGGGAGTGTATTGCGTTTCCGAAGACGGCCAGCGCCTCGTGCCTCTTGACCGGGGCTCCTTCGCAGATCTCGGACGAGCAATGGCGGGAGTTGCACATCCGCCCGGATGGCGTGACGGCCGGACAATAGGCCGGACATGAGCCCGGGACGGAGAATTTCTCCATTGCACGGCGGGAAGTGCTGTGGTACCATAAAGATGCGGAGAGAGAGCGGGCGAGCTCGCGATACCGCGACGATCCGTTGGTTTGGGCCCTTCTGTGCTAGTGATCTATCGTGAAGTTTTGAGCCAACACCGTTAAAAAGGGAGACCGGGGTCGCCACGGGGCGCATAAGCCATCTTCGGGTGGACATGTAAACCGCGACGCAGGTCACCCACCTGCCGAGGGCAGGTTCAAAACTCAGGGACACGGCATGGCAGGGCTCTTACCCCATATATGGAGGATCAGCGAAAACGGGCGAAGGCCCGTTGTTTTTTTATGTTGGAAAGTAGAGTATAATGATGAAGTTACGGGTGAAAGAAGGGCGGAAACATGGATCTGTTTTCCTATCGCGAAGAGCAGGAGCGGCGGGTGAACGCGCCCCTGGCGGTTCGCATGCGCCCGGCGACCCTCGACGAGTTGATGGGGCAGGAGGAGATCGTCGGCCCTGGCACCCTTCTCCGTCGAGCCATTGAGGCGGACCGACTCACTTCGGTAATCTTTTACGGACCTCCGGGCGTGGGTAAAACGACCCTGGCTCGCCTGATCGCGGGGTACACCCGCTCTGTTTTCGTCACCCTCAGCGCCGTGACCGCGGGTATTGCTGATTTGCGCCGGGTGGTGGATGATGCCCGGGACCGTTTGGGGATGTATGGGCAGAAAACAACGTTGTTTATAGACGAGATCCATCGTTTCAATAAAGCCCAACAAGACGCCCTTCTGCCTCACATGGAAGACGGCTTGGTCATTCTCATCGGGGCGACGACCGAAAATCCGTATTTTGAGGTGAACAAAGCACTTCTTTCCCGATCCCTGGTGTTCGCCCTACGGCCGCTCACTCCGGAGGCTTTGAAAACGATCGCAAGGCGGGCGATCGCAGACAAAGAACGGGGCCTCGGTACGATGCCTCTTGAGGTGCATGAGGAGGCGTTGGATCACTGGGTGCGCTACTGTGAAGGAGATGCCCGCAGGCTGTTGGGCGCCTTGGAACTTGCCGCCTTGACGACCGCGCCGGACGACCGGGGTCGGATCGTGATCACTCGGTCGGTGGCTGAAGCATCCATTCAGCGCCGGGCGGTGGTTTACGATCGGGAAGGGGACGCCCATTACGATACCATCTCCGCCTTCATTAAATCGGTCCGGGGCTCGGATCCCGATGCAGCATTATTGTGGCTGGCGAAGATGCTTAAGGCGGGCGAGGACCCGCTGTTTATTGCCCGGCGGTTGGTGATACTGGCCAGTGAGGACATCGGAAATGCCGATCCCCAAGGTCTGGTGGTGGCCACATCGGCTTTTCAAGCAGTCCAGTGGCTGGGAATGCCTGAAGGGAGGATTCCCCTCGCCCAGGCCACGACCTACCTGGCTACGGCACCGAAGAGCAATGCCAGCTATATGGCACTGGAGAAAGCATTGGCCGAGGTCGGCCAAGGGCTTGACTTGACCGTGCCTCGCCATCTTCGCGACGCCCATTATGGAGGAGCAAAGGCCCTCGGTCACGGAGAAGGGTATCTCTACCCCCACGATTATCCTGGCCACTGGGTGGAACAGTCCTATCTGCCCCCGGGGATGGCACCCCGGCGGTATTATCGGCCCAGCGATCAAGGCTACGAGGAACAGATCGCCCGTTTTATGGCCGCACGCCGAAAAGAAGGCGAGCTGTCGGGCAAAGAAAAGGGGGGAGCGGGCACGTCTCAGGGCGAGGGCCGCCCGGATGGGGAAGAGCATCACGTTGAAGGGAGTGGGACTGCATGAAGCTGTCCACCCGAGGTCGGTATGGAATCACGCTGATGGTGGATCTGGCGATCAACAGTGGGGACCAGCCGGTGTCTCTGAAATCGATCGCCGAGCGGCAGAATCTGTCCGAACATTATTTGGAGCAACTGATCGCGCCCCTGCGCAATGCCGGGCTCGTCAAAAGTATCCGGGGCGCGTACGGGGGCTATGTCCTGGCGAAGCCCGCCCAGGAGATCACGGCCGGGGACATCGTCCGGGTGCTGGAGGGCCCCATCACTGTGGTGGAAGATGAGCCCACGGGCCTTCGCAGGCTGTGGGACGAGGTGCGGGATGCCATTAACGCCGTATTGGACAGGACCACGTTGGCCGATCTGGCGGAGATGATGCGCCAGGGAACGGATGACGGTTTGATGTTCTACATTTGAACGCAAGAGGTGGGGCCGATGGGGGGCATCTATTTGGACCACGCGGCGACCACCTTCGTGCTTCCGGAAGTGCGGGAAGCCATGGCTCGCCATCTTGAAGAACGGGTGGGGAACCCGTCGAGTATTCACGAGTTCGGCCGCAGAGCCAAGGCGACTTTGGAGGATGCCCGGGAGGCCGTGGCGGCGCTGATTGGCGCCAGCCCGGCAGAACTGGTGTTCACCAGCGGGGGCACGGAGGCGGACAACGCCGCGTTAATCGGTGCCGTTTTGGCTTTGCGGGATCGAGGTCGGCACGTGGTGACCACGGCCATCGAGCACCACGCGGTGTTGCACACGGCTCGACAACTTCAGGATTGGGGCTTTGATGTCACCTATGTGCACCCGGGGCCACAGGGTGTGGTGAAAGCCGAAGATGTGGCCGGGGCGATTCGGCCGGATACAGTATTAGTCAGCGTCATGTGGGTAAACAACGAAACCGGGGCGGTTCAACCCGTCCGGGAGATCGGTGCCTTGGTCAAGGAGCGGGGCCTCTTGTTTCATACCGATGCGGTCCAGGCGGTGCCCTGGCTCCCGGTGGAAGTGGACGACATCGGCTGTGACCTGTTGTCCGTATCCGCCCACAAGCTGCATGGACCTCAAGGGATTGGGGCGCTGTTTGTCCGGAAGGGTACGCCCTGGGTGCCGCTCCTGTACGGCGGGGCCCAGGAGCGGGGCAGACGGGCGGGAACGGAGAATGTCCCCGGCATCGTCGGATTTGGGGCGGCGGCCGCCTGGATCAAAGGGCGGCGGGCAGCAGGGTTGGATCATGCGGAACGGCTGAGAAAAATTTTTCTCGGAACAGTCCGGGAGGAGTTTGGCCAGGTCCTGGTTCATTCCCCGGAAGACGGCATTCCCGCCATCTTGAATGTCGCGTTTCCCGGGGTTTCGGCGGAGACTTTGTTGATGAATCTCGATCTGCACGGAATTGCGGCGTCGAGCGGTTCGGCGTGTACTTCCGGGTCTTTAGAGCCCTCCCATGTGCTGCAGGCGATGGGACTTGAGGACGCGGTGGTGCGAAGTTCCTTGCGCTTTAGCTTTTCGATACAAACCACAGAGGAGGAGGTGCGGGAGGCCGGACGCGCGGTGGGGCGGATCGCCCGGCGATTGGTCCGGCCCGGTGGCCATGGATAAGGGGACCGTGGTGGTTGCCATGAGCGGCGGCGTGGACAGTTCGGTCACCGCCGCCCTGCTCAAGGAACGGGGATACGATGTAATCGGAATTACCATGCGGCTGCGGGGGGGAGAAGAGACTTCTTCCGGCCGGGGGTGCTGCTCGGTGGATGATGTGAGCGACGCTCGGCGGGTCTGTCAGTCGCTGGGGATTCCCTTTTATGCCGTCAATTACCGCGAGGCTTTCGAAAAACGGGTCATTCAGTATTTTGAAGACGAATACAAGCGGGGACGGACGCCGAACCCCTGCATTGCCTGCAACATGTATATGAAGTACGATCTGCTCCTGGAGCAGGCGGTGGATCTCGGGGCGGACTACCTGGCCACGGGACATTACGCCCGGGTACTGTACGACGAATCCCGGGGTCGCTATGTGTTGCGCAAGGCGGAGGACCGGCGAAAAGACCAGACCTATGTCCTGTATCACCTGACTCAGGAACAGCTCGCCCGGACCTTGTTCCCCCTCGGGGAGTACGAGAAGTCCGAGGTTCGGGAGATGGCGAGGAAATTTGGGCTCCGGGTGGCGAACAAGGCGGAGAGCCAGGACATCTGTTTCATCCCGAATGGGGATTACGGAGAATTTCTCCGTCGGAGGATGGGGGATTCAGCCGTAGCGCCGGGGGATTTTGTCGATACCGAAGGGCATGTGGTCGGTCGGCACGAAGGGGTTTCGTTCTACACCATCGGCCAGCGAAAGGGTTTGGGGGTGGCGGTGGGACACCCCGTTTATGTGGTGGACATTCAGCCTGAGCGCAATCGGGTGGTCTTGGGGCCCAAGGAGCGGGTGTTTTCGCCGGGCCTCGTGGCTTCGAAGGTGAATTGGCTCTCCCTTCCCCGGCCGAACGGCCCGATCCGAGTGAGCGCGAAGATTCGCTATGGGGCGCCGGAGGCTGCGGCCACGCTCTATCCCGAGGAGGCAGGGCGGGTTCGGGTGGAGTTCGATGAGCCTCAGCGGGCGGTGACCCCGGGGCAGGCGGTGGTGTTCTACCGGGGGGAGGAAGTGGTCGGCGGGGGAACGATTGAAAAAAGTTTAGCCTTGGCCTGAGGGGATGCCCTGGCTTGCAACGGGGCATTCCGGCTTTCGGCCGCCAATTCAGGACGATTTCCCGAAAAAATGGATTGACAAGTGTATTTTTGTTGCTTCCGGTTGGAAAATACGCTATAATAAGGGCAGCTCGGGTTCCCGATCGAAACCCGGGCGAGTTGAACCAAGGAGGGATTCAGATGAGTCAAGCGGCTTGGACGGCATGGCTGAGCGCGTTGCTGGGGCTGTGGTTCATCGTGTCACCTTGGGTTTTCAACTTCAGCCAGAACGTCGGGGCGATGTGGAACAGCATTATTGTCGGCATCGTCGTGGCGGTCTTGTCGGCCTATGCGGGCTCCCAGATGAGTAAAAGGGGTTCGTAACCGTAATGGCACTTATTATCCACTAGTTTAATCATCGAGGATAACCGGGCATACCGGCCCCCTCACCCGAACGGCGAGGGGGTTTTTTGTGCCCCGGGCCTGGGGCGTGGATTTAATTTTCCGCGGAGGAGATAGGATTCGTGTGCGTCGCTTGGGCCTCATTTGCCTGGCGCAAAACGCGGATCTCCACGCGAATCCAGAGCGAAACGGAACATGACGATAAAATAGGCGGCGCCAATAACTTTTCGTCATTTGGTCACATTGTCATCGGCGATTCGTTCGGCGTGGGTGTAGACATTCATCCCATTCCCCCTGAGAAACCCCGCCACCGTTACTCCGAGTTCGTCGGCCAAGCGTAAGCCCAGGTCTGTCGGGGCCGATTTGGAGAGCAGGATCGGCACGCCCATCTTGGCGACTTTCAACAGCACCTCCGAGGAGACGCGGCCGCTGAACACCACCATGGCCTGAGTTGCGTCAAACCTTCCCCTGAGGGCCCAGCCGTAGAGTTTGTCGAGAGCATTGTGCCGTCCGACGTCCGCGCGGACAGCGACGAGATCCCCGGAAGATTGTGCCAAAGCCGCGTGATGGATGCCTCCGGTGGCGTGAAAGAGCTGGGATGCCTGCTGCAAAGAAGCCATGGCTCTAAAACAGGCTTCCGGGGACACGGTCCAGGTGCCGATGATCTTCCGGGCGGTGCGTGCGTCGTTGAAAAAATAAAATGAAGTCCGCCCCCGGCCGCAGCAACTGGTGAGGATCCGTTTTCCGAACATCCTCCGGGCGGGTGTCGACAGCTTGGGCAGGGATGCCCACACGACACCTTCCGCAGTGTCCACGGTGAGGGACCCGATGTCTTCCGCGCCCCGGATTAGCCCTTCCGAGGCGAGAAAGCCGGTAATGAGCTCCTCCACACAGTCGGGGGTGCAGACCAGGGTCACGAATTCCTCGTCGTTCACATAGAGGGTGAGCGGTGTTTCCACCGCCACCGTATCGTCGAACTCTTGGACGTGATCGAGAGTGATTCTTTTGGCTTTATACGAGCGGACGTTTGCCGCCATGAAGATCTCCTCGCTTTAGATTCCCAGCCCGCCGGCGTGCGGACCTCTTTGTTCACGCCAAGCGACCGGAGCTATTTGGTTGACTCCGTTCTTAGAATAATGCTACATTGTTTTTGCGGGGGATGAAAGGATGGAGGAGTCGCGGCGGGATCGCGAGCAAGCGTTCGCGAATTTGGTACGGGCCTATCGGAAAAACCATATCGGCAAGGGACCGGAAAAGATCAAGGTGACCTTTTTTGGAAACTGGGCCATCGCCCACATGGCCGGGAGCCTCAGCCCGGTTGAGCGATTTATTGCGCGCACCGATCAGGGACGGATGATGATTTGGCAGGCGAGAACGCACATGATTAAAGAATTATACCAACAAACGCGTCCCGTGGACATGGAGGCTTTGGTGGGCGCGAATTTTGTAAAATTGTTCACCGATATTGACGTCGATCAAGATGAGGTGGTGTCCGTATTTGTTTTTGATCGGCCCATCGATGGGGGGACTCGCATGAATGAATTATAGGCCACAGGTTGGATCCGGAAACAAGGGAACACGGGTTGGAACACGGTACTTACAGTGTGCTGGTGACTAACCATCGCGATGAATCGGAATATGGCTGAGGTGCATGGGGAGTGTACCGGCCGACAGCCGATCGTTGCGATGGTTTTTTGATGGGTCAAAGGGGGACGAGACAATGGCAGAGCGGGCGGATGGGATCACCCGGGAGGTTTCGGGGGTGGTCGTTCACGTGAACGGGGAGGTGCGACGGGGTCGTCTGGACCGGACGGTGCTGGAGGTTCTGTTGGAGCAGGGGGAGGAGATCCCCCATGTGTGTTATCACCCGAGCCTGGGTCCCATTCAGACCTGTGACACCTGTCTGGTGGAGATCGATGGCGAATTGGTCCGTTCCTGCGGGGTCAAGGTGACGGAGGGAATGCGGATCGACACCCGGTCGGAACGGGTGCGCCGGGCGAGGCTCGAAGCGGTGGATCGCATCCTTGTGAACCACGAGTTGTACTGCACGGTGTGCGACAACAACAACGGCAACTGTGTCGTGCACAATACGGTGAAACAACTGGGGGTACAGCATCAGCGCGAACCCTTTTCTCCAAAGCCGTACGACGTGGATGACACAAACCCCTTTTACCGGTATGACCCCAACCAATGCATTCTGTGCGGCCGATGTGTCGAGGCATGCCAGAATCTCCAGGTCAACGAAACCCTCTCTATCGACTGGAGCCTGGAGCGTCCCAGGGTGGTGTGGGACGGGGGCGTACCCATCGACCAATCCTCCTGTGTATCTTGCGGGCACTGCGTCACCGTTTGTCCGTGCAATGCGCTCATGGAAAAATCCATGCTCGGCCAGGCCGGGGTGATGACGGGGCTGAAGCCCGGCGTTCTGCGGGAGATGATCGAGGTCACCAAAGAGGTGGAACCGGGATACGGGCCGATTCTCGCCCTCTCGGACGCCGAGGCTGCGGTGCGTAGTCAAGGCATCAAACGCACGAAAACGGTGTGCACCTATTGTGGCGTGGGATGCAGTTTTGAAGTGTGGACCAAGGGGCGTCATATTCTCAAAATCGAACCGACTCCCGAGGCGCCAGCCAATGGGATTTCTACCTGTGTCAAAGGGAAGTTCGGCTGGGGACACATCAACAGCCCAGACCGCCTGACCAGGCCCCTGCTTCGCCGGGATGGGGTTTTTGTGGAAGTCTCCTGGGAGGAAGCCCTGGAGGCTGTCGCCCGGGGGTTTGGAGCGGTACGGGAGAAGTACGGGCCGGATGCTCTGGGGTTTATCGCTTCGTCCAAATGCACCAACGAAGAGGCGTACCTGATGCAAAAATTGGCCCGAGCTGTCGTGGGGACGAACAATGTGGACAACTGCTCTCGATATTGTCAGTCTCCTGCCACCCAGGGGCTGTTCCGCACCGTGGGCTATGGCGGCGACTCCGGGTCGATCGCCGACATTGCCGCCGCGGATTTGGTGATCATCATCGGGTCCAATACCGCGGAATCTCACCCGGTTTTGGCGACCCGGGTCAAACGGGCGCAGAAGCTCCGCGGTCAAAAGGTGATCGTCGCCGATCTGCGCCGGCACGAGATGGCCAGGCGGGCGGACTTGTTTTTGCACCCCGCCCCGGGGACGGACTTTGTCTGGCTGGCGGCGGTGACCAAATACATCATCGACCAGGGGTGGGAGGATAAGGAGTTTCTGGCCAAACGGGTGAAGGGCTGGCCGGAGTATGTGGAGAGTCTCAAGGATTTCACCCTCACCCGGGCGGCGGCGGTGACGGGGATCTCCGAGGTGGATCTCACCCGGGCGGCACAGATGGTTCACGAGGCGAAAAGGGTGTGTGTCCTGTGGGCGATGGGCGTCACCCAGCACTGCGGCGGAAGCGACACCAGTACGGCAATTTCCAATCTCCTGCTGGTTACGGGCAACTACGGCCGCCCGGGCACAGGGGCTTATCCCCTGCGGGGGCACAACAACGTGCAGGGAACCAGCGATTTTGGCGCCATGTCGGCCTACTATCCCGGCTATGAGCGGACTGAGGATCCGGCGGTGCGCCGGCGTTACGAGGTGGCCTGGGGCGTCAAGCTGCCGGAGAAGCCGGGCCTGGATAATCACGAGATGGTGGATGCGATCCACGCCGGAGATCTCCGGGCGATGTACATTATTGGCGAAGACATGAGTTTGGTGGATGCGAATGCCAATTATGTCCAACAGGCCTTTACGAAGTTAGATTTTATGGTGGTCCAGGATATGTTTCTTTCGCGCACGGCAGAGTTTGCGGACGTGGTACTGCCGGCCGCCCCGAGTTTGGAGAAAGAGGGCACTTTTACCAACACCGAGCGGCGTATTCAGCGGCTGTATCGGGCCCTGGAACCCCTCGGCGAATCCAAACCGGACTGGGAGATCATCCAGGCGGTGGCGAATCGACTGGGAGCGAATTGGCGGTACGAGCACCCGGGAGAGATCATGGCCGAGGCGGCGAGGTTGGCGCCTCTCTTTGCCGGGGTGCGGTACGACCGGCTGGAGGGATTCCGCAGCTTGCAGTGGCCCGTGGCCGAGGACGGCACCGACTCTCCGTTGCTTTATACAGAAAGGTTCGCTTTCCCGGACGGGCAGGCGAGGCTCTATCCGATGCAGTGGGTACCGCCTGTGACAATGCCCGAGGAATACGACCTTCACTTGAACAACGGAAGGCTCCTTGAACATTTTCACGAAGGAAATATGACCTACCAAACCGAGGGCCTGCGGCACAAAGTGCCCGGGGCCTTCGTGGAGATTTCCCGGGAGTTGGCCGAGGAGCGGGGGATCGAGTCCGGGGCACTGGTGAAACTCGTCTCTCCCTTCGGGGAGGTGGTGGTCCGGGTGTTGGTGACCGACCGGGTGAGGGGTCGGGAGCTGTATTTACCCATGAATACGGCCACTGAAGCCGCCGTTAACTATGTTACCGGCTCCCATACCGACCGGGTGACTCATACCCCGGCGTACAAAGAGATTCAGGTGCGGATGGAGGTCTTGGAAAAATCGGGTCCGATGCCGCTGCCGATCCACAACCCGCGGTTTCATGAGCCTACGCCGAGATCTGGCGTCGAGGTTGAGGAAAAATGGCGGCGCCGGGATTACGTGTTTCCTGGAAAGGGGGAGGGCGGACGTGGCTGAACCGATCCGCATGGTGAAACGGTCTCTCGGGGGCGGGGAGCAGTCGAATGCCCCGGAGTGGCAGGAAATGGCGGCCCAATACGCGCCGGCGTTGGAGGAGACCTTGGAGCTACTGGCCGTGTTGCGGGAGAAAGGGATCCTGCGCACTTTGCGGGATGCGGCGGCAGCCGGGGAAGAGGTCATGGAAATCTTGGTCCATCAGGTGAACACCCAAGGCGGAAAGCGGTTGTTAAAAAATGTGGTGGCCTTGGGGGAGGTATTGGCGTCGGTGGACTTGCAAGGAGCGGCGGAAACCGCCAAGATCGTTGCAGAGGGGTTGCGTCAGCCCGCCGGGGCCCGGGAATGGGAGCACCGGCCGCCTGGTATGATGGATCTGTTCCGGGCGGTTCGGGATCCGGACGTGGCGGCCGGTCTGCTGATCCTTCTCCGGGCGGCGAAGGTCATCGGCCAAACGGCTCGGGGGGCGGAGGCCGGGACGGTTCCCCGCGAGTAGGTGCCTCTGGTTCAATCAGATGTGTCTTCGAACCGGAAAGGAGATCTCATCATGCCGAAATTAGAACCCATCGATTTTGCCGACGCGAGACGCCTGTGTTTCGCACGCGTGACACCCTTGGACCGGGTGCGAATCCCTCTGGGACAATCCGCCGGTGAAGTGCTCGCCCGGCCTGTGGAGTTGCCCGAGGACGTTCCCCCTTTTGATCGATCGGTGATGGATGGGTTTGCCGTCCGGTCGGCGGACTGCGCCCAGGCGAAAGCGAACGAACCCGCCGTACTGTCGGTGGTGGAGGAGGTGGCGGCGGGGGGCTGGCCCTCCCGAAGCTTGGGGCCGGGTCAGGCAGTGCGAACCATGACCGGGGCGCCGGTGGCACCCGGGGCGGACGCGGTCATTCCCATTGAGGATGTCCGTTTTCCCGAAGGCTCCAGGGGTTTAGTGGGAGAACGCATCGAGGTGAGCGCCCCGGTTCCCGTCGGAGAATCGATCCAGCGCCGGGGGGAAGATTTGGCCCGGGGATCTGCGCCGGTGGAAGCCGGTTGCCGGATCGGTCCGGCGGAGGCGGCGGTGCTTGCCACGGCCGGGGTTGAAGAGGTGGAGGTGCGTCGTGCGCCTCGGGTGGCGCTGTTTTCCACCGGAGACGAGTTGGTGAGCGGCCCCGGGCCTCTCACCCCGGGGACAATCCGCAACAGCAATGGCCCGATGCTCCTGGCAATGACGCGGTTGGCCGGGGCGGATGCCCGGGATCTGGGACGCCTGCCGGATCTGCCGGACAAAGTGATCGAGGCGGTGGCGGGGGTCTTGGAGTGGGCCGATGTGGTGGTGACGACCGGAGCGGTGTCTGTGGGGGATTACGATGTGGTGCCCGGGGCCATGGAAGAACTCGGGATGGACATTCTATTCCAGAGGGTTCGGATCCGGCCGGGAAAACCTGTGACGGTGGCGGTAAAGGGCAACAAAATGTGGTTTGCCCTCCCCGGCAACCCGGCTTCTGCCTTTGTCACCGGCCACCTGTTCCTGCTGCCGTCTCTGCGCCTCATGCGCGGTTATGCGGAATGGGATTTGCCGACAACCGTGGCGGAGCTCCGGGGTCGACCGGGCGGTGAACCCGTGCCTTCCCTTCGATTTTGGAGGGCTCGGGCGTGGATCGAAGACGGCCGAGTGGTCGCGGATGCTGACCGGGAACAATCGTCTTCCGCCCTCTCCAGTTTTGTGGGTGCGAACACTTTGGTGGAAGTTCCGCCTCTCGCCGATCCTGCGGCAGGGGATCGGGTCACAGTCTGGTGGCTAAATCTCCTAGCACCCTGAGGGCGAGACCCATGACTTCCACTACGGGTTTTGTGCACCACTGCGCCGCACATACTCCTCGTAATCTTTTGGGGTGTTGAGATTCACCCAGCTTCTCCGTGTTGCAGGAAGAACCCGGGCGGGCCCCAGGGCGTCGAGCCATGCTCTGGCGGAGGCCCGGGGCCCAGCCTTTGTTAGGACTTTCCTGGCTGCCCGCAACGCCGGTTCCCGCCGGTAAAGTCCGTGAAAGGGCTCACCAGCCACATATACCCCCACCAAGGGGGCGTCCGGCGAATCGGTGTTGGCGATCTCCATCATCTCCCCCAAAAGCGCCGTATCCAGATTGGGGATGTCGCAACTTAGCAGCATCATCCATTCGGAGCGCACGGCGGAAGCTCCGGAAGCGATCCCCATCACGGGTCCCCGCCCGGCTTCGGCATCAAAAACAAAGGACGCCCAGGGAACCAAGGATTGATAACGCCCGACCCTGGCGGGGGGCCCTCCGGGCGGAAGCACGATGACACAGGGCCAGCCAAGGGCCCGGACCTGCTCTGTCAAGTGTACGATCAGGGGCCGATTGCCAACCGGCAAGAGCGCCTTGTCTACCCCCATTCGAGAACTGCGGCCCCCTGCGAGCACCACCGCCCAGGGCCGGAGCGCGTCTTTGTGCACGGTCATTCCCTCCGTTCTTTTGCCTCGCATTGTAGCGGCCCTGTCCGCGGTGCACAAGAACCCCCTTCGGAGGATTTCCGGTCATTTCTCCCCTTTGCCCGTGGGCGGATTTAGTATAAATTTTCCATGAAAAGGTCATGATACCAATGATGAGACTGCCGAAGGAGGGATGCGTTTTGGATCCGATGACCCAGTGTCCGCGCTGCCAATGTCGGGATGTGGGGCGAATCGGCACCCATCAGTACTACTGTTGGAGTTGCTGTACGGAGATGGTGGTGACGGAAACGGAGGTGCGGATGTTTGAAGTGGCCGAAGACGGCAGCCTATTAGAAGCTGGACGGGTGGAAACCGCCGGTTGACTTTTCCCCCACCTCCCGGTAAATAAAGGGGAGGGGGCGTGAAACGTGAACAAGCTCGTTTTATTTTTGCGACTGGTGAAATTCGAACATACGATATTCGCTCTCCCCTACGCGTACCTGGGAATGATCCTGGCCGCCTATGACCACACCCGGGGCCTGCCCACCTGGTGGCAAGTGTTTTGGGTCACGGTGGCGATGGTCGGAGCCCGGAGCGCGGCCATGGGGTTGAATCGGGTGATCGACCGGGCCATCGACGCTCGAAATCCGCGCACAGCCCAGCGGGAGTTGCCCCGGGGACTGCTGTCGACGCTGGAAGTTTGGGTGTTTATCATCGTTTCCCTGGTGGTGCTCGGCGTGGCCGCATGGAAGCTGAACCCTCTGTGCCTGGAACTGTTTCCGGTGGCCGTGGTGATTCTCGTAGTGTACTCGTACACCAAGCGATTCACCTGGATGAGCCACTTCGTTCTCGGCATTGCAGATGGTCTGGCGCCCCTCGGCGGGTGGCTCGCGGTCTCTGGACAGTTCGATCTGCCCGCGGTGGTGCTGGCGGCGGCGGTGGCGACGTGGATTGCCGCCTTTGACATTATCTACGCCTTCCAGGATGTGGATTTCGATCGGGAAAATGGCCTACACTCGGTGCCGGTACGGTTTGGTATCCGGAGGGGTTTGTGGATTTCCCGGGGTTTGGACGCTGTATCGGTGGGGCTGTTTTTGAGCCTGCTGATCTGGGTGCCCCTCGGGTGGCTCTACGCCGTGGGAATCGCCATGGTGGCCCTGCTTCTGATTTACGAGCATCGGCTGGTTTCCCCCGAGGATATGACCCACATCGAAAAAGCCTTTTTCACCGTCAACAGTTATGTGGCCTTGGTAGCCTTTGTTTTTACGGCGGGGGACGTACTGTGGCATGTTTTTCGGTGACATGGCTCCTTGGGAATCTTGGGGATCGATCGGCGGGCGCTGGGCGTTAGCCGGGGCCGCTGATCCCGGCGGTGACCCGGGCGGCGGTGACAGTCCCGAGATCGGGATGGACATGGGTGATCCGGGCGACGCATAATATGGTGGTGCGGATGGGATAGGTGTCCGGCCTGTCTCAAGGTTTTGCTTGGGGAGCAGGGGAGGGTGAGGCCGTGGGCAAGTGGACCCAGCGAGAGCTCCTCCAAACCGCCACCTTGATTTTGGTCGTTCTGGCTTGCGTATATATGGTGATCCAGCTGCGTCCGGTCTGGGATTGGGCTTTGGGTTTGATCGGATCGGTGGCGACCCCTTTTGTGGTGGCCTTGATCATTTCCTATCTTTTGAACCCCGTTGTCGAGGCCCTGGTGAAACGCAGGGTTCCCCGGGGTATCAGTATACTCATCATTTATGCCATCTTTTTGTTAATCAGTGCAGTGGCGGCAGTGCAGGGCATCCCCGCCTTGGTGGAGCAGGTCAAAGCCTTGGCCGCCAACCTGCCGGAAACGGTCCACCGCATCGATCAATGGCTGAATGAGCTGGCCCGGCAGACCCGATATCTGCCGGACGGCATCCAGCAGGCGGTGGAAAATCACCTGAACCAACTGGAGCGATGGGCGGGACAGTTTCTCGGCCAGGTGGTCGCTTCTTTGGGGGCCACGGTGGGCCAGGTGCTCAGTGCCTTTGTCGTGCCCTTCCTGGTGTTTTATCTTCTTAAAGATCTTAAAATGGTCGAGCGCGTGGTGCTCAGTTTAGCTCCCCGGGAACAGCGGGATTTCTGGAAAAAGCTGTTGCAAGAAATCGACGATGCTCTGGGTCGATATGTGCGCGGGCAGCTTTTGGTGATGGCTCTGGTGGGCGTACTGACCTATGCGGGTTATTTGATCATCGGCCTCCCCTTTTCTCTACTTATGGCCTCGATTGTGGCCGTGGCCAACATCATCCCTTACGTCGGGCCCTTTATCGGCCTCGCCCCGGCCGCTCTGATCGGCTTGACCATTTCGCCGGCCATGGCTCTGAAGGTGCTCCTGGTCAACCTGATCGTGCAGCAGATCGAGAGCAATTTTATTTCCCCGGCGGTGGTGGGGCGCTCTTTAGACATCCACCCCTTGGCGATTATTTTTGCACTGCTTTTGGGCGGGCAGTTGGCCGGTATTGCGGGGATGGTGTTCGCCGTCCCGGTTTTAGCGGTGCTTCGGGTGATTTGGCAGCATTGGTCATCTTTTCGCAAAGGGCCCGTTTGACAGTCCTTTTTATCTGTGAGTATAATGGCTATAACTGTAACCGGACCATGCAGGGATGGAGAAGAGTAGGGCGATTCCGCGTCCCAGAGAGAGGGCCCCGAGGCTGGAAGGGTTCTCGACGGCGGGCGTCCGAAGGCCGCTCCGAAGGAACCCTGCCGGCGGGCGACCGTTATCTCGCGAGTGAGGGACTCCCGGCCCTGCCGGGGGTAATCAGGGTGGTACCGCGTGAGTCAAACTCTCGTCCCTGGAGGGGCGGGGGTTTTTTTATGGGAGGTTGAAGGCGTGAAGGGCGCAGAGATTCGAAAGAAATTCCTGGAGTTCTTCGCATCTAAAGATCATGACGTCTATCCCAGCGCCAGTCTCGTCCCGGTGGACGATCCGTCGCTGTTGTGGATCAACGCAGGTATGGCGCCGTTGAAGCCTTTTTTCGACGGGCGCAAAGTGCCGCCGAATCCGCGCATCGCCAGTTCTCAGAAGTGCATTCGAACCAACGACATTGAGAATGTCGGGAAGACGGCCCGGCATCAGACCTTTTTCGAGATGTTGGGGAACTTCTCCATCGGGGACTATTTTAAGAAAGAGGCCATCGACTGGGCCTGGGAGTTCCTCACCGAGCACATGGGTCTGGATCCCGAGCGCCTGTCGGTGACGATTCATCCCGAAGATGACGAGGCTTACGAGCTGTGGCACCGGCGGATTGGGGTGCCCGCCCACCGGATTTTCCGGATGGAGGACAACTTTTGGGAAATCGGGGAGGGCCCCAGCGGGCCATGCTCCGAGATTTTCTACGATCGGGGAGAAAATCGGGGCTGTGGGCGGCCGGAGTGCAACGTCGGGTGTGAGTGCGACCGCTTCCTGGAGATTTGGAACCTGGTGTTTACGCAGTTCAATCACAATCCCGACGGCACGTATACGCCGCTTCCAAAGAAGAACATCGACACGGGAATGGGCCTGGAGCGAATGGCGTCCGTCATGCAGGATGTGGACAGCAACTTTGATACCGATCTGTTCCGACCCATCATCGAAGCGGCTGCCGAGGCGGCTGGAGTCCAGTACGGCCAAGAAAAACAGTGGGATGTCGCCCTCAAAGTGATCGCCGACCACATTCGGACGGCGGTCTTCGCCGTGGGGGACGGGGTTCTGCCCGGCAACGAAGGGCGGAGCTATATCATCCGCAGGCTCTTGAGGCGGGCGGTGCGATACGGGCGGAATCTGGGGTTCGACCGTCCGTTCTTGTACCGGTTGGTGCCGGTGGTCGGGGAGGTTATGGGGGAAGCGTATCCCGAGATCGTCGAAAAAGGCGATTTTATCGTACGGGCGGTCAAGGCGGAAGAGGAGCGGTTTCTGGAAACTCTGGCCGAAGGCGAGCAGGTGCTGGAAGACTATATCGAGAAGCTGCGGTCGGCGGGTCGGACGACCCTGGCCGGGGAAGACGCTTTCCGGCTTTATGACACTTTCGGCTTCCCCATCGATCTCACCAAGGAGATTGCCAGCGAGCAAGGGATCGACGTGGATGAAGAGGGGTTCGCCCAGGCTTTGGAGGCTCAGAGAGAGCGGGCCCGGGCGGCTCGGCAGGACGTGGAGAGCATGCAGTCCAAGCGAGGGGTGTTGGTGGATCTTGAGGCCCCGAGTCGCTTTGTCGGCTACGAAGTATTGGAGACCCAAAGCCGGGTCGAGGTGCTGGTGGTGGATGACCGGGTGGTGGAGCGGGTATCCGAGGGCGACCAGTGTTTGATCGTGTTGAATGAGACGCCCTTTTACGCCGAGAGCGGCGGCCAGGTGGCCGATCGGGGCACCATCGAAACCGCCACTGCCCGGCTGGAGGTGGAAGATGTGCAAAAGGCCCCCCGGGGGCAGCACGTGCACCGGTGCCGGGTGGTGAGGGGCACGGTGACGGCCGGGGAAGTGGTGCGGGCTCGGGTGGATCGCCGCTACCGGGAGGATATCATCAAGAATCACACCGCTACCCATCTGTTGCACAAAGCCCTGCGGGAGGTGCTCGGGGAGCACGTGGCCCAGGCGGGATCCCTGGTGGCGGACAGCCGGCTGCGTTTTGACTTCTCTCATTATGGCCCTTTGGCGCCGGAAGAGCTGGAGGCGGTGGAACGGGTCGTGAATGAGGAGATCTGGCGCAATGAACCCGTGGACATTCGGGAGATGCCCCTGGATGAAGCCAAAGCCATGGGAGCCATGGCACTGTTCGGAGAAAAATACGGTGAGCGGGTCCGGGTGGTCAAAGCGGGGGATTTCAGCATTGAACTGTGCGGAGGGTGCCACGTCCGCCGGACGAGTGAGATCGGGGTATTCAAAATTGTTTCGGAAACGGGGATCGGTTCGGGAGTGCGGCGGATTGAGGCAGTGACGGGTCGCCACGCCTACGCATTTCTGGATTCGCGCCTGAAGGGGTTGGATCGGGCCGCGTCCCTCCTGCGAGTGGCCCCGGCGGATGTGCCGGATAAGTTAGAGCAAGTCCTCGGGGACATGAAAGAGACGGAGCGCGAGCTGGAGTCTTGGCGGGACCGCTGGATCCGCGGCCAGGCTCTGCGGCTGGCGGATCGCGTGACTGACATCCAGGGGGTGCCCGTTGTTGCCGAGGTTGTGGAGGGCGCGACTCCAGACCAGATGAGGCGAATGGTGGACGTGCTGTGGGAGACGATCCACTCCGGAGTCGTGGTGCTCGGGTCCAAACAAGAAGACAAGGTCATGTTCGTGGCGGCGGTATCCCCGGATTGGGTGGCGAAGGGTCTCCACGCCGGACAGTTGGTAAAAGAGGTGGCCGCTGCGGCCGGGGGTGGCGGTGGCGGGAAGCCTGACCTCGCCCAAGCGGGCGGGCGACATCCGGAGAAATTGGCAGAGGCACTTTCCCGGGTGCCGGGGTGGGTGATGCGCCAACGAGGGGCCGGGGCTCGCAGCTGTTAAGTAAAACTTAGATATAGATTGATATTCTTACTCATTTTGTGTAGAATTTGACCATGAAGGTTCCCATTGGAAAAGCCGCCAAAGAGTTGGGAGTGTCGCCGGAGACGTTGCGCCGCTGGGAAGCGGAAGGAAAGATCCGGGTGGAGCGGACACCTGGAGGTCACCGCCGGTACGATCTTGCCAGCCTTCGCGGATGGTCCCGAAAGGAGCCGGAGCCCAAAGAGCGGATCACGCTCGCCTATGCCCGGGTCTCCAGCCACGACCAGAAAGCGGATTTGGAGAGGCAGGTGGAGTTGCTGGAGACCTTTTGCGCCGCGAACGGGTGGCGGTTTGAAGTTCTTCGCGATCTGGGTTCCGGGCTGAACTACCACAAACGGGGCCTGCGGGAACTCATTCGCCGGATCTGTTCCGGCGAGGTGGGCCGGTTGGTGATCACCCACAAGGACCGCCTGCTTCGTTTCGGGTCGGATTTGGTGTTCTCGCTCTGCGAGCATTTCGGCACGGAGGTGGTCATCAGGGGTGCCTCGGAAGAGGCAACCTTTGAGGAAGAGCTGGCGCAGGACGTGCTGGAGATCATCACGGTGTTTTCGGCCCGGCTGTACGGGAGCCGGAGCCGATCGATTAGAGACATCATGAAGACGTTGAGGGAGGCGGCCGATGCCATCCGTCCTGAAAATGCTTCTGGAAGTGGATGAACACACGGCGGCGATTCTGGACGGGCAGTCGCGAATCGCCAACTGGCTGTACAACCGCCTGCTGGAGGAAGCGAACGAACTGCGCCGGCGGTTCCGGCAGACCCAGGACCCGGAAGCGGCCAAGGTGCTGTACACCGAACGCGGCCTGCGGGATCGGGTTCCGGCGCTCAAACAGGAGTATCCGTTCCTGCGGACGGTGTATTCGTCCGTGCTGAAGAATGCGGCCCTGCGGCTGAGCGGAGCGATCCGGAAATACCAGAAGGCCCGTCGCGAAAAGGGGGCATCGAGCGTCGGCTGGCCGAAGTTCCGGTCGTGGAAGCGGGAATGGTTCTCCCTGCAATACGACGAGCCGTGGAAGGGGTACCGGTTGGAGGGCCGGAAGCTGGAGGTGTCCCTGGGGAAGGTGCTGGACGAAGGAACGGGCAAAGAGAAGCAAGCCCAGGTGACGGCCCGGCTGGCGGAACCCTTGCCCGATTGGTTCGAGGCGGGAATGGTTCGCCAGCTTCGGATTGTCAAGGAAGGGAAGCTGTTTTACGCGGTCTTCACGGTCAGGCGGCCCGTGCCGGCCCGGCGGTCTGTGGGGCGGGTGATTGCGATTGACCCGAACCACAAGAACCTGGGCTACGGAGTGGGGACTGACGGGGTGGCGACGGAAATCCAAAACCCGTGGTTTCTCAAGATCCTGGACCGGCGAATCGACGAAGTGAAGTCCCTTCGGGACCGGTGCAAGAGGAAGTCCGTTCGGGTGGTGAGAGAAGATGGGACGGAGGCGTGGCTGCCTTCGCGGCGGTGGCGGAAGCTGAACGAGCGGCTGGACGAGCTGTGGCGGGTGCGCCGAGAACAGACGAAAGCGTACCTGCGGACGGTGGCCAACCGGCTGTACCGGGAGTACGACGGGGTGTTCGTGGGGGACTATACGCCGCAGGGCGGGGGAATCAGCCGGGGGATGCGCCGGGCGATGAACAACCAGTCGCTCATTGGGCGGTTCAAGGAAACCCTGGCGTGGGTGGCGGCCCGATCCGGCAAGGTGTACGGCGAGTGGGACGAAGACGGGTCCACCCGCACCTGTCACGTATGCGACTACGAAGTGCCGGGCGGGATTCCGCCGGAGATTCGGGAGTGGACCTGCCCACATCCGGGACGAGAATTCGTCGATCAATGGACTGGAACAAGTGCTGAAAAACTTGGAGGTGCCTGGCTCGGGCCGTCTGGGAGACAAAATAGTCGTTACGACCAGGCGGGCTTGGCGGTTCGACGGTCTAGGCGTCAAAGAGATGCCGGGGATCGTCGGCGGGCGGGTGGGGGATCACGCCGCCGGCCGCCAAGAAATCAAATGAGGGACATGACAGTCCCGAACCCAAATCCTGCGCAAAGTGAGATTTGTGTAGGTTTGGGAGAGCGGTGTCATGACCCGGGAGTGCTCCGGGCTCTGCCGGCCCCCAACCGGGGGGCGGCAAGCGGCTTTATGGAGGAAAAGGGAAAAAAATGATCACCGCAAAAGGAGTCTGCGGCTTTTGAGGCGAATAGAGTAGTTACGAAGAATGGCACACTACGGGGTAAGGAGGGGAGCGCATGCATTCCTCCATGGATGAAACGATGCACTTTAACGTGCAGAAGGACGGATCTTCCGCAGTCCGAGAGGCGTTGTTGACGGCGTATGATGCCTTAAAAGAGAAGGGTTACAATCCTCTTCATCAGTTGGTGGGGTATCTATTGTCCGGCGATCCGGCGTACATCACCAGTCACCGCGACGCCAGAAACCGCATCCGCCGGTTGGAAAGAGACGAGTTGTTGGAGGAGTTGGTGCGGACCTATCTGGCGGTGCATCGTCCGGAATGAGCCGGATTCTGGGGCTGGACGTCGGACGGGTGCGCATCGGCGTGGCGGTGAGTGATCCTCTGGGACTCGTGGCGCAGGGGCTCGAAGTTCTGGCCGTGGACGACGAGGAGTCTGCCTTGGCTCGTATCGAAGGGTTGATCGCCGAGTGGGGCGTCGAGCGGGTCGTGGTGGGATTGCCCCGGAATATGGATGCATCTCTGGGGGCCCAAGGCCGCTATACGGAGGAATTCGCGGAAAAACTCCGCCATCGCGTGCGGGTTCCCGTCGATCTGTGGGACGAGCGTCTGACCACCGTCGTGGCCGAGAAGACTTTGATTGATGCGGGGTTGCGAAGGGCCAGGCGCAAGAAGGTCGTGGACCAGGTGGCGGCGACGGTGTTGCTCCAAAGCTATCTGGACGCTCATCCAGATGAAGGGGGATCAGGATATGGCTTTCGAAGACCGGGAGGACAGAGTGGTGTTGACGGATGAAGAAGGCGGGGAGCACCCATTTCGGGTGATTGACGTGATCGAGTTGGAAGGGAAGATCTACGCGATTCTCTTGCCTGATGCCGGGGATGTGGAAGAGGCCGGCGTGGAAGAAGCTGTAATTTTTCGGGTGGAGGAAGACGAGAACGGCGAAGAAGTGCTCTACGACATCGAAGATGATGACGAATGGGAGCGGGTGGCGGAGGCCTACAGCCACATGGCCGAGGAGGAATAAAGAGGATCGGGCCGTTTCGGGAATTTCCCGGGAAAAGTTCGGGGTGGACAAGGGCGCGCGGAGCTGGGATGCGCGCCTGTCGTTTGTGACCGAACGACGGAAGGGTAGACGACCGTTGATTTCGGTGCTGAAGGGGGCCGGTTGGAGAAATGGAGGACCACATGGGACCGCTAAAACGTTTGAAGTTTTTTAGTGTCCTGCACCGGGCTTATGCGCACCTTGTTCTGGAGCGCATTCGAGAGTATTATGCGGATCGGCTTTTGGCCTTAGCGATTTACGGGTCGTATGCCCGCGGAGACAACCGCATGAACTCCGATTTAGATCTATTGATCGTGCTTCGGGGGGCGCCGGGCCGGCGTGAGCGGATCGAGGAGTTTATCCGGGAAGTTGAAATGTTTTGCGAGCCTCGAGCCCAGGAACTGTATGAACGAGATCATATTCTATGCGAGCTCTCCCCCATGCTGCTCGTTGAGGAAGAGGCTGCCCAGTTTCAACCGATTTATTCGGATATGGTGGAAAGTTGCGTCATTCTGGTGGATCATAAAGGGTTATTGCGTAGGATTTTAGACTCAGTCCAGCGCCTACTGCACGACACCCGGGCACGCAAGGTGCGCCGCAACAACACCTGGGAATGGCAATATGGAACATACTTGGGGGGGGTGAAACTATGAAACGCGATGATTTGACCCAGGCTTATTTACAAAAAGCAGAGGTGCGGCTCAAGGCACTGGAATTTTTTCGCCATCACGGTGCTTATTCCGATGTGGTTCGGGAAGCCCAGGAGATGGTGGAGCTGTTGTTAAAAGCAGTCCTCAGGGCGATTGGGGCGGAGGTCCCGAAGATCCACGACGTGGGTCGCGCCCTGATGATGCATAAAGACCAGCTGCCTGCGGCAATCGTGGATAAGCTGGATCGCCTACGGTTGATCTCCAAACGGTTAAGGAAAGAACGAGAGCTAAGTTTTTACGGGGCCGAGGACTTTGTTCCGACGGAAGAATATGATGATGCGGACGCCCGTCAAGCTATCGAAGAGGCCACTTTCGTCTACGAAACTATCCGGGGGGCTTTTGACGTGGCGGATGATCCGGACACCGATGGACCTCCTCCGCACAAATAAACGAAAATCTCTCACGAATCGGACGTGGCGGAGCCCCCCCCCCCCGCAGACGGGAGGGCTTTTTTGCGGCTTTTCGTACTGCGCCACCCGGGGCATTCCCAACCAGCCGTCCGATCCGCCGGAGTGCAGACGATCGGTGTTCATGGATGGACGCGAATTCTTCATTGCCGGTACAATGGGGCTGGGGAGGACGAGAAATTGCCAATGAATCCAAATGTGTCATCACCGTATGTGTTGCTTGATTTTGTCGACGACCGCGGCCGTTGCCGGCGGTTGTTTTTTTCTGATCCGGCCGAGGTGATTGTGGCCGCCCGGCCCGAAGAGGTCCTGCCGGCCCTCGGGAAAGTGCAACGGGCGGTGCGGGAAGGTCATTGGGTTGCGGGATTGGTTTCCTACGAGGCGGCTTCCGGTTTGGATCCGGCTCTGACAGTACGGGGTGGACATCAATTGCCCCTCGTGTGGTTTGGGGTGTTCGACAGACCTCCTTCGGCACTGGATCGGTCGGGTATCGTGGGCGAACCTTTTCAGTTGTCTAACTGGAGACTGTCTCTTGCCCGGGAGGCATACGACGAGCGGATCCGACGCATCCGTCGGGCGATCGCCGAAGGGGATACATATCAGATCAATTTCACGATGCGGCTGCGGGCGTTTTTTGAAGGCGATGAGAGGACGCTGTACGAAACACTGCTGAAAAACCACCCAGTGCCCTACGCGGCCTGCCTACACTTAGGGCGGTTTCGCGTCCTGTCGATGTCACCGGAGTTGTTCTTTCGGGTCGTGGATCGGCGAATCGTCACCCGGCCGATGAAGGGGACGGCGAAGAGGGGACGTTGGCCGGAGGAGGACGAACGTCAACGTGTCTGGCTGGCGGGTTCGGAGAAGAACCGGGCCGAAAATGTGATGATTGTCGACCTGTTGCGCAATGACCTGGCACGGATCGCCAGGACCGGTTCGGTGCGGGTGTCCCGTCTCTTCGAGATCGAACGGTACCGGACCCTCTTCCAGATGACCTCGACGATTACCGCTGATTTGCGGGACGGCGTTGGGCTTCCGGAGATTTTTTCTTCCCTGTTTCCTTCAGGTTCGGTCACAGGGGCTCCGAAGGTGAGTGCAATGCGGATCATCGCCGATCTGGAAGAGGAGCCGAGGGAGGCTTATTGTGGGACCGTTGGCTTTGTGAATCCGCAAGGAGAGGCGGTTTTTAATGTGGCGATTCGGACCCTCATCATCGACGGACACAACAGGACGGCCGTTTACGGAGCCGGGGGCGGGGTGACATGGGATTCAGGCAGCAGAGAGGAATACGAGGAGGCCTTGGCCAAAGCGGCTTTTCTCGTTGAACCGCCCGCAGATTTTGCGTTGTTGGAAACGATGCGGCTGGAAAACGGGAGGTATCTGCTGTTGGAGCGGCATCTGGACCGCCTCTTCCGGTCAGCCGGCTATTTCGACATGCTCGTGGATCGAAGTGAAATTGTCCGGGTGCTGGAACACCATGCACGGCTTCACCCGGGCGAGACTCGCCGGGTGCGGCTGTTATTGGGGCAGGATGGCGCCATTCATGTGGAGAGCACTCCTCTCTCCGCTTTGTCGGCGGGGCAGGCCACGTTTGCCGTGCGGCCGGCCGGCCCGGGGAAGGTTCGCGGGGGCGGAGTCGGCAGGGAGGGGAACGGCTCCATCGCCGCCCCCCTGCCGGTGGCCGTCGCTAAGAAACCAGTTTCCAGCGGAAATTGTTTTTTGTTCCACAAGACGACCCACAGGTCGTTCTATGAAGAACACCGGGAACCGTTTCCCGACGTGTTCGATGTCTTATTGTGGAATGAGAAAAGGGAGATCACGGAATTTACCAACGGCAACGTGGTTTTGGAGGTTGACGGTCGGAAATGCACACCGCCCGTGTCCAGCGGTTTGTTGCCGGGCACCTTTCGGGCGGAGCTGCTGGACCAGGGAGAGATTGTCGAAGAGTGTCTAACTCTGGATGATCTGGTGCGGGCAGAGCGGATATGGTTCATCAACAGCGTGCGGGGTTGGGTGCCTGTTCATCTGATAGGCTATTGAGGCAGCTATCCTTGGTATTAGGGCAAAACTACAATGGGAGTGGCCATGGTTAGAAGACCGTGCACATGATGGTTTCGCAAAGGCTCCAAAACCAGATCTTCAGCGAGGGCGCGGGGCCGGACGTGAAGATTATTCCGATCGAGTCTGTGGACAAGGAGGTCATTATGGATCCGGAATACTTCGAGGAACTGCTTCGGTATAAAGAGGTCGTCGAGCAGGTGATGGACGAGGAAATGGTCCGGCTGGCCGCAGAGCGCAAGGACGATGCAGCGGATATTCCGTTGGATCGCGTGATTGGAGATAAGTTCGGCTTCGATGAGATCAGGGCCGAAATGGACAGGATTGGGGTGGACGACGAGGAATGAGCCGTGGACTGGGACCGTTTCGACGAAATGCTCGGGCAATGCGGTGTTCGGGTTCGGTTCACGAAGGCTGCGGCCGGCCGGGAACGGGATTCCGCCCACCGGGAACTGGCGCGACTGGTAAAAATCAAGAGCAAATCGGCCAATTTGGGCCTGGCGATGGCATTGGGAAGGGTGCGGGAGAAGTGGCAAGAACGCATGAGGAGCTTGGTTCGCAGCGTGTCCTAAACGGAACGCGATCGTAGAAGGCGGAGCTCCTGGGCCAGGTAACCAAGAACCTGACCGTGGTTCAGCATGGCCTGAACAACCCAACCTGGGGAAAAGGGAAAAAGGGACATCGAAAAAGGCTCAATGCGAAGTATACTTAACATGTGCGTATTATTGGGAGTAGAATGATTATATTCCCTGGTTTACTTATCGTCTATAATGTTAGTGAATAACGGGTTTGGTTGTAAAGGACTCGCTGTAGGAGTACCCGTTCACCAGGAGGAGGGGCAACATGCAGCAGTACAGTTTTGCCATCTCTTCTATCCACCAGTTTACGTCTCGAAAGCACGACTTGTATCACCAATGGGAGAAGATGTGTAATCATGAAGAAGTCAGTACGATTCGCCAGGAAATTAATTCATCCTGGAAAAGGTGTTTATCGAAACGGGTGGATCCACTCCGTCAGCAAGCTCCTGTTGTGTTCACTGAAGCTACGCTGAAACAAAAAAAGGAAGAAAAATTGGAGCTTTTGCGTCTGGTGGAACCGTATATGGATCAGTTGTATGAGCAATTGGCTGCCGAGGACATATTGGTCATGTTGTCGGATTCAAATGGCGTTATTCTTGAAGGGAAAGCCACAGCCAGGGGCTGGTCCATGGTGGAGAAGCTTCATTTTTACCCAGGTGCTGACTGGTCAGAATCGGGAGCGGGAACGAATGCCGTGGGTACTGCGGTGGCTGAGAGAAAACCGGTTCAAGTGTTTGGTGCCGAGCATTTTTGTCAAGGATGGCATACATGGGTGTGTTCTGCAGCCCCGATTTTTGATCCTGTAACGGACGAGTTGTTAGGTGTGCTAGATATATCCGGTACCATGGACCGTGTGCAGGCTCACAGTTTGCCTGCGGTTGTCCATCAAGTGGACAGGATTCGTCAGGATCTGAGCAGTGCGTTTATGACTCGAGACGTCCCCACCTGGCGTGCGATATCTGACGCATTGGACCAGCCATTAGCCATATTTGACACAAAGTTGAGGGTGGTTCGGCTAAATGAACGGGCAAGAACTGTCCTCGGACTTCGCGCTGGGTGTACGATTCAAGATTTATTTACAGAAGACAATGCGTCCAGTCTCGATTCGCTGCACTGGAATACTCCTATACCCGTGACGTTTCGTTCGCTGAAACCCGGAACATGGGTGGCGACCCTTTATCCCTATCATGTTGCTAACCGGCTTCTCGGTGGTCTGATCGTGTTTTATCCCATAAAAGTATCGAATAATTCGACTCGGTCGCCGAGCGCGTCGTTTCATATATCAACTATAATTACCCAAAATAATGAAATGATTCGCCTGATCGAAAAGGCGGGAAAGGCCGCCAGATCCGATATGAACGTACTGTTGGTCGGGGAGACGGGCGTAGGTAAAGAGATTTTCGCCCGTTCCATTCATGAATCCGGCCCACGAGGTCGCGAACCGTTTGTGCCTGTGAATTGTGGCGCGATTCCTCGAGACCTTCTTGCCAGTGAGTTGTTCGGTTACGAGCCGGGCGCCTTTACTGGAGCAACAGCCAAGGGGAGACCCGGCAAATTCGTCGCGGCGGACGGTGGAACGATTTTTCTGGACGAAATCGGCGAGTTGCCGTTAGAGGCCCAGGTCTATCTTCTCCGGGTGCTGGAGGAACGGGCCGTGGTGCCTGTTGGAGGCACTGAACCTCGACCTATCGATGTGCGGATTATCGCTGCAACGAACCGAGATCTAGAGGAAGAGATTCAGCGGGGACGATTTCGGGCGGATTTATATTACAGGCTCAATGTGTTGCGTTTTCGCATTCCCCCTTTGCGAGAGCGTAAAGAAGATATCCCTCTTCTCGTGCGTCACTTCCTGTTAAAATGTGACGACACGGGGATACCATGGGTTGTCGAAGACGCCGCCATGGACTGTCTCATGCGACACAGTTGGCCGGGGAACGTCAGGCAATTAAAAAACGTTGTCGCGCAGGCCGTATTCAATGCGGAGGATCATCGGATTCGACTTGAGGATCTACCTCCTGAGCTTGTGCATTCCGCCGATGGAACCACCACTGGATTGACAAAGGATAACAATGAGAGCGCACCCGTTTCCCGATTCAATTATCGCAAGGTTGTAAACCGGGAAGTTCTTGAGCACGCGTTAAAAATGACGGACGGCAATGTGAGCCGGGCTGCTCGGTTGCTGGGGGTTTCTCGGATGACGGTTTACAGGAAGGCAAAACAGTACAATTTGTCGACGTAGATGTAACAGGAGTGTCACAGTGGTATCTGTGACACTCCTGTTACGTGATAATGTTACATGCAATGTATCGAGAAGAACAAATATGTCGGGGAATCCAGCGATTTCTCCAATGGGCCTCTTGTTGGCACGAGAATTGCTTTCTCCAATCTGAACAGAAGAGGGCGAAAGAGATTCAGGAGATTGTTCGCCTTCTTTAAACAGAAAATCGTGATTGGAGGAAGGAATGTATGGCCGTTGCAGCAGGGCCCAAACCCAGAATTCTCGCCATCGATGCCGGCGGAACCATGACCGATACCATATTGGTCAATGAAAAGGGGGAATTTGTGGTCGGCAAGGCACAGTCGACGCCTGAGGACGAGTCTGTCGGATTTGTCAATTCGTTGAGAGATGCCCTCCATTATTGGAATGTACCCCTGGAAGAAGGGGTTCCACACCTCGTCTCGGGCATCTATTCCGGGACGGCCATGCTGAACCGCCTGTTGGAGCGTAAAGGACTGAAATTGGGTCTCCTTGTTACGGCGGGTTTTGAAGATTATCTCCGCATCGAACGCGGCATCCAGACCTATCTGGGGTATTCCTATTCGGACCGTCTGCACCTTGTGACCCACGTCCATAATACCCCCTTGGTCCCTCGGGATCGGATTTATGGCATTCGTGGTCGGATCGACATCTTTGGTGCGGAGCAGATTCCCCTGTACGAGAACGAAGTTCAACAAGCCATCCGGGAACTTCTACAAAAGAATGTGCAAGGTATATGCATAAATTTCCTACACTCTTATGCCAATCCAGCGCATGAAGAAAAAGCCAAGGCGATTGCGCAAAAGGTGATGGAAGAGTTCGGCGTCCATGTGCCGTTGTTTCTGTCTTCGGAACTCTATCCCGTTTCCCAAGACTTTGCCAGACTTAATACGGTCTTGGTCGAAGCCTACGCCGCGGAACCCTCTCGAGGCCAGTTTCAGCGAATTACCCAGAAACTACGCGATCTTGGATCGAAGTTTGAACTTCGGGTGATGGCCTCTCACGGGGGCACCATTTCTACAGAGGCCAAAGAACTGGCTCGGACCTTGGTGTCGGGTCCCATCGGCGGCGTGGTCGGAGCTCAGTATTTATCTAAGCAACTCGGCTTTGATAACGTCGTGTGTTCGGATATCGGCGGTACAAGTTTTGACTTAGCCCTCATCACAGGAGGTCAATTTGCGATTCGGACGCAACCCAATATGGCGCGATTTGTTCTCAAGCTGCCACTGGTTGAAATCGACTCCGTGGGAGCGGGAACCGGTTCCTTTGTACGGCTCACACCGAGTTCAAAACGGATCGAGATCGGCCCCGACAGTGCCGGCTATCGCATTGGCGTCTCGAATCCGGACAGCGGCGTAACCACGGTGACGATTAATGATTGCAACGTGGTTCTTGGTTATCTGAATGCCGATAATTTTCTGGGTGGCGATGTGAAACTCGACCGGCAACGCGCTTACGAGGCGATACAAGAGCAAATCGCGGCCCCGCTTGGCTTGGACGTATATGCGGCGGCAGAAGGCATTGTTTCTCTCTTTCAGGATCATCTGCGTAATGAAGTGATCTCCCGGGTTCTTGGGAAAGGCTACGCGCCCGAGAATTATCGGCTACTTTCCTATGGTGGAGGCGGCCCTGTGCATGTGGCCGGTTATACGGCCGGATTAAACTTTCAAGATATTCTCGTCCCGTCTTGGGCGGCCGGGTTTTCGGCTTACGGTTGCGCGTGTGCCGAGTTCGAATACCGTGCGGATAAGACGGTGCAGGTGGCCGTCGCTCATGCTCAGGCCGATTTCGGTGCATTCGCTTCCGCCATTAATACAGCATGGAGCGAACTGAAAGAACGGGTAATCGGTGAATTTGCGAAAAGTGGAATCGCCCAGCGGGACATCGAATTTCGCCATCATGTCCGGGTCCAGTATGTGGGCCAACTGAATGACGTTGAGATCCAAGTCCCATTTGAACGAATTGAAAGCTCAGAACAGGTGCAAACGATTATCGACCGGTTTGAGGAAGCATATTCAAAAATGTATTCTCGTTCCGCCCGGTCTCCGGAGCTGGGATACCTGGTTACGACGGCCATTATTACTGGGGTTGCCCCCAGTGAAAAACCGAGTTTGCCTGAAGAACCTGTTAGTAGGGAGCAGCCGGAGGCAGACGATGTCGAGACGAGGCCCGTATATTACAAAGGTGCTTGGACAACTGCCAATGTGTACAAGATGGAGAAATTGAAAGCCGGGAACCGAATTCAGGGATTTTCCGTGATCGAATCGCCGAATACCACGTTTGTCGTGCCGACAGGTTACGAGGCGATACTGGATACCCATCGAATTTTTCACTTGAAACCACCTGTGAGTCATTAACAGTCCCTGTGCCGGGATATTTCAAGTTAAACACAAGGAGGAGAAAAAGATTATGGGCGAAGGGTTGAAGCCGTCCACAGCCGTCCATCCACAGGTCGCAATCGGTTGGGGTGGAAAAACACTCAAGGAGATGCTCGAAGAGTCAGAGCGCGTGTTTAAGGAAACAGGAAGGTACGCAGGACTGGATCGGCTTTCATTGCGCGAGGAGCATCCTATTCGATATGAGCGCATCTTCTCACTGCTGCGAGGTGGGCTCGTCAATGCCCGAGAAACAGCATTGAACATCTCAGCGTCTCCGATTGTGAAAGAGATTGGCGAACTTTGTTTCGCGTTATATACACCGGAAGGCGATTCGATTGCGCTCTCCACGGGCATTATCGTTCATGTCCACACCATGAGTGACGCAATTAAATTCATGATTCGAAACAATTGGGAAGTCAGCCCGGGAATTCGATCAGGTGATATTTTTTCCAATAATAATTCGATCATTGGAGACGTTCATACTGCTGATGTACACACCATTATTCCGATTTTCTGGGAAGGAGAAATTATCGGCTGGGCGGGTGGAGTGACTCACGAGATCGATGTGGGTGCGGTGACACCTGGGTCGATGGCGTTTGGACACGAAGACCGATATGGCGATGGGTTGTTGTTGTCCTGCGAAAAAGCGGGTGAAAATGATGAATTTTACCAGAGCTATCTAAAAAAAGTCAGCGACTCGGTGCGTGCTGAGATGTACTGGGTCTTGGATGAACGCACCCGTTTGGCTGGTTGCCACATGATTCGTGACCAAGTTTACCGGGTAATTCAGGAAGAAGGCATCGAGACCTATAAACGTTTTATTCGTGAAGTTATCGAAGAGGGACGGCGAAGCTTTAAGGAACGCGTGAAGGAAGTGACGTTCCCCGGTATCTATGAGTCGCCGAGATTTACGGATGTTCCGTGGAAAGACGATCCTACGGTCTCCCACAAAGCTCGAAGAGACACGCTGATGCATGCGCCATTAACGATACAAATCGGCGCAGACGGCGATTTTAACATGTCGTACGAAGGAGCGAACAAATGGGGTTATCACTCCTTTAACTGTGCGCCGTCACCCATGCAGGGTGCCTTATGGGTTCAAATGACACAAAGCTTGATTCCGAACGATAAGGTCAACGATGGAGCCTATCTGGCGACGTCGCTAAAGCTCCCTTATGGGTCATGGTGCAATCCAGATTATGAAAAAGTCTCCACCACCCTTTCGTGGCATTTCCTGATCCCGGCCTTTACAGGGTTGATTCGCAGTTTGGCCCGTGCTTATTACTCCCGGGGTTACCTTGAGGAAATCTCAGCGAGTTTCCCACTGACAGGTAATATCCTGCAGGGCGGCGGCAAGAATCATTATGGTGTCGAATCTGCGTTTACCAATTTCGAGATGTCATCCGAAGGCACCGGGGCGATGTACTTTAAGGACGGAGAAGATTCCACAGCTGCCATGTGGAACCCCGAAGGAGATATGGGTGAGGCGGAGACATGGGAATCACTGGAACCACTTCTATACCTCGGGAGGAGCTTGAAGCCGATGACTCCTGGTCCCGGAAAGTATCGGGGAGGGGCCGGAATCGAAAGTGTGCGGATGCTGTATCGTACCGATGAACAGACCTTGTTCAATGGACTTGCTGACGGCCATGTTTTCGGAAGCGCAGGCATTTTCGGAGGTTATCCGGGTAACGCGGGCTATCGGCACAGTCTGCACGGTACGAACATGAAGGAAATCATCCAAAATCAACTGCCTTATCCGACCCGAGATGGTGACCCGGAACATTCGGAAGTGGATGAGGTGATCCGTGCGGAGGAAAACGTGTTTGACAAACACGCCACTGCCGGGCCCCAGATCTTTCGTGAATATGACATTTACGTGTCTGTCCATCGGGGCGGACCAGGACTCGGAGACGTTCTTGAACGGGATCCGCACTTGGTGGAGAAGGATCTGAACGAAGGGTATCTCCTGCCGAGATATGCGGAGTCGATTTACGGGGTTGTTGCGGAACAGTCAGCCGATGGGACATGGAAGGCTGATCTGGAAAAGACGGCTGCCCGCAGGGAACAGATGCGGAAGGAACGCCTGGCTCGAGCCATACCGGCCGAAGCGTTCCTTGAGCGCGAACGAGATCGCATCTTGCACCGGGATTTTATTGAACCGGTTCTGGAAATGTATCAGAGCTCGATGGACTTATCCCCGGAGTGGAGAGAGAAATTCTTGAAGTTCTGGGATTTGCCTGAGGATTTCCGGATGGTCAGCGGCTAAGAAACTTTTCTGATCGGTGACAGTCATGACGTGTGTAGATCTGAATTGAGGGGAGAGATGAAGCTGTGGCTCAATATGATCTGGAAACTCTGCGGCAACTCAAACGTGGTGAACTTCCTTTTCATTTGGTTCACGAAATGCAGTCGAGCCATAAGGATTCCGATCGATTTTTTAAAATGTTGGCCATTGCCCAAGAATCGGTACCTTGGGACGACCGGATTTTATTGCCTTACGCAGAACATCTCTACATTGTGGAAAAGCCGGACAAGAGCCGGGTTGTCAAGTGTGACTGCGGCCATGAGTTCGGTGATTATCGCCGGAACTGGAAACTAAGTGCCTTGGTCTACGTCCGGGACACCGAGGAAAAGATTAACGAGATCTACCCGAATATGCTGGGATGTGACCCCGAGTGGATGCACCTAAGGGAGTATATTTGCCCCGGATGCGGCACGCTTCTTGAAGTGGAAGCTGTGCCACCCGGTTATCCGGTAGTCTTTGATTTCCAACCGGATATCGATACGTTTTATGAAAAGTGGTTAAAGAAACCCCTGAACCGTGAATAAACAAGTGATCGAGGAGCAAGCCTCCTGCAGTGAGTGTTGCTGCAGGAGGTGCCTCCTTTGGTCTATAATGTTTATCAAACCCATATCTCCGCGCCAGCGAAAAGGATGCATGTGAAGGAGGCTCTCTCATGATTTCAGAAGGGGAAATTTTATGGGAACCGTCTACATATTTAAAACAAACCTCTGGAATGTCACAATATATGCATTGGTTGGAGAGAGAAAAGGGTTTAGTATTCCCTGATTTTTTATCATTGTGGCGTTGGTCTGTGGACGATCTCGAGTCGTTTTGGGCGTCGATATGGGAGTATTTTCAAATACAGAGCCCGACCCCCTATACACGGGTGATGGAAGGTCATGAGATGCCTGGGGTTCGGTGGTTCCCCGGCGCTCGTGTCAACTTTGCTCAGCATGTATTCCGGGGAAGGCCAGGCGATCGACCGGCCTTGTTATTCCAGTCTGAGCATCGCCCCCTTACCATCGTGAGCTGGGACGAACTGTCCCGGTCCGTGGCCTCGGTGGCCGCTCATCTTCGGGAATACGGCGTCCGGCCGGGGGATCGAGTGGTGGCCTATATGCCGAACCTCCCGGAGACCGTGATTGCTTTTTTGGCCACTGCGAGCATCGGCGCTGTCTGGTCGAGTTGTTCTCCCGATTTCGGTGCTGTGACGGTAGTGGATCGCTTCAAACAGATCGAACCAAAGGTGCTCTTTGCGGTGGATGGGTACCAGTATGGTGGAAAAGTCTATGATCGAACCGAAGTAGTACAGGATCTGCAGCGATCTCTGCCCACATTGGAGAAGACGGTGTTCGTGCCCTACATTGGGTTGGACGGGGGCGGGGTGGAGAACGCGGTGATGTGGAACGATATTGTTCGGACACCGGCCGAACTGCATTTTGAACCTGTAGAATTCGAACACCCGTTGTGGGTGTTGTATTCTTCGGGTACAACGGGTCACCCCAAGGGAATTGTTCACGGCCACGGAAATATTGTCTTGGAGCTCCTCAAAGTCCACCAACTGCATTTTGACGTTCAGCCAGGGGATCGCTTTTTCTGGTTTACCACTACTGGATGGATGATGTGGAATTTCACCGTGGGCGCCCTCTTATCTGGGGCCACCATTCTTCTCTACGATGGTCATCCCGGCTATCCCAATCTCGATGTATTGTGGGAATTTGCGGAAAAGACGGGGATGACATCATTTGGAACAAGTGCGGGATATATTCAGAGCTGCCTGAAAGCGGGGCTTGAACCGGGTAAGGATCACGACCTTTCAAAGCTGCGGGCGATCGGATCGACGGGGTCGCCGCTGACCATTGACGGTTTTGAATGGGTGTATCAAAAGGTTAAAAAGGACATTTGGTTGGCTCCCGGGAGTGGAGGGACAGACGTCTGTACACCCTTTGTCGGTCCCTGTCCGCTCTTGCCCGTCAAGGCAGGTCTTATGCAGGGACCCATGCTCGGCGTGAAGGCGGAAGCCTACGACGACAACGGTCAACCAATCATCGGTGAAGTAGGAGAACTGGTGATCACGCGTCCCATGCCTTCCATGCCTTTATACTTCTGGAATGATCCAGAGATGAGCCGGTATCGGGAAAGTTACTTCGAAATGTATCCGGGCGTATGGCGACATGGGGATTGGATCAAATTCTATGCGGACGGCAGTTGTGTGATCTATGGACGATCGGATTCCACGATCAACCGTCATGGAGTTCGGATGGGGACAAGCGAGATTTACCGAGCCGTAGAAGGGTTGGACGAGATTGCTGACAGTTTGGTGGTAGACTTGGAACTACTGGGTCGACCTTCGTGTCTGTCTTTGTTTGTTGTGTTAAAGCCGGGGGTTGTGATGACGGATCAATTGAAAGCAGCCATTCGAAAGCGGATTCGGGAGACGGTTTCGCCCCGCCACGTGCCGGACGAAGTGTACGTGATCGATGAAGTGCCTCGAACACTGAATGGAAAAAAGATGGAAGTTCCAATTCGCAAAATCCTGTTGGGTTACTCTTTGGAGAGAGCCGTCAACCCTGATTCGATGAGTAATCCCCAATCCCTTAAGTTCTTTATCGAACTGGCGAAACAGTTAAACACCTAAGAGGTCACAATCCGAGGTGGTGATCGTCGTGAATACACCGTTTTCAGATCACCAATTGTCAATTGTGCAGACGGGTGAACAAGTGAATCGATGGGAAGCGTGGGTTAAAGACGGCATTCTTGATCCAAAGCTGCGTAAACCGATTAAATCATCTTGGGAGAGGTGTAAAAGCATGGGGGTCGCTTTCAGCACAGATGCGGCCCCTATCCGCATGAAACGCGCCGAAGTTCAGCATATTTCGTCCTTTTACCGGGAAATGATCGAGGTTGCGTTACCGATAATGAGGTACGTTCAGCGGGAGCATGGTTCTGATCAGGCGGTGGTCACGTTGAGTGACCACACGGGGCTGCTACTGCAAGTCACGGTTGATAACGATGACTTACTGAAACATGTGAAACATCGACACTTTTTTGAAGGTGCCGATTGGAGCGAGAGTGGAGCGGGCACGAACGCCGTCGGGACGGCTGTCATCGAAAAACACCCTGTTCGAGTCATTGGTGCGGAACATTATTGTGCAGGTTGGCATGAATGGGCGTGTTCGGCGGTTCCGATTTCCGAGCCTTTAACGGGGACCCTGTTGGGTGTTCTCGACATTACAAGCCGACGTCAGTGGTATGAAACTCACAATCTTCCACTCATTCAATGGGCTGCGAATCGAATCGGGCAAGATTTACACAAGAATGCGATTTCGGACGCCTTTTTTGGCCTTGTTCAAGAGTTGGATAAGCCTGCGTTTTTATTGAACCGGCACTTGTATGTGACGTGGGCAAATGCCCAGGCGATGGCTGCAGGGATACGTTCGGGCGAACCATTGCCCGTTGTGGACGGTCCTCCGGAATTGCTCACCGGGCAAGATCATGGGACATACGTACAAGAATTTAGATTGGGGGAGGGGGATGTACGGACGCTGTTAAAGGTGATTCCGTACCGATTATGGGGACTGGATTTGGGTGTGTTGTGTCTCATGATGCCAACATCCGGCGGAAAATTTACGGCGAAATCATTTTCGAAGAGCAAGGCGATGTCCCCGGTCGATTGGACAACCCATTACACGATGGACTCTATAATAGGGAGAACTCCTGTCATACTCGAGGCGAAACGACTTGCCCACAAGGCGGCGAATCTTTCGGCTCCGGTGTTTCTGGCGGGGGAATCAGGCACAGGGAAAGAGCTTTTTGCTCATGCGATCCACGCTTCGGGACCTCGTCGTTCCGGTCCTTTTGTAGCTGTCAATTGTGGAACTCTCCAACGAGAATTGGCGGCGAGTGAGCTGTTTGGTTATGAGGAAGGGGCGTTTACGGGCGCAAAAAAGCACGGTCAACGAGGGAAATTCCTTTTGGCAGACAAAGGGACCATTTTTCTGGACGAAATCGCTGAGTTGCCGATCGATTGCCAAAGTCTATTGTTGCGCGTGCTGGAGGAAGGGCGAGTAGTTCCCGTTGGTGGAACGCGCCCCATTCACGTAGATGTTCGGGTGATCACTGCTACCCACAAGAACCTGGACCAGGAAGTGCAGAGTGGTCGGTTCCGAAAAGACTTATTCTATCGTCTGTCAGCTTTATGGATCCGCTTACCCTCCTTGCGGGAACGTTCCGAAGATATCCCACTTCTCGTGGATACGTTTCTACGGCAATTTGCCAAAGAGATGGGAAGAACCTCCGTCCGACTATCTCCTGAAGCGATGCAACGTCTGACCGAACATTCCTGGCCAGGGAACATTCGAGAATTGAAAAATGTTCTCCAACGGGCTGTGTTCTTGTGCGATGGCAATGTGATTGAGCCGCGGCACATTTGTCTGGCCGGGCCCTTTGAAAATGCACCGTCCGTGGATACGGCCAAAAAACGCAGAAGCATCCACCGCTCTCTGGTTGAACAGGCTTTACGAGAGAGCGGTGGAAATGTGACTGAAGCAGCCCAAACCCTGGGAATTTCCCGAGCAACTATGTACAGGAAAATGAAACTATTCAATTTAATCTAGAGGTTTGGGGTATACACGCTGAGCCTCATTGTTGCAAAGCGACAGTGTGAGACAGTGAGACATAAACTGAGACGTTAACCATGCGCCGAGGGCGCTTTTTTCATGTCTTGTAATCGCTGGCACGATAGTTGCTTATCGTGTCTCTCGGAACAACAATTCATTGATCAGAACTAGGGAGGGGGAAAAATGGCATTTTCGGTTGGAGCGTCTACTCGAGTGAGTCTGAAACAGTTGGTGCAGGAAGTGGCTGAACGGACGCGGAACACGGGGCATTATGCCGGTCTCGTCGAATTAGAGTTGCGCGACAAGAATCCCTTTCGGTGGGAAGAAGCCATGACGAAACTGATTGCCTCGGCGGTGACCGCCCGGGAGGTGGCTGTTCACATTGCTGCATCGCCGCTCACGCGGAGTCTTGGTGAGACGTGTTTTGCTCTCTTTACCGCGGACGGGGATGCGGTCGCGTTATCGACCGGCATTATTGTCCATGTTCACACCATGAGTGAAGACATTAAGCAAATGATCGAGGCGGGCTACGAGGAGTTTCCCGGGATACGCGAAGGCGACATTTACTCCAATAATGACCCAGCTCTCGGTAACGTGCACACGACAGACATTCATACCTTGGTACCGATTTTCTATCAGGGTGAGTTGGTGGGCTGGGCGGGCGGGGTGACGCATCAAGTCGATATTGGAGGCGTAACCCCGGGCCACGACATTGTTGCGGCCACGTCTCGCTATGAAGACGGGCTGTACATGACCAATGAGAAAATCGGGGAACAGGGAAAATTGCTGCCACACTATCTGTTGCGATCAAGGCAAGGGGTGCGAACCCCTCTATACTACGACCTGGATGAAAAAGCGCGCATTGCCGGGGCAGAAATGATCAAGCGCGCGGTGATTCAATTTATCGACGAGTACGGATTGGATTTCTATCTTCGTCTGTCCCGAGAAGTCATTGAGTTCTCTCGTCGGAATTTCCTGGCTCGAGTGAAAGAACGGTTGATACCAGGACGATTTCGTGCAACCGCCTTTGTAGATACCCCTTTTTCCAAGGAGGCCTGGCAACCTCAAGCTCAGAGGGACACATTGCATCATTTGCCGTTAGAAGTGGTGGTCAAGGCGGACGGAACATTGCGGCTTGACTTTGAGGGTAACAGCGGTTACGGCCCGTGGGCGTGGAACACTGCGTTGGCTTCCGTCCTTGGGGCATTGTGGGTCGTTCTTTCGCAGATGCTCGGGTACAGTGAAGTGGTTAATGAGGGATACAATTTGGCCCTTGAGACCTATCGTCCACCGCGCACATGGCTTAACAACAATGAAGTGTACGATTTATCCAGACAAACGCCTTGGTACCTGACAATTCCGATTTACACGGGATTATATCGGTCGCTTCAACGAGGATTTTTGAGTCGCGGCTATGTGGAAGAAGGGGCGTCCGGGTACGGGATGACCGCAGATCCAACCCAAGGGGGAATGGTACTGAGCGGTACGACAGGGGAACCCAAGGGGGTCTATGCACCGATCACGACATTTGAAATTTCCGCCGTTGGAATGGGTGCTAATGCAACCAGGGACGGCATTGACCACGGTTATGCCATGTGGAACCCCGAGTCGGACATGGGGGACGTTGAGGAGTGGGAGCGGTTGCAAATGGGCCTGCGTTACCTTTCCCGTCGCATCAAACCGAACAGTGCCGGCTACGGGCGTCGAAGAGGGGGCGCCGGTTTTGAAACGATGGGTTTGTTCTACGGGGTCGCCGGGGCTCAAGCTTTCAGCTTAAACCAGGGCATGGTGTTTACCAATGCAGGGAACTGCGGTGGCTATCCTGCGTTCGCATCCTATACGTTGCACGTGAGAAAAACGGATATTGAGCAGTTGTGGCGGAACCATCAACCTTATCCCCAAGGGGACGACCCAGATTCCCCTGAGGTGAACAAACTCCCTTCTGCAGAGGTCACCCGATTGCCGTACGGCACCTACTACCCTCGACCGTTTGATCAGGGCGACTTGATCTACATGAAATATAACGGTGGCCCGGGATATGGAGATCCGTTGGAGCGTCCGATTGAGCTGTGCGAAAGGGATCTGAATGACGGGATCTACACGGAACGCATCATGGAAAGCGTTTACGGCATTATAGCATCACGGGATCTACATGGAGGATTTGTCGTCGATCGAAAAAAGTCCGAAGTGAAACGGGCGGAGATCCGTCGAACTCGGCGTGAACGTTCGGTGGATTTTGCCGAATTTTATCACCGAGAACGAAACCGCGTCCTCAGCGGGGAGCTCACCCCGGTTGTGCGTGCTATGTATGCGGAGTTGGCGGATGTAGGGCCAAGATGGTGGGAGGAATATCGGGCAGTGTGGCAGTTGCCGGAGGAATTTACCTTATAATATCTGGTTCAAGCCATTCTTCTCGAAAGGAGGAAGTTGTATGACCCAACGTCAAACGCGAATCTTGGCCATTGACACCGGTGGCACGATGACCGACACGATACTGATCGATACCAATGGCCAGTTTGTGGTGGGTAAAGCGCAAACCACCCCTGACGCGGTTTCCAAAGGGATCATGGAGTCTTTAAAAGATGCGGCGGGCCAGTGGGATATAAACCTTCAAGAGGCCGTGTCGGGATTAGAATTGGTCGTATACACTGGAACGTTAATGCTGAACCGTGTGGTGAGCCGGACCGGTATGGCACCTTTGGGGGTTTTGACCAGTTCCGGCTTTGAAGATACACTACGGTTTGGCCGGGCGCGACAGTCTTGGCATCATTTGTCCCTCCCAGAACGACTGCATGCGGTGTCCCACTTTCATCCGGATCCTCTCGTAAGCCGAGATTTTATCAAAGGGGTGCGGGAGCGGGTCCTCCAAACGGGTCAAGTGATGATCCCCCTCTATGAAGAGGATGTGCGTGAGGCAACCTTGGACCTTTTGGATCGGGGCGCTAGAGCGATTATCATCTGCTATTTGAATTCTTTCGTCAATCCGTCTCACGAAATCCGTACCGCGGAAATCGTCAGCGACATACTGAAGGAGCGGGGGATGCAGATCCCAGTGTTTCTCTCTCACCGGGTACACCCGATCTTGGGGGAGGCGGGAAGGCTGAACGCTGTGGTGATTCAGGTTTACGCGGCGGAACCGTCCCGGGATCAGTTGAGAGATCTTGAGGGTACGTTCAGGGATCAAGGCAGCCATGCGGGAGTACGGCTACTGACTAACTATGGCACCACGGTTTCCACTGCTTACGATCAACTGATTCATACCGTGAATTCGGGCCCGACGGGCGGCATCATCGGGGCCCAGTTTCTCGGGAGCGTTTATGATCTCAAGTACCTAATTGCGACGGATGTAGGCGGGACGACTTTCGACGTCGGAGCGGTGATCAATGGACAGATTGTACTTCGGGATTCGGGAATCATCGATCAGTTTTGGGTAAATACACCGATGGTAGCGGTCGATTCAATTGGTTCCGGTACCGGATCGTTTGTCCGGGTGGATCCGGTTACCCAACGGGTTCGCCTCGGTCCCGACAGTGCGGGGTACCGTGTGGGGGTGTGTTGGCCCGAAGGTGGGGTCGACACCGTAACCGTTAACGATGCCAACCTCATTCTCGGGTATCTAAATCCGGATAACTTTCTGGGTGGCCAGGTAAAATTGGATCGGGAGCGAGCGACGCGGCTGTTCAAGGAGCAAATCGCGGACCGTCTGGGTATCGATGTATTCGAAGCGGCTTGGGGAGTTCACAACCTGGCCAATCTCACGCTCAAGCTTCATTTGCAACAGGTCATGCTCGGAATGGGATTCGGACCAGAGGTATTTCATCTCGTTGGATATGGGGGTGGAGGTCCCCTTCACGCCATTGGGTACACCCATGGTCTGGACCTGGCCGGAGTGATGATTCCAACCTGGGCCCCGGGCTTTTCCGCGTTCGGTGCGGCTTGCGGGGAATATGGTGTACGACAGGAAATTTCCACGGATATTTTTGTGCCACCTCCACCGGGTGTAGATCCCACTGGAATCGCGTTGCAGATCATGCGTGGTGCTTACGATACCTTACCTCCTGATGTCAAGGGCAATGTCGATGAACAGTTAGCCCAAGGTCTGCGGTTGGAAGCCGCCATGAGAGGTGTGTTGAATCAGGTCGCGCTGGACCAGCTGAGCCGAGCGTGGAGTTCTCTGAAAGGCCAGATTGAGCTGGAAGCCTCTCGGGAGGGTCTGGATCCGACTCGATTGCGTTTTGTGTTTGGTGCGCGGATGCGCTACGCCGGTATGTTGGATGATCTGGAAGTACAGACTGGGGCCCCAGAGATCAAACCGGAAACTCTCTCTGAATTGGCGGAGCAATTCGAAGTGAGTTTTGACAAGGTATATGCCCGGGCAGCTCGGAGCACCGAGTTTGGGTACCAAATTACTCGGGCTGTAGTCACGGGGTATTACGAAAGTGTAAGGCCCACTGTGCCGGAAGAGTCGTTGGACGGTGAAACACCGGCGCAAGGCTGTCGAAAAGACCACAGACCGATATTTTGGAACGGCACCTGGCATGAGTCGGATGTATATGAAATGGATCGGGTTCGGGCAGGGAATGTGTTGACAGGTCCGTGTTTGGTGGAGTCGCCCGCGACGACTATTCTAGTTCCGCCGGAGTATCGGCTTTATATGGACCGCCGACGGGTGTTCTGGGTGGTCCGGCCCGGCGAGGATGTAGCGATGTATAAGGGAAGGTGAGATCATGGCGGTCAGTCGTGAGAAAATCCAGCGAATTGCCGATATGCTGGAGGGACGAATTTCTACCCAGGAGCTGTTTCGGGTGATCGCGGGACAGAAGGACCCCGAAGCCTTTGATGCGTTGGTGGCGTATTTTCAGGAGAAGGTGCCCTGGACTGAGCGTGTGATTCTTCCGCTTTCCGATCACCTTTGCATCGTGTCCAAGACTGAAGGAACAAAGAAAAAAGCGATTGTGAAATGTACCTGCGGATACGAATTCGAGGACTATCGTGTGAATTGGAAAGTGAAGGCGAGAGTTTATGTCCGCGAGTCATCGGAGGAATTTCACGAAATTTATCCCCAGTATATGCATGCTGAACCAGGTTGGCAGGTTTTGAGGGAGTATTATTGTCCTGGTTGCCTTACTTTGCTTGAGGTCGAGGCGGTCCCGGTTGGATATCCTCCTACTTTTGACGCTCTACCTGACATTCAAACCCTTTACAGAGATTGGCTTAGACGCGAATTGCCTGTGGACGATCATACATTTGAAGACCTGACGGCGGACTATGTGAAAACACATTTCACTGTAAATCACTGAAAACAAGAAGCATTGGATGGGTTGCCGACAAAATCTTGACTCAGGGTTAAACGGGCGGTGAGGCTGCCGCCCGTTTGTCTGATTACATGCCTGGGTAAAACCACGAGGTCGGCAGGAGAAAGGTCCACGGGGCGGTTATAACTGCCAAGGTGGCCGATAATTTGGTCCGGGTAACCTTTTCCGCGACGATGCGCTTAAACGTGAAAAAGTAATTCAGCGCGTAAATGCACAGGGCGGAGAGAATGGGTGCCTGCTGCAACGGTGAGGTCACGGCAGACAAATCGTCTGTCCGATGAGCAGGGCCTCGGGACGAACGTGGGGATTCATCCTCATCAAAGCGTCGACTGAAATATTAAACCGTTGGGCAATGGAGTAAAAGGTGTCGCCGGGCTGAACGATATAGCGGTGGGGACAGGTGACCGGCGGAACGGCGAGGGGGATGCAGATGATCTGCCCCACTCGCAGGTGGTAGGGATCGATCCCCGGGTTTGCCTCAATGAGATCGGCCAAGGAAACGTTGAAAAATTGTGCAATGGCAGCCAGGGTGTCCCCGGGGCGGATGGTGTAGTAATTTCCTTCTGGGCACGCCGGGTAGATGGGCTGATGAGGGATGCAGAGCTGTTGTCCGATGCGAAGATGGTACGGGTCGACGAAGGGATTGGCCGAGATGATGGCACCGACGGTGGTCCGATAACGCTGGGCCAAGTGATACAGCGTATCACCCGGCCTCACAAAATAAGGAAACGTTCGCGGTGGACAGGGCCTGAGGGCATTCATCGGCGGTTTTCCACCTCTTGTCACCGGAAATTTGCCCCATTGTATGCGAATCCGGCCCAAGGTGTGCGGCTGTCCCCCAGGTTAACGTGTGTTCGCGCCGGATACAGCGGCATGGAGAGTCTGCGCCTTTCCCGTTTTGAGATCTTGCAACAACTGCCTCAGATGTCCCACCACTTCCTGGGATGCCCGTTCCAGATCCGCCAAGCGGCTTCGCGCCTTAGCCTTTTCCCCCGCCAGGATGAGCCGGTGAATCTCCTCCGCGAGCCGATGCACCTGGATGTGGGGTTCTTCAATGGCCCGGAAAGAATCCATGGAGGACAAGGGCGACCGATTCCGGGCCTGTTCGTACCACTGTCCCAGGCGGCACCGGCGATGATCGAGCAACTCTTTTTCATCGATCACATGGTAACCGAGGATCATGTTGTACAACCACCATTTCCACAGCAGGTGCTCCGTAATGACCACGCGGACCAGCTGCGCGTCTTCCAAACGAGGGATGTTGCCAATGAGTTCGAGGCGCAGGCGATTGGCTTGAACACTGGTTTCATGGATCTGATTTCCGATCCGGTTCGCCTCATCATCGGTGCGGGCCACATCGCCCAGGACGTGATCGATGCGCGCAGCGATGTCATCGGTGGCCGCAGCCTGTTCCTCGGTGGTCGCCGCTACTTCATTGAAAAACTCCGCCATGTGTCCCACCTGGCTGACAATCTCCTCAAGGGTCCGGAGCGCATCCCGGGATTGCGCCACCCGGAGGCCGAGGTTGTCGACGACCTGGTCAGCCAACTCCCGAACGACCCGGGTTTCCCGTTGCACTTGTTCCACAGTCCCCGCGATCCGATGAATCGACTCCTTCGTCTGATCGGCCAGGGTGCGCACCTCGGAGGCAACGACCGCAAATCCCCGACCGTGATCTCCAGCCCGAGCCGCCTCGATAGCCGCGTTCAGGGCCAAGAGGTTCGTCTGATCGGCGATCTTGCGGATGAGACTGGCGATGTGGGAAATATCCTCGGCAGCGTTCGATAATCCGACGATCTTCTCCCGGGCGGCTTTGAACGACTCCCCCAGATCTGTCATACCCTGGAGGGATTCCTGAATGACGCGGCGGCCGGATTCCACATGGTGAATCACTTGGTCGGAATAGTCGGCGACCCGGCTAGCCTGTTGGGCGACCTCTCGAATGGATGCCGTCAGTTGTTCGGCGGCGGCGCTGATCCCTTCTGCGTGGTTTTTTGACGTCGCAGACGCCTCCAGGATGTTCGCCGTTCCGTCAATCTTCAGAATCGACTCCATAATGCCCGAGATGTGATCGATGAACCGGAACTCGGTCTCCTCCTCGTAGGCTTCGAGAATCAACTGCATGTCAAAGGAGATCACTTTTAACACAGAAAGCAAGATGTCAGCCAATTGGTCCGGCTTTCTGGAATGACTATGTACCAATCGCGGGATGAGATGCTCGTAAAGTCTTATATAGGAGGCGATGTACCATTTGGCGGGGAGATGGACTTGACTGTGAATCCGTCCGATCGCTCGGCGGGTGTTGACGAAGTTATCATCAAAGTCTTCTATTGAAAATAAATTTGTAAAATAATGAACAAATGTCCCCGTCAGTTGTTCCCGGTTGCTGTGGCGGTCCATGATCGCTTGCAACTCCGGGATCTCTTCAATTCGATCATAATGCTCTGCAGCCACCTCGTGGACAACAGCCTTGATGTCACTTTTCAAAGCCCGCACCGTTTCCAAGTCCCGTGCGGACAAATGGAGAAATGTTAACTGATCGGTAACTTCAGGAGCTGATTGGATCTCCGATTTCTTGCCCGTCCGAGTTGGTTCCTGTGGCCCTTTCCCTCTCCACTTTGCCCGATCGATCACCCGAAAGCCCCCCATACCACAATCACAATCGTTGTTTGAATTATTTTATCGTGAAAAGTTATGGTGGTCAATGTCTCAGGGGTTCATGTCCAGCCGTAGGTCGGTTTTCGGCGTTATTGACGTTTCCGTAAACGTTATGTTAGAATCGACACCAGAACAATGTGACAGTCCAGGGGGAATGATCGGTGTCCCGGCAGTATACGATCTCGGATCTGGCCCAGATGTACGACACCACCACCCGTACCATCCGTTATTACGAGGAATTGGGATTACTGCGTCCGGAGCGGGAAGGTTCTCGGCGGGTGTATTCCGAACGGGATCGGGTCAGGCTGCAACTCATTCTGCGGGGGCGGCGACTGGGTTTTCACTTGGACGAGATTCAGGAGTTGCTCGATTTGTACGATCTCGATCCCACCGAAGTGTATCAGCTGCGGGAGGTGATTCGAAAAGGGGACGAGAAGTTGGCCCAGATCGAGGCACAGATTCGGGATCTTGAGGCGATTCGCGAAGAGTTGCTGGATTTGCGGGCGAGGATGGAGCGCCTGCTTGCCGAAAAAATCCGGGGAGGAGCGGAATCATGAGGCATCAGTCCTATGCGTACGGCCTCAACCATTGGTTGGAGGATCGAGATCTGCAGGTGATTTTGTCGCACTATTGGCCTTCTTGGAAAGAGTACGCGCCCGAACTGGAATCCTTTGGTGCGTTGGCGGGCACCGATGTGTATGAAGCGATCTACCACATCGATCACGATGCGCCCCCGGTGTTCGTGATGCACGACCTAGACGGGAGGCGGGTGGATCGGGTTCGCCTGTCCCCGGTGGAGACGCGATTGCTCAAAGAGATCGCCCCGATGAATCGCGTCCCCTATGAGGGTGGAGGGTGGCATCACCACTACGCGCTCGGATATCTTCTGGCGGATCCGGGGCTGTACTGTGTGATCACCATCACCGGTCAAACAGCTTATGCGATCCACAAGTACGCCCCGGCGCACGCGGAGTGGAAAGAAAAGCTCTTGGCGGGGGAGATGTTCGGCGCCACTTGGATGACTGAAAACCAGGGGGGCAGCGACCTGGGGGCCAACACCACCGTGGCCCGACCGGACGGAGAGGTGTGGCGGCTGACAGGGGATAAATATTTTGCCAGTGGTGCCGGATTGACCGATGTCGCCATCGTGACGGCCCGGCCGGAAGGGGCTCCGGCGGGGCCAAAGGGACTGGCCCTGTTTCTCGTCCCCCGGCTCAACCGGGCCGGCGAACTGAATTATCGGGTCAGGCGCCTGAAGGACAAGAGTGCCACCCGGGCGGTACCTTCCGGGGAAGTGGAATTGGAGAATAGCGAGGCGTATCTCGTCGGCCGGGCGGAGCAAGGGATCTATTATACTTTGGAGAATCTCACGGTCTCCCGGCTGGCGAACGCCGTGGCGGGCATGGGCATCGCCAAAAAAGCGCATCTCGAGGTGATGGAGCGGGTTCGCCGGCGTCACTCCTTCGGCCGGGCCCTGCAGGACCACCCCTTGGTCCGACGAGACCTTGTGGACATGGCCGTCCGACTGGTCGGGGGAACGGTCCTGGGCTTTCACGCCGTGGAGGCTTTTCAGCGGGCATGGCACGAGCGACCGCCCTATTCCCCGGCGTACCACTACGCCAGGTTCCTCAGCCATTTGGCGAAAAATCGCACGGCCGACCACGCGGCGGAGATCACGCGGCTGGCGATGGAACTGTTCGGAGGCCTGGGGTTCCTGGAGGAATACGCTGTGGCCCGGTGGCACCGGGAGGCGCTGATCACGCCGATTTGGGAAGGGCCGAGCAATATCCAGGCCTTGGATCTTCTGGAGACGGTGCAAAAGAAGAATGCCCATGAAGGATTTTTGGCAGAATTTATCCCAATCCTGGAAAAGGTGGGGACGGTCGAGGCCGGATGGGCGAGGGAAACGATCGAGAAGGTGTTTACAGATGCGGCGGGGCTGAACCCTGAAGAGCTGCAATGGTATGCCAAACACTGGGTGGTCCAGATGGCTGACGCCGCTCAGGTGGCGCTGCTGTACCGGTTGGCGGAGACCGGCGGTGAGCGGTACAGCCGGTTGGCGACGCTGTATGCCCATCGCTTCTTGCGGGGCGAGGAGTATCCCGCCTGGGCGTTGCAGGAACCTCAGGTGTGGGGAGGTGCAGCCCAGTATGAAGAAGCTCGTCGTTCATGAACTGCTGCGGCACACGCTGCTCAGCCGTCCGGAGTCGGAGATTGTCAGCGGGGACGTACGGCTCCCCTATGCCCAGATGTACGATCGGGTGGTGCGGCTGGCGGATCGCCTGGGGCGCATGGGCGTCGGCCGGGGGACGGTGGTCGGGGTGCTGGACGTGAACAGCCATCGGTATCTGGAGCTCCACTATGCGTTATCCATGCTGGGTGCGGTGATTCATACTTTGAATTTTCGCCTGGCCGCTGAGGATCTTGCCTATACCATCCGGCATGCCGAAGACGAGTGGATTTTCGCGTGGGAAGGGTTTGCTGAGGCGGTCCGGCCGTTGAGATCGACCGTTTCCCGGTGGGTGTGGATGGGAGACGGGGCTGATCCGGAAGACGGTGCTCTCACCTATGAGGCGTTGGTGGCCGAGGGGCGCCTGGTGGAGCCGGACGGGGCGGATAGGATTGATGAGGCTGATCCGTATTCGATTTTTTATACCACGGGGACCACGGGGCGGCCCAAGGGATTGATGTATCGGCATCGTGATGTTATCCTGGCCTCGTTGCAAATCGCCCACCATCTCGCTTTGTATCGGACGGGTGCGTCGGTGGGGACCGGCGACGTGTTTATGCCCTTGATTCCATTTTTCCATATTCACGGTTGGGGATCGGCGATATTCGTTCCCTATCTGGGGGCGAAGCTGGTGCTTCCCGGCCGGGCGGGTCCTGCGGAACAGCTTGCGCTGATTCGTCGCGAAGGGGTGACTTGGAGCAACATGGTCCCCACTCAAATGCAAATGCTGTTGGATGCGGCGGGGGACGAGCCTTTGGGGCTCAAGGTTTTGACCGGTGGGAGTCCGCTTTCTTCGGGTCTCGCCCAGGCGGCCCGGGATCGGGGTGTAACCTACAGTTTGATCTATGGCGGTTCGGATCAGTTGGGGGCGAGCATTTCGGTGGTTCCTGAACATGTGGACCCGACTTCCGCGGAGGCCGGTCGGATTCTGGCCACCCGCACCCGGCCTCTTCCTATGGTGGAAATCGAGGTGCGCGACCGAGAGGGGTTGGCCGTTCCCCGGGACGGAAAAACCATCGGCGAGGTGTGGGTGCGCAGCCCTTGGTTGCCCCAGGGATACTACAACGATCCGGAGAGAACCCGGGAGAGTTATGTAGATGGCTGGTTCCGCAGCGGGGATCTTGCCGTTTTGGAAGACGATGGGACTTTATATGTGGTGGATCGGGAAAAAGATGCGGTCAAAAGCGGCGGGGAATGGATCCCTTGTGGAGTGTTGGAAAGTTTACTGTCCGAACACCCAAAGGTCATTGAAGCCGTGGTGGTGGCAAAACCGGACGAGCGATGGGGGGAACGGCCGCTGGCGGTGATTCGGCCCCGGACGCCGATCTCCCCCGAGGAATTGCGAGCTTACCTCGGGGGACTGGTCGATGCCGGAAAGCTCACTAAGTTCTGGGTGCCAGATGATTTCGTGTTTCTCGACAACCTGCCGGTGACCAGTGCGGGGAAAGTTCATAAAGTCTCTCTGCGAAAGATGTTGGGGCTCGCCTGAAAGGAGTGGAGTCGTCTTTGGCTGACATTGGCTTATCTGATAGCGTTTTTATCGTGAAAGAGAACACCGTCTACCCGACTGAACTGGCGCGGGGGCCCTGGGATCCCAATGCCCAACATGGCGGTGCTCCGGCAGGTCTGTTTGCCCAGCTCATCGAAAGGGCGGCAGAACCCCAGCGGGTGGTTCGCCTCACGGTGGAACTCCTGCGTCCAGTACCGCTGTGTCCTCTAACCTACCACGTGACGGGGGCGGCGGGACGCAGCGTTGGCCGCTGGACGGCCTCCTTGTCTGCCGGCGACCGGGAGGTGGCCCGGGCTTACGCCCTGACGGGCAGGATCGACCCGGAAGGGGTGATCCTGTCCCGGGCGGATGAGGGTGAACCGAATGACCAGCTTCCGTTCCCTGAAAACGGGCCGGCCTTTCGGATACCGGGGATGCCCGAACAGCGCTCATTCTACTGTACGGCGATGGAGGCGCGGCTGGTGACGGGCAGCGTGACGGAGCCGGGTCCGGCGGCGGTGTGGTTCCGGCTGCGCCATCCGTTGACCAATGGAGAGCCTCTGACCCCCATGGGGCGTGCGGCGGCTTCGGCAGATTTTGGAAACGGCATCAGCTGGGTGTTGCCCTTTGACCAGTACGTGTACACCAATGCCGACCTCACCGTTTCCCTTTTTCGCATGCCCATGGGAGAATGGATCGGCGTCGATGCTAGAACCAGGATTGATCTACCGGGAATCGGTGTAACATCCACAAAATTGTACGATCGCCAGGGCCTGGTGGGTTTCGCCCATCAGACCCTCGTGGTTTGCCGGCGCTAAGCTTAGGATACTAATGGGTGATCGAATTCGGATCGGACAAGGCAGTTTTGACGTTGATCGACGTGTAAACGGGGGTTGACCTTGATCCACGAGGTTCCCTTTTTAAAACCGGCGCAGCCGTTTGTTGACCAAGGCCGAGCGATTGAGGCCCCTGGATACCGTGGTGGTGGAAACCCCTGCCCGTTCCGCCACCTGGCGGATGGTGACTCAGGGATTGCCCGACGGCGGGGGCCGGGGGCGGCAGGGAGTGGAGTTCTAAAGAGGGCGAGCCGCTCCCTGCCCTGTCGCCCTTTGTACCGGTCGGCATGTTACGACAATGGAGATGGGTTCACAACGCAGGGTCATAGACCCTTTTGGGCTGGCGATGTTTCGCTGGTCTTCGCGATTTCCCGAAGGTGTTGGAGCCCCACCCGGGTGCAGAAGTCTCCGAAACGTTCCCCGGGACGGCGATGGCGTTGAAACGCCACGAGCAGCGGCCGCAAGACATTCACCAGTTCCTCGTAAGGAACTAAGGTCTCGTAGAGAGAGGCAAGCCGGGTTCCCACCGAATCTCCGCCCACCCAGATGTCGTATCGCCCGGGGCTCCGACCCACCAGTCCAATGTCCCCCACGTAGGGCCTGGCACAGCCGTTCGGGCAGCCGGTCATGCGGACGCTGAGGGGTTCGTCAGCCAGGCCGACTTCGGCCAGGGTTTGTTGCAACTTTTCGAGAAGCCCTGGAAGCGCTCGTTCTGATTCCGCCACCGCCAGTCCGCAGGTGGGTAGGGCGACACAGGACATGGCGAGGCGCTGGACCGGAGGCAACTCTTCCGCCAAAGGAACACCGAATTGGTGAAGCACCTTCGAAATTTCTGTTCTCACTCCGGGATCAAGGCCAGTGAGAAGAAGGTTTTGCTCGGGAGTAAGGCGAATCCCCGGTCGGTAACGACTGACGATTTCCCTCAGTGCCGTCTTCATCCGAAACGATCCCGTATCTCGAATGCGGCCGCTGGGGATGAAAATCCCCAACCATCCTCTTCCATCCCCCTGATCATGCCAGCCCAGGTGATCATTTGTATTTTTCCAGTGCAAGGGACGTGCTGGGAGCAACTCCCATCCCAAGCGTTGCTCGACCTCGTGCCGAAACCATTCTAACCCCCGGTTGTCCAGGAGGTATTTTAGGCGAGCCTGTTTGCGATCAGAGCGGTTTCCATAATCTCGCTGGACCGAGACCACCGCCCGGGCCAGGGGGATGATTTGGTCGGGGGTTACAAACCCCAGAGGGGTGGCTAACCGCGGGTAAGTATCGGGCCGGGAAGCGGTTCGCCCCATTCCGCCACCCACCAACACGGTGAAACCCTCCAGGTGCTCTTTGGTGCCGTGGGCGACCAAGCCGAGGTCGTTGGTGTACACATCCACACAATTGTCCCCTTCAATGGCCAAAGCCACTTTGAACTTGCGCGGAAGATACGTTTGACCGTAGAGAGGCTCAACGGGATCGGCCACCTCAGCACCCGCGCTCACCGGCTGGGAGGTGCCGTATATTTCCGCACCTGCCTCGTCGGCACCGACGTCCACCCGCTGGCCGTCCAGCCAGATTTCGTGGTAGGCGGGCGTCTTCGCCGACAGGGCGTCCGCCAAACTTTTGAGGACATTTTCCAACTCCCGCCGAAAAGGGGTGTTAAGGGGCGCCGGGCACAGAATGATGTTCCGAACCTGATCGCCACATCCTCCCAGAGTCGTGACCAACTGTTCGTTGATCGACCGAATGGTTTTTTTGAGATTGCCCTTCAGAACTCCGTGCCACTGGAACGTTTGGCGGGTGGTGATTCGCAGGCTTCCTTGTCCATAACGGTCACTGAGTTCGTCGAACACCAGATAGGCCTCCGGGGTGACGATGCCCCCCGGGATCCGGGCCCGGATCATCATCTGGTGGTGTGGTTCTTGGCCTTGCTTTTTCAATTGCGGGCGCAGATCCCGGTCGTCTTGTTGATAAATACCGTGGAATTTTAGAATCTCTCGGTTCTCATCCGAGAAGGAGGCAGTGTTTTCGGCCAACTCTGAAGCGATGGTGCCCCGAAGATAATCGCTGCGGGCTTTTATCGTTTCATTCTTGGTGGGGGAATGGGAGTCGCTCATCTCATCGCCTTCTTTCTCATTGGGAATGTCATCGATTCGGATTGGATTATACATAAATTCCGGGTAATTATCAATATCAGGGCTGTTAACTTGGTATTTTCGATAAAAAAATAACGAAGGATTGTCTTCGTTCCCATGTACTAGATCTGCGGGCTGGGTCCGTCGTGGTTTGGGACACCCCGTTTACAGGTGCAACGGATTGTGTATAGAATACTTATAGATGAAATTTGCACTTACTGAAGGTCGGCCTTCCCGTGATGGAGGTGTGGGGATGGCCGGGATGGAAATGGCCGAATCTGTTACATAGGGATGGCGAAAGACGGGTGGACGACAGGCCGAAAGGGTGGGATACGGATGGCGAAGGACGATGGCATGCGGGCGGGGTCAAGGGCTGAATATGTGGAACCGCTTATACCCCAGGATGCTCCGGGGGCAGGCCGGGTGATCCTCCGGGATGGCCGGACGGCCCTACTCCGGTCGGTGGACGGGATGGATGACAGATTACGGGCGTTCGTGCGCCGGGAGACGGGCGATGTCCGATTGCAGCGGCTGTTCGGCGTCGAAGATGGGGCCGACGGGTCCGGGGCACGGACCCTTCTCGGGGTCTTTCAGGGGGACAGGGATGAGCACGGTCTCATCGCTGTGGGGGGGTGGTTTCAGTCCGACCTCTCGAAGCCGTCGGCAGAGGTGGGGTTTTTGGTCCGGAAAGACAAGCGGGGACTGGGTCTTGGCACGATCTTGCTGGAACAGCTGGCGCTGATGGCGCTTCGGCGGGGCCTGGACTTTTTCACTGCGACGGTGGACCCGGACAATTGCGAGATGCTGCAGGTGTTTCAAGACAGTGGGTTTGAAATCAAGACGGAGGAAAAAGGTGCTCCATTGCGCCTGGGTTTTGCCATTCGCCCGAACCGCCGCAGTGTGGAAGGGGCAGAGAGGCGGGAGCGAATCGCCACCGTCGCCTCCCTTCGGCCCTTTTTTCAACCCAAGAGCGTCGCGGTGATCGGTGCTTCGAGGAATCCGGACGCCATCGGGAGGCGGATCTTTGAGTATCTGTTGATGAATCGTTTTGAAGGCCCGGTTTATCCCGTCAATCCCTCCGCCAGGGTCGTCGGCTCAGTGCCGGCCTACCCATCGGTGTCGGCACTTCCGGAGAAGGTGGATCTGGCGGTGATTGCGGTCCCCCGAGATGCGGTGATCCCCACTGTTGAAGAGTGCGGGCGGGCGGGGGTTCGGGCGGTGGTGGTCATCACAGCGGGATTCGCCGAAACGGGAGCCGAGGGTCGGGCCATGCAGGCTCAGTTGATCGAAACGGCCCGGGGTTATGGGATGCGGGTCGTGGGGCCGAATTGCCTCGGGCTCTTGAACGCATATCCGAAGATTCGCTTGAACGCCAGTTTCTCGCCGATTTTCCCACCCTATGGTCCGGTGTCCATGTCTTCTCAAAGCGGAGCTTTGGGGATCGCCATTTTGCAATATGCGGCGGAGATGGGACTCGGCATGTCGAATTTTGTCAGTGTGGGGAACAAAGCGGACGTTTCAGGGAATGATCTTCTGGAGTATTGGGAAGAGGATCCGAACACCGGGTTGATCCTTCTGTACCTGGAGTCCTTTGGCAACCCCCGCCGGTTCTCCCGGATCGCCCGGCGGGTGGGACGGAAAAAGCCAGTGCTCGTGGTGAAAAGCGGGCGGACGGAAGTGGGGCACCGGGCGGCGGGGTCACACACGGCGGCTTTGGCGGCGAACGAGACGATGGTGGACGCCCTATTCGAACAAGCCGGGGTGATCCGAGCGGACACTTTGGAAGAGATGTTCGACATCGCGGCATTGCTGGCATACCAGCCGCTGCCTGCCGGGAAACGGATCGCGGTGGTCACGAACGCCGGAGGGCCGGGAATTTTGGCGGCCGACGTTCTGGCGGGCATGGGGTTAAGCCTGCCCGAAACCTCTCCGGAGTTGCAGAAGAGGTTGGGCGAGGTGCTGCCAGCCACGGCGAGCCGCAGGAATCCCATCGACATGATTGCCTCGGCCACGGCGGACCAGTATCGACGAGTCCTCGAAGAAATCCTGGCCAGTCCCGAATACGATGCGGTCATTGTGATTTTCCTTCCGGTGGGACTGACCGCAACGGAAGAGGTCGCCCAGAACATCACCGATGCCCTGGGAACGATGCGTGACCGAGGGATTTTAAAACCTGTGGCCACGGTGCTGATGGGCCAGAGCGTGCCCGCCGCCCTCCGGGTCGGGGACATGTTGATCCCGAATTATCGCTTCCCCGAGGGTGCCGCCCGGGCTCTGGCCCGGGCCTACCGATACGCGGTGTGGCGCGCTACCCCGGAGGGAATCATTCCTGATTTTGATGATCTCGATGTTGACCGGGCCCGGGCGTTGATCAAAGAACAACTGGCTGCTGGTGCCAGTTGGCTGGACCCCGGGACAATCGCCGATCTTTTCACCTGTTTCGGCCTGCCCTGGGCCGGGGGCCGGGTGGCGGCAACGCCGGAAGAGGCGGCGGCGCTGGCTCGGGAGATCGGCTTTCCAGTCGTGGTGAAAATGGTCTCCCGCACGCTCCTCCATAAATCGGAATGGGGCGGGGTGGTGCTTGGACTGACGGACGGGGAGGCCGTCCGTGCCGCTTGCCAGGGTATCCGTGAGCGGCTTGCCCAGGCCGGAAGGGAGAATGAGTTGGACGGGTTCCTGGTGCAGCCGATGATTCAGGGTGGGGTGGAACTGATGGTGGGGGTGACCACCGATCCCCAGTTCGGCCCGCTGATCGCTTTCGGTCTCGGAGGGATTTACGTCGAAGTGCTTCGGGATGTGGTGTTTCGGGTCACGCCCCTGACAGATCGCGGGGCCAGGGAGATGGTCCGGGGCATCCGGGGCTATCGGCTGCTTGAAGGTTACCGGGGTCATGCCGCGGCCGATATTCCGGCGGTGGAGGACCTGCTCCTCCGCCTGTCCCGCATGGTGGAGGAGTTGCCCGAAGTGGTGGAGCTCGACCTCAACCCGGTGATGGCCCTGGAGCCCGGCCGGGGGTGCCGAATTGTGGACGCCCGGGTGCGGGTCGCCCGGGCCAGTCGGTAATCATCGCCGAATGGTGAACGTTTGATCGGTCAAGGGCACATCCAGGGACCTGATTTCCACGAGGTCCACCCGGGATCCGGGTGGGCCTTTTTTGACGGCGCGGACAAAGGCTTCCATAGCCTCCGCGGAGCCCGCGGCGTTGATTTCCACGGTACCCTCGGGATGATTTCGCACCCATCCGCGGATGTTGAGGTTGGCGGCCTGTCTCGCGGTGTAGGCGCGAAACCCCACGCCCTGGACTTTGCCATGGACCACGAGGTGTTGGTGAATCATCCGTATGACCCTCCCTACCTCAAATTTTCGGGGTGCCGGTGATAACGACGGTTCGGAATTCTTTCCCAAATCCTCCTCTGATCTTATAATACAGGTACGCGCTTTGGAAGGGGAGAGGCGGCATGCAAATGCTCTTCAGCCACCTATGGGCGGCGGTGGGTGATGGGTGGACGATCCTTTTTACGGCCATCCGGGTCACCGTGGTGTATGTTGTGCTCCTGGGTGTCCTCCGCTGGATGGGGCGACGTCTTCTCGGGCAGATGACCCCCTTTGATCTGGTGACTCTCCTTCTGCTGTCCAACGCTGTACAAAATGCGATGATCGGCCCGGATAATTCGCTGGTCGGCGGCCTCCTCGGGGCATTGATTCTGTTGGCCTGGAACCGGGTGATCAGCCGCCGGACGAAGCTTCGGCGGTTTTTTGAAGGGGCCCCCGTTGTGTTGATCACCCGGGGCCGGGTGGTAGAGGAACATCTTCGCCGGGAAGGGATCGATCTGGAGGAGCTTCTTGCGGCCTTGAGGGAGCACGGGGTGGACCGGATCGACGCTGTGGATGCGGCTGTTTTGGAGATGGACGGCACCATCTCGGTTATCCCGCAAAGTTCGCCGACGATCCACCGGTTGCGCAAGGTGCGTTCCAGTCGCAATCGGTAGGTGAAGATAGATTTCGCAGTTCCATTTTCAACCCAGTCTTCACGGGTTGACGTCGCTGTTGTTGGTTTTCCTAGGGGGCCCGGGAAAATGTTGGTGGGGATTCTGCTCGACCTGCTGCCGATTGCCGCTGGCGTTCTGGTACGGCCCTCGCTACTCGTTGCAATCCTTGTGACGGGAAGAATGTAGAACATATCTTGTATTGTCAACTAAACTGTCAAAATCCCAGGGTGTCTGTTCCCGGGATTATTTTAAAGGTCATATTTTTCGAACAAATATCAAAAAGGGGTGGCTTTGCCCGGTTTCCATTGACCCAGACCAGAACAGCCCGGCTTCACACTTGGTGACTTACCGGCCTGTTTGTTAGGATAAAGAGAGAGTGGTTCCGTGTACTGAACCGGCGAGATGGCGCCCGGTGGAATAGGAGAATCGAAAGTGAACACGGCAACCAACCGCCTCGGCGGGCGTTCGGAAAGGATGAGAGGGACATGGAAACGAGGAATATGGCGTTGGTGCTCCAGGTCGCGGAGCGGGCGGCGGAGGCGGCGGGGGAGTTGATCCGGCAGTGGTCCGGCCGGCCGGAGGTGGTGGATACGAAAAGCGGGCCGCACGATTTGGTGACCGAGATGGATCGGCGGTGCGAAAGTGTCATTCGGAAAACGATCGAGGAAGCTTTCCCGGGTGATTTTATCCTGGGAGAGGAAACGGTGGCCCAATATGGCGGGACAGGGGCTGTTCTTGAGGCCGGTCATGATGACCTATGGGTGGTGGATCCCATCGACGGCACGACCAATTTCGTCGCGGGGATCCCCTTTTGTTCTGTGTCCATAGCCTACGCGCACCGGGGCATCCTGGAGGTGGGGATGGTCTATCACCCGTACCTGAAAGAAACGTTCAGTGCGGTTCGGAGCGGTGGGGCCTTTTTGAACGGCCGACCGATCCGAGTTTCATCCGCCTCGACCCTGTCCGAGAGCGTCCTCGGGACCGGTTTTCCTTCAGGAGAACACGCCCGGGCGGTAAACACCAAAGGGATGGTGGATCTGGTCCCTCGGTGTCGAAACATCCGGACGCTGGGGTCCGCCGCTTTGCACTTGGCTTACGTGGCCTGTGGCCGGTTGACGGGGTTTTGGGAAACTCATCTAAATCCCTGGGACATGGCAGCAGGGGCCCTGCTTGTCCAGGAAGCAGGTGGCCAAGTCACAGATATCGAAGGGCGTCCGTATACATTAGAGGTCAGGCACGTGGTGGGCACAAACGGCCTCATTCACGGCGAACTTCTCGGCCGGTTAAAAGGGGCCATGGCGGCGGAAATTTAGAGGTCCAAGTCGAAAAGTACGATGGGAAGGTACAATAATCATAAAGAGAGAGACGGGCCGCGAAGGAGGGATGAAGATGGCGATCGGATTGGCGCTAGGGGGCGGGGCGGTTCGAGGGCTTGCCCATATCGGCGTGCTCAAGGTCCTGAAACGTCGCGGGATCCCGGTGGATTTTATCGCCGGCACCAGCATCGGGGGAGCGGTGGGCGGCCTTGTGGCGGCGGGAATCGATATCGAAGAAATCGAGGATTTTATCCTGTCCCGGCGGTGGTACCGGCTGGTGGACGTCGGGGTGGGAAAAGGCGGGATTTTGTCGGGAAATCGGCTTCGGGGCGCCCTGGTGGAACTCATGAAGCAAAAAGGGCTCGATAACATGCGCATCGAGCAGTTGCCCATTCCCTTCCGGGCTGTGTCGGTGGATTTGGTTACCGGTAAACCCTTTGTATGGGAGCGGGGGAGGCTGATTCTCGCCATCCGGGCCACCACATCGATCCCGGGGATTTTCGCACCGGTGGCGTATAAGGGCATGGTCCTGGTGGACGGAGGAGTTTTGAACAACCTGCCGGCGGATTTGGTGCGCCAGGCGGGGGTGGACCGGGTGATCGCCGTGGATGTGGAGCGGGAGCACGAGACCCGGGAGCCGCGGAACATGCTGGAGGTGCTGTACCGCTCGTACACGATCATGTCCGTGGCTTTGCGCCGGTCGAATCTCCGCTACGCCGACTTGGTGCTTCGTCCGGAGGTGGGGCGGATCCTGGCTCTGGACGTCACGAAAATGAAAGAATGCGTGGATGCGGGGGAGCAGGAGGCGGAACGCCACATTGAGGAGATCCGGGGTTGGGTTTCTCAACCCCTTTGTCCCAGTCGGCCGAGCCCGGTATAATTGGGAGGGCAGATGAGAGGACGGGAGGGTGAGACCGTTGATCCGACCCGCCGTAAAAAAGGCGCTGGCGGCCGCCGTTGCGGGGTTGATCATCGCTGCCGGTGTTGGCGGTTGGGCCTGGTTTCGGCCCACGGCCGCGGGAGCCCCGGTGGTGGTGGTCATTCGTCCGGGGTCGTCAGTGAGCGATATCGCCGATGAGTTGCAGCGGGCCGGACTGGTACGTCATGCGTCGGCATTCCAGGTTTACGTATGGGGCAGGCGATTGGCCCCGCAGTTGAAAGCTGGGCGGTATCAGTTTGTCCCCGGGACAAGCATTCCGACCTTGGCTTGGGCCATTGCTGAAGGCAAAGTGAGCCCGGATACGGTAAGGGTCACGATACCTGAGGGATTCACGGTTGAGAAAATCGCCGACCTCCTGCAAGCTCAAGGAGTGTGTTCGAAAGCGGAATTTCTACGCGAAGTGGACCACGGTCAGTTCAACGGGGCGATTCTCGCCTCCATTCCCAAAGGGGCACCGATGCAACATCGGCTGGAAGGGTATTTGTTTCCTGATACCTATTTTTGGGAAAAACACAGCCCGGCCCATCAGGTGATTCAAGATATGATTGACAACCTGGCCGCTCACATTCCCCAGGACTGGATTCGGACGGCAGAGGCCAGGGGGGAGAGCTGGCACGCGGTGATGACGGTGGCCTCGATGGTGGAGCGGGAAGCGAAAGTCCCGGCGGAGCGCCCGCAGATAGCCGGAGTGATTTATAATCGTTTGCGCAGCCGGCCGCCGATGCCTTTACAGGTGGATGCGACGGTGGAGTATGCGGTGGGTTATAAACCGGTGTTGACCTATCAAGATCTCGAGGTGGACAGCCCGTTCAATACCTATATCCACATCGGATTGCCTCCAGGTCCTATCGCGAATCCGGGATTAGATTCGATCCGGGCCGCCGTTTTTCCGGCGACAAACGATTACTATTACTATGTTGCAAAAGGGGATGGATCCGGAGCGCATTATTTTGCGCGGACCTATGCGGAACATCTTCAGAATGAGGAGAAGGCCCAGGGATCTTCGCCATAGCCCGGGGACTGGCAAAGTGAGGGCATAGGATGAAAAAAGAGTCGTATATGTCTGCACATCCGGGAATGAGGGAGGGAACGAAGACAGGGGAGCACCGCCGACCAGGGAGGGCGGAAATGCGGTCACCGGGCCCTGGGCCCAAGCGGAGGCGGCCGGTGCTGATCGGGATCGCCGGGGGGACCGGATCGGGGAAGTCGACCGTGGCCCGGGCCATCGCCCGGCATATTCACAGGAGAAACTTGGCCATCGTTGAACAAGACGCGTACTATCGCGATCAAAGCCATTTGCCATTAGAAGAGCGTAAGCGGGTAAACTACGACCATCCGGATGCCTTCGACAGTGACCTGCTGTTCGACCACGTCTGCAAACTTTTGCGGAGGCAGCCCATCGAGAAACCCGTGTACTCCTTTGAGCAGCACGTTCGCCTTCCGGAGACGGTTCATGTGGAGGCCCGGGACGTCATTGTGTTGGAGGGGATCCTCGTACTGGACGATAAACGGCTAAGGGATTTGATGGACATTAAGATCTATGTGGACACCGATCCCGACGTCCGGGTGATCCGGCGCATTTTGCGGGATATTCGCTACCGGGGCCGAACCATTGAGGCGGTCATCCATCAATATCTCACGGTGGTGCGCCCGATGCACCTGGAGTTTGTCGAGCCGACGAAGCGGTACGCCGACCTGATTATCCCCGAAGGCGGCCGGAATGAGGTGGCGGTGGACATTCTGGTGGCCAAGATTCGCTCCATGATCGGCCGGATCGATTCCCGCTGTTAGTCGTGGGTCAGATCGGCCGCGGTATCCATCCTTGGGCCGGAGGCGTTGTTCGTGGCTTCGCGACTCGTTAGAGCTCGGCGGGGGGCGACGCTCGCCATCGCGGGGCTTGTTGCCCTGGCGCTTTTTGGATTCGGATTCATTTCGCTCGCTCCTTATTGGATCGATCTCTTTCGTCCGGCACCGATGCCGCCCGTGGTGGACGAAAGGGATTTTGGCGATCGGATCATGTACATAGCTCCGCACCCGGACGATGAGTCCTTGGGCGGAGGAGGGCTGATCCAACGGCTTGTGGCCCAGGGGAAGCAGGTCTTCGTCGTGTTCATGACGGTGGGGGATGGTTACCGGCGAGCGGCGGAAGAAGCTTTTCATGTATTCCCCGCCACGCCCGCGGACCTGAGGCGGCTGGGGGTTTTTCGTCACGGCGAAGCGTTGGCGGCCCTTCGGCGTCTGGGGGTATCTTCGGAGAATGTCGTATTCTTTGGCTTCCCGGACGGGGGCCTTTCGCCGATGTGGGAGGTTCATTGGTCTGACGATGACCCGGTCCGGGGACCCAACGGCGCCACCCGGGCGCCGTACCCTTTCGCCTATCAGCCGGATCGACCGTACAGTGGCAGCGCTGCGGTGGCGAAGTTGGAGGCGGTTTTGCAACGGTTTCAGCCCACAGATGTGGTTTATCCGGATCCTTTTGATCAGCATCCGGACCACCTGGCGACCTCGGCCTTTGTGGTGTATACCCTGGCCAAATTGCAACAGCAAGTGAGGGAGTGGACGTATCTCGTCCACCGGGGCGATTACCCAGTGCCCTGGACCTATGAGCCAAAATGGGCGTTACTGCCACCGAATTCCTTGGTTGCCGTCGGGGTGCACTGGCTGGCTTTCCCCCTTCGCGATGAGGAGGAGGCGGGCAAATATGCCGGCATCTCGCAGCACGTTTCCCAAGTGCGGACCATTGGCCCTTTTTTGCGGGCTTTCGTGCGGAGAAATGAACTTTTCGGCCGAATCGACACGCCGGTTCTCCGATCGGTGGCGGGTTTTGACCCGATGGGGGACGCCCGGGCCAGTGCGGCGGCAGGAGCGCCGAGGGAGCGCACTTGGAGTTTCATTGGCTCTGGCAGATCCGGAAACCGGGCTGAACCAGCCCCCTTGGCGCCTTATACCGTGGTGCTCGATGCGGTGGGGGATACGCTTCATCGGGAGTGGGAGGGATCCGCGGATCTTCGGGCGGTGGCATCGGTGCGCAGCGGCGGACGGTGGTACATCGGCATCCAGACCCGCAGGCGGATTGATCCGGCTGTCTCCTACGAGCTTCACCTGCGTCTGTTTCAAAAGGCGGGAGTGGGGAGAGTTGATGTTTCTGTGCGGGGCGGGGTGCCCAGGGTTCTGCCAGGATCTGCGCCATGGGATACGTTTGCCCCCGATGCCAGGGTTCTCGGTGATGTGTTGTGGCTTTCGTTTCCGGATGCGCGGCTTGCGGACACCCGAAGCTGGATGGTGGGGGTGGAGACCCAGGTGGCCGGTCACCTGGTAGATCACACTCCTTGGCGCCTGATTCGCGTTGCCTTCTAAATGGACATGGTAGATGATGGCTCCCATAAGCATAAATGGGCAGAGTTCTTGGCATAGTAATTCAGTGCTGATCTTTAGACGAGACTTGGTGGGGTAATGCGGGGCAAACGTGCAAGGCGGCAAAAAGAAAAACAACAGAAGAAAAACATCAGAAGAAAAACATCAGAAGAAAAACATCAGAAGAAAAACATCAGAAGAAAAACATCAGTTGGTTTCGCTGCGGTCCTTCGGGGTGCCGTATCTGTCCCCCCTTGCTCCCATCATGTGGCCGGACATCCAGGATGTCTTCACGAGGCCACCGTCGTGGCAGATGCGCCAGCGTCCAAAAACCATGGAGCCGGTGGATTCCATTCGGAGCGCGGAGATCCCGAGGCCCCTGCCGGGTCAGTCGGAACAAGATCCTCTCTGAAAGATGACGGTCGAGAATTCTGGAGGGCTTGTGTCTATGCAACAATTGTCCCGCGTGCAGTTCATCATGGTGAGCATCTGGGTTTTTCTGGGCACTGGATTTTTGACATTACCGTTTACCATCGGACAATTCACTGTGCGGGATGCTTGGATCGTCCCTTTGCTTTTTGTGCCTCAGGGGTTGATCGTGGCCGGGGTGATCACTTTGTTCCGACGGACCTTCCCGGGGCAATCGCTGGTGCAAGGCTGTCACACGGCTTTCGGCCCGTTTCGGGGAAAAATTCCGAGTTTGTGGTTCCTGATCATGACACTTGTCGTCGAATGTTTCGTTCTTCGCGAAGTGGGCCTGTTTTTGACTGCCACGATCCTGCCTTCGACCCCAGAATACGTTGTGGATATGGTGTTTATGATTCCCGTTGGGTACGCGGTGTATCAAGGGGTGGAAGTAATCGGGAGAATGGGGGAAACCATCACGCCCATCGGGATGGGCATTACGCTGCTCATGTCGTTGCTCTCGATGCAATATGCGGATCTTTCCCACTATCATCCTGTTTTGGCGGACGGTTGGACCCCTGTTCTGCGGGGCAGTGTGGTAGTCTGGATGTACGCGTGGCTGTTGATGTTTGTCCTGCAACTGGGCGGAGCGGTTCAACGAGTGGGGAAAGATCTTCTGATGGTCGTGTTGATCATTACGTTGGGAGGGTTTATCGCCGAACCGACCATTACTATGATTTTGGGGCCGAGTGCGGCTTATACTCTTTATCCGATCTTGGAGGTGGTGCGGACCATTCGGATTGCCGATTTTCTGGAGCGTTTGGATACGTTTTACGTGATCGGGATCATCGCCGGTATCTTTCTGCAGTGTTCTTTGATTCACTACGCTTTTGCAACCGGCGTCGGTCAATGGATCGGGCTGAGGAACTATCGTCCTGTCGTGTGGAGCGGCGCAGCGCTGGTCTGGGCGGGCAGTATTTTTTTCATACGGGATGAAGCGATGTTTTTGGACTATGTTAGGTATGTCGGCTGGGGGTACCTCACACTGACGGGGATTGGCATTCCGAGTTTGGCCGTTGTCGTCCACCGGTGGCATCGGCGCCGCAAAGCATGATCCCCTCATGCCCGGCTCCTGTCCACCGGATGCCACCGGTGTCGCTATCCGTTTCGATGAGCGGCGGAACTTATTCCACGTTGATGAACGTGACCAAACCGCCCATAGAGGCCATTCGGTGGGCGGATCCATCTCCCGCCTCACTGGGATTGACGGTGTGGTCGAGAATATGGCAGTGGAACATCCATTGCCCGGGGTTGTCCGCCGTGAACGCGATATCCGCCGTTTGGGCGGGGCCCAGGCTGATGGTGTTGGCCCGTTCTGGTTGCGACAGCGAATTGCCGTCCTTGGCCACAATGTCAAACGTATACCCGTGCAGGTGCATGACGTGAAATTCCTCGGCGCTGGCGTTCACAAGGCGCAGAAGAACGCGGTCCCCGCGATGCACGGTGAGCGTGGGGGCCTCAGGAAAAGCCTTGCCATTTAGGGCGAAGACATTTTCCTCCTCACTCCCGCCAACTTTAAAACTCGATATCTCGTACACGGCATCGACGTCGTAGGGTGGAGTTGTGGAGGACTGACGCGGATCGATAACGATCACTCCATGAAGACCCATATCCATCTGAAAATCGTCGTTCACGTGGGTGTGGTACAGGTGTGTTCCGATCATTTGATCCGTCACGGTAAATCGATAGGTGTATGAACCGCCCGGTGGAATCTCCGGCTGGGTTCCGACGGTTCCCGAGCCCGTGGCCATCTGTGGCACGCCATCCATCGCATTGGGAACAGCCAGCCCATGCAAATGCAGAGTGGTCGGCTGGGGAAGATCGTTCTTCAATACAATGGCCACTTTGTCTCCCACTCGGACTCGGATGAGGGGCCCGGGCACCGTGTGATTGTATCCCCATGCGTCGATGGTGGCACCGGGGTAGAGCTTCCAGGGAAACACGGACGCCGTCAGATCGTATTCCTTTGTACCATCGGGCAGGACTTTGGGACTTAGGGCCTCCTCGTGCAACAGCTGGTTGGCCGCCTGCCGTTGTCGTGCGTTCTCCTCGGCCGAAATCGGGGCTACAGCTCCGGTTTTGGCTGCTGTGGCCGGCAGTACATCGCCATCCGGTTCCCGAAGGGCGTGCTCCTCTTTAGCTTCGCCTCCCTGGGCGGCGTCTGCCACCACTTCGGTTCCCCACCCGAGGCCAAAGCCGATCGCCAAGGCGGCCATAATAAGTTTTTGGGCCGTTTCCTTGCGCACGGCAAACAGGAGTTCTTTCACTACGTAGAGGATCGCTCCTCCGGCCATGGCGAGAACGAAGATGGACACGAACTCGGAGGTCCACAGACTGCCCAACAACGTCCCGACAAAGGTTAGGCCGCCGCCGATCGCTCCCAAAAGGAGAATGGAAGCCCAGGACAGGCGCTCTCCTGTTCGGGTCGAGGCGCCGACGATCCCGAACCCCTCGGTGGCGTTGTGGAGGGCAAAACCGATGACCAGACCGATGGCCAAGGCAGTTTTGCCTGTGGCGAACGATTGGCCGATGGCCAGCCCTTCGCTGAAGTTGTGCAGCCCGATCCCGGCGGCTGTCATGTAAGCCAGGCGAGTCCCACTTTCTCGCAATCCCCGCTCAAGCCACTTCTCTTGGATGGCCGCCAAGCCGACCAGGCCGATGAGCAGCCCAACCATCAACAAGAGGACATTGGCGATCGCGCCCCCCGCCGACCCCGCCCCCTCAACGGCAGATTGGACGGTGCCGGCTGTATCCCCCGCCGCTTCACCGAGAATCTCCACCAGCAGATAAACCAGGATTCCGGCGGAGAGAGCATACTGAGAATCGCCCGAACCTTGCTGTTAAGGCCGCTCAGGCGCCCGAGGGGCAGTCCGATATAAATGGTTCCACCCGCAATGAGACCCAGAAGCACCAGTTGCCAGTGATTCATGAGGCACCTCCGAACGATAAATGGATTGAGAATGATTATCATGAAGTCCTGTCATATCATAAGACAATAGGTAAGTTATACTAAAATCGGTGGCGGGATCACGGGCCAAGGGCGAGAATTGTGCCGAGTGGCCGAGCGGCTACGCCTGGCGCTCGTCGGGGAGCAGCCGATAGGACCTCTCGCTTCGGTTTACGCGGTACAGGAATGGGGCAGATGCGGGAGCACTCCGGCTTCGCCTGACGACCTACGCAAAAAATAGACCTGCATAAACCTGTTGAGCGATCACTCATGCTAGCGGGGGGGCATACTTGCAATTGTATGTGGCGACAAGCGAGCTGGGCCTGAATCATGAACTTTTATGTCTGATAAGTCTTTGCTCGTTGTTTCAGGCCGGAGAAGAAGCGGTGACCCGGAACCTTTTTCCTCTCATTCGTTGTGATAGCTTCTGAAGGCCGTCTCAGCGTCTGGGAAACGATCCAACATCGGATGAGGGAACTGTTCCCGTATGCCATTGGAGTCGTGAATGAGATGTTTGTGGGAAACAAACCATACCCGTTTGGGTTGGACCGTGAAGAAATTGTGCAATATGCGCGACTCAGGCGTCAACTTTGATCACTGAAACCCATTGTCCGCGAACTGAGCAATCGGCGTTTTACTCTCGTTCGGGAACATACACTCGCCTGTTGCCCATCACCTTGACGGGCTCCGTGAACCGCTCTCCCGGGCGCAGCTCGTCCACCGTTTTTTGAATGGCCCCCATGCGGGAATCCAGTAGGTCGATGTAACATAGGGCTGCTGCCTCGGGTAACTGCGGTTCGACAGGTGAACCAAATTCTTTCTTCTCGTGGTGCGCAGCGATCAAGTGCTGCAGAAGGGTGACCGTCTTGCCTTCGATGCCCAGTTCCCGGGCAGCGTTTTCTACCATTTAGAATCCTCTGGACAATGTGACCCAGCAGCTTCCTTTCCACCGTGTAGTCCGAGTAGAAGGCACTCCGAAACAAAAGGCATGACCTATGGTTTTTTGGGTGTGTTGGGATTCAGTCTCACATTGCCAGCTTCGCGGTTTGCAATGCCTGTTTTCGGTCCAACTGTCGTGGGGCCTGGAAGAGCTCTCATGGCTGCCCTGATTGCCGGCTTGGTGCTTTGGCTTCGTCGCGAACGAATTCCCGAGGGTAGGCAATGGTGGGGGCTATGTAATGTTGCATTTGGAGCCATTCTGGCGTTTCCCTATCTTTCGGCGTGGGCCATGGACCGTTTGCCGGAGTACCTTGTCCCATGACAATATGCAATCGAACGATCTGAAGAGTTTTGAAAAGACCCCTTGGCTCTTTGTGTTTACCAGCCAAGGCGTGGATCATTTCCGGGTGGTCATTCCGGACGGCGACTTGGCTGTCAATGACGAGCTTGCCGATGTGTACTGGGACATCTTTGACCGTTATCCGGATTACGATTTTGTGATCAGCCGATTCCGAGCAGTTACTTTGACAATTCGTCGGTGCTTTTTTCCGCTGAGGAAGTGCCGCTTGCGAGGGGGTTCGTAGAAAAGTTTTCGCCTCCTTCGGGAGGCCCCGAGAGGAGGCGGTCCTGACAGGTCCGCGATGATACCGTCTCTCTTTGCAAGTTGTTAATGCCTCTTGTAGACGCATTTTCCCGTCCGCCGTATTTCCGCGCCCAAAATCTCGGTCTCGAAGTCCTCGCGAGTAAACCCGTGGATTTGAATCGGCGCCTCGATGTCCCACACGGCTTTGGCTAGGGCACTCACGGCGGCCGGGTAGTCTTCCGCGAAACGCGGCGACACGACGGCTAGATCGATGTCGCTGTTTTCGTGCGGCGTGCCGTTCGCGTACGAACCGAACAGCCAAACCTCTTCGATGTCCGGCGCGGACGGCAGGGTTTTCTCCAAGTACTCTTGAACAGCCTGGTTCACTTGATCCGCTGTGTACACCATTGGATAAACCCACTCGCTTTCTCCAGGATTTCTTCAAAACGGGAATCGGGTGTTCGGGCAAGGATTTTCGCCCGTTCCGCCGGATACCTTCCTTCGATTTCATACACGTTGAGCATGAGCAGAAATTCTCGCTGATCTTGAGTCGTATGTAGTCCTGCGCGTTTAGCCAACTCCACGAGATTGTGGATCTTTGGAGGCACTTCATGGGTGTTCTGCGCGACGAGAGACTTTATGGCCTTTTCAACGGCCAAGTGTGCAAAGAAAGCGGATTCTAGTTTTCGCTTTCCAGCGCGTTTTAGGAAATACGCGGTCGAAATGTCTTCATACGCTTCCTGGATCCAATATCGAACATCTTTACGGGCGATTTGAGAAATGTCCTTGTACGGAATGTGCTTGGCGCACGTGGGACCTACGCCACGGTCAATGCTTTCTTTTGAACGCAAAGGCTTACGGCATACCCGGCACCGAATCGGTTTGTCCATTTTCATCATTCACCTTGTCGCCGGGAATCCATTCGATCAAGTCTCCAACTTGGCACCGATAAAGCGAGCAAAGCTTCTCGATGGTTTCATACCGAATGGCGTCGTTGGTTTCGTGATACAGGCGATGCAACGTTGCTCGACTAAGTCCTGTCAAACGATGGACATCGGTAAGTGAATGCTTATGCTTGCCCATGAGTTTGGAGAGGTGGCATTTGATCATCTTCTGTTCATCACCCCGACGATACTAATTGTATCGTAAACGATACAAAATGTCAAATAACGAGATATCAATGAGGACGACACGCGGCAAGGTTCTTCCGTTCCCCCTATAGGCCGAAAGGAGTTGGCGTCCATGAACACGCAGGAAATCGAAAAGAAAGCCGAATTCCTCCGCCAGCAGCTCGGCGGCCTGATCTTCGCTTTCCCGATCAATGAGGAGGATCCGTATCCCAGGTATGCTGTCACACTCTAAACGGATGACGGGTTCCAGACGTTCCCCGAGCCGCTTGACTTTCTTCAAAAAATTCAGAGCGGGAGACGGTGGTGCCTCCCGCTCTGTTCTCGTCTGATCGCGAGGGTTAGTCTATGAAATCACAGACCTAGACCCATACCGGGGTCGGATCATTAGGCCGTGGATAAATCTCGACCCAATGGCCGTTCGGGCACGTATTCAAATACGGTTCGAAATGACCGCCTGTCCATGTTCCAAAGACCGGTTTTAGGTTGGGCGAGCCGGATTGATCTGCGGGCACGTTGAACAGTATCCAGACCCTGGTGGATTCAGAGGGAGCCAAGCTGCCAGAGGCAGGTTCTCCCTTCTGAGAGACGATCTTGCCTTCAATCCGGGTGGAAGAGTCCTTGGAACCGGCGTCTCCCAGCCAGATGTGAGCCTGGCCGAGGTCATAGGGTTTCTTGCTGTTGTTGGTGATGGTGCTTATGACAGAAACCGTAGCGGTTGGGGCGGGTTTGGCGGTTTTGTCCTCGATGTCCGCAAAAACCCCTTGTATTGTGTAAGTGATTCCCTCGGGAGTGGTAAAACTGTGCGCGCAGGTTTGTTTGTTGCTCTTAAGGAGCGCTGTCTGGTTTTGGGCGTCCCATGAGACCTGCAAACCCAATGCTTCCGCCAGGGCGCGCACGGGCAGGAGGGTGCGTCCTTCCAGGATCACAGCGGGAACGTCCGCCTTGATCTCTTTTCCGTCAAGCACCACCCGAGTTGTCTGAAGTCCGTGGAACAGGGGGGCTGCCGCCGAAGCGGCCCCGCCGACCAAGAGCGCCAGTATCGCTGTTGCCCCAATCCACAATTTCCAGAAACGTTTCACCAATCATCCCTCCACTTTTCAAGTTAGGTTTTCAGTCAGGCAAGATGTTCCTATTAACTGGGTGTTTTTTGTTTGAGTGTCGGCATGTCCTCACCCCCTAAAGTCCGGTCTATATCTTTAGACGTCTTCACTCGCCGATTTGTTCCGGAAAATTATAACAATATGTTTTTGCGGTAACCAAAGGAATCCCTGAATTTTTTCGCGGAAAGCTGTACCGGTTCGATTATCCCGGGCCGGTGGTCGACTTGAGGGTGAAGGGTGCGGTCCGGGGCTGAGGGATCAGGGAAGAAAAACGAAGAAATATTATGATCTGGGACGCGCAGGAGGCTCTCAGAGACGCTTTCGGACTCGGGTGGCTATCATCCTATTACCCAGGGTATGAAAGCGCGCCCTCAGGCCTCCCTGAGTCCCCCTTCCATTCAAAAACTCAAAAATCAACGTAATTCAACTGATAACAAGTTGTATAATTTAAGTTAGGTGATGTCCCCATGCGGAAAGTCCAACGGACCATTCAATTTGATGCTGGCCTTGCGGAACAGATTCAAAGGTTGTCTGAGATGGAAGGGCGTTCATTCAGTGGCATGGTCAATTGGATCTGTGCGCGGTATTTGGAGGGTAGCCATGAAATCCTGTCGCGCTTGCGGGGGAAAAGTGAGGGTCATGAGCAAGGAGCAGGAGATCATTCGGCAGTGGATCGAGGAAATGAAAGCGAACGCGAAGGAACACATACAACGCAAGAGCCGAGATCCCGCGGATGAATTTGAAAGCGGAGCCGTATCGGCCTATTACGAAATGATCAGCTCTTTGCAAAATCTGCTCAAAAGATTCGGGCTTGAACTTCAGGAGTACGTTTTGGATTTCGACCCGGACAGGGAGCTTTTGTGAGCCCTGTTGCAAGCCCAAGAACTTCTGCCCGAAAGCCGCGGTCCCGGACTATACTGAAGACAGGGCATGGTGAAACATGAACATATCCCGGAACTCGAACGACATTGTTGCGAGGCATTTGACCGGCGCAGTGCCGAAAAGGGCGCTGGAGGCGATTGGCATTCATAATGCCAATGTCGTGCGGGCTCTTTCGGCGGATCTGCCGAAGGTCGAGGTGTGGCAGGAGTTGGCGGACATCCTGTTGGAGCTTGAGGACGGTCGCCTTCTGCACCTGGAGTTTCAGTCAACGAAAGAGCCGACGCTGTATCGGTTTTTTGCGTTATGATGCCGCGATTGCCGAGAAATACCGACGAAAGGTCCGAACGGTGGTTCTGTATCCTTGAGAAGTCCGGGAAGCGCCGGAGGAGTTGGATGCCGGAACCATCCGGTACAGGATCGAGAATTTGTACTTGAACCGGATGGACGGTGACGGGGCTTTGGAGACGTTACAAAGGCACTTGGCGGCGCACGAGTGGACGGAATCCGACCGGGTGCGGCTGGCGTTTGCGTTTCACATGCACTTTACCAACCGGTCGCGGGATGAGGCGTTTTCGGAGATCGTGGATCTGGTTCAGCGTTTGCCGCGCAGGGATGAGCAGAACTATGTTGCAGCGTTGATTCTGGGCTTCAGTGGTCGGATTTTGACGGACGAACAGATGGAGAGGTTGAAGGGGGTGTTGAGCATGACCGATCTGCTGAAGGCCATTGAGCAGGAAGCGTTGGAGAAGGGGTTGCAACAGGGGCGGCAGGAAGAAAAGCGGGAAGTTGCCGAGCGGATGTTTAAGCGCGGCGCGTCGGTGGCGGACGTGGTGGAGATCACGGGTCTTTCTGAAGCCGAGGCCGAAGAGATTCGCCGGAAGGCATTGCAGTGAAGATGAGCAGTTCTCCCGGTCCTCTCTCTTTGCGGAGAGGATTTTTGTTTTCCGGAACTGGTTTGCAAGAGGAACCAGGGATTTGGTCGAATGCCCCGTGCATGTGGTGGCCGTGGATTCCTTGCGCCCGGAGATTCGGGCTGTCGTGATGGGCGAGGCGGTGGAGTTGTGAAGAGGCAAAAACAATTGCCCTCTCCCGCTTGTTTGGGAAAGGGCGGTTGGTAGATGTCCTGAGCATCGTCAGCTTGGTCGCAAGGCATTGATGCTCTAACTTCCGGTTCCTGACGAGCCGCAACCTCGTCAGGGGCTTTGATGATACTGGGTAGGGTTTTAGCACTGTCCATGCGCGAAATGCGTGCGTTCGCCTGTCAGAATGGCCGTGACACCTCGTTCAACGCGCTTCTTCCACGTTCCACGATGTCCGATCGCAACGGAGCCAATTTTTGCGCCACTGTGTCGATGTCTGCTTCCACCACTCCGTGTTCCCTTAGAGAATCGATCAACAATTCCACTATCGCCTCGAAATGTTCGTTCTGAATACCGAGTCCCTCATGCGCCTTTCGCATGCTCCGGCCGGTGTACTCCGGACCTCCCGCGGCGAACGAGATGAACAGCGTCTGATGTCGGCGCTGTTTTTCCATGTCTGTGTTGGCAAAGAAGTGGCGGACGCGGGGATCGGCCAAGACTTTGTCGTAAAAGGTATCGACGACCTTTCCAATCCCTTCTTTTCCCCCGAGGCGTTCGTACAACGTCGACATGTTCCATGTCCTCCCTCTCAATCTTGTTTGGATTCGATCATCCGATCAGCCCGAGGAGACCGGCATCTCTTCGGACAGAACGAGAAAGACTTGGTCCCCTTCCACCATCACCGGGAAGGTACGGACACAACCTTCATCCGGGGGTTCGGCACGACCGGTGGCGAGGTTGATTTTCCAGTCGTGAAACGGACAGAAAACGGACGTTCCACAAACGATCCCTTCGGCCAGCGGCCCCCCTTTGTGGGGACAGCGGTTTTCCACCGCGTAGACGTCCCCCGACGGGAGCCGGAACAGCGCCACTTCCAGCTCTCCCAGCCGGACCATCTGTCCCAGTTGAACCGGCAAGTCAGACACACGGGCTACCGAGACTTTTTTCATCGCCATATTTTCCTCCCTCATACCTGCGTTGTGACCACAAGCAGCACGCAATTACGGTGCGACGGGGATCTCCTGATACAGCCGCTGGAGTTCTGGACTCTCCGCCACCGTCTTCCACGGGTCCGTCGTAACCGCCAGGGCCTGTTCCAGTCGTTTGACGAGGGCCGACCGTTGCTGAGGATCGAGGATCACCTGGCGAATGCCATCCAGCCCCACCCGTTCCACCCATTGAGAGGTTCGTTCGCCGTAGTGGGCGGTTTCGCGGTAATACTGCAGATAGGCGCCGGCGATTTCCAGAACTTCTTCTTCGGTGATCACCTTGCACAGCAGGTCCGCTTTTCGGACGTGAACCCCGCCGTTGCCGCCGACGTAGATTTCCCAGCCGCCCTCAATGCCCACCACTCCAAGGTCCTTGACGGTGGCTTCGGCGCAGTTTCGGGGGCATCCGGAGACGGCCATTTTGACTTTGGCGGGGGTGTTGAGGCGTTCAAATCGTTTCTCGATTTGAATGCCCATGCCAATGGAGTTTTGGGTTCCGAATCGGCAGAAATCCGTTCCCACACAGGTTTTGACGGTGCGGATGGCCTTGCCGTAAGCGTAGCCCGAGGGCATGCCCAAGTCCTCCCATATGCGGGGCAGATCCTGCTTACCCACTCCAAGCAGATCGATGCGCTGTCCTCCCGTGATTTTGACCATTTTCACACCGTATTTTTCGGCGACCTCGGCGATGCGCCTCAACTCGCCGGGAGTCGTCACCCCTCCGTACATCCGGGGCACGACCGAATAGGTCCCGTCTTTTTGAATGTTGGCGTGGAGCCGCTCGTTGACGAACCGAGAAGCGGGGTCGTCGGCGTGTTCCTCGGGCCACAGCATACTGAGGTAGTAATTCAGGGCGGGCCGGCATTTGGAGCAACCGTCGGGATTGGCCCATCCGAGGACGTTCATCACTTCTTTCACGTTGGTCAGGTGTTTGGCCCGGATCTCTTCGATCAGCACTTCCCGGCTCAACGTCGTGCAGGGACAGATCCCTTGGGCGCCGGCTGAGGGGACGTCGCTCCCGAGGACCGATTCGAGGATCTGCTGGACCAGGGAACGGCATCCTCCGCAGGACCGGGAAGCATGGGTCGCGGCCTTGATTTCTTCCACCGTTTTGAGGCCGTACTCTTCGATGGCGTGGACGATGGCGCCCTTTGTTACGCCGTTGCATCCGCAGACGATCTCATCCGCGCTCATGCCGGTAACAGGGGAACCCGTCGCAGCAGACGGGGAAGCTGCCGGAACGGACAGCAACGACCAGATGTCTCCCGGGGAGACCTCCACTCCTTCCCGGATCCAGTTCACCAGCCGGGTGGTTTCCCGGGTGTCGCCGAACAGGACCGCGCCGGTCACTTTGCCGCCGCGAACCAAGACCTTTTTATAAATACCTTCCATTTCATCGTGGATCCGCACGGCCCGGGTGTCCGGGCCGTCCAGGAACTCGCCGGCGGAGAAGACATCCACCCCGGAGACTTTGAGCTTCGTGGCGGTCACCGAACCCGTGTAGGGGGCTGGGGTACGGCCGCACAGGCTGAGGGCCAAGACCCGGGCCTGTTCGTAAAGCGGCTGAACCAGGCCGTACACGACCCCCCGATGCTCCGCGCATTCCCCGACCGCATAGACGTTGGGCTCGCTGGTCCGGAGCTCATCGTCGACGACAATTCCCCGATTGACCGCGATCCCGGCTTCTTTGGCCAAAGCGGTGTTGGGACGGATGCCGACCGCCATGACCACCAGGTCGGCCGGCTCTTCAGTGCCGTCGGAGAACCGCACCCCGGTGACGCGACGGTCTCCAAGGATTTCCGCCGTCTGTTTCTCCATCAAAAAGCGCATGCCCTGCCTCTCGAGCTCTGCCTGCAGCATCTTGGAAGCTGTGGGATCGAGCTGGCGTTCCATCAGACAATCGAAGAGGTGAACGACGCTCACGTCCATGGACAAATGGAGGAGCCCCCGGGCCGCCTCGAGCCCGAGAAGACCTCCGCCGATCACGACCGCCTTGGAATACGTTTTGGATGCCTCGATCATGGTGCGGCAGTCCTCGATGTTCCGGAAGGCGATCACGCCCTCTTTGTCGGATCCCGGCACCGGCAAGAGGATCGGCAGCGAACCCGTGGCCAGGATCAATTCGTCGTACGGTTCTTCGATGCCTGTGGAGGTACACACGCGTTTGTTCGGGATGTCGATCCGGCTGACCGGGTGACCGGTGTAGAGAGTAATGCCGTGCTGCTCGTACCAGGACCAGTCATTGAGGACGATGTCCTGAAGGCGGGTATCGCCCGCCAGTACCGAAGACAACAAAATCCGATTGTAATTGGGATGCGGCTCGGCGCCGAAAACGATGATATCGAAAGCTTCCGGGTCTGCCGCCAGTATCTCCTCGATGCAACGGATGCCCGCCATCCCATTGCCGACGAGGACCAGTTTCTTCTTGGACATGTCGTTCATCCTCCCTTTGAGCAAACGTCCGCATGCGGGCGCGGCGAAGGAGCTGTCGCAACTTACTGAACGCAGGCGTGAACATGGCAGAACGGCAAAAAGAGACAAAGCCTCACCGATGGAGGCTTCTTTGCCAAATGAACGTCTCCGTTGACGTTTGCCTGTCGTGTTATATTATATAATCTGTTATGTTTAATGACAATACCGTTCCTTGCTATTTTACTTGTAATGATATTGACCAATATACGATAGGTTTATTATCATTAATGACGAAGCTGTAAGGAACAACTTCTGGGTGGCGGTCAATGGGGACCGCTAGTTGGCAATGAGGCCTCTGTCTGCATGGCGGAGGCCTTTTTTCGGGAAGGGAGTGGAGTGCAATGGAGGGCGACTCCGGGGTTCGCAGTCATTGTTGTTTTTGCAGTATGCAGTGTGCCGTCCGACTGGAGGCGAAGCCGTCGGGGGAGGGGCTGGACCTCAGGCCGGACCCGGGTTTTCCGGTGGCCGGAGGAAGACTGTGCCAGAAAGGGTTTCACGCCCATCTTCATGTGAGCCATCCCGAGCGCTTGACGACGCCGTTGGTGCGCCGCCGGGGCGGTTTCGCAGCTGTCAGTTGGGCGCAGGCGCTGGAGGAAGCGGCCGCGCGCCTGCAGTCCATCCAAGGGCGGTACGGAGCCGGGGCCGTGGGCGTGTTCGGCGGCGGTTCCTTGACCAATGAAACCGCGTACTTGTTAGGAAAGTTTGCGCGAGTTGCCCTTCGAACCCCGTTCATCGATTACAACGGACGCTATTGCATGTCTTCGGCGGCTGCGGCCATGAACCGCTCCTTCGGCTTGGATCGCGGGCTCACCAATCCCCTGGACGATATCCCGGCCGCAGACATCATTTTGCTGGTCGGAGCCAATGTGGCGGAATGCCAGCCCACGATGATGTCCTATTTTCGCCGCGCGCAAAAAAGAGGGGGACGGCTGGTGGTCATCGACCCGCGGGAGACGGCGACGGCCCGGGTGGCCGATGTGCATCTCCGGATTCGTCCCGGCACCGACTGGATTTTGATGAACGGCCTTCTGCGGGCGATGATCGCCGAAGGTTGGATCGACGAGGATTTCATCGCCCGCCGCACTTCTGGTTTTGAAGCGGTGCGGGAAGCGGCGGCGCCTTACACTCCGGAAAGGGTGGAGGCGAGGACGGGGGTCCCGGCCGGCGTGGTCGTCGATCTGGCCCGGCAATTCTCCCTGGCGCCCCGGGGAATGATCTTCACGGCCCGGGGCGTCGAGCAACAGGTCCGCGGTGTCGACAATGTGCAGGCGTGCATCAACCTCATCTTGGCGACCGGAAAGATCGGGCGGCCCGGCTGCGGGTTTGGCGCGATCACCGGCCAGGGGAACGGACAGGGGGGGCGGGAGCACGGGCAAAAAGCCGATCAGCTTCCGGGGTATCGGTCGATTGAAGATCCCGCCGCCCGTCGGCACGTGGCCCGGGTGTGGGGCGTGGATGAAAGGGATTTGCCGGGCCCGGGAACGTCCGCTTTTGAAATGTTTCAGCAGATGACGGCCGGGCGCATCCGCGGCCTGTTGATCCTGGGATCCAATCCCGTGGCGTCAAGCCCGCATCGCTCGTTGGTCCGCCGAGCTCTCGCCTCCCTGGATACGCTGGTGGTCATCGACATTCTTCCTTCGGAGACGGCGCGGATGGCGGATATCCTCCTTCCGGGGAGCGCTTGGACGGAACAGGAAGGAACCACGACCAATCTGGAAGGGCGCGTGATCCTGCGCAGGCAGGCGACCTCTCCGCCCGGGCGGGCGCGGCTGGACTGGAGGATCCTGTGCGATCTGGCGGCAGCCCTCGGGAAGGGACGGCACTTTTCCTATTCCTGTGCGGAAGAGATCTTCCACGAGTTGCGCCGGGCGAGCGCCGGGGGAGAGGCGGATTATTTCGGGATCACCTATGAACGGATCGAACGGGAAAATGGAGTGTTCTGGCCCTGTCCGGACCTGGACCGGCCCGGGCAAGCCCGGCTCTTTGCCGACCGTTTCGCTCATCCGGACGGCAGGGCCCGGTTCTTCCCCGTTTCGGAGGAGGGACGGCGACCGGAACAACCCGACATGGAATATCCCTTTTACTTGACCACGGGACGGGTGGTGGATCATTACCTCACGGGCACCCAGACGCGGAGGACGGAGCGGCTCGTGCGGCGGACTCCCGGTCCGTATGTGGAAATCCACCCGGAAACAGCGGCGGCGTTCGGGATTGGCGACGGAGAACGGGTGCGGCTGCGGACGCGGAGGGGAAAGGCGGAGTATCCGGCGAAGGTCACCGACCGGATCCGCCCGGACACCTTGTTTGTACCCTGCCACTGGGAAGGGGACGAGTGTGTCAATCAATTGACGGACGACCGTCTTGATCCCATATCTCGGATGCCTTCGTTCAAATGCTGTGCCGCGGCGTTGGAGAAGGTCGGGGCGGAACATACGACATCGAAGGGAGAGGATGTCCATGCGTTTTCAGGACTTCGCGAAGAGCGGTCATCTGCCCACTCTGTTTAGTTCTTTTCTGTATTTCGACGCGAGCTTTATGATTTGGGTGCTCCTCGGAGCCCTGGGGACGTTCGTGGCCAGCGATTTTCAGCTGACACCCGGACAGAAGGGACTGCTGGTCGCTGTTCCGACGCTGGCCGGCAGTGGGTTTCGGATCATTCTCGGCTGGGCGGAGACGAAATTTGGCGGGAAACGAACGGCTTTAGCGGGGATTGTGGTGTCCATGATTCCTCTCCTGTGGGGATGGTTGTCTGCCGGTCAAGTATGGGAATTGTACGCAGTCGGCATTTTGCTCGGCGTTGCCGGCGCCAGCTTTGCGGTGGCCCTGCCCATGGCGAGCCGCTGGTTTCCACCCCAGTATCAAGGGTTGGTGATGGGCATCGCCGGGGCCGGCAACAGCGGCACTCTGCTCGCCACCCTGTTTGGTCCGAGATTGGCCCAGAGTTTCGGTTGGCACGCGGTGTTCGGCTTCGCCGTGATTCCCATGATCGTGACGTTCTTTGTCGTGTTGGCCCTGGCGAAGGAGGCCTCCCGGCCGGGGGGTGCCGGCCTGGACAAGGGGATGTACCGGGCGGCGCTCAGGCGCCGGGACACGTGGGCGCTCTGTGCTCTATACAGCCTGACCTTCGGCGGGTTTGTGGGTTTTTCGAATTACCTGGGTATTTTCTTTCATGACCAGTACGGCGTGAGTAAAGTGGCGGCCGGGGAACTCCAAACGCTCGTGGTGGCGGCGGGAAGCTTTCTCCGTCCCGTCGGGGGCTATATCGCCGATCGCATCGGGGGAACCCGATTTCTCATCGGGTTGTTCGCGGCAGGAACGATCTTGTGTTTTGTCGCGTCACAATTCTTGCCGCTGGCCTTTGAAGTGGCTGTGTTTTTCTTCCTAATGGGCTGTCTGGGAATGGGAAACGGTGCGGTGTTTCAGGTTGTGCCGGTCCGGATGAAAGAGCTGGTGGGGGTGGCCACTGGAATGATTGGCGCCGCGGGCGGTGTCGGCGGATTTCTGCTGCCTTCGATTCTCGGCGGCCTGAAGGGGGTGACGGGCACTTACGCGACAGGACTGACTGTTTTTGTCCTCGCTCTGGCCGTTGGAGCGGGAATGGCCGCGATTCTGCGAGTGCGGTGGCGGAAGTGGGGCCATTCCCTGCAACTGCAGATTTGATGATGAGGACAACCGGGGGGAGAAGAACGCCTTCTCCCTTTTCTTTTTTGTCCGATATATTGACGTTATGAGTGATGTATTTTATCGTAAGTATCAACAAAACATCAAAAACCAGTCCGGGAAAAGCGGCGGTCTTCCGGGAGCTGAAAGGAATGAGGCGCGTGGTCGAACGGAGTTCGACATGTGTCGGTCGTCTGGCTGTGGCGGGGGACGAGAAGCGCGTGAACCGGGTGGCCCGGTGGCTGGCACGGTGCGGATATGCCGTCGTTGTTGGTGTTCTCCCTTCGGACGGGATGGATGCCTTGGTGTGGGTTTGTTCAGGCCGGCCGGATGGAAATTCGGACGGAGAAAAGAAAGCTGAGTGGGCCCCCTGTGTACCCCTTCTGTTGGTGCCCTGCGGGGAAGCGTGCCTTTCTCACCTTCCTCCCTGCGCGGTCGACGGCATCCTCGAAGTCGGCGGCACACCTGTTGGAGTGTCGTTAATTTTGGAGCTGGCGAAGCGGCATTTTTCGCTGAAAGGAAAACAACGGGAATCGGCCGATCCGGTGATCCGGAAGAGTTTGGACAAACAAGTCGTCGACCAAGCGAAAAGGCGGATCATGGCTCGGTTCGGATTCGAAGAGCCTGAGGCGTACAGAATCTTGAGAACGGAGGCCATGCGCCAGAGAAAGACCATTGCCGACATCGCCCGGGCGGTTCTCGATGCCGGGCTGGATATTTCCGTACATGGAGGTGAAATTCCGTGACGGAGACATGGAGTATCCATGAATTGATTCACAAGGTGGGACGAGGGGGGAGAGGCGCCCGGGATCTCACCCGGGACGAAGCTCGTCATATGGCGGAGCGGATGTATCGCCGGGACCTGACCGACGCCCAACTCGGGGCTTTTCTGCTGGCGGAGCGGATGAAGGGGGAGACGGCGGAGGAAGTGCACGCGTTCATCGAGACTTGGCGTGCGCACGCGCCCTCGTGGCCCGCGCATCTTCTCCCGGAAGCCCTGGACGTCGCCGGGGGATACGACGGCCGCACAAAGACCTTTTGCGCTTCCGTGGCGGCGGCGGTTCTCGCCGCGGATCTGGGCGTGAAGCAGTTCCTCCACGGATCCCTGCCACTGCCTCCCAAATACGGACTGACCGTCGGTGAAGTGCTGAGCGCTTTGCGGGTTTCGGCCGTCAGGGCGGAGAGCCATGCAGATCGCCATGTGCGGGTCGGCATCGTGTTTCTGGACACGGAGAGTTGGCTTTCCCCGTTGGCGGAACTGCGATCGGTTCGGGAACAACTCGGTCTGCGCACATTCATCCACAGCGTCGAGAAGTTGATCAATCCCGGACGCTCAGAGTACCGGATCGTGGGGGCCTTTCACAGACCTGCGTTCGAACGGTACGCCGCCGTGTGTGAGTTGGATGGAGTTCGAAGGTGCGTCCTGATTCAAGGGGTGGAGGGTTCAGAAGATCCTTATCCCAACCGGGCGACTTCGGTCTATGTGTTCGACGGACATCGATGGAACATAGAGGCCTTCGATCCCCGGCCCTACGGCCTTGAAGCGGATCCAACTTGTCCGCCTGACGCCGACCTGCAGGCGCGGTATACCGAATCGGTGTTGGCGGGGGAAAAGAGTTCCTATGCGCGATGGGCGGTGTGGAGCGCCGCAGTACGGCTGTTTGCCCGGGGCGCTGCGGTGTCCTTGGACGAGGCGGTGGAACGGGTGCGCGACCATTGGCGCACCGGCCGGGCGGAAGGAAGATTGAAGCAGTGGCAACATTCGGAGTGGCTGGCTCCGCATGCGGGATAAACGGCTGTCACGATCCACCGGCTGTTTCCGCTTCCTTCACCGCCCGCTGGGCCAATGAGTGAATCACCATGTCATCCATCGGGGGATTGTGAAGACCGAAGCGCACATCCCGGTACATGCGTTGAAGCGGGTGAGAGAGGGCAAGACCGTGTGCGCCGACCACCCGCATCGCTTTGTCCACCACGGACAGGGCCGTCTGAACTGCATAGGTTTTCACGGCCCCCAATTCGGGTTCCAAATACGCAGGATCGTCAGGCCGGGCGTCCCACCGCTCAGCGACCGCATACAAATAGTGTCTGGCCGCCGACAGTTCCAGTTCCATCTGACCGAGCCATTGCTGAACGTTCGGCGTGTACAAAATCGGATGATTCAACGTGTTGGGTTGGTAGGAAGCCGCGAACTTCAATGCTTCCTCCCGAGCCGCCAGCGCGATGCCCAGATAACAGGCGGGAATGAACAACAGATACGGGCTGGCTGTACCCTGATGACGGCTGGCCTTGACGTACACAAGAGCTTCCGCGGGCAATCTGACCCCGTCAAGGACCAGATCGTGGCTGGATGTTCCGCGCATTCCGACCATGTTCCAGGTCGGATCAATCCTCACCCCCGGCGTCTCACGCTGGACGAGAAATTCCGCATGTTCCTCCGTGCCTTCAATCGTTGCCGTAACGATAAAATAGTCCACCACAGGGGCCAGGGTCGTGAACGTCTTGCGGCCGCGAAGTTCGTAACCGTCCTGTTTCCGTATTGCGACCGTCTGCGGCTTCCCGCCCCGGGACGGACTGCCGGTCGCACGTTCTGTCGCCGCACGGTTCACAAGTGCTCCCTTTTCCACGACCTCCTTGCAAAGCTGCCGGAAGACGGCATCCGGCCACGAGCGTTTCTCCCTCAAATCGTAAATGATGCCCAAATGCCATCCGATCCCCAATGCGATCGACGCATCCCCTTGCGCCAAACGTTCCTGGTAGAGCACCCATTCATAAAGGCCGATCCCGAGTCCCCCCCATTCGCGAGGTACTGTGAACGCGGGATAGTGGATCGCTTTTAGGGCTTCGATCGCTGCAAGGGAGAGTTGATTCCGCTCGTCGGCGACGTGTGCGTCAACCGCCAGCCGATCGGACAATCGGCCGATTTGCGAAAGTCGTTCCCTTTGGAGAGGTGTTTTTGCAAAATAGTCGCGAATCGTGCCCATCCGGCTCACCTCCTCGCCTCACCGTCATCCATGTTCATTTTACCAGAGAGCGTTTTCTTTTTGCTGTCTGCGTGTTGATTTTCTCTTGCTGCCGCAACTTTGTGGACCCTTTTGTTTTCCCCCTGGATACGCGATAGAGTGAGCGTGCAATGTGAGAATTCAGGACTTGACCAAAGATTGGCCAACTGGAAGTTCAAAGGTGAGGAGGCGCCGGGATGCCCGTTTATGATGTGCTTGAAACGCCGGTCGGAACGGTCCGGGTGGTGGTGGATCGGGCGAGAGTGAGCCGGGTGACGCTGACCGAGGAAAATTGGTAATAAATGGTACTGATAGTTGCCGGAATATCTGTCTAAACCTATCCAGAAACCGTTGTTGGCCTGACCTTTGTCTTCTTCCTTCCGGAAGGGAGCCGCCCTCCCTCCCAAAAGGAGAGAGAGCATGCATTTTACGGGTCCCATTATAGCAGTCAAGGGGGCTTTTTGCCCCCTTGACTCGTTATTCCTCGGCCTGCACGTGGTTGATGCAGTGTTCACACTCAGTGGCATAGGATTCGCATTGTTCTTCAAATTCCTTCCCACACACAGTACACTGTTTCTTTGGGATTTTCGTATAAAATTCCATCACCGCGATCATCTTGGTCCCCTCCGGTCGTTCTCTTTTGTTGACTGTAGTATAACACCGTCGAAGAGATTCGTAAAGTGTAGTACAACAGAAAAACCCGCCCAAATCTGTGACGATTCCGTGGCATCAGGGCCGCGGCTACGGGCCAGGCTGGCTATTAAAACTTTTGCGGTCCAGAAGGTCCGATGTCGATTTGCTGGCGGTATGTTGATCTGATGGAGGAGCTTGTGCAGAAAAAGGGATGCCCGCAAAACTTACGGACCGTCGGCTTCTCGGCGTGGCAGACTGGATCCACCGCCGCGGCGGGGTTGCGACGTCACGGGATGTCCAAACAAACAAGGTGGCTGGAGGGAAAAAACGCCGAGGAAGCGAAGCAGCTTCTTCATGTGATGAGGGCGCCTGTCCGCCAGGTCACCCCCCTGCCTGCCCCGCATATACATAAACCGGAGCCTTTTCGCGCCGGGTTCCCAGGGGACGGGAGGTGGTCCGGTGGCCGGATTGACGGCGCTGTTGGCCCTGTTGGTGCGGGAGATTGCCCTGTTTGTCTCCTATATCAAGAATAGTGCGTTTCCCCATCCACTGTCTGAAGAAGAAGAAGAACAATACCTAAAACAGATGGCCGAGGGAGACGAACGGGCGCGCAACCTGCTGATCGAGCACAATTTGCGGCTTGTGGCCCATATAGTCAAGAAATTCGAAAACACCGGCGAGGACACCGAAGATTTGATTTCCATCGGCACAATCGGGCTGATCAAAGCCATTGAAAGTTTTCAACCCCACAAAGGGACAAAATTGGCCACTTATGCTGCCCGCTGCATCGAAAACGAGATCCTCATGCATCTCCGAGCCCTGAAGAAAACGCGCAAGGATGTGTCCCTCCACGACCCCATTGGAACGGATAAAGAGGGCAATGAAGTGACGCTGTTGGATATTCTGAGCAGTGATGCCGATGATGTTGTGGACATTGTCGAGATGAAGCTAGAGAAACATCAGATTTACGAAAAGCTGCAAGAATTGGATGAAAGGGAGCAGGAAGTGATCCGCGGCCGGTTCGGCCTTCAAAACGGCGAAGAAAAAACCCAACGGGAGATTGCTGAGGAACTGGGGATTTCCCGTTCCTACGTGTCGCGGATCGAGAAGCGTGCGCTTATGAAGCTGCTGCATGATCTGCGGCCGAGGCGGAGAACCACCGGGGACGACCGCTGAAGGCGGGGGGCGCGGCGGCCGGGACTTGACGGGGCTAGCCTCACCTTCGATCATCGGGTGGTGGACGGGCGCCGGCCGCCCAGTTCTTGGCCACGGTGAAACGTGGATTGGAGCACCCGTTGGATCTCCTCGTTGGGTGACGGCTGACCATTGATCGAGCGCTCGGAGCCAGGGAGGACCCGTAAGATCTACGGGTCCTCCCCGGCTTTTTCGCGACCCGAAACACCGGTCCTGGGCCAGTTTCCAAGGCTGCACGTCATCGGTCGGGGTCGAGGTTGACCGGCGTCAGTCCCTCTAGTCCCATCGACTGGAGCTGGGTGTGATTGAGCACCATCATCTTGGCGTGCGCCCGGGCCTTCGGGACCCCGTCCAAGCTGGTGATCTGGGCCTCCGCTTCAATCAGCCGGCGGGTCTTTCGCACGGGAAACGCCACGACGCGCACCGTCTCCCCAGAGTGGATGGGGTTTTGGAACTCCACATCGAGTTTAGCAGTGACCGTAATCAGCCCCAGATTATTGGCCACATAAGCGGCCGCTTCGTCCAAGAGCGCACAGGTGATGCCCCCGTGTTGAATCCCCGGCCAGCCGCCGTGCCATTCTTCAGAGTTGAATTCTGCGGTGACTCCTTCCTCGCCATATTTTTCAAAATGCAGATGAAGGCCCTTGGGGTTCTCGGCGCCGCACACGTAACACCGCTCGTATCCCACTCCTTTACATCTCCTTACGTGCTTCGGTTGGCAATCCGCCGGTCGGTGAACACCAGACGGACGTTCGAAAATCAGTTCTATTATAACAATCTGCCGGCGGGGTGGGGCAAGGGGGCGGAGTGCGGCAAGACAGATCAAAATTTTATGGTACAATGGGACTAGTCGGAACCTGGAGGTGGGAACATGCGCCATTGCCGCGAGGCGGTGGAGGGTTTCGTGGAACGGCTGATTGCAGAAGGGGTCAATGCGGATCTATGGCGGGAATTGCGCGATCTGGAGATCGTGTTTGGTTCGGCGGACGACCTGGATGCCGCCGTGTATGCCAGCTTGGTGCGGCGGAATTGCGAAGATCGATATGCGGAATACCTTCAGGCTGCGGCGATGTGTGACTAGGGGGCGATGAGGTGCGGGAGTGGCTGGATCGGGTGCGGTTTATGCACAGAATAACCCGCAATTTTTAATCGCCCAATACGGGGCTTGGAAACGCGGGGCCAAGGGGTGGAATACCATCTCCGGGACTCCGGGGCCAAAGTTCTCGTGGCTTTGGATTCGCTCTACGCGGCCTATTCTGAAAAAGTGATCGGGTTTCATCATTTTGATGCCGCTGTGGCCCTTGACATGATGGAGCAGCGGCGGCGCATAACTATCCGCGACTGGTGGAGTTCCTCCCCGAGATTCCAAAAACTGCGACGGGGAAGTTCCTGCGCAGGGAGCTTCGGGAGCGCTCTGCAGGGTCGTGAGGGAGGAAAGGTCGAACGATCGGATGAACAGAGTGTACCTGTGGACGGCTAAAGAACAGATCGACCCGGATCGCCTCCGGGGGGCCGGGGCGGTGGTGATGGACGTGCTCCTGGCGACCACCACCATGATCACGATGATGGAGCGGGGGGCTCGTCGGGTGTTTCCGGCCCGGGACCTGGCCGACGCCCTGGAGTTGAAAAGAACGTGGATGTCCCCGCGTCTTCTGACCGGCGGGGAGGAGGACGGTCGGGAGGTTCCCGGGTTTGATCTGGGGCCGTTTCCCGAGGAGTATACCGAAGAGGGGATCGCCGGTCGGGACGTGGTGTTTTTGACCACCAACGGCACCCCGGCCCTGCGCCGGGCGGAGGGTGCGGAGCGGGTTCTTCTGGCTTCGCTGCGCAATGCCCCGGCGGTGGCGAAGTATGTACAGGAGGCGAACCTTGCGGTGGTCTACCTCATCTGCGCCGGATCAAAAGGGCGCCAGTCGCTGGAAGATGCCCTCTGTGCCGGGGTGATCGCCGACCGGCTCGGCACAGCGGGTTGGGAATTGGATGACGGCGCGATCCTGGCCCGGGACGCGGCCCGGATGCACGACGGCCGGATGGTGGAGGCGCTGAGCCTGGGCCGGGTGGGTCGTTGGTTCACGAGCGTCGGCCGCCGCCATACCCTGGAGTTCGCCGGTGCCGTGGGGGCGAGTACGGCCGTGGTCGGGCTGGAGGATGGCCGGTTACGCCTGTTCGGCACCTGATTCAACCAACGGAGCAATCCAATGACTCCAACGAGGTGAGAGCCGTGTTTGATTTTTCCCCGACACCGGAACAACAATCGGTGCTTGATCGCACAAACGAGATCATGGAACGGTACATTTATCCCGCCGAACGGGATTTTCATGAAGAAGAAGGGTTGCCCGAAGAGAAGATGCGCGGGCTCCAGAAGCGGGTGAAAGAGGCCGGGTTGTGGGCGCCGCATCTGCCGAAAGAAGCGGGAGGCCTTGGCATGGGTTATGTGACCTTGGGACTGATGAACGAGATCCTCGGCCGCAGTCCGATCGCCCCCCGGGCGTTCGGCACCAATGCGCCGGACACCGGCAACCAGGAGATCCTGTGGCTGGCCGGGACGCAGGCGCAGAAGGAACGATACCTGAAGCCTTCGGTGGCCGGGGAGATTTATACGGCGTTCGCCATGACCGAACCGGAGGTCTCGGGGTCGGACCCGACGTTGCTGCGGACCACCGCCCGCCGGGACGGGGACGGCTGGGTGATCGACGGGCATAAATGGTTCGCCACCGGGGGATCCCGGGCGGCGTTTTTCATCGTGATGGCGGTCACCGACCCCGATGCCGACCCTCACCGCCGCGCGAGCATGTTCATCGTGGAGGCGGGGACGCCGGGGCTGGAGATCGTCCGGGATGTGCCGGTGATGGGCGACACCCTCGGAGGGCACACGGAGCTGTGGTTCCGGAATTGCCGGATCCCGGGCGAGAACTTGCTGGGGGAGGTAGGGGACGGCTTCCGGCTGGCTCAGCTTCGTTTGGGGCCCGGGCGGATCACCCATGCCATGCGCTGGATCGGCGTGATGCGGCGCAGTTTCGAGATGATGCTGGACTACGTGCAGCGCCGGGAGACCCGAGGGCAGAAACTGGCCGATTTTCAAACGGTGCAGAACGACATTGCCGAGTCCTACGCGGACATTGAGACCTCGAGGTTTCTCACGCTTCATGCCGCTTGGAAAATGGACCAGGGGCTCGATGCGCGAAAAGAGATTTCGCTGATCAAATTCTACGGGGCGAATGCGCTCCACCGGGTGATCGACCGGGCCATCCAGGTGCACGGCGCCCTCGGGTTCTCCAAAGACACGCCCTTGGAAGGGTTTTATCGGGAGGCCCGGGCGGCGCGGATTTACGACGGTGCGGACGAAGTGCACCGGGTGGTGGTGGCGAAGCGGATCATGAGAGAGTTTCGGGAGAGGCGATCGTTGTGACGGCGGAAGCAAGTCGCCCGGGCCGCGGACGGGGCACCATTCCCGTTCGGCCCGGAGAAGAACTGGATGTCGACGCGGTGCGCCGGTTTTTGTCGGGGCACATCGAGGGGCTGGGGGATTGCCCGGTGGAGGTCGAGCAGTTTCCCTCCGGGGCATCGAACCTCACGTACTGGATTCGGTGTGGAGCGTGGGAGGCGGTGCTGCGGCGGCCACCCTTCGGGCCGCTGCCGCCGAAGGCCCACGACATGAAGCGGGAATCCTCGTTTTTGAGTCGGTTGCATCGGGTGTTTCCGTTGGCCCCGCGGCCCTACGCGTTTTGCGAGGATCCCGAGGTGCTCGGGGCGCCGTTTTACGTGATGGAGTACCGGCGGGGAGCGGTATTGGACGATAAGTTCCCGCCGGGCGTGGAGGCGACGCCGGAATTGTGTCGGCGGATTTCCTATGCGGTGGTGGACACGCTGGCGGAGCTGCACGCGGTCGATTATCGAGAGGCGGGCCTGGGGGAGTTCGGCCGACCGGAGGGCTTTTTGCAGCGGCAGGTCGGCGGATGGATCGACCGGTACCACCGGGCGAAGACGGACGACATTCCCCAGGTGGATCGGATCACCCGCTGGCTGGGGGATCATCTTCCGGCGTCGCCGGCGGCGACGATCATTCATAACGACTACAAGTTAAATAACCTGCTGCTGGACCCGGGCGACCTCTCCCGGATTGTCGCCGTGGTGGACTGGGAAATGGCAACGATCGGCGACCCGCTGTTCGATTTGGCGGTGTCTCTCAGTTACTGGGCCGAGGAGACGGACCCGGAGCTGCTCAAAGAGGTATTGCCGACGGTGACCAAATACGGCGGATTTCTCAGTCGAGACGAGTTCGTGGAGCGCTATTGGCGCCGGAGCGGACGGGATGTATCGTCCCTGGATTTTTATATGGTGTTTGCCTACTTTAAGTTGGCGGTGATTCTCCAGCAGATCTATGTGCGGTGGAAACGGGGACAGACCCAGGATCCGAGGTTTGCCGGTTTTGGGCTCCGGGTGAGGCGACTGTTGGAGTACGCTGACGGGTGCATTCCCGGCCGGGCGTGAGGTGAACCCTGCACAGCGATCGGTTAGAGGATGCGGTAAAACCACTGGGTGATGGGGCCGAAGACAGCTTCCAAGGGAGCCAGAGGGTTAAACTGCAGGTAGACCTGCCACTGGACCATGGCTGCCATAACGAGGGCCAGCGCGAGTAACGTTCCGTGAACAGCCAACTCTCTGCGCTGGCCGGCCCGCCACATGGCGGGCCATTCCAACAGCGCAGCGGCGACGAACAAGATGGCCAGCCAGAACATGGTCGCTCTTCCTCCGAGTTTCCTCATGGGTTGACCTTATGTTGGCCTCGGAAACCCGCGATTATACGGCTGGACAGGGCTCTCCGTCGCCTGGAGACGGAGTCGCCGGTGGTGCCGCCCGGCGTCAGGCGAATGCGGAGCCCGGTGAGCGTCCGCTCAAAGCGAACTTCCGTCCCAATGGAGGCGGCCCGCTGGTGCATGAGTGTTACGCCGTAATGCCCCTCTTTTTGTCCGCGATCCCAACTTTCCTCCTGTTGCCCGTCGTCAGTGATGATCAACTCCCACCGTCCTCCGGACCGGGTCCAAGTGAGAAACACCCGCCGTGCTGCTCCGTGTTTGACGGCGTTCACCACTGCTTCCCGGCAGATGGCTGCGAGAACCGGCCACGCGACGGGAGCCAGTTCCGGCGCATCGCCGGCGATCACGACCTGTGCGCCGAAACCGGCGGCGAACTCCTCGAGATGGGTTTTCCACGTGTGTTCATCCACCGAGTCGCCAATCCCAGGCCGCAGATCGAGGATCGTTTTGCGCAGTTCACTGTCGACCTCCCGGAGGGCGTCTTCGATCTCCCCCAGGTGTACACTGGCCGGATGTCCGGCCGGAAGTTTTATTCGGGCATGGTTCAGTTGCACGCCGATAAAAAAGAGGGTTTGCCCAATGTCGTCGTGAAGTTTCTCGGCCATTCTCTTATGCTCGGATGCGACGAGCTCCCGTTCCCGTGCCTGGGCGATCTCGTCATGCAAGGCGTCCAGCCTGGCAAAAAGCCGCCTGGAAATGAGGGCCGTAACCAAACCTGCAAGGACGGCGGTAATCCAGTTGGAGGTTTCCATGGGAAGAAGGCTGAGCACCCAAGGAGTATGTCGAATCAGTTCAAAAAGGGCGACGACCACGGCGGGGACGATGAGCAAGGCACGCCGAACAGCGCGTTCGTTCACGGGGGATCACCTCTCTTGCTCGAACAGGCTTCTCCTGTATTGTGAGGGATCCGGGAAGGTTTCGCAAGGGAGTGGAAAGACGGTTAATGTGGCGTGGGGCTAGGCAGTCGAACATTCCTCAGTGCTGCCACACTCATACATTGGAAGGAAGGTGGAGGGAGGGGCGAAGAATGAAGGTGGTGGCTTTTGGATCGGAGACACTTTCCCGTTTTCCCTATCGCGACCTGTTGGAGGTGCTCCCGGCCGAATGCCGGTATTATGTGGGCGCAGGTTCCGACTCGGGCGGTTCAGGTCTCGACAAGTATGCCGATGTGGAGGATGTCGTTCGTGACATCTCTGTTGAGGATTGCCGGCGACTGCCCGCGGATGAAACCACGGCCATCGTGACCGAACCGCTGTGGGTGTCTGCCTTCGGGGGTTGGCGCCCGGAGCGCATGGTCGCCGTGATGGCTGATCTTTCTTTCAGCACGGCTGCCCAGCGCCGCTGGGCGAACCTCGTTGCGGCTGTTGCAGACGCTGTATTTGTTCGATCGGAAACTCAGTATCTTCAATGGTGCTTTCAGCGGCCAACGGTATTTTTTTGGGATCCATACCGCTGCCGGCAAGAAGCGGTGCACTGGGCGTCGCGGGTTATAGGGGCGCTGGAGGATCCTGAGGAACTCAGAGGACTGGAAAAGGAACAGTGGCACTCGCGACTGAAGGAATATCAAGGCTTTGTGGGGCGGGAAGAAATCGCCGAAAAGGCTCTCTATTTCTCGGCGGCCTACCGGTACCTCTTGGAGGATCCCGCGGCCCGGGAGGACCTTCTTGCTTCTTTTGAACGGGCCGTGGCGTCGGGGCGTGCCGATTGCCTCGTCACGCATTACCGGTTTTTGTCCGCTATTCTGGCGAAGCAGGGGCGTTTGGAGGAGGCGGTTCAGGCCTACGGGGTGACTGCGCTGGACCAAGCTGCCAAATGGGAGTATGAACGTTTGCTGACGTGGCTGGAGGATGGACGGCAGGCGCTGGTCCGGGCCCGGCTCTTTCTGCTCAATGATGACCTGCGTTCGGCCCGGGAAGTGCTGAGTGAAACAGATGGGGAGGAAGCGGGACGACTCCGATTGGAAATCGCTTGGCGGACAGGTTATCCGGACCAGGCTTTTCGCGAGGTCGCGCCGGCGGATTGCAAAACCCATTCGCTGCCCCAAGCGGTCGAGATTCTTGAGGGCCTTTTCCACTGGCTTCAAGGAGACCGCCCCGGGGCGATTCACCATTTTCTCCGGGCCGCCGCCGAAGACCCCAACGCCCTTGGTTACATTCTTGAAATGGACGAGGCGGAAAGTCTTCTTGAGCAAATCCGCCGGGGAGAAAGAGCGTCATGATTCGCCCGGTGCGCAGATCCTCCGGTAATCGCTTGACGGCCATGATGCAGGTTCGCAATGAAGCGGACCGCTATTTGGACACCGTGCTTCGGTGCCTGTCGGAATTTGTCGATGACGTGGTAATCGTGGATGACGCCAGTACCGACGGGACCCCCGAGCTTTGTCGCGATTTTAAGAAAGTCGTCAAATTAGTCGTTCTACCCGAATCTCAATTTCGGCGGGAGTGGAAATTGCGTGCCCTGCTCTGGGATGTGGCCGTCTCCATCCACCCGGATTGGCTGCTCGCCGTGGATGCGGACGAATTATATGAGGACCGCGCGAAGGAAGAGATCCGGGCTCTGATCGATCAGGACCAGTACGATTGGGTGGCTTTCCGGATGTTCGACATGTGGGGAGGCCTGACCCATTACCGAGAGGACGAACATTGGAACCTTCACAAACGTTACACCGTTACCTTGGTCCGTTTCCTCCCGGGGTATCATTACTTTTTTCCGCCGATGGATCTACACGTCCCCCGCGTTCCCCTATCCTATGGCCCCCTTCCTGGCCTGTGTTCGCCGATTCGGATCAAACACCTCGGGTGGGTGGGCTCCGGGGAGTATCTTCAGCAAAAATATGAGCGCTATATGGCCCTGGATCCCGACGGCCGCTGGGGAAGCCTTGCCCAGTACCGCTCGATCCTCGAACCGAATCCCCGTTTGGTGGAGTGGAGGGAAGACGGAGAATGAGAGTGGGGATTCTGACGCACAGCTTTGTTGACGGGTACAATGGCCGATTTGAAAGGGTTTTTGCGGGCGGGTTGGAACGCTACATGTTTGATCTGGCTCTTTTGCTTCAGGACTTGGGAATGCGGCCGGAAATCCACCAACTGTCCTTTCAAGGTGCATTTTCCAGTCAGGTCGGTGGGATTGACGTCTATGGACACGCATGTGGCCCCGACGATGCCGTGAAGGTGTTTGAACAGATGGCGGATGCCGTGGATGGGCCTGTGATTTATGCCAGTTTCCTCTGGCATCCCCTTCGCTTCCGCCCCCACAGTATTGGAATTTGTCATGGAATCAACTGGGATCGGGGCGACGGCTCCGCCCAGGAGAAAGCCCAGGTGGCCGGTGCCATCCAAGGGGCGTTAGATCATCTGCAGCGGATCGTGTCCGTGGATTCACAGTTTGTGACCTACTGCCGGTCGGTGTGCACTTTTAACGATCCGCGAAAATTGGTGTTTATCCCGAATCATGTGGATACTCGCCGGTTTCGCCCTGACCCCGGGATGCGGCGGGCTGATCAAGTGCGGGTACTATTTCCTCGGCGCATCAGCTGGGAGCGGGGCGTGATTCCCATGATGATTGTGGCGGACCGGATTCTGGCCCGGCATCCGGATGTGGTGGTGGAGTTTGCGGGGGATGTGGTGGAAGGTAATCCCATAACCCGGGTGTTTCGATTCTGGATGAAAGAACACCCCCACCGCCATCGCCTCCTTCACCATGTGCTGTCCTTTTCGGAGATGGTCCGCGCCTATCAAAAGGCCGACATCGTGGTGATCCCCAGCATTTTTTCCGAGGGAACTTCGTTTTCTTGTTTAGAAGCCCTCAGTTGCGGGGCGGCGGTGGTGGCCACCGATGTCGGGGGGTTGAACGATCTGGTGATCGACGGGTATAACGGCCTGTTGGTGCCGCCGGATTTTGAAGCGTTGGAAGCGGCGGTGGGGCGCTGCATTGAGAATCGGGGCCTGCGTAGAGCTCTGGGGCGCAAAGCCCGGGAGACGGCCCGGGCTTTTGACCGGTCTCGCTGGCGGCTCCGGTGGAGCCGGGTGCTCAGACCATGGTTGGCCGATTGGGCCGCCCGGTCTCCCGGGGCCGTGGATTGAAGCGTCTTCTAAAACGGGGGTTCGGAGAGGGCGGCCAGGAGCTGTCGGCTGTGGAGGGCCCACGGCAGGGGTTCCGGGAGAACTCTGGCTGCCACGTCGGGGACAAGGCGCTGGAAGGTGCGCACCGCCGCCAGGAATCGCCCAACCCGGGGTGCAACCCGATGGGGGTACATCCCCGCGGCGAGGGCGAACCATTTGGCAGCCAGGGTGTCGAGGTCGCTTTCCAGAGCCAACCATCCGGCCAAAAGGGCTTCCTGGTACGTCGGCTCGGAGGAAAGGCTCAAATACTGCCGGGCCCACGTGGCGATTTGTTCGCGGGGAACGCTCAGCAGATGCAACGGCCTGGGAGGGAGAAGGTCTATTGAAGGATCCGCAGATCCCCGGTCGGGAGGGGGCACCGGAGCCCCCACGTCCGCATTTTTCATAGGCACCGACTGATTTCCACCTTGAGCGCTGTTCATATCGAACAAACATTTCAATTCGGCCAGCCGGCGCCCCGCCGGTTCATAGCCGGGGTGAGTCTGGAGAGCCCGTTGATAATGGTCCATCGCCTCCTCCCATAACCACAACCGTTCACAGGCGATACCGGCCAGATAATGACTTCGATACGTTCCCGCCCCGGACGCCGAACTGTAGCGGCCGTCACAAGGGCCCAACGCCAGGCAATGGTCCAGGAGGGGCAGAGCCAGGTCCGCCCGATCGTCGTCCAGGTGCAGGATGGCCCTCCACTCGAAAAGATCGACAAAATCGCGGTAAAAAGCGGCCGCTTCCCGGAGCAGTTGTGCGGCCTCCCGCCGGCGGCCCAGTTCACGGAGGCAGTAAGCCGTTTTCATCACCAAGTCTGACGTGTACCCCGTAAAGACGGGGGCTGACTCCAGGGCCCGCTCAAAGGCTGTCAGTGCTTCCTTATAACGGGCTTGTTGGAACTGCTCCGTTCCCCAGGCGTAAAGGAGCACGGGATCCTCGGGACGCTGAGCCAGGGCTCTTTTCAACAGGCGCTCGTTGCGCTCATTTTTCTTTCTCCTGCGGATCACCTCATCGACATACCCCTCGTGCCAAAGGACCAGGTCGGAGAACCGAATCCCATCGCCGTACGCCGCCCGGATGGCAGAGGCGGTTTCCTCGTGGATGACCCCTTGAAATCGAATCTGCGGGTCATTCCGGAACAGGCGGCAGGCCGCATCCGTCACATATTCGCCTGAAGAACCGTCCCCGATCCGATGGCGGATCTGCAAAAAATATCCTTTTACATCTCGGTCCGCCAGGAGGCGGCCCAGGTACCCCGAATCCGGAGGCACGAGGGTTTCATCGGCGTCCATTACCAGAATCCACGGCATCCGAGCGGCTTCCAGCCCCGCGTTGCGAGCTTGGGAAAAATCGTCCGCCCAGGGGATGTCGAGAATCTTCGCTCCGAAGGAAGCGGCGATCTCCCGGGTCCGGTCTGTAGATCCGGTGTCCACCATGATGATCTCTGACACGTAGGGGGCGACGGAAGTCAGGCAGCGTGGCAAAAAGTCTTCTTCATTGCGCACAATCATGCAGAGCGAGATGTCAAAGGGCATGACTTGCCACCTCCCCGAGTTGTATCTGAGCGATCTCCAGGCGAACGGCGAGGATCAGGGATTGAAAGGGTGTAGAGTCTGTTATCCTGCACAGGTGCCGCTCCGCATCCGCCAGACGCCGGCTTACCCCGGGTGATAAAGTCGTGGAACCGATCCTCCTTGTTTGCCGGCCCTTCGGATCGCCTGCGGCCCAGGTGGCCCAAAAATCCGAAGCCGCCTTTTCCCCCCGGATGACACGGAGAATAGCCGCGATTCGAAGGGCGGCCGGCCGCAGGGCCGGCTGAAAGGTCAGCGCGGCTTTAAACCACATCAGGGCGGCGTCGTATACCCGGAGTTGTTCCGCGGCGGCACCGAGGGCGAAACAGGGAAGATACGTTCCCATTCTTTCTTCTCGATGGAACATCGAAGGAGCAGGGCCGAGCTCCACAGCCTTGCGCAGAAATTCTGTGCCCGCCCCCCACCGGCCCAGGTCCAGAGCAATGAGGCCGGCCAGGCAGTATAAATCTGTATACTTCGGAAATAGCCGCAGACCTTCCTGAATGAGGGCGAGGGCATCCCCGGGCTGGCCGGCGGCGTAGAGACACCGGGCTTCGGTTTTATACAGAAGGTGCGCCCAGGGGGTCCGCTCCGGTTCGATCCCCCGCCTCGCCCGGCGGAAACAGGCCAGAGCCCGCGGCAGTCTTCCGGATCGCACGTATTCGACCCCGAGATTGTACCAATGAAAGGGGCGGTCCGGGTGGTCGCGGATCTCCAGGCGAAGAAGCCTCAAGTTCCGGGCGACCTTGTTGCGGCTGTTCACCGTTTCCGGGTGGTAGCCCAGGTGGCGAACTCGGACTTCACTGACGATAAAGCGGGCTTCCGGCCGGGCCCGGCAGATGGAAGGAGTGATCTGTTCGTGAACCCTGCCTTCGAATCGGTATTCCGGCCGGTTCCGGAACAAACGAACCACCGGGTTGATGACGGTGGGCTCTTGACCGGGGCCGGGCTCATGACAGATTTGGATCAGCACAGCCTCGGCCTCCGGCTCTTGTGCCACGGTGCGCAGCCCGGCCGCACCGCCGGGCTCCAGGCGCTCATCCGCATCGAGCACGAGAATCCAGTCGCCCCGGGCCCGGTCGAGACCGGCATTTCGGGCCCGGGCAAAGTCGTCCCGCCAGGGTTTACGGATCACCCGCGCCCCGTGGCGCATGGCCAACTCAGCGCTGCCGTCATCCGAACCGGTATCCACCACGATGATTTCGTCCACGGCGCCCCGAACGCTGGTGAGACAGGCGTCCAGGTACTCTGTCTCATTCTTGACGATCATGCAGAGGGAGATCTGCGGCCGACTCATGTCGATTCCTCCTTGTCCGGCCCCGCCAGTGGGTGTGCCACCCGATTCCATCGAGAAGTTCCAATGCCCGCCCGACAGCCCTGCGCTCCTCCGCGAACCCACCCCTTTTCGGTCGGAGAGCCTCGGCTTCTTCCAGCATCCTCTTGGCGGACTGAAGGGCGGCCGCGGCAGCGGCCGGCCGGGCCCGGGAAAACCCGAGACCTGCACTTTGCTCGAACAATTCCGCCGCCTGATCCCAATGTCCCTTGTCGTAGAGCATCTCTCCCAACAGAAACAGCCCCTCGGCGTCCAACTCGCGCCGGGTAAGAAGACGGAGCAAGCGGTCTGCGGCGAGATAGACCCATCCTTCACGGTACAGGGTCTTGGCGAGAAACAGATCCATCCCGTTGCTGTGGAGGGCGGCCAGATCTTCCGCCAAGGGAATCAAGCGGTGTTGAACCGCCCGTTGGATCAGGGGCCGAAGGATGTCCGGTCCAATTGCCGCGTGGCTTTGAGTGTCCGGGGATGCGGGGCTCCCCATGAGCCTGGCGTCGATGCTTTGATAGACCGGGGGAAGTTCCAGTCTGCGGTCGAGGGATTGATCCTGAGCCCACCGGGCCAAGGCGTAATCCATGATCTCCTCCTCGCTCAGAGGGACCGGCCGGTCTCCCGAATGGATACTGAGTTCCACGATCCGGCACGCCTCCCGCCATTGACCCAAAGCCACGAGACATTGAACTCGCAGCGGCCGGTTTTCACTGCCGAGAGAGGTGTCTTCAGAATCCAGGAGCCCGATGACCTCGCCGTAGGCCCCAATATGCAGTAGCGCCCGCACCAGGCTCCGCTGGTCCGGCGGTGTTCCGGCACAGGAGGCCAATGATTTGACGAGATCGCCCTCTGGTACATCCCGGGCCGCGAGAATTTCGGCCAGCGTTTCCAAGGCCGGCTCCCACCCCGGCCGGGCCGCCAGGGCCTGGCGTACCGACTGCTCTGCCTCTTGCAACCGCCCGAGGTCCAGGCACAGCTGGGCCGCCGCGTGGAGGGGGCGGAAGCTGTTGATCCCCGCGCTGCCGACGTGGGCACCGGGGGGAGGACAGGCCGCTGCCTGCAGATACGCCTTCAGCGCCTCCTCCCGCAACCCTTGAGCCCGCAGGGCGTCGGCGAATATCACAAAAAGATCGGCGTACTCCGGGTAGCGCTCGAGCTCCGGCCGCAGTGTCAACTCGACGTCGCGAAATTTCCCCAGGGCGAGCCAGACCATCCCCAGGTCTCGAAAGAGGGTGGGGCGGTACGGCGCCTGAAGGGGTGTCAACGAGGCCGCTCGGCTGAGCCACAGGGCAGCCCGGTCCAGGCGGCCGGCCTGGCACCAGGTGACCCCGACTTGATACGTGTAAAACGGGTGCCGGGGGTGATCCCGAAGCGCAAGCCTTAAAAGCCGGAGATTGCGCCGGACCTTATCCCGCCGGGCGATGATCTCGGGACGATACCCATGGTGGACAATCCGCCAAGGGGCTGCAACAGCCTGGGTGGATTCCGAAAAACCTTCTTTGACCCAAACGATTTGTTCATGAATGCGCCCTTGAAAATACACTCCGGGCTCTCGCCGAAACAGCCGAATCACCCGGTGGATCAACCGGTCGTCCATCGATGGGCCGAGGAGATTTTCAACATCGAGCCAAAAGCTTTTCGCCTCTGTATGACGGAGCACCTCCAGCCAACTCGAATCCGCGTCCCTCAGTTCCTCGTCGGCGTCCAGCCACAGGACCCACTCGGCCCGGACATGGGCGAGGCCCGCATTGCGCGCCTTCGAGAAATCGTCCTCCCAGGGGACGTGAATCACCCGGGCTCCAAAGCTCCTGGCCACCTCCGCCGTTCGGTCCCGGGATCCGGTGTCCACCACGATCCATTCGTCAGCCACACTGCGGGTGCTTTCCAGACTTTGCAAAATCGTATCTTCCTCATCTTTTGCCAACATCATCACGCCGAGGAAGGGTTTGCTCACCCGGCATCCCTCCTATGGAACGCCCGGGGATCAGGTTCCCTGGGCGTTGAAAAATACGTCAATGGTGGTGGAGGCCCCGGTCGTCGCCGAAGCGTACGATAGCCGCGTGTATTTTAAGAAACGGCTGGGAACGAGCACGTCTACAGACCCAGCAGCCAAGCCGGGGGAAGAAACATCGATATACCAGTTGGTCCCATTCGCGCTGATCTCAACGTTTAGATTGGCGGGGTTGGGGCCGGCGTTATAAACAAAGAAAGAGTAGGTTCCCAGATTTGCCGTCGTCACGGGAGGCAGGGGTGTAAGGGCGTCCGCCGTGGGCGTGGAAGGGTAATCGATCTCGGTGAAACTCTTTTGCGATATCGAGGTGACGCTGCTCAAGGTCCCGGCGGTGATCGTCGCCCCCAGAAGGTTAGAGATGGTGCCGTCCAGGAGGTTGGACAATGTACCTGCGGTCACCGTGGCTCCAAGAACGCTGGAGATGGTTCCTGCGAGCAGGTTGCTCAGAGTTCCGGCGGTGATGGTGGCACCAAGAATGTTTGTAAGGGTCCCGTCCAGGAGGTTGGAGAGCGTTCCCGCCGTGACGGTTGCTCCCAGGACAGAGGAAATGGTGCCGTTCAAGAGATTGTTGATGGTTCCTGCGGTGACCGTTGTGCCGAGGACGCTGGCGATGGTGCCGTCCAAGGCCACGGTGGTGAGGTTGCCCGAGGGGTCGGTGGCGAGGATCCGGCTGGTATTGGTGGTATCTCGCCCGAAAATCAGTGCCCGAAGGTCGTCGGGATTTGGGTTAAAAACAGCGAAGTTTGGCAAAACAATCGATCCTTTCCCTGAAAGTCGATGGTGGAGAGCCATCGCTGGGAGACAGGATACGGAAGCATGTTCATAAAGGTGTGGACGAACACCGCCCGAACCGAAAATGTGCACATGGTCTGGGAGGGCATAAACCGGTGAAATGCAAGGGTCACGGGGGTGCAAAGGGACATAGCATAAATGGAAGTCTGATTCTCGATAAACGAGGGGATTTACATGTTCCGCCAGTTCGTTGAAACGTACACAACTTCCGACCAACTCACGGGGTCCAATTTTATTGAGCTGGCAGGCCTCAATATCTACACCTTTGTGGTGATCAACGCGGGTACGGCCCCCGCCACCGTGGGCGTCCAAGTGAGTCCCGATCAAGGGACGCTGATTGCGGACGGCCTGTTGGAGAGTGTAGCTCCTCAAGGGGCGGTGGCCCTGGTTCCCAGGCTTTTTCTGCGCTACGCCCGGGTGGTGTTTCAATCCGCCGAACCCGGGCGGCCCACTGACGTGATCATCGTTTTTAACGGCCAGTGATGCCAAGTCCAGGTCAACGGACAAGCTCCGAGTCGATGTCTCCCACATCCACCACCCAGGAGGCCAGCCACCCGTGCTCAATGGCGGTTTCACCCCAGATCTCGAGCAAAACGGATCGCAGGCGGGTATCCTTCGTTCCGTCGATGATCCGCTCGTACACGGCGAACAGGTGGGCCCAGGTCACATCAGAGATCTCCGATGGACCGGGTCGCACCTGGACCTCGGGCTCGCCCATCCGGCGCATCTGCCGGCGCAGCCGCCGCCCGTGTGCCTCGAGCCGCTGTTTCATGCGCTGCCAGCCGAGCCGCGTCTCATCGTGGGGCGCCCGATTCAGCGGCCGATCCAATTGCCGAATCAAGCGCTCTAACATTTCGGCGGCCAGAGCCAGGGCATAGATCGTTTCCTCCGGGGTGAGGGGGAGGTGGCGGCGTATGTCGGCGATCTGATCCCGGGTGATGAGAGGAGGCGAGGCCGGGCGAGGGGCTGCCGAGGAGCGGGCGCGAGCACGATCCTGCCGAATTCCCTTCTTTCGAATCACGATCGCTCCCTCCAGCCTGGGCTTTTCGGCGACCATACATTCTCGCACCTCCGGGTTCGATCTTTCCGGTACCGATCCCAGCGGGCCTCCCCGGCGTAGCGGATGCCCGCCGTTCGGGCCACTTCCGGATCCAGGGCAAACAGGTCCGAGGCGCTGACTTCCCGGATGGACATTTTCCCCATGGCCCGAATGCCCATGGCCATCTCATCGGCACAGGATTTGAGGAACAGGGCGAGAGAACGGGCCCCCTCCAGGGGATCGAACCGGTTTGTGCGTTTTCCCACCATGAGCACCAGTTCGGTGGGAGGTTCGAAAGGCAGGGCTTTCTGGAGTTGGCCATGGCTTGCCGCGTAGAGGGCGGGGGATCCGATAGCCACGGCCGTGGCGCCAAGGGCGATCGCTTTTAAAAAATGTCCCGGGGTGGCGAGTCCGCCGGATATAATGAGGCTGACGTCCTTGACCCGGTGCGCGTCAAAATATCGCCTGGCCCGGCTCAAGGCGAAAAAGGTGGGCAGGCCAAAGTCATCCTCGGCGATGGGCTCGCTGCCTTTGGTACCGGCCTGGGCACCGTCGATGGTGATAAAATCCACGTCGCACTCCAGCAGCGCCTCCAGGCAGACTTCGATGTCGTCGCCCGGAGCGATTTTGGCCCCGATGGGCACCCCGCCGGACATTTCCCGCAGGAACGCAACCATGCGCGAAAGATCCCGCACTCCTTGCACCCCCGGAAATTGCTCGCCGATGCGCGCCCATTCCCGAGGTCCAAGCTTCATGGCAGATCGGGCTTCTTTTAACTCTTCCGGCGGAATGTGAATCCCAAGCCCCGTGGAGGCCCCTTGGCCGAAATGAATCTCCACTGCGGAGGAGGCCCGGACCAACTCCGGTTCTTTGGCCCAGTGGGCCCGGCTCCATTGAAGAATAAATCGCCCGCCGGCCGCATCGACGTCCTCGAGGTAGACGACCCCTTCCCCGGTGTTGACCACCGTCCCCATCGCCGTGGCCCCGCCGAGCAAGGCGCTCCACGCTTGCCGGGTGATGCCGACGCCGTACCCCATGCCACCGATCAGGATGGGGATGGCGAGGTGAAGCGGACGCCGGGCGCGGGGGCCGATGGCCACCGACAGGTCGATGACCCCCGCAGAGGCCGCCCGGGTGACCTGGGCCGGGGTGAAGCCGATGGCGTCGAATTGGGGGGAGGGTTTGGGAGAGCCCATGGGCCGTTTGATCACTTCGCCGGTGGCGGCCCGCATGCTGTTCTCAATGAGAAGCTGGACGCCGCTCCGCCGGCTGGCGCTGATAAACTCCCAGAGATTATGACGGTAGGGATCCGTCACAAGAATGCCCAGCGTCCGGTCCGCCACAAGATCGATCCAGCGACGCCCCTTGCGCCAGAGGACGAGAACGACAAGCAACACAGTGACGAGGCTGCCCACCAGGGAAGCGCTCAAAAAAACCAGCCACACATTCATCGGGCATGCAACTCCCATTTTTTGAACAACTGCCGGTGAGAGCGCTCATCCGCGGCGTGTTCCAGAAACATTTTCCGCACCGCCGGCTCGGTGGTTTGGCGAACCACCCGCTCGTAGTGGGCGATGGCCAGCTGCTCCGTCCAGGCGTCCCATTTGGCCATCCATCGTTCGGGTAAGACCATGCTCATGGCGATGGTCACCCATCCGGCCACGTGGCCGAGGCGGTTTGGGGCGGAGCGCCTGTAAAGGTGATGGTACAGGGAGCGAAGACGGCGCACATGCACGTGCTCGATTCGGGCGGCCGCGTCGAGAACCGCCACCAGGTAGTCGGAGCTCCCGGCCCGATGAAGCTTGAAGGCTTGGTAGTGGAACATTTTGACCTGCTCCACCTCCAGGCCGATCATAAATTTAAAATTGTGGTTGATTTCCTTTTTCTTGAGGGGCACGTTCGGTTCGTGAAATTTAAATTTATAGCTCGACATGTACCCCCGCCACCATCGCCACGCCACAAATCCACCGATGGCGAGAACCGCGATGAGCAGCAGGGCGAGGATTGTCCCTCCGATCCACCATACAAGAGGCATGATCGCTCACCGCCCGTTTCCTTTTTTAGACAAAGGTTCTGGGTCTAGTCTGGCCAAGCTCGATTCCGGGTAAAACCTGCACAGCCGCCCAGTATCCGGCGTACAGATAAAAGTGACACGGCCGGTGGTGGGAAAATGGCGGCTGGCGGGCAGCGTCTGGGGGGGTGTTTGATCTTGCGCGCAGGATTTGGGAAGCCCGGGGCGGGCGGACCGGGGGGACCGGGGTGAAACGCCGGAAAAAGGCCCCAGGTCTCTGGCTGCAGCGATTTGTCCAGATCCGCGGCGACGGGGGGGCCCCGGGCGACGATGGGTTTCGCCTGGCTCCTGGGGACCCCCGGGTGGTGGAAGTGGGGGAAGGAGAGGCTGCCGATGGGGGAAAGGACGGCCTCATGGGCCGGGTGAGGCCTGCGGTTCTGTATCGGTGGCAGGAGGGTACCACGCGGTGGACGGCGGCCGACATGTTGGAACAGGTCTGGCAAGTCGACTGGCTGGCTCCGTTGTCCGGCGTCCGGGGGGAGATCGGTGAAAGGGCACAGTGGGAGGCGGAGGTCGAGGTCCAAAGGGCCACCCCTCGTTTCGGCAGCGGAGTGCGTGTGGAAGGGACCCTTCGAGTGACGGCGGTGGGCCCCGCCCCGGGGGAAGTCTCACTTGAATCCGCACCCCTTTACTACGAACGCCGGAAAATTCCCTTTACGCTGATCCTGGGGGAAGAGGTGTTCCCGGGAGATCAGAGACGTGCACCTCTCACGGCCAATCTTCCGAAGGTAGGGCGGGCTTCTTCGGGTGGGTGGGGCGGCCCCGAGGATCTATTTGGGTTCGATGAGCCCAGGCACGTCACCACCTCCGACTGGAAGGCGCAGGTCCTGATATATTCACTTCCCGGGCGGCATGCCGGGGGATCGCCGACAGTTTGGATTCGGGTGACGGGGCGAGTGGCGTTATGGATCCGGGTGATCAGTCCGATGCCAGGGTAGCGACGGGGGGTTGAACATGCGGGTTACGGTGGCGGCGAAGGATCTCGGATATGGCGGCCATGCCCGTACGGTGATCGAGCTGGCACATGGACTTCAAAGCGCCGGTCATCGGGTGACCCTGGCGGTGCCGGAGTCGGCGGCGGTGGACTGGCCGGTGCAGTGTCCACTGGTCCGGATCGCTCCAGGCGGACCGAATAACCTTCCGGGGTCGGAGGTGGCCGTGGCCGCAGACACCGAATCCTTCGATATCGCCGCCCGTTGTGCCGGGGGTCGGGTGATCCGCTTTCTGGGGCGATTTGACCCTTCCTACGCCCCGGACCCGGCGGCCGCCGACCGCAGTATCCGGGAGGCAGCGGCGGTGTGGGCGACGTCGGAATCGATCGGAGCCCGTGTGCGGTCCCGATTCGGGAAAGTCGCAGCGGTGTTGCATCCGGGGGTCGATCCCTCGGTGTTTCGAGGGCGCCCGGAGCGTCGCCCGGCGGGTGTCGGCCAGAAGGTCTTGCTTCTTGTCGCTCCCGAAGGCCCGGGATTGCCGCCCCGGGACCTGGGCGTCGCGTATGCCGCCCTGGATCGGGTGAGATCGGTGTTACCTGGAATCCAGTGTCACGCCCTCTGCCGGGGGGGCGTCCGGCCCCCCGGAGAAGGCTGGGTCTTGCACGGCCGGCTGCCCGATCACCAGCTGGCCTTCCTGTACAACTCCGTGGACCTGTTCATTCATCCGGCGAGTGGCGAAAGGGCTCCGATTTCCGTCCTGGAAGCGATGGCCTGCGGCACCCCGGTGGCCGGCGTGTATGGAGACGGTATGAACGAAATCGCCGTGTCCGGGTACAACGCCGTGCTCGCCCCACCTGGCGATGTCGAGAGGCTGGCCCGGATGATCCAACTTGCCCTCACAGACCTCACGCTGCGAACCCACTTAATCGCCGGAGGGTTGGAAACCTCCCGGGAGGCCCACTGGACCCGATTGTATCAAGAGGCGGCCAAGGCGGTGGTGAGGGCGGCGTCCACTTGGCGATAAAAACGCTGCCAAGTCCACTGGGCGGCGGTGCGAAGCCCCGCCCGGCGCAACCGCTCCCGGAGAAAATCGTTGCTGAGTACCCGTAGGATCGCCCGGGCCAAAAGTTCCGGGGACCGGGGCGGGACCATGAGGCAGTTCTCGCCCGGCACGGCAAAATCCCTCACCCCTCCGGAATCGGTGGTGACGACGGGGGTCCCGCAGGCCATGGCCTCAAGGGCGGGCAGGCACAAAGCCTCAAACCAGGACGCCGAGACGAACAGGTCGCTCCCTGCATAAAGCTCGGCCATATCCCGGTCGGTGTCCGCCCGGGCCAGGGTGAAGGGTAAATCGGTCTGAATCTCGACCCCGTCCGTGGATACCATCACGATCTCCACGTCCGGGATCACCCGGCGCACGATGTCCATCGCTTGAAAGAAATCTGCCGATCCTTTATAGAAATAGCCGTGACTCTCGGCCCGATAGATGAAAAAGACCCGGTGCCTGCGCCGGGGAATCTCGGGGTAGGGCCGAAATACCGATGGGTCGACCCCGGGCTGGACGAGATAACTGGAGCGACCCACCGCCTGCCGGATTTGCTGCTGGAGCACCCGGGAGATGGCCAGGACGGGAACGGGGAGCCGGTACGTTTCCAGGGCGGCTCCTTTATCCGGAACCCACAGGGGTTCGTAGCCGTTGGACAGGCGCACGACCCGAGCTTTTCCCGCTTGATAAGCGGGCATGACGGTCGGGTAAAAATTTGGAATGTAAACGTCCGCTTCCGGCAGGACTTCCGGGATCAGGGCCGGCACGCGGATGATCGGCACCCGGACGTCGTAAGCCAGCTCTGCATTCTGCAACAGTACGATGGACACCCGGTGGCCATAGGCCTGCAAGCCATTGGCCATTTCGGCGATCACCCGGCATCCCCCGCCCCGGTGAAGGCTCATCACCGGGATGACGATATTCACGACGTACCACCTCCAAACTGTTGTCTTCGACGGGCAGCCCGTTGTCGCACGAGATTACTGTAGTAGCGGTCGGCGGCGGGGTTGGCGCTCATGTTCGACCCGTGCCACCGGTAGGACAAGAGCGGTTCCGGGATGTATCCCACCGTGTATCGTTCCACCAGCCGCAGCCAGAGGTCATAATCGTGACCTTGAACCAGTGCCGGATCGAATCCCCCGACTTGGAAAAAGGCATCTTTCCGCACGATCGTGGTGGAGCCGTTAATGAAACAACCTTCCAATAAGATGGCATAGAGGCGGTTTCGGTCCGAATCCCAGGGTGACTCCACCGTATACTGGCGGACGCCGTGGGCGTCGATCACATGAAACGACGTATAGCACAGGGCCGAATAGGGGTGACGGGTGACGTATTGCCACTGAGCGGCGAGTTTTCCCGGCTCAAACCGGTCGTCTGAGGATAACCAGCATACGTAGGGCGCCCGGGCGGCGGCGAACCCCCGATTCAGCGCGGTGGCGGCGCCGGATCTGCGCTGGCGAATCACCTGGATCCGGGACCCAAAGGTTTGCAGAATGAGCGGCGTCCGGTCGGTGGAGCCGTCGTCCACCACCACCACTTCAAAGGGCGGAGCCCCCTCTTGCATCAGAGCGCTGTCCACGCACTCAAAGATATAGCGCTCGTGGTTGTACACCGGCACCACCACGCTGATGAGCGGACTCCCCGTTCCGGCTCCCACCGCACTCACACGTGATACACCTGCCGCATCCACTCCAAAGTCAAAGGGAGGCCTTCGTCCAGGGTGATCTTCGGATCGTGGCCGAGATCCCGCTCGGCCCTGGCGATGTTCGGGCGCTTGTTGACCGTGTTGTGCGCATCTTCGGGGAGATAGGTCACAAGATCTTCCGACGCCCCGGTGAGGGCGAGAATTTTGTCGCTCAATTCATGCACGCTTCGGTATTCCCGTCCGCCGATGTTGTACACCTCTCCGGGGCGGAATCGATCGATGCACCGGACCAACGTCGCGATCAGGTCGTCCACATACATGAAGACCCGGTGGTAGCCTTTATACACGGTATACGGGAGCCGGTGGAGGGCCCGGTACAGGAACAGGCACACCACACTGCGGTAGGGGTGATAAAATTCTCCTGGGCCGTAGGCGTTGAACAGGCGCAACCGCATGACGGGCACCTCGTAACGCTGTTCAAAATTCATGATCTGCACTTCATTCACCCATTTGGTCATGGCGTAGTCGTTATGGGGAATGACCGGCTGGCGAGTCGGCAGATCTTCATCAAGGACTGGCTCCCGGCTTTGCCCGTAGATCTCCGAGGAACTGGCAAAGATGAGCTTAAATCCCTTTTTCCGCTGAAATTCCAAGATATTCCGAGTGCCCACGACATTGGTCTGCCACAGGGTGTCGTAATACTCCTCGCCATTGATTCGCCCGAATTCTGCAGCCAAGTGGTAAACGAAGTCGTAATCCTGCTCGAACACCCGCTCCAGTTGGCGATAATTGCCCACGTCAGCGCGAAAATATTGAGGCTCAGCGGTGTGGTGCAGGTCGCACTGCCACACATCGTGACCAGTTTGCCGCAAGGCCGAGACGAGGCGTTTGCCGAGGGTTCCCCGGCTTCCCGTCACCAACACGGTGCTCACGACGGTTCACTCCTTTCGTTTCACCTTGGATGGGGACGGCAAAAAACGGCCCTTGTCGGCCGCGAACAGTTTTTGCGCCCGCCTAAAGTCTTCCATTCGCCCGACATCGATCCATACGCCGGATAGCGGGTAGTGGCATACCCGGCGGCCTTCGGCGATCAGGCGGCCGATGAGGTCGGTCATGTCGCAACGCCCATCCGGAACCATGGCCAAGGCGTCCGGGGAGAGTACGTAGATCCCGGTGCTGACCAGGGCCGGAAGACGCGGCTTTTCCTCCACCCGGAGCACGCGCTCTCCTTGGGTGTGAAGGACGCCAAAATCCACGGGAATCTCCGATGGGTAGGAAACCAGGGTCAACGCAGCACCGTATTCCTCGTGTTTGGCGGCGATGTCACAAAATCCCGCCGTGGTCAGGATGTCGCCGTTGACGACGAGCAGCGGCTGATCGGCAGGCAACTGGCTGAGGCCGCCGGCAGTACCCCGGGGTTCCGTTTCTTCGATATAGGTGATGCGGGCGCCGAAGGCTTCGCCGCCGCCCAGGTAGGTGCGGAGAAGATCGGCCCGGTAGCCGACGGTCAAGACCAGGTCGTCAAAACCCTGGGACTTAAGTTGCCGGATCAGGATTTCGACCATGGGAACCCCGTCCAAGGGGAGGAGGGGCTTGGGAATGACGTCGGTGAGCGGGCGCAGCCGCTGACCCCGGCCTCCCGCCATAATGACCGCTTTCACAGGTCTCCCCCCCTCACACGACATAGTTGTCGCCGGGAAACCGGTCCAGGTGGTCGTTGACCCATGCCAGCGTTCGTTCGAGCCCTTCCCGAAGGTCGACCTGGGGGCGCCAACCCAGGATTCTCGCGGCTTTCGAGGAGTCCGCCCACAGTCGGCGCACTTCGCTCCGGGTCGGCCGCAGCCGCTTGGCCTCCTGTTCCACCGGCAGCCTTCGCCCGGTGATCGAAAAGACTTCCTCAACGAGATCGCCGATGGTGATTTCCCGGCCGCTCCCGATGTTGAAAACTTCTCCCACGGCCTCATCCACCTCCGCGGCCCGGACGAAGCCGGCAGCGGTGTCCACAACATAGGTAAAATCCCTTTTTGTCGACAAATCGCCCAGTTGAATCCGGTCCCGGGTCAGGGCCTGCACGAGAATGGTGGGAATGACAGCCCGGAGGGATTGGCGAGGCCCATAGGCGTTAAAGGGCCGCACGGTGACCACCGGAAGCTCATAAGAGCAAAAAAAGCTCTCGGCCAATTTGTCGGCCCCGATTTTGCTCGCCGAATATGGCGATTGGCCCTGAAGGGGATGATTTTCATCGATGGGGACAAACCGTGCGGTTCCATAGACCTCGCTGGTGGACGTGTGGATGACCCGCCGGACGCCCAGGTCCCGGGCGGCGGTGAGAATGTTCAGGGTGCCGATCAGGTTGGTCTCCACCACTTCCCGGGGGTGAGCGTAGGAGTAGGGAATCGAAATCATTGCCCCGAGGTGAAAAATCACTTCCATCCCCTGGGCGGCTTGAAGAACGGCCTCGGCATCGCCCAGATCGCCGGCCACCACATCCAATTCCTGCTGGATGGCCGGGTCGAGGTGGGCGAGCCACCCGAGATTGCGGGTGGAGTTATACCGGACAAAGGGCCTCACCCGGGCTCCGCGCCGGACCAAAAGCTCTGTCACGTGACTTCCGATAAATCCTGCGGCCCCGGTGACGAGAACGGGTACTCCATTCCAGTTCACGGCGTGCTCCTCCTTTCCTCCCATTTACCCCGCCAATACACCACGTCCACGTCCACGCCGTCCTTGTAGGGAAGAAAGCCGAGCTTCTTGAGCTGGTCCTCGGTGAGAAGGGGATCTTGGGCGAACACTTCCACGCCCTGTTGCTGCAGCTGCCGGCCAAGCTCCACCGCCCGGCTTCCCTCCACCACCGGGACCCCGGGCTTATAGGTGAGTCCCGCTAAAAGGGCGGCCCGCCTGCCCTGGGCGATCTTCACCAGGTGGCGCCGGTACGCCTGGTCCGTTTTGGCGGCAGCTTCAAGGAGAGGGGCGTTGAGCCATTGCTGCAGAAAGTCAAGGTCCTTGGGCAGGCACTCCCCGCCAATGCCATAATCGACATCCGCCAGTCGGACGTTACCTTTGGTGCCCACGGCCAGACGCAATTCGTCAAAATCGAGACCCCCGGCGTCACATCCCATTTTCAGGGCTTCGGCAAAAGCGATCTCCATGTACCGGGCGGAGTTTTCGACGAGTTTGGCCAGCTCGGCGATCTCCGGGCGGCTGACGGGAAAAAGGGGAATTTGGCAAGCGGTATAAAAATGGATCCCCGCCTGAAGGCTGGTCTCCGTGACTCCTGCGATCACCCGGGTGGTGCCGGTGGGGTCTTCGTCTACCCCAAACAACACCCGGTGAGGGACATGGGTGAGATAAAAATCTTTTCCGGGGGTGTATCCCCGGGCGCGAAACCTCTCCGCCGCTTTCGCCGTGGTTCCCACGGGAAGGGTGGATTCGATGCTCACCAGGGCTCCGGGTTTCGGGCGCACGCCGTCCAGGGCTTGAAAGAGCCAGGACAGCCCGGGCCCGGTGGAGACGCAGACAATCCACACGTCGACCTGGTCGGGATCCCGACAAATGCCGTCTGCAGAAATGCCCTGCTCTCGCAGGGCGGCTACTTTATCGGGATCGATGTCCACCGCCGTGAGAACGTCGGCGGGTCGAACGCTTCTCAGGTGAGTGAGAACGTGCTGCCCGATATGGCCCGCGCCGATCACACAGATGTGCACGGGGCACCACCTCCAAGGGATGAGGTGTTGCCAGTGTATGAGAGACGGGCAGCCCGCCGTGTGGACGTGTGCGGAAAGGGAGAAAACAGGGCGACGGCCTTGGACAGGGGCCGATTCGTTTCGCGAATCTCGGCCATACCATTGTGGTGAATCCCGATTCTGAAAGAAGGGGGAGGAGATCAGAAATGAGTAGAACACGTAGCCGGCTCGGCTCCCGGAATGCCGACGTCGATGTACTCGGGATTCGTTCGGAGTGCCGAGAGGCGGAGGTGTTGGAGGCCAGAACGCCTCCTGAGGCGCCGAGCACGCCGGTGACCCCTGTGCCCACCGTGGGTCCTGTGACGATCAAGGCCCCGGTGCTGTTGGCGCAACTCACCATGCAGATCGACCTGGACGCCTCGATCCGGCTGCCGGATCCGGCCACCGACATCCTTCGCATCGACAAAACGGTCTTCCTGGATCGATGCGACCTGCTGATGCCCACCAATCGGCTGTTTGTCCGCGGACGGGTTCGGGAGGATATCCAGTACGGGACGGCTTCTCGGGTGACCCGGAGAGCCGTGAGCGGAGATGTGCGCCATACCATCGTGGATATCCCCTTTGAAAGCGTCACGGCGGTCACCTTCCTGACGCCGCCCATCGAGCCCACTCCGGAAATCTACGAGGAGTTCCAAATGGTGGGGCGGTTTGGCCGGCCGCTTCGGGAAACGGACTCCCTGACCATCGTTGACTATGACAGCAAGCCCTATTGCGAATTGGTGAGCGCCGCCGTGCTCCAGGCGGATGTCCCTCGCCTCTACGGGGAAGGCAGCCATTCGCCCGGCGGGGAACGCGGCTTCCAGGCAGGGGACCCGCCCATCGGGGAACGGAGCTTCCGCACCTTCCGGGAGCAGATGATGGTGCTGCTGACCATCCAAGTGTTGCAGCGCCAACTGGTGCTCGATCCGGCTCCTCCGGTGGGACCAACGCCGACGCCGACGACACTGCCGCCTCTGCCGCCGGTCTGAAACGTTTGCCGGCTATCGGGGGCCGCTCGGGAGCGACCGAAGCGGCCCCCGCAGGAGGGGCGGGGCGCGAACCGTGGGAATCGTCGGCGGGCAACGGAGATCATGAGGGCACATGACGGAGCATCGCCGTTATTGCAAAGGCAGCGCGAAGGTTTGGACAAGCCACTCGTCGCTCCGGACCCGGATCTTGAATAGTTCCTGACGGCGCTCCAGCGTACCGTCCGAAAGGACCGCCGTCAACAGGTCGAAACGCATGGGGTGTGTGGACAGCCCCCGTAGGAGCCGGGCCAATCGGGGTCCGCTAAAATGGCTGAGTGCCATTCGAGCCAAGTTGTAGTAGTAATCGTAGGAGGGAACGGCGTAGGGATGAGCTTTGCGGAACACGTGGCGAACCACGGTGTTCGGTGTCGTGCCGAGGCGATATCCCGTGAGCCACATCCGAATGGACCATTCGATGTCTTCAAACCCCCAGGTGCGAAGTCCGTCGTCGAAGCCGCCGACCTGTCGAAAAACCTCTGAGGAAACGGCGATGCAAGCCCCGGGGAGAATCGGTACTGCCTGCGGCCTTTCGGGCTTTGGCAGCCAGCGAATCTCTCCGGACCCGGACAACGACTGCCCGAATCCCGCCAAGTCCGTCCGGTCGTGGGCAGCAATCCCCGGACACACCGCATCCCAGTCTCCGGAGCGCAGTAACTGTACCAACTCGTCCAGCCAGCCATCCTCAACAAACACATGGGCGTCACAGAAGACGAGAATTCGCCCCCGGGCCGCTTCGGCACCGACATTTCTTGCCCTGGCCGCTCCGATACCGCCGGTGTGAATCACGTTCGGGGCTAGGGCGGGCGCCCTTTCGTGCGCGTGTGGGACATGCACTTTTGGACCTTCCGGGCTTCCTTGGGCCCTTTCGCCGGGCCGCGCCGCGTGGGCGAGGCTATCGGCGATCTCCGGCGTGGTATCGCTGGAACCGTCCTCCACCACAATCACTTCATAAGTCACGCCGGTTCGAGCCCCCCAAATCGACCGAACCGTTTGTTCCAGATGATCCCGTTCGTTTCGGGCAGGCAGGACAATGCTGACCTCGGGGTCCACCGCAACCCCTCCCGTGGGCAAAAATGGCACGGGATAGTATATGAGGGGGAAAGCGGTGGGGGACCTGAGTGAGAAAGCAAACATCTGCCGACTCGGCGCTGATGGGGCAAGTTTTTCGCGATTCGTTCGCGGCCGCTGTGCGGCCCGCAAACTGAAATTCTTCACCTCCCCCCGCCGGACTGGGGGGCGCCGTCCGTCTGGGCGTTTCCGGCGTGCGCCAGGGCGTTGACGATGTCGAGAACGATGGGTTCGGGGTAGCGCAGTCCCGAACTGTCGGGGATGTCCAGAGCGTCCACGGCGATGGCGTAACGGGGGTGATCGTAGGGAAAATACCCCACAAACCACTGATTGACCCGGTGGGGTTGGCCGGTCTGGGCCGTGCCGGTCTTCCCCGCCACCGGCCAGGCCGCCTGGGCGAGAAGGTGCCCGGTGCCCTGGGGGGAAGCGATGACCTCCCGCATCCACTGACCGACTTCTTTGGCCACCCCCGGATTGATGGCCTGAACCGGAGACTGGATGGGAAATGTCCGATACGGATCTCCCTGGGCGGTGGCGAGTCTCATCACCAGCCGGGGGACGGGTCGTTTCCCGTCCGCGGCGATGGTGGCGGCCATCACCGCCGCCTGAAGGGGACTGATGCGGACATTTTCCTGCCCGATCCCGGTGTTGGCCAATAAGCGCAGTGCACTGCCCGGCCCGACAAAGATCGAACCCGGGTCTTCCTCATCGAACACATCCCGGCCGTCCACCACCTGCCCCTGCCTTTGGGCCAGGCCAAAGGCCTTGGCGTAGTCCTCCATGTTCTGACGCCCCAGCTTCATAGAAATCTGGGCAAAGGCCACGTTGCAGGACTGGGCGAAAGCTTCCTCCGCCGTCTCATGCCCGTGCACCTGCCAACAGTTGAGCACCCCATCCCCAATTTGGATCGAGCCCGTGCAGTTGAAAGGAGTGTTGGCGGCGAGCTGCCCTTTGTCCAGGGCGGCGGTGGCATCGACGATTTTAAACACTGAGCCGGGAAAATCGGCCTCCACCGCGAGATTTTTCGGGTAGTTGGCGGCCCCGGACGGGATGTGGTTCTGGTCAAAATTTGGCCGGGAGGCCATGGCCAGGATGTCGCCGGTATGCACGTCCATTACCACCGCGGCGCCTCGGGGCAGCGCCACTTTGTCCATGGCCGACTCCACGATCTTTTGCAACCCCATGTCCAGGGTCGTCTGGACGTTCAGCCCGGTATCCGGCCGGGTCGCTTCTCGGATCCCCAGCCCCGGCAAGGGCCGGCCTTCCCCATCCACATAAAAATGAAGGGTTCGAGCGGGGCCGTTCCCGCGAAGATCCTCCTGGAACACGCTCTCCAGGCCCATTTTGCCCACCGGCTCGTTAAGAGGGTAGCGCCCATCGTAAACCTGGGTGACGAGATTGGGGTCCTCCCCGATGAACCCGACGACGTGGCGGGCCAGAGATTGATTGTTGTATCTCACCGTGACTTGGCGGGGCAGGATCCCGTCTATTCCCAGAGATTGAACGGCGGCCGCCTGGGCGTCGGTCAATTCGATGGGCGTGGAAGTCCCACCGGGGCTGGGCAGGCTGAGCAGGCCCGGCTGTTTCATGGAAGCCAGGGCGGCCTGGATCTGGTTCACCGGGCGTCCCAGGATGGCGGCCAGCCGCCCCAGATTCGGATCGTGGAGGTCGGGGTGCCAAGGCGGCAGGACCACCAGGCCGAGGAAGGTGTGTCCGGTCAGGGACCGCCCGTTTCGGTCAAGGATGTTGCCCCGACCCGAGTCCACCACAAACTGTTCCCTGCGCTGTTCCACCGACAGGGCCACGAGATCGTGGCCTTCGTAGTGGCGGGCATCGGCCACCTGAATAAAAAACAGTCGCCCGGCGAGGAGTGCCACCAGGCCGGTCCATACCCCGGTCCAAATGAACAAGCGGCGGCTGTGCCTCCAGCGTTTCAAGGTCATCCCTCCCCGCCCCTTCACCATCGGTATCGTCCCTCGACTTTTCCAGTATCGCCCGGTTTTTCGCGGGGGAAACCCTAGCGATTCCCCGTCGAATCTGCCACCTGTAGCACCTTGGTTCAAAGGCGGCGCCGAAGGACGGCTTTTTTTCGCTTGGATCGCGGGTTGGAATGTGGTACCATTCCAGGTTGACAGGATGCGATGGAACGACTGCAATTCGCGGCGGGGAGTGGAAGCTGTGCTGCGCCTTTTTGTGCCAGATGCATACGTGCCGTCGATCTACGCCGTGAATGCCGAGGCGTTGGTTCGCAAAGGCTTGCTCGGAGTGGTCACAGATTTGGACAATACGCTGGTGGCTTGGAACGAGCCCGAGGCGCCGGACAAGTTGGTCCATTGGCTGGACGATTTGCGGGATCGGGGCTTGAAGGTATGCATTGTCTCGAACAACAAAGAGGTTCGGGTTCGCCCTTTTGCGGAACAGTTGAATATCCCGGCGGTCCACGAAGCCGGGAAACCGCGCATGCGGGCTTTCATGAAGGCTTTGGAGATTACCGGCACCCACCCCCGGCAAACGGCGATGATCGGGGACCAGTTATTTACGGACATCGCAGGAGGAAACCGGATGGGGATGTATACGATTCTCGTGGTGCCGATTTCCGATAAGGAATGGGTGGGGACCCGGGTGATGCGGCTCTTCGAACGCCGGGTGCTGCGCTTTATTGCCCCGTCCCTGCATCGGATCTCTGAGGGGGAGCATCGAGGATGAAGGTCTGCAGTGGTTGCGGGGAGGAACTTCAAAGCGAGGACCCGGGAAAAGCCGGCTACGTCCCGGCCCATCGCATCGATGAACCCGGGGTGCTGTGCCGACGCTGCTATCGCATCATCCATTATCAGGAAATCGCCCCTGCTGCGGTGCCGCCCGAGCGCCTTCGGGGTGTCTTGGCCCGGGCGAAACAGGAGCGGGCCCTGGTGGTTCAGGTGGTGGATATTCTCGATTGGACGGGTACGCGAATCCCGGACCTGAACGACGTGGCCGGGGAGCGGCAATGGCTGGTGGTCCACAAAATCGACCTCTTGCCTCGGGAAACCAATTACGATCGGGTCAGGCGGTGGTTTGAACGGCAGCTCAGGCGGGAAGGCTTTCGCGCGCAACGCGTGTATTTGGCCAGCGCCCACAAAGGGATCGGGATCCCCGGGTTGCTCGCCGATCTGAACCGGGTCGACGGAGCGGTGTATTTTATGGGCGCCGCCAACACGGGAAAATCGAGCTTGCTCAACGCGTTGATGGGAGCCGCCGAAATCTCGTCGGATCGCCCCCTCACCACGTCCCGGGTGCCGGGCACGACTTTGAACGCGGTGACCATCGACCGCGGGGAAGGGCGAAAATGGGTGGACACCCCCGGCATCACGGCGGGCTACCGAGTGGTGGATCGGTTGTGTCCGACGTGCCTTCGGGCGGTGGTGCCTGTTCAGCCGATTCGGCCCCGGGTCTATTCGTTGGAGACCGGACAAAGTATTTGGCTGGGGGGATTGGCCCGGTTGGACGTACTGGAGGGGGATCGACAACCTTTTGTTTGCTTTCTTTCCAACCGGGTTCCCATCCATCGGACGAATGTACTCCGGGCCCAGCCTTTCTTTGAAAAGCACGCCGGCAAGGACCTGGTCCCTCCCTGTGAGCGCTGTCTGGCGGGAGTTATGACCATGGCGCGCACCGAGTGGAAACTCGAGGCCGGAGAGAAAGTCGACCTGGCGGTGGCTGGCCTGGGATGGGTCTCGGCCCGGGGACGGGTTGCCCGGGTGGGCCTTTCTGTGCCCGAGGGGGTTGAAACGGAGTTGCGCCCGGCCTTGGTTTGAGTATAGGGGTGAAAACTTCCGCATATGGCTTGAGTAAGATCGTCGGTGAGGAGGTTGCCCCTTTGGAGACGTTGCGGAGGCGCAGGGTGGTTCGGGTCCTGTCGTTGCCCTCGGTTTCTTCCCAGCCGATCACCTTCGATGTTGACGGTTGGCTCGATTGGTTGCGCCGGGAGGTCCAACGGGCGCGGGAGAGTGAGCCGGAGTTGCAGGATTATCATCTCCACGATCTCCACATCGCCTTTGAGGGCACGAATGTCAAACTCAGAATGGATTTTCGAAAATAGCCGTTCTCCCGCTGCTCATGGTATGATGGGGGAAAGAGAGGGGCCGTACGGGAAAGCGGGGGCAGGGAATGGTACAGGTGGAAGGCCGCGTGGCCTTGATCGGTCATCCGGTGGGGCATTCTCTATCGCCCGTGATGCACAACCGGGCCTTCGAGCGGCTCGGGTTGGCGTGGCGGTATAGTGCCTTCGATGTTCAACCCAAAGATCTCCCCGACGCGATGCGAGGCCTTCGAGCGCTGGGGTTCCGGGGATGGAACATCACAGTCCCCCATAAAGAGGCGGCGTGCCGTCTGGTGGACGAGCTGTCCGATGAGGCCGCGGAGATTGGAGCCGTGAACACCGTGCTCGTTCAGGAGGGGCGGTTGACGGGTTATAATACGGATGGTTGGGGTTATGTGGAAGCCCTGCATGCGGAGACCGGTTTGACGGTGGAAGGGAAGGTCTCTGTCGTGGTTGGCGCCGGGGGGGCTGCCCGAGGCATTGCCCACGCCTTGGTGCGGGAGGGGGCCTTGGTGCGAGTGGTGGCCCGGCGCCCGGCGCAGGCCGAGAGGCTCGCCGACGAGTTCAGCCGCCTGGGACCCGGTCGAATTCAGGCCGGGGGCTGGGACAAACTGCAGGTTTGGCTTCGGGAAGCGGACCTCTGCGTCAACACGACACCGGTCGGGATGAGCCCGGACACGGGCGCAATGCCCTTCGATCCGGGGTGGACCCGGGAGGGCTGTGTGGTCAGCGATATCGTCTACAACCCAAGGGAGACCCTGTTGTTGAAGCGCGCCCGGGAGTTGGGAAGGTCCACCTGTGACGGGGTGGGCATGTTTGTCTTTCAGGGTGCTGCGGCCTTCCGGATTTGGACGGGACTGGCGGCGCCGGTGGCGGACATGCGGGCGGTGGTGGAAGAAGGGTTGGACGACGGGGCGGTCAAAGGGGGCTCCGATATATGAAACGGATCGGGCTCTTCGGAGGCACCTTTGATCCCGTTCATATTGGACATATTGTCGCGGCGGAATACGTATTGGATGCCTGTGGTTTAGAACGCGTGCTCTTTGTTCCAACCCGAATTCCGCCACACAAAGAGGCGCCGGATACGCCGGCCGAAGATCGGTTTCACATGGTTGAAGTTGCCGTGGCTGACCGTCCGGGCCTCGGGGTGAGCCGGGTGGAACTCGACCGGGAAGGGCCATCGTATACCGTGGATACCCTTCGTTATCTGAGGACCCGGCACCCGGATGTGCGATTCGCATGGATTGTCGGCGCGGATCAACTCCTGGGATTCCCGATGTGGAAATCCCCCGAAGAGATTGTTTCTTTAGCCGACTTGATTGCGGTGGTCCGGCCGGGGTATAACGAGCATAAGGGGATGGACGTCGTTCGAAAGCAATTTCCCAGAGCTGCTCTCGAGGTGGTGGAGATGCCCCGGCTGGAGGTTTCATCTTCAGAACTTCGCGCTCGGCTGGAGGCAGGGAGAACGGTCAGTGTATTGGTGCCCCAAGCTGTTCAGGAACTGATCCGAGCAAAAGGGTTGTATAAAAGGGCGGGGCGGGTGCGATGACGGAAGAACAGATCAAAGAGAAGGTCAAAGGGGCCCTGAGCCCGGCGCGATTCGCTCACGTGGAGGGCGTGGTGGCGGAAGCCGAACGACTGGCCAAGCGCTATGGGGCAGACGGGGATAAAGCGCGCCTGGCGGCTTGGATCCACGATTGGGCCCGGGAATGGCCCGCCGATCGTCTGGAAGAGGAAGCTCGGCGACTGGGGGTCGATCGGGAGCTCTTTGGACCCGTGGCCGTCTTGCACGGACCCATCGCCGCCGCCAAACTCGGGCAGGAATTCGGGGTGGAAGATGACGAAGTTGCAGATGCCGTCCGTTATCACACCACCGGGCGCCCGGGGATGGGGCTTTTGGAAAGGGTGGTGTGTCTGGCCGACGCTGTGGAGCCCGGGCGGGCTTATCCCGGAGTGGATCGGCTTCGCCAATTGGCCAGTCAGGATTTGGACAGGGCTCTGGCGGAGATGTTTGATGCCAGCCTGCGGGATCTTCTCGATCGCGGGAGACCGGTGGCTGTACTGACGGTGTTGGCGAGAAACGAATGCTGGTCCCGGGTCCGCGGTGGGCGGAGCCGATAGTGGGGCAAGGCCAGCAATCCGACAGGGGAGGCGTGGGAATGAGTGCACAGATGGCCAGTTTAGCGCGCCTGGCGGCGGATGCCGCAGCGGACAAAAAAGCCGGGAATGTGGTGATCCTCGATATTGGAGAACTCTCCATCATCGCCGATTACTTCGTCATTTGCAGCGGTCAGTCCAGAACCCAGGTGCAGGCCATCGCAGATCATGTGCGCGAAAAAATGGAGGAACACGGGGCGGTGCTCCAAGGTCTCGAAGGACGTGATGAAGCCAGGTGGGTTCTGCTCGACTTTGGGGATGTGGTGGTGCACGTGTTCCGAGAGGAGGAACGGGAGTTTTATCAGCTGGAACGACTCTGGGGCGATGCCCCAATGTTGTCCCAGTCCTCGTGACATCTCCGACAACAAATTGACACCTTTTGTCGATCCATGTATAATGTAGCATACAATTGGCAGTCGATCGCAGGGAATTTCAGTGTAGATTTCGCCCCAAACAGGCAACCAGCGGCGGGTGAGGGTTGATTCTTTTGGATACCTTCCGGTGTCCGTGGAACGCGACTCCAAGGGTGTGTGCGCGGTGACGGCCTCACCGCGGTGGGCAAGGGCCTCTCGTCCCTGGCACGAGCCGGGGCGAGAGGCTTTTGTGATGAGTGGCGTCAAGGAGGGGTACGTCGTGACCGAACTACAGTATGTGCCGGCAGAGATCGAACCCAAGTGGCAGAATCTGTGGGAGGAGACCGGGCTGTATCGCACCCGGGAGGATGCAAACCGCCCGCATTACTATTGCCTGGAGATGTTTCCTTACCCCTCGGGCAAGTTGCACATGGGCCATGTTCGGGTTTACTCCATCGGCGATGTGGTGGCCCGGGTGAAACGGATGCAAGGGTACAATGTTCTTCATCCCATGGGGTGGGATGCTTTTGGCATGCCCGCGGAGAATGCGGCAATCCAGCACGGTGTCCATCCCCGGCTGTGGACCTACGAGAATATCGACCACATGCGGCAGCAGCAGAAACGCCTCGGGGTCAGCTACGACTGGGAGAGGGAAGTGACGACCTGCGCGCCGGATTATTACAAGTTCACCCAGTGGATGTTCTTGCTTTTCTACCACCGCGGGCTCGCCTATAGGAAAAAAGCGGCGGTGAACTGGTGCCCACATTGTGTCACCGTGCTGGCCAACGAACAGGTGGAGAACGGGAGATGCTGGCGCTGTGGCACGGAGGTCACAAAGCGGGAGCTGGAGCAGTGGTTTCTGAGGATTACTGATTATGCTGATCGGTTATTGGAGGATTTGGATCAGCTCGACCGCTGGCCGGAACGGGTTAAAGTGATGCAGCGCAACTGGATCGGGCGCAGCACCGGCGCGGAAGTGGAGTTCGCACTGGAGGGACGGCCGGAGACGATCCGGGTGTTCACCACCAGGCCGGACACGCTGCTCGGGGTGACGTACATGGTTCTCGCTCCCGAGCACCCGTTGGTGCCGGCGCTCATCGAACACTCGAGTGAGAGGAATCGGGTGGAGGCCTTCGTAGAGGAGATGCGCAAGGCTTCGGAGGTGGAACGCACCGCGGCGGAGGGGGAAAAGCGCGGGGTTTTCACCGGCACTTATGCGATTCATCCCCTCACCGGGGACAGAGTGCCGATCTGGGTGGCGAATTATGTACTTCTGGATTACGGGACCGGCGCTGTGATGGGTGTGCCTGCCCACGACGAACGGGATTTTGCCTTTGCCAAAAAATACAACCTTCCGATCCGGGTCGTGATTCGACCGGAAGATCGAGAACTTCCCACGCCCCCTGTCGAAGCCTATGTGGAAGACGGAGTTCTCGTAAACTCCGGTCGGTGGGACGGGATGCACAATCGCGAGGCGATCCACGCCATCACCGCCCACCTGGAGGAGATGGGAAAAGGGCGTTTTGCCACTTCTTACCGCATCCGAGACTGGCTCATCTCCCGGCAACGCTACTGGGGAGCGCCGATTCCCATCGTGTACTGCGATCATTGCGGCATTGTGCCGGTGCCCGAAGATCAGTTGCCCGTCCGGTTGCCGGAAGATGTCTCTTTCGAGCCGGGGACGGTATCGCCTTTGGCGACCAATGAGGATTTCGTCCAAACCACTTGCCCGAAGTGCGGAGGACCGGGCCGGAGAGAAACGGACACCATGGACACCTTTATGTGTTCATCGTGGTACTATTTTCGCTATACCAGCCCGAAGGAAACCGCTCGCCCCTTCGATCCCGAAGCGGTTCGCAAATGGTTGCCAGTGGACGATTATATCGGCGGCATTGAGCACGCGGTGTTGCACCTTCTTTACTCGCGATTTTTCACCAAAGTCCTCCAAGACGCCGGGTGGGTCGATTTTTCCGAGCCATTCCGCCATCTTTTAACCCAGGGGATGGTGATCAAGGAAGGGGCGAAGATGTCCAAATCCAAGGGCAATGTGGTGTCTCCGGATGACATCATCAACCGGTATGGCGCCGACACGGCCCGGTTGTTTATCCTGTTCGCCGCCCCGCCCGACCGGGACCTGGAGTGGAATGACCAAGGCGTGGAAGGTAGCCACCGGTTTCTCCATCGCGTCTGGCGGCTCGTCAACCAGAATCGAGAGGTGTTTCACGCTCCGGCCGGAGACCGGATGGCGCCCGCAGCCAGGGATCTGCGCCGCAAGACCCACGCCACGATCAAAAAGGTGACCGAAGACTTCGCGCAGCGGTACACGTTTAACACCGGGATCAGCGCCATCATGGAATTGGTAAACGCCATCTACGCCTACCCGGCGGAGGCGGATCCCTTCACCAAGGCGGCGGCCATCCGGACCGTGTTGCTCCTGCTCGCCCCAGCCGCACCCCATATCTGCGAAGAGTTGTGGAGCCAGATTGGAGGAACGGGCAGCGTGCACGAACAGCCGTGGCCGACCTATGATCCTGCGGAACTGGTGACCGACGAAGTGGAGTATGCGGTGCAGGTCAACGGTAAGGTCAGAGATCATATCGTCGTCTCAGCTTCGGCGGGGGAGGAAGAAGTCCGCCAGACAGCTTTGGGTGCGGAAAAAATCCAGGAATGGACAGGTGGAAAACGAGTGGTCAAGGTGATCGTTGTCCCCAAGAAATTGGTCAATATTGTGGTGAAAGGGTAAACCGCAGTTCATCGAAACGCTACACGGGAGATCGGGGTGCCGATGGCGCTCCATTACCGCTTCCTGCGGCCGGACAAACGAGGTCCGGCCGTTTCACGTGCTTCATGTCATTCATCCATCACTTTTAGATTTTCTGTGGAGCGATCTTCGGCCGTTCCGGCCTGTAACCGGCGAAAGCGTTCGAATGCTCGTTGATATTCCGGATACTCCTGAAAGAACAGGACGAGGCTCTGCAAGGAACGCATGGTGCTGGGGCTAATGTGGTGTTCAATGCCTTCCACATCTTTACGAATCGTGCTCTCCCCCACCCCGAGCAGGCGCAGGAAGTCCTCTAACATCCGGTGGCGCTGTTTCATATTCCGACCGAGCTGTTCCCCTTCCGGGGTCAGGACCAGACCGCGATATTTCTCATACGTCACAAAATTCTTTTCGTCCAATTTCTGAATCATCTTTGTGACGGACGAAGGCTGCACGGCGAGGATTGTCGCAATATCCGATACCCGGGCGTAGCCTTTTTCCTTCATGAGTTCATAGATGGTTTCCAAATAGTCTTCCATGCTGGGTGTTAGCATGCGACAGGCCCCGCTTTCCAAAGGGTTCTGTTCCATTTTACTATTGCACTCCCCGATGTTGCAAACAAACCTTGTGCCTTCAATCAAGATGAAGGATTTCAAAACAAGGCACCGGACGGCCTCTGTCGAATTGGACCTGACGGAGGTGATGAGGGTTGGAGGGAATCCGCAGGGTTTGGGGCCGAAGCCTGGCAAGGGTGGTGCAAAAGGGTTGGTGGATCGTTCCGCTGGTGCTCCTGGCGGGGGTGTGGTTTCTGTGGAGCGAAAGGAGTCGGTCCCACTCTGATGCCGTGCCGGTTTCGGCCGCCGTTGAAACGGAGCTCCTGGCCGGGCGGGGGCCGGGTGCCCCGAGCTCCCGAACGATCGCCGTGGACGTGAAGGGGGCGGTTCAAACGCCGGGGGTGTACCAATTGCCGCCTGGCTCTCGGGTAAAGGAGGCCCTGGATGCGGCGGGGGGAGCTCTGGAATCCGCGGAACTGAGGGGCATCAATCTCGCGGCCAAACTGGAGGACGGCGCCATGGTGGTGGTGCCCGTCAAGCCGTCTGCGGCCACCGAGGCGGGTAACTCTTCCTTGTCGCGGGAGGGCCTCCGGGGCGGACAAGCGGGGCCAGCCGGCCAAACCGCGGGGACCCCGGTGGGGTCAGGGCCGACAGCCCCGGCGTCGGGCGGGATGGTTCATATCAATTCGGGCAGTGTGGAGGATATCGATCGCCTTCCCGGCATCGGGAGGAGTAAAGCCGAAGCGATTGTGCAGTATCGTTTAGAGCACGGGCCGTTTTCTTCTGTCGATCGCCTGGAGGACGTGCCGGGCATTGGGCCGAAACTGGTGGAGCGAATCCGGCCACAGGTTGATTTGCAGTGACTCCGCTTCCGACAACCCAGCTGTTTCCACTGTTTGGTGTGTGGACCGCCGCATGGGCAGTCCTGGGGCAGTCAGCCTCTTGGCAGTGGAGCGGGATGGCCTTGTTGGTCGCGGTTCTCATGTGGGGATGGCGGATGGAGGGGCTCCGCCGCCGGACCTGGGTCCGGCCTGAGGGTGTTGGGCACTGGATGCGTTTTTACGTGTATCGCCGCGAAAGTGTGGCCGTCGGTCTGGCGGTGGTCGCGTGTTTCGCAGGAGGCCGGGTGTCCGGCACCGAAGTTCCACCGTTGGATGGGTGGATCGGCGAACCTGTCGATGTGGAAGCGCGGGTCGTTGCAGTTTTGCCCCGGATCCCCGGTGCCGATCCCGTCGTGGAGGCGGAATTGGTGCGACTCTTTCCCAGCAGGGGTTCTGCCGAATCGTGCAATGGGGTGCGGGTGCGAATGGGGATGCCTGTGCCCGTGGTTGAAGGGGACTGGATCGAGGCCCGGATCCGTCTCAGTCCCCCTCCAGCGCCCAGGGCTCCATTTCCTCATGGAGTAGCAGACCCGTGGGAACGGGCGGAACTGTTCTATCGGGCGGAACTGGAGTCACCCCCTATCGTGCGGTCGACTTGGCGCAGTGTGCCTGGGAAGGTTCGCAGTGCTTTCGAACAGGTGTGGTCGGGAAAGGTGAACTCTTCCTCGGAACCACTCCTTAAAGCCATGGTGTTGGGAGACACCGGGGATCTGGATCCGGCGCTCAGTGAGGCCTTTGCTTTGACCGGCGTGGCCCACGTGGTGGCCGTCTCCGGCGCGCACCTGCACGTGGTGCTATGGCCTCTCAGGCGCTGGCTGGAAGGGCGCACATCTGCCCGGGTACGGTTTTGTTGGCTTGTCGGCACAGCTTTTTGCTATGCCGTCCTCACCGGTGGAAGCCCTTCGGCGATGCGGGCGGCGGCCATGGTCACCTATGCGGGGATGGGGGAGGTCCTGGGGCGGCGTCCGGATCCGCTCCATGCCTGGGGGGTCACTCTAGCCGCGGAATCCCTTTTGCACCCAGAGTGGGTCTTTGATCTCGGGTTTCAGCTTTCATACGCGGCCACGTGGGGCATCTTTGTTCTGACGCCCGCCCTGCGCAGCGCTATGGGACAAAGGCCCCGCCGGGTCCTCGAGCTTCTTGCTGTGGCCGGCGCTGCAGAGATCGCCACCTGTCCGATTTCGTTTTCCAGGTTCTATGTCTGGAACGGATGGACGTTGTTGGCGAATCTCTGGGTTCCCATGGCGGGGGCTCTGCTCCTGGGAGTGGGTCTTCTATCGCTTCTCACAGCCCCCGTCCCTGTACTCGGTGATGGACTCATCTGGATTGCCGACCTGTTGGCCCAAAGTATCATCGGAGGTGTCACGGCCATGGACGGCGACCGGCGCTGGCTTTTCCGGCTGGGTGAACTTCCGCTATGGATCTGGGCCCTGTACGGGGGCGGGGTATTGTGGGCATTGAGCCGCTGGGGAAAGGGCCGGCGCACGGGCCGATTTTGTACGGTCGTTTTCTGTGCTGTGGTGGTCCTTTCCGCCCGGGCGGTGTCGGAGCAAATGGTGGTCTTTGCCCTGGACGGCGGTTCGGCAATCTTTCTGGAATCGCAAGGAGTTCGGGAATTAATCTGCAGGGACGACCGAGGGGATCTCGAGATGGTGATTGTCCCGTATCTCCGTCGGTTGGGCGTGTACAAGTTGGACCGGGTGTGGCTGGCTACTTTTGAAGAGTCCGGGGGAACTCGGAGTTCCGGATCGGGGTTAGAGGTTCTCAAACGTCGACTGGCTCCGGAGCGAGTGTTACCCTGGGATAGGAATCACTCGATGCGCGTCGAGATCGGCGACCACCCGATATGGGTGGGCGGCTGGCCGCCCCAGATTCTTGTTCCGGGTCGATTTGTGGTGGATGTTCACCCCGAGGAGCCCTTGCCCGGGTTTACGGGGCTAGAGCGCCGGTGGTCGACAAAGGCCGATTCAGGTCTTCTCATTCAGAGCGAGGGTCGGGGAAACGTGGCCATACGCGGAATCCGAGGGACCATTTCAACGCCTTCCCACGGGTTCAACCCGGCGTTTCCCCTGGATCTGCCGCTCTTCCGGCCGCGTTTTAACCTGAACGGCTTGTAGGCTGGCCTGTAGGGCCTCCATGAGGTCGACCACATTTTTTTCGGGAGGCCGCACCTGGACCACTTCGTGTGCAGAGACGCGGGAAGCGATATATTCCCGAAGAGCTTCCCCGTACTCGTTGTGGAACGCTTCGGGATGAAAGGGGCTCGCCAGCCGATTGATCAGCTCTTTGGCCATGTCGAGCTCAGCCGCTTTCACTTCAATGCCGGATAAATTTGGAAGTTCCGCTGCAGATCGCAGTTCATCGGGGAAGTGAAGCATCGACAGGGCGAGCACATGGTTATAACAGCGAAGGATGGCCAAGTGTTCTTTGCTGCGCAGGGCGATTTTGGCCAGGGCGGCGAGACCGGTCTCTTGCATGGCTCGGTGCAGCAACTGGTAGGGCTTTTCGCCGAATTCCTGGGGCGATAGATAATACGTTCTTTCGAAATAGATGGGGTCCACTTCGTCGACTCGCACAAACTGAGTGATTTCAACGGTGTGCAGGCTCGGAAGGGGCAGGTGCGCAAGGTCGTCGTCGGTGAGAATCACAAACTCACCCGGCCTCCACTCGTACCCGCGGACGATCTGGTCCGCGGTGACCGTCTCGTTACAGTGCACACACCATTTTTTATACTGAATGGGTGTTTTGCACCGGTTGTGCAATTGTCGGAAATGGATGTCCCGATCTTCGACCACCGCATACAACTTGATGGGAATATTGACCAAACCAAAAGAGATACTGCCTTTCCACAAAGCGCGCACCGGGGATCCCTCCAGTTCCGGAGACTGAACCACTTTTATTGTGCCGCCGACGGATCGATTTCCAACCACGTACTTTGCTCCAAATGTTGGGGGTCGTTGTGGTTCGTTGAAGAGAGGAAGGATGTAAAAGCATCCACAGAATCCTGGGAAAGTACACTTAGCGATGCCTTCCGCAAGGTGTCAGAACCCAGGGAGGCTCCCAGTAACGGACGGGTGTTCCGGGTGATCAGTATCGTGGCGTTGCCAACAGGGACCCCGCTCCGGTAGATGGCTGTGATCACTTTTTGTGCCGTACTTTTTGCCGTTTGGATCGGATTCGGATCGTCCACATCGACGAAAGCCGTGGTGTAGACGATGACCCGACCTTGATCATCTTTCTCCATGTACACTTCATCCAGGTTTCCGATGGCTTTCAGTTGAGCGAGAATCGGATCGGCCTCGGCGTTCGAAACGTCTTGAAGGGGGGCATGAGCCGGCACCGTGACCCGGGGGGCCGCCGATGCGTAGGTGATGATGAGGAGGATCAGGACGACCACGGGAATGGCGAGCCTGCGGGTTAACCGCTTCGGACGGGTTTTCAATGGCGGCACGCTCCTTTTCGGATTCTGATAAACTCTATGGCTTGGCCACCCTTCCTATGATTACTACGGCATAAAAGGCGCTGAGCCGACCATACTAGGCTCGAAATCAAGGGGGTGGCGCGGGGATGGAGAAGCAAATTTTGATTCTCGGTGCGGGTTACGGCGGTGTAAAAACGGCATGTGGGCTGCAACGCCAGGACATACCTTTTACACTCGTGAACGATCAACCGTACCACCAATTTACGACTTTAATGCACGAAGTCGCGGGCGGCCGGGATCACCCCGACGATTACCGGATCGCGCTCCATGATTTGATCGACCCCCGGGTAGGCAAGATTCGCATCGGCACCGTTTCCGCCATCGATTGGAAGGGGCGGAGGGTACAAGTGGACGGGGCCTCGTTGGAATATGATGTGCTGGTGGTAGCCCTGGGCAGTGAAACCGAATTTTTTGGGATTCCTGGACTGCAAAAGTACAGTGTCCAGTTGTGGGGGTTCGATTCGGCCCTGGATATTCGACGGCGGATGGTGGAGTTGGTGAAAAAAGCGACGGCGGAGCATCCCGTGAACGTGATCGTCGGCGGTGGCGGGTTAACCGGAGTGGAACTCACGGGGGAATTGGCAGATTGGATTCCCCATCTTTCTCGTCAGTACGGCGTGCGCCCGGAACATGTTCACCTGATCTTGATTGAAGCCATGGAGACAATTCTACCCATGCTCGATGTTGAACTGCAGCGGCGGGCGAAGCAGGTCTTGGAGCAAAAAGGCGTTCAGGTGAGAACGGGCACAAAAGTGGCAGAAGTGAAGGACGGACAAGTGATCGTCGACGGTCATCCCCCCTTGAGTTATTCCTTGTTTATTTGGACCGGCGGGGTTCGAGGCAATCGCCTGCTCGGGGAAAATGGTTTCCCGGTGGACCGAAAGGGGCGGGTCCCCGTGGATCCCGTATTTCATCCGAAGGGCATATCCGATGTGTTCGTGATCGGGGACTGCGCGGCTTTCCCAGGTCCGGATGGGCGTCCTCTTCCACCGACGGCACAATTGGCGACCCAGATGGGCGACCATTTGGCTCAAAACATCGGGCATCTCCTCAAGGGGACGCCGTTGAATGCCTTTCACCCGCATTTGAGAGGGACACTTGCTTCTCTGGGCCGCGGCCAAGGCATTGGAAAGGTGGGGAATTGGAAGTTGGCGGGCGCAACGGCGAGATTTTTAAAAGAAGCCAATAAAGCGCGGTATTTGTGGAGCATTGGGGGATGGAAAACGTTCTCTCGCAAACGCGGACAGATCCGCTTGGCGTGATCTGTGCTTTCCCCTGTGTTATGCTGGGTTTGAGGTGGGGCGTATGTATTGGGATTCGTGGATTCGAGAGATCCGCGGTGGCACGCTGGCACCGGTCTACGTCTTGGGGGGGCCCGAGACATACGTGGCCCGCATGGTCGTCGAGGAATTGGAAAACGCCTGCGGGTTGTCGGTTCCGGAATTGAATCTGGGCCGGTACGATCTGTCCGAAACGCCGATTCAGCAGGTCGCCCTTGAGGCGCGCACCCCCCCGTTTTTTGGTGATCGCCGTCTCGTGATCGCGACCGGAGGCGAAGCCCTTTCCGGTCGGTCGAAAGTGCCTCACGATCTCACAAGTTGGGAAGAGTATGTGGCTGACCCCTCCCCGACGGCGGTCGTCGTGCTCCTTCTCGGCGATCACAAAATGGATGAGCGGAAAAAATGGGTCCGCAGAGTGAAGGAAACGGGACGCTGGTGGATGTGTCCTTCCCCAAAGGAATCAGAGCTGACCGCCTGGGTGAACAAAGAGGTCCAGCGCCGGGGTTTTCGCATGGGAGCGGACGCCGTCAACCGATTGATTCTCATGTCGGGCGGCCATTTGGCATTGATCGCTGGAGAATTGGACAAATTATCCTTGTACGCGCCGGGACAAACGATTTCTCGAGAAGATGTCGACCTATTGGTCGTTCCTTTCCCCGAACAGGATATTTTCCGATGGGTGGACGATGTGGTCCGTCTGGACATGGACCGGGCTTTAACCGGATTGGACCGACTTCTCAAGCAGAAGGAAAATCCCTTTAAGCTCTTGATGCTCCTGGCCAGGCAGTTTCGACTGATGTATCACGCCTTAAATGAATACAAATCCGGACATGTTAACACCGACCTATCCGCGGAGCTCGGCGTTCGACCTTATGCGTTGAAAATAGCTCTGGAGCAAGGGCGCCGTTATACACTGCGGCAACTGAGCGATGTGCTGCAATGGCTGGCCGACGCCGACGCGGACATCAAAACGGGGCGCCGTACCGATCGCGCCGCATTGAATGATTTCGTTGTCACCCTGCCAATTCGATTGAAAGGAGGAGAGTGGAATGCCCCGAAGACGTCGAATCCTCGTGCCGGAAGCCCGTCCCGCCCTGGATCGGTTAAAGCGTGATTTGATGGGAGAAGAAGGGCTTGCATCAAACCAGGGAAGCGACCAACCTCTTGAAGAGGAGGTGGCGGGCCAGTTAGGCATTCCCTTGGGGAAAGGCGATGACGGGGAGTTGACCACTCGTCAGGCCGGCAAGGTCGGGGGAGCCATGGGGGGACCCCTGGTCCGCAAACTCATCGAAATGGCGCAACAGCAGCTGGTGGAAACGGTCCAGGACATGCCAGAAGCAAATGGGAAGAGTCCCCCTCCGGGGACGCCGGGCCGCTCGGACCTGTAGCGGGGCGGTAGAGCCAAGGGTCTTGGCTCAACCCCGAGCCCAAAAGAAAAAGCCTCCGAGTCGAGGCTTTTTTACGTTCAGGCCGTTTGTTGAGTCTGCCGTTCCTTCACCGCTGCCTGGAACTTTCGCGTCAAACGGGATTTCTTCCTCGCTGCCGCATTCCGGTGCAGAATTCCCTTTGTCACGGATTTATCGATGCGCCGGATGGCTTCCCGCAGTTGACGTTCCGCAGCCTCGAGATCCCCGCTCTGCAGCGTCACGTGGAATTTTTTAATTGCCGTCCGCAGCATCGATTTCAACGAGGCGTTACGAAGCGTGCGCTTCCGAGTGATCTGTACCCGCTTGATGGCAGATTTAATGTTCGGCAAAGATTTGCCCTCCTTTCCCTCGCCCTTTGCGGCGCCGTTTTCAAGGCCGCCCACATACAGACAGAAAGTATTCTACCACGCCACTCAGCCTGGTGCAAGACGTGGGCGTCCGGAAAACGCGCATATCCCCAGGCTTGAGCAGGGTCGAACACGCCGCCCGGGGCATACTATGGGCAACTTCAGCTGCTTCAGCCATTAGCCTCGAGGAGGGAAGGACGTGCATAGAACGAACCCCTATACTTGGAGGCGGTTTGGTGAGTTTGTGGAGTGGACCCATCGGGGGCAAGCGCCGAAATCTCAAGGGGAACAGCGGGCATCGGACCCCCGGGTGGACCTGGCGGTGGAAGCCCACGAGTTGGCCGGCGGCGGCGACATCCCCGGGGTGGATGTGGAAACGTGGTCCGAGGAAGGAATCACGGTGACCCGGATGCACGTGCGGGATGAGCAGGCCGCCAGGCGGGTCGGCAAAGAACCGGGACGGTACAGCACCCTTGAGGTGCCGGGCCTCCGCAAGCGGGACCCCGACTTGCAAGAGCGGGTGTCGGCCCGGATGGCGGAGGAGTTGGCGAGGTTCATCGAACTGCCCGACACCGAGTCCGCCCTGGTGGTCGGCCTTGGCAACTGGAATGTTACGGCGGACTCCCTCGGTCCCCTGGTGGTGGAAAAACTATTTGTCACCCGCCATCTTTTCCACCATATCCCCGATCTCATGGGAGACGGATACCGAAGCGTCAGCGCGGTGGCGCCCGGAGTGCTCGGCATCACGGGCATTGAGACGATGGAGATTGTCCGGGGCATTGTCGAACACGTTAAACCCAAACTGGTGGTGGCCGTGGACGCTTTGGCTTCCCGGTCGACCAAACGGGTGAATACCACGATTCAAATTGCGGATACCGGGGTCCACCCCGGATCGGGAGTGGGAAATCGACGGAAGGGCCTGACCCGGGAAACCCTCGGTGTGCCGGTCATCGCCATCGGCGTCCCCACGGTGGTGGAAGCCACCACGATTATTCACGATGCGTTGGATTACCTGTTGCAACGACTAAGTCGGGAGGTTTCCGACCAGTTGCGCCCGGCATTGAACGCCTTCGACGTGGCAGAGAAACAAGAATGGATCACGGATATTCTCGATCCTTTGGGAGACAACCTGGTGGTCACGCCAAAGGAGATCGATGCCTTTGTGGACGATGCCGCCCACATCGTGGCGACAGGATTAAACGTGGCCTTCCATCCCGCCATTAGTCTGGAAGACGCTGCGCTGTTTACGCACTAAGACCGGGCCTTTCGGCAGGGCGGGAACCGCGCCCGACCGCTTCTGGCTCCGTCTGTGAATCCATTGACCATGGCATAGACCCGTCCATCCGGGCATAGCTTGTACCGAGGGATGGACGGGGGGTATCGGCCATGCGCAAATCGCCTTTCCGAATTGTGACATTTCACACGCCCCGAAGGGGGTTGAAATTCTCCGTCACCGCGTGGCTTGTCGTGGCTTCCGCGGCTCTTCTGGCTGCCGCATTGTGGTTTCTTCCGGGATCCACCGGAGGCTCTGGCCTGCTCGGCGCCGTGGACGCCCAAACCTGGTCCTCGGTGGTGCGCCAAGGCATGCCGCTGATGGATCGATCCGCTGCCCCCGCCCAGGTGGCCGGTGAACCATCCTGGGCCGCCTCTCTTTTTTATCACCTGACTGACGTCGATCCGACCCGCCCAACTGGCATTCTGGGATGGACGGTACCCGGCATGGCTTTTACCGACTACCCCATCGCTGTCGATGGTCGGACAGTTGACCTGCGTCCTCCTGAGGACGGGGCTCCCTCCCCCGGACTTTTTCAACACGAACAGCCCACCTCCGGCTCTTCCTCCACGGCGCCCAACCTTTCGTCGACGTCGTCGGATCCGTTGGTTTACGTGTATCACACCCACAATCGGGAATCCTTTTTGCCCATGCTTCCTGGGCGCACCAGTTTTGACGACGCCTATGACAAGGCGAAAAACATCACCCTCATCGGGACGGCCTTGGTGGATGACCTGAAAAAATTGGGCATTCCCGCGATCCACACCACGGTGGACTACTGGCCAATGGGGGATTACAGCAAAATGTACGTTTTCTCCAGGAAAACGGTCAAAGAAGTGCTGCAAAAATACCCGGGTCTTAAGCTCATCATCGACATGCACCGGGACTCCGACCCCCGGGATTTGACCACTGCGACAATCAACGGTCAGACCTATGCGAAAATCCGCCTCATCATCGGCGGCAATAATCCTGATTACCAGGACAACGAGCGACTTGCCGAGATGCTGAAAGGAGAACTCGACCGCCTGTATCCTCATCTGGTCCGGGACATCTGGGCCAAGCGCAGCACCACCTACGACGCCACTTACAATCAGGACCTTTCTCCCAACATGCTGCTGATCGAAATCGGCGGTCCGGAAAACACCGAGGCTGAATTGGATCGCACGGCAACGTGTCTCGCAAACGGCATCGCGGCGTTGCTGAAAGACCGGGGAGATCTGCGTTTAGCCCGCTGAGCGCCCTGACCATACTGGAGGGTGGAGGGATGTGCGGTGCGAGGGTTTATCGGTCGTTTGCTGACCTATGCGGCGCTTTTGCTCATGTGCGCAGGAGTAATCGCCATCGGCTTCGACATCGCCCAGAGGGGAATGAATGCCCTGGCCGGGGATCCGCCCCCGTCCCCCCCTTGGACACCCGCGGGTGAACGGCTCAACCAGCGCATTGAGACCGCGGCCAGTGATGTGTCGGTGGCGGTGGAACAAGTGGGTGTGGCGGCGGGCAGTTGGATGAAAGGTCAAACGCGCAACTTGTTGCTCAAGATGTTCGCTGATCGCTGATGCCGCCCTGAGGAGGTCCCTTGCCCGCTCCGTCGGCACAGCGTATAATTCGGGATGATGCTGGCGGACAGGAGGAGGGGGCACTTGGATCCCCGGGACAGACAGAAAAGAATTCGCAACTTTTGCATTATCGCCCATATCGACCACGGCAAATCGACGTTGGCGGACCGGATCCTGGAGTATACCGGTGCCCTAACTGCCCGGGAGATGCACGATCAGGTCCTCGATCAGATGGATCTGGAACGGGAGCGGGGGATCACCATCAAACTTCAGGCGGTCCGTTTGGAATACCGCGCATCTGACGGAGAGACGTATATTCTGCATCTCATTGACACTCCGGGCCACGTGGATTTCAGCTATGAAGTGTCCCGAAGCCTGGCGGCTTGCGAAGGGGCCCTTTTGGTGGTGGACGCCGCCCAAGGCATCGAAGCCCAGACCCTGGCCAATGTGTATCTGGCCCTGGAAAACGATCTGGAGATCATCCCGGTGATCAACAAGATCGATCTGCCCAGCGCCGAGCCGGATCGGGTCAAACGGGAGATCGAAGAGGTTATCGGCCTGGATGCCGAAGGCGCGATTCTCGCCTCGGCCAAGGAAGGGATCGGCATTCGGGAGATCCTCGAAGCCATCGTCCACTCCGTCCCAGCTCCCGCAGGAGATCCCGATGCGCCTTTGCAGGCGCTGATTTTTGACTCCCACTATGACGCCTATAAAGGGGTTATCATTTACGTCCGGGTGGTGAACGGAACGCTGCGCCCCGGGATGAAGATCCGGATGATGGCTACCGGGGCGGAATTCGAAGTGGTCGAGGTGGGAACTTTCCGGCCGAAGATGACATCGGTCCCGGAATTGTCCGTGGGGGACGTGGGTTTCGTCGCCGCGGCCATCAAAAACGTGCGGGACGCCCGCGTGGGGGATACGGTCACCGACGCCCTGCGGCCGGCCCAGGAGCCCTTGCCGGGATATCGCAAAATCCACCCCATGGTGTTCTGCGGACTGTACCCGGTGGACTCGAATGATTACCAAGATCTGCGGGAGGCCCTGGAGAAGCTGGAGCTGAACGATGCCTCCCTCAGCTATGAACCCGAAACCTCCGGGGCTTTGGGCTTCGGGTTCCGGTGCGGGTTTCTCGGTTTGCTTCACATGGAAATCGTCCAGGAGCGGCTGGAGCGGGAATACGGGCTCCAACTCATCACCACGGCGCCCAGCGTGATCTACCATGTGTACACCACCGCCGGGGAGATGATCCCCGTGGATAATCCCAGCCGGATGCCGGATGCGTCTCGGATCGAGCGCATTGAGGAGCCCTATGTGAAAGCTTCGATTATCGTCCCCAAAGATTTTGTCGGGACGGTGATGGAGCTGTGCCAGGAAAAACGCGGAGAATTCCAGGACATGCAATATTTGGACGAGAATCGTGCGACCTTGGTGTACAATCTTCCGCTGACGGAAATCGTCTACGATTTTTTTGATCGTCTCAAATCGAGCACCAAAGGCTATGCGTCCTTTGACTATGAACTGGCCGGTTATCGCCCCTCTGACCTGGTGCGCATGGATATTTTGATCAACGGAGAACCGGTGGACGCGCTGTCGTCCATCGTCCACCGGGACCGGGCTTACCAACGGGGCAGGGCGCTGTGCGAGCGATTGAAAGAGTTGATCCCCCGGCAATTGTTCGAGGTGCCGATCCAGGCTTCCATCGGCAATCGGGTGATCGCCCGGGAAACCATCCGGGCCATGCGCAAGAACGTGTTGGCCAAATGTTACGGAGGCGACATTACCCGCAAGCGCAAGCTGCTGGAGAAACAACGGGAAGGTAAAAAGCGGATGAAGCAAGTGGGAAACGTGGAGATTCCCCAAGAGGCCTTCATGGCAGTGCTCAAAATGGAATGACGGCGCGCGGCCCATCCGGTCGAGCGCCGTTCCAATCTCGGTGGGAGGCGGTGAGAACGTGAACCGGCTGCCGGTGAAGGCCTTGTACCTGCACGTTCCATTCTGTGCGCGCAAATGTTATTACTGTGATTTTAATACCTATGTCGCCAAGCCGGAAGTGTGGGAACGGTTCGTTCAGGCGTTGGTTCGGGAAATCCGCGCCCTTGGCCGCCTCTATCCGGATACGGTCCTCGAGACAGTGTACGCCGGCGGGGGAACGCCGAGTCTCCTGTCTTGCCGCCAGTGGCAACAGATTTTTGAAGCGCTGCGGGGTTCGTTTCACCTCGCCTCGGATGCCGAGATTAGCCTGGAGGCCAACCCGGGAACGGTGGATTGTGAAAAATTGCAAGTTCTCCGGGAGCTCGGGGTCAATCGGCTGAGCATTGGGGCGCAAAGCTTCAACCGGGAATTGCTCCGGAAGCTGGGCCGGTCTCACGGGCCGGAGGCGATTGTTCACAGCGTGGAGCTCGCCCGCTCGGTTGGGGGATTTTCCCTCAACCTCGATTTGATGTTCGGCATTCCGGGTCAGACTATGGAAGATTGGCGCCAGAGCTTGGCGGCGGCGGTGGAGCTCGGCCCGGATCACCTGTCCGCTTATGGCTTAAAAGTAGAAGAAGGGACGCCTTACAGCCGGTGGTACGACCAAGGGGTTCTCGACCTGCCTTCCGAAGATCTCGAGGCGAAGATGTATACCGCATTGATGGAATTCATGGATAAAACCGGGTATGAGCAGTACGAGATCAGCAATTTTGCCCGGCCGGGAGCGCGCTGCCGCCACAACTTGGTGTACTGGAACAATGAGCCGTACCTGGCCGTCGGTCCGGGAGCCCACGGGTATGTCGACGGGGTGCGGTACGTCGTCGTCCGGAACGTACCCGTTTACATGGAGCTCGCCTGGGAGGGGAGCTCGACGGTCGAGGAGCGCCATGAGGTCTCCGACGAAGAAGAAATGGAGGACACCATGATTCTGGGGCTGCGGCTGTTGGAAGGGGTGGGGGATGATCGCTTCGCCCAGCGCCACGGCCGGTCGCTGTTCGACGTTTTTTCCGAGCCGGTGGAGCGGTATTTGCGCTCTGGGCTCCTCGTTCAGGAAGGCTCTCGGGTTCGGTTGGCCCGGGAGGCGCTTTGGATCAGCAATGAAGTGCTCCAATCCTTTCTGGCCCTATCCATTGACAAAGTCTGACCATCTCTGGTATTTTCATCGTATGGAGGTTTAGCACTCATGGTGCAGGAGTGCTAACAGGCGGGGGTGTCAGAGGTGCTCACTGAACGGCAACAACTGATCCTGCGGTTGATTGTCGACGATTATATCCGTTCTGCCGAACCCGTCGGTTCTCGTACGATATCGAAACGGATGGAGACACATTTAAGCCCGGCCACCATTCGGAATGAAATGAGTGATCTGGAGGAGATGGGATACCTGGAGCAACCGCACACCTCAGCGGGACGGGTCCCTTCTCATAAAGGATATCGCTTTTATGTCGACCATCTGATGCAACCGCCTATGCTCAACGACCGGGAAGTTGCCGTGATTCGGCGACTGTTTCAGGAACGGTTGGAAGCCATGGAGCATGTGGTCAGACAGACGGCGGGAATTCTGTCCACGTTGACCAACTACACGGCTTTTGTGCTGGGCCCCATGGGCGAGGATGCCAAGTTGCGCCATATTCAGGTGGTGCCCTTGGGAGAGTGGGCGGCGGTGGCCATCCTTGTGACGGACACGGGTCACGTGGAGAAGAAAACGGTGATTCTTCCGGATCCGGCAGACCTGGCGGACATCGAGCGATTGGTGGAGGTGCTCAACCGCCGTTTAATCGGGGTGTCCATCAGTGAGTTGAAGGAAAAACTGGAACAGGAGATCGGCCTGGAATTGCGCCGGCACTTGGATCGGTTTGAACGCGGGTTGGCGCTGGTCGATGAACTGACGGCTTCGTCCGAGGAGAAAGTGTATGTGGGGGGCACGTCCAAGATCCTGGAACAGCCGGAGTTTCGGGATCTGGAGAAGTTAAAACCCCTGTTGGTCATGTTGGAAGACGCCCACGGTGTGGCCCGATTGGTGGGTGTGCCGCAGAAACAAGGTGTACAGGTTCGCATCGGGTACGAGAACGAACTGTCCGCGGTTCACGCGTGCACCGTGGCAACGGCCACGTACCGATCTTACGGCGGACGGATCGGAGTGATCGGCGTCGTGGGGCCCACGCGAATGGCGTACAGACGGGTGATCGGTGTATTGAATGTGTTATCCCATGTGTTGAGCGATCTCTTCAATCGGGAAGGCGCTTGATGATGGGGAAAGAACCACCGGGTGTGGCGGAGGTTGAACTCTGCCCGCCCGTATTTTTGGAAATCTAAAGGAGTGTGGATGCGAGTGGAAGATCAGCGGCGAAGGGAGGCGGATTCCGGCCGGGAGTCCAGCGGGGGCGCAAACCGTCCCGAGGCGGGGACAGGCCCGGGACGAGAGGCGCAGCCCCAGGGATCAGAAAACCGCCGGGAAGCCGGGCAGGAAGAGCGCAGCGAAACCAGCGCCGGCGAAGAGATGGGTCAGCGGCATGACGAAGGGGAAACGGGCCAGGGTCCCGAGACCGGGGAGGGGGGCGGGGCCGATGTGGCTGCGGAGATGGAGCGACTCCGGGAGGAGGTTGAGTCCTGGCGGGGACGGGCGCTGAGGATGCAGGCGGATTTTGAGAACTTCCGGCGCCGGACCCGGCAAGAGCGGGAAGAGTGGGCGGACTCGGCGACGATGGGCGTCATCGAGCGGCTGTTGCCGGTGCTGGACCATCTGGAGCTGGCTCTCCAGTCCGGCCAGCAGTCCACAGATGTGCAGTCGCTTCTTCAGGGGGTCGAGATGGTGGTGCGCCAATTTCGCGAGATCCTGGAAGGGGAAGGCGTCCGGATCATTGAGACTGTCGGCATGCCTTTTGACCCGAATGTCCATGAGGCCGTCGCCCAGGTGCCCGATTCCGGGCAGCCGCCGGGCACGATTATAGAGGAATTTCGCAAGGGATATCGGTATAAAGATCGCGTGTTGCGGCCTGCGATGGTGAAAGTCAGCGGAGACACAGGAGGGAACTAGAGATGGGAAAAGTCATCGGCATTGACCTGGGTACCACCAACTCGTGCGTGGCGGTCATGGAGGGCGGTGAGCCCGTGGTCATCCCCAATGCCGAAGGGGGCCGCACCACGCCGTCGGTGGTGGCGTTTACGAAAACTGGAGAACGGTTGGTGGGGGACGTCGCCAAACGTCAAGCCATCACCAACCCGGATCGGACCATCATTTCCATCAAACGTCATATGGGGTCCGATTACCGGGTGACGATCGATGACAAATCTTACACACCCCAGCAGATCTCGGCGATGATCCTGCAGAAATTGAAAGCGGATGCCGAGGCGTATCTCGGAGAGACCGTCACCCAAGCGGTGATCACCGTGCCGGCGTATTTTAATGACAGCCAGCGCCAGGCCACGGTGGATGCCGGCAAAATCGCCGGCCTGGATGTGTTGCGGATCGTCAACGAGCCGACGGCGGCCTCCCTGGCCTACGGCTTGGACAAAGAAGAAGATCAGACCATCCTCGTGTTCGACCTGGGTGGCGGCACTTTCGACGTGTCGATCCTCGAACTGGGGGACGGCGTGTTTGAGGTCAAGGCCACCAGTGGGAACAACCGTTTGGGGGGAGACGACTTCGATCAGAGAATCATCGATTATCTGATCGATCAGTTCAAAAAAGAGACGGGGATTGATCTGGGTCAAGACCGGATGGCTCTTCAGCGGCTGAAAGACGCGGCGGAAAAGGCGAAAAAAGAGCTATCCAGCGCCTTGACCACGACGATCTCCCTGCCTTTTATCTCGGCGGATGCCACGGGGCCGAAACATTTGGAGGTCAACCTCACCCGGGCCAAATTCGAAGAGTTGACGGCTGACCTCGTGGAGATGACCCTGGGGCCCACCCGCCAGGCCTTGGCCGATGCGGGCCTGAACCCTTCGCAAATTGACAAAGTCATCCTGGTGGGTGGATCCACCCGCATTCCGGCGGTACAGGAAGCGATTCGGAAATTTATCGGCAAAGAGCCGTCCAAGGGCGTAAACCCGGACGAAGTGGTGGCGGTTGGGGCGGCCATCCAGGCCGGAGTGTTGACCGGCGAGGTCAAGGACATCGTGTTGTTGGATGTCACCCCTCTGTCCCTGGGGATTGAAACGTTGGGTGGGGTGTTCACGAAGCTGATCGAGCGCAACACGACGATCCCCACCTCGAAGAGCCAGGTGTTCACCACTGCGGCGGATAACCAGACGTCGGTGGAGATCCACGTGCTCCAAGGCGAGCGAGAGATGGCCCGGGACAACAAGACGTTGGGTCGCTTTACATTGTCCGATATTCCTCCCGCGCCCCGGGGGGTGCCCCAGATCGAGGTGACCTTCGACATCGATGCGAATGGGATCGTGAATGTCTCCGCCAAAGATCTGGGGACGGGAAAAAGCCAAAAGATCACGATCACGGCGTCCAGCGGGCTGTCCAAAGAGGAAGTGGAGCGGATGGTGAAGGAAGCCCAGGCCCACGCCGAAGAAGACCGCAAGCGCCGGGAAGAAATCGAGATCCGCAACCAGGCGGATTCCCTGGTTTATAGCACGGATAAAACCCTTAAAGATATCGGGGACAAAGTGGACAAATCTGACGTGGAACGGGCCGAGGCGGCGAAGCAAAAGGTGAAGGACGCTCTGGCCGGAAACGATATAGAAGCAATCAAGAAAGCCATGGACGAATTGCAACAGGTCGTCCAGCAATTGTCGGTGAAACTGTACCAACAGACATCGGCGAATACCGCCCAAACGGGTTCTGCGACCGGCGGGGCCGCGGGCGGCGGGAAAGAGGAAAAAGTGGTGGACGCCGATTACACTGTGGTGGACGACGACAAAAAGTGAGCGATAACCGCCCGGGAAGCGATGAGAGGGAGAAGATGGCTTCTAAAGGAGTAGGCCGCTGAGAAGCTCCGGGGAGGGGGTGTTCCGGTGAGCAAGCGCGATTATTATGAGGTGCTCGGCGTTGAGCGGGGGGCATCCGCCGAGGAGATTAAAAAGGCCTATCGGAAACTGGCGCGCCGTTATCACCCCGATGTGAACAAAGAGGATCCCCAGGCGGCCGATAAATTCAAGGAGATCAACGAAGCTTACGAGGTTCTATCCGACCCGGAAAAAAGAAGCCGATACGACCAGTTTGGCCACGCGGGGGTCGGGCAGGGGGCAGGCTTTGAAGGCGGTCCGGGAGGCCCGGGGGGAACCGGGTTTGATTTTGGGGATTTTGGCGGATTCGGGGATATCTTTGACATGTTCTTCGGCGGGGGCCGGCAGCGGGCCGGTCCGCAGCGAGGGACGGATTTGGAATACGACCTCTCCCTCGAATTCCGGGAAGCGGCCTTCGGGGTGGAGAAGGAAATTCGCGTGCCAAGGACGGAGGCCTGCGACCGCTGCGGAGGCAGCGGTGCCCGGCCCGGGACCCGGGTGGAACGTTGCCCGGTGTGCGGAGGGACGGGTCAACAGGAAAATGTCGTCAATACCCCCTTGGGCCGGATGGTTACCCGAAGGCCGTGTTCCCGCTGTAAAGGGGAAGGGCGGATTATCCCGGATCCTTGCCCAAAATGCCAAGGCCGCGGTCAGATACGGGTGGTGCGCACAGTGAGCGTCAAAGTCCCCGCCGGCGTGGATACGGGCAACCGCATTCGGATGGCGGGCCACGGGGAGCCGGGCACCCGGGGCGGCCCGCCCGGCGATTTGTTTATCGTGATCCACGTCCGCCCGGATCCGGTGTTTCAGCGGGACGGGTTCGACGTGCATTGCCAGGTCCCCATTACTTTTGTCCAGGCGGCTCTCGGGGACGATATCGAGGTGCCGACTCTGGAGGGTCGTGCACAGTTGAGGATACCTCCGGGCACCCAGACGGGCACTGCGTTTCGCCTCAAAGGTCAGGGCATTCCCCGGCTGCGAGGTGGGGGACGGGGCGATGAACACGTCCAGGTGTTCGTGGTCACGCCGACCCGCCTTTCCGACCGAGCCCGGCGTTTGTTGCGGGAGTTGGGCGAGGAGTTGGGGGAGGACATCCACGAACAAAACCAGACCTTTTTCGAGCGCATGAAAAGCGCCTTTGGCCGGGATGGGCGGAACGGCTGAAGGCCGTGATGGCCTACGGATCTATCCGCTTCGGATCGAGCGGCCAGGGTGGGTTAACACCCGAGTAAACAAAAAATGGTAGGTTGCGGAAGCGGGGATGGAAGCGGTGAATGATCTGTGGACCGTGGTGGAGTTGCGCACGACGAAAGAGGCCGTCGAGGCGGTGACGGCGAAGATGCGGGATCTCGGGGCGCAGGGGGTGGCCGTTGAGGAGGCCGACCCCTTGGGCCCTGATTTTGTGCCTAAATTCGGCGAGATCTACGAGCCAGAACAAACGGCGGGAAGACCAGGGATGGGCAACAAGGATGCAGCCTCGGAGAGTCCCGGGGCTCTCAGGTGGGCGGAGGTCGCCGACTCGGCGGTGGGGCCCGGTGAGGCGGTGGTCACGGGGTATTGGCCCGGGGGACCGGATCAATGGCGGCATATCTCCGCTCTCCTCAAAAATTGGTTGGACTTGCTCCCCACATGGGGTCTCGATTCCGGCAAGGGCGACATCGCCGTCCGCACCGTACGGGAGGCGGACTGGGCCGATGCGTGGAAACAGTATTATCACCCGGTGACGGTCAGGGGCCGGGAGGGTGTCCTCACCGTCTGTCCGGCATGGGAGACCTATATGCCGGAGCTTGGAGAAGTGGTGGTCCGAATCGATCCCGGCGTGGCCTTTGGCACCGGCACCCACGAAACAACCCGTCTGTGCCTGGGATGGCTCTTGGACGAAGTCACCCCGGGGTGTCGGGTGTTGGACGTGGGGTGCGGGTCTGGTATTCTCTCGGTCTCGGCGGCGGCTCTCGGTGCCGGGCGGGTTCTGGCTGTGGATCTGGACTCCCTGGCGGTGGACGCGGCCCGGCACAATGTAGAGGTGGCCGGCGTGGCGGATCGGGTAGAAGTGCGGCGGGGAGACCTGCTGGACGGCATTGAGGAGCGCGGGGACCTGATCGTAGCGAACCTTTTGGCTGACCTTGTCGAGCGATTGCTGCCCGATGTCCCGAGGTGCTTGACAGCCGAGGGGCGGTTTCTCGCCTCCGGGATTCTTGTGGAACAAGAGGATCGGGTGGCCCGGGCGATGGAGGCTGCGGGCCTGGCGGTTCGAGAGATCCGCCGGGAGGGAGCTTGGTGTGCCTTGTCGGGTGAACTTTTCCGGTGAAGGCGAAACATTCGGGTCGCGAATCGTCTTTTAGAAAAGAATCACCCGGTTGATACACGATCTTTAAGCGAAACGTGCCACTCGCATCTACAATACAGCCAGGACAAACTTTTTCGATGGGCGGTGTTGTGGATGCGAGGAAAGAAGCAGAAACCGGTCAAATGGATGGGGCCTTTGCTGGGTCTTGCCCTGGTATTTCCACTCATTCCCATAGCCGATGCGGCCTCGGGGGAGGCGGCGATCCGGTCGGTGGAGTTTGAAGGGATGGAAGCCCCAAAAACTGCGGAGGATATGGCCAGAGTTTATACCACGGCGAAAGTCAAAGTGACCTATGCCGACCGCTCTGTAAAGATTTTCCCTCTCACGTACAAGCCCCTCTTTAAAAGCACCGACGCCGTGGGAGGCACGGTGGCGGGGATCGCAGTGGATGCCAACGGAAAACCCATCATGGATACCAGCAACCCCGACAAGCCGGTGCCTTACGTGTCAGATGCCCCGGACGCCAACAGTCTCTTCCAGGTGCCCGGAGCTCCCCCCACCGGCCTTGGCGGGAACCCTTTGTCCCTCGTGACTCACTACGAGTATGTGACCAGCGATCAGGCCGGGAACTCGGCCTATGGGTTGGTGCCCGCCAGTATGAGCCACACGGTGATCGATCAGAACCGGGAAACCGGGGAGTTGACGCCGGTGAAGTTGGACAAAATCGATTTTTCCGGGGTGGGCGGACTGTGGATCCCCTGTAACGGATCCCTGACCCCCTGGAACACCCATCTGGGCAGTGAAGAATACGACCCGGACGCCCGGGCTTTTGAGGCGGACCCGACAGAGACTTTTGTCGGTCCTTTCGTCCGGGCCTATTATCAGGATCCGGACAAGAAGGGGAATCCTTATGCCTACGGCTACGTGCCCGAGGTGATCGTGCGCCCGGACCAGTCCACCACGGTGGTGAAGCATTACAGTCTCGGCCGATTCTCTCACGAGCTGGCCAAGGTGGCTCCGGACATGAAGACGGTGCTGTTCGGGGATGACGGCGCTTATACGATGTTGTTCATGTACGTTGCGGACCGCCCCAGGGATTTGTCCTCGGGAACCCTTTATGCCGCCAAATGGATCCAGAAGGCTTCGGATAACGGCGGGGCTGCAGACCTGAAGTGGATCCGCCTCGGCCATGCCACGGACAGCGAGATCAAAGGGTACATCGACCGGGGCATTGCCTTCAGCGACATGTTCGAGAGCTCGGACGGGCCGGCTGAGGGCTTTCAGGCGGTGAAGACCTATCCTTCCGGGAAAATCGAATATCTCAAAGTGAAGCCCGGGATGGAGCAGGCGGCGGCGTTCTTGGAGCCTCGCCGGTACGGAGCGCTGCTCGGAGCGACATCGGAGTTTAACAAGATGGAGGGCGTAACCGTCAACGCGGCGGACGGCAAGCTGTACGTGGCCATGTCGTCGGTGGAGAAGTCCATGGAAAGCAGCAGCAAAGACCCGGTGGACGATATTCACGTCAATAAAATCAAGTCTGGCGCCGTCTATGAACTGCCCTTTGCCGCAGGGCAGAAAGATGCCGATGGGGCGCCCATTCGAAGTGCCTATGTCCCGACATCGATGAAAGGGCTGGTGGTGGGCCGGGACCTCCCGGCTCCGGATGCCAAGGGAGGCACCGCCGACGATAACTGGGTGGCCAACCCCGACAATCTGTCGTACTCCGAAGCCCTGCGGACCCTCTTTATCGGTGAAGACAGCGGAATGCACGCCAACAATTACGTCTGGGCGTACCAGATCGACTCAGGGCGGCTTTCGAGGATCCTGTCGGTGCCCGCCGGAGCGGAAGCGACCGGGCTTCAAGCGGTGGACAACCTGAATGGATTTAGCTACGTCATGAGTAATTTCCAACACCCCGGAGATGAAATGATCCTGCCGGAACCCTTGAAGAGCGAAGTGGAAAATTACATTACGCGGGATTTTGACAACAAAAAAGCGGGGATGGTGGGGTACATCGCCGGCCTGCCGACGATAGGGGCGCAAGACCGCGGACTTCCGGGGCTGGGGAATGTCCTCGTAGAGTTGCGCCGGGCCGCTGAAGCGGCGGGGGCGGACATCCGGTGGAATGAGATCACCCGGGAAGTGACCCTCGAGTACCGCGGCCACCGTCTGCAGTTTCGGGTCGGGGAGATGGCCGCTTGGATGGACGGCCGACAAGTGGACCTGCCCCATCCCCCGGAACTACGAGATGGCCGGATGATGGTCCCTCAGCGGATTTTGGAGCAATTCTTGGCTCGGTAAGTGATTTGGCCGCGTCAGGCTGATGCCGCGACAGGCCATCCGGAGGTCGCCGCCGCGACCCCGGGTGGCTTTGTTTTGTATATCCAAGACCGCCGGGCCTTGTCGCCCTCTTGAACCAAAGGTAAAGTGAAGGCAAAGGGGGACTTGTCATGAGGGTGCACAGGCGTGTGACGAAACGACGGGTGGAGGGCGGGGGCGGACTTTGGCTCTACGTGGAGGAAAGCGGAAATCCCTCGGGTCGACCCATCGTGTTTTTCCACGGTTATTCCCAGAATCACTTGGTCTGGCTGAAACAGACCCATTCCGATCTGGCGGAAGAATTCCGTCTGATCGCGGTGGATCTCCGGGGCCACGGGAGATCCGACAAGCCTCAGGGGGTATACGGCGATTCTCGGCTTTGGGCGGAGGATGTGGCTGGGATTCTCCGGGCTTTGGAGCTGGCCCAGCCGGTTCTTGTAGGATGGTCGTACAGCGGACTTGTGCTCTGCGATTATGTGCGGCATTACGGCCAGGAGGCGATCGGTGGCCTGGTTTTCGTCGGCGCCGTGACCCGGACTGGGGTTAAAGAGTCTTTTGCGGATTTGGGAGATGAGTTTGTGGCCCTGGTTCGGCCTTCCTTTTCAAACGTGGTAACCGAAAGACAGTCCGCCATGGAGCAATTGATCCATCTCACCATGAACGGGTTACTGTCCGAAGAAGAATTCTATCTTTTTCTCGGCTTTAACGGGGTGGTTCCGCCTCATGTCCGGGAGGGAATGATGAAGAGGAAGCTGTCCAATGATGATCTTTTGCCAACCCTTCAAAAACCGGTGTTGATCGTGCACGGAAGTGAAGACCAGGTCGTGCTCCCGGCGGCGGCGGAGCGGCACGCGGGCATGATCCCCAAGGCCCGGCTCCGGATCTATCCCCGCGCCGGACACAGTCCCTTCTGGGAAGATCCCGGACGATTTAACGAGAATTTACGGGAATTTGTCCGATCCATTTGAGGCCGGGGCGGTTGCCCGGCTCGCTTAAATGGGCCGGTGATCGCCTTATTTCTCAGGCCGTTTGCGGTATTGACACGGCCAAGAAGATGCGCTATATTGAAAACAAGCAAGCGCTTGCTTAAATAGTGCGGGGATGAAGGAGGCGGCGACGGTGAGCGAAGAAGCGAAGATGCAGCAATTTATGGAACGCATCAACCGCGGCGAGCGGATTGAAGCCACGGACTGGATGCCGGATGAGTACCGGCACTTGGTGCTCAAGCAGATCCACATGCACGGGATCAGCGAGGTGATGGGGGCATACCCGGAGAAGGAGTGGGTCCCTAAGGCCCCGACCTTGCGGCGCAAGTTGGCAATTATGGCCAAGGTTCAGGATGAAGTCGGCCATGGGCAATTACTGCTGAGGGTGGCGGAGGATATCGCAGCTCCCTGGGGGAAAGTCCGGGATGACATGATCGAGGATCTGTTTGTCAACAAGGTCAAGTTTCATAATGTCTTCCATATGGAGGCCCGAACCTGGGCGGATGCTGGGCTGATCGGATGGCTGGTGGACGGATCGGCGATTATCACCCAGGTTTCTTTGCTGGGGTCGTCTTACGGGCCGTATGCCCGGGTTCTGAAGCGCATTGCGGCGGAAGAGAGTTTTCACATGCAGCACGGGGAATCGATTTGCCTGGCTTTGGCGAACGGAACTCCGGCCCAGAAAGAGATGCTGCAGGATGCCCTCAACCGCTGGTGGGAATCTCTCATGTTTTTCTTTGGGCCTCCGCTGATGTCTTCGGCGGCTCAGAAGATGATGGATTATCGCATCCGCACGAAGACCAACGAACAGTTGCGGCAGAAGTTTTTGACCAGGTATGTACCGCGGATTCGGGCACTTGGACTGGAGATTCCAGATCCGGCCCTTCGCTATGACGAAGAGAAAAAGGTCTGGAGCTACACCCAGCCCGATTGGGAGAAGTTCTACCACATCGTGAAACACAACGCCGGGCCCAAGTCCCAAGAGCGGTTGGCGCTGCGGAAACAGGCTCATGAAGGCCAGCGCTGGGTGCGAGAAGCGATGAGTCGGACCCGGGAAAAAGAGAAAGATTTGGCCGTGGTCTGACGGTGCAGAGGGGGGAGAGCAGATGCAGTTGAACGGTTCAGCCGGGGATTACGAGGTTTATGAAGTCTTTGTTCAGTACGATCCCCTGGAGCACCACGTGCACGTGGGGAGTGTGGTGTCTTCCTCGGGAGAAATGGCCCTTCAGGTGGCCCGGGAGAATTTTCTCCGCCGGGACGACGCGGTAAATCTTTGGGTCGTGCCCCGGGGCCAGGTGTTTGCCACCTCTTATGAAGATGCGGACTTTTTCGCCAAGGAAATGGATCATTCTTATCGGGAAGCCAGCGGGTATCCCGAGAACGCGAAGTTGTGGAAATCGTTCAAACAACGGGCCATTGAGCTGGAGGATCTGATTCGAGACTGAGGAGGGTTGGGGGATGAGGGTGGAGGATGCCGCCGCGGCGCGCGGGAATGAGGGATACCGCCGGGTGTTGACAGATTTTTTGTATCAATTGGCAGACGATGATCTGGTGCTGGGTCATCGGGATTCGGAGTGGCTGGGCATGGCGCCGGAACTGGAGGAGGATGTGGCTTTCAGTTCTATCGCCCAGGACGAGGTCGGCCACGCCACCTTTTATTATGATTTGCTGGAGGCCCTGGGGGAGGGCCGGGCGGACGATATGGCTTTTGGGCGCAGCGCGGGGGAGCGCAGGAACGCGCTGGTGGTGGAGAGAGAAAACGGCGATTGGGCCGAAACCATTGCCAGGCATTATCTCTATGACGTCTGGGAAACGGTGCGCCTGGAGGCCTTGAAGGACTCCGGCTACTTACCCCTGGCCCAAGGGGCCGCGAAGATCATCCGGGAAGAGCGGTACCACGGGCTTCACATGGAGACGTGGTTCCGGCGTTTGGGCCGGGCGGGCGGTGAAGCGAAGGAGCGCTTGGAGCGGGGGGTCCAAGCCCTGTGGCCGGAACTGGGGGATCTGTTTACCTTCGGCTCCGGTGAAAAGTTGCTCGTTGCCCATGAAATTCTCCCGGTGGACCCCGCCGTCCTTTATCTCCGTTGGGAGGAGCGGGTGCGCCCGGTGATGGAGGCGGCGACCCTGGCCTGGCCGGGAACGCCCGGACGGCCGGAGAAGAGCGGTCGGGAGGGGAGCCACACCCAGGCTCTGGAGCAGCTCCTTGACGCGATGGGCGAAGTGTACCGGATGGATCCGGCGGCGACTTGGTGAAAGACGATCCGCTCCCCGAGGTTGTGAAGGGCAGAAAGTCGAGGGGGCAAGGGGGTGAGAAGCTGTGATTCAGGAAAAAGAGCTTTTGGTGCGCCAGGCCCTGAACGAGGTCAAGGATCCAGAAATCCCGACCCTTAGTATCGTCGAACTGGGAATGGTGTACAGCGTGGAGGCGGGCGAGGAGGAGGTCCGGGTGCGCCTGATGCCCACCTTTGTGGGATGCCCCGCCCTGGATATCATTCGCCGGGATGTGGAGAATAAGGTGCAGTCCGCCACCGGAATCCCGGTGAAGGTGGACTACGTGCTTGACGAGCCGTGGACAACCGAGCGGATCACCCCTGAGGGGCGGGAACATTTGGCGTCGTTTGGCATTGCCCCCCCCATGGCCGAGTGGTGGGAGAAACCGCCCTGTCCCTTCTGCGGGGCTCCGGAGACGGAAGTGGAAAACTTGTTTGGACCCACGGCTTGCCGGGCGATCTATTACTGCACCCGGTGTCGCCAGCCTTTCGAGGGGTTCAAACCGGTGTGACGGCAGCGATCCATTGACCTGGCCCCGGACAGGGGCCTTTCTTATTCGTGACAATGGATGGTGGCCGCCGGGCCCCACTGTGCGATTGACACCGGGAATTCAGTTATATTATCATGAAAACAAGCAAGCGATTGTTAATTGTTCGTGACGCCAATCTGACAATCTTTTTTGGCGTCGGAGCTGAGGAAAGGAGGCGAAGGCTGTGGCGCGAAGGGGGCGCAAGGAACAGATCCTGGCGGCGTCCGAGCGTTTGTTCAGTGAAAAAGGGTATCACGGGACGACGATTCGGGATATCGCCGAGGCCAGCGGCATCCTTTCCGGGAGCCTGTACGCCCACATCGATTCCAAAGAGGACCTGCTCTTTGAGATCGTTAACCAGGGTGCGGACAATTTTCTCGGGGCCTTAGAGCCGATCGTCGCGTCGCCTGGGAATCCCGAAGAAAAGCTGCGCCGGGGACTCGCGGCGCACATTCGGGTGGTGGGGGAACACCTGCACGCGGCGAAAGTCTTTCTTCACGACTGGCGGGCGCTCAGTGATGAACGCAGGCAGATCATTCTCGAAAAGCGGCGCAGGTACGAGGCCCTGTGGGGCGCACTGTTGGAAGAAGGAATCCAAGCCGGGGTTTTTCGACCAGTTCACCCGAAGTTTGCCCAACTTGTGATTCTATCTGTGGCGAACTGGGTGTATCAATGGTATGACCCCGAAGGTCCTTTGGGTCCCGATGAGATTGCTGATCAGTTCGCGAGAATTCTCCTGGAGGGGCTGAACCAGTCGAGCTAACGTTCTTTGACCCGGGCATCCCACATTCTGATGGGGAGGTGAGGTGGAGGCGCGAAGGTTTGTTACATTGGATCACCCAAGCTGCGGAGTTTGCGCCGCATTCGGAAACCTGTACCACAAGTTCGCATGGAAAAGGGGATGCCTATGTTTCAGCCTGAACTGGAGACGATGGATCGCAGCCGGCTACAGGCCCTTCAAGGAGAACGCCTCGCCAAGACAGTAGAACGCGTGTACCACCGGGTACCCTTCTACCGCCGGCTGTTGGACGAGCGCGGGATTCGGCCCGGGGATATTCGCCGGGTCGAGGACGTGGTGAAACTGCCCTTCACCAAAAAAACCGATTTGCGGGAGCACTATCCCTTTGGTCTGTTCGCGGCAGACCGAAAGGAGTTGTCCCGGATCCACGCATCGTCGGGCACCAAGGGAAAGCCGACGGTAGTGGGGTACACCCAGAATGATATCACAAATTGGTCGGAATGCATGGCCCGGGCGATCATTACAGCGGGAGGAAGGCCCGGCGATACCTTTCACGTGGCCTTTGGCTACGGATTGTTCACCGGAGGCCTCGGTTTGCATTACGGGGCGGAGCGGGCGGGAATGGCGGTCATCCCCGTTTCCGGCGGCAGTACACCGCGCCAAATCAGTCTCATCGAGGACCTCCAGCCCCGGGGGATTTGTGGAACGCCGTCGTATGTACTGAATATTGCCGAAACCATGATCGCCATGGGGAAAGATCCCCGAAAAACCAGTCTCGAGTACGGCATCTTTGGAGCCGAGCCTTGGTCTGAAGAGATGCGGCAGATGCTGCAGGATTATTTTGGCATAAAAGCGCTGGACATTTATGGGCTGTCCGAAGTGATGGGTCCAGGGGTGGGGATCGAGTGTTACGAGGCCCAAGATGGTCTGCACGTGGCGGAAGACCATTTTCTCGTGGAGGTCATTGATCCCATCACCCATGAACCGTTGCCTTACGGAGAAACCGGGGAATTGGTGTTCACCACGTTGACGAAAGAGGCCATTCCGCTGCTTCGTTACCGGACGGGAGACATCGCCAGTTTAAACCCCGAGCCCTGCCGGTGTGGGCGCACCCATATCCGGATGTCCCGAATCAAGGGGCGCCTAGACGACATGCTGATCGTCCGCGGGGTGAATGTCTTCCCCTCTGAGTTGGAAACGGCGGTGCTCAGCGTCGACGAATTGTCCCCCCATTACCGAATCGTCGTGGACCGGGAAGGAACGCTGGATGAGCTCACCGTGGAGGTGGAGATTCAGCCGAGCTTGCTTCAGGACATGGGGGGCAAGTTCGACCCGGATCATGAATCGCTCGTCAACCTTTCCCGGCGGGTCAGTCACCTGTTGAAACAGACGGTGGGCGTCACGACCCGGGTGGACCTCAAAGAACCGGGAACTTTGCCCCGCAGCGAAGGAAAGGCTGTTCGGGTGGTGGATCGGCGGAAATTGTATGGCTAAAATGTTCCGATGAATCAGGAGGCGATAGATTTGGTGAAACTTATTGCACTGTACCGCCAGCCCGGGGATCGGGATGCCTTCGACCGGCATTATCGCGAAGTGCATACGCCTTTGGCGGAGAAGATGCCAGGGCTTCAGAAGCTGGAAGTCACGCGGATTGTCGGCGATCCCATGGGCGGAGCGTCGGAATGGTATCTGATGGCGGAGCTGTATTTTGCCGACCGCCAGACCCTGGACGCGGCCATGGCCTCACCCGAGGGGAAGGCGGCCGCCAAAGATTTGATGGGCTTTGCCGGGAAGATTGTCACCATGGTCGTCGGCGAGGTGAAGGAAGGGTGAACCCGGCGTATGAGACGGTGGAATACGCCCGGGAGGGCCGGGTGGCCCGGATTGTTCTCAATCGGCCGGATCAACTGAATGCTTTTAATCCGCAGATGCACCGGGAGCTGCTGGATGCCTTGAAGCGGGCGGAGCGGGATCCCGAGATTCGGGCGGTTCTGCTCGGGGCCAGGGGCAGGGCCTTTTGCGCCGGCCAGGATCTAGAGACGATTCGCAGCCGGGAAGATCTTGATTATGGAGATCTTTTGCGGGAAGGGTATAACCCCATCGTCCAGGCGATTACGGGTATGGACAAACCGGTTGTGGCGATGGTGCAGGGGGCGGCGGCGGGGGCCGGGGCCAGCCTCGCCTTCGCCTGCGATTTGGCCATCGCTTCGGAAAAAGCGAGTTTCGTGGAGGCGTTCATTCATATCGGCCTTGTACCGGATACCGGAAGCTCTTGGTTTCTGCCGCGGTTGGCCGGGCTGAAAAAGGCTGTGGAACTGGCTCTTCTGGGAGACCGAATTTCCGCCGCCGAGGCCGAGCGATTGGGGTTGATCAATCGGGTCGTCCCCCCCGAACGGCTGGAGGAGGAAGCCTTGACTCTGGCGGAGCGGCTGGCGGCGATGCCCCCCCTGGCGGTGGCTCGCACAAAGCGCGCCTTGTACCGCGGCCTGAGCGCGTCTTTGGAAGAGACGCTGGCTCTGGAGGCCCGGCTTCAGTCGGAGTCCGGGCGAACCGAGGACCATCGGGAAGGGATGAAAGCTTTTTTTGAGAAGCGCCGGCCGGAATTTCACGGTCGGTAGGGCGATGCCGGAAAAGGGGGCTTTGGATGTCAGGGGTTTCAAAGGAACTCGAAGCGCGGTTTCGGAGCGACCCGTTTTCCTCGTGGCTCGGTTTTCACCTGGATGAAGTCGGGCCGGGATACGCCCGGGTGCGGGCAGAAGTGCGTCCCGAAGTGTTTAATTTTGCCGGGGCGCCCCACGGTGGGTTCTTGTTCAGTCTGGCGGACGCCGCCTTCGCGGCGGCCAGCAACAGCTACAATCAACTGGCCGTGGCCACCAGCGTTTCGATGCAATTTTACCGGGCGGCCGAGCTGGGGGAGACGCTTGTGGCCGAGGCTCGGGAGAATCACCTCACCCGTCGGGCGGGTTATTACGAGATGACGGTGACGACGGCGGACGGGGTATTGGTGGCGAAATGTCTCGGCGTGGTGCATCGCCGGAATCGGCCATTGGTGGAAGAGTCGCCGTCCGAGCCAGGGGGCGTCGGGGACGGCGGCCACCCGGGGGTCCGTTGATCAGACCGGGGAGGGTCGGCGACCGCGTGCAGAGTGCGTGCCGCTGAACATCAGAGGGAGAAAGGGAGAGGGTCAGATGTTGAAGGAACAATACTTGATGCTCATCGACGGACAGCACGTGGAAGGGTCGACCGGCGAATGGATGGACACGTATAACCCGGCCACCGGAGAGGTGCTGGCCAAAGTGGCGAAGGGAACCCGGGAGGATGTGGACCGGGCCGTGAAGGCGGCGCGGCGGGCGCTGGAAGAGGGAAAATGGTCCAGGTGGACGGCGGCCCGGCGGGCCCAGGTTCTGAACCGGATCGCCGGAATCATGCGGGAGCGGTATGACGAGTTGTGCCGAATTGAGGTCCTGAACAGCGGCAAGACTCTGTCCGCCGCCAAGGGCCAGGTCATGCAGGCCATCGAGGATTTTGAGTTGTACGCCGCGGCGGCGATGATGCTGGACGGGCGCACGAAACCCGTCCCCCACGGATTTTTCCACTACACGGTAAAAGAGCCGGTGGGGGTGTGCGCCCAGATCGTGCCTTGGAATTATCCCCTCATGATGGCCGCATGGAAATTGGCTCCGGCCCTGGCCGCGGGGTGCACCGTGGTTCTCAAGCCCGCCAGCCTGACGCCGATAACCGCCTTGATCCTGGGGGATATCTGCCAGGAGGCAGGGGTGCCCGAGGGTGTCGTGAACATCCTGGTGGGAGGCGGATCGGATGTTGGGGCCTATCTGGTGGAGCACCCCGGGGTGGACAAAGTTGCCTTCACCGGGGAGACGGGGACGGGGAAAGACATCATGGCCCGGGCGTCGGAGACGCTGAAACGGGTGACCCTGGAGCTCGGCGGCAAGTCCCCGAATGTGATCTTTGAGGACGCGGATTTGGACGCGGCGGTGAACGGCTCTTTGTTTGGGATTTATTACAATACCGGGCAGTCCTGTGAGGCCCGGTCGCGGCTGTTCGTTCACGAATCGATCTATGAGGAATTCCTGGATCGGTTTGTGGAGAAAGCGAGCAGGCTGAAGATCGGCGATCCCCTCGATCCGAACACCCACATCGGAGCCATCATCTCGGAAAATCAGGAGAAAGTGATCGATTCCTACGTCAAGCTGGGAGTTCAGGAAGGCGCCCGGGTGGCGCTGGGCGGCCGCCGACCGGAGGGCCAGGAGTTTGCAAAAGGCCACTGGTATCTCCCGACCTTGCTCGCGGATGTGGACAACAGAACCCGGGTGGCCCAGGAAGAGATTTTTGGGCCGGTGCTGGTGGCGACCAGGTTCAAGGATGAGGCGGAAGCTGTTCGTCTCGCCAACGATACCCGATACGGCCTTGCTGCCTCCCTGTGGACCCGGGATTTTGCCAGGGCCCATCGGGTGGCGGGAAAACTCAAAGCAGGGGTGGTGCTCATCAACAACCCGTTCTCGGCCTTCCCGGGACTTCCTTTCGGCGGGTACAAACAGTCGGGGTTTGGCCGGGAGCTTGCGGCGGAATCCCTGGAGTTGTACACCGAGACAAAAAGTGTGCTCGCGTACGTCGGAGAGAAGCCCCTCAATCCCTTTGGGGTCTGAGTCGCGGTCCGGTTTGGATTTGTCGGTGGAACAACGGGCGGAACCGGGGATGTGCAGGAAGGGGTTGAGGGCGTGAAGCCAGGCTTGAACGTGGGCCACCGGGAGACGATGTCCATTGTGGTGGCTTCCGACATGTGTCCGGCCTTTGGCGGCGTGCAGGTGCATCCCACCCTATCAACCGTTTCCATGATCTACTACATGGAGTGGGTGGGCAGGCGGGTGATCCTGCCCTTTCTCGAAGAAGGGGAGGAAGGGGTGGGGGCGGCCATCAGTGTGGAACACCGCGCCCCCGCCCCGGTGGGGAAAGAGGTGACCTTTACGGCGGAGGCCGTGGAGGTGACGCCCAGGCGGGTCGTGTGCCGGGTGTGGGCCGAGCATGATAAAGGCATCGTCGGCGAGGGAATGTTTCACCAGGCGATTCTGCCCCGGCAGAAGATCCTGGACCGCATTGCCAGTATGAAGTGAAGACGGTGGAAAAGGGCGGGGGGCGCGAGAACGACCCCCTGCTTTTTTCTGGGTTTGCGGGGGTCGCGTGAACATTGGCAATGGCTCGTCTTGACATACACAGACCACAGTTTTTATAATTTCACATTAGAAACCAGATATCTAAATATGAAACTCCGAGGTGGGAACATGCGAGAAGCGTGGATTGTGGGGGCAGTGAGGACGCCGGTGGGACGGTACGGCGGTGCTCTTTCGTCCGTGCGGCCGGACGACCTGGCGGCGGTGGCCATCCGGGGGTTGGTGGAGAGAACGGGGGTACCGACCGAAGAGATCGAGGATGTCATTTTCGGCGACGCCAACCAGGCCGGGGAAGACAATCGGAATGTGGCCCGGATGGCGCTGCTGCTGGCCGGCCTGCCGGTGAGCGTGGCCGGAGCGACGGTGAATCGGTTGTGCGGCTCGGGCCTGGAAGCGGTGAATCAGGCTGCTCGGGCCATCCGGGTGGGTGAGGGGGATCTCATGATCGCCGGCGGGGTGGAGAGCATGTCCCGGGCTCCGCTGGTGATGGGCAAGCCGGATAAAGCGTTCCCCCGGGGCGATCGCACCGTTTATGATACCACCATCGGGTGGCGATTCGTGAATCCGAAATTGGCGGCCATGTATCACCCGTATTCCATGGGGGAAACGGCGGAGAATGTCGCCGAGCGCTACGGGGTTTCCCGGGAAGACCAGGACCGTTTTGCCTTGGAGAGTCAGCAGCGGGCGGCGGAGGCGATCCGGGAGGGGCGTTTTCAGGAAGAGATGGTCGCCGTTCCGGTGGAGACGAAAAAGGGCATCGTCTGGGTGGAACGGGATGAGCATCCCCGGCCGGATACCACGCTGGAAACCCTGGCAAAGTTGAAGCCCGCTTTTCGGGAAGAGGGCACGGTGACCGCGGGGAATTCTTCCGGAATTAACGATGGTGCGGCGGCGCTGCTCTTGGCGGCGCCGGAGAAGGCCCGGCAGTTGGGGCTCTCCCCCATGGCCCGGATCGTGACCTCGGCGGTGGCCGGGGTGGATCCGGCGGTGATGGGCATCGGGCCGATTCCAGCCGTGCGCAAAGCATTGAAGCGGGCGGGCCTCACCATCGAGGACATCGACCTCATAGAGTTGAACGAAGCTTTCGCCGCCCAGGCGGTGGCCTGTATGCGGGAATTGAACATCCCCCGGGAGAAGCTCAATGTCAACGGCGGGTCGATCGCCATCGGCCATCCTCTTGGCAGCACCGGGGCCCGGCTGATGACCACCCTGCTGTACGAAATGAATCGCCGAAAAGCCCGATACGGTCTGGTGACCATGTGCATCGGCGTGGGGCAGGGCATCGCCACCATCGTGGAACGGATCGAAGGTTGATCGAAACCCTAGAAAGGAGACTGGCAACGTGCGGGAAGTGAAGCGAATCGGTGTTGTGGGCACCGGGGTGATGGGACAAGGCATCGCCTACCAGGCGGCGGTGTCGGGGTTTGAAACCTGGATGTACGACGCCCGGCCGGAAGCCCTGGAAAAAGCCCTGGAACAGATTGCGGCTTTGGTGAAACGGCAGAAGGAGAAAGGCTTCCTCCGGGAGGAGCCCGGCGATGTGCTCGGGCGACTGCGGACCGCCTCATCCCTCGGGGAGCTCGGGGGATGCGATTTTGTCATCGAGGCGGTGACCGAAGACCTGGCCGTGAAACACCGTGTGTTTCGGGAGTTGGACGGAGTGTGTGCGCCGGACGTGGTTTTGGCGACCAACACGTCGGCCAAAAGCATTACCGAGATCGCCGCCGCGGCGGCGATGCCGGAACGGGTGGTGGGCATGCATTTCTTTAACCCCGTTCATCGCATGGAACTGGTGGAGGTGGTGCGGGGGCTGGAGTCGGCCGAGTGGGCGGTGGAACAGACCGAGGTTGTCGGCCGCAGCCTGGGCAAGGAGACGATTCGGGTGCAGGAGCGCCCCGGATTCGCCACCAGCCGGATCAGCGCCTTGATCGGCAACGAGGCCTTCTACATGTTGATGGAAGGGGTCAGTTCGGTGGAGGAGATCGACAAAGCCATCAAGCTGGGACTCCATTTTCCCATGGGGCCCTTTGAACTCGGCGACCTGGTGGGATGGGACACGCGCCTCCATGTATTGGAATACCTCCATCAAACCCTGGGGGAAAAATTCCGCCCGTGTCCCCTTCTGGTCCAATATGTCCGGGCCGGCCGATTGGGCAAAAAGGTCGGCCGGGGGGTGTACGAGTACGACGAGCAAGGGCGCAGGATCCCCGGGTCGGCGTCCGGGCGGTGACCTCACCGCGAACATCTAGGCGCGGCGAGGATGTCGAGCCAGGTCGTGCCGGGCCCAGGGCGGGGAACCCGTGCCCGGCGGGACCGGTGATGGCGAATCGACGGTTCAAGGTCCCGAGAGAAGGAAACGAGCAGGGGGTGTCGCAGTGGATGTGCAGTTGTCAAAGGAGATCGAACAATTCAGGCAAGTGGTTCGGGAGTTTGTCAACGAGGTCGTGGAACCGGCGGCGGCCATCATCGAAGAAGAGGACCGCATCCCGGAAGAGCTGGTGCAGCAAGCCAAGCAGTTGGGTCTTTTTGGGTTGTCCATTCCCGAGGAGTACGGCGGCCTTGGTCTGAACATGACGGAAAAATGCGCGATCCTCGAGGAATTGGGCAAGACCCATAACGGGTTCACCAGCCTCATCGGGGCCCATACCGGGATCGGCAGCGTCGGTATTATCGAACTGGGCAATGAGGAGCAGCGCCGGCGATTCTTGCCGGCCATGGCGGCCGGGGATAAAATTGGGGCTTTCGCCCTCTCGGAACCCGAAGCGGGTTCCAACGCCGCCAATTTGCGAACCGTGGCCGTCCGCAAGGGAGACCGCTACATTCTGAATGGTATGAAACATTTTATCACCAACGGACCTGAAGCGGACGTGGTGACGGTCATGGCGGTGACAGATCCTTCTAAAGGGATCCGCGGGATCACATCCTTCTTGGTCGAGGCGGATTTTGCCGGATTTCGCAAAGGGCCGGCTGACCGCAAAATGGGTCTGCGGGGTTCCCACACCTGCCAACTGTTTTTTGAGGATTGCGAGGTGCCGGTGGAGAATCGGCTGGGCGAGGAAGGGGAAGGGTATGTCAATGCTTTGAAAATCCTCACGAACGGCCGGGCGTCTCTCGGGGCGAGGTGTCTAGGATCCTGTGAGAAACTGCTGGCGTTGTCCACCGAACATGCCCTACAGCGGGTGCAGTTCGGCAAACCGATTATCGAAAATCAGGCGGTGGCCCATATGCTCGCCGACATGGCCGTGGAGGTGGAAACCCTGAAAAGCTTGTTGTACCGGGTGACCGCCATGGTGGACCGGGGGGAGAAGACGATCAAGGAGTCGGCCATTGTCAAGTTGTACGCCTCGGAGGCCTACAACCGCATCGCCGACCGGGCGGTGCAGATTTTTGGCGGGATGGGGTACATGCGGGAGCTGCCCGTGGAACGGTTTTACCGCGATGCCCGGATCACCCGGATCTACGAGGGGACGTCGGAGATTCAGCGCAACATTATCGCGGCGCAGTTGAAGCGCGAATACGGTGCGTAGGAATCAGCCAGTCTCTCGGAGAGCGTAAACCGCTTTGCTGTCGCGTCTGTCAATATTTGATAGAAGTTGATAGAAAAAATGAAACAGACGAGGAGCAGTTAGGGTGGACGAAAAATATATCATCCCGTCGGTGGATCAGGCGGCGAAAATTCTGCAGCTTCTTAGCCGGGTTCAGCACCGGCACAAAACTTTTGGAGAGATTTGTGACACTCTCGGCATCCCGAAAACGACCTGTTTACGACTGCTGCGGACCCTTTCCATGCACGGGCTGGTCTGGTACGATCAAAATCGGCACACGTACAGTTTGGGGCCGGCGCTTGTGGTCCTCGGGGCCCGGGCGGAGGAAGCGTTGGATTATCTGCAGCTGGCCCGGGACACCGTCTCCAGGATTGCGGAGGAGACGGGGCTCACCACGGTGGCGGCCCAGCGACTGCGGCGCAATCGCCTGACCTACGTGGCGAAGGCGGACAGTCACGGTGAGGTCCACGTGACCGTCTCCCTGGGACAACAGTTTCCCATCGACCGCGGCTCGTTCGGAAAATGTTTTTGTGCCTACATGGACGACGGTGAACTGAGGGATGTGGCCGCGGACCGGTACAGCCCGAAGTTCCTCGATGAGCTGGCCGACATTCGACGCCAAGGGTTTGCCGTGAGCCGGGAGGAGCAGGTGAAGGGCATCAACGGCGTGGCGGCTCCGGTGTTCGATTCCTCCGGTCAGGTGCTGCTCGCGGTGGCGTGTCTGGGGATCGCCCAGGAATTGACCACCGAGCGGATGAACGATTGTGCCGATGTGCTTGTGGAGCACACCCGGAGGTTGACTCGAGAGATCGGGGGATCCGCTCCGGAGATGGATCCCGGCACCGCTGGAACTTGACCGGGTTCCGAAACCCCCTTTCTTTCTGGGCTCAGTATGATATGTTATAAGGGACAACGGCCGGCTCGTCCGCCTGGTGCAATCACGTCCAGGCAGCGGGCGAAGCCGTGGGCAGGGATGAATATGGCGAAAAGGCGAAGAAAAAAAGGTAAAGCGACAAAGGTCTCTGGCAGGAAAGCGGCGTCTCTCCCTCGCATTGGACACCCCGAGGAGTTGCTGTGGGCGATTGAGCAGCGTTTCGCGGCGGTCGGGGAGGACGGTCTTCCCGACGGAGAGTTGTCAGCCTTTTTGGCTGACCTTGAAGAGTCTGTGGATGATCTGGAGATTCTTCCCAATACCCCTGTGGATGAAGCCCAGAAGATCATCTATCCCTATCTGCTTGAGACGGACCCGGTTGCGCGGGTTGAGGCTGCTCAGAGGGCGCTGCAGGTGTGTCCCGATTGTGCGGATGCCTACGTGGTGTTAGGGGAAGAAGCCCAGAGCGACGACGAAAAGCTTCGTTTGTTCCAGCTCGGTGTCCAGGCCGGTGAGCGGGCTCTGGGCCAGGAGAAGTTTGAGCGTGATAAGGGGCGATTCTGGTCTGTGGTGAGGACCCGACCGTATATGCGGGCGAGAATCCACCTGGCCCGGGAGCTGGAGATTGTAGGACGGCCGGATGAAGCGATGGTTCATTACATGGACATGCTGGAGCTGGATCACGAGGACCACTTGGGGGCCCGTTTTCGCCTGTTGAGGCTGTTTATCGTGACGGACAAAGACAGGGAAGCATGGGGGCTTCTGAAAACGTACGACGAAGAGTCGTGCGCTTTCGTCTATGCAAAGCCCCTTCTGCGCTTTCGTCAGCGAGGGGATTCGGTTATTGCCCGGAGGGAACTCCGGGAAGCGATAGATTATAATTTTCTGGTGCCTCTTTTTCTGTTTGGAGCGGGTGAAGAAGACTTTCCCGCGTGGTTTCCTGAGGAATTACTCGTAGACATGGAAGAAGCGGAGGAGTACGTAGAAGAATTCTTGCCGTGTTGGGCACAGACCCCCGGAGCTTTGGAGTGGTTGGCGCAAACGGCCACCCCGGAGTTCCGTCGGCTAGCGAGCGACACCCCCGTGGCTCTTTTGCGGCGGGCACCGCGGCCGGGCGAGTGAGGATAAGAGCTGTGCGGGACCTGCCGAGGGGTGACGGCCATCGGCTGAGAACGCGGAGATCCCAGGCGCGGGTCGAATGCTCATAGGATAAGGAGGGAGGCGGGTGCAGCGATATCTCGTACCGCCTTCTTGTTTTGTTGGCGATACGGCCGTTCTCCGGGGCGAAGACGCGCACCACATTGCCCGGGTGATGCGCATGGTTCCGGGAGACCGGGTGGAGGTGGGGGACGGCTCGGGCACCGTGTGGACGGCTGTCATCGAGTCGGTGGGGGCCGGGGAAGTCCACCTGAGCCTGGAAGACTCTCTGGAAGAAGATGGGGAAGCTCGGCTGGAACTCGTGCTTCTGCAGGGTCTTCCGAAACATGATAAAATGGATCTTATCGTACAGAAGGCGACGGAGTTGGGCGTGGCCCGGGTGATTCCGGTGGCGGCGGCCCGGTCGGTGGTGCGGTATCAAGAGGACCAGGAAATTCGGAGGCTCCAGCGCTGGCGGCGCATTGCCAAAGAAGCGGCCGAGCAGGCCAAGCGTTCCCGCATACCGGAGATTGTGCAGCCGGTCTCCGCCGCTGAGGCATGGCGCTGGGCGGCCCAGGCGGACGTGGCCCTAATCTTCGATGAAAGCCGGCGGGGGCGGCCCCTGGCGACAGCCTTGGCCGGACACCCGGGCGTGGGGCGCATCTTCTTTGCGGTGGGGCCCGAGGGCGGTTGGGACCCCGGGGAAGTAGACGACGCGACCTCCCTGGGGGTGGAGCCGGTGCATCTCGGGCCGAGGATTCTGCGCACCGAGACGGCGGGGATCGCCGCCGCCGCGGCGATTTTGTATCATTATGGCGAATGGGGGAGATGAAGGTGGTGAACCGGGTCGCTTTTCACACCCTGGGATGCAAAGTGAATGCCTACGACACCGAAGCGATCCGGCACCTGTTTCGCAATGCCGGATATGCCGAGGTCCCCTTCGAAGATGAAGCGGACGTGTATGTGATCAACACCTGTTCGGTGACCAACGTCGGCGACCGAAAGTCCCGCCAGATCATTCGCCGGGCTATCCGAAGAAGTCCGGAAGCCACTATCGTCGTGACCGGATGTTATGCCCAGGTGGCGCCGGGGGAAGTGGCGGCCATCCCCGGGGTGGATTTGGTGATGGGCAATGACAGACGGGGACAGATTGTCGAGTGGGTGGAGAAGGTGCGGGAGGAGCGCCGGCCCTACCAGGTGGTTGCCAATGTTCGTCGGGTCCGGGATTTTGAAGAACTCGACGTCCCGGCTTTTGCCGACCGAGCCCGGGCGACCTTAAAGATTCAAGACGGGTGCAACAACTTTTGCTCCTTTTGCATCATTCCATTTTCAAGGGGGTTCGTCCGGAGCCGAAAGCCGGAAAATGTCCTCCACCAGGCCCGGCGCCTGGCCGAAGCGGGGTACCGGGAGATCGTGCTCACCGGCATTCACACCGGGGGTTACGGGGCGGATTTGGAGGGCTACACCCTGGCGGATCTTCTGGTGGACCTGGAGCGCGAGTTGGAGGATTCTGTTCGCATCCGCATCAGTTCGATTGAAGCGAGCCAGATTGACGAACGCATGCTCGATGTGCTGCGACGCTCGAAGCAGATTTGCCGTCATCTTCACATTCCTCTTCAGTCCGGCGATGACGAGGTCTTGCGGCGGATGAGGCGCAGATACACCGTGGCCGAGTACGCCGAGAAGATTCACCGGATTCGGGAGGTGCTCCCGGAGGTGGCGGTGACCACCGATGTTATTGTGGGATTCCCGGGGGAGACGAAGGAACAATTTGACAACACCCGGCGTTTGATTGAAGAACTGAAGTTCAGCCAGCTTCACGTGTTCCCGTATTCACCCCGGCGCGGCACCGCGGCGGCGCGCTATCCGAATCCAGTCCCCGCCGAGGTGAAAGAAGAACGGGTCCGGCAGTTGGTGCGTCTGTCAAAGGACCTGACCCTGGCTTATGCCTCGCGATTTGTGGGCAGGGTTCTGCCCGTGGTGGTGGAGAGTTCGGTTGAAGATCGGCGGGCGGAGGATGGGAACATGCTTTTTACCGGCCATGCGGACAATTATCTGGAGATGGTTTTTGCGGCCGACCCGTCGATGGTGGGCCAACTGGTGGAGGTGCGCCTGGAAGATCCCGGGGCCGAGCGATCCTTCGGCTCCGTGGTCCGGCAGATCCGTTTCGCCCCGCAGGAGGATGAAGAACTTGTCCGGGCTGACCGGCGGGGTGAGACAACCGGAGGTATTTTTCCCATCGCCGTGGAAGGCTAGCGGGTTTCGGTCCATGGGGTTCGGGAGCGTCGAACCGTCCGGCGGGCCTGAGGCCGGAAGGCCGATGCCGAGAACCGGGATTCGCAGGAGGGGTGAGTAAAGATGGAAATGGCCGCGGGGGGCGTGGTGGTTCGGCAGCGGAACGAGGCGTGGGAGATTCTGATCATCGATGACCGGTTTGGCCATGTCTCGCTGCCCAAGGGTCATCAGGACCCGGGGGAAACCCTGGAGCAAACGGCTCTGCGGGAGATCGAAGAAGAGACCGGGGTCCGGGGCGAAATCTTGGGAGCCATCGGCACAGTGAGATACTCTTACACCCGGCCGGATGGACAATCGGGGGAAAAAGAAGTGCACTATTACCTTGTAAAGGCGCGGTCCGAGGCGATTCGCCCCCAGGAGGAGGAGATCGCCGGGGCCCGGTGGGTGGAGGCCCAAGAGGCCCTGCGGCTGCAGCGGGAGAAGGGCTACCCCAACAATACCGCGATTTTTGAAGCGGCGCTTCGAAGCCTGAGCGACGCCTGAGGGTCCTGGGCGACGTTCGAGCGGCTTCTCAGCGACCGGGCGCTTTTCGGTCGAGAACCAGCCGTTCGATCAAGGCGGCGTAGGGCCGAGCCACGGGCAGGACCGCGATGGAACTGATGATGTTAAAGAAAGTGTGGGCGTTGGCCACCTGCAGAGCCGGCGTACCTCCGGTGTGTTGGATGAAGGCCGTGAAATATGGAAGAATGGGCATAAAAGCGGCTGCTCCTAAGACGTTTAGCAGGACGTGAGCGGCCGCCACTCGTTTTGCCGCCGTGGGGGCGCCGATGGAGGCCAGCACTGAGGTGACGCAGGAGCCCACGTTGTTGCCGATGACGATGCCGACGGCGCCGGAAAGATCCACCAGCCCCTGGCTGGCCAGGGCGATGGTGAGGGCCGTGGTGGCGCTGCTGCTCTGAACCAGGGCGGTGAGCACGGTGCCGCTGAGGACAGCCAGCCAGGGGTTGTCCGACGATTCCAAGAGCAGCCGGCGAAACCATTCGGATCGGCCGATGGGCTGCAAAGACAGGCTCATGAGTTTAAGGGCCATGAAAATCATCCCAAACCCGATCAAGGTGATGCCGATGTGGTGCCACAGTCTCCGGGAGGTCAGGGTCAGGAAGACGCCGGCCACGAGACAGGGGAGCACCAAGGCGTCCAGTTGGAGGGCGATGATCTGGGTCGTCACACAGGTGCCGATATTGGCGCCGAGGATGATCCCGATGCTGTCTGGAAAGGCCAGGGTCCCGGCCGCCACCAACCCGATGGTGATCACGGTGACCGCTCCGGAACTCTGGAGGAGGGCTGTGACGAGGGTGCCGGTGATGAGTCCCCGAAGCGGCGTCTTCACCAGTCGATTGAGGATGGCGGGCAGGTGGCCGGCGGCCAGGGGTTCAAGACCGTGGCGGAGCGTCCACATCCCGCCGAGAAATCCCACCAAACCCGCGAAAAGTCCAAACCAGGCATACATAAGATTGTCCTCCGGGACATCGTGATGGGACATGTATGTATATGCAGGACGTGGCCAAGCGTGAACCGGCGGGGATCAGAGCGGGCGTCGGCATTGTGGGGAGGTCACTTCGTTCATGGGTAGAGTCGTTCTTCACAAAGATCGGAAAAGGCGTCTGGAACGGGGCAGCCCGTGGATTTTTCGCGGCGAAGTGGCCCGGGTGGAAGGCGATCCGGCACCAGGGGACGTCGTCGAGGTGGTCAACCATCAGGGACATTTTCTCGCCAGAGGGTATATCAACCCGAGGTCTCAGATCCTGGTTCGGGTGCTCACCTATCGGGTCGATGAACCCATCGATGCCTCTTGGGCCGCCCGGCGGGTGGACGAAGCCCTGGCCTGGCGGGAGCGATTTTTGCCAGGGGTGCCAAGTTGTCGATTGATCTACGGGGAGGCAGATTTTCTTCCTGGACTCATCGTGGACCGGTTTGAAAATATTCTGGTGGTCCAGGTGCTCGCTCTTGGAATGGAGCGGCTCTGGCCCTGGATTCGCCGGGCCCTGGTGGATCGTCTGAACCCCCGAGGGATTCTGCTCCGGAACGATGTGCCGGTTCGGGGGAAAGAGGGCCTGCCCCTTGACGTGCGCGAAGACTTCGGCCAGGTGCCGGAGAGGGTGTGGATCGAGGAAAATGGGCTTCGTTTGGCCGTGGACGTGTGGCGGGGACAGAAGACCGGGTATTTTTTCGATCAGCGGGAGAATCGCCCGGCCATCGCCCCGCTGGTTCCCGGCGCCCAGGTCCTGGACGTGTTCACCCACACGGGGGCTTTCGCCCTTCACGCGTTAAAATTCGGCGCAGAGCATGTGGTGTGCGTGGACCAGTCCCGGGAGGCCCTGGATTTGGCCAGGGAAAATGTGGAGGTCAATGGCTTCTCCGGGCGGGCGGAGTTTGTGGAAGCGAACGCCTTTGATGAGTTGCGTGCCCTCGTTGACCAGGGCCGGCAGTTCGATGTTGTGATCCTCGACCCGCCGGCTTTTGCCAAATCCCGCTCTTCGCTGCCGGGGGCGATTCGAGGTTACAAGGAGATCAATCTGCGGGGGATGAAGCTGGTCCGGGACGGCGGCTTTCTCGTCACGGCCTCCTGTTCCTGGCATATGCACCGGGATCTGTTTCTCGACACCATCACCGATGCTGCTGTTGACGCGCGGAAAATCCTGCGGCTGGTCGAACTTCGGGGTGCGGCCAAGGACCACCCGGTCATTCACGGCAGCGAAGAGAGCAATTATCTGAAATTCGCCATGTTCGAAGTCCGGTCCAGGGGGTGAAAGCGACCATCTCAGCCGTAGATCGATTTCGTCCCCCGGTCCCACCCGGCGGCCCGGCGGAGCCGCCCTCGCCGTCAGGGTGTTTCCGTTTCAGGTTGGAGGCGGGCCCGGGGGTCGGGGTTGGTTCCGTCCTTAGCCCTTCGCCCCAGGGTCTTTTTCCAACTCTCAGACAGCGCCGGACAAGCGGCGAGTTCGGCAGCCGCCGCTCGGTCGTGCCGGCGGTGGTGCATGATCTCGTTGCACCGGGCCACCGTCCACTGGGGAAACGGGCGATCGACGAGGACCATCTCTTGTCCGGGTTCCACCCATCCCTCTTCCAGCACGCGAAAATACCACCCGGTGCGGCCGGTTTCCTCGGCCCGCTTGGGCAGATCCGCCAGGTTCCAGCGACGGCCGAGTTTCCAGCAGGGCTGTCGGGGTTGGGACACCTGCACCACCGCTTCACCGACGCGAAACGTATCGCCGATGCAGACCTCCGGCTCGGCCATGCCGGAGACGACAAAATTCTCTCCAAAGCCACCCGGCCCCATTTCGGATAAGCCCAGTTCTTCACGCCACAAGGGGTAGTGGGCGTACGCGTAAGCGAGGACGGCTTTGTCCGGGCCGCCGTGGTGCTTGAGGTCCGCTTGTTCATCCGCGGCGAGGTTCGTCCGGCCGAGCCAAACGGGCCCGGAGACCGGCTGTTTCAAGATTGCGCTGCGCCATGTCCGGCCCGCCTGGGATGGGTCGGTCATCGTCTTAACCCCGCCGATATGAATCGCCATGAGCAGTCCTTTCATCTACCACACCCCCTGTTTGTAGTCGCCGAGCCCCCGTGCCGGGCGCGGACGTGTTCTTCCCCCAGGATCTTGGTCAATTGAATCGAGAATTGCCGCTTGTGACCGTTGGCCGGATGTGCGACAGACCGATGGGCGGCACCCAGAAGCTTTAATCCCCAGTCGGCTTTGGCACCGACGGCAGTGATCTGGGCCGTGGGGAAAAGCTCGATCATCATGGCGGTGTAACGGGTGGCCCGTTCGATTTCCCCTTTTGTCGGCGTGCGGTTGCTGAGCGCCCCCTTTTTAGGATCATAAGGGTGAAGAGGGAAAATATTCCAACATACTACCTCAAAGGGGTTTATCCGATTCGTCAAAATGACTTCCCAAAGGATTGTGGCCGTGGGTTCGGCGAAACCATCCCGCTGTTGCCGGGCATTGAGTCCGGGGTGGTGAGGGTTACTGGTCCGTGCAAGAGATTCACCTTCCGAAACAAGGTGGATGGGGCGAACCACGGGATGCCTCCCCAGGATCATTCGCTCGGAGGTCAGCGGGATGCCGGAAAACCGCGCCCCTTGATACCCCACCCCCTCGGCGATGAGAAGATGGCGTGCCCGACCCAAACGAGGCCGCAGATATCCTTCCAGGTTCTGGCGGCGTATTGCCGGTGCTCGGCCATCTATGTCGTACACCCGATCAAATTCGGCCCACGGGTTAAACACGGCTTCTACACGTTTCTCCGCTTCAAGGAGGCTCAAAAATCTCGACAGGCTGACCATTCGACTCCCTTCCAAGACGTGCGGGGCGGCCAAAAGACTCAACAGTATTCTCGGTATTGACCTTCTCTTGGTTGGGATTATATCAGATCTCCTCAGGAAGGTGATACGACCCTCGGAAGACCCGGCTGCACAAAATGTTTGCGGAACAGCTGCCAGGTTCGTTAGGATAGAGACAGAGAGCAACAAATCTTGACGCTGAAGCACGAAGGCGAATGGAGGAACACAAAGATGGAACCCATCTCGGTGCAGCCGATGCGCGAGCAGGTGGCGGCGATTTTGCGAAAAGCCATTTTTTCCGGTGAATTAAAGCCCGGCCAAGAGCTGGTGCAGGAAGAGATCGCGAATCAATTGGGCATTTCCCGGATGCCCGTGCGGGAGGCTTTTCAAATCCTCCAGAGGGACGGCTTAATCAGTTTACAGTCCCACCGCAAAGCGGTTGTCCGGGTCCTCACCGATGATGAGATTTCAGATCATTACGAGATTCGCGCTCTGCTGGAAGGGGAGGCGGCGGCCCGGGCCGCGAAACACCCGGGGGACCACGAGGAGATTCTCTCGGCCTTTGAGGACACGGTCAAAATGGCCGACCAAGGTTCGACCTCGGAGTTCGTTTCTGCCAACGAAGCGTTTCATCGCTCGATCTGGGAGGCGAGCCACAGCCCTCGGCTGGTGATGTTGTTGAACCTGTTGTGGAACGGACTGCCTCCGCACCTGCCCGAACTGTTGCCCCAGCAGCCTTCCCGGTCTGCTCAAGAGCATACCAGGATCGTCGAGGCGATCCGCGGCGGAGATGTCACCGCCGCTCGGACTGCCATGAGGGAACATGTGCTGAGGAGCTTGGAGGATTTTCTGAGTTATCGCGTGTCGTTCAAGTCGTGAGCCGTGGTTGAAGGGGGCGGTCTGCTGAGCCCGCTTGGCATAGCGGGACTGGGCACAAAGAGAGCGCCACCCTGACATGCACATGAGACCGGATCGCCGCGAAAGGCCAAGGAAGAAAATTGAGCCTCACCCGCGTTGACAGGTTTGTGTGATGATGATAGAACATTTAAAAATATGATATGGAGGTATCGCCCATGCCGAAAGCCGTGTGGAAAGGTCGTGTACTTGCGGAAAGCGATCAAACTGTTGAGGTCGATGGTTACACCTATTTTCCTCCTGAAGCTGTTCGTACAGAATACCTTATTCCGAGTGAAACCACTTCCGTATGCCAGTGGAAAGGAGTCGCCTCTTACTATCACGTCAAGGTCGATAGTGATATCAATCCCGATGCGGCCTGGTCATACCGCAGTCCGAAGCCAGAAGCTGCTCGCATCCAAAACTGGATTGCATTTTGGCGCGGAATTGAGATTCGATAGGGCGAAAGGAGTGTATCGCCATGTCCGAACATGAGCACTGGGTTGAACGCTATCAGGCGGTCCGCGGTCTGACAGAATCGCTGTGTCTTCCTCTTGAACCTGAGGATTTTGTCATTCAGGTGTGTGAGGATGTGAGCCCGCCAAAATGGCATTTGGCCCACACCTCATGGTTTTTTGAAACCTTTTTGTTGATCCCGGAAATTGCGGGATATCGGCCCTATCACCCGTTGTACTCGCATCTGTTTAATTCCTATTACGAACAGGTTGGATCTCACATTGTCAGGACAGACCGAGGGCATTTGTCCCGGCCGACCTTGAAAGAGATCTACGCGTATCGCCGACATGTCGACATGCACATGGTGCAATGGATCCAATCTGAAAATCTGGAGGCAAAGGCCCACCTGCGCTCGATTTTGGAGCTGGGACTTCACCATGAACAGCAGCATCAGGAACTCTTGTTGATGGACATTAAGATGAACTTTTATTTAAACCCCCTGAAACCCTCCTACAGCACGCCCAACTCTCCCCAACCGCAGGTTCGCATCTCCCCGCATTGGAAGCGGATTCAAGGCGGGTTGGTTTCTATTGGCCACGATTCGGAGTCCTTCGCCTTCGACAATGAAACGCCGCGGCATCACGCATGGCTGAACGACTATGAGCTGGCGTCTCTCCCCGTGACCAATGAGGAGTTTCTTGAATTCATGGAAGCGGGAGGATATGAGCGGTCGGAGTATTGGTTGTCCGACGGCTGGGAGACTGTCCAAAAACAGGGATGGAATGCGCCTTTATACTGGGACAAGATTGAGGGAGAGTGGTGGGTTTTTACTTTGTCCGGGTACCAGAAGCTGAATCCGGATGAGCCGGTGTGCCACGTCAGTTTTTATGAAGCCGATGCGTTCAGTCGTTGGGCGGGGGCCCGCCTGCCCACCGAAGAAGAATGGGAGCACGCCTTTCGGACAGAATGGCCGTCCTTCGGTCATTTCTTGGAGAGCGGGACCTTTCACCCGAGACCGGCATCGCCTTCTCAACCTGTCGCACCGTCGCAGAGCACCGGGGAGCTGCTGCAAGGATTTGGCGATGTCTGGGAATGGACCAGCAGTCCATATGCGCCTTATCCCGGGTACAAGCCGGCTCATGGAGCTCTCGGGGAGTACAATGGAAAATTCATGAGCAACCAAATGGTCCTTCGGGGCGGGTGCTGCGTGACGCCCAAGGACCATATTCGCGCGACTTATCGCAACTTTTATCGTCCTGAAAAACGCTGGCCTTTTACAGGATTTCGCCTGGCGCGGGACATCAAGGAGGATCGGGTATGAAAACCAATTTGAGTGAGGCCGTTTGGCGGGCGACCGAGATTCCCAATCTTCAGGTGTACGACACCCATCCGGCCCATACTGAGGATCCGGCAGAAGTTTTACGCGGACTGCGGCAATCACCGAAAACGATTCATTGCAAGTATTTTTATGACGAGCGGGGGTCCCGCTTATTTAAGGAAATCACCTTGCTCGACGAATATTATTTGACCAGGACAGAAATGTCGATTTTGCGGGAACATGCCGAGGAAATCCTCGAACTTTCCGGATCTGCCCCCTGTCTCGTGGAGCTCGGGAGTGTGGACGGGGACAAGGCAGATATCCTGCTTGCCTCTGCCTCGGAGGGAACGGTTTACATACCCGTGGACATCTCCCGGGAAGAGCTGTGGCGGGGGGCTGCCGCTGTGGCTGAGAAGCACCGCCATGTACAGGTAAAGGCGGTATGCGCAGATTATACCCATTTTTCCCCATTTTGGCGGTCCGAAGAAAACCGAAAACCTGTGCTCCTGTTTTATCCCGGATCTTCCATCGGCAACTACGATCCGCCGGAAGCCATACAGTTGTTGCGCCGTTTCGCCTCGGAGCTGCTCAGGGGGGACGGGCTGCTGATCGGAGTGGACACGAAAAAGGAGAAAGAGGTGCTCTGGCGCGCCTACAACGATGCCCGGGGCATCACGGCGGCCTTTAATCTCAATGCTCTTCAACACATCAATCATACGTTGGGGGCCGATTTCCAGATCGAGAACTTCCAGCACCAAGCCGTCTATCGCGAGTCGATGGACCGCATCGAAATGTATCTCATCAGCCGGGTGGAACAGAGGGTTCATCTGGCGGGCCAGGCGATCCACTTTCAAGCGGGGGAGCGCATCCACACAGAAAACTCTTATAAATACACGGTTGAAGCGTTCCAACGCCTGGCCCTGGAAGGCGGGTGGGAGCCCGTGCGGGTGTGGACGGATCCCGAGGGTCTCTTTAGCGTCCACTATCTTCGCCGGTTGTGAGGCTGAGCGCCCCCCGCGGCAGATGTGGGCGGCAACCAAAATGAAAAAAGGCAAAAAATTGTGTCCTCGTTATTCCCGCATCAGATTGTTGAAGTAATATTGGATCCGATATAAAATATCTACGAGTGGCCAAAAGTGATCTTTCGCTGTGGATGTGGCCGCATGCTATGAACGTGAATCGGTTATGAATGAGGGGGTTGAGGGATGGGATCGATTTACGAAGAAGAGACTCGATTTGGGAAGTTTTTCGAAGAATTGGAGGTTGGTGCTACCTACAAACATTATCCGGGGCGGACGATTACGGAAGTTGACAACATATGGTTTAGCCTATTGACGATGAATCAGCATCCGCTGCACATCGACCGTCATTATGGTGCCAACACGCAACATGGGCAATGTTTGGTCGTCGGCACTTTGGTATTCAGTATTGCTGTTGGGCTGAGCGTTCGCGGTATTAGTGGGAAGTGTATTGCAAACCTCGAGTACGAACAAGTTGAACATTTGGCACCAACTTTCGTCGGCGATACCATTTACGCGGAGACCACGGTCTTAGAAAAAAGAGAATCGACCTCCAAACCTGATCGCGGCATCGTGTTGGTGGAAACTCTGGCGAAAAATCAACACGGCACTCCGGTTTTGCGTTTCCGCCGCAAAGTGCTCGTGCCCAAACGATCACAAAATGAAGGGATGCCGAGCGGTTGAATCTAAAAACGATCCGGGTTTCATTCTGCGCGATCCCCATGTAGAGCGTGAGTATGAATCCAAAGAGGAGTGAGTGTTATGGATCTGACAGGAAAAATTGCGATCGTTACCGGAGCGGCCAAGGGGATCGGGAGAGAGATTGCTTTTCTTTTGGCTAAACATGGAGCGGATGTCACGGTTGCTGATTTGGACCAAGAGGGAGCAGACGCAGTTGCAGAGGAGATCCGGTCTCTTGGTCGAAGATCGCGAGGAGTCCAAGTCAATGTCGCCAATCGCCCCGAGGTAACCGCCATGGTTCGGGACACGATTGAACACTTCGGCGACCTGGATATCCTGGTCAACAACGCCGGCATCACCCGGGATGCGATGCTTCATAAAATGACCGAAGAACAATTTGATGAAGTGATTGCCGTTCATATGAAGGGGACTTTCTTGTGTATGCAAGCGGCCGCCATCCATATGCGTGAAAAAAGAAAAGGCAAGATCGTCAACATCTCGTCCATCGCCGGGAAAGTTGGGAATATCGGGCAGGTGAATTACTCCGGAGCGAAAGCGGGGATCGTAGGTATGACCAAGGCCGCCGCTAAAGAACTGGCCAAATACGGAGTATGTGTCAATGCTGTTCAACCGGGATTCATCGACACCGACATGACGAGAGCCGTTCCGGAAAAGGTTCGTCAGATCAAGATTGCCGAAATCCCCATGGAACGGATCGGCGTACCTCTGGATATTGCCAAAGCTGTTGTTTTTCTCAGTTCCGATTATTCGGATTATATGACCGGGACCGTGCTGGAGGTTACCGGCGGTCGTTACATGTAACGGGTACGATGAGAACAGGAGGGATTTCTTTGGCGGAATACACAAAACCCTTGCCCGTAACCAAAGGAGTGGCATCGACATTTTGGGAGGGCCTTCGGGAAGAGAAATTTCTTTACCAACGCTGCAGAGGGTGTGGCCGGTCGGTGTTCTATCCTCGGGTTGTCTGTCCGCAATGCATGTCGGACGATCTGGTCTGGGAGGAGTCGTCCGGATTTGGCAATGTATACTCATATACGGTGGTTTATCGTCCTGTGGATCCGAGGTTTAAGCCGGATGCTCCCTATGTGGTTGCGCTGATTGACCTTGATGAAGGAATCCGGGTGATGGGCAATGTGGTGGGGCTTGACGACCCGGAGAATTTGCGAATGGGTCAACGGGTTCAGGTTGAATATCACCATGTTACCGATGAAGTGACCCTCCCGATGTTTCGGGTAGCGGAATAGGAGGTTCGCATGAATGAGTATCCGGGGTCAGGTTGCCATTGTCGGAGTGGCTGAATCGGACTTGGGTCACGTTCCCCATATGTCGGCGATCGACTTGATGGCCCAAGCCGCCAAGCGTGCGTTGGACGAAGCCGGGATCGACAAATCTGAGGTGGACGGATTGTTTTCAGCGTCGGCCTACTATTACATGCCGACCCTGTCCCTGGGAGCATATTTGGGCATTGTACCCAAGTATACCGATTCCACCACGATCGGCGGATCGTCTTTTGTCTCTCATCTTTTGCACGCGGCGGCAGCCATTCAGGCGGGGCTGTGCCATGTGGCTCTGATTTGCTATGGGAGCACCCAGAGGACCGATTCCGGGAAATTGGTCAGCATGTCGGAGATGAGCCCTTTTGAAGAACCCTTCGGGTCGATGTACCCGATCAGCTCCTATGCTCTGGCGGCACGACGGCATATGGCGCAATTCGGCACCACGAGTGAGCAGTTGGCGGAAGTGGCGGTGGCGGCTCGGCAATGGGCGATGAAGAATCCCAAGGCGTTCAAGAGAGATCCCATCACGGTGGAGGACGTATTGGCCTCGCCGATGATCAGTTCTCCACTTCATAAACTGGACTGCTGTTTGGTGACGGACGGCGGCGGCGCCGTCGTCATGACATCCGCAGAAAGAGCCAAGTCCCTGAAGAAAAAACCTGTGTATCTGTTGGGGGCCGGCGAGGCGCATTTCCATCGTTCGATTTTGGAAATGCCGGATCTTACGGAGACGGCGGCGAAGATTTCCGGGCAAAGGGCATACGAAATGGCCGGGGTTAAAGCTTCCGATATTGATCTGGTCATGTTATATGATGCGTTTACCATCAACGTGCTTCTGTTTCTTGAGGATCTCGGCTTTTGTAGGAAAGGAGAAGGAGGGGCATTTGTTCAGAACGGGCGGATCGCGCCGGGGGGCGAACTCCCGGTGAATACGAACGGCGGCGGACTTTCCTATTGCCATCCGGGTATGTTAGGAATCTTTCTGATTATCGAGGCGGTGCGCCAACTGCGGGGGGAGTGCGGGGATCGTCAGTTGGCACAATGTGATGTGGCCCTTGTTCACGGCAACGGAGGAGTCTTATCGAGCCAAGTTACGGCGATACTGTCCCGAGAACCTGATTAATGGGATGGAAGAAAGAAGAGGGTGAACGGGTTGTTTCCTTTAACGGGGGTTCGAGTACTCGATTTGAGCAGGGTTCTGGCCGGACCTTTTTGCACGATGATCTTGGGTGACCTGGGTGCGGACGTCATTAAAGTCGAAAGCTTTGACGGCGATGAAACACGGCGGTACGAGCCGGTCGTAAACGGGGCCAGCTGTTATTTTCTTGCATTCAATCGCAATAAACGGAGTATAGCTGTAAATTTAAAGACTGAATCCGGCCGGGAAATTGTACGACGGCTCGCGAGAGAAGCCGATGTGCTGGTCGAGAATTTCCGATATGGAACGATGGAAAAATGGGGGCTCGGTTATGAGACCCTCAAGGCCGAAAATCCTGGGTTAATTTACTGTGCCGTCAGTGCTTTTGGTCGAAGCGGCCCTCTCAAGGAACTGCCAGGCTACGACTTGATGATGCAGGCATTCAGCGGGCTGATGTCGGTGACCGGAATCGAAGATGGACCGCCGGTTCGGACCGGGTGGTCGATTACCGACTTAACAGCAGGAATGTGGGCGGCCATTGGGATTTTGAGTGCGTTGTTTGAAAGAAAAGCGACTGGGGAGGGGAGAATGATCGAAACCAGTCTCTTCGAAGGCCAGCTCGGTCTCATGACGTATTATGCCACGACATACTTGATTACGGGCGAGGTTGGGAAACGCTTGGGGGCTTCTCATTTCAGCATTGCCCCCTATCAAGCGTTTGAAACAGTCGATGGGTACGTCATCATCGCTGCGCCGAACGACGGTTTGTTTGCGCGATTATGCAACGTTCTCGGTGTTCCCCAATTGGCTGAACAAGACCGGTACAAGACCAATGCGCTTAGGGTTCAGCATCGCAGAGAACTGGCCGAAGAGTTGCAAGGGTTGGTAGGAGCGTTTACAACGGAGAAACTGCTTGAACTTCTGCGGGAGGCCGGAGTTCCCTGTGCGCCCATCCACACGATTGACCAGGTGCTGCAGCATGAGCAAACCCTGGCGCGGGAGATGGTTGTGACGAGTGAATACCCCGGCATCGGTTCGTTTCGCATGACACGATCTCCCTTGCAGCCACCGGCCGAGGCCCACAAGACGGTGAGATTGCGTCCTCCGTTGCTCAGTGAGCATGCCGAGGAGATCTTAGCTTCTGTCGGGTATGCTGACAAGGATATCAAACTTCTGCACCAGGAAGGTGCAGTGCTGTTACCGAAATCAGGGGGTGTTTGATGTGGGTCTTTACTTTGAAGATTTCAATGAAGGAATGGAAGTTGTGTCCCCCGGTCGAACGGTGACCGAGGCGGACATTACGAATTTTGCAGGGTTGTCCGGTGACTACAACGAAATACACACAAACGAAGAATTTGCTGCTCAGACTCGATTTGGGCGGCGACTTGCCCACGGCTTGCTTGGGTTATCGATGTTGACAGGACTCATGCAGCGTACGGGGATCATGGAAGGTACGGTCATTGCACTGCTTGGGATCAACAACTGGAGATTTGTGAAACCGGTGTTCATCGGCGATACGATCCATGCTCGTATGATCGTGACAGGGAAACGAGAGACTTCGAATCCTGCTCAGGGCATTGTCTTTCGCAAATTTGAATTGATTAATCAAAGAGGGGAAATCGTGCAGGAAGGTGAAATGCCGGTGATGGTACGGCGGAAAGGATCGGCAAGAGCGGCAAAGGAGGATGTGTAGTAAAATGAGAGAGTCTTTGACATTTGAATTGGCGGATTGGATTCGACAGGTACGGTTCTCATCGCTGCCTCCCGAGGTGGTGGATCTGACGAAAGTCACCGTTCTGGATTGGTTGGGCAGCGCCATTGCGGGATCTCAAACGCCTCCTTCGGCCATTGTTCGTCGCTTTGCAGCGGATCAAGGTGGAATTCCCCAGGCAACGGTGATCGGGGGCGGACAGCCGGCCCGCGTGACTGGAAAGGAACGACAGAGGACCTCGGCATTGTTAACAACATTTGTTAACGGCGTAAGTTCTCACATCGTGGAGTTAGATGATGTGCACAAGGGCGCCATCATTCATGCAGGTACGGCGGTGATCCCTGCAGCGATTGCCCTGGCGGAACAAGTGGCGGCATCCGGCCCACGTCTGATTGAGGCTGTCGTTGCAGGGTTCGAGGTGTGTATCCGGATTGGGGAGGCGGTGACCCCTTCTCACTACCGATATTTCCACACGACGGGCACTGTCGGGACTTTTGGGGCCGCCGCGGCTGCAAGTAAATTGTTGGATCTTTCCGTCGAACAAACGGTTCATGCTTTGGGAAATGCCGGAACCCAGGCGGCCGGTCTTTGGGAATTTATCGAAGACGGTGCCATGAGTAAGCATCTTCATTCGGGGAAAGCGGGCATGAATGGCCTTCTGGCAGCCTGCCTGGCCAAAGACGGGTTTACGGGAGCATCTCGGATTCTGGAAGGGGATAGAGGGTTTCTCCGGGCGATGGCTCAAGAATATGATGCCGGCAAGATTGTTGGCGGGCTCGGAATGGGATATAAGATTATGGAGAATTGCTTCAAGATCCATTCTTCCTGTCGTCATACTCATCATGCTGTCGATTTAGTGATTGAACTGGTGAACCGGAACAATTTGGTTCCGGAGAATATCGGAGGGATCGAGGTGAACACTTACCAAGTCGCTCTTGATATTACGGACAATCCCAATCCCGAAAGTGTTTACGCGGCCAAGTTTAGCCTACAGTTTTGCGCTGCCCTGGCAGCGGTCAAAAGACGTGCGTCACTTCGAGATTTCACCGAAGACACGTTGAAAGATTCAACGGTGCGGGGCCTGTTGAAGAAAGTCAGAGTAGCCGTGGATCCGGTATGCCAATCGAGGTATCCTGAAAAATGGGGGGCGCGGGTCGTGATCCGAACCCGCGGCGGGGCGGAGTATACTGCGTCCACCGAGTATCCGAAAGGTGATTTCGAAAACCCCGTATCAACAGAAGAATTAATGAATAAATTCCGTGATCTTGTCGACGGGTGTATCTCAGCGGAGGAAGCCGAGCGATTGATCGGACGAACGATGGCTCTGGACCGGCTGCCCGACGTGAGGGCATTATTTGCGGAATGACCATGAACACGGAGAAGGGTGAAAGGTATCCCCCACGCTTGATCGGATAATGGATCCGATATACAATATGTGTGTGCTGAGCCGATCCGGAATGTCTTTATAGGCAGTTTACAAACAAGGGAGAGGGGTACCATGTCGTACGTACGGTGGATCCGAAGATCGGAAGATCCTCGGATTGCCCAGATTGTGCTAAGTCGTGAACCGGTGATGAATGCGTTCAACACAGAGATGGCGAAAGAGTTGATCTCCGCGTGCAGGGATATTCAGGGCTGCGACGATATCCGTGTTGTGGGACTGGTTTCCTCGGACAGCCGGTTTTTTTGTACCGGGGCCGATCTGAAAGAGCGCAACAATATGACCGATGAACAATGGAGGGCACAACATAAGCTTTTCGAAGAAATGTTTTATACGCTCGCTGATCTCCCGATGCCGACCATTGCTGTCATCGACGGCTATTGTCTTGCAGGAGGCATGGAGTTGGCTCTGAACTGCGATCTTTGGGTGGTATCGGAAGATGCGGTGTTCGGGCTTCCCGAGGTTACGAGGGGAATCATGCCCGGTGGTGGAGGAACTCGCTTATTGGCGAAGAGAATCGGCGTCCACCGGGCAAAAGAAGTCATCCTGTCGGGACAAAAATTTACCGCTTGGCAAATGGCATCGATGGGGGCGGTGAACAGTCTCGTTCCTCGAGAACAGCTTGATACAGAATTCCTGAACCTGGCGAGAAGTATCAGCCAGAATGCACCGCTGGCGGTTCAGTATAGTAAAGCGGCCATCGACGAGTTGTTTGGGATGCCCGATGCGGATGCCCGGATTCGCGAGTTGTACTGGTACAACAAGTGCGTCGACACGGAGGACAGGCTTGAGGGAATTCGTGCGTTCAATGAAAGGAGACCGCCGAATTTTGTGGGGCGGTAGGGCGGATGGCAAGGAGGATGTGCAGCTCCATGACAACGGACAAGGGGAATGGTGCCAAAGGACCGCTGACAGGGTTACGAATATTGGATTTTACCACGAACATCTCTGGACCGTCCGCTACCGCGATCCTGGCAGATCTGGGGGCGGACGTCATTAAAATCGAACGGGTATCGAAGGGGGATGATGCGAGGCACATGAGTCCCCAGTGGAATGGCGAGTCGGCCTATTTTCTCGCGATCAACCGGAATAAGCGATCGATGGCCTTGGATTTTACCAAACCGGAAGGCAGAGAGATCATCCTAAAACTGGTTGCCAGGTCGGACGTGGTGGTGGAAAACTTTCGTAAAGGTGTTCTGGAAAAGTATGGACTAGATAGTGTTACATTGGTGCGGCAGTACCCTTCTCTCGTGTATTGCTCGTTGACTGCGTATGGTGAAGCTGGAAAGGACCAATGGAAACCGGGATATGATGCTGTTCTGCAGGCCCGCACGGGCATCATGAGTATTACCGGGAGTCGGGAGGAAGAACCCTCTCGCGCCGGAGTGTCGATTCTCGACGCCGGCAGTGCCATGTGGGCGGCGGTCGGCATCTTGTCTGCCTTATTTCATCGTGAGCGGACCGGGCGCGGACAAATTGTCGGAACGTCACTGTTTGAAACGGGTATCTATTGGATGAATTATCACCTGACTTCCTACCAAGCCACGAATCGCGACCCGGTACCTCAAGGGGCCAGACACATGGCCTTTGCCCCATACGGTACGTTTCAAACGGCAGATGATCTGATCCTTATCGGCATCTCCAATGATGTGTTGTTTGAGAAATTGACGGAGGCGATGGGGTGCGCTGAATTGGCGTCAGATCCAAGGTTTGCACACAACCCCGACCGTGTGGCGAATCGAGAGGAACTGGAACAGATTCTCAGTGCCCGGTTTCGACAGTATCCGTCCGCGGTGTGGATCGAACGTTTGGAGGCGGCCGGGATCCCGTGTTCGCCGGTTCAAAAAGTGTCTCGAGTTTATCGCGATCCGCAGACTGAGGCGCTCGATATGTTGCAAAAGGTGCAACACCCGCATATTCCGGAACTTCGCATACCGCGACTGCCGGTCCGTTTGACGGAGACGCCGGCGGAAATTCGCAGTCCAGCGCCGCTTCTTGGACAGCATACTAGGGTAATTCTAGAAGAGATCGGAGAGTCTCATCGCCTGCAGGAATTGGTCGACAAAGGCGTTGTGGGAGTTTAAGGGGAAGGAGAGTACAGTGAATCATGGGAATCAAGCGGAGTTGTACGAAGATCTGCGGCGCGGTGTCCGCAAGGTGTGCGAAAAATTCCCGGATTCCTATTGGCGGGCATTGGACCAAGAGAGAGCCTACCCGGAGGAATTCGTCAATGCTTTGACTCAAGCCGGCTATTTGGCTGCGCTGATTCCTGAGGAATACGGCGGCGCGGGCCTCGGGATTACGGAAGCGTCGATCATCCTCGAGGAGGTCAATCGTTCCGGGGGGAACGCCGGTGCTTGTCATGCTCAAATGTACACCATGGGCACATTGCTTCGCCATGGTTCAGAGGAACAAAAGCGTAAATATCTACCGAAAATTGCAGACGGTACTTTGCGGTTGCAGGCCTTCGGAATCACGGAGCCGAATACAGGTTCCGATACGACGCAATTGAAAACCACCGCGGTTCGTAAAGGCGACAAATATATCGTCAATGGACAAAAAGTATTCATTTCCCGAACTGAATACTCGGACCTCATGTTGCTTTTGGTCCGGACCACCCCTGTAGACCAAGTCAAAAAACGTACGGAGGGCCTGTCGGTCCTGCTGGTGGACTTGCGGGAAGCCGTGGGAAAGGGACTGACGATTCGCCCGATCCGAACGATGATGAACCACTCCACGACGGAATTGTTTATTGAGGGTTTGGAAGTGCCGGCGGAGAATCTTATCGGAGAAGAAGGGAAAGGATTTCGCTATATTTTGGACGGAATGAACGCCGAACGAATCCTCATCGCCGCCGAGTGTATCGGAGACGGGAGGTGGTTCATCGATCGGGCTGTCGGGTACGCGAAACAACGTGTCGTGTTCAATCGTCCAATCGGCCAAAACCAAGGCATTCAGTTCCCACTTGCCCGGGCTTATGTGAATGTGGAGGCGGCTGATCTGATGCGGTTTAAGGCTGCTGAACTCTTTGACAGCGGACAGCCGTGCGGCGCCCAGGCCAATATGGCGAAGCTGCTTGCTGCCGATGCGTCGTGGGAAGCTGCGAATGTGGCCCTTCAGACTCATGGAGGGTTTGGCTTTGCCGAAGAGTACGACGTCGAACGGAAATTTCGCGAGACCCGGTTGTACCAAGTGGCGCCGATTTCCACCAACTTGATCTTGTCTTTCGTCGCGGAACACGTCCTTGGCCTGCCGAGATCGTACTAAAGTATCGTTGTTTTGTCCGGCTATCGACTTGGTACGGAACAGGAGTGGAGAACATGTGGCCGAAGAAAGTCTTCATTCGAGAAGTGGGGCCGCGGGACGGGTTGCAAAACGAAGGGACCTTCGTTGAAACAGACGATAAGGTCGAATGGATCAACCTACTGAGCACGAGCGGCATTACGGCCATCGAGGTCAGTTCTTTTGTGCATCCCAAATGGATTCCCGCTCTTCGGGACGCCGCCGATGTTTTCAGACGCATTCGAAGAGTTCCTGGGGTGACGTATTCGGCGCTCGTACCCAATGTCAGAGGATTGGAGCGGGGGCTGGAAGCGGGGATTGATGAAGCGGTTTTGTTTGTGTCCGCCAGTGAGTCGCACAATCTCAACAATGTGAACAAATCGATCCGAGAGTCGCTGATGGAAGCTGAACAGGTAGTAAACAGGTGTGCGGCTGCCGGAATTTCTGTTCGTGCCTACGTGTCCACCGTGTTTGGCTGTCCGTTTGAGGGAAGTGTATCGGTTTCGCAGACCATGTACATCGTGCAACGATTCGTGGACATGGGCATTCAAGACATCTCTCTGGCTGATACGATTGGTGTGGCCAATCCGGGACAGGTGGAACACGTGTTGGAGGAAGTTGAGAAAATAACGGCGATCGATCGTATCGCGCTGCACTTTCATGATACTCGTGGGCTGGGTCTTGCGAATGTGGCAGTGAGTCTGAAAGCCGGCGTGACCCGGTTTGAATCCTCTCTAGGCGGGCTCGGCGGATGTCCATATGCGCCGGGGGCTCTCGGCAACATATGCACCGAAGACTTGCTGTACATGCTGCACGGTATCGGCATCAATACCGGGGTTGATATGGACGTCATGATTCGCGCTGCCCGCATGATTCAGGATAAATTGGGCAAATCACTGCCGAGTTGCACGCTGCAGGTTTTGTCCAATCTACAACGTATCTCATAAAAGAATGGGGGCAACCGACTTTGGACCTTGGATTAAGGGGAAAAGTGGTGCTGGTCACCGGCGCAGCCAAGGGAATTGGCAAGGAAATCGCTCTGAGTTTGGCAAGGGAGGGGGCGGATGTAGCTGTCAATTACCTCTCCTCCCAAGGGGCGGCGGAAGAAACGGTGGGAGAGATTCGGAAGTTGGGAGGCAAAGCGGTGGCGGCGTGTGCCGACATTGCGAGCCTGGATCAGGTCCGATTGATGAAAGAAGAAATTGAAAGACAGTTGGGTCCGGTGTACGGGGTGGTCAACAATGCCGGCTATGCGCCCGCCAAAAAATTTTTTAAGACACAGCCTGAAGACTGGAAACGGGTAGTGGACGTTTGCTTTTATGGTACACTTCACCTCGCTTATGTATTTGTGCCTACAATGGTGGAGCAAGGCGAAGGAAAAATGGTAAACCTCGTGGGCGATTCGGCCCGAATGGGCGATCCGAACCTGATTATATCTGCCGCCGCCCGCGGCGGGGTGATCAGCTTCAGCAAGTCGTTGGCCCAGGATGTGGGAAAAAATGGGGTGCAGGTCAATGTTGTGTCTTTGGGGTTGGTGGATCAGGGATATCTGGGGTTTTCGGAAGAAACCTTGGAGAAGATACGGAAAAAGTACCCCGTTCAGCGCACTGGGGTGCCCAATGACGTTGCAGCTGCGTGCTTGTTCTTGCTGTCTCATCAAAGCAGCTGGATCACCGGCCAGGTACTTTCGGTCAATGGCGGTTACAGCATGATGGGGTAAGGTTGGCTTTCAGATTAAAAGTACAAAAGTAAAGTGATGGAGGAATGGGAAAATCACCCATACGAGGTGCACCGACGTTGGCAAGAGGTTTGGTGGCGGAAGTACAGAGGTTCAGGAGGCTCTCTGTCGACTTTTGGTCTCAGAAAGCACTTGTATGGATGTTGGATCCGACGTATATTGATCGTAGAGCAGGTTACACCAACACGATCACTGCTATCAGGGGGATCACCAGAGGGGCACCCTGTAGGAGGGATGTCTTTCAATGAATAACAAAGCAGAAAGATGACCGAAAGTTTACATGAAGACGAGGGGGAAACGTCGTGTATGAACTGCTTTTGTCTGCCGGCCGCATTGGCCGGCTGGTATTGCCAAACCGAGTCATCATGGGTTCGCTGCATCTCGGTTTTGAAAACTTTCCCAAAGGCGCCGAATATCTTGCTTCCTTTTATGCGGAGCGGGCAAAGGGGCGGGTGGGACTGATCATCACCGGAGGGTCGGCTGTAACTCCGGAGGGGGCCAGCGATTTACAGTTTTCGAGGATCTGGGATTCTACGGAAAGCGATAAATTTGTTAGAATTACGACAGCAGTCCATCAGGCGGGTGGCAGGATTGCCCTGCAGCTGTTCCACGCGGGCCGGTATGCCAGGGAGGACAAGACCGGATTGCAGCCGGTGGCACCGTCCGCAGTTCCAACGCGGATGAGCCCGACTTTGGCGAGGGAATTGCGGGAGGACGAGGTCGAGGCGATCATCGAAGCATTCGGAAGGGGCGCGGCTCTGGCCAAGGAATACGGGTTTGACGCCGTGGAGATCATGGGGTCGGAAGGATATCTCATCAATCAATTTCTTTCCCCGGTGACGAATCGGCGGGAGGATGGATGGGGAGGGACATTTGAAAAGCGGGCGCGTTTTGGCCTGGAAGTTGCCCGCTCCGTAAGGCGCTGTGCAGGTGAAGACTTTCCGGTGATTTTTCGGATGTCGGGTCTGGATTTGATCCCGGACAGTACAACGTGGGAAGAGACGGTGCGTTTTGCCAGGCTGCTTGAAGAAAATGGGGTGGATGCATTAAACATCGGCATCGGCTGGCACGAGTCGGCGATTCCCACCGTGCAGGCCCATGTTCCGCATGCCGCTTTTGCCCATGTGGCCGGGGAAATCAAGAGGGCCGTCTCGATCCCTGTCGTGGTGAGTAACCGGATCAACAGGCCGGAGTTGGCCAATCGCCTCCTGGCCGAAGGGGTGGCGGATTTTGTATCGATGGCCCGACCGTTTCTGGCTGATCCGCACTTTGTTCGCAAGGTGGAAGAAGGCCGTCCGGAATCCATCAATACCTGCATTGCCTGCAACCAGGCATGCCTGGACAAGACGTTCACGCACCGTCCGGTGTCCTGTTTGGTGAATCCACAGGCCGGCAGGGAGAGCCTGCTGCCGGTTGTTAGGACAGAGAACCCCATGCGGGTGGCCGTGGTCGGCGGCGGGCCTGCCGGAATGGAAGCTTGCCGGGTGCTGGCGCTGAGGGGTCACAGGGTGACACTGTTTGAGAAAGAAAGGAGCCTGGGAGGGCAGTTTCGCTGGGCCGGCCGGGTGCCGGGGAAAGGGGATTTTGTCCGGACGATTGAGTATTACAGCCATGAGCTGAACCGCCTTGGTGTAGATGTACGGCTTCATACGGCGGTGAGCGGCTCGGTGTTGCAATCGTTTGATGCCTGTGTACTGGCGACTGGGGTGGTTCCCCGTTCCGTTTCAATGCCCGGCTCAGACCTTCCACATGTATGTTACTATACAGATTATTTTGAGGATCGCGCGGTTGTGGGAGAGAAAGTGGTGGTGATTGGAGCCGGGGGGATTGCCCTGGATGTGGCCTTGCGCTTAACCGAAGGAAAAATTTCCCCTGAAGTGGCTCTTTTTCTTCTGGAACAGGCTGTGGAGGATGTTTCATCGATTTCAGAACGATTACGGCCGCGCAGGAAAGTGACCCTTTTGCGCCGTGGTCGCCGCGTGGCGGAACATGTGGGGCGGACGACGCGCTGGGTGGTGTTGAATGAACTCGCCCGTCGTGGTGTGGATATCCGCACTGAAATCCGGTACAAGGCCATTGTACCGGGCGGCGTCGAAATTGAGGAAAAGGGGAAATCTGTTGTACTTCCCGCCGACTCGGTGATCATTGCCGCGGGACAGGAATCCAACCGCACTCTTCTGGAAGAACTGACGGCGCTGGGATTTATCCGGCTGCAGATCCCAGATGCCCAGACTTGGCTTAATGGAGAGCGGTTAGAACCACTGGTTCCATCGCTGCCACCTGTTCAAGAGGGAAAACCGCTTTTTGTAATCGGGGGCGCGAATGACCCGGAGGCACTGGACGCCGAGAGGGCGATTCTAGAGGGGACCTTGGCCGGAAGGCTGATCTGATCATGGATAAAGCGCTTGGGGTGCTCTACGCAGGCAAGGAAGACGGGTTTTAGCAACCGAACGGTCGGATGAATGATGAGCGTATGCGCGCCGTGAACAGACGATTGAGGAAACGCTGGCCTACGTAAAGGAACGGCAGGCCTTCGGTCGCCCTCTGGCCAAATTTGAAGGTGTATCCTTTCCCATCGCCGAATACCACACCTGGTTGGAAATGGCCCGTTGGTTCTGTTACCGCACTCTCTGGATGCGAGACGAGGGCCTTCCTCATACGAAAGAAGCCTCAATGTGTAAGTGGATCGGGCCGCACATCGCGACCAAAGCGATCCATGAATGTCTCTTATTGCATGGTCATTACGGGTATACGAAAGAAATGCCCATCGAACAGCGACCTGTTGATGATCATCACGGTGTTCTCGGCCAGGATGTACGGCAAGCGGTCGCAGGAGTTCCGGAAAAAGATTGGGCAGGCCATGAAAGAGATGGGAGGTGAGGGAACTGGTCACGGTCATCAAGACGATCCGGATCGGGATTCACAAGGAGGTCCATCGGTGCAAGAGGGAGGCGCTGGAGAGGACCAAGGACATCTATAATGCCGTAATTGCCTTTTACATAGACTTTTTCGCGGCGCACCTGCACGTGTTGGACGAGCCGGTCCAGGTTCGGAAGAAGGACGGGTCTATCAAAGAACGAAGGCGCACCAACCAAGAACTGTTGACCTTCGCGGAGTTTCACACCTTGGCGACCAAAGCCCACCCGAACCCGGGGTGGCCGCTTGACGAGCACGTTCCGTCTGCGGAGGGGATGCCGACGGAGTTGCGGCGGGCGGCGATCAACCAGGCGATCGGCAAGGTGCGGTCCTGGTGGAGCCACCTGAAAACTTGGGAGGAAACGACACCGGACCGGCGCATGCGGGAACCCCAACTCGGCGCACCGAACGAACCGGTGACGTTTTATGCGGGGATGGTCGAGCATCCCGCGTATGACCTGAACCCGCAGAAGAAAAAGCGGCACACGTTCATCAGTCTGAAACTGCACACGGGGCAGAAGTGGGAAAAGGTGTCGCTGCCGGTTGTGGTTCACGCCCGGGCCGAAGCGCTTCTCGCCGGGTCCGCCCTGGAGAAAGAACGCATCGCTCGGGAAAGGAAACGTTCAAAGGCGACCCAGGCCGGTTCCGGCGAAGAAAAAGGGGACCGGACATGGGTGGCGAAATCCCTGACGGTGTACGGGAAGCGGGACAAACGGTATCCGGGCGGGGTGCGGTATGCGATCCACATCCCGATGGAGAAATCCGTGGACAAACCCCGGAAGGCAGAGGAACAGCGCCGGGCAAACCCACAGATGCCGGTGGTTGCGGTGGACCTGGGCGTGGGCAGGCTGGCGGTGATGGGAGCGTTCGTGGAAGGGCGGCTGGCGGCCACGAGGTTCGTGGACGGCAGGGCCTTGAACCCCCGCCGGCACCGGCTGTTGACCGCCATTCACCGCAAGCGGAAACAAAGCGGACGGCTTCAGCCGGGCGTCCAAGACAACGCGAACTTGTGGAACAAGATCCGGAACCTGGACGAGAACGCGGCCAAGCAGACGGCCGTGGCCATTGTCCGGTTCGCGAGGGAGCACGGCGCAAGGGTGATCGTGTTCGAGCACCTGCGCCGGTACCGGCCGCCGAAAGAGAAGATGAGCCGGAGCGGGCGGAAGAACCACAAACGAGCGTATTGGTTGCGCGGACAGATCATGAAATGGGTCCGGGACCTGGCGTTTCGGGAAGGAATTCTGACGGTGGAGCGCAACCCGGCCTACACGTCCCAGGTCTGTCCGCACTGCAAGGTGCTCGGGGAACGCAAGGGCCCACGGTTCACATGCAAGAACCCGAACCACCGGTACAGCGCGGACGCGGATTTTGTGGGGATGATGAACCTGTACAGGAAATGGACGAAGACATTCGTGTATCCCCGGAGAGGGGATGACCCAAAGCCAGGGGTTGCCTGAGGGCAAAATATCCCTCTGGTCTCGCGGGAGGCTAACCGCCTGGACGGGACAGGGGTTCATGCCTCTGCCTTTCGCGAGTGCCCGTGTGGTACGGGATGGCACTGAGCTTCTTTCCTTGGGGACCGGTTTGCCGATCCTGGCTTGCCGGACGCGGGAGGAAGCACACGCCGAGAAGCGCGCCCACCCCGGGGGCGGCTCCCTTCCGGAAGGAAGGAGACAAAGGTCAGGCCGACAGCGGTTGCTGGATAGGTTTGGACAGATATTCCGGCAACTGTTGATACCACTGCGCGACGTGATCGGTCTAGAGATCGGCGACGGCACAGCGCAGACGCAAAAGATCGTCATTGCCCGGGAGCTCTTGGGAAGGGAATTCAAACCGTATTAAGCCCAGTGGTGAAATGTCAAGGGGGTGGTCGAAGAAAATTGGGAATGGATGTGGGAAATAGTTACAAATGCGAAGGTTAAAGGGCGACCTTAACCAAACCCATGATGTTCGCCGAATTTTCGAGCGATGTTCATGGGTGCAAAACTGGAAAATCCGTCCGTCTGGAGGTAGCGGTTATCTCCTCCTCTCCGGGGGTGTGTACAGCTGATTGGTGCTCAGTAGTGTGAACACCAAGCGTACCAGTTTTCTTGCAGTCAGGACGAGGGCTCGTTTATGTTGGTGCTTCAGCGCTTCGTCGTGCTTCTTGCGGTAAAACTCGGCGTACTCGGAATCATGGCGGCGAACCTGGTCCGCAGCTTGAATCAGATAATAGCGCAGGTACTTGTTCCCGGTACGCATTCGGGATGTTTCATCGGCTTCGTACTCCCCGGATTGGTACTGATTCCAGACCAGTCCGGCGTACTTGGCTAAGGCGTTGTGGTTCTTGAAACGTCGAATGTCGCCGACTTCGGCTATGATTCCGGCTGCGTATACAGGGCCGATGCCCTTGACCGACTCGAGGGTATTTGGGATCGCTTTCATCAGCCTGGCAATCGCTCGGTCGAGTTTCTTCACCTCAGCGTCCATGTGCTGGATCACGCTGAGGGTAACGGACAGCGACAGATTGACGGGATCCTGCATCACCTTGTCCAGTCGAAAGGACCTGCGTGCAACCTTTTGGAGTTCCTGTGCGATCTGCTTTGGGTCGTCAAACTTGTTTCTGCTTTTGTCGACCAAGAGCGCCACAAGATCCTCAAGGGGCATCGCAGCGATTTGTTCAGGCTCCAGCTCCTGAATGACGGCGAGCGACGTGGCACCGAAAGTATCGGAGAACGGGTTGTCTTGACGCAGACCACTGAACTTAAGAAACAGCTGGTTCAGGAAGAAGGTCTTGTCCCGAGACATGGTCTGCATCACATGAAACCGAGTCCGGGTGAGACGTTGAAGCGCTTCGTATCGGATCGTGTCTGTCATGGCTTGTGGGAGACGGCCAAACCGCAGGTGGTCCGCAATCACCCAGGCATCGATGCGGTCGTTTTTGGGAAGGTGGTCATACGCCTTCTTGAAACGAGCCACTCCCCGCGCGTTTAAGACGTGAATCTGAGCGTCGAGGTGTGGTGCATGGTCCTCGAGTTGTTGTTTGAGGTAATGGGCCAGATGCCAGCCGAGGTTGGCTGTCGCCTCCATGCCGACAACGACGCTATCCATGTGCTTGGTCTCTGTGATCTCCAAGACCTTGTGAATGAGAGTGTCGGCTCCCTGTGGGTCATTGGAGATCTGAAACGAGGCCAAGTTCTGACCGGCCTCATCCATAAATTGAATATGGTGGGCCTTCAAGCTCACGTCGATCCCAACATGCAGTTTCGGCAACGGATTCACCTCCGTTCGGGGAAGAGTCAAGCCAGTCCCGGACCTGGGTGCCCGTGGGAACCACCGACCTCAGCCTCGTCATCAGCACTCAGCCATCCGGATGTCAATTGCGGGCCACTACACCCCATCCGGGATGGAGGTGCAACCAGTGGTTAGAGCATGGGTGGTGGATCCTGGGTAGCAGGCTTTCCACAGCAGTACCAAACGGTCCGCAAGGAGGGGAAGAAATCTCCCGAGAAAGACTTGCTGATCCCATTGTCCCACAGGCAGGCCGGGCTGTCGAAATCTCCACCGACCAAACACGTTGGGGCTTCCCCCGACTGGAGGTGGAGAGATATGGAATTATCAAGGAACAAAGGCATGACAAAGAAACGGAGTGACGGTTGTGCAACTCCAAGACCAAACGCGATGGATTCAATAACCAACGGCGATGGGAACTTCCCCATCCAGATGATCCACAAACATGGCCAGACCAAGACACGCCGACAACCGACCTACACCAACAGATGTGGATGGGGAAGCCCACCACCTCCACCCCTATGAGCAGCTGTCTCATAGGGATGGATAAAAGAGCCGGCTCTGGAAGTTCTCCAGCGCTGCTCCAGCAGTTCCGGACCTACTGGAAATTCAACGAAGAAGACCTTCTACTACTATCATACGAGGAGGGAGGAAGAGGATCATGTCGTACAAGGACATCATCTACGAGAAAAAAGAGGGCGTTGCCAAAATCACCATCAACCGTCCCGAGGTGTACAATGCATTCCGCTCACTGACAGTCCGTGAGCTGATCGATGCTTTCCGCGACGCGTGGGACGACAACACCATTGGAGTTGTCGTGTTGACCGGGGCGGGCGACAAAGCGTTTTGCACCGGCGGAGACCAGAAAGATCGCGGTGGGGAAGGATACACGGGGACCGGCGGCGGGTTGGAAGCCGGGATCGGACTGGAGGTGGAAGGACTTCACAGTGTCATCCGCAATATCCCGAAGCCGGTCATTGCGGCGGTCAACGGATACGCCATCGGCGGCGGCCACGTCTTGCACATTCTGTGCGACTTGACCATTGCATCCGATAGGGCCACATTCGGCCAGGCGGGGCCGAGGGTGGGAAGTTATGACGCCGGATTCGGCAGTGCTTACTTAGCGCGCATCGTAGGGGAGAAGAAGGCGCGGGAGATCTGGTATCTGTGTGAACAGTATACGGCGGAGGAAGCCCTGCAGATGGGGTTGGTCAACAAAGTGGTCCCCCACGAGAAATTGATGGAAGAAGTGGACATTTGGTGTCAAAAGATCCTCGACAAGAGTCCCACTGCCCTCAAGATGTTGAAATACTCCTTTAACGCAGACAGCGCAAATATAGAAGGTATCACGCAACTGTCCATGGCTTCACTGGCGATGTATTACCGCACGGAAGAGGCGCTCGAAGGTCGCGATGCGTTTGTGGGAAAAAGGAAGCCGGACTTCCGCCAATTCAGGCGGTAAGTTGGGATCCATAATCGCGGGCGCGAAAGCCGGCGGACGGGATTGGGAGAAAGAGCTGAATCGCATCTTAATTAAGTGGGGGGCGGCGACAAAGTGAGGTTGCGAGACAAAGTGGTGATCGTTACAGGCGGCGGTCGGGGGATCGGCGAAGCCATATGCAAAAAATTGGCAGACGAAGGAGCCAGAGTGGTCGTCGCCGATCTGATTCTGGAAAACGCTGCCTCTACTGCTGAGGCGATTGCGTCCCGGGGCGGACAGGCGCTGGCCGTGAAGGTGGATGTGACGAAACGGGTAGATGTTGAGGCTATGGTGGAACAGGCGAAAAGCACTTACGGCCGCATCGACGTACTGGTGAACAATGCGGGCTGGGACAAAGTGGAACCCTTCTTGGACAGTGACGAAGAAACTTGGGACAAGGTGATTTCCATCAACCTGAAAGGCGTCCTCTATACGTGCAAGCTGGTACTGCCCCTCATGATTGAACAGGGCTACGGCAAAGTGGTCAATATCAGTTCTGATGCCGGCCGGGTGGGTTCCAGCGGAGAGGCGGTCTATTCGGCGGCGAAAGGCGGGGTGATCGCCTTCTCCAAGACCCTGGCCCGGGAGATGGCCCGTTACAAGATCAATGTGAATGTGGTGTGCCCGGGTCCGGCGAACACCCCCTTGTTTGAGGAGATTACCTCGTACAATCCGAAGATTTCCACTGCCTTGGAAAAAGCGATCCCGTTTCGGCGGCTGGCGGAACCGATGGACATCGCCAATGCTGTATGTTACTTTGCTTCTGATGAAGCTTCGTATGTGACCGGCCAGACATTGAGCGTGTCCGGTGGCTTGACGATGGCGTGAGAGTGGGGAAGATAGCAGGCTGCGTGGGCTCAGTGCACGTGTGCTGAGCCTCCTCCAGGCTGGAACGTAAAACCGTTAAGGGACAGCGGTTTGATGCGTGACAAAAGGATGAAAATCTAATATTATAGATCTGTAAGCAATAGAAAAAGAATATTGACGGTTCTTCTTTTTGGTGTCTAACGGATCCAATATGTAGGATTTCTGATGATTGTTATCCAGGATGCATTGGATGAAGATTACGATTGATGGAGCGGGAAGGAGAGCGATCCATGGACTTTCGTTTGCCGGAAGAGATCCAGATGTTGAAACAGACGGTGAAAGATTTCGTGTACCAAACGGTGGATCCGCGTGCGAAAGAAATTGAGGACAAGGACGAGATTCCGCTGGAAATTATGGAAATGAGCAAGGAATTGGGCCTTTTTGGGCTGAGCATCCCTGAGGAGTATGGTGGGCTCGGGATCGGTATGGTGGGGAAATGTGCCATATATGAGGAATTGGGGAAAACGAGCAACGGGTTTACTACGGTCATCGGCGGGCATACGGGCATCGGATCCGTAGGAATTGTGGAAATGGGAAATGAGGAGCAAAAGCGAAAATACCTTCCTCCCATGGCCCGCGGCGAATGGATCGGGGCGTTTGCTCTGACAGAGCCCGGTGCCGGCTCCAACGCCGCGAATTTGAAGACCACCGCTGTGCGGAAAGGGGACAAGTACATTTTAAATGGTTCCAAACATTTTATCACCAATGGTTCGATCGCGCAGGTATTCACCGTGATGGCGGTTACCGATCCAATGATGGGGCCCAAGGGGATCACCTCGTTCATCGTGGAGAGGGATTTTCCGGGTTTCCGTATCGGCAAAATCGAAGAAAAGATGGGGTTGCGGGGTTCCCATTCTGTGGAACTGTTCTTTGAAGACTGCGAGGTGCCGGTGGAGAATGTCCTGGGGCGAGAGGGACAGGGATACGTGAACGCCCTGAAGATCCTGGCGAACGGCCGTGCGGGGTTGGCGGCGCGCAATTTGGGTTCCTGCGTGAAACTATTGGAATTATCTATTGAGTATGCATTTCAGCGCGAGCAGTTCGGTAAGCCCATATTTGAACAGCAGATCATCCAGCACTACCTGGCAGAGATGGCGCTGGACATTGAGGCGTTGCGCTCCCTGACGTACCGGGTGGCGTGGATGGTGGACGAGAAGATGAATGTGATCAAGGAAGCGGCGATGGCGAAGTTGTTGGGTTCAGAGGTGTACAACCGCGTGGCGGACAAGGCGCTGCAGATCCACGGCGGCATGGGATACATGAAAGAGATGCCAGTTGAGCGGTACTACCGGGATGCGCGGATCACCAAAATCTATGAAGGCACCTCCGAAATCCAGAAAAACATCATTGCCGCGCAATTGAAAAAGGAATTTCTCAAGTCGCAAAATAGGATTATGGGGTGATGAGTCGATGGATGAAAAAACTTGCACGCAGCATAGATCGCTTGGTCTCAAGAGACGATGTCTGGATCACGAAGGAGCGAGTTCTGGAATTCTTGCAGACGGGTAAGTGGAAAGAAGAGAGTTTCGTCTATTTTCTGGAAAATCACGCGAAACAGAACCCTAATGCCCAGGCGATTGTGGATGAAGATGGAACGGTTCTGACTTACCGGGAATTGGATGAGAAGACGACCCAGTTTGCCCTCGCTTTGTTGGAAATGGGGATTCAATCCGGGGATCGGATCGCCATCCAGTTACCCAATACCAGCCATTTCTTGATTTCTTTATTAGGGGCGGCGAAAGCCAATGTTCTGCCCGTGTTGTGTCACATGCCGTATACGGAATACGATTTGGAGTACATCTTTGAGCTTATGCCGGAGCTCCTTGTCCGGCTGAAATTCTGAGAATCTTGAATAGGCGCCTGGGAGCGGAAATCAACGCTTTTTACGGATATACGGAAGGAGGGGCCACCCACAGCACCCGTCCGGGGGATAGCATCGAGGTCACCAGCACATCCTTCGGAAAGCTGGTGGAGGGTTGGGAAGAGTGCTTTGTGGATGAGGAGGGCCGCCGTCTGACGCCTCCTTGTGAAGGAGAGATCTGGGTGCGCGGAGCCAACTTTGTTCCGGGATATTTCCGCCAACCCCAGAACACGCGAAAGATGTTCGACAACGAGGGTTGGTTTCACTCAGCGGACATTGTGCGGGTGGACGAAAATGGCTATTGCACCTTCGTTTCTCGCCGGGATGACTTGATTAACCGCGGCGGATACAAAATTGACCCCCGGGAAATCGAGGAAATTCTTTATACCCACCCTCGAATCGGTCAGGCGGCCGTGGTGGCCATGCCGGATGAACGGCTGGGCCAGCGGGCAGCCGTGTTCATCGTGCCCAAGACCCCTGGGGATGTGATCACCCTTGAAGAAGTGACCGGGTATCTGGGAGAGAAAGGGCTTAGCAAGAATCATTGGCCGGAAGCCGTTCAAATGGTGGAGAGTTTCCCAATGACCAGCACGGGGAAGTTCCAGCGTTTTGCCCTTCGGGAGCAAGCGAAGCGTTTGAAACCTCAGCGCTAATTGCCTCTGCGAAGATATGTTTGAGATCAGGGGACAAGACACTTGAAGCGCATTTTGCTAACAGTTATTCAAATATATGGAATATATATTAACACAATTTACGAATTGGTCTAAAACGAGACAACCCTTTGTTCAATAATGAGACAAAATATTGATCATTGACCTCACAGAATCAGTGCCACCGCCCTGGCATGCGTATTGCTAATAATAAATTGATGGATCCGGGTGGATCTAAGGCTGTCTGTCAAAAGGAGGTGCGGGAGGTGGTTGACGATTGGGCCGGGTTCCGCCAGTTGGTGGAAAAGGTGGGCTTTCGGGTGCTGGTGGCCTGTGCCGGCGAGGATCATTATCCCAACATTTCAAAGAGAAAAGTGGAGGTGTTGCCCGAAGAGCATGCCTTGTTTTTTGTTGAAGATAAAACTTCCAGGACCGTGCATTTGCTAAAAACGTCACCGCGAGTGATTGTTTTGGCCTATGACTGGGAGCGGGGATACGGGATCAAAGGCAAAGGAGAGATGACGTTTTATCCCGAAGGTCCATGGTGCGCAAAAGCTCGGGAACAGTTCGCCCAAGAAGGAAAAGCAGTAGAATTGGCGGAAGGCGCAATCGTCCGGTTGAAAGCGTTGTTTCCCTTTTGATGTGCAATTTGGTCGCCCAAGATTTCGTAGAGGAGGACAAAAGACGTGAAATTTGTGCTGTTTTATCTACCCACCGTGGGAACGAAGGCTCAGTTTGAAAAAGGGATGGCCGGGATTAATAATCAGAATTACCAGAACATGTTGCGGCAGATCAGTGCACAGGTTCGAGCCGCGGACGAGATGGGATTTTATGCTGTGGCGTTCACTGAACACCATTTTCACATTGAGGGATTTGAAGCGTCCAATAATCCATTGCTGTTAGACCTTTACATGGCGATGCAAACAAAGTATATTAAAGTCACTCAACTCGCAAATGTTCTGACGTTCCAGAATCCAATTCGTTTGGCGGAAGATATTGCCATGATTGATCACATGACTCGTGGGCGGATTATTGTGGGGATTGCCCGCGGTTATCAAAAACGGTGGGCGGACACTCTCGGACAACTGTACCATGTCGGAGCGACCTTATCGGACAAAAGCGAGATGGACATTCGCAACCGGCGAATTTTTGAAGAACACTATCGAATTATGATCAAAGCCTGGACTGAAGATACCTTCCGATATGAGGGGGAATGGTGGAAGATTCCCCCGGATGACGTGGATTTCAACCACGAGGCCGTCCGAAAGTACGGGCGTGGGATTGATGAGCGGGGCAAGGTGGTGGAGATCGGAATCGCGCCGAAGCCCTACCAGAAACCCTATCCACCGATCTGGCAGCCCTTCTCGTTCAGCGAAGAGACATTTCGCTTTTGTGGTCGAGAAGGGATCGTTCCATTCATGTTGAACACCGACGAGACGGCGATTCGGAACCTGATGACCGCCTATTATGACGAAGCGGCGAAGGTTGGACGCCAGTATTCCTGGGGTCAGAACATCGGTATTTTCCGCGATGTGTTGGTGGCCAAAACCGACGAGGAGGCGCATCAGTGGGCGTCGATCGGCAACGGATTTGTTTGGCCGATGTGGTTTGGAGGATTGGGATTTGACGAAGCGCTGCGGCGCCAGGGCGAGAGCGGCTCGCTTCGGTGCCAATATCCGGAGTTGGTGGAACGGGGATTTGAATATGTGGGCAGCCCGGATACGGTGAATCGTTATATCGAAGACCTCGTCAAGAAATTTAATCCGGAATACTTGTTGATGTGGCAATATCCGGGGTTGGTTCCCCATGAAGAACAAATGCGCTCTTTGGAGCTCTTTGCTACTGAGGTCATGCCAAATTGGATGGATTGAGGAGGATGGCGAGATGGCGCAAGGCGTTAAAGTGACGGTGGTGGACTGTGGTCCGCTCAATATCGACAAAGGGATCTTGATGACCGGGGCCTCGGGCATGGTGTCCGTCCCCACGAGCGTATGGATTCTGGAACATCCGAAACAGGGTTTGATCTTGTTTGATACAGGGGTTAATTACCAAGTGTCCGATCCGGAATTGGCGGAGCGGCACTGGGGTCCCGGCTTGCGCGAGGCTCTGGGTTGTTCCATGTCGAGAGATCAGGCGATTGATCGTCAACTGGAGCGGCTGGGCTACCGCTGCGAGGATGTGCGGTGGGTCATTATGTCCCATATGCATCTGGATCATGCGGGCGGGATGTGCCATTTTCCCCAAGCGACGTTTGTGGTGCAAAAAGATGAGCTCCGGTACGCGTGGTGGCCGGATCCCTGGCCGGGGGCGGTCTACTGTTACAATGACTACAAGGACACCCGGGGATATACATTTATTCAGATCAAAGGAGATGTCGATCTGTTCCAGGATGGGACCATTCGTCTGATCTCAACTCCCGGTCATACGGCGGGACATCAGGCGATGTTGCTGCGGCTCGAGAATCGGGGTTTAATCTGCTTGGCCGCTGACGTGGCCCATTTGAAGGAGGCTTACCGGGCGCGGGCTCCGATGCCGTACGACTGGAATGTCGAGTTGCTGTCCGATTCATATCTAAAGATTCAAGCGATTGAGTCGGCGGGAGTTCCGGTGTATTTTTCCCACGAGCCGGAAGATTTCTCGTCATTTCCTAAGGATGGCGAATGGGCGGATTGATTTCTACCGCGGAGGGCGGCAAGGCGAACAACGTTCCGCCTCCGTCCTCCTCATACACAAACCGGTTAGATTCAGATCGCAGGAACGATTCACGGTAAATGTACAGCGGGGAAAGAAGGGAGACCGATGGCGGGGTTTCAGCTCAATCTGCGATCCATACTGTGGCGCACGAGGTATTTTCCAAAGAGCGAGATCATGTCACGGCAAGAAGAGGGCTTGTTTCGCTATACGTATCGCGATTTTATCGAGCGAGTTCACCGGTTTGCGTCTGCCCTTAAGGATTTGGGCATCAAACCGGGGGATCGGGTTTCCACGTTTGCCTGGAACAATTATCGGCATTTGGAACTCTATTTCGCCATTCCTTGCTACGGTGCGGTATTGCATACAGTGAACATCCGGCTGTCTGAGGATGACATTGCGTATATACTGAACCACGCCGGGTCCGCTTGTGTGTGCGTAGATCCCGACCTGGTACCGATCATCGAAGCGGTCGCACCGAAGCTGACCACGGTCAAGTCGTACATTGTCCTGGACGACACCGTGCCCGAGACATCCCTTAAACCCGTGATGGCTTATGAAGACTTGATTCGCGGGGGGGATTCCAGTTTTGTCTTTGAGGATCTCGATGAACAGTCGGCAGCCGGAATGTGTTATACATCCGCGACGACCGGGAGACCGAAAGGAGTGATCTATACCCATCGCGGATTGTATTTGCACGCGATGGCGCTCGGACTGGTCGATTCAATGGGGATTTGCGAGTTGGACACCCTTTTGCCGGTTGTGCCGATGTTCCACGTCAATTCCTGGGGGATTCCTTTTGCCGGGATCTGGATGGGCTCAAACCTCGTCTTGCCGGGTCGCCGTCCGCATGCCGAAGATATCCTGGGATTGATTGAGTCTGAAAAAGCGACTTTTGCCGCGGCGGCGGTGACAGTGGGCATCGATATGCTAGGGGTTTTGAGGCAAAAACCTTACGATATATCCAGCCTGCGCGCTCTCATGTTAGGGGGCCAGGCCACTCCAAAAGCGGTGATGAAAGAATATCTTGAGCGATACGGAGTGCCGATTTTTACGGCCTGGGGTGCCACCGAGAGCGCCCCCATCGCGACCACAGTGCACATTAAGCGGCACCAGCAGGGACTCACTTACGACGAGAAGCTGGATATACGCATAAGACAAGGGATTCCGGTGCCTGGGATTGAAATCAAAGTGGTGGGGATAAACAAACAGACCGTTCCTTGGGACGACCAGGAAATCGGCGAAATTTATGTCCGAGGGCCATGGGTAGCCCAGTCCTACTACAACGATGAGCGTTCGAAAGATTCTTTTGAAGACGGCTGGTGGAAGAGCGGGGATATGGCCACGGTGGACGAAGAGGGCGTTCTCCATTTGGTGGATCGTGCCAAGGACCTGATCAAAAGCGGGGGCGAATGGATTTCTTCGGTCAATTTAGAGAACGAGTTGATGGCGCACCCCTACGTGTTGGAGGCGTCGGTCGTTGCTGCTCCCCATGAAAAATGGCTCGAACGGCCAGTGGCATTTGTCGTACTAAGATCTGAGGCTCCAAAAGAACTGCGTCCTGAAGATCTCAAGAAAGAGTTCGCGACATGGTTAGGAAGGAAATTTGCAAAATGGTGGGTGCCGGATGACTTCATTTTTGTGGAGGAGATTCCTCGAACCGGAGCCGGAAAGTTTAATAAACGGTTGTTGCGAGAGCGGGTGGCCGGTGGCTTGAATTAAGACATTGCACCCGATAAACGGTGGGAGGGATGGAGCGTGCTGGCGCAATACCGTGATTTCACGTTTCCCAACACCGAAACGGTGAGACGGTTGTATCGCGCCTGGGAAAGATTTCGGGTGTATGGCGAGATTGATTCGACCGTGGTCAAACCTCATGTACAGGAGTCGTGGATCCGGAGCGCGAGTTCTGGCGCCAAGTTCAATCAGAGAGCCCCCCTCCAGAAAACGGACGTTTTCCAGCGTAATGTGGATGGTCAAAAGCATTTCTTGAAACTGTGTCGGCCTGTGGTGGAACAACTTTCCGATTATTTTGCAGGAACGAAAGTAGTGATCATCCTCAGCGATGAAAAGGCCACGATTCTGAAGACGTGGGGGGATCCGGGAATCCTCGAAGAGGCCCAGGATGCGCATATCATGCCGAGAGGCGTGTTCACTGAGAATGCCGTTGGGACAAACGCCCTGCCCCTGGCGGCCATTACCAAGCAGCCCGTTCTGGTGACTCAAACGGAGCACTTCTCAGAGACCCTGCATGTCTGGAGCTGTTACTCGGTGCCGGTCATCCATCCGGTGACCGGCTTGATTTCGGGGATTCTGGATATATCGTCGACTTGCAATATTTTCCATCCACAGAATCTTACTGCCGTCTCGATGACCGGCCGAGCGCTTGAGCAGCGGCTTGGATATGAAGCGGAACTGGATCGCATGGAGTTGATCCTGGCGTTTCAGAAAAAGGTCGCTTCGTTTTTTCCTTGGCCGGTGATTGCCTTGGATCGATTTCACAGGATCGTGGCGGCCAATCAAGAGTTTTTTCAAGATTACTGCTCGACTTCCGTGAGTTGCCTGCCTATTCCTCTAAGTGAGGTACCTGATTTGGCAACAATATTGCGGGATATTCCCTTTGTGGAACAGGAACAGTACGTAACGCTGCAACGTGGCAGGACCGTTCGTTTAATGAGTATTCCTTGTTATCGGCGCGATCAGCCGATCGGGTGGTTGGTCGTGTTGGCTTCCATGGATCGGTCTGGAGGAACTCGGGGTGCAGGCGACCACCATGCGGATAAGGAGCCCTTGGTCACGTTTGAACGGCTGGTTGGATCGGGAAGTCGGTTTGCCAAGGCTCTGGAATTGGCCAAGCGGGTGTCCCGGAGTACGGCGAATGTTCTTCTCTTGGGCGAGACGGGAACGGGAAAAGAAATGTTTGCCCAAGCCATTCATCATGACAGCCCCAGGCGGAAAGGTCCTTTCGTTCCCGTAAACTGCGGCGCGATTCCCAGAGAACTCATCGCCAGTGAACTGTTCGGCTATGAGGAAGGGGCCTTTTCGGGCGCCCGAAAAGGGGGGAAAAAGGGGTATTTTGAACTTGCTCAAGAAGGCACCTTGTTTCTAGATGAGATCGGCGAACTTCCTTTAGACCTACAAGCTTATCTGCTCCGCGTACTGCAAACGAGTCGGATCACCCGCCTGGGAGGGACCACAGAGATTGCACTGGACGTGCGCATCATTGCTGCGACCAATATCGATTTGTTCAAAGCTGCTAATGAGAATCGATTCCGAAAGGATCTCTTGTATCGCCTGAGTGTCGTGTCTATTCATTTGCCCGCGCTGAGGGAAAGGGGGCGGGGGGATCTCGAAGCCTTGATCAAAGCGTTTTTAGACCGATTCAATCGGATGGAAGGAAAAAACGTCCGCTTGGATGAAGAGGTTCGAGAAGTCCTCTTGTCTTATGTCTGGCCAGGAAATGTCCGGGAATTGGAGAACGTTATTCACCAATTGGTCGTAGTGGCCGAAAGTGGAAGGGCGCAGATGGAAGATTTGCCCGTATATTTGAGAACCCGCGAAGAGGTTACCGCCCAGAGGATTGAGGATGTTGAGAAGCGCTTAATCAGCGAGGCGCTGATCAAACATCAAGGGAATTTTTCAAAAGTAGCGAAAGAGTTAGGAATTGCGAGAGGCACACTTTATCGCAAGGTTGCAAAGTATGGGTTATAAGGGCGAAACCTACAAAGGGAGGCGCGTTGAATGGCGACGTATGGAAGGGCTGCTGTATTTGCGCATCCAAATAAAGATTTGGAGTTGCAAGAGTTTCCGGTCCCTGACCCCGAACCCGGTGCTGTCGTCATACGCGTCAAACGGTGTAACGTCTGTGGATCTGATCTTCACGCATGGCACGGGGACTTTCAAACCCGTGGCTTAGGGGGGCAGCTGCCGACGATTCTTGGGCACGAAATGACGGGTGTGGTGCATTCGCTGGGCGCGGGCATTCAAACCGACTCCTTCGGCAACCCGCTCCATATCGGGGACCGCGTGGTCTATCCGTATTTTTTTGCGTGTGGCCGATGTGAGAACTGCACCTCAGGTTTTTCTATCGGGTGTCGCCGGCTGAAGATGGCCATGCTCGACAATTGCTTAAAGCCGCCTCATTTTGTCGGAGGGTTTGCAGACTATTATTATCTTCCCCCTCAGCATGTGATTTTTAAGGTGCCAGATGAGTTGGGGGACGATGTGGTCTCTGGCGCTAACTGTGCTTTGTCTCAAGTCATGTACGGGTTGGATCGCGTTGGTTTGCGCGCGGGGGAGACGGTGGTGATCCAAGGATCCGGAGGCTTGGGCATCTACGCCACTGCGGTTGCGAAGACCCTGGGGGCTCGACGAGTGATTGTGTTGGATGGCGTCGAGGAACGCCTGGCTTTAGCCAGGAAATTCGGTGCCGACGAAATCATTCCGCTTTCTCAGCATGATGAGAAGGAGCGCCTTCGTCTCGTGAGAGAGTTCACGAATGGCCTGGGCGCTGATGTCGCGGTGGAGGTGGTCGGACACCCCGGGGTGATCTCCGAGGGTTTACGACTGCTGCGCGTGGGGGGCCGATATCTAGAAATTGGGAATATCAGTCTGGGAAAGACGGTTGAACTCGATCCTTCACGCCTGGTTTTTGGGAATAAGTCCATCATCGGCGTATCGCTGTATGAGCCAAGGTATCTCAAGAAGGCGTTGGATTTTTTGGTCATGACCCGGAATGCGTTTCCATACAACGAATTGGTTGCCCGTACCTTCCCTTTGTCAGAAATTAACGAGGCTTTCCGCCTGGCGGAGGCGAAGCAGGTGAATCGGGCCTCCATCGTTATGGATGTCTAATTGATGACAGCTGAGCATGGTAAAGGGGGATTGAACGTGGCTGTGGAGGTTCAGGCCGATGAATTTCGTCGAACGATGGCAACATTCGCGACCGGGGTGACCGTTGTGACGGTCGACCATGAAGGGGGCGTGCATGGAATGACGGCCAATGCCTTTACCTCGGTTTCGCTGAATCCGCCCCTCATCCTTGTGTCCGTGGATAAAAAAACCCACACCCACGACATGATCGCGAAGGCAGAAACCTTCGGAGTGAGCATCTTGCGAAGAGATCAGGAGGCGTTGTCCCGGCATTACGGCGGCAAGCCAGACCCGGCTTTGCAACCGCAGCACGAATGGGTGAAAGGGGTTCCGGTGCTCCGGACTTGTTTGTCGTCGGTGGCGTGCCGTGTTTGGGCCTCCTATGAAGGAGGGGATCACACGTTGTTTGTCGGGCGCGTTCTGGACATGCGCCTCCACGGTGGCGATCCACTGATTTTTTTTGATCGCGCCTATCGGCAATTACAACCGAACCTATGATCAGATCGAGTCTGCAACAAGCGAGGCGAGAACGGATGCCAAAATTCACACTTGAAACGGTGCGATTGCCCGAAACAACGGAGGAACTCCGTGCCGAAGTGCGCCGTTTTCTTCAGATGGAAGAGGAAAACGGGGGATTTATCCCGGCTTGTGATGCCTGGCTTGGGGGATTCTCGCCCTCTTTTAGCGAGGAGTTGGGCAAAAGAGGTTGGATCGGGATGACGTGGCCAAAGCGGTACGGGGGTCACGAGCGATCGGAGATGGAACGCTATGTGGTGATTGAGGAATTGCTTGCGGCCGGAGCCCCCGTTGCCGCCCACTGGGTGGCGGATCGTCAAATGGGTCCGCTCCTCCTGCGCTATGGTTCGGAGGAACAAAAGGAGCGTTTCCTCCCTCTAATGGCTCAGGGAAAGTCGTACTGGGCCATCGGCATGAGTGAACCCAATGCCGGATCGGATTTGGCGGCTGTGCAAGCCAAGCTGACGCCCGATGGAGAGGGCTGGAGACTGAGCGGACAGAAAATCTGGTCCAGCGGGGCCCATCAATGTCACTACATGATGACACTGTGTCGAAATGGGCCCAGCGGTTCGGATCGGCACGCGGGATTGAGCAACGTCATTGTAGATCTTCACGATCCTCATGTGGAGGTTCGCCCGATTTATTTGTTGGACGGCGGGCATCACTTTAATGAAGTTTTTTTCCACGACGTGTATATCCCTCCTTCCATGGTGATTGGAGAGGCGGGTGATGGCTGGCGCCAAGTCACCGAAGAACTGGCTTACGAACGCAGTGGTCCGGAGCGGTTTTTGACAACATTTCCACTCCTTCGTGTTTTGGTGCAGAAGGCGGCGTCTCTTCAGGACGATTTCGCCCGGCGTGACGTAGCGGTGTTGGTGGCCGAGTTGGCTTCGCTACGAGAACTGTCATTATCGGTCGCTGGAATCTTGAACTCTGGAGGCAATCCTGTCACCGAGGCGGCTTTGGTGAAGGACGCAGGGACCCGTTTTGAGCGGAAGGTCACGGAAATTGCGGAGCGACTTGCTGACCTGCCGCCGGTACAGGAAGGTGCGGATCCGTTTTTGATCCTGTTGGCCCAGGCGATGCTTCATGGACCAGGTTTTACCATTCGAGGCGGCACCAACGAGATTCTCAGGGGAATCGTTGCGAGGGGGCTGGGACTGCGATGAGCGGCGATGTCCGGAGAATGGTGGCGGATACGGCTCGGCGAATCTTTCAAGGCCAATGTACACCAGAGTTGCTGGCTGCGGCCGATAACCATCAATTTCCTACAAAGTTATGGTCATTGTTAGAGTCAAACGCTTTTACGAAAATCGACGAAGAGGGGTTAAACACGGGAGATGCCCTTGTATTGCTCGAAATAGCCGGTTATTACGCCGTGCCGGGCCCCTTGGCCTCATCTCTCGCGGCCAGCAAAATGATGGTCGACATGGGCGTCCCGATTCCTTCGGGGGTTGTCACGTGCGCAATTCAGCCCGGCGGTGCGATTGAACTGACCCATGAAGGAGAGCGGGCCGTCGTCAGCGGGACCTGGGTGAACGTTCCCTGGGGGCGCGCTTCCGATACGGTGCTCGCCGTGTTTCAAACCTTGGGCGGGTGGTTTGCCGCGGTGTTGAACAGTCGAAACGTTTCTTGGGAGAAGGGCCAGAACCTCGGGGGTGAACCCAGGGACACGCTACAGGCTTCACATGTGTCGCCGAGCTTTGTTCAGGAGATTTCTGAGCAACAAAGTTCAACCCTTCGAGCACTTTTGGCGCTGAGTAGGGTGGCCTTGACGGTGGGCGCTTTGGAACGAATGCTCAACATGACCGTGGAGTATGCCCAGCAGCGCGCCCAGTTCGGGCGCTCCATCGGCAAGTTTCAAGCCGTTCAGCACCAAATTGCCGAGATGGCGGCGGAGACGGCTGCTGTACAAGCGTTATTCAATCGAGCGGTGTACGGGGTTGATCAAGGGGAAGACATGATGCGTTACGCATCTCTGGCCAAGATCCGGATTGCGGAAGCGATACGGGTCGTCACTGCGGGTGCCCACCAGGTTCACGGGGCGATTGGTTTTACTCAGGAATATTCGCTTCATTATTTCAGCCGTAGAGCGTGGGCGTATCGCCACGAGTATGGCAACGAGACTTGGTGGTCGAAGATTTTGTTTGCGGAAATTGGCAACCGGGATCTATGGGATTTTTTAACTCAACCAACGAGGGCCGAGTAGCTCGTGATCATACGCGACACAGGATAGGGAAAGGCGGTTGTTTGAATGGCCGAAGAGAATGACATCCTATTCAAGAAACGGGAAGGAATTGCAGTGATTACCTTGAATCGCCCGCATCGGCGAAATGCCTTCACGCCAGAGATGATCGGACAATGGTCGGAGTTTCTTCGAGAGGTGCGGGAAGATCCGGATACTCATGTGATCGTGTTAACCGGGTCTGGGGACCAGGCGTTTTGTTCCGGCGCGGATTTGGTAGGGCTAGAGGAAGGAACGAGGGCGAAAGCCCTGGATCGAAAGAACGAACTTTGGACGCACATTCATCGGGTCGCCTTTGAGATGGAACAAATCGATAAGCCGACGATCGCGGCGATCAACGGGGTGGCTGTGGGCGCAGGCCTGGACATGGCGTTGATGTGTGATTTGCGGTTTATGTCGAGGTCCGCAAAATTATCCGAAGGATACGTAAAGGTGGGACTGGTGCCAGGGGACGGAGGCGCGTACTTTTTGCCCCGGCTCGTAGGGACCGCTAAAGCGTTGGAGTTGTTGTGGACGGGGGATTTTGTGGATGCAGAAGAGGCACTGAGGATCGGTCTTGTGAACCGTGTTTATGCGCCGGACGAATTGATGGAAAAAACCCTGGAGTTTGCCCGTCGCTTGGCTTCAGGGCCGGAGATTGCCATCCGCATGATCAAGCGCGCGGTGTATCAGTCTCGGAATCTGGACCTTCGAACGGCCTTGGATCTCATTTCCTCGCATTTTGCCATTATTCGGGAGACCGAGGACCATAAAGAGGGGATTCGGGCCATGCTGGAACATCGATCTCCCAAGTTCGTCGGGAGATGATCTGGCGATGAATACGATCAGGAGGCCATCATGAACGCGTTGCAGATTGAACATGTAAACGTTCCGACCCAGTTGTTTATTGACGGTCGCTTTGTCGATTCTCTCAGCGGGGAAAAATTTGCCGTGGTGAATCCGGCGAGCGGTGAGCAGATTGGGGAAGTCCCGTTGGCCGATGAAAAGGACGTGGACTGTGCCGTACAAGCGGCCCGTAGGGTGGTGGACGGGGGGCGCTGGGCCGCCTGGAATCCCTATGAGCGGGAGCGGTTGATTCACCGGGTAGCGGATCTCATTGAAGCCCATGCGGATACCCTCGCGCTTTTGGAAACCTGCGATACGGGCAAACCACTGCGGGACGCAAAAGCAGTGGACATTCCTCTCACGATCCAATGTTTCCGATATTATGCCGGTTGGCCGTCCAAAATCAAGGGAGAGACCGTGCCAGTCAGGGGCCAGTTTTTGACCTACACGTTGCGCGAACCCGTCGGGGTGGTGGCTCAGATCATTCCATGGAATTTTCCCTTGTACATGGCGGCGATTAAAGTAGCTCCCGCCCTTGCGACCGGGAATGCTGTGGTGTTGAAACCGGCGGAGGAGACGCCGCTATCGGCCCTGTACTTGGCCCGGCTCATGAAAGAAGCGGGGATTCCGGACGGGGTGTTCAATGTTGTCACCGGAGATGGGGAGAAAACCGGGGCGGCGTTGGTGCGCCATCCTGGGGTGGATAAGATTTCCTTCACGGGATCCACCGCCGTCGGTCAGCAGATCATGGCTCAGGCGGCCTCCGGCATCAAGCGAGTGAGCTTGGAGTTGGGCGGCAAGTCGCCGCACATTGTATTTGCGGATGCTGATTTGTCTGCGGCCGTAAAAGGGATTGTGGGAGGGATTTTTTACAACCAGGGAGAAGTGTGTTTGGCGGGGTCCCGGGTTTTTGTGCAAAGGCCGGTCTATAATAAGGTATTGGAGGAAGTGCGCGGGGCGGCGCGAAAGGTCAAGATCGGGAACCCGTTGGATGAGAGCACGACGTTTGGACCATTGATTTCGGCAGAGCACCAAAGCAGGGTGCACCGGTATGTGAAGATGGGGGTCGAGGAAGGGGCGCAACTCATTGAAGGCGGGAGTGCTCCTGCCAATCTTGAGTCTGGATACTTTTATGAACCGACGATTCTGGTGGGGGATCACCTAGGCTACACGGTGGCCCGGGAGGAGATCTTTGGCCCTGTGGCTTTTGTGATGCCGTTTGATACGCCGGAAGAGGTGGTCGGCCTGGCGAACGACACGAGATACGGATTGGCGGCCGGGCTTTGGACGAGGGATCTTTCGCTGGCACACCGCACTGCCCGGGCCCTCAAGGCGGGGACGGTATGGATTAACGCGTATAATCTGTTGGACGCGGCGGCTCCTTTCGGGGGGTATCGGATGAGCGGCTTTGGCAGAGAGTTGGGGGAGGAGGCCTTGGATCTGTACACAGAGCTAAAGACCGTCTGGACTTCCTTGCGTTGATGAGCATCCGGTCTTTCAGTGGTTGAACATAGTCCAATCGGCGTTCATCCTCCTGTTGTGCCACTGTGGCGGAATGTCTACTCGGGGGGAATGATTTGAAAAGTGAGTGATTCTGATGCGAGGCACAGGCGGACCCTATCGATACAGAACCCTTTGTCACTGTATTGCGACAATTGCTGCCCACAGGTTGTATGGGGCACATTTGGAAGTCACCCTTGGAAACAAACGGTTCGTGTTCGTGGTGTCAGATGTATATCCGTCTGCTGATACCAAGCGTTTTTCCATTGGGTGGGGAGTGGCTGGCTCTAGACCACAGCGTCGAATGGATGGTCGATCGCGTGTATCAAAATCGATGACGGAGTGTTCCATTGATCAGGTGATGGAGGACTTGCAGTGGATGTGCCTTGGGGGGCGATGGTTGAAGGGGCGGGTGGTGAAGTGTACGATGGCTGAAGCTCGTCCGATACGGGGATGCATTCGGTTGTCCGATTCGGTTCGAAGGTTTTTTTGATCAATCCCCAGAAGTTTGCCTGTTGGCTCGGGTGGTGATGTTCATGTAGCGGCGTTTTGTGAAACGAAGTTTTTCACCAATCAAAAAAGGGAGGACATTATGATGGAACGAGTGAAAGGAAAAGTTGCAATAGTGACCGGGGCTGCGCGAGGTCAGGGCGCGGCGGAAGCAAGGCTTTTGGCCAAAGAAGGGGCCAAAGTATGTCTGACGGATGTCCTGGTTGATGAAGGACGGACGGTGGCCGAAGAACTGCAAAAGGAAGGATACGATACCGTATTCGAGAGGTTGGATGTGACCGATCCGAAAGCATGGCAGACAGTGGTCGAGGGGGTGATTCAACGATACGGTAAAATCGACATTCTTGTGAATAATGCCGGGATCCTGGCGATGGAAGGCGTGGAAGATACCACTTTGGAGATATGGAATCGAGTTCTTTCTGTGAATCTGACGGGTGTGTTCTTGGGGATGAAAACGGTCCTGCCGTACATGAAACAACAACGCAGCGGGAGCATCATCAATACTTCTTCGATTTATGGTCTGATCGGAAGTGGCGGGGCGGCAGCGTATCAGGCCACCAAAGGAGCGGTCCGAATCTTAACGAAGACGGCCGCCGTCGAGTATGCTCCCTATTGGATTCGCATTAATTCCGTACATCCCGGGGTCATCGATACTCCGATGATCGCCGGTATCAAGGAAGCGGGCGCTTTGGAACAGGTCAACGCATTAACAGCCTTGCCCAGGCTTGGCACCCCAGAAGACATTGCTTTCGGGGTCCTTTACTTAGCCTCTGATGAATCTTCCTTTGTAACGGGTAGCGAATTGGTGATTGACGGAGGCTACACCACGCGATAGATTGTGTAAGATGGGCCGGAACCTTCTCTGCACTGGCCGTGTTTGAACCGATGGAACGCCCCTCGGGTACTGTTTCCAGCAGGACGAGGGGCGTGGCGTCTCCGTTCAGAGCCCCAACCAGCTGTCGATCCGCTCCCGGGTCAGGCGATTCCCGACAAAGAATTGGCCGAATTCGCCAAAGCGGGCGCTCACTTCGTCGAAGCGCATCTCATAGATGAGTTTTTTAAACACGATGGGATCGTCGGCAAACAGCGTCACTCCCCATTCCCAGTCATCCAAACCCACGGACCCGGTGATGATTTGGGTCACTTGGCCGCCGTAGCGCCGGCCGATTTCGCCGTGGCTGCGCATCATGGTCCGCCTGTCTTCCATACCGAGCATGTACCAATTATCTTCGCCTTGACGGCGTTTGTTCATCGGATAAAAGCATATATGCGCTGTTTTTGGCAGGATCGGTCTTAACCTGCGCTGAACCACCGGGTCGTCACTGGGGTCGACCCCGGGTTTCGTGGTATAATTACTTAGCTCCACCACCGACACATAGGAGTACGCAGGCCGGGCGATGGTGGCGAATTCTGACCGTTCGAAGGTCAGTTCCGTCGCTTCGAGATCCTGCAAGGTGGGGCGCAGGTGGACCATGACCAGGTCCGCTTTTTGGCCGACCACCGTGTAAAGAGCTGTGCTCCCTTGTTTGGTTGCCTCGATCTCATCCCACTGGGCCACCAGGTCGAGGAAGGCGTCGCGCATCCGGCGGCGCTCGTCGGCCCGTAGATGAGTCCAGCGGGGCCAGTCGATACGGCGAAAGTCGTGAAGGGCAAACCAGCCCTCCAGGGTTTGTACGGCTTCGCTCATGGGGATCATCTCCTTCGGATCCATCATAGCAAACCGCGGTGCGCCGGACAAAGGGGAAGATCTCGACAAGGAGGTGACAAAACAAAAACTTATTATTGATTAATACTCGTTATTGATGTACAATGTCCTTGGTGAAACCGACGCCGGAGTGGTGGTCGGGCCAGAGCCCGGCCTTGCTTCGGGGGAAATTCTACATAATAAGGAGGCAGCGAACCATGCCGTTGGTAGGACGACCTGCACCTGATTTCGAGATGCTGAGCACGAAAAACATGAAAACCTTGGATGAGAAAGTTCGCTTGTCCGACTATCGCGGAAAGTGGCTGGTGATGTTTTTCTACCCGATGGACTTCACCTTCGTGTGCCCCACGGAGATCACGGCGATGAGCGACCGGGCGCAGGAGTTCTTTGATCTCGACGCAGAGATTCTCGGGGTGAGCGTGGACTCCGTTCACGTGCACAAGGCCTGGATCAACACGCCCCGGGATAAGAATGGCCTGGGAGAGATTCGTTACCCGCTTGCGAGCGACATCACCAAGTCGGTCAGCCGGGCCTACGACGTGTTGATTCCCGAACAGGGGGTGGCGCTGCGGGGACTGTTTATCATTGACCCCGAGGGTATCCTGCGCTACCAGGTGGTCCATGATCTGAACATCGGACGCAGCGTCGATGAGACTCTGCGCGTCCTCGAGGCGCTGCAAACCGGCGGGTTGTGCCCGGCCGACTGGAAACCCGGAGACAAACTTCTGGAAGTCTGATCTCGGGGATCCGGCGGAGCGGGTGTCCACGCCGAGGAGACTGTAAAGGGGGACTCGCCATGCCCATGCGTTTGGGTACCCCGTTCCCGGGACTGGAGGGAGCGACGGAGTGGCTGGTGGTGGACCGGCCGCCGAACATCGAGATCGGACGGCCGATTTTGATCCACTTCTGGGCGGTGTCGTGCCACATATGCCACGAGACCCTGCCGAACCTTTTGGCCTATCGGGATCGGTATGTTCCGAAGGGGCTCCAATTGGTTTCGATTCACATGCCCCGGCAGGAGGCCGACACTGACGTCGAGATGGTCAAGAAGGACATCCAGGAGTTCGGGATTCATCATCCGGTGGCGGTGGACAATCTGCACCGGATTGCCGATCTGTATCAGAACCAGTTCGTGCCCGCGTTCTTCCTCTTCGACACCGAAGGTCATCTGAAATTCCGCGCGGCCGGGGATCGAGGGTTGCAGAACGTCGAGAAAAAACTCGAAGAGCTGTTTGCCGAATCCGCTCCTTCCCAGCCGTGAAGACGGCGACTTGAAGGCGGATGAAGGCGCACCATGTCAGAAGCCCGGGTTGATGCCCGGGTTTTTTCTGTGCGCCTGGGTCTGGAATGGCGTTTCCATGTGCACCCGCGCGGTATTGGCGGCGATCGCCGTGGTTACGGTTTTTAAATGCATTCGCTCTTTCTCTCAGGGATTTGGTACAATACTCAAAAAGCTCCTTCGCGGAAGGTGAATATCTTTGTCAAATCACCTCGTCTTAGTGGTCAAGTACCGCCGAAAAGTGATCAACGATCTATTGGAATTCAACCACGACCGCGATCAGGTACACATGCTCTTCAGTGCGCACCCCAACAGCACTCTGTCGAAATATATCAACGCTTTTAAAAGCGCCTCGTCCCGGTTGGTTAAAAAAGAGTTCCCGGAAATCAGGAAACACCTCCGCAGTTTTTGCCTTTTGACTACCGGGGGAGCTCCGATGGAAGTGATCAAAACATACATCGAGTCCCAGGGTGAGAAACATGATCATCGTACACCGGTTTCACATCGAACCCACTAAAGAGCAGGAGCAAAAGCTGTTTCAGACCCTGGAGCTTTGCCGCCAGCTCTACAACACAGCCCTGAAGCAAAGGGAAATTTGTTATCGGCAAAGAGGCAAGTCCCCTTCTTGCACCGCACAAAAAAATGAACTGCCGGCATTTAAGAAAGAATTTCCGGAATACCAACAGGTCAATGCTCAAGTTTTGCAGGATTGCCTGCAGAGGTTAGACCATGCGTTTCAGCGGTTTTTTGCTGGCCTGGCCGGGTATCCGCACTACAAAGATCGGAACCATTACCGTTCTTTCACCTACCCGCAGGCGGACAAGCAGGACCATTTCAAAAAAATCGGCCATATTTATTTGCCTAAGATTGGGCACGTCAAAATGAAAGCCCACTTTGAATTTGACCCGGCCAAGGTCAGCCGAATCAATGTCAAGTACCACGGCGGCAAATGGTACGTCAATCTGACCTCGGAAATCCAGGAGTCCGAAGGAGTAGACGTTGTTAACAAGGTGGGTATTGATGTTGGCCTTTTCACCTTCGCCGCACTCTCAGACGGCACGAAAATCGACAACCCGAAATACTTTCGTCAATCCGAAAAGAAATTGGCCAGGTTGCAAAGACGGCTTTCCCGCAAGAAAAAAGGTTCAAACAACCGAGGGAAGGCGAAAGCGAAAGTAACCAGGCTGCATGATAAGATTGCCAATCAGCGGAAAGATTTCTTGCACAAGATTTCCCACGGCATCGTCCAAAAATATGACTGGATCGCCGTCGAGGATTTGTCGGTTAAGAACATGATGAAGAATCACCATTTCAGCAAGAGCATCGCCGACGCTGGCTGGGGCAAGTTCATCAGCTACATCGAATATAAAGCCAAAAAGTTCGGCAAGGTTCTGGTGAAAGTTCCTCCAGCCGGCACATCCCAAACCTGTGTATGCGGGCATCCGGTGCCCAAAGACCTAGGCGTCCGGATACACCAATGCCCGCATTGCGGGCTGACCGCCGACCGGGACGTGGTCTCGGCGATGGTCATCCTGCAAAGGGCGAATTAAGCAAGATCTGAGTAGGGCTGGAAGCACCCGAACTTACGCCTGGGGAGATTGTGTAAGACCCATGTGGCTGCGGTCGATGAACCAGGAAGCTCCCGCCTCTAAGCGATAGCGAAGGCGGGAGAGGCTTCACTTGTAATGTGTGGAAGTTATGGACGCTCGAAACGTATCGTGGGTATACCGGTGCTCGTCATTGAAATTTTATCGCCCTCCACGGCCTCCATCGATTTTGTGGGGAAGATGAACATCTATCAACGGGTCGGCGTGGAAGAGTACTGGATTGTCGATCCGGCGCTTAAAGCCATCTACGTCTATCGCCACGATGGTACCCGGCTCGCTTTCAACGAGGAGTACGGGATTCGCAGGACGATTAGCCCGGGGAGGTTCTCAGATTTACTCATTCCGGTGAGGGAATTGTTTGATCCCCATCCCACCTGAGCCAAGGGAGAAACGTAGTCGGACCGGGGGCTGGGAAGTTCTCCGTTGTCCTTGGGGGCAGCTTCGGTCATCGTTCGTTCCGGGAGGTTGAATACAGCTTTTGGCCTTCAAATCAACGTCACCTGATAGAATCTGATATAGGGTGATGTTCAGGTGAAGCTCTATTCGATTCGAGAGTTTGCGGAGAAACTCGGCGTCAGCGTCTCCACTCTTCGAGCGTGGGACAGAGAAGGCAAGCTGGTGCCTTTGCGAACTCCTACCAACAAGCGCAGATACACCGAGGATATGTTCTATCAGGCGTTAGGAATCGGGAAACGAAAAGAAAAAAAGAAAGAGGACCTGTTTGCACAGTTCGGTTGCGAGATTCTGGTGGTCAACAAGGCCGAGGACATGTCACCGGCCCAGGAACTGGTCGAAGATCTAATAAGCATTGTCCAGCATTTTGCGGCAAAACTCTACGGGTCAAGAACCTACAGGACGCGGAAACTGACCAATGCGGTTCGGGAGGAGTTGGCCGGTGCGACAGACGATCCGACAAAAGAGCCTGCCGCTGAATCGTGAGAAATGGAGGCGGATCGTCGAAGTGGCTGAGGCGTATTCCCGGCAGAAGGACGCGCAAGCGTCGAGGGACCACTCCGCCGTTTGGAAACTGTCGGTGTCGGGCGGTGGTCGGCGGACGAGCGGATGGTACTGTTTCGGGCGGGACTCCAGATGCTCGGCCCCAGGACCTCGCCAATCGGTTCTTCGGGGAGCAGCGAGCCTCTCGGAGAGCGTAAACTGCTTTGCTGTCAAGTTTGTCAATATTTGATAGGAGTTCATAGCAAAAACGAAACAGATATACCGATACCCGAGGGCCTGCGCCTTGTCCGGGTTTTCTTTACATAGTCCCTCGGATGTGGTATGTTAGGGACAGATAAGCTAAGTGTTTTTATCGGTATTGTAGGTTCTATGGAGGCCAGGGTGTATGCAGTGGTTTGAATCCGGGCGAGTGTAATTTGAATGAAGGAGAGATGGAACATGACAGTCGCCAGAAGTGTCGCCGAGTTGATCGGAGGGACGCCGTTGTTGCGGTTGAACCATTTAAGCGACGAGACCGGGGTGGAAGTGCTCGGTAAAGTCGAGTTCTTTAATCCCGGGGGCAGTGTCAAGGATCGGATTGGCTTATCGATGATCGAGGCGGCGGAGCGGGAAGGCAAATTGGACCGGGAAACGGTCATCATCGAGCCGACCAGCGGAAACACAGGAATCGCTTTGGCCATGGTGGCCAGGGCCAAAAAGTACCGGTTGATCCTGGTGATGCCCGAAACCATGAGTGTGGAACGCCGCAGCCTTTTAAAGGCATTCGGGGCCGAGTTGGTTCTCACCCCCGGGCCTGAAGGGATGAAAGGTGCCATCAAGCGAGCGGAGGAATTGGTGAAAGAGTATCCAAAGGCGATCATCCTTCAGCAATTCAACAATCCCGCCAACCCAGAGATCCACCGGAGAACCACCGCTGAAGAGATTTGGAAGGATACGGACGGCAAGGTCGACATCCTGGTCAGCGGCGTCGGAACCGGAGGGACGATCACCGGAGTGGCCGAAGTCATCAAAGGGCGCAAACCTTCATTCCGGGCGGTGGCGGTCGAACCGGCAGATTCCCCGGTGTTGTCCGGCGGTCAACCGGGCCCGCATAAGATACAAGGCATCGGGGCCGGTTTTGTGCCGCAGGTGCTCAACACCGAGTTGATCGACGAAGTCATTCAGGTCAAAAACGAAGAGGCTTTTGCCGGAGCCCGGTTTTTGACCCGGGAGGAAGGGTTGTTGGTGGGAATCTCCTCCGGCGCGGCTTATCACGCAGCTTCGATTCTTGCCCATCGCCCCGAAAACAAAGGCAAGACGATCGTCGTCATCCTGCCGGATACGGGGGAGCGTTACCTGTCCACTCCGCTGTTCCAAGAGGCGTAGGGAAGAAGGTTTCTACCCCCCTCAGCATCAGAGATAATGCGGGCGGTCTTTTTGAGCATGACCCCCCTGGGTTGGGCCAGGGGGATTTGTGTTAATGGGGCATGGTCATGGTTTTCTGCTGGCCTGCGGTTAGCCACACGCCCAGAAGGCCGACAAACACGAGAATCCCGGCGATCAGATAGGGTGCGGTGGGGAACCAGCGTTCGGCGACGACGCCTGCGACCACAGGCGCGATGGCAGCCCCCATCCACCGGACAAAATTATACGCTCCTGAGGCGATGCTGCGCTGGGCATTGCTCATCTCCACCGCCAGGGTGGAAAAGCTCGTGTTGTTCAACCCGCAAAAGAGTCCGGAGGCGATGATGATGGCCACCCGTCCCCAAAAAGAGGGGACGACGATCAAGAGGATCAAGACGGCGACAATGGCGGAAAGGCCGAATTTAACCGTCCAAGCCCCGCCGTGGCGGTCGAGCAGTTTGTGGGCCAAGAACACCGATCCGTAAGCCAGGCACAGACCCCATGCGAAAAAGATCAACCCGAGTTCAAGAGCGGGAATTTGGAGAAAAATCGGGGAGTAGGCCAGGATTGTAAAGAACGCGAAATAGTAACACATGGCCACCAGGGCGACGCCGAGGAAGGGAGGATGCGCCATGGCCCGGCCGAAATCCCGGAAACCTTTGCGACTTTGCCCACCCGGCGGCTCATAGACGGTACTCAGCGTCAGGATGAACGCGATGGCCATCAGGGCACTGGTTGCAAAAAAGGGGTAGCGCCAATTGGCGGCGCCGAGCACTCCGCCCAGGAGCGGGCCCACCGACATCCCCAGGCCCAGGGCGGCTTCGTAAAGTCCTATACTTCGCTCCAAATTGGTGGAAAGCCCAATGATGATCGACATGGAGGTGGCGAAAAACATCGCATTTCCCATGCCCCACCCGGCCCGGAGGCCTGCCAGGGAGTAGACGCCGTTTGAAAATCCGCAAAACAGAGCGAACATTGTGACGAATCCCAATCCCACCACCATCACGCGCTTATTGCCCCGGTTGGCGGCCAGGATCCCCGCGGGAATCATGACGATGGCCATCATAAAAATGTACGTCGTGAACAGCAGCTCGATTTGCCACTTCTCCGCCCCGATCTGGGCGGCGATGACCGGCAGCAGGGGATCCACGACGCCGATGCCCATAAAGCCGAACAGAGCGGCCAGGCAAGTGGCGTAGATCGCCCGGGTGGCCCGTTTGTCTTCTTCTAATGTTCGCATCGTGGATCACCTCTCTTTTGATGACAAAAGTTGTTGTTGCGGGAGGCATATATTTCGCTCAACGAAATACAAGCGTTATTTTTTATTCTATGCACGCCCGGGCGACCGGTCAATGGGTTTGCCGGCGGATGCTGGCCAAAAACCTGTTCACTGAGTAAAATAAAAACACACACCATCGGCGCGGATTGGGCCTCGGATAAGGGGTGAACACCGTGTATTGGCTGCTCAAGTGGTTGGTTCGCTTGGTGTTTCGGGGGATCTTTCGAATCTCGGTTTCAGGTGTCGAGCAGATACCCTATGAAGGGGCGGTGATCGTGGCGGCCAACCATCCAACCTGGTTGGACCCGATCCTCCTCGGGGCCTACCTTCCAAGAAAACCGTATTTTATCGCCAAAGCCGAAGTGTTCCGTTATCGGGTGTTCAATCCCTTGATCCGTTATCTCGGCGGTTTCCCCGTACATCGGGGGATGCCAGACATCCGCGCGATCCGGCACAGTCTGCGGCTTCTCCAAGAGGGAAAGGTGTTGGCCATTTTTATCGAAGGCTCTCGAACCTTTAAAGCGGGACCGAGCCCCAAACCGGGGGTGGGCATGCTGGCTGTAAAAAGCGGTGCGCCCATCGTTCCGGTAGCGATTCAAGGACCGTGCGGACTGTTCAGCCGGATCCGGATTCGGGTGGGACGCCCGATCCGGCCGGCCACAGATAGCTACGCGGACATTGCCCAGCTGGTGATGGCGGAGATTCGCCGTTTGGCGTCCAGCGCCTGATGGCGAATCTGTCACACGCCGACGAACCGGGCGCACAGGGACCGGGCGACCGCCGGATCGTCCGTGCCTTGAACGAGCACCCGGCCGTCGGGAAAGAGGGTGAGTCGCTTGCCTTCGATTTCGGCTCGCAGCAGGAACGGGTTGCGCCGAACCCGGCCGAGGGCGGATAAACGAGGCTCGAGGGCATCGAGGTCCAGGGGGCTTCCCAGGGTGACTTGAACGGTATTCCGCCCGCACAAGGATATGGCTTGTCGCTCCCGGGGGGAGAGAAAGTCGAAGCGTCGAAGCCCACAGGTCGGGCAATCCGGTCGCCGGGCGTGACTGACGCTGATTTCCGACCATTCGTTGTCCCAAAGATCGAGGTGTAACAGGGTGCGGCGCAGATGGTCCCGGTCGCCCACGAGCCACTTGAGGGCTTCCGCCGCCTGAAGGGATGCCACCACGTCCACCACCGGTCCGATCACGCCCACCGTATCGCAGGTGGGAGCGTCTCCCGGCCCGGGCGGTTCGGGAAAGAGGCAGCGCAGACACGGACCGTTTTCGGGGATGACAGGGAGTAAAACGCCCCGGGCAGACACCGCCCCGCCGTAGATCCACGGAATTTTGTGCTTAATGGCGACATCGTTGATTAAATACCGAATTTCAAAGTTGTCGGTGCCGTCGAGGATGAGATCGACATCGGTCAACAGCTTTTCGGCGTTGCGCCACGTCACATCGGTGACCAGCGGCTCCACGTGGACGCTGCTGTTAAACGCCCGAAGATGGATGGCTGCCGCTTCGGCCTTTGGTAAAGATTGGAGAGCGTCCTGTTCGTCGTAGAGCATTTGGCGCTGGAGGTTGCTCGGTTCCACATAATCCCGGTCGATCAACCGAACGAACCCCACTCCGGCCCGGACCATGTGTTGGGATAGCGCGCTTCCCAGCGCTCCGAGGCCCACGATGACCACTCGGGAGGCGCGCAGTTTTTCTTGCCCGGCCACTCCGATGGGGGGGAACAGGAACTGACGGGAATACCGTTCTTGATCTGATATCATGAGGATCCCTTCACTTTCATCGAGAATCGAAGGATGGTCCGAAGACCCGGACATCATCTTCACACTAACGAATCCCCAAACGGTTGACAAGGGGCGAGAGGAGACGGATGAATGGCGGAGTGGAGCCATTTTAATGAGCAAGGAAGGGCGAAGATGTCGGACGTTTCGGGAAAAGAGCAGACGAAGCGCACCGCCGTGGCCCGGGCGGTGGTTCGGATGAAACCGGAAACGCTCTCGGCGATTCAGGAAGGGAGAGTCAAGAAAGGGGATGTCCTGGCAGTGGCCCAGGTGGCGGGGGTCATGGCGGCCAAACGCACCCCCGACTTGATTCCCATGTGCCATACGATTCCGTTAACTCATGTGGACCTTCGCTTTTTTCCCCGGGAAAGCGAGGGCCGGCGTGATTTTGCCGAACTGGAGATCGAATCGGAGGTCTCCACTGTGGCATCCACAGGCGTGGAGATGGAGGCACTGACGGCTGTTTCGGTGGCGGCGCTCACCGTTTACGATATGTGCAAGGCGATTGATCGGGCCATGGAGGTAACCTCGGTTTATTTGTTGGAGAAGAGCGGAGGTAAAAGCGGGGACTACCGGCGGGACGAGCCCAGGAGGAGGAATGGGGTATGAGCGAAGGGTGGACGGTGGCCATTGTGACGTGCAGCGACAAGGGAGCCAAGGGCGAGAGGCCGGATACGAGCGGGGAGGTTATTCGGGATTATGTGACGGGCCGGGGCATGGCGGTGCGCGGACATCGCGTGGTGCCCGACGAACGGGATCAGATCGAGGCGGCACTGGTGTATTATTGCGACGTGGAACGGGTGGATCTCGTTCTCACCACCGGCGGGACCGGCCTGGGGCCCCGGGATGTCACCCCCGAGGCGACGTTGACGGTGGTGGAGCGGCTGGTCCCGGGGATTCCAGAGCGGATGCGGGCGGCCACGGCGGCGGTGACGCCCACGGCAATCCTGTCCCGGAGCGTCGCCGGCATCCGAGGGCAGACCTTGATCGTGAACCTCCCGGGCAACCCCAAAGGGGTGCAGGAGTGTCTGGAGGCGGTGGGGGACGTGCTGCCCCACGCCTTGGGGGTGCTCAGCGGCCGGGTGCGAGACCACGGCCCGGTTCACCATCGTCACGAAGAATCGAAACGATGATTGTGGAGAGAGGCGGGATCGACTGGGAGGGTGACGATGTTGGATGGTCGATTCTGTTAATGAAAAGTGACGAGTTGGCACGAGTTCAACCCGATCGGAAGCAACAGGGGGGCGGCGAGGGTGGGTCGTCGGTTCCCCGGCGGGCTCCTTTCACTTTCCCGCGCTTTTTCTCCCTATAGTAGATGAACCCGCCGAGAAATCCCACACTGATGGCGATCAGGACGGTGCCCGCCAGGGTGGGTCCCAACCAGGGTTGCGACGGGTTGAACAAGTGACCCATCACGGCATCCCGGACGAGCGTCACCCCGTAACCGCCGAGCAGGAAAAAGCCGATCAGGATAATCCAGGATATCAAAAGCCCCATGTGACAACCTTCCTTTCAAGCCCCGGGATCCTGGGACCTTGGGCGTGGACGACTGTTACCAGTATACCTGATCTTGAAGAGCACATGGAGCCCCGTGGAATGACTGATATAATGAAAACAAATCCACGGGTCGAAAGCGAGGGGGCGTCGGTGGTACGGGTGCTGTTGGTCGGAGGAGGCAAAGGGGGTACGGCCCTGCTCCGGGCGTTTCACTCCATGGAGGCGGTTCGAGTGGTCGCCGTGGTGGACCTCGACCCCGGCGCCCCGGCGCTGGGTCTGGCCCGGGAATGGGGCATCGAGACGGCGGCCGATTACCGGCCGTATCTCCATGGGGTCGACGTGGTCATTGAAGCCACGGGGGATGTTGGCGTGTACCGCGAGATCGACAGCGCCCGACCTCCAGGGGTGACCCTTGTGCCCGGGCCGTTGGCCGAGCTTTTGATGACCCTGCTGCAGGAGAAAGAGCAACTGATCCACCGGCTTTCCCGGCAGCGCCACGAGTTGGACGCCATTCTCAACTCCACCCACGACGCCATGATGGCGGTGGATCAGACCGGGTGCATTACACTTTTTAATGCCGCCGCCCAGCGGTTGACCGGTTTGTCCGCCGACGAGGTGCTCGGCACCCAGGCCAAGGCCACTATCCCCAACAGCCGTTTGCACATTGTCCTTCAAACGGGGCAGGAGGAGCTCAATCAACTGCAAGACCTCGGCCGGGTGAAAATCATCACCAACCGGATGCCCGTGCGGGACGAGGATGGCCGGGTGGTGGGGGCGGTGGCCGTCTTCCGGGATGTCACGGAACTGTTTGGCTTGGCCGAAGAAGTGACAAATCTTCGCGAGATCCAATCCCTTCTTGAAGCGATTATCAACGCCACCCAAGACGCCATCTCGGTGGTGGATCGCGAAGGCAAAGGAATCCTCATCAACCCCGCCTACACCCGGCTCACCGGTCTGGGGCCGGACGACGTGATCGGCAAGCCGGCCACCGTCGATATTGCGGAAGGAGAAAGTATGCACTACCGGGTGCTGCGAACCCGCCGGGCGGTCAAGGGTGTGCCGATGAAAGTGGGTCCGGCCCGGAGGGAAGTGATCGTCAATGTCGCGCCGATTCTCGTCGATGGCGAGCTGAAGGGCAGCGTTGGGGTGATTCACGATATCTCGGAGATTCAACAGTTAACGGAAGAGTTGGACCGGGCGAAGAGACTGATTCGAAAGCTGGAGGCCAAATACACCTTTGAGGATATCATTGGGCACAGTCCGTCCTTCGTTTCTGCCGTGCAACTCGCCCGGTCGGCGGCGCAAACCCCGGCCACGGTTTTGCTCCGGGGGGAGTCCGGGACGGGGAAGGAACTGTTTGCTCACGCGATTCACAACGAAAGCGCCCGGCGTTATCACCAGTTCATTCGGGTCAACTGCGCCGCCTTCTCCGAGTCTCTCTTGGAGAGCGAACTGTTTGGCTACGAAGAAGGGGCCTTTACCGGTGCAAAAAGGGGCGGGAAAAAGGGAGTCTTTGAAGAAGCCAGCGGCGGCACGTTGTTTCTCGACGAGATCGGAGAACTTCCCCTCCCGACCCAGGCGAAAATCCTTCGAGCGATACAAGAAAAAGAGATTGTCCGGGTCGGCGGGAGTCGGGCAATTCCCGTGGATGTGCGGATTATCGCCGCCACTCACGTGAATTTGGAAAAGGCGATTGAGGAGGGGCGTTTTCGGCAAGACCTGTACTATCGTTTGAATGTCATGCCCATCGTTCTGCCGCCCCTGCGCGAGCGCAAAGAGGACATCGAGCCCCTGGCCCGGCAGTTCGTGCGCAAGTTCAACCAGGATTTTGGCCGCCAGGTGGAGGGCCTGACTCCCCGGGCGATTGCCCGGTTGGAGGAATACCCATGGCCGGGCAATGTGCGGGAACTGGAGAATGTGATCGGTCGGGCCATGATCCGCGTCGGCTACACGGACACGTGGATCGATACCGTCCACGTGCCCCTGTCCGACCTGGGAGGGGCAGCGATCAACCCGGCACAACCGGAGGATGACCGGACCCTGGAGGATGTCGTTACCGCCGCGGAGAAAGCCCACATCCAGCGGGTTCTCGACAAGGTGGGCGGGAACAAAACTGAGGCCGCCCGGCGTCTGGGGATTTCGGTGCGTAATTTATATTATAAATTGGAGAAACTTGGGATGGACCCCGGGGCCGGCTGAGGTTGTGCGGGGCGGGTTGACACGAGTTTGTGAATGATTTTGCCTGCAAAATACTGCATACCATGCAAATAATTGCAGGATGTATGGTCGGGAGCCGGTGAAATCGGGCGTCGGTGGTGCGAACCGGCGCCAATTTTGTTTGATCCCGGCTTTGGCATGGTTTCTGCATGGCATGTAGGTAACTGGGGTTCACGAACTCCACCGGGGGTGAGGGGTCGGCGGGCGGGTAGACCTGGGATGTTCTCGAAATGATCTGTGCGGGGAATGGGGGAGCGGACATGGAGATTTTCCGGACGATGACATCGCTCGATTACGAGCAGGTGATGTTTTGCCAAGACGCTTCTTCGGGCCTGAAGGCGGTGATCGCCATTCACGACACGACCCTCGGGCCCGCGCTGGGCGGATGCCGCATGTGGGCGTACGCTTCGGAGGCTGAGGCGGTGGTGGACGCGCTGCGCTTGGCCCGGGGAATGACTTATAAAACGGCCATGGCCGGTTTGAATTTTGGCGGGGGCAAGGCGGTCATCCTCGGGGATTCGCGAACGGAAAAGACGGAAGCCCTGTTCCGGGCCTTTGGCCGCTACGTGCAGAGCCTCGGGGGGCGGTACATCACCGCCGAAGACGTGGGGACCACCACTCAGGAAATGGACTGGATCCGCCTCGAGACCCCCTATGTGACCGGTGTCTCTGTAGCGGCCGGGGGAGGCGGGGACCCGAGCCCCATGACGGCCCTGGGGGTTTTCCGCAGTATCCAGGCCGCCCTTTCCGAGGTGTACGGCGAGGGCGACCCCGCTGGACGGACCGTGGCGGTGCAGGGGCTTGGGAGCGTCGGGTATCACTTGTGTAAGCTTCTTCATCAAGCGGGGGCGAAGCTCGTGGTGACCGACCTTCGGAAAGAAGCGGTGCACCGGGCGGTTCGGGAGTTTGGCGCCGAAGCGGTGGATCTCGAGGACATCTATGATGTCCCGGCGGATGTGTTCGCCCCTTGTGCCCTGGGCGGAGTCATCAATGATGGCACCATCCCCCGGCTGCAGTGCCGGATTGTGGCCGGTTCGGCGAACAACCAACTGGCGGAGGACCGGCATGGGGCCGAACTTGAGGCGAGGGGCATCCTCTACGTGCCGGATTACGTGGCGAACGCCGGCGGGGTGATTCACGTGGCGGATGAAATCGAAGGGTACCGCCCGGAGCGTGTGAGGGCCCGGGTGGAAGGGATCTACGACCGGGTTCGGGATGTGTTCGCTTTGGCCCGCAAGAAAGGGATCCCGGCCCATCAAGCGGCGGACCGCCTGGCTGAGGAGAGAATTGCGGTTTTACGGCAGGTGCGGAGCACTTTCGTGGTGCACAGTTAAACGGATGCAATGAAGCTCAAATGGTCGAATACAAGGAGGCGGCACCGGTGAGTGTGGAGATGAGAAACCGCCATGAAGCCCTGGGATTGACCGGAGAAGACCTTTTGGCCATGTATCGCGTGATGCTCACGGCCCGTCGGGTGGATGAACGCTTGTGGGTGCTCAATCGCGCCGGGAAAATCCCGTTTGTCATCTCGTGTCAAGGCCACGAAGGAGCCCAGGTCGGGGCGGCGTTCGCCCTGGATCGGCAGAAAGATTACGTGTTGCCCTATTACCGGGATGTGGCCGTGGTGCTGGCTTTCGGGCAAACACCCCGGGATTTGCTTCTGGCGGCCTATGCCAAGGCCGATGACCCGAACAGCGGGGGACGGCAGATGCCGAACCATTTTGGAAGCCGGAAGCACCGCATCGTCTCGGGTTCCAGCCCCGTGTCCACCCAGATTCCCCACGCGGCAGGCATCGCCCTGGCCGCCAAGATGCGGGGGGACGATGTGGTGGCCTATGTCTCTTTTGGCGAGGGGTCCAGCAACCAGGGGGATTTTCATGAAGGATTGAACTTTGCCGCCGTGCATCGGTTGCCGGTCGTGTTTTTCTGTCAAAACAATGGCTACGCCATCTCGGTGCCGGCGTCGAAAGAATTGGCCACTCCCAGTGTGGCCGACCGGGCGGCGGGGTATGGAATCCCCGGGGTGGTGGTGGACGGGAGCGACGTTCTGGGCGTTTACCATGCCGTCAAGACGGCGGTGGAACGGGCCCGGAGGGGGGATGGGCCGACTTTGGTGGAGGCGATGACGGTTCGCTTGACCCCGCATTCCAGCGATGACGACGACCGGACCTATCGCTCCGGGGAAGAATTGGAAGACGCTCGCCGCAGGGATCCCCTTCCGCAGTTAGCCGAATATCTCATCGCATCAGGGGTTGCGGACGAGGTCCTGCTTCGCGCCTTGGACCAGGAGGTGCGGGCTGAGGTAGACGAAGCCACGGCCTATGCTGAGCAAGCAAGGGATCCCGATCCCGCGGACGTCCTGCGCTTTGTCCATGGGGAAGCATGACCAGAGATTACAAGAGGGGCCTGGGCACAGAATCCGGCCGGGGGTGGAAGTATGGCGGTGAAAACCTATATTGAGGCTGTGCGGGACGCGCTGCGGGAAGAAATGGAACGGGATCCATCGGTGTTCGTGTTGGGGGAAGATGTGGGGGTTCGGGGTGGCGTATTTCGCGCCACTGTGGGACTGATCGAACAATTTGGCCCGGAGAGGGTGTTGGATGCCCCCTTGGCGGAGTCGGCCATCGTCGGAGTGGCCATCGGGGCGTCCCTCTACGGCATGCGCCCGGTGGCGGAGATCCAGTTCGCCGATTTTATCCTTCCCGCGGTGAATCAAATCATCAGTGAAGCGGCGAAAATGCGCTATCGCTCCAACAACGACTGGTATTGTCCTCTGGTGATCCGGGCGCCTTACGGCGGGGGCGTCCACGGGGCCTTGTACCATTCCCAGAGTGTAGAAGCACTCTTTTATCACGTGCCGGGGCTGAAGGTGGTGGCGCCGGCAACCCCCTATGACGTGAAGGGCCTGCTCAAAGCGGCGATTCGGGATGATGACCCGGTGCTATTTTTTGAGCACAAAAAATGTTACCGCTCGATCAAGGGGGAGGTGCCGGAGGAGGATTATGTGGTGCCCATCGGTCGGGCCCGGGTGGCCCGGGAGGGGATGGACATCACGGTGATCTCCTATGGCATGACTCTGCACACTGCCCTGGAAGCTGCGGCAGAGGTGGAGAAAGAGGGGATCTCGGCTCACGTGCTCGACCTTCGGACCCTGCGCCCCCTGGATGAGGCCGCCATTCTCGAAGCGGCGGAGAAGACGGGAAAAGTGATGATCATCCACGAAGACAACAAGGTGGGCGGGGTCGGAGCCGAGGTGTCCGCCCTCATTGCGGAGAAAGCCCTTTTTTCGTTAGACGCGCCGGTGATGCGCCTTGCCGGGCCGGAGATCCCGGCGATGCCCTTCAATCGCGAATTGGAAAAATCGTATCTGGTGACGGCGCCTCGGATTGCCGAGGCGATGCGGGAACTGGCGCGGTTTTGAGGAGGGGCCGGGATGATCGAAATCAAAATGCCAAAATTAGGTGAAAGCGTCACCGAGGGGACTTTGTCCCGGTGGTTGAAACAGGTTGGGGAACCGGTTCATCGCTATGAGCCCATCGCCGAGATTATCACGGACAAAGTGACGGCGGAGTTGCCCGCGGAAGCCGAGGGCATTCTCATGCGCCACCTGGTCGAGGAAGGGGAAACGGTGGCGGCGGGCACTCCCGTGGCGTTGATGGAGACTTTTACCGCAGGAGTGCAGCAGGACTCCGGTTCCGGTGCTGGGGCCGGGTCCGGGCCGGCGAAGGTGCAGCAGGCGGCGGGGCCGGAGTCCGCCCGCAGCCGGGACGGTCGATCCGGTTTGGTCGGTGCTTCGGGGAGCGGGCTTCGGGGGCGGTATTCCCCGGCGGTTCGGAAACTGGCCCGGGAATACAATGTCCGTCTGGAAGGGATCCCCGGCACCGGGGCGGGGGGCAGGGTGACCCGGCGGGATGTGCTCGCCTGGCTGGAAGGGGCGAGTGTGCAGACCTCAGTCCGAACCGCCGAGCCGAGCCGGGCGATTCTGTCGAAGGAAACCACTCTGCCAGACCAAAGCCCGGACGAGGTGGAGGTGATCGAAGCATCGCCGATCCGCCGGGCCATCGCCCGACACATGGTGGAGAGCGTTCATGCGGCACCCCATGCCTGGACGATGGTGGAAGCGGACGTCACGGGACTGGTTCGGCTGCGGGATAGGATCAAAGAGGATTTTCGGCGGCGGGAAGGAATTCCTCTGACTTTCATGCCCTTTTTCCTGAAAGCGGTGGCGGAATCCTTGCGGGAATTTCCCATCCTGAATTCGTCTTGGGCGGACGATCGGATTATAATGAAGAAGCGGATCCACCTTTCTGTGGCGGTGGCAACTGAGGACGCCCTGTTCGTGCCGGTGATCCGGGACGCCGACCGCCTCTCGATTACGGGCTTGGCCCACGCTTTGCATGATTTGGCCACCCGAGCCCGGCAGGGGCGGCTGAAGACCCAGGATATGGAGGGCGGTACCTTTACCGTCAATAACACCGGGGCGTTTGGATCGGTCTTATCCAAGCCGATCCTAAACGGCGGCCAGGCGGCGATCCTCAGCGTGGAGGCCATTGTCAAGCGCCCGGTGGTCATGCCCGGTGATATGCTCGCCGTCCGTTCGATGGTCAACCTGTGTCTATCTCTGGATCATCGGGTGCTGGACGGCTGGATCTCTGGCAGATTTCTACAAAGTGTCAAAGGGCGGCTGGAAGCCTATCGGGAAGATGGGGGGATCTAGTCGAACGGGCGAGGTGGGATGGGATTGGAAGAGTTGCGAGTGGTATCGGGGACGGGGAATTCCGCGGGGCAGGGTCGCCGCCCCGATTGGCTTAAAATCCAGTTGCGCACCGGGGAGAATTACCGGGAGCTCAAGGCTCTCATGCGGGGGCAAACCCTTCACACGGTGTGCGAAGAGGCCCGGTGCCCGAACCTTTTTGAGTGTTGGTCACACCGCACGGCGACGTTCATGATCCTGGGCCGGATTTGCACCCGGGCCTGTCGGTTCTGCGCCGTCACCAGCGGCCGGCCGACGGAACTGGATCTACAAGAGCCGGAGCGGGTGGCCGAGGCGACGGTGGCCATGGGCCTTCGCCACGTGGTGGTCACATCGGTGGCCCGGGACGATCTGGAGGACGGGGGGGCGGAAATTTTCGCCTCCACCATCCGGGCCATCCGCCGCCGGGCACCGGGTTGTTCGGTGGAAGTGCTGATCCCGGATTTTCAGGGACAAGAGATGTCTTTGCGAAAAGTGCTGGAAGCCGGGCCGGATATCCTCAATCACAACGTGGAGACGGTGCGGCGGCTCTCGGATCGGGTGCGATCTAGGGCCAAATACGAGCGGTCTCTGGAACTGTTGCGGCGTTCCAAGGCGATCGCCCCGCGGATCCCCACGAAATCGAGCATCATGGTGGGGGTTGGAGAGACCTGGGAGGAAATCCTCGCCACCATGGACGACCTTCGGGCGGTGGATTGTGACATCCTCACCATCGGTCAATACCTGCAGCCGACCCGGAAACATTTGGCGGTGGATCGGTATTACACCCCGGACGAGTTCGCGCAACTCAGGGAGGAAGGACTGAAGCGCGGCTTCCGCCATGTAGAATCCGGTCCTTTGGTGCGAAGTTCGTACCATGCCCATGAGCAGGTGGAAGCGGTTCGCGAAACCCGGCTTCCGGGGGCGGAGGGCGTTTAGAGGAATGGGTGAGCGTCTTAAAGGCCCGGAAGCGCACGATGGCCGATAAAACCTGATATTTTTGCCCGCCGAGCTGGCGGGCTCTGTTTTTCTTCGATGCGCATTTAAAGGTCGAATGCTATAATCGAAGACGTTACGGTGGGCAGTGGAAGAGGAGTGAAAAAGAATGACCGATTTTGAAGAACGTTATGAGGAATGGGAGAGGAAAACGGAGCACGCGTTGAAAAAACGCCCGGAACGGAAAGCGTCCTTTACGACATCCTCCGGGATTCCGGTGCGCAGGTTGTATGTTCCCCAGGGCGGGGAGAAAAAAGAGTTGCGCCGCTATTTAGAGAATGTCGGTTTTCCCGGCGAGTTTCCCTATACCCGCGGGGTGCAAAGGACTATGTACCGAGGCCGCTTCTGGACGATGCGACAATACGCAGGATTCGGAACGGCGGAGGAAACCAACCGGCGGTTTCGTTACCTGCTGGAACAGGGACAGACGGGGCTGTCCACGGCTTTTGATCTTCCCACCCAGATCGGCTACGACTCGGATCATCCCATGGCCCGGGGAGAAGTGGGCAAAGTGGGGGTGGCCATATCGTCCCTGGCGGACATGGAGCAATTATTCGATGGGATTCCTTTGGACAAAGTGACGACCTCGATGACCATCAACGCGCCGGCGTCGGTGCTTCTGGCCATGTACATCGCCGTGGGCGAGAAACAGGGAGTCCCCGCGGAAAAGCTCGGGGGGACGGTGCAGAACGATATTTTGAAAGAATATGTGGCCCGGGGTACGTACATTTTTCCGCCCAAGCCCTCCATGCGGCTCATCACCGATGTATTTGCCTTCTGTAGTGAAAAAGTGCCCCATTGGAATACGATCAGCATCAGCGGCTACCATATTCGGGAAGCCGGGGCCACGGCGGTTCAGGAGTTGGCCTTCACCCTGGCCAACGGCATCGCCTATGTGCAGGCGGCGGTGGACCGGGGACTGGACGTGGATGATTTTGCGCCGAGGTTGTCGTTCTTTTTCAATGCGCATAATCACTTTTTTGAAGAAGTGGCCAAATTCCGAGCGGCCCGGCGGATGTGGGCGCGAATCATGCGGGAGCGTTTTGGCGCCAAGGATCCAAAGTCGTGGCAACTGCGGTTCCATACCCAGACAGGGGGCTCGACGCTCACGGCCCAGCAGCCGGACAACAACATCGTTCGGGTGACGCTTCAGGCCCTGGCGGCGGTACTGGGCGGAACCCAGAGCCTGCACACCAACAGCCGGGACGAAGCCTTGGCGCTGCCCACCGAGGAATCGGCGAGGATTGCCCTGCGAACCCAGCAGATCATCGCCTATGAGAGTGGCGTCGCCGATACGGTGGATCCCTTGGCCGGTTCGTATTATGTGGAAGAGCTCACCGATGAGGTCGAGCGCCGGGCCATGGAATACATCGAGAAGATTGACGAGATGGGCGGGGCCGTGCAGGCCGTGGAGATGGGGTATATGCAGCAGGAAATCCGGGATGCGGCCTACGAGACCCAGATGGCGATCGAGAATGGCGACGAGATTGTGGTGGGGGTGAACGCCTTCCGGATGGAGGATGAGCCGGAACCGGAGCTGTTGCGGGTAGATCCACAGCTCGGGGAGCGCCGGCGGGAAGAACTGGCCAAACTTCGGTCGGGCCGCAACGCGTCCGCGGTGGAGCAGACCTTGAATCGCTTGCGAGAAGCGGCGATGGGGACGGATAACCTCATGCCCCCCATCTTGGATGCGGTGCGTGCGTATGCCACCCTCGGGGAAATTTGTGGCGTGCTCCGGGACGTATTCGGGGAGTACCGCCCGGCCCAGTGGTAGAGACGAGACTGAAACGACCAGTCGGTTGTTGCGACCGGCCGCCCAGCTGAGAAGTGTGCAAGCAGTGATGGAGGAAAGGAGAGGTGCCGGATGGCACAACGTCGCATTCGCGTGTTAGTGGCCAAGCCGGGTCTCGATGGCCATGATCGAGGGGCGCTGGTGATCGCCCAAGGGCTTCGAGATGCCGGAATGGAAGTGATCTACACAGGTCTACGACAAACTCCAGAACAGATTGTGGCGGCCGCACTCCAGGAGGACGTGGACTGTATCGGGTTGTCGTCCCTCTCCGGGGCGCACATGGAGTTGTTTCCCGAGGTGGTGCGCCTGCTCCGGGAGCGAGGGGCTGAAGACATCCTGGTGGTGGGCGGCGGGGTGATTCCCCGGGAAGACATTCCCGCCCTCAAGGCGGCCGGGATCGCCGAAGTGTTCACCCCGGGGACGTCCATCCAGGACACGGCGGAATTCATTCGCACTCATGTGCGGCCCGGGGAAGGGGAGGAGGAAGATCTTCCCGAACCGCCGGAGCAGATCGATCATATCGGCATCGCGGTGACTTCGTTACAAGAAGCCTTGCCCTTTTACACCGAGCAGTTGGGAATGAGGTTAATCCACCAAGAAGTGATCGAAGATCAACAGGTGAACACGGCTTTTCTCGCCGTGGGGGAAAGCACCATCGAGTTGCTCGAGCCCACGAGCCCCGATAGTCCCGTGGCCAAATTCCTCGACAAGCGGGGCCCGGGCATTCACCACGTGGCCTACCGGGTCAAAGATGTGGCCGACCGGCTGCGCCGGGCGAAAAAGGCCGGGCTGCGGCTGATCGACGAAGAGCCCCGGCCGGGCGGACATGGAAAGCTGATCGGCTTTGTTCATCCGAAAAGCGCCGGGGGCGTGTTGACGGAGTTCTGCCAGCGGGTGGAAGACTAAAGAGGATGATCGAGGCAAGTAAGGAGGCTTTATCCCGTTGATCGAGAAAATCATGGAGATGGAAGAGCGCCGGCGGAAGGTGGAGCTCGGCGGTGGCGACCGCCGGATTGCCCAGCAGCACGACCGGGGCAAACTGACGGCCAGGGAACGGTTGGAGATCCTGCTGGATCCCGGCACCTTTCGGGAATTGAACCCTTTCATTGAGCACCGGGGCACCTTATTCGGCTTGGACAAAGTGGAAGCGCCCGGTGAAGGGGTGGTGACGGGATACGGAAAGGTGGACGGGCGGACGGTTTACGTGTTTGCCCAGGATTTCACGGTGTTCGGCGGTGCCCTGGGGGAGATGCATGCGCAAAAGATCGCCAAGATCATGGATTTGGCGGCGAAAAGCGGTTGCCCCATCATCGGGTTGAACGACTCCGGCGGTGCCCGGATCCAAGAAGGGGTCGTCTCCCTGGACGGGTATGGGCAGATTTTTTATCGGAACTCGATCTATTCCGGCGTGGTACCCCAGATTTCGGTGATCATGGGTCCGTGTGCCGGTGGGGCGGTCTATTCCCCGGCGATCACCGATTTTATTTTCATGGTCGAAGGAACCAGTCAAATGTTTATCACCGGCCCGAAGGTGATCGAGGCGGTGACCGGGGAGTCGATTTCGTCGAACGATCTGGGCGGCGCCAAGGTGCACGGGTGTTTGAGCGGTGTCGCGCATTTTACGGGGCCCGGGGAGGAAGAGGTCCTGGGCCAGGTTCGGCGGCTGCTTTCGTTTTTGCCGAGCAATAGTCGGGAAAAACCGCCCCGGAGGAGCGCCCGGGAAGACGACGGCTGGGAGGAAGAGATGATCGATTTGGTGCCGGTGGACGGGACGAAGGTTTACGATGTCCGCCGGGTTATCGAGCGGGTGGTGGACGATGGCGATTTTATGGAAGTCCATCCCCAGTTCGCCAAAAATGCCGTGGTGGGGTTTGCCCGAATCGACGGCCGCCCGGTGGGGATCATCGCCAACAATCCGAAATTCATGGCCGGGGGCCTGGACATCGATTCCTCGGACAAGATCGCCCGGTTCATCCGTTTTTGTGACAGTTTTAACATGCCTTTGATCACCTTTGAAGATGTGACGGGCTTTATCCCTGGCGTCAAGCAGGAGCACGGGGGAATCATCCGCCACGGAGCGAAGATTTTGTACGCCTATTCCGAGGCCACGGTACCGAAGATCACGGTGATTCTCCGCAAGGCCTTCGGCGGGGCCTATGTGGCCCTGAACAGTAAGGCCATCGGGGCGGATCTGGTCTATGCATGGCCCATCGCGGAAGTCGCCGTCATGGGCCCCGAAGGGGCGGCGAATATCATTTTTGCCCGGGAGATTGAAGAAAGTCCGGATCCCGCCGCCACCCGAGCCGAAAAAATCGCCGAATACCGGGCGCGGTTTTCGAATCCTTATGTGGCCGCCTCCTATGGCATGGTGGACGATGTCATCGATCCCCGGGAGACCCGGCGTAAACTAAAAGAAGCCCTGGAGATTCTGGAGGAGAAACAAGAATCGAGACCGGCGAAAAAACACGGCAACATTCCGTTATGAAAGGCGGCGAAAAGACAGCGCCGGAGGACCGGGTGGTCAAAGAGTTTCTTCGTTTGGTTCGGATTCCCAGCCCTTCCCGGGGTGAGCGGCGAATGGCCGATTATGTGCTCCGGCGGCTCGGGCAGCTGGGGGTGGCGGTGGAAGAAGATCGGGCCGGGCGGTTGATTGGCGGAACGGCGGGCAATCTGTTGGCCAGGCTGCCCGGGAGTGAGGGCCGCACGCCGATTCTGTTTGTCGCCCACCTGGATACCCGAGGCGGCGGAGCAAAAGCGAGCCCACATCTTCATGGCGACCGCATCGTCGGAGACGGGTCGCGCCCCCTGGGGGCGGACGATAAAGCCGGCGTGGCGATCTTGCTGGAGACCGTTCGGTTGCTCGTGGAGCGGCGCGTTCCCCATGCCCCTTTGGAGATCTTGTTCACCGTCGGAGAAGAAGTGGGACTGATGGGTGCCAAAGTGTTTAACGTCGACCGCCTGAAGGCCGGATGCGGTTTTGTGTTCGATGCGCCGGGCCCGGTGGGATCGGCGGTATTGCGGGGGCCGGCCCATGGGGTGGTGAGGGGGGCTTTTTTGGCACACGTGAGATCCCGGCGGTGGGGACGGCGGGAGCTGGGGTCGAGCCCCGCCCGGGCGGCTGCGGCGGCCCTGGCCGGGATGGGGTTGAAGCGGGGCGAGCCCGGGATTGAGGCTCGGATTCTCTCCATCGGGGGCTTTGCCCGGGGCGAAGGGACCATGAGCATCACCGCCGAAGTGGTGGGGTACGATTCCCAACGTGTATGGGAAAAAATGGACCGCATTGGCCACAGCGTTCGTCAATCGGCGGAGAGTCATCGGCTGCACGCCGAGGTGCAGACGGCGGTCCTGTTCCCGGCGATGAACGTGGAGCCCGCGGGCCCCGTGGTCCTTCGCTTTTGCCGGGCGGCCCGGCGGGTCGGCGTGCCCATCCGCTTTGCGGAAGCCGACGGAGGCAGTGATGCCCATATTCTCAATGCCCGGGGTTTGCCGACCATCGCCCTGGGAGTGGGATATGAAGATGCCCACAGCCTCCGGGAGTCGGTGGAGGTGCGAGCTTTGGCGGACGGGGTTCGCTTGGCCCTGGCTCTTGCCGGGTCCGAAGGGGAATAACGGCCCGGAGGTCGCCCGTGGGAGGAACGCTGCTAGGGATTGTCAGATGATGATACGGGGGTGAGGAAGGTTGGCAAGTTCAGAGACCGGTGAGACGACCCTGGGGGTGACCACGGTGTTTTCCGGCCGGGTGCTCACCGTGGAGGTGCATGAAGTGGGATTGCCCGGCGGCGGACGCACCTCCCGGGAGGTGGTTCGCCACCCCGGGGCTGTTGCGGTGGTGGCGGAAACGGATGAGGGCCACGTGGTGCTGGTGGATCAGTTTCGCTACCCCATTGGTCGCATGTCCAAGGAGGTGCCGGCGGGCAAACTGGAACCCGGCGAGGATCCCCTATCCTGTGCCAAGCGGGAGCTCGAAGAGGAGACGGGCTACCGGGCGGGCCACTGGCAATTCGTCACACGATTCTTCACCTCCCCGGGCTTTTCGGACGAGGTCATGTACGTGTATTACGCGACCGGCCTGACGCCCGGCGCCAGTCACCCCGATGAGGACGAATTTCTCGAGGTCTCGTCCATGTCCCCGAAAGAAGTGCGCCACGGCCTGGCGAGCGGCCTTTTTTGCGACGCGAAAACCTTGGTAGCCCTCCAGTGGTGGGCCGGCCGCAGGTCCGAAAAATAACGCCGACCTGGTGCGGAGGCACCCTTGCGGGCCGGCGAAGGGAAAGGGGGGCGGCGCTTTGTTGGAAGGCGTCCCGTCGGCCGTGGATGGGTTTGGTGAATGGTTTGTCGATCTCCATGTCCACATCGGGCGGACGCTCCGGGGGCGGCCGGTCAAAATGGCCGCTTCAGCAGCGATGACCCTTCTGGCGGTGTTGGAGGAAGCAACTCAGCGCAAAGGTCTTGATGTGATCGGAATCGTGGACGCCGCCTGCACCGGCGTCCTGGAAGAGGTTCAGGAACTGGTCGACACCGGGGTCCTGCGGCCCCATTCGGGGGGTGGGTTGATTTTCCGGGATCGCACCTTACTCCTGACCGGCGCTGAGATCGAAGTGGCCGGCCCGGAGGGAGGAGCGGCCCATTTCGGCGTTTGGCTTCCAGGTTTGGGTGAGCTTCGGGAATTCTCGGCGTGGTTGGCACAACGGGTGACCAATCCAAGTCTCAGCTCCCAACGGATTCGGGCGGACGCCATCGAACTTCAGGAGGAGTGCCGGCGGCTGGGCGGATTGTTCATTATCCATCACGCCTTCACCCCTCATAAAGGTCTGTACGGAAACTGTGTGGCTCACATGGCGGACATGGTGGACCCGGATGAGGTCGATGCCGTAGAGCTCGGCCTCAGCGCCGACACCGACATGGCGGATCGGATTTCGGAACTTCAGTCCTTCGCCTTTGTGAGCGATTCGGATGCACATTCCACCGGCCGGATTGCCCGGGAGTACAACCGATTTCGCATTCGGGAACCGAGCTTCGAAGAGATTCGCCTCGCCCTTCACAGCCGGGATGGCCGGGCGGTGACGGGCAACTACGGCCTCGATCCATCGTTGGGCAAATACCACCGGACCGCTTGCCCCCGCTGTGGCACGGTGGCTTCAGATCCGCCCCCGGTGACCACATGCCCGGTGTGCGGCAATTCCCAGGTGGTGATGGGGGTTCTGGATCGCCTCACCCAGGTGGCCGACCTCGATGAACCCCGGCATCCCCCCGGGCGTCCGCCCTATGTGCGTCAAGTGCCTCTATCATTTATTCCGGGTCTCGGACCGAAACGCCGCTCGGCCCTCCTCAAGGCTTTCGGCAGTGAGATGGGGGTGCTGCACCGGGCCTCCCGGGAGGCCCTGGCGGAGGTGGTGGGGGAAGGACTGGCTGATCTGGTGATCCGGGCCCGGGAAGGGCGCTTGGCCCTGCGCACCGGCGGAGGTGGCCGGTACGGCGGAGTCGTCGTGTGACGGGTTTCCGGCGGCGGGCGTTCATAGCCGCTCCTTGTCCGGCATAAGTATGGAACATCTTGGACAAGGAGGGGGCAGAGGTGAAATCCCGATGGCGTCAAGCCGCCGACCTGCACCTTCAGACCCGCAGCCGGCTCTACCGGTTTGTGGCCGTCCTGTTTCTCGTGGGCGTTTTCTTCGGAGCGATCGTCGAAGGATCCCTGGGCATATCCCAAAAACAACTGCTCGCGGACGAAGTCGGCAGTTTTATCACGATGCTCACGGCGGGTCAAGGAGCGGCGCCCGGGGACGTCGTGCGCCACGCGGCGGCGGTAAACCTGCGGTGGGTGGCATTCATTTGGATCTTTGGACTGTCGATCATCGGGCTGCCCCTGATCGTCGGGATGGTTTTTCTAAAGGGATTCGTGATCGGGTTTTCCGTGGCATTTTTTGTCGAAAAATATGCCTGGCCGGGCTTTGTGGTGGCGATGGCCGGGATGCTGCCCCAGAATCTCCTGACCGTACCTGCTCTCATGGCTTGTGCCACGGCGGGCATCGCTTTCTCCCTGGAGCTGATCCGGGTCGGGTTTGCCCGCCAAGGCCGAGGGCAACTGGCGGACCATCTTCGCAGCTACTCCTTGCTGGTGATGGCGATGGCGGGGGTTGCTCTCGTCGCCGCCGGAGTGGAGGGGCTGGTGTCCGCCCGATTGATGACCCTTGCGGTCAGCCGATTGATTCACTGAGTGCCGTTGGCAGGGAGGGGGCGGGAGAAAATGGCCAAACGCTTTACGGTGCGAAACGAATCTTTCGTCTGTGTGCACTGCGGCCTCGACGTGGCGCCTCTTCCCGGGAGTTGCCGCAACCATTGCCCCCGCTGCCTGTGGTCTTTGCACGTGGACGAGCTCCCCGGGGATCGGGCGGCGGCCTGCGGGGGGCCGATGGAACCGGTGGCGGTGGAATACGCCGGGAACAAGGGCTACCGGGTGGTCCACCGGTGCCTCAGTTGCGGCCATGTCTCCCGGAACAAGCTATTCTTTGAAGCCCGGGTGCAGCCGGACTCGCTGGAGGCGGCCTTGGCCTTGCTGCAAGGGAAAGTTTGACAGAGGAAAACCGGACGTCCTATAATGAAATCAGAGAGACGGACGGGGGGTGCAGGAGTGGAGGAGAGGCTTGCGGATCGGTTGCAGCAGATCAAAAAGCTCTTGCACGCCGAACAGCTAAAGTTGACCCCTCAACGGGAGGCCACGCTGAGGGTTCTCCTGGAGAATCAAGAAGCGCACCTCAGTGCCGAAGAGGTGTTTATGCTCGTCAAGCACAAAGCGCCGGACATTGGGCTGGCCACGGTGTATCGAACCCTTGAACTTTTAGTCGACCTGCGAATCATCGAGAAGTTGAATTTTGGCGACGGAGTGGCCCGGTACGAGTTTCGGGAAAGAGATCAGCCTCACCATCATCACCATCTGATTTGTATGGGGTGCGGCAAGGTGTCGGAGATCGAAGATCTTTTGGAGGATCTCGAACGGAGTATCGAAACGAGACACCGTTTTCGAATTGTGGACCACCGGGTCAGTTTTCTCGGATACTGTCGAGAATGTCAAGAGAAAACGAAGGCCGAAGGTACCGCCCTCCCCTCGGTGGCCAAAGACAGGTAGCGCGACTATCTGTCTTTTTGTTTGGCCCGGCGGGAGCCGGATACCCGGACATAGGATGCGTGGAGCCAGGGAAATCTGAGGATACAGGAGCTGTTGGGGGAGCCTCGCATGTTGAGAGGAGTGAAACGCCATGGTGATCGGCGTGCCGAAGGAGATCAAGAATAACGAGAATCGAGTGGCGATGACACCGGCCGGGGTGCACGCTTTGGTCGACGCGGGGCATAGGGTCCTGGTGGAGGCCGGAGCCGGGGTGGGCAGCGGGTTTACCGATCGGGAGTATCAGAGCGTGGGGGCGGACATCGTGCCCGAGGCTGCGGAGGTTTGGCAACGGGCGGAAATGATCGTGAAAGTCAAGGAACCCGAGTCGGCAGAGATTCAGTTTTTCCGAGACGGACTCGTGATTTTTACATATCTTCACCTGGCGGCGGCCCCGGAATTGGCAAAGGCCCTGCAAGAAAAGGGCGTCACCGCCATCGCCTATGAAACGGTTCAATTGCCCAGCGGCGCTCTTCCCCTGCTGACGCCCATGAGTGAGGTCGCCGGGCGGATGTCGGTTCAGATTGGGGCCCAGTTTTTGGAGAAGCCCAATGGGGGAAAGGGGGTGCTCCTCGGCGGGGTGCCCGGCGTGCATCCGGCCCGGGTGGTGATCATCGGCGGTGGGACCGTGGGCACTCAAGCGGCGAAAATGGCGGTGGGCCTCGGCGCCGATGTGGTGATTCTCGACAAGAATCCCGAGCGACTCAGGCAGTTGGACGATCTGTTCGGCGGCCGGGTGACGACGGTGATGTCCAGCGCCTACGCCATCGAACAGGAAGTGCGCCAAGCCGACCTTTTGATCGGCGCCGTGCTCATCCCCGGCGCCCGGGCGCCAAAATTGGTCACGGAAAGTATGGTCAAAAAGATGTCCCCGGGTTCGGTGATCGTCGACGTGGCCATCGACCAGGGGGGATCCATTGAAACGGTGGACCGGGTCACCACCCACAGCGATCCAACGTATGTCAAATACGGGGTCATCCACTATGCGGTGGCCAACATCCCCGGGGCGGTGCCGAGAACTTCCACCCTGGCTTTGACCGGCGCCACGCTTCCATACGTGGCCGCCTTGGCGAAGGAAGGGTATCGGGCGGCGGTGAATCGCGACCCGGTTTTGGCCAAGGGCGTGAATGTGGTGCACGGATGTGTCACCAACGCCGCTGTGGCCTCGGCGGTGGGGGTTCCCTACACGCCGCTGGAGGAAGCCATTGCCCTGTAGCGGACCGGGCGCCCCTAGAGGACCGGGCCTTGGTCGGCCGAAGCCCTAGGGGCCGGCCTCTGGGGGCGGCTCCGGGCTGGGGGCTAAATACGCCGGCGCGGCGGGCCGGGCGGGGCGGCATAGAACTTGGGCCGCGAGCATACAGTGCGGTGGGGGGATCAGCATGGACCACCGTCGGGGGAGCCGGAGCGAAAGTTGGTGGTATTTTGGCACCGCCATCGCTCTGGCCTTTTTGCTGTTTCAGGCCTGGCTGTTGTGGAACGAGCAGCACCAGGCACGGAACCCGTATCGGGAACCCCGGGGGCCGGCACTGCGGGTGCAGGGGCCGGCAGCGCAGGAGTTTTCCTGGGAGACGGTCTGGCAGAGACTGCAAGAGTTTTATCGGGTGGGGGAGTGAGCGGGAGGATTTACGACATGAATTGTAGAATATTTTCGAGGCACCGAATCGCACCATCCGATCGGGGTGGGATGGACGGGGGCCGATGGCATGAAGACGATGATTGAGCGGTTTATTCGCTACTTGGCCATTGAAAAGGGGTTGGCGCCGAGCACGTTGGGGTCCTACCGGAGTGATCTGGAGGACTTTTCCGATTTTCTCCAGCGGACGGGGTGCGGGGATTGGCCGGAGACCGGGCGGCGACACATCGTGGCGTATTTGGCCCACCTGCAAAAGTTGGGCCGGGCGCCGGCCACCGTGTCTCGGCACATGGCCAGTCTGCGGTCGTTTTATCAATTTTTGTCCCGGGAGGGACTGATCGAGGTAGACCCCACCGGGCAGCTGGATTCCCCGAAAGCGGACAAGCGGCTGCCCCGGGTGTTGAACGTCGAAGAAGTCGAACGGCTCCTGGCGGCGCCCGAGGGATTGACCCCCATGGCTCTCCGGGACCGGGCGATGTTGGAGATGCTCTATGCCACGGGGGTTCGGGTCTCCGAACTTGTGTCCCTCAACGTGACGGACGTCAACCTGAACATGGGTTATGTGAAGTGTTACGGGAAAGGATCAAAAGAGCGGATTGTGCCCCTGGGATCGGCGGCCCTGGAGGCGGTCCATGCGTACCTGACCAGGGGGAGGGCTGGGTTATTGAAAAATGGAGATCCTGGTGCCCTCTTTGTCAATCACCAGGGCAAACGGTTAACCCGGCAGGGGTTTTGGAAGATTTTAAAGAAATATGCCCAGACGGCGGGCATTCAGAAGGCCATTACCCCCCACACACTGCGGCATTCCTTTGCCACCCATCTGTTGGAGAACGGCGCCGATCTGCGGGCGGTCCAGGAGATGCTCGGCCATGCGGATATCTCGACGACCCAGATCTACACCCATGTCACGCAAACCCGGCTTAAAGACGTGTACGAGCGCACCCATCCCCGGGCCTAGGCCGGGTGGGCCGAGGGCGGGGCGCCGCGGGAGGTCCGGGGCGGGGGACCCAGAATCTAAGAGGCCGGGGAACGATTTTGGATAAGGGCAAAAGGCGAGGAGGGAGTGGCCGCATTGCGATGGATATGGATCGTTCTGGACAGTTGCGGAATCGGCGCCGCACCGGATGCGGATCGGTACGGGGATGAGGCGGCCAATACCCTGGGTCATATCGCCCAGGCGGTGGGCGGCCTTCGGGTGCCCCATCTTGAGCGTTTAGGATTGGGGCGCCTGGTCGATTTGGGCCATCCGGCGGATCAGGAAGTCGTGGGTTGCTATGGAAAGATGAGGGAGCGCTCCGTGGGGAAAGATACCACGAACGGTCATTGGGAGTTTGTCGGGGTGGTGCTGGACCGCCCTTTGCCCGTCTATCCCCACGGATTTCCCCGGGAGATTATCGAACCCTTTGAGCAGGCCATCGGGCGAAAAATTCTCGGGAATCGGCCGGCTTCGGGGACGGAGATCCTGAAAGAGCTCGGGGAGGAACATGTGCGCACGGGCCGCCCCATCGTGTACACGTCGGGGGACAGCGTTTTTCAGATCGCCGCCCACGAAGAAGTGATCCCCCCGGAGGAGCTCTACCACATGTGTGAGGTCGCCCGGGGATTGCTCCGGGGGGAACACGGTGTGGGGCGGGTGATCGCCAGGCCTTTCGTCGGCCAAAACGGGCGGTATGTCCGCACCGACCGCCGGCGGGATTACTCCTTGCGTTTCGGCCGGACGGTCCTCGATGAGTTGCACGATGCCGGGTGGCCGGTGGTGGGAATTGGCAAGATTCACGACATCTACGGTGGGGCGGGGATCGGCGAGGCGGTACATACCAAGGACAATATGGACGGGGTGGACCGAATTGTGCAGTGGGGACGGCGGCTGGATCGGGGCCTGATCTATGGGAATCTGGTAGATTTTGATTCTCTGTATGGCCATCGGAACGATTCCGTGGGCTTTGCCGGGGCGGTGGAAGCCTTCGATGGGCGAATGCCGGAGATTCTCGATACCCTCCGGGACGAAGATGTGCTTATCATCACGGCGGATCACGGGTGTGACCCCACCACGCCCGGTACCGATCACACCCGGGAGTGGGTGCCGCTGTTGGTGTGGGGACCAGGACTGAAAACGGGGGTCGACCTGGGGGCGCGGGATACGTTTGCTGATATCGGCGCTACTTTGGCGGAAGCCTTTGGAGTTCCGGCGCCCCAGGTGGGGACGAGTTTTTGGAAAGAGGTGCGGGGATGAAGACGCAGTGGGTACGCGAGGTGGCGGAACGGCTGGAGAAGGGACTTGCTGAGAAGCCCCGGGTGGCGGTGATTCTGGGATCGGGTCTGGGAGAGGTGGCGGATCGGTTAGAGGCAAAACGGGTGGTGCCCTACGAAGAGATCCCGGAGTTCCCCGTTTCCACGGTGGTGGGCCACGCCGGGCGCTTGGTGTTTGGACGGCTGGGGGGCGTGCAGACGGCGGTGATGCAAGGACGGTTTCACCTTTATGAAGGCTATACCCCGGAGCAGGTGGCCTTTCCGGTGCGGGTCCTGCGAACCCTCGGGGCGGAGATTTTGATCGTGACCAACGCCTCCGGAGGTGTGAATGTAGGATTTCGTCCAGGAGACCTGATGTTGATTCGAGATCATTTGAACCTGACGGGAAAAAACCCTTTGGTGGGGCCCAACGACGATGAACTGGGCCCCCGGTTCCCCGACATGTCCGCGGCCTATGACCGGGAGCTGCTCCGTTTGGCCCGCCAGGTGGGCCGGGAGCTCAATCTCCCGCTGCAAGAAGGGGTGTATGCGGGTCTTCTCGGCCCGACCTTCGAGACTCCGGCGGAGATTCGCATGCTCCGCGTCTTGGGAGCCGACGCCGTGGGAATGTCGACGGTGACGGAGGTCATCGCCGCCCGCCACGCGGGAATGCGGGTGCTCGGGATCTCGTGTATCACCAACATGGCGGCGGGGATTCTCGACCAACCCCTGTCCCACGAAGAGGTGTTGGAGACCGGCCGGCGGATCGGCGCACAGTTCAGCCGGCTCGTTACCGAGATCGTGAGCCGACTGTAGGCCTTTTATAAAGCCGGAGGGAATCCGCGTCAATATCGGATAACCCTTCCCCTCCTGACGCACACTAGATGCGCATGGGCAGTGAAGGAGGGAGGAAGGGATGAACCTTCGCGCGGGAATGATCGGTCTGTGCGCCGCCGCGCTTTTTGCATCGCTTACGGTGGCCTCGGCCGAAGTCGGAGTCAAAGGGGCGGAGGTGGCGTTAGAGGCTCGGTCGGTCCCGGCCCTGGAGCGGACGGCGGGGGTGGACGCCGGGAGCCCCGCGGCGGCCAAACGGCCGCGGGCGGAGACAAGCCCCAAGCTGGCGGAACACGCGGTTTCTGCTGTGCTCATGGACGCCGCCACCGGGACGGTCTTGATGGAGAAAAATAGCCACGAAAAACTGCCGCCTGCCAGTATCACCAAGATCATGACAATGCTGCTGACCGTCGAGGCGCTGGAACGGGGACAGGTGCAATTGAGCGATCGGGTTCGCACCAGCGAACGGGCGGCCAGCATGGGCGGGTCGCAAATTTTTCTGGAACCGGGCGAAGAAATGACCTTGGACGATATGATGAAAGGCATTGCCGTGGCCTCGGCGAACGACGCCTCGGTGGCGGTGGCCGAATACTTGGCGGGTTCCGAAGCGGAGTTCGTGAGCCTGATGAACCGCCGGGCGGAAGAGCTCGGCATGCGGGACACCCATTTTGTCAATTGTAACGGTTTACCTGCGGAAGGCCACTACACGTCCGCTTATGATATTGCGATCATGTCCAGGGAGTTGTTGAAACACCCCCAGGTCCTCAGGTGGACTTCTTTATACGAGGATTATCTGCGAAAGAATACCGATCGTCCTTTCTGGCTCGTGAACACGAATAAGCTGGTCCGCTTTTACCCCGGTGTAGACGGGCTCAAGACCGGGTTCACCGAGTCGGCCCGGTACTGTCTGAGCGCCACGGCGAAAAAAGGCGATTTTCGGGTAATCGCCGTGGTGATGGGAGAGCCGACCTCGAAACAGCGGAACGCCGAAGTGACGCAAATGCTGGACTGGGCCTTCGGGCAGTACCAATTCGTAAAGCTCTACGGCCCGGGGGATCCGGTGGGGCAGGTTCGGTTGGACAAAGGAGACCCGGAAAAAGCCCCGGTCACGGTGCGGCAAAGTGTGGGGGTTTTGCTTCGCCGAGGCGAATCGAAAGAAGGGATTCGGGCCCGGGCCGAGGTTTCCCCCGGGACGGCGCCGAAGAAAAAAGGGGCTTTGGTGGGCAAGGTGGTGGTTTATCGGGACGATCGGCCCGTGAGCGAAGCGCCCCTGTATCTGGCCAAAGATGTCCGTCGCGCGGGGTGGTGGGCGATGTTCGGGCGCACCTGCCGACATTGGCTGGGGGCGAGTGACCGATGAGGTGGGCGTGCACCCTGGGCGGCCTGGGCGGGGCGGCCCCATCGCGGGCCGGGGTTGGCCATGCTCACGCCACTTCCCGTCTAAGGTTTAGGCAGGAAAATATTGCTTAGAATGAACAAGATCATTCCGATGAGGAAAATCGCAAAAGCGATCGATAAAAAAATAGATACTGGACTGGGGTCCAAGGCAAAGCCCACCCGGGCCACGAACCCCGCGCCGGTGGCGATTCCGCCGATCCAAATCAAGGCGATGGATAGTTTGCGCATCACGGCCGTCGTCCCTCCTGTCCGTCTAACTTTTATCATAGCAGAGCGAGGGGGACAAGGCGACTCATAACCCCGGCTCGGCCCGCGTAGATGTGGATGGGGAGGGGAAGTTATGCGCATTCGAGTGGGTGTCGCCGGAACTGGACGGGGGCGGGAGGGGGATCACCGGTTCGGCATGGGCCATCGGGGAGAAATCCCGCCGGAGGGTCGCGGGGAGCGGAGTGGCGCCGTCGGCTCCCCTCCCGGGGGCGGGCCGAAAGTTCCGCAGTCTGGGAAAGGTGTCGGCACCGGGTCTCCTGATCCGATTTCCCGTCGCCCCCTCGGTGCGGACGCTACGGGCAGCCGCGGGGATGGCGATGGGAACGAAGGCCGGGGCGGATCCGGGGGGCCTGAGCGGGAAGCGGAAGCGACCCGAAGGGTGGCCGAAACCGCCGCCAGGATTGAGGAACCTCTTCGGACATTGGCGGCCTATCTGGAGAGAGGGAATTTTGCCGAATATGTGTATATGGTGACCAGGCCCTCCCGCCTGATCTGGATCAATCTGATCAGCGGCCTGTCCCGGGGCGTGGGCATCGGGGTGGGGTTTACCCTGATTGCCGCGCTCCTTGTCTATCTCCTGCAGGCCCTGGCGGTGTACAACCTCCCGGTGATCGGGGGGTTTATCGCGGAACTCGTCAAAATCGTCCAGGCTCAGTTGCACACGCCCCGGGTGCCCTGAGCACAGACCCCGTCCGGGGCAGGGGAGGGCGGTCCCCCCGGGTCACACGATCCCGCCCGGACACATGTGGGGACTTCGGTGCGGCCCCGGCCCGCCGGGAGGAAGGTGTTCCGGGCCGGGATTTTCTCTCCCTGGAACACGACTCGCAGGGCCTCTTTTGGCTCTCGTAACGCCGCCGGAAGGTCAGCCGGTGTTAAGGCGGTGCCGGTGACGAGAACCGGGCACCAACCCCGCGTGTTTTTCCGTGTATCGAAGCCACAGGGCGTTGACGAGGAGCAAAAAGCTGGTGGAAAAGAACACATAGTGGAACCCGAAATGGGCGGCGGTCTGGCTGCCGAGCAGTGGCCCCCCGATGTTCCCCAGATATTGGGCGGATTGGTTGTATCCGAAAACTCGCCCGGCCATGGCCTCGGGGACGTTGCGTTTGATCAGGGAGTTGATCGAGGGTAACATTCCCGCCATACACACCCCGAGGAGCAACCGTAAACCGAGGAGCTCCCAGGGCGTGCGGACGTAGGCCTGGGGAATAAACACCAGGGCACCGACCAGAAGAGCCGCGAACAGAATTCGGTGCGGGCCCAACCGGTCGGAGATTTTGCCGAGCCACGAGGCGGTCATGGCGTTGGCGAACCCGGCCGCCGCGACCACGGCGCCGGAGATGAGGGCGATGTGTTCGGTGTTCCCCGCCAGTTGCGTCACGTAGACGGTGACGATGGGCTCGATGGACATGTTGGCCAACTGCAACATGAAGGTCGTCAGAAACAGAGCCCACAGGGTCCGCCGATTGGGGATCTGGGCCCAGAATCCTCCTTTGGCCCGCGGTGCCGGTTTCGGCGGCGCAAAGTGTTCTTTGGCAAAGATGAGGGTGATGAGAAAGGCGAGCATCATGAAGCCGCCGGTCACAAAAAAGACGTGCCGAAGCCCGATCGCTTCGGCGAGATACCCCCCGATGAGCGGCCCCATGAGGTTGCCGCCCACGGTGCCCGTGGACAGGGTTCCCAGGGCCCATCCGGAGTGTTCCTTCGGCGTCTGGGTGGCGATCAAGGTGATGGCCGCGGCGATGTACCCCGACACCGCCCCCATCAGCAGCCGCAGGCCCACCAGTTGGTAGACACTGGTCACGAATCCCATCGCCGTCATCACGATGGCCATCCCCAAGCTCGCCCGCAGAAGCATCAGTTTCCTCCCTCGGCGGTCGGCGAGGCGTCCCCAGATTGGCGAGACGATGGCTGATGTGAGGAAGGTCGAGCCGAAGGCGATGCCCGCCCACTGTTCCACTTCCGCCGTGCTTTGGACGCCCAGTTGTTGAATGTACAGCGGAAGAAACGGGATCACCAAACTCATCCCGGCAGTGGTGGCGAAGGACCCGATCCATGCGATGAGAAGATTTCGTTTCCACAATATCATGGCTTTATCCCTTTCGTTCTACGAAACATTCACTTACGTTAATCTTATTATAAAATCCTTGTCAAGATGAAAAAGGGCCCCTCCAAGAGGCCCCCCCTTCTGCATGGTTCCGATCCCGGGCAGAAACACTAGCCCAAGAGGCAAGCCCCGCGGGGGACGCGGGAGAAAGGGGGAAACACGTGGAAACGGAGGCGCTGCGCCGGCGGCTGGTGCAAGAGGCGGCGGAGTTATCCGAGAGGCTGGGACGAAATGGCGGGTTCGGCCTCGACCGGCCGATGAACGATTCGGTGGGGGAGCTCTCGGGCTACGACAATCATCCGGCCGATCTGGGCACCGACATGTTCGAACGGGGCAAAGACATGGCGCTTCGGGAAGCGGGATTCCGCAGGCTCGATCAGGTTCAAGAGGCGCTGGCGAGGATCAACCGGGGGACTTACGGGGTGTGCGAGCGGTGCGGCCGCCCCATCGGGGAAGCCCGGTTGGAGGCCGATCCGGCGGCGGGTTTGTGCATGGGTTGCCAGCAACGTGAGGACGACCGGGAAGGGGATGACAACCGGCCGGTGGAAGAGGCCTTTCTCTCTCCGGGGTTTGGGCGGACGTTCATGGACCAGACGGGGTACGATGGGCAGGATGCTTGGCAGGACGTGGCCGTTTATGGCACGTCCAGCGATGTGGTGAGAACCTTTAGCCCCCGGTCGGACGATGATGACGACGAGGGGTGAGGGTGGGTGACTGCCTGCCCGAAAGCGGCGTTGCGGCTGATCTCCGGCCTGTGATACACTGGGGGCGCTTAAGTATTGGACGGGGTGAAGCCATGTTTTATGTCGGGGCTCTTCTGGTCTGGCTGGTGGACTGGTTGACGAAGTACTGGGTGAGTCACAGTATGGAGCTGGGACAGACAATCCCGGTGTGGCCCGGCGTGTTTCATATTACTTATCATGAAAATGCCGGGGCGGCTTTCAGCATGCTACAGAATCAGCGCTGGTTGTTCGTGGCGGTTACTCTGGTGGTCATCGCCGGGATTCTGTCGGCCAAACGGCGGACCCGGCGCCGTTCCACCCGGATTGCTTTGGCGTTGTTGCTCGGGGGCGCGGTGGGGAATCTCTGGGACCGGCTGGTCATCGGGCGGGTTATCGATTTTCTCGATGTGCGGATCATTCATTTTCCCATCTTTAATGTGGCGGACAGCTGTATCACCATCGCCGTAGCGTGGATGGTGGTGGATGCCCTTTTGGCCGGTCGCACTGTGCACAAGGAGAAGGAATCGTGAAGGAAGAGGCTCAGGACCGAGATACCCTCTGGTTTGTGGTGGACCCGGAGGAGGCCGGGGAACGATTGGATCGGTTCCTGGCTGAGCGGTTGGCGGATACGTCCCGGTCGCAGATTCAGGGATGGATTGACGAGGGGCGGGTGCGGGTCGGGGAGCGGCCGGTGAAGGCCAGCCACCGGGTGCGCCCGGGGGAAGACGTGCTGGTAGAGCCGCCGGAGCCCGAACCCTTGGAGCTTGTGCCCGAGCCCATACCTTTGAAGATCGTATTCGAGGACGAAGATGTGGTGGTGGTGGACAAACCCCGGGGGTTGGTGGTTCACCCGGCTCCGGGCCACTCCCGGGGCACGCTGGTTCACGGGCTTCTCGCCCACTGTGGGCGACTGTCGCGTTTGGGCGGGTCTTTGCGGCCGGGGATCGTGCACCGAATCGACCGGGACACGTCGGGCCTTTTGGTGGCGGCGAAAACGGACCTCGCCTATATGGGCTTGGCCAAGCAGTTTCACGACCACACTGTGGATCGGGAGTATCTCGCCTTGGTCCACGGGGTGGTTCCCCACGATCACGGAACGGTGGACGCCCCGGTGGGGCGCCATCCTCATCTTCGGCAGCAGATGGCGGTGGTGAGGGGCGGCCGGCCGGCGGTGACCCATTTTATCGTGATCGAGCGCTTTGCCCGGGCGACGCTGCTGCGGCTGCGCCTGGAGACCGGACGGACGCATCAAATCCGGGTGCACATGGAGTTCATCGGCTTTCCGGTGATCGGAGATCCGAAATACGGTCCCCGGCGTTCCCTGGGGATGAAGGGGCAGGCGCTTCACGCCGCTGTGCTCGGCTTTGATCACCCCCGCACCGGGGAGCGGGTGCGCTTCGAGTCGCCGTTGCCCGAAGATATGCGGGATCTCATCGCTGAACTCAGGGGTTGACGACGGGGGAAGCGCGCGGTATGATGGGCGAGAACAAGGATAGGCCTTCCTTGAAACAGGTCCCGCGAGGCCGGTAAGGAGGGGTGAGGCGGATTATTCACCTTTGCCGGCGGGCAAAGGTTTTTTTGTACCCGGGGAGTGGTGGCGGTGGCGGAGAAGGCGGTTATTCTCGATGCCCAGGCGGTGCGCCGGGCGCTGGTGCGGATCGCCCACGAAATTGTGGAACGAAATAAAGGCACCGAGGATGTGGTCTTGGTGGGGATCCGGACCCGGGGGGTTCACCTCGCCCAGCGGCTGAGCGCCATGATCGCTTCGTTTGAAGAAGGGACGGTGCCGGTGGGCTCTCTGGATGTGACCCACTATCGGGATGATCGGGCACGCTCGGGGGAGGCTCGCCGGGAACCCCGGATCCAAAGCGCCGACATTCCCGTCTCGGTGACGGGCCGCCGGGTGGTGCTGGTGGATGATGTGTTGTACACCGGCCGCACCGTCCGGGCCGCCATGGATGCCCTGATCGATGTGGGTCGCCCGCGATCAATTCAGCTGGCGGTGCTCATCGACCGCGGCCACCGGGAGTTGCCGATTCGGCCGGATTATGTTGGCAAGAACGTCCCCACGTCCCGGGAGGAGACCGTGGCGGTGAGGCTTCAGGAGGTGGACGGAGTCGACCGCGTGGTCATCGAGGGGGCGGGGGGCGGATCGAGCCGGCCGCCCGGCTCGTAGTGGACATTCATGTTCTCAATCACAGTGATGAACACTCCCTTTAAAAGCGGTCCCGCGAGGCCGGAAAGGGAGGGATGCGGCACCTGTGGGGGAGGATTCCCCGGGGAGCCGAGAACCTCTGCGCCGGCGCAGAGGTTTTTTATGGCCATCGAGGAGGAATGACCATGGGACGGATCGTCGACGTTCAGGACCGGCTTCCCTTAGGCCGGGCGCTCCCCCTGAGCGCCCAGCATATGTTCGCCATGTTTGGCTCCACGGTGATGGTGCCTTTTCTGACCGGGCCAGGTGATCGCCCGGGAAGTGAAGAGACCGGGGCGGATCTGGGGGCGTCCCGGGAAAATCGGGGCAAGGTAAAAGGCGAAGAGGGGGCGCTGGGCTGATGAGGCACGTGTTGGGAGCCAAACAATTTACCCGGCCTGAAGTCGAGGCGTTGTTTGAAACCTCCCGGACCTTCGAAGAGAAGGTGAAGGGCGGGCAGGTGTTGGACCGCCTTCGGGGGCGAATCATGGCGACGGTGTTTTTTGAGCCGAGCACCCGGACTCGATTGTCTTTTGAAGCGGCGATGCTGCGGTTGGGCGGTCAGGTGATCAGCACCGAGAACGCCGCGCAGTTCTCCTCGGCCATCAAGGGGGAAACCCTGGAAGACTCCATTCGCGTGATCGGCGCCTACGCCGATGTGATCGTGCTGCGCCACCACGAGGAGGGGGCGGCGGCCCGGGCGGCGGCCGTCTCCTCGGTTCCGGTGATTAATGCCGGGGACGGGCCGGGGGAGCACCCCACCCAGGCGCTCTTGGATCTGTACGCGATTTACCGGGAAAAGGGCCGGGTGGACGGGCTGCGGGTGGCGATGGTGGGGGATTTGGCCTATGGCCGGACGGTGCATTCCCTGGCCTACCTGTTGTCCCTCTTCCGGGACATTCATATCGATTTTGTCTCACCGCCGGAGACGCCGGTGCCGGATCGCGTGCTGGCGTATCTCGCTGAGCGGGGCATCTCCTGGTCCAGGGAGACGGATCTGGCCCGGGTGGCGGCCCAAGCGGACGTCCTGTACCAGACCCGGATTCAGAAGGAGCGGTTTCCTTCTATGGAAATGTATGAACGGGCCTATGGCCGGTATGTGTTGGATCCGTCGCTGCTCGGTCGGATGAGGGCGGATGCGGTGATCCTGCATCCCTTGCCCCGGGCGGGGGAGATTGATCCGGCCGTGGATGCGGATCCCCGGGCGGCGTATTTTCGCCAGGCCGCAGGGGGGCTGTACGTGCGCATGGCCCTGTTGTGCCAGTGTCTCGAAGACGCGGGGCAAGCGTACCCGGAGGGGTCGGAGGCGCTGTCGGTCCCAGCCATGGGGACCATCAGCATCGCCGAAGGAGAAGGGACGGCAAAGGCACAGGTCAAGGGGGGAACGCCGGCGTGAAGCACGGAGAGCGAAGGGCGTATCTACTGCTCGAAGATGGGACGGCCTTTGAAGGGAAAGGCTTTGGAGCTGCGGCCGTCTCGGTGGGCGAGGTGGTGTTCACCACGGGCATGACGGGCTATCAGGAGACGTTGACAGATCCTTCTTATTACAGACAGATTGTGACCTTTACCTACCCCCTGGTCGGGAACTATGGCCTGGCGCCGGGGGTCGATCAGTCCTGGCAAGTCCGGGCTTTCGGGGTGGTGGTCCGGGAGGCGGCGCCCACTCCGAGCCACCGGCGATCGGTGGAGACGTTGGACGAATACCTGCGGCGGCACGGGGTCCCAGGGATTGAGGGAATCGACACCCGGAGCCTCGTCCGGCACATCCGGCGCGAAGGGACAATGAAAGGAGCACTCGTGTCCACGGGGCCCGGGGAGGGGTTGCCGGATAAAGCGGCGCTCTGGGCGCACCTGGAGCAGCCGATCCCCCGGGATCACGTGGCCCAGGTGACCGCCCGGGCCCCGTATCGGATGCCCGGACAGGGCAAGAGGGTGGTCTTGGTGGACTATGGGCTGAAACACGGCATGTTGGAATCCCTCCGGCACCGGAACTGCGACATTTATGTCGTTCCGGCCTGGACACCCGCTTCGGAGATCCTCGCCCTCCGGCCCCAAGGGGTGGTCCTCTCCAACGGTCCGGGAGATCCCCAGGATATTCCCGAGGCGGCGGAAACGGTACGGGAACTTCTCGGGCGGGTGCCGCTCTTTGGGATTTGTCTCGGCCATCAAGTTTTTGCCCTGGCCTGCGGCGGGAGGACTGAGAAAATGTCCTTCGGCCACCGGGGCTGCAATCATCCGGTGAAAGATCTGACCACAGGGCGAGTGATGATCACCTCCCAGAATCACGGTTACGTCGTCTCCCGGGAGGGACTTCCAGAGGATTTGGAGGTTACCCATCTGAACCAAAATGACGGAACGGTGGAAGGGTTGCGCCACCGGCACCTCCCGGCCTTTTCCGTTCAATTTCATCCCGAGGCCCGTCCGGGGCCCGACGATGCGGCGGAGCTGTTCGACCGGTTTCTGGAAGAGATCGACAACGCGGAGGCCGGGGTGGAGGAGGGGCGAGTTTATGCCTAAACGAAATGATATTCACAAAATCCTCGTCATCGGCTCGGGCCCGATCGTGATTGGGCAGGCGGCGGAGTTCGACTATGCCGGCACCCAGGCCTGCCGGGCGCTTAAAGAAGAAGGCTACGAAGTGGTGTTGGTCAACAGCAATCCCGCCACCATCATGACCGATCCCCATATGGCGGATCGGGTTTACATCGAGCCCCTCACTCCGGAAACGGTGGAGGCGGTGGCCCGGCGGGAGAGGCCTGATGGACTTCTCGCCACCTTGGGGGGGCAGACCGGGCTGAATTTGGCCGTGGAGTTGGCCCGGAGAGGGGTGCTGGAGGAGCTTTGCATCGAGCTTTTGGGGACGCCCCTGCACGCCATCGAGCGGGCGGAGGACCGGGAGCAATTCCGAAAGCTGATGGCAGAGATCGGCGAACCCGTGCCCGAGAGCGCCATTGTCACCGAGGTGGAAGAAGCGCTTCAGTTTGCAGACCGGATCGGTTATCCGGTGATCGTGCGCCCGGCCTACACCCTGGGGGGGACCGGGGGTGGCCTGGCGGCCGGCCCGGAGGAGCTGGCCGAGGTGGCCGCCCTGGGGCTGGAGGCGAGCCCGATCCGGCAGATTCTGGTCGAACGGAGCGTGGCCGGGTTCAAGGAGATCGAATACGAAGTGATGCGGGACGGCCGGGATACGTGCATCGTGGTGTGCAATATGGAGAACGTGGATCCGGTGGGGATCCACACCGGGGACAGCATCGTCGTCGCCCCGAGCCAGACGCTCTCCGACCAGGACTATCAACTGCTGCGCAGCGCCTCGTTGCGGATTATCCGGGCCTTGGGGATCGAGGGCGGCTGCAACGTGCAATTCGCCTTGGATCCGGCGAGCGACCGGTACTATGTCATCGAGGTCAACCCCAGGGTCAGCCGGTCCAGCGCCCTGGCCTCGAAAGCCACCGGCTACCCCATCGCCCGGGTGGCCGCCCGCATCGCGGTGGGGTATTTTCTCGACGAAATCGTCAATCCGGTCACCGGCCGCACCTACGCCTCCTTTGAGCCGGCCCTGGATTATGTGGTCACGAAAATCCCCCGCTGGCCATTTGACAAATTCAGCACGGCCAACCGGCGGTTGGGCACTCAGATGAAATCCACCGGTGAGGTGATGGCCATCGGGCGCACCTTTGAGGCCTCGCTTCTCAAAGCCATCCGTTCCCTGGAGATCGGCGTGGACGCTCTGGATCTGCCCGGGAGCGGGGAACTGGGGGACGAAGACCTGCGGAGGCGCCTGGCCGAAGCGGATGATGAGCGAATTTTCCTGGTGGCGGAGTCCATGCGCCGGGGGTGGGAGGACGATGAGATCCACCGGCTCACGGGGATTGACCTGTTCTTCCTCGATAAAATCCGCAACATCGTCGCCATGGAGGCGGAACTCGCCGAGCGGTTGACGGAAGATCGGCTGCGGCAGGCCAAGGTGCTCGGTCTGCCGGACACCGCCATCGCCCGTTTGGCGGGGGTCCCCCTTTCGAACGTGGAGGGGTGGCGGCGGGATCTCCATCTCTATCCATCTTACAAAATCGTCGATACCTGCGCGGCGGAGTTTGAGGCGGAGACGCCCTATTATTACTCTTCCTGGGAAAGGGAGGATGAAGCTCCGGGGGCCACGGGCCGGGCGGTGGTGGTTTTGGGGTCGGGCCCGATCCGCATCGGGCAGGGGATCGAATTCGATTACTGCTCGGTCCACGCGGTGTGGGCGCTGCAAAAAGCGGGGTATGAGGCGGTGATCGTCAACAACAACCCCGAAACGGTATCGACAGATTTTAACACCGCAGACCGGCTGTATTTTGAGCCGCTGCACGTGGAAGACGTGATGCACGTGATCCGCCGGGAAAATCCGGTGGGGGTGCTGGTGCAGTTCGGGGGCCAGACGGCGATCAACCTGGCGGCCGCCCTGGCCGAGCGGGGGGTTCGGATTCTCGGGACGGATCTCGAGCAGATCGACCGGGCCGAGGATCGGGAAAAATTCGACGAGCTGTTGGCCGACCTCGGGCTGTCCCGACCCCGGGGCCGCACCGCCTGGAGCCTGGAGGAGGCCCGCCGGGCGGCGCAGGATCTCGGTTATCCGCTGTTGGTTCGCCCCTCCTACGTGCTGGGCGGGCGGGCGATGCAGATCGTGGACCAGCCCGAGGAGCTGGAGGGGTATCTCCGGGAGGCCTTTGAGGCGGGTCCGGACCGCCCGGTGTGGATCGACCGCTACATCCAGGGCACCGAGGTGGAGGTGGACGCCGTCTGCGACGGGGAGGATGTCCTGATCCCCGGCATTATGGAACATATCGAACGGGCCGGGGTTCACTCCGGGGACTCCATCGCCGTCTATCCGGCCAAATCCCTCTCTCCGGTGATGAAGGCGCGGATTGTGGACGCCACCGAGCGCATCGCCCGGGCCCTGGAGGTCAAAGGGCTGATCAACATCCAGTTCGTCATCCGAAATGACGAATTGTACGTGCTGGAGGTCAACCCCCGCTCTTCCCGGACGGTGCCCTTTTTGAGCAAGGTGACCGGCGTCCCCATGGTGGAGGCGGCGGTGCGATCCATCCTGGGCGAGTCTCTCCGCGCCCAGGGCCATCGCCCGGGACTCGTGCCCGAGCGCCAGGAGACGGCGGTGAAAGTGCCGGTCTTCTCCTTTGCCAAGCTCCGCCGGGTGGACGTGACCCTGGGGCCGGAGATGAAATCCACCGGCGAAGTGATGGGCCGGGATGTCTCCTTTGCCCGGGCGCTGTACAAAGGGTTGGCCGGTGCCGGGATTCGCGTGCCCATGGGCGGCAGGGTCGTGGCCACCGTCGCAGACAAGGACAAGGAAGAGGCGTGGCCGATTCTGCGCCGGCTGTCGGAGCTCGGGTTCACGTTGATTGCGACCAAGGGCACTGCGGACTTCCTGGAGCGCCGGGGGGTGGCGGTGACCCGGGTGCGCAAAGTGGAGGAGGGGTCTCCCAGTATCCTCGACGTGGTGCGGGACGGGGCGGATCTGGTGATCAACACCATGACCCGGGGACGGGAGCCGCGCCGGGACGGATTCCGGATCCGCCGGGAAGCGGTGGAGCGGGGGATTCCCTGTTTAACGTCTCTCGACACGGCCCGGGCATTGGTGGAGGTGCTGGAGTCCTTGCGGGTGGCGGTGGAGCCCCTCCCGTCGGGGTCCGGTGAAGGCATGGTTGGGCCCGGTCCCAGAGCTGGGACGGCGGGAGCCGGAGATGAAGCCGAGGCAGAGGCCGGCCAGGTGCCGGTGACCGGCGGGGCGCCGGAGGCGGCCGACGTGACCGGGACGTTCAGAGACAGGGGGTGAGGGCCGAGTGATGGCCCAGGTGGTGGAACAGGAGCGCCTGACCCGGGATGTGTTTCGCCTGTGGATCGAAATGGAGCACGATGCTCCCTGGTCTCCGGGGCAGTTTTTTCACGTCCGGGTGGGGGAGGGGCTCGATCACGTCCTTCGGCGACCGATCAGCCTGAGCGAAGCGGTGTCTGATCGGCGATTCGCCCTGGTGTACCGGGTGATGGGGGCGGGAACCCGGTGGCTCGCCGGGCGGCGGCCCGGATCCGCCCTGGACGTCCTGGGGCCGCTGGGGCGGGGCTTTCCCCTTCACCCCGGGGACGAAAGGGTGCTGGTGATCGGCGGCGGGGTTGGGGTCCCTCCTCTGATCCAACTGGCCCGGGAAGTCCGCCGCCGGGGAGTCGAGGTGGCGGCGGTGATCGGCTTTCGGGAAGCCCGGGATGTGATGCTGGTGGATGAGCTGGCCACCCTGGGGCCGGTGCATCTCCTCACCGAGGACGGAAGCGCCGGGATGCCCGGCAGGGTCACCGATGCCCTCGGTGAGGATTTTCTTCGGGGAGCCGATCGATTTTACGCCTGTGGCCCGAGTCCCATGCTTCAGGCGGTGCAAGGGAAGCTGTCGGGTCATCTCCCCGGCTATTTGTCTCTCGAGGAACGGATGGGCTGCGGAATCGGGGTCTGCATGGGCTGCGTCCACCCGATTCGCGGCGGGGACGGGTCCCCGGTGTACCGCCGGGTGTGTGCCGACGGGCCGGTCTTTCCCGCCGAGGAGGTGGCATTTTCGTGATGGATGTCGATCTTTCGGTGGAATTGGCGGGAATCCGACTTCACAATCCGGTGATGCCCGCCTCGGGGTGTTTTTCTTATGGCCGGGAAATGTCCCGGTGGTACGATCTGTCGCGCCTCGGGGCCATCGTGGTCAAGGGGACGACCTTGGAGCTGAGGCCGGGAAATCCCACCCCCCGGGTGGCGGAGACCCCGTCGGGGATGCTGAACGCCATTGGGTTGCAAAATCCCGGGGTGGATCGGGTGATCGCCGAGGAGTTGCCCGCCCTGCGGCAGTACGGAGTGCCGGTCATCGTCAATGTCGCCGGATCGGTGGTGGAGGAGTACGTCGAGACCGCCCGGCGGCTGTCCGGATCCCGGGACGTGGCGGCGCTGGAACTCAACATTTCCTGCCCCAATGTCCGGTGCGGGGGAATGCACTTTGGCACCGACCCGGACATGGCGGCGGAAGTGACGGCTGCGGTCAAGGCTGTGAGCCGGGTTCCGGTGTTTGTGAAACTTTCCCCCAACGTCACGGACATCGTTGCGCTGGCCCAGGCGGTGGAGCGGGCCGGGGCAGACGGGTTGTCGATGATCAACACTTTGGTGGGGATGCGCATCGATATCGAACGGCGCCGGCCAATCCTGGCGAATTTTTTCGGGGGGTTGTCGGGGCCGGCCATTAAACCCGTGGCTTTACGAATGATCTACGAAGTGAGCCGGGTCGTCCGGATTCCCATCATCGGCATGGGGGGCATCACCAGCGGAGAAGACGCGGTGGAATTTTTCATGGCCGGGGCGAGCGCCGTGGCGGTGGGCACGGCCAATTTTATCAAACCCACGGCGTGCGTGGATATTCTCGACGAGTTGGCCGCGTGGTGTCGGAACCACGGAGTCCGGGCGGTGCGAGAGCTGATCGGAGCGGCGCAAAAGGGGTGGAATCAGTGAATCCCGCATCTCTAAAAGAACGAATCTATGTGGCGCTCGATGTCAATACCCGGGAGCGGGCGCTGGAAGTGGTCCGGGCGGTGTCGCCGGTCCTCCCGAGTTTCAAAGTGGGGATGGAGTTGTTTTATTTTTTTGGGCCGGGCATTCTCCAGGAACTTCGGGCGGCGGGGGCGCAGCGGATTTTTCTCGATCTCAAATTGCACGATATTCCCAATACCGTCGCCCGGGCCGCGGCGGTGCTCACCAAGTCCGGGGTGGACATGATGACCGTCCACGCCTCGGGAGGGAGCAGGATGATGGAAACGGTGCTCCGGGCGGTGGCTGACCAGGCGGCGGCGGAGGGGATCCCCCGACCACGGGTGGTGGCGGTGACCCAGTTGACGAGCACCGACCAAAAAATGTTGAATGAAGAGCTCGGGATCCCGGGGTCAATGACCGAAGTGGTTCAGCAGTACGCCCGGCTGGCCCAACAGTCCGGACTGGACGGGGTGGTGGCGTCGGCGGAGGAAGTGCCGCTGGTCCGGGAGGTGTGCGGGCCGGATTTTCTTACGGTGGTCCCGGGTATCCGTCCGGCTTTTTACCGGGCCGATGGGGACGACCAGCGCCGGGTGGCCACCCCCAGGCAGGCCCTGGAGCGCGGTGCGGGCTGTCTGGTGATCGGGCGGCCCATCTTGCGCAGCCCGGACTGGAGGGAGGCGGCGGAGGCGGTGCTGGCGGAGTGCGCTGAAGGGAGCAGATTGTGAAGATGGATCGGAGGCATGTGCGGGTGGTGTCCGGAAAATTGTAGCGCCAGCGCCCCGCCAGGGTTGCCGAGGAAAGGCGGTGGACGCCACTGACCCGCGGCAAAAGGTCCCGGTCATGCCGAGGGATAACCCTGCTTTAGGAAAAGACCTCTTGTCCGGACTGACGAAATGGCAAGGGGTTTTTTCGTCTTTCCGACCAAAAGACGGACTCTTTCCTCCAGATTTATGATGAAAGGGAAAGAGAGGGAGGTCCAGTGGCGTCTGTAGAGCGGCTATGGCGAGATTTGATGGAACTGGCCACCATCGGGGCCGGGGCCGGTCGGGGCATCACCCGATTGGCTTTTTCCCAAGATGATCTTCGGGCGAAGATGTGGGTGATCAAGCGGTTTAAACAGGCCGGGCTTCAGGTTCATCAGGATTCTTTCGGGAATGTATTTGCCCGGCGCCCCGGGCGAGTGGTGGGGCCCGCCGTTGCGGTGGGATCCCACTTGGATACGGTGGTGGCCGGCGGAAAATTCGATGGAGCCTTGGGAGTTCTGGCGGCGCTGGAGGTTGCCCGATCGTGGAACGAGTCCGGGCTGGAAACTGAATTGCCTTTGGAGATTGTGGTGTTTGCAGCGGAGGAGTCCGCCCGGTTCGGCGTCTCGACCCTTGGCAGTCGCGCCGTGACCGGACAACTGAACGGGGGCGATTTGGATACAATCAGAGACCGGAACGGAGTCCCGCTCAGTCGAGCCTTGGAACAGGCGGGGTTTGATCCTCGGAGCGTTGCGAGTTGCGTGCTTCCCCCGGGAAAGTACGCTTGTTTTGTAGAGCTTCATATTGAACAAGGGCCGGAGTTGGAGCGGCTTGGCGTCCCGGTGGGATTGGTCACGGGGATTGCTGCTCCCACGCGGTTTCGGGTGACGATAGAAGGCACGGCCCTTCATTCGGGAACGGTGCCCATGGGCCGGCGCCGGGATGCCTTGGTGGCCGCCGCGCAATTGGTGGAGGCGGTGGAGGCGATTGCTCTTTCCGAACGAGACCACTGGCTGGTGGGAACGGTAGCGTCTGTGGACGTGTTTCCCGGGAGCACCAATACCATCCCGGGCCGGGTGGAAATGCGGGGCGAGTTCCGAAGTACTTCGAGGGAGGTCAAAGACCGGGCCATGGATCGTTTCCTCACGTATTGTGAGGAAGTCCGGCAGACCCGGGGTGTCACTGTGGAGGTCTCAATTGTGCAGCGAGATGACCCGACGGTGATGCACGAAGGATTGATTGAAGAGCTAGAGCGCACATGTCGCGAACTCGAAGTCCCGTACCACCGCATGCCAAGCGGGGCCGGCCACGATGCCATGAACATGGGGAAAATCTGTCCGGCAGCGATGATCTTCGTGCCCTCCCGGGGTGGAGTCAGTCATCACCCGGACGAATGGACCGACCAAAAAGATCTCGCCCCAGGCTTGGCTGTGCTCGATCGGTTTTTGACCCGCTTGACCGGGGCGGCCGTGGCGAAGCGGCCCGGGATCACCGATCTTGGCGATGTCACCGTCGGCGGGCGAACGGATGGACACGCCATCCATTCGGATGGGGGATTGACATGAGCGCGGACCTGCACCAGGGCCGGATTGTCCTGAATGAATGGGTGGGGCGTCGATACAAACACATGGTGGTGGAGGCTCCGGATGCGGTGGTGGCTGTACCGGGACAATTCTTTCACCTTCGACTATCATCCCAGTGGGATCCCCTCTTGCGCCGACCGATGAGCATCTATGGAATCGACGAGGACCGCGGATGGGTAGAGTTCTTATATCATGTGCGGGGGCGGGGGACCGCTCTGTTGGCCGGGTTGGTCCCGGGAGATACCCTTGACTTACTTGGCCCTTTAGGGAGAGGATTCTCGCTGGACTCGGCGTGGAGGGGCATTTTGCTCGTGGGGCGGGGCGCGGGATTGGCGACCCTTGCTCCCCTGGCGGAGCAAGCTGTTCAATCCGGGATGGACGTTTTCGCCATTTTGAGTGCGAGAACTCCTGATCGACTCGTTTCCGTCGATCGGCTGCACGAGCTCGGGGCCCGGGTGGCCACGGTGACGGATGTCGAGGGCACCAGTGAGGTACACGTGGTGGAAGGCATGGTCCGCGAGATCCTACATCGGGAGTCGGTGGACGCGGTCTTCACTTGTGGATCCCGGCGATTGACCAAGCTGATGCAACGCCTTGCCGACACGCATGGGATACCCGGGCAAGTTGCCCTCGAGGAAAACATGGGATGCGGCCTGGGCATGTGTTACTGCTGTGTCAAACCTTTTTTCAGAGAAGGACGGGTGTATCCCCTTCGCGTGTGCCGGGAAGGCCCGGTGTTTTCCCTTGCCGAGGTGATCGTGGATGAGCTCTGATCGTTTGAGTGTGCAGGTTGGTCCCCTTCGTCTCAAGAATCCGGTCATGCCGGCATCCGGTACCTTTTCTCCGGATTTGGCCGAATGGATCGATTTTGATCAATTGGGGGCGCTGGTCACCAAGAGTGTGACTTGGCATCCCAGGGCGGGCAACCCCGGCCCCCGCTGTATCGAGACGCCGGCTGGCATGTTGAATGCGGTGGGCATCCAAAACAAAGGAGTAGAAAATTTTGTAATCGATCAGCTTCCCGTTTATCGCCGATGGAAAACTCCCTTGGTGGTGAGCATTTCGGGGGAAAGTCCGGAAGGGTATGCCCGTTTGGCCCACCGTCTCACCGTTCCTGGCGTTCAGGCCATCGAGGTGAATATTTCATGTCCCAACCTGGAAGTGGGAGGCTGGTCTCCGGCCATGGAAGCCGACGGGACGTATCGGACCATACGGGCGGTGCGGGAGGCCACCGATCTTTCAATATGGGCCAAATTAACGCCAAATACCGGGGATATGGTGTCGGTGGCCCGGGCGGCCCAGGAGGCCGGGGCGGACGCGTTAGTGGTGGCAAACACGCTGATTGGTATGGCGATCGACCCACACACCAAGAGACCGAAGCTCGGCAATGTCACCGGAGGGTTGTCCGGCCCGGCGGTGAAGCCGATCATTCTTCGCATGGTGTATCAAATTTATCCGCATGTGAGCATTCCCATCATCGGGTGTGGGGGCATCTCTAGGGTGGACGATGTCCTGGAGTATCTGCTTGCAGGCGCCCGGGCCGTTCAGGTGGGGACATATAATTTTGTCAACCCACGCGGCATGACAGAAATCATCCGTGACCTCGAAGAGTACGTCGAACGGGAAGGGCTCAAATCGATCACCGAAATTGTCGGTCAGGCCAATAAGGGACGGATTTTCAGCGCCAGTTGCAGTTGTAGTCGATCTTCCGAGCCGTAAGGGTTGAGACCGGTCAAGGCCTCTACGCGCCCAAGGCGATACTTTAGGGTATTGACGTGAATAAACAAAGCCTGGGAGGTGGACGTGAGGCTCCCGTTGTGGGCGAAATACGCTTCCAACGTCTCAATCAGGTTCGTATTGTTTTTTTGATCGTAAACCTCCAGGCGACCGACGGTATCCCGGTAAAATCCCGACATCTCTTCTGGATTAAAACCGGTCAGGAGGCGGTAGATACCCAGATCCCAGAATGTGGTGATACGGCGCCGGGCTCGGCCATCGGCGCCGAAAGAGGAGGCCTGGCAGGCCTCCCGGTACGCCACAGGGATTCCTTGCACACCGGGGTAAATTCGGCCGAGTCCCGCAACAAGATCAAACTCCGTCCAGTGTTTTTGGATATCCTGAAGCAAATTGGACAGGAATGATTCGTTGGATGAGTCGACTTTTTTCTCTTCGTGGGAATGCTGTTGTGGGACATTTGTCACGGGTAATAGAAGAATGACCCTATTGCCTCGAACCCCTACCGCCGCCCCAGATACCCGTTGCTGAACGGCATCCTCAATCTGTCGCGCCAACTCCGACAAGAGACGTCCCTGAATATCCCCCTCGCTTGACGGATCTCGCATGCCTTTCGCGGACGTCTCGGACTCCCGAGGGAGCAAGCTGATCACGGCTACACAAAAGTCTTGATCCAGGTTCCATCCAAACACTCGCCCCCTGGAGATTAATTCATCGGGGCCACCGCGACCGGCGAGGACATCTCCCAAAAATTCACTCTTGTAGCGTTGCTCGACTTCCATGGCGGTTTTTTGTTTCATGAGTTCTAGAGCCACTAGGGCTGATGCCCGCTCCAGCAACATGTAATCCCGTTCTTCTATATGTCCTTCTTGCGGCCACAGGGTGAGGCAACCCTCTAGGATTCCGTGCAAAACCAAGGGGGCGGCAATGCACTCCATTGTTTCTTGGTCCAAAGCGCGTTGGATGGGGGTGAGCCGTGCAATCTCCCGGAGTGTGCGTTTATCCTCCGCCGATAACGGCGAAATCTTCCGGCTTTCCAGGCGACCGTACCAACGGATGGCGTCATTTTCAAAGGTGAGGGGTTGACGAAGCACCGAGGCCAAGGACCTCAAGAGAAAATCCAGTCCTGCTCCACTAAACGCGATCTCGGTTAGCCAACGCATATCTCGTTCCAAGTCGACGAAAGACGTTGAATTATCCCTGAGCAGTTCGCGCATTAACGGGTTCATGATGTCGAGATACGTGATGTCTCGGGGGATCTCCAACAGGGGGAATCCGGCTTGGTCCGCTTCTTCCACCATCTCCGGCGGGACCGAGTCCACATAGCGCCGGGTTTTGACCGCCAAGGCGCAGGCACCCCGGTCCGCTAAATCCCGGATCAGCCGACGTCGGGCAGCTGGATCGTTTCGCAGTGCATACAGACTGGTCAAAAGCAGATCGTCCCCCTTGAGCCACTCGGTGATATCAGGGACTTCCATGACGGTGACGTGGCGAAGGGGCCGGTCCAATCCCCGGGCACCTGCCACCACCCGGCACAGTCGAAGGCCTTCGCAATGAAGTGCTTCGCGCAGGGTGAAGGACAACCGAATCGCCTCCTTACGCCAGACATCATACCACAAAGTGGACCTTTCGGAGCTGCGGGGGCCATATGGGTATCCCCGCCGTTCACGAATCAGTTCTCGGGGGAACGCTATACTGGGGAGGCCACCAGTGCACAGGCCCCGGTCGCTCTTTGCGATACACATGCTTGGTCAGGTATACTCCGTTGGCGGGCACTATATGCGGCGAAGCCGTTGTCGGCTCCGTGTGGATTGTCGAGGACCGACAAAGAGCAGGCAATGGTTTTGGCCGATCGTCCAACAGACAAAGCGGGGGTGTAGCGGCTATATTCATGGTAAGTAAAAAAACATAACAAAGCGGTAACAGATCGGAGGGAGGATTCGTGGGAGTTTCGGCATCGGGTGTACAGGTTCCAAAGGCCGGGATGGAACCGGAGCACAAAGACCGGGTTACACCATATCATTGGAAGGTGTTGTGGTCGTCTGCAATCGGTTATGCGATGGATGGCCTTGACCTGATGATCCTTTCGATGGTGTTATCCGCCATGATCAGTGATCTTCATTTAACAACCGCCCAGGCCGGGGGGATCGCCACCGTAACCTTGTTCGGGGCCGTCGTCGGCGGGATTGGCTTTGGCATGCTCGCCGACGCCGTGGGTCGGGTGAGGACTTTTACGTGGTCGATTGTTATCTTCGCCGTTTTCACCGGTCTCACGGCATTCGCGACGAACCTGACCTGGGTGAACGTGTTCCGGTTCATTGCGGGCCTGGGGCTCGGTGGAGAATTTGGGATAGGGATGACCTTGGTGACTGAAACCTGGCCGGCGCGGTACCGGGCCCGGGCCACGTCCGGGGTGGCCCTGGGTTTTCAGGTGGGGGTAGTGCTGGCGATCCTGACATCATTGTGGATCCAACCGCTGTTCGGGTGGCGGGGCGTGTTCTTCGTCGGTATCATACCTGCCCTCTTTGCAGCATGGGCCCGACGGAGTCTGAAAGAACCCGAATTGTGGCAGCGCCGGACGAAGACACGCCGGTCCGTCCCTTTGGCGCTGTTGTTTAACTCTCCCCGGGCGATTGCGTCCACCGTGGGCTTGACGATCCTCTGCAGTGTCCAAAATTTCGGATACTACGGGATCATGACCTGGGTACCGACGATGTTGGCCAAGCAACTCGGGTTTTCGTTTAACAAGTCCGGCTTATGGACGATTGTGACCGTGGTGGGGATGATGATCGGCATTGTCGTATTCGGCTGGCTGGCGGACCGATGGGGGCGCAGGCCGTCCTTTATTCTCTTTCAACTCGCATCGGCGGCGGCGGTGTGGCTGTACACACATCAGACCATTCCGGTGGCGCTGCTGATCGGCGGAGCGATCATGGGATTTTTCGTCAATGGGATGATGGCCGGGTACGGTGCCCTCATTGCCGAGAGTTATCCTACAGAAGTACGATCGACGGCGGAAAATGTTACATTTAATGTGGGACGAGCCATTGGGGGGTTTGCGCCGTTCGTCATCGGTTATCTGGCGTTGCACCAGTCGTTGAGCTCGGCCATCGGGCTGATCTCGGGAGTGTACGTGATTGCGGCGCTCGCCACTCTATTGCTGATTCAGGAGCGGAAGGGAGCCGAGTTGACGTAACAGGGCTTAAGGAGGGCCTGATCGATGTTTGATCTCATTCTGCGGGGCGGGCGGATCGTCACGCCCCGGGAAACGTACCGGGGAGATATCGGGGTTGTCGACGGCAAAATCGCCGCAATCGGCACTCTGGAGGGTGCCGAGGCCGGGCGGGTGTACGAGGCCACCGGGCGGTTTGTGCTCCCGGGCCTCATTGACGAACACGTGCACAGCCGGGATCCCGGACTCACGCACAAGGAGGATTTTGCCCACTCCACCCGGGCGGCGGCGGCCGGCGGGATCACCACGATTTTGGAGATGCCCAACTGCGTGCCTCCGGTGAGAGACGCGGATCATTTTCACCGGCGGGTGGAGGAAATCGCTCCCAAAGCCCATGTGGATTATGGGCTCTATGGGATTGTGTTGGGAGACGAGAACCTGAAGGCGCTCTCGGGGCTCGCCGAGGCCGGGGTGATCGGTTTCAAGTTGTTTTGGGGATACGCGCTGAACCGCAAGAACCTCGCCTTGGTGTACGATGCCGCGGAGGGGAGCGACATCGTTCCGCCTCCGGATGAAGGGCAGATCTTTGAGGCCTTCCGAGTCATTGGGGGGCTGGGCCGGGCGGTGGCGGTCCACGCGGAAAACCGGGAGCTCATCGCCCGGCTCACCCGGAAGGAGAGGGCGGCGGGGGGAGCCGATTATGCCGCATTTTTGCGTTCCCGGCCGGCGGTCAACGAGCGGTTGACCACCGAGGCGGCCATGGCGCTGGGCCAGGCGGCGGGGGTGCATGTGCACATCCTCCACATGACGTCGGCGGATGGCGTGGAGGCGCTGGCTGAAGCCCGGCGGCGGGGGTGGTCGGTGACCGGTGAGACCTGTCCGCATTATTTAACGCTGACGGATGAGGATTGGGAGCGGGTGGGGGTGCGGATGAAAATTCTCCCGCCCATCCGCCGGCGCCATCACCAGGATCGGCTGTGGGAGGCTCTTCGGTCGGGGGAACTGCAGGCCGTGGGGTCGGACCACTCGCCTCATACCGAGGAAGAAAAAAACGGGGACATCTGGAGCGTACCGGCGGGTTTTTCTGGGGTTCAGACGATGGTGCCCATCATGCTGGACGCGGTGGTGCGGGGGCAGTTGAGCCTGAATCGGCTGGTGGAGCTGATGGCGGAGAACCCCGCCCGGATCTGGGGATTATACGGGGTGAAAGGCGTGATCCGGCCCGGCGCCGATGCTGATTTTACCGTGGTGGACTTGGATCGGACGTGGGTGGTGCGGGGCGAGGATCTGTATTCGAAAAGCCGGGTTCAGCCTTATGAGGGCCGGACCGGCCGGGGGGCTCCGGTGGCCGCCTTTGTGCGGGGGATCCAGGTGATGGAGGACGGCCGGCCGATGGCGGGTCCCGTGGGGCGGCTGGTGAAGCCGAAGGGTTGACGGGAGGATGAGACAACCGATGTGCGACGACACCTTTGTGCCCTCCCTCTTCTACTCAAAGAGTTTGGTGTGGGACAAACCCATGGAGGGCTCATTTCCTCGGTGCGCTTCGTGGCAGGCTTGGGTGCCGGAGGGGAATATGGAATCGGTATGGCTCTGGTTACCGAGGCCTGGCCCAAGGAATGGCGTGGTCGTGCCTCATCCTATGTAAGTATTGGTGGGCAACTGGGTGCGATCGTAGCGGCACTACTGAGCGATGGACATCATTTGTGGGATTCGCCATAATAAACATACACGCAAAGGGGAATCGGATCATCCCACGGGAGCCCGTGGGTCTCGAATGAGGGCGGCTGCACGGCTGGAAAATCGGCGAAGCTTGGGAAAGGGGGCGCGAAGGAATGGCAATTCCTAAGAAACTCCCGAAATTTCTTTGGCCGTTGTTTCATAACTACGTGCCCGAAAGTATTGACCCGGTCCGGAATTGGAAGTTTGTGATCAAAACGGTCATGGTCGCGGGTACGTGGGAACAGTTGGAGTGGGCCGCCCAAACCTACGGCCGCGACCGGTTCGAACAGGTTGTTCGCGAGGACCTGGAGGGGAATCGGGAGTTGCCCAGGCCCGTGGCGAATTTTTGGTCCATCGCGCTTTGGGGCGAACCGCTTCCCCCGCTTCAAAAGGGAGAACGGTGGAAGCCCACTCGGAAAATTCCGGGGGTGTAGGTTCTTGTTCTTGGATCAAATCGACCCCAAAACCGCAGAAACGCTGAAAGAGGTTCGCAAGACAGGGCTGTTTCGGTCTTTCTATCAAAATCCGCACAGAGGTCTCCCGCCTCTTTAGGCGGGTGGTGAATGGGCGGCCGGACGCAAGTCCGGCATTTTTTGTGTCGAGGGATGGATACCGCGGAGGCTGCGGATGTGTCTCTGGAAACAGTGGAAACGGGTGCGGACGCGATATCGTGAACTGCGCGCACTGGGATTGCCGGAGTGGGTGGTATACCAATTCGCCAACGCCCGCAAAGGGCCGTGGCGAATGGCCCATGGGCCGATGAATCGAGCCCTGGGCAACGGCTATTGGCAAGCCCAAGGGTTGATGAGTTTAAGCGAACGTTACCGAAGGCTTCGTCAAACTTGATGAACCGCCGGATGCGGACCCGCATGTGCGGTGGTGTGAAAGGACGGGGGCTAGTCGCCCCTCCTACTCGATTGCAGTTTACCAAAAGTTGTTGTAACATAGAATCAGTTACTAATTAGCGAAGGTCTTGGTGTTGCTATGAAATTGGACAGCAATTATCATTCAGTGTTTAAGCTCACGTATCACCTCGTCTTGGTGGTCAAGTACCGCCGAAAAGTGATCAACGATCCAGTGGCCGCACGCATTAGGGAAATCGGAGAATATATAGCACCAAGGTACAACATTACGTTCTTAGAATTTAACCATGACCGCGATCACGTGCACATCCTCTTCAGTGCCCACCCCAACAGCACTCTGTCGAAATACATCAACGCTTTCAAAAGCGCCTCGTCCCGGTTGGTGAAAAAGGAGTTCCCGGAAATCCGGAAACACCTCTGGAAAGAACATTTCTGGTCCCGCAGTTTTTGCCTGTTGACTACCGGGGGAGCTCCGATGGAAGGGATCAAAACATACATCGATTCCCAGGGTGAGAAACATGATCATCGTACACCGGTTTCACATCGAACCCACTAAAGAGCAGGAGCAAAAGCTGTTTCAGACCCTGGAGCTTTGCCGTAGCTCTACAACACAGCCCTGAAGCAAAGGGAAATTTGTTATCGGCAAAGAGGCAAGTCCCCTTCTTGCACCGCACAAAAAAATGAACTGCCGGCATTTAAGAAAGAATTTCCGGAATACCAACAGGTCAATGCTCAAGTTTTGCAGGATTGCCTGCAAAGGTTAGACCATGCGTTTCAGCGGTTTTTTGCTGGCTTGGCCGGGTATCCGCATTACAAAGATCGGAACCATTACCGTTCTTTCACCTACCTGCAGGCGGACAAGCAGGACCATTTCAAAAAAATCGGCCATATTTATTTGCCTAAGATTGGGCACGTCAAAATGAAAGCCCACTTTGAATTTGACCCGGCCAAGGTCAGCCGAATCAATGTCAAGTACCACGGCGGCAAATGGTACGTCAATCTGACCTCGGAAATCCAGGAGTCCGAAGGAGTAGACGTTGTTAACAAGGTGGGTATTGATGTTGGCCTTTTCACCTTCGCCGCACTCTCAGACGGCACGAAAATCGATAACCCGAAATACTTTCGTAAATCCGAAAAGAAACTGGCCAGGTTGCAAAGACGGCTTTCCCGCAAGAAAAAAGGTTCAAACAACCGAGGGAAGGCTAAAGCGAAAGTAACCAGGCTGCATGATAAGATTGCCAATCAGCGGAAAGATTTCTTGCACAAGATTTCCCACGGCGTCGTCCAAAAATATGACTGGATCGCCGTCGAGGATTTGTCGGTGAAGAACATGATGAAAAATCGCCATTTGAGCAAGAGCATCGCCGACGCTGGCTGGAGCAAGTTCATCAGCTACATCGAATATAAAGCCAAAAAGTTTGGCAAGGTTCTGGTGAAAGTTCCTCCAGCCGGCACGTCCCAAACCTGTGTATGCGGGCATCCGGTTCCCAAAGACCTAAGCGTCCGGATACACCAATGCCCGCATTGCGGGCTGACCGCCGACCGGGACGTGGTCTCGGCGATGGTCATCCTGCAAAGGGCGAATTAAGCAAGATCTGAGTAGGGCTGGAAGCACCCGAACTTACGCCTGGGGAGATTGTGTAAGACCCATGTGGCTACGGTCGATGAACCAGGAAGCTCCCGCCTCTAAGCGAAAGCGAGGCGGGAGAGGCTTCACACGGAGGATTTAGAGGACAAGGGGGTGGTGGTGGGTCATTTCCGCGTCCCCGACGACTTCGATTCCCTCATGCAGGAGTTGCAACATGCGGTTGAGAAACCAGCCGCCGCATCCTCCCCATTTTAATGGGGAGTCAAGGCGGCCAAATCCTTGAAAACATTTGTTTGTAATCTCCTTCAATGGTACAATAAAACCGTGGCAGGTGAAGAGAATGCCAGTGGTCAAAAACATAATCTCGACCAAACAGCGTATTGGGAGATTTATCACCGGTTCTCCGGAGATGATCCGGCGGACGGAAGAAATCTATCGGGCCGTCTTGGGGTTTTACCTGGACGTGATCCATGACAATCTCGACAAACTGCCCGGGTGGGACAGGAATTCCGGCACAAGGGCGCTGGAAAGACTGACGGTTCGGACAGAACCGCGAATGAACAGGAAAACCGGGAAACCATTCGGTGGCAATCCCGACCCGCCTTACCCGATCGACGCCGTTTGGCCGAAGTTTCCGGCATATCTGCGCCGGGCGATTATTGCCAAGGCGATCGGCATGGCGAAGAGCTGGCATTCCAACTACCAGCGGTGGCTCAGAAAAAAAGAAAGGATCCAGGAAAGAAACGAAAGTCGTGTCGCCGAAGGCAAAAAACGAATCCCTTTCGACGAACACCCGCCGAAGTATCCGGCGGCGGGCAATGTGGGTATCACGTTTTACAAAGGCGACTTCAAGAATCTTTCGCTCAAGGCCAACACGATTCAGCTAAAAGTCTGGGACGGGAGCGACTGGCGGTTCATCACCGTGGAAGTGGAACCCACCCGTCATTCAAGGAAGCTTCATCTGGATGATGCGTGGGAGATGACGGTGCCCACCGTTTATGAAAGAGAGGGTATCTTCCACCTGGTGACCGCTTTCGAGAAAAAGTCGAACGTAATGAAGTTCACCGACTACTACCGGTCTAAGAACCCGAAGGTGCTGGCCGTGGACCTGAACCTGGGCCGCAAGAACCGGGCGGTGTGCGCCTTGGTGGGGAAGGACGGTACGGTTCACAAAGTCAGGCACATCGGCCTGACAGCGTGTAACACGACGGATGTCCACCACCTGCTGGGGCTCATTGCCCGGAACGTGAGCGACCTGGGAATTGTTCCAAAAGGACACCGGCCCTGCAAAAAGCTCTGGCGCAAGGTTCACGCGGCAAACGACAATTACGCCCACCATGTAAGCAAACGCCTGGTGGACCTTGCGATGGAGTGGGATGCACGGGTCATTGTGTTCGAGAACTTGAAACACTTCAGGCCGGACAGAAACAGGCACGGTTCGGCCAAGATGCGGCAGAGGATCGGTTACTGGCTGCACCGGAGGGTGATGAAATACACCACGTACAAAGCAAAGGCACGGGGAATTCTGGTTGCTCTTATCTCTCCGAAGGACACCAGCGCCCGGTGTTCGCTGTGCGGCTCGCTGGAGACTTCGAGGGCCGGCAACATCTTGGCGTGCAGGAACTGCGGCCCCGTTCACAACAGCCACGTGAATGCGGCCATCAACATCGGCATGGCCTGGTTCATCCGGGAGGAAAAGCGGTTGCAACAAAAGACCGCCTAACCACATTGCGAAAGCCTGCGACTCCCGAAAGGGAGGGGTCGCCTGCGGGACAACGTTCCCGGCAGGTGTCCGGGAATCCAGGAACCCGTCCAGCCTAAGGGGTCAGGAAAGCCTGGGCGGCAGCCCCGCTGCCGGATGCCGAGGCTTCTCCCGCGCCTATGGATGGATGCCTCTCACTTCAGTGGGGGGAGGATTCACGAAATGACCCGGCAAACGTTCATGCCTGCTCAAGAGAAGAACCGGGACGAGGGTGGGACGAAGCGTCGGGAGCCGTGAAAAGACCCGTGGGCCGGCCGGCAAAGCCACTCTCAACCAAATATGTCAAAGCCGCGGCGATGTGTTTGCATACCCCATTTCGGGCAAAGGCCGGGCATGAGTGGGACACCGGTCAACACGGAGGCGGCGCCGGACGACCTACTGCGAGTCGTCTTTCTCGTGTTTCGGAATGATCGCGTCTACCGCCAGACGCTTCAGATCCTCATCGAAAGATGCCACTCGACACGATCGATTACGTGCCAAGACCGTTAGATAAGCGTCGGCGAAATCCACGTTTTCCTCAGCGTAGATCTACAGAGTTTCGATCAGCCACACGGGATTGTCCGATTCAACACCTGGCAAAAGGATCAATCGAATGAGTGGATCCGCGATGGAGTGTCTCGAGGGAAAATACCGGGCGTAGATCTTTCCCTGCAAAACGCAACAGCATTCCGCCAAGATAATCGGTTCAATTCTCAGACGGATTTCTCCCCGCCCGGCTTGTCGGAACAACTCGGTTGCGGCCGACGACATGTCGCGATGATCACCGAGGAGGTAACGGAGGATGACGTTCGTGTCCACATACACGGTCATCACTGGTTCTTTTCTCTCCTGCCCAAATTGTTGTTCGCAGCGGGTCGTGATCGGTGTTGTCCGGCAGCGGTTTTGTTCTCCGCCTGTCCCTCCACCTGATCGGTTTCGGCGAGCTGATCGCACACCGCCTGTCGAGCTTCGTCGATGGGGACATATTCAATGGGGCGGTTCGCCGCCCGTCCCAGCGATCCCGCCAAGTCGTCCACCGAAGCGGGCTTAACCACGCGAATCGACACGTGGCCGTGATCGTCCACCTGAAACAGGATTCGGTTTCCACCCTCAATTCCCAACGCGTTGCGGATCTCGTTCGGGATGGTCAACTGAAATTTAGAGGTCACCATTGCCATGGCCATCAAGTCGATCCCTCCATTATAAATGAGCTTTCGTAAGAATAGTAGCTACTGCATTGCGGCGCCGACAATGCGGCCGGAGGTCCCCGGCTTTGGCTCCACCCGAGGGAGGCGCCTACCCGGGCTTCTTCATTTTCCTGTATAGTAAAGATAACGCCAGGGGACGCATCGATGTGTGGAGGGGATGTCGGATGAGAGAATCAGCGGGGACCGATTTTTTGACCGAGGAACGAAGGGGGCTGTACCGGGTGTGGCGGAGGCACCTGGCGGCCGACCCGGATTTGGCGGAAGACTTAGCGCGGTTGGAGGCGGATCCGAAAGGGCTGGCGGATGCCTTCGGGGAGGATCTGCGCTTCGGGACCGGCGGTCTGCGCGGGGTGATGGGCGCCGGGACGAATCGCATGAACCGTTACACGGTGCGGCTGGCCACGGCGGGGCTGGCGCGGTATCTGCAGCGGCAGGGGACGGCCGGGCGCGGGGTGGTGGTGGCCTACGACTCCCGGCGCTGGTCGGATCTGTTCGCAAAAGAAACGGCGCTGACGTTGGCCGGGGCCGGCATCCCGGTGTATCTGTTCGAAGGGATTCGCCCGACTCCGGAGTTGTCGTTTGGCGTGCGGGATTTGGAGGCCGCGGCGGGGGTGGTGATCACGGCGAGCCACAATCCGCCCGAGTACAACGGGTATAAGGTCTACGGGCCGGACGGATGCCAGGCGGTGCCGGAGCTGGCCGAGGCGATCATCCGGGAGATCGCGCAGGTGGAGGATCCTTTCTCGGTGCCGACGGCGGACGAAGGGGAAGCGACCCGGGCCGGGCTGTTGCGGCGGCTCGGGGCGGAGATGGACGATCGGTACGTCGCCCGGGTGCGGGGATTGGGTTTGTCCGGCGGCACGGGCACGCCGAGCGCCGGCAGGGCGCCGGTCACGTTGGTGTACACGCCCTTGCACGGGACCGGGGGTAAATTGGTGCCCCGGGTGCTGGAGGAGATGGGGTGCCGGGTGGTGTGCGTCGAGGAACAGATGCGCCCGGATCCGGAGTTCAGCACGGTGGCGTCGCCGAACCCCGAGGACCCGGCGGCTTTTGAGCGGGCCCTGGCGCTGGCCCGGGAGATAAAGGCGGATGCGGTGCTGGCCACCGATCCGGACTGCGACCGGGTGGGGGTGGCGGTGGCCGACGGTCATGGGGATTACGAATATCTCAGCGGCAACCAGGTCGGTGTGTTGTTGCTGGATTATATTTTGGAGAGGCGAAAAGCGTTGGGCGCGATGCCCGACAAGGGCGTGATGATCAAGACCATCGTCACGTCGGAGATGGGACGGGCGCTGGCCGACGCCAATGGGCTGGAGACCATCGACGTGTTGACGGGTTTCAAATTTATCGGCGAGCAGATCGGGCGCCTCGAGGGCACCGGGCGCGGGTTTGTGTTCGGCTACGAAGAAAGCTGCGGCTATCTCATCGGTGATTTTGTCCGGGATAAGGACGGGGTGCAGGCGTCGGCCATGGCGGCGGAGATGATCGCCCATCACAAGGCGGCGGGGAAGACGCTGCTGGATCGCCTGGAGGAGCTGTATCGGGCGTACGGGTATTACCGGGAGCGGCTGGTGTCGGTGACGATGCCCGGGGCCGAGGGCCAGGCCCGGATGAGGGCGATGATGGAGCGGTGGCGGGATGCGCCGCCGCTGGAGGTGGCGGGGCTGGCGGTGGCCGAGGTGCAGGATTATCTCGTCGGCCGGGTACGCCGGGCGGACGGGAGTGAGGGGGCGCTGGATCTGCCCCGATCGGATGTGCTGAAGTTTGTGCTGGACGGCGGCCACTGGTTCTGCCTGAGGCCTTCCGGGACCGAGCCGAAGCTCAAAATTTATTTTGGCGTGCGGGGTCGGGATGATGCGGATGCCCGGGAGCTGTTGGATCGTCTCCACCGGGCGGTGATGGAGCGGGTGGAGGGCTGAGGCGAGGGTTGGTGTGGAGGTAACAGGCAGGACGGGGTTCCGGCAGGGGATGATCCCGGTCTCCGGATCAGAGGCGAGGGCATGGAGGGGGCTGTGTTGCGGTAGGGCCGGCCGTTCCTGGGCCAAACGGTCAATCTTCTCAACGATAAGCCGAGTCGTGATCCGGATGGAGCGACAACAGGCGCAGCCACGGGCCGTCCCGGTAAGCCACTGCTCGAAAGTCTCTTCCGATGGGAAAACTGTACAGCCGCTCGCCATGCGGCCCCTGACGAGAATAAATCAGTTCCCATTTTAACCCGGGATCACGATATACCTGATTCCATGTCAGTTCCGACAGTTTTCGCAAGGTCCCAAGCACCGACAACTGGTCGGATTTCACGAGGCGGAACAGCGTGCGCTGAAAAACTGGATTGTTCAGGTCCAGACGAACTCGTTCGTCACTCATCGCGCACCCGCTTCTCCAACTCGTCAAGGGAAGTTTCTTCCGGGGGATGATATTTCGCCCATTCGATCGCTTCGTCCATGTCCTTTTGAACATCCGGCGCCAGCATCCGGCCGAAGGGATTGGGACGGCGTTGTTGGTGTTGATCGGCCCGGGATGTGCGGCGTTCAACGGGGTGTTGGCAGGGCAGACCCACCACCCGGTGACCCTGGCCGACGTGGGCGTCGTCAGTCTGGCGTTTGGGATCATTGTGGCGGGGATGATTTATGCGTTCGTGCATATTTCTGTGTCATATTAATCCGGCTGTGACGGTGGGCCTGGCGGTGGTTCGGCGATTACCCTGGCGGGAGGTACCGGCTTGTCTGGCGGCGCAGTTGATCGGCGCCGCGATCGGGGCGCTGGGGATTGTCGTGATCCTCGGGACGGACGGAGCGATCGTGGGAAATCTCGGGGCGACGGTGTTCGCTCCGACCACCGGGTATGTGCAGGGAATCGTGATTGAAGCGATTGAGGTCTCTGTTCTCATGACAGTGATCATGGGCGCTGCGGTGGACGGCCGGGCGCCCCAGGGGTTTGCCGGCATGATCATCGGGTGACGGTGGCGGGGATCATCATGACCACGGCGGGGCCCACCGGTTCGTCGTTTAACTCGGCTCGCACGTTTGGTCCGTATGTGATGGATCGTCTGTTCGGTGGGCACGTACGGTGGGCGGAGTACCCGGTGTACGTGATCGGCCCGGTTCTGGGTGCGTCGGTGGCCGCTTGGTTGTACAGCGCCGTCGCCGGACTGGCGGCGCCGGAGGCGAAAGCCGGGGCGGAAAAGCAGGAATCCGCGGCGGCGAAACACGAACCGGCGTGAGGGTTGCGGAGCGGGCCCCGGCGGACGGCGCGATCCGGTGTGCAACCGGCAAGATGTGGGTGATGGGCGACGGCCCCCTCCATGCGCGAGAGGGTTGTTTTGTGTGTGCGGGTAACGAGGGGGCGGGGGCGTTCACAAAAATTTTTCGAACAGGGGGAGCGGCCTTCGGGGCAATCGGCGGCGGCGCCCGGTTATAATAAACTCGGCAGTCCAAGTCACATCGACAAAATGGGGGTAAGGGTATGAGCGTCATGGACTCGTTTCGACTCGACGGGCGGGTGGCCTTGGTCACCGGCGGTGGGAGCGGAATTGGACTGGCCTTCGCCAGGGCTGCGGCGGAGGCGGGAGCGGATGTGGCGGTGGCGGACTGGAATGAGGAGGCGGCCCGGCAGGCGGCGGAGCGGCTCGGGGCCGAGACGGGGCGGAAGGTGATTGCGCTTCGAGCGGATGTGTCGAAAGAAGAGGATGCCGATCGGATGGTGCAGGAGACGGTGCGGCAACTCGGGGGTCTCGATGTGTGTTTTGCCAACGCCGGGATCGGGGACGACGGAACTCTGGTGACGGAGTACAGCAAAGCGGCGTGGGAGAAGGTCATCGCTGTGAATCTCACCGGGGTCTTTTTGACCGACCGGGCAGCCGCCCGGGTGATGGTCGCACAAAAACGCGGGAGCATCATCAATACCGCCTCGATTTATGGGCTGGTCGGGGACTTCGGGATGGGGGCCATCGGATATACGGCGGCCAAAGGCGGCGTGGTGCAACTCACCCGGACGTTGGCGGTGCAATTGGCGCCGATGGGCGTCAGGGTCAACGCCATCGCCCCGGCGTTTATTCGGACGAACCTCGGGGACGGAAAATTGCGAGAGGATGTGACCGACCCGGAGGTGCGAAAGGCCCACGAGGAGATCACCCGGCGAACGCCGATCGGGCGATGGGGGCTGCCGGAAGATTTGGCGGGCATGGGGCTGTTTTTGGCGTCGGATGCGTCGGCATTCTGTACGGGGTACATTTATGCGGTGGACGGCGGCTGGCTGGCGGTGTGAGGGCGGATCCGCCGGGATATTGCGAATTCGAGGAGTGCCCGATGGGGCCGCAACGGCTTTAAGTAAAGGAAGGGAAAGAAAGCTCGACGAATTAAGAAATACATATCTGGGATGACCACAGTGCCCGGTCGGAAAGGCCGGGTATTGTTGTGGAGTTTCAAACCCGAGATGGGGGCGGGGACAGACGTGGCGGAGCATCGGTTTTATACGGAGGATGTTCTTGAGGATGCTCGTAAAAGTCCAAAGGGAGTCGAATCGAACCCATGGCTTGCCCCCTCGTTGCCCCCGATGCACGCCGCAAAACCGAGCCTGTCGTCGAAAACCCGCCCGTATCGGGCGATGAAGCCGATCTGTCGGCCGAGGTCGCGGATCGGTGGGGTTGTATGGAGGGCGGTGGCTCGCATATAATCAGTTTCGTCACTGCCGCGGGCGGTCACCCCCGCCTCGGTAGCCGGGAAGCGATGCGCGGCGGAGGCCGCGGGTGTTTCCACGGAGCCTTTTTCGATGCCGAAAAGGCCAGGAGGGATAAGGGGTAAGGAGCAGGGACCAGAAAACTTTCCCCCAAAGAGGGCCAGGAAAGACAGGGGTTTTGAATGGGGGGAGGGATAGATTCGGACAAATTCACCCCAGTCCAATAAGACAGGTGAGTCCTCTTTTGTTAGAATAGTGGTTAGACAAATGATCCAACAAGGAGGACTCACCCTATGGCCATTATACCACAACTCGAACTGTTTTCCTAGGAAGAGATTGAGCCGCTTGGAGACTTGGAACGCCTCCGGCTGGTTCTGGAACATCTGCCGGACGAAGCGCTCATGGCGCATCTGGAGAAATCGAGAGGTCATGGACGAGATGACTACCCGGTACGGGCGATGTGGAACTCGATGTTGGCAGGAATCGTGTTTCAGCACCCGTCGATCGAGAGCTTACGTCGGGAACTCTCTCGAAACGGGCAGCTGCGGTCGATCTGTGGGTTGCGCGCAGTTCCCAGCGCAGCTGCTTACACCCGATTTCTCCGCAGCTTGATGGAGCACGGATCGTGGATCGAATCGATGTTCGACGAGCTGGTGAAGGCCCTGAGTGAGGAACTTCCGGATTTCGGGCGTCGTTTGGCGATGGACAGCAAGGCGATCGCCTCGTGGGCGTCCCGTCCCTCGAAAGAAAAGAAGGAAGACGGACGGCGGGATCTGGATGCAGCATACGGGGTAAAAACCTATCGTGGGACCCGCGAGGACGGGAGTACATGGGAGAAAGTGGTCCGGTGGTTTGGCTACAAACTCCACCTGGTGGTGGATGCTCAGCATGAATTGCCTGTGGCGTATACGGTGACCAAGGGGTCGCGCTCCGACGTCAAAGAAGGGCATGTCCTGCTGGATGAGTTGGAGAAACGCCAACCGGAGATGTTGAAAAAGGCCGAGGTCCTGACGGCCGATCGGGGGTACGACGACTCGAAACTCTTGAGTCGCTGCTGGGATGAATATGGGATCAAGCCCGTGATCGACACGAGGCGACTGTGGAAAGACGGGGAGCAAACGCGGTTGTTACCGGGACACACGAACGTGGTGTATGACGAGGGGGGAGCGGTGTACTGTTACTGTCCAGAGACAGGGGCCCGGCAACAGATGAGCAATGGTGGATTCGAGAAAGACCGGGGGACGCTGAAAAAAGTATGTCCAGCCAAGGCGTACGGGATCACGTGTCAAGGGCGGGAACAGTGCCCCGTGGCCGGAGGGGTGCGGGTGGCGCTCGCGGTGGACCGGCGGATCTTCACGCCGATTGCCCGGGAGAGCTACAAATGGGCAAAGGAATACCGGTACAGGACGGCGGTGGAGAGGGTGAACAGTCGCTTGGACGTCTCGTTTGGGTTTGAACGGCATACCATTCGTGGGCTGGCCAAGATGCGGTTGCGCTGCGGCTTGGCTTTGTGCGTGATGCTGGCGATGGCATTGGGGAGGGTGCGGGAGAAGCAGCAAGAACGCATGAGGAGCTTGGTTCGCAGCGTGTCCTAAACGGAACGCGATCGTAGAAGGTGGAGCTCCTGGGCCAGGTAACCAAGAACCTGACCCTAGTTCAGCATGGCCTGAACCATCCAATCTGTGGATGATAAACCAGATAATGGACATACCAAACTCGCCACGCCGATGGGATTCGTGCTGAAGGTTCGGGGAAAAAGGGACATCGAAAAAGGCTCCCACGAACTACCGGTTGCATCATCGGCCGGGATGTGATAGAGTATCTTTCGTCGCCGCTTCAAGCGGCACCTCGATCCTTGAGAATCAAACAGTACGCCACTGTTAGCCCGGATGAATCTTTTCACGGAGAGTTTGATCCTGGCTCAGGACGAACGCTGGCGGCGTGCCTAATACATGCAAGTCGAGCGGGTCTCCCCGGGGCTTGCCCCGGGGAGATCAGCGGCGGACGGGTGAGTAACGCGTGGGCAACCTGTCCGACAGACCGGGACAACGCCTGGAAACGGGCGCTAATTCCGGATGGGCGCCAGGGGCGCATGCTCTTGGCGGGAAAGGGGAAACCCGCTGTCGGGTGGGCCCGCGTCGCATTAGCTGGTTGGTGGGGTAACGGCTCACCAAGGCGACGATGCGTAGCCGGCCTGAGAGGGTGGACGGCCACACTGGGACTGAGACACGGCCCAGACTCCTACGGGAGGCAGCAGTAGGGAATCTTCCGCAATGGGCGAAAGCCTGACGGAGCGACGCCGCGTGAGGGACGAAGGCCTTCGGGTTGTAAACCTCTGGCTTTGGGGACGAGGGCACCGGGGGGACCCGGTGAGGGACGGTACCCAAGGAGGAAGCCCCGGCAAACTACGTGCCAGCAGCCGCGGTAAGACGTAGGGGGCGAGCGTTGTCCGGAATCACTGGGCGTAAAGGGCGCGCAGGCGGCGATGCACGTCCGAGGTGAAAGGCAGCGGCTCAACCGCTGAGGGGCCACGGATACGGCATGGCTTGAGGGTCGGAGAGGCAAGGGGAATTCCTGGTGTAGCGGTGAAATGCGTAGAGATCAGGAGGAATACCGGTGGCGAAGGCGCCTTGCTGGACGACGCCTGACGCTGAGGCGCGAAAGCGTGGGGAGCGAACAGGATTAGATACCCTGGTAGTCCACGCCGTAAACGATGAGTGCTAGGTGTGGGTGGGGATGCCCATCCGTGCCGAAGGAAACCCAATAAGCACTCCGCCTGGGGAGTACGGCCGCAAGGCTGAAACTCAAAGGAATTGACGGGGGCCCGCACAAGCGGTGGAGCATGTGGTTTAATTCGAAGCAACGCGAAGAACCTTACCAGGGCTTGACATCCCTCTGACACCTTCAGAGATGGGGGGTTCCCGTTTGGGACAGAGGAGACAGGTGGTGCATGGTTGTCGTCAGCTCGTGTCGTGAGATGTTGGGTTAAGTCCCGCAACGAGCGCAACCCTTGCTCTGTGTTGCCAGCACCCTGGGTGGGCACTCACAGGGGACTGCCGGCGAGGAGCCGGAGGAAGGCGGGGATGACGTCAAATCATCATGCCCCATATGTCCTGGGCTACACACGTGCTACAATGGGCGGTACAACGGGGGGCGAAGGGGCGACCTGGAGCGAATCCCTGAAAGCCGTTCGTAGTTCGGATTGCAGGCTGCAACTCGCCTGCATGAAGGCGGAATCGCTAGTAATCGCGGATCAGCATGCCGCGGTGAATCCGTTCCCGGGCCTTGTACACACCGCCCGTCACACCACGAGAGTCGGCAACACCCGAAGTCGGTGGGGCAACCGGAAGGGGCCAGCCGCCGAAGGTGGGGTCGATGATTGGGGTGAAGTCGTAACAAGGTAGCCGTATCGGAAGGTGCGGCTGGATCACCTCCTTTCTAGGGAGCAAGGCAAGGCGAAGGGGTTGGGGTGGGCGTACTGTTTGATTCTGAGGGAGCGAGGCTCTCTCTTGTTCCTTGAGAACTGAAAAGCCACGCAGCGAGAGAAAGTAGGAAAGGCGCACGGTGGATGCCTGGGCGCTGGGAGCCGAAGAAGGACGGGGCGAACGCCGAAACGCCCCGGGGAGCCGTAAGCAGGCTGGGATCCGGGGATGTCCGAATGGGGGAACCCGCCGTCTGGGAGAGGCGGCATCGGCGGCTGAATGCATAGGTCGTCGAGGGCAGACCGGGGGAACTGAAACATCTCAGTACCCCGAGGAGAAGAAAGCAACCGCGATTCCCCAAGTAGCGGCGAGCGAACGGGGAGAAGCCTAAACCGGTCTTTTAGGGGGCCGGGGTCGAGGGGCGTCCCGTAGGGAGTGAGAAACCGGGTGGGTAGGAGAAGGGTCTGGGAAGGCCCGCCGGAGAGGGTGAGAGCCCCGTATCCGAAACCGACCGGGCTCCGGGGCGGACCCCGAGTAGGGCGGGGCACGAGGAATCCCGCTTGAATCCGGGAGGACCACCTCCCAAGGCTAAATACTCCCCAGCGACCGATAGCGGAGAGTACCGTGAGGGAAAGGTGAAAAGCACCCCGGGAGGGGAGTGAAAGAGGACCTGAAACCGTGTGCCGACAAGCAGTCGGAGGGCGACGTTAAGCCTGACGGCGTGCCTTTTGTAGAATGAACCGGCGAGCGGCCGTATGAAGCGAGGTTAAGGCCTTCAGGGCCGGAGCCGAAGCGAAAGCGCGTCTGAAGAGGGCGAGAGTTTCATGCGGCAGACCCGAAACCGGGTGATCTACCCCTGACCAGGGTGAAGTGGCGGTGAAACGCCATGGAGGCCCGAACCTGTTGGTGTTGAAAAACCATAGGATGAGTTGGGGGTAGGGGTGAAATGCCAATCGAACCCGGAGATAGCTGGTTCTCCCCGAAATCGCTTGAGGGCGAGCGTGCGGCGGTGAAGGCGGGGGCGGTAGAGCACCGATTGGGGGAGGGGCCCGCGAGGGTTACCGAGCCGAGTCGAACTCCGAATGCCGTCGTCGGATGCCGTGCAGTGAGACTGCGAGTGATAAGATCCGCGGTCGAGAGGGAAACAGCCCAGACCGACGGCTAAGGTCCCCAAGGGCGGGTTAAGTGGGAAAGGAAGTGGCCGTGCGAAGACAACCAGGATGTTGGCTTAGAAGCAGCCATCATTGAAAGAGTGCGTAATAGCTCACTGGTCGAGTGCGGCTGCGCCGAAAATGAAACGGGGCTCAAACCCGCGACCGAAGCCTCGGACAGGAGACTGTGGTAGGGGAGCGTTCCCGCGTGGGGGAAGCACGACCGGGAGGGCGTGTGGACGTGCGGGAAGTGAGAATGCCGGTATGAGTAACGAAAGACAGGTGAGAATCCTGTCCGCCGAAAGCCGAAGGGTTCCTGGGGAAGGTTCGTCCGCCCAGGGTTAGTCGGGACCTAAGCCGAGGCCGAAAGGCGTAGGCGAAGGGCAACGGGTGGAGAATCCCGTACCACCGAGGTCCGTTTGAGCGAAGGGGGGACACAGGAGGACAGGGGAGCGGCCGGCTGGAAGAGGCCGTCCAAGCGGCGAGGGGGTCACGCAGGGAAATCCGCGTGGCGGGAAGCCTGAGCCGTGATGGGGAGGGAAGGTTGAGTACCGAAGTCCCTGGGTTCACACTGGCGAGAAAAGCCTCTAGCGAGGACCTGGGTGCCCGTACCGGAAACCGACACAGGTTGGCACGGAGAGGATCCGAAGGCGACCGGGAGAACTCTCGTTAAGGAACTCGGCAAAATGGCCCCGTAACTTCGGGAGAAGGGGCGCTCCGGTAGGGTGAGGGTCCCCGCGGGCAGAAGCTTTCGCTTTTGCCGGTGGGGGGGAAGCCCGAGGGAGCCGCAGAGGAGAGGCCCAAGCGACTGTTTAGCAAAAACACAGGTCTCTGCGAAGCCGGAAGGCGAAGTATAGGGGCTGACGCCTGCCCGGTGCTGGAAGGTTAAGGGGAAGGGTGAGAGCCCTGAACCGAAGCCCCAGTAAACGGCGGCCGTAACTATAACGGTCCTAAGGTAGCGAAATTCCTTGTCGGGTAAGTTCCGACCCGCACGAAAGGCGTAACGACTTGGGCGCTGTCTCAACGAGAGACCCGGTGAAATTGTAGTCCCTGTGAAGATGCAGGGTACCCGCGGCTAGACGGAAAGACCCCGTGGAGCTTGACTGTAGCCTGATATGGGAGATGGGTCGGTCATGTACAGGATAGGTGGGAGGCAGGGAACTCCGGGCGCCAGCCCGGGGGGAGCCGACGTTGGGATACCACCCTTGGCGGATTGATCTTCTAACCTGCGGCCGTGAACCGGTCGGGGGACAGTGTCAGGTGGGCAGTTTGACTGGGGCGGTCGCCTCCCAAAAGGTAACGGAGGCGCCCAAAGGTTCCCTCAGCGCGGATGGACATCGCGCGGCGAGTGCAAAGGCACAAGGGAGCTTGACTGCGAGAGGGACGTCTCGAGCAGGGACGAAAGTCGGGCTTAGTGATCCGGCGGCACTGAGTGGAAGGGCCGTCGCTCAACGGATAAAAGCTACCCCGGGGATAACAGGCTGATCTCCCCCAAGAGTCCACATCGACGGGGAGGTTTGGCACCTCGATGTCGGCTCATCGCATCCTGGGGCTGAAGTCGGTCCCAAGGGTTGGGCTGTTCGCCCATGAAAGCGGTACGCGAGCTGGGTTCAGAACGTCGTGAGACAGTTCGGTCCCTATCTGCCGCGGGCGGAGGAAACTTGAGAGGGGCTGTCCTTAGTACGAGAGGACCGGGATGGACCGACCGCTGGTGTCCCAGTTGTGCCGCCAGGCGCATCGCTGGGTAGCCAAGTCGGGGAGGGAGAAGCGCTGAATGCATCTAAGCGCGAAGCCCGCCTCAAGATGAGGTTTCCCACACCGTCAAGGTGGTAAGACCCCTTGGAGAAGACGAGGTAGATCGGTCCGGCGTGGAAGCGCCGCGAGGCGTGAAGCGGACGGATACGAATCGGTCGAGGCTTTCTTGAGCTGTGGTGGCTTTTCGGTTTTGAGGGAACGAGGGTCGGGTGACGAGAGCGGAGGGGAAACACCTGTGCCCATCCCGAACACAGAAGTGAAGTCCTCCAGCGCCGATGGTACTTGGGCCGCCGGGCCCTGGGAGAGTAGGACGTTGCCGGGCGCGTTCCCGCAAGCCCCGCAGGTAACCACCTGCGGGGCTTTTATCTTTGGACGGGCCTTTGTCTGGAACCATCGGCCGGTCGGCCTTCCCCTTCGCATGTGCACCCGTGCAACCGCGGCGTGTGCAGGATGCCGGAACATCGGGAAGCCGCGGCAACGGGATGCCCGGATCTCTCAGATGCGGCGGTGCAGGGCATGGTCATAAGGAGTTGCCGACCGACTTGCGGGTGGTCCACCAGCGCCGAATAAGCTGCACGACTGCGGCCAATCCCACAAGCCCCACCCCTCCCACAGTGATGTACCCCCACATCACCTCTTGGATCAAGAAAAGCTTGTCCTCTCTTCCGTGCCATAAGAATAAACAAGCTGCCCAGACGACGATTCCCCCGCTCCACACCAGGGGTCGCTGGTGTTGTAGAGTCGCCCATTCCTGCAAGCCTGAGGTGAGGACATAGTGAAGAAACGACAGCTTGAGGAAGATCGTGGCCACCACGCCGATGACGTACAAGGTATCGAGCCGCTCTAAAAAGTCTCCGATCCGAATGGCCCGCACTACCTCGAGAATTGGATAAAAAGTATACTGCGTGGAGAGACCCAGGACCAAGTGAACGGTCAATTCGGCAATAACCCCGGAGCCGGCGAGAATCAGCACGGCAGTTCCCAGCGTTCGGAGATACCAGTTTGCATCTGTGGAATGTCGGATCTGAAGAGTGAACGTGAATTCGGCAAGAAGAGCCCACAGGACCACGTCGCCGCGTAGAATCGCGTCCCAGCCATCCGCCAACACCGGGTGGATATAGCTGAAATCCAGGTAAGGGGTGGCGAGGAGGAACAACCCCAGCGTGATGATGATCCCGATGGGGCTAATAATCTCCCCCATACGGCCCACCACTTCCAGGCCGAGGTAGGTGGCGTAACACGCAGGAAACAGGATCATCCCCGCAATCCATGTGCTGGGCGTGTTTGGCAGAATCGTGGTGGCGATAAACTCTTCCAATTCCCGGGCGACGAGGGCTTCGACGATGAACACCAGGAGCAGTTGCCACAGACCGGCCAAACGTCCCAGCCACGGGCCGAAGGCCGCGAGATATCCCTGCAGGAGAGATTCCCCAGGAAAGACCCGAGTGAACAACCCGATCACGCCGATGACGACAAAGCCCCCGATGCTTGCCAAACCGGCGCTGATCCATCCGTCCCGAAGCGCAAATTTCCCCACGGAAGCGGGAAGCAACAGGATCCCCGTTCCGAGGACAAGCCAAATACATAAAAATAGGAATTGCGGTCGGGATAGTTGCACTGACATCGGTTTGGTTCATCCTGTTCATCCTTTAATGGGATCATTCCGGCGATGGACAAGGATTCCTGCGTTATCGCTGAAATCCTCTCGCTCCGCCTGTTGTCTGATGCCCCCGTCGAAGCGTCTCGGCACCGCGGTGGTTCAACCTCTGTGCCCGTACCCGAGGGTTGCTCCCTTCTTCTGGTTTAGGGTGTCCAGAATGTCCATGCTCGATCAAGCAAACAAATACCGCCCCTGGCGAGGGCGGCCGTTCGACTACCGGCATGCAAGGGAAGCCGACGGACTCGGCGGTCGGCCACAGAACCGGATTCCGACTGATCCGGCGATAATCCACGGTGTGTGCAGGGCGATTGCCGACAGCGGGGTCGATCCATAGCCTCCTTCGCCAAAATGGAGGCACGCCTCCTTCAGCAGTTTCTCTCTGGTCGACAATCCGACTCTCATCCTATATAGCCTAATTAACATTAGTTAGCGTTCGTTGTAGCGTTGTCATCGGGAATTTGCAATGTGAAAAATGTAAATGGTCCGCGGGAGCGTATGCGTGTGGCACGATGGCCGTCTTTGTAGACGAATGATGATTGAGCAGTCATGATCCTTATGAAAATGGGAAGGATGAGCTGGAATCATCCTCAAATTCTGATATAATCATTTCGCGAGCCGTCGCGGTGCTTCGGCCAAAACTTAGAAAACAGATTGTGAGGCTCTGTTGCAGGGAGGCGCGTCCCAAAGAGCACCTCCGTAAATCGTAAACTGGAGGGAGGAAACCAATGGACGTTTTTCCGGAAACTATTCCCAAGGCGTTGCTCCAAAGCGGCGTTCGGGAAGAAAAAATCTTTTTCAAGACGGTTACGCCGATTTTCGGTGGGGGTGTGATAACACGCCAAAACGACCCTCTCACCTCGGTTCGCGGGCCCGCGGTGCGTGGGCAGCTGCGCTTCTGGTGGCGGGCCACTCGGGGGGCTTCGTGTGCGAACGAGAAAGAATTGCGAAAGAAAGAAGAACAGATATGGGGATCCACCACCCACAAGAGCCGGATATCGCTGCGGGTGGACATGGACCGCAACCATCCGGGCAGCCAAACCGTTTGTGCTACATATCCGCCGGGCAAGACGTATCCAACCTTTACGACCGATTTTCCCGGTTATGCCTTATTTCCGTTTCAAGGCAAGAACTCCGACAAAGAGGAAAAAGTGCCCCCCGCAAGTGGGCTCGTAAGAGCGGGGTTTACCTTGACTGTGCTATACCCGATAGAATGTAAGGACGATCTTCATGCCGCCCTGTGGGCATGGAGCAATTTTGGAGGGATTGGTGCCCGAACACGAAGAGGTTGCGGAGCACTCTATAGCCGACAATTTTCCCCCGCTAAAAACGCTGATATTCACGAGTGGTACCAATCCAACCTAGATGCCTATGACATTCGGTTACCCGAGGAGCCGAAACCTTGGCCGACTTTGCCCCCGTGTCTCATGGTCAATGAAGAGCTGATTGAACCCATGAAGGCCTGGAATCGAGGGATCTACGTGCTGCAGGCGTTTCGACAGGGCGCGGATATTGGCCGCAATCCTGGGCAAGGCAACCGTCCTGGTCGTTCTCGCTGGCCTGAAGCGGACAGCATTCGTCGCATCTCCGGAAAAGCGTGCCCGCGTCACCGGCAACCGATTACCGGTCGTGAGAATCGCTTTCCCAGGGCGGAACTCGGTCTGCCGATCATCTTTCATTTTAAGGACAAGAAGAAAGGTGACCCGCCGGACTACACACTGCGGCCGGTCGACCACAACCGCATGGCGAGCCCCTTGATCGTCAAGCCGCTCGCCCTTTCCGAGCACATGGCCGTTTCGATCATTCTGCATCTACAATCTCCTCCTCTTTGCGGGGCAGAGTTACGATCTGGTAAAAGTCACACTCTTGTACGCGCAGACGAGATCCGCGATCCCAATTTGGTGCGCGTTCCGAAATCTCCCCTGCACTACGGTACAACGGGATCGGCGATTGAAGCCTTCTTGAACTTTGCGAAAAAGAAGAGGGGATACCGATGAACAAGCAACTTCTCGGGATTTCCATCGGTCCGGTGCAGGATTTTATCGCCTCTGCCCGAAAAACCCGGGATCTCTGGTTCGGCTCGTACGTCCTGTCCGAGATCTGCAAGGCGGCCGCAGAGGTTCTGAGAGAACAAGGCGAACTCATCTATCCCAGTTTTGCCCGGGAAGAGGACTGGGAAGATGATCGGCAGAATACCGCGAACAAAATTCTGCTGGAAATAGATGCAGGGGTCGACGCCCGTCTTGTGGCCGCCAGAGCCAAAGATGCGGCAATCCGGCGGTGGGAAGAATTTGCGAAAGAAGCTTTAGAGAAGGCGAAGCGAGAGTCAGGGCGCCGTATTGACGAAGAGCTCTGGGCCGAGCAGGTGCGGGGGGACGATGTCATCGAGTTTTATGCCGCTTGGGTACCGGTGGTCGCAACCTATCAAGAAGCCAGAGTCAGGGTTGAACGCCTTCTGGCCGGACGGAAAAATTTGCGGGATTTTCAACCGGTTCAGGGGCGGTTTGGAGTGGCGAAATCGTCCCTGGACGGGGCGAGGGAGTCGGTTTTTCTCGAGGAGCAGCTTGGAAATTCTACAGTTTCAGCAAGGGCCGTCAAGGAGCGGGAGCATCTCGATGCGATCGGAGTGGTGAAACGATTCGGAGGAAAAGCCGAGTCTTATGTGTCTGTGGTGCAACTGGCTGTCGATCCCTGGGTCCGGGGTATAGAGGGCAACACGGATCCGCAAATTCAGGGAAAGTGGAAAGAAGTGAAACAGCTCGTCGAGACGACGGGAATTGCGGACCCGAAGAAGAACTATCGCTATTTTCCCTACGATGGGAGCGTACTGCTGCCGTCCCGCTTAGATCTTTTGGCCGGGGAGAAGGGGATCATCGGTCCGGACATCCAGTCGTTGCGAGACGCGCTCAACGATTTATATAAGACCCTTCAGCCCCCCATCCCCTACGTCGCGGTCCTCTCCGCCGATGGTGACCGCATGGGGCAGACCATGTCGGCGATCCAGGACGCGCGAGGACATCAGCTGTTTTCTCAGGCCCTCTCGCGGTTTGCCCGGGAGGTTCGGGATATCGTGGAAAACAAAGGGGCAAGGCAATCCTCGCCCGCAGCGGCTTTCACCGGGATCCTGATTTACAGCGGCGGAGACGATGTATTGGCCCTGTTGCCTGTAGATTGGGCGCTGGATGTTGCGCGGCTGTTACATGATCGGTTTCAAGTCATCCTCGAGCCGGTCCTGGAGGCCATTCACGCGGATTCTTCCGCTTTGCGGGCAGTTCCCACCCTGTCGGTGGGGATTGGAATTGGCCATTGCTTGGAGCCCATGGAGGATTTATTGAATTTGGCCCGGGAGGCAGAGAGGTGCGCGAAAGGGGATGATCGCAACGGTCTCGCCGTATTCCTGCAAATGCGAAGTGGTAGAGAAACTCTGGGCTTTCGCGAGAGGTGGGATAAAAATCCCGATAAGAAGATCGAAGAAAAGGTGAAAGGGTTTCTCTCTGGAAAAATCCCGCACAAGGTGCCCTATGATCTTCTTCAATTGGCGATCGCTTATGGCGGAAAGGGGGTCAATGATCCCGGTCAGGAGCAGAGTTCCTGGCCGCCTGAGAAGCTGCTCCAGGCAGATATCCGGCGCTTATTTGAAAGAAAAAGAACGCGATCCGGTAAAGTGTTGGAAGGACCCCTGATAGACCAGTTGTCTGCGGAGGTGCAGACCTTGGGGGACGTGTACCGTTTGTCCACGTCGTTACTGCTGGCCTACCACGTGGCCCGGAGTTGGCGCCAGTCGGGACGAACGGGAAAGGAGACGTTGTCAACATGATTCATGTGCAGATCTGGCCTCGGGATCCGCTCGTGGTGAGGGATGCTCGCCCTTTTGGTCCGGAAGGCGGCAACAGAATGGTCTGTTTAGACTGGCCATACCCTTCTGTCCTCGCCGGCTTTCTGCGAACCTGGGTGGGGAAACATGTAGTGGACAGCCCAGGGATAGAACCCTTTACACCAACGCGAGTTCAGTGGCTGAAGAGTTTGACCATCGGCGGCCCCTATCCATGTGTCGGCGAGAAACTCTATTTTCCTGCGCCGCTCGATGTCGTTCTGTTTCGGGACGATGATTCGCGTTCTTTGCAAGGAATCGCCCTTCGCCCCCACGAAATGGGAGAAGGGGAGGGGTGTGACCTGCCCCATCCCGCTCTACTTCCTGTTGTCGTTACGGAAGACCTCAAACCGGCCAAAGGTCCGGCCTTTTGGTCCCGGGAGCGCATGATGGCGTGGTTGATGGACGATCACCGCAGCAATGTAGCCATACCGGCTGAGGAGGGTACAAGCAACATCACCGAATTCCAGCTATCAGCGCCCGAGTACCTTTATCCGTTAAAGCGAGATGTGCGCGTGCACGTTCACATCGACCCGTTGACTGGACGGGCCGGGGATGAGCAACTGTTTTCCACATCGGGACTGGCGTTCCCCCACGGCGTGGGGATCGTCACGTGGGTGGAGGGGCTGGAGGAGTCCTCGTGGCCCAGTGTGGGGGCCGTGTTGGCGCCCCTGGGCGGGGAGAGGCGGCTTTCTTTTTTACAGACAACATCCCCTCTTTCGTGGTTTCCCGATGATGAATTGTCGATCGCCCTGGACGGTGCCGATGGGGTGCGAATGGTTTTGGCCACTCCGGGTCTGTTTCGATACGGTTGGTTGCCGGGCTGGATTGACCCGGACACGTTACAAGGCACGCCGCCCGGCATGAACGGGTTGCGGCTGCAATTGCGGAGTGCCTGTGTAGGCCGGTGGAAGCCGCTCTCGGGCTGGAGCATCGAGAAGGGCCACTATGGCCCGAAGCCCATTCGCCGGATCGTCCCGGCCGGGAGCGTCTACTTTTTCGAAGTGTTGGCGGGAAACCCCGGTGCTTACATAAAGGATGCGTGGCTTCGATCGGTGGCGGACGAGGAACAAGATCGGCGAGACGGTTTTGCAAACGCTCTTTGGGGCCGTTGGAAGCGATGAGCAAAGAAAGGAGATACGTCAACATGCGGGGCCATAACAGGATGTTTTGGTTGCACGCCGTCACCCCCCTCCATGTCGGGGCGGGACAGGGCGTGGGGTTTATTGATCTGCCGATTATGCGGGAAAAGGTCACCCATTGGCCGGTCGTTCCGGGAAGCGCCGTGAAAGGTGTCTTGCGGGACTATTTTCAAGGAACAGATTTGAAAGGGTTTACGCTGGCCTTTGGACAGGGAGGAGTGGGGGATGAGCAGGCGGGGTCACTCGTGTTCACCGATGCCCATCTGGTGATGCTGCCCGTACGCAGCTTGTACGGAACCTTTGCCTATGTTACCTCTCCTTTTGTCTTGATGCGCCTGCGGCGGGACTTGGAGATGGTGTACGGCTCAGGAATGCCCGCGGACATGGGAAGCGTAGGGGCCACTACAGCCGAGGATGAGATTTATCTTTCAGAGCTTAGCAGCTTAGCGATGGACCAGAGCGTATTCCTGGAAGATCTCGATTTCACTGCCAAGACGGACCCGACGGTTAAACAGTGGGCTGACTTTTTTGCGGAGGCTCTTTTCCCTGAAAATGACCCCTGGCGGCCCTTTTTTCTCGAACGGTTCGCCATGGTTTCAGACAATGTCTTCAATTATCTCTGTGAAACGGCCACCGAAGTACAGGCTAGGATCAGGATCAATGACGATACGAAAATCGTGGAGAAGGGAGCCCTCTGGTACGAGGAAAATCTCCCGGCGGAAACGGTACTGGCCGGTGTGGTGTGGTGCGATCAGGTGTACGGAAAGGACGTCACGCCGCAAGAGTTGATCACAAACTTTTGTCCGTCAAAAGTGAATTTACAGATCGGCGGTCATGCCAGCGTCGGCAAAGGGCAGATCCGCTGTCTGTTCACACCTGGGTCGAAGAAGGGATGATGGCCATGCAAACGAGACAGCAGCAGTGGGCGCGGGATGTGTACGAAAAGATTGACCGTGTCGAAAAGCGAAGTCGGGAGGAGCAAAAAGATTACGGCCGCATTTGCGTAAGTTTCCCGGCGTTGTTGCATGCGTCCGGGCTGTGTCAAGCGGTTGCTTTTTGTCAGGCCAAGGGGTCGGCGCCTGGAAGGGAACATTTTATACAGTTCCTCAATGATTTAGCCGATACCGTGGGGGTTGACCACTCATGGACCGTGGCCCGCGAAGCCGATTTGGTGCAATATATGCGGTTGACCCAACGGGTCATGCAGGCAGCCACTTGGTATAAACGATACGCGGAAGCGATTCTGAAGGTTCAACCGGGAGAGGACTGAGGGTCGTGAAACAAGCTTGTCGAAATGTGCAGAAGTCTGCATTGAATCGCCTTTCCCCGGAGGTTTCCACCCACTCGGGTCTGATTCTCCAACGTTTCCTGGAAACCCAGGCCGAGAAGGTGGATGAGCCAGACCACCGCAACGGGAGTACGCCTGTCGGTCTGCACGGAAAGGAAAAGATTTTGGATATAGCTGAACAATCGGTGGGCGGAATCCTTCCTTGGTATGAAAAAGTGTATCAGCGCTACGTGTCTCAGTTACTGCCCTGTGTGACCTGGGAGATGGAGGTAGAAGGACGTTTGGTGGTGGGTCTTGGTTCTGCTTCGCCTCTGGAGACGGGATTGACTTTACACCATACCTACGGCATCCCCTACGTTCCCGCTACGGCCTTAAAAGGGTTGGCCTCCCACTATTGCGGTGAGGTTTGGGGTCAAGAGGACGAGAGGTATCGCAGGGGCGGGGAATATCACCGGTTTCTTTTCGGTACCCTCGAAGAATCCGGTCATATCTGTTTTTTTGACGCGTGGATCACGCCCGAGACCCTCAGAGGGTCCCTCGTGCGGGATGTCATGACGGTGCATCATCCGGATTATTACCAGGGGGACCGGCCACCGACGGATTTTGACGATCCTAACCCCATTCCTTTTCTCAGTTGCAAGGGGCGTTTTTTGCTCGCGTTGTCTTCGGAGCGGACCTCCTATAGCGACAAATGGACCTCGCTGACGATGGAACTATTGAACCGGGCCTTGCAGCAATGGGGCATTGGCGGCAAGACCAACGCCGGTTACGGGAGAATGAAGGCTGTCGTAGAAAAACGCGAACGGGGAGAGAAACGATGACCGTCAAACTTTTGACGTTCCTTGGTGTCGGGAAAAATGGCCATTATGATCCCTATTGTTATCAGTTTGGAGAGGACGTTTCGGAGGAGACACCGTACATTCAGCGGGCTCTGATGGAGTTGCTGCACAAAACCGCCCACCCTCCGGAAGAGATGTACGTTTTTCTTACTCCGGAAGCAGAACGGCAGAGTTGGTTAGGGCCTGGAAAATTAAAGGAACAATTGATCGCCTTGCGGGAGAAAGTGTATTTTTCCTGGATCCCTGTGCCTATCCTCGGTGCTACAAAAACCAAGGAAATCTGGGAAGATTTTAAAACCGTGTTTGATGTGCTTCGTCCTGAAGACGAAGTAATTTTCGATATCACCCATTCCTTTCGCCATCAGCCCATGATGGCTCTGTTGATCTTGCATTTCGCTCGCATTACAAAAAATATCATGGTCAGGGGGATTTACTACGGGAACATCTACGAAGTCCCGGCGCAAGTGGTCGACTTGACGTCTTTTGCCGATTTGCAGGATTGGATCATCAACGTCTACGCATTTACCGAAATGGGCCGCGCCGAACCCTTTAATGAGTGGGTACGGAATAAAAAGAGGATGGCTGCGCGAACAAAAGGACAGGGACAGGCCATTGAACCGATTCAAAAAATGGCCCGGAGCTGGGTAGAGTTTACGACCGCCTTGCAGGCCTGTCGCGGGCCCCTAGTTCGCGACAAGGCCGTGTCGGCCAGGAGAATTTTGGAAGATTTTAAGGATCAAGCAGAGGCGCTGCCGGATTTTCAGCCGATTAACATTCTGTTGGACCGAGTGAATCGAGAGTTACAGCCGATGGAAGAGGATGATGTGATCCAGGCTGGGTTTGCGGCGATTGACTGGTGCAAACGCCATGGACTCGTCCAACAGACCTTTACCCTTTTGTATGAATTGGTCATCACTGCAGTATGTGAGCGGGAAGGGTATGGCAAGCAACGGGTACATGATCGGGAGGACGTTGCCCGGCACCTCCACTATGCTTCAAAGTTAAAAGATAAGCGACCGATGGATTCCTCTTCTGAATCGTATAATATGGAACTGGTCAACCGACTGTTGCAGTATCCCGAGATGGTGAAACGGTTTCATGACATTGCCAATTATCGCAATGATTTTAATCACGCCGGCTGGCGATCCGACGCCAAGGAAGCGAAGACGATCATGAACTTTCTTGACAATCATTACGAGGAAGTTTGCGACGCGATTCGTGACTATTGGCAATGCTCATCCGTTCAGGCTTAACGAATACAGGTTATGATTGAATCCCGGGCCGCCGTGAAGGAGCAGCAATTTGACGGGACTCTCCCCCAGTCGCCGGGTCCACACGTGGTACCCGCCGGAAATGGGCACGATGCGCGATGCGTCGGCCACGTCCACACACCTCCTGTTGACCTCCTCCCCCTTTTGGCGGAGGATTCCTTCCTGCCACCAGGGGCCTTGTTGCACCCCTTGGATCGGTCGAACGACCGACTCCCCGGCTCTACACCGGAGAACAGGCGATCCGGGCCAGTCCAGCCCTTAATATGTTTATCGCTCCCACTGTGTCGGCATTGCCCTCATACCCGCATCGCTCACACCGGAATGTCGATTGCCTCGGCCGATTCGCTTGGCTCACATGTCCGCATTCCGGCACCGGACAAGTCTGGCTCGTGTACGAGGCCGGGACGGTCCCCAGCCAGCCCCCAAACCAGTGGAGCTTGTAGTCCAAGAACGTTTGAAACATGAACCACCCTTGGTCCAGAATCGCTTTGTTCAGACCGCTCTTCGCCCGCACGTTCTTCCCCGGATTCTCCCTCGTCCCCTTGGCTGACCGGCTCATGTTCTGGATCCGCAAATCCTCCACAAACACCATCGCGTGGGTTTTGCTGATGGCCGTGGAGGTCTTGTGCAGAAAATCCCGCCGGGCATTCGCGATATGCGCATGAAGACGCTGAATCCTTGCTTTTTGCTTTTGCCAGTTTCGCGAGAACCTTTTCTTCCGCGACAGCTTCCGCATTTCCCAAGCCAGTTTCGTTTCGTGCCGACGGAACCACCCCGGCGCATCGACAAACGTGCCGTCCGACAACGCCGCAAAATGCACAATTCCCCGGTCGATCCCCACAGCCGACTCCGACGGGTGGACCGGCTCCGGCACGTCGATCTCCGTCTGGAAAGAGATGTACCAGTGCCCGGCCTGCCATGTTACCGTGGCATTCCGAATCGTCCCGTCGATGGTCTGGGACTTGCGGAACTTCACCCACCCGATCTTGGGCAGGAAAACCTTCGGCAAGACACACCGCCCGTCTGCATCCTTGGTCGACAGGTCGAGCTTGATCTGTTTCGGGTCCGGAAAGCGCAGGCCCGCCTCGTCCCGGTTCTTTTTCTTGAAGGTCGGGAAGCGCGCCGGGTTGGACTTGTCAAACGCCGCCCGGATTGCCCGATCCAGAAACTTGAGCGTCCATTGCAAAGGGTGCACAGGGGCGTTGGTCAAAAAACCGTATTCCTCGCTGTGTCTCCAGAGTGTCAGGAGCAGGGCAAGTTCCTCATACGAGAGCAAAGGGTACCCGGCCTCCAGCCGCCCTTTTTGCAAGGCCAGCGCCTTGTTCCAGACCAACCGCGCACATCCCCGGTAACGGGTGACGCACTGGGATTGTTCGGTTGTCGGTTCCAAGCGGAATCGAAAGGACTTGAGAATTTTCATGGTTCTAGGATACCCCAAATGTTCGCGAATCGCAAACGCACGTTCGCCAAAAGAGCCGCTCTTCCTCTGTCCGCCCAATGACGCGCCTTATCCTCTTCCTGAAGGAAGAGGATAAGGCGCGTTTTTTTCAGATCAAATGGGGATGGGGGCGGCCCTGTGTGGTGAACTCCCGCCCCCTGGGAGTTCCCTACAGATTCCCAAAGGAAATCCCCATCTTCTCCAGCCAAGCCCGGTCGAACTCCATCCGGGCGGTCTTCAGCGGATCCACCACCTGGCAGATGCGCAGCTCCCCCTTGGCGCTGAGCAAAAAGATCGCTTCGGCCCCGGAGATCCCGGTTTGCTGGGACATCCAGTGGGCCATGCGCTTGGTGGCCACGACTGCCGCCTCGTCCAGGGTCGCGGCCGAGGCGATGGTCATCACCCGCTCGGCGTCCACCACCATCGGAGTCGGCCAGGTGAGCCCTTTCAGCACGTGGAGTTTCACTGTCACCTTCCCGGCGATCTCCACCCCGCACACCGCCACCTCGCCGTCCCCCATGGAGGCGTGGAGGTCCCCCAAGGCGAAAAGCGCCCCGGGCACGTTGACGGGGAGCAGGAGAATGGCCCCTTCGGTGATACGCTTGCAATCCATATTCCCGCCGTGATCCCCAGGCGTCCCGCAGGGAATCGGCATATCCCCCGAGGGCGCCGTCCCGATCACGCCAATCATCGGGTTGGTGGGCACCTCTCGCCCGAAAAGGTTCACCCGGCCTCCCGACACCTGGATCATCCGAATATGGTTTTCCTCCAATTCGTCCCCGAGAACCCCGAGTCCCGGGCCCGTCGTCATCACCCCCTGAGATACCAATTCCATTTTTTCAATGTGAATGGCGAGAATGTCCCCTGGTTCTGCCTCTTCCACGTAGATCGGCCCGGTGGCCGGGTTGATCCGTTCCCAGTCCAACCCGCCAAAATCCTGGGACTCCGAGCGGATTTGGTTCTCAAAGCAGTCGGCGGTCTCGATCACCACCCGATCTCCACTGTGCACCCGAAGAGCCGGGCGATTCCCGGCGGACATGGCATAGATCAAATGACTGCTTGACAGCTGATGAGTGGCCATAAGTCATCCTCCATTTTTATCCTTTATTGGCATCCGACACCCAGGAGCCGCCCGGCCGCAGGGCCCCCGGCTTGCCTGCCCGGTCCCGAACACCGGGCGGGAGTCACGCGGCTGTTACACCGATTCGATGTCTTTGGGTTTCACCCGCAATCCCCGGGTGGTGATGAGTAGCACGATCACCCCGAGGATGAACCAACTGCCCCCGAGATAAAACGTCAACGCATCGAAGTTGAGCCACACATAAAGGAGCACCAGGATCCCCAACAGGGGCATGAGGAAATGCGCCCCCCATCGTCCGGTGCGCCTTTTGCCGAGAAAATAGATCATCACCGTGAGGTTCAGCGCGATAAAGGTGGTCAGGGCGCCGAAATTCACCAAACGGCTCAGGTTGTCGATGCTGAGGAAAGCGGTGACGATGATCGAGAGGACCGCCACCACCAAGGTGGACACAATGGGCGTTTTGTATCGCGGGTGGACGGTGGAGAGGACGGCCGGGAGCATGCGGTCCCGCCCCATGCTATAGAGCAGCCGCGATATCGCCGCCTGGGCCGCCAGGGCGTTGGCGATCCCCCAGGCGACCACCGTGACCACCAGGGTGAGCAATTTTAGCCAAGTGCCCCCGACTCGTTCTGCCACAAAATAGAAAGCGACGTTGGGATCGGGGAACTGGGTGTAATCGGGGTACGCCACCGCGGCCAAATAGGTCAACACCATGAACAGGACCGCCACCACGATCAGCGCCGCCACCGTGGCCTTGCCCACCGTCGACCGGTCACCCCGGGTTTCTTCCGCCAGGGTGCTGATCCCGTCAAACCCCAAGAAGCTCAGCACCGCAATCGATGTGGCGGAGCCCACCATCGCCCAGCTGAACTCATGCGGGTTGAACACCGGGGTGAACGTAAAATGCGTGCCTGCTGTCCCCGAGGCCACGTAAATCAGCGCCGCTATGCAAAAGGCCAAAAACGTCAGCAGTTCGATCACCAAAATGACCCAGTTGGCCCGGTTGGTCATCTGGATTCCCCGGATGTTGATGATCGTGTTGATGACGACGAACACCACCACCCAACCCCAGGTCGGCACGCCGGGCAAGAGTTCGTTCAGCCACGAGGCAGAAACCAGGTACAGCAGGGCCGGGATGAGAATGTAGTCCAGCATGATCATCCAGCCGGCGAGAAAACCGATAAACGGGTTCCATCCCCGCTGGACGTAGGCGTAAGCAGACCCGGCGATGGGGAAGGCCTCGGACATGCGAAAATAGCTGAATGCGGTAAAAATCATCCCCACCAAGCCGATCAAATACGCCAACACCACCATGCCGTGGGCCGTTTGGACCACCTGGCCGTAGATCCCCATGGGGGCGATGGGCACCATGAAAATAAGCCCATAAACGAGCAGGTCCCAAAAACTGAGGCTGCGTTTCAGCTCTTGCTTGTAGCCAAACTGTTCGACGGAAAGGGACGACTCGTGATCGTCGCGTTTATCCAATGCCCTTCATCTCCTTGACATCGTATCGCCGCCACATGGCGGGGTGAACTCTTGCGCACTTTCGCGCTAAAATATATCTTCGTATTCCATCCATTCCCAGTCTGTCACATGGCGGAAAAAGCGTTCCACCTCCGCCCGGCGCAGCCGCAGGAACTGTTCTTTGAAAGACCGCCCGAACACCTCTTCGGTCCATGGATCCTCTTCAAAGGCGTCCAGGGCCTCAGATAGCGATCGGGGGAGCAAAGGAGCCGCCATTTCGGACACGGGCCGATCCGCCACCGGGTCTCCCGGATCGATCCGGCGCTCAATCCCATCCAATCCGGCTGCCAGGGCGGCGGCCAGAGCCAAGTAGGGATCGGTGTCCGCTCCGGGGAGGCGATTTTCGATCCGGGTCGCTTTTCCCCGGGCCGGCGGCACTCGGATCATCGTCTCCCGGTGGTCATATCCCCAGGTGATCCAGTGCGGGGCGAAGGCCCCGGGCTGGAGGCGCTTGTACCCGTTTATCGTGGGGTTCATCAGCGCGCTGACGGTTCTAGCATGAGCCAACTGCCCGCCAATAAACCATCGGCAGAGCTGCGATAACCCATCTCGTGCCTTGGGATCGGCGAAAGCATTGGCGCCGTCACTCCCGTGGAGAACGTGGTGCAGATGTGCACCGCTTCCGCTGAATCCGCTGAGGGGCTTGCTCATAAAGGTCGCCTTGAGACCGTGTTGCGCCAACACCTCCCGGATCGTGGTCCGGTAGTAAAAGGCCATGTCGGCGATCTCGAGGTTCCAATACGGCGCGTAGGAGATTTCGAACTGCCCTGGACCGTACTCGGTGTTTGCCACCTCCGGTCGCGCCCCCATTGCCTCCAGGGTTTGGACGAGATGGATCAAGAGGGGTTCCAGGGCCGCTTGTTTGATCTCTGAAAAACATTGCAGCCCGGTCCAGGCGGGAACCCCCGGCGGGTGAGGGGACGAGGGGCCGGGGGAGATGGCGTCGGGCGATACGGGGGCTTGGCCGCGGGAATCCCCGTCTCGTGCAAAAGCGTAGAACTCGAATTCAAAAGACCCCTTCACCTGGAATCCCGCTGCCCGTGCCCGCTCCAGAACCCGGCGCAGGACGTGGCGGGGAGCATAGTCCACCGGTTGTCCCTTGGCCTCGAAGGGATCGGCGATAACCCGGGCAACACCCGGAGCGTAGGGGAGAACGGAGAAGGTGCTGAGATCGGGTTGCAGGTGCCAGCTGGGGTACCCGCTGCGGGGGCCGGGCCCCGCCCCCGGAACAATGCGAGCCGAGGAATCGAAGGCAAACAGTGCGGAGGGAAAAGACAAACCGTCGGTGGCCATTCGTTCCAGAAACCGCCCCGATGGAACCTCTCTGCACCGGCTCATGTGCCCGAGATCCTGGACGCAGACCCGGACCAACTGAATTTGGTGAGCCTGGATCATTTGCTGAACTTCTTGGTGCCAGTCCGGTGGTGTCACCTCACTCCTCCTTTCGGGCGGGCGGGAATAATCCGCCTCTGGGATTTGCCAAACGTTAACTCGCAAAAATCGTGCCAAATTGACGGCTCGTCCGCATGACGGTCCGAACTGGCCGGAAAGGCCGAAGTTCGGGGACCTGGGGTCTCAGGGTCCGGGGAGGGCGACGCTGCGGGTTCCTCAAGTGGTCCAAAAGTGCACCAAAATGGTATATAATCGAACATGACGATGAGATGAGAGGTGATCGATCGGGGGAGGAGGCTTTGCTGCCGGGAGCCCTCGTCAAAAACCTCGGACATGAGGAGGGGTGGGATGTGGCGATGGAAGCGGCGGGACTGGCGGTGTGCGGCGAGGGATTTCGCAAATTGTTGGAAGAGGCCCGTCGGGTTGCCCGGTACCCGTCCACCGTATTGATCGAAGGAGAAACGGGGGTGGGCAAAGAGGTGGTGGCGGATTTTATCCACCGGAACAGTCCCCGGGCCAAGATGCCCTTTACGAAGGTGAATTGCGCCTCGATCCCGGAGACCCTGTTGGAGTCGGAGTTGTTTGGATACGAACGGGGGGCGTTCACCGGAGCCAAACGGGAGGGGAGCCCAGGACTTTTTGAATTGACCGACAAAGGGACCCTGCTCCTCGATGAGATCGCCGAGTTGTCTCCCTTGCTCCAGGCGAAATTGTTGCGGGTTTTGCAGGACCGGGTGATCCGCCGGGTGGGGGGTAGCTGGACGCGAAGCTTAGACGTCCGGGTGATCGCTTCCACCAACCAACCCCTGCGTGATTTGGTGCGCCAAGGCCGGTTTCGGGCGGACTTGTTTTACCGGCTTCACGTGGTGCGCATCGTCGTCCCTCCCTTGCGGGAGCGCAAAGACGAGATCCCCGGGCTGCTCGCGTATTACATGGACCATTTCAACCGTGAGTTCGGCCAGTCCAAGCAGATGAGCCCGGGGCTCGTTCAGCAACTGTGTCAATATGACTACCCCGGGAATGTCCGGGAGCTGCGCAACATCGTCGAATCGTTGTACGTGCGAAGTCCCGGGCCCCTCATCGATGGAGGGCAGGTGTTGGCGGAGATTCTGGCCTCCTGGGTGGGAGACAATTCCGCGGCACCCGTTGGTGTGAGTCCCGGCGGTGTCCCGACCCTGGCGGAAACGGTGGCAGGAGCGGAGCGCCGGGCCATCGAGTGGGCGTTGGGCCATACCTCCAGCGTGCGGGCGGCTGCCGCCGTGCTTGGGGTGAGTCACACGACCCTGCTCCGCAAGATGCGCCGCTTGGGCATCACGGATGCCAGGTGAAACTCCGAATGAAATCGTCACGCATGCCCCCGGTAAATCGGTACGCTTGTTCTTCTGCCCCTTTTTCTTCGCTTTCAGTCCTTCACGAGATCGCTCCCACTAATGATAGATAATCTAACAAATTTAAAAATAAAACTTGACGTTCCGTGATGATTTCGCTATAATCTGTGCCAGAATCCCCGGATTATCGGATGGTATATGACATATATATAACAAGAAACAGGCTGCGGCGAAGTTCCGGGCACAGCCGTGGCGGCGTTCCGCCGAGCCTACATAAGAAACAGGGAGGTCGTTCTTGTGAAACGGATTCGAAGACGATGGCTGCACATTCGCTCTTGGTTGCCCGTTGCCATGGTCGCCTTTCTTGTCACCGCCTGCGGCGGGGGAGGCGCGTCCCCGTCTTCGTCGGGCTCCGGCGGCGGGGGAGGCGGCTCCGGAGGGGTGATCAAGATCGCCACTCAGTCTCCTCTTTCCGGCGGGAACGCCACCCTGGGAGAGGCCATCAAACTCGGGGCGCAGTTGGCTGTGGAGGATCGGGCGGAAGATTTCAAGAAACTCGGCTTTACTCTCCAGTTGGTGCCCTACGACGACCAGGCCGATCCCAAAAAGGGCGTGGCCAATGCCCAAATGATCGCCGCCGACCAAGACATTCTGGGTGTGGTCGGACATCTCAACTCCGGCGTGGCGATTCCGTCGTCGGAAGTCTACGAAAAGTACTCCATCCCGATGGTCTCCCCGTCCAACACGGCCACCCAGGTCACCGACCGGGGGCTGAAGACCGTCAACCGGATCTGTGCCCGGGATGATTTCCAAGGACCGGCTGGCGCCAAATTTGCCGTTCAACAACTGGGAGCCAAGAAAATTTTCGTTATCCAGGATAAAACCGCCTACGGTCAGGGTTTGGCGGATGCGTTTAAGGACGCTGCCCAAAAGCTCGGCGCTGAGATCGTCGGTTATGAAGGCATCACCGTGGGTGAGAAAGATTTTAACGGCGTGTTGAATCAAGCAAAAGCAAAGAACCCCGATCTCATTTATTTCGGCGGGACCTATGCGGAAGGGGGATTGATCGTCAAACAGGCCAGGGACAAAGGGCTCAACATGAAGTTCATGGGCGGCGATGCCCTCGATTCGTCCAGCATGGTGGAGATCGCCGGTCCCGCCATCGCCGACACGTACTACACCTCGATCGCCGCCGACGTCACCAAAACCGATGAAGGGAAAAAATGGGCGCAACGGTATGAACAAAAATTCGGCAAAAAAGTCGAATCCTATTCCTCCTATGGTTACGACAGTGCCATGGTCCTCTTGAAAGCCATCGAAAATGCGATTCAGGCAGACGGCGGCAAGAAGCCCACCCGGGAACAGGTGCGCGACGCCGTCCGGGCCATTCAGGATTATCAGGGCATTGTCACCAAAGTCGGCTTTGACAACAAAGGCGACAACAAATACGCCAAGGTCTACGTGTATCAATTTGAGCCCGGCCAGTATCCAGGGCAACAGATCGCCGAATTGGCGAAAGACTGAATGCGCCCTAAGATCCAATCCTTGCCTCCGGGGGGGGGGATGTGCGTGCTGGCTCAGATCCTGCAGAATCTACCCCAGGTCTTGGTGGACGGCATCACCTTGGGGGCCGTGTATGCCACCGTCGCCCTGGGATACACCATGGTTTACGGAATCCTGGAGTTGATCAACTTCGCCCACGGTGAAATTTTCATGACCGGGGCGTTTATTGGCACGGCCGTCTTGATGGGATTGAACGCGGCCGGCGTGCTCGCGGCCATCCCGAAAGGGGCGGCTCTGCTGGTGGCCTTGGCGGCGGCCATGGTGATCACCGGCTTACTGGGGGTCGGCATCGAGCGGGTGGCGTATCGCCCGCTCCGCAAAGCCCCCCGTCTCATTCCTTTGATCTCCGCCATCGGCGTGTCCTTCGTCCTGCAGGACGTGGTTCGGTTTATCGCGGAGTGGCGGACCGGAAACTACATCGTCACCGGGATCTCGCTGTTCGACTCGGAGATCTCGTTCGGTCCCGTGACCGTCAAGACCAACGCCCTGATCGTTTTGGGCGCGGCGATCGTGATGATGGCCGGGCTCGACCTCTTCGTCCAGCGGACCAAGTGGGGTACTGCGATGCGCGCGGTGGCCCAGGACAAGGACACGGCGGCTCTGATGTCCATCGACGTCAACAAGGTGATTGCGTTGACGTTTTTTGTCGGCTCGGCGCTCGGCGGGGCCACGGGGGTGCTGTTTGCGCAGCAGTACGGCACCATCGACCCCTATATCGGCTTTATCCTCGGATTGAAGGCGTTCACTGCGGCGGTTCTTGGAGGGATCGGCAATATTCGCGGCGCCATGTTCGGGGGATTTGTCCTCGGGATCCTTGAGATGTTCGCCTCGGCGGAGCTCAGCGTTTTGACCGGCGGAGTGCTGCGGGCCGAGTACAAAGATGTGTTTGCGTTTCTCATTCTCATCGCCGTCCTCCTGTTTAAACCCGAGGGCCTGTTCGGTCAGGTCGTGAAAGAGAAGGTGTGAGCGGCGTGAAGGCGATCAAACGGGGGTTTCCACGCGCGTGGTACAATCCTTGGATTCAAGCGCTGCTTCTCGCGGCCTACACGGCTGGGGTCTCGGCGGCGTTGGCTTTCTCCGGGCAGTCTGTCATCTGGTTCTTGCTGTTGGTGGCCTCTCTCCTTTTTTTGTACCATTCAAGCCTTCCTCGCAAGGTTCAATGGATTTGGGCGGCCGTGGTCCTGGGGGCGATCCTGCCGCTTGCCGCCTCGACGGGCCCGGCGTATGAATCCTATATGGAAGTCGCAACGCAGATGGGGATTTATATCGCCATGGCGGTGGGCCTGAACATCGTCGTGGGATTCGCCGGTCTTCTGGATCTCGGCTTCGTCGCCTTTTTCAGCCTCGGAGCCTACACGTACGCCATCTTTTTCTCCGACCAAGCCAACCAGTTTTTGAGCGGGCATCATTTTCCCCTTCCGGGGGGGTTGTTCTGGCTGTTTCTTCCCTTGGGGATGTTTATCGCCGGGCTGTTCGGAGTGCTTTTGGGTCTGCCGGTGCTTCGGGTGAAAGGGGATTATCTCGCCATTGTGACCCTCGGGTTCGGGGAGATCATCCGGATCATCTTTAACAATTTGGACAAACCGGTGAATATCACCAACGGCGCCATCGGGATTTCTTCGGTCCGGCCGCCGGAGCTGTTCGGCGTTACGTTTACGTTTCCTCACCATTATTACTATCTCGTGCTCGTCTTGCTGGCGGGGGTGTTCTACGCTGTACACCGGCTCGAGCATTCCCGGATCGGCCGGGCGTGGAAAGCGGTGCGGGAGGACGAGATCGCGGCCCAGGCGATGGGTGTGCCGCTGGTGCGTACGAAGTTGACCGCCTTTGCCGCTGGGGCGAGTTTTTCGGGTCTCATGGGGGTGGTGTTTGCCGCCAAGCAGGCGTTCATCGATCCCACCAGTTTCACGATGCTGGAATCGATCACCATTCTGGTGATGGTGATACTGGGAGGCATGGGCAGCTTGCCGGGGGCGGTGGTGGGGGCGTGTCTGGTCACGGTATTGAACCTTCAGCTGCTGCCGCAGTTGACAAACTGGTTAAATCAACTGGCGGCCCAAGGAATGATTTCATTTCCACCGGCCCTGTCGCCCTCGAAAATGCAGCGTTTCCTGTTCGGCATGTTGTTGATCCTCTTTACGGTGTTTCGGCCGAAAGGGGTGCTCCCCGCCCGGCTGCGCCGGCACGATCCCGGGCACATGGCGGAGTTGGCCCGGGAGTATCGGCAAGGGATCGCCGGCGTCCACCCGTCGATCTCTCCTTTGGCGGAACCGGGGTCCTCGTCCTCCCGGGCTGAAAAAGGCATGCAGAAGGAGGGGATGTCGCCGTGAATGTGCTGGAGGTGCGAGGTGTCGGCAAGCAATTCGGGGGATTGGTGGCCCTGGACAAGGTCGATTTTGACGTGCGGAAGGGGTCGATCACCGCAGTGATCGGGCCGAACGGCGCGGGAAAGACCACGTTCTTTAACCTTGTCACCGGCGTGTATCGGCCGGATTGCGGAGAGATTCTTTTCGACGGACGGTCTGTGGTCGGGTTGCGCCCGGACCGGGTGACCGCCCTCGGGCTCGCCCGGACTTTTCAAAATATCCGCCTGTTCGCCGACCTGTCGGTGGTCGATAATGTACTGATTGCGATGCATAGGCGATTGACGTCGGGGATCTTAGATATTTTGTTGAACCGGCGCAAAACCCGCATCGAGGAGCGCCGGGCCCTGGGGGAGGTGTACGGACTGCTGGAATACCTGGGCCTCGAACCGTGGATCAACGAGCCGGCCAAAAACCTTCCATACGGAATTCAGCGTCGGCTGGAGATCGCCCGGGCACTGGCCACCCGGCCGAAGCTGTTGCTGTTGGACGAACCGGCCGCCGGCATGAGCCCCCGGGAAACCCGGGAACTGACCGACCTGATCCGCCGGCTGCGGGACGACTTCGATCTGACGGTTTTGCTGATCGAACACGATATGAAATTGGTGATGAACATTTCGGAGCGCATCATGGTTCTCGATTACGGCCGGGCCATCGCTGAGGGAACGCCCGAGGAGATTCGGTCCCATCCCAAGGTGATCGAGGCCTATCTCGGGCACAGTGCTGTATCATAGAGCCGAAACCCGCCCGAAACCGAGGATGGCAAGGCGGATGGAGGGGAGAAAGTGAGTCTGCTCACCTTGGAGAATGTGCACGTATTCTACGGCGGGATCCATGCCCTGAAAGGGGTAAGTTTGTCGGTGGACAAGGGAGAAATCGTCACGTTGATCGGCGCCAATGGTGCAGGGAAGACCACCACCCTCCGGTCGGTGTGCGCCCAGGTGCCGGTGAGAGAAGGGCGGGTCTTCTTCGACGGGCGGGAGATCACCCGTTGCCCGACCCACGAAGTGGCGGCCATGGGCATCGGGCACGTGCCCGAGGGACGAAGGATTTTCGCCCGGTTGACCGTGCGGGAGAATCTCGAGATCGGCGCCTTTGCGGCCCGCGATAAAGACCGGGTCAGGGCCCGGATGGAGGAAGTGTTCGGCTACTTTCCGCGGCTCAAGGAGCGCCTGAATCAGAAGGCGGGGACCCTCAGCGGCGGCGAGCAGCAAATGCTCGCCATCGGCCGGGCGTTGATGAGTGAACCGTCGTTGTTGCTCCTCGATGAGCCTTCCATGGGGTTGGCGCCCATCGTCGTGGAGCAGATTTTCGAAATCCTGGGCGAACTGAACCGGCGGGGCATGACCTTATTGCTGGTGGAGCAGAATGCTTTTCAAGCGCTTCAACTGGCCGATCGAGGATATGTTATCCAAAACGGGGAAATTCTCCTCGCGGACGCGGCCCAGGCCTTGATCAACAATGAAGAAGTCAAGGAAGCGTACCTGGCGTGAGGGGGGGTGAAAGTCCACTGCAGGCGAGGCAGCACGAATCTGCTAGCCAAGGGCAAGGGTGTCCACCGTCAGGTGGAATCCGAAGGCAGCCGGAGGGAGGCGAACTCACGGCCCGATGAACAAGAACCTCATATGAGGCTACGCCGTGCTGGATGCGGACCCGCATGTCCGGTGGTGTGAGAGGACGGGGCTAGCCGCCCCCTCCTGCTCCATCGTCAACCTTCCAGCAACAGTGTCTCCGGGTCTTCCACCATCTCTTTGACCTTGACCAGGAATTGAACCGCCTCGGCCCCGTCGACGATGCGGTGATCGTAGGAGAGGGCCACGTACATCATCGGCCGCAGGACGATCTGGCCCTCCACGGCGACGGGACGCTCTTTAATGGCGTGCATCCCGAGAATTCCCACCTGGGGCGGGTTGAGGATAGGGGTGGAAAAGAGAGACCCGAACACCCCGCCGTTGGTGATCGTAAACGTGCCGCCCTGAAGTTCTTGGGGGTGCAGAGTCCCTTCCCGGGCCCGCTTCGCCAGATCGGCGATCCGGGATTCGATCTCGGCAAAGGTGAGGCGATCGGCGTCCCGCACCACCGGCACCACCAAGCCGGCGGGGGTGGCGACGGCGATGCCGATGTCGTAATGGTGTTTCACGACGATCTCGTTGCCCTCTATTTCCGCGTTCAACATGGGAAAAGCTTTGAGGGCGCCCACCGCCGCCCTGGTGAAAAAAGACATAAATCCGAGTCCCACGCCGTGCTCTTCTTTGAACTGGTCCTTTCGCCGACGGCGGAGATCCAAGACCGCGGACATGTCAATCTCATTAAAGGTCGTCAACATAGCCGTGGACTGTTTGGCCTCCAGGAGTCGCCGGGCGATGGTTTGGCGCCTGCGGGTCATGGGAATCCGCTCTTCATCCGGCCGCAAGGGTGACGCGGCCGTCGTGCCCGGGGCCACGGGGGCCGCAGGGGCCGTGGCTTCCCGAACGACCTCGGTCCGGGCCGCAGAAGTTGCCGGTGCGGCCTGGGGACCATCAGCCTGACGAGCCCTGCGGCGCTGGGAAGGGGTCCTCGGGGTCGGCGACGTGACCGAGGAGGGGGCCGTCGCCTGGTCCAGGGCGGCGGGTGAGGGATTATCCGCCGTCTGGGGCCCGGTTTTGCCCCGGGAGGCTTCGACCGGGCGGGATTCCACCGCCAGGCCCTTTTCCCCGGCGTTCGGGTGCTTGGTTTCCGGAGGGGTGGGCTCCTGGCCCCGGGCCGGTTGGTTCGGGGTGTGCTCAGCCGCCTGGTCGGCAGCGCCCGATCGGATCCGGGCGATGGTTTCCCCGACGAAGACCGTCTCTCCCGCCGGTTTCAGAATGGCCTCCAACACGCCGTCTTCCTCGGATGCCACCTCCACATTCACTTTGTCCGTTTCTACCTCCGCCACCGTTTCCCCCTTGGCCACCGGATCACCCTCATTTTTACGCCAACTCAGGATCGTGGCCTCGACGATGGACTCCCCGAGCTCGGGCACCTTGATGTCTGCCACAGACAACCCCTCCCTGTTTGTTTAATGCTGCAAGGCCTGCTGAACAATCTCCGCCTGGGTCGCGCCGTGAGCGTCGGCAAGCCCTTCCGCCGGGCTCGACCGCTCCGGCCGCCCCACATATTTCAGGGCCTGTCCCGGCGGAAGAAGGGCGAGCATCCGGGGGGCCACATAGGTCCAAGCCCCCATATTGCGCGGTTCTTCCTGGACCCACACGACTTCCTCCGCAGCGGGATAACCGGCGAGAATCTGGGACAACTCTTCTTTGGGAAAAGGATACAACTGTTCCACCCGTACCACCCCGAGGGACCCGGCGGCCTCCGGGTCTTTTTCCAGGGCGGCGAACAAATCCACGGATATTTTCCCGGAACACAAAAGCACCCGTTTGATGGCCGACCGGCTTATGTCCCGACGGGGATCGTCCAGGACAGGTTGAAACCGCCCGCTGGTGAACTCGGCCTTTTCCGAAGCGGCCCGGGGATGGCGGAGTAAACTTTTTGGCGTCAACACCACCAGGGGCCGGGGGGCGTGTTGCAGTCGCCAAGCCTGCAGCCGGAGAAGGTGAAAATACTGCCCCGAGGTGGTGGGGTTGGCGACGGTCCAGTTGTGTTCGGCGGACAACTGGAGAAATCGCTCCAACCGAGCGCTGGAGTGTTCCGGCCCCTGTCCTTCATATCCGTGGGGCAAAAGTACCACCATGCCCGAGGTCTGTCCCCATTTGGCCCGGCCCGAGGCGAGAAACTGGTCGAATATCACCTGGCCGACATTGGCAAAATCCCCAAACTGCGCCTCCCAGATCACCAACGTCTCCGGCGCCTGTACGCTGTACCCGTACTCAAATCCCATCACAGCCGTCTCCGTCAGCGGGCTGTTGTAGATGGCAAAGGAGACTCGAGACTCCGGAAGATGTTGCAAAGGCACGAAGGGCTCCCCGGTCTGCAGGTCGTGGAGCACCGCTAAACGATGGCCGAAAGTGCCCCGCTGGGTGTCCTGGCCGCTTATCCGGATGGGCACCCCGTCCAAGAGGATGCTGCCCAGGGACAGAGCCTCGGCGTGCCCCCAATCGATCCCTCCTCCTTCCCGCATATGGCTCTGCCGCCGCTGCAAAATCCGGTCGACTTTCGGATGGACCCGGAATCCTTCTGGATAAGCGGTGAGGGCCTCGTTGATGATGGCGAGTCGCTCCTCGGTGACGCCGGTATTCTCCGGGAGTTCGGGATCCTCGCCCCCGGGATCCGGGATGTCGGGATGCACCGACGCGGAGGTGACTTCGGCATAGGCCCGGCGCAAATGCTCCTGGACCTCCTCCCTCATCTGCCGCGCCTCTTGCGCTCGAAGCGCTCCGGCATCGGCCAGGCGGCGCCCATACAGGGTCCCCACCGAGGGATGGGCGCTGATTTTGCTGTAGAGAACCGGTTGGGTCATGGAGGGATCGTCACTTTCGTTGTGTCCCCAGCGCCGATACCCCACCAGATCGATGAGAAAATCTCTATGAAATCGCCGCCGATATTCCACGGCAAGTTCCACCGCCGCCAGACACGCTTCGGGTTCGTCGGCGTTCACGTGCACCACCGGGATTTCGAACCCCTTGGCGAGATCGCTGGCGTATCGGGTGGAGCGATCGTCCGCCCGTTCTGTGGTGAAGCCGAGCAAATTATTCGTGATGATGTGCAGGGTGCCTCCGGTGCGGTACCCGGCGAGTCCCGAGAGGTTGAGGGTTTCCGCCACCACCCCTTCTCCTGGGAAGGCCGCGTCCCCGTGGATGAGCAGGGGCCAGGCGCTGTCCAAATCCTGACCGGGCAGCCCCGGCCGGCTTCTGTCCTCCTGGGCGGCTCTCGTAAATCCCTCTACCACGGGGTTGACGAACTCCAGGTGGCTGGGGTTGTTGGCCAGGGTCAGGCGCAGGTGCACCGCCTCATCTTCATGCCGAGCTCCGAGATGATATCGCACATCCCCGGTCCACCCGTAATTGATCCCCATGGAACCTTCGGAAGGGACCAGGTCTTTGTTCGGAGAGGCGTGAAACTCGGCGAAGATTTTGGCGTAGGGCTTATCGAGAACGTGGGCGAGGACATTGAGCCGGCCCCGGTGGGCCATGCCGATGAACACTTGGCGGGCGCCATACCGGGCTGCCCCCCGGATCACGGCATCCACCATGGGAACCAACATGTCCACACCTTCAATGGAAAATCGCTTCTGTCCCACGAAGGTCTTGTGGAGAAACGTTTCGAACTCCTCCACTTCGATCAGGCGGCGAAGCAGCCGCTTCTGCTCCTCCGGCGGCTTCGGGGCCAGGAACGCGCCCGATTCGACCTGGGCCTGGAGCCAGCGCCGTTCTTCTTCGCGAAAGACGTGCGCGAATTCGCAGGCGATGGGCCCGGTGTACCGGCGGCGCAGAGCGCGCACCACATCCAGGGCGGTGCGGGCATCTGCCGGAGCCTCGGGCAAGACCCAGGAGGCGGGGAGGGTGGACAGGTCGGTCTCTGTAATCCCATAAGCCTCCGGCCGAAGAAAAGGAACGGCGGGGCGTTCATCCCCCAGGGGGTAGATTCGTGCCTCCAGATGGCCGTAGATGCGGATGTTGCCGATCAGCCGGGTCGCCGCGGTCAGCTTGGTGATCACGCCGGGGTCGATGGTCGGGCGGTCGGCCGCTGTCCGCTTCGCTTCGCCGGGCGCAATGACCTCTCCGACGGGGGGTGGCCCCAAACGATCGAACAGCGCCCGGGTTTCCGGGTCCAGCGAATCCGGATCCCGGATGTAGCGATCGTACCATTCCAGGACATACCCGAGATTGGGTCCATAAAAATCCGCCCAGGTGGCGGGTGAAGGTGCGGTTGGAACTTTGGACATTTGTACCCCTTCCTTTCGAGAGTTCCGATGAACGGCTTGGCCCTCTCGCCTTTAAATTTTACCAGATCCGTCCACTCATGCGCGTGCTCGGCGTCACAGTTCTGCCTCCCCTTCATGGCTCGGGGGATGCGGACAAGGTATACTTGGAGTCAAAGCCCAGTGGTGAAATGTCAAGGGGGTGGTCGAAGAAAATTGGGAATGGATATGGGAAATAGTTACAAATGCGAAGGTTAAAGGGCGACCTTAACCAAACCCATGATGTTCGCCGAATTTTCGAGCGATGTTCATGGGTGCAAAACTGGAAAATCCGTCCGTCTGGAGGTAGTGGTTATCTCCTCCTCTCCGGGGGTGTGTACAGCTGATTGGTGCTCAGTAGTGTGAACACCAAGCGTACCAGTTTTCTTGCAGTCAGGACGAGGGCTCTTTTATGTTGGTGCTTCAGCGCTTCGTCGTGCTTCTTGCGGTAAAACTCGGCGTACTCGGAATCATGGCGGCGAACCTGGTCTGCAGCTTGAATCAGATAATAGACTGCCATGCCGCCGGGGCGGCACCAGCAGAAGGATGAAAATGGCCTGGTGTTGAATTGTTTCCTTGGTGGCTGGCGAAGGCAGGTCGTCACTGCTTGGTGCCTTGAGCCCGCGGAATAGACTGACTACGACGACCAGGTGCACCACAGAATGTCGCTCCCGCATTGGGAAGCACGTAGGATAGAATGATCGGATATGGTCGTTGCACCAGCCCTTTAATCTTACCAGCCCACCAGGAAGGATTCACATGGATGTCGTGTACGACCGTTGCTGCGGCCTCGATGTTCACAAGAAGATGGTTGTTGCTTGTGTGCTGACGCCCGAAACCAAAGAGATTCGTACCTTTTCTACGATGACCGACGATCTTTTGGAGATGGTCGATTGGCTCGGGAAGCACGGATGTACCCATGTTGCAATGGAAAGCACCGCTTCGTTCTGGAAGCCGATCTATAACCTTCTGGAATCAGCGGAGTTCAACGTGCTCGTGGTGAATGCCAAGCATATGAAGAATGTTCCGGGCCGTAAGACCGATGTGAAGGATGCAGAGTGGATCGCCGGATTACTCCGCCATGGGCTGCTGCAAGCCAGTTACATCCCTAACCGTGAACAACGGGAGTTGAGGGAACTCATTCGTTACCGCCGGAGCCTAATTGAAGAGCGAGCCAGGGAAGTAAACCGGATTCAAAAGGTACTTGAAGGCGCCAATATTAAATTGTCCTCAGTAGCCAGTGACACGCTTGGCAAGTCCGGGCGGGCGATACTGGAGGCAATGATCGATGGAGAGAAGAATCCGGAGGTATTGTCCGAGTTGGCCAAGGGTCGGATGAAGACGAAGAAGCCAGAACTACAAAAGGCGCTGAACGGGCTGATGGGGGAACACCAACGAATGATGTTAGCCGCCCAACTGCGCCACATCGATTATCTGGATGAAGAAATTGCCCGGCTCGACGAAGAGGTCAAGAGGCGTATGCTCCCTTTTGAGGAGGACCTGGAGTTAATAGACACAATCCCCGGTGTCGGTCGACGGACAGCGGAGCAGATTCTCGCTGAAATCGGGACGGACATGGCTCAATTTCCGTCTGCGGCCCATCTGTGTTCATGGGCAGGATTGGCTCCAGGGAACAACGAGAGTGCGGGGAAACGAAAGTCGGGGAAAACGCGTAAAGGGAACCAAAAGCTCCGAGCAGCGCTTGTGGAAGCAGCATGTGCGGCGGCGAGAACCAAGAACACATACCTGTCTACACAATATCATCGAATTGCAGCTCGACGAGGAAAAAATCGTGCAGCAGTCGCAGTGGCCCATAGCATCCTAACGATCGTGTATCACATGTTACAACGGCGGCATCCTTATATCGAACTCGGTCCAACATATTACGAGGAACGTAGAAAAGATGCAGTTATAAAACAGGCCATCCGAAAGTTGCAATCACTCGGTATGGAAGTATCCGTAAAACCGGTGGCCTAAACGTACACTCAAAACATTGAAACGCCCGTTCGACACCCTGCATATCACAGGGCTTAGTTTGGTATGCCTTAAAAACACCCTTAGTGCTCATTGATTTTCAGGATAGCGCAGGTACTTGTTCCCAGTACGCATTCGGGATGTTTCATCGGCTTCGTACTCCCCGGATTGGTACTGATTCCAGACCAGTCCGGCGTACTTGGCTAAGGCGTTGTGGTTCTTGAAACGTCGAATGTCGCCGACTTCGGCTATGATTCCGGCTGCGTATACAGGGCCGATGCCCTTGACCGACTCGAGGGTATTTGGGATCGCTTTCATCAGCCTGGCAATCGCTCGGTCGAGTTTCTTCACCTCAGCGTCCATGTGCTGGATCACGCTGAGGGTAACGGACAGCGACAGATTGACGGGATCCTGCATCACCTTGTCCAGTCGAAAGGACCTGCGTGCAACCTTTTGGAGTTCCTGTGCGATCTGCTTTGGGTCGTCAAACTTGTTTCTGCTTTTGTCGACCAAGAGCGCCACAAGATCCTCAAGGGGCATCGCAGCGATTTGTTCAGGCTCCAGCTCCTGAATGACGGCGAGCGACGTGGCACCGAAAGTATCGGAGAACGGGTTGTCTTGACGCAGACCACTGAACTTAAGAAACAGCTGGTTCAGGAAGAAGGTCTTGTCCCGAGACATGGTCTGCATCACATGAAACCGAGTCCGGGTGAGACGTTGAAGCGCTTCGTATCGGATCGTGTCTGTCATGGCTTGTGGGAGACGGCCAAACCGCAGGTGGTCCGCAATCACCCAGGCATCGATGCGGTCGTTTTTGGGAAGGTGGTCATACGCCTTCTTGAAACGAGCCACTCTCCGCGCGTTTAAGACGTGAATCTGAGCGTCGAGGTGTGGTGCATGGTCCTCGAGTTGTTGTTTGAGGTAATGGGCCAGATGCCAGCCGAGGTTGGCTGTCGCCTCCATGCCGACAACGACGCGATCCATGTGCTTGGTCTCTGTGATCTCCAAGACCTTGTGAATGAGAGTGTCGGCTCCCTGTGGGTCATTGGAGATCTGAAACGAGGCCAAGTTCTGACCGGCCTCATCCATAAATTGAATATGGTGGGCCTTCAAGCTCACGTCGATCCCAACATGCAGTTTCGGCAACGGATTCACCTCCGTTCGGGGAAGAGTCAAGCCAGTCCCGGACCTGGGTGCCCGTGGGAACCACCGACCTCAGCCTCGTCATCAGCACTCAGCCATCCGGATGTCAATTGCGGGCCACTACACCCCATCCGGGATGGAGGTGCAACCAGTGGTTAGAGCATGGGTGGTGGATCCTGGGTAGCAGGCTTTCCACAGCAGTACCAAACGGTCCGCAAGGAGGGGAAGAAATCTCCCGAGAAAGACTTGCTGATCCCATTGTCCCACAGGCAGGCCGGGCTGTCGAAATCTCCACCGACCAAACACGTTGGGGCTTCCCCCGACTGGAGGTGGAGAGATATGGAATTATCAAGGAACAAAGGCATGACAAAGAAACGGAGTGACGGTTGTGCAACTCCAAGACCAAACGCGATGGATTCAATAACCAACGGCGATGGGAACTTCCCCATCCAGATGATCCACAAACATGGCCAGACCAAGACACGCCGACAACCGACCTACACCAACAGATGTGGATGGGGAAGCCCACCACCTCCACCCCTATGAGCAGCTGTCTCATAGGGATGGATAAAAGAGCCGGCTCTGGAAGTTCTCCAGCGCTGCTCCAGCAGTTCCGGACCTACTGGAAATTCAACGAAGAAGACCTTCTACTACTATCATACGAGGAGGGGAATCGATGTCATTTCTTGCAGAAACCTTGGCATTCAATCGAGAATTCGTCCAGAACCGCAGCTATTCGGAGATCCCGCAATCAAAATACCCCAAGAAAAAGGTTCTGGTGGTCACCTGTATGGACGCCCGGCTGGTCGAATTGTTGCCCCGGGCGATGAATCTGCACAATGGAGACGCGAAGTTTGTCAAAACGGCCGGGGCGCTGATTTCTCACCCCTTTGGCGGGGCGATGCGGAGCATCATGGTGGGCGTGTATCAGCTTGGCGTGGAAGAAATTCTCGTGATCGGGCACCACGATTGCGGCATGATCGGATTGCGGCCCGAACGGGTTTTGGAGCGGGCCCAGACCCGGGGGATTCCCCCGGAACGGTTGGACACGCTGAAGGGGGCGGGCATCGATCTTGAAGGTTGGCTGACGGGATTTGACCGGGTTGAAGAGGCCGTGGCCCACAGTGTGGAGATGATCCGCCAACATCCGCTGATTCCGCGGGATCTCCCCGTTCACGGTCTGGTGGTGGACCCGACCACGGGCCAGCTCGAGGTGCTCATCGACGGGTATAACATGTGACGGCTCAGCCTTGAGCTGCCGGGGGCACCTTCGAGAACATTGTGGGGTGAAGATGACGGATCAACAGCTGGGCACCCTGGAATCGTACATCGCTGATCAAGGGATGGATCCGGCGGTCGCGGCAAAGAAGTGGATCGGTGAGAACCAGAGTGTGGTAGACGGCTGGTTGGGGCAGTGATGGAGAGTCTGCGGAAGGGAGAACGAGCAGGCGCTTGCGAGAGAGCAGGGGCCTGCGCCGCCCCCTTGTTCACTCGCTTTTTTCTTTCACAAGCCCGTGTTTGTACGCGTAGATCACCGCTTGGGTGCGGTCTTCCACCTGCAGTTTATCCAAAATATTCGTAACGTGGAATTTAACGGTCTTCACACCGATGTGCAGGGCGTCCGCCACTTCCTGGTTCGAGTATCCTTCGGCGAGAAGGAGCAGGACCTCCCGCTCCCGGTCGGTCAATTGTTCGTGGAGGGGTCGCTCATTCTGGCCGTCGGGCCGGCGCACCCGAGCCATCACTTTGGCCGCCACCTGGGCCTCCAGTACGGACTGCCCTTGCACAGCAGCTCGGATCGCCTGGGCGATCTCCGCCGCCCGGGAGGTCTTCAATAAGTAGCTGAAGGCCCCTGCTTCTAGGGCTGGATAAATTTTATCGTCGTCCACATAACTGGTAAGGACGATGATTTTACAATCGGGCAACCGTTCCAGAATCCGGCGGCTGGTTTCAATCCCGTCGATGGGCTCCATGACCAGATCCATGAGTACCACATCGGGCTGGTACTCCATGGCCAGGCGGACGCCCTCTTCCCCGTCCGCCGCTTCGCCCACCACTTCCATGTCTTCTTCCGTCCCCAGGACGGCGGCCAGGCCGATCCGGACCATCTCATGGTCGTCCACCAACAATACGCGGATTTTTCTTTCTTCCGGTTCCACTTGGTGTTCTCCTTTCCGCGGGGTTAGGCCAGCAAGGGGATGCGGACGTCGATCCGCGTCCCTTGGCCCGGGGCGGTCACAAGGTGAAACGTTCCCCCGATGGTGTGGACGCGCTCCCGAATACTGGAAAGTCCATAGGAGGCGTGTTTGTTCTCCCCGCTGTCGAAGCCGACGCCATTGTCCTGGATCTGCAGCCGGACCATCCGGGGTCGCCGCACTAACGCCACCTCCAGGCGGGTGGCTTTGGCGTGACGCAACACGTTGGATAGGGCCTCCTGGGCGATTCGAAACAACTGCTCCTCGATCCCCGGAGGGAGGCGGAGGGTCTCATCGATCCGCCACACGATGTCCAACGGGAGCTTTGCCCGGAATTCTTGAAGCAGTTCGATCAAGGCTTGGGCTAGGTGCTTGCCCTCCAGGTGTACCGGACGCAGGTGCAGGAGCAGGGCCCGCATCTCCGATTGGGCCACCGACGCCATTTCCTCAATGAGACGGATCTGTTGCCGGGCCCGGTCGGGGTCTTGGTCAAAACTACGAGCCACGGCGGTGGCGGTCATAGAAATCGCAAACAGCTGTTGACTGACGGCGTCGTGGAGTTCCCGGGCCAAGCGCTGCCGTTCTTCCGCGATGGCGCTCTGTCGCACCTGAGCCGCCAACTCGGCGTTGTGGGAAGAGAGCCGCTGCAAGGAATGGACCTGCTCTTTCCACAACGCCCGGATATGGGCGAGGTGTTGGGCCAAGCGCCCGATTTCGTCCTCTCCCAGGAATGGGATCTCGGGGGCAAAATCCCCTTTTTCCATGTATACCATGATGTCCTTCACCCGGTCCAGTCGGGCGACGACAGGGTGGGTCATCCAGTAGCCGAAAAGAACGCCGCTCGAGAGGGCGATGGCCAGGGCGGTGAGTCCCGGGACCAGGTAAGCGTGCCACCCATCCCATGACGGGAAGCCGAGATACATGGAGAGGACATAGAATTGAAGACCGCTTAACACCAAACTGAAAACCAGCCCCTGCCCCATGGCCCGCCAAATCATATCGGTCAATCGCTTGGACATGGCGAACTTCCTTCCTGGGTCACACCTGTTTGATTTCAATATCCCCCATCACCAAGACGATGCGAAAGTGGAATCTGTACCGGCTCTGCTCATAAAACGGGGACTTCCACTTAACGCGGTTGATCAGCCCTTCATCCCGCCGCCCCGGGACTTCCACCCGCCCGAAGAGGGTGGAGGCTTCGACCACAGCTCCGGCGTCCTCGGGCAGCCAAATCTCCACCTTGGCGGCGAGATTTTGGATCATCCAAAAAGTTTCAGGTTTCTCTCCCACCGCCAGGTTGAAATCGATATGGTATTCTCCGATCGCCCCGAGAAAGCCCTGGTCCTGCAGGAGCCAGGGTCGGGACTCCAGCCGAACGCTGTGCAGCGGCCTCCTGTACAGATACGGAATCCGGCGCCGTTCCCGACGGGGGACGTGCAACCAAAACCAACTGGCCAGGAGGACGACAGATGCGATGGGCACCAAGTGCCATCCGATCAACAGGAGAATTCCCAGGACGATCAACAAGCCAGCCAAGCGGCGAAGGGATGTCTTTCGCAATCCCAGGATGCCGAGAACGAGGAGGAGGATGGCCAGTTGTTCGGCGAGTCCCACATGCCGAAACAACAAAAGATAGAGGCCGCAGGCCAAGAAGAGTAGCGCAGTATTTCGCCGGCGGCGGTCCATCCAGACCCCCTCCCATGGACCAGATCGAGAGCGGCGACCCGGTCGCGGCCGCCGCTCTCATCGATTATTTCAACCCCAGCTTGCCCCTCAGCCTTTCCATTTCCTCGTCGATTCGGCGTTCAGTGCCCGGATCGGCCATTCCGGGTCCGGCGGACCCGCGCATCAGGCCGGCTTCGATTTCCATTTGGAGGATGCGTTCCTCCACCCGCTGGAAACCCTGGGCCGCGTTGCCCCGCCCCAGGACGCCGCTGAAACCGGACTGGCTCATCTGCTTTTGCGTCTGGGCCATAAAGCTGCGGGCCGCGAGCTCGTTTCGCTTGTTGCGCATCCGGTAAAAGGTTTCTTTCCGTTCGTGCAACAGGTGGGCCAACTCTTCCGATTGGGCCCTTGCCTGGCTGTGCAAGGTCTGTACTTCCGTCATCCTCTGCTGCAGGTGAAGGCGGTCGGCCAGCCATTGCCGGGCGGTCTCTTCCTTGCCCTCCCGAAGGGCTTGTTCCGCCTGTGCCTCCCGCTCGGCCATCAGGCGCTCCAGATCTTTCACCTGTTCGGCCAGTTTCCGTTCGTGGGCCATCTGTTTCGCCACCGTGACCTCGGCTTCGGCGATTTCTTCCTCCATGTCCCGAAGATATTGGTTCAATAATGCCACGGGGTTCTCCACTTTGTCGAGCCACTCGTTGATCGAGGCCGCCGTCATGTCCCGCAATCGTTGAAACACACCCATGATCACAGATCCCCTTTCTCGTTGTTCTCGTACCGGGCCAACTTTTCCTTCAGGCGATCGATCTCTTTCTGCATGGCCTTTCTTTCCACATCTCGAAGCTTTTCATCCAAGGGGGAGGGGTCCGACCAGGGTCCGCGATCATACGAAGACCCGTAAGGGGCGCCCGGTGAGTGAGGGCCTGAAAATGGCCCCGGCCGGCGATACCCCGGATAGAAATCGTCTGCATGCCCCATGGCAACGGAATCCCAGGGCTCTTTGGGGACGATCAGGCTGATGACGAAGTAGAGAAAAATCACCGTGCCTCCGGAGAAGACCGCCGTGATCACCAGGAGGATGCGCAGGAGGGTGGAGTCCACATCCAACCATTCGGCCAATCCCCCGCACAGCCCCGTGATTTTTTTGTCCCGGCGTGAACGATACAGTTTCATCAGTACATCCTTCCTTCCGGCCTGTCCCACTCTCGGCGCAGCTGTTGCAGAGCTTCCCATTCCCTTTCTCGATCTGCAAATTCCTCTTCCAGGCGCTGGAGGGAGGTAAGCGGATCACCCCGAAAGGCCGCAGACGGCGAAGTCAGCTGTTGTTGGAGCCGAAGGGACTCCATGCGAAGCAGATAGAGCTCCCGTTTTGAAGCCATTTCCCTGTAGACCCGCTCCATCTCTATCCATTGCGTCTCCGCTTGCTCCAGGGTCTTCAGCGCCTGAAGAACCATGCGGCGATAGGCGCCAACCTCGTCTTCCGCCCGGGCTTTTTCCGCCAGGGCTAGCCGGGCCAACTCTTCCTCGCCCGCTTCAAGAGCCAGACAGGCTTGTCCTTCCCGTTTTTTGCACCACTCTTCGCCGGCCTCGATTCGGTGTTGCAACGTCATGACGTGATTTTTCAACCGGTAGATCAACCTTTCCCACTCCCGCAGGTTTCTCGCCGCTGCGGCGAGAAGGCGATCGAGTTGCTCCAGGGGGTCGCCCCGGCGCTCCAGCTCCTCATTCCAGTGGGCCCGGGTGATGTCCCACATTCGCTGCGTCAGGCTCACGTTTCGTCCCTCCTAGAACACGCGCGGTCTCTTGGCAAATAGCAGGAAGCCCCCGTAGGCGATCAAACCGATGGCCACCAGCCAACCGATGAGATGAAACAGCTTTCCGAACACAATCAAGCTCCCGAGAACGATCAAGGCGCTTCCGATCAAAGGGCGGCCTCGGCGCCAGAGCAGAATCCCACCGAGCACGAAAATGGCGGCGAGGAGCCATCCGCCCAGCCAGCCGAACCCGATCCAGCCCATGCCCAGTTTATGCCAGACAATGAGAAGCCCTAAACCGATGAGCAGCAGGGCGAGCCAAGTGCTGCGACGGCCCATGCGTTTTCACATCCTTTCTTCGGCCCTCTGTCTTTACAGGTTTAGGGTAATCCCAGGAGGTGCGGAAGAAAACGGACGAAAGGCGGTCGCCGGGCCCCGACTTTGGTCTAGGACAAGCCTGGACCCAGTAGGACAAGCCTGGACCCAGGAGGACGAGCATGGTGGCCTTCCCGGGGAAGGCGCGCCCCACCTCTGGCAACGAGCGGCACAGGGCTCCGGACTTAAGGCGGGAAGGGTGTTAGAAGTAGAGGTGCTCCTTGATGGAGTACAGGGTGATTCTGGCGGGAAGAGCGGCGAGAGCTTGCTGCCAGCGAAGGAGTTCCCGTGCTGTCTCGGGCTCTGAGAAGGTCGTCAGGCCGGCGGCCCGGGCCTGGCTTTCGTAATCGGTGTCCTCGGGCTCCATAAAAGGGGAGAGAAAAATCACGTCTTCGGATGTGAGGTGGAGGTTGCGGAGGGCCTCCAGCGTCCCGTCCAGATGCTCCTCGGCAAAGGCGGGGCCTCCGGCGCCCACGAGAAGGATCACCCCGAGACGGAAGCCGACCTCTTTCAAGACGTTCAAGGCGTGAACCGCCTGTTTCATTTTTGCTATCACCTTCTATCAAACATTGACAGACTTAACAGCAAAGCAGTTTACGCTCTCCGAGAGGCTGGCTGCTCCCCGAAGACCCGATTGGCGAGGCCCTGGGGCCGAGCATCTGGAGTCCCGCCCGAAACAGTACCATCCGGTCGTCCGCCGACCAGCGCCCGACACCGACAGTTTCCAAACGGCGGGGTGGTCCCTCGACGCTTGCGGCGTCTCCCACCGGCAGGACAGGGATCAGTTTCGCCAACCCGGAAGGCCGTTTTGCCGAACCCCCCAGGATCAGCCACCCGGCGGCGCTCCGCTTGCGCCTCATCGTCAAAGCCGTGTTCCGTGCGGCCTTCGCCAACCCCCCCACGCCCTCACGGTCTTTCTCCCGCCCGGCCTGTCCCTGTCCCGTCCTCCCGGGAACATCCCGGGAACTCTGATTCATTCATGCGTGGTTCTCCCAGTAGCGCTTCAGCAAAATTCTTTTGACTTCTTTGTGTGGGGTGTACTTTGTGATCTCTTGGTCGCGAAGACGCCCCTTCACATTGGTCGCCGCCACATGGTCCGCATCTCCTTCATATCCGCACTTTTGGCACCGGAATGAATCACCGTTGCGGTTCTTGCCGTCCACCCACCCGCATCCGGGACAGGGACAGGTCTGGCTCGTATAAGCGGCGTTCACCGGTCCCGGATCGGTTATGGAATAAACATGGAACAAGTATTCCAGTCGCCCCCGGATCGCCTGCCGTTGCCACTGGCTCACCTTGCGGGACAGCCCCTTGTTCCTCGCCTTCCCCCGCAGGTGGGACAAATCTTCGTAAGCGATCACCCTCGGCCGGCGTTCCCGAAAAAACGCCCGAAACGCCCGGTTGATCTCGTTCTCGCACCACGCCCGGTACCGCCTGTGTCGCTTGTGCTGTTTCACCAGCCCCAGGTTGTGCCGCCGGATTCGCCGGGCCTTTCCCGGGTCCCTCTCCCGGTTTTTGCGATACAACGCCCACAGCTTCTGGCGTTTCCGTCCTTTGTCCAGCACGTGGTCCGACATCTCTTGCAGGGCCTGGCCGTACTCCGGCCGATACTTCTTCCCCGAGTCGTCCGTCAGAACTTCGGTGACTCCCAGGTCGATTCCCGCCTCTTCCTCCCCGGCCGGGTAGGTCTTCGGTTCCCGGATCATGTGAATCTCCACCGCCTGTTCGTCCGGCAGCAGAACCACCCGCAGATTGCCCCTCAGCTTGTGAATCCCGGCAAGGGGGATCACGATCCTTTTTCCCGGGGACAACCCCATCACCGCCACATACTGCCGGTTGCCCACCATGAACACTCGGTACATCTGCTGATCCACAACAAAACTCCGGGCTTTCCTGACCCGCGGCCTCTTTCCCAGGACCCGGCGAAACAGTCGCTTCAGCCCGTGGCGGACCTTCTTCCGCCCGGCCGGCTCCAATTCGGTCTTTTTCCCGGCCAGATCCTCATCCCGAAAAATCGCCTCGATCTTTCTCCAATCCCGGGGGCTGTCCCCGAACTTGTCCAGCAACCAGAAGGCGTAATCCCGTTCCTTCGGGGTTAACCCCTCGTTGCGGTGAAGACGGCCCCGCACCTCGGCAATCGCCGCTTCCCACTGTCGCTCCAGGGTCCATAAGGCGTCTTCCAAAGCCAACTTCCACTGCCGGGCCTGAAGACCAAAGGGACTCATAAACCCGGCGGCCACCCGTTCATCTCGAATTCTCCGTTTATACCCCAGATCCTTGAGGGACTTCACCTGCGCGTACTCCACCAAGAAGGCGTCCTTCTGCCGGGAATACGCCTCAGCCACTTCGACGATCTGCCTCCATTTCTCACGATTCAGCGGCAGGCTCTTTTGTCGGATCGTCTGTCGCACCGGATAGTTCCTCCCGAACGGCTTTGGTCAGTTTCCGCGCCCTGTAGGTTCTTGACCCGTAGAGTTTTGCCGCAAAATGCTGGACAATGCTTATTAGATCTTCGGCCAGTTCTTGGGCCGGTGACATGTCCTCGGCCTTGTTGACCACCAGAATCTCGCAACCGAACTGTGCAAACAGGTCCTCCAAGAAATCAAACCCAAACCGGACCAGCCGGTCCTTGTGAGCCACAATCACCGTCTCGATTTCCCCGCGGGTGACGGCCCCACACATCCTTTGGAAATTCCTTCGCCGATCATTCAACGCCGACCCAACATCGACGAAAATCTCGTCAATGGTGAGGCCCTTTCCGGCCGCAAATTCCTTCAGGAAACGCAACTGGTTCTCCAGGTCCGGTTTTTGCCCTGCGGAAGACACCCGGGCGTAAATGACCGTTTTCTTTTTTTCTTTTTGTTTCCCGATTCCTAACGCCTGATAGAACATATCCTGGGTGTATCTGCGCTTGTTGGTAGGAGTTCGCAAAGGCACCAGCTTGCCTTCCCTGTCCCACGCTCGAAGTGTGGAGACGCTGACGCCGAGTTTCTCCGCAAACTCTCGAATCGAATAGAGCTTCACCTGAACATCACCCTATATCAGATTCTATCAGGTGACGTTGATTTTCGGCAAATCACTTCTCTTCTTCATGGAACGCCAAAAGCTGTATTCAACCTCCTCCCCGCGCCGTTCCCGGTTTGCGCAAAAATGCCCGGAGTCGATCCGCCCCGGTTTCGAGTCCGGTGTACACGGTGCGCAGGCCGTGGTCGTAGATGCGCCTCAGCCCTTGAGGGGATTTGTGCTCCAATGTGAATGTATCCATAAAGGTGTAAAATTCCCCTGCCACATTGTCTCCCAGGGTCCGCCGGATCTGTTCGAGCATCCCGATGAGCCGCGCCGTCGGCACCACGAAGGCATTGCCATCCCCGAGAAAAATTCCGCTTCGCTCCTCGATCCGCCGCCCCATGAACGCTTGGAGGCGCTCCAGGTGCCGATCCAACTCCTCGGGGGTCTTGACGTGAAACCGCCGGTCCCGGTAAAAGTCACAAAAGAGGCATCGGTTGTAGGAGCACCCGTGGGTGACCTGCACGACCAATGCGTGGTATTGATCCGGAGGGAGGATGCTGATGGGTAGATATACGTCGTCAAAGGCCTCCCGGTCCGTTGTCAAAGCTTCGGGAGTCCAGCGGGCGAGTCGATCCTGCCACACCCGGGCCTCATCCCTGGGGAGCGATGCGAGAGACGATAAAGCGACGCTGTACACCCGGCGGTAAAAGGCGGGTTTCTCACCGGCTTCGAGGATTTCGTATCTCCGGCCCAGCAGCCCTCGGACGGGGAGGGTCCGTGTGCGGACCAACCGGTCGTCCAGCCCCCGGCGCACCGCTCGGCCGGGTCCCGAGGCCAAAAGGAACCGCCCGGTTTGATCGAAGCGAAGAATCCACGGCCCTTGCAATACCATGAGACGGTTTCCCCGGACCTTGGACGACAATCTGGTCATCGGCGACATTCCTCATCCTTCCTTTCGCGCTTCGGCGGCTTTCATGGCCAGGGCCAGTCCGCCGCACAACCCGGATTGTGTGCCCAGGCCCGGGGGGACGATGTAATCATCGATTTTCGTGACAATCTCGGGGCGCTGGATGTATCCGTGTAACATCTCGCTGACTTTTTGGCGAATTCGGGGGAACAGGTCGGCCCGTTGCATCACGCCGCCTCCGAGGAGGATCCGTTGGGGAGAAAGTACGCAGATGTACGTGACAAGTCCCTGGGCGAGGTAGCCAGCTTCCAGATCCCAGGCCGGATGGTCCGGAGGCAGATCGCGGCCTTTCGATCCCCAACGCTTCTCGATGGCCGGGCCGGATGCCATTCCTTCTAAACAATCCCCGTGGGCGGGACACACGCCGGGAAAGGTATCTCCGGCTGCCCTCCGAACGATCACATGTCCAGCCTCGGGGTGCATCATGCCGTGAAGAATTTGACCCTCGGCGAGGATACCGCCCCCGATCCCGGTCCCCACGGTGAGATATAGGGCGGTGTGCAATCCTTGGGCCGCGCCCCACCGGTGTTCAGCCAGGATGGCGGCGTTGACGTCGGTATCGATGGCGATGGGGACAGCCAGGCGCCGCCGCAGGTCGGCCAGGATGTTGAAGCCTCGCCACGCCAGTTTCGGCGTACTGGTGAGGGATCCGTAAGTCGGGCTGGCCGGATCGAGGTCGAGGGGGCCGAAGCACCCGAGCCCCAGGGCGCGAATGGCCTTGTCCTGAAAATACTCGGCTACGCGCTCCAGGGTTTCTTCCGGCACCGTCGTGGGGATGGTGATCTGGTCCACGATCCGGCCTCGGTCGTCCCCGATCCCACAGACGAATTTGGTCCCCCCGGCTTCGATGGCTCCGAACAAGGCTGCTCCCTCCATGATGCTGCTTTTAGTTCTCATCCTCACTGTATGCGATGATGGGCCGTCAGTAAAGGTTTGTGATGCATCATGCAACCAAATTCCCTAGGTCTGGTCGCAGTTTATAATCAGGTTCACGTCGAATCGCCGTCGGACCCGGAGCGGGTGAGGGAACTTCTCGCCCACGTCGAGCGAGTATGCCCCGTCAAGGACACCTTGCGGGGAGTGCCGACGCGGGCTGTAGAAATCCGATGGTTTTGTCCAACTTTGGGGACCATCAAGCCTTGATTCATAGCAGCCGCCTCGATCACCGTCGAGGCGGCTTTGTTTATCCATGTCCCTGAGCAGAAGCGTACTCACTTTCACACTTCTCAGGATAGTCACTGGTCGCGGCAATGGCTCCTTGTTATACTGGACACAGATTTGGTGCTGGATCTCGCTGGGAGATATGGTGGAATTGGTCCATTTCGTGAGGAGGGGAACGATTGTTTGACAAAGATTTTTCCCAAGTTGACTGGGAAAAGGTGAAGCAAGGACAGTTGATAAGGCAGTCGCTCGGATCGGAGTGGATCCGGTTGACCGGGTTGGCGCCGGGGATGCGAGTGATGGACATCGGGACGGGCCCCGGGGTCTTCACCCGGATGTACGCCGAGGCAGTGGGGGAGATGGGCCGGGTGTACGCGTTGGAAAAATCTCCGCAGGCGATGGCCTTTCTCCGGCGGGAACTGCAGGATCTCAAGAATGTGGAGTACGTGCTTGCCGACGCGGAACAGGGATTCGGGGAAGTCCCGAAGGTCGACGTCGTGTTCATCACAGACGTCCTGCACCATGTTGATACGCCGGGAAAGATCTTTCGAAATATTTCCCGGGTGGTCTCGGAAGGGGCAAAAGTGCTTGTGGCGGAATATGATCCCACCGCTCCCGGGGAGGTGGGCCCGCCCCTGGAGGTGCGGATCCCTTTGGGAGATTTGCAACAAATGGCGGTTGCCGCCGGCTTTCAGATCGTGGAAACGGGGACCCGAGATCACGAACATTATTACGTCGTATTGCAACGATGAATGAAGCAGAGGGGGTCTTGACCCCTTAGGTTTTTGCACTTATAATGTGCATATGCACATAATAAATGATGAATGGAGGTGAAAAATGCCGAGGCCAAAAAAATGCCGGCGGGTTGGGTTTGTTCCCCTTGCTTCGTTTTTTGCTCCAATGCCCGCGCCCGGGGACCAAGCGTCGGAACCGGGTGAAGTGACGCTCACCCTTGAAGAGGTGGAAGCCCTTCGCCTCGCGGACTGGGTACAGTTGGAACAAGCCGATGGGGCTGAGCGAATGGGGGTTTCCCGGGGGACGTTTCAGCGCATTGTGAAGGCGGCGAGGGAGAAGGTGGCGGATGCTCTTCTTCATGGAAAGGGGATTCGCATTCACGGTGGGAATTATGCCGTGATGTTACCCGGTGGTGGATCTGCCCGGGCTTGCGGGTGTGTCGACCGGCGGTCAGAGCCGGGAAGCGGATTTTGTGGGCGGCCACGCTGCCAAAAATGCGGCGGTCACTATGGATTAAAAAAGCCCAGTGGTGAAATGTCAAGGGGGTGGTCGAAGAAAATTGGGAATGGATGTGGGAAATAGTTACAAATGCGAAGGTTAAAGGGCGACCTTAACCAAACCCATGATGTTCGCCGAATTTTCGAGCGATGTTCATGGGTGCAAAACTGGAAAATCCGTCCGTCTGGAGGTAGCGGTTATCTCCTCCTCTCCGGGGGTGTGTACAGCTGATTGGTGCTCAGTAGTGTGAACACCAAGCGTACCAGTTTTCTTGCAGTCAGGACGAGGGCTCGTTTATGTTGGTGCTTCAGCGCTTCGTCGTGCTTCTTGCGGTAAAACTCGGCGTACTCGGAATCATGGCGGCGAACCTGGTCCGCAGCCTGAATCAGATAATAGCGCAGGTACTTGTTCCCGGTACGCATTCGGGATGTTTCATCGGCTTCGTACTCCCCGGATTGGTACTGATTCCAGACCAGTCCGGCGTACTTGGCTAAGGCGTTGTGGTTCTTGAAACGTCGAATGTCGCCGACTTCGGCTATGATTCCGGCTGCGTATACAGGGCCGATGCCCTTGACCGACTCGAGGGTATTTGGGATCGCTTTCATCAGCCTGGCAATCGCTCGGTCGAGTTTCTTCACCTCAGCGTCCATGTGCTGGATCACGCTGAGGGTAACGGACAGCGACAGATTGACGGGATCCTGCATCACCTTGTCCAGTCGAAAGGACCTGCGTGCAACCTTTTGGAGTTCCTGTGCGATCTGCTTTGGGTCGTCAAACTTGTTTCTGCTTTTGTCGACCAAGAGCGCCACAAGATCCTCAAGGGGCATCGCAGCGATTTGTTCAGGCTCCAGCTCCTGAATGACGGCGAGCGACGTGGCACCGAAAGTATCGGAGAACGGGTTGTCTTGACGCAGACCACTGAACTTAAGAAACAGCTGGTTCAGGAAGAAGGTCTTGTCCCGAGACATGGTCTGCATCACATGAAACCGAGTCCGGGTGAGACGTTGAAGCGCTTCGTATCGGATCGTGTCTGTCATGGCTTGTGGGAGACGGCCAAACCGCAGGTGGTCCGCAATCACCCAGGCATCGATGCGGTCGTTTTTGGGAAGGTGGTCATACGCCTTCTTGAAACGAGCCACTCTCCGCGCGTTTAAGACGTGAATCTGAGCGTCGAGGTGTGGTGCATGGTCCTCGAGTTGTTGTTTGAGGTAATGGGCCAGATGCCAGCCGAGGTTGGCTGTCGCCTCCATGCCGACAACGACGCTATCCATGTGCTTGGTCTCTGTGATCTCCAAGACCTTGTGAATGAGAGTGTCGGCTCCCTGTGGGTCATTGGAGATCTGAAACGAGGCCAAGTTCTGACCGGCCTCATCCATAAATTGAATATGGTGGGCCTTCAAGCTCACGTCGATCCCAACATGCAGTTTCGGCAACGGATTCACCTCCGTTCGGGGAAGAGTCAAGCCAGTCCCGGACCTGGGTGCCCGTGGGAACCACCGACCTCAGCCTCGTCATCAGCACTCATCCATCCGGATGTCAATTGCGGGCCACTACACCCCATCCGGTATGGAGGTGCAACCAGTGGTTAGAGCATGGGTGGTGGATCCTGGGTAGCAGGCTTTCCACAGCAGTACCAAACGGTCCGCAAGGAGGGGAAGAAATCTCCCGAGAAAGACTTGCTGATCCCATTGTCCCACAGGCAGGCCGGGCTGTCGAAATCTCCACCGACCAAACACGTTGGGGCTTCCCCCGACTGGAGGTGGAGAGATATGGAATTATCAAGGAACAAAGGCATGACAAAGAAACGGAGTGACGGTTGTGCAACTCCAAGACCAAACGCGATGGATTCAATAACCAACGGCGATGGGAACTTCCCCATCCAGATGATCCACAAACATGGCCAGACCAAGACACGCCGACAACCGACCTACACCAACAGATGTGGATGGGGAAGCCCACCACCTCCACCCCTATGAGCAGCTGTCTCATAGGGATGGATAAAAGAGCCGGCTCTGGAAGTTCTCCAGCGCTGCTCCAGCAGTTCCGGACCTACTGGAAATTCAACGAAGAAGACCTTCTACTACTATCATACGAGGAGGGGCGAACGATGAGATTGGCGATCGCAACGGAAGGGGATCGAGTCGGCGGACATTTTGGCCAGACCCGGGCCTTTACGATTTGTGACATTGAAGGAGAATCGGTCAAGGAGCGGCGGGTGGTGGATACCGAAGGCCATCAGCACGGGGCATTGGTCGGATTTCTGGCCAGGCTGGGTGCGGATGCGGTGATCGTGGGCGGGCTCGGGGCCGGTGCGGTGAGCAAGCTGGCCCGGGAGTCCATCGAGGTCTATACTGGCGTTGGCGGGACGGTGGAAGAAGCGATACAAAAATACCTCCACCGGGAGTTGGTGCCCGTCGATGTCGAGCAGGTTCTTCAAGGGGTCGGTTCGCATGGCCACGGTATCCACCATCACCACGGCCATCACCATGACCACGGCGGGTGTGATTGCGAACACTGAGCGGGAGGGCGATGGGGCTCTTTTGCCGCATTGCGGCGGAAGGGCTTTTTTTATCGGGTGCCGCGGTGCACCAAAACTGGTATGATGGAGGAGTGCGGCGGGGGCGACGAAGGACCTGATTTTACAAAATCGCGAGAGGAACTTGTTCATGTCTCATTCATCGGTGTCTCATAGCTCCGTCCATCGCCGGTACAACTGGGCGGCGGTGGTGGCCGTGGTCGTCACCTTGGTATTTTGGTCGTCGGCTTTTGCGGGCATCCGGGCGGCGCTGCTCAGTGGCTATTCTCCCGGGCATGTGGTGTTGCTGCGCTTTCTCAGCGCTTCGGCGGTGTTTGTCGTATACGCGTTGGTCAGGGGTATTCAGGTGCCGCGAGGCCGGGATTTGCTCGCGGTGGCGGCCTTGGGTTGGACGGGGATTTCGATTTATCATATTGCTCTGACTTTTGGTGAGCTGACCGTGGATGCGGGGACCGCGAGTTTACTCATCGCCGCCGCGCCGGCCTTTACGGCGCTGATCGCCGTGATCGCTTTGGGAGAGCGTTTGAACGGCATCGGCTGGCTGGGAGTGCTCGTCGGGTTTGGTGGGGTGGCCTTGATGACCGTGGGGTCCGGCGGAGGGCATCGGGTGACGGCAGGGGCTTGGCTGATCCTTCTGTCCGCCGTGACCGCGGCGATTTTTTTCGTCGGGCAAAAGCCGCTTTTTGCGCGCTATGGGGCGATCGATTTGACAGCGTGGTTCACCTGGTTCGGCACGCTTCCCATGCTGTGGTTTGCCCCGGGGCTGGGGGAAGCGATGGCCCATGCCTCCGGAGCGGCCACGTGGGTGTGCGTGTACATTGGGGTGTTCCCGGCGGCGGTGGCCTACGTGGCCTGGGCGATCGCCTTAAAGTCTGCACCGGCAGGGCTGGTGGCCAGTTCGCTGTATCTCAATCCGCTGCTCGCGATTCTCATCGGATGGGTATGGTTGGGAGAGCTGCCCGGGGTGTGGAGCATCTTGGGTGGGGTGATTGCTGTGGCCGGGGTGGTGATGGTGAATGTCGCCGGGCCGGTGAGGCGCCAGCGGTTTCGGGCGGATCCCGGTTCGGCTCCGAGTGCCGGATCGGGAGAAGGTTGAGGGGGTATCGCGGCTCCACCCGCGGACACGGAATCGCAGGGGCCTTTCAAAAAATTTCTTCAGACGGTTGTCTCAAGGGCTGGGGTGTGGTACGATGAAATCGATGGGGAACATATGTTTTATTTCCGGGCTTGTCGATGCCTCTCCGTTGTTTGTGCCTGGGCCAGGAAATGGCGAAAGCGGGGGATCGGTGGGTGGATGAAGAAACATTGCGCCGCATTCTCGGTGAGTTTGCGCGAGGGATCACGGCGGTACTGGAGAACACCAATGAGATCTCGCGGGTCTACGTCGTGGTTGAGGGACTCGGGCAGCGCCTGGACCGCATTGAGGAGCGGTTGGACCAAGTGGAGGCCCGCTTGGACCGGGTGGAAGAGCGCCTGGGCCGGGTGGAAGAGCGCCTGGACCGGGGCGAAGAGCGGTTGGATCGAATGGAGCACCGGTTGGACAGTATCGAGCGTCAACTTGGCTACGTGAAGGTCAAACTTTTTGAACACGATGAGGAAATTTTCTATCTCCGCGGTTCCAACGTGAAATAGGCCTGCCCCTCAAGTGATGTTCGTGGCCCGGGTGCGCTACAATGGTGTCAGAACCACCCTGGAGGGACGAGGATGACCGAAGTGGACCGCGACCTGGTGGAGCAAGCTCGCAGTGCCGCAAGTCGCGCAAGGGCCGACTACTCCGGTTTTGCCGTCGGCGCCGCCGCGCTGGCGTCAGACGGCCGAGTGTTTATCGGGGCGAACATCGAACTTTCGGTGTACGGCTTGTCCATGTGCGCCGAACGAGTCGCTGTGTTCAAGGCGTACACCGAGGGGGCTGACGACATCGTGGCCCTGGCGGTGGCCGGATCCACTGTGCGCCCGATTTCGCCGTGTGGCGCGTGTCGTCAAGTGATATGGGAACTGGCCCCGAACGCCAGAATCCTGCTCGCCAACCAAGACGGTTCCGAGGTGGCGAAGCATACGCCGGCGGATCTGTTGCCCAACGGTTTTTTTCTTAATAGGGACCGCATACAGGATTGAAGGGTCAAGGTGGCGATCATATCGGTCCCAGGCAGCTCGGAACGGAGGGGTGCCTATGCATGTGCCCGATCTCATCCGCAGAAAGCGGGATGGCGAGGAGCTGGCTGACGAAGAGATCGAGGAATTGGTCCAGGGGTATGTTCGGGGCGTTGTTCCGGATTACCAGATGGCCGCCTTCTTGATGGCGGTGTACTTTCAGGGCATGAATGAGAGGGAAACGGCGGCGCTGACCCGGGCGATGGTCCGGAGCGGCGGGGTTGTGGACCTGTCTTCGGTCCCTGGGGTGAAACTGGACAAGCACAGCACGGGTGGCGTCGCCGACACCACGACGCTCGTCCTGTTGCCCCTGGTGGCTTCGGCAGGCGTTGCCGTGGCGAAGATGTCCGGCCGGGGACTCGGGTACACCGGGGGTACGATCGATAAACTGGAGTCGGTCCCGGGTTTTCGCACCCACCTGTCCGCAGTTGAATTCGTCGCCCAGGTACGGCGAATCGGCCTTGCGCTCACCGCTCAGTCCCGGGAACTGACGCCGGCGGATCAACAGTTGTACGCTCTCAGGGACGTGACGGCGACGGTGGAATCGCCGGCCCTGATCGCCAGTTCGGTGATGAGCAAAAAGATTGCCGGAGGGGCGGACAAGATTGTCTTGGATGTGAAGGTGGGGCGGGGGGCCCTTTTGCCCGACGAGCGAGGCGCCCGGGACCTGGCGGAACGGATGGTGCGTCTGGGAGAGCGGATGGGTCGGGAAGTGACGGCCTTTCTCACCGACATGGATCAACCTTTGGGATTGGCGATCGGCAATGCCCTGGAGGTGATCGAGGCGGTGGAGGTGCTGCAAGGGAAAGCGTGGGGCGAGTTGCGCGAACTGTCTGTAGCAATCGGGGCGGAGATGGTGCGGATGGCGGGAGTCGAAGTGGACGCGGCTGAGGCCTTGCGACTTCTGGAGGCGAAATTGGACCGGGGGGAAGCCCTGGACATGTTTCGCCGCTGGATCGAAGCCCAGGGCGGAGACGGTCGGGTGGCGGAAGATCCCCGCCGCTTCCTTCCCAAGGCTGCCCATGTGCGGGTGGTGACGGCCGCGGCGGGTGGCTACATCCAGGATATCGATCCCAAACGGTTGGGGCGCTTGGTGCAAAGTCTTGGTGCGGGACGCCGGCGAAAGGAAGATGTGGTGGATCTCTCCGTCGGTGTGGTGCTGGGCGGAAAAGTGGGGGACCGGATTCCGGACGGGGAGCCTCTTGCCGTCATTCATGCCCGGTCTTTACAGGATCTGGATCTCGCAGAACGGGAAGTTCGTTCGGCGATCATCCTGTCTCGGGATCCTGTGCCCCGGCGGCCGGTGATTCTCGATCGCATCTCCCACGGATCGTGATGGCTGAAGCTCGCCGAAGCCCCTCTGGCCGGTTGCCTGCACACTTTTGTATACTGTCCGTAGGATGCCAAAATCCTCATTCCACGAGAGGTGACAACCGTGATCGAATTTTTGTCGGAAGATAGCGTGACGGTGTTTCAAGATCCGACGAAGAACTGGGAGATCACTCGGCGGACCACCCAGATCCGGAAAGACCCACTGACGGGGATTCGTACCCGGATTCTCGACTATCCGGTACATATGCCGCCGCCTCCAGATATGACGGAGCTGGCGGAACAGACAGCCCAAACCTGCCCCTTTTGTCGACCCCGAGTGATGGAAGTGACACCGAAGTATCTGCCCGAGGTGTCCCCGGAGGGGCGCTTCACCCGGGGGGAGTCGGTGTTGTTCCCCAATATTTTCCCGTATGACGAAAACAGCGCCGTTGCCGTATTTTCCAATCAACACTATGTCCGGATGTGGGAGTTGACCGCCGATTATCTCATGGACGGTTTTCTGACCGCGGGTGACTATGCCCGGGCTCTCAGCCGCGCCTACCCGGGAACCAAGCGATATTTCTCCCTGAACTGGAACTACATGCCTGTGGCCGGGGCCAGCATCATTCACCCGCATTATCAGATCGTTGCGGGACATGAGCCCACTAATTATCACGACACGCTCCTCCAGGCCAGCGCACAGTTTTACAAAACCCATCAAGTATCGTATTGGCCGAGCCTCGTGGCGGTGGAAAAAGAAAAGGGCGAACGCTACTTGGGTCGGAGGGGAAAGGTGGACTGGCTCATCGCCTATGCGCCCCGGGGGCTGATCGAAGTGGTGGGGGTTGCGGAAGACGCTGCTCAGGTCGAGGAACTCGCGCCAGAGCGGTGGCGGGATTTGGCAGAAGGCCTGCAAACGGTGTTCGGATATTTTGCAGAAAAAGGATTCCCGGGCTTTAACTTGACGCTGTTTTCCGGCATGGAAGAAGACCGGGAGCATTACCGACTGCAGGTCCGGGTGGTGCCGAGAACCCTGTTGTCGGCTCTGGGGACCAATGAGGTGAACTATTTCAAGATGCTTCACGAGGAGTGTCTGACCATGATTCGCCCGGAAGAGGCGGCGGTAGAACTGAAGAAAGCTTTCGAATAGCATAATGGGTGGCGCCCGGGTCGGCCAATGAATCCGGCCGGCCCCAGGTGCTCACGATCCGGTGCTCGTGTAGGCTTTGAGCCCCCGTCGCCACACGATGCCGGCGGTCGCAAGAAGGACCAGCGCCACGAGGGGCGATAGGAAGGGGAGGATCCCATAGCCCTGGGCCTTCCCCAGAAAGTATAAAGATGGGTAATAGTTCATGAAGGCAAACGGGAGAAAAAGGGTCACCATGGCCTGAAGGGGGCGGCCGAAGATATGAATCGGGTACTGTTGAACCACCCCGAAGCTGAACTGGGTGGCGGTGTTGACCAAAGGGGTTGAACGCCCGGTCCAAAACGCCGTAGAGGCCAAGAGCAGGATGAGCCCGAGCTCCACGGCGGCGGCACTGACGGCGACCACCAGGAACCACAGCCACGTTCCCCCACTCCAGTGCATCCCCAAGTGATGGTAGGCCAGGGCGATTCCCGTGGAAGACACCAAAACGTCCCCCAGACCGAGATAATGAACCTCCCGGCTGAGGAATTGAAGCAACGGGGACACCGGGCGGAGGAGAAACTGGTCGAAAGTGCCTTCGATGATGTAGGTTTCCAACTGACCCACATGGCCGAACAGAATAACCCGAAGTCCGTGGCCAATGAGCCAAAGGTTGTACAAAAACAGGATATCGTAAAATCCCCAGCCTCCGAGGTGGTCGAACCGTTTTAATAAGACCCAGGTGGTCCCCAGGGTCGCTCCGTTGAGGACGAACACGCCGACGATCCCTACCAAAAGGTCGGCCCGGTATGCCACCCGGGAAAGGAGAGCCGCTCGGAGCATCGCTCTCCAAGCCCGCCCCAGTCCCGCGGCCTCTCGAAACACCTGTGCCATGGATTCACCTCCTTCATCCTCCTTGGATCACGACATGGCGTTGCAAAGACCGCCATGCCCAGAGGGCCGCGCCTCCCAGCACCAGGGACCAAATTCCTTGGACGAGGATGGCCGTGGTCGCCGCCCAACCGTGCAACTGTCCCACGTAGATCGATTGGGGCGTTGCAAACATCGCTTGGAACGGGAGGGCGTATAAAAAGGGCTTGAGGGCTTCGGGATACATATAGATCGGAATCCACTGTCCGGAGAAAAATCTCACCATGGCCCAGTACGCGAATTGGAACCCGACCAGATCCAGGGTATAAAACGAGATCAGACCGAACAAAAAGTGCGCAAAGAACTGAACCACCGTGCTGAGCACCAGGCTGGTCAGGAACAAGGCCGCCTGGCCTGGCGTCTGCGGCACAGGAATGCGAAAAACAATGAGGGCGAAAAGGTACGGGATGGCAGCGTAGAGGGCCGCGCGGATCGCCAAATCTCCGAAGGACTCCAAGGCCACCAAACGGACAAAAGAGATCGGTTTCATCAACTCCACGGCGATCATTCCGGTGCGCACCCGTTCGGCGATGCGAATGTGGGGCCCTTCGTCGAGGCTCAGAATTGCCCCCAGCAAAATACCCACCACGGCGTACCCGAAAACCTGTTCGAACGACAGCGCACCGAAGGCGGAGGGCTTTTCTTTGTACAACAAGCTCCACACGGCGTACATCACATAGATCTGGAGCAGCCGGCTGAACACATCCACCCAAAAAGCGGTGCGGTACGCGGTCCATTTTAAGAACGCCTGGCGGATAAACACGCCTGACAGCGCGAGACTCTCTCTAGACATCCCCGTCACCCCGTCTCACGCCGGGTCCCACGATTGATCTCGGGATCCGCCCCGGCCCCGGCGCTCCCTCGGGAGCTCTGGGAGTCCACGGACGCCCCGGCGACGGCCCCGGACAATTCTCCCTTTCGCGTCTGTTCTCCTTGAAGGTAAATCGACCGGACAATGTCTTCGATGGGGACGTCTTCCACCAAGAGGTCTCGAACGGGCATCCGTTCGGCCACGGCGGCGATGAGATCTCCCACCGAGGTTTGGCGCGGATTGAAACGGAAGAGCACCCGGTGGGCATCCCATTCGATTCTCACAACTCCAAAGGCCCCCCGCCATTCGTCGTCAAACAGATCGAGCCATCCGGCTCCAAAGGTCGATCCAGTTACTTCCTCCGGATACACCGCCAAAGTGCGGTAACCCCCGAACTGCTCGCGCAGGGCTTCGGTCTCCCCGTCGTATAGCAGCGATCCCCGGTCGATGATGAGCACGCGGGAACAGAGCTTTTCAATGTCCCCCATGTCGTGGGTGGTCAGGATGACCGTCACCTTCCGTTCCCGGTTGATGGTGCGAATGAAGGTGCGGAGCCTTTCTTTGGCGAGCACGTCCACCCCGATGGTGGGCTCATCCAGGAACAAAATCTGCGGGTCGTGAAGCAAGGCGGCGGCGAGGTCCGCCCGCATCCGCTGGCCGAGGCTGAGCTGGCGCACCGGAACCTGTTCAAACTCGTCTAAAGCCAATAGTTCCCGAAACAACTCCATGTTTCGGTTCCACACTTCATCGGGCACCCCGTAGATCGCCCGGAGCGTTTTGAGGCTCTCAATGGTGGGAATATCCCACCAAAGCTGGGTTTTCTGCCCAAACAACACGCCGATTTGCCGTGCGTGTTTGCGGCGGTCCCGGGCGGGATGCAATCCCCCCACCGCGATTTCCCCGGAAGTGGGCATGAGAATGCCCGTGAGCATTTTGATCGTCGTGGACTTCCCGGCGCCGTTGGGGCCGAGAAAACCCACCAACTCGCCTTTTTCGATGGCAAAGCTCAGATCGTTCACCGCCCGGTGGATGGTGAACGCCGGCCGCACCAGCCGGCGCAACGTCTTGAACCGCCCTTGGGTCGGTGCCGGCCGGCGGAATTCCTTGACCAAGTGGCGGACTTCAATGAGCGCCACGCTCTCGCCTCCTCTCTCATCACCTCGGGACGCGATCCGCCCGCAGCCGTTCGGCCAAGGCGGGATCCGGGGGTACAAACACCGTTTTCTGGTGGTCGTACAGCACGAACCCCGGTCGGGCGCCGGTGGGCTTCCACACGTGTTTGACCAGGGTATAATCCACTGCCACCGTCCCCGCGTGCCGGGCCTTGCTGTAATACGCCGCCAAACGAGCGGCTTCCTCCAGGGTTTTCGGGGGAACCTCCCGGCTGCGAATCACCACATGGGAGCCGGGGATATTTTGGGCATGAAGCCATGTGTCCTGTTTGTGAGCGGTTTTTGTCGTCAATTCGTCATTCTGTCGGTTGTTTTTACCGACGAAAATATCGATGCCCTCGGAGGAGATAAAATGCATGGGACTTCCGGCCTGATCCCGTCTCTCCCGCGGCTTCGTCCCCCCGCGGCGCCGGGCCCGGAGAAATCCCTGTCCACGAAGTTCTTCCTGAATCTCTTCCAACTCTTGCTCATCTGCCTGCTCCAAGGCGACCAGAACCGATTCCAGGTACTCCGCGTCCCGACGGGCCTGTTCTAGATGGTCGGTCACCACCTCTCGGGTGCGCTTGAGCTTTTGGTAGCGCCGAAAGAACTGTTGAGCATTATCCGCCGGAGAAAGCCCGGGATCCAAGGGTACAGTGACGGTGGCGCCCGTTTCACTGTACGGGTCGGGCAGGGTCACTTCCCGGGCCCCCCGGGGCACCACGTGCATATACGCGGTCACCAACTCTCCGTACCGCCGCCATTGATCGGCCTCTGCCGCCTCTTGCAACTGTTCATTCCAGCGGGCCATGCGATGTTCCAGGGCACTCAACGCCCCTCGAACGACCGCGGTCAAGGACTGGGCCAACCCCGAAGCCGCCCTATCCATGCGGTCCGCGTAGAAAGTCGCCACCGCGGCGTTCACCGTTTTAAAAGGGACCACCCGCCCCCGCGATTCCCAATGATGCAGGTACATCCCGGAGACCACCTTGGGGGTTCCGTTTCCGTCGTAAGCGATGCAAGGCGCAAATCGCCCCGCCGACACTTCCGCCGCGCTCTGGGAAATCGCCGCCCAGAGAGCTTGCGAGAAGGCTTCTCCATTGTCCTCGGATGTCCGCTTTAGGGCCCGGTGCATCCACTCCTCGGCCGCCGCCGGCCCGATGCCTTGATACCGGCCCATCAAGTCTTTGGCCGTCAGATTCGCCCCCTGGGAACCCAGCCAGCGATAAAATCCCTCTCGGGTCTCCTCCCGAGGGTCGATTTTATGTTGTTCCGGAGGCGGAATGTAGGGGCGGCCGGGCAGTACCACCCGATGTCGGCTTATCCCCGGGCTCACGCGAACAATCGCGTCCACCACCCGGCCCCGGGCCAGCCCTTCCTCTCCCCGGATTTCGTCATCTTCGTGAGCCACCAGGACGATATTGCTGTGGCGGCCCATGATCTCCACCACCACATCGTACCACTCGGGGTCGCCCAGGTCACTGCGACTCTCGACCCCGATCCGCACGATCCGCTCCATGCCCACCTGCCGGATGTACCGGACGCGCCCGCCTTCAAGGCGGCGCCGGGCAAGGGCCAGGAAAGGGGAGGGATCACCAGAGGACGGCGGGCGTTCGCCTTCCACTGTGTGGAGACGGGCCGCCCCGGCATCAGCGCTGATCCGGAGCCGGACCGACCGCCCGGGCAGGCGTATGCGAATCTCTAAATCCCGATCCTCCGGTTGATAGAGGCGCTCGATGCGACCGTCTTCAAGAATCTGGATCTCGGTCACGATGCCCGCCAGGGTCAGACCGTCCACAGCCACCGCCATCTCCTCCTATCGATAACAGCACCAGTATAGGAATCTCTTCGGGCTGCCGTCAAACCCCCTACCGTCATGGACGGACCTGACAAGGCATAGACATCGTCTAGTGACAGACCTGGAGGACGGAAAAGGGGTGGCGATGTGGAAAAGGTCTATTGGCACACCGTGGACGGAGAAACGGCGCTGTCCCTGCTGGGGTCGTCGTTGGAGGGCCTGGATGAGGAGGAGGCTGGACGCCGCCTCGGAGAGTACGGGCCGAATCGAATTGAGGAAGGGAAAAAACTGTCGCCTCTGGGGATTCTCCTCAATCAATTTCGGGATTTCATGGTTTTGGTGCTTTTGGCGGCCACGCTGATTTCCGGGTTGCTCGGAGAATACACCGATGCGGTGGCCATCATCGCCATTATTATCGTCAATGGGATCCTGGGGTTTGTTCAGGAATTTCGGGCGGAAAAATCCCTCGCATCCCTGCGGGAGCTCACGGCTCCCACGGCCCATGTGCTGAGGGGCGGGAAAAAGTGGATCATCCCTGCCGCCGACCTGGTGCCCGGGGATATCGTGTTTCTCGAAGCGGGGGACCGGGTGCCCGCCGATCTGCGGCTCTTGCAGGGCCAGGGCCTCGAGATCGAAGAGTCCTCCCTGACCGGGGAATCGGTTCCAGTCCGAAAGACTTTCGGGCCCCTGGAGGAAGAACACCTGTCACTGGGCGATCGCAAGAACATGGCCTACATGGGCACCCTCGTTACCCGGGGCAAGGCCATGGCCGTCGTCATCGCCACCGGCATGCAGACAGAAATGGGGCTCATTGCCGATCTGATCCAGCAGTCTGAAGACACCCAAACGCCTTTGCAGCGCCGTCTCGACCAGCTCGGAAAAATTCTCGTGTGGGTCGCGCTCGGTGTCACGGCGTTGGTGGTGGTCATCGGCATCTCCCGGGGACATGACGTATACAACATGTTTCTCGCCGGGGTGAGCCTTGCCGTAGCGGTGATTCCCGAAGGTCTCCCCGCCATCGTCACCATTGCCTTGGCCCTCGGGGTGCAGCGCATGATTCGGCGCCGGGCCATTGTGCGGCGACTCCCGGCCGTGGAGACGCTGGGGTGCGCCACAGTGATCTGTTCGGACAAAACCGGCACCCTCACCCAGAACAAGATGACTGTCCAGAGCCTGTGGGTCGGCGGCACCCGCCTGGAAGTGAGTGGAATCGGGTACACGCCAGAAGGGAAGTTCTTTAAAGGCGAACACGTGGTGAACCCAAAGACCCATCCAGATCTGAAGAAACTTTTGGAAATCGCCGTCCTATGCAATAGTTCCGATCTGATCGAGGAGCCCAAAGCGCCGGAGGGATGGACGATTCACGGGGACCCCACCGAGGGGGCGCTTCTGGTCCTCGCCGGCAAAGCGGACATGTGGAGCGATGTCCTCGCGGCAAAATACGAAAAAGTCCTGGAAAACCCCTTTGACTCCAATCGCAAGATGATGTCGGTGGTGGTCCGGCAGACCGGCGAGGAAGAGTCTTACCTGCTGATGGCCAAAGGGGCCCCGGATGTCCTGTTGGACCGCTGTGATTTTATCTTGTGGAACGGTCGCGTGACGGCCCTGACGGCCGCCCATCGCCGGGAAATCCTCGCCATCAACGCAGAGATGGCGGGGACGGCGATGCGGAATTTGGCCTTTGCCTATCGGCCCCTTCAACAGGCTCAGGTGCGGCGGGAAGAGAATCAACAAGAGACGGAGATGGTGTTTGTCGGCCTGGCGGGCATGATCGATCCTCCGAGAGAGGAGGTTTTCCAAGCGATTCAGACTTGTCGCCGGGCGGGGATCCGGACGGTGATGATCACCGGCGACCATCAGGCCACCGCCGAAGCCATCGCCCGGCGCCTCGGCATCCTCCCGAAGAATGGGTTGACGGTCAGCGGGGCGGATCTTTACAATATGTCCGACAAGCAATTGGCGGAGCGCGCGGATCGGATCTATGTGTACGCCCGGGTTTCGCCCGAACACAAGTTGCGCATTGTGAAAGCCCTTCAGGCCCGGGGCCATGTGGTGGCGATGACCGGGGACGGGGTCAACGACGCCCCGGCGATCAAGGCGGCGGACATCGGTGTGGCCATGGGGCAAGGGGGAACGGACGTCGCCAAGGAAGCTTCATCGTTGATCCTCGCCGACGATAACTTCGCCACCATTGTGGCGGCGGTGGAGGAAGGCCGGGGGATTTACGACAATATCCGCAAGTTTGTCCGTTATCTTTTGTCTTGCAACGTCGGGGAGATCGTCACCTTGTTCACGGCGATGCTGGTGGGTCTGCCCCTCCCCCTGGTGCCGATCCAGATTCTGTGGGTGAATTTGGTGACCGACGGCCTCCCGGCCATTGCCCTCGGGGTGGATCCCCCGGAGGGAGATCTCATGGAACGGCCGCCCCGGGACGTGAAGGAGAGTATATTTGCCGGGGGGTTGGGTTTTAAAATTATTAGCCGCGGTTTGTTCATCGGCCTGGCGGCCTTAGCGGTGTTTTGGCTGGAGTGGCGGTCGGCCCCGGATGCTCTCGCGAAAGCGCAAACGATGGCTTTTTGTACCTTGGTGATGTCCCAGCTCATCCACGTCTTCGACTGCCGCAGCGTGGATCAAGGCATTTTTTCGAGGAATATCTTTGGAAATCCATGGTTGGTGGCGGCGGTGCTGTCCTCGGTGGCGCTCATGGCGCTGGTCCTGTACACGCCGGCCCTGCAACCGGTATTCCGGACGGTGCCCCTCGGAATTTCGGACTGGGCGACCATTCTGCTGGCGGCGGCGATTCCGACTTTTGCCCTGAACTTCCGCAGCCTGTCCCGACCCACCCGCTCCCGGTTGAGCCCGAGCCGGGGATAGGAGGCTTCTCAGTTGAAATTTGTCAAGATGCACGGCCTTGGAAACGATTTTATTGTGGTGGAAGGTCACGCCTTGCCGCTGGATCCGGGAGCCCTGGCTCGGAATTGGTGCGACCGCCATTTCGGCATTGGCGCCGACGGGTTGGTGTTTGTGCTTCCGTCGGACCGGGCAGATGTGCAGATGCGAATTTTTAATGCGGACGGGTCGGAAGCGGAACAGTGCGGCAATGCCGTGCGATGCGTGGGGAAGTACGCCTTTGAACGGGGTTTGGTCCGACGCCGGGATCTCGTGGTGGAAACGTTGGCCGGAGTGCAGCGCATTGTGCTCGGAGGCAATGGTTCCCGGGTGGAAGAGGTCACCGTGGACATGGGCGAGCCGATTCTTGAGCCGGGCCGGATACCCGTGGCATTAGCCGAGGGCGGCACTCCCTCGGGGAGGGTGGAGGCGGCCGGGCGGGAATGGGCGTTTACGGCAGTGTCCATGGGTAATCCCCATGCGGTCATTTTCGTGGACGATGTGGAAGGCACGGATGTGCGAGGCGTGGGGTCGGAGGTTGAGACGAACCGCCTGTTCCCGAATCGAGTGAACGTGGAATTCGTTGAGACTCTGGATCCTGGGGAGATTCGCGTGCGGGTGTGGGAGCGGGGATGTGGAGAAACCCTGGCCTGTGGGACCGGGGCCTGTGCCGCCGTGGTGGCCGGGGCGCTGGAAGGTCGATCCGGGCGGAAGGTTCGGGTGCATTTGCCCGGCGGTACGCTGAAGATCGAGTGGGCTGAGGATGGTCGGGTGTACATGACGGGGCCTGCGGTAGAGGTGTTTCGGGGGGAAATCGGACAGCCGGACTAAGGTGCCAAAATGGGTGGAAAAGTTCGCTCCACGGGGTCCGCGGATGTTGACCGCGGGCTTTTTTCATGTCATTCCTCCCAAGTGAGGCGATCCCCATCGAAAAGCCTCCCGCTTCGCCTTCCTTCGCAGGAGTCTGAGATCCGGCGGAGCATAGCCGATGGATTTTGTCAAGGGCCGTATGCGTGCATAGCTTTGCAAAGCCGGCAGTGAGGTGGCCTGTTGTCTGTGGTTCCCGGGTTGAAGTAGAATGGAGTGTGAAAAAGGGGTGGCGATGTGCTGAAAAGCATGACCGGGTATGGACGCGGGACCGGCCATGGGGCCGGATACACGGTGGGAGTGGAGATTCGTTCGGTGAATCACCGATTTCGGGAGATCGCGATCCGTGGGCCCCGCGAGTGGCTCGCTCTGGAGGATGATCTCCGCCGGGCAGTGGCCCGAGAGATCTCCCGGGGCCGGGTTGACGTATACATATCCGCTCTACCTGACCTGACCGCGGGGGACCCGGCGATTCTCGACATCGCCCTCGCCCGGGCGGTGAAAAAAGCCGGAGATGCCCTCGCGGCGGAGCTAGGCTTTTCCGACCGGATTAACCTGCGGGATATTTTGGCGATACCGGGGGTGGTGCGCCCCCAGGAGGCGGCCGTCGATCCGGAGGTGGCCCGCCCGGTTGTGCAGCGGGCCTTGGATGCCGCGCTGAGGATGCTGGCTGCGGCCCGGCGCAGGGAGGGGGAGCGGTTGGAAGAGGATGCCCGGCGCCGTTTCTCCCATCTGAGCCGACTGGTGGAAGAGATCGCTCTGCTGGCCGCGGAGGTCCCCAAGGAGTATCGGCGGCGCTTGGAGGAGAAGCTGCAAGAATGGAATCTCCCGGGGTTTGTGGATGCCGGACGGATTGCGGTGGAGGTGGCGATGCTGGCCGATCGGGCGAGCGTAGAGGAGGAGATCGTCCGGCTCTCCAGTCACCTGGGTCAATTCGAGGCGGCGCTGGGCAGCCGAGAAGCTGTGGGGCGGCGGTTGGATTTTTTATTGCAAGAGATGTTTCGGGAGTTCAATACGATTGGGGCCAAAGCGGGTAGCGCCGAGATTGCCCTGCGGGTGGTGGACGCGAAAACGGTTCTCGAACAGTTGCGGGAACAGGTGCAGAACGTCGAGTGATCCCGATTCGTATGGCTGGGAGGAATGCGGAGTGAGTATTCGATTGATCAATATTGGGTTTGGCAATATCGTATCCGCCAACCGGATTGTATCCATCGTCAGCCCTGAGTCAGCCCCGATCAAGCGCATCATTCAGGAAGCCAGGGATCGGGGAATGCTGATTGACGCCACCTACGGCCGTCGAACCCGGGCGGTGATCATTACCGACAGCGACCATATCATTCTGTCCGCCGTGCAGCCGGAAACGGTGGCCCACCGTTTGGTGGCTCGGGACGCGGCGTCGGAAGAGGAGGAATAACGCCACGGCCATGGATCAGGGGAAGACGATGGATCGGCCCGAGGGACTCCTGGTCGTCCTGTCGGGTCCTTCCGGTGCGGGCAAGGGAACCGTCTGCACCGCATTGCGCGAACACCTGCCTGCGATGAAATATTCCGTATCGGTCACTACGCGGTTGCCCAGGCAAGGGGAGCGGGAAGGGGTGAACTATTTCTTCCGATCCCGGCAGGAATTCGAACGCATGATTCGGGATGGCGAATTGCTGGAATGGGCCGAGGTGTACGGGAACTACTACGGCACGCCGCGGAAATACGTGGAAGACCAACTGCGGGCGGGGCTCGATGTGCTTTTAGAAATCGATATCCAGGGGGCTCGCAAGGTCAAGGAGCAGTTCCCCCGGGGGGTGTTTGTGTTTTTGCTCCCTCCTTCGGTACGGGAATTGAAAAATCGGATTCTTGGCCGGGGTTCGGAGACTGCCGAGAGTTTCCGGCTGCGCTTTGGGGCGGTTTCGGACGAAATTCGACAGTTGTGGGAGTATGATTACGTGGTCATTAACGACGAGGTTGAACTGGCGTGCCACCGCATCCAATCGATTATCGTCGCAGAACACCACAGCGTTCGGCGCAACCGGAAATTTTACGAATCGTGGATTGAAAGGGGGATTGCAGATGCTGTATCCATCCATCGATCAACTGATGACAAAGGTGGAAAGTAAATACGCCCTGGTGGTGGCGGCAGCCCGCCGTGCCAGGCGGCTCCAGGAAGGGGCGCGTTCTCTTGTGTCAGTTCCTTCCGGGAAAGTCGTCTCGGTGGCGTTGTTTGAGATCGCCGCGGATAAGGTAAAATGCGTGCTGTCCAAGTAATGGGGCGAGGGAACAACCGATGGGGTTGTTCTTTTTTCTCGGGAGGGGAACAGGGTGAAAGACCGTGAGATCATCGTTGGGGTGACCGGAGGCATCGCCGCCTACAAGTCGGCAGCCCTGTGCAGTCGTTTCGTGAAATCCGGCGCCAGGGTTCACGTCATTCTAACCGAAGGGGCCGCGAAGTTCATCACGCCCCTGACGTTCCAAAGCATTACGAAACACCCCGTGGCGGTGGACGTATTCGACGAGACGGATCCTTCGGTCATCCAGCACATTCACCTGGCGGATTTGGCGGATGTGTTCGTGGTGGCGCCGGCAACAGCCGACATTCTCGCAAAAGCCGCTTGGGGGCTGGCGGATGACATGCTGTCCACCACGCTGCTCGCCACGAGGTCTCCGGTCATCTTCGCCCCGGCGATGAACGTTCACATGTTTGGCCACCCTGCTGTCCAAGAAAATATCGCCCGCCTCCGGGCCCGGGGCTGTGTCATCGTCGACCCCGGGGAGGGCCCCTTGGCTTGCGGGTATACCGGGAAGGGCCGCATGGCGGAACCCGATGAGATCGCCGAAGTCGTGGAGGCCGTGTTAAACCGCCGCCGGGACTTTGCGGACGTCCGCGTGTTGGTGACCGCCGGTGCCACGTGGGAGCCCTTTGATCCCGTCCGGATACTGTCCAACCGCTCCACCGGCAAAATGGGTTATGCCGTGGCGGAAGCGGCCCGGGATCGCGGGGCAACCGTGACCCTAGTGGCAGGGCCGGGAGAGCTCCGCTCCCCGGAGGGGGTTCGCCTCATCCGGGTCGAGACGGCCCTGGAGATGCGGGACGCTGTTCTTGCAAACCTTCCGATGCATGATGTTTTAATCAAGGCCGCGGCGGTGTCAGATTATCGGCCGGCGGTGGTTCACCCCTCGAAGGTCAAAAAGGCGGAAGGTCCGCTCACTGTGGAGTTGGTCCGCAACCCGGATATTCTGATGGAAGTATCCAGGCATCGTCGACCGGATCAGGTGATCGTCGGTTTTGCCGCGGAAACGGAAGATGTAGAGAAAAACGCTCTGGAAAAGTTAAGACGCAAGAGCCTCGACTACATCGTCGCCAATGATGTCTCCATGGCCGGGGCGGGGTTTGCCGTCGATACGAATATTGTGACGATCTACGGCAGGGACGGTACCGCTTTGGCGCTTCCTCCGCTGTCAAAACGGGAGGTGGCAGATCGCCTCTTGGACGTGATTCGGGACACCCCGGGCAAGGTGGGGGCAGGATCGTGATTGCCGTTGAAGTGTTGACAGAACTCCGGGTCCAGGCGGTGGACCGGACGTTTACGTACCGGGTGCCTGAATCCCTGAAGTCTTGGGCGCTACCGGGTGCCCGGGTGTTGGTCCCCTTCGGGCGGCGGTCGGTGATGGGGATTATCGTGGAGCGGACCGATCCGCAGCTTGCGGAGTCCCTGGCCGAACTCAAGCCGATCCGGGACGTGCTGGACACGGAACCGGTGGTGCCCGGGGATCTTCTCGAACTCGCCGCATGGCTTTCCGAACGGTATCTGTGTACCCGATCCGCGGCTTTCCGCACGGTGTTGCCGCCCGGGGCTTTTGGCAAGGTGAACCGGTATTACGAACCGGGACCCGGAGCCGCAGAGGCGGCCCATATCGCCGGAGTTGGCGGCGGGGTGATGGGTCGTTTGGCCCGTAGGCCCCTGTCCAGGGAGCAGCTCTTGGCGGCTTTGGGCGGTGACCTGGGCACCCTGAGAACGGGGCTTGCCAGGGGATGGTGGGTGGAACGGACCGAGGGCCAAGTGGTCGGACCGAAAACGGTCCGGGTGGCCGTTCCTGTCTTGGATAAGAAATCCCTCCAGGAAGCCGCTGAGAGGATGCGCGGTCGGGCGCCTCGGCAAGCAGAACTTTTGACTTGGTGGCTCTCCCGGGATCTCGACCCACTCCCCGTCGGGGAGATGGCCCGGTTGTCCGGTGTCAGCCGGGAGGCGGTGAGCGGACTGGTCAAGCGCGGCCTGGTGCAGTTGGAGTCCCGGGCGATCCGGAGGGACCCGGGATCGGGCCGCGACCCGGGGTGGGATACCGGGGAGAGGCCGGAGTTGAATGAAGATCAGCGCCGGGCCTTGGCGGCGATTGTGACCCAGATGGAGGCGCCGGACCATAGGCCGGTGTTATTGTATGGAGTGACGGGCAGCGGGAAGACCGAGGTGTATCTTCGGGCGATGGAAGAGGCGCTTCGCCGGGGGCGCCGGGCCATCGTGTTGGTGCCGGAGATCGCTTTGACCCCACAGACCGTGGCGCGGTTCCGGGGTCGATTCGGGGAGCAGGTGGCGGTCCTGCACAGTCGTTTGTCCCCGGGGGAGCGCCACGACGAGTGGATGCGACTCCGGCGCGGGGAGGCGGCCGTGGCCGTCGGGGCGCGGTCGGCGATTTTTGCTCCGGTGGACCACCTGGGTCTGGTCGTCATGGACGAAGAGCACGAGGTGTCGTATAAACAAGAGGAGTCCCCCCGTTATGTGACCCGGGAGGTGGCCTGGAAGCGGGCGGCCCAGCACGGAGCCGTGTTGGTGCTGGGAAGTGCCACGCCATCCCTGGAGGCGATTCATTTAGTGGAACGGGGACGGGCCGTGTCGACCTCGCTGAAAGAGCGGGTGGGCGGGCGCCCCCTCCCGCAGTGCGTGGTGGTGGACATGCGCCGGGAACTTCGGGAGGGGAATCGCTCGATGTTTAGCCGTCGACTGGAGCGGGAGATGGCGGAACGGCTGGACCGGGGTGAGCAGGCGGTTATCCTTATGAACCGCCGGGGCTACAGCACTTTCGTGTTGTGCCGGGCTTGTGGTCACGTCATGCGCTGTCCTCACTGCGATATCTCTTTGACGTACCACCGGTCTGGGGAAGATTTGCGGTGCCACTACTGTGGGTATACCACCCCCTACGCGGAGACGTGTCCCAACTGCGGGTCGCCGTACATCCGGTATTTTGGCACTGGGACCCAAAGGGTGGAGGAAGAACTGCGGCATCTCTTTCCCACGGCCGAAATTGTGCGAATGGATGTGGACACGACCCGGCGCAAGGGGGCTCATGAAGAGCTCCTGGGCCGTTTTGCCCGGGGAGAGGCGAACATACTCCTCGGCACGCAAATGATCGCCAAAGGTCTCGATTTTCCCAACGTTGGACTGGTGGGCGTCATTTCTGCCGATACTTCTCTGCATGTGCCCGATTTTCGTGCAGCGGAACGCACCTATCAACTGCTCGTCCAGGTGGCGGGGAGGGCCGGTCGGGGGGACACTCCGGGGATCACGGTCATCCAAACCTACAATCCGGACCATTACGCCATCCGGGCGGCGGCGGACCAACAGCCCCGGGTGTTTTACCTCCGAGAGCTGGCCGGCCGGCGCGCCGGGGACTACCCCCCTTTCTCGGAGCTCGCGGTTTGGCGGACAGGACACCCCGAGGCCGATCGAGCGGCCCGGGCGGCGGGCAGCATCGAACGCCGGCTGAAAGAAGTCCTGCCCCCCGGGGCGGGTCGGGTGCTTCGGGCTGGCCCGGCCCCTCTGGGACGCCTGCGGGGTTTGTACCGCCACCAGGTGGTGGTGAAATATCGCCAATGGTCGGACGTGGCGGAGGCGTTTCGAGAGGTGTGGCGGGAATCGGCGGGACTGTGCGATCCCGAAGGATCGGTGAGCGTGGACGTGGCGGCCCAGATGTTGTTGTAGCGGTGTTGCAGCCGGGGCGCATCCCGATTGGGGTCGCGCCGTTAAAGGAGTGAGTTTCAGTGGCGATACGAATCATCCGTTTGCAAGGGGATCCGATACTGCGGGAAAAGGCCAAACCGGTCAGCAAGGTCACCCCGAACATTCAGCGGCTGATCGACGATATGGCGGACACGATGTACAATGCCGATGGAATCGGTCTGGCGGCTCCCCAAGTGGGGATTCTGAAGCGGGTCATCGTCGCAGATATTGGCGAAGGCCTGCTCGGGTTGGTGAATCCGGAGGTCGTATTGGAGGAAGGCGAACAGACCGGGCCAGAGGGTTGCTTGAGCATCCCCGGCATCCAGGCGGATGTCACCCGGGCTCATCATGTGATCGTGCGGGCCCAGGATCGGAACGGGGAACCCCTCGTGGTGGACGCCGAGGGACTCCTGGCCCGCTGTTTGCTCCACGAAATCGACCACCTGGACGGGATTCTTTTTCTCGACCGGGTGACCGATCCGCGTTCCATCCGGAGGGTCGAAACGTGACCAACGTATTGTTCATGGGCACGCCGGAGTTTGCCGTTCCCTCCCTGAAGGCGTTAGTCAAGGCGGGGTGGAAGGTGGGGGCGGTGGTGACCCGCCCAGACCGCCCGGTGGGGCGCCGTCAGGTCCCGTCGCCGCCGGCGGTCAAGCGCGCCGCCGAGGAGTTGGGTCTCCCCGTTTGGCAACCCGAACGGGTGAAAGACGGGGAGTTTTTACAGCGTGTTCGGGACCTGGCCCCGGAGGTGGCGGTGACCGCCGCCTATGGGCGGATCCTTCCTCAAGAACTGCTCGATCTGCCACCCCGGGGATGTTTGAACATCCACGCGTCTCTGTTGCCCAGATACCGCGGGGCTGCGCCGATACAGCGGTGCTTGATGGACGGACAGGACCGGACGGGCATCACCATCATGAAAATGGTGCAAGCTTTGGACGCGGGGCCGATTGTCGCTCAGGAAGAACTGGCGGTGGGCGAGGAGGATGACGCCGGCACGTTGACCGAGCGCCTGGCCGAGTTGGGGGCGCGGCTCCTGGTGGACGTGCTGCCGAGATGGTTGGCCGGGGAAATCGAACCCCGGGAACAGGACGAATCTTTGGCCACCTATGCACCTCCCCTTCGCCGGGAGGACGAGAAGATCGACTGGTCGCAAGCGGCCCTGGCGATCCACAACCGAATTCGGGCTCTGCGCCCGTGGGCGGGTGGTTACACCCTCCACCGGGGCAAGGTGTTGAAAATTTGGCGGACGACCGTTGAGGAGCGCACCGGGAGTTTCGGCGCACCCGGTGAGATCCTGGTCGTGGAACGGAGCGGGGTGTTGGTGGCAGCAGGGGCGGGAGCCCTGTGGCTGCACCAGGTTCAGCCCGAAAGCAAGAATCGGATGGAGGCGGAAGCGTGGGCGCGGGGAAGGCGCATCGAAACTGGGGAGGCTCTGGGGAAGTGAGCCCGGATGCCCGGGCGGCGAATCCTGTGCGAGACCCGCGGCGCCGGGTTTCGGGGAGGGCAGGGGCGGTATCACCCGCCCGGCGCGGCGCCTTTGAGGTCCTGCTCCTTGTCGAAGAGCGGCGGGCCTATAGCCACATCGCTTTAAGGCAGGTGTTAAACCGCCTGGGTGCGGACCGGCGGGACAGCGCCCTGGCTACGGAGATTGTTCAGGGCACGTTGCGGTGGCAGCGATGGCTAGATGAACAGATCAACGCCAAGTCCCGAATCCCCATTGCTCGCCTTGATGCCGTCGTCCGGGTCACGCTGCGAATGGCGGTTTATCAGTTATATAAACTGCGCCACTGTGCCCCTCACGCCGTGGTGAACGATGCGGTCGAATTGGTCAAAGGCACTCAGCCCCGGGCCGCGAGTTATGTGAACGGTGTGTTGCGAGCCCTGGAGCGTGAACAACAAACGCCTTCCCCACCCCGGGCCGCAAGATCCCGGAACGCTCCCGGGAACCCGGAAGAGCTGGCTCGGCGCACCTCCCATCCGACGTGGATGGTGGAACGCTGGTGGTCGTGGCTCGGCCCAGAAGCGACGATCGCCCTTTGTGAAAGCAACAACGAGCCGCCGCCTCTCACCCTTCGGGTGAACCTTCTGCGCTCATCCGTCGCTGAGGTTATGGAGTCGGTCAGGGAAGCAGGGGGGGAAGGGCGGCCGTCGCCGGTGATCCCCGGAGTCCTGCGAGTCAGCGGAGTCGACGTTTCCCGTCTGTCTACCTTTCGGTCCGGTGCTTGCAGCGTGCAGGATGAGAGCGCCACCCTCGCCGCCTGGACCTTGCAACCGGAACCGGGGTGGGAGGTCCTGGATCTTTGCGCCGCCCCGGGGGGAAAATCTGCCCATCTAGCCGAGTGGATGAAGGGCACCGGGCGGGTTACCGCAGTGGATATCCATCCTCATAAAATCCCTTTGATCGAGCGGACCGCCCGACGCCTGGGATTACCAAACGTTCATCCGGTTTGTGCCGATGGGAGAGATGCCCCGTCCCTTGGGATTTTTGACGCCGCCTTGGTGGATGCTCCCTGTAGCGGCCTCGGGGTGTTGCGACGGCGGCCGGAGTTAAAGTGGCGTCGGCGCCCCGAAGACATTCAGGACCTGGTCAAACTGCAGGGTGAGTTGCTGGCGGCCGCGGCCAGGGCCTTGCGGCCGGACGGAATATTGGTCTACGCGACCTGCACCGTCTGTGAAGCAGAAAATGATGGGGTCGTGGAGGCTTTTCTGGCAGGGCCCGGGGGAGCGGCCTTTGATCTCGAAGACCCGGCAGCCCTCTGGCCGGACCCCCTCGGCCAAATGACGCTTTCCACTCGGTTTGGTCGACAGATTCTTCCATTTCATTTTGGAGGGGACGGTTTCTATTATGCTCGACTCCGCCGAAAACCCTCGGGGGCTCAAAGGGGGATCCGCCGTGACTGAACAAAACACCCAGAGCAAAGGCCGCGAGCCGTGGATTCACTTGTACGGTCTGACGCTGGCTGAGCTCCGGACGTGGCTGGAGGAACAGGGTGAACCGGGGTACCGGGCCGCGCAACTGTTCGATTGGATGTATAAAAAGCGCGTGACGAGTGTGGATGCGATGACCAATCTCCCCAAGGCCCTGCGAAATGTGCTTCGGGAGAGGGCCCGGCTCGGGACCATGGAGGAACTGACCCGTCAGGTGTCGAAAAAGGATGGGACGACAAAATTCCTCTTTCGCCTATTCGACGGGGCGACGGTGGAAACGGTGCTCATGCGCCATTCTTATGGCCACAGCGTGTGTGTTTCCTCTCAGGTAGGCTGTCATATGGGGTGTCAGTTCTGCGCATCGACTTTGGGCGGATTGGTTCGGAACTTGGAAGCCGGCGAGATGGTGGAACAGGTTCTCGCATGCCAGCGCATGCTCGATCAACAGGGGCAGCGGGTCTCATCCGTGGTGGTGATGGGGTCTGGAGAACCGCTGGAGAATTATGGGGCCACCCTTCGCTTTATCCGTTTGATCACCGCTGATGAGGGACTGCGCATCGGACAGCGACATATTACCGTCTCCACGAGTGGCATGGTGCCCGCCATCCGAAAGTTGGCGGAGGAGCGCCTTCAGATCACTTTGGCGGTATCGCTGCACGCCTCGAACGACGAGGTGCGCAGTCGCCTCATGCCCATCAACCGCGCCTACCCCATCGCCGTCTTGTTGGAGGCCTGCCGGGAGTATTGGGAAAAGACCGGGAGACGCCTGACCTTTGAGTATGCTCTCATCGGTGGAATCAACGATCGACTGGATCAGGCGGATGAACTGGCGGATCGGCTCAGGGGTTTGCCGTGTCATGTGAACCTCATTCCGGTCAATTACGTACCGGAGCGCCGGTTCGACCGGACCCCGCGCCGGCAGGTGGAAGCGTTTCGCGAGCGGTTGGAGCGGCACGGGATTTCTTGCACCGTTCGCCGAGAGATGGGAGCGGATATCGCCGCGGCCTGTGGGCAGTTGCGGGCGGGTTATGAGTTGACGGAGGCGTAGGGGAAGCGGGAAGAGGTGTGCGTATGCAGGTGGAAGTCGCGGCCAGGTCCCATGTGGGTTTGGTGCGCTCGATCAATCAGGATGGGTATGCCATCCACATGGATTTAGAACCGTTAAAAGCGGCCCTCCTAGCCGATGGCATGGGCGGCCACCGGGCAGGGGAGGTGGCGAGCCAGTTGGCCATCGACGTGATCGGCCGCCAGCTCCACAGCTCGACCGGTCCGGCGGGGCAACGTTTACTCGAAGCCATCCGGGAGGCGAACCGGGTGGTTTACGAGCGGTCCCACGATCCTTCCGCCACAGACTTGGCGGGCATGGGCACCACTGTGGTGGCCGCCCTGTTTGACGAGCGGGAGATCTGGGTGGGTCATATCGGCGACAGTCGGGCCTACCTGATCGCCGGGGCGGCTATCCGCCAGTTGACCGATGATCACTCTTTGGTGAACGAGCTCCGCAAAAGCGGGGAATTGAGCGAGGCAGAAAGCCGGGTTCACCCGAGGCGCAACGTGTTGACCCGGGCCCTGGGCATGGAACCCCGGGTTGAAGTGGATATCGCCCGGGTTTCCTGGGAAGCGGGCGGCATCTTGCTCCTTTGCTCCGACGGGCTGTCCAATATGGTGGAAGAGGGCGAGATTCTGGAGACGATGCGGGTTGGAACGGTCCCGCTGGAAGGGCGGCTCGATCGTTTGATCGAAGCGGCCCTGGGAAGGGGCGGACCCGACAACATTACGGTGGTGGCGGTGGAGCATGGGGCGCCCGGGGAGCGGGGGGATCGCCTGTGATCGGACGCTTGCTGGGTGGTCGATATCAGATTGAACAGGCGGTGGGCGGAGGCGGCATGTCGGTGGTGTACCGGGCACTGGACACCGTCCTGGGGCGCCGGGTGGCTGTCAAGGTATTGCGCAGCCAATTTGGCGACGATGCGGACTTTATCCGCCGTTTTCGCCGGGAGGCTCAGGCGGCCGCTTCATTATCCCATCCGAATATCGTGAATATCTTTGACGTCGGCACTGACGGGGACGATCATTTTATCGTCATGGAGTACGTCGAAGGTCATACCCTTAAAGAGTGGATCCAACAGCGGGGACCCCTTCCGGTGGAAGAAGTGGTGGAGATCGGAAGACAAGTGTGCGCGGCCTTGGCCCATGCCCACGATCGCGGCATCGTCCATCGAGACATCAAGCCCCATAATATTTTGATCACCGATGCCCGGGTTGTCAAAGTGACCGATTTCGGCATCGCCCGGGCAATCACGGCGAACACGATTACCTATGCGGGATCGGTGATCGGGTCTGTGCATTATTTTTCACCCGAGCAAGCCCGGGGAGAGATGACTGATATTAAATCAGACATCTATTCCCTGGGGGTCGTGCTATATGAGATGGTCACCGGCCATCTGCCTTTCTCCGGGGATTCGCCCATCAGTGTGGCCTTGAAGCACGTGCGGGAACCCCTGGTGGAGCCTCGCCAACTCATTCCCGGAATTCCCCAAAGTATGGAGAACGTGATTCTGCGCGCCATGGCCAAAAATCCGCTGGATCGGTATGATTCAGTTAGAGAAATGGCGGCGGATCTCGATGTCGTCCTCGAACTGAAGGATGTCCCGAAATTCGTTCCCCAGCACGGTGACGGGCAGTCCGAGGAGACGCGATTGTACACACCGGTGTCCGGCGCCGAGAACAGTGCTGATCGAAAGGCGGCGGACGAGGCGGCCAAACCCCGGCGTCGCGGCTGGTCTTATGTGAAACGGGCGGCATTGTGGACGTTGGCGGTGCTTCTCGTCATGGCGGTGCTGGGGGTTGGGGCGTATTATGCATTTACAACCTGGATGCGGGTGCCCGACGTCACCATGCCGAATGTCGTGGGGAAACCTTACGCCGATGCGGTGGCCCAACTCACACAAAGCGGATTTTCTCAAAATAACATCCAGCGGGTGGACATGCCGAGCAATGCGGTGCCTCCTGGAGCGGTGTTCAAACAAGATCCCGATGCTGGAATTACGGTGAAAGCGAACCGCTCCATTACCCTGTGGGTGAGCATCGGCCAGGAAACCGTGGCTATGCCGGCGGTGGAAAACATGCCGCTCTCCCAGGCGAAACAACTGCTTAAACAAAACGGGATTCCGGATTCTCAGATCGCGGTGAATTATGAGTACAGCGACCAGCCGAAAGACACGGTGATCCGGCAATATCCCCGGGAAGAAGTGGCGGTGGTCCCCGGTAAGGACCAAGTGCAACTGGTGGTCAGCCAGGGGCCTCAATTGGTGACCGTGCCGAATGTGGTGGGCAGCACGGAACAAGATGCCCGGCAACAGTTGACGGCAGCCGGGTTGACCGTGGGCAAAGTCCAAACCCAGCCCGATTATAAAGCGCCGAGCGGAGTGGTGATTCAACAGGCGCCTTACAAGCCCGGGGACCAGGTCCCCAAGGGCCGGGCGGTGGATTTGTGGGTTTCCAGCGGTTATCCCCAAGACGCGAAAACCGCAGTGTTTCCGGTGGCGGTGGCCATTCCGCCCGGTCATCCGCCCGTTCAGGTGAAGATTGTGGTTACGGACGCCCGAGAGGCCAATCAAACGGTGGTCTCGGAGACGACATCGGTGAGTAAAGTGTATCCGGTGCAGGTGGTTCTCAGCCCGGATACGGGCGCGGATATCAAGTGGTACGTGGATGGACAGCAACAGGGAGAAAAAGTGATCCCGTACAATGGAACGTAGCAGGAAGAGGGGGGAGAGCGGCGTGCCGGAGGGGGCACAGGGCCGGATTGTCCGGGTGGTGGCCGGATTCTACGACGTAGATCTCAAAGGGCGAACGGTGCGCTGCCGCGCCCGGGGTGTTCTAAAGAAGCGGGGGATGCATCCCGTGGTCGGAGACGAGGTGCGTGTCCATCTGTCCGGGCTCTCCGAGGGCGTGGTGGAGGACGTGCTGGCTCGGACAAACATCTTGGTCCGCCCCCCAGTGGCGAACGTGGACTTGGCTGTGCTGGTCTTTTCCATCCGGGAACCCGATCTGAATCGCCACCTTCTCGACCGCCTGCTCGTGTCTGTGGAGTTGCAAAACGTCCCCGCTTTGCTGTGCTGGAGTAAAGCGGACCTCCTTCAGGACCGGGCCGATTTTGAAAGGGAGGTGTCGGTATACGGGCGATTGGGGTACCCGACCCTGTACGCGTCCTCCCTGACCGGGGAGGGCATCGATGCCCTTCGCACCCGGTTGCGAGGAAAGGTGAGCGTCCTCGCCGGTCAGTCCGGAGTGGGCAAATCCAGCTTGATCAACGCTCTGCATCCCGGGTTGAATCGGGCCGTGGGCGACGTCAGCCGGCGTCTGGGCAGGGGTCGCCACACCACCCGGCAGGTGGAGCTCCTCCGATTGGAAGAGAATACTTATGTCGCCGATACGCCGGGGTTTGGGGTTTTGGCCTTCGACAAGGACTTGGAGCCTGAAAAGCTGTCGAAGGGATTTCCGGAACTGGTAGAGGTGGGCAGAAACTGTCGATACCGCGGTTGCCTGCACGAAGAAGAGGAGGGGTGCGCGGTCCCCGCGGCCCTGGCCGAGGGGCGGATCGATCCTTTGCGTTATGACCATTATCGGGAATGGCTGAAAGAACTGCGCGAGGCTCGGGAAGAGCGATACCGCTGACGATGACCCTTCGTGAACAGCGGAGATTGTGAAAGGGGGCATGGACGATGAGAAGATCGGTGATGATGGCGCCGTCGATCCTGTCGGCGGATTTTGCCCGATTAGCCGAAGAAGTGGAATCGGTGACCCGGGCGGGAGCGAATTGGATTCATGTGGACGTGATGGACGGGCAGTTTGTTCCAAATATTACGATCGGGCCGCCGGTGGTGGCGAGTCTCCGCAGGGTCACCGATTTGCCCTTGGATGTGCATTTGATGATTGCCAATCCGGATCGCTATATTGAGGATTTTGCCCGGGCCGGGGCGGACCGAATCACCGTCCATGTTGAAGCTTGTCCACATCTGCACCGAACGATCCAGAGTATCCGGGCGACAGGGGCGAAACCCGGGGTTGCTCTCAACCCGGCCACGCCGCCCGAAATGGTGCGCTGGGTGTTGGAGGATGTGGAGTTGGTTTTGGTCATGACGGTCAACCCCGGGTTCGGAGGACAGGCGTTTCTTCCTCGAACGGTGGAGAAAATCCCTCTTTTGCGAGAATGGGCAGGGGATCGGGACGACCTTTACGTCGAGGTGGATGGGGGGATCGATCCTTCAACCGCTCCCAAGGCGGTGAAGGCGGGGGCCGATGTGCTGGTGGCCGGCTCAGCGGTGTTTGGACGGGCGGACCGAAAAAAAGCGTTGGGCGATATCCTGGAGGCGATTGCACACATTTAGCCCGAGAAGGAATATACATAAAGAGCAATGGGACCGCAACGCGTTTGAAAGAAGGGCCAGTCCGAGTACGGATACCGGAGGCGGAGGAGGGGTTTTTGTGCGCTTTTATACCATCAAACTGCCTCGTTTCCTTGGGGAGATCGTAAAAGCGATTCTGAACGCCTTTCACAAAGACTAAACAAAAAAGCACCTCCGCGGTGCTTTTTTGTTTCAAAGAGCCCTTTTGACCTTTCCGGCCTTCAGGCAGCGGGCACACACCCGAATGCGGCGAACACTGCCGCCGACCTCCGCCCTAATCTTGTGGATGTTGGGCATCCAGCGGCGTTTCGTGAGTATATGGGAGTGGCTCACCGCGTGCCCGGTCGCCGGCCCACGTCCACAGATTTCACAACGCTTGGCCATCCGTTTCACCCCCGTCCGGTCGATGGATCCGCGGCCGCTCACGGCATGTCGACTTTCCCATGCTACCACACGGTCGATGTTCGATCAAGGGACTCGGGGGGCCGAACTCCGGAATTTTCCCTTTCGCCCCCGGAAGAGGGGGTGAGCGCCCTTCGTCCCTTTTCCGAGGTCGCCCGATTGTAGTAAAATGCAAGGGAAGTCACACCGTCACGCCCGGATTCCGGGGTGCGAGGGGGAACGATGGGAGATGCCGAAAGAACTGCAGACCGCGATTGGGAAGATTTTCATTGTCGAAGACGTCATTGCCACGATTGCAGGGACCGCAGCCATGGAGTGTTACGGGTTGGCGGGGATGGCCTCCCGACGCCAGGTCAAAGACAGCCTGACAGAGTTTTTGGGCCGGGACAACCCTGGTCGAGGCGTGGAGGTACAGATTCGGGATGACAAGACCGTGGTGGATCTCCACATCATTGTCGTGTACGGCATGAAAATTTCCGAAGTAGCCCACAATGTGATCGAAAAGGTGCGGTACACCTTGCAGGATACCCTCGGAATCACCCCGGATCGCATCAACGTGTACGTTCAGGGCGTTCGGGTGCCGGAAGAGAAGTAGGAGGGCGTTGGGTTGGAGGACAGGCGATTGGACGGGCAGACGCTCGTCCGGGCATTGGAGGCGGCGGGGCGGCGATTGAATGAGGCAGGACCGACCATCAACCGCCTGAATGTCTTTCCCGTTCCCGATGCGGACACGGGGACAAACTTATCGTTGACGTTTGATGCTGGGCTCCGGGCGTTGGCTGAACATCCTGCCTCGGGAGCGGCTGAAGTGCTCAGTCGATTCGCCAAAGGGCTGATCTTCGGTGCGAGGGGTAACTCCGGCGTCATTCTTTCACAGTTTTTTCTAGGTCTGGCCGGCAGCCTCCGGGGGGAAGTGGAGCTGTCCCTCCCCAAGTGGAGTGAGGCGTGGAATCACGGGGCGGAAGCAGCCTACCGGGCAGTGCAGAAACCGGTGGAAGGTACGATGCTCAGCATTGCCCGGGATACGGCCCGGGCTTGGATAGACGGATCCAGCGAGGGCTGGGAGGCAGCCGCCCGGGCGGCTGTTGCCGCGGCGGAATCGGTGCTTGAGGGGGGAGCCCCGGATCCTTCGGGGCGTCGCCAACCGGGGGTGGTGGATTCCGGTGCCCTCGGTTTTGCCGTGATACTCGATGCTTTTGTTGAAACGCTCGCCGGAGTATCGTTGCCGTGGGAGGCGGACATCGCGGTTGTGGCCAAGGGACGGCGGGAAGACCGCATGGCAGTATCCTCCGCCTCGATGGACGAAGCCCTCTCAATCGAATGCCGGCGGGATGAAAGCGGCGCCGGTTACGGCTATTGCACCGAGTGTTTGATCCAAGTCGCCGGGCGAGGGGAATCGATGACCGCCCGGCTCGAACAGTCGTTGTCCGGGCTCGGGGACTCCTTGCTCGTGGTCCAGGTGGACGAGTGGATCAAAGTACACATTCATAGTTTTCACCCGGGGACGGTTTTAGAGCGTTGTTTGTCCTTTGGCCCCCTTGATCGGATCAAGATTGACAATATGCAAATGCAAGTGAACCAAGAGCCCAAATCCTCGGAAGTTGCCCCAGCCAGTCCCCAGCCGCGATCTACGGTTCCCCGGCGTTCTCTGGTTGCGGCGGTGGACGACGAAGGAGCGGCTCGATTGTTTGAAGGGGCGGGCGTTCCCGCTGTCGTTCTCTCGGAAGTGGGCGGGAAATCCGGGGCGGTGTCTGTGTTATCTCGGGTTGTACAAGAGACCGGGAGTGCGGAGACGGCGGTTTTGGTGTGTCAGAGCCGGTCCGAAGCAGATGTCAAACGGGCCCTGCGTACGCTGGGAACCGGGGTGCTTCGTGTGATTCGCGCCGGCAGTGTTCCGGAAGGCTTGGCGGCCGCTTGTGTGTTCGAGCCCACCCGCCCTTTGGACGAGAATGAACGCCGGATGAAGGAGGCCATGGCCAGGGTCCGCTCGGGATTCATCCGGAAAGTTTCTCATTCCGGGCCCTTGCGACCCGGTGCGCGGTCCGGCCTTTATGAGGGAATGGTGGACGGCCAAGTGGTGGCGGTGGGTGAAACCATTTCTCCCGTTCTCCTTGGTTTGATAGAACGCCTCGGAGTTGAAGAGGCCGAATTGGTCACGGTGATCTGGGGAAAGCGGGTGAGTGCTCAGGAGGAGAGGGCGGTCCGAGAACAGGTGTCCGTCAAGTTTCCGAACCTCTCTTTTGAATGGCTTCGGGGAGATGAAACGACTTACGACGCTGTGGTGGGTGTGGAGTGATGGAGAGGGATCCCCGCGCTTGGCAGGACCCGCTCGCCCGGCCGGTTACGTTCTTGCCTGGCGTCGGCCCCCGGAGGGCCAGGGCTTTGGAGAGTTTGGGGATTCGGTCAATTGGCGATCTCCTTTATCATTATCCCTTTCGTTATGAGGATCTCCGTCTTCGCCGTCCTGGAGAGTGGGAAGACGGCCGCCGGGTGGCGGTGGAAGGGACTGTGGCGGGGAAGCCCCGGGTGAGCAGAGGTGGGCGGGTCCCGGTGGTGGCGGTGCCGATGGACGTTCAAGGAATTCGCATTCATGCGGTCTGGTTTCGTCAGGCTTATGTCCTTGAACGGTTGACTCGTTATCGGCGATGGCGGTTGGCGGGCCGGTGGCAGGCCGCCCGGCGCAGCCTGGTGGTGGAACATATGGAGCCGGTATCCGAGGGCGGCGCTGGTCATTCTGTCCACGCGGGCAGGATTGTGCCCGTGTACCAAACCAGCGGGGATCTCCGTCCCAAATGGCTGCGTACGTGGATCGCGTCCGCCTTGAAAGAAGCTGAGCCCCATCTCGTCGATCCCCTGCCGTGGCGCTGGAGGGCGAAACTGGGCCTCATGGACAAAGCCGAGGCCCTGCGAGAGATTCACTTTCCCCGGGACTGGGAGCGACTTGGTCGGGCCCGGGAAAGATTGGTATACGAAGAATGCCTCAGGTTTCAGCTTCCGCTCCAGTGTGCCCGGTGGAGGCAGAAAAGCCGACGGGCCCCGGCCCTCAGACTGACCCGGAGGGAGTGGGAAGAATTTTTGGCGGCTCTTCCGTTTTCTCCCACGGAAGGGCAGCGGCGGGTGTTGCGGGCGGTGGCGGCGGAGATCGCCGGACATGCTCCCATGCGCCGGCTCATCCTCGGCGACGTCGGTTCCGGGAAGACGGTGATCGCGGCCGCCGCTCTCTTTGCGGCGGCGATGAGCGGCGGACAAGGGGTATTGTTGGCTCCCACAGAAATTCTGGCCGAGCAACACGCCCGCACGTTGTCTGGTTGGTTCGCGGGCTTTTCTTTTCCAGTTTGGCTGTTAACGGGAGGGACCGACCGGGCCGAACGCACCCGATGCTTTGCCGATATTTCCGCCGGCCGCCCGGGGATCCTCGTGGGAACCCATGCGGTGCTCGGCCATGTCCCGTACTCCGCTCTTCGGGTGGCCGTGTGTGATGAGCAGCAGCGATTCGGGGTCGTGCAGCGGATGGCCCTGCTGCGGCCAAACGAGTCTATCCACCTGTTGTCCATGTCGGCAACGCCGATTCCGCGTACGTTGGCCATGGCCCTTTTTGGCGATGTCGACGTCTCCTTTTTACCTGCTCGCCCTGAAACCCCAGGCCGGCGCGTCACTCGGTGGCTGCCGCTGGAGCGGGAAGAAGAGGTCGTCCTTGAACTGCGTCAGCGATTGAGTCGGGGTGAGCGGGCATACGTGGTGGCTCCGGCGATCGGAAGGCCGGGTGAACAGCCGGAATCGAAAAAAGATGTCCTTTCTCTGTTCGACTGGTTTCGGGAACAATTGGCGGGGTTTGCCGTCGGCTTGTTGCACGGGCGCATGTCTCCCGGGGAAAAAGAACGGGTGATGCGGGCTTTTGCGGAGGGCGCTATACAGGCTTTGGTGGCGACAACCGTCGTGGAGGTGGGCGTCGACGTTCCCGAGGCCACGATGATGGTGATTTATCACGCTGAACGATTTGGCCTCAGCCAGTTGCATCAGTTGCGCGGACGAATCGGCCGGTCGGGGCAGGATGCGGTGTGTTTTGTCCTAACGGGGCCCCTGACGGACATCGCTCGTCAGCGGATCGAGGCCTTTCAAGCGGTGAATGATGGATACTTATTGGCCAAAAAAGATCTGGAGCTGCGGGGGCCGGGGGATTGGGCGGGTCTGGCCCAGAGCGGTTGGCCAGATTTCGCACTTTTCGACCCGATTCGAGATGAAATCTGGATGCGCCGGGCCAAACACCATGCCCACCATCTTGTGCGGAGCCGAGAATTCTGGCTTTTGCCGGAGTTTGCCTCCCTGCGGGAAGGACTGGCCGTCAGCGGTGAAGGGATCCACTGACGTGTATGCGGGGGGATTTAAGATTCCGGCCGTCGGGGTGGCTCCGGTACGTCCATTGGGGATTGTCTCCGGGATGAAGAAACCGGCGGCATCCCCAGAGTGAAAAAAATGACAAAAGCGAGGACAAGGACGAAAAAGATAGCCCCGATCACCATTCCTTCGGTGTATGACAACGGCATGCGGATCACCTCGTGCATAGGTTGCCCAGGGATCAATTGTTGATTCATGAAAAATCCCCCTCGTCCGGGTCAACGAGGGGGTTGTCGCATGGCCTTCGCCAGACGACACGGGAGAGGAGAAACCGGAGGAGAGCATATGGGGATACCCTGCTGCTCCACGGTTTGCGGCGTCGGTTGACAACCGCCGGTTATCATCATGGACAGGTTTGCGAGCGTTTATACATGTCGGGCACGTCAAATGTGGTACACTCTTTCCAACAGGGCGGTGGAGGTGAGTCACATGCGGGTCGTCGCCGGAGAGCTGGGTGGCCGCCCACTGGCTGGCGTGCCGGGCCGAGGGACGCGTCCCACCGCCGATCGGGTCAAAGAAGCGATGTTCAGTATCCTGGGCGGCAGCCTGGACGGGGGATGGGCGCTGGATGCCTTTGCCGGCACCGGAGCTCTTGGTATCGAGGCCTTGAGCCGGGGGGCGGAGCGGGCCGTTTTCATCGAAAAATCCCCGGCGGCCCTCCGGGTTTTACGGGGCAACCTGAAACGCCTTGGGTTGGATGCGCGTTGCCGGGTTTTGCCGATGGACGTCCGGGTCGCCTTGCACAGGTTGAATGCCCTGATACCGGTCGCCGGAGTTTCGGGCCAGGCGATGGCGTTTCGCTGGGTGTTTTTTGATCCCCCGTACAAAATGGCCGGGGCGGTGGATCTACTCGGGGAGTTGGACCGCCTGGGATTGGTGGAAGCGGGGGCTGTGGCCGTGGTGGAGACTTCCGCACAAACGGCGGTTCCAGATAAGATCGGGATGTGGATCCATTGGAAGCGATCGACCTATGGCGATACCGCCCTGACGTTTTATCGAAAGGAGTCGACAGAATGATCACAGCCATTTATCCGGGAAGTTTTGATCCGATCACCATGGGGCACTTGGACATCATTGAACGCGGCGCCCAGATATTTGACGCCGTCGTGGTTGCAGTGTTAGAAAATCCGCACAAGAGTGCTCTATTCGCGGTTGAAGAAAGAAAGCAATTGATCGAACGGTCTGTCGAGGGATTCGATAACGTGCGGGTGGAGACCTTCATGGGTCTTTTGGTCGATTACCTCAAACAAAGGGGCGCCAGGGTGGTGATTCGGGGACTTCGAGCTGTTTCCGATTTTGAGTTCGAGCTGCAAAATGCCACCATGAACCGTAAGTTGTGGCCTTGGGCGGAAACATTTTTTATGCCGACAAGCACCAATTACTCTTATCTCAGTTCAAGTATTGTGAAAGAAATCGCGAAGTACGGCGGCGATGTGTCAGGCTTGGTGCCGCCCCACGTAGAGGAGGCGCTCCGGGCCAAATACCGGCCTTAGACGGTATGTGTGGAGTCGAGCCTGTCATATCATGAAAAGAGGACGATCGGCCGATTTGGTGGGATCGTTCGAGAAGGGAGAACCGGACCGTGGGAAGACCCAGGATCGGGCTGGCCCTGGGGGCAGGGAGTGCCCGGGGGTTCGCTCATATCGGAGTGTTGCAAGTGCTGGAGGAGCATCGGATTCCCATCGATCTGATGGCGGGGACCAGTATGGGCGCCTTGGTCGGGTCGTTGTACGCCTCGGGGATCGGACCCGGGGATCTCGGAAAGCTGGCGTGTTCACTCCCGCGCCGATCGTGGGTGGACCCGGCCGTCCCAAAGATGGGACTGGTTTTGGGGGACAAAATCACGGAGGTGGTCCGGTTTCTAACCAAGGGGATGGCTTTGGAACAGATGTCGCCGCCGTTATGGGTGGTGGCGACAGATCTGGAGGCGGGCCAGAGGGTGGTATTTCGGAAAGGCCCGGCCTTTCGGGCCGTTCGCGCAAGCATTTCGATTCCCGGAATCTTTGTTCCGGTGGTATCCGAAGGGCGCCTGTTGGTGGATGGAGGGGTGATTGAACGGGTGCCGGTGCGTACCGCCAGGGAAATGGGGGCGGATGTGGTGGTGGCCGTGGACGTGGGAAAGGGCCAAGCCGGGCCTGTCCGCCATATTTTCGATGTCATTCTTCAAAGTATCGACATCATGGAACGACAGATTGTGGACGTCCGCCTTCCCGAGGCGGATGTCGTTATTCAACCGGATCTGGGAGCCATCGGTTCCACGGCTTTCAGCCAGGCTGAGGCGATGATCGAACGGGGGCGGGAGGCGGCGCTCCACATGATTCCCCGGATTCGGGAGTTGATGGGCAGCGCGGACGGGGAGGACGGATCGACGGCGGAGGGGGCGTGACCGTATGAGGCGGGTCGTCCGCAGGTTGTGGAAAAACTACAAGGGATGGGTGTTGGCTCTGGCGGTGCTGGTGGTGCTCGCCTTGGTTCCGCTGCCCTATTACTTGTTTATGCCGGGATCCGCCGACCCGGTGGAGCCTGTTGTCACCGTGCAAGGAGGCCACAAGGACGAGCGGGGAAAGCTGCTGCTGACCACCGTATACTCGCTTCCGGTGAGCAATGTCTATCTCCTCGCCTACGGTTTGGTGACCGGGAGCGAAATTGAGCCGAAAAACCAGGCGACCTTCGGTTTGAATGATGCCGATTATGAAGTGTTGATGAAACAGATGATGGAAGGGTCTCAAAATAGCGCGGTGGTCGCCGCCCTCCGGTACCTCGGCAAACCCGTGCAGGTGGTGCAGAAGGGAGTTGAAGTTCGCGGGATTCTTCCCAATTCCGCAGCCCAGGGTATCCTCCACCAAGGGGACGTAATTACCGCTGTGGATGGCCAGGCGGTGGCGAACCAAGACCAACTGGTGCGGGACATAAAAAGTCGTTCTCCGGGCCAGACGGTCCGCCTCGCCGTCAAGCGGGGCAATGCTGCTCTGGAGTTGACAGTCCCTTTGATCCAGCTTTCGGGGAGCACGGGGCAGGATGCGCCCCAGACGGGCCTCGGAGTTCAGGTGGTCACTGTGCAGAAGGTCGAATCGCCTGTGCGGGTGGATTTTCAGACCGGGAATATCGGTGGACCTTCAGCGGGCCTGATGTTCGCCCTTGAAATTGTGAATCAGCTTATGCCCGGGGACCTGACAAAAGGGCATATTATTGCAGGAACCGGGACGATTGACGTCGATGGCCGAGTCGGTCAAATTGGCGGGGTCGAACACAAAGTGGTGGCCGCTGAACGGGCCGGAGCGGAGGTCTTTTTCGTTCCCGCCGACGCTCTGCCCCAAGACCACAATCAGCGAGACGCCGAGGCGGCAGCTCGTCGGATCGGCGCCAAGATGCGAATTATTCCTGTCCACACGTTGGCCGAGGCCGTGATGTTCTTGCAGTCTCTTCCGGTCAAGCCGTCAAGTTCTAACCGTTGACAAAAGTCGGCCCCATCGTTATAATTCAGTGCGGTTGCACACGAGGTGATCCCGATGAAGCTGATGTTGCACGACCTCCGGGGACGCCCCGAAGGGATGGCGGTATGCGGCCGTGTTTCAGTGGACGAGGTGGCCCGTCGGGATCGCTCAGTTGCGGCGGTGGAACCCGTGCAGGTCGAGCTCGAGGCCCGGGAGATTTCCCCCGGCGTATTCCAAGTGGATGGAACCCTGAAAACGCGCGTGGCCTATCGGTGTTCCCGATGTTTGACGGAGTTTTGGGAACCTCTCGAAACACCCTTTCACGAGCGCTTCGTGCGGCTACCGACACCCGCCGGCGAGTGGGATCAAGAGGATGACATGACCCCCATTGAATCGGACGAGGTCGACCTCGCGCCCTATGTCGAGCAGGCCTTGATTCTGGCCCTGCCCTGGCGGCCGTTGTGTCGCCCGCAGTGTCGCGGGCTGTGTCCGGAATGTGGGGCCAATCTCAACGAGGGACCTTGCGGTTGCTCGGACCGGGCGACCGACCCGCGTTGGGAGAAACTGGGGGAATTATGGAAGGGGATATCTGGGTCCTCCGGTGGTTCCGGATGAGGAGGTGGTAGCGTGGCTGTTCCGTTTCGAAAAACGTCGAAAAGGCGTAAACGTTTGCGTCGGACGCACTATAAACTGTTGGTGCCGGGCATGACCCCCTGCCCGCAGTGTGGCGAGCCGAAGTTGTCCCATCGGGTTTGCCCGACTTGCGGTTACTATAAAGGGCGACGGGTGGCGGAAGGGAAGTAATGGACAACGATCCGGGTGGAGCGGGGGCCCGGGTCGGCGTGGAAACCCGAGGCTGTTGATGGAAGCGGATCAGCGGCCTCGGGCCGTTTTATGGCCGTTTCCCTTTGCCGACGCCAAGGCTCCGTGACCCAGGACCGCCGGCTGTTCTCGGCATTGCACGAAAATCCTCTCTTCATGTATACTGTTTTTAGTATCTGGTACTAAATGCCGTGGTCCGGGGTCCCCGGCGGGGGATCGGTCAGTGGGAGGGAAACGCCGTGGCTGTTCGCAATCGAAGGGAAAGGCAGACGGCGTTGCAAGCGCTGCTGGAGGGCAACCCTTTTCTCACAGATGAGGAGATTGCCGCGCGGTTCGGGGTGAGCGTGCAGACGATCCGATTGGACCGCATGGCCCTCGGGATTCCCGAAGTCCGGGAAAGGATCCGGGCAGTGGCAAGAAAACGGCTGGAAGGACCGCGTTCCCTGGATACCGGTGAGTTGATCGGCGAATTGATCGAACTCGAACTGAACCGAATGGCGATCTCCATCTTTGAAGTGGGAGAAGATCACGTTTTTTACCGGACGCGCATCGCCCGGGGACATCATCTTTTTGCCCAGGCGAACTCGTTGGCCGTGGCGGTGATCGACGCTCCGGTGGCGCTCACGGCGGCGGCAGACGTGCGGTTTATTCGCCCAGCTTATCTAGGGGAACGGTTGGTGGCCAAAGCCGTGGTGAGACAGAAAAAACGCGATCTCGCCCAGGTGGACGTATGGACCCGTTCGGGGGACGATCGTGTGTTTGAAGGGCGATTTCTGGTGGTGCAGCCCCGCGGGGAACGGGAAGGAGTGGCCGGTAGCGGTGAAGATAGCCATTGATGCCATGGGCGGCGATCAGGGGCCTGCGGCGGCGGTGGAGGGGACTGTAGCCGCCGCACGCCGGTATCCGGATTTAGACCTGGTCGTCGTCGGACGGGAGGAACAGGTTCGACCGCTTTTAACGGACGCTCCGGAGAACGTGTCCTTTCTTCACGCCGAGGAGGTCATCGCCCCGGAGGACGAGCCGGTTCGGGCGGTTCGCCGCAAGGCGCGCTCTTCCATCGTCACCGCGGCCCGGCTGGTGAAAGAAGGCTCCTGTGACGCCATGTTGTCGGCGGGAAACACCGGCGCCCTGATGACCGCCGGTTTGTTAATTGTCGGCCGATTGCAGGGTGTCGCCCGGCCGGCCTTGGCGCCGATCTTGCCGACGGTGCGGGGAAAGGGCGTATTGGTCCTGGACGTGGGAGCGAATATGGACCCGGAGCCGAGCCACCTCGTTCAGTACGCCGTGATGGGGAATGTCTACGCGGAAAAAGTGTTGGGAATTCGTCGCCCGAGTATCGGTTTGCTCAATGTCGGGACCGAGGCGGGGAAAGGGAATCGCCTCGTCAAGGAAACCTACCCCCTATTGTCCCGGTCGCCGCTTCATTTTATCGGCAATGTCGAGGCCCGGGACGTTTTTGCTGAAGCCTGCGACGTCGTGGTGTGTGACGGCTTCGTGGGCAACGTCCTCTTGAAAACCCTGGAGGGTGTGGGACTCGGGGTATTTGTGCAATTGAAGGAGATGTTTACCACATCGGGGGCGGGAAAGTTGGCGGCAGTTTTGATGCACCGCGGGTTGAAGGAGTTTCACCGGCGGATGGATTACCGGGAGTATGGGGGGGCGCCCTTGCTCGGTTTACGCGGGTTGGTGGTCAAGGTCCACGGGGCCTCCAATGGCCGGGCTTTCGAGGTGGCGATCGGCCAGACTCGAAAGTTTGTATCGGAACACGTCACCGACCTCATGCAGAAGCGGTTGAAGGAGACGGCATTTGCCAGTGGAGATCACGAAGGAACGCGTCGAGCGCAGGAGGAGGGATGAGGATGTGGGCGTGGGTGTTTCCGGGGCAGGGCGCTCAGAAGGTCGGGATGGGCAAAGCGGTGTATGATACATACGAGGAAGCGAAGAAAACGTTTCAGGAAGCGGACGCGGCGCTGGGCTTTTCGCTTTCGGACCTTTGTTTCAATGGGCCCGAAGAGAAGTTGCGGCAGACAACGTACACCCAACCGGCGATCTTGACGGCGAGTGTGGCCGTGTGGCGGGTTCTCGAGGCCCGGGGTGTGCGGCCGGACGTGGCGGCGGGGCACAGTCTGGGAGAGTACAGCGCCCTGGTGGCGGCGGGGGCGCTGGATTTTGCCGATGCGGTGCGGGTGGTACACCGGCGGGGCCAGTACATGCAAGAGGCGGTCCCGGCGGGTGGAGGGACGATGGCGGCGGTTCTTCAGGCCGACCGGGACACGGTGACCGAGGTCTGTGCGGAGGTCAGCCGGGAGGTTGGACCGGTGGAGTTGGCCAATGTCAACTGCCCGGGTCAATTGGTTATTTCAGGAAGGACCGAGGCGGTGCAGGAGGCCGGCAAGAGACTTTTGGAGCGGGGGGCGAAGAGAGTGCTTCCCCTGGAAGTCAGTGGACCTTTTCACAGTTCTTTGATGAAGCCTGCGGCCCAGCGGTTAGCCGAGGATTTGGCCCGTGTCCCCCTGCGGGACGCGATCTGCCCTGTGGTGAGCAATATCGACGCGAAACCGAGGCGCAAGGCGGATGAGATTCGCGAGGCGCTGGCTCGCCAGGTGGCGGGTCCGGTGTTGTGGGAAGACGGAGTGAGGACGATGCTCGCCATGGGGGTGACCCGGGTGGCAGAGGTGGGCCCAGGTCGGGTTGTGTCCGGGTTGGTTCGAAAAGTGGATCGGAATGTCGAGATCCTCGCGGCGGAGGATCCGGATAGTTTGGAAGCTTTGTGGAATCGCTGGGAGGCGGTGAAAGAATCGTGACCAATGCGCCACAAGAAGGAAGGGTTGCCCTGGTCACCGGAGGATCCCGGGGGATTGGCCGAGCCGTGTGTTTGGCATTGGCCGCCCGGGGGACGGCTGTGGCGGTAAACTACGTCCATCGGGAAGAGGCCGCCGCTGACGTGGTTCGGCGGATCGAAGCAGCCGGGGGACGAGCCCGGGCTTTTGGCGGAGACGTCTCGGACCCGTCCCAGGCTGACGGGTTGGTGCGGGAGGTCCTCGAGGCTTTTGGTCGTCTGGATATTCTCGTGAACAACGCCGGGATTACCCGGGACATGTTGATCCTGCGCATGAAGGATGACGATTGGGATGCGGTGATGAACACCAACCTCAAAGGCGCTTTTCACTGTATTCGCGCCGCAGCCCGACCCATGATGAAGCAACGCTACGGGAGGATTGTCAACATCACGTCGGTGGCCGGTGTGATGGGCAACCCCGGCCAGGCCAACTACTCGGCGGCCAAGGCTGGATTGATTGGGCTGACCAAAACGGCCGCCCGGGAATTCGCTTCCCGGGGGATAACCGTTAACGCCGTGGCGCCAGGATTGATTGAGACGGACATGACGGCGGCCATGACAGAAGAAGCGGTGCAGGCTCTTCACGACCAGATTCCCCTGGGGCGCCTGGGGCGTCCCGAGGAGGTGGCTGAAGCGGTGGCTTTCCTCAGTTCTGAAGCGGCGGGGTATATTACGGGGCATGTACTTCACGTCGACGGTGGCATGGCCATGTAGTATACTCTGTGAAGGGAGGTGACGAAATGTCTGATACGTTCGATCGCGTCAAGCGGATTATCGTGGACCGCCTGGGCGTCGATGAAGACAAAGTGACGATGGAAGCGTCGTTTAAAGACGACCTGGGTGCCGATTCCCTCGACATTGTGGAATTGGTCATGGAGTTGGAAGACGAATTCGGCATGGAGATTTCCGATGAAGATGCGGAAAAGATTTCGACTGTGGCTGAAGTGGTCCAGTATATTGATTCGCATCAAGGGTAAAACAATAGAGAGTCCCGTACGTTGTTGCGGGACTTTTATGTTACGTGCCGGGGGGGTAGGCCGTGAAGCGTCGGGTGGTGGTGACAGGCGTCGGCGTATTGACGCCTATCGGCAATTCCGTTTCCGAGTTTTGGTCTCATCTTCTCGCGGGGCGTTCGGGCATTCGGCGAATCGACCGGTTTGACGTTTCCGAATTCCCGACCCAGATTGCGGGAATGGTGGAGAACTTCGATCCGGAGGCCTTTATCGATCGAAAAGAAGCGCGGCGGATGGACCGGTTTGCCCAGTTTGCTGTGGCGGCCGCGAAGATGGCTCTCGAAGATGCGGGATTGTCCATGGCCGATACGGATCCCGAACGAGTGGGCGTGTACATAGGTTCCGGAATCGGCGGATTGCACACATTAATGGAGCAGCATCAGATTCTATTGGAAAAGGGCCCTCGTCGGGTCAGTCCTTTTTTGATTCCGATGATGATCGCCGACATGGCGTCCGGGCAGGTCTCGATCCAGTTTGGTGCAAAGGGGCCCAACAGTGCCCCGATTTCCGCGTGTGCCACAGGCACTCATGCGGTGGGGGATGCGACCCGAATGATCCAGTATGGGGCGGCGGACGTGATGATCGCCGGCGGCACGGAGGCGACCATCCATCCCATGGCCCTGGCGGGATTCTCGTCGGCCAAGGCCATGTCGACCCGAAACGATGAGCCTGAACGGGCCGTTCGTCCTTTTGATTTGCAGCGGGACGGCTTTGTGATGAGTGAAGGCGCCGGGGTCTTGATTCTGGAGGCATTGGAGCACGCACAAAAGCGAGGGGCCCGGATTTACGGTGAAGTGGTGGGTTATGGCATGAGCGGAGACGCCTTCCATGTCACTCAGCCTGCTCCGGAAGGAGACGGCGCCGCCCGGGCCATGGTTGCCGCTCTGAAAGATGCGGGGCTTCAGCCCGAGGATGTTGATTACATCAATGCCCACGGTACCGGGACCGACTTAAACGACAAATTCGAGACCATCGCCATTAAGCGGGTGTTCGGTGACCATGCCTATCGGGTAGCTGTCAGCTCGATCAAATCGATGGTTGGCCACATGTTGGGAGCGGCCGGGGCGGTGGAAGCCATTGCCTCCCTGTTGACCCTTCAGGAGGGCAAAATCCCGCCGACGATCAACTATGAGACCCCTGATCCTGACTGCGATCTGGATTATGTCCCGAATGTCTATCGGGAGGCCAAGGTGAATGTGGTTCTCTCCAATTCATTCGGTTTCGGCGGCCACAACGCCTGCATTGTGGTGCGGAGGATGCCGGAGGCCTAGCTTTGCTCGGAACAGGTGGGATACTGTGGCGACAAAATGGGATGAGTTGGAGGCGCGCCTCGGGATCACTTTCCGCAACGCATCACTCCTCCGTCAAGCGTTCACGCATTCCAGTTACCGAAACGAACACCGGGGCGATGTGGAAGACAACGAGCGATTGGAGTTTCTCGGGGACGCCGTTTTGGAACTGCTGGTCAGCGAGTTTCTGTTCCGGGCTTATCCTCGGTTTCCGGAAGGAGAATTGACCCGGATGCGGGCCGCCATCGTCTGTGAGCCCTCCCTGGTGCGGTTTGCCACAGCCCTGGGGTTGGATCAATATATCCGCCTCGGCCGGGGGGAGGAGATGTCCGGGGGGCGGCGCCGGCCGTCTCTATTGGCAGACGTCTACGAGGCGCTGATCGGGGCGATTTTCCTCGACCAAGGGCTGGAGGCTGCCCGGGAGTTTTTGCAGCGCATGATGTTTCCGGCCTTGCAACGGGAGCAGGCCCCGATTCTGGATGATTACAAAACGATGCTGCAGGAGCACGTGCAAAAAGTGGGTTTGGGGCCACTGACGTACCGAATCACGGATGAACGGGGCCCTGCCCATCACCGGGAGTTTGTGGCGCAGGTGTGGATCGGTGGACAAGCCTACGGGGAGGGGTCTGGGCGCTCCAAGAAAGAGGCCGAACAGCATGCTGCCCGGGAGGCGCTCATGAAATTGACCGCCCTTCCGTCTTAATCCTCACCCGGGCCGGAGAGCCCCCGGTGTTCCGCCCGCCAGTATGGGCCCTTCATGTATCGAGCGATCCGCGCCGGCGGACGAACTCCGATCTGGCGGGCAATTCCTGCGGTGATCGTGTTGGGGATGGCCGAGCATGTCCTTCACCAACGTTTTTTGTCCTCGGCTTATCGGTGGGGCCCGGTCCAAGGCGGGGATTCCGATCGGTGAACCGGTGCCCCGTTCCGCCCCGTGTGGCGGTGGATCCATCGGCGAAGTGGCTCTAGAGAAGACTCCGGCCGGTAAACGGTCATTCGATCGTCCGGTTCGAAGGCGATCACCCGGCCGGAGCCCGGCTCCCCCCGGGGCACGACGATCCACAATTCTCGGATCGGGTGAGGCATGCCGATTTCAACCGCTCCATCGAAGACGACTCGGACAATGTATCCCGCCGGAAAGCGAATCTGGGCCGCCGGATCCATCTGGTGACAGGAGCGGGCGATTTCGCCGACCAACTCGGCAACCTCCGCATCCCACGGGGCGCGGCCGAGGATTTCGCCGGACCCGGCATCCCCGATCTCGATGCGGGGGCTGTCCGGGTGGGTGGCTTCAGCACTCGGTTGAACCAGGACACAACTAAACAGCAAGATTGCGAACCGCCACAACCAGGATTTTCCCCTGTTCTTACCCTTGTTTTGCACAGTGGCCCCCCCTTTCTCCAGTACGAGCCCCTCATAGAAGGTGCTCGTGTGGATCTCTTTACCCCGGGCAAGATTCCCTCCATGGCAAACTGGTCGGAACTAGTATCCGATCTCGACGCGAGTCCCATGTATGCTACAATGACACTACCGAATCATGGAACGACGGAACGGGGTCGACGCGCATGCACATTAAACGGTTGGAGATCTCGGGGTTTAAATCTTTCGCAGATCGGACGGAGATCGAACTGCCCCCGGGGATCACGGCGGTTGTCGGGCCCAACGGCAGCGGCAAAAGCAACATCGCCGAAGCACTGCGATGGGTTCTGGGGGAGCAGTCGGCCAGGAGCCTGCGCGGCGCCCGGATGGAGGATGTGATTTTTGCCGGGAGCGACGGGCGAAAACCGATCAATTATTGTGAAGTGTCCTTGACCCTCGACAACGAGGATGGGCGATTACCCCTGGATTATCGGGAGATTACCGTGACCCGCCGCCTGTATCGGTCAGGGGAAAGTGAATATCGGCTGAACCGTCAAACCTGCCGGCTGAAAGATGTCATCGATCTGTTTTTGGATACTGGCCTTGGCAAAGAAGCCTATTCAATGATCGGTCAAGGCCGCATTGACGAGGTTCTCTCCAATCGTCCCGAGGATCGCCGGGGAATTTTTGAGGATGCCGCCGGCATTGTAAAATTTAAAGCCAGAAAGCGCGAGGCGCTGAAGAAGTTAGAAGACACCAAAGCCAATATGATGCGCGTGGAAGATGTCATCCACGAACTGACGGAACAGGCGACTCCCCTCGCCGCGGAGGCCGAACGGGAACAGCAGTATCGGGCCCTTCAGGAAGAAGCGGCCACCATCGCCGGGCGCTTGGCGGTGCACCGCATTGAACAAACCCACATGGAGTATCAACGGGCCCAGGATGAAGCGGTCAAAGCGGAACAAGCGGCCGCTCGGGAGGCGGCGGCCCTGGCGGACGCCGAGGCCCATCTGGAGCAGCGGCGGCTGGAGCTGGTGCGCCAGGACCGAGAACTGGAGGAGATCCAGAGCTCATGGGCCTCGTGGCAGGCAGAGAGGGAACGGGAAGAGGGGCAGCGCCGGCTTTTGGAAGAGCGTGCCACTCATCTTGATCAGACCTGGACCGAGGCGAAAAATCGCCTTCAAGACCTGATTTCCCGGAGGGAAACGGTTCAAGGGGAGCTTCAGAGACTGGAGGTGGAGGTCCGGTCGGCGGAGGCAGAGCTGGAGGAAGGGCGGAGGAGACTGGAAGAAGCGGAAGGGGACGACGGGGATGCGGCCGGAGCGGGGCTGAAGATTCGCTTGGACGAGTACAAAGCTGAGCTGATCGAACGGCTCAACCAGGCGGCGGCGGCCCGGAATGAAGAACGGCATCGACGCGAGGCCCTGGAGATGGCCGCCCGGCGCCGGGACCGCCTGATGGAGGAGTCGGCGGAGCGGGGCCGGGAGGCGCAAGATCTCAAAGTGAAACTCGAAGAGGTACAGCGGCAAAAGGAGGCCGTGGCAAACCGGGTGAAAAGCTTGGAGGAAGCCGAAGGGGATCGGGTCGCCCAGGAGAGACAACTGCGGGGGCGAATGGATCAGGCAGAAAACGGATGGCGCCGGGATCGGGAGCAGCTGGCGGCCCTGGTATCCAGATGGGAGGTTATGAAAGACCTCGAAGAGTCATATGGAGGGTACGGACGGGGAGTCAAAACTGTGCTCACCGCCGCCAAGGCCGGAAAGCTTTCCGGCGTTCTCGGGGCGGTGGCCGAGGTGATCCGGGTGCCGGAGGGTCTGGACTCTGCCGTGGAAGCTGCCCTGGGGCCGGCATTGCAGTACGTGGTGGTTCTGGATGAGGAAGCGGGCCGCCGGGCGATCGAGTACCTGAAACGGGTGAAGGAAGGGCGGATCACCTGTATTCCCCTAACGGTCATTCGACCTCGGACGATGACGGAGGCCGACCGGCAGACCTTATCCGGGGCGCCAGGCTGGGTCGGAGTGGCGGCCGATCTCGTCCAAGCGGAACCCGCCTTTCAGTCGTTGGTATCGTATCTCCTGGGACAGGTCGCCGTGGCGAAGGATTTGCGAGGGGCGGTGGAAATGGCCCGCCGGGTCCGCCGCCGGTATAGGGTGGTGACGTTGGAAGGGGATGTGGTCCACCCGGGAGGCACGATGAGCGGGGGCGCGCCGATTAAGGGGAGCGGAAGTTTGCTTTCCCGGCGCCGCCAGGTGGAATTGATGGCCCAGCGGGTGGAGGAGCAGAGAAAGCGCGTCGAAAAGGGAGAGGAGACTCTGAGGAGTCTTCGGGAGCAAGAAGCTGTTCTCGGGCGGGCAGCCGCAGAATATGAACAAGCGTTGCACGAGGCGCGCACGGAGGGGAACCGACTCCAGGGAATTCAAGATGATCTCGGGGCCCGGTTAAAAAGCTTGATTGAGCGATTGGAGTGGGATCAATTCGAGATCGATCGCCTCAGCCAGGAAGTGGATGAGCAAAAGCGGGACATGGAGCAGGCCCGGGAGCGAGCGGTTCAAGCCGAGCGCCAAGCCGCCTTGGTTCAAGAGAAGATCAGCGCCCTCGAGGTCGAGCGCCGGGCGATGGAGGGCCAATTGGAGGAGCGCCGGGCAATCATCACCGAACTCAAAGTCCAGTTGGCCTCGTTGAGGGAAAGGCGGGCCTACGGTGTTCAGCAGCGTGAGGCCAAAGTTTCCGAACTTAGGGAGCTGGAGCGCCAGATTGCCGCTCTCGAAGTCGAGATCGGCGAACTTGAAAAACGCCGGGATGAAACCCGAGGCCGACTGATCACGATCTCGGAGCAACTGGAAGAAGGACAGTCTTTGGCGGCGGAGCGGCTTCGGGAGCTGCAAGAGGCTAAGGGAGCGAGGTTGCGGGGGGCGGAGGCGGTCCAGCAGGCGGAGGCCGCGGTGGCGGCCCGGCGGCAGGGCCTTCACCGCCTGGAACAAGATCTTCACACGTGGACGATTCGCCGGGAACGGCTCCAGGTCGAACTGCGGCATGCCCTGGACGATTTGGCGGAGAACTTCCACATGGGGTTCGAACGGGCAAAAGAACGGTTCGGAGACGTGGAGGATCCCGGCCCTCTCTCCCGGCGGTTGGAGGAGTTGCGCCGGTCGATGCAAAGTCTTGAACCGGTGCGGTCCGGAGCGGTGGAAGAGTATGGCCGATTGCGGGAACGGCTCGATTTTTTGAGCGCCCAACGAGATGATCTCCTTGCTGCCTCCGCCCGTCTCAACGACCTGATTCGTGCAATGGACGACGAGATGTCCAGCCGGTTTTTGGCCACCGTCAAGGAAGTCGGCGCGCAGTTTCAGGAGGTATTTGTCCGCCTCTTCGGGGGAGGACGGGCGCAACTGGAGTTGACCGATCCCGCAGATCCCCTGGGGACGGGGGTGGAAATCGCGGCGCAGCCGCCGGGGAAAAAGCTTCAAACCCTTTCCCTGCTCAGCGGAGGGGAGCGGGCACTGACGGCCATCGCCCTGTTGTTCGCGATTCTTCGGGTGAATCCGGTTCCCGTCTGCGTGTTGGACGAGGTGGACGCCGCGTTGGACGAAGCCAATGTCCACCGGTTTGCCAAATACCTTCGGGAATTCTCCCATGAGACACAGTTTGTGGTGATCACGCACCGCAAAGGTACGATGGAGCAGGCGGACGCCCTGTATGGGGTCGCCATGGAGGAGGCCGGGGTGTCAAAATTAGTGGCGGTGCGCATGGTGGATCCGGAACCCGAAGAGCAGACGGCCTCTTGACGGATGTTTGTCCGTGGCGACGCCCCCTCGCCGTGCGGGCCGGCGGGAATAAGTTGAGAAAGGAGGAGACAGCTTGGGTTTGTTCGATCGTTTTCGCCAAGGACTTCAAAAAACCAGGGAGGCTGTTTTCGGCCGGATGAGTTCCCTGGTGACCGGGCGGCGGCGGTTGGATGATGCGCTGTTTGACGAACTGGAGGAGTTGCTGATTCTTGCCGATGTCGGGGTGGATCAAGCGGTGGAGTGGGTGGAGGATCTCCGCAAACAGGCCCGGGAACGCGGCGTCCGGGAAGCGGGGGAACTGCGCCCCCTGTTGCGGGAACTTCTTCTCGACGTTCTGGGTCGGGATTCTGCGCCTTTACAGATTCATCCCGGATCCCTGTCCGTCGTGCTGGTTGTCGGGGTGAACGGCGCCGGGAAAACCACCACCCTTGGCAAACTGGCTCATCGGCTCACGGGCGAAGGCCGCAAGGTACTCCTGGCTGCCGGAGACACCTTCCGGGCGGGGGCCATTGAGCAACTGCATGTATGGGGATCCCGGGCCCAGGTGGATGTGATTCGCCAACAGCAGGGCAGCGACCCTGCGGCGGTGGTGTTTGACGCCATCCAGGCCGGGCGGTCCCGAGGGGTGGATGTGGTGTTGTGCGACACGGCGGGGCGTTTGCACAACAAAACGAATTTGATGGCCGAACTGGAGAAAATCCGCCGGGTGGCGGCCCGGGAGGTCGATGGAGCTCCACACGAGGTGCTTTTGGTCATCGATGCCACCACGGGGCAGAACGCCCTCACCCAGGCCGAACTGTTCTCTCGATCCGCCGGAGTGACGGGAGTGGTTTTGACAAAATTAGACGGGACGGCGAAAGGCGGAATGGCGTTAACGATTCGCCGGCGTCTCGGCATCCCCGTGAAATTCGTCGGGGTGGGGGAGGGAATCGAAGATCTGGAGCCCTTCGATCCGGAAATCTTTGTGGACGCCCTTCTCGGAACAGATGGGGCTGAGGGCCGGGAGAACTCTTGACAACGGTCCTGCGATCCGGTAACATTCCGGTGTAAAGCCGATTGGCTTGACAAGGCGGTGGCGCCGGTGCTGGAGAAAACCACGCGGGTGAATCTGCTGTACGATCATTATGGCGCACTCCTGACGGAGAAACAGCGACGCTTTGTCGAGTTGCATTATTTGGAAGACCTCTCCCTGGGTGAGATTGCCATTCAGTTCGGGGTCAGCCGTCAGGCAGTTCATGATCACCTGAAGCGGGCGGTGGACCAGTTGGAACAGTACGAGGCCGCACTGGGCCTTGTGAGTCGCCACATGCGCCGGCGGGCGATCCAAAGGCAGCTTGCCGAGGTGATCGCCGGGCTTCCGGTGGGCCACGATCAACAGCGGCGCCTGCTTGAGTTGGTCGGGGAACTTTGTGAGGACGGCAACGGGACAGGAGGGGGGGATGGGGATGTTTGAAGGGTTGGCGGGTCGCCTCCAAGAGGCCTTTGCCCGTTTGAAGTCAAAAGGGAAACTCAGCGAGGCGGACGTGGACGAGGCGATGAAAGAAGTACGCCGGGCCCTGCTGGCTGCCGACGTGAATTTTACCGTGGTCCGGGATTTTGTCGCCAGGGTCCGGGAGCGCGCGGTGGGGCAGGAGGTCATGAAAAGCCTCACTCCAGCCCAACAGGTGATCAAGATTGTCCACGATGAGTTGACGGCTCTTTTGGGTGGCAAGCCATCCACCCTCAACCTGTCCGGCCGTCCGGCGGTGGTGATGTTGGTGGGTCTGCAGGGGGCCGGGAAAACGACAACGGCCGGGAAACTGGCTCAGTGGGTGCGCAAGCAGGGCCGTCGGCCCCTGCTGGTTGCTGCGGATGTTTATCGACCGGCCGCGGTTCGCCAACTGCAAACCCTGGGTGAAGCGCTTAAAGTCCCGGTGTTCTCTGTGGACGGGGATGCCGACCCTGTGGAGATTTCCAAATCTTCCCTGGAACGGGCTTCTCAAGAAGGATGCGACGTGGTTTTGGTGGACACCGCCGGTCGACTGCACGTGGATGACGCGTTGATGGAAGAATTGGAGAGGATGAAAGCCGCCGTTGTGCCCGGCGAGATCCTTCTCGTGGTCGACGCGATGACCGGCCAGTCGGCGGTGGAGGTGGCGGAAGCTTTCCACGGGCGGCTGGGCTTGACCGGAGCGATTTTTACAAAGCTGGACGGCGATACCAAGGGAGGAGCGGCCCTGTCCATCCTGTCGGTGGCTGGCTGTCCGATTAAATTTGCCGGGGTTGGGGAAAAGCTCGACGCCCTGGAACCCTTTTACCCGGACCGGATGGCCTCCCGGATCTTGGGCATGGGCGACGTCCTGACCTTGATCGAAAAAGCCCAGCAGACGGTGGATGCGGAGAAGGCGAAGCAGTTGGAGCGGCAGCTGCGGGCCGGGGAGTTCAGCCTCGAAGATTTTCTCGATCAACTCCGCCAGGTCCGCAAACTCGGTCCTCTGGATCAGTTGCTCGGTATGCTGCCGGGCATGAACAAGATCAAGGGCTTGGGCAATCTCCAGGTGGACGAGAGGCAGCTGGGCCGGGTGGAAGCCATCATTCTGTCCATGACTCCCGAAGAGCGGCGTCGGCCGGAGTTGATCGACGCCAGCCGGCGGCGGAGGATCGCTTCGGGAAGCGGGACCCGGGTGGAAGATGTCGGCCGCCTCCTGAAACAGTTCAAAGAGATGCGGAAGATGATGAAGCAGTTTTCCGGCATGGGGAAGAAAATGGCTCGACGCAAAGGATTTCGGCCCTTTTAGGCCGGAGTCCCGCTGGTTGGGTGCGCCGGCCATCCGGGTCGGAGCCGGCAATCCGAATATCTAAAGTCAAAGGGGGACAAAGGTTCGGTGGTGAAGATTCGTTTGAAGCGGATGGGTGCGAAGAAACGTCCATTTTATCGCGTGGTGGTGGCAGATTCCCGGTCGCCCCGGGACGGACGGTTCATTGAAGAAATTGGAACCTATGATCCATTAGCTGAACCGGCTGCTATCCAGATCAATACCGAGCGGGCGTTGCATTGGCTAGAGACCGGGGCTCAGCCTTCGGATACCGCAAGGAGTTTGCTTCGCAAAGCGGGAGTGATGAGAGAGTTTCACGAGCGACGAGCCGGGCGAAACAGCCAGTAATTCCCTTTGTTGCACGGCAGTTCCGGGTACCGGGGGGATATCTTCCGAAGGGGGATCGCGATGGCGCCGGAAGAGCCCATGTACACGGTCGGCGTGGTGGTGGGGACGCACGGTTTGCGAGGAGAAGTTCGCATCTTCCCGCGCACCGATTTTCCTGAAGTCCGGTTCCGGCAGGGGTCGGTCTTGTGGCTGGACGGGGGGACGGGTCCCGCCATGGAACTCCGGGTGGAGAAGGCTCGCAAACACAAGAACGTGTTTATCGTCCAGTTTGCCGGATTTCATTCCATCCAGGCGGTGGAGCCGTGGAAGGGCCGGGAGTTGAAGGTGCCGGAATCGGCACTGATGCCTCTTCCGGAAGGCCGGTACTACATTCATCAGTTGGTGGGCTGTCGGGTGGTGGACGAGCACGGCCGGTGGTTGGGTGAGTTGTCGGAGGTCCTTCAACCCGGAGCGAACGATGTGTATGTGGTGCGGCGGCCGGGGGCGAAAGATCTCCTGGTTCCCGCCATCCCGTCGGTGGTGAAGCGGGTTTCCGTGGAGGACAGGCTCATGGTGGTTTCCCTCCCCGAAGGGTTGGAGGAATTGTGATCATCGATGTGCTGACCCTGTTTCCGGAGATGTTCGAAGGGATCCTTCGCACAAGTATCCTCGGCCGCGCCCTCCAAGCGGGACGGCTCTCAGTGCGCTTGGTGAACTTTAGAGATTTTTCCACGAACAAGCATCGCACGGTGGACGATTACCCCTATGGTGGGGGTACGGGGATGGTGTTGGCGCCCGATCCCATCGTCCGGGCCGTGGAGGACGTCGTGGCAAAGACACCCGGGGCCCGCCGGCGCGTGGTGCTGCTCAGTCCCCAGGGCAGGCGGCTGACCCAGGACATCGTTGAAGAGTTGGCGGGGTTGGATCATCTCGTGTTGATCTGTGGCCATTATGAGGGATTCGATGAACGGGTCCGAACCCTGGTGGGGAATGATGAGATTTCCCTCGGTGATTACATCTTGACCGGGGGCGAGATCCCCGCCATGGCCATCATTGACGCCGTGGCCAGGTTGCTCCCGGGTGTGCTCGGGAACGAGGAATCGGCCCGACGTGAGAGTTTCTCTGACGGGTGGCTGGAGTATCCCCAATACACCCGCCCTCCGGTCTATCGGGGTCTGTCGGTGCCCGAAGTGCTTCTCTCCGGTCATCACGGGGAGATCGCCCGGTGGAGGCGCCGGGAGGCGATCCGGAGGACTCTCTTGAGGCGGCCGGATCTGGTGAACTGGTCGGCCCTCACCCCCGAAGAGCGCAAAGAGGTGGAGGCCATCGCCCGGGAGGAAAACGTGCCTCTGCCGCATCACATCCCGGAAGGCGGTGCGTCGTCGGCCGACCCCGAGGGGGAAATTTGATTGGACCATTTTGCCGACAGTAAGATATAATGAGCGTTGGCGATCAAGGCGGTCCTCTGCGGCTCGGAGGGGCCGGTATGAACGCCTGGTGGAAGGAGGTTGGCCGATGCATCCGGTCATTCGTCAATTGGCGGAGGAAGGCATGAGAAAAGATATTCCCGCCTTTCGTCCCGGAGATACCCTTCGGGTTCATGTCAAGGTGCGGGAAGGAAACCGCGAACGGATTCAGGTTTTTGAAGGCGTGGTGATTAAGCGCCGGGGCGGTGGGATCAGCGAGACGTTCACGGTCCGCAAGGTGTCTTACGGCGTTGGGGTCGAGCGGACGTTTCCGCTGCACTCTCCGGTGATCGATAAGATCGAGCTGGTCCGTCGAGGCCGGGTCCGCCGCGCAAAACTGTACTACTTGCGCGAGCTGACAGGGAAAGCCGCGCGTATCAAGGAAATTCGCTGAACTGGGAGAGGGACTTGTTGTCGAAAACAGGTCCCTCTCCGGCATCATGCCCACGGGTGGTGGAGGAGACCGATCGAGGAGGGGCTACTCATTGTCGATGGAGCGAGAGCAGCGGCCCGCCGGGAAGGCACCCGAGGGAAAGACGCGCGGCACCTCATCCTGGCGGGAATTGTGGGAGTGGGCGGTCGCGATCGCCGTTGCCCTCCTGCTGGCGTACTTGATTCGGCTGTTTGTCTTTGAAATTTTCGTCGTTGACGGCGAGTCCATGGAACCGACTCTACATAACGAGGAACGGCTCATTGTGGACAAGCTCATATACGATTTTCACCCACCCCAATACGGAGATGTGGTGATTTTCCGGTATCCCGGGGATCCAAGTCAAGATTTCGTGAAACGGGTCATTGGCCTTCCCGGAGATCGCATTGAAATCCGGGATGGGGTTGTTTATCGCAACGGCCAGCCTTTATCGGAACCGTATATTGCGGCTCCGCCCCGGGCCCCCTACGGGCCGGTGGTGGTGCCCCCGGGTCACCTTTTTGTGATGGGGGATAATCGGAATCACAGCAAGGACAGCCGGGATCCAACGGTGGGCATGGTTCCGGATGCCAACGTGATCGGCCGGGCCGATGTGATCTTTTGGCCCTTTTCTCAGTTTCGGATTCAGCCCTTCCGATGATCCGAAGGTTAAGTTTGATTCGGGCAGTTCCTGACGATTACCGAGGTGTCATGCGGTTTGGACGGCAGGGGGGAGATGGGTGACGATCCAGTGGTATCCGGGTCACATGGCCAAAGCCCGGCGGGAAGTGGCCACAGCCATTCGATGGGTGGATGTGGTTTTGGAACTGGTGGACGCCCGCATTCCTTCTGCCAGTCGAAATCCGGTACTCGGTGAGTTGATCGGCGATAAACCGCGGCTGATCGTGATGACCAGGGATGATTTGGCAGACCCGGACGTGTCCCGGCGCTGGATCGGTTTTTTCGCCCGACAAGGGGGGCGGGCAGTGGCGGTGGATGCTCGCAGCGGCCGGGGGTTGAGGGGGATTGGCGGCGCGGTGCGAGAGCTGGCAGCCCCTTCTGTGGAGCGGTGGAAAAAGCGGGGGGTGCGGAACCGAGGAGTGCGGGTGCTGATTCTGGGTATCCCCAATGTGGGCAAATCTTCGCTGATCAACCGCCTGGCCGGGCGGTCTGCGGCAAAAACCGGGGATTTGCCCGGTGTCACCCGGGCTCAGCAGTGGATCCGCACATCGGAGGGATTCGAACTCCTGGATACGCCGGGAATTCTATGGCCCAAGTTCGAGGACCCGGAGACGGGTCTGCTTCTGGCCGCCACCGGGGCCATCAAGGAGGAGATCCTCCCGTTGGAAGATGTGGCTGTGTTTCTATTCAAGCGGTTGCAATTGACTTACCCCCGAGCCTTGGCCGGTCGTTACGGCGACCTGACAGGGGAGCCCGAGGATTGGCTGGAACAGGTGGGGAAGGGTCGGGGGCTTCTGATGGCGGGCGGCCGGGTGAACGTGGCGGCCGCCGCCGAACTGGTCTGTCGAGAATTTCGAACCGGGCGGTTGGGAAGAATCAGCCTCGAAAAGCCTCCCGATGAGGCCGCATCTGAAGGGGTGGACAAGGGATGAGCCCCGGAAACTCCCGAGGTATCCCGACGCGCCCCCCCGGGCTCGGGTGGAATTGGGAGCAGTACTGGTGGACAAAAGGCTACTCGCGGATCGCCGGGGTGGACGAGGCCGGAGTGGGACCCCTTGCGGGTCCGGTGGTGGCGGCGGCGGTGGTGCTCCCCAAAGATTTTGATGTCGCTGGGCTGGGAGATTCAAAGCGACTGACGGCTCGGCAGCGAGAAGAGCAGTTCAAGCGCCTGCGCCGGGATGCCGTGGCTTTGGAAGTGGCAGTGGTGGACGCGGACCTGATCGATCGGCTGAATATTCTTCAGGCTGCGAGACTGGCCATGCGCCGGGCGGTGGCGGCACTGGGGGAGCGATGTGAGGCGGTGCTGGTGGACGGCCGAACCGTTCCCGATATGCCGGCTCCCTCTTTGGCGGTGGTTCGGGGGGACGCGCAGTCGCCCAGCATTGCGGCGGCTTCCATTGTGGCCAAGGTGACCAGGGACCGGTTGATGGTGGAATACGGCCAGCGATACCCCGGCTATGGGTTTGAACGGCACAAAGGTTATCCAACGGCGGCGCATTTGGAGGCTTTGGAGAGGCTCGGCCCGTGCCCCATTCATCGGCGAAGTTTCGGTCCCGTGGCCCGGTGGAAAGAGCCCTGCCCGGGCGGGCCGACGATGTCTGCGGCTTTGCCGTCCCCGGGTGGGTTGGTGGATGAAGACCGGGAGAAGTAAAATAGGGTCAGCGCGAGATTGAAGGGGGCTGGCGGCGTGTCCAATCCGGAGAACACGACGGTGCGTCGGCGGCGTCTGTTGTTGTTGATGAGTGCGGTGGTCATCCTCCTCGGCGTATTGACCAATCGGTTGGTGCAGCTGCAGTTGGTGGAGAGCGCTTCCTATAAACAGTTGGCGGACCGGAATCGCTTCGAAATCCTGACCCGGCCCGCACCCCGGGGGAAGATCTTCGATCGCAACGGTCAACTCCTGGTGAGCAACAAAGCCTCTTACGGCTTGTACTGGGCCGATCTCACTTCCGACGAAAACGTGGAGAAACGGATCGCCGATCAACTGGCGCCCGTGCTCCAGATGACCCCGGATGCGATTTTACAGAAGATGAACGACGCTTCCCTGGGACCGATCTGGCGGCCCATTAAGCTCGGGCTCACGGATCAACAGAGGTCGTACGTGGCCGAGCATATGGGGGAGCTGAACGGCGTCCAGGTGGTGGCAACCCCCGAGCGGGACTACAAAGCAGGAACCCTGGCCTGCCACGTGATCGGGTATCTGAACTCCATTGGTCCCGAGCAATTGGACAGCTATCTGGCCAAAGGCTACCGCCGGGACGAGAAGGTGGGCCAACAGGGCGTTGAAAAATCTTATGAAAAATACCTTCGCGGCACCGATGGGGCGTTCCGGTTTATGGTCAATGCGGCCAATCAGCCCACGGCGGGGATTCAGGCGGTTTCCCCGGTGCCCGGGGACGATGTGGTTCTGACCATCGATGCCCGGGTCCAACAGGCGACCCAGCAGGCCCTGGCGGACCAAGTGCAGAGATTGCGCTCCCAGGGCGTGAAAAATGCTGCGGCTGTGCTGTTGGATGTCAACACCGGCCAGGTCATCGCCATGGCCAGTTATCCGTATTACGATCCCAATTGGCTTGTGAACGGACTCAGTGAGGCGCACAAGGAACAGTTCGATTTGGCGGAGATGAACCGGGCGATTCAGGATCCCGAGGTGCCTGGGTCCACCGGCAAGTTGATCACGGCGATCGCCGCATTGCAGGACGGGGTGATCACGCCTTCTTGGACCACCTACGACCCGGGGTACATCCGGATCGGCGCCTACACGATCCGCGACTGGGAGGCGCACGGGACGGTCAATGTCATCGATGCCATCCGGGAGTCGTGCGACACGTTTTTTTACCGCGTCGGCATCATGGCCAGTCGATGGACGCCGGGCATGTCGTATTCCGCCTTGGCCCAGTGGGAGAAGGGGCCGCGGACGGCGTGGATGGACCGGCTTCGGGAATACCAGAAACAGTTCGGCCTCGGGGTCTTGACGGGGATCGATCTCCCGAACGAGCAACAAGGCAAATTGGAGGACGACGGCCACCTGCCGTCGGTGTATTATTCGGCGATCGGGCAGCTCGAGCAGTTTACGCCGATTGAACTCGCCCAGTACACTGCGACCATCGCCAACGGCGGCAAGCGTATGGAGCCCCACGTGGTGGATCGGATCGTGGCTCCGGACGGCACGATCGTCCAGCGGATCGAGCCGAAGGTGCTCAACACGGTGCCGGTTTCCCAGCAGGTCCTGCAGGTGGTGCGACAAGGGATGTACCAGGTGTGCAATGTGCCGTCGGGCACGGCGTACGGCGCTTTTGTCGGTGCGCCGTACAAGGCGGCGGGCAAGACCGGGACGGCGGAGACCGGGGTGCAGGGATTCGATAACTCGGTGTTTGTCGGTTATGCGCCTTATGATCATCCCGAAGTGGCGGCCGCGGTGGTGGTGCCCGGGGGCGGACATGGGGCGGATTCCGCGGCTATCGTGCGGAAAATGTTCGACGCGTATTTTGCTGCCAAAGGTCACTGAGAGCCGCGGGACCGAAGCCATCCGGATAGGAAAGGGGGAGGAGTCGTGGACCGGCGGTCGTTGGGGCGGTACGGGGAAGAGCTCGCCGCGGGGTATTTGATGAATCTCGGTTACGAGGTTATTGTGCGCAATTGGCGATGTCCGCTCGGAGAGATCGATTTGATCTGTTGCGACGGCCCCACCCTCGTGTTTGTTGAAGTTCGAACCCGGACCTCCCGTCGCATGGGTACACCGGAAGAGAGCCTTGACGGTCGCAAAAAGCGCAAGTTGCACCACTTGGTCCAGGCCTTTTTCCTCTCTCCGGTCCGGCGGCGAATGCTGACCCACGATTACCGAATCGATTTCGTGGCGGTGGAATTGGCGCCGGATAGGCGCACCCTTCGCCGTATCACTCACATTCAAAATGCCTTTTAATCGCATTCAGATGGAGAGGTGAACCCGTGATTTACGTGGAATTCATCGGCGTTTTTATTGTCGGGGTCGCGGCGGGTTTTGCGCTGGGCGTGTGGTATTTGCGAAGACAGTTGCAAAACACCCAGATGGACGAAAAACAGGTTCTGGCCATGGCTCGGAGCATGGGGGTTAATTTGAACCAGAAACAATTGCAAACGGTGATGCGCCATATGAAGCAAAATCTTCCAGCAAGGAAGAGCCCCTTAGGGGCACTGGCTAAGAACAAACCGCAACTTTCGGGTCAGGCCAGCAAAGAAAAGCCGAAAACGGGCAAACGCCGGACAAAGTGAAGGGGGCTCCCGGGGGTTTCGTTTGAAGAAGTAACGGCCGGGGCCGGAGGCTTGCTCCGTCCCCGAGTGTACTCCTGGACGGCATACCCGCCGTTGATCCCCACAGCTTGACCGGTGATGCTGCGTCCCTTTTCTGAGGCGAGGAAGGCGGCGTAATCCGCCGCTGCGGAGGGTTGGGGGGTGTGCAGCCAAATGTCAATACCCGGGCGGTATCACCCGGGAAATGAGAAAAATCGAGGGATTTCGATAGTCGGACTCGGATTCTGTCAGAGGCACGTTCACCCTTTTGCCGTGAAAGATTCAATGAGATATCATGACTTCCAAGAAAATTTAGCCTACCCAATAAGATTCCCATGTGGTATACTATTGGCGCGACTGAATGAGGGTTTATGATCGCAGTTGGAGTCGGCGCGGCCGAGACGTGCCCTGCGGAGGGGAAGACGTTGCGGTTGCACACGGGAAGGGAGGAGACGCCTTGCTCCATTTGGTCGTTTGTATTAAGCAGGTGCCCGACAGCCGGGAGATCCGCATTGATCCTAAAACCAACACGTTGGTGCGGCAGGGGGTTCCCGCTATTGTCAATTATTTTGATTTGCACGCACTGGAAGAGGCGTTGAGGATCAAGGATGAACACGGAGCTCGGGTCACCGTGATCAGCATGGGCCCGCCGTCGGCGGAGAAAGCGCTTCGGCAGTGTGTATCGATGGGCGCCGATGAAGGGGTTCTCGTGAGCGACCGGGCTTTTGCCGGGGCGGATACCCTGGCGACCTCTTACGTGCTGGCCTCGGCCATTCAAAAAGCCGAAGACGAATGGGGGCCCGTGGACGCTATTTTCTGCGGAAAACAAACCCTCGACGGAGACACCGGTCAGGTCGGTCCAGGGATCGCTTGCCGCTTGGATATCGACCAACTCACCTATGTCGAAAAAGTAGAACGATTCGACCCAGAAAAACGAGAGATTATCGTCCACCGCCATCTTGAAGACGGGGTGGAACGAGTCAAGGCGAAGCTTCCGGTTTTGATCACCGCCCTGGCGGAGTTGAACCGTCCTCGGAGGGCCAGTTTGCCGGGGCTTTTGCGGGCGGCGCGGTACCAACCGATCGTGTGGACCACGGGCGATTTCGAGAATCTCGACCGATCGAAGATCGGGCTTCGGGGTTCGCCGACGATCGTTTCCAAGACTTGGGTACCCGAGCCCAAGCAGGTGGACACAGAATTTCTAGAAGGTGATAGCCCTTCCGCCGTGGCGGAGGCACTGCTGGATCGCCTGTATGCAACTGATCTTCCGCACAAACTGGGCTGGGCTTGAGGAGGGACGGGTATGGCGGAAAAAGCGCCGAAAAAGCGCAAACCGATGATCGGTCTCCAACCGGAGGGGGATGTGGACTGGTCGACTTACCGAGGAGTCTTGGTGGTGGTGGAGCAGCGCGGAGGGAGAGCCAAGCCGGTCTCCTGGCAGCTGCTGGGGCAGGCAAGCCGTCTGGCGGCGAAACTTGAGGCGCCGGTTATGGCACTCGTGATGGGCTCGAACGTTTCGCATCTCGCCCAGGAGGCGATTTATCGCGGCGCGGACCGAGTGTATCTCTGCGACTCACCGGAATTGGAGAATTATCGGACCCGGCCATACAGCCGAGTGTGTCTGCACGTGATTCGCACCTATAAGCCCGAGATCGTCCTCATGGGGGCGACCTATACCGGGCGCGATTTGGCCGGTGCGATCGCCACCCATCTCCCGACGGGCCTGACTGCGGACTCCACTCAACTGGAAGTGGACGATGAGCGACTGCTTTTGGCGAGTCGGCCGGCTTTTTCCGAAAAGATGCTGGCGACGATCCTCTGCAAACAGTTTAAGCCCCAGATGGCCACGGCCCGGGCTGGGGTGTTTGAGGCGTTGCCCCGGGATGAATCCCGCACCGGGGAGATCATTCCCGTGCCGCCCCAGATCAAACCGGAAGACATTGCTGTGGAGGTGTTGGAGTTTCTCGAGGCGACCGGAAAAGTCAACCTCGAGGACGCAGACGTTATCGTCGCAGGCGGACGGGGACTCGGTGGGCCGGCGGGATTTCGCCTTCTCGAGGAGCTAGCCGCCGAGCTCGGTGGAGTGGTCGGCGCCTCCCGGGCGGCTGTGGATCTGGGGTGGATCAGTCACGATCATCAGGTGGGACAGACGGGGACCACCGTCCGACCGAAGTTGTACTTTGCCATTGGGATTTCCGGAGCGGTTCAACATGTAGTGGGCATGCAGAATTCCACCTATATCGTTGCGATCAACAAGGATCCTCAAGCGCCGATTTTTAAGATTGCAAACTATGGTATTGTTGGTGATTTATTTCACATAGTTCCCGCCATTACGGAAACCCTGCGCAGACGAAAAGCCGGGGTGGGGGTTTCGAGCCAAGGAGCGGTGTCCACACCACAGACGGTGTGAGTTTGCCTAGTTTGTAAAGGTAAAACGGGTCCATGTCGGTGAAAGATTGGGGATGAGAGCGTGGCAGATGAACGATTTGACGCGATCGTGGTAGGTGCCGGTCCTGCCGGTACTGCCGCCGCGTATACCATGGCGAAAGGCGGCCTGAAGGTCGCCTTGATCGAGCGGGGAGAGTTCCCGGGGGCCAAGAACATTTTTGGGGGAGTGTTGTACCGCAAACAGCTGGAAGACCTCCTTCCGGAATTCTGGAAAGAGGCGCCTTTGGAGCGTACCATCGTGGAACAGCGCCTGTGGTTGCTGGGGGAAGATAGCGCCGTCACCTTCGGTCACCGGAATTCGAAGTTCGTCGATCCCCCGAACTGCTGGACGGGGCTTCGGGTGAAGTTCGACCAGTGGTTTGCGAGCAAAGCGGAGCAGGCCGGGGCGATTCCGATCTATGAAACGGTGGTTACTGAGCTGTTGCGGGAAAACGGGCGAGTGGTCGGGGTTCGAACGGACCGGGAGGACGGCGACCTGCGAGCCAGCGTCGTGGTCATTGCCGACGGCGTCAATTCCTTGCTCGGCAAGTCGCTCGGAGTTCACCGGGAATGGCGGCCGGATGAGGTATCCCTGGCGGTGAAAGAGGTCATCGCCTTGCCGAAGCAGACCATCCAGGACCGCTTCAACGTAGAAGGCAATGAAGGGGTCACCATTGAGATCGTCGGGCACATGTTCGGCATGGCGGGACTCGGGTTCCTGTACACGAATCAGGAAACCCTTTCCCTGGGTGTCGGAGTGATGGTCAGCGATCTCCGGCAAAAACGGATCAAGCCCTATGAGGTTCTTGAGGCGCTCAAGCGGCATCCGATGGTCGCCCGCTTGATCGAGGGGGGCGAAGTGAAAGAATACTCCGGGCACTTAATCCCCGAAGGGGGGTTAAACTCCATGCCTCCCCTGGCGGGGGACGGGTGGATGATCTGTGGAGATGCCGCCCAGATGGTCAATGCCGTGCACCGCGAAGGAACGAACCTGGCAGTGACTTCGGGACGGCTGGCGGGGCAAACCGCCATCTCCGCCCACGCCAAAGGGGATTTCTCATCGGCGACCCTTGGCGAGTACACCCGGGCGGTGCGGGAATCGTTTATTTACCAAGATCTAAAGAAATATCGCGGCGTTCACGGGTTATTGGCGGCTGGAGAGTCCGAAAAGCTTTTTGACCAACTGCCTCAGGCGCTTAACGACGCGGCCTACGAAATGATGCTGGTTGATGGTGTGCCAAAGAAGGTCAAACAAAAGGCTGCGGTCGGGCATCTTCGTGAAGTGGCGGGCGGGAATATGGGGTTGTTGCGTCTAGCTCTGAAAGGTTGGAGGGCGATGAACGGATGACACTGGCCCAGAGCATCGAAGAGCGGCTTTTCACGATTCGTTACAAAGCGGACGACAAGTCCCACTTGATCATTAAAGACCAGGATATCTGCGCGAAATGCGTGGACAAAGACTGCAACTATTTTTGCCCGGCGGATGTTTATCTTTGGCACGAGGAGGACAAGATGACTTCCGTCGCCTTTGAAAATTGTATTGAATGTGGAACCTGTCGGTTGGCGTGTCCCACCTATAACATCGAGTGGGTCTATCCCACTGGGGGGTATGGAATTACTTACAAATTTGGATAAGGGTGAACCCTAGACATTGTTCGTGACTGCCGTCGATCCTTCCGGATTCACCGTGTACGAGGATCAAGAACCATCGGTAGAAGACGTGGGCGGTCCGGATTCTACCTCATCCCAAACCAGGCGGGTAACCCGGGTGAATTCTCCCCGGGCTTTTTCTTTCGTGTCAGCATCCTCGTCCAGCCCTTCCACGCCCTCTGACCCAGGTGCCACGGTGGGCTCCTTTTTTCGCGTGGAATTCTCCTGCGGTTTGTCCACCGACCATCGCCTCCCCGGGCGAATCTGTGCAGGTAGATCTGTCTCGAAACATAGTATGCCGGCCCAGCTGGCGTCTATTTGTCATCGGGCGTTTTAAAGGATTTCAAACAAAGGTCCCGGGCGACGGATCCGCCGAATCCCTAAGGGTAGAAAAATTTTTTGTCCAGACGGGGTTGGCGAGGTCGACCCCTTCCAATGGGGGTGGGGTTATCGTGTTTGCAAGGATGCCCAGCGTCGGCTTGTTGGGGGTGGACGGGAAGTTGGTCCATGTGGAGGTAAGTATCAGCTCGGGATTGCCGCGGTTTGAGATCGTCGGGTTACCGGGATCTGAGGTGCGGGAAGCGAAGGAGCGGGTGAGGGCGGCCATTGAGAACAGCGGCTATCCGTTTCCGCTGCGGCGTATCGTTGCGAATCTGACGCCCGCGGACTGGAAGAAGGAGGGGGCGGGGTGGGACCTTCCCCTCGCCCTCGCCATTCTGGGTGCGGCTTCGGTGATCCCGGTAGAGCGGGTGGCGCGAATGGTGGCGGTGGGGGAGTTAACTTTGGACGGCGTGGTTAAAGACGTTCGAGGCATGTTGCCGGTGGCCCGGACGGCGAAGCGAATCGGATTGCCCCTTTTGTGCTCTGTCGACTCGTTGGACTTGGTCCGTACCATTGAAGGACTTCAGGTATTGCCCGTCAGGTCCCTTCGCCAGGCGGTGGAAGCCGTTCAGGGTACTTTTTTTGGAGCCGCCGTGGCCCGGGAGTCTGTTGCTCCTGATCTGGAGAGGGGGGAGGATTTTGCCGACTTGATCGGGATGGAACACGCGAAAAGGGCTTGCGAGATCGCCGCAGCCGGGTGGCACCCGCTGTTTCTCACAGGTCCCCCGGGATCTGGAAAGACGGCCTTGGGGATGCGAATCACGGGTATTCTACCACCGCTTTCCACGGAGGAAGCTGTGGAAGTGACGAGCATTCACTCCGCTGCCCACCTGTCTGCAGACGTGCGGCCTTCCTTTCACCGGCCGTTTCGGAATCCCCATCACAGTATCAGTGCTTCGGGGCTTCTGGGAGGTGGATCCTACCCCAGACCGGGCGAGGTGAGTCTCGCGCATCGGGGAGTCCTGTTTCTCGACGAGTTCCCGGAGTTTTCCCGAACAGCGGTAGAGGGGCTGCGCCAGCCTCTGGAATCCAGAGAGATCACGGTGGTCCGCAATCAAATCCCTGTGACGTTTCCGGCGCAGATTCTGTTCGTGGCCGCTTCCAATTTGTGTCCGTGCGGTCGGAGTGGGACCGACGAAACTTGTCACTGTTCTCCGGCGCTGCTGCAGCGGTACTATAGTCGCATGTCGGCGCCCATTTTGGATCGGATGGATCTGTTTGTGGAAGTGGCCCGGTTGCGCCTGAGTCCCCTCGAAGGGACGAATGGCATTCCCGAGAGCTCGAGGATCATCCGGGCCCGGGTGGAAGCGGCCTGGAAACGGCAGCAGCAGAGACAACCTAAGTCTGCGTTTCCCTTCAACGCCGGCTATTCGTTGCAGGATCTTCGACGATGGGCTCCCTTGACCCGCCACGCCCGGGATTTATTGGAGACGGCTTACGACCGCCTCGGACTTTCCACCCGGGCGTTTCATCGGGTGTGGCGAGTGGCGAGGACCATCGCCGACCTCGCGGGACATGACGCAGTGGAACGCGAAGATGTGGCGGAGGCCCTGCAGTATCGAAGGCGTCTCAGCGCTTTGGTGGATACGAAGGATATGCCCGGCATCACTCCGGTGAGCCTCGAACCGAACCGAACGGGAGCCGGGCGGTTTACGGAGTAGGTAATCCAGGGGCTGGGTGTGGGATGAAGGCCCGCGGGTATGGTCGAGGGCAAAAAGGTGGAGGATAGGGGCAAACCTTGGAGACTTGATCTTGGAGGAGCGGATTGCACAAAGTCGGGGATTGCGAGTAAGATGGACGGAGGGATTGGATCACGGTCTGAGCCTTTGCGGTGCTCAGCAGCCCAGGAGGCATCGGATGAACGTGTTGTCGATCGTGGTACCAACCTATAACGAGAATCAAACGGTACGCCTGCTGATCGACCAACTGGAGGTAGCCCTGCGAGGACTTTCCTATGAAGTCATTTTTGTTGATGATAGCAGTGACAACACCCCGGAAGTGATCGCCCAATTGTGTGCCGATCACCCTCGGGTGCGCTGCATTCACCGCGAGGGTCAGCGAGGCTTGGCCACGGCTGTGCTAGAAGGGTTTCGGATGGCCCGGGGTTCGGTCTTGGCTGTCATGGACGCCGACTTGCAACACCCTCCTGAAGTCCTGCCCAGGATGTACCGCGAGATCGAACAGGGGGCCGACGTGGTCATCGCCAGTCGCCATCTGCCGGGTGGAGACGACGGGGGATTACACGGGGTTCGCAGGGTGATTTCTCGAACGGCTCGAATGATCGGGAAAGCGGCGCTGCATCGGGTCCGTTCTGTCAGCGATCCAATGAGCGGTTTTTTTATGATTCGGCGCCAAGTGATTGACGGCGTGCACCTGAACCCCGTGGGTTGGAAGATCCTCATGGAGATTGTGGTCAAGGGGAGGTATTCGCACCTCGTTGAGATTCCGTACGCTTTTCGACCCCGGGCTGCCAATGAATCGAAGATGAGCCCGGCGGAGATCATTCATTACTTGCATCATGTCGCCCGGCTGGTGGTGCAATCTCCGGAAGATCGAAGGTTTTGGTTATTTGCACTGGTAGGCATCAGCGGGGTGGCCGTGAATACACTTTTATTTGCTCATTTGACGAAATGGAATATTTTCCCGGAAACAGCCGCTTTTGTTTCCGGCTCGTTGGCGATGATTTGGAACTTCGCATGGAACTGCGGATTGACGTGGCGGGATGCCCCGCAAAGTGATCCGTTGGCGGTGACCTTTGCCAAATTTGCCGCGGTGGCCCTAATCGGCATTGCCGTCAACTTGGTCGTGCTCAGTGTGCTGTTCCGGCTCCTGGACGTTCCAAAACAATGGGCGAACCTAACGGGGATTATCGGAGGAGCTTTGGTGAATTACCGATTAAACGATCGGTGGACCTGGCGGAGAGTGGGAGACAAACGGCCGCGAATGCGAGTGTCCTGATTTATGCGGGTGAACTGCGGCGGGAGTTCGGCGTGGGAAGAAATGAGGTGACGGCGTGAATCGGGGGCGGGAATGGGCGTATGCCGCCGGATCTTTTGTTTTACATAAAATTGTCGTATGGGGCGGAAGTATCTTGTTCAGCATGGAGAAACATCCGGTTGCCCCGCTGACGTCCTTTTTACAATACGCCCTGATCCAGAATTTCAGCCGCTGGGATACGCAATGGTACATCGGAATTGCCGCCCACGGATATCGCCCCGCCTCGGCGGCCTTTTTTCCGTTGTTTCCCTTTCTGATTCGGTACGTCCACCAGTGGACCGGGCTTTCGTACGTCGAAAGTGCCTGGGGGGTTGCAAACGTCTTTTTCTTTTTTGCCCTGTACATCACGGCGAAGCTCTTCCTGCTGGACCAACCTCCCCGGACTGCGTGGCGGGCGTTGGTGCTGATGGTGTTCTTTCCGACCGCGTTTTTCTTTGCAAGCGGGTATACCGAGCCAGTATTTCTGTTTTTTACCGCTGGGAGTCTCTACTACGCGAGGACCGGGCGTTTCTGGACGGCGGGATTTTTCGGGATGTTCGCGTCGTTGACCAGAAACACCGGCCTGGCCTTGGTGTTACCGTTTTTATACGAGTATTTTCGACGGCGGGGATTTCGTTGGCAGGGGGTTGGCCCAGATTTGGCGGCCGTTGCATTAATACCGGCTGGACTTGAAATCTACATGGGTTTGTTAAACGCAAAGCTCGGCGATCCGTTAGCTTTTGTACACGCCCAGCAAAATTGGAAGCGAGCATTCATGTGGCCTTGGGATACGCTTCGGCTCGGCACCCTCGAGTTGTGGGTCAAGCCGTTGCGCGGTTGGTCATGGATCATCCGGGCGTTTACCGTCGGGGTGGTGTGGGCCGAGTTGGCCCTTGTGGCCCTGGCTTTGCCCTTTCGACGCTTGCGCATTCCCGGCAGTTACTATCTTTTTGCCCTGGTCTCCGCAGTCGTTCCGCTGCTTTCCCCGGCTCGCGACTGGTACTTTCTAAGCATCTCTCGGTTTGTTCTCGTGCTATTTCCGTTATTCTTGATTGCCGCCCGCATGTTGAAATTTCGAGTGCTGTTTTACGCCGCCTGTGCCGCGGAGGTGGCGGGGATGTTGCTGATCCTTGAGAACTTTAGCAAAGGGTACTTTGTGGCGTAGATTGAAGGAGGTAAAAGCCGGCTTCGACCAACGCTTTTCGGGCGCGGGCGATCGGTTCGGGCCCCGACGCCAAGAGGGTGTGGTAATGGAGGCCGCCGGTCACCTCCGAAAAGAGAGGGGCAGGCGACCTGGCGCGAATTTCGAGAAAATGGGCGAGATCTTCCGGGGTGGCAATATCGAGCCGGCCGTGAACCCGCCCGTACACGGGGTGATCGATCCACACGTCTTCCACACTCACGCCGTGCCCCACGAGGATTTCGAGCTCCCGGGGCAGTTGTTCGGGCGTATGCACAATTCCCAAAAATTCCCGATAGAAGTGGGGTCGTGTGCCCAGTACGTACCCCTGGGGTGTGCTGAGCACGGCCATTCCTTCCCCTCGCAGTCGGGCGATGTCGCTCACCACCGTTTGCCGGCTAACCCCCAGGCGTCGGGCCAGTTCACCCCCTGGGACCGGCCCCGGTTCCCGATATAGGATGTGGAGCAATCGTTCCCGTCTGGTCATGCACATTCGCCTCCCGGGTCATTAAGGGCTTCCGGCCACGGGTTAGGATACGTCGAGCATACGGTCGATGGCGAGCCTCGCCCAGCGGGCGGTGTCTTCCGGAACGTGGATAACGCCGGTGGGCTGGCCGCGGACCAAGCTTTCCAGGGCGTCCGCGAGGTGGGGCCGGTCGATGCGATTCATGGTCAGACAGGGGCAAACCATCTCATTCAACGAAATGATCGTCTGCTCCGGGTGCTCCTTTGCCAACCGGTGAACAAGATTGTGTTCGGTCCCCACCGCCCACTGAGTGCCCGGCGGCGCCTGACGAATTGTCCGGATAATGAAATCGGTGGACCCGTTCGCATCGGCGAGTTGGACCGTTTCGTAAGGGCATTCCGGATGTACGATCACCTTGATGCCCGGGTATTTCTCCCGGACAGCGCGAACATGTCCGGGTTCAAAACGCTGATGGACCGAACAATGGCCCTTCCACAGAATCACCTTTGGGTCTTCACCGCCGTGGGGGAACGAGAGTTCCATCTCCCCTGGATCGTACACGGCTGTCGCTTCCAGGGGAATGCCGAGTTTGACGGCGGTGTTCCGGCCGAGGTGCTGGTCGGGCAAAAAAAGAATTCGCGGCTTGATGCTCAGCGCGTATTCGAACACACGGTCGGCGTTGGACGAGGTGCAGGTGAGTCCCCCGTGGCGTCCGACAAAAGCTTTCACGGCGGCTGATGAATTGACATAGGTGACGGGCAGCAAGGTGTCCCCGTACTGATCGGTCAGCAGCTCCCAAGCCTCTTCCACATCTTGAGCGTCCGCCATATCGGCCATGGAGCAACCCGCATTATGGTCCGGCAGGATCACCGTCTGGCGGTCACCGGTCAAGATGTCTGCCGTTTCCGCCATAAAATGCACACCGCAGAAGACAATATATTGTACATCGGTCAGCCCCGCCGCGATGCGGGACAATTGCAGGGAATCTCCCCGATAATCCGCAAAGCGAATGACATCTTCCCGCTGATAATGATGTCCAAGAATCACCACTCGGTCGTTGAGTGCCCGCTTTGCCTCAGCGATGCGCTCGTCCAACTCCTCGGAGGAATAACGGGATAACTCGGCGATGCCCGGAGTGAGACATTCCGAAAAAGCCATGGGTCAAACCTCCCCTGAATGATGGTTTCATTATGGTTCTGAGCTTGTCACATGTCAAGACAGGTGTAAAATAAGAGCAACACCACCAAGGGGGCGGAACACTGTGGCTTCTGGGCGGTATTTTGATCACGCAGCGACGACGCCGATGTATCCCGAGGTGCTCGCCGCAGTGCACCGGGTCATGGAGGAGGAAATCGGGAACCCTGGCAGTTTACACCAAGCGGGCCTTCGGGCCAAGGAGATCGTTAAGGAGTCGAGAAGCGTCATTGCCAGGGCCATCGGGGCCCGGGACCGGGAAATCGTGTTCACCGCATCGGGAACCGAGGCCAACAACCTCGCCCTTTTCGGTGCCGCCCGGAGGCGTGCCAGGAAGGGGGAGGGCCGCCATATCCTGGTGGGCGCCGTGGAACACCCTTCTGTTCTTCGGGTGGCAGACCGGCTCGTCCGGGAAGGATTTGAAGTCGAACGCTTGCCGGTGGACCGACATGGACGAGTTGACCCTGCTGAGGTCGGACGGAGGTTCCGGCAGGACACCATTCTCGTCAGCCTCATGCACGCCAATAACGTCGTGGGATCGATCCAGCCCGTGGAGATCATCGGGGAGATGACACGGGAACGGGGTGTGCTCTTTCACGTAGATGCGGTTCAGAGCTTCGGCAAGATTCCCGTCGACGTTCGGCGCATCCGGGCGGACCTGCTCACCCTTGATGCCCACAAGATGGGCGGGCCAAAGGGAGCTGCGGCACTGTATGTACACAAGGGCACGCGGCTTGATCCCATCCTATTCGGCGGAGGTCAAGAACGGCAACTCCGGCCGGGCACGCCTAACGTGCCAGCCATCGCTGGGTTTGGGAAGGCGGTAGAATTGATGGAGCGATACGCTCTGGGCGAGCGGGGGGCGGCCCTGCGGAAGCGATTGACAGAGCACATTCGCCGGTCGATTCCAGAGTGCGTGGTGTTCGGCCATCCGGAGGAATCTCTGCCGACCATTTTGACTATTGGAATTCCAAAGGTGGAAGGGCAACTGTTAATGCTCGAACTCGATCGGAGGGGGTTCGCCGTCTCCAGCGGATCGGCCTGCAGCGCCTCGGAATCCGAACCTTCTTACGTGTTATTGGCGATGGGGTACTCCCGGGACGAAGCATTGGAAAGTCTGCGCATCAGCCTCGGGTGGACCAATACGGAAAGTTCGGTGGACGAACTTGGAGAAGCCCTGTCCGAGATTGCGGCGGAGATGCGATCTGCGGCTCTCTCCATCCGGGGGAAGTGATCCAACCGTCGGCACGGACAGATCCTGGAATGAGTGTGCGCGATCCCACTGGATTTTGTCTCTTGCCCGATATGTTGCCGTCGTTGTCCAAAAGTTTAAGGAAATGTTATAATGTCCCCAAAAATTCGGGGTAGAGGGTGAAGATGAAGGTGGCAGCCGAACACACCGTCTCGTGGTATCGAAGGAGTCTGGCCGCGTATTTCTTTTTATTTCACACGGCCCTGGCTTCAGCCGTTGCCGGTGCCGTCCGATTGTTTGATCGGGTTTTCATGTCGGGCACAGATTTTGCAATTCTATTCGTCATTCTCGGGATGGCATCGATTTGGACCTGGGTGTACCATCGTTGGCTGATCCCTCCGATGAGAGAGATGGTTCGCGGACTGGCTGCGGTGACCGATGAGATTGACGTGTCCACCCGGGTGGGGTACCGTTCCTTTCATGAACTTGGTCGGATCTCTCACGGCATCAACCGCATGATCAAGGGATTCTACGGGATCCTGCTCAAAGTTCGAGATCACTCCCGGGACATTTCTGCAAGCATTGCGGAAATGGTTGAGCTCTCTGGCCAATCCGCCGATTGGTCTCACAAGATATCCGCCGCCATGGACCAGTTTGTCGCCGCCCTGGCCAAACAGACAGAACTCGCCCGGCTCTCGGGCAAAACCGCCCAAGAGACTGCCGCGGCAGCCCGGGTCGCGGACAGGCGGGCTTCGGAAAGCGCCCGGGCGGCGGAGCGGGCCCGGCGGGAGTTGGACAAGGGACTTCGAGCGGTGGCGGAGATTCGACGGCAGATTCCGCAAACGGTGACCGCGGCCCACGATACGGCGGCGGCGGTGGAACAACTTGGACAGTTGTCGAAAAGGGTGGAGGAGATCGCCGGGTGGATCGGACATATCGCTTCCCAGACTCATTTGTTGGCGCTGAATGCAGGGATTGAGGCCGCCCGGGCCGGGGAAGCAGGACGGGGGTTTTCCGTGGTGGCCCAGGAGGTCCAGAAGCTGGCGGCTGAGACCCGGGAGGCTGTTCAGCAGATCGGGGGGCTCATCGATAACATCCGGGAACAAGTTGAGATCAGTGTGGCTCGGACTCGCCGGTCTCAGTCCTTGGTGGATGAGCAAGAGGCTTTGATTCATACGGTGGCGACCGCCTTTGACGATATCGCCGATTCGACAGCTGACGTTGACCGATCGTTGACGGCTGTCGCCGAAGCGTATCGGGTCATGGCCCAGGGGAACGATACCGTTATTCACGCTGTGGATGACGTCGTCCAAAACGCTGATCACCTGTCGGCCGCCATCCACGAAGTGTACGCCGCCGTACAACAGCAAACGGCCACGGCCACGGAGATCGCCGCCGAAGCCCGCCGGGCCCAGGAACGGGCTCGGCAGCTGGAATACGAAGCCATTCGGTGGAAGGGCTTAAGCGGGTAAGATCCCGGTTCGCCGCTTCATATACCACCTCAAGAGACAATGGACTGAACGCGGACGATCTGAAGAAAATCTTCTTCTTCCAGAACCTCTTTTTCAAGCAGCCGGGTTGCCACACGGTCCAGCACTGTCCTGTGGCGCGCGAGGATGTCCAGGGCGTTTTGATAACACTCTCCGAGCACTGCCCGGGCGTGCTGGTTTGCCGCTTCAAGATCGGCGCCTCCGCAGTGGTGAGGCCGGAGGGACAGGAGGCCAAGGGAACTCATCCCAAATCGGGCGACCACGGACCAGGCGAGATCGGTGGCTTGCTCCAAGTCTTGTTCCGCACCCGTGGAGGTGTCCCCGAAAATCAATTCCTCTGCGGCCCGTCCTCCCAAGGCCATGGTGATTTTGCCAAGCAACTCCCGTTTGGTGTACAAAACCCTGTCTTCGGGGGATTCTTGCAGGACAAACCCGAGAGCTTGTCCCCGGGGAAGGATGCTGATTCGTTGGATTCGCTCCACTCCTTCGATCAAACCGACCAAGGCATGTCCCGCTTCGTGATAGGCGGTGATTTGGCGGTCTTTCTCGCGAAGAACCAAATCCCTGCGAGCATTTCCCGCAACGACGCGATCGATCGCTTGAGAAAAGTGGCGCGCCTCGATCTGTCGGGCCTCTTCCTTGACCGCTATGATAGCGGCCTCGTTGCACAGGTGCTTGAGCATCGCTCCGGAAAACCCGGGGGTGCGCCGGGCCAGACTGCGAAAATCCACCGCCGGATGGATGGGTTTATTGCGGGCGTGGAGGCGAAGAATTTTCTCCCGGCCCTCGATGGAGGGCAGGTCAACCCGGATATGTCGGTCGAAGCGCCCGGGTCGCAACAAGGCGGGGTCGAGGATGTCGAGTCGGTTCGTCGCTCCCATGACGATGATGTCCTGGCGTCCGTGGAAACCGTCCAACTGCACCAAGAGTTCGTTGAGGGTCTGATCCCACTCCTGGGAGCTTCCCGTTTCGCCCCGCCTTCGGCCCAGAGCATCGAGTTCGTCGAAAAAGATGATGGCCGGCCGGCCGATTCGACGCACTTGATCGAACAGGTCCCGAATTTTTTTGGCCCCGAGGCCGACGTATTGTTCCACAAACTGAGACCCACTGCAAGCGACGAATTCGACCCCGGCTTCACCGGCCACCGCCCTGGCAAGCAGCGTTTTCCCCGTGCCCGGGGGGCCGTAAAGGATCACACCCTTGGGCATCTCCGCTCCCATTCTTCGGTATTTACCGGGATCTCGCAGGTAATCCACGATATCCCGGAGTTCGTCCACAGTTTCGTCCACCCCTGCGGCGTCGGCAAAGGTTGCCGTAGGTTGACTGCTGGAGAATTCCTTCGAGGGCCGGATGACATCTCTCACCACCGGCGCTGTGGGTCTGCTCAGGGGCCCAGGCGTTGGACGATACCTCAACCATGCCCAGAGAAGCCCGGTCATGCCGACGGATGCGAGAATCCCGGCCAGCCATTCGCCGCTGAAGATGGGTATTCCACCCGCAATCCAAATCGGGAATGGAAATGACTTTTGCCCCCACCAGACCGTTCCGGCCGCGATCAGCATCAGAACGGACATGAAGCCAATCACCCTTCGAGAGTGACGGCGTTTTCGAATATCTCGCATTTGGTCTGCCCCCTCATCCGACGAGAATCAACATCTGCCACAATTCGTCCTACGGACCAGTCTCGCCGAGAAAACGAGTAGTCAAACCGCAGCGGAGGGGCAGGTGTCTCTTGGCTGGGAGGCCGGAGTCACGTTATAATCATGGTGCTGGGAATCCCTTCAGGTTTCCACTTAAGAAAAGGTGCGGTGTTGCCAAGGTGTGGTTTTCATCGTTTTGGAAAAAGCAGATGCAGCCGGAATCCCGGCTGGAACGACAGCGGAAACTGGTGGCTAAAAAAAGATACGTGGTGGATATTAACGTTATGTGCAATTGTCCCCCGTTGTTCTACACCGAGGGCGTTACCCTGGTGATGCCGATCAGCGTCTATAAAGGGGCTTTTCGTTACTGGGACTCGCTGCTGAACCACCCAGATCCCGGGGAGTTCGAACGAAGTGACATGACGGCACTGTGCCAGTTGATGCCGCAATTGTCCACCGATTTTATTCGATGGCAGGCCCAAACGGTGGAGCGGGTGGGGGGCGACTACTATCGGGGCAAGCCGCTGCTTCTTAACGGCAAGGTCAAGTTGCAGTTGGTGTGGGCGTATTTTTCTGATCTCCTCCCGACGGAGGCTTTGTCGGAAGTGATCGACGAGGACTACCTGTTGGACTGCCTCATCGCTGCGGCAGAGGAGAATGCCCCGTATCTGGTCACCGATGAAACGGAGTACATTGTAGAGGACTTGCGGCGGGAGTTTCGCCTCCACGTTCCTTGTCTTGATGTGGACGAAGTGATGAAGGGTTTGCGGCACAATCGCTCAAACGGGTGACAGCAGCCCCCGCTGCGTCGCGGGGGCAGCCGGAATTACCGGGTTTTGCCGTTGCCGCGTTTTTTGACCGATGTGATTCGGGGCGCTCCGGGCCGCTTGAAAACTGCAGTGCAGTGAAACTGTCCCGGTATCGGCACGATCGACACCAGTTCCCATCCCTGTTGTCCCATGTTGTTCAGTTGGTTGCGAATCCCCTCGACATGATTGACCAAGCTTGCGTATTCCCACTGGGTTCGCGCCACAGTTGGTTCACCCCCGAGTGTCCGCGCGTGTTACACTCATAGCATATGAAGGCGTTCTTCAAGGGTGCATGCCTGGTGTCGCAGGACCGTGAGTGACCGCTTTGGTTCCCGATGTGGCCATATTCCGCCGCAGCCCGATGTGGCCATATTCCGCCGAGGTTTCAGTCTGGATCTGGGAAGAGACGGATTTCCAAAATGCGTCAAGAACCGTGGCATCCCCACTGGCCAGCAGCGTGACCGATCCTGCTGAGGACGACGCGGGAAAAGCGTCTCGTTTTTCAGCGACATGCCGTGCGAGATGAGTCGCGGGATCGATGAGGAGGGTGTGGGGTACCCGGCTCTGGATCTGATCGGCGATCAGCGGATAATGGGTGCACCCGAGCACCAAAACATCAGCGCCCCAAGTGGCCAGCGGTTTTAGATAGCTGTCTAAAAAGGGCCCATAAACCGCAGGATCTTTCACGCCTCGTTCGATCAGCGGGACCAAGGCGGGAGCGGCCACGCTCCTCACCGCTGCGTCGGGTCGTGCGGAGTGAAGTCGGGCTTCAAAAACCCCGGCTTCTACGGTGCGCCGGGTGGCGAGAAGGGCGATTTTTCTCCCGGGGAGGTGTCGGACCGCCGGGCCGACCGCATCCAGCAGGGTCAGCACAGGCAAATCCGGATAATGATTCACGAGGGCGTCCACGGCCACGGATGCGCTGGTGTTGCAGGCCACGACCAAGAGGTCAATGTTCCGGGCCACCAGTTGTTTCACAGCGGCCAAGGAAAGGGCGCGCACCTCTTCTGCGGTTCGATCGCCATAGGGGGCATGAAGGGTATCGCCAAAGTAGACATAATCATGTTCGGGCATGTGACGTACGAACGCTGCCAAGACGGTCAGTCCGCCCACCCCGGAGTCGTACATACCGATCCTCAACGCCCAGGCCTCCTTCATTCGTGCCGGTGCATCACCGGGATCCAGTCGGCGTCCGAACTTGCGCATCCCCCCGGGAGCCTCGGAGAACGGCGCAACTCGGTGCCCGATTGGCCGGGACGTCAGTATACGCGAACAGGACGATAAAAGGTATCCCGCTCCACGGGAATCCGCCCGGCCCCTTTAATCAGCCAAACCAATTCATCCCGAGTCAAAGATTGACTGGTGAGTGCCCCGCCGGCGTGACTGATTCGCTCTTCCACCAGGGTTCCGTGTATATCTGAGGAACCGAAGTACACGGCCAACTGGGTCAGGCGCGGACCGATATTGATCCAGTATGCCTTAATATGGGGGACGTTGTCCAGCATCAACCGGCTCACCGCAATGGTGCGCAAATCGTCATCCGCCGATGTCCGCTGTTTCAGAGAAGCGGTTTTGCGGCTCGGCTGCACAGCTAAGGGAATAAAAGATAAAAACCCTCCGGTTTTATCCTGGAGTTCACGAATATAGATCATATGCTGTAATCGTTCTTCCAGTGTTTCGATCAACCCATACAGCATCGTGGCGTGGGTCCGGATGCCCAGTTGATGGGCAATTCGATGAACGTCGAGCCACTGCTCTACCGATGCCTTGTCAGGGGCCAATCTCTCCCGGTAGCGTTCGCTGAGAATCTCTGCTCCGCCTCCGGGCATACTCTCCAACCCGGCATCTTTTAAAGCTTGCAAGACCTCTTCAACCGATAGACCGGACAAACGATGGAAAAACTCGACCTCAGCGGCCGTGTAGGCTTTGATCGTCACATCGGGGTAGGCCGTCTTCAATGCCCGCACAACATCTGTGTAGTATTGAAATGGCACTGTAGGATTATGGCCTCCGACGATGTGGAACTCCCTAATCCCCGGCGTCCACCTTTCCTTGACGTACTCAAGGACCTCATCCGGGGACATGGTGTAAGCTCCCTCTTGATCCGGGTCCCGGCGGTAATAGCAGAAACCGCAATGCGCTTCGCAGACGTTGGTGGGATTAATATACATGTTTTGTATGAAATAAACATTACGTTCATTCAGCCGCCGATTGTATTCATCAGCCAGCCGCCCGACTTCCAGCAGATCGTCGTGGCGATACAGGCGCAATCCATCTTCCAAGCTCAGTCGCTGGCCGTGGCGAACTTTTTCAGCGATGTCCGCAATTCCATTCATGCGGGCCCCGTCCTCCTCTCTATCAAATGCCATAAAAAAGTGTTCCGGCGAAGATGTCGCCTTAAGTATAGGAGGGCGCCGGACGACTGTCAACGAAAGAGGCCGAGGATGGGGAACATCAGTTTGCGCGGCCTGGTCTGGCGTGAGCTGTGATACACAAGAAAAGCGCCTGGTTCGGCGCTATGAATCTTGTGGGGTGAACACCGGGGCGCTTTTAGTCTGGGGCGCGCATGATCGGGGCATCGGTGATCGCCTTGAGCCGCGTCTTAAGTTCTTCTTCCCAAGTGTTGTCGCCCGTGGCTCTTGCTAAATTAATTAAATCCAGCAGCGCATCGACTTGGTCCGGAATATACCGCCGATCCAACAAGACGCGTTCATCCGGGGGGTACATGTCGAGCACCTCTTTGACCCGGTCTTCTCCTACCAATTCGCGAAAATTCGCCTCGCGCAAGCCATCCGTGGCACAGTTGTGGGCGATCATGGCGAAATCCGACGACACAGCGGGAGCAATGTGCCACCTGTTGCAGGTCGGACACGTGAGAACCGGGACATCGTGGATGAATACGGGACCTTCGGCATATACATTCTGCAATGACGCGACCATGGTCATACCGCAGCAGAAATCCATTGGATCTCCCTCCCGCATGTGGCGGATTCGTAAAGTCTATATGTAGCTTTCATTATAGCAAAAGATCTCGGAAAAGGGAATGGACTGAAATCAAAAAGGTCCAATGTAAACATTGACATCCCGTGGCCACCGTGATAAGATGGCATAAATTAGGTTGGCGGAAAAACCGATGACCGGGTCGAGTACCCAGTTGAGGTGGCCAGAGAGTCTCCGGTTGCTGAGAAGGAGATCCACTCGAGACTGAGGGAAAATCCCCCGGGAGGTGCGCGCCGAACGCTGAGGTGTTCCCGGCTAGTAGGTGTCGCCGCGTCCCCGCGTTAAGGGGCCGGGCGTCGAAGTCGGGCGCTTTGGATGGGACAAGTGGGCGGCCTCCTGTCCGGGAGGCGGCCAAACAGGGTGGTACCGCGGGTAACAACTCGCCCCTGAGGGGGCGGGTTTTTTTGTGGTTTTAAAACGCATTGGGGGTGTTCCAGTTGGGGATTGCGTGACCCTTACGGACGTTCAAGAAGCGGCAGTGCGGTTGGCACCGGTCATCCATCGATTTCCTCTGCAACAATCCCAGACTTTCAGCCGCATGTCGAATAACCAGGTGTTTTTAAAGCTGGAAAACCTCCAAAAAACGGGAGCATTCAAGATTCGCGGCGCCTATAATAAAGTGGCGAAATTGTCGCCGGAAGCCAGGGGGCGGGGCATTTTTAGCGCGTCGGCCGGAAATCATGCCCAAGGGGTGGCTCTGGCCGCATCCCGGTTTGGTGCACCCTGTACCATTGTGATGCCCGAAGGGGCACCGGAAGCAAAAATCACGGCCACTCAGGGATACGGATCCCGGGTGGAGTTGGCGGGAGCCACCTACGACGACGCTCACCTTCATGCCGAGCGGCTCTGTCGCGAGCAGGGGGGTACCTTTGTACACGCCTTCGATGATCTGGATGTGATCGCGGGCCAGGGTACCATTGCCCTGGAGATTGTGGAAGACTTGCCCGACGTCGACGCCGTGGTGGTGCCCGTGGGCGGGGGAGGCTTGATTGCGGGGATTGCCGCGGCGCTCAAAGCCCTTCGGCCAAAGACCACGGTGTACGGGGTGCAGGCGTCGGGGGCGGCCTCCATGGCCTTGTCTTTGCGGGAAGGGCGTCGGGTCACATTGCCCGCGGTTGCCACCGTGGCCGATGGCATCGCAGTCAAATCCCCGGGGGAACTCACCTTTGATCACGTGAAACGTTTTGTCGATGACGTGGTTACCGTTTCGGATGATGCTATCCTTCGGGCAATGTACGCTTTTTTGGAAAGGACGAAAATGCTCGTAGAAGGTGCCGGCGCTGTTGGGCTGGCGGCTTTGTTTGAAAAGGTCCTCCCGTTGCGGCAAAAAAAGGTGGTGCTCGTGGTGAGCGGGGGGAACGTGGATATTGCAAAACTCGCCTCGTTGCATCCAATGGATCGCCCGTCACCGGTGGGAGTGGCAAAAATCTGAGGTCCAGGTGGGCCGGATCCCGGGTGCGGAATTGGGCGGCGATTGCGACAATGCCGAAAGACATTGTCATCTCGATGGGAATGGTCTATGTTGTGAAAGGGAGTACGTCTCCGGTTGGAATAGTTCGGTCGGCGCATACTAAGTGCCGGAAGTGAACCTTTGGCGTGGAGGCGATCGCCGTGAGTGAATACACGGTCCGGTGTTTGTTGTGTGGGCAAGCTTCGGTCGTGTCCGAAAAGCAGGCGGACCAACTTCAGATCGCCAAGCAGGGGGGCGCGTATATCTGCGATCTGTGCCAAAGACGCATTCGGCATGAATGTGAGCAGCAAACGCGTTAGAGCTGCCCGCGCCGGCCGGAACGGCGGGCCGCTCTCCCGGGCATTTTGTCGTAAAGGGGGACCATGAATGAACATTCACGAGTATCAGGGTAAAGCGATCCTCAAAACGTACGGAGTCGCCGTTCCCCAGGGGCAGGTGGCCTTCAGCGTCGAAGAGGCGGTCCGGATCGCCGAAGGTCTTGGCGGCAAAGCGGTTGTGAAAGCGCAGATTCACGCCGGCGGGCGTGGGAAGGCCGGCGGCGTGAAGGTGGCGAAATCCCTGGAACAGGTTCGGGAGTATGCCCAGCAGCTTCTCGGTTCCACTCTGGTGACCCACCAAACCGGGCCTGAGGGGAAAGTGGTTAAGCGATTGTTGATTGAACAGTTGACCGATATTCAGAAGGAGTATTACATAGGACTGGTGGTGGACCGGGCAACAGGTAGGGTTGTCATCATGGCATCGGAAGAAGGAGGCATGGAGATCGAAGAAGTGGCCGCGAAAACTCCGGAGAAGATCGTCCGGGAGACCATCGACCCGGCGGTTGGCTTCATGCCCTTCCAAGCCCGCAAACTGGCCTATGCGATCCATATTCCGAAACCGCTGGTGAACAAGGCGGTTCAATTTATGTCTGGACTTTACCGAGCTTTTGTCGACAAAGACTGTTCAGTGGCGGAAATTAATCCACTCGTGGTGACCGGGGACGGAAACATCCTGGCCCTGGATGCCAAGCTCAATTTTGACAGCAACGGTTTATTTCGCCACCCGGAACTTTTGGAGTTGCGGGATCCCGATGAAGAGGATCCCCGCGAGCAACAAGCGGCGAAATTTGGCTTGAGCTATATTGCACTGGACGGAAACATCGGGTGCATGGTGAACGGGGCCGGATTGGCCATGGCCACGATGGACATCATCAAGTATTACGGGGGAGAGCCGGCGAACTTTCTCGATGTCGGCGGAGGGGCGAGTACCGAAAAGGTTACCGAAGCCTTCAAGATTATTCTTCAGGATGAAAAAGTGAAAGGGATCTTGGTCAATATTTTTGGCGGCATCATGAAATGTGACGTGATTGCAAACGGGGTTGTGGAAGCCGCGCGGCAGTTGGGGCTCGATCGGCCGCTGGTGGTGCGGCTGGAAGGAACGAACGTGGAGTTGGGGAAAAAGATTTTGGCAGAGTCCGGTTTAAAAATCGTGCCGGCCGATTCGATGGCTGACGCGGCGGAGAAAATCGTATCGCTGGTTCATTGATGGCGGGGGGGACGAAGATGAGCATCCTGGTCGACCGGAATACCAAGGTCGTGACGCAAGGGATTACAGGTTCTACGGGATTGTTTCATACAAAACAAGCATTGGAGTACGGGACGAAGGTTGTGGCCGGCGTCACCCCGGGCAAAGGCGGCACGGTAATCGAAGGGGTTCCTGTATTCGATAAGGTGGCGGAGGCGGTCAAGGAAACCGGGGCAAACGCGTCGGTGATTTACGTGCCGCCGGCTTTTGCTGCCGACGCGATCATGGAGGCGGCGGATGCGGGGCTGGAGCTGGTGATTTGTATTACGGAAGGCATTCCGGTGCTCGATATGGTGAAAGTCAAACGCTATCTGGAAGGCCGGAAGACGCGGCTCATCGGGCCCAACTGTCCCGGGGTGATCACTCCAGATCAGTGCAAGATTGGGATTATGCCCGGTTACATCCATCGGCCCGGCCACGTCGGAGTGGTCTCCAGGAGTGGAACGCTTACCTATGAGGCGGTCCACCAGCTGACCACCCGGGGCATCGGGCAGTCGACCGCCGTAGGCATCGGTGGCGACCCGGTGAACGGGACGAATTTTATCGATGTGTTGAAGCTGTTTAATGAGGATCCGGAGACCGAGGCTGTGATCATGATCGGCGAGATCGGAGGCACGGCGGAGGAAGAGGCGGCGGAGTGGATCAAAGCCAACATGAAAAAACCGGTGGTCGGGTTTATCGCCGGCGCCACAGCGCCCAAAGGCAAGCGCATGGGCCACGCCGGGGCCATCATCTCCGGCGGGAAGGGCACCGCGGCGGAAAAGATTGCGAAGCTGAAGGAGTGCGGCGTTCGCGTCGCTCCGACGCCCGCCCAGATGGGGGAAACTTTGGTCGAGGTGTTGAAAGAACGGGGCCTGCTCGAGAAGTGTCAGACCGCGGTCCAGCAAACTCGTTGACCACGGTCCCCGGCGGTTGAATCACCCCCTTTTCCAGGGGGGATTATTTTTTTGTGTGCGGTTTGACATTTTTAAATAAAGGGAGCCCCCCGAATCCCTGTCGAATGGAGCTAGGGAGAGACAAGGGGTGGGGGTGGCGGTTTGAGAGAAGGTTCGGATGAGTGGCGGGAGGAGCGGGCAGCACTGTTAACCCTGTCGCGGGTGGAGGGGGTGGGGCCCGGGACGCTCTCCGTCTGGAAGAGACAGTTCGGCACGTTCCGCAGCCTCTGGTCGCTATCTGAGGTGGAGATTGCCTCGGGCCTGGGGCAAAGGGGGACGATGTTGGCCGGGCGTATCGTGGATGCCCGCCGCCGGGGACCTGAGGGGGCGAACCTCGAGGAGTGGACGCCCTATGGTGCCATGTGGACCACAACTCTCTTGGACCCCGATTACCCGGGTCGCCTAAGAAGTCTCCGCGATGCTCCCTGGGTATTGTACGGAGTGGGTAATCCCGGGGTTCTGAAGGACGATCTCCCGGCTTTGGCCGTTGTGGGAACCCGGCGTCCGACGATGGTGGGGCGGCGGGTGGCCCGACTGTGGAGTGCAGATTTGGCAAGGCGAGGTGTGGTGATCGTGTCCGGTTTGGCCCGGGGCATTGACGGGTTGGCCCACATGGGGGCTCTGGAAGGGGGAGGGCGGACCATTGCAGTCCTGGCGGGCGGATTTCATCACCTGTATCCCCCGGAGCATCGATCTCTGGCCGCGGCGGTGGCGCGCAGCGGGGCGCTGATCAGTGAGCAGCCTCCCCACTGTCAGCCTCGGCCGGGACTGTTTCCGATTCGCAACCGGATCATCAGCGGATTGGCAGAAGGCGTCCTCGTGGTGGAAGCCGGGGCGACCAGTGGCGCCCTGAAGACGGTGGACCATGCTCTGGACCAGGGCAGGGACGTATTTGCGGTTCCGGGGTCCGTGGCCATCGAGGCCAGCCGGGGCACTAATCTCCTCATCCGGGACGGAGCCAAACCGGCGATGAGCCCCGATGACGTCGCGGCGGAGTATCCACATTGGCCTGCGGCGCTTGCTGCCTCGGCCGATGGCGAAATCGAGAACCAGGTTCCACGCCGGACGGTGGACTCAGATTCCCGGCGGGTTCTGGCCGCCTTGGAGGAAGGGTGCCGGACGCCGGACCTCATCGCCGGGCGAACGGGTCTCCGGTTGGAACACATCAGCCGGGTCCTCACCGATTTAGAACTCGCGGGGCGAATCTACCGCGAACCCGGGGGATTGTACGGGGTTGTTCCTTTTTGGCGCGGTTAACCTTTCTTTCCCGGCGTCCCATGACCCCAAGAGGTTTCGCGGAAAAGGGCGATCAAGGCGATGGCGGGTGGTTTTCGCCGGCCGGGGCCGCCAGGGAGTGGGAGAGGGAACGGGACATGTCTGCGCGTTGCATATCTTCGGAGGAGAGTGGTACTATGGTTGCAACCGCGATCAGACTTTCGATCCCTTTGTCTGAACCCTGCAGCGGGAAAGGGGGAGAATGCGGTGGCAGATTACCTCGTCATTGTGGAATCTCCCGCGAAAGCGAAAACCATCGGCAAGTATCTCGGTAAAGGATATATGGTTAAAGCGTCCATGGGCCACATTCGGGATCTCCCAAAGAGCAAGCTCGGGGTGGATATTGCCCATGATTTTGAACCGCACTACATCACCATCCGGGGAAAGGGAGACGTACTGAAAACCCTCCGGGATGCCAGTAAAAAAGTCAAGCGGGTGTATCTGGCGGCCGACCCGGACCGGGAGGGCGAAGCGATCGCGTGGCATTTGGCGAACTATCTCGATGTCAACCCGGATGGGCCGTGTCGGGTTGTTTTTCATGAAATCACGAAACAAGCGGTTCAAGAAGCCTTTGCTCATCCGCGGCCCATCGATCGGGATTTGGTAAACGCCCAGCAAGCCAGGCGGATCCTGGACCGGTTGGTGGGTTATAAGATTAGCCCCCTGTTGTGGAAGAAGGTGCGCAAGGGGCTGAGCGCCGGACGAGTCCAGTCTGTGGCACTGCGGCTGGTTTGCGACCGGGAGAAGGAGATCCGGGAGTTCAAGCCCGAAGAGTACTGGACCCTGACGGCTCGCTTTAAAGTCGACGGTCGGACGTTTGAAGCGAAATTCGTCGGAGTCGGGGATCAGAAGGTGGAGTTGGCGAACGAAGAGGAGGTCAAGGCGATCCTCGCTCGGATATCCGGCCAGTCTTTCACGGTGATCGGGGTGCGTAAAAGTGAGCGTCGCCGGAATCCGGCGCCGCCTTTTACAACCAGCAGCCTGCAACAGGAGGCGGCGCGGAAACTCAATTTTCGCGCCCAAAAGACGATGTCGGTGGCCCAGCAGTTGTATGAAGGCCTCGAGATCGGGAAAGAGGGCAGCGTGGGACTCATCACCTACATGCGGACCGACTCCACCCGAGTGTCCCCGGTGGCCCAGGAGCAAGCCCGTTCTTACGTAGAGAAGACTTATGGGGCGGCATTTCTCCCGGAAAAGGTCAAACAGTACCAGACCCGTTCCGGAGCCCAGGACGCCCACGAGGCGGTGCGCCCCACTGAGGTCGCGCGAACCCCGGAATCCATCAAGGCCTATTTGAACCGGGATCAATATCGGTTGTACAAGTTAATCTGGGAACGGTTTGTCGCAAGCCAGATGGCGCCGGCGGTTCTGGATACGGTGTCGGCGGATATCCAAGCCGGGGATGTCTTGTTTCGCGCTGCGGGCTCCAAAGTGAAGTTTCCGGGTTTCATGACCCTGTACGTCGAAGGGGAAGACGATGCCAAAGACGAAGAGAACCGCGACCTGCCCGATCTGCGGCAGGGGCAGGAGCTCCCGGAGCCGGCTCTGGAGCCGAAACAACATTTTACCCAGCCTCCGCCTCGCTACACCGAAGCTCGTCTCGTAAAAACGATGGAGGAGCTCGGCATCGGGCGTCCGAGCACCTATGCGCCGACCCTGGAGACGATCCAGAAAAGGGGGTACGTATTGCTGCAGGAACGACGTTTCGTTCCTACAGAACTCGGAGAGGTTGTGGTGGAACTTCTCAAGGAGTTTTTCCCCGAGATCATCGACGTGGAATTTACCGCTCAGATGGAGGAGCGACTGGATGGGGTCGGGGAGGGACGGGTCAATTGGGTGGAGATGTTGGAGGAGTTTTACCAGGATTTTCAAAAACAATTGGATCTCGCCGAGCAGGCCATGCAGCACGTCCATCTGGAGGAAGAAGAATCGGATGAGATCTGTGAGAAGTGCGGTCGGAGGATGGTGTATAAGCACGGTCGGTTCGGAAAGTTTCTCGCGTGTCCGGGATTTCCGGAGTGCCGGAACACCAAACCGATTCTCAAATCGATCGGGGTGCCTTGCCCGAAGTGCGGCGGCGATTTGGTGGAACGCCGGGCAAAGCGGGGGCGAATATTTTACGGGTGTAAAAACTATCCCAGCTGTGATTTTGTCTTGTGGGATCGTCCAACTGGCGAGAAGTGCCCCCGGTGCGGAAGCCTCCTTGTCCTTCGAAAAGCAAAGGATAAAGAGACGGTCCAATGCAGCAATCCCCAGTGCGATTTTAAAGGGAACGCACTGGAAAAGGCCGAAAAGGGCAATTCCGCCGGGCGGAGGTCAGCGGTGGAAACGATGTGAGGAGGGGTGAGGGTGGATCCCGTCACGGTTGTCGGAGCGGGTCTTGCCGGTTCGGAGGCGGCGTGGCAAATCGCCCGCCAGGGGGTGCCCGTTCGTTTGTACGAGATGCGGCCGACGGTCTCGACTCCCGCCCATCGCACGGACCGCTTCGCGGAACTCGTATGCAGCAATTCCTTGCGGGGAGCCGCTCTAACGAATGCCGTTGGACTCCTCAAGGAAGAAATGAGGCGGCTGGGCTCGATCATTCTCGAGGAGGCGGACCGGCATGCGGTGCCGGCCGGGGGAGCTTTGGCTGTGGACCGGGAAAGATTCTCCGCTGCAGTGACGGAGCGGCTTGAAGCCCATCCCTTCATTGAAATCCGGCGAGAAGAGGTGACCGAGCTGCCGCCCGGCATTGGCGTGGTGGCCACCGGTCCGCTCACGTCGGAGAAACTCCATCAAGCGATTGCCCGGTGGACCGGGGAAGCGTATCTCTATTTCTACGACGCGGCGGCCCCGGTGGTCACCCGGGAATCGATCAATTGGGAGAAAGTTTTTGTGGCATCCCGGTATGACAAAGGCGAGGCGGCCTATGTGAACTGCCCGATGACCGAAGATGAATTCGACCGGTTTTATGAGGCCCTGGTGTCCGCCGAGACGGCGCCGCTCCGAGATTTTGAAAAAGAGGTCTACTTCGAGGGGTGCATGCCGGTGGAAGTGATGGCAAGGCGCGGCCGGCAAACTCTTCTGTTTGGACCGATGAAGCCGGTGGGCCTTGTCGATCCGCGCACGGGAAAACGGCCCTTTGCCGTCGTGCAATTGAGGCAGGATAATGCTGCGGCGACGCTGTATAATATAGTGGGATTTCAAACACACCTGCGGTGGGGAGAGCAGTCCCGGGTGTTTCGCCTCATTCCCGGGCTGGAGGAAGCGGAGTTCGCGCGTTTCGGGGTGATGCACCGCAACACCTATCTCAATTCTCCCAGGTTGCTTTTGCCAACGTATCAAACCCGCCGGCGGAAGACGTTGTTTTTTGCGGGACAGATCACCGGCGTGGAAGGGTATGTGGAGTCTGCCGCATCGGGGCTGATTGCGGGGATCAATGCGGGACGCCTGGCCAGGGGAGAGGATCCGTTGACCTGGCCGCCGGAGACGGCGATGGGGAGCCTCGCCCGGTATATCACCGAGGCGGACCCCGACAATTTTCAGCCCATGAATGCGACGTTTGGACTGCTTCCGCCCCTTAATCCGCCTGTTCGGGAGAAGGCCAGGCGACATCTGGCCGCCAGCGAGCGGGCTTTGGCCACTTTGGCCGCCTTTATGGGCGCGAATCGATTGAATCTCGCCGGATGAATGGGTTCACGAGAAAGGGGGGAAGAGCCGTGGGGGCGGATTGTTCCCGGGCCGATAGGGCTGTGGAGGCATTTCGGGTGTATCTAGAGTCCGAACGGCGATTGTCCCCACGCACCGTTCGAGCTTACATGGGCGATGTCGGCCAGCTGCTCGAATGGATGCAGGACCAGGGGATCGGCGGATGGGATCTCTTGACCCCGGTACGGATCCGGGATTTTTTGGCGGAGCTGTGGGATCGGGGGTTGTCCCGGCGCTCGGTGGCGAGGATGCTGTCCGCGTATCGGACGTTGTATCGGTTTTTTCTTCGGGAGGACGAAGTGCGGGAGAGCCCTCTGGAACCCGTGGCGACACCCAAGCAGGAGAAGAGAATTCCCAATTTTATGGATCTTGAAGAGGTGTTCCACCTCCTGGCGTCGCCTGATCCGAATACGGCTCTCGGACAGAGAGACCGGGCCTTGTTGGAGTGGCTGTACGCCACGGGGGTCCGGGTGGGGGAAGCGGTGGCCCTTCGTGTGGGGGATGTCGACATGGCCGGTCGGCGGGCGCTGATCCACGGGAAAGGAGGGAAAGAGCGGTATGTCCTGTTTGGCCGCTCGGCGGCCCGGGCTTTAACCCGGTACCTGGAGGTGGGGTGGCCGGCTCTGGCGGGAGCATGCCCGGGGCCCGGGGATCCAGTGTTCCTGAATTATCGCGGGGGTGCTCTCAGCGACCGGAGCGTCCGCCGGATCGTGGACCGGCACATGGCGCGGGTGGCGGGCTATCACAAGATCAGTCCCCACGTGCTGAGGCATACTTTCGCCACCCATCTGCTGGATGCCGGGGCGGATCTCCGGGCGGTTCAGGAATTGCTCGGGCATGCCAGCCTCCGATCGACCCAGATTTATACGCATACCACCCGGGAACGATTGCTTCAGGTGTATCTCCACGCTCATCCCCGGGCCTAAGGAGGGAGTCTCGATGACCCAGTTGCATGGAACGACCATTTTTGCCATACTGGACCGCGGGCACGCAGTGATGGCGGGGGACGGGCAGGTCACGATGGGCAATGCCACCGTGATGAAACACGGGGCGAAAAAGGTCAGGCGTCTTTACCAGGGAAGAGTCTTGGCCGGTTTTGCCGGCTCGGTGGCGGACGCCCTGGCTCTTTTCGAACGGTTCGAAGCGAGCTTGGAAAGCCACAGCGGCAATTTGCCCCGGGCGGCGGTGGACGTGGCGAAAGAGTGGCGGACCGACCGGGTGCTTCGGCGATTGGAAGCGATGCTGGTGGTGTGCGACCGGGAGCACCTGTTGCTGCTCTCGGGCAGCGGGGAGGTCATTGAGCCGGACGACGGGATCCTGGCCGTGGGTTCCGGGGGGGTGTACGCCCTGGCGGCGGGGCGAGCCTTGAAGCGGCACGCTGCGGGCCTGTCGCCCCGGGAGATCGCCCTGGAAGCTATGCGCATCGCGTCGGAGATCTGCGTCTACACGAACGACCGATTCGTCGTCGAGGAGCTCGAATAGGAGGGAAGGCCATGGAGGACGCCCAGTTGACGCCCAAACAGATCGTCGCGGAGCTCGACAAGTACATCGTGGGGCAAAGGGAAGCCAAACGCGCCGTCGCTGTGGCTCTGAGGAATCGGTATCGCCGGAACCGGCTGCCTGATGAGATGAGGGAGGAGGTCGTACCGAAGAATATCCTCATGATCGGGCCAACCGGGGTCGGCAAAACGGAGTTGGCCAGGCGTCTGGCCAGGCTTGTGCGCGCGCCCTTTGTGAAGGTGGAGGCGACGAAATTCACCGAGGTGGGGTACGTCGGCCGGGACGTGGACTCGATGGTGAGGGATCTGGTGGAGACGGCGATCCGCATGGTGCGCCAGGAGCGGATGGCCGAGGTGGAATTGGAGGCGCGCAAGGCGGCGGAAGAACGACTCATTGCGATCCTGGCTCATGAAGGGGATGGACCCACGGGGTTTCGCAACCCCCTTGAGATGTTGTTCAACCCCGGCCAGGAGCAGAGCCGCCCCCGGGAACCGGATTCGAAAGACAGCGCCCGCCGGGAGGAGGTGGCAAGGCGCTTGGCCGCCGGGGAACTGGAGGAGCAGGTGATCGAGATCGAGGTTGAAGACAGCACCTTGCCCTTCGTGGACGTGGGGGGGACCGGACAGTTTGAGGAGATGGGGATGCAGATTCAGGATCTTCTCGGGCAGTTCCTGCCCCGGCGAAAGCGCAAGCGCAAAGTAACGGTTCGCGAAGCCCGGCACATTCTCACCCAGCAGGAGGCGCAAAAGCTGATCGACATGGACGAGGTGCAGGCGGAAGCGGTGCGCCGGGCGGAGCAGTCGGGGATTATTTTTATCGACGAAATCGATAAAATCGCCGGGAAAGACCGCCATGGCCCGGATGTTTCCCGGGAGGGGGTGCAACGGGACATCCTTCCCATCGTCGAGGGCTCGACGGTCATGACAAAATACGGGCCGGTCAAGACGGACCACATTCTGTTCATCGCCGCGGGTGCGTTTCATATGTCGAAACCGTCCGATTTGATCCCAGAACTACAGGGACGCTTTCCCATCCGGATCGAGCTGCACAGCCTGAGTGCCGAAGACTTTCGGCGGATTCTGACCGAGCCTCGCCATGCGCTCATCAAGCAGTACACGGCCCTTCTCGCCACGGAGGGGGTCAACGTCGTGTTCACCGATGCGGCCGTCCAGAGGCTTGCGGAATTGGCTGCGGCCGTCAACCAACAGACGGAAAATATCGGTGCCCGGCGATTGAACACCCTGATGGAAAAATTGATGGAAGACCTGTTTTTTGAAGCTCCAGACATATTTTTGGACAAAATTGAAATAACGCCCGAATATGTGGATGAAAAGTTGGCGAGCATCGCGGGGGATCAAGATTTGAGCCAGTACATTTTGTAACCGGGCGTAAGGAGGATGTACAGATGGATCTACTCAGCAAAACCAGGCGGATCAATCGATTGTTACAGCGGTCGGCCGGGCAGCACGTGGATTTTATGGAGATGGCCCAGGTGCTGCGGGACGTCATCGAGAGCAACGTGTTTGTGGTCAGCCGGTCCGGAAAAATTCTGGGCTACGGGATCCTGTCCGAATTCGAGGGCAGTGTGAACGACAGCGAGATCGTGCAGCAGCGGCGTTTCCCTTTGGATTACAACGATTATCTGCTTCGCCACGAGCGCTCAGCTCCCAACGTGGACGACCCCCAGCCCTTCGCGGTATTCACCGAGCAGATGAATCGCCTGTTTCCGGAGCGGTACACCACCCTCGTGCCCATCGTCGGCGGCGGGGATCGGCTGGGAACTTTGATTCTCGCCCGATTTAACAAGGCTTTCGAAGAGGATGATTTGTTGCTCGGCGAGTACGGCGCCACGGTGGTGGGAATGGAGATTCTCCGGGCTCATTCCGAAGAGATGGAGGAGGAGATGCGCAACAAGGCGATTGTCCAGATGGCCATCGACTCGCTGTCTTACAGTGAGCTGGAGGCGGTGGAACACATTTTTGAAGAGCTCGACGGGAAAGAAGGCCTGCTGGTGGCCAGCAAGATCGCCGATCGGGTCGGCATCACCCGGTCGGTCATCGTCAACGCCCTGCGGAAGTTGGAGAGCGCCGGGGTGATTGAGTCCAGGTCCCTGGGGATGAAAGGGACCTACATCAAGATTTTGAACGATAAATTGCTCCCCGAGTTGGAGCGCGTGAAGAACCGGTAATCCCGCAGCCGTCTCTTCCTGTGATTCCGGCACCCGAAAGGGTGCTTTCTTTTTGCCCCGGAGAGCAGGAATCTCCGGCGGACTGACGAAACTTATGATGACTTTCGTCAAGGAGGGGTGAGGCATGCAACTGTTTTCCACAGGCGCCATGCAGTGGCTGCCTCAGGCGTTGGATGCGACGGCCCTCCGTCAGAAACTCATCGCTGACAACGTCGCCAACGTCGATACGCCGGGCTACCATCGCCAGGACGTCCGGTTCGAGGACATCTTTGCCCAGGCGTTAGCCCAGCCGGCCCCATTGGCCGGTTTCCGTACCGATCCCCGCCATTTTATTATCGGGCCGCCGCCCTTGTCTCAGGTCCGCCCCGAGACGACGGTGGACGATCAAACGGTTTATAGCACGAACGGGAACAACGTGGATATGGATCGGGAGATGACCGAATTGGCAGCGAACCAGACGGAATACTTGACCTTGCTGCAGGACGTCAATCTCCAATTCGCCATGCTTCGGTACGCTTTGAATGGGAGGTAAGATTTCATGGCTTGGCAAGACACGTTCGCCATCAGCGGCTCCGGCCTGTCCGCCCAGCGCCTGCGCATGGACGTCATTGCGGGCAACATCGCGAATGCCGATACCACGCGTAGGCCGGACGGCACGCCGGGACCGTATCGGCGGAGAATGGTGGTCATGGAGCCCCAGCCCGCCCCGGGCAGTTTCGCAGCGGCCTTGGCATCGGCGGGGGGGACCGGCGTGCCGGAGGGGGTGCGGGTGAGTGCCATCGTCGAGGATCCCAGCCCCTTTCAACTGAAGTACGACCCATCGAATCCCGATGCGGTCCAGAACCCCGCCAGCCCGTTGTACGGCTATGTCCAGTTGCCCAATGTCGACGTGGCCACGGAGATGGTTGATCTGATTTCCGCTTCCCGAGCTTACGAAGCGAACGTGACCGCGCTCGATGCCGGGAAGATGATGGCGGTCAAGGCCCTGGACCTCGGCCGCGCGTAGGGGGGTTGACGCATGGTTACACCTGCGAATGCCATCGGATCAGTGTCTGCCGCCCTCCCATCCGCGACTCCGTCAGCCCCCGAGCCGTCGCGCCCTTCCGGGGGATTCGGCGAATTGTTCGGCCGGGCGCTGGATCAGGTCGACGCTTTACAACAGCGGGCTGATCACATTGTTGCTCAATTCGTGGCTGGACAGGGGCCGGATGTTCACGATGTCATGATCGCGGCCCAGCAGGCGTACTTGGCCCTGCAGACGGTGGTCCAGATCCGGGACCGGGCAGTGGCCGCCTATCAAGACATCATGCGGATGCAGATCTAATCGACGCTTGGGCGGGGTGAGGGTATGAATCCACAAGTGCGCCGATGGCTGGAACAGGCCCGGACGATGTGGCGGGGACTGGACCCCAAACGGCGGCGCTGGCTGATTGCCGGCGCCGCGGCGGGCCTGGTGCTCCTCGTCGCTCTCTCCTGGTACGCCCTCGCGCCTCGCTATGTGGTGATTTATCAAAATCTAGATGCGAAGGCCGCCGGAGAGGTGACCAACAAACTGGACGAACTGAAGATACCTTACCGGACCTCCGGCGGTCAGGTGATGGTTCCCGAGCAAGACGCCGACCGAGCCCGCATGCAATTGGCCATCGCCGGATTGCCGAAGTCGGGTTATGTCGGTTACGAGGATTTGTTCGGCAACACCAATATTGGGGGGATGAGCGACAACGAATTTAACGTCAAATCCCTCATGGCTCTGGAAGGGAGCCTTGCCGGAACCATCCGGCAGATCGATGGTGTCGAAGATGTACAGGTTCACTTGGTCATGCCCGAACAGCACATGTTTGTCGAACAGCCCGTGGGTCAGGCAAAAGCCTCAGTGTTTCTCAAGATCGCTCCGGGCGCTCAACTGGGCCCGGACCAGGTGGCGGGCATTCAACAACTGGTGTCCCATTCGGTGAAAGGGCTGAACGCGACAGACGTGGCGGTGGTGGATCAAAACGGCGTCCGCCTCGACCACCCGGAAGACGCCGGGACCGCGGTGAGCAATGCCGACCGACAGATCCTGATTCAAAAGCAATACGAACAACTCATCTCCGATCGGCTTCAGTCGGCCCTGGGAAGAATTCTCGGGCCGGGAAATGTCGTGGTCCTGGCCAACGCCAGGCTGAATTTTGATCAGGTCAAATCCACCCAAAGCGATGTCCGGCCTGTCGTGGGCCAGAACGGCGTGCCGGTCAGTGTTCAGAAATCCACCAAGTCCGCTACGGGGACCGGGGTTGGAGGGGTTCCGGGCACAGCGACGGCGGGGGGCATGGCCACCGGCGCTCCCCCCACGTACCAGGGGGCCACGGGGAACGGGACTTATGACGAATCCCAGCAGACGATCAATTATGAGGTATCCAAAATCGTCACCGAACGGGTGGGGCAGCCCTTTACGCTTCAGGATTTGACCGTCTCCGTATTGGTGAACGGCCAGCCCACTCCCTTACAAGTACAACAGATCCGGAACTACGTGCTCACAGCGGTGGGCTATCCGAACGATGGCACCCAAGATCAGAAGGTGACGGTAACGGGCATGCCCTTTCAGACTGCTCAGTCGGCGCCCCAGGTTGCTTGGTGGGCCCGATACGGATGGGCGATCGGGGCTTTCGCCGCGGTGGCTGCCGCCATCGGAATCTGGTTTGCTCTGAAGCGGCGGCGGATGGCAGAGGAGGGACTCCCAGAACCTGTAATTCCCGCGCCTCGGCCGTCGTTGTTTGAGGAGAGTGAACTGCCCGAGGCAGAACAGCGGCGCAGGGAGGTGGAGCAGTTGGCCAGAACCCGGCCTCAGGAGTTTGCCGAACTGCTTCGGACCTGGTTGGCGGAGGAGTAGGTTGTCATGCAACGATCCGCAGGGTTGAGCGGAAAAGAGAAAGCGGCGGTGTTGATGATCACTTTGGGACCGGAGACGGCGGCCCAGGTGATGAAGCATCTGCGCGACGACGAAATCGAACAACTGACCTTGGAGATGGCGAATCTCCACAAGGTGGATTGGCGTTACAAAGATCTGGTTCTGGAGGAATTTCACCAGGTTTATAAAGCGAAAGAGTACATCACCAAAGGTGGAATTGAGTACGCCCGGGAAGTGTTGGAGAAGGCACTGGGCCAACAGCGCGCCGTGGAAATTCTCAACCGACTCACGGCTTCCCTACAGGTGCGTCCCTTTGATTTCGCCCGGCGGGCAGATCCGACGCAGATTTTGAATTTTATCCAAAACGAACATCCCCAGACCATTGCGTTGGTGTTGTCGTATCTGGAGCCGGAACAGGGGTCCTTGATCCTCTCGGCCCTTCCGCCGGAATCCCAGGTTGAAGTGGCCCAGCGGTTGGCGGTCTTGCAAAGTACGTCCCCGGAGGTGCTGGATCAGGTGGAGCGCACCCTGGAGAGTAAACTTTCCGCCCTTTCGGTGAGAGATTTTACTCCGGGGGGTGGGATCGACTCCTTGGTCAAGATTCTCAACGGGGTCGACCGGGGAACAGAGAAAACGATCCTGGAAGCGCTGGAGATGAGAGATCCGGATTTGGCCGAAGAGATCAAGAAGCGGATGTTCATCTTCGAAGACATCGCTTTCTTGGACAACCGGGCGATCCAGCGCATCATCCGGGACGTGGATGCCAACGACCTGGCCCTCGCCCTCAAAGTCGCCAGCGATACCGTGAAGGAGGCGATCTTCCGAAACATGTCCAAACGCATGGCGGAAACCTTCCGGGAGGACATGGAATACATGGGGCCCGTTCGCCTCCGGGACGTGGAAGAGGCCCAGCAGCGGATCGTCGGGGTCGTACGCCGCCTGGAAGAAAGCGGGGAGATCATCATCGGGCGAGGAGGGGACGACATTGTCGTCTAGAGTAGTGAAATCGGCGGTGGCTCAACTGTTGGCTGCGGATCCGGTGGTCCTCGGGAATCCAGATCCGCGCGACGGCCGTCCGGAACCCGCTCAAGAGGCCCTTCAGGTGGCAGAACGCCTTCGCCGCCTGGCTGCAGAGGAACTGGAAGCGGCCAGGCGCCAGGCGGCCGAAGTGCTGGTTAAGGCTCAAGCCGAAGCCCGTGATCTGGTCGAGGTAGCGCGCCGGGAGATTGAACGCGAACGCCAGGCCGCTCATCAGAAGGCATGGGAGGAAGGGTTTCAAGAGGGCAGGGAGGAAGGCCTGCGAAAGGCCCAGGCCGAGTATGAGGAGCGGATGAAAAGGCTGGAAGCCCTGCGCTTGGAAGTGGAGGCCGAACGGAAACGCCTGGCGGAGGTCACCGAGGCGCACGTGGCGGAGGTGGCGGTGGCGGTCGCCCAGCGCGTGGTCCGGGGGCTTGTGGAAGTGGATCGAAGCTTCGTCCACGTGGTGGCCGAAGAGGCGGTGGCGAGCCTGTTGCCCGCCGAGGATGTTGTGGTGCGGGTGTATCCCGGGGATGTGGACAAGTTGGACGCCGGGCGGCTGGGTTACGGGGATGGCGGGGTGAAAATCGTCGCCGATGCTCGCCTCCGCCCCGGAGATGTGGTGGTTTCCTCCTCCGGCGGAGAAATCGACGCCCGGGTGGATACGGCCCTGGAGGAAGCGGCGGCTCTAATCCGGGCCCGGGCTCGCCAAGCGGGGTGAAAGCCGGTGCAGGAAGGTTGGGACACCAACGCGTATTGCGAAACTCTTCGCCGCTCCCCCCTGTGGAGGGTTTCCGGGCGGGTCGCCCAGGCGGTAGGCATGACGGTGGAATCGAACGGTCCCGTGGCGCGGGTGGGAGATCTCTGCTCGATTGAAACGGACGCCGGACCGCGGTTTGCGGAGGTCGTGGGCTTCCGGAACCGCCGGCTCATTCTGATGCCCTTCTCCGACCTGGACCGCATCCACAATGGCGCCGTGGTGAAGGTGGTCTCCGAAGGCCTCCGGGTACCCACTGGGCCGGGCATTTTGGGGAGGGTTGTAGACGGACTCGGCCGGCCCATCGACGGGCTTGGGCCGGTGGCGGGGGAATTTCAAGATCCCATCGAGCAGCCTCCCCCGCCGCCCATGGCCCGAACCCCGGTGAACCAGCCCTTGTCCGTGGGGGTGAGGGCGATCGACGGGCTGCTCACGGTGGGACAAGGCCAGAGGATCGGCATTTTCGCGGGGAGTGGAGTGGGGAAAAGCACCCTTTTAGGGATGATCGCCCGGTATACCGAAGCGGACGTGACGGTGATTGGCCTGATTGGTGAGCGGGGAAGGGAAGTGCAGGATTTTATCGCCCGGGAGTTGGATGAAGAAGGGCGAAAACGGGCGGTGGTGGTGGCTGCGACATCCGATCAGCCGCCCTTGATGCGGATCAAAGGGGCGCTCACCGCCACAGCCATGGCGGAGCGGTTCCGGCGCCAGGGACGACGGGTTCTGTTGTTGATGGACTCTGTAACCCGTTTTGCCATGGCCTGCCGCGAGGTGGGATTGGCCGCCGGCGAACCCCCCACCGCCCGGGGCTACACCCCTTCGGTCTTCGCCGCCCTGCCAAAACTGTTGGAGCGCACGGGAACTGCTCGTACCGGCTCGATTACCGCCTTTTACACCGTCTTGGTGGAAGGGGACGATTTTAACGAACCCATCGCGGATGCCGTGCGGGGCATTCTGGACGGTCACATCGTATTATCCAGGAAAATCGCCCAACAGGGGCTCTATCCCGCCATTGATGTGACGGCGAGTACCAGTCGCCTCATGAATCAAGTGGCGGAGACCGCTCACGTCCGGGCTGCGGCTCGGTTTAAAGCCCTGTTGGCGGCGTACGAAGAAGCGGAAGATTTGATTCAAATCGGCGCCTATCGCGAGGGGACCCGACTGGAGGTAGACACCGCGCTGCGCCTTAGACCCCGAATGTGGGCGTACCTCGCCCAGAATCGCGATGTGAGAAGTGACATGGGCGAGGCGGTACGCCAGCTCATGGAGATGTTCAACGAGGAGGGCGGCGGATGAGAAGCGCAAAACGGGCAGCTCGGGTTCGCGAAGTGCAAGAGCGACTCCTTCAGGTCCGGGTCAGCGAGTTGGAGGAGGCCGCCCGACGCCGGGACGCTGTGCATCAAGCGAGGGACGCTTGGTCCGGAAGATTGATGGAGGCGGCAGCCCCCCGCCAGGCGTCGATCTCGTCGGCGGAATGGACCTTATGGCAACATTGGGCAGCCTTTGTCGCCGGTCGAGTTGCAGAACTGGGAAACCAACTGGATGCGGCAGAGCGGAAAGTGGAACAGTGCCGAGAAGCCACTTTAGACCAGTGGAAGTGGGCAAAGACGTGGGGAATGTTAGAGGAACGCGCAGCCGAAGAAGAGCGGCACTGCCGGGAGCGACGTGAAGAAAAGGACCGGGAGGAAGCATTTTTGCTTCGCCTGGCCGGGGAGAGTAGGGAAGGATGACGGCGCGGCTTTCCCTCCGATGGATGATCGCCGTGGCCGCCATGGCCTTGGTGCTCACCTTGTTGCTCTCGGGTATCGTCCTCTCTCTGCTCGGTTTTCCCGTCGTCACCCGGGTCAAAAATACGGCTCTCGGCGTGGTCCAAGGGTTGTTCCCAACGAACCGACCCACTCCGGCGGCAGGCGCCCAGGCGGAAATCGATGCGCTTCGGGCCCAGGTGAGTGCGCTGCAAGCCCAGTTAGACGATGCCAAGAGGCATTTGCAACAAACCCGGGCTTCTGCCCAAGGCTCCGGGAACCCGGGAGGGGCCCCGGGGGCTTCGGGCCCCGGGGGCACGGCGCTGGGAGGGGCGGCCCCGGGAGTGTCCGGGCCTCCGGGATCTGTGGGAGGAGCTGCATCCGAGGCGGGGGCGGCAGGGGGCGGGACGGCTCCGGGGGTGCCGAGCCCCATCCAGCCGGGTGCCGCCCAGGATGTGAACCAGGTTTACAGGTCCATGGTGCCCACGAAAGCCGCGGCTATTTTGCAGCAAATGACCCCTCAAGAGGCGGCGGCAGCCCTCCAAGGTCTGTCGACAGACGATCGGGCTGCCATCCTTGAGAAAATGGATCCGAAGACGGCGGCGGCTGTGATTCAGATCATGGGGAGGGCGGGTCAATGAGCGAAGCGACCATCGGTGGGGCGGCCATCCGGTCAGCCCGGGAGGAGGGCCAGCCCACCTCCGGCAAGTCGGCGGAGGTTAGCCCAGGGGCTCCACACGTTCCAGCTGAGGCCCAGGTAAAAGGAGCCCGCCGCTTTACCCGGGTGTTAGAAAGCCATTTGCCGGGAAAAGAACATCTGGAAAGGGGCGGAAAGACCACCGGGAAGAAGAAACGATTGCCCGGCGAGGCGGCCCAGGAATCGGGCAATTCTCCCCTGTATCCCGGAGGTGCCTCCGCCTTATTCCCTGGATCCCATGCCACGGCCTCCGGGGTGCCGGCTGGTGAAGGGAAAAAAGGCGGGCACCTACTTGGTAGTGTTTCAATGCGTGGCACGGGGTCTCAATCCGCTCCGTCTCTATTTCAACCTCCCGCCTTGTCAGAGGAGGGAAAAGCCGAGAACCTCCCTTCCGACGCCGACGCGCCGGATGGATCGGGGGCACCGGGGAAAGGAATCGCCCGGAAACATGCCTTCCAAGATCGCCTTTCTCCTGGCCCGCTGCAAGGAACGGGCGGGCAGAACCCGGGTGTGGGGGCTCTTCCTCAAGGTGGAAAGGTTTTGACCGCTTCACCGACAACCGTCGACCAGTCGAGGAAAGCAGGTGTCACTCACAAGGCCGTTGGGCTTGGCGGGCCGGCCCAGCCCCAAGGGACCGAGGATATCGGGAATGCGGTGATAGGGGTTGAGGCCAGGGGCCGGGGGATTCCACAGGAGGCACCCACGGTCCAAGCACTCGCCGTCCGGGAGGGGCGCACCGACCTTCTTACCGACAGCTCTTTCCGGGCAAAGGCGGCGAAGACAGCATTGGATGCGCCTTCGCACCGCGCAGTTTCCGTTGACTCGGGGGCCGGGCGACTGGCAGGTGACGATTCTCTGCTCGCGGGGCTTTCCGGGGGGGCCTTTCCAGGTCAGGGCATGCAGGAACCTCCAACTGTCCTGACGAATGTGCCCAGTGAAGGACTGGCTGATGCGGTGGGGGCAAACCTTGCGAATCGCGCCTGGCGACCTGGGGAGAGCGCGACCCTTCGCGTGACGGTAGTGCCTGCCGATCTCGGGCCGGTGCAGGTCATTGCCCACATGGATGTGGAAGGCCGGCTGCACGTGCAGATTCACGCGGCCTCCCCGGAAACCCAGGCGATGATTCAACAGCAATCCATGCAACTGATTCACCATTTGCAACAAAACCACATCCCGGTCCAACGCCTGGACGTGGGGGGTACCCCGATTATGAGCGGAGGCACTGGTTCAGGTGCCGCGTTCACTGGGGGGGCGAGCACGGGACAAGGGCAGTCTCATTCGGGTTTCCAGCCACCCGTCGCCGACCGCGGAACGGGTGGGATCGGAGTCGGGAATGAAGGGGTGGAGGGGCCCGGGGACTATCCGTCGACGGCGGGGACTGCTCTACGATTATCGGGGACCTCGGGCTTTGAAGCGATGGTGTGAGGAGGTCCAGGACCGCGAAAGGGGGAAACGACATGAGCGAAGTGGCGGCGACGGGGATGAACGCGGCAAACTCTTCGGGATATGCCAGCCCGACCTCCGTGATCAATCCCAACAGTCAGCTCGATAAGAATTCCTTTCTTCAATTGTTGGTCGCTCAGTTGAAAAACCAAGACCCGCTCCAGCCGATGGACAGCACACAGTTTATCTCCCAACTCGCCCAGTTTTCGGCCCTTGAACAAATGACCAATGTGGCCGAGGGTCAGGAGAAGGCCGCGACAGCCACCGAGATGCAGGCGGCGGCGGAGTGGATCGGGAAGCGGATTTCTTACCTCGACGACAAAGGAAACATCCAGTCCGGGGTCGCTCAAGCCATGCAAGTCAAAGAAGGCCTGGTCTACCTCGATCTCGGTGGTCTCTCGGTTCCGTGGAGTTCCATTCTGGAGGTCGGCGATGGCACGGATCAGGCGGGTGGAGGCACCGGGGTTTAAGGAAGGCCTGAATTCTTCTGGAGAGTGAATCTGCAAAAGGGGATGAGCGGCCATGATGCGATCGTTATACTCAGCGGTTTCGGGCATGCGTGGATTTCAAACCAAGATGGACGTGATCGGCAACAACATCGCCAACGTCAACACGGTGGGGTTCAAAGCGAGCCGGGTGATGTTTCACGACCTGATAAGCCAGACTCTTTCTGGGGCCACGGCGCCCGGGGACACGACCGGAGGCTCGAATCCCCAGCAGGTGGGGCTGGGGGTAGGGTTGGCGAGCATCGATACGCCGATGACTCCCGGAGCTCCGATGATGACCGGGGTGCCTACAGATCTGGCCATTGACGGCAATGGCTTTTTCGTGGTCCAACTCTCGGACGGGGCCACCCAGGCCTACACCCGGGCGGGAAATTTCCACATTGACAGTAATCGGAACCTCGTGACCTCGGAGGGGTTGTTTGTGCTGGATACGGGAGGAGCGCCTATCCAACTGCCCGACAACACCAAAAGTGTTTCGATTGATAAAAACGGCAATGTCAACTGCCTGCTGGATGACGGGACCACCCAAACGGCCGCCCAGATTGGGCTTGCCAATTTCGCCAACCCCGAAGGCCTGCAAAAGATCGGGAACAACCTGTTTGTGGAGACGACAAACTCCGGAACGGCGGATGTGCAAGCCCCGAATCAAGGGGTTTTCGGCAGCATCACCTCCGGAGCCCTGGAGATGTCAAACGTGGATTTAACCAATGAGTTTACCGAAATGATCATCGCCCAGCGGGCATTCCAGGCCAATGCCCGAACGATCACCAGCGACGACCAGATGCTGCAAGAGGTCGTCAACCTGAAACGGTGATGATCAAGGACATGCCGCGTTGGCCGGCGGGCCCGGGTGACCGATTGTGATCCCGCTGACCCGGTTGAATGGATCGGAAGTTTGGGTGAACGCCTTGCTCATTGAGTCGGTGGAAGCCAGCCCGGACACAGTGGTGACCTTGTCCACCGGACGAAAATTGGTCGTCCGGGAAACGGTGGGGGAAATCGCCGCTCGGGTGACCGATTACTATCGGAGCATCGGCTTGGTGCGCGGCATCCGTGGACACCGACGGGAAGGGGGGAGTCGCGACGAGTAAAGGGCTGACGTGGGCGTTAATCGTGGTGCTGGCCGCGGCGGTGGGCGTGGGAGCGTGGTATGTCATCGGGTCTCGGGCGACTTCCTCGGGTCCGCCGACGGCGGCCGATCTCGCCAAAACGCGCTATGACCTGCCGCAAATGACCACCAACCTCGCCGGGGGAAGTGTCATTCAGTTTAGCGTTTCCCTTCAGGCGAGCTCCGACCAGGCGAAGGGCGAGCTCGAACTGAGAAAAGTGGAGATCCAGGACGCCGTGAACGATATTCTTCATTCCTGGAAACGGGAAGATCTCGACCAGCCCCGAGGGCAGGAGAAGTTGAAAGGGGACATCATGAAGAGGGTCAACGAGCTTCTTCACAATGGTCGAGTGACCCAAGTATATTTTCCCTCCATCATCGTTCAGTAAGGGGGTGACGAGCCGTGGCGGACGTCTTGTCGCAACGAGAGATCGACGCCCTTTTACAGGCATTGAGTTCCGGCGAGGTTTCGGCGGAGGCCATGAAGGAGGAAGAAGAGCAGCGCAGGATCCGTGCTTATGACTTCAAGCGGGCCATGCGATTTTCGAAAGATCAACTGCGCAGTCTGACCCGGATCTACGAGAACTACGCGCGGATGCTCAGCACGTATTTTTCGGCACAATTGCGGACTTGGATGCACCTGGATGTCATCTCGGTCGAGCAACTGCCCTACGAGGAGTTTATTCGCTCCATGCCGCAGCTTTCGACCCTGCTCGTGGTGGATCTGGCTCCGCTCAGCGGGCGGTGGGTGATCGGGATTGGACCGGACGTCGCCTTTGTCATGCTCGATCGCCTCCTCGGGGGGCCAGGGTTGGAACTGGCCGGCGCCCGGGCGTTTACGGAAATTGAGACCACGGTGTTCGAACGGTCGTGGAGCCGATCTCTCGGGGTGTTGGGCGATGCGTGGAAGGGCATTGTCGAGGACTTGCGGCCGACTCTGTCTTTTATCGAATTCAATCCTCAGTTTCTCCAGATTGCGGCGCCCAACGATACCGTGGCCGTGGTCTCCGTCAGCATGCGGATTATGGAGACCACCGGGTTAATGCACATTGGTATGCCCCATCTGACCTTGGAGCGGTTGTTGCCGAAACTGAGTTCCCAGCACATGCTGGGCATGGGGCAGGCGGGCCGGGCGCTGGATCCTGCGAGAGAGGAGGCTCTGCGGGAACGCCTGCGGGCGGCTCCGGTGGAAATCCGGGCGGTTTTGGGAAGGACCTCGATCGATTTCTACGACTTGATGCACCTGGCCGCCGGGGATGTCATCCCCCTTCATCAGTCCGTGAACCGGCCCGTGGAGATCTATGTCGGGGACAGGGTGAAATATCTTGGCCGCCCCGGAGTGGATCACGGTCGGCTCGCGGTTCAAATTACAGAGATCGCCGATGACGAAAGGGGGGAATAAGGTGTCCGATATGCTATCTCAGGATGAAATCGACGCGCTTCTTCGGGGGGGAGGGGCCATGACCTCTCCCCAACAAGGAGAAATCCTGAGCGAGATGGAGCGGGACGCCCTCGGGGAGATTGGCAACATCAGTTTCGGAACCGCCGCCACGGCCCTGTCTACCCTTTTGAACAGACGGGTGGAAATCACCACGCCAATGGTGAGTGCGGCCAAAACCCAGGAACTGGGCAGCGAATTTCCCGTGCCCCATGTTGCGGTGCAGGTCCAGTATACCGCCGGTTTTGAGGGGCTCAACGCTTTGTTTATCCGCCCGGAGGATGCCCGGATCATTGCCGATCTCATGATGGGCGGTCAAGGAGCTCCCCCGGAAGGCGAGCTCGATGAATTGCAGCTCAGCGCAGTGAGTGAAGCGATGAACCAGATGATGGGGTCGGCGGCCACCTCCATGTCCCAGATGTTTAACATGAAAATCAACATTTCGCCGCCAACGGCCCGAATTGTGGATTTTCAAAAGGAACCGCCGGGGGAGCTGTTTTCCGGCGAAGAGGTCGTGGTGAAAGTGGCCTTTCGCCTCATCGTCGCCGATCTCATCGATTCGCACATCATGCAGCTCATTCCTCTCAGCTTCGCCAAGAAAATGGTGACGGCGCTACTCGGGCCGCAGGACAGCGCGAATGCTCCTGGCCCGGAGCCGTCGCAAGCCTCGGGAGCCCAGCCGTCCACGGGGACCGGTGCTCCGTCCCCTGGGGAGGTTTCCGGCCAGCAAACCGTCTCCTCCCAAGAGAAGGCTGGGGCGGATCGGCCCAACGGTTATCAGGAAGCCGGGACGTCCCAAACCGAGGCGGCCGCCGGCGCGCAGACCGTCGTCAAGCCGGTGGAATTCGGCCCGCTCCATTCCCCTGCTGCCGAAGCGCCCCGGACGGATAACCTCGATCTTTTGCTCGACGTATCCCTCACGGTGAGTGTCGAGCTTGGCCGCACCCATCAGTCTGTTCGGGAGGTTCTGAGCTGGTCCTTGGGATCTGTGGTGGAATTGGATCGCCTGGCCGGGGAGCCGGTGGATATTTACGTCAACCAGAAATTGATCGCAAAAGGGGAAGTTGTGGTCATCGACGAAAACTTTGGGGTGCGGGTGACGGACATTGTACACCCCCGGGATCGAATGCGCGGTGTACAGCAGGGAGGGTGAGAAGGTGAGTCGCAAAGTTCTCGTCGTAGACGATGCCGCGTTCATGCGCATGATGATCAAGGAGATTCTGACCAAGCACGGGTACGAAGTGGTGGGCGAAGCGGTGAACGGCATTCAGGCTGTGGAAAAGTTTCAGGAACTTCGACCGGATCTCGTCACCCTCGACATTACGATGCCCGAGATGGACGGGATTGAGGCGCTCAAGCGGATCCGGGCCATCGACCCGGAGGCGAAAGTGATCATGTGTTCGGCAATGGGGCAGCAGGCGATGGTGATCGACGCGATACAGGCCGGGGCCAAGGATTTTATCGTAAAGCCGTTTCAGGCGGATCGCGTTTTGGAAGCGGTCCGCAAGACTTTGGGATGAAGACCGTGTTGGCTTTTGCCGGGTGGTGTTGGTTGCTCGCGTGGCCACGTACGAGTTTGGCCGTGGCGAATTCTGTGGAAGATGCGGTCCGTCACGCTCCTCCCAGCACCCCTTCGGCGCCCCCTCCCGAGCCGTCTTTGTCGCTATCCTTTCTGAAGCTCGGGCTGGGTTTGCTGGTCATTCTGGCCCTCATCTGGGTCGCGTCCAGGTGGCTGCGGGGGCGCTGGCCGAAAGCGGCGGGATCTGACAGCTTCAGAGTGCTGGGCGTCCTCCCTCTCGGACCAGGTAAAGCGGTTCATCTAATTGAAGTGGCGGATCGGGTGCTCGTGTTGGGGGTGGCCCAGGACATCCGCGTCCTGGAAGTGATCGAGGATCCACAGCGAAAACAAAGCCTTCGGAGTGAAGAAGGGAAGGCCCCGGGTTTTGACCGCCGACTGGCCGAGGTCCTGCAAAAGATGGCCGATCGGCGCCGGACGTGGCTCCAGAGACAGAGGGGAATGGATGGGGATGACTGATCTTCGATTCTATAAGCATGCGGGAATGAAGATTGCTGTCGTCCTGGCGGCTTTCCTGGTGATGAAAACGGGGTGCGCCCTGGCCGCGCCGGCGGACCCGACCGCTGTTATTCCCGGATTGCCGTCCACTCTACAGCCTGATTCTTCCCCTCAAGGGGTCGCGGGCACCCTTCAGCTGATCTTACTGATCACCGTTCTTTCCCTGGCTCCTGGGATTCTCGTCATGATCACGAGTTTTACCCGGATGATCGTGGTGCTCTCGTTTGTGCGAAGCGCCCTGGCGGTGCAGCAGACCCCTCCGAATCAAGTGTTGATCGGCCTTGCCCTGGCTCTGACCTTTTTCGTCATGGCCCCGACTTTGTCCCAGGTCAATCAGCAGGCCGTTCAGCCGTATCTGCGGGGGGAATTGACCCAGACCCAGGCCATTGCCCGGGCCGAGGTGCCCTTTAAACATTTTATGGCCAAACAGACCCGGGAAAAGGACTTGCAATTGTTCTTGGATTACCGAAATGTGGCCCTTCCGGACCGGGTGGAGGACATCCCCATGTCGTTGTTGGTGCCCGCATATACCATCAGTGAACTGAAGACCGCTTTCGAGATCGGATTCATGATCTTTATCCCGTTTCTCATCATCGACATGGTGATTTCAAGTGTTCTCATGGCCATGGGCATGATGATGCTCCCCCCGGTGATCGTGTCGTTGCCCTTTAAGATTCTTTTGTTCGTTCTGGCCGACGGCTGGTATTTGATCGTGAAATCGCTCCTGGCGGGCTATGTGTGAGGTGGTTGCGGTGAGCCCGGACAACGTGCTTCAGATTGGGCAGGAAACGCTGCGAATCGCCTTGCTATTGTCGCTGCCCTTCCTGGGCTTCACCCTGGTGGTGGGGCTGATTATCAGTATTTTCCAGGCGGTGACGCAGATTCAAGAACCGACCTTGACGTTCTTGCCAAAGGTGCTCGCTGTGTTCGCGGTGATTCTGCTGTTGGGGCCGTGGATGCTCCACACCCTGCTCGATTACACCGAGGGGATTTTCGGGCAGTTGTCCGGATTCATCCGATGATTTCCCTGGCGGCGTTGGTGGATCAGGTTCAGGTGTGGTTATTGATCTTGGCCCGGATCATCGGGTGGGTGATGACCGTCCCGGTGTTTTCGAGTCGGGCGGTGCCGGCGCCTGTCCAAATGGGATTGGCTGGGGTTGTGGCTCTGTTGGTGGCGCAAGCGGTCATTCCCGCCCAAGGGGCGGCGGTGGCAGGACTGGCGCTGAGTGCCTATCTGTTTGAGGTGGTGAAACAGTGGTTGATCGGCGCTGCCATCGGGTTCATCGCTTCCGTTCTTTTTACAGCTGCCGAGATGGCCGGGCAACTCATCGATATCCAAATGGGTTTCTCGATGGTCACCCTCTTCAATCCGCAATTTGGAACCAATGGGTCGATTCTCGCCAACTGGCAAATGTGGCTCACCAGCGTCGTGTTTTTGGGAATCGACGGTCATCTGGCGATGCTCTCGGCACTGCTTCACAGTTTCGAATGGATCCACCTGGGTGCGGGTATCCCGGTGGGACCCGTGGCAGAAGTGGTGGCCAGAAGCGTAGCGGTCTTGTTTATCCTCGGGGTTCAATTGGCGGCGCCCCTTCTGTTGACGCTCCTGTTGATCGACGTCATCCTGGCCTTTGTTTCCCGGGCGGCGCCCCAGACCAATCTGTTGTTTGTCGCCCTGCCCGGCAAAATTCTCGCCGGCTGGGGGGTTGCTCTCGGGACGTTGCCCGTGTTGATCCTCGGAATCGAGCGGGTGATGGGATGGATGAATCAAGCGGTGGACGGGGTGCTCCGAGCGCTGGGGACGGGCTGAACCTGGAGCACAAGGTGGCGGCCACTCGCTATCTCTGGGACCTGCAGTGGTTTGCCGAGGAGAAAACGGAAACTCCCACTCCCCGTCGCCGCCAGGAAGCCAGAAAGGAAGGTCAGGCGGCACGCAGTGCGGACCTCACGGCGGCACTGGTTTTGCTTGCCGCAGTTTTGGCCGTGCGGGCCCTGGGCGAGACGTGGATCGATGAATGGCGGAGGTTGTTCGCCTCCTTTATCACCGGTTCTCCAATCCAATTCTCGACGCCGGACGGGTGGCTGGCGTGGATGGGTGGGCAGGTGATGGGGGTTTTTTCAAGTCTCATCCTGTTTCTTTTGTTGCCGGCCGCAGCGGGGCTGGCCACGGGGTTCATCCAGGTCGGGGGACTTTTCGCGTTCAAAGCCGCGTCCCCCCAGTGGAAGCGGATTTCCCCTGTGGAGGGGTTCCGCCGGTTATTCTCGCTCCGCTCCCTGGTGGAAGGAGCCAAGATGATTCTAAAAATCGCCATTCTCGGCGGCATCGGGTACAGCCTGGCCAGGCAAATTTTCGAAAGCTCCGGGAGTTTGGGAGGGATGGACCCCACGGCCCTGGCCGGGTGGACCGGCGACCAGTTGTGGAACGTGGCCCTTGAAGCGAGCCTCGCCCTGCTTGGACTTGCGATCCTCGATGCGTGGTACCAGCGGGTATCCTTCGAACGTCAACTTCGGATGACCAAACAAGAAGTCAAAGAGGAGTTCAAGCGCACCGAGGGCAATCCGACCATTAAACGCAAAATCCGGGAACGGCAACGGGCCCTGGCTCAACGGCGGATGATGCAGGAGGTGCCAAAAGCCACGGTGGTTATCACGAACCCCACCCACTACGCCGTGGCCCTCCGGTATGAGCCGGATTCGATGGACACGCCGGTGGTCATCGCCAAAGGGGCCGATGCCTGGGCGTGGAGAATCCGGGAGACCGCCCGGCATTACGGAGTCCCGGTGGTGGAAAATCCGCCCCTGGCCAGGCGGTTGCATGCCATGGTGGAGATCGGGGAGGCCATCCCCGAAGTGTTGTTCCAAGCGGTGGCGGAGGTGTTGGCGTACGTGTACCGCCTACGGGGATGGACGGGCGAAAGAAGGGGGAGTGATCGATGAAACGGACAGATTTGGCCGTTTTGGTCGGCGTGATCGGAATTGTGGTCATGATGGTCATCCCGCTGCCTCCCTCTCTGCTCGATTTTTTGCTCGTGATTAATTTGGGGTTGTCCCTGGTTATTCTCCTCATTGCGATGAATGTCGGGGAGCCCTTGCAGTTTTCGGTTTTCCCACCCCTTTTGTTGCTGACGACTTTATATCGTCTCGCCCTGAACGTCTCGTCCACCCGATCGATTTTGTCCGTGGGCTACGCCGGAGAAGTGATTCAGACCTTTGGCGACTTCGTGGTGCGGGGTAACGTGGTGGTCGGGCTGATCGTGTTCGCCATCCTTGCGGTGATCCAGTTTGTGGTCATCACCCGGGGCGCTGAGCGGGTGGCGGAAGTAGCCGCCCGGTTCACCCTGGACGCCATGCCGGGTAAACAGATCAGTATCGACGCGGATCTGAGCTCGGGGTTGATTACCGAACAAGAAGCCCGGGAGCGCCGGCGGACGGTGGAACGAGAGGCGGATTTCTACGGTGCCATGGACGGTGCGAGCAAGTTCGTCAAAGGGGATGCCATCGCCTCGATCATCATCGTGGTGATCAATATCATCGGGGGATTCATCATTGGGATGGCCGTCAACCATGAGGATTTCAACACAGCCCTCAGTCATTACACCCTGCTGTCAGTGGGGGACGGTCTGGTGAGCCAAATCCCCGCCCTTTTGATCTCGACTGCCACCGGACTGGTGGTGACCCGGGCCGCCTCCGACAACAACATGGGGAGAGATGTCATCACCCAGTTGTTGTCCTACCCGAAAATGCTTTTCGTGGTGGCTGGTGCACTGGCTCTTCTCGGCATTCTGACCCCCATCGGGTGGGTGAAGACCTGGCCCGTCGCTGGGGTGATCGCTTTTGGGGGATGGAGGATGCTGAGCCGACTCCGGGCGGATGCCGTGGCACAACAGGCGCAGGAAGCGAAACGGGAGACCGAAGAGATTCGGACGCCGGAAAGTGTCGTCTCCATGGTGCCGGTGGATCCTGTGGAATTCGAATTCGGCTATGGGCTGATTCCCTTGGCTGATGCCGCCCAGGGAGGGGACCTTTTGGACCGGGTGGTGATGATCCGACGCCAGTTGGCCCTGGAGCTCGGGGTGGTGCTTCCGGTGGTTCGGATTCGGGACAACATTCAGTTGCAGCCGGACGAGTACGTCATCAAAATCCGAGGATCCGAAGTGGCAAGGGGCCGATTGATGTTGGGCTATTATCTGGCCATCAGTCCTGGGGTGGATGATCCCCAGGTGGTGGGGGTGGCGACAAAGGAACCCGCTTTCGGGCTCCCCGCGCTGTGGATCGGGCCGGAGATGAGAGAGAGAGCGGAGCTTTCAGGGTACACCGTGGTGGACCCGCCTTCAGTGGTGGCCACTCACCTGACCGAAGTCCTGAAGCGCCACGCCTATGAACTGGTCGGACGGCAAGAAACCCGCCAGTTGATCGACGCTCTGCGCCGACATCACGCGGCCTTGGTGGACGAAGTGGTGCCGAATGTGGTGGGGTACGGCGAGGTTCAGAAAGTGCTCTCCAATCTTTTACGGGAGGGAGTGCCCATCCGGGATTTGGCCACCATCGTGGAAACCTTGGCCGACGCCGTGAAGACCACTCACGACCCTGAACTTTTGACGGAGTTCGCCCGCCAGGCCCTGCGGAGAACCATTACCCAGCGCTGGGCCGCCCCGGGCAAGCCACTCACCGCTATCACCCTTCATCCGGGGCTTGAGCGGCAGATCGCGGAATCGATCCACCGGGGGGATTTTGGCGCCTACGTGGTCCTCGATCCCCGGGTCCACCAACAGATGGTCGGGCAGTTGGTGGATCAGGTGCGGCGCGCCATGGCTGCGGGGCAGCATCCCGTCATTGTCACCTCGCCACACATCCGGTCTCATGTGCGTCGCCTCTTGGAGCGTACTCTGCCCGACGTAGCGGTGTTGTCTTACCAAGAGATCGATCCGGCGGTGGATGTTGAGACGGCAGGGGTGGTGAATGTATCGTGAGGATCAAACGATTTACTGCCGAAGATATGGCGACAGCCCTGGCCCGGGTTCGGGACGAGCTCGGGGGAGAGGCGGTGATTCTCAACACGAGGGAAGTGCCGGCCTCCCCCTGGGTTCCCTGGCGGCGGAGAAAGCGGATCGAAATCGTGGCCGCCGTGGAAGATGGGGGCGGGCAAGGAGCCAAGGGACCGCAGCCAACCGGGCCCCGGTCCGATCCCCGCCCTGAGGTGGATTTTTTATCAGGCCCCGATCCCGGGGAGGTGGGAGCCGAGCTCACACGAGGCAATCAGTACCCGGATCCATTGACGGGCCCCACCGGACGGTCACGTGTTTCGGGCGATGCCCGGGAGCTGACCGATGCGGGGTGGCGAGAGCTCATCCGCAAGATCGCGGCCTCGGGGGAGTCCCCGGCAGCCCGGGCTCTCGTACACTTGGCCGAGGCCCTGGTGGCCGGCGGCATGGACGAGCGCCGGGCTCGGGCTCTGGCCGAGCAGGCGGTTCTCTCGATTCCCGATGACGGGTCTTGGGAAATATCCCATACGGTCGAGCAGCTGCGGGAGATTGTCCGCAGCCGACTTCAGCCCTGGGTCGGCTCACCCATGGCGGCAGAGTCCCGGGTGATTGCCTTGGCAGGGCCCACGGGGGTGGGGAAAACCACCACCATAGCGAAACTCGCGGCCATCGAGACTTTGGACGCCGGTCGCCGGGTGGCCTTGATCACAGCGGATACGTACCGCATTGCCGCCGTCGACCAACTGCGAACCTACGCCCAGATCATCGGTATACCTTGCTTCGTCGTGTATACCCCCGAAGAAATGCGGCGTACGGTGGGGGAGTTGGCAGAATATGACCGCATCTTCGTGGATACGGCGGGGCGCAATTACACCCAGCGCGAACACGCTTTGTCGTTGCGCGAAATGCTTCAGGCCGCAAAGCCCGACGAGACCTACCTCGTCTTGAGCCTGTCTGGGAAAGGCCGGGATTTGTACCGGACGGTGGAGGCACTTCGGGAGGTGGCGATCGACAAATACTTGTTCACCAAGGCGGATGAAACGGAAAGCTTGGCCTCGGCGGTTGATCTCCTACTGGCGGAATCCCGACCCGTGGCGTACATCACGACCGGGCAAGGCGTTCCGGACGACATTATCGAAGCGGACGCCGCTTATCTGGCGCAGCGGCTCTTTTAGGACGGGGGGAGACGATGGATCAGGCATCCGAGTTGCGCAAAAGGATGGCCCATCGGTCCGGGCCCCGGGGAGTCTCGTTGAAGACCGCGGCGGTGACCAGCGGGAAGGGAGGAGTGGGAAAGTCCAACGTGGCCGTCAATGTCGCCTTGGCTCTTCAACAGGAGCACAACAACACCCTCATCTTGGACACCGACGTCGGATTTGCCAACGTGAATGTTTTACTGGGAAGTGGTGCGGGCCGAACTTTGCTGGATTTGGCCCAGCCCGGGGTTTTGGCTTCGGATGTCGTCCAGACCGGCCCCTTAGGGATTTCCTGGATTTCAGGGGGTACGGCCTTGCCCGATTGGATCCAGCTTTCCAGGGATCAAGTCAAGGTGTGTTTCGATAAATTGATGGATTTGGAATCGACGCTCGACTGGGTCATCGTCGATACCGGCGCTGGACTGAGTGAGTCCAGCCTCCACCTGTTGGAAAGTGTGGATCAGATTCTGCTTGTGACAACCCCGGAACCCACAGCCCTTGCGGACGCCTACGCCATGATCAAAGTGTTGGTTCGGCGGTCCCCAAGCGCCCGTATTCGGATCGTGGTCAACCGATGCCGGACGTTTTCGGAGGGGATACAGACGTTTCAACGATTGGTCGAGGTTTCGAAAACCTTTCTTTCCTTCGAGCCGGGTGTGATGGGGTATATTCTCGAGGATCCCGCGGTGGGACGGGCTGTTTTTCGACAAACGCCCTTTCTTCTCAGTGCTCCCGATAGCCGGGCTGCCCAGTGTGTACGACAAATCGCCCGCCGCCTGATGGGCGGTGAGGAGGTCGCTCCGGCGGAGAGCCCCCCGAGTCGGCGCGGCTGGCGCGAGTTTATCTGGAAACTGCAGCATGCCCTCGGGCGCGGATAAAAGGTGGGGCGCGGCGGAGCTCGTCGTGATGGGGGCATCTACGGGGGGACCCACCGCCCTTGCGTTCATCTTGTCAGGACTTCCGAAAACCTTTCCGCTGCCCATTGCTGTGGTGCAACATATGCCCGAGGCCTTCACCCGGATTTTTGCCGCCAGGCTCAACCAAGAGTCGTCACTTCAGGTGTTTGAGGCCGCTCAGGGAGATCGACTGAAGCCGGGAACCGTGGCCGTTGCCCCTGGGGGTCGACAGATGAGAGTCCATCGGGATCCTGAAGGTTGGTTTGTACAACTTGGGGAAGAGACACCGTGGCACAACCATGTCCCTTCCGTGGATGTGCTGTTTGACTCGGCGGCCAGAGCGGCTCATCGACCGGTGATCGCCGTCCTCTTGACGGGCATGGGGAAGGACGGGGCCGAGGGGATGGAGGACATTCATCGCCGGGGGGGAATCACCATCGCCCAGTCTAAGGAGAGTTCTGTGGTGTTCGGAATGCCCCGGGCCGCCATCGAACGCGGATGTGTGGATTACGTTGCAGATCTAGAGGAAATCCCCGCCCTCCTGATGAAGTTGTCCATGAACAGGTAGGGGGTGGTACGGTGGAGAACAGTGAATACCTCGTCATGTTTATTGAAGAAACGAAGGAGCATCTGCAGCAACTGAACGAACAACTGCTGGTTCTCGAGCGGGATGCCTCGGACCATGAGGCGATCCACGCCGTTTTTCGATCGGCGCACACCATTAAGGGGATGGCGGCGACCATGGGTTTTGAGCCCATGGTATGGGTCACGCACGACATGGAGAATGTCCTGGACGAGATCCGAAACGGTCGGGCGGCCATCACCCCGGACCACATGGATGTGCTGTTCAAAGCCGTCGACCTGTTGGAAGCTCAACTCGCGGCGGTGGAAGAAGGAGGGGACTTGGCCGAGATTCCCACCGAGGACGTGGTGCAAGGCCTTCAGCGGCTTTTGGATGAATCCCGGGGCGGGACCGGAGCTTCCGACGTCGGATCTGGCTCTGCCGGTAAGGGGTCTTCGGCGGGGCAGACGGGAGGTGGGCGGGAGATGGACGGGTCCCAAGGGTCGGCCCTCGTCCTGGACGCGTACCAAAAGTCTGTCGCCGAAGAGGCCCGGCGGGAAGGCTTACAGGTGGTGAGCATCACCGTCCGGCTCGATGAAGGATGTGTCTTAAAGGCTGCCCGGGCCTACATGGTGGTGGACGCCTGTGAACAATTCGGGGAATTGATCAAGGTGGATCCTCCGGTGGAGGAACTGGAACAGGGCAATCTGGATCTGGACATCCGCCTGCTTCTCATTCTGAAACAAGAAACCCCCGAAGCCGTGGAGAAAGCACTGCTCGGGATTTCGGAGATCCGGGAGGTGGTGGTCAAACCTTGGGCTGGAACCACCGAGAACGGATCATCGCCCGAACGTCTCGCCCCAGGCGGCCGGGGAGAAGGAAGCGGGTCGGGAAGTGAGTCGGATTCTCCCAAGGGCGTACGCACGACAGCTCGGGGGGATGCCCCTGAAGAAAGGGCCACGAATCACCGGACGCTCAAATCGGTCCGGGTGGACATCGATCGGTTGGACACCCTCATGAACCTGTTCAGCGAATTGGTGATCGACCGAACCCGGATCGAAGAGTTGGCGAAGCAAACCGGACATCAGGACCTTCTGACAACAGTCGAGCACATGGCGAGAATCAGCGCCGACCTTCAAAACTTGGTGATGACGATTCGCATGGTGCCCGTGGACACGGTGTTCAATCGCTTCCCGCGCATGGTCAGGGACCTGGCCCGGGAGTTGGGGAAGAGTGTCGATTTTGTCGTCCGCGGCGGGGATACGGGCCTAGACCGTACGGTCATTGATGAGATTGGCGATCCCCTGGTGCACCTGCTGAGGAACGCCTTAGATCACGGAGTTGAGACGCCGGAGGAGCGCCGGAAACTTGGCAAACCCGAGGCGGGGCGAGTGGAACTGGTGGCGTTTCATTCCGGAAACCACGTGTTTATCGAGGTGTCTGACGATGGCCGGGGCGTGGATCGCGAGAAGGTGATTCAAAAAGCTGTGCAGCGGGGGCTTGTTGACCGCAATGACGCGGCTTCGATGACGGACGGACAGGTTTTTGACCTTCTTTTCCAACCGGGATTCAGCACGAAAGACACGGTCAGCGACGTTTCCGGACGGGGCGTGGGTTTGGATGTTGTGAAAAGCAAGTTGGAGCAGGTCGGGGGAAAGGTCACGGTGGAATCCAGTCCGGGTCGAGGGACGAAATGGGTGATTCAATTACCTCTGACGCTCTCGATCATTCAAGCCATGTTGGTCAGCCTGGCCGGCGAAAAATATGCCGTTCCCCTTCACTCCATCGTGGAGACGGCCGTCGTGAAGCGAGGGGACATCCGGGACCTTCACGGGCAGCAGGTGATCCCCTTTAGAGGGCGGGTCATTCCACTGATCGATTTGGAACGGTTGTACGAGCTTCGACGCCAGGAAACCAAAGATGAAGAAAATGTCCTGATCGTGCGCCGGGGGGACAGGTTCGCTGGGTTTATCGTGGATGAGTTTCTCGGTCAACAGGAAATTGTGCTGAAGTCTCTCGGGCGGTATTTGCAACAAGTGTTTTCCATCGCCGGTGCCACGGTGCTCGGTGATGGGCAGGTGGCGCTAATCATCGACTGCAATGCTTTTCTTGCGGCGTGAGAGGGGGCATTCCGGATGGAGCAGAAATCTCAAGAACCGGATCGAGAAGTCAAAGTGATCGTTTTTCAATTGGCGACAGAGGAATACGGGGTCGAGGTTTCTCAAGTTCTGTCTATTGAACGCATGCAAAAGATCACCCGGGTTCCCCGGACGCCCGCCTTCGTTAAAGGGGTCATCAATCTGCGCGGCGTGGTGACGCCCATTATCGACTTGCGGGCAAGGTTTGGCCTCCCCGAAGTGGAGTACACGGACGATACCCGGATCGTCGTGGTGGCTGTCGGGGAAATGGAGGTGGGCTTAGTGGTGGATGCGGCCAATGACGTCATCGACGTCCCCATGTCTCGGGTGGATCCCCCTCCGGCCGTGGTGGGTGGTGTCAAGGCGGAGTATCTTCGCGGAGTGGCAAAACTGGACGACCGACTGCTGGTCTTGCTCAATCTCGACCGGGTGCTGAGCGTCCAGGAAGTGGCCCAGCTCGGCGCGATGTCTTGGTGAGGCGCCGGTGCAACCGCTCGGCGATCGACACCTCGATGCCCTCCGGGAAGTGGGAAACATCGGGGCGGGCCACGCGGCCACGAGCTTGGCCCTTCTCCTGCAGCGACCGGTTCGGATCACGGTGCCCACGGTTCAGGTGCTGGATTTTGATCACGTGGTGGACGCCGTGGGCGGCGCAGAGGACGTCGTAGTGGGCACCTATTTCCGCATCGGAGGAGATTATCCCGGCAACCTTTTTTTCATCATTCCAGCCTGTTCGGCCCGAGCCGTACTCCGGGCCATGTGGACGGAGGGCGACTTCGGTGACGACCTTCAAAGTGAGATGGCCTTATCCGCTCTGGGAGAAATCGGCAATATTCTGATATCCGCATATCTCATCTCGCTGAGTGATTTCACCCACGGCAAGGTGGAGACTTCTGTACCCGCCGTGGCCGTGGACATGGCCCAGGCGATTTTAGAAGTCGGGATGCTCACCGCGGATGCCGACCAATGCCTGATCGTGCACACCGGCGCCCATATCGAAGAATTGGATGTCTGGTGCCATTTTCTCCTCGTGCCCGACCCCGACAGTGTGTTGCCTTTGCTGACGGCCTTGGGGGTGGGCGGAGAGTGATCGCCGGCCAAGTGGTCCATGTCGGCATGGCAGATTTAAAAGTGGTCCGTTGTCCGGATCGCCTGCGATCTGTGGGTCTCGGCTCCTGCGTGGGGGTTGCCCTGTGGGATCCGCAAACAAAAGTGGCGGGGCTGGTTCACATTATGCTCCCTTCCGCCGAGGGGTTTACTGACCCCCCCAGGGCGAAGTTCGCCGATACGGGGGTGGACTGGCTGGTGGAAATGATGCAGCAAAACGGCGCCCGGGTCGAACGTTTACGGGCCAAAATGGCCGGAGGTGCCCAGATGTTCGCGTTTGCCGGGAAAAACGATTTGCTGAAGATTGGCCCCCGGAATGTCGACGCCTGTCGCAGGGCCCTGGCCAAGTGGGGGATTCCAATGGTTGGGGAGGATGTCGGCGGTTCCACCGGGAGGACCATCGAGTTGCACAGCGAAGACGGCCGTTTGTGGGTGCGCACGGTGCGGGGGGGACTGATCGTGCTATGAAGCTGTGGACGGTCCCGGTTTTCGGAAGTGGAGCTTTTTTTCTGATCGCGGTGGCGGCTGGGCACGTGTGGACGACGGCTCTGTTGCGGACCGGGGTGTCTGCGGTGGTGTTGACCACTGTGGTCCTGGTGGCGGAGGGGGTGCGGAGGTGGGTGGTCGAGGCGGCTCCTTCGACCATCGACCTGCGGTCAGAGCCGGATGATGACGATCTCGCGCAGTTGGCCGTGGGTGGGCGGCCGCCCGAATCCGAAGGGGAGGAGATCACCAGGGCGGAGGCCGAGGGTGACTCGACGCTGGATGCCTCTCCGCTTCCCTCCCCGCGGCCGGACGCAGATGGGGCGAAGGCGGGGCAGTGGACAGATTTGGCAGCCTGGGTGCAACGTCGCCGGTAGACGGGGGGCGGGACGATGGAGAAGCCTGGTGTACAGTCCGAGCCTTTGGACATCACCCTTTATTTGCCTATGGTTGAAAATATAGCACGCCGGTTGAAATCCCGTTTCAAGCCCGCAGCCATGGAAGACTTGGTTTCCTTTGGGATGCTCGGGTTGTTGGAGGCAGCCCGGCGGTACGACCCCGGGCAGGAAACTCCTTTCGAGGTGTTTGCCCGTCTGCGGATACGCGGCGCGATGATCGACGGCGTCCGGGCTGAGGGCCCGGCGTCCAGGAGGCGCTGGGAACGGGTTAAGAAGGTTCAAGAGGCTTATGAGCGCTTGTTTTCCAAAGGAAAATCGGGCAGCGATGAGGAGATGTGTAAAGAACTGGGTGTGGACCGGGGGACGTTTATCGGGTGGCTGGAAGAGTTTGAGAGGTTCCATCCGATTTCTTTGGACCGCGTCATACACACCGAGGACGGGGAGTCTTTCCGCATTGCCGATGCGATTCCCGATCCGGAAGGTGTGGATCCGGCGCAGACGGTGTCCCGCCAGGCCGTCAGACAGATGTTGGCTGAAGCGATCACGGCACTTCCTGAGAGGGAGAAGTATGTCCTGTCCCTACATTATATTGAAGGATTGTCGTTTCGAGAGGTCGCTGCCGTTCTCGGGGTTACGCCTGCCCGGGTCAGTCAACTCCACTCCAAAGCCCTTTTGCGGTTGAGAAGCCGGTTGGCGCGGCATCGGGCAGATTTGATGGAGTGATGGGGGAGCGAAGGATGGGACAGGAGCGGGAACCGGACATCGGAAGCGTGCTGGAGGTCGAAATTAGTTCAGATGGTCTGACCGCCCGGGCCCGGTGGAAACCTGGTACACCGCCGGAGGAACGGGCCAGGTGGACGAGCGCGGACGTGGAATCTTTTTTGCTGAAATCGGGTATTCATTTCGGGGTGGTTGAGGAGGGACTGGAGAGGCTTCTCGCTGTACGGGCGGATGACGGGGCAAGTTGGGTGGAGGTCGCCCGGGGGATTCCACCGGAACCTGGACAACCCGGTGGGATTGAGTGGCTGACACAAGATTCCAAGGCGGAGGGAGCGCAAGGGGAGCCCCGGGACCCCGGCAGCGGGGCGAATCGGGTGGATTTGCGCGATCGCGGCGGCATTCCATCGGTGTCCCCCGGAACACCTCTTATCCGCCTGGTGCCTCCGATTCCTGGAAAAAACGGAACGAGCGTCCGAGGGGTGTCGATACCCGCCCCGACGCCCGGGGCGATCGCTGTGGTTCTGGGACCGGGTGCTCAGTGGAACGAGGATCATACAACAGTTTTGGCTCGGGTGGCGGGCCACCCCGTGTACAACCAGCGGCGCAGACGGATCGATGTTCAGCCGATGTACCGGGTTCAGGGGGATGTGGATTACGGAGTCGGCCATGTCTCTTTTGAAGGGAGCCTCCATATCGGCGGTTCTGTTCAACCCGGATTTCGGGTGAAGGCGAGCGGAGATGTGGTCATTGACGGGGCCGTGGACGGGGGCATCGTCGAAAGTGGCGGCGATGTGAAGGTGGGTGCCGGCATCTACGGGGGCACCCGAGGGTCTGTGCGGGCCGGGGGCTCCGTTCAGGCGAAGTTCATCCAACAAGGGCGGGTATCGGCGGAATTCGACGTCGTGGCCCAGCGCAGTATCCTTCACAGTGAGACCTCGGCAGGCCGGGATATCGAAGTCCTATCCCCGGCGGGCACCATTGCCGGTGGGACGTGTACAGCGGTGCATCGGATCCGGGCCGCAGTCCTGGGTTCTCCCATGGCCGTCCCCACCACTGTGGCCGTGGGGCTCCCGCAAACCGTTCGGGATCGTTGGCGAAATGTTCAGGAAGATCTGCGCCGGATGGACGGCCAGCGATCGAAATTGCGCCTGGCCATGCAGGTCCTGGAGAAACGGTTGCAGGTGCGCCAGGATCCGGAGACACTGGGGATGAAACAAAAGCTGCAGCGCGATTTGGCCGAGTTGGACGAACGAATTCAGGAGAGTCGACTCGAACTACAGATGATTGCCGAAGACATGCGGCAGTTTCAAGATGCTGCCGTCACTGCTCACAAGGTGTACCCCGGCGTGAAAATCATCATCGGCAACGCCGTGTATGCGGTGATCCAGGAGATGGACCGGGTGCGATTTACTCTGGACGGGGGTGAAATTCGGGTATCTCCGCAGGGATGAACTCCGGCGGGCTCAGCCTTGTCGATGGCGGAGGAGGGGTGGGTGTGGACCCGCAGTGGGAGGAATTGATTCACCGTATTCAGGAGGAAAATGATCTTCTGCTCGATGAGATTGAGCGTCTTCTGAAGGAACGGGACGAAGCCATTCGCGCCCTGGAGCAAAAGATCCTTCTACTGGAACAATTGTTGAACAGCCGGATGACGAGATCCGGGGACGGCGCGGTCCCGGCCCGGGGACAAAACCCGGCGGAGGGACGAGCGAACCGGTCTCTGGATTCTGGATGGAGGGCCGAGATGCACCCTGGCGAAGACGGCGCTTGGGGGTACCCGGATGGAGGGGAGTTGCCGGGATTCGCGGGCACAGTTTCCCTATCGATGGAGGAGTGGGCGAAACGCTCCGGCCGGGGAGTCGGGGAGGTTCAACTGATGGCGGCACTCGCCGAGCGGCGCCGACGGCGCGCCACAGGAACTCAAAGTGACCAGAAGACGACAACGCCGGATTGCAACGGCTGAGATGAATATGCTATAGTTACGTTTGGCACAATTCCACACGTGCGCGGATCAGGCCGGTGGTGCCCGAAGGGGCCCCGGTCGGGGATGAAGTGTGCGGAGGTGCAAAACCAACTGAGGAGGATCAAGTCATGGCCATTATTTCGATGAAGCAGCTTTTAGAGGCCGGGGTCCATTTTGGCCACCAAACCCGCCGGTGGAACCCGAAGATGCAAAAGTACATTTTCACGGAGCGCAACGGGATTTATATCATCGATCTGCAGAAGACAGTGAAAAAGGTCGAAGAGGCTTATCAATTCGTTCGCTCCCTTGCTGAGGAAGGCAAGACCCTGCTTTTTGTGGGAACGAAAAAACAGGCCCAGGATTCGGTGCGCGAAGAAGCGGAACGATGTGGGATGTTTTATGTCAATCAGCGTTGGTTGGGAGGTACGCTGACCAATTTTCAAACGATACGCCGGCGGATTGACCGCCTGCACGAGTTGGAGCGGATGGAGGAAGACGGCACTTTTGAGGTGTTGCCAAAAAAAGAGGTTAACCTTTTAAGAAAAGAAAAGGAGCGCCTGGAGAAGTTTTTGGGCGGGATCAAAGGGATGAAAGATCTGCCCGGAGCTCTGTTCGTCATCGACCCCCGGAAAGAGCGGATTGCCGTGGCGGAGGCGCGCAAACTCGGGATTCCGATCGTCGCCATCGTGGACACGAACTGCGATCCCGACGAAATTGACTACGTCATCCCAGGCAACGATGATGCCATCCGGGCGGTGAAACTGCTTACCGCGAAGATGGCGGACGCCGTCCTGGAGGGGAGCCAAGGCGAACAGACCGCGTGATCACAGAGTTCCGAGGGTGGTTGAAGAGGGCCGCCCGCCCCCGTCCACCCTTTTTTTTGTGATAATTTCCGATGAACTCGTAAGGAGGAGTGGGATCGTGGCGATTACTGCCGCACAGGTGAAAGAATTGAGGGATCGAACCGGCGCCGGGATGATGGACTGTAAAAGGGCGCTCACCGACGCCGAAGGGGACATGGATAAGGCCATTCAACTGTTGCGGGAGAGAGGACTGGCGGCCGCCGCGAAAAAGGCCGGTCGGGTGGCAACGGAGGGGTTGGTGGAAGCGTATATTCACGGAGGAGGGCGCATCGGCGTCCTTGTCGAGGTGAACTGCGAAACGGACTTCGTCGCCAACACCGATGAATTCCGGGGCCTGGTCAAAGACATCGCGATGCAAGTGGCTGCGGCCCGTCCGGAATACGTCCGGCGGGACGAGGTTCCCGCCGAGGTGATTGAAAAGGAGAAGTCCATTTACCGCGCCCAGGCCGAGGCGGAAGGAAAGTCGGCGGCCATCGTGGAACGCATGGTGGAGGGGCGGTTGGAGAAGTTTTTCAAAGAAGCTTGCCTGTTGGAACAACCTTTTATCAAAAATCCCGATATCACGGTTGAACAATTGGTGAAAGAAAAGATCTCGAAGATCGGGGAGAACATTTCGGTGCGCCGATTCGCCCGTTTTGAACTGGGCGAGGGCTTGGAGAAAAAAGAAGAAAACTTTGCCGAAGAGGTCATGGCTCAGGTCAAACGGTGAGGGGCGCCCGACCGCTGGCCGGGGGGGTGCAACCGATAAGTCGGGGTCGAGGTCTGATGAGACAGACGGTGGTCGGGGGGTTGGCGGAAGGTGCAGCCGAAATACGCGCGGGTGGTCCTGAAGCTCAGCGGCGAAGCCCTTGCCGGGGACACGGGTTACGGCATCGATGGGGCTGTCCTGGCTTCTGTGGCCAGGCAGGTGCGGGAGATTGTGGAACTCGGAGTCCAGGTGGCCGTGGTGGTGGGAGGGGGAAACATATGGCGGGGCGTGTCCGGCACCGCCCAGGGAATGGACCGCGCCACCGCCGACTACATGGGCATGCTGGCCACAGTGTTGAATGCCCTGGCTTTGCAGGATGCGCTGGAAAAGATCGGGGTGGACACCCGGGTACAGACGTCCATTGAGATGCGGCAGGTGGCGGAACCGTACATCCGACGCCGGGCGATTCGGCATCTGGAAAAGGGTCGGGTTGTGATTTTTGCCGGCGGCACGGGGAATCCGTATTTCTCCACCGACACCACAGCGGCGCTGCGGGCGGCGGAGATCGAGGCAGACGTGATTCTCATGGCGAAAAACCGGGTGGATGGCGTGTATGACGCCGATCCGGCGAAAAACCCCGGGGCGAAAAAATTTGCAACCCTCAGCTTTCTTGACGTCTTGAACCGGGGGTTGGCGGTGATGGACTCCACCGCCACGTCCCTCTGCATGGATAACGACATTCCGATCATCGTCTTCGCCATCACCGAGGATGGCAATATCCGACGGGCTGTGCTCGGCGAGCCGATCGGAACCACGGTTTGGAGGGAACAGCGGTGAGCGACCTGATGAAACAGGCCGAGGAACGGATGAATAAATCACTTCAAGCGCTGAAAAAAGAATTTGCTTCTGTCAGGGCGGGAAGGGCGACGCCGGGGCTGTTGGATAAGGTCACCGTCGAATATTACGGAACCTCCATGCCGATTCATCAATTGGCGAGCATCACCGCCCCGGAACCCCGACTGCTGGTGATCCAGCCCTGGGACAAGGGTGCCCTCGCCGAGATCGAAAAAGCTATTTTGAAATCGGATTTGGGACTGACGCCCACCAACGACGGGCAAGTGATCCGTTTGGCTATTCCCCAGCTCACCCAAGAAAGGCGGCAAGAATTGGCCAGGATGGTGCGCAAACTCGCCGAGGAATCCCGGGTGGCCATTCGCAATATCCGGAGGGAAGCCAACGACGAGATCAGGAAAAGCGAGAAAGACGGCTCGGTCTCTGAGGATGAGGGCCGGAGACTGCAGGAGCGGATTCAGGGGTTAACCGATCGGTTCATTGAGGAGATCGACCGTCTGTTGGCCGCCAAGGAAAAGGAAATCACTGAAGTCTGACGGAAAGACGTCCGACGAAAGGCGTGGGGTGGATGAATCCGAGATGGGGAATGCGAAAGGGTCAACCCGTATCCTCTCTGCACGTGAATCCAGTCAATCTTCCCCGCCACGTGGCCATTATCATGGATGGCAACGGGCGGTGGGCGCACCGGCGGGGATTGCCCAGGGTCGCGGGGCACCGCGCGGGGATGAAGGCTGTGAAAGAGGTCACCCGAGCAGCGGATGAGATCGGGATCCAAGTGTTGACCCTTTACGCGTTCTCGACGGAGAATTGGAAACGGCCTCCTGAAGAAGTGGATTACCTCATGCGACTGCCCCAAGAGTTTCTGGATCGGGAGTTGCAAGAGTTAGACGAACACGGGGTACGGGTCCGCCTCATCGGGGAGACGGATGGTCTTCCGCCTCACACCCTGCGGGCGGTGGAGGCGGCCATGGGACGCACTCGGAACAATACGGGTCTCATTCTGAATTTCGCGCTCAACTACGGGGCTCGGGCTGAGTTGGTGAATGCCGTTCGGTCGATCGCCCGCCGGGTTCAGGACGGGGAACTTGGTCCCGAGGACGTGGACGAAGCCACGATTTCCGCTGCTCTGCAAACGCGGGACCTGCCAGATCCCGATCTGTTGATTCGCACCAGCGGAGAACTCAGGATCAGCAATTTTCTATTGTGGCAAATCGCTTATTCCGAACTGTGGTTCACCGAGGTGCTGTGGCCGGATTTCACCCGAGAGCATCTGTTCGAAGCCGTCCGAGCTTATCAATCCCGAAAGCGCCGGTTTGGCGGGGTGGGCAGTCTCCCGCCTTCAGATGTGCACAGCGGACAATAAGGAGTGCGGGAGGGTGCTGCGACAGCGTGTTATCACGGCGGTGATCGGCGGCTGCGGATTTTTCGCGATTTTGTATCTCGGTGGGCCTTGGATCGTCGTATTTATCGGCATCGTGGCCGCTTTGTCCTTCGGGGAGTGGGTTCGCCTGAAAGGGGTGCCCCTATGGTCCCTCCCCGCCGTCTTGGGCTTTGTTGCGCTGGAGGGCATTTTTTTCTTAACCGGCAGCGAAGGGGGACTGCTGCAGTGGGTTTGGCCGGGAAGTGTCGGGTTTGATCTCGACGAGGCGGTATGGGTGGTGGTGGTCCTCTTTGTTCTGATTCCGGTATTGATCCGGAACGAACAAACGGTATTAGATACTGCGTTTATTCTCCTCGGTGTATTGTATCTGGGGATCTTTTTTAGGGATTTTACGTGGCTCCGCCTGTCCGGGGAACACGGGCTGGCGGTGTGTACCCTTGTGCTGTTATCCGTTTGGGCCACAGACAGCGCCGCCTATTTTGTGGGCAGACGCGTGAAGGGACCGAAGCTCGCTCCGATCCTCAGCCCCAATAAAACCTTGAGTGGGAGCGCAGCGGGGATTTTAATTTCTCCGGTGCCCGCGCTGGTGTTTTTCGCCGCCGACATCCGGCCCTATTCCTTGCCGGGCATGGTGGTCCTTGGGATGGTGGCCTCTTTGGCCGGTCAGGTGGGGGATCTGGCGGAGTCCGCGGTGAAGAGGGCATTCGGCGCCAAAGATTCCGGAAACCTGCTCCCCGGCCATGGCGGTGTGCTGGACCGGTTCGACAGTTTGTTGCTGGCGGGTTCGGTGGCTTATCATCTTCTGGGGTATTTGCGTTAACACCGGGCGGGGCCATTGCCTCAACGGGTGCACGATGATCATGACCGGGATCCCGGATGGGAGGCCGGTTTTTTTGTCGTGATTTTTGTCGTAATTTTTGCCGCTTCCCCATGGTGGAGCCGGGGAAACGGCTGTGTTACACTGTAGAGTACAGGCGGATCAGAATGACTTGCCAACCGACCTGTCGTTGGGGTGAAGGAATGAGCAAAGGCGTAGCGATACTTGGATCGACGGGTTCTATCGGTCGCAATACGCTTCGGGTCATAGCTGCCCAACCGGACCGCTTTACAATCAAAGCCTTGGGGGCTGGGCGGAACGTGGATCGATTGGTGGACCAGGTGCACCGGTTTCATCCGGAGTTGGTGGCCGTGACGGATGCGCGAACCGCCGAGGAAGTCAAAGCGAGGGTTCCGGCCGGGGTGAAGGTGTATTGGGGAGAAGAAGGGCTAACCTCCGTCGCCACCCATCCCGGGGCCCAGATCGTGGTATCCGCTTTGGTGGGATTTGTGGGGTTGGTCCCCACCTTGCGGGCGATTCGGCAAGGCAAACGTATCGCCCTGGCCAACAAGGAAACCTTGGTGGCTGCGGGAGAGTTGGTCATGAATGAAGTTCGCCGCTGGGGCGCCGAGCTCCTGCCGGTGGACAGCGAGCATTCGGCGATTTTTCAGTGTCTGAACGGAGAGAGGACCCCGGAGCCGGCGCGCCTGTGGCTCACCGCGTCCGGGGGCGCCCTCAGGGATTGGACCCGGGGACGGATGGAACGCGCCCAGGTTTCGGACGTTCTTCATCATCCCAACTGGACAATGGGTCATAAAATTACCGTAGATTCGGCTACCCTGATGAATAAAGGCCTGGAGGTCATCGAAGCCCATTGGTTGTTCGGCGTTCCTTACGAGCAGATCGAAGTGGTGATTCACCCCGAGAGCATTGTCCACTCGGCGGTGGAGTTCGTGGATGGTTCCCTGGTGGCCCAGATGGCCATTCCTGACATGCGCATTCCGATCCAGTACGCTCTGTCTTTCCCGGAGAGATGGCCGGGGGCGGTGGAATCCCTGCGTTTAACCGAGATCGGGAGCTTGCATTTTCATCCTCCGGATTGGGATAGATTTCCCTGTCTCAGTTACGCCTATGAAGCGGGGAAAAGCGGGGGCACGATGCCGGCTGTGCTGAACGCCGCAAACGAGGTGGCGGTGGAATGGTTTTTGCGCGGCCGAATCCCGTTTCTCGCCATTGAGGAAACGGTCCGTCGAGTAATGGACATGCACGATCCCGTCCCCCACCCGGATCTCGAAGCGATTGTGCAGGCGGATGCGTGGGCCCGCAAAACCGCCTCCTGTGTGGCGGAAAAGGAAAGGTGGCACGTTGAATGATCGGCGGTGTCCAAACGGCTGTGGCGGCGATCGTGATTTTCCTGTTGCTGGTGGTTTTCCATGAGTTCGGGCACTTCTATGTGGCGAAACTGGTGGGGATTTTTGTTCGGGAGTTCGCCGTGGGCTTCGGACCTAAACTTTTCAGCCGCCGGTGGGGAGAAACGGTCTATTCGTTACGGGCCCTCCCCCTCGGAGGGTTTGTCAATATGGCTGGGGAGGGGCCGGAGGATTACGGTTTGGAATCGGGGAAAACCATCGCCGTGCGCCTCGATGAGGCAGGACAGGTCGAGGATTTTGGCGATCCCCGGGCGGTGGGCCAGGCGGACTTTGTGGGGCGCCTGGTCTCCGGACCGAGCCGTGACGATTACTCTTTGCGCATTGAGGGAGAGGACGGAACCCGGCGATACGCCTTAGGGCCAGGGGCGGTACTTCACACCGAAGGCGGCGCGATTCCCTTGGCTCCCTACGATCGGCAATTCATGGGAAAACCGGTTTGGGCCCGGGCGGCGACGATTTTTGCGGGGCCACTCATGAATTTTGTTTTGGCGGCGGTGATTTTCGCCGTCTACTTCACGATTGCCGGCGTGCCATCGGGGCCGGATGTGGCCAAGGTTCTGCCGGATTCCCCGGCCATTCGGGCGGGCATCCAGCCGGGAGACCACATCGCCGGCGTAAACGGCGAGCCGATCGACTCTTGGGATCAGCTTGTTAAGACCGTGCAGTCCCGGCCCGACCAGCGGGTGGTCCTCGATGTCATCCGGGGCAATCAGCATTTGCAAGTCGCGGTGACTCCGGAGGTCCGCGGCGGGGTCGGGGTGATCGGAATCAGCCCGGTACTGGTCCATAACCCCTTGGCGTCCATTGGGCTCGGGATTAAACAGACCTGGGATATCTCTGTTCAGATTGTGCAGGCCTTCGGCCGAATGATCACCGGGACCCTGGCGCCCGAAGTGGCCGGGCCGGTGGGGATCGTGGCGATGATCGGGGAACAGACCCGGGAGGGCCTGATGAATCTGTTGACCTTGACGGCCCTGTTGAGCATTAACTTGGGGATCATCAACTTGTTGCCCATTCCCGCCCTTGATGGCAGCCGATTGGTGTTTCTGTTGGTCGAAACGGTGCGGGGCCGGCCGGTGGACCCCCAAAAGGAGAGCATGGTGCATCTGGTCGGGTTTGCCCTGTTGATGGTCATCGTGGTCCTGGTGACGTACAAAGATGTGACGCGACTGTTTTAGGGTCGGGGGGCATCGGAGAAGAGGGGAGACAGCATGGTGAGAAGGGAACACACCCGCCCGGTGCGGGTGCGGGACGTCCAGATCGGCGGAAGCGACCGGGTGGTCATCCAGTCGATGACCACCACGGACACCCGGGATGTCCAAGGAACTCTGGATCAGATCCTGAGGCTGGAGGAAGCCGGCTGCCAAATCGTGCGCCTCGCCGTGCCCGACATGCGGGCCGCCGAGGCGCTCGGGGAGATCCGCAAGGGAACGGATATGCCCCTGGTGGCAGACATTCATTTTGACTGGCGCCTGGCGCTTACGGCGATTCGGAACGGCGTGGACAAGGTTCGCATCAATCCCGGGAATATCGGCTCGGCGGACAAAGTCCGGGAAGTGGTCCGGGCGGCCAAGGACCGGGGAATCCCCATTCGAATCGGTGTCAATTCCGGATCTGTGGAGCGCCATCTCCTCGAAAAGTACGGCTATCCCAGTGCCGAGGCCATGGTGGAAAGCGCCCTGGGTCACGTGCGGATCCTGGAGGAGCACGGATTTTACGACATTGTGATTTCGCTCAAATCCACCGATGTGCCCACGGCGATCCGGGCCTATGAGATCATGGCCGAGCGGGTGGAGTATCCGTTGCATGTCGGGATTACTGAAGCGGGCACCGTTTTCGCCGGAAGCATCAAATCCGCGGTGGGCATCGGTGCGGTTCTCGCCAAGGGCATCGGCGATACTCTCCGAGTTTCCCTCACCGGAGATCCGGTGGAAGAGGTGAGGGTGGCCAAAGAAATTTTAAAATCCCTCGGGATTGCGGCGGACAGCCCGGTCATCGTGTCTTGTCCTACCTGCGGGCGTTGCGCCATCGACTTGATCGGGATCGCGAACCGGGTCGAAGGGGAAATCGCGGACCTGAAGGTGCCGCTGAAAGTGGCGGTGATGGGATGCGCGGTGAACGGCCCGGGCGAGGCCCGGGAGGCGGACATCGGAATTGCGGGCGGCCGGGGCGAAGGACTCTTGTTCAAAAAAGGGGAGGTCGTCCGGAAGGTTGCAGAAGATCAGATCGTGGACGTCCTGCTGGCAGAGATCCGGGAAATGGCCGCCCGGAAAGAGCAGGATCGGAGGTAAAGGAAAGATGGAGGTCGTTCGATGAGACAAAGTCACTTTTTTGTTCAAACTTTAAGGGAGGTGCCGGCCGAGGCCGAGGTGCCCAGTCACCGGCTGATGCTCCGGGCGGGGATGATTCGCCAGGTGGTGTCCGGCGTCTATTCATACCTTCCCCTCGGGTACCGCGTCTTGCGCAAAATCGAAGCCATCGTCCGGGAGGAGATGGACCGGGCGGGGGCACAGGAAGTTCTGCTCCCCGCGGTCCAACCCGCCTCCTTGTGGCAAGAGTCCGGTCGCTGGGACGATTACGGGAAGGAGTTACTCCGCTTCGAGGACAGGCACCAACGGATGTTGGTACTGGGACCGACCCATGAAGAGGTCATCACCGATTTGGTGCGCACGGAGGTCCGGTCCTACCGCCAATTGCCCATGACCTTGTATCAGATTCAAACCAAATTTAGAGACGAAGTTCGTCCCCGGTTCGGGGTGATGCGGGCCCGGGAGTTTATCATGAAAGATGCTTATTCCTTCGATGTCGACGAAGAAGGTCTGGATCGGAGCTATCGGGCGATGTATCAGGCCTATGAGCAGATTTTCCGCCGCTGTGGCCTGGAATTCCGCGTCGTACAAGCCGATCCCGGGGCGATTGGCGGAGAAGGGGGAAGCCACGAATTCATGGTGCTCTCCGAGGTGGGGGAGGACACGATCCTCGTCTGCCCGGCCTGCGATTACGCGGCCAACGTGGAGCTGGCATCGGGAAAGGTGGCCGGCGAAGACGGGCGAAGGTCAGTGTCCGAAAAGGAGCGGTTTCTCACCCCCGGCGCCAAGACGATCGAAGAACTTCGGGACAGATATGGCCTCGACCCGGAGACCATCATTAAAGTCCTGGTCTATCGGGCAGACGACCGCCCTGTAGCGGTGGCGATTCGGGGCAACGACGAGGTCAACGAGGTGAAATTGAAGCGGCTTCTCGGGGCCCGGCGCGTGGAATTGGCCGACGAGGAGACAGTGAGGGCGCTCACCGGAACCGGGTTCGGGAGCGTCGGGCCGATGAATTTGAACATGCCTTTGGTGGTGGATGATGCCGTGGCGTCGATGCCCGAAGGGGTCGCTGGGGGCAATGAGCCGGATGTCCATTATCGCCACGTGGTTCCCGGTCGAGACTTCAACTGGGATAGCCGGGGAGACATCCGGACGGCCCGGGCGGGGGACAGATGTGTACGGTGCGGGGCGCCCTTAGAAGAATACCGGGGAATTGAAGTGGGTCACGTGTTTAAACTGGGCACCAAGTACAGCGAAGCCCTGTCCGCCTCGTTTCTCGATGAACGAGGTGTTCAGCGCCCGGTGATCATGGGTTGTTACGGGATCGGCGTGTCCCGGCTGATCGCCGCTGCGGTGGAGCAGCACCACGACGACAAAGGGATCATGTGGCCGATGCCTATCGCACCTTTTCACGTTCACGTGCTTCCGGTGAATCTCAAGGATGCGGCCCAGCGGGATGCGGCCGAACAGCTGTGCACCCGTTTGGAAGATGCCGGTATCGAAGTCCTGTTGGACGACCGGGATGAGCGGCCCGGTGTCAAGTTTAATGATGCCGATCTGATGGGGATACCGATTCAACTCATCGTCGGAAAGCGAATCTCCGAAGGACTGGTGGAGATGAAACGGCGCAAGACTGGCGAAGTCACCTTATTGTCTCCGGACGAGGCCGTGCGGGCGGCGGTAGAGGCCGTTCGCAGCGTATGAGCGAACGCCGCGGGCCGGTGAAAACCTCCGAAGGGGGAGTCCGGGATGTTGAGTTTAATCATTCCGGCCTACAACGAGGAAGAGCGCATCGGCCAAGTTTTGGACGCGGTGATCGCCGCTGGGGTGTTCGATCAGGTCATTGTCGTCGATGACGGGTCGACGGACCGGACCGCTGAAGTGGCCACTGCGCACCGGGTGGAGGTTGTGCGCCTTCCTACGAATCGAGGGAAGGGCGCAGCGGTGGCAGCGGGGCTGTCCAGGGCCCAGGGCGAGGTGATCGGGTTTCTCGATGCCGACCTGGTGGGACTACGCCCGGAACACATCCGAGCTTTGGTCTTGCCTGTGATCGAGGGACAGGCGGACATGACGATCGGACTGTTCGGCGGCGGACGCCTGAGCACCGATCTGGCCCAGAAGTTGACCCCCATTCTGACTGGCCAACGGGTTGTGCACCGCCGCTGGCTTCCCCCGGCAGATTTTTCTATGGCGCGATACGGGATTGAAGTGTTATTACATAAACATGTCAAGGACTCCGGAGGCCGAATCGTGGAGGTATCCTTAGACGAAGTGACGCATCACATGAAAGAGGAGAAGCTGGGTTGGAGAAAAGGGGTCGCAGCGCGACTGCGGATGTACTGGGATATTCTGAAGGTGATGGCGAAATGACGCGTGCGGTATCCTCCTACAGTGCGGATGCGCCGAGGCCCTGGGTGGCACGGATTTTACAATTACGCCCGGAGCTGACGTCCTATATGGGCCAAATCGATGTGGTGCGGATCGCCGTGTCGCCGGAAAGCCTTTCCGGGCGTGTGTACGTCTCCTTGAGCCATCCCCTGCCGCCCGATATGTGGGCAAACCTGGAGGACACGCTGACAAATCTGGCCGCCTCCTGCGGCGGGTGGCGCGTCGAAGTGTGGGCCGAGGTTGCGGACCGGAAGGGCGCCGAAGAGGCGGTGGAAGCTTATTTTCCTGTTTGTGCTCGGGATACGGGGTGTGCCGAAGGGTTATTTGGCCAGATCCGCGGCCTTTATGCGGGCGAGGGGCTGTTGCGCCTTGTGGCGCCCCACGAGATGGTATCGGCCGCCGCACGGCACCGCGGGTTGGGGCAGGCGGTCCAAGCGTGGTACCGCAGGGTGCTGGGCATTTCCATCAACGTGCAGTGGGATGTGGAGGCCGGAGAGTCGTTTCAGGAACTTCGGGAACAATGCCTGGAAGAGGAACGGGCAATGGTGGCCGAGTTGGTGTCGGCCCCGGAAAAGGAAGGGCCCTCTCCCGCTTCCGGAAAAGAAGACCCTGTCCTTCTCGGGAAGTTCGTTTCTGACGACCCGGTGCCCCTTCGCAGCATTACCGAAGAGGTCCGCAGCGTTGTCGCCGAGGGGACGGTCTTTTTCATTGAAACCCGGGAACTTTCCAGCGGGCGGATTTTGTATCATTTTTATCTGACCGACCGCACCGATTCGATCTCGGTGAAAGCTTTCGCCAAACCCGATCAGCGGCAGGCCGGGCTCGACGGGTTGTCAAAAGGGGACTGGGTTCGGGTGCGGGGCTCGGTATCGTACGATACCTTCGCCAAAGAACTCGTCCTGATGGCCCAGGATGTGATGCGCGTTCCTCCCCGCGTTCGCAAGGACCAGAGCGGGGCGAAACGGGTGGAGTTGCACGTGCACACACCCATGAGCGCCCTGGACGGCGTGAGTTCCCCCGGGGATCTGGTACGCCGGGCGGCGGAGTGGGGGCACTCGGCCTTGGCGGTGACCGATCACGGGGTTGCCCAGGCGTTTCCGGACTTCTTTCGGGAAGCCCAGAAGGCGGGGATCAAACCCATCCTGGGGATCGAGGCCTATCTGGTGGATGACGGGTCTTCGGTGGTGTTTGGGGCGGACCACCGACCATTGGAGGATGCGGAGTTCGTCGTGTTCGATACGGAGACCACCGGACTGAACGCCCGGGAACATACCCTGATTGAAATCGCGGCGGTCAAAGTGCGGGGGGGCGAGTTGGTCGATCATTATACCTCGCTCATCGACCCGGGAGTGCCGATTTCGCCGAAGATTCAAGAGTTAACCGGGATCACGAGCGACATGGTGAAAGGTCAGCCCGGGCTGTCAGAAGTTCTTGAAGCGTTCCGGAAGTTTGCGGCCGGGGCGGTCCTTGTGGCCCACAACGCCGAGTTCGACATGGGGTTTTTGCAATCCGCCGCCCGCAAGCTCGGACAACCCCCCTGGGACCATCCGGTGCTGGACACTCTGGCACTGGCCCGGGTGCTGTATCCCCGGGAGCGGAATCACCGCCTGAAGACCTTGACCCAGAAATTCAATGTGGAGTTGGTCAACCACCACCGGGCAGCGGCGGACGCCGAGGCCACGGCGAAAGTGTTCCTGCATCTGTTGCGGGAAGCTGAGGCCCGAGGCGCTCACCATCTGGACGAATGTAACGCTCTGGGGGAAGGCATCGACGTCTCCCACGCCCGGCCGTATCATGCCACGATTCTCGTGAAAAACCCCACTGGCTTGAAAAATTTGTACCGTCTAGTTTCCTTGGCTCATACCCGGTACTTGCATCGCCAGCCTCGGATTCCTCGAACCGAGTGGCTGAATTACCGGGAAGGGCTGATGATGGGGACGGGGTGTTTACGGGGAGAATTGTTTCAGGCGTTGTTGCGGGGGCGGTCGGATGAGGAGCTGCTCGATATCATTCAGCGGTATGATTTTGTCGAAATTCAGCCCCTGGACCAGTACCGCCCCCTGTTGCGGAATGAAGAAATTCGGGATCTGGAAGCCGTCGCCGAATACCACCGCCGGATCTTGGAATTGGCCGATCGGGCCGGCCGGCCGGTGGTGGCCACGGGAGATGTGCACTATTTGGACCCGGAGGATCGAATTTATCGAGATATCCTTCAGGCGGGGTCGAACATGGAAGTGGATGACCCCGATGCGGGGTATCATTTTCGCACCACCGAAGAGATGTTGGCGGCCTTTGGCCATCTGGGGCCGCGGGCCGTTGAAGTGGTGGTGGAGAACGCAAATCGAATTGCCGAAGAGATCGAGGTGGTCAAGCCGATCCCAGACGAGTTGTACACCCCGGTTATCGATGGGGCAGAGGAACAAATCCGGTCTCTGGCCTACGAGAAAGCCCGGCGGCTTTACGGCGATCCCCTGCCGGAGTTGGTGAAGGCCCGACTGGAGAAAGAACTGAACAGCATCATCAACCACGGTTACGCGGTGATTTACTTGATCGCCCATAAACTGGTAACACAGTCTTTGAAGGACGGGTATCTGGTGGGATCCCGGGGTTCAGTGGGATCCTCCTTGGTCGCCACCATGACGGATATTACTGAAGTCAATCCCCTGCCGCCTCATTATCTCTGTCCGGCTTGTCATTACAGCGAGTTCGTGACCGCCGGGTCGGTGGGCTCGGGGTTTGATCTCCCGGACCGGGAATGCCCGCGGTGCGGGGAAAAGTTGGGCAAAGATGGCCACGATATTCCCTTTGAAACGTTTATGGGGTTCAAAGGGGATAAGGTCCCGGACATCGATCTAAACTTCTCGGGAGAGTATCAGAGCCGGGCGCACAAGTATACCGAGCATCTGTTTGGTTCCGATCATGTGTTCCGGGCGGGGACGATCTCCACCGTGGCCGAGAAAACGGCTTATGGGTACGTGCGCAAATTCGCCGAGGAACGGGGATTGCAATTGCGAAATGCCGAACTGACGCGGTTGGTTCAGGGGTGTACGGGCATTAAGCGAACCACGGGCCAGCACCCCGGGGGTCTGATGGTGGTGCCGAGCAACAAAGAGATCTTTGATTTTTGTCCGATTCAATTTCCGGCGGATGACAAGACCGCCGGCACCCGGACGACCCATTTCGATTATCATTCCATCCACGATAACCTGTTGAAATTGGATTTGCTCGGCCATGACGATCCCACAGTGATCCGGATGCTTCAAGACCTCACCGGCGTTGCGCCGAAGGAAATTCCGGTGGACGATCCGGATACCATGTCGATTTTCAGTGGCACGGAAGTGCTGGGGGTCACGCCGGAACAGATCCGCAGCACCGTGGGGACTTATGGGATCCCCGAGTTCGGGACAAAATTCGTCCGCCAAATGTTGGAGGACACGAAGCCAAAGACGTTTGCCGAGTTGGTGCGCATCTCGGGATTGTCCCACGGGACGGACGTGTGGCTGAACAACGCCCAAGATCTGATCCGGTCCGGGACGGCTCGGTTGTCGGAAGTGATCTCCACCCGGGATGACATTATGGTTTATCTAATCCAGAAGGGAATGGAACCGGTTCAAGCCTTTCGGATCATGGAGTCGGTCCGCAAAGGAAAGGGGCTCACGCCGGAAGATGAGGCGACGATGAAAGAGCACGGGGTCCCGGATTGGTACATCGCATCTTGTAAAAAGATCAAATATATGTTTCCAAAAGCCCACGCCACCGCCTATGTACTGATGGCCGTGCGGATCGCGTATTTTAAAGTTCACAATCCCCTGGCCTTTTATGCCACATATTTTACCGTCCGGGCGGATGATTTCGATTTACAACTGGTGCTACAGGGGCCCGATGTGGTGCTCCGGCGGATCGAGGCGGTGGAAGCAAAGGGCAGCCAAGCCACGGCCAAGGAGAAGAGTTTGCTCACGGTCCTTGAGGTGGCCCTGGAGATGATGCAACGGGGATTTCGGTTCGGTCCGCTGGATCTGTACCGATCGGATGCCACTCGGTTTGTTCCGGATGGGGAAGGTACACTGATCCCTCCTTTTTCGGCCGTGGCCGGAATCGGGGAGTCGGCGGCCCGGAATGTGGCGGCGGCCCGGGAGGAAGGGGAGTTTCTTTCTGTGCAGGATTTGCAAGAACGGGCTCGTCTGTCCAGACCGGTGGTGGAACTGCTGGAACAGATGGGGTGTCTGAAAGGTCTTCCGCAAACCAATCAATTGTCTTTGTTTTAGAGCCCGGGCCGGACGCCCTTGTCGTCAGCCTTTGGCAGTGCTATAATGGTTTTGCTATGATGTGGATACCATCGGTCACGCAAGAGTGGGGCAACCCACTCTTTCGATTTGTTGGGGACGGTCAGCGATAGACCACCCAACGGAGGCAGAGAAGGGGGATTCGATGGCGAAGAAGCGCATCGCGGCGGTCGTGGAGGAGATCGCGCGCCCCATCGTCGAGGGGGAAGGATTAGAACTGGTGGATGTGGAGTATGTGAAGGAAGGAGCGAACTGGTTTTTACGGGTGTTTGTGGATCGCCCGGAGGGAGGGGTGGATATCGACGACTGCAGCCGGGTGAGCGAGCGGCTGTCTGATCGACTGGATGAAATCGATCCCATCCCGGGGAGTTATTTTCTCGAAGTCTCTTCGCCGGGCATCGAGCGTCCCTTGAAAAATATGCCTGCTTTCCGACGGGCCCTCGGGCAGACGGTGGTGGTGACCACCTATGAACCCGTCCAAGGGCGCAAATCCTTTCAAGGGCTGCTCACCGAGGTGGACGATGAGGGGATTGCGGTCGCGGACGGGGATGTGGTTTGGACCATTCCGTATCGGGCGGTGGCATCCGCGCGAACCGTGTTTGTCCCGTAGGCGGATGCCGGGGAGGAAGGAGGAGACACCGGCCATCATGAACCAGGATTTTATTGAGGCGCTGGATCAGTTGGAGCGGGAAAAGGGGATCAGCAAAGACGTTTTGATCGAAGCGATCGAAGCGGCCCTGATCTCCGGCTACAAGCGCAACTTTAATTCCGCCGCGAACGTGCGAGTGGATGTGAATCGCGAAACCGGGGATGTCAGGGTGTTCGCCCGCAAGACGGTGGTGGAGGAAACGGCCGATCCGCGTATGGAGATTTCATTGGAGGCGGCGGAGCAGATCAGTCCCCATTACACGGTGGGGGACATCGTGGAAATCGAAGTCACTCCGAAGGATTTTGGCCGCATCGCCGCCCAGACGGCCAAACAGGTGGTCACCCAGCGGATTCGCGAGGCCGAGAGGGGACTCATTTACCACGAATATCTCGATCGTGAAGAAGATATTGTCACCGGCCTCGTGCAGCGCCAGGACGCCCGGTATACCTACGTGGACCTGGGAAAAGTCGAGGCTTTGCTGCCCTTTCATGAACAGATTCCCGGGGAAAAACTCAAGCAGGGCGATCGGGTTAAAGCCTTTATCACGAAGGTGGAAAAAACCACGAAAGGCCCCCAGGTTTTGCTTTCGAGAACCCACCCGGGTTTGTTAAAACGCTTATTTGAACTGGAAGTTCCCGAAATTTACGAGGGTGTCGTGGAGATCAAATCGGTGGCCCGGGAGGCGGGTCATCGATCGAAGATTGCCGTTTTTTCGCGGAAGCCCGAGGTGGATCCCGTGGGGGCCTGTGTGGGACCCCGGGGCATGCGGGTTCAACATGTGGTGGCGGAATTGCACGGCGAAAAGGTCGACATCGTCAAGTGGAGCGAAGACCCGGAGGAATTCGTGAAGAATGCCCTGAGCCCGGCGAAGGTCGTCAGCGTGGAGATCGCCGAGGACGAACGGGTGGCCCGGGTTATCGTACCCGATTACCAACTGTCCCTGGCGATTGGTAAAGAAGGGCAGAACGCGAGACTTGCGGCGAAATTGACCGGTTGGAAAATCGACATTAAAAGTGAGTCCCAGGTGGAAGCGAATCAGGCCGCGGCTTCCGAAGAAGCGAGGGAGCAAGAAGAATCCGAGAAGTGGTCCTCGCCCGATGGCGATCCTGGCCAAGGCGCGGATGCCTGGGCGGCGGAACGGACCGAATGAGGAGGATCCACGGTGTCGCCCAAACATGTGCCGCTGCGTAAATGTATCGGTTGCCAAACGATGAAGGCCAAGCGCGATCTGATCCGCATCGTGGCCACTCCGGACGGCGCGATCCGGATTGATCCGACGGGAAAGGCGGCCGGGCGGGGGGCTTACTTGTGTCCCACCGTCGCATGTTTCGAACTTGCCCTAAAGCGCAAAGCGTTGGAACGGGCTTTGAAACGCCCGGTTCCCGCTGAGATCTGGGATTCGGTGAAACGGCAACTGGAGGGAACGGCCCATGGGTGATCCGCGAACCTTGGGTTTGCTCGGTTTGGCCCTGCGCGCCGGATGTCTGGCGCTCGGGGAACGGGCGGTGCTGGAGCGCATCCGCAGAGGCGGAGCTCATCTGGTGCTGCTGGCGACGGATGCAGGTCCTAACACAAGAAAGCGAACGGTGGATAAATGTCGCTCTCACGGCGTGCCGTGGGCGGCTTGGGTCGATCGCTACACCTTGGGTAAGGCCGTCGGACGAGAGACCGTGGTCGTGGCGGCGGTGACGGAGCAAGGATTCGCCGAAAACCTGCTGACCCAGTTGCGGCAACATCACGGAGGTGACAGATTTGAGTCAGAAACTCCGAGTGTACGAATACGCCAAACAACTGAATATGTCGAGCAAGGAAATTATAACCATCTTAAAACGCCTCGGGGTGTCGGTCAACAACCACATGAGCGTGATGGACCAGGAGATGATTAATCAGGTGGAGCAATTTTTTGCCGACGTGAAAGCCCGGGCATCGAGGAAAAACGAAGAACAGGCCAGGAGGGCGGCTAAGGGGGCGGCATCTGGACCGGGTGAGACGGCCCGGACTGCATCCCCGGCGTCCGGCCCCACCCCGTCCCGAAACCAAAGGTCTGGGGGGCGAGGACGCGCCGATCAACCCCGGAGGGAACATGGAAATGGCCCCCGAGATGGCAACAGATCCAACCATGCTGAACGCCGGACGGCCCAGAGTGGAAACGGCGGGAATCACGAGCGGCGGCCGCAAGGCGCTCAGCGCCCCGGGGACGAAGGTCAAAGGGCTAACGGCGGTCAGCGCTCCGGAGGAAACGGCCAGAAGACCGGCGGGCAGCGGTCGGGAAACGGCGGCCAGCGAACCGGAGGATCTCGGTCGGCTGTGGGCTCCGGGCGCCGAAATGGTTCCGGCGAGCGGTCCCGGCCGGCCGGCAAGGGTGCGGGTCCGGGAGGGCGCCGGGACGCAACGGCGGCCATGGTCATCGACCAGTATGAAGACCTCGATGCCCCCGTGATCCGGGGAGAGAGAATCGTTCGCAAGTCCAAACCTTCTCCAAAGGGCGATAAAGACAATCGAAAAGTTGCGCCGCCTTCCCGGTCCCAGCAGCGACGGGAGCGGCGCGCCCAGCGGGAAGCGGCGGACGCGCCAAAACAGGTTGTCGTCGAAGGGCCGATGAGTGTCGGAGATTTTGCGAAAACGATCAAAAAAGAGCCGGCGGATGTGATTAAGAAGCTGCTGTTCCTCGGCGTCATGGCGACCATTAACCAGGAAATCGACGTGGATGCCATGACCCTGGTCGCCCAGGAATACGGCATCGAACTGCAGGTGAAAGAGCCCCGGGACGAAGAAATGGAAGAGCTTCTTTGGGAGACGGACAAACCCGAAGATCTCGTTCCCCGCCCCCCGGTGGTGACGATCATGGGTCATGTCGATCACGGAAAGACCACGTTGCTCGATGCGATCCGGCAGACAAACGTGACCGCCCAGGAAGCGGGCGGGATCACCCAACATATCGGCGCCTATCAAGTGGAAGTCGGCGGCAAGCGAATTACCTTTCTCGATACACCGGGTCACGAGGCTTTCACCAGCATGCGGGCCCGGGGAGCCCAGGTGACAGATGTGTGCGTACTGGTGGTGGCGGCGGACGATGGAGTGATGCCCCAGACCGTGGAAGCCATCAACCACGCCAAGGCGGCCGGGGTCCCCATCCTCGTGGCGGTGAACAAGATGGATAAACCGGATGCCAACCCCGATCGCGTCAAACAGGAGTTGACGGAGCACGGGCTGGTGCCGGAGGAATGGGGCGGCGACACGATCTTTGTTCCGGTGTCCGCCCTGAGGAAGCAAGGAATTGAAGACCTGCTGGAGATGATCCTGCTGGTGGCCGAGATGGCAGAACTCAAAGCGAACCCATCTGCTCGGCCCCGGGGGACCGTGATTGAGGCGGAACTCGACAAGGGGCGGGGGCCAGTCGCCACGGTGTTGATCCAAAACGGCACCCTCCGGGTGGGGGATATCGTGGTGGCGGGTACGACCTTCGGCCGGGTTCGGGCTATGATCAATGACCGGGGGCGCCGGGTCAAGGAAGCCGGTCCTTCGACCCCTGTGGAAATCCTGGGCCTCGGGGGTGTCCCGATGGCCGGGGACGCCTTTGTGGTCTACGATGACGAACGCAAGGCCCGGCTCCTGGCGGAGAAGCGGCAGACGAAACAGCGGGCCGAGGAGCTCAAATCTCAAACCAAAGTGACCCTCGATGACCTGTATAAGCAGATTCAAGAAGGACAAGTCAAAGAACTGAATGTCGTGCTAAAAGCAGATGTTCAAGGATCGGTGGAAGCCTTGGTGTCCGCCCTGGAGCGGATCGATATTGAAGGAGTCCGGGTGAGGGTCATTCACCACGGGGTGGGGGCCATTACTGAAACGGACATTCTTCTCGCCTCGGCTTCGAATGCCATCGTGATCGGGTTCAACGTCCGCCCGGAACCCGGAGCGCGCCAAATGGCCGAAGCTGAAAAAGTGGATATCCGACTGTATCGGGTGATCTACAACGTGATCGAGGAGATCGAAGCAGCGCTGAGGGGTATGCTGGATCCGGAATATCGGGAAGTGATCCTCGGGCGGGCCGAGGTTCGGCAAACCTTTAAAGTGTCCAAGGTGGGGACGATCGCCGGATGTTACGTCGTGGAGGGCAAGGTCCAGCGCGGGGCCAGCGCCCGGGTAGTCCGGGATGGCATTGTGATCCACGAAGGAACCATTGATTCCTTAAAGCGGTTCAAAGACGATGTTCGGGAAGTGGCGGAAGGATATGAATGCGGCATGACCCTGGAGCGGTTTAACGACATTAAAGAAGGCGATATCATCGAAGTGTTCACGATGGAAGCGGTGAAAGTCTGACTCCGGGAGGGAGTGCGGTGGCACGGATTCGCCCCAGTCGCGTAGCAGAGCAAATCAAAAAAGAGATTACCGACATTCTGTATCACGAGTTGAAAGACCCCCGCATCGGCTTTGTCACCATCACCGGTGTGGAAGTTTCTCGGGATCTTCAACACGCAAAGGTTTTTGCCAGCGTATTGGGGAGCGATGAAGAGAAAGCGCTTTCCCTGGAAGCACTGCAAAAAGCAACGGGGTTCATTCGCAGTGAAGTCGGAAGGAGGATCCGGCTGCACCACACCCCGGAAATTGTATTCAAGCTGGATACTTCCGAGGACTATAGCCAACGGATCTCCCATGTCATTCGGCAGTTGCAGGGCGAAAGGGGAGATCGGCCTTGAACCAGCTGGAAGAGGCCTATCGCCGGGCGGAGGAATTTCTTCGAAGCCATCACCGATTTCTGCTCCTTACTCACGTTCATCCGGACGGCGACGCGCTGGGCTCAGTTTTGGGCATGGCGTCGGTGCTGAAACACCTCGGCAAGGAGGTGGTGGTGGCTCACGAAGAACCGATGCCCGAACGATTCTCATATCTTCCGGGGATCGGAGAAGTGAGACCTGTGGATGAGGTCACTGATGTGTTCCCCGCCGCGGTATCCGTGGACTGTGCGGATCTTCGGCGACTCGGGAAGGCGGCGGAAAAGCTGACCGCGGAGACCCGGTTGCTCAATGTGGATCACCATGTGACCAACGATCGGTTTGGAACGGAAAACCTGGTCGATCCCTATGCATCCGCCAGTTGCCAGATCGTCAGTGAGTTGGCCAAACACCTGGGCGTTCCTCTTGCGGGCGAGACGGCGATTTGCTTATACACCGGCCTTTTTACCGATACGGGTGGGTTTCGGTACAGCAACACAAGCAGCGCGGTGCTGCGCTTGGCGGCTGAGATGATCGACGGCGGCCTGGACCCTTATCCCATCGCTCTTCAGGCGGTGGAAACGGTGACCGAGAAACAGCTGCGCCTCTTGGTGGCGGCTTTGGATGGGTTGCGTACTGCCGCGAAGGGGAAAATCGCTTATCTCGCGGTGACCAGGCAGATGATGGAAGAGACGGGAACCGGAGTGGAGGACACCCAGGAGCTGGTCAATTACGCCAGAAACCTCGCCGGAGTGGAGGTGGGCGTGATGTTTCGGGAGGAAGGGGATAACGAGATCAAGGTGAGCCTGCGGGCGAAATACGAAGTGAACGTTTCACAGATCGCCGCTCAGTTTGGCGGCGGCGGGCATCCCCGGGCAGCCGGCTGTACGGTGCAAGGCCCCCTGGACAAGGCGATCCGACAGGTGCTGGATGCGGTGGCAGCCCAGGTGGGGCAGGGGTAAAGTGAACGGGGTTCTCGTTCTCGATAAGCCCGCAGGGCTTACCTCCCACGACGTGGTGGGACGGGTGCGGCGATGGCTGGGTATACGTCGGATTGGGCACACGGGCACTCTTGATCCCGACGCTACCGGCGTGCTGGTTCTCTGCGTGGGGAAAGCGACCCGGATAGCCGAGTACCTCAGTGGCGAAGACAAAGAATATATCGGGGTTTTGGCTTTAGGGGCGGCCACCGACACCGACGACTCTTCGGGTGAGGTGATCGAGCGCATGCCAAGTCCCTCTGCCGATCCCGAAGCCCTACGGCGGGCGGCAGCCGCTTTGACCGGGGAGATTCTCCAACGTCCGCCCGCTTTTTCCGCCGTCCGAGTGGGAGGGAAGCGCGCTTACGAGCTGGCTCGGGCAGGACGTCCGGCGGATTTGCCGGCCCGCAAAGTGCAGGTCTACCGGTTCGATGTCGGCATGCCCACCCCGCGGGGGGAGCTGCTCGAAGTCCCGTTTCACGTTGCCTGCTCCAAAGGGACCTATGTGCGCAGCCTATGTCGCGACCTCGGGGTGAAGGTGGGAATTCCCGCCCACATGGCCTCCTTGCGGCGGGTCCGCCAAGGGCCCTTTACGGTAGAACAAGCTTTGCCCTGGTCAGAGGCACAGCGGGGTGGAGAGGAGGGGCGGCTTGCAGAGGCCGTTCGACCGATGCTCTGGGCACTGCGCACATGGCCTCGGTTCACACTCCTGGCGGGCGAAGCGGATCGTCTCCGCCAGGGCCGGGAGATCATGGCCGACCCTGCCCGGCTCTCCCCGGGGTCGTCACCCCCCGGACTTTTGGTTGCTGCATATCAGGATCAATTGGTGGCGGTGTGTCGCCGCAACGGTGAACGGATTTTCCCGCTTAAAGTGCTTCTTACGTAGGAGGTTCCTCATGGAAACGATCCGCCTGACCTTACATGAGCACTGGTCGCCCCCCAGTCCTTCCGTGATGGCCCTGGGTACCTTTGACGGCCTCCATATCGGACATCAGGAGATTCTGTCCCAGGGAAAAGCCGAAGCGAAACGACGAGGAGTGCCTTTTGCTGTATTTTTGTGCGATCCCCATCCTCGCCAGGTGCTGGGCATCGGTGCGGAATACGATGTACTCCTCACTCCATTGCCCGAAAAATTGCGCCTGCTGGAGCATTATGGAGCGGACTTGGTGTATATTCTCTTGTTCACCCGGGAGGTTGCCGCGGTGGCCCCGGAACAGTTTGTCCTCGACCTCTTACTCCCCTTGGCCCCCGAAGTGCTGGTGGCCGGTTTCGATTACACGTTTGGGGCGGGAGGCAAGGGGGATGCAGCTTTACTCAAGGCGATGGGAGAGACGAGGGCTCTGCCCGTTTTCATTCTGCCGCCGGTTAACCTGTACGGAGAAAAGGTCAGTAGCTCCCTCATTCGGGAAAAGTTGCGCTATGGGGAGGTCAAACTGGTTCGAGAGCTGCTCGGACGGCCCTACGCCCTCACCGGGCGTGTGGTCAAGGGGGAAGGGCGGGGGATCGGGATCGGTTTTCCCACGGCCAATCTGCAACTGAATGATCCTTTTCTGATCCCAGGAACCGGCGTCTATCTCGTTCGAGCGTTCTGGGGCATGGAAAAGGGTCCCGGGCTGATGAACATCGGGGTTCGCCCCACTTTTCACGATCGGGGAACCCTGTCTCTGGAAGTTCATCTTCTTGACCACAGGGTCGACCTGTACGGGGAAGAGATGAGGGTGGAGTTTCTTGATTATTTGCGGCCGGAGCAACGGTTCAATTCGGTGGATCGGTTGGTCGCTCAGATTGAGCAGGATGTGCGCACCGCCCGGGATCTGTGGCGAACCGCCCAAGGAGACGAGTGATTGCTTTCCCGGGAATCGATATGGTATACTTCACCATGGCGTTTTTCTGCCGCTTTTGAACCGATGGCGCGGTTTTCCGTTCTGCCGGCGGAGGACTGGGCTCTCGGCGATTTCGGTGTGAGGAGGTGAAGGCAGGTGGCGCTCTCTCAGGAGCGGAAAAAGGAATTGATCGACACGTTTAAAGTGCACGAGTCGGACACCGGGTCCCCCGAGGTTCAGGTGGCGTTGTTGACCGAGAAGATCAACACCCTCAACGAACATTTGAAGATCCACAAAAAAGATTTTCATTCCCGTCGAGGCCTGCTGAAGATGGTAGGGCAGCGACGAAGTCTGCTCAATTACCTGCGCAAGAAGGATGTGGCCAGGTACCGCGTCTTGATCGAGAAGCTCGGTCTGCGAAAGTAGAAGCAAGGAAGCGGGAGTCCCCCGCTTCCCTTTTCGTATTGAATTGTCTTGGCCCAAGCGCGGGCAGCGGGACAGCGGACAAGCTCGCAAAGGCGGGATGGGAAGGAGGCTGGCGTGAATCCATGCCCCATATTTTTGAGACTGTGCTAGGCGGACGGCGTCTCGTTCTTGAGACGGGAAAACTGGCCAAACAGGCCACCGCCGCCGTGACGGTGCGCTATGGTGACACCGTGGTGTTGGCGACTGTAACAATGTCAAAAGAACCCAAGGATCTCGATTTCTTTCCCCTCACGGTCAACTACGAAGAACGGCTCTATGCCGTGGGCAAGATTCCCGGGGGGTTCATCAAACGGGAGGGGCGTCCCAGCGAAAAGGCGATTTTGGCGAGCCGGTTAATCGACCGGCCGATCCGACCACTTTTCCCGGAAGGATTTCGAAATGAAGTTCAGGTGGTGGCGCTGGTCCTGTCGGTGGATCAGGACTGCCCCCCGGAGATTGCCGGTATGATCGGAACCTCCGCGGCTCTCACGATTTCCCCCATTCCTTTTGATGGGCCCATCGCGGGACTGGTGGTCGGCAGGGTGGATGGGCAATTCGTGGTGAATCCCACTGTGGCCCAAACGGAAAAAAGCGATATGCACCTGGTGGTGGCCGGTTCCCGGAGCGCCGTGGTGATGGTGGAGGCCGGTGCGAATGAAGTGCCGGAATCGGAGATGCTCGACGCGATCATGTTCGGGCATGAACAACTGCAGCCCTTGATCGATCTGCAGGAACGCATGCGCCAGGAGATTGGCCAAGAAAAGATCGTGCCCGAGTTGCACCGTCCTCAGGAGGAGATCGTTCAGGCGGTGAGGGAATTCGCCACGGAAAAGCTTAAGACCGCCATTCGCACCCCGGAAAAATTAGCCCGGGAAGACGCCATCCGGGCGGTGGAAGAAGAGACTCAGGAACATTTTGCCGAACAGTTTCCGGAAGGAGCGGCAGACATTGCCGAGGTCCTGCACGATATCCTCAAAGAGGAAGTCCGCTCGGCGATTCTCAATGAGGGCATGCGACCGGACGGCCGGGCATTGGACGAGATTCGCCCGATCTCCTGTGAAGTCGGCCTCTTGCCCCGCACCCACGGGTCCGGTTTGTTCACCCGGGGCCAGACCCAGGCGCTGTCGGTCTGTACCCTCGGGGCGCTCGGCGATGTCCAGATTCTCGATGGCCTCGATCTAGAGGAGTCGAAGCGCTTCATGCATCATTATAATTTTCCACCTTTCAGCGTGGGCGAAGCGCGACCTATTCGGGCGCCCAGCCGGCGGGACATCGGCCACGGGGCCCTGGGGGAACGGGCGCTGGAACCCGTGATCCCCAGCGAAGAGGAGTTTCCTTACACGATTCGCCTGGTGTCGGAGGTCCTGGAATCAAACGGATCCACCTCCCAGGCCAGCATTTGTGGCAGTACGCTCGCGTTGATGGACGCCGGGGTGCCCATTAAGGCGCCGGTGGCCGGGGTTGCCATGGGTCTCGTGAAGGAAGGGGATCGGGTGGCCATCCTCACGGATATCCAAGGAATGGAAGACCACCTCGGGGACATGGACTTTAAGGTGGCGGGCACCGCAGCTGGAGTGACGGCGCTTCAGATGGATATCAAGATTAAGGGTTTGACCCGGGACATTCTGGCATCCGCTTTGGAACAGGCCCATCGCGGTCGGATGTTTATCCTCGGCAAAATGCTTGAAGTGATCCAACAGCCGCGGCAACAGCTGTCCCCCTATGCGCCCCGGATCATCACCATGCGCATTCACCCAGATAAAATCCGGGAGGTCATTGGCCCCGGGGGCCGGGTGATCAATAAGATCATCGATGACACCGGGGTGAAGATCGACATTGAACAGGACGGGCGGATTTTTATTGCCGCCGTGGATCAAGAGGCCGGGGAGCGGGCCCGGAAGATGATCGAGGGAATCGTGGCCGAGGTGGAGGTTGGACACACCTACCACGGGCGCGTGACCCGGGTGGAGAAGTATGGAGCTTTTGTGGAAATCCTTCCGGGCAAAGAAGGACTGGTCCACATCTCTCAATTGGCGGACGAGCGGGTGGGCCGGACCGAAGATGTCGTCCGAGTGGGGGACGAGATCGATGTGAAGGTGACGGAAATCGACTCCCAGGGGCGGATCAACCTCTCTCGGCGGGAAGTGCTGCAGGCTCGGCGGGGAGCTGCGGATGAGGTGCACCCCCAGGAAGCCGGTCGGCAGGTGGGAAAGGTCGTCGGAGGGGGCGCATCCCGGGGAGGACGCGGTCAGCGCCGGCGTTCATGACGCCAGGTGGTGAGGCCATGAAGCGGGAGGCGAGCGATCCGTGGATATGGCGCCCTCCCGGAGCCGGCACCCATCGTGATCAAGATTTTGAGAGGGATAAGAAAGTAGGCGTGCAACCACGCCTTTTTTTCATGTCTGGCATGGCCACGTTGGCATGAGAATTGCGTAGAAATTTTGTCGGTCCGAGTGGACCGAAAATAAAGATCAGGAGGTTTTATTATGCCAAAGTACCTTGTCGAACGGCAACTCGGGGGGCCGATTTCGGACGAAGACTTGAGGGAAGCGGTGGCTCGTTCAAAAGAAGTCATGGCGCAGATGTCCGAGATGCAATGGTTGCATAGTAATATGACGGCGGATCGCTCCACCATTGTCTGTGAATACATCGCTCCGAATCCGGAGAGCATTCAGGAGCACTCTCGCCGCGCCAACCTGCCCTGTACGCGGATCACCGAAGTAACGGAATTCGATGCCAAATCCTTTAAGTAAGGACAATCGCAAAAGTGAACACTTTGTTTATTTTGTGTATCGAAATACATGAACACATTGTCAACCGTGAACGTATTGTCGCCGTGTAAATAAGCGGAATCGAGGATCACCAGGCCCGAAGAAGTGTTGGCACGCCTTATGCTTAAACAAAGGATTGGGGGCTGCCGAACGTAGAATGTTTTGAGGGTCGGTTGCACCAATTGGCGGATAGTAGGGGGTGAGGATTTCTTTTACTGAGGGAATATGGTATATTGAGTGTATTCGAAGAAGTCAAATTTCATTATCAGTGAGGAGGTTATCAACTCCTATGAGAGCTGCCCGCTTAGTTGAGCACAAGAAGCCCCTTCCGGTCATGGAGGTTCCCGATCCGAAGCCGGGCCCGGGGGACGCTGTTCTTCGAGTCGAGGCGTGTGGGATTTGCCGCAGCGACTGGCACGCATGGCAAGGTGACTGGTCTTGGATCGGGCTTTCCCCGGAATTGCCCATCACGCCGGGGCACGAGTTTGGAGGCGTGGTGGAGGAAGTCGGGAAAGATGTGAAAAACTATAAGCGCGGCGACCGGGTTACGGTGCCCTTCCATGCCGGGTGCGGGCATTGCCAATATTGCCTAAGTGGAGTGCCGAACCTGTGCGAGAACATACAAATCTATGGCTTGGTCAGCGGCTTTGATGGTGGATATGCGCAGTATGTCCTGGTCAAGAATGCCGATTTTAACCTCATCCCGCTCCCGGAGAATGTGGACGGAGTGACGGCGGCAGCGATCGGGTGTCGATACATGACCGGATATCACGGTGTGGTTCGGGGCAACGTGAAACCCGGGGACTGGGTGGCCATTCAAGGGGCCGGAGGTGTGGGCTTATCCGCCGTTCAGGTGGCCGCGGCACTGGGCGGTCAAGTCATCGCCGTGGACATCGACGATGCGAAGTTGGAGAAAGCCCGGCAAGAAGGTGCTGTGGCGACGATCAACGCGAAACGCGAAAACGTCCCGGAAGCAATCAAAGAGATTACAAAGGGCGGGGCCCATGTCGGTATCGATGCCCTCGGTGTTCGTGACACTGTTCTCAACTCGGTTCTGTCCCTGCGCAAAGGGGGCCGGCATGTGCAGGTTGGCTTGACCACCTCGGAAGAGGGGGGAATGGTATCGTTGCCGGTGGACGCCATCACAGCGATGGAATTAGAGTTCGTGGGCAGTCTTGGCAATCCCCATCCTGCCTATCGGGGTCTGCTCAGCCTCGTGGCATCTGGCCGGTTGAAACCAAAGACGCTGGTGAACAAAGAAGTCGGGCTCGAAGATGTCTCTGAAACGTTTGAAGACATGAGCAACTTTCGCACGAAAGGATTTCATGTGATTACAAGGTTTTAATTCAATCATAGGCCATCTTGTTCCGCCACGGGAGGAAGGACTCCCGGGCGGTTTTCTATTGTTATCACAGCTGGCCAAGTGTTCACGGCAAACAAAGTGTTCACGAACAGAATGACCTATTGCACAGACGTTGGCAGATGGATCGCGCAGAAAGAGCAGAAGAAGGCGGAAAATATGGATTATATCGAGACCATGGAATCGGCATCGAAGTGGCACGGTTCGTGCTTAAGAGAATGAGTGCTCAAACCCGTCACGACGACACACACACAGAGGAGGGAGAAGGGTACAACCGAAACGATCATAGTCTGCATGAGTTTCGTGGCCAAGAACGCTTTTTCACACGGATTTCGGTCAGAAGGGAGGTGGTGATCCAGGAAGTGTGTTCCCGCCAGTAAGTTTCATCTTTTCAAGCAGCATGAAAACGAAGATCAATCTCAAACCTAGCCTCTTGCTGATCGTGGGTTTGAGCTGATTGTTCAAAGGCCATTCATTTTGTCTGCTGAGCGAAAATGAGAATAGATTGCGAATGGGAGGGCTTAGGATGGCGTCACCTGCGGCATTTGTTAACAAGGTTCACGAGCGGATTCCCCTCCTTGATTGGGATCCGCAGTATGCGGAACGCCCGGAACGATATCCAACAGCTTACAGGTTTCCCAAGAAATCATCGAAAGACCCGATGAAGCAAATCCTTCATTCCTATTTCCCCATGCAAGCGGAAAAGGATACTCGGGTGTTTGGAGGGCTCGATGCGGCTCTTCGTGGAAATATGTTCCAGAAACTGTCGCCGCGTTACACCGAATATCTCAAACCGTTTCTAAGCGTGTTTCCCTTTATTGAGCTACAGGCGGCGCATGCCATGTCCAACTTGATTGATGCCGTTGACGCCCCCGAGTTGCACAATGGTTACGCACACCAAATGATTGATGAATTCCGCCATGCCAATATTCAGCAAAACCTGGCCAGGTATTACATGGAACATTATGTGGATCCTTGGGGGTTCAATAACAATAACCTGATGAACGTCACCACACCAGTTGGCGCCATTGGGCGACAGTTTGCCGAAGCGTTCACGGCGGGAGACGCCGTAACCGGATCCAGTATTTTTCTTCAAGTGGTTGGCGAGACCGCCTTTACCAACGTACTGTTCGTCGCTAATCCTTCGGAGGCGGCGGCGAACGGGGATATTGCACTGCCGTCGGTGTTTCTGTCGGTACAATCGGATGAGGCGCGGCATATCAACAACGGTTTTGCTACCCTGGCTTTGGCTTTGGAGAACCCGGATAACCACCGGCTTATCGAACGGGATCTTCGGTACGCGTTCTGGATCCTCCACACCGCCGTGGACGGCATCATGAGCGTGATCCTTGAATACGGGGACGAATCCCGGCGTCCGGATAAACCGGCTTATTACGAGTTGTGGAAACGCTGGGTGTACGATGATTACTATCGCACATACCTGCTACCCCTTGAAAAATACGGGATACGGATCCCCTCGGATCTGATCCAAGAGATCTGGGAACGCTTCATGGTGAAAGATTGGCATCACAAAATGGCGATTGAACTCTCGGCTATGTGGATGTTTAATTCTTGGCGATTTGAACCGTTAAATGAGCGTGATTTCGAATGGTTCGAAAAGAAATATCCCGGATGGTATTCAAAATACGGCAATTATTGGGAAAACTATCGCCGACTGTCGGTACCCGGTCCCGGACAAAGTCCTCCCTGTTTAGCGGGTATCGGCCATGTCTTGCCGTATACCTGTTACACCTGCCTCGAGCCGGTGGCGATCCGGGAAGAGTTGCAGATTGCTGAACACAATGGGCGGGTGTACACGTACTGCTCAGATACCTGCAGATGGGTGCATGAGACGACGTTGAACGATCCGGTTCCGATGGTGCGGCTCGCTCCTCCGGAGGCCCGCATGTTTACGGAAACGCACGCCGGGCAGTCCCTGGAGGAGGCCCTGCGCAGCAGTGGCTTGGTGCGCAGCGATGGCCAGACGCTGGTGGCGCAACCCCATCTCCTCTTCGATGACAAGTACATGTGGCGATTGGAACACCTGCCGAACATTGAGCTCAGCAGCCAATTGGACGCGTTGACTCGAATGACTCCGGAAGAGCGCGCCCGAGCGGTGGACGAATACCGGAAAGGTATCACGTTTCACTGAAATAGTCATTCAGGAATAGAGTCGGGGGCTTGGCGGGGAAGGGTTTTCTTGGTTTCCCCCCAGGTCCCACCGCACAGGGTAGTGTCCTTTAGGCGAGGAGTGGGGATAAACCGTGAGCTACAAGGTGAAATTTCTTCCCGTGAATGTGGAGATTGAGATCGAAGAAGGAGAAAAGGTTTTGGACGCAGCCTTCCGCCAAGGAGTCCTGTTGGCCCACGGGTGTCGGGAAGGCCAATGTTCGGCTTGTAAGTCGGTGATGGTCGATGGGGATTATGACTTGGATCGGTATTCTACCTTTGCTTTACCGGATTATGAGTCAGAACAGGGATATGTCCTCCTTTGTCAAACCCTTGCGTACAGCGATCTTACGATTGAACTTTTGAATTACAACGAAGAGCATATGTTTTTGGATAATCCGATCCGAACGGTGTCGACTGAGGTCAGCGAGATCAAACGCTTGACTCACGACATCACCCGCCTTCGCCTGCGTCTGAAGCCAGGTGAATCTTTATCGTTTAAAGCTGGCCAATATGTCGATATTCGGCTTCCCGGAGTCGATCCGGCTCGCTCGTTCTCCATGTCCTCGCTGCCCAGTCAGCCCGAAGAACTCGAGTTTATGATCAAAATCATTCCCGGGGGCTATTTTTCAGGCATCTTAGATCAGAGGCTCCAGGTGGGCGATGAACTGGAAGTTACAGGACCTTTCGGCAATTTCTACTATAGAGAAGGGGCGGAAGAAATGTATGTCATCGGCGGCGGGGCGGGCATGGCTCCTTTGTGGTCCCTTATGTGCGATATGGCGGAAAAGGGTATTGATCGAAAAATTCGCTTTTTCTACGGAGCCCGCACTGCGCGAGATCTGTTTTACTTAGATGAGATTCGGGAATTGCAAGATCGGTTCAGCGATTTCGCGTTCGTTCCAGCGCTATCGGAGCCTTCCGAAGGTGACAACTGGTCGGGCGCCACCGGTATGATCACGGAAGTGTTGGAGAATTACTTGCAGGCCCACCCACCTGCCGCCGGCATTCAGGGATATCTTTGTGGCCCTCCCCCCATGATCGACGCGGCAATTCGTGTCCTCACGAATCACGGAGCAGAGGAGCGCAACATCTTTTATGACAAATTTACTGCTTCCACGAAATGAGGTATAGGCGGAGGATGAAGGAGGAGGATTGGAATATGGCGCAAACGGAACCGATGGAGCGGACAGTTCGAACCGCAGAGGCGGGGGCGTTCAAGTTCACCGGATCGGAGGATCGCCGTTTTGTGTATTTTCAGCCGCGAAAAAGGCGGCCGACCACGTATGAAGACGTCACCATCGACATTCAACCCCATACCGGGCGTCATTTGAAACAAGGGTTTCTCCTTGCAATGTTGGATGACTCCCCGAATTACAATCCGGAACGAACCCGTGTGCAATGTTCAGATTGGAACCGGATCGTCGACGTCAACGAAGAGTATGAGCGAATCTTTTACCAAAGGCAACACGCGGTGGAGGAACAGTTCCGCCGCACCCTCGAGACCGCGAAATCCAGGCAGGTGTTTGAAACCTTCCATCCGAGGTGGACCCGGGTGCTGGAGATCCATCTGTCCGCCTTCAAGCACGCAGAATACGGTCTGGGCATGTACAGTTTTGCGATCATGCAGCGCGAGGCATTGACGATCATGTTGAACAATGTTTTCACTGTTCAATCGGCGGAGAAATTGCGGTTCGCCCAGGATCTCACCATCTACATGATGGAACTGGCCGAGCAGATTACCGGATTCAGTGAGAGCCGCGGACGAGAATCGTGGCTTTCGGCGCCCGAGTGGCAGGGAATTCGAAAGGCCGTCGAGCAAATCAATGCTTCTACCGATTGGGCGGAGCAATGGTTTGTGATCAATTTGCTCTATGAACCGCTCATTGGCCAGCTATTCCGGGGCCGTTTTATCATGTTGTTTGGATCGCAAAACGGCGACTTCGTTACGCCTGTCCTCGTTTCCACCGCGGAAGCGGATTACGATCGGAATCTGCGCACCACGGTGGAAGCATTCAAAGTGCTTCTGGGCGATGAACAGCATGGCGCGGCAAATCGCACGCTGGTGGAAGGGTGGGTCGAAAAATATTTGCCCTTGTGTACTGAGGCATCCAAAGGTCTCGAACCCCTTTGGGAAATGCCGCAGGTACAAGTGGCGGCCTTCTCTGACAGCTACGAGCGGGCTGCGAGCAAGTGTTTGCACAACCTGAGCGCGCTGGCGATCACCTTGCCGAAAGGGGTGCGGGTATGAACCTAAAACTTGATTCCGGTGTATTAAACGGCTGTGGCATCACGATGAACGACAGTGAGCAGGCTAGAGTCATCGCCGAGGTGATGCGTACCAAGCCCGGAGTGAGAGTGTCGGAAGAACCGGCATTGATCAATATCGATGCCGATCGCAATCTCGTTTTCAACATGGCGGAATTGTCCGAGGCCATGGGGTCTGACTTTGATGTATATCAATTTCAAATAGAAGTAACAGCCTATTATGGCCGCATGGTGGTGCAGGACGATCAGGTCATCTTATTCGCGAATCAAGAGGAAGCAATGAAATATTATAAGGGATAATGAACAGCCGGACAGTGCCGGGCAAAAAAACGATTGCGCTCTTTTTGCCCGGCGCCTCTTGAATTTCACCAAGTGGTGGATCGCCGTGTAGACGAAATAAATTCACTGCGAACATTCGCTGAAAGAGAGGAAAAGCCAACGTGATTACTGCATTGACACCCATGGAGTGGAAACGCCGAGCGGTTAAATACTATCCTATCCTGAAAATCAATGAGCACTAAGGGTGTTTTTAAGGCATACCAAACTAAGCCCTGTGATATGCAGGGTGTCGAACGGGCGTTTCAATGTTTTGAGTGTACGTTTAGGCCACCGGTTTTACGGATACTTCCATACCGAGTGATTGCAACTTTCGGATGGCCTGTTTTATAACTGCATCTTTTCTACGTTCCTCGTAATATGTTGGACCGAGTTCGATATAAGGATGCCGCCGTTGTAACATGTGATACACGATCGTTAGGATGCTATGGGCCACTGCGACTGCTGCACGATTTTTTCCTCGTCGAGCTGCAATTCGATGATATTGTGTAGACAGGTATGTGTTCTTGGTTCTCGCCGCCGCACGTGCTGCTTCCACAAGCGCTGCTCGGAGCTTTTGGTTCCCTTTACGCGTTTTCCCCGACTTTCGTTTCCCCGCACTCTCGTTGTTCCCTGGAGCCAATCCTGCCCATGAACACAGATGGGCCGCAGACGGAAATTGAGCCATGTCCGTCCCGATTTCAGCGAGAATCTGCTCCGCTGTCCGTCGACCGACACCGGGGATTGTGTCTATTAACTCCAGGTCCTCCTCAAAAGGGAGCATACGCCTCTTGACCTCTTCGTCGAGCCGGGCAATTTCTTCATCCAGATAATCGATGTGGCGCAGTTGGGCGGCTAACATCATTCGTTGGTGTTCCCCCATCAGCCCGTTCAGCGCCTTTTGTAGTTCTGGCTTCTTCGTCTTCATCCGACCCTTGGCCAACTCGGACAATACCTCCGGATTCTTCTCTCCATCGATCATTGCCTCCAGTATCGCCCGCCCGGACTTGCCAAGCGTGTCACTGGCTACTGAGGACAATTTAATATTGGCGCCTTCAAGTACCTTTTGAATCCGGTTTACTTCCCTGGCTCGCTCTTCAATTAGGCTCCGGCGGTAACGAATGAGTTCCCTCAACTCCCGTTGTTCACGGTTAGGGATGTAACTGGCTTGCAGCAGCCCATGGCGGAGTAATCCGGCGATCCACTCTGCATCCTTCACATCGGTCTTACGGCCCGGAACATTCTTCATATGCTTGGCATTCACCACGAGCACGTTGAACTCCGCTGATTCCAGAAGGTTATAGATCGGCTTCCAGAACGAAGCGGTGCTTTCCATTGCAACATGGGTACATCCGTGCTTCCCGAGCCAATCGACCATCTCCAAAAGATCGTCGGTCATCGTAGAAAAGGTACGAATCTCTTTGGTTTCGGGCGTCAGCACACAAGCAACAACCATCTTCTTGTGAACATCGAGGCCGCAGCAACGGTCGTACACGACATCCATGTGAATCCTTCCTGGTGGGCTGGTAAGATTAAAGGGCTGGTGCAACGACCATATCCGATCATTCTATCCTACGTGCTTCCCAATGCGGGAGCGACATTCTGTGGTGCACCTGGTCGTCGTAGTCAGTCTATTCCGCGGGCTCAAGGCACCAAGCAGTGACGACCTGCCTTCGCCAGCCACCAAGGAAACAATTCAACACCAGGCCATTTTCATCCTTCTGCTGGTGCCGCCCCGGCGGCATGGCAGTCTATCCGGATAAGATTGCGGTGATTGATGATGATTATCGTTACACCTATCGTGAACTGGGGCAAAGAATCAACCGGCTGTCTCATGCTCTTCGTGGGGACGGAATTGGTAAGGGTGATCATGTAGCTGTCATATTACCCAATATTCACGAGATGATCGAATGTTTTTTTGGGATTGGCCAATTGGGAGCCGTGGTGGTTCCTCTGAATTACCGATTAAACCCGGATGATTTCGCGTATATTCTCAACCACAGTGATGCCAAACTACTGATTCTGGATGCTGAATATGCGGCGGTAATCGAACAGATTCGAGATCGGCTCCCAGGAATTCGACAATTCGTCCTGGTCTCGCGGGGAGCCGCATCGAGCACACTTCCTCATATCGAGTATGAACAATGGTTGTCTTCGGCTTCGCCCGACGACCCTCCGGCTGTCGATATTGATGAAAACCAAACGCTGACGATTAATTACACCAGTGGGACCACGTCCAGGCCCAAGGGGGTCATGTTGACTCACCGCAATAATTACTTGAATGCGGCGAATTTCTTGTATCACTTGCAGGTCATTCACGATGACATGTATCTGCACACATTACCGCTTTTTCATGTAAATGGTTGGGGAGGCGTATGGGCCACCACGGGTGCAGGGGCTACCCACGTATGCTTGCGCAAAGTTGACCCCGCCCGAATCATCTCTCTGTTCAACACTGAAAAGATCACTCTGTTGTGCGGAGCCCCAACGGTTCTGAACATGATGGTGAACGCCAAAGAGGCATCCGAGGTGGATCGTTCCATTCCGCGACGAATGGCGGTTGCCGGCTCCCCGCCGCCCGCGGCGGTTCTGAAAAGGGCGCATGAACTCCTCGCCCTGAATGTGATCCACGTCTACGGAATGACAGAAACATCCCCTTTTATTACCTATTGCGAATGGAATCATCACTTCGATTCCCTGGACGATGAACAGAAGGCGACGGTGCGGGCGCGCCAGGGAATTGAACAGATGTTCAGTGGAGAAGTTCGAGTGGTCTCCCAGGAAGATCCGACCTGGGATGTGCGCTGGGATGGGCAGGAAATTGGAGAAATCGTCACCCGGGGAAATGCCGTGATGGCCGGGTATTATAAACAGCCCGAAGAAACGGCCAAAACGATTATAGATGGCTGGCTGCATACAGGAGACCTGGCCGTGGTGCATCCGGACGGCTATATCGAGATCCTCGACCGGCAGAAAGATATCATTATCTCCGGCGGCGAAAATATCTCATCCACTGAGGTGGAGGGAGTGATTTACCAGCATCCGGCAATTCTTGAAGCGGCGGTCATTGCGGTGCCGGACGAGAAATGGGGGGAAGTGCCCAAGGCTCTGGTGGTGGTAAAACCGGGTTTCTCGCTCACGGAATTGGAACTCATCAAGTATTGCCGAGAACGCCTGGCGCACTTCAAGGCGCCGAAATCTGTAGAGTTCGTGGAGTCTTTGCCACGAACCGCAACAGGGAAATTGCAAAAATTCAAATTAAGGGAAGCGTACTGGAAAGGTGTCCGAAAGCGGGTCCAATAAACACCGATGGGCGGACAGGAGCCACGGTTAACGCTAATGAGGAGGTAAATTCATGATTTACGAGCAACCGGGTCGTCGCGGAAGCAAGGTCAGTTTCCAAAGTCGTTATGGCAACTATATTGGGGGCAAGTGGGTGCCGCCGGTCAAAGGCAGTTATTTTGTGAACGTTTCGCCTGTGAACGGTCAGCCCTTTTGCGAAGTCGCCCGCTCGACTGCGGACGATATTGAATTGGCCCTGGACGCCGCCCACGCGGCGAAAGAGGGCTGGGGTCGAACCTCCGTCGCGGAGAGGGCCAATATCCTGAACCGAATCGCCGATGAGATGGAAGTGAACTTGGAGAAGTTGGCAGTGGCGGAGGTGTGGGACAACGGAAAACCGATCCGGGAAGCTCTGGCTGCCGACATCCCCTTGGCGATCGACCATTTTCGCTATTTTGCAGGGGTGATCCGAGCCCAAGAGGGGGGCATCAGCGAAATCGACGCGGATACCGTGGCCTACCATTATCACGAACCCCTGGGTGTGGTCGGCCAGATCATCCCCTGGAACTTTCCCATCCTGATGGCGGCGTGGAAATTGGCACCAGCCCTGGCCGCCGGTAACTGCGTTGTTCTCAAACCGGCGGAGCAGACTCCGGCGAGCATCATGATCCTGCTGGAGGTCGTGGGGGACATCATTCCCCCCGGGGTCGTCAATGTGGTCAATGGGTTCGGGGTGGAGGCCGGCAAACCCCTCGCCCAGAATCGGCGGGTGAATAAAGTCGCGTTTACCGGCGAGACCACGACGGGTCGCCTGATCATGCAATATGCGTCGGAGAACATCATCCCCGTGACGCTGGAATTAGGTGGAAAATCGCCAAACATCTTCTTTGAGGATGTGATGGCCCAAGAAGATGAGTTTGTCGATAAAGCGTTGGAAGGGTTCACGATGTTTGCCCTCAACCAGGGCGAGGTGTGCACCTGCCCGTCCCGGGCGCTGATCCAAAAGAGCATCTACGACGAATTCCTGGAAAGGGCCGTGGAGCGCACCCGGGCGATTAAACAAGGCAATCCCTTGGATACCGAAACGATGATCGGGGCTCAGGCGTCGACTGACCAGATGGAGAAAATCCTTTCGTATATCGACCTCGGGAAACGGGAGGGCGCCGAACTGCTGCTGGGCGGAGAGCGCAACGAACTCCCGGGGGAGTTGGCGGCAGGGTATTATATCCAGCCGACGATTTTTGCCGGTCACAACAAAATGCGGATCTTTCAGGAGGAGATTTTTGGGCCGGTGTTGTCGGTCACATCCTTTGAGAACGCGAATCACGCGCTGGAGATCGCCAACGACACCCTGTACGGTCTGGGGGCGGCGGTTTGGACCCGGGATATCAACAGGGCGTATCGGATGGGCCGGGGGATTCAAGCGGGTCGGGTTTGGGTGAACAATTACCACGCCTACCCCGCCCATGCGGCGTTCGGCCGGTACAAGCAGTCGGGGATCGGCCGGGAAACCCACAAAATGATGCTGGAGCACTATCAACAGACGAAAAATTTGCTGATCAGCTACAGCACGAAGCCGTTGGGCTTTTTCTGAGATGAGGCGCAGGCGAAGAGGGGGGCGTCGGGGTGGATACGCGGAAGGTGATAGCCACGGAGGCGGCGTTGCAGTTGATTGAGAAACTGAGATCGCTGCACGGGCCCCTGATGTTTCATCAATCGGGCGGGTGTTGCGACGGCAGTGCCCCGATGTGTTATCCCCAGGGGGAATTCAAGGTGGGGTCCCAGGACGTGCAGTTGGGCGAGATCGGAGGTTGTCCATTTTATATGAGCCGATCCCAGTACGAATACTGGCGGCACACCCAACTGATCATCGATGCGGTGCCGGGGCGGGGGAGTGGATTTTCCCTGGAAAGTCCTGAGGGGATGAGGTTTTTGACCCGTTCCCGCCCCTTTACGGATGAAGAAATGGAAGAAATTGATCGTGCTGAAGGTTAAGCAGGTGTATGGGGCCGCTGCCGAAGGTTTCCCGTTTATCGAGGGCCGAGGCTGCGGCCGCGTTTTCGTTTACACCTCGATATTGTACTGTTTCAAGCGTTTATACAGTGTGCCTCGAGAAACCCCTATCACTCTCGCGGCCTTAGAAATGTTGTATCGCGTACTTTGCAGAACTGAGAGAATACGTTGTTTTTCCTCGTTGTCCGATCTCATCTGATTTATAGATTCATTTGATTTTGCAGTTTTTTCGGGATGTGCGGACTCTTGACTGATGGATGTTCCCTGTCCAGCTTGTCGAATGTGCTCCGGGAGGTGTTCCGGACCAATTACGCCGCCATCGGCGAATAAAGAAGCATATTCGATCGTGTTTTTTAATTCCCTCACGTTCCCTGGCCAATGATACGCGGTTAAATAGTGCAAGGTTTCCGGTGATATCGTGATGGAACGCCCGTTCCTTCCTGTCTTGCCATTGTGCATATTGTACAGAAAATACCCCACGAGCAGGGGGATGTCGCTCGGCCTTTCCCGGAGAGGAGGCAGGTACAGAGTCACCGTATTCAGGCGGAAGTATAGATCTAGGCGAAACTTTCCCTCCCGAATTGCTGTTTCGAGATCGCGATTCGCTGCAGCGATGATCCTGACGTTTACTGGACGGCTCTCATATTCCCCGATTCGTGTGACTTTCTTTTCTTGCAGGACGCGTAACAACATGGCCTGCACCGACACCGGAAGTTCGGAAATCTCGTCCAAAAACAGCGTGCCACCGTTCGCCGATTCAAAAAGACCGACCTTCCCGGTCCGAAGAGCTCCGGTGAACGCTCCCGGAGCATATCCGAACAATTCGCTGGCAGCCAAATCATGGGTCACGACCGAGCAATTGTAGGCGAGAAATGGCTGATTTCGCCGATCGCTCATGGAATGAATATACTGGGCGATTTCTTCTTTTCCCGTGCCGCTCTCCCCGCAAAGCAAAACGGTGACGTCACGCGTTGCCACACGCCGGGCCCGATTCATGATTTCGATCCATTTTGGCGATTCACCCACAGGCGCTTGCAAAGACGCCGCCGTCTCTTCATCTGGCAAGTCAGGTGGGCAAGGAGAGTGCGAGACAGACAACTTGCTAGAATTCGGCAACACGATTTGGGCACGTTGTTCCAGCGCATGAGATCGCGAGTGTGGAATCTGGATCACGGCTCCAATGGGTCGTTCGTCAGACAGGATTGGAAAGACATTGACACTCATCATGGAGGGGGCGGTGTCTGTCTGCATATTTAAAGGCAACTCTGTCCACTTATTGGGTTTGACTTTATCAAAGTGTTCGAACATTTCGCTCCATTCCACGCGACGCACTCCGCAAGCAGCGAGGAGCCTGTTCCATTGTTCTACGAGAACATTCGTTCGGATCATCCGGCCTTCAGAATCGATACAAACGAGGATATCATTGGGAAGCGTCCAGGTCCAGTGCAAGAATTGATTTTCGAGGATGAGTTTCTCCATCTGCCGCTCCTTATTGAGCTCACGTTCGACCTTTTTCGCTAACAGGTTGGTCAATAACAGGCTGTTGTCGGGAAACTCCTCGGCAAAACACGTCATGTCGATGACCCCGGCCACGGTGTGATCCGTCAGATCATACACAGGCGTTCCGGCACAGGAAAACGGTTGCCAAGATTCGCAGTAGTGTTCGGCATCGTTAATGACAACGCTTTCGCCAACGGCCAAGGCCGTGCCAATGGCATTGGTGCCAGTGTGTTCCTCCTTCCAAAGTCCTCCCGGAGAAAAGTGCACAGAACATAGCTGTTCGTATAGCCTTCCCCTTGCGAATAAATCGACGATTCTCCCTTCCTGGTCTGCTATCGCGACGGCGTATTTCTCATCAAAAAACGGTTGTAACTCCCCCACGATATGAGCAACGACTCTTTGAATCCGCGGAAGCTGTCGATTACAGGGCTCTTGATCGTCATAACATTCTGCCGGCGCCTGGCGAATGAGCGGATCAATACGATACTTTCGACTGCGTTCCCATGATTTCGAAATAACAACCCGTGCCCGCGGTTCATCGGTGGATTCGGAGAGGAATTGGTCCCGGGCTCGAATGCGTTTTTCGTACATTGCGATCCCTCCTGCACAATCCTCTTACCGTTCGCGTTTCCGCCCGAGACCATTATACCGGTTTCCAGTGGTACAGTAAATATTTTTGTTCATTCCTGTATATAAAAACAATTATATACGATTACTTCTATTCCAGCAGCCGGCCCGATGGTCCTCGTGCATACGATCGGGATCATTAGCCCCACGTTAAAAGCACAGTCTGTCGTTAGAAGGAGGGGAAAGTCTTGAAAAAACGTTTTCTCCCGATCATCAGAATGTTGGTTGCCTTTCTTGTCATGACGGGAGTTTCCCGGTGGGCTGTTGATCTCCCGATACTTGCCATGGCAGCTTCAAGTCGTGTTGCCAGTTCATCGGAGTGGACCCGGGAGGACCTGGAACGTGAGGCGGCCAAGCTCGCAAGACCCCCTCAAAATGCCCGCATCGATCGGGTATGGAAAGCGATCCCCGATCTCAACGGCATCGAGGTGGATGTGGAAGAGACGTGGAAGCGGGTGCAGTCCGGGGTTCGGGGGGCCGGGGGAGGAATTCCGTGGGTCATTCGTCAAGTTCCCGCCGAAGTCAGGCTCAAAGACCTTCCTCCGGCGCCGATCTACCGTGGAAATGGCTCAAAAAAGCAGATGGCTCTCATGGTCAATGTTTCCTGGGGCGAAGAACATGTCCCCGACCTGCTTCAGGTGCTCGATCGGCACCGGGTGAAAGCCACCTTCTTTTTGGATGGCAAATGGGCGGCCGAACACAAGGATTTGGCTTCCGCCATTGCCAAAGCCGGCCATGAAATCGGAACCCACGGCTGGGGCCACCCGGATCTAAGGGGAAAATCTGTGGGACAGATCAGGCAGAATTTGGAGCGGAGCCGGAGGGTGATCGAGGAGGCGTCGGGCGTCCGTCCTGCCTTTTTTGCACCACCAGCCGGTTGGTACGACGATCGGGTCGTGAAGCAGGCCTGGGGCATGGGAATGTACACGATTATGTGGACTTTGGACACGGTAGACTGGAAAAGGCCCCCGGTTCATCTGATGGTTCGGCGGATCGTGGGGCATGCCGAACCCGGGGCCCTGGTGTTGATGCATCCCACGCCGGGAACCCCGGCGGCCCTTGAGGGTATCATCCAAGGCCTTCGGGGCAAAGGATATGATCTTGTCACAGTGTCAAACCTCCTCTCACCGCAGCGGCCGCTTTAGCGTACTGGAGGGATAACAGGGCGCCCGGGGCCGGATGTCCTCGTGGCCCCCTTGCAGACAGCCTGCCCACCCGCCACGTTGTGGTAGGTTCCGGATTCTGTTATAGTAGACGTGAATTGCGACGGCGCTCTGGGAAGCGCCGGTTCTGCGTTAAGGGTAGCGTGGACGAGGAGGATGAACTTGATCGACCGGCAGCAGCTCTCCAACGGATTGACGGTGGTCGTGGAAGAGATTCCCGGCATCCGTTCTATTTCTGTGGGGATTTGGGTCGGGACGGGGTCCCGACATGAAACCCCCGAGATCAACGGGATCTCACACCTTATCGAACATATGTTGTTTAAGGGGACGGAGACAAGATCCGCCAAGGAATTGGCGGAAGTGTTCGATCACGTGGGGGGACAGGTGAACGCTTTTACCGCTAAAGAGTACACCTGTTTTTACGCCAAGGTCCTGGACCTTCATTTCAGGCGGGCCATGGAGACTTTGGCAGATATGTTTTTCCACTCCCGATTTGCCCCCGAGGAATTGGCGAAAGAACGCAAGGTGATCGTCGAAGAAATCCGCATGTACGAGGATACGCCGGACGAACTGGTTCACGATCTCCTGGCCTCGGTAGTATGGGGCGATCACCCGCTGGGGTTCAACATACTGGGAACCGAACAGACATTGCAAACCTTCGAGCGACAAAACCTGGTGGATTATCTGTCCCAGCGATACGTCGAGACCAACACGGTCATCACCGTGGCCGGTCACGTGCGGACCGACGAGGTGATGGCTATTGTTGAGGAGCTGTTCGGGGGCCCGTGGAATCGCCGGGCCGAACGAGTAATCACCGAGCCGCCGACTTTTACGCCCGAGCGGGGCACCCGGGTGAAACAGACCGAACAGGAACACTTCTGTTTGGCCGTACCCGGTCTGCCGGTGGACCACGAGGATTTGCACGCTATGATCTTATTGAACAACACCCTGGGCGGGACGATGAGCTCCCGGTTGTTTCAGTCGATTCGCGAGGAAAAGGGCATGGCTTATTCGATTTATTCCTACCACACGGCGTACCGGGATACGGGGCTCTTGGGAATTTATGCCGGAATGGCGCCCGAATATACCGGGGAGGTCGTTCGGGAAGTACGCCGGATTTTTGAAGACGTCGCCGAATCCGGGATCACGGAGGGAGAACTGGAGCGCGGTAAGGAACAAGTAAAAGGAAGCCTCATGCTCAGCCTGGAGAGTACCACCAGTCGGATGACCCGATTGGGCAAGAATGAACTGCTTCTCGGACGGCACTACACCCTGGACGAGACCCTGGAGCGAATCGATGCAGTGACGTTGGAGGATGTCCGACGGGTGGCGCAATGCTTGCGAAATGTTCCGGCCGTGGCGGCGGTGGGCCCGGTGCCCGGAGAGGAATTGGAAAGGTTGTTCGATTGAGGTGTCTGTTGAGGTGTCTAGGGAAAGAAGCGAGGTGCGGACGGTGCAACTCAAGGTGAAGCGGCTGGAGAAGTCGGGGGTGCCTCCGATGCCCGTGGCGTACCAGACCGAGGGCTCTGCGGGCCTCGATCTGGCTGCGGCCATCTCTGAACCCCTAGAAATCAACCCCGGGGAGGTGATTCTCATTCCCACCGGCATCGCCGTGGAACTGCCGGGGCCGGAGTTTGTCGGCCTGGTGTTTGCCCGCAGCGGTCTCTCGACCCGGGAGCAGTTGGGACTGGCCAATGGGGTTGGCGTTATTGACAGTGACTATCGGGGTGAGATCCACGCGCCTTTGTATAACTTTGGAAAACAGCCGCGTCGGATCGAACCGGGCCAGCGCGTGGCCCAATTGGTGGTCATGCCGATCTGTCGGGTGGAAGTGGCCTACGTGACTCAACTCGGGGAGTCCCGGCGGGGAGAAGGCGGGTTCGGGTCGACGGGGCGCCTGATTGAGCCGGAGGGGAATGTTCGGTGACGACGCTCCTCATCGATATGGATTCGGTGATTGTCGATTTGATGTCCGCTTGGTGTCGCCGGTATAACGCCGACTGGGCCGATAACCTGACCCCGGACGACATTTTGACCTGGGAATGGGAAAAATACGTAAAACCCGAGTGCGGGCGTAAAATTTATCAATATCTCAACGAACCCGGGATGTTTTTGCATCTCGATCCCCTGCCCCACGCCGTTGACGTATTGGAACGCCTGTCAAAACGGTATGAGGTGCTCATCGTGACCAGCGCCCGGCGCAGTGCCATGGCAGAAAAGGACGCGTGGGTGACCCAACATCTTCCGTTTATTGGGCGGAAAAATCTGATTTTTGCCCACCGGAAAGACCGAGTATGTGGAGACCTGCTGTTCGACGATGCCCCACACAACCTTGAGGCATTCCTGCGGTCGGGCAGGAGGGCGGTGGCAATGGATTACGCGTATAATCGCCACGTCCCCTGTCTCCGGGTCAAGGGCTGGTTGGAATTCGAGGAGCTGGTGTACCGGTTGTTTCCCGAATCGGGAGGTGAAGGAGGAGGCGAGAGTGTCGGAGCGACAGAAGGTGGACCTTGCCGTGGTGGGTGCCGGTCCAGCCGGCATCAGCGCGGGGATTTGGGCGAGGCGAGTGGGGCTTACGGCCGTCGTGATCGAGGCCGCTGAACCCGGGGGACAATTGCGAGGAGTGCGCGGCCCCATTCCAGATTACCCGGGATGGGGCGAGGTCCAGGGTCCGGAACTGGCCCGCGCCCTGGTGGATCACCTCGTGCGCTCGGGGACACCTCTGGTCGATTCGGCGGGACCCGTTCGAGTGGATACCGCCGGGCGTCGGGTTCACACGGCGGCCGGCGTGTGGGAAGCTGAGGCCATCGTATTGGCCACTGGCGCCCGGCCTCGGCGTCTGGGGATTCCCGGGGAAGCGGAAATGGAAAGGCGGGGGGAAGTGTGGTCCGCTTCCCGGGATGCCGGCAGGTTTCGCCATCTGCCGGTGGTGGTCATCGGAGGAGGTGACCGGGCGTTGGAAGGGGCGTGGCTCTTGGCCGAGGCGGGGGCACAGGTGACCATCGTGCATCGGAGGACGTCCTTTCGGGCCCGCCGGCAATGGTGGGAGCGCGTGTTTCGGCATCCCGGCATCACCGTTATGGCCCCGGCCTGGGCGGTGGCCATCCAAGGGAGCGACCAGACCCAAAGCGTCAGGATTCGGCTCGGAGGCGCGGGAGAGATCGAGGTCCCTGCTGCGGGAGTTTTTGTTCGGATCGGCACTGAGCCGAATCTCGAGGGGATCCACGATCTTCCTCGCCTGGATTCTTACGGCGTAGTGGCGGTGGATCGGTGGGGGAGGACTTCCCTTCCCGGCATCTATGCGGCGGGGGATGTGTGTACCCCGGCTCCTTATACGGGTGTTGCTTCGGCGGTGGCCGACGGCATGCGGGCGGTGAAGGCGGCGGTTCAGGACATGGAGGGAGCCAATCCATTCAAAGGTTGACGGAGCGCGTTTTTAGGTACCGGGGCGCTCCGTTCTGTTTTTGCGCGACCCTGCATATGGGCTAGGCAGGAGGGGATGAGGGTGCGCTGGAGTGAGGTTGTGGGGCGGAAAATTATTGACACGGCAGATGGACGGTGTCTCGGCGACCTTGCGGATGTCGATCTCATATTGGATGACGACGGGCGGATCCTCGCTTTGCGCATCCGGGTCCAGGGTCGGTGGGGACGGAAGCGTAGTTATGTGGACATTCCGTGGCAGGCTGTACAACACATCGGGGCGGACGTGTGCCTTCTGGATCGTCGGAGGATTCGGTCGGGGGAACATCGGGACTTCGGCCCACCCCTCAACAATTCGACAATGGACGAAAACCACGGCGGTTTCACGGGTGCCCAGCGGGATGCATAGGATACTCCCGGGGACGACGGCCGGGAGGCGGATCGCGAACCTTCAAATCTTGCAATTCTGCGCCGATCGCGTAAAATGTGGTGAAAGGAGTCTGCCCGGATGTTGACGGGGAAGAAAGTTGCCTTTGTCGGCGGCGACGCCCGTATCCTTGAGGTGATCCGACATCTCATCGAGCTGGATGCCGGGGCTGTACTGATGGGGTTCGACCGATTGGAAGCAGGGATTCCCGGTGCGGAGAAGGTGGGCCTCACCGTCGAAGCATTGGCGGATGTGGACGCCTTGGTGTTGCCCCTGGCCGGTCTCGACGAGGAGGGGTATGCGGACTCTGCGTACAGCGCGGGGCGGATTCGCCTCCAGGATGAACACTTTTCGGCGCTGCCGAGTTATTGCCAAGTGTTTTCCGGCATCGCGGGTCCTTATCTCGAACAGATCTGCCGTCGACACGGACTTCGTTTGGTGAAGTTGATGGATCTGGACGAGGTGGCGATTCTGAACTCCATTCCCACGGCGGAAGGCGCCATACAGATGGCCATGGAGAACACCGATATCACCATTCACGGGTCCCGATCCATGGTTTTGGGATTCGGCCGGTGCGGAATGACCCTGGCCAGGATCTTGGCGGCCATGGGCGCAAAAGTGAAGGCGGGGGCGCGCAAACCTGCTGACCTCGCCCGCATCCGGGAGATGGGGCTGACAGCCTTTCCCATGAAAGATCTGGGGGACCAGGTTGGAGACGCCGAGATCATTTTCAACACGATCCCGGCCCCGGTGCTGACAGCGGACATTCTTGCCCGGGTGCCGCGGAATTGCCTGATCATTGACATCGCCTCGAAACCCGGGGGCACCGATTTTCGTTATGCCCAGCGTCGAGGCATTCGAGCCCTGCTCGCGCCGAGCCTTCCCGGCATCGTCGCCCCAAAGACGGCCGGCCAGATCTTAGCGGGAACGCTGTCCCGGTACATCTGGGAATCCGGCTGATGGGGGTATCGAGCGTGGAACTCGAAGGGAAAACGGTCGGTTTTGCCATCACCGGCTCCCACTGCACGTATGATGCCGTCTTTCTCGAGCTCGTTCATTTTGTGGAGAAAGGGTGCCGGGTGGTCCCGATTGTGTCTGGCACCGTTTCTTCTACAGACACTCGATTCTGGGAGGCGTCGTCCTGGCTGGCCAAGATCGAGGAGACAACGGGAACGAAAGTGATCGATCGCATTGTGGACGCGGAGCCCCTCGGACCTTCCACAGCCCTGGACGTTCTGGTGATCGCCCCGTGCACGGGGAACACGTTGAGCCGCCTTGCCAATGCCATCACCGATTCCCCGGTACTCATGGCGGCGAAGGCCACATTGCGCAATGATCGGCCTGTGGTGGTGGCGATCTCGACGAACGATGGATTGGGGCTGAACATGGTCAACCTGGCCCGGTTGATGACGACGAAAAACATCTTTTTTGTTCCCTTTGGGCAGGACGATCCCGACCGGAAGATCAATTCGCTGGTGGCGAGAATGGACTTGCTGGTTCCCACCGTGGAGGCGGCCTTGGAAAAACGGCAGTTACAGCCTGTACTCATAGAACGATTCCGTTATCATTAAAGGAGTTGTCGAAAGATGACCGAGGAACTCACCGTGGCCGTCGTCGGCGCAACCGGCGCCGTGGGGCGGAAGATGATCGAAACGCTGGAAACCCGACGTTTCCCCGTTAAAACCCTGGTGCCCATGGCCTCATCGCGTTCGGCGGGAAAGTCGGTGACGTTTCGAGGAGAGAACGTGACCGTCTTGGAAGCCCAGCCCGAGGCCTTCAAAGGGGTGGATATCGCTTTGTTCAGCGCTGGGGCCAAAACGAGTCGCGCCTTGTCTCCCGAGGCGGCCCGGCGGGGAGCCGTCGTCATCGACAACTCCAGTGCTTTTCGCATGGATCCCGAAGTTCCCCTCGTGGTACCCGAAGTGAACGGCCGGGCGGCCCTTGGGCACCGTGGGATCATCGCCAATCCAAACTGCTCCACAATCCAGATGGTGGTGGCCCTTAAACCCATTTATGACCGCTTTGGAATCGAACGGATCATCGTTTCCACGTACCAAGCGGTATCCGGGGCCGGAGCCCGGGCGGTGGAGGAATTGATGACCCTAACCCGGTCGCAGCTATCCGGCGAGAAGCGCCCGGCGGAGATTCTCCCGGTGTCGAGCCTGCCCGTGCACCACTCCATCGCTTTCAACGTCCTTCCCCAGATCGACGTGTTCGAGGACAACGGCTTTACCAAAGAAGAGATGAAGATGGTCAATGAAACCCGTAAAATCTTGGATGACCCCGAGATCCTCGTCAGCCCGACCTGTGTCCGGGTTCCGGTTGTAACCGGGCACTCTGAAGCCGTCTACGTGGAGACCGAGGAGCCCTTCGAGCTCGAAGATATCTACGGGGTTTTGGAGCATGCACCGGGGGTCGTGGTGCTCGATGACCCCGCTTCTCAAAAATACCCGATGCCCGCCGACACCGAGGGGCGGCCCGAAGTGTTTGTGGGACGCATTCGCAAAGATCTCGGGCATCCCCGGGGCCTGAATCTCTGGGTGGTATCCGATAACCTGCTCAAGGGAGCTGCTTACAACGCCGTGCAGATTGCGGAACTGCTCGTGGAACAGGGAGGTCTGCGTTGATGCGGATCCTGGTCCAGAAGTTCGGCGGCACCTCCCTGGCCGGGGATGAGCCGAGACAGTGGGCGGTTCACCACGTCGAGAAAGCCCTCGCCCAAGAGTTCCGGGTGGTGGTGGTGGTATCGGCCATGGGGCGACAAGGGGCTCCTTACGCGACGGATACGTTGCTCGGACTCATTCCTCCCGGGGCGAGTACGCCCCGGGAAACGGACCTCCTGCTTTCTTGCGGGGAGATTATTTCTGCGGTGAGTTTTGCGGCTCTCCTCAGGACTCATAAGATTCGGGCCACGGCCCTGACCGGAGGCCAGGCGGGAATTGTCACCGAAAGTGAATTTGGTGCAGCTCCCATCCTCGAAGTAAAGCCGGGCCGAATTATACGGGAATTAGAACAGGGACACGTCGTGGTGGTGGCCGGCTTTCAGGGGCGAACCGCTGATGGGGAAATCACCACTCTGGGCCGGGGGGGCAGCGATACCACCGCCGCGGCCCTGGGGGTGGCTTTGGATGCTGAACGCGTGGATATTTTTACGGATGTGGAGGGGATCATGACGGCCGACCCGCGCATCGTCCGGGATGCCCGGCGACTCCCCCAGGCCACGTACACGGAGATTTGTAATCTCGCCTATCAAGGGGCCAAAGTGATTCACCCCCGGGCCGTGGAGATTGCGATGAGGAAGAATATCCCAGTGCGTGTCCGGGCGACCATGAGCGATGACGAGGGGACCCTGGTCACCAATGTTGAAGACGACGGAAGGCTGGAGGGGCGAGACCCCGGCGACCGATTGGTGACCGGCATCACACAAACTTCCCGGATCGTGCAAATTAAGATTGCCCAGCCCTCCGGGGCGCCTCCGGTTCATCGCGCGGTGTTTCAGGCGATGGCCGACGCCGGCATCAGTGTGGATTTCATCAACGTCGGACCGGGGGGCGTGGCGTTCACCGTTTCCGAGGCGGAGGCGGGGCGTGCGGAGAAGATTCTTCGGAACTTGGGCGTCGAGGTGGAGATCGTTCCGGACTGTGCCAAGGTATCGGTGGTAGGGGCGGGCATCGCCGGGGTTCCCGGCGTGATGGCCCGCATCGTCGGAGCTCTGGCGGAAGAAGGCGTTGAAATCTTACAGTCGGCCGACAGCCACACCACGATCTGGTGCCTGGTGCGGGAGGGAGATATGAATCGGGCAGTCTGCGCGCTGCACCGCCGCTTCGGCTTGGACGGCATCCTGCGGTAAAGAAACACGATGAACGGATGGGGGAAGAAAAGGTGGATTTTGGTCGCTTATTGACGGCGATGGCGACGCCGTTTACTGAAGATGGACAGTTGGATCTTCCAGCGGTGGACCGGTTGGTGGACCGCTTAATTGAGACCGGGACGACGGGAATTGTTGTGGCGGGGACGACGGGGGAATCTCCGACCTTGTCCCACGAGGAAAAGTTACAGCTCTTTGAACGGGTCCTCGGCCGGGCAAAGGGCAGGGCGGCGGTGATCGCCGGGACCGGCAGCAATGACACCCGGGCGACGGTGGCGTTGACCCGGGAGGCGGAGGCCCTCGGAGTCGATGGCATCATGTTGGTGTGCCCGTATTATAACAAGCCTTCCCAGGAGGGGCTGTATCAGCATTTTCGGGCGGCGGCCGAAGCCACCCACCTTCCGGTGATGGTGTACAACGTCCCGGGCCGCACCGGGGTCAACTTGTCCGCGGCAACGACCCTGCGCCTTGCGGAAGTGGACAACATTGTATGCGTGAAAGAAGCCGGCGGTGACCTGGGGCAGATCGCGGAGATCGTGGAACGAGCACCGGACGGGTTTCGTCTGTACAGCGGGGACGACAAGCTGTTTCTTCCCACCCTGGCCGTGGGCGGATACGGTGTCGTCAGCGTGGCGTCCCACTTGGTCGGGCGGGAGATGACCCGGATGATTCAAGCGTTTCTCTCAGGACAAGTCGCCGAAGCGGCATCTTGGCACCGGCGGCTGTTGCCGCTGTTTGAAGGGCTTTTTTGGACGTCGAGCCCCGTATTGTTAAAAACGGGGTTGGCGATGGTCGGACACCCGGTGGGGCCGGTGCGTTTGCCGCTGGTGGAGGCACCCCAGAACATGGTGGAAGATTTCCGTCGGATTCTCGAGGAACTGAGGTTAGTCTGAGACGCTGCGGGATTTTCATAATGCGCTGCAGCCATGAAGCATTCAAATCGCCGGGGGAACCCCGGTTCGTCGTTCAGGGAGAGAACGGTTGTGGCCGGCCCCTCGGTCATGTATAATGGTCGTGACGGTCTTGGTGCGGCTTTTTTGCGTTTCGTGGTACGCGAAGGAGCGGGAATTATTCGGAGGTGCAGGATTGAGCAAGTCCAATCACAAACTGTCGATCATTCCCCTGGGAGGTCTTGGTGAGATCGGGAAAAACATGACGGCCTACCAGTATGGGAATGATATTGTGGTGGTGGACGCGGGTTTGAAGTTCCCCGAGGAGGACATGCTGGGGATCGACGTGGTCATCCCGGACGTCACGTATCTGGTGGAGAACAAGAACCGGGTGCGGGGAATCGTTTTGACCCACGGTCACGAAGACCACATCGGGGGGTTGCCGTACGTTTTAAAGCATATTAACGTACCCGTGTATGGCACCCGTCTGACTTTGGGGTTGGTGGAGGCGAAACTTCGGGAGCACAACCTTTTGGATGTCACGAAGCTCGTGACGGTCACCAACCGCAGTCAGATCAAACTCGGACAGTTCTTAGTCTCTTTTTTTCACACGAACCACAGCATCCCGGATACTGTGGGGATCGCGCTGGAGTGTCCGGAAGGAATCTGTGTACACACCGGGGATTTTAAGTTCGATTTTACGCCGGTGGACGGGCGAATGGCGGACTATCACAAGTTGGCAGAACTCGGCGAGCGAGGAGTGCTCTGCCTGCTGTCCGACAGTACGAACGCCGAACGGCCGGGTTACACGATGTCCGAACGGGTGGTCGGCCAGACCATTGATGACGTATTCCGGCAAGCGGAGAAAAGGATCATTTTAGCGACTTTTGCGTCGAATATTCACCGCATCCAGCAGGTGATCGACGCCGCCGAACGGTATGGCCGCAAAGTCAGCGTGGTCGGGCGGAGCATGGTCAACAATATCAATATCGCTGTAGAACTCGGGTATCTGCGGGTGAACAAGGGAACCATGGTCGACCCGGACGACATCGCAAAACTTCCCGCTCACAAGGTCGTCATTCTGTCGACGGGCAGCCAAGGTGAACCCATGTCCGCACTTACGCGCATGGCCAGGGCCACGCATCGGAAAGTGGAGATCGTCCCCGGGGACACGGTGATTGTGGCGGCTTCCCCGATTCCGGGGAACGAGAAAGACATCGCCCGCACCATCGACCAACTGTTTCGTATCGGCGCCAACGTCATTTATCAGCAGGTCTCGGGGGTTCACGTGTCCGGCCACGGCAGCCAGGAGGAATTGAAACTGATGCTGAACCTGGTGCGGCCCAAGTATTTTATTCCTGTACACGGCGAGTTTCGCATGTTGAAGATTCATTCGGAGCTCGCCCAGGCCACCGGGGTGCCCGAAGACCGGATTTTCATTCTGGATAACGGAGATGTGATGGAATTCCAGGGCGGCGAGGCGCGTCAGGCCGGAAAGGTCACCGCGGGGGCCGTCCTGATCGACGGGCTCGGCGTCGGGGACGTGGGCAACATTGTGCTCCGGGATCGGAAACTGCTCAGTCAGGACGGCATCCTGGTGGTGGTGGTGACGATGTCCAAGCAGGATGGAACCATCCTGTCGGGCCCGGACATTATTTCGAGAGGGTTTGTGTATGTGCGGGAGTCAGAAGCACTCCTGGAAGAGGCCAATCGGATCGTGACGGTGACTTTGAAGAAATTGGTCGCTGAAAATGTCAGCGAGTGGTCGTCGATCAAAACGGGGGTCCGGGATGCTTTGGGTCGCTTCTTATACGAGCAGACCCGACGCCGCCCGATGATTCTCCCCATCATCATGGAAGTGTGAAAAGCATATGGATGCTAAGTAAAGCAAAAGGCTCCGGGGTTCCCCGGGGCTTTTTGTTTACCAGTCCGCGACAACTGGATTTGTCGGTTTTCCTCCACTCCTCTATAGGAACGGGAAAAATAAGATTTGACAAGATATATGATTTCGTATATCATTCGATACGAAGCCAGGTTATCAAAAAGGGGAGTGGAACGATGGGGATCCGAACAGGGCAACAGTACTTGGACGATTTGGATCGGAACCCGCGGGAGATCTGGATCGACGGGGAAAAGATCACTGAAGGGATCACCAAGCACCCGGCGTTTCGGAACATCGCCAGAAGTGTCGCCCATTTGTACGATATGCAGAATGATCCGGCTTTGATCGATGAGATGACGTACATCTCCCCGAAAAGCGGAGAGCGGGTGGGCACGTCGTTTCTCCAACCGAAGACGGTGGAGGATCTGATCAAACGGCGCACGATGATGAAACATTGGGCGGACTATTCCGGAGGCATGATGGGGCGGTCCCCGGATTACCTCAACAGCGACCTCATGGCTTTGGCCGCCGCGTCAGACTTTTTCGCCGAAAACGATCCGCGGTTTGGGGAAAATATCCGGGCTTATTACGAGTATGTCCGGGAGAATGATCTGTGCACGACTCATACGTTGATTCATCCCCAGGTGAACCGGGCAGCGGGGGCCGCCGGCCAGCCGGATCCCTACGTGGCCGCCCGGGTCGTGGACAAAACGAAAGACGGGATCATTGTCCGGGGGGCGCGGATGCTGGCTACCCTGCCCTTGGCGGATGAACTTTTGGTCTTCCCATCCACAGTGGTGCGGTCCACCGAGGAAGACCGGCCCTACGCTTACGCTTTTGCGGTACCTCTCAGCACGCCGGGGCTGCGGTTCCTGTGCCGGGAAACCTTCGATTACGGAAAACCGGCTTTTGACCATCCCCTTGGAGCCCGTTTCGAAGAAATGGATGCCGTCGTGGTTTTCGACGATGTGTTGGTGCCCTGGGACCGCGTGTTCCTGTTGGACAGCCCGGAGCTTGCAAACCGGATGTACATGGAGACCAACGCTGTGGTCCACATGACGTACCAGGTGATGGTGAAAGACATCGCCAAAGCCGAATTTATCCTCGGCGTCGCCAGTCTGATGACCGACATGATCGGAATCGGACAATTCCAACACGTTCAGGAGAAACTTGCGAAGATCATCATGACCGTGGAGGCCATGAAAGCCTTCCAGAGGGCGAGCGAAGTGGACGCCTCGGTCGATCGCTGGGGGATTATGACTCCTGACTTCAAGCCGCTGAACGCAGCCCGCAATCTCTTCCCCCGGATCTACCCGAAACTGGTCGAGATTCTGCAGTTGCTGGGAGCTGGAGGTCTGATGGCCATTCCCACCGAAGCGGACATGAACAGTCCCATTCGCCCGGATATCGATCACTATTACCAGGGCCGCAACGCCAATGCCGACGAGCGGATTCGTTTGTTCCGGCTCGCCTGGGACATCGCCGTCAGCACCTTTGGAGGCCGGCAGGTGTTGTATGAGCGGTTCTTCTTCGGCGACCCGGTTCGCATGGCCGGCGCATTGTACCAGTGGTATGACCACGAAGACATCAAAAAGCGGGTGAGGCAGTTTTTGTATCGCAATGACGACTGACGGGAGGAGTGAACACCGTGAGGGATTTTGAAATCCTGCGGACCGCGCATGTGGAGTACCGCGTGACCGATCTCGACCGCGCCCGGGCCTTTTATGTCGAAACCCTCGGGTTTGTGGAGACGGCCTCGGATGAACGGCGGATGTATTTGCGGGGATATGAGGACCGATTTCATCATTCCCTCGTGTTGACGAAATCCCCATCCCCCGGAGTGTCACACGTGGCTTTTCGGGTTCGCTCGGACGACGAGGTGAGGGCGGCGGCGACCTTTATGGAAGGCCAAGGGCTGACTGTGCGCTGGATGGATGATGGGGAGGAACGAGGCCAGGGGTTGGCCTTTCGGGTCCAGGATCCCTTTGGATTTCCCGTTGAGTTTTTCGCCGGAATGGAAGAGGTGGAGTGGTACCTCCAGCGCTTCGATTTGCACCGGGGCGCCAATATCCTGCGCATCGATCATGTCAACTTTTTCACTCCAGAAGTTCAGCGGGCCTACGATTGGTACACCGGGGAACTTGGGTTTCAGTGTTCTGAATATACGGTGACCGATGATGACCCGCCCAGGCTGTGGGGAAGCTGGTTGAGGCGCAAGGCAACCTCTCACGATCTGGCGATCTCCATGGGCACGGGACCTCAGATCCATCACGCCTCTTTTGTCGTGGACGGTCGGGAGCACATCCTCCGCATCGCCGATGTTCTCGCTGCAAAAGGGTATTACACAAATATCGAGCGAGGACCGGGTCGGCATGGAACCACCAATGCGTTTTTCCTGTATCTCCGGGACCCGGATGGGAATCGCATCGAGCTGTTCACCGGGGATTATTTGATCGCCGATCCGGATTGGCGTCCAGTTCAGTGGAAGATCAGCGATCCCATGCGGCAGACATTCTGGGGAGCGGCGGCCCCGAGGCGATGGTTCAATGAGGCGATGGCGGTGGAATCGGTGCTGACCGGAGAGTTGTTGCCCGTGACGGCTCCGGAGACGATGGTGCTTCCTCCCCACATCGCGGATGATTGAATCGACGTGATTTTTCATTGACGATCCTATATTTTATCCTATATAATTTGAGACATGAAACAGGGACTTGAAACGGGCGTCAACAAGCAGGAAGTGGCCTATCAGACAATTCGACAGCGGATTTTGGAAGGGCGGTACGGCCCGGGGCATCGCTTCATCATCGACGAGTTGTCCCGGGAGCTCGGAGTGAGCCAGACCCCCGTCCGGGAGGCCATCCGGCGCCTGGAGGCGGAGGGCTTGGTGCAGTACCAACGGTACAGCGGAGTGCGGGTGGCGCCGATCAATCCCGAAGCCTACGTGGAGACGTTGTCCGTGCTCGCCGTACTGGAAGGATACGCCGCGTCGGCGGCAAGCCCCCATCTGACCAAAGAAGATCTGGAGCAACTTCGGAAGATGCTCTTGGAGATGGAGAGGGCCTTGGCGGGAATGGATTTTATGGAATTTGGCCGGCTGAACCGGGAATTTCACTGGGTGACCGTTCAGAGGTGCGGGAATGCCTGTCTGCTGGACAACATTCGCAATTTGAGAGCCAAGGTGGACGCCGTGCGCCGCAATATTTTCATGGTAATTCCCAGGCGGGGTGAGGAGTCCTTGGCGGAGCACCGCCGAATCTATGAGCTTCTCGCGGCGCAGGCGGCCCCCGAAGAGATCGAAACCTTTGTGCGCCGGCACAAACTGCGGACTGTGGAAGCCTTTCAGATCTGGAAAAGGGAAGGAGGTTGACCCATGTCCACGGACATCGACAGACTCAAGGGGTCGATCGTCCCTTTGGTTACGCCCTTTGATGAGGAAGGTCGCTTTGACGAGAAAACCTTTCAGAGGCTCATCGACTTTCAGATCGAATCCGGAAGTCACGGAATCTCTTGTACCGGAACCACCGGTGAACCCAGTTCTCTATCCCTGGAGGAGCGGGAATACGTGATCGAGACGGCTATTCGTCACGTGGGGGGCCGGGTGCCGGTGGTTCCCGGGACGGGAACGAACAATTACGAAGAAACCCTGAGACTCACCCGGCACGCCCAGCGACTGGGCGCCGATGCCGCCCTCGTCATTGTTCCGTATTATAACCGCCCGAGCCAGGAGGGATTGTATCGGTATTTTCGGGCGCTCGCGGACGAGGTCGACATTCCCATCATCATCTACAACATTCCGGGCCGGACGGCGACCAACATGGAGCCGAGCACCGTCGCCCGGCTCCGGAGAGAGAGCAAGAACATCATCGGGATCAAGGAATCGAACAAGAATTTTGAACAAGTGAGTTGGGTCCTTCATTTGAATGGCCGAGATTTTCTCGTCTACTCGGGGATCGAAACCCTCTGTTACCCCATGTTGTGTTTGGGGGGAGCGGGCCACGTCAGTGCCACGGCGAATCTTCTCCCCAGGGAGGTTGCGCGGCTATACGATCTCACCGCCGCCGGGCGCTGGGAAGAAGCCCGGGATTTGCATTATCAGCTTCTCGAATTGAATGACGTCCTGTTCGTGGAAACCAATCCTGGGCCTCTCAAATACGCCATGGGGTTAGCGGGGATGATTCACCCGAGGCTACGGCCGCCTCTGTGTGAACCGTCGCCGGAGAACCGAGAAAAGATTCGCACCGTACTGGCCAAGTACGGCCTGTTGGCGAAGGAACGGAGTGAATCATGAAGCGAGCGAGATTCATAGCGGACGGCCGGATCCACGATGGAGAATGGAAGGACGGCGCTTTATGGGATGAGGCGGGGCGGGATCACGACCCCGAAAGGGTGGTCTGGCTGCCCCCGGTCCAGCCGAGCAAGATTATTGGTCTCGCACTGAATTACGCGGACCATGCTGAGGAGCTTGGACTGGAGAAACCCCCGGAACCGGTGTTGTTCTTCAAACCTCCCACAAGTCTGACCGGGCACCGAACGCCGGTGGTGTATCCGAGTGGAGTGCAGTTTATGCACTACGAGGTAGAGTTGGGAGTGGTCATCGGACGTCCCGGCCGGGGAATACCGGAATCCAGAGCCCTGGATTGGGTCGGTGGTTATACCGTGGTGAATGATGTCACGGTGCGGGATTTTATCCGGGATATGTACCGCCCGCCCGTTCGGGCAAAGGGATGGGACACCTTTGGCCCGGTGGGACCGTTTCTCGTGGATCGAGAGGAGATTCCGGATCCGAACGATCTGGACCTGGCTGCCTATGTGAACGGGGAGCTGCGCCAGAGCGGCCACACATCCAAACTGATTTATTCTGTGCAAGAACTCATTGCTTACCTGAGTTCGTTCATGACGCTTCAGCCCGGGGACCTGATCCTCACCGGCACGCCTAAGGGAATCAGTCGGGTGGAGCCCGGAGACCGCATGAGATTGGAGATCCCGGGAGTTGGGACGTTGGAGAACTGGGTTGTGGCGGAGGAGATTTTACAGAGGGGGGAGCAGCGGTGACCCAGGAGACGACGATTTTGCCGATTAAGCACTACATTGGAGGCGCGTTTACCGACGGCGTTTCAGGCCGCGTGTTCCCAACCATCAATCCGGCCACCGGCGAGGTGATCACCGAAGTGGCCGAAGGGCTGGCCGAGGATGTGGACCGGGCGGTGGCCGCCGCTCGCCGGGCCTTCGATGAAGGCCCCTGGCCGCGGCTCAAGGCGGCGGAACGGGCCCGGTTTCTCCGGGCGATCGCCGAGGGATTGCGCCGGCGCAGCGCCGAAATGGCATATCTGGAGTCTCTGGACACTGGAATCCCGATCCACCAGACGAAGGGGCAGATCGAGCGGGCGGCCCAGAACTTTGACTTTTTTGCAGAAATGGCCGTTCGCATCACCGGAGAGTCATACCCCCTGGACAATCGATTCCTGAACTACACAGTTCGCCGCCCGGTGGGAGTGGCCGGGCTCATTACGCCTTGGAACACGCCGTTGATGCTGGAGACCTGGAAGATCGCCCCGTGTCTGGCGGCGGGTAACACCTGCGTTCTCAAACCCGCCGAATGGTCGCCCTTGACCGCTTTTGCCCTGGCCCAGATCATCCACGAGACGGAGCTGCCCGCCGGGGTGTTCAACGTGGTCAACGGGTTTGGAGAAACTGCGGGGGATGCCCTGGTGAAGCATCCTGGAGTTCAGCTTATCTCTTTTACCGGGGAAACGGTCACCGGACAGTTGATCATGAAAAATGGCGCCGACACACTAAAACGTTTTTCCATGGAACTCGGCGGCAAGTCCCCGGTGGTGGTCTTTGCCGACGCCGATTTTGACCGGGCGGTGGACGCGGCGATCTTCGGCCTGTTCTCTCTCAATGGAGAGCGGTGCACCGCTGGCTCCCGGGTGTTCGTCCAGCGGGATCTGTACGATCGCTTCGTGGACGCCCTGGCTTCCCGGGTGCGAAATCTTCGGGTGGGAGACCCCATGGACGACCGCACCGAAGTGGGGCCGCTGATTCACGCCGATCATTTGGAGCGGGTGATGGGGTATATCACCCTGGGGCAGGAGGAAGGGGCGAAAATGTTGGTGGGAGGGGCCAGGCATCCGGGATTCCCCCGGGGGAATTATTTGCAGCCCACTTTGTTCGTGGATGTAAGAAACGACATGAGGATCGCCCAAGAAGAGATTTTTGGCCCCGTTATGACAGTGATCCCCTTCGATTCGGAAGACGAAGCCCTCCGGATGGCGAACGATGTGAAATATGGCCTTGCGGCTTACGTATGGACAAAGGATCTGGACCGGGCGAACCGGATGGCTCTGGGCCTGGAGGCGGGAATGGTGTGGGTCAATTCCCAGAATGTCCGGGATCTGCGCACCCCCTTTGGCGGGAGCAAATTTAGCGGGATCGGCCGGGAAGGTGGCCACTACAGCTTCGAGTTTTACACCGAGTTAAAAACGATTCATGTGGCGCTGTCTGACCATCCGATCCCGAAATTTGGGCAATAGGTCGGGGCGAAGCGGGGAGCTTCCCCCGCTTCGCCCACATCCTGCGATGGGTAGGGGGAGATCGATGTGATCAAAAAATTCCGTATGATCATTCCAACTCTGGCTTTGGCTTTGGGGTTGGCGGGTTGTGGAGGCAGTCCGGCGAACTCCGGAGGCGGGCAGGGTACTTCTCCAGGGGGAGGGGCGCCTTCGGATACGGTTAAGATCGGCGCCGAGCTCTCGGTCACAGGGCCGGCCTCTTCCTTGGGACGCCCAGAACGGGACACCCTCCAGATGGTGGTGGATGAAATCAATGCCTCTGGGGGCGTCGGAGGCAAGAAACTTCAACTGATCACCTACGATGACGAGAGTAACCCGACAAAGGCCGTTCTGAATCTGAAGAAAATTCTGGACCAAGACCACGTGTCGGCCGTGATCGGTGGCACCACGAGCGCCATTAGCCTGGGTTTGATTCCCACCATCGAGCAGGCGAAAGTCCCCTTTTTCTCCCTTGCCGCTGATCAGCGCATTGCGACACCGGTCAAGCCCTGGGTGTTCAAGCTGCCCCAAGGGGATAATCTCGTGGTGGAACGGATCCTCGCTTATCTGAAGTCTCAAAACATCACCAAAGTGGGATGGCTGAGTTCCTCGGATGATTTTGGACAAGGGGGGAAGAACACTTTTGAGGCCCTGGCCCCGAAATACGGGATCCAAGGGGTTGCCTTTGAAAGTTACGTGCCCACAGATAAAGACATGATCCCGCAGTTGACCCGGATCAAAAACGCAAGCCCGCAAGCGGTGATTATCTACGGCATTCCGCCCGGGGCGTCCATTGCCACGAAAAATTTTGCCCAACTCGGCTTTAAGGTACCGCTCATCCATAGTCATGGCATTGCCAACCAGGACTTCTTGACACAAACCGGGTCGGCCTCCAATGGCGTCGTGTTCCCGGCCTCGAAACTGTTGGTGGCGAATCAGTTGCCCGACACGGACAAGCAGAAAACCGTTTTATTGAAGTATAAGGACGATTTTGAGAAGAAGTTTGGTTACCCGGCCAATGCTTTCGGAGGCCACGCCTGGGATGCCATCCAAATAGTGGCCAAAGCCGCGGGTGCTGTGGGCGGAGATCCTCAGAAAATTAGAGACTATGTCGAAAACAATACCAAGGATTTTGTCGGATGTACCGGTGTGTTCACCTTTAACCCCGCCGATCACAACGGACTCACTAAAGAAGCGTTGGCTTTGATTAAAGTGGTGGACGGCAAGTGGACACTGCTGCAGGAATAAAGGAAAGCGCGGGGAGGGATGGCCGGTGAGCGGAGCGTCATTGTTGCAACTGTTTTTCTCGGGTTTGACCATCGGCTCGATTTACGCGTTGATCGCCGTCGGGTTTGTGGTGACCTTCAGCGTGACGGGCATCCTGAACCTCGCCCAAGGGGAATTCGCCGCCGTCGGGGCGCTCACGGCGGCCTCTCTCCACATGCACGGTGCGGCCCTGTGGGTGTCGGTGTTGGCCGGGACCGCTGCGGCGGTGCTCCTGGGCATCGTCATGGAGCGAGCCGTGATCCGGCCGGCCCGGCGCATCGACCTGTTGTCGGTGGTGATCATCACCATTGGGGTGGATATTGTGATTCGGGGCGCCGCCCTGATGATCTGGGGGGCCGATCCCCTGACCCTGGCTCCTTTTACCGATCGGCCGCCTTTGCACCTGGGAGGGGCCACCCTCGATTGGCAGACCGTGTGGACTGTGGCGATCAGCGGTGTCTTCTTCGTCGCCCTGATCTGGTTCTTTCGAACGTACCAGGGAAAAGCGGTGCGGGCTGCAGTGATGAACCACACTGCCGCCAGGCTCGTCGGCATTCGCCCGTCGCGCTTGTCCTTTTACGCCTTTGCCGTCTCCGCTGGGCTCGGGGGGCTGGCGGGCACCATCGTGGCCCCCATCACCGGCGCCACCTACGACATGGGACTCATGCTCGGGCTCAAGGCCTTTGTGGCTGCGGTCATCGGTGGACTGAACAATGCGCCGGCTGCCGTATTGGGAGGACTTCTGGTAGGACTGCTGGAAGCTTTCACCGCTGGGCTGATTTCTTCCGATTACCGGGATGCGATTACGTTTATCGTCCTGCTTCTCATGCTTTTTGTGCGGCCGTCGGGATTGTTCGGCCGAACCGCGGGAAAGCGCGTATAAGGAGGGCGTGCCATGATTCGCCGTGGGCCGCTTGCACAACTGTATCCACCGTCTTGGCCGGCCATTGTCACGGTGGGGATCGTTTTGGCCGTCATTCCTTTTGCTTTCGGGCCATACGTCCTCAGCGTTCTCATTGCGGTCGGGCTCTCTTCCATCGTTGCGGTGGGACTGTCCCTGTTTATTGGGTATGCCGGGCAGATCTCCTTGGGGCACGCCGGATTCTACGGAATCGGGGCGTATACCTCGGCCATTCTCGCCCTTCGGGGAGTGGACGGCTGGGCGACCATTCTCATTGGCATGGCGATCACCGGAGGAGTGGCCTGGCTGGTAAGCCGCCCCACCCTGAGGTTGGAAGGACACTACTTGGCCATGGCCACCCTCGGCTTGGGAATGATCCTGAATATCATAATGATCCAATGGACCTCTGTGACCGGAGGGCCGTCTGGACTGACCGGAATTCCCCCGCTGACTGTGGGATCCTTCGTCTTTGACGCGGACTGGAAGCTTTATTACTTAATCTGGGTAATGGCACTACTCGTGATTTGGGGATTTCGAAATTTGGTGCACTCCCGGGTCGGGCGGGCTCTGAAAGCCCTGGCGGAAAGCGAAGCGGCGGCTTCGAGCCTCGGGGTGCCGACGGCCCGTTTCAAAGAGATGGCTTTTATCCTCAGCGCCATGGCCGCTTCCCTGGCCGGCAGTCTGTATGCTTTTTATCTGTCCTTCGTCAGTCCTTCTACCTTTGACGCCATCGCGTCCATCGAGTTTTTGATCATGGCTATCGCCGGAGGCGTGCGCAGCGTCTGGGGGGCTCCCGTGGGGGCGGCGGTGGTGACGATTCTGAGTCAGGCGATGAAAAGTGTCGTTCCAGCGCTGTTTCCGTCGGCGGGCGGGGAGTATTCGATCCTTGTCTTTGGTGTGTTGCTCGTGGTTATTCTGTTGTTTCTGCCCCAAGGGATTGTGCCCGGTCTAGCACGGGGCGTGCTCACGATCCGGCACCGCTGGACTCGGCCCGGGGATTCGGGATCGGCGGCTCCAGGAGGGGAGGGGTGAGGATGGCCGAACCGTTGTTGGAGATTCGAAACCTGTCCAAGCGATTTGAGGGCGTCGTTGCCCTGGAAGATATCGGATTTACCGTCCAAAAAGGCCATATCTCCGCCGTGATCGGGCCAAACGGTGCCGGAAAAACGACGTTATTCAACCTTCTGACCGGCATGGTGAAGCCCGATCAAGGCAAAATTCTTTTGGAAGGGCGGCGGATCGACCGGCTTCCAGCCCACGCCATTGCCCGGGCGGGGATCACCCGGACCTTTCAAAATATCGAGATCTTCCAAAACATGACGGTCGTGGAAAATGTGATGGTGGGGCGGCATTTGAGGACCACATCGGGCTGGCTGACCTCATTTTTCTCCTTGCCGGGCAGACTTCGCGATAACCGCCAAGCTTTCCATCGGGCGATGGAGTTGCTGGAAACCTTTGAGCTTGCCGACCGGGCTTTCCAACCTGCGGGAATTTTGCCCTATGGCCTGCAGCGCATGGTGGAAATCGCCCGGGCTTTGGCGGCGGAGCCGAAGCTTTTGCTTCTCGATGAACCGATGGCGGGGCTCAATGCGGGCGAATCCCGAAAGTTGGCGGCCTTCATGCAAGAAATACGGCACACCGGCGTGACGATTCTCTTTATTGAGCACGACATGGAAATGGTCATGGAAACGGCTGACGATATCGTGGTACTGGATCAAGGAAAGATGCTCGCCCAGGGACCGCCGGCCGCCATGCAGCGAGATCCCCGGGTGATTGCCGCCTATTTGGGAGAAGAGGTGATCTAGGTGCTCCGGGTGGAGAATCTGCACACGTTTCGAGGCCGTATCCACGCCCTCAAAGGAGTCGGGATTCATTTGAATCCCGGGGAGATTTTTGCCGTGGTCGGGCCAAATGGCGCTGGGAAAAGCACCCTATTGGGCACCATCGCCGGGCTTTACCGGCCATCCCAGGGCAGAGTTTGGTTTGAAGGCGCTGAGGTCACTGGAACAGCGCCGGAAGAGTTGGTACGCCGGGGTCTAGCCTTGGTTCCCGAACGCCGGCAGGTCTTTCAAGGGCTCAGTGTCCGGGATAACCTACTTCTTGGCGCCTATCACCGATACCGCAAGCAGAGAGAGAGTCTAGAAAAGGACATGGATGACATTCTGACTCTCTTTCCCCGTCTGCGCCAGCGGGTCGGCCAGGCGGCGGGGAGTTTGAGCGGCGGGGAACAGCAGATGCTCGCCGTGGGTCGGGCGCTGATGGCGAGACCCAAGTTGCTGATTCTCGACGAGCCTTCCTTGGGTCTTGCCCCCAAGATGATCGCGGAGTTGTTCGAAGCCTTTGTGGATATGCGGAAATCCCGGGGATTGACGATCCTGTTGGTGGAGCAAAACATCCGGGCCGCCCTGGGGATCGCCGATCGGGGAGTGGTTCTTGAGCGCGGCTGGGTGAAAGTCGAGGGCTCGGTCTCCGAATTGAAAACTCACCCCCAGGTGGAGGTAGCGTATTTGGGGAGATATGCAGAAGCTTCCGCATCTCCCGGCGGCCCGGCGGGATGAGGCCGGGCCGCCTGGTTGGCATGGCCTTTTTACGGGTCACCACCCCGGCGGTGGCCACAAAATCCGTTTCATTTTTTAGCAATTTCAGCCGCACCCGCCCCTTGTACGTTTGCGGGGCGGGCGTTATAATGAAATTGTGTTACTAAAAAATTTTACGTTTATTACATTTTTGGTTGTAAATTTGCGTTTTCGATACACGAGGAGGGTCGAGGATGAGCGAGCCGGCTCTGCAAAGTAAGGATGGAGTCCGGGACGTCGGCGTTCAAGAGGCAGAGGCGCCCCTAAGGGAAGTGAATATTCCGCCAAAGGAACAATGTGTGGAGATGTACCGGTGGATGGTCAAGATCAGGGCCTTTGACCGGCGCTGTGTCCGCCTTCAGCGTCAGGGTCGCATCGGGACTTACGCTCCATTGGAAGGTCAGGAAGCGGCCCAAGTGGGGAGCGCCTTCGCCCTGGACCCCGGAGATATGATGTTTCCCACGTACCGAGATCACGGGGCTATGGCTGTCCACGGTGTGCCCTTGGAGCGGATTCTATTGTACTGGAACGGCCGGGTGGAGGGGACGGACTATCCCCAGGATGTTCAAGTGTTTCCCCCGGCGGTGCCCATCGGAACCCAGATCCCCCACGCCGTCGGTTATGCCATGGCCAGACAGTACCGCGGGGACACGGGAATCGCACTGGGGTATTTTGGGGATGGAGCCACCTCCGAAGGAGATTTCCATGAAGGATTGAATTTTGCCGCCGTATTTCGGGCACCCGTCGTCCTGTTCTGCCAGAACAATCAATATGCCATCAGTGTTCCCTTTTCCCGTCAGACGGCGACTCAGACGGTGGCGGAAAAAGCGGCGGCCTATGGCATCGAAGGAATTCGCGTGGATGGGAATGATCTCCTAGCGGTGTACGCGGCGACCCGGCACGCGGTGGAAAAGGCGAGAAGGGGAGAGGGGCCGACGCTGATCGAAGCTTACACCTACCGGTTCCACTCCCACACCACGGCTGACGACCACACCCGCTACCGCGCCGCCGAGGAGGTGGAAATGTGGAAGAGCCGAGATCCCATTCGGCGGTTTCGGGCGTTTTTAGAAGCCCGGCGGTGGTGGGACGATCAGTCGGAAAGGGCTCTCGCCGATGAGGTGGAAGAGCGGATCGAGCAGGCCGTTCAGACCATGGAGCAGTGGGAAGCGGTAAACCCGGCGGACATGTTCAACCATTGTTTTGCAGATCTTCCGGAGGCGTTGCGAGAGCAGGAGGAAGAGCTCTCGGAAGTGCTGCGGGGGGGGGGGGGGGGTGACCGGTCGTGAGAGACAACCGGAACATGACGATAATCCAAGCCATCCAAGATGGGCTTTACACCGCTCTGGCCGAAGATGATCGGGTTCTGGTTTTCGGAGAGGATGTGGGCCAAAACGGCGGCGTGTTTCGGGCTACCGATGGCTTGCAGGATGCCTTCGGCCCCCGGCGGGTGTTTGATACCCCTCTCTCTGAATCGGGTATTGTGGGCACAGCGGTGGGCATGGCGGCTGCCGGCCTAAGACCGGTGGTGGAGATTCAGTTCATGGGGTTTATTTACCCTGCCTTTGAACAAATTATCAGTCATGCGGCCCGGGTGCGCACCCGCACCCGGGGGCGACATTCGGCTTCCCTGGTCATTCGCGCCCCTTACGGCGGGGGGATCCGGGCGCCCGAACTTCACTCGGACAGTAGCGAGGCGTTTTTTGTGCATCAGCCGGGGCTGAAAGTTGTGGCGCCTTCCGGACCTTATGATGCAAAGGGGCTGTTGCTCGCGGCCATCGACGATCCGGATCCGGTGGTCTTTTTGGAGCCGATTCGACTGTATCGGGCGTTTAAGGAAGAGGTGCCCCTGGGGTACTATACGGTGCCGATCGGGAAGGCCAAAGTGGTGCGGGAAGGCGGAGATCTCGCCATATTCGTCTGGGGCGCGATGGTTCCCCGGGCGATGGAGGCGGCGGAAAAAGCGGCCAGAGAGGACGGGATCGAGACTCGGGTGGTGGATTTGCGCACACTGTTTCCCTTGGATGTGGCAACGATCGTGGAGTCAGTGGAGAAAACCGGCCGGGCGATGATCGTTCACGAAGCTCCCCGCACGGCTGGGGTTGGGGCGGAAGTTGCCACTCTTATCCAGGAAAGGGCCTTTTATTCTCTGGAAGCGCCCGTGGTCCGGGTGACGGGACTTGACGTGCCGTTTCCCCTCTTTTCCTTGGAAGATCTTTATCTTCCGGGGGTTGCTCGGATTCTGTCGGGCATACGCCGGGCCGTGGCCGCTTAAAACCCCGGGGGAAGGACGGGCTTGGAGCGCCCTCATGCCAACCGTCGCTTCTACCTACACACCTCGCCGCCGTCTCTTTGCCGAATCGCCCGATCTCCGCGGAGGTTCCGACTCGTTAGCGACGTGATATAATAAATTTCGACTGCAGTTGTGCCGGGGCGAGGTGAAAAATGAATGGGGGAGAAGGAACTTCTTTTCAGCAATATTCAAACATTGATGGAGACTTTGGGGAGGTTGCTGGGAGAGGACTGCGAAGTCGTTCTGCACGATTTTGACCATCCGGAACGTTCCATCGTCGCTATTATCAACAACCGGGTGACGAATCGACAGGTGGGAGACCCAATCTCGGAGTATGCTTGGAAAGTCCTCCGCCGCGGGATCGAGGAGAACGAACACGCCATTGTGTACCGCACTTACACCAAGGAAGGAAAACGAATTCGATCCACCAATGTGTTTCTTCGGGACGCCGGGGACCGGGTGGTGGGCTGTGTGAGTTTCAATCAAGATTTGAGCCGCCTGGAGTGGATCCGGGGTTGGGTGGACAATTTTCTGCGGGACGACGCAGATTCCGTGGATGAGGTGGCCGATGAGTTTGCCCACGATGTGATGGCAATCCTGAATAAAATGGTAGAGCAGACCATTGCGGGACCGGGGAAAGAGATTCATCGCCTCACGAAAGACGAAAAATTGATGATCATCGAAGAGTTGGACGAGAAAGGTGCGTTTCTGATTAAAGGGGCGGTGGATCTCATCGCTTCCCAACTTGGCGTATCGAGGTACACGATCTACAATTATTTGGACGAAATTCGTGCCAAAAACCGGATGATGTGACGACTGGTCCGAATTCCACCGCCCAAAAGGCGGTTTTTTTATTTACACGAGGAAATGAATGGAGTAGAATGCTTATAGATGTAAATAGCCTCTATAGGCAAACAACCAATCGTGTTTCTGCACGTGGCGATTATCCGGAGAAAACTTGTGGAGGCGATCACTATTGATGAAAGATAAGGTGGCGGTCATCACCGGCGCGGCCAATGGCATCGGACGGGCGACTGCGCGCCTCTTTGCTGCCCATGGCGCAAAAGTGGTGTTGGCGGACGTGGGGGACGCGGAGGGCTCAGCTTTAGAATCGGAACTCAAGGAAGGCGGGACGGAGGCCCTCTTCCTCCACGTGGACGTTCGAAAAGAAGACCAGGTACAAGAGATGGTGGACAGAACCCTGGAGCGATTCGGACGAATCGACGTCCTGATCAATAACGCCGGGATTACCCGGGATGGATTGTTGGTCAAACTTCCCCTTGTCGCGTGGCACGAAGTTTTGGCGGTCAATTTAACAGGTGTCATGCAGTGCACAAAATCGGCTGCCCCGGTGATGATCCAGCAGGGAGGAGGCGTAATCCTCAATGCTTCTTCGGTGGTGGGCTTGTACGGCAACATCGGTCAGACGAATTACGCGGCCACCAAAGCCGGCGTGATCGGCTTGACGAAAACCTGGGCCCGGGAATTGGGGACCAAAGGCATTCGGGTCAACGCCGTCGCCCCGGGGTTCATTGAAACCGGCATGACCGCGAAGGTGCCAGACAGAATCTTACAGATGGTGGAAGAGCGCACACCTCTCAAACGCATGGGGCGTCCCGAGGAGGTGGCGCACGTCTACCTCTTTTTGGCGTCAGATGCCGCCAGCTTTATTAATGGCGCGATCATTCCGGTGGACGGAGGATTGGTCCTCTGACATTCGGGATTGACATGGGCGTGCTTATAGATGTAAAATACACTTAGAGGTGAATTGAGATGACGGAGACGCCAATGGAAAGGGGGCTCCTTGGCAAAACGCCAAAAAATTTTCTCCTGCCGTACATCCTGTTGATCCTGCGGGAAGTTCCGGTTCACGGGTACGAATTGGTTCAAAAGTTGGCTGTTTTTGGTTTTCAAGATCTAGACCGGGGGAACGTGTACCGGATCCTTCGGCAACTGGAAAAAGACCATTACGTACAGTCCGAGTGGAACACGGAGACAGCGGGACCTGCAAAGCGCCTCTATTCCCTTACGGACGCCGGAGAGGCGTACCTGCGGTTGTACGCTGCGGAATTGGAGCGTTACCAGAGTATGTTGGACCAGTTTTTTCGGACCTACAGCAGTATCTTGAATCTGTACAACCCGTTTTTGGGGGTTTCCGGCGAATCTTTGACAGACTCAGCCAATTCAACGAAAACAGGGAGGAGTCACCATGACCCAGGCCACCCCGAATCCAAAGAAACCCGAGAAGACGACCTACCGGAGTGACACCATTCTCGACCCAGCCTGGAAATATTACGAAGACAGGGCCGGCGATTGGCAACGGTTTATCGAAAAGCGGGAAAACGACTATTTGAATGCCGTCGCCGAATCTCGAAAACTGCTCGCCACCGCTCGGAAAAATGTAGAGGGTTTGACCAAAGATTTGATCCGGGAGTCAGAACAGGTGTGGAAAAGTTTCTTGCCGAAGGGCTCGAATCCCGGGGACGCCCAGCAATCTCAGAATCAGTCCTGGGAGACTTTGGCCCAGAAGGCCCAGGATCTGTGGTGGACGCCCTGGAAGTCGTATATGGACTGGAGCGAAGCCTACGAGGCGCGGTGGGAGGAGCAAAACCAGACTTGGATCCGGCAGGTTCAGGAACAGCGTAAAGTGTTTTGGGACTTCGTCGATCAAAATCAAGATGCGCTGAAAAAAGCCCAATACCAATGGTTTCATGCCCTGGAGGACGGAGTGCGTCCTTGGTTGAGCGCCTGGGGCAAAGAGAACGCTTAAAGGGATCAGCCCGGCATCTTTCCCGATGAAACGAAGAACCGCCCGTTTTTGCGGATTGGCGCAAACGGGCGGTTTTTTGTGAACATCGAATCGGTCGGGAATATTGAAGAGGGGGTAGCGCTATATATCAAAGGTGTGACAACAAGAGATCATCAAGATCGAGGATTTCTTATCATATTCTTAACATATTTTTCACATGTTCTTCGACATCAGTCGACGACTTTGTTACATGAGTTTTGGTACACTTGGTCGTAGAAAGACCGTCAACTGATAGTGCGCCAAGGGGGTGGGAGCCCGGTCGGGGGCGGGGGGCAATGACTGTCGGTCGCCGGTACCATTGCGTTAGAATCGGAGCTTGACGAAGGAGCGGATGGCATGACCGTTCAGTATTCAGATCCTTTCTTAGCATGGAAGAAAATCTACGATGAATGGGAACCACAGGCTGCCGAGGCATGGAACACTCTTCTGACGAGCGAAACCTATTCCATCGTATCCGCCCAAATGATGCAGGCTTTTCTTCAAATCAACCAATTAGTTTCCCAAACGATGAAATCCGTCGCCGAGAAATCCCACCTCCCCTCCATCGACGACGTGGCGAGGCTCGGGGAAATGGTGGCGGCGGTGGATGAAAAGATCGATGCCATAGACGAACGACTCATTCGGGTGGAAGAAACCTTGAAAAAGATGCAAGAGGCTCTGGAGAGTCGAACCCGACTTGGCCAAGGAAGCCGGGGCCGGCGGACCGCGAGTCGGGACGAGAGTCCTGAGGATCGGGAAGTCTCGGGGGATGCGCCCTCTTCCGGGGGCGAGGAATAGCTCCGGACTGGGCGCAAAAGGCTTCTGAATGCTCTTCTTTCAGGATTCGCGTGTCGTCCATGAGTTTTATGTACGGTAATGACCGACCACGATGGGGAGAACGGGGGAGATCAGAATGGCACTTGCTGAGGAAATGGTCGTTCAAGGACGTGTATTGGTGGGTAAGGTTGCGCTGGTCACCGGGGCCTCTCGGGGGATTGGCGCGGCCATCGCCCGGGAGTTAGCCAGGCTCGGGGCGACCACAGTTCTCAACTATTGCCGAAGCGCAGAACAGGCTGAGGCTTTGGTGCGACAACTCAGCGCGCACAATGATCGGGTTGCCGCCGTGAGGGCCGATGTTTCCCAACCGGAGGAGATCGATCGGTTGTGGAAGGAAGTTTCCGACGGATTTGGACCGATCGATATCCTCGTCAACAACGCTGGGATCACCCGAGACTCTCGGTTCCTCAACATGTCTGCAGCCCAGTGGGAAGATGTGATGCACACCAATCTGGACAGCATGTTCCACCTCACACAACGGGTTCTCCCCTCGATGATCGAGAACGGGTTCGGTCGTATTATCAACGTTTCTTCCATCATTGCCCAAACAGGCGGGTTCGGTCAAGTGAATTACTCCGCGGCAAAGGCCGGCATCATCGGATTCACCAAGTCCCTCGCCCTGGAGACGGCCAAATATAACATCACCGTCAACGCCGTGTGCCCGGGATTTATCTGGACGGATATGGTGGCGGCGGTCCCTGAAAAAGTTCAGGACAAAATCAAAGCGAGGATTCCTATGGGCCGGTTCGGTCTTCCAGAAGAAGTGGCAAAAGTTGTCCGGTTCCTGGTGGTGGACGGAGATTACATCACCGGACAATGCCTGAATGTGAACGGTGGCATGTACATGTAACATTCGGAGAAACTCGCCAATTGCGAAAGGGGAGCGATGATGGCGGCAGAGAGTTGGCAGACCATGTGGAATGCGATGTTTCTTCAACAGGATGCCCTGGCCAGAATGGGTTCCCGGTGGCTGGAACAAGCGCCGACCGGTTGGCGCCGGTACCGCAAAGCCGCGGAAATCCTCAGCCAGGCTGAACCGCCGGCCGGACAAACACCCAAGACCACCATCTGGCGAAAGAATAAGATGCGCCTGTATCATTTCTCGTTACCCGGTGTGGAGCGTGTACACCAATTTCCGGTACTCATGGTGTACGCGATGATCAACAAACCCTACATCCTCGACATGGAGCCCGGACATTCCTTTGTCGAATTCCTTGTGCAGCAGGGGTTCTCGGTTTACATGATCGATTGGGGTGTCGCTGGACCTGAAGATCGACACAACGGGTTCGCGGAGTACATGTTCGACTATCTCGACAAGGCCGTGGGGCGGGTTTTGAGGCACGCAGGCGCGGACCGAATTCACATGTTCGCCTACTGCATGGGCGGAACGATGGGAGCGATGTATACCGCGCTTTTTCCAGACAAAGTCAAGGATTTGACCCTGCTCGCCGCGCCGATCGACTTTCGACATGCCCCGTTGTACAATCAATGGCTGCGCAAAGAGTATTTTGATGTGGATAAGCTTGTAGAAACCTTCGGCAACGTTCCGCCCGAAGTGATTGATTTTGGCAACAAAATGTTGAAGCCCATGAGTAATTTTGTCGATCCCTGGGTTTCATTGCTGGATCGGGTGGATGACGAAACTTTTGTCCACAGTTGGAGGATGTTGAACAAATGGGTCAACGACGGAACTCCGTTCCCGGGTGAGGCGTACCGCGAGTGGATCCACGAGTTCTACCAGGAGAACAAACTGGTCCAAGGGAAATTGATCCTGCGGGACCGTCCCGTGGATTTAAGTCAGATCCGTTGTCCCGTTCTTCTGCTGACGGCCGAGCGGGACCACATCGTTCCCCCTCCACAAAGCGAGGCGCTGTTTGAACACATCTTAAGTTCCGATCGGACGGAATACCAATTCCCCGTCGGACACGTCAGCCTCGTGTACGGCGGGACGGCCAGTAAGCGGGTATATCCGCGAACGGCTGACTGGTTGAAGGCGCATGATGCAATGTGAACATGGTGTGAGGGACAGGGTCGCCGGACGCTCACGTGCACCGGCGGCCCCGTCTGTCGTCCCGTCGACTGCTCGAACTCAAGGAATCCGGGACGATGCCGCTCCCCGCTTTTTACCATTGTCAATCGATTCAGAATCATATATCCTCAAGCCTTTCTCCCAGCCACCCAAGGTTTTCCTCCTCATCCGGACATACTAAGGGCAACGGGGCCCGACGGGCGGGCCGCGGAATCTGAGCTACCGTGAGATGTCGAGGGGGATCAAACATGGATCAATACCACCCAAAACCGTTTGTTATTGCGGGTGAGGGGGAGGAGACACCGGGCGCCCCTCCTCAGGCGACACCGCCTCCTTCCGGCCCTTTGCAGGCTTTAGAGCGGCTGGGACAAACCCAGGTTCCGGAGGTGGACAGCGATCTGTATTGCATCACGATTATCGGGCAGATCGAAGGCCACATCATTTTGCCCCCCCAGAATAAGACGACGAAGTATGAGCACGTGATTCCGCAACTGGTGGCCGCGGAGCAAAACGACAAGGTGAAAGGGGTGCTCATCGTTCTGAACACCGTCGGAGGGGATGTGGAGGCCGGGTTAGCCATCGCCGAGATGATCGCGACCCTCACCAAACCGACGGTGACTTTGGTGCTCGGCGGGGGGCATTCGATCGGCGTGCCCATCGCCGTGGCCGGGCAGTACAGCTTTATCGCCGAATCGGCGACCATGACCATTCACCCGATCCGATTGACGGGTATGGTCATCGGCGCGCCAGCTTCCTGGGAGTACCTGGAGCGCATGCAAGAACGGGTGGTGCGCTTTGTGGTGGATCACTCCAAGATCTCTGAAGCCCAGTTTCGGGAATTGATGATGAAAACCGGAGAGTTGGCCCGGGACATCGGAACCACCGTGGTAGGCAAAGATGCCGTCCGCTACGGACTGATCGACGAGATCGGCGGCATAGGTCGGGCGCTCGGAAAATTGCGGGAGATGGTGGACGCCGCTGCAACCCGCCAACCTCCTGCGGGAAAGCCGGTGATCCAATGATTCTCTACACCGCGGTGCCTCTTTCCCTTGTTTTTGCAGGAGAAGCGCGGCCTGCTGCCCCCAAAATGGAAATCCGGGTCGGGTCCGCCTGTCTGGAAGTGGAGTCCATCGGCGCGGATCGCGTGCGGATCGTGCGTTTAATCAGCCCAAACCCCGCCGATTATCTCCGGCCGGAATACCAGCCGGGCCGCGAACTTTCCCTTTATCTCGGAATCCCATAACAATTTGGCCGATGCCAGCCGGGGCGAAACCGGCCCGGGAACCTCGTCCGGAAGGAAAAGCCGATTCCCTTGGAGAAATGTAGTAGAACGTACAGCGGTTTTTCCGAGGGAGTGGGCATGGCGTGAGTAAGGTCGAGCAGGCCAAGGAATGGATGAAAACGGAGATTACGGGGCTGGCCATTGTTGCGGCCTCCTTGATTTGTCTAGCCCAGCTGGGGTGGATCGGCCGATCCCTCGCTCACCTCGCCATGTGGGTGGCGGGGGGGTGGTATGTCCTCGTCCCCCTGGCCATGCTGTGGGTCGGGGGCTATGTGATTGTCAAAGGCCGCGCCCCTTCTTGGAACCTTCGGGTGACGGGAGTCTTTCTGTTTATCGCCGTTCTTCTCACCTGGGAGCAGCTCAACCTCTACACCTCCCTTATCCGCAGCCATCCTTTGACTCCACCGGATCTGTGGACGATCACCACCCACCGGATTGACCAGTTGTATTTGGCCAGCACCGGTGCAACCGAAGGCGGGCACCCCGTCGCACCCCCGGAGCGTGTGGGGGGTGGGGCGGTGGGGTATGCCCTTTTTTCCGCCACTCACTTTTTATTCGATACTTTAGGCACCGAGATCGTGCTGCTCATATCCGCCATGGCGGCGATCATTCTGGCCACCGGCCAGTCGGCCCTGTCAGTGTGGGAGACCTTGAAAAGGTGGGGTGTCCAGTTGGCTCAGGGGATTTCCACCCGCATCAAAGCCCTCGCCGACGCCTGGCGGGCGACCTCTGACGCGGATGCTCAAGCGGCCGGACGCCGTCGAACACCAAAGGGGGGCCGAAAGGCGTCCGAAGAAGCGTTTCCCATTCGCGATTTTTCCGAAGCCGGGGCGTGGGTCGAGGAGGAAGCGCAACCCGACACCATCGTTGCTCCACCCGCTGTCGATGCGGGGACAGAGGCCGACGAGGACGACCCGGTTGCCGTTGTCGATGAGGCCAAATCCCGGATTCAAGTACGGCTGTCCAAAGACCGGCCATCTGGGGTTGGGCCGACTCCGGAGGAAGGAACCGTCGTGTCCGCCAGTCCTCTTGGGCGCACGTACCACCTGCCGTCCATCGGGTTATTAAACCCGGCGCCGCCGGGGCGAAACAGCTCGGATCTGAAGGACGTTGCGGCCAATGCCCACAAACTTGAGCAAACCCTTGAAAGTTTTGGCGTGAAGGCAAAGGTGTTGCAGGCTTACCGGGGGCCAGCGGTCACCCGTTATGAGATCCAACCGGCCGTGGGCGTCAAAGTATCCAGGATCGTGGCGTTGACGGATGATTTGGCTTTGGCTTTGGCGGCCCCGGATATCCGCATGGAAGCTCCCATCCCGGGGAAGTCGGCCATAGGCATTGAGGTTCCCAATCGGGAAATCGCGATCATCCCCTTGCGGGAGGTGTTAGAAACCCCGGAGTTTACTCAGGCGAAAAGCCTGCTCACCCTGGCTTTGGGCCGGGATATCTCCGGCACGCCGGTGATGGCGGATCTCGCTAAGATGCCCCATCTGCTCATCGCCGGTGCCACGGGATCCGGTAAGAGCGTGTGTATCAACAGTTTGATCATCAGCCTGCTATTTCGTGCCGACCCGGATCAGGTGAAGCTTGTCATGATTGATCCGAAAATGGTGGAACTGGGGGTATACGGGGGGATCCCCCACTTGATGGCTCCGGTGGTCACCGACATGAGGAAAGCGGCCGCCACTCTAAAGAAAGTCGTGGAGGAGATGGAAGGGCGATACGCCTTGTTCGCCCGGGAAGGGGTCCGGGACATGGAACGGTACAACGAATTGGCCCGTCGATTCGGACGCCCTCTCTTGCCATACATTGTCGTCGTGGTGGACGAGTTGTCCGATCTGATGATGGTCGCTCCCGGAGAGGTGGAGGATGCGATCTGCCGCCTGGCCCAGATGGCCCGGGCGGCCGGGATCCACCTGATCGTCGCCACCCAACGGCCTTCCGTGGACGTGATCACCGGGCTCATCAAGGCCAACATTCCTTCCCGGATCGCCTTCGCGGTCTCCTCCCAGGCAGATTCCAGGACGATCCTCGACATGGGCGGTGCAGAAAAATTACTCGGCCGGGGGGACATGCTGTTCCTTCCCGTCGGCGCTCCAAAGCCGATTCGGGTACAGGGTGCCTTTGTCTCCGAGGCGGAGGTGGAACGGGTGGTGGAAGCGGTCAAAACCCAAATGCCGGCCCAGTATCGAGAAGACTGGGATGTGTCGGGCGGGGAAGAGAGTCCTCAAGAGGATTTGGACCCCTTGTTCGACGAGGCCGTCGCCCTGGTGGTGGGCTCCGGGCAAGCCTCGGTATCCCTTTTGCAGAGGAGGCTCCGCATCGGATACACCCGGGCCGCCCGGCTTATCGATCAGATGGAAGGGCGCGGCGTTGTCGGCCCCTTTGAAGGCAGTAAACCCCGGGAAGTTCTGTGGACTCCGGCACAGCTCGAACGGCGCCGGGGCTCTCAGCACCCTTAGTGCTGGGCATCCCTCGCAACCGCTGGCTCAGTTCTCGTAACCGAGGCGTCGACTTTGTGCCACCGGAGCGAAACCGACGGCAAAGGCGGCACCACCGGCGGCAGTCAGGAAAAAACCGAGGCGAAAGGCCGTTTCGGTGGGCAAGACCAGAGCGCCAGCCATGAGAATCGTCAAAGATCCAAGGCGTCCCGCCGTGAGAAACCACTCTCGCATCAAAAAATATTGTCCCATGTGGGTGCCCGCCTGAGGAAGACCGCCTATGATATCCATGCTCGCAGCCCCGTAGGAGGCAGCGGCAAAGGGCACAGCCAGCGCATTGGCTGCGCCAAAGATATAGAGGGCTGCCGAGCTGGGAAACAGGGTGGGCCCGAGCCCGGCTATGACGAGTACCGCAGCGGAAAGCCACAACAGGCGACGCCGGGACCGGGCGGTGAGCCATCGTTCCACCAAGAATCCGCCCATGAGCGTCGCGGTGGAGGAGAGGATGAGATAGAGACCGCTGGCCGCCTCGGTGCCAGTGACGACGTACACGAAGACGAGAGGGAGAGCGAGCGCCAGTGACTCTCGGCTTCCCCAGAGGAGACTCGCGCCGAGGAGACCCCGCCAGCTGCCGGACAGGGGCGGTGTTTCTTTCCAATCGAACAGCTCCGGCGGCGGAGGGGCAAGACGCCTGGATGTCCGGTATAATAGGACCAGCAGCACAGCGACAAGGCCGAACAGGAAAGGGTGCTCCCCTCGAGGCAACGTGCGGAACACGATTTCAGCGGCCAAGGGCGTAGAAATCGAGGCCGTGGAAGCGGTGAAAGTGTGAAGCCTCTGGTAATGGTCCCGGGTGCGGGGGGCGGTGGCCCGAAGCCATTGTTTGTTAAATCCCCACCAGTAGAGCCCGGTCCCTAAGCCGTTCAGAAATCCCGCCGCGAGGGGTCGGTGCCCCAACCAGTGTTCCGCCAGAGCCGCCCAGACGGCCACGGCGGCGAGGACCACCGCCCCGGTGCGCAAAGGGATGCCGGGGTCGAAGCGCTCCAGAATCCCTGCAAAGGCAAAACCGAGTCCGGCGAACAGAAACACGGCGGCTTGGTAGGTTAAAAAAGGAACCAGATCTGGGTTTGACGTCCAAATGACCAGGTTGAGCAGTGCCGTTTCCAGCGTGGTGGCGGCGGCAAACAGCCCGCCGACGAGGACCAAGGTTCGCCCGGGGTTGACGCCGCGGTTGCGGGCCATGCCAATCCCCCCTCTCCTTCTTTGAGACTAACCGGATTCACCACGCTTTACACACTGGGGATTTCGGGATTTTGACATGGGGAGGAGCTCGATTTCATGGAGGACTGGTACTTCGAGTACGACATTCACAAGAACCGCCCCGGGCTTTTGGGGGATATTTCTTCTCTCCTGGGTATGCTATCCATAAACATCCTCACCATCAACGGGGTGGAGAACACTCGTCGGGGTCTTCTCATACAAGTCGAAGACCGGCAAAAGATTTCGGTGCTGCGCCAATTGCTGAGACATGTCAACAGCATCAAGGTCACCGCCCTCCGGCAGCCTACGTTGATCGACCGCATCGCCCTTCGCCATGGCCGATTCATCGCCCGGGAGTCGAGTGATTTAAAAACCTATAAATTTACCCGAGACGAGTTGGGAATTCTGGTGGATTTTCTGGGAGAACTGTTGAAGCGACCCGGGCATCAGGTGATTGGGGTGCGGGGGATGCCCAGGGTGGGGAAGACGGAGTCCATCGTCGCGGCGAGCGTGTACGCCAATAAACATTGGACCTTTGTCTCGTCGACGTTAATCAAGCAAACCATTCGCACCGATTTTGACCCGGACGAGCGCAATCCGTCCACCAACGTCTATATTATTGATGGCATTGTGTCCACTCGCAGGGCCGGGGAAGAACACCGCAGGCTGGTTCGAGAAGTCTTGAAAATCCCCGGTCCGAAAATCATTGAGCATCCGGATATTTTCGTGCGCCATTCGGAGTACGGATGGGATCTGTTCGACAGGATCATCGAGCTGCGGAATACCCCTGAAGAAGAAATTACGTACGAAGAGTTGCCCTGTGTGTTGAGTGACTATGAGTAAAACCACGCCGCCAAGGAGGAGGAGCCATGGAGGACGTCGGGCAATTGCTCCGGAAAACCCGGGAGGGCCGGGGGTTGACTCTCGAGGAGGTCGCCGAAGCGACAAAAATCCGTTCCGTGTACCTAGAGGCGATCGAACGGGGGGATCTGAGCGCGCTGCCCCCGGGGGTGTATGCCCGGGGGTTTGTACGGGCATACGCTGAGTTTCTGGGATTGGACGGAAATGAGGTGTTGACCCAGTCGGGACTGTCGGCGCCTGCCGCCCCGCTATCTCGGGAGGTTACGGGGGACGGAGACGTGACCACCCTGTCTCAGCCCGGCCGCATCCGCCGAGCCGTCCCACAAATTGCCGCGAGCGCAGCCCTTTTAGCCGTGCTGCTTGGCGGGTACTGGTTTCTGGCGAACCGGCACCCGGGTTCGGCGCCCCCCGCGTCCCAACCGAATGGCACGACCGCTTCCCAGGTGCCAGCAGCCCCGCCGCCGGCTGCACAAAGCCCCCCTGCCCCAGCGCCTCCTCAACCGGTGCTTCAAGTGGTGAAGCGCAATGCTTCTCAATATATGGTGGATGTGGGGAAGGTGGATCAATTAGAGGTCGTTTTACGGGTCGGACCCCATCCGTGCTGGATTGATGCAGAAGCGGACGGCCACCCGGTCGAGCAAAGAACATTGCAACCGGGGGAAAGCAGAACCTTTACAGGGAATCAAGAGGTGAGGATTGTCGCGGGTCGGGCGTCGTCGTTAACTGTCATGGTCAACGGTCAGCAGCTCGAGCCGGTGACCTCGGACGTCCTGACCTATACGGTGAAGAAAAGCTCCTCCTGAGGTGCGGCGTCGGGCATCAGGCAGGTTGCGCATAGTTGCCATCGGTGCGGCGATACTAACGGTACCTAGGGTGAGAGGGGGACTGTCATGGATCGCCGTACGTTGCTCGCCGTGACATTGACAGCGACCATATCGTTGTTTGCAACTGGATGCGGAGTATCCCGGGAGGCCAATCCTGGAGCTCCGGCCCCGGCGCCCGCGCCAGCTCCAGCACCGGGGGGTGCTCCGGCTCCGGCGCCCGCGCCGGCACCTCGTGCAATGGGCGTGCGGGTGGCGGACGACCTGGCGCAAAAAGTCGTTCAGATTCCCGGCGTTCGCGCCGCTACGGTCTTTGTCTCCGGAGATACCGCCTATGTGGCCCTGGATCAGGGAACCACCCAAGGACGACCGCCGGCACCCGGCGGTGTGGCGCCCGGACAGCCAGCGCCGAGTCCTTCACCCAGCGGCGGAGCCACTTACGGACAAACCGATGTGGCGGTGTCCAATCAATTGAAACAACGGGTCACCGACGTGATCCGAAGAGCCGATCCGTCGATTCGCATCGTCCGGGTCAGCGCCAACCCGGCGGTGATGCAACGGTTTCAGACGTTCTCCCAAGATCTTCAAAACGGTCGACCCGCTTCAGGGGTTGCCGATCAATTTCGGGCATTCGTCCAACGGCTATGGCCGGCGCCTTATTACTGAGGCACGACAATCACAGGTACAGCCCGATTGGCGATGAGTGCTCCCGGTTGACGTCGGCGGCTCTCCGAACCCGGAAACCACTCGGTTTCCGGGTTTCCTGTTTTCTGCCTGGACTGTGGTATAATATGCCGTGGTGATGGGAGGGAGTGCCGTGGCCAAAGAGAATAGTTTTGACATTGTCTCCAAGGTCGACTTTCAGGAAGTGGATAACGCCGTCCATCAAACGATGAAGGAACTGGAGACCCGTTTTGATTTCAAAGGCAGTGTCAGTCGCGTGGAACGCCAGGGGGCGGAACTGGTGATTCTCAGCGATGATGAATATAAACTCCGCAGTGTCATCGATATTCTTCAAGGAAAGCTGATTAAACGCGGAGTGTCCTTAAAAGCGTTGCAATCCGGCAAGATTGAGCCCGCCGCCGGGGGAGCGGTGCGCCAGCGGGTGAGTATTCGTCAAGGGATCGATGCGGACAACGCCAAACGGATCGTCCAAATCGTGAGGAACAGTAAGCTCAAAGTCCAGGCAGCTGTTCAAGGCGACCAGGTGCGGGTTTCCGGAAAAAGCCGAGATGACCTGCAAAAAGTCATTCAATTGGTCAAGGATGCTGACCTTCCGTTAGATGTCCAGTTTACCAATTTTCGTTAAAGTGGCGATCTGGGCGCCTGTACACGCCCATCAGTTTTGGAGTATACTGTAGTGTACATGTCAATCGACGGCGGTTGGAGGATTCATAATGGGGCGTCAGATTGCGGTGGTCACCCTCGGGTGCGAAAAAAACCAGGTGGATTCCGAGGTGATGATGGGCCTCATGGAACGCTGGGGGTTTGACTTGGTCGCGGATCCCCAGGAAGCCGATGTCATCGTCGTGAATACCTGCGGGTTCGTCGACCAAGCCAAGGCCGAATCGGTGAACACGATCCTTCAGATGGCTCAGTACAAGGAAAACGGTCATTGCAAAGCCTTGGTGGTGGCCGGATGCCTCGCCCAGCGTTATCAGGAGGAACTCATGCGGGAGATTCCCGAGATCGACGGGATGCTCGGAACGGGCGAGTTTCACCGCGTCCCGGAAGTGGTGGAACAGGCTTTAGCGGGTAGGCACCCGATGCGATTTGGAAATCCTGTGTATCTCTATGACGAGGTCACTCCTCGAAAACGAGTTGGTCTGCCGTATTCTTCCTATGTCAAGATCGCCGAAGGATGTGACCACGGCTGCACTTTTTGTGCCATTCCCTTAATGCGCGGAAAGTTTCGCAGCCGCCCGATCCCGTCCATCGTTGAAGAGGCTCGGCGCCTGGCCGCGGATGGGGTTCGGGAGATCAGTCTGATTGCCCAAGACTCCACCCAGTACGGTTTGGACTTGTACGGTCGGCGACGGTTGCCCGACCTGTTAAAAGCGTTAAACGATGTGGATGAACTGCGGTGGATTCGCTTGCATTATGCGTACCCGGGGTATTTTACCGACGAGTTGATCGACGCGATGGCCGGGTTGCCCAAGGTGTGCAAGTACGTGGATTTGCCGCTGCAGCATTCGGAAGACGAGATTCTTCGGGCTATGCATCGCCCGGGCCGGAACAGTCAAGTTCGGAAGTTGTTGGAGCGGATTCGAACCCGCATACCCAATGTGGCGATACGCAGTTCGTTTATCGTGGGGTTCCCCGGGGAAACCGAGGAACAGTTTTTGCGGCTGGCCGATTTCGTAGAAGAGATGGCCTTTGACCGAATCGGCGTCTTTGCCTTCTCCCGGGAGGAAGGCACCCCTTCAGCTGCCATGGAGGGCCAGATTTCCGAAGCGGAAAAGGAGCGCCGGGCAGCCTGGTTGATGGAAGTGGGGAGAAAAGCCTCGGCGGCCCGGGGAGCGGCCCGGGTGGGCCAGGTGATCGATTGCCTGCTCGAACGCCAAGACGACCGGCGCCCGGATATCTGGATCGGTCGCTCGGAGTACGACGCTCCGGAGATCGACGGACAGGTTTTTGTGTCTGGTGCAGGTGGGCGGCCCGGGGAATTCGTCAAAGTGCGAATCACCCATTCCTTCGATTTTGATCTGGCCGGGGAGGGCGTCTAGGTGAATCTGGCCAACCGCATCACCATCGCCCGCATTTTCCTGGTGCCGGTTGTCATGTTTTTCCTCTTGGTGCATTATAACTTCGGTCGGGTGTCGCTGGCGGGGCATGTGCTGACGGTCAATGAAATCGTGGCCGCGCTGATTTTTATCGTCGCCGCAAGCACCGACGGGTTGGACGGGTACATTGCGCGAAAGCGCAGGATTGTCACGAACTTTGGGAAGTTCCTCGATCCCTTGGCGGACAAACTCCTGATTTCGGCGGTACTCATCTCCTTGGTGGAAATGCACCGGGTCGAAGCCTGGGAAGCGATCGTCATCATCAGCCGGGAGTTCGCGGTGACGGGATTGCGATTGGTGGCGGCAGCGGAAGGCACAGTCATCGCTGCAAGTCGGATGGGGAAGTTGAAGACGGTCACCCAGATCGTGGCGGTCGTCGCGTTAATGATGAATAATTTGCCTTTCGCGTACGTCGGCATTCCGGTGGCAGCCTGGATCATGTACCTGGCCGTACTGATCACTGTCATTTCCGGAATCGATTATTTCGTGAAAAATCGACACGTGATCGGGTTTGGGAAAACTTGAGCGAGCATGACGGGAACTCGAATCACGAGGCGGGGGCAGCGGGATGAAGGCGGAGATCATCGCTGTGGGTACGGAACTCTTGCTGGGGCAGATTGCCAACACCAACGCCCGGTTCGTTTCGGAACAATTGGCTCTGGTCGGGGTTGGGGTATACTTCCATACAGTGGTGGGGGATAACCGGGGCAGGCTGTTGAGTGTGTTACAGACGGCCCGGCAGCGATCCGATCTCGTGATCTTGTGCGGCGGGTTGGGGCCCACCGAGGACGACTTGACCCGGGAGACGGTGGCGGAGTTTCTCGGGCGGCCTTTAGAGCTTCACCCGGAAGCGCTTCGTGCGGTGGAAGGATACTTTTCTGGGTTGGGCCGGGACATGCCGGAAAACAATCGCCGCCAGGCCATGGTCATTCAGGGCGGGAACATGATTCCCAATCCCCGGGGAACGGCGCCGGGACAGTATGTGGAGGCGGAGGGGCGGCGGTACGTCCTTTTACCCGGCCCCCCCACGGAGTTCGAACCCATGGTCCGGGAATCGGTGATTCCGTTGGTGCAAACCTGGATGGGCGGGAACGAAACCATTCGTTCCCGAGTGCTTCGCCTTTACGGGATCGGCGAATCACACCTGGCGGAACGGATCGCCGATTTGTTGGCCGCCCAAAGTAACCCAACTCTGGCCCCTTTGGCCGCCGAAGGGGAGGTTACGCTCCGGTTAACCGCCCGGGCTGCCTCGGAAAAAGAGGCGTGGGAACGGATCGCTCCGCTGGAGGCAGAGCTGCGCCGGCGCTTGGGGCGATATATCTACGGCGTCGACGCGGAAACCCTGGAGGTGGCCGCAGGTCGAGTTTTACAAGCCCGAGGAATGACCGTTGCCACCGCGGAGAGCTGCACCGGGGGGCTCCTGGGAGAGATGATCACCAACGTTCCGGGGAGTTCCCGGTATTTTGTCGGCGGAGTGATATCGTACAGCAATGATGTGAAGAAAGCGGTTTTGGGCGTTTCCGGGGAGATCCTGGAGCGTCTCGGAGCGGTGAGCGAACCGGTGGCCATCCAGATGGCTCAGGGAGTTGCCGAGCATCTCGGAGCGGACTGGGGGATTGGAATTACCGGGATCGCCGGACCGGATGGCGGTACGGAGACAAAACCGGTGGGTTTGGTGTATATCGCCGTGCATCATCGGAATGCGGATCCCTGGGTAAAAGAATTTCGATTTCGTGGAGACCGCCGCCAAGTGCGCATTCGGGCCGCCAAGGCGGCACTGTTCGCCCTGTGGCGAAAAGTCGGGGCGATGGATGAAGGGTTAAGTCCTGCAGAAAGGTGAGAGAATGACAACATTTACTGATTTTCAATTGAGCCGAAGAGTGCAGCAAGCCATTGATGATATGGGATTCGAGGAACCCTCTCCGATTCAGGCAGCTTGTATTCCTCTGGTGTTGCAAGGAAAAGATGTCATTGGTCAAGCTCAGACGGGAACGGGGAAAACTGCGGCCTTCGGGGTGCCGATTATTGAGATGATGGGTACGGGTCGGCACGTTCAAGCCTTGATTCTCACTCCTACCCGGGAATTGGCGATCCAGGTGGCCGGGGAGTTGCGCAAGATCGCGAAGTATGCCAGGGTGAGGACGCTCCCGATTTATGGCGGGCAGTCCATTGGTCACCAGATTCGGGCGCTTCAGCAGGGCGTGGGAGTGGTCATTGGAACTCCCGGGCGGGTGTTGGACCATTTGCGCCGGGGCACCTTGAAGTTAGACAAAGTGCGCACCGTGGTTCTGGACGAAGCGGATGAGATGTTGGATATGGGGTTCATCGAAGATATTGAGGCGATTTTGAAGGAGACACCCCAGGAACGCCAGACGCTCTTGTTTTCGGCCACATTCCCCCACGAAGTGAAGCAGTTGGCAGTCCGGTACATGAAAAACCCGGAGCACGTGACGGTCAACCGGGGGGAAATGACCGTCCCCCTGATCGATCAGATCTACTATAAAGTGCTGGAACGCAACAAGCTGGAAAGCTTGTGCCGGATCATCGACAGCGAGGACGTGTCGCTCGGCATCATTTTTTGCCGCACCAAGCGCGGGGTGGATGAGCTGACCGAGGCACTGCTGGCCCGGGGATATCTCGTGGACGGACTTCACGGCGATTTGTCCCAGGCCCAGCGGGATCGGGTGATGAAAAAATTCCGCAACGGGGATATCGAGTTTCTGGTGGCCACGGATGTCGCGGCCCGGGGGATCGACGTGACCAATGTCACCCACGTGATTAACTATGACATTCCCCAGGATCCAGAATCGTATGTGCATCGGATCGGCCGGACGGGACGGGCCGGTCGGCGGGGACTGGCCATTACCTTGGTCACTCCCAGGGAGTTCAAGTTGCTGAAACAGATCGAGAGGGAGACCCAAGCTCCCTTGGTGGGGCGGGAGGTCCCCACGTTGGCGGATGTGGCGGAACGGGTGGCCGAAAACTGGCGGGAGCGGTTGCGGCGCACGGTCCAGGAGGGGGGGATCGCCAATTACCGCGCCATTCTCGGCTCTCTCCTGGATGAGTTCGATCCGGTGGATCTGGCCGCCGCTGCTTTAAAGCTGGCCAGCGCCGACGATCTGCACACGGGCGAGGAGGAGGACTACGATTTTGGCGAGACCGGGGCATCCCCTGGCATGGTCCGCTTTTTCCTAAACATTGGACGCAGCGCCAATGTGGGACCCGGGGATCTTGTGCGGATAATTTCGGAGGAGACGGGCATCCCCGGTCAGGCGATCGGCAAGATCGACTTGTACGATCGGTTCGCCTTCGTCGAAGTGGAGGAGGAATCGGCACCCTTTGTATTCGAGGCGCTGCGCCAGGCGCGCATCAATGGACTTCGGGTCAACTTGGAACCGGCGCGCCCTCGAAGCCGCCGGGCCTGAGGGCCCGGGCGGTGGATCCCCGCCGGGGCGGGGATTTTTTTCGCCGCAGATCCCAAACGAATGTTCGTGGGGTCGAGCTTTGCTATAATAAAGACGCACAAAGGTTAGCAGGAACGGACGGGTCCCGGAGCGAATTAGTCAAGCGAGAAGAAGGGAAGGAGTGGGCAGGGGTGGCGGATCGGAAGGCGGCACTGGACATGGCGCTGCGCCAGATTGAGAAACAATTCGGGAAAGGTTCGATTATGAAACTGGGAGAGGCCCAGGCGAGTATGAACGTCGAAGTGGTCTCCACCGGCGCTTTGGCGTTAGACATTGCTTTGGGGGTCGGGGGATTCCCCCGGGGGCGTGTGATCGAGATTTACGGTCCGGAGTCTTCGGGCAAGACGACGGTGGCTTTGCACGCCATCGCCGAAGTACAGAAGTTGGGCGGACAAGCGGCGTTTATCGATGCCGAACACGCCTTGGACCCCGTGTATGCCCGCAATCTTGGCGTCAACATCGATGAGCTGTTGATTTCCCAACCGGATACCGGGGAACAAGCTCTGGAGATCGCCGAGGCGTTGGTGCGCAGCGGCGCGGTGGATATTATTGTGATTGACTCGGTGGCGGCGCTGGTTCCCAAAGCCGAACTGGAGGGGGACATGGGCGATTCCCACGTGGGTCTGCAGGCCAGGCTCATGTCCCAAGCTTTGCGTAAGCTTTCCGGGGCGATTTCCAAGTCCCGGACGATCGCGATTTTTATCAACCAGATTCGGGAGAAAGTCGGCGTCATGTTCGGCAATCCCGAGACCACCACCGGTGGGCGGGCGCTGAAGTTTTACTCCTCAGTGCGCCTGGAAGTGCGGCGGGCCGAGGCCCTTAAACAAGGAAACGAACTGATCGGAAACCGGACTCGGATCAAGGTGGTAAAAAACAAGGTCGCCCCTCCTTTTAAACAAGCGGATGTGGACATCATGTTCGGGGAAGGAATCTCACGGGAGGGCAGCATTGTCGATCTGGGAGTGGAGATGGATGTCATCGAAAAGAGCGGGGCCTGGTATTCCTTCGAAGGTGAACGATTGGGCCAGGGCCGGGAAAACGCCAAGCAATTTCTAAAGGAACACCCGGAGATCGCCGATCGTATCGAAGGAAAGATTCGCAGCATGTGCCACGCCGAGGGCTCGGCGGGAGTCCGCCCCGCATCGGGCTTGATTGGGTCGGACGAAGGTGAGTTTTTCGATGAGTGAAACCACCGGCGAAGCCGAGGCGTGGAACCGCGCGCTCCAGTATTTGGCGCGAAGGTCCCGGTCGGCAGCCCAGGTGAAAGAACATTTGCAAAGACAGGGCCATCCGGTTGATGTGGTGGACCGGGTGATTGACCGCTTACGGGGGCGAGGTTGGATCGACGACGTCGCCTACGCCCGGCGCTGGCTGGAGAGACGCGTGGAGGCGGGCCGGACCAGTATCTGGCGAGCTCGGTGGGAATTGACCCGTCAGGGGGTCCGGGGCGAAGACATCGATCGAGCCTTGGCGGCCATTCCGAAAGACTGGGAAAAACAAGCGGCCATAAGGTGGCTGCGCTTTCACCGCCGCCGGCATCGAAACAACGACCTCACCACCTGGCGGGCTAAGGCGTATCGAGGGCTGATGCAGAACGGGTTCGACCGGGATCTGGCTTTTAGTCTGGTGGCATCTTGGGATGATGAGCAGATGGGCGGTGGTTGACAACTATTGACACACCCCGTACAATAGGTAATGCGTATGAGAAGTTTTTCCGGTCTCTGCCGAACGCGGCGGCCGTAGCATACCGATCCGCACCCGGTACAAGGGATAGGTGCCGGCGTGTGTTCTGCGTCCATGCTCAGGTCCGTTATCCTGAGCAAAGGGGCGATGGATCGTGTGGATGTATGGGGTGTCTATCCTGGCAGCATTATTGATCGGGGCCGGGATTGGATATTGGATTCGCCGGGCTGTGGCTGAAGGAAAGGTCCGCACTGCTGAACAACGCGTTACAGACATGTTGGAGGAAGCGGGCCGGGAAGCGGAGCGCACCCGGAAGGAAGCGCTGATCGAGGCGAAGGAAGAAGCCCATCGAATTCGCTCGGAGGCGGAACGGGAGATTCGCGAACAGCGAACCGAGTTGCAGCGGCTGGAGCGGCGCCTTCTTCAGAAAGAGGAACACTTGGACCGAAAGACGGAGTCCGTGGAACGAAAACTCGAGGCGGTAGCCCAGCGCGAGCGAGAGGTCGAACATCTCCGGGCGGAAGCGGAGCAGATGGTACGCCGGCAGATGGCGGAGTTGGAAAGAGTCTCCGGCTTAACCCAGGAGCAGGCGAGGGAGACGATCCTGGAGAGCGTGGAGCGGGAGTGCCGCCACGATGCGGCCATCATGATCAAAGAGATTGAACAACAAGCGCGCCACGAAGCGGAAAAGAAGGCCCGGGATATTGTGGTCACCGCGATCCAGCGCTTTGCCGCCGACCACGTCGCGGAAACCACCGTGTCGGTGGTCAACCTGCCCAATGATGAGATGAAAGGCCGGATTATCGGTCGCGAAGGGCGCAACATCCGGGCCCTGGAAACCCTGACGGGGATTGATCTGATTATCGACGATACCCCGGAAGCTGTGATTCTGTCGGGTTTTGATCCCATCCGGCGGGAAGTTGCCCGGGTGGCTCTTGAAAAACTGGTGGCGGACGGCCGCATTCATCCGGCCAGGATTGAAGAGATGGTGGAGAAAGCCCGTCGGGAAGTCGAAGAGCGGATTCGGGAAGAAGGGGAACAGGCGGTGTTTGAAACCGGGGTGACGGGCCTGCACCCCGATTTGGTGAAGATCCTCGGCCGACTGAAGTACCGGACCAGCTATGGGCAGAATGTGCTGAAACACTCTGTAGAGGTTGCTCACCTGGCGGGTTTAATGGCAGCCGAACTCGGCCTTGACGTACAATTGGCGAAACGGGCCGGTTTATTGCACGATATCGGCAAAGCGATCACCCATGAAGTGGAAGGGTCCCATGTTGAGATCGGTCTGGACCTGGCCCGAAAGTATAAGGAGCATCCCGTGGTGCTCAATGCCATTGGAGCCCATCACGGAGACACGGAATACACCTCGGCGATCTCCATGCTGGTGGGGGCAGCGGATGCGATTTCCGCAGCGCGACCCGGGGCCCGGAGGGAAAGTCTGGACGTGTACATTAAGCGGCTGGAGCGCCTTGAGGAGATTGCGGAGTCTTTCGAAGGTGTGGAGAAGTCCTATGCCATTCAGGCCGGCAGAGAGATTCGTATTATCGTCAAACCTGAGCTGATCGACGACGCAGAATCGGTACGCATGGCTCGGGAGATATCCAAGCGCATTGAAAACGAGCTCGACTATCCTGGGCATATTAAAGTCACGGTGATCCGCGAGACCAGAGCCGTCGAATACGCAAAATAAGGTAGCCGTCAGGCTACCTTATTTTTTAGAGAGGATGTCACAGGGTGCGGATTCTATTTATCGGGGATATCGTGGGAAGCCCGGGGCGACAGGCTGTGGAGCGTTATCTTCCCCGGGTTCAGGATGTGGTCCAGGCGGATATCGTGATTGCAAACGGCGAGAATGTCGCGGACGGGCGGGGAATCACTCCCAATCTGGCCGAATGGTTGTTTGACCACGGGATCGACTTTATCACCATGGGAAATCACGTCTGGGACCACCCGAAGATTTTCGATTTCATCGATCAGGAGAAGCGCCTGGTTCGGCCCGCGAATTTTCGCCTGGCTCCCGGCCAGGGTTATGCGCTGTGTTCCGTTGGCGGCCGTCAGCTCGCCATTGTCAACGTATTGGGCCGGGCTTTCATGGGGGAATGGGACGGGCCCCTGGAGGTCCTCTCCGCGGTGCTGGAGGAAATCGCCGACCAGGCGACGTGGATCGTGGTGGACGTGCATGCGGAAACCACGTCGGAAAAGCAGGCGCTTGCCTGGTATTTTGACGGCCGGGTCAGCGCGGTGGTGGGAACCCACACCCACGTGCAGACGGCGGACGAGCGAATTCTGCCAGGGGGCACGGGATATATCACCGACGTGGGAATGACCGGTCCCTTTGACGGCATCATCGGCATGAAAAAAGAGCCGATTCTTCATAAAATGATCACCCATCTGCCGGCGCGCTTTGAAGTGGCCGATGGGGATTGCCAGTTTTCGGCGGCGATCATCGATTGTGAAGACGAAAACGGACGGTGTGCGGCAATCCGCAGGGTGTTCATTACCCCCGACCATCCCTGGCCCGACGGGGCGGCCTTTAAGCGCCCATGATCCGGCCCGGTTTCCTGGAGAAGAATTTTTCGAATAATAGCCATTGAAAAAAGGAATTTCCTAAAGGAACCGCGAATATAAGTATCAATGTCCTTCTCAACCCAACAGCAAGGGAGGAACCTCACGATGGAAGTATTAAAAGTTTCAGCAAAATCCAACCCCAATTCTGTTGCCGGAGCCCTGGCCGGCGTATTGCGGGAACGCGGCGCGGCGGAAATCCAAGCGATTGGGGCCGGGGCCCTCAATCAAGCAGTGAAAGCCGTAGCGATTGCACGAGGATTCGTAGCGCCCAGTGGAATCGACTTGATTTGCATCCCCGCCTTCACCGATATTTTGATCGACGGGGAAGAGCGGACGGCGATCAAGTTGATCGTCGAACCTCGCTGAGGCCAGGGATCAACATCACCGATGTCAACATGATTATTGGACAACGCCTGTTTGCTCCTCTTGACAAACAGGCTTTTCGTTTGTTCACATCGAGGGGGGGAACCGGTTGGAGCGCCGAGTATGGGATGCCCATGCCGATGTGCTGTGGCGGATCGCCGCCGAGCGGGTAGATTTCTACGGGTCGACATCGTCCTTGGCAGCGGGTTGGCACCGCTTGGTGCAAGGTGGAGTCAAGGTTCTGGGGTTTCCCCTGTTTGTGCCCCCGGACCGCCCCGCCGCCGAAGGGTGGAACATGCTCCTCACCCAGGCGGCCTCCTTTCACGATCGAATCGTGGGGGATGGGGAGCGGGTACGTCCTCTTTTATATCGGGAGGATGTGGCGCTGGCAGAGAAATCTCAGACGATATACGGCTTGCTGTGCCTCGAAGGGTGTTCCGCACTGGAGGGCAGTGTCGAGCGTCTTTCCCTGTGCATGCACCTCGGGGTGCGGGTAGTGGGATTGACGTGGAACGAGGCCAATGAGTTGGCCGATGGTGTCGGAGAACCCCGGGGAGGCGGGTTGACGGCTCTGGGGCGCCGATTTGTTCGGGAGATCTGGCAGCGGTCCGGCGTGGTGGATGTGGCTCATCTGGGCGAGGCGGCCTTTTGGGATGTCCTGCGGGAAGCCCGGGGGCCGGTGGTGTGCACCCATGCCGGGATGAAAGCGGTCTGGCCCCATCGCCGCAACCTGTCCGATGGCCAACTCAAAGCGATGGCCGACCTCGGCGGCGTACTGGGCATAGCCTTTGTACCCGCGTTTCTCGGGCCCAAAGGGGGATTGGATGATCTTCTTCGGCACATCGAGCACGCTCTGGAGGTCGCCGGGGATCGCCATGTGGCCTTCGGATCGGATTTTGACGGGACCGACGAAGTCTTGGAAGGCATGGAAACAGCAGCCCAATATCCGGCCTTGGAGCGGGCCCTGAGCGCCCGTTTCGGCGAGGCAACGGCCCGGCGATTATTGTGGGACAATTGGCGGGACCTCTTTGATCAGGCCCTGGCTCCGGGTCCCTCGGGAACGTGAGAAGCTTGCGGCGCAGAGGGGGAAGAGCGAGGGACGCCGATGGGTTGAAAAGCAATGGGGCCGCCGATCTCCGCGGAGGGATCGGCTTTTTTCGTGGGCACGGGGACGACCGGGCCGCAGCACCAAAGGCAGATGCCCCGCATAGAATTGGTACTAAACATGCGCCTGTTTTTACCGTCCTCACCAACCCCGGGCGTTGCAGAGAACAACTTGGCATAAAGGGGAGGGAGTATCGTGGCCAGCACAGCGAGAGACGCAGGGTGCCGCGAGATCATTACCGATGCTGTGTGCGGTCGAGGCAGCCGGTATTCGCAAATGACGTACACGATTCATCCCACGAACCGACCGTCCACCATCGGGGGATGTTGGGTGATGAATCACACCTACGAGGGTCATTTGATCGGCGACTTGGTGGAAGTTCGGGGGAGAATGGACATCAATGTCTGGTATGCATACAACAACAACAGTGAAACCGCTGTGGCAAAAGACACCGTGTCTTATGTGGAGCAGATTCCCCTGCGGGATCTGGACCCCCACTGTCTGCAAGATCGCCGGGAAGTGATGGTCAAAGTTATTCAGCCGCCCCACTGCCTGGATGCTGTAATTGCCTCCGGCGGCACCGACATCGCCGTTCGGGTGGAAAAAGAGCTTGCGGCAGAAGTAATCGGACGCACGAAGCTGTTCGTGATGGTCTGCGAACCGCCCGGTAAAAAAGATGAAGATGAGGATCTGATCGAGGACGAAGCCGAGGAAATGGCGTGATCCGGCGCGGGGTGGCAACGGGATGGGGTGTTGCCCATGGTGGAAGGGCCCTTGCGGATCGAATCCCTGGTACACACCCGGGACGTGATTTACGCCGCGGCGCCCCTGCTGCGTCGACATGGCATGCGGCAGGGATCGTCCGTGCAGATCCGAGCCGGTTTGGGGCCAGTTTGTACAGTTCAGATTCGGTCCCACATTCTCGATCCGAATATCTTGTTGATGGCACGCCCGGTGTTGCGCCGGCTGGGCCTGCAGCGGGGCGACCGAATTCATGCAAGATGGGGCGGGACACAGCTCGAGCTCGGTCCCGTCGTTGCTTTATGGTTGCCAGTTCGCCGTCGATCCCCCACCCCCGCCTTTGGCGGCCAGACTGCTTGGGCTCGGGACGCCCTGGTTGGAGCCAGGGACATGGGCGTCCTCGCCTACGTACTCGATCCCCAATCGTCACCGGACAGCCTTCGGGCATGGGGGTGGTCCAGCAAAAACGGCTGGATACGACGACCGGGCCCCGTGCCCGATGCCCTGTGGAGGCGGGGGGAACGTTTGGGTCCTCCCCGTGGGTTACGAGAGGCCAAAGAGACGGGTCTCCTAAACCTTGCACCAGACATCGGGGATAAATGGAGAATCACAAAATTTCTCCTTTTAGAAGGTTTCGGCGATCACATTCCCTGGACGCGGCCCATGTCTCTCCGCCGGGCGGAGGCCGCTCTTCTTCGCTTTGGCCGGGTTTACGCCAAACCCCGCCGGGGAAGCGGCGGCCGGGACCTCTTGCTGTTGGAGCGGCGGGGGGAAATGATTCGATGGTGTCGGTTCGACCCGAGACCAGCCCAGGGTATGTGGAGTACTCCGCTTCGCCTGTCGGATTGGCGCCGGGTGGCAGGGCACCGGGCTTACATCGTCCAGGAGGCCCGCATCCCCCTGACGGCTTTCGGACGCCCCGTGGATTTCCGCTGGTTCGTCCAACGCGGCGGATCCGGAACCTGGGATGTCACCGCCGTGGTGGCACGCCTCGCTCCGGAGGAGGATGGCCCCACCAATGTCTCCTTGGGCGGGAGGGTCCTCCCCGTCGACCAAATCCTCCAGGATGGGGAGCGGGAACGGGGAACTGCCCTGGCCTTATCGGTGGCTGGAGCAGTGGGCGAGTCGTTCCCCCACCTGGTGGAACTCGGGATCGATTTGTTGCTGGAAAGAAGCGGTAAATGGTGGATATTGGATGTAAATCCGCGTCCGGGTCGATCGACTCTGAAACAAATCGATCCAGCCTTGCGCCAATTGTCAATTCGAAAGCCCTTCGAATATGTTAAATACGCAACTGGGTACATGACGGCGGATCTGGCCGAAGAGAGAACCGGCCGATCGGAGGAGTGATGACCTGTGGTGCAGGTGACCCGTTTAATGGTGCACCGGGCGGAAGGTTTACAGGGGATATTGACCGTTCCGGATACCCTGCTCTGTGGAGGCCGGTCGGAGGTGACATTGCGACACGGTCACCATGAGACCATCGCCCGGCTCGTTCCGATGAAGGAAGCAAGCGGGATACACCTGTCAGGCAACATCTGGAAGATCTTATCTTTGCCCGACGAAAACGTGTTGGACGTCCACGTTCTGTGGGACGGGGCGGAAAACCTCCTGCGGATCGGTCCACTGCTGGCCATCATGGCCAGAGTTCGCCGGAAAAAAGGGCAGCTCAGCGGAGCTCAGGTGCCAGTGTTTGAACGGCTGTCCGAGGCTGGACGGACGCTGGGCGTCTTGACCTACGTCTTTTCTCCCTTAGAAATTCAATGGACCAAGGGTACGGTCCGGGGAGTTTATTGGAATGACGAACAAAAATGGACCATGGGCACATTTCCCTTGCCGGATGTGGTTTACGACCAGGTGGTTTCTCGCAGATTTGAGGACCGCCCGGATGTCAAAGAATCCAGGAACAAGCTCATCCGGCTTTTGTACCCGCGCTATTTTAACGCGGGTTTCTTTGACAAATGGACGATGTTCCAATGGCTCTCCGCCGATGACCGCACCCGCCGCCAACTCCCGGCCACCACTCTTTACCGGGCGCCGGGCCAAGGGACAGAATTTCTTACAGAATGGGGGGACATTTACATGAAGCCGGCCCGGGGGAGTCTGGGGCAGGGGTTGGTCCGGGTGCAACTGGCAGTCAATGGGCAGGCCTTGTACCGCTGGCGTAAGGGTCCCGGGCGGACAGAGACCGGGATCGCCAAGGATCCCCGGGCGTGGTTTGAACAGCATCATCGTTTCTTCCGGCGGCGGCGCTATATTCTGCAACAAACGATTCCCATTCCTTCCCTCGAAGGCCGGGTGTGGGACGTTCGGGCATTGATGCAAAAAGACGAGTCCCGGGCCTGGAAGCGCACCAAAATGTTCGTGCGCATCTCACATCCCGGTGAGGTGGCTTCGAATCTGGCCGCCGGGGGGCGGGCGGAGCGAGTGGAAAAAGTGCTACCTCACATGGCTTTGGGTCTTTCGGCGGAGCGCGGGTTGGTGCGGCGGTTGACTCGCACGGCCCACCACGTGGCGCAAGTGGTGGAGGAGAGCTCGGGCCTTCAATTGGGGGAGATGGGTGTGGATCTCGGGGTGGACGACCGCGGTGGTGTTTGGATTATCGAGGTGAACGCAAAGCCGTGGAAATCTCCGGATACCGACGAAGGCGATGAACGGCTGCTCGAGAGATCGTTTCTCCGCCCAATCGCTTACGCAAAATCTCTCGCCGGGTTTTCTCCCTGACGGCCGTCGAGAAGGCGGCCGGCGTTTTGGGCCGGAATGTCCGGCGGACGTGGGAAAGGGGGGAACCGCGTGCCAGTCACCGTCATCCACGCCGGCCAGGCTTCGGCAAAACGGCTGGAACGGCTATTGTCACAGAGGTTTGAAGACCGGGAGTCTGTCCGGGAGCCCGAGGTGACCATTCGATGGGGCCTGACGGATGCTCCGGACCCTCCGGGAGTCGTTCTGAACGGTCGCCGGGCTTTGGCCGACGCTTCGGTGCGGGAACGGATCTGGACGCTGTTGGCCCGCTACGGCATTCATACCCCACAGGAGTCCCCGGAATCGGAGATCCGGCGGTTGAATCTGATCCGCCAATACCGAATTCCGGTTCTCGACCACGCAATCCTGTCTTGTTTTCGCTCGGAAGACCGCAATATCTGGTTGAACAAGCGACTGAGCCGAATCCGGGATGATTACGTGGAAATCCCGGAGGATGCCGACCGAGAGACCATTCGCGCCTGCCGGCTGGCGCTGCGAGCCACCCATGCCCTTGGGTTGGATTTTGGCCTGGTGAGCCTGGGGGTTGGTCCAAAGGGGCGCCTGTTCGTACTGGACGTATCCCCCACCCCGGTCTTGACCGGCCGGCTTCTGGACCTGTTCAAGGATGGAATTGCGCGGTATGTAGAAACCCTCGCCAGGCCCCGGGGTTCGGCTCGATTGATGTTGGGGGCGGACCTGGAGTTTATGCTCCGGGGAAAGACGGGCAAAATCGTGCCGGCGTCCCGTTATTTTCCACGAAAGGGCGAAGTGGGATGCGACGATCGCACACTGCATGGGGATGCCGGTCTTTTACCCTTGGCGGAAATTCGACCGCCGGCCGCCACCTCACCGCTGAGACTCGTCGAACATATCCGGAGTGCATTGACGGAAGCCGCCCAGCTCTGCCCTTCGCGAAAAATTAAGTGGGTAGCGGGATCGATGCCCTTTCGGGGTTTTCCCATCGGCGGGCATATTCATTTCAGCGGAGTGCCGCCCGGCAGCCGATTGGTGCGCATGCTCGACACTTATGTCGGCCTTCCGGTGGCATTGCTGGAAGAGCCTCTCACCGCCCGGGTGCGCCGGCAAAAATACGGGTTTCTCGGGGATATCCGGAGAAAACCCCACGGTGGGTTCGAGTATCGGACGCCGGGCAGTTGGCTCGTCTCCCCGGAAATCTCCACCGCCGTGTTATGTCTCGCCGACATCGCGGCTCGGGAGTTCGAGCATGTGACCGAATGGCCTTTCCTCGACCCAGAGGTTCAAGAAGCCTTTTACACGGGAAATCGTTCCGTTCTGAAACCGGTATTTTTTTCGATGTGGGAGCGCCTAAAACGTTCTTCCCTATTCGAGACCTATGAAGAATATCTGTCGGTCATTCCCTGGATGATTGAGCAAGATCTGACATGGGATGAATCGGTGGACATCCGAGAAACGTGGGATATTTCGATACCAAAACGAAGGGTCAGGGCTAGGGCCGCGGCTCGATGACGGGATCGGGAAAAGGAGGGGTCAGCTATGGGGCAGGCGGTGATCGTCACGCTTCCGCTCCCGTGGGCACGCGAACTCGGGATCGCCCCTGGGGAGATGACCCAGTTGCGATTCGGCCACTGGCGGGGGCCGGCCCAAGTGGATTATGCCCGCAACCCGGGCAACTCCGTCGAAGTGATATGGAACTGGCCGGATACCCAGGAACGGATCCCCATTCCTTCCCGCCACAAGCCCCGACAAGTTCGAGGCGTTCTTGATCTTGGCCCGGTTCTGGCGGTCCTCATCGGAGCCAAGGCCGGGGATGCGGGACGTCGGCGAATTCCGCGGTGGGCGCCTGCGCTGTTCCGGGCGGGGAATCAAAAGGGCATGCCGGTCTACGTGTGTTATGCCGATGAAATTGACTGGCAGCACGGCCGGGTTCGGGGCGGCCGGAGGTGGAGGCCGGGAACAGGGGTGGATTGGCAGTGGTGGCCCCTGCCCGATGTGATCTATAACCGGGTTCCTCACCGGTGGGAGGAAGACCTGGCACCGGTGAGACAGGTGAAAACCGAAGCCGAACAGCGGGGCATCGCGGTGTTTAATTCCGGTTTCTTAGACAAATGGAGCACGTTTCGCATCCTCCGCCGGGTTTCCTGCCTTCGTCGATTCCTGCCGCGGACCGAGCGAATGGGGGATTCGGGAGCGATCGCCGCTTGGGTGCAGGCCGGTCGAGCGTTTTTTGCAAAACCCGTTCACGGAAGTTTGGGAGAGGGGCTGGTTTTTTGCGAACCCCATCCCGACGGTTGGCGAATCGGCACCCAACAGGAAGGCCGGGTCCAGCGGACCGTGGTCAGCCAGGAACGCTTGATTCATAGATTAACTGTTCTTTCCGGTCGCCGGGCGTATTTGCTCCAGGAGCAGATCGAGTTAAAAACTTATCACGGGCGGAAAGTGGATTTCCGCGTACACCTGCAGAAGGACCGCCACGGGTGCTGGAAGATGGTGGCCGCTGCGGGGAAAGGGGCACATCCCGAGGCGCTGTCCACCCACGTGCGGTTTGGCGGCAAGGTCTGGCCCGCAGAGGAAATACTCAGCCATTGGTTCGCTCATGACAGCGATACCTGGCTGAATCGCTTCTCTGACGTAGGTTGCGCGGTGGCCCGGAGCCTGGAACGGGTTGTCGGAGGGAATTTCGGCGAAATGGGGCTTGACATGGGAATTTGTACGGAAGGTCGCCTGTGGATGTTCGAAGCCAACGCCAAACCCGGACATCATATTTTCCATCATCCGGAATTGAAAGGCCGACGCACGCAGTGGGCACAAATGGTCATCGACTATGCCTCCAGGTGGAGCCGGAGCCCGAGGGGGATGACCGAATGAAACTGGCCGTTCTCCTCTGGGAAAGGCACGGGCGGCCCCTCGGCAATCTCCGGCTGTGTCGGGAACTCGCCGTAGCCGGGGAAAAACGCGGCTGGAAAATATCTATCGTCACTCCTGGAGGTCTGTTGCACTCCTCACCTCGGGATTATCAGTGGAATGGAATAAACTGGGTAATGCGGCCCTTTCGAGGGGCGGACGCCGTGTATAACCGGGTGCCCCACCGCCGCTTTGAGGCGCAGCCATCCTTTTTTTCCGCATTGGAGCAATTGCGCCTGTGGGGCATCCCGGGGTGGAATCCGGGATTTTTCTCGAAAGACCAGGTGATCCGGAGTTGGCTGGCCCGTCCGGATCTGGCCAAGCGGGTTCCCGGGACCCAACTGGACTTTGAGCCTTACCAGTTAATGTTGGAAGGAGGTCCCTGGCTTCTGAAACCCTGCGACGGCCGGGCAGGAGAGGGGATCATTGAAATCCATCGGGCATCCCGGAATGTCTGGGCCTGGCGTTGGCAGCGCCGCGGCAGAGTGAGCAAAGATCGGGGAAGTTTTGAGCGGTGCTCCGCGTTTGTCCGTCGATACACCCGGGGAAGACACTATCTCGCCCAACGCCAAATTGCTCTCGCAACCTGGCGGGGAAATCCCTTTGACTTCCGCACCCTTTGGCAAAAAGATTCGGCAGGGCGTTGGCGCCTCACGGGGATCGGAGCCCGGGCGGCGGGACGGGATCGCATAACCACGCACGTCCCTTGGGGGGGCCGCATTGCCCATCCCCATCAGGCTCTCGAACATTTCTTCGGTACCCGGGCGGAAGAAATCCTGGATGAAGTCCGCAAGACAGCGGTTTCCGCAGTGGCGCAGCTCGATCGGTCCCAGGCGGGACGACTCGGTGAAATGAGCATCGATCTCGGATGCGACCGGGAAGGGAACGTGTGGCTGTTTGAAGCCAATGCCAAACCCATGCGCTTTGATGAACCGGAGATCCACCCGGCTTACCTCGACGGAATCTTTGAAACCGCACTTTGGGCCAAGGGGCATCTCACCGGATTCGGCGAATCTGAATGTGCCAATCGTCCACCAGTTTCCGGGCGGCCTGCGGCGCGCGGAGTGCCACGATCCATTCGTGATTGACCTCAAACGCCCTCCGGGTCCAGTTGGCACTGCCGATGACGAGGACATCTTGATCGATCACCGCAGCTTTCGCATGCAGTCGTTCCCCGGCACTTCGGTACAGATGCACATCGGCCCCATCCTGGAGAAGACGGCGTTGTGCCACCGCCCGATCGGGCTGGCGGGGATCGAGGAGGACGTGCACCCCGACGCCCCTTCGGGCCGCCTCCCCCAGTGCTGCGAGCAGGGATTCATCGTTTAAGTCGAACATCTCCACATAGATCGAAGAGCGGGCTTCTGAGATCAGGGCGAGCAGCAGGTTCCGAGCGGGTTTTCCGGAGTAGGTCCAAGAACCCGCCTCATCCCGTTGGCCGATCCGCCCCGACCAGTCCCGGTCGAGGTGACTTTTTGACTCCTGGCAGACGGGGTGCAGGGGGTCGGCAATCCACAAGGCAAAATCGTGGTTGGCCCAGGATCCGGGGCCCCAGTTGACACTGCCAATGACGCATCCGCCATCGGTGACGAGAATCTTGGCGTGATCGATTCCGCCGGGCACGTCCGCTTTTCGAAGCTGGACACCGGTCCCTTTGAGAAGTTGCGCGGCCTCCCGGCTGTGAGGTTCACTGGCATCCACGATGACCCTCACCGAAACGCCCCGGGCGGCGGCCTCAGCCAGTGCGGTCACCACGGCGGGGTCTCCGAGTTCATACATTTCGACGTCGACGGATCCTTTGGCGCCGTGGATGGCTCGAATCACAACATCCCGCAGTTGTTCGCCTGGCAGTAACTGGGGGGGAAGACCCTGGGTACCGCAGCCCGGCAAAAGAAATACGATCACGAGACCCACTAGGGCTGCGGCAAGAAGCCGTGGAAAGCGGACTGGGGGCAGTCGGTGGGATCCTCGGAGCAAAAGCTTCCGGTTCACGTGTCGACCTCCTTCCCGGGGAGGGGGCATAATCGGCCGATGGCCCACATAAAGTAGGAATGTGCCTCGACGTCTTTCTCGCTGTGCCGACTTCCTCCGGGAAGTCGGTTTTTTGTCGGCCGCTCTCCTTCCAGGAATCATTGGTGAAAAGTCGACAATCCCCTTTGTTTGAACAGCAAGTCCCGGATTTAACGGATAAAAAGGGGGCAGGACGCGCCTGCACCCTCTTAGATCCGCACCCTGAAAAGCGTCTGGTTTCCTTACCAGAGGAGGAAAGCGAAGGCCAAAAGCCAGGCCCAGGCTATCCACCACCACCACCAGCCGCCGTACCACCATCCGTATCCCGGAGCAACCCACCCTACGGATTCAGCGTTCAGATAGGTGTCGACGGGCCGGGCCAACGCATGACGAATCTGATGCAACTGTTTGACATCTCCCCCGGACACCGGAGCGCTGGCCCAGGCCTGGGCGAAGGCAAACCGGGGAGCATAGTGACGCGGCACGCTGACCAGAACACCGTCGGGAGAAACCCGACGAATAATGCCGCGATGCCTGCCCCAGGGTGTGCGGAAGTCCATCCATCGGCCCACATTTCGGCTGCAGGCGGCGTACGCTTGAGCAGCAGCCATTCCAAGCACCTCCTTCCATTGTTCTCTAATAAGAAATGTGGCAGAGGGCGCGGCGGAAACGGACAACTGTACGGAAGGCACGGCAGCCTAGTCCCATTCCCCGTTCGGTGCGCCTGCGGCGCCAAGCCCAGGCCGGCCAGTGCTGACGCATGAACCGGGAAGCCCTTGGGACGCTTGACTTCAGAGCGCGTCTCAAGAAAATTTGATTGCAAATACGACTGGACAGTTCTGAGCCCATCTGAGATGATAACCTTGGAGATGATGTCGAGAGGTGAGTCTCAGATGGACGTACCCTTTTGGATTGGCGACCGAGAGTTTCGCGAGGCGGACCTGGAATTGATTCGAAACACGGTCCAGCGGTTTTCCCGCTTGAGTCGAGAGGAAATCGCGGCGACCTTGTGTGAGAATCTGCCGTGGAAGTCCCCGAATGGCCGGCTGAAAGTCGAAGCCTGCCACAAGCTGCTTCTAAAACTCGAGCAAAAAGGAGTGATTACTCTTCCGCCCTTGCGAGCCCAGGGTCCCCGAGGGTGCCGGGAACGAAGAGGGGGGGTGGTACAAACCCAGCTTCAGGCGTGCCTGCGGGATGTCCTTCCGGTCATCGTGGAGCCGGTCCGTCCGGAAGAACGGGCAGACTGGAACGCGACCATGGCGACGTATCACCCGTTGGGGTACCTTCGTGGGATCGGGGCTCGCATCCAGTACTGGATCCGGGCACAGGGGCCAAACGGACCGGTCATTGTGGGGGCGATGTTGTTTGGGGCTGCGGCGAAGGCCCTGGCTGCACGGGATCAGTGGATCGGATGGACGGCGGAGCAGCGCAGGCGGTATCGCCCACGAATCGTGAACAACAATCGGTTTCTGATTCTGCCGGGTGTACAGATTCCCCATCTGGCCAGTCATGCGCTTGCGTTGGCGGCCCGGCGGATTCGAGCGGATTGGAAGGCGCGCTATGGGTTTGAACCGGTTCTTTTGGAGACGTTTATCGAACCCCAATATCCAGGAACTTGCTACCGAGCGGCCAACTGGATCGAGATCGGGAAGACGGCGGGACGAGGAAGACAGGATCGATTCTTCGAGTATGGAACGTCCGTGAAATCGATCTGGGTCTATCCGCTGGTGCGGGACTGGCGGAAGCGGTTGGTCGAACCCTTTCCACAGCTTGTGGAAGACGAGTGGGGGGAATCGAGATGACGCTTCGGAATCCCGAGTCGATTCACCCCTGGACCCTTCCGAATCGGAAAAGCTCGTATCGAAACAGCGAGGAGGAGCGAGCGGACCGGCAAACGGCCGTGGAAGCCCAGTTGCCGGTTTGGCGAGCGTTGTTGCCGGGCTTGATGGAGAAGTTTTCGCGGATTGCCGACCCCCGACGTCCAGGGAGCATTCGGCACAAACTGACTGTGCTTCTGACGTTTGGGCTGTTTATGTTTATCTTTCAGTATGCCTCCCGCAGAAGAGCCAATCGGGAACTGACGCGTCCAACGTTTTGGGAACACTTTCGGGAGATCTTTCCGGAGGTGGAAACCATCCCGCATATGGACACGGTGCAGCGGATCTTGGAACGGATCGATCCGGGGGAGCTCGAGGAGGTGATGACGGCGACGGTGAAGCGCCTTCTGCGGTCGGGACGACTGAAGGCGCTGTTGGTCGAGAAGCAATACGTGATCGCCATAGACGGCACCCAAAAGGCGAGTCGGGGGCAGCCCTGGGCCTCGGAGGCTTTGCATCGTCGGCACGGGGAGAACCAGGCCTCGTCCATGGCCTATGCCCTGGAGGCCAGCCTTGTCAGCCCTCAAGGGGTGGTCCTCCCGTTTCTCACGGAGTTTTGCGAGAATGCGGCTGAGCAGCAGGAGTTCGAGAAGCAAGACAGTGAACTGAAGGCCTGCAAACGGCTGCTGACCCGCCTGCGCAAGATGTTTCCCAAATTGCGGATCTTGGTGGTGGCTGACGGGCTGTACCCCAACGGGCCGATGATGGCGCTGTGTCGGGATCTGCATCTGGACTTTATGTTTGTCCTGCCCCAAAGCTGTTTGCCCAGTGTGTGGGAAGAGGTCAAAGGCTTGAGAAAGATCGAACCCAACGAGCGGAGACACCGGTGGGGCAATCGCGAGCAAATCTTTTGGTGGATCAATCAGATCGACTATGATTTCAGGGAGGCTTCCGGGGCGCACCGTCGGCTTAAGGTGCATGTCGTGGGATGTACAGAGTTTTGGGAAGAGGGGGGGAAGCAGCAGGAGGCGCATTGGGCGTGGGTGTCCGGGCAGCCGCTGACGGCACAAAATGTGGTGAACCGCTGCAATCGTGCGGCACGCCACCGATGGGACATTGAGGAACAGATCCTGACGGAGAAGCACCGGGGATACGAGTATGAGCACCTGTACTCCACCGACTGGACGGCGATGCGAAACTGGCACGTGCTGATGCACCTCGGCCATCTGGTGAACGTCATGGCTTTGCATACCGAAGGGCTGATGAAGAAAGTGCGGGAACTGGGCTTTAGCGGGACGTTGAAGTTTCTGTACGAAAGCTGGACGCAGGGGTGGATGGATCGGGACTGGCTGCTGGCGCGTTGCCAAGGTCCTCCGCGGCTGACGATGGCGTTTTAACAGGAATATCTTGCAACATCGTTCTGTGGGGGAGGGGAGCTGTAACCTCTGGTGAACCAATGATCAACAGAAATGGATTTTCCCGTCATTCAGGGCGATTCTCCTTTACAGGGACACCCTACAGGCAGAAGGGATTCAGAGTCCGGGGCCGCCTCAGCTGCCTCCGAATTTTTTCTACACCGGTTCATGCGTCAGCACTGCAGGCCGGCCCGGTCAGGTGCGAGGTGGTGTCAAATATGGTATGATAAAGACAATGTGCATGTCTGGAAAGGGGTCGTTCGGCATGAGCGAACTCATTCAAATAAATGACATTTCCTTGGAACGGCACCGGCCGGGTCCCGAAAGATCGCAAAGGGTCGATTACCGGGCGATGGCCCAAGCGGTCCCCGCCGTGGGAGTCGGAAAGCGCTACTGGATCCGCACCTACGGATGTCAGATGAATGAACACGATTCGGAGATCATGGCCGGCATGTTGCAAGAGATGGGCTATCGCCCGGCCTCGGCCCCCGAGGAGGCCGATCTGATTCTCTTTAACACGTGTGCCGTCCGGGAAAACGCCGAGGACAAGGTGTTCGGGGAGATCGGCCGGATCAAGCCCCTCAAGCGCCGCCACCCGGAACTATTGCTGGGGCTGTGCGGTTGTATGGCCCAAGAGGAAAAGGTGCGGCAGTTCGTGCGGGACACGTTTCCCCATGTCGATCTCGTTTTCGGAACTCATAATCTCCACCAACTCCCGGAATTGGTGGTACAAGCCATGGCCAGTCAGGAAACGGTGTTCGCCGTATGGGATCGGCCAGGCCAGGTGGTGGAAAACCTGCCGAAACTCCGCCAAGACGGGGTGAAGGCCTGGGTCAATATTCAATATGGGTGCAACAAGTATTGCACGTACTGCATTGTTCCGTTCACCCGGGGTCGGGAGCGAAGTCGGCTGCCCGAGGACGTGGTGGCTGAGGTGAAGCAACTGGCCGAAGAAGGGATTCGGGAAGTCACCCTGCTGGGGCAGAATGTGAACGATTACGGCCTGGACCTGGGGGATGTGGATTTTGCCGACCTGTTGCAACAGGTGGCGCGGATCCCGGGGATTGAACGAGTGAGGTTCACCACCTCCAACCCGTGGAATTTTACAGACAAACTGATCGATGTCATCGCTGCGGAAGAAGCGATTTGCGAACACATTCATCTGCCCGTCCAATCCGGGAATAACCGTATCCTCAAACGCATGAATCGGGGGTATACCCGGGAGACTTATTTGCAACTCGTCGAGCGCATTCGCGACCGAATCCCCGGGGTCAGCCTGACCACCGACATCATCGTGGGATTTCCGGGTGAAACGGAGGAAGAGTTCCAGGACACGCTGGACCTCGTTCGGACGGTGCAGTTCGACAATGCCTTTACGTTCCTGTATTCCCGGCGGCAGGGGACGGCGGCGGCCCGCATGAAAGATGACACTTCCTTGGAGGCAAAAAAGGATCGCCTGCGCCGGCTCAACGAACTTCAAGCGGCGATATCTCGGCGGTATCACGAACAGTTGGTGGGGAAGACGGAGGACGTGCTGGTGGAGGGAGAAAGTAAGACGAATCCGGAGATCTTGGCGGGACGGACCCGAACGAACCGTCTGGTCCTGCTTCAGGGATCCCGGGAGTTGATCGGCCGGACTATTCCTGTCCAGATCGTCGGGGCACAAACCTGGCTGTTGCGGGGGGCACCGCGCACCGCGATCCGGGAGGTCACAGGATGAGGTGCGACACGGCGGAGGAAATTCGCCAAAGGGCACAGATCCTCGCCCAGATGATCCGGGAGTCCGAGGAAGCGGCCCGCTACCGGGCCTGCCGGCAGAAGATCGCCCGCAACGGTGAGGTGCAAAGTTTGTTAAAGTCGCAGAAACGCTTGCAGATGAGCGTCTCCGCCCTGAAGATGCGCTGTGCGCCGGTGGAGAAAATCCGCGCGGCGGAACGCGCCCTCGCAGAGGTGGAGGAGCGGCTCAGGGCTATCCCGGTGGTGGGACAGTACCAGGCCGCTCAAGAGGAGGTCAACCTCTTGGTGCAGGGAGTGGCCGAGATCATCGCCCACACGATCTCTTCCCGGTTGCCCGTAGAAGTTTCCGCAGGGGGGTGTTCCGGGGGCTGTGGCGGATGTACCACGTGCGGGGTGCAACCGGTGCCGTAAATCCCCGCCGGATTGGGGACGTCAAGAAAACGGGATGGCCGTCGGCGTGTCGGCGGCTCTTCCATTTTATTGTCGGTTGTGCGAAACAGAGATCACGGAAAGGAAGTCGGGACAACATGTCTTACACCCCGATGATGCAACAGTACCTGGACGTCAAAGGCCGTTGTCCGGACGCCTTGCTGATGTTTCGCCTGGGGGATTTTTATGAATTATTTTTTGAAGATGCGGAAATTGCCGCCCGGGAATTGGAGATCACATTGACCGGCCGGGACGCCGGGGGCGGTCGGCGGGTTCCCATGTGCGGCGTCCCGTACCACGCGGTGGACGGCTACATCGCCGCCCTGGTGGAGCGGGGCTATAAGGTGGCGATTTGCGATCAGATGGAGGATCCGGCCCTCGCCAAGGGATTGGTCCGGCGGGAGATCACACGGATCGTAACGCCGGGAACCCTTCTGGAAGACCGGGGGAAGGAAGAGAAGGAGCAACGCCTCATTGGCGCTGTCATTCCCATTCCGGAAGGGTGGTCTGTCGCCTTTGCCGATCTCTCCACCGGGGACCGTTGGGCCGGGGCTGCCCACAGCATTGAGCAGGTGATGGATGATGGTCTCCGGTACCGACCCGCCGAATGGCTCATTCCCGAGGAAGCGGCTGGCGAGCTTTGGGTCACTCAGCTTAGCAAGTCAACGGAAGCGATTCTGACACATCGGGGCCGCGGGAAAAAAACGTTCACTCGGATGGAGAATGGGGGCTGGGACGACCTTCCGGAAGCCGGTGGGGAAGAGGCTCTTGCAGCCATCGCGTCGTACATCGAGGAGACCCAGCGGCGCCAGCTCGTTCACTGGAAGCCGGTTCAACCCCTCCACGACGCCACCTACATGGCGGTGGACGCCTTTGCCCGGAGAAATCTGGAGTTGGTTCAAACGGTTCGGGAGGGACGGCGGACGGGGTCATTGTTGTGGCTGTTGGATGAGACGGTGACCGCCATGGGCGGTCGGCTCCTCCGGCAATGGCTGGAAAAGCCTTTAATCGACCCTGTCGCCATCGCCAGGCGCCAGGATGGCATCGAAGAGTTGGTCGGGGAGTGGATACGGAGAAATCAACTGCGCGAGGACCTTCGCCGCGTGTATGACCTTGAGCGGTTGCTGGGCCGGGTGAGCTATGGCAGCGCCGGGCCCCGGGATCTGCGCGCCGTGGCGCAAAGCTTGAGCCAGGCCCCAAAGCTGGCCGCCGGGCTGGCCGGCGCCGGATCCTCCATCTTGGCCGATATTGAGCGACGCCTGGATCCTTGTGAAGAAGTGCGGGATCTCCTGGACCGGGCCCTGGCCGACGACCCTCCAGCCACAGCGAAGGAACCGGGCGTCATCCGGGACGGGTTCTCTCCGGAACTGGATGAACTGCGCCGGGCATCCCGAGAGGGGCGGAGCTGGATCGCCGCCCTCGAACAGCAAGAGAGGGAGCGAACGGGGATCAAATCCCTCAAAATCGGCTACAATCGCGTATTCGGTTATTACATAGAAGTGACCAAAGCCAATCTCGCCCTGGTTCCACGGGAATATGAACGCCGTCAGACCTTGGCCGCCAGCGAGCGGTATGTGACCCCGGAATTGAAAGAGATGGAAAGCCGTATCCTCGATGCCCAGGAGCGGGCGGAGGCCATCGAGTACCAGTTGTTCGTGGAGCTGCGGAGCACCGTGGTGAAGGCGCTCCCCCGCCTCCAGCGTTTGGCCGGGGCGATGGCCGAATTGGACGTCCTTTGTGCTCTCGCCGAGGTGGCGGCAAAACGCCGATACACCCGTCCTGTTGTGGATGACAGTTCGGTCATTGAGATTCGCGGCGGCCGACACCCGGTGGTGGAGGCGGTCCTGCCCGATGGCACATTTGTGCCGAACGACACTTTTCTCGATGGCGACCATCGGCGGGTCGCCCTCATCACTGGCCCGAACATGGCGGGGAAAAGCACCTACATGCGCCAAGTGGCCCTGATCGTACTCCTCGCCCAAGTTGGGTCTTTCGTTCCCGCGGACTTTGCCCGGATTGGCATCGTCGACCGTCTCTTCACCCGAATCGGCGCAGCGGACGATCTGGTGGCGGGCCAAAGCACCTTTATGGTGGAGATGGTGGAGTTGGCGACCATCCTCCGAAACGCCACCCCCCGCAGCCTGATCATCCTCGATGAAATCGGTCGGGGAACCTCGACTTATGACGGGATGAGCATCGCCCGGGCGGCGGTGGAGTATATTCACGATCCCACCCGGGTGGGGGCGCGAACTTTGTTTGCGACCCATTATCACGAGCTGACCGGCCTCGCCGACGAACTACCAGGAGTCCATAATTTTTCCACAGAGGTCCGAGAGGATTCCGGGGGAATCGTATTCCTGCATCGTTTGGTGGACCGTCCTGCCGACCGCAGCTACGGCATTCACGTGGCCAGACTGGCGGGGCTTCCGGAAGACCTGTTGGAGCGGGCTGAAGCCATCCTCACAAGCATGGAGCGGGTACAACAGGGCCTCTCCCAGACGGCCGCGGCTTGTGTCGGGGGAGAAGGGGGCGGTGCTGACCGAGATCTGCCGAAAGTTCCACAGGAAACCGGGGGTCGATTCACTGCCGATGACGCGGAGCAGGGACTTGACGAGGCCCCCCTGCACCCGGTTCTCGAACGCCTCCGCAATGCCCGGGTTCTGGACATGACCCCGATTCAAGCCCTGCAAGAGCTCTACGAACTACACCTTTTGGTCCGGGAGGAGAACGAACCATGAGCGCCATACATATTCTGGATCCCGGCCTGTCCAACCGCATCGCAGCCGGGGAGGTGGTGGAGCGTCCGGCCTCGGTGGTGAAAGAGCTCATCGAAAACAGTATCGATGCCCAGGCCACCCATATTCGCGTCGCCGTGGAGGAAGCGGGGATGAAAACCATTCGGGTGGTGGACGATGGCACGGGCATGGATCGGGAAGACGCAGAGCTTGCTCTGCGGCGGCACGCCACCAGCAAAATCGCTTCAGAACGGGATTTGTTTCGCATTCGAACCCTGGGGTTTCGGGGGGAAGCCCTGCCCTCCATCGCCGCGGTCTCAAAACTGGTGCTGAAAACTCGTCGCCGGGAAGATGACGCCGGTACCGAAATTCGGGCGGAGGGGGGGACCATTGTCTCCACGGCCGAGGTCGGGATGGCGCCCGGAACGGATATTTTCGTCGAGGAGTTGTTTTTCAACACCCCCGCTCGGCTAAAATACATCAAGTCCCTGCACACGGAGGGCGCCCATGTGGTGGATGCGGTGACCCGGGCGGCCCTGGCCCACCCGGAAGTTGCTTTCACCCTTTCCGCCGATGGGCGACCTGTCGCGACAACCCCGGGGGACGGGCGATTGCTCCACGCCGTGGCGGCGCTGTACGGTCGGGATTTGGCGGAAAAATGTATCCCGGTGGAGGAGCGGGGCCTCGATTTGCGGGTCTGGGGGTTGGCGGGGTTACCCGAGATCCACCGGGCGGGCAGGGGGCACGTGATGTTTTTTGTCAATGGACGGCCGGTTCGCAACCCGGCGCTGACCCGAGCGGTGCTCGACGTCTACGCGGGAAGGCTCCCAATCCATCGAAACCCAGTGGTATTTCTTCATTTGGAGCTGGATCCCGGCCTCGTGGATCCCAATGTGCACCCGGCCAAACTGGATGTCCGTTTTAGTGAAGAAAGGGATGTGGCGGGGGCGGTGGAGAGGGCGCTGGGCCGGGTTCTGGACAGGGCCCGGGCCATTCCAGGTCTGCATTCGCCCACCGAAGGGCCGCGAGAAGGGCGCAATCCCCCTCCCCAAGGGCCAGATGCGGCTGCAGGCGATGCGGCGCAAAAAACTCAGAGAGGCTCCCGGGCGCAGACTCTCCGGGAGAGCCAGATGGCGTTTCGGTGGGACAGTCCCCCGGGAGGAGGGAGGTCCCCTGCGAGTCCGCTGGCCAGGCAGCGAACCCTGGAGGCCCTCGCCCCGATCACTGCTGAAGAACAACCCGAAGCTTCCGGGGAGCGAGGGGGGGAGACCGGATCTCGGAGCAGTCTTGGGCCAGAGGTCCCAGTGGATTCGGAAAGAACGGAAAGCAATAGGACAACGGAAGAGGCAGCGGCTGCGGTGGAGCTTGAAGGGGTTGGAACAGCGGTTGTCCGGCCCCGGGTTCCCGAATTGCGGGCGGTGGCCCAAGTGCTCAACCTGTACATCGTCGCCGAAGCGGAAAACTCTTTGTTTCTGATCGACCAGCACGCCGCCCACGAGAAGATTTTATACGAGCGGTTTTCACGCCAAATCACCCGGCGGGAAGTGGGCCCCATGCCGCTGTTGGTGCCCATCACGGTGGAACTGAGTGTCGCCGAAATGCACCGGTTGGCCCCTCACCTCGATATGATGCAAGAGTACGGGCTGACCGCCGAGCCTTTCGGCGACAACGCCCTCGTGGTTCGGACGGTTCCCGACATCTGGGATGGCCAGGACATCACGGCTCTGACCCGGGAGTTTTTGACCGAGTGCGTCGAGCGGCCGATGGGACAAGATCCCCGAAAACGCCTGGAGCAAGGAGTGATCACCCGGGCCTGCCGGGGAGCAGTAAAAGCTGGACAGCCATTGTCCATGCCGGAGATGCAGGCACTGTGCGACCAACTCCGGGAACTGGACAACCCCTTCTCCTGCCCCCACGGGCGGCCCACGATTCTGCAATGGACCCGACGGGACTTAGATCGACAATTCCAGCGGATTCAGCACTAGGGGAGGGGGACCATGACGGCTGATCTTCGCGGGGTTGTGACCACCGCCGCCCGGCCAGACCCCGAACTCCTTCACCGGGCCGGGGAAATCGCCCGCCGTCTGGGGCTGCCTTTGGTGTCCCGGGACCGCCGCAAACTTGACGAGATTTTGGCGGAATACGCGGCATCGTTTTCCGCCGTGGCAACCCGGGAGGGTACATTCCTGTATGCGGACGGCCGGCAGTATCGCTATCATCCCGGAATGGCGGTGGTGCGCCTCCGTCAGGTAATACGCGGGCATCCCGACCCCCTTCTCGAAGTGGGGGAGGTTCGGCCCGGAGATCGGGTGGTGGATGCCACCCTGGGCCTCGGGGCGGACGCCATCGTGCTCAGCCACGCGGTGGGCCCGGAAGGGCGAGTCGTGGGCGTGGAGGACCGGCCGGTGGTGGCATTGTTCGTGGAGGAGGGTTTGAGCACATACGCCTATCCGGCACTTCCGGAGCTCGAGGCGGCCATGCGACGCGTTGAGGTGGTGTGGGGGGATCACGTCGATTATCTGCGCCGGCTTCCCGACCGGTCTGTGGACCTGGTGTATTTTGATCCCATGTTTCGCAAAACGATCCCCGCCTCCCGGGGGATCGATGCTTTGCGGGTGTTCGGGGATCCGTCCGCTCTCCGCTTTGAAGCGGTGAAGGAGGCGGTGCGCGTGGCCCGTCGGCGGGTGGTGTTGAAAGATCGCCGGGATGGCGGAGAAATCGATCGCCTCGGATTTCGGCCGGTTCCAAAAGGCTCGGGTAGGATCCAGTTCGGTGTGATCGATGTGGGGGGTGGAAAATGAATCCGGTTCTGTTTATTGTCGGACCGACGGCCACGGGCAAATCGGACGTAGCCATCCGGGTGGCCAAACAGATTGGAGGGGAGATCATCTCCGCGGACTCCATGCAGATCTATCGAGGTATGGACATCGGCACGGCGAAAATCCCCCCCGAGCAGCGGCAGGGGGTTCCCCATCATCTGATCGACGTGGTGGATCCGGATACGCCCTTCACCGTCGTGGACTATCAGAGGCTGGCCCTTGAAACGATTGAGAACGTGTCTCAGCGCGGAAGGTGGGCGATTGTGGTGGGGGGGACGGGATTATATGTGAAAAGTCTCACCCACGGGCTGGATTTTTCCCCGGCAGGAGAGGACCCGGGGTATCGACAAGAACTGCGAGCCCGGGCTGCCCGGGAAGGTCCCGAGGTCCTGCACCGACTTTTGGCCGAGGTGGACCCGGAGACCGCCCGCCGTCTTCATCCCCACGATGTTCGGCGGATCATCCGGGCTTTGGAAATCCACCATCTGACGGGGCTGCCCATGTCCCGCGCGGCGGGGCGTCGGGGCTCCCTCATCCCCTTTCTCATGTTCGGCCTCACCATGGAGCGCGAAGCCCTGTATCGGCGGATCAATGACCGCGTGATTCAAATGATCAAACAGGGTTGGATTCAAGAAGTTCAGAGGCTTCTGGAGCGCGGATATTCCCGGAACTTGACTTCGATGCAGGCCATCGGATACAAGGAATTGGGCGATTATCTTGCCGGTGAAATGGCCCTGGACGAGGCGATCGAGAGGATTCAACGCGGAACCCGGCGGTACGCGAAGCGACAGTGGAGTTGGTTTCGGGCCCAGCCGGTTCACCAGTGGCTGGACGTTGGAGGGATATCCTTGGAGGAGGCCGGTCGGAAAATCGCAGAAGCTGTAGGAGGGCGGAAGGGATTTCGTAAGGCGTAACGAATACATTAGGAAAAGATGGGTTAGAGAGGGGCCGTGTAGGTGAACAAACAAACAATGAACATTCAGGACACGTTCTTAAACCAATTGCGCAAAGACAACATCCCGGTGACGGTGTATCTGGTGAACGGCTTTCAAATCCGCGGCGTGATCCGGGCATTCGACAATTTTACCATTGTGGTGGAATCGGAAGGCAAGCAGATGATGGTGTATAAGCACGCCATCTCGACGTTCACCCCCCAGAAGGCGGTGTCCTTGCACCCATCCGCCCAGACCGGGGGAGACGAACGGCGCGACGTCCCTCCGACCGACGCTTCCCGATCGTGACTTGCAGAGAGGTGGGAGGGATTCGCATGCAGTTTGATCCTCATGATCATCCCCACCCCTCTCGGCGAGTGGCCATTTATGCCCGGCGGGGAATGGTGGCGACCTCCCAACCTCTGGCTGCCCAGGCGGGACTCGACATGCTCCGGCGGGGCGGCAATGCGGTGGATGCGGCCATCGCCACCGCCATCGCACTGACTGTCGTGGAGCCGACATCGAACGGGATCGGAGGGGACGCCTTCTCGTTGGTCTGGAGCGGCGGCCGCCTTCACGGGCTGAACGCCAGCGGCCCGGCTCCCCGCCGCTTGACCATCGCTGAATTGGAAAGCCGGGGCATTCGAGACAAGATGCCCGAGGTGGGTTTTGCGCCGGTCACCGTCCCCGGCGCCCCCGCAGCCTGGGCGGAGCTGTCCAAGCGATTTGGCCGCCTGTCGTTCGCTGCGTTGTTTGAACCCGCCATTGAACTGGCTCAGGCCGGATACCCGGTCTCTCCGGTGACAGGGAGGGCATGGGAAGCCGCGTATCGCCGATACGAACGGGAACTTACCGGACCGGAGTTTTCCGCATGGTTCAGCACCTTTGCCCCGGAGGGAAGGGCCCCTCGAGTTGGCGAGATTTGGCGGTCGCCAGATCACGCCGAAACTTTGCGCAAGATCGCCGAGAGCGGGGCCGAGGCTTTTTATCGGGGGGAGTTGGCCGAGCGGATCGACCGATTTTCTCGGGAGTACGGAGGGTTCATCCGATTGGAAGACTTGGCGGCATTCCGCCCGGAGTGGGTGGATCCCATCCATGTGGATTACCGGGGTTACGATGTGTGGGAGATTCCGCCCAACGGCCATGGCCTGGTGGCCCTTATGGCCCTGAATTTGCTCAAATGCTTTGACCTGTCCGGTCGCAGCCCCGCAGATCGATACCATATCGAGATTGAGGCAATCAAGCTGGCCTTTGCGGATGGCCGGCATTATATCGCCGATCCTCGGTTTATGTCCGCCCGAGTAGAGGATCTGCTCTCGGAGGGATATGCTGAAGAGCGCCGTCGGTTGATCGGGGAATCGGCCGCTCTTCCGAACCCGGGTCGGCCGCAGGCCGGCGGGACGGTGTATCTTTGCGCGGCCGATGGCGAAGGCAACATGGTTTCTTACATTCAGAGCAATTATCAGGGGTTCGGATCGGGGCTGGTGGTGCCCGGGACAGGCATTGCCCTTCACAACCGCGGGGCGAACTTTTCCTTGGATTCTGCCCACGTCAACGCCTTGGCGCCGGGGAAGAGGCCCTATCATACCATTATCCCGGGATTTTTGACCAAGGCCGGCCAAGCGGTCGGTCCCTTTGGGGTCATGGGTGCGTTCATGCAACCCCAGGGTCACGTCCAGGTATTGGTCAACATGATCGATCTCCGTCTCAATCCTCAAGCGGCCCTGGATGCTCCCCGGTGGCAGTGGCTCGAGGGACGCAAGGTTGCCGCCGAATACGGAATCCCTCCCCATGTGTTGGAATCTCTGTCTCGCCGGGGACACGAAATGGCTTGGTCGGCGGATACCGGCTCGTTTGGCCGGGGCCAGATCATCTGGCGCCTCGACAACGGCGTCCTTGTCGGTGGGACGGAACCCCGGGCTGACGGTCAAGTAGCGGCGTGGTGAAGCAAGCGGGTTTGAAGGGGCATCCTTGTCTCATCCCGTCCGCTTTTTCTCCAAATCGACTGGCTTGCTCTGCCGTTCGAATCTTTGTGTGATCGCAAGCCCTCTTCGGTGCATGTAAAGCCAAGTACGGGATACAGGGAAAAGACGAGATCGCAAAAACATGTTGACGAAACTCCTTCTATTTTGATATAAAGAAATAAAGAAGAATGGTGAGAAAAGGGGGGTATGTTTCGCAGAGTGCTGAATGAACCGACGGGGCCTTGGGCGGAAGAACACTACGTGTTCGCGGCGGGATTCGCTGAACTTCCGAAGGGGACAACGGCGTACGAAGCATACCGCATCGTATCGTTCGTGATGGTTGTGGACTCGCGAACGGACATCGTGGTTGACGCGGGGTTTTCTTTCGCTTTGCCCCTAACCGGGGAATTCGTCCGATCATTGGTGATCGGCGAGAACGTCCTCGATGGGCTCGACGCAATTCAGAAGAAAGTGCGAACCCGGTTTTTGGCGCCGGCTCAAGGCGCACTTCTCCAAGCGGTGCGCAGTGCCTTCGACCGGTACCGCGAAGGGAAAGTCCAGAAACAATAGAATTTTTGCTGGTTGTTTGCGGAGGCGGTGCATCGACGAGGTGCACGGTTTCGAAGAGCAAACAGGGCCCGGCTGATGATCCCGTAACGAGAAGGGGATCGGTCGGGCCGTTGTCTTTTATGTCGTTTTGAACTTGTTGTTTGGAATCCAACGGCGGAGGTGTACACATGGGGAAAGGGTGGCGCTTTTTTACGGCGGTCGCATTATCAGGCTTGATGATGACCGCATGCGGTGCCGCAGGTACATCCACATCCGGAAACGGCGGTACAGGCGGTAACGCTGGAGGAAAGGCGTATAAAATCGGGGTGGACCTGGAACTCACGGGACCTTCCAGTGTATGGGGCGAACCGCAGATTCACGCGGTGGAAATGTTGGTGGATGAGGTCAATCAGAAAGGAGGGATTAACGGGACGCCCATTCAACTTATCAAATACGACAATCAGTCAAAAGAGACGGAATCGTTGGTTGTCGCCAAAAAACTTGTCGAACAAGACCATGTACTGGCCATTATCGGGGCGGGCGCAACGCCGACGACGATGCCGCTTGTCCCGTATGTCACTCAGCAAAAAGTTCCCATGGTATCCGTGGGATCGGGCGACGCCATCGCAAGCCCGGCTTCGGAGCGAAAATGGGTGTTCAAGACGCCGGTCAGCAATCAGAGCATATCGAAAAAAATCAGCGAGTACTTAAAACAAAAAGGATGGACCCGCGTGGGCTTCTTGTCGGTGAACAATGCCTACGGCGAAAGTGGAAAGAGTGAGTTCGAAAAAACGGCCCAATCCTATGGAATTCAGATTGTTTCCTCTGAACGGTTCGGTGCGACGGACACCGACATGAAGCCTCAGCTGACATCCGTAAAAAATAAGTCTCCGGATGCGCTGGTGGTTTGGGCGATCCCTCCTGCACGGAATGGCGTACGACGCAACCCTCCTCATCATCGAGGCATTGAAGTCCATCAAAGGTGAGGTGACTCGTGATTCACTTCGTGACGCCATCGAACAGTCAAACGGAGTCGTGGGAATTACGGGGATTTTCCACCTCAGTCCCCAGGATCATGTCGGGGTGAGCGACAAAGATTTGACCATGCTTCAGTTCCGTAACGGTCGGTGGGTTATCGCGCAATAGACCGAAGCAATAGACCGAAGGGTGAATGATATGGCGGACGCAGTTCAACTTGTCCTTTCCGGCCTGGCGTTGGGCGGTATTTATGCCCTGATCGCCGTGGGATTCGTGACCGTTTTTAAAGTCTGCGGGCTCATCAATTTTGCACAAGGAGATTTCGCCACCGTCGGCGCACTGTCGTTGGTGATGTTTTTCGCCAGCGGGTTGCCGACATGGATGGCTCTTTTCGGAGCGATCGTGGTGGCGGCCATCGTCGGGGGCGTGTTGCACCGTGTGTTTTTGGACAAACTTCGCGATCAGGCGGAAACGGTCCAGATCATTGCCACGATCGGATTGTCCATCGTACTTCAGTCCGTGGGACAACTGTTGATGGGGAGTCAACCGCGTGCCGTCTCCCCGTTCCTCCCCGGGCAACCGTATCATTTCATGGGCGGAGCCGTTCCGCGACAGGACGTGGTCATCCTCGTTACCGTGGCCATTTTGTTTGTTCTTCTGTTCTTTTTCTTTGAAAAAAGTTATGCGGGGGCTGCTCTCCGGGCGGTCATGTTGAACCGCGACTCGGCGAGATTGCTGGGTATCTCCGCCCGATCGATGGCCACATTCAGTTTCGTTATCGGAGCGGCCGTTGCGGGACTCGGGGGCGCAGTGATCGCACCGGTTACCTTGGTTTCGTATGATATGGGGCTCACTCTGGGGTTGAAAGGATTTGTTGCAGCGGTGGTCGGCGGACTTTCAGACGTCCCGGGTGCTGTGGCCGGCGCGTTTATTCTCGGCATGCTCGAATCGGTGGGAGCCGGTTTCGTTTCGTCGGCATATAAAGAGGCCATCGCCTTCGTTGTCTTAATCGTGATTCTTCTGTGGCGGCCGAATGGTTTGTTCGGCAAGAGCGCCGATCGTGCGTGAAAGTGATACTTTACGGCGTCTTAAAAGAAAGGAAGAACCTGATGCGACGAAAGTATGTATACACGGCGCTCATCGCAGTGGTTGTCGCAATCTGTCCGTGGATCGTGGGCCCGTTTTGGACGCAAATCATGCTGTTGACCGGGTTATACGCCATGTGTATCCTGGGTCTTTCACTTCTTATCGGCCACGCCGGACTAGTATCCTTGGCCCAGGCGGCCTTTTGGGGGATCGGCGCCTATGTTTCCGCATTCCTGTCCTTGAAGCACGGGTTTCCGACCACGCTGACTTTAGTGGCGGGTTTGGCGGTTGCCGGAATCGTCGCCTTTCTACTCGGTTGGTTGACCAGGCGGTTGGCCGGTCACTATCTGACCCTCGTCACGCTCGGGGCCGGAATGATCATGAATCTCATTTTTGTCGAAGAATCGCAGTGGACCGGTGGAGCCTCCGGACTCAGCGAGATTCCGCACCTATCTGTGGGATCTTGGGTGATCGACTCGGATCTGCAAATGTATTACCTGGTGTGGGGGATCCTCGCGCTGCTGCTGGTATTGATATGGAACCTTCTCCATTCGCCGTGGGGGCACACCCTTCAAGCAACGAGAGACAGCAGCACCGCTGCGTCCGCGACCGGGGTGGATGTCGGCAGATTCAAGGTCCAGGCTTTCGTGGCCAGCGGAGTCCTGGCGGCCTTGTCCGGAGGCCTCTATGCTCACTATATGACCTTCATCAGTCCGGAATTGTTCAGTTTTAAGCAATCGATCCTCTTTCTTCTCATGGCCGTCGTGGGAGGCCCTCTCTCGATTTGGGGACCGATTGTCGGTGCAATGCTCCTGACCGTTCTAACCGAAGCCTTGCGCAGCATTATGCCGATGTTCGGCACGAATACGGTGGGACCGTTGGAAACGCTGATCTTCGGTGTGCTCCTGCTGGTGGTCATTCTGTTTCTTCCCGGTGGAGTGATGTCTCTCCTGGCCAAAGAAAAGATCGGAAGGGGGGAGGACAAACCATGGCGCCGATTCTCGTGGCCAAGAACCTGACAAAGCGATACGGCGGTATCTACGCCCTTCGAAATTGTAATTTCGAGGTAAACAACGGAGAAATCATCGCGGTGATCGGACCGAATGGCGCCGGCAAATCGACCCTGTTAAATTGTATTACCGGGCTTGTCCGACCCGACGAGGGTGAGGTCTTACTCAACAACCGGTCGCTGGCGAATCTACAGCCGCATAGGATTGCCGAACTGGGCATCGCCCGTACCTTTCAGAATATCAATCTGTTCTCGGAACTGACGGTGCTCCAAAATGTCCAGATCGGGATCGCCTCGTTCCGAAAGATTGAATTCTGGAAGGCTCTTCTCACAGGCGGAAAGGGAATCGGCCGTCGAGCGGAATCCGAGGCCCGGGCGATGCTTCAACGGTTCGGGTTGGAATCGCTGGCCGATGTGCCGGCCAGGCACTTGTCTTTCGGGCAGCAGCGGTTGGTGGAAATGGCGCGCGCCCTGAGCCAGCAACCGAAGTTATTGCTTCTCGACGAGCCGGCTTCCGGGTTGAATCGAGGCGAACGCGAACGACTGCTGGAACTGCTGGTCGACATCAGTCGCCAGGGTATCGCCGTGATTTGGATTGAACACGACCTCGGCAGCGTCATGAAAGTGGCCCACAAAGTGGTGGTTCTCGAATTCGGCGAGCAAATTTGCTATGGAGAGCCGGAGGAGGTGCAAAAAGACCCGAAGTTCATCAAGGCGTATCTGGGCACGGAAAAGGCATCCCATTTCAATCGAACGATTGAACCCGGGTCACAACAAAAAGAACCTCTGTTGATCGCTCAAGATCTTCACACCTATCGGGGGACGGTGCGAGCGCTGAACGGGGTGAGCCTGCGGATCGGCGAAAGTGAATTGGTCGCGATCATCGGTCCGAACGGTGCAGGGAAATCAACGCTCCTGGGTACGCTTGCGGGTCAGTTTCGCCCTCGCCAAGGGCGGGTTCAGTTTCGGGACGTCTCGATAACCGGTCTTCCTCCCGAGTCGGTGCACCGTTTGGGAATCACCCTGGTTCCTGAACGGCGCGGCCTGTTCCCGACGATGACCGTGGAAGAGAACCTGATGCTCGGGGCGTACACAGAAGTTCCATTCATGAGGTCACTCGGCTTACCGCCGAAGGAGGTGATGGAGCAGTGTGAGAAGATGTACACGTTGTTTCCCCGACTGAAGGAACGAAGAAAACAACTGGCAGGCACCTTGAGCGGGGGGGAACAACAGATGTTGGCCGTGGCCAGGGGCCTGATGGCTGAGCCAGTGTTGCTGATGTTGGACGAACCGTCTTTGGGGTTGGCGGAAAAGCTTGTGGAACAACTGTTTGAAGCCTTGCGTCGGTTGGCGGACCAAGGGACCGCCGTCCTTTTGGTCGAGCAGAATGCCCGAGCGGCGCTGCCCATCGCGGACCGGGTCGTCGGGCTCGATCGTGGAACCGTTCGTTACGAAGGGTTACCCAACGAGTTCGGGGAAGACGAGATTCTTCATCTTTACAACGCAAGATCGATAGAAATGGGAATATAAACGCGACGAAATCGTCGAAGGCGGCGATCTTAAGCTGTCTACCCACGGGGGAAGGGGGAACACCCCGACCTTGGGAAGTGGGAGGGCGCAGCCATGGATGTTCCAACAGGGCTGTGCTTTTTTTGTCAAGAAAAATGGGGATCTCGCACATTTTTATCCACGACGTGGGAGGGATTACTGTGAAATTCAGTTTGTTTACTGTCTTTGATAACTATTCCGATATTGTTCCCCGGTCGGCAGATCAATTATTCGAAGAGGTTTTGGAACAAACCGTGCTTGCGGAACAGTTGGGGTTTGATGCGGTATGGTATGCGGAACACCATTTCGCCGAGTACGGGGTCAGCCCCTCACCGCCCGTTCTCCTGGCCGCTGCCGCGAGAATGACCGAACGGATCCGGTTGGGAGTGGCGGTGTCCGTGCTGCCGTTGCGGGATCCGGTTCAGGTCGCCGAAGATTATGCGGTGGTGGATGTTCTGTCCGGGGGACGCTTGAACATGGGCCTGGGAAGCGGATATCTGGCTCATGAGTTCCACGGATTCAAAGTACCGATGGAGGACAAGGCGCTGCGATTCAACGATGCACTGGATGTGCTGCTGAAAGCGTGGCGAGGGGAAACTTTCTCACATCAGGGGCCTTATTACCAATATCCGGAAATCCGACTGAACGTGGTCCCGGTTCAACGTCCGCACCCGGAATTGTGGGTGGCTTCCCTTCGCCAAGAGGGGGTCAAACACATCGCTCGCATGGGATACCGGATCATGGGCATTGCGTACGTGAACAGCAATTCCCGCGAAGAGCTGGCGGAGGTCATTCAGACGTACAAAGAACATGTTCGAGCTCACGGACACGGAGATCCTGACCAATTGGAAATTCCGGTGGCCTTCCATGTCCATGTGGCGCCATCTCTGGCCGAAGCGGAAGCCAACGCGAAAGAAGCCATCAACCTGTATTTACGCACCCGCAAATACGGAAAGGACATCCAGTACGAAGATTTGCGGGCCAGGGAACAAGCGATCTTCGGCAGCCCCGAGGAAGTCGTTGAACAGATCCAGCGCTACCGGGACATCGGGGTAAACCATTTTATGGCTCTCATGAATTTCGGCGCCTTGGATCACCGGAAGGTCATTCAATCGCTCGAATTGTTCGCAAAGCGAGTCATTCCAGCCCTGCGTTAGAAGACCTTTCAGGAGGAGGTGCGGCCATGGAACTGGATCCCGCGAGGCTCGATCGCCAACACAATTACAAGCTTCTGATCGGAGCGGTGCTGCCCCGCCCGATCGCGTTTGTGACCACCAGGGGAAGAGACGGCTTGGTCAACGCGGCACCGTTCAGCTTTTTCAACGTGGCAGCCTCGGATCCGCCTATGATCACCCTTTCGATCATGCGGCGGGGCGGGGTCATGAAAGATACCGCGCACAACATTTCAGAGACCGGAGAGTTCGTGGTCAATGCCGTGCATCGGGATCTCGCCGCCGTGGCAAACGCCTGCTCCGCGGACTACCCGCCGAACGTCAGTGAGGTGGAGGCGATGGGAGTCGATCTCGTCCCCAGCCGAAAAATCAGCGTCCCGGGGATTGCAAAGGCCCGAATCCGCATGGAGTGTCGATTGGAAACCCTGATTCCCGTGGGGCGCGGTCCGAATGCCGATTTGATCGTGGGAGAAGTGGTCCACTTCTATGTCGACGATGCGCTGTATCGGGAGGGGAAAATAGACCTGCATCGATTTGATCCCGTGGGACGCCTTGCCGGAGCCGACTATTGTCGGGTGGAGTCGATTTTTTCGCTGGCGCGGCCGGTGCCCCCTCAACCTCCCGCAGGAGGTGGATCCCGGTGAAATTCGTCTCTTTTCGAACGGCTCGTTATCTCCCTCTTCGACCCGGGTGGATGTTGTCGGACCGGTGGGTGGTGGACATGGAATTGTCCCTTTACTGGGGCAGGGAGGAAGGGATCCTGGACATCTCCCCGGCCGCCTTTCCGAAAACCATGTTTCAGGCGCTGCAACATTGGGACCTGTGGCTGCCGGTGATCCGGGCGATCGACACCGTCATGCGGGAGCGTACGGCAAACCGAGGGGCGGAAGCGGAACAGGGAGAGCAGCCGGATCGGGTCCTTGGAGCGCTTTTGCATTCCACGAACACCGTCCACCTCGGTCCTCCGGTGCAACCGTCGACATTTCGCGATTTTTACGCGTTTGAAGCGCACGTGCGAAACGCCCGGGCTCGTCGGGGTCTGAACGTTGTTCCGGAGTGGTACGAATTCCCGGTTTTTTACTTCTCCAATCCGAATGCCTTCCTCGGGCCGGGAGAACCTGTTCGGCGTCCGCCTTATACAACCATGCTGGACTATGAACTGGAGACGGCCTGCGTTCTGGGGAAAGGGGGGATCGACGTATCTCCGGAAGAAGCCGAATCCATGATTGCGGGCTATATGATTCTCAACGATTGGAGCGCCAGAGACGTCCAGCGGGCGGAGATGAACGTGGGGCTGGGGCCGGCCAAAGGAAAAGATTTTGCCTCGTCCCTGGGCCCTTGGCTGGTCACTCCCGATGAACTCGAACCGTACCGAATCGGCGACCGCTATGATTTGGAAATGACCGCCGCCGTCAACGGCAAGATCTATTCAAAAGGGAATTTCAGAGACATTTACTTCACGTTTCCGCAAATGATCGCCCGGGCCTCGCAGGGCGTATGCTTGGCGCCAGGAGAACTCATTGGATCGGGCACTGTGGGCTCCGGATGCGTCCTGGAACTCGGACCGGAAACCTGTCCGTGGCTGCAACCCGGAGATACCGTAACGTTGACAATCACTGGACTCGGATCGCTCACAAACACCGTTGTTGAATGACGGTTGATCGAAATGAAATGAAAGGGAAAGGGGAGAGCTGCGGTGCCTTTTTATCACAAACTCGGTATTCTGCCGAAGAAACGCCATATCCAATTTCGGAATCCCGACGGAGGGTTGTATCTCGAAGAGGTGTTCGGCACCCGGGGGTTTTCGGGGATTCAGTCGATTCTCTATCATCTGCACGCGCCGTCGGCCGCCAAGTATTATGAGGTGATCGGCGAGGTCCCGCTGGACGGAGAGGCCGCCGATCAGCCCGGGCATCACCGTCATTTTCGAACGTCGGGGCTGAAGGAATCGGGAGACCCGGTTGCCGGCAGGATTCCTCTGTTGTTCAACGAAGATGTGCGCATTTGTCTGGCTAGGCCCACCGAGCCGATGAACTATTTCTACCGGAATGCGGAAGGCGATGAACTGGTCTTTGTTCACCTGGGGACCGGGGTGCTCGAGTCCGTATTCGGGGAGTTGCGGTTCGGCCCCGGAGACTATTTGGTCATTCCGGTCGGTACCACGTATCGTTTTAACTTGGACGAGGGCGAACACGTGCATTATGTGATTGAGGCCAAAGGCCCCATCGCACCTCCGTCGCGGTACCTCAACGAATACGGACAGTTTATGGAAGACGCGCCGTTTTGCGAAAGGGATATCCGGGTGCCGGACCGGTTGGTGACCCATGACGAGCAGGGGAATTACGAGGTCCGGATTCGACAGAAAGGACGGATTTTCCGCGCCGCGGTACCCCATCATCCTTTGGACGTTGTCGGCTGGGACGGCTATGTGTACCCTTGGGCATTCCACATTGAAGACTTCGAACCACGAGTAGGGAAAATCCATCTTCCGCCACCGGTTCATCAAACATTTCAAGGGCCGGGCTTCGTGGTCTGTTCGTTCGTCCCGAGATTGTACGACTTTCACCCGGAGGCCATCCCGGCGCCGTATTATCACAGCAACATCGATTCGGACGAGGTGTTGTATTATGTGCGCGGCGAATTCATGAGCCGCAAGGGGATTGAACCGGGCTCCCTGACACTGCACCCCCGCGGGGTTATTCACGGACCGCAACCCGGAAAAATCGAGGCCAGCATCGGTCAGCGGGAAACGAATGAGTTGGCCGTCATGGTCGATACGTTCCGGCCGCTGACTGTATCCAGGTATGCCCGGGAATGCGAAGATTCGGGCTATCCCTTCAGCTGGTTGGCCTGAGAAGACGTCCGACCATCTTGCTCCAGCGGGGTTATACCCCGCTTTTTGCTCTAATCATAAATGAACAGATCAACTGCGTTTTAGGAGGGGTGGTCATGAAAATCTTGCGTCTTGGCCACGCGATGTATGCCTTCACTACACGAGGCGGAAAGCGGTATCTCATTGATCCGTTCTTCGATTTGAATCCTGGTTGCCCGGAGAAGTACACACAAACGGAATTCTTGCAAAGTGTCGATGGCGTCTTACTCACGCATGGTCACTTCGACCACGTGAGCGGACTGTCGTTACTAAAGCAGGCAAACCCCGAAGTAGTTGTGGTGTGCCAATATGAACTCGGGATGATTTTGATACGGGAAGGATTTCAGAACGTTTACCCGATTAATCTTGGAGGCAGTGTGGCGTTGGAGGGTGTAACGGCAACAATGGTTCCGGCTCGCCACACCTCGTCTTACCGAGAAACGGAAGGCACCCCGATCTATGCCGGCGAAGCGGCCGGGTACGTGATGGAATTCAGCGGAGATCACACCGTATATCACTCCGGGGACACTGCGATCACCATGGATATGAAGTTGATTCAGGATGTGTACGAACCCCGGATCGCCATTCTTTCCGCGTCGGGGCATTTTACCATGGGGCCAAGAGAGGCCGCCTATGCGGTGAGAAACCTTTTGCGAGTTCGGTATGTGATTCCCAGCCACACGTTTCCGACGGAAGCAACTGCCGCCCGGAAGGACGTGTGGCAGAACCTAGTGCAAAATGTGTCGGCGGTTAACGCGATGATGGGCCGGGACAAAGAGCTTGCCCAACTCCTAAAGGATGATCCCGACACTCGGGTGGTGATCATGGGCTACGGGGAAGAACGGGATTTCGACGTGTTAGACTGACCCATCACCAAATTCTCGATCTTGTTTGCGTCGGCGCCCCGCTGCAACCGGTCTGGGCATTCACCCACCTGCCGCGCAGTGCATAGACTGCATCAGCGAGCCGCCCAGAGAGGGGGAGAGCGCCGTGAAAAACTCCAGGCGAAGTCCGGGCCATGTGACAGAACAGATCATTCGCCGTTATGTGGAAGGGGAGCTGGCCCTGGCCGAGGCACTGAGGCAGATGTATGACACACCCCCGCCGGGGAGGAGCAGACACGGCGCGGCGCCGTCCGCGGGCTGCACCCAGCTCCCCGGTGCCCCCGTCGGGGCAAAAGGGGCGGTATCGCCCGCCTCTCGGGAAGAGCTTTACCGGGAAATGGTGGAGGAGCTCAATCAATTCGTTGGGCTGCAACGCCTGAAAGACGTTCTCCAGGAAGCGTTCGCCTTCGCGGAAATCCAAAGTCGCAGGCAGGAGTGCCGGCTGAAAGCGGTACCCGTGGTTTGGCATATGATCTTTCGCGGCAATCCCGGAACGGGGAAAACCACTATGGCACGATTTGTAGCCAAATGGCTGCACCGGTTCGGGATTCTGAGCAAAGGCCAATTGATCGAGGTGGAACGCGCCGACCTCGTGGGCGAGTACATCGGCCACACGGCCCAGAAGACCCGGGAACAAATCCAGCGCGCCCTGGGAGGGGTGCTGTTCGTGGATGAAGCCTATTCCCTGGCCCGGGGAGGCCCTAAAGATTTTGGCCGAGAGGCGGTCGACACCTTGGTGAAGGCCGCGGAGGACCACCGGACCGACCTGGTCGTGGTGCTCGCCGGATACCCTCGGGAAATGGAGGCATTCTTACGCCTGAATCCCGGGCTCCCTTCCAGGTTTCCAATCCAATTGCATTTTGACGATTACTCGGCCGACGAACTTCTCGCCATCGCCGACCGCATGTTGGCCGAACGGGAGTATCGGCTCTCTCCTGACGCCCGGCGCCGGCTCAGCGCCTGGTTGAGCGAACAAACCGCCGCGGGAACGTGTTTTGGCAACGCCCGCTTTGGCAACGCCCGCCTGGTCCGCAACGTCTTAGAACGCGCCCTGCGCCGCCAGGCCCACCGCCTCCTCCGAGAAGGAATCCGGGACCGGGAGGCGTTGATGACTCTTCGGGCCGAGGATTTCATCTGGGAGGTGGGGGAGAGGTGAGGATACAGGGGACCGTGGTCGGCATCACCGCCGCTGGAAAAACCATGTTCTGGCTACAACTGGGGGCTCTGCTCGCCGGCCGCAAGCTGCCCATCCGCCGGAAGGATCAGCGGGGGCGCACCGTCAAGGAGCGGTTAGCCGTGGAAGAAGCCCGCCGGCGGCTGTGCGCCTTCGGGCGGCACAAGACCCAAGAACCGCAATGGGTGGACGCCGCGGTACGGCGCTGGCACCCCTGGATCACATTGCGGCTTGTCGATACGGCGGGTTTGGTGGCGGATATCCATCCCGACACACAACTTCGACAACATATGGGAGAGTCTCTTCGGTGTCTGTCGGAGAGCAGGATCTGGTTTCACGTCGTCGACCTCGGGCGCACCGCGGCCCAGGGGTTTCAACTGAGTGATGTCGATCGTACGCTGATGGAAGTGGGCAGGCAAACGTCCCATTACGTCGTCATCGGGAACAAAATCGACTTGCCTGGCGCGGCCCGGGCGGCGGAGATGCTTCTGAAACACGGGGAGGATATTCCGATCTTCGTGGTGTCGTCTCTTTATCGCACGGGCTTTACACCGGTGGTACAATGGCTGCGAGAGGTCTGTAAACATTCCGCTTGACGGACGCCAGATGCAAAGACACCTCGTCACCCGTTTATGATAGAATCCGAAACAAAGGGCTTGGAATTGCGGAGTTCACGGGCCGCGTTATCAGCAATGAGGTGAGCACCATTCACACAGAAGGTCCACACAGCGATCGCCAGGAGGATTTCACGCGGATCGCAGAAACAATCGAAGACCGGATTGCCCGGCGCCGCCGCGCCATTGAACGCACGGCCATGATGAATCAAGAGAGGGTACTGGAAGCCTTTCGGCACTACCGCGTCGCCGATGTGCACCTGCGGGGATCCACGGGTTATGGGTACAACGACCGGGGCCGCGAAATTCTCGATGGCATCTATGCCCGGGTCTTCGGGGCGGAGGCCGCTTTGGTGCGCCCTCAGATCGTGTCCGGCACCCATGCCCTGGCCCTGGCACTGTATGGCGTTCTTCGCCCCGGGGATCGGTTGGTCTATGCAACCGGAGAGCCGTATGACACGTTGCGCACCGTGATCGGGAAGGGAACCGGTCAAAGTGAGGGTACATTGGTGGAGTGGGGGATAACCTATACACAGGTGGATTTGACATCGGATAACCGGGTGGACCTGGACGCGTTAGAGAAGGTACTGTCCGCGGTCCCCGTTCGTATGGTGGTGTTGCAGCGCTCCGGGGGTTATTCGGGTCGCCGGGCTCTTTCGGTGGACGAGCTCGAACAGGCCATCTCCTTGGTCAAGAAAATCCAACCGGAGGCGGTGGTTCTCGTGGACAACTGCTACGGAGAGTTCACCGAAACCCGGGAACCCACTGAAGTTGGGGCAGACTTGGCCGCGGGCTCGTTGATCAAAAATCCTGGGGGGGGATTGGCGCCCACCGGCGGGTACGTGGTCGGGCGAAAAGATCTCGTCCATGCGGCCGCTTGCCGCTTGACAGCCCCGGGAGTGGGGGAAGAGGCCGGGCCCACGGGCGCGGAATGGCGCCTGTTTTACCAGGGATTTTTCCTCGCCCCTCACGTGGTTTCCCAAGCGCTGCAATCCGCGGTGTTCGGTGCCGCCCTCTTTGAAACTTTGGGCTTTCCAACCCAGCCCCGGTGGAATGATCCCCGAAGCGATCTGGTCCAGCAGTTCGACCTGCCATCGGCGGAGGCCGTGCTGACGTTCTGCCAGGCCATCCAGTCCGCATCTCCGGTGGATTCCTACGTCGTCCTCGAGCCCTGGGCCATGCCCGGGTATCCCGACCCGGTGGTCATGGCCGCGGGGACTTTCGTCCAAGGCGGATCCCTGGAACTGTCTGCGGATGCCCCCATGCGCCCCCCGTACCGGGTTTTTGTCCAGGGTGGTTTAACCTACGAACACGGTAAACTTGCTTATCTGCACGCGGCCCGGTCCTTGCGTTCCTCCGGCTTTCTCCCTAAAAGTGAGCGGGCCTAACAGTTACGTTAACTCACATCGAGTTGACAACTTTGCGCCCCTGGGGGTATAATGAATTAGAAAATCAGTGCATTCCCCGTCCGTGAACCCCGTGGTCAGTGGTGATCAGTATCGGAAGCCAAAGGGGATGATCGCGTATGTCAGATGATGTGCGGCGCAATTTGGCCCTGTTTCCCATCGGGATCGTACAGAAGTTGACCGAGTTGAGCGCTAGGCAGATTCGCTATTATGAACAGCAGGGATTGATTCAACCCATTCGCACCAAGGGCAATCAGCGCCTTTTTTCTTTCCGGGACGTCGAACGCCTGCTCGAGATCAAGAAACTGATCGATCAAGGTCTGAATATCGCGGGGATTAAAAAGGCCTTGGGACCGGCCGAAAAACCCACCGATGTCGAAGACCTTCCGAAGGAAGAGCGACTTGCGGTGGAAGGGAATCGCAACCTCACGGACCGGGACTTGCACGAGTTGCTGAAAAAAGAGCTCATCGCCCAATTGGAGCGACCGGGTAGACCGGCGTCGCTGATCCAAGGCGAGCTCTCCCGGTTTTTCCGTTAAAGAGCGAGACGATTCCCTGTCAGAGGGCGGGGAATCGTTTTGTTACATATCTGTGAAGAGAAGAAAGGAGTCCATCGATGCCACGCCAGTACACACGCGAAGACATTATGCGAATGGTCAAAGAAGAGAACGTCCGTTATATTCGCCTCCAATTTACTGACTTGCTCGGTATTATCAAAAACGTCGAAATCCCGGTGAGTCAGTTGCCCAAAGCCCTGGACAACAAGATCATGTTCGACGGTTCGTCGATCGAAGGTTTCGTCCGCATCGAGGAATCGGACATGTATTTGTATCCGGATCTCAACACGTGGCTGATATTTCCCTGGATCGGGGGAGACGGAGGGCGAGTGGCTCGGCTGATTTGCGATATTTACCTTCCGGACGGCACCCCCTTCCCCGGAGATCCTCGGGGAATTCTCAAACGAGTCCTGCGCCAAGCCCAGGACATGGGTTTCTCCACCATGAACGTCGGGCCGGAACCGGAGTTTTTCTTATTTAAGATGGACGAGAGCGGCAGCCCCACCACCGAAGTGAACGACCAAGGGGGATACTTTGATCTGGCTCCGGTAGACCTGGGGGAAAACTGCCGCCGGGAGATCGTATTGGCTTTGGAACAGATGGGCTTTGAAATCGAGGCCTCCCATCACGAGGTGGCGCCTGGCCAGCATGAAATCGACTTTAAATATGCCGATGCCGTGTCGGCGGCGGACAATATCATGACCTTTAAGTTGGTGGTCAAGACGATCGCCCGGCAGCTCGGTCTGCACGCCACCTTCATGCCAAAACCGGTGTTCGGGATTAACGGATCCGGGATGCACACCCATCAATCTCTGTTCCAGGGAAGCGAGAATGCGTTCTACGATGAACGGGACGAGTTCGGCCTGAGTGAAACGGCGAAACAGTACCTGGCGGGAATCCTCGCCCATGCCCGGGCGTTCACCGCCATCGCCAACCCTACGGTGAACTCTTACAAGCGCTTGGTGCCAGGATACGAGGCGCCGGTTTACATCGCGTGGTCGTTCCAGAATCGGAGCCCCTTGGTGAGAGTGCCCGCTTCCCGGGGCTTGAGCACCCGGATCGAAGTGCGCAGCCCCGACCCGTCGGCCAATCCGTACCTGGCCTTGGCGGCCATGCTGGCTGCGGGACTGGATGGGATCCGCAACCGTATGCCCTTGCCGGAACCGGTCAATCGCAACATTTACGTGATGACGGAAAGCGAACGCGTGCAGGCCGGGATTTTGACGCTGCCTGCCAGTTTGAAAGAAGCTCTGGATGAGCTGAGCCGGGATGAAGTCATCGTCAATGCCCTGGGAGAACACGCGTTTACACATTTTGTCGAGGCGAAATTGATTGAGTGGGATATGTTCCGCACCGCCGTTCATCCCTGGGAGCGGGACCAGTACTTGAACCTGTATTGATCGGCGCCGTCAAACAAAAGACGTGGAAGCTCGCCTTAAGGGTGGCGCGCCGATGGATTGAACAACCCCTGCAACATGCTGCAGGGGTTGTTGCCTAATGATGAAGTTCTGCGTTACTTTTGCTTCGCCAACCATGCAGCCACTTGCTTGACTTGGTCATCGGACTGGAGTCCGCCTTTGGGAGGCATAATCGGTGGATAACCGGCTACCGGCTTCGGATCGTTGATATACTCCACCAGTTGCGCCTCGTTCATCTTGCTCCCGATGCCAAGAAGCTTGGGCCCAGTCTGACCTTCCAAATTCGCTCCGTGGCAACTCGCGCAGGATTGAGAGAAAATCTGTGCGCCCGGGTCGCTCGTATCAACGGGTCCGGAGCCACCCCCTGACTCCGAACCGCTCGCCGTGGCCTCGGTCGACCGTCCCGTTTGAATGGGGAACCAGTTGGCAAATACTCCGATGATAAAAACGAGGCCGAGAACCACCGGTAGGGCAGCCAGAGTCATGCCTTGCCATCTCTTCACACTGACGTCCTCCTGTTCTTAGACTGAGCTGAAACCATCTCTTTTCATTCTACTACTTCATCGAATCGAACGGTAGAGACCGATCACGAGGCCGAGAACTGTCACATTCTTGTAATAGAGTGGGGCCATGGTGGAATTCTCCGGCTGAAGGCGAATGCGATCTTTCTCCTGGTAGAACCGCTTCACCGTGGCTTCTCCTTCGTCGGTCATCGCCACCACAATGTCACCGTTCTCGGCGGTGGGCTGCTGGCGAACCACCACCAAGTCCCCATCAAATATCCCGGCCTCAATCATGCTGTCGCCGACCACTCTGAGCAAGAAAACCGGGTCTCCCCCGGTCCAGGACGCAGGGAGGGGAAAATAATCCTCGATGTTTTCCACAGCGGTGATCGGCAACCCCGCGGTAACCCGGCCCACCACGGGAGCCATGGTGACAGGCCCGACCGTTTGCGCATCCTCCTCCAAAATTTCAATGGCTCTGGGTTTCGTCGGATCCCGGCGGATGTACCCCATCTGCTCCAGCCGGCCCAAGTGACGGTGGACCGTGGCACTGGAAGACAAGTTCACCGCCTCGCCGATCTCCCGAACGGAAGGAGGATAGCCTTTCTCTCTCACTTCTTTCTTGATGAAATCGAGGATATCCTGCTGCCTTCTTGACAATTTCACGAACATCACCTCTTCTCATGGGTGGATCCTGCACGGATCTTGCAACCTGGACTCGGAAGCAGCGTTCACCTTTTTGGACATGCGCTCGGACGGGTGAACTGGGTTTGGCACGTCGATCTCCGTCTGGAAAGAGACGTACCATGCCCGGCCATTTGCGTGGCGTTTCGAATCGTCCCGGCGATGGTCCGGGACTTCACCCACTCGGCCCGGGGCAAGAAGACCTTCGGCCAGACACCCCGCCCGTCCGCATCCCTGGTCGCCAGGTCGAGGTTGATCTGTTTCGGGCGCGGAAAGCGCTGGCCCGCCCCGTCCCGGCTCTTTTTCTTCAATGTCGGGAAACGCGCCGGGTTAGACAGTCTGAAAGCGGCCTTCAGTGGTTTGTCCAGAAATTCGAGCGTCCATTGCAGGGGATGTACGGATGCACCGGCCCAAAATCCGTATTCCTCGCTGTGCCTCTATGATACACCCAATCTGCCAAAAAAACAAACGTATATTTGCCGATCTAAAAGGGCCGTTCCTGTCTTCCTCGATCTGAAAGAGTACCGAGAGTCAGAAAACACCTGCATGCCGCGCTTCATCCTCTTCCCGCAGGCGAGGTTCAAAAACCATTGACACAAACGTTTGTTCCGTGTACACTGGATGCGAACATAAGTTTTGTTCTCGCCCTCGTCTGGGAGGCATACACATGGGGGGACAGGGCTCACTGCATAAAATTGTGTGGGTGTGGGAGAGCGGGACGAGGAGGGCCCATGGTCAATGGTCCTCCAACACAGGGACACATGGTACAGGGAGAGTGAGGGTGAGGCGATGGGAACACCGCTGAGGGGATTGGCCGGGGACGAGAGGATGGAGGGGATCAGCCTCCGGGCGAGCCGGGGAAAAGCCCGGAGACAAGCTTGCCTGATCCCGGGTTTTAGCCCGGCCCGGGAAAGCCTGGCATGGAGCCGGACTGTGCTCGGAATAGGGGTTCTTTTTCTCATGGGGCTGGGGACGGCAGGAGGAGTTTTGTTGCACCACCATCCCCACGCCGAGGCGGGTGAGGACAGAAGCATCACAGTCCAAGAAGGGGACACCCTGTGGAACATCGCGTCGCGGTATGCGGGCCCCGATGTGGATAGGAGAGAGTGGATCTATCAGTTGCGCCAGATGAATCATTTATCAGGAGAAAGTGTCCTTTACCCGGGTATGATTCTTCACTTGCCCTCCGTCCAGTGAAGGATTTTAGAGGAATGGGGGAGCGCAAGGTGAGATTTGTGTAGGTTTGGGAGGGTGGAAAAATGAACGCCCGGCATAACGATGAGCGCCAGAACTACAAACTCCGGCGACAGATTCAATCCTCGGCCTTGACTCCTGTAAGCTTGAGCGAGTCGACCAACCCACCGGCGGTGGGCAACTGATCGTAGTGATGAACCTCCAACCGACGGTGATCGGCTTCATAAACCGGGATGGTCCAGATTCGCGCGCCTGCCGCGCGCTGGAAGTCGGCCTCTAACAGCGCGCGATACTTTTCCTGGTCCAGTGTATTCAGATACCGACTCCCGGATAGACCGGCGGCCTCAGCACACTCTGTCAGTACCCGGCGATCCGACACGTCCAATCCCTTCAAAAACCGGGCATCAAAGACCTGCTGGTGATACGCTTCCTCAACACCCTCTTCCCGGGCGTAATACATGCCGGTGAGGGCATCTCGGGTGTCCACTGGCCTCATGAGGCGAATGTCGAGGCCCAGATCTTCAGAAGCCGCCCGGACATAGCGCTTCACGCCCTCCCGGTAGTCATCGGGTTTGGGCGGGGGAGATGCACCCTCGGGCATGGACCAGGCGACCCATTCGATGGATGCGCCGGTCCGTTTTGCGGCCTCCCGCAGGCGATACCGCCCGATATAACAAAACACGCAATTGTAATCGAAATAAGAAGTGATTCGCATGGTGAACACCGCACCCCCGCATCTGGCTACGCCCTCCGTCTGCCTGCCAGAGGGCACTTTCTTCTCGATAGCTTCACTTTACCCGAATTGCGGCCGGGTGGCAAGATGGAGCGCAGTTGCCCGATGATAACAATTGGCAATGCTTGTTCTCTGGCTATTGATCCAGCGGGAAAGGTGAGGCTTTTTTGATGGCCCGTTTTGAGTCCGATAATGTACATTATGTAAACTAAAAAAGCGGGGCAATGCGTTTCAAGGTCTTTCACCCATTCTTTTGCTTCCCCGAAAATACCCGGGCGTAGATCGCCGTCCGATCCCCGTCCGGTTTTCCTAAAAGCCGCCTCGCCTCCTCGGCATCGAACAGCCTGTGGTTCCCTGGGGCCGGACCGGGCGATGCCGGTGCGATGGCGGCCGTCGCCCGACGTGCCGTTTCTGCCTGCCGGGGGCAAAACCGGAGCTCCCGTCCACCCCGTAGAAACCGGAGGAGTTTCACGGGGCGCGGCCGGGATCCCGGCGTTGTGCAATTACGCTCTGATCCGTTCCTTGGCGGCGCGCAGTTTCGGAAAGAGAATGTTGTTTTCCAAATGAATGTGCGTAAACGTGTTCGATTCCAACTCTTCGAGTTTCGAGAACGTATATTGATAGGTTCCGCATGCATCGGGGGGGACCGCATAGTCGTTTGTCACAGCCCGAATCTCTTTGAGAATCTCTCCGCAGCGGTCGTGTTCTTCCTCAAGCTCTTGAACCGCTCCAAGGGCCGCGTGGTATCAACAGTTGCCGGAATATCTGATCAAAGCTATCCAACAAACCGCTGTCGGCCTGACCTTTGTCTCCTTCCATCCGGAAGGGAGCCACCCCCGGGGTGGGCGCGCTTCTCGGCGTGTGCTTCCTCCCGCGTCCGGCAAGCCAGGATCGGCAAACCGGTCCCCAAGGAATGAAGCTCAGAGCCATCCCGTACCACACGGGCACTCGCGAAAGGCAGAAGCGTGAACCCCTGTCCCGTCCAGGCGGTTAGCCTCCCGCGAGACCAGAGGGATATTTTGCCCTCAGGCAACCTCTGGCTTTGGGTCATCCCCTCTCTGGGGATACACGAATGTCTTCGTCCATTTCCGGTACAGGTTCATCATCCCCACAAAATCTGCATCCGCGCTGTACCGATGGTTCGGGTTCTTGCATGTGAACCGCGAGCCCTGGCGTTCCCCGAGCACCTTGCAGTGCGGACAGACCTGGGACGTGTAGGCCGGGTTGCGCTCCACCGTCAGAATCCCTTCCCGAAACGCCAGGTCCCGGACCCATTCCATGATCTGTCCGCGCAACCAGTACGCCCGTTTGTGGTTCTTCCGCCCGCTCCGGCTCATCTTCTCTTTTGGCGGCCGGTACCGACGCAGGTGCTCGAACACGATCACCTTTGCGCCGTGCTTCTTCGCGAACCGGACAATGGCCAGGGCCGTCTGCTTGGCCGCGTTCTCGTCCAGGTTCCGGATCTTGTTCCACAAGTTCGCGTTGTCTTGGACCCCCGGCTGGAGCTGTCCGCTTTGCGCCCGCTTGCGGTGAATGACGGTCAACAGCCGGTGCCGGCGATGGTTCAAGGCCCGGCCGTCCACGAACCTCGTGGCCGCCAGCCGCCCTTCCACGAACGCTCCCATCACCGCCAACCGGTTGGCCCCCAGGTCCACTGTGACCACCGGCATCTGTGGGTTTGCCCGGCGCTGTTCCTCGGCCTTCCGGGGTTTGTCTACGGATTTCTCCATCGGGATGTGCAGCGCATACCGCACCCCGCCCGGATATCGTTTGTCCCTCTTCCCGTACACCGTCAGGGATTTCGCCACCCATGTCCGGTCCCCTTTTTCTTCGCCGGAACCGGCCTGGGCCGTCTTTGAACGTTTCCTTTCCCAAGCGATTCGTTCTTTCTCCAGGGCGGACCCGGCGAGAAGCGCTTCGGCCTGGGCGTGAACCACAACCGGTAGCGACACCTTTTCCCACTTCTGCCCGGTGTGCAGTTTCAAGCTGATGAATGTGTGCCGCTTTTTCTTCCGCGGGGTCAGGTCATACGCGGGGTGCTCGACCATCCCCGCATAAAACGTCACCGGTACGCCCGGCCTGCCCAGTTGCGGTTCCCGGCCCCGCTTCCCGGGCGGCGCAACCTCCCAGGCTTTCACGGCGCTCGACCAAGATCGGACCTTGCCAATGGCCTGGTTGATTGCCGCCCGCCGCAACTCCGTCGGCATCCCCTTCGCAGACGGAACGTGTTCGTCGAGCGGCCACCCCGGGTTCGGGTGGGCTTTGGTCGCCAAGGTGTGAAACTCCGCGAAGGTCAGCAGTTCTTGGTTGGTGCGCCTTCGTTCTTTGATAGACCCGTCCTTCTTCCGAACCTGGACCGGCTCGTCCAACACGTTCAGATGTGCGGCGAAAAAGTCCATGTAAAACGCAATCACCTGGTTATAGATGTCCTTGGTCCTCTCCAGGGCCTCCCTCTTGCACCGATGGACCTCCCTGTGAATCCCGATCCGGATCGTCTTGATGACCGTGACCAGTTCCCTCACCTCCCATCTCTTTCATGGCCTGCCCAATCTTTTTCCGGAACTCCTGCGACCGCTTGCCGTACATCCGGGCTGAAAACACGGTGATGATCGTCAACAGATCTTCCACCAGCTCCTGCTGGGATGTCTTCGGCTCGGTCTTGTGGGTGGACTCGACCGCCACCCCGTGGCTCTCGAAAAACCGCTCCAGATACCGGTATCCGAACCGCGCCATCCTGTCCGGGTATTCGATCAGCACCCGGTCGATCTCCCCGTCTTCGGCGAGTTTGAACAGGGCCGCCAGTTGTTTCCTGTTCTCGTTGATTCCCGACGCCTGTTCGGAAAACACCCGGACCACATCGTACCCGCGTTCTTCCGCGTACCGCTCCAGCCGTTCCCGTTGCCGCTGGAGATTGCCGTCCGCCTTTTGTTTGGCCGAAGATACCCGGGCGTAGATCGCCGTCCGGTCCCCGGCCGGTTTTCCCAAAAGCCGCCGCACTTCTTCCACGTCGAACAACCTGTGGTTCCCTGGCGAACGAATGGAATGAATCTTCCCGGCCTTTTCCCAGCGACGGATCGTCTGCACGCTCAGTCCCAGCATCTTTGCCACTTTGCCGATCGGTAGATACTGTGTGTCTTTCATGACTATATATTAGCATGAAACAAGGTTAATGTATATATATTTTTAACCTCCAACGACGCATCGGACTTTTGGTTCTCAAACTCCACGATTTTAGGAAACACGACCGTCTCTTCCTTGATCAGGTGTTGTTCAAACTCCATTTTCAGACTGTGAAAGAGACGATGAACAGAAGCCAATTCCCCGTGATTTGCACCGTGAACTCGCAGTATCTTGGTGGTGAGCTCTCCCAGCACAGGAAGCGTCGTGTTCAAATACGCATGGTGGACATTGACGATGTGGTCCACCAAAGCACCCATGGACTCGTTGGCCCAGTTGACATTCTGTTCATTCAGGTTTGCGTTTTCTGCGTACAGGTCGCTCAATTCTTGAAGAATCCGGTCTTCATTCAACCCCGACGCTTGTGCGGCATCGTGAATCGTGCGTCCGCCCCCGCAACAGAAGTCGATCCTGTGCCGTTTGAAAACCTCGGCGGCCTTTGGAAACCGGGCAACCACATCTCCGACTTGGTCACTTCCGGTGAACGTGTGCATTCGAATTCCCCCCTCGTTCTGAGTTGGCCTCATCATCTCATAAACCAAAGCCGGTCGTTGTGCGAAATCTCACATCACCGATTTCGGCCGAGTGCCGGATCGACCCCCGTCGCCGGCTGTCTCGATAGTGTCAGTATTGACGAGACGAGCGCATGCGGTTGCCCTCCGTCATACCCGCATTCGCCGGCGTGCCGGATTTCTCCTCTTGCCGATCGAGATACCGGGTCCTGGAACGGTACTGAATCGGGGCCCGCATGGGATACGTGATCGGCGCGCTCCAGGCATGTACGAGCCTGCTGAACGGGGATACGGCGAAGAGGGCGAACGCAGCGATGACGTGAATCTGGAGCAACAGCGGAACCTGAGCCATCAATCCGACGTCCGGATGCAGCGTGAGCAGTCCGCGCACCCACGGCCCCACAGTATCCCGGTACTCATAAGGTCCGTATATATTATTGTGACCCATGGTGACCACATCGCCCAGCGTGATCACAACGAACAGCAAGACCAGCACGACGTAATCCGACGGTGTCGAATTCAAGCGCACCCGGCGATTGAATATCCGGCGCAGCAACAGGATGACGACACCCAGCCAAGCGGCGAATCCGGCGAGTCCCCCGAGCACATCCGCGCTCAAGTGATACAGTTCGTCCGAGACGCCAAGCCACTGGTGTACCTGTTTCGGAATCAGGAGTCCAATCACGTGACCGCCGGCGACAAACAGGATCCCCCAGTGAAATAGCAGACTCCCCAGCCGCAGCCACCGTTTCTCCAACAGCTCGCTCGACTTCGATCCCCAACCAAGCGGGTTATACATGTACCGGTATATGGTCCCGACGACCATGACCGCCAACGCCAAGTACGGGTAGATGACCCACCAAACCTGTCCCATGTTGCCTCACCCCTCACCCTCGTACGGAACGAGATCGTCATTCGTAATATAATGGATAGGGCAGTTCGTCGAGGTCCGCCGCCTCGCACCGACCGGACGGGTTCCGGAACTCCGCCGGCCCAGTTGTCCCCAAGATCGCGTTTGCGCATCGGAACACCGGCCGGTACGGACTTCCTTCCGGCAATGCCTGTTCAATCTCCCCGCACACCCGCGCGAGCCGGCGTTCCAGTTCCGCGTTGTCCGGTGAGGCGGCTGTGACGGCCAGGAATTCGAACAACAGCGGTAGATGGTCCGGCAGTTCATGATCGGCTTCCTCGAACCCGTGTTCTCTTAGGAGTCTGCGCAACTCGATCAACGCCGGGCCGCGGTCGCGGCTGTCGCCGAATTCGTGAGCAGTGAGGTATAACGCCCGTTTGTCGTTGAAATCAAACGTCTCGACATAGGTGCGTTCCAGCTCGAGCGGATCAGTGTGAAGAAATCGCTCCACGACCGCGGCCAAGGTGTTCCCGATGTCGGGATTCTGGACTTCCCGAGCCCATGTGGCGATCTCAGGCAGTGCTTCCCGCCACATCGCCCATCCCGGATAACTGAGAAGAAAAGCGATGATCCTCCATGCCGCCTGCTTGTCTCTCTCAGTGCACTGTGCAGCCATGCCCTGTTCAGCCACGGGATTTCCCTCCCCAGTGCGCACCGACCGGAGCCGGAACGCCTTCCTGAGGGGCGATGCCTTCCAGGCTGCACGCTCCTTGCTCGTAGGGCAGACTCGGGTCGTGCTCACGCGAGCCGGTTGGGATCACGAACCGCTCGCTGTATTTCGCGACGCCGAACAGTCGGGCCATATCTTCCAACTGCTGGGTGGACATCCCCGCCTCCTGCAAGAGCCGCGAGTCGTCCAGGTCACCGACGGTCTTCCGGCGCATGTGTACCCTCATCGCCATCAAGCGCAGCAGGACTTTGCGAATCACGTGTACGTCCCCGGCCGTCAAGATGGAAGCCAGGTATTCCATGGGAATCCGCATCTCGTCGACTGCCGGAATGTAGGCGTCCAGGCTCATCCGGTCCTCGTTTTGAATGTGGTTCACAATCGGGCTGAGCGGGGGAACGTACCAGACCATCGGCAGAGTCCGGTACTCCGGATGCAAGGGAAGGGCAACTTGCCACTCCACGGCCATCTTGTACACGGGCGACCGCTGTGCGCTTTCAATCCACGCATCCGGAATCCCGGCCCTCCGCGCTTCCCGGATGACGACGGGATCGTTCGGATCAAGGAATACGCTTAACTGCGCCGGGTAGAGGCCTTTCTCATCCTTCACGGATGCGGCTTCGCGCACTTTGTCGGCATCATACAAGACAACGCCCAGATAGCGGATTCTCCCCACGCAGGTCTCGGAGCACACCGTCGGCAGCCCGGATTCGATACGGGGATAGCAGAAATGGCACTTCTCGGCCTTGTGTGTGTTCCAATTGAAATAGACCTTTTTATACGGGCACGCGCTCACGCAAAACCGCCAGCCCCGGCAGGCCTCCTGGTCGACGAGCACGATCCCGTCCTCTTCCCGCTTATACATCGCCCCGGACGGGCAGGCGGCGACACACGCGGGATTGAGACAGTGTTCGCAGATCCGCGGTAAATACATCATGAAGGCCTGTTGGTATTCGAACGCAATGTGCACGGCAAGTTCGCGCAAGTTCGGGTCGCGGGGGGCGATCTCCTTGCCTCCCGCCAGATCGTCGTTCCAGTTCGACCCCCAGACAGGCCGGTCCATCCATTCTCCCGTTAACAGCGAACGCGGCCGGGCCACCGGTTGGTGCCGCCTGCGCGGGCTTTCGAGAAGGTTTTCGTAGTCGTACGTCCAAGGCTCATAGTAATCGTCAATGGTCGGCAGATCTGGGTTGTGGAAAATATTTGCAAGCTTTGTGACGGCTCCCCCCGCCCGCAGGCGCAGTTTTCCGTCTTTCAGCACCCACCCTCCCCGGTACCGGTCCTGATTTTCCCACTCCTGCGGATAACCGGGCCCCGGTCGGGTCTCGACGTTGTTGAACCACATGTATTCCGCCCCGGGACGGTTTGTCCACGTGTTCTTGCAGGTGACGCTGCAGGTGTGACAACCGATACATTTATCCAGATTCATCACCATGGCGACCTGTGCTTTAACTCTCAAGCCAGTCAACCTCCTTCAGCGGCCGGATGAAGGCCATCACGTCGCGCTGGTGCCCCGTCGGACCGTAATAATTGAAAGCATAAGAAAGCTGCGCATACCCCCCCACCATGTGCGTCGGTTTCGGAATCACCCGCGTCACACTGTTATGGGTACCCCCGCGGTCTTTCGTAATCCGGCTCCCGGGGACGCCGATCACGCGATCCTGGGCGTGGTACATCATGGCGATGCCTTGGGGCAAGCGATAGCTCACCACCGCCCGGGCGACGATCGCACCGTTGCGGTTGTACACTTCCACCCAGTCGTTGTCCTTGATGCCGATTTTCGCCGCGTCCTCTTCACTGACCCAAATCGTTTGGCCGCCCCGGAACAGCGAAAGCATGCGCGGGGTATCGGTGTAGGTGGAGTGAATGCCCCACTTTTGGTGCGGCGTCAGATAGCGCACCATCACGGTGCCGCCTTCGTCTTCCGGAATCCGCGCATCCCCCGGTTGGAACGGAGGCAAGCCCAGCGGCGGTCGGTACAACGGCAAGCTTTCTCCGAAATCGAGGATCACTTCGTGATCGAGGTAGAACTGTTGGCGGCCGGTCAGGGTTCGCCAGGGCAACTTAAAATCCACGTTGGCCGTGAACGGCGAATAGCGCCTTCCCTCACCTTCGATCCCGCTCCACACCGGCGTGGGCATCGTCAACCGGGGTTGTGCCGTGATATCCGCCAACGTGAGTGCTTCGTCCTCGCGTCCTGCTGCAATCTGCTTCAACGCCAACCCCGTGTTGCGCTCCAGGGCTTTCCACTCTTCCATGGCCCGATGCCCGTTGGTCGCACCGGAGAGGGTCAGAATCGCTTCGACGACATGGTGATCGTGGTAGAGGGACGGTCTTCCGCAACCAACTCCCTCCTCGTCCCACGTTCCGACCCGTTCCGCCACTTCCCTGTACGCCCGTTCGCCGGAAATCGAGATACCTTTGGACACAATCGACTTTTCCACGAGCGGGCCGAGCGACATCATTTGGTGATACACGTTCGGATAGTCGCGGTGGACGATGACCAAACTCGGCATCGTCTTGCCGGGTATTGGCTCCGCCTCCCCTTTGCGCCAATCGCGCACCTTCCCGTCCGGTTGAGCGATCTCGGCCGGGGTATCGTGACCGAGGGGCACCATCACCAGGTCGTCCCGTGCAGGCAGGATCTTCTCCGCCAGGGTTGAGAATGCCTGTGCGATGCTTCGGAAGATGGCCCAGTCGCTTCTTGCTTGCCATGGGCTCGAGATGGCCGGGTTAAATGGGTGCACAAATGGATGCATGTCAGTGCTGGACAGGTCGTATTTCTCGTACCACGTCGCGGCGGGCAGCACAATATCGGAATACACCCCGGTGCCGGTCATGCGAAAATCGATGTTCACAAGGAGATCCAGCTTGCCTTGCGGCGCTTGACCCTCGATCTTGACGTCGGTGGGTTTCCACGTGGTACTCTCCTCCGCCAGCACATGGCCGTCGGCCCCGAGCAGGTGGCGCAGAAAGTACTCGTGACCTTTGCTGCTTGCCCCCATCAGGTTCGAGCGCCAGACGAAAAACACGCGGGGGAAGTTTTTCGGATTGTCCGGGTCTTCCACCGCCCATTTCACTTCTCCCCGGCGAATCCGCTCCACCACTCGCTGCACAATCTCCTGATCGGTGGTTGCTCCATGCGCCCTCGCCTCGTCCACAAGGTCCAACGAATTTTGTTCAAATTGCGGATAGGACGGCGCCCATCCCAGCCGGGCCGCCATCGCGGCCATGTCCGCCGGATGCATGTGATGGAAACGCCCGCCGAGCGGCGAACCCATCGTCGCCGTATCCAGTTCTTCGTAACGGAACTGGTCTGTCACAAAATAGTAGAACGTCGTTCCCTGCATGTGCCTCGGCGGTCTGACCCAGTCCGTCGCAAACGCGACCGTGGACCAGCCTTCCAGAGGCCTGACTTTTTCCTGTCCGACATAGTGCGCCCAACCGCCTCCGTTGACACCTTGGCACCCGGTCAATAACACCAGGTTGATGATGCAACGATAAATCAGGTCGCTGTGGTACCAATGGTTGGTGCCGGCTCCGAGCGCAATCATCGACCGCCCGCGGGTGCGCGCCGCATTCTCCGCAAATTCACGCGCCACCTGAATCGAAAGTTTGCGGTCTACCCCCGTGATGGCCTCCTGCCAAGCCGGGGTGTACGGAACGGGATCGTCGTAGTCTTTGGGATAATCACCGGGAAGTCCGCGGCCGACTCCACAATGGGCCATCAGGAGATCCAGCACCGTGGCGACGTAAACGGCTTGACCGTTTTTGTCGGTCAGTTTCTTGGCCGGCACGCCGCGTCGCAACGTCTCCCCTTGATTTGCGCCAAAGTACGGGAAGTCCACCAATACGACTTCATCCGCCCGGTCGATCAGACTCAGCACCGGATTGAGCGGTCTTCCGTCGGCATCCTCCATGTTCAGATTCCATTTGCCGGACTCGTCCCACCGAAATCCGATGCTTCCCTTGGGAATTGCCGGCGAATCCGAGTTTTGATCCCAGACGAGGGTCTTCCATTCCCCCAGCGTTTCGTCCTCATGTAAATCCGAGGCGTGCAGAAAGCGGTCGGTCGTAAACGCGTCCCCACGTTTCTGCAGAGTGACCAAGAACGGCAGATCCGTGTATTGTTTCACATACTGGGAGAAATACTCGGTCTCCCGATCTGCATAAAATTCTTTTAAGATCACGTGTGTCATCGCCATGGCCAGGGCGGCGTCCGTCCCGGCTTTGGCCGGGAGCCAAAGGTCGGCGAACTTGATGTATTCAGCATAATCGGGGCTCACTCCGACAACTTTGGTGCCGTTGTAGCGGGCTTCCACCATGAAGTGTGCGTCGGGGGTGCGGGTCATCGGCAAGTTCGTGCCCCAAATGATGAAGTATTTTGTGTTGTACCAGTCCGCGCTTTCCGGTACATCCGTCTGTTCGCCCCAAATCTGCGGGGACGCGGGCGGCAGGTCAGCGTACCAGTCGTAAAAGCTGATGATCGTTCCCCCGAGCAGCGACAGAAACCGCGCTCCCGCCGCGTAGCTCACCATCGACATCGCCGGGATCGGGCTGAATCCAACGACCCGGTCCGGCCCGTACGCTTTGATCGTGTAAATCGTGGCCGCGGCAATGATCTCGGTGACTTCCTCCCAGGTCGTCCGCACGAGACCGCCTTTTCCGCGCGCAGACCAATATCTGCGCTTTTTCTCCGGGTCGCCGACGATACTCTCCCACGCCTCGACCGGGTTGGCCGCCTGCTGCTTGGCTTCCCTCCACAAAGAGAGAAGCTCTCCCCGGATGTATGGATATTTGACTCGCAAAGGGCTGTACGTGTACCAGGAAAAGCTCGCCCCGCGCGCACAGCCCCGCGGTTCGTACTCGGGAAAATCCAAGCCCAGGGACGGGTAGTCGGTCTGTTGCGTTTCCCATGCGATGATCCCGTCCTTGACGTGGATTTTCCAACTGCACGAACCGGTGCAGTTGACACCGTGGGTGGAGCGGACCACTTTGTCGTGCTGCCATCTCGCACGGTACAGGTTCTCCCAATGTCGGGAGCGAACGCTTTCCTCGGACCATCCTTGGTTGAACGTGTTTCTGGGCCTCAAGTGCAACAATAGGTTTCGAAACGGCGTATTCCGGTTCGGCATGTGTTCACTCCCCCTGTTCGCCTGCAGGAATCGGGTTGAAGGTTTCGCCCACGATCCGGAACGCCTTCGTTCCCTCGCCGAGTTCGTGCACGAAGAGATTACGCGTGGGGACATTCGCGGCCACCAAGATCAGCCGCTCCAGCGTGTCGGGATCGTCCACCTTTTCAATGGCGCGGCGAATGGTTTCGGGCACCGGTCCGAATCGCAGCTTCAGCACATCGAGGAGATCCCTACGGTCAATCTCTATTGCATCCCGGGTCTGTTCGGGGGTGATCATTGCGCGCCTCCTTCTCTCCTGTCGTCACTTTTGTCCCCCTGCCGGCGGACAAGTAGGCGTGTTTCCTCATCGCGGCTGTGCAAGGACACCAGCAATAACAACGCCTCAAACCGGCGAAGGATCGCGTCCATCGCCCCTTCGGTTTGCAACAGCTTTGTGACTTGACTCACCAATGTGCGCATCAGTTCGTGATCGCGGCAAAGTGCAATCACTTCCGCCTCCATCGCCGGGTTCTCAGCGACAACTTCCCGATACCACCCTTCCTCCTCCGACTGGGCGTGGCGCAGGGTCCGCGTTTCCCAATGTTCCAACAAGATACGGGCCATGTCGGCTGCCTGGTGCAACTCCCGCTGGGCGATACAATCTTCCAGATTCCGAGTCAGCTCTTCCGCTTCCAACCACGCGGCTTCATGAATGGCGTGGTGGGAATCCCATTGCCTCAACGCAGGTCCGATCATGTCTCCACCGTCCTTTCGTCCGAACTGCGCCTCCGGGGCCTACAACCCGCGGCCGGGCCGGCTGCTCGAACCCTTTCAGACAACGCGCGTTCCGCTCTCAGCAGGGGGCAAGGGCAGTCCTCGCCGGCGCTCCGCCCAAGCGAAACCCAGGGCAACGAGACAAGTGCAACCGAGCAGCAGGAGCCCGGCGCTGTAACTTCCCGTGACGTCCTTCATGGCACCCATGATGAGTGGCGGAAAGAAGCCGCCGACGCCGCCCACCGCTCCAATGAGACCTGTGGCCTGGCCGGTCGTTTGCGGAAAATACAAGGGAACCAGTTTAAACACAATGCCGTTGCCGAGCCCCACCATTGACGCGATCACCAACGCGGCAACAGTCGTCAGGAGAATTCGGTCCAGTCCTGCAGCAAACAGACAAGAGGCGGCCGCCACGACGGCAAACACCCCGATCAACAGCCGGTAGGGCTCAATGCGATCCGCCAGGTACCCCCCAATCGGCCGCAGGGCCGTGGCGAGGAGCACAAACCCCGCAGCCCGCAGGCCGGAATCCACCGGAGTCAGGTGAAACTGCCCTTGCAACAAGGTGGGCAAATAGTTCCCGAACGCCATGAAACTGCCAAAGGTGATGAAGTAGAAGGTCGCCAGTAGCCACAGCCTGCGCTGAAACCAAATGGAAGATGGGCGGGCGCCAGCCGCCGAGGCACCGCTGACCAGCGATGCCCCCTTGGCCAACCGGGCATCCCGGGTGAACACCCATACCCCCGCAGCGGCTGCAAGCACGGCCGCGGTGATGAACATACCGGTCGTTTGAAACCCAAACCGCAGGTAGAGAGTTGGAACCGTAAACCCAGCGACCGCCGTTCCTAAATTTCCGAGCGCCGTGATTCCCAAGACCAATCCCTGGCGCTCCGGCGGATACCAGGCGGACACGTGCCCGATACCGACCGCGAATGAGGTGCCTGCAATCCCGAGCAGCACCTCCCACGCGATCAACTGGCCGTAGGAGTGAGCCGTCGAGACGCCCAGCACCGGAACAGCGACAAAGATGAGGAGTAAGGTATACACCCGCCGCCCGCCAAAGCGGTCCACCAGCACTCCCATGGGAATCCGAAGCAAAGACCCGAGCAGGATCGGCGTCGCCACCATGACACTCTTTTCAAACCCCGACAGGTGGTAGACCTGCTGCAGTTGCGGAGCGATTGGGGAGATCATCGACCACGCGACAAAAGCCACAACCATGGCCAACATGGACACATACATCACAACGGTCCGATTCATATCTTAACCCTCCTCGATGCGCAGGACCTGCTGTCCCCATTCCGCGTCTCCCCGGAGCCCATTACGTAAACAGATGGGTGACCGCATGACCTGGGAACAACCCTCCTAAACGATACCGGCTGATCCCACGGCCGCCAGGTTTGTGAGCAAATCTGAGGTGGACCCCATTGTCAAGACATTTTTTTGGCCCTTTTTAAAGTGTGTCGGAATTCCTGAATATGGATATGATGGCCGGACGCGTTTTCCATTTCTGGATCATCCCTCGATCATTCTGGTGGAGGAGCCCCCCTTCGTCGTTGGTGCTCGTTCTTGGCAGGAGGATCCCCCTCCTTGGCGGAGGGGCCCCCTCTAGAGCCCGAACACAGAGGCCGGCGTCACGTATCCCAGGGACTGGTGCGGGCGCTTGTGGTTGTAGAACTCCAGGTATCTGGCGATCCCTTCCCGAGCCTGTTTCGGCGTTTGGTAGTCGTGAAGATACACCTCTTCCTGCTTCAGACTCCGCCACAGGCGCTCGGTGAAGATGTTGTCCAGGGCTCGACCCCGACCGTCCATGCTGATCCGAATCCCATGATTTAGCAGTACGTCCGTGTACTTCGGGCTGGTAAAGTGACTTCCCTGGTCGCTATTCATGATCTCCGGCGTCCACTGCCGCAGGGCCCGATGCAAGGCCTTCAGAACAAAATCCATATGCAGGGTTTGATCCAGCTCATAGCTGACCACGTAACGGGAGTACCAGTCCAGGATCGCCACCAGATACATCCAGCCATGCGCCATGCGGATATACGTGATGTCGATGCCCCAGACCTGATTCGGACGCTCGATCCTCAAGCCGCGCAACAGGTAGGGATACACCCGGTGTGCCTGGGCGCGCCGACTCAAATTGGGACCCGGAGTGATGCCGGCAATCCCCATCTCCCGCATATGACGCTGGACGGCCTTGCGGTTGACGGTCCAATGTTCGCTGCGTAAAATGGCCGTGATGCGCCGGGAACCGTAGAACGGATGCTCCGTGTAAATTTGGTCAATCCGGTGTTTGAGCCTCACCTCCTCCTCGGACGGTCCGACTGGCTTGTAGTACAGGCTGGACCGGTTTAAGCCCAGAAGCTTGGCCTGAACGGCGAGCGGGAGTTCACGTTCTTGGAAGTCGATGAGAGCCAGCCTGTCCTCTCGACTGAGCGAGGCGAGATTTTTTTTCCAACCAAGACAATTGTGTGCTCAGGCGACCGACCTCCGCATACAATTCTTGGATCTTGTCTTCATATTCTGAACGAATTTTGGCCAGCTGTCTATTCTCAGGTTCAAACGCCCGTGGCCAGTTTTCCAAGGCGATATCCCGCCATTGGCGGAGTTGATTGACGTGAACGCCATATTCGGACGCCAATTGCGAGAGCGTCTTTTCCTCTTTGAGAATTTCCAGGACAACTTTGGTTTTGAAGTCAGTATCATACTTTTTTCTCGGCATGGACCTACCTTAAAATCTCCCTTCTTGTTGTCCAGTTTCTTGAGTCCATTATACTCAGGCCCCCGGCTTTAGGTTAATAAGGCCAGTGGTAATCGCCCGTGACCGATATCACATGGAAGGAGACAATATGCTAATAAAACGTTGACGGAATGGTGAAGTCCAAGAAGGGTGGGGAGGGTGGAGCGGCGGTTCTCTATGAGAGGAATGAGTGCCCAAACACAACTCGCGCCGCCCATCCTCTTCCTTCTGGCGAGGCCGGCGGCGCGCCGTTCTTCATGTTTGGGCTGACTCGTCGACAGCATCGATTTTCTTCAACTCCGACTCCAGGCACCCGACGATGCGTCCGGTGGATAAAAAATAAACCGCATAAACGAGTCGATCCTGCAAAAACCATCCCCGGTCCACCACCACGCCGCGGTCGCTGCGCCGGGCCAGGATCGCTCCCCGGGACTCCATGGGGTACGTCCCGTCATTCCGGATATCCCTTACGCATTCCACGACGTCTTCCAAATTGAAAACCGATCCCATGTTCCATCCCACTCCCTTTCACAGGACCAGCGTTTGATTGCCGTCCTCGAATGTGTTCCCACAAGAACATAATCGAAAAAACTGGTTATTCGCGAACACCCCGAAAGGGGCGAAGGCGAGCGCGACGGTGTACAGCATCGTGGAGACCGCCAAGGAAAACGGGCTGAATCCCTACGAATATCTTCGGTACCTGTTTGAGCGGCTGCCCAACGTGGACGTCAACGATACCACTGTCTTGGATAGACTGTTACCGTGGTCGCCCGAGCTGCCGGAGTCTGTCCGCCGTCGGCCATCCGGCGCCACGTAAACACCGAACTGAAGAGCAGGCCCCATCGCTTGGATCGGGTGGGGTCTATTTGGCGTGCCCAAAAAACCTACAGCCACCGGCCCCGTTTGACGCTTACTCAAGAGCGAACGGGTGTGGGTGTCGCTGTTCTGGGATTAACATCCATGGGACCCATTGATCCCGGCCAGTTTCTCCGCCAACCTTAGGTCAGCATGTCTCGTCAATTTTCGGTCATTATATTGTGGCAGTAACAAGATCCATCAGCAAAAGTCTTAAAACAAATCTGGCCTTGACATAATTACCTACATCGCGCCAAATCCGTGCAGCCAAGCCGGCGATCCGAACTGCCTCAACATCTCGAACCGCCGCGCTATCTCAACCTTCATTTCAGCATCCTAAAACCCCAGATTTAGGTTGTTCACGTATCTTCTGAGGTCGACTTTTGAATTCGGTGCGTATCGACATACTGCACAGACTTATACCGAACCAAGTACAGTGCTAGCCCTATTCCCATCCAACACACTCCAGTAATGAATCCCGACCGTCCAACTGTGATAAGTAAAATTACACAGATTAGTAATGCTAAAATCGGTATGAAAGGGTAAAAAGGGACTTGGAATTGCTTCAATCTTTCCTCCAGAGGTGTTTTCCTTCTGGATACAAAAAACGATATTAATGTAAATATAAAAGTCAGAATATATAGAAATCCAGTTGCTGATACTGCAATGTTAATGGAACTAAAGGTTGTAAAGGCGATTTGAATTGCCACTCCCAAGCTAACTGCCATTATTGGAGTACCGAAACGCGGATGAATTCTTGCGAAAAATTGTGGCAATAGCCCATTTCGTCCCATCGCAAATGCGGTGCGGGAAATTGAAACAATGAAGGCATTCGCAGTTGCCATCAACGAGATAACAATGACGATGTTGACCAGTTTTGGACCGAAAGCCCCCAAAAATTGCTGACTTGCGTAGGCCACTGGAATAGAAGACTCTCCAAGAACATCCCAAGGTACCACACCTACAGAAACAAGTAATAAACTAGAATATAGGAGGAACACAATGCATATTGAAGAAAATATGGAAAGTGGGATCGTCCGGCGAGGGTTCTTTACCTCTTCGCCAGCCGCAACTATTCCATCCCATCCAACCATTGATAAAAATCCCACTAAGGCTGCTGATACTATGCCTTCTACGCCATTTGGGACAAATGGTCTGTATAAATATGGGTCAATATGCGGAACCCCCAAAACAAAGAATAAAACGAGAAGCAAGATCTCAACCACCACAATTAGCACTTGTATCGTTCCACTGAATTTTACACCAATTACATTAAATATACCGAGGACTAACAACAGGGCCAGTGCACTCGATAATGGAGGCATGCCTATCAACGAATGGAGATAGTTTCCGAATCCTTTGGAAACGAAGCTACTGGCCGCCAGCCATGCCCCCCAATAACACCATCCAATAATTGTTCCTGCTAAGGAGCCAAGATTTTCGCGCACAAACTCATAGGCCCCTCCGGCACGCGGATAACGAGAAGCCAGTTCCGCGTAACAAAGCCCAAGTAATATCTCAAGCAGAGCAGCCAAAATAAACGAAATGAGAACCGCCGGACCAGCTTTACCTGCCGCCACGCCACTTAGAACAAATATCCCAGCACCGACCATCGCCCCTATACCGAGCGCCGTGGACTCTTTCCATCCTAGCCTTCTTGTAAGTTCCAAAACGATACCTCCTATGATTCACGTTAGAAATCCTTTATTTCGCCAGGTGTCTCAACGTACCGAAATCCCGCGAGATCTACAATCCAATATTTTTTAGGCCGAATCGTCCCGTCTATGTCGTAACCAGCTCTTATCTCCCATTCTCCGCGCTCATATTGTTCAGTTACTTCGAGGCGTGCTAATCCTTTGACGCTCTTATAACCATAAAGGCCGAAGTCAATAAGCCGCAGAGGAAATCCGTTTTCGATGGGCAGTGTTTCGCCATCAACGGAATGGACAAGTAGTGCCCTTCTCGAAAGGGCGTCCCCTAATGGTAAAGTAGACTGGTATACACCTTTTTCTTTAGTTCCAATGCTTGTTTGTTTCAGATAATATCTTTCAGGGCGATCAACACCGGCCATATCTATGACCGTTTGAAGAAGAATGCCCTTCCACAGCCGACGGATAGTCCAATTACAAACGCATACCATTCGACGACTCTCCTCCACTTGTGGAAGTAAGAGCAGCTCTTTGTAAGAGAAGGTGATTGGTCTTTTTACCTTCCCCGAAACTGTTAGCTTCCACGAGGAGACGTCAATGTCATATGGTGGCCCATCCTGGTAATAACGAAGGGACGAAGGCTTTTTATCTATATTCGGAGTAGTCATATTTCTCTATCCCCCTCAAGATTGATCACGCAACGAAATCCGATTGTGTTATCTCGCAACGTAGGGGGATAGTAATCCCGGCTGCTACACCGCATAAATCCCTCATTAAAGAGTCCACTCCCACCGCGAACAACATGGTCTTCTGTTTCAGAAGTAATATAGACAGGATTAATGCGCGATTTATCCCAACTGTAATTCGGGGATGCATTATCCAGGCACCATTCAGCCACATTACCGGCCATGTCCAGACAACCGAAATACGAACGGTTCAATGGATGTGCGTATACCGAGGTAGAGCTGCGGTTCAGTTCTAATGGCTCACAGTCTGGAGCAAAATTCGCGTATTCGAGGGTCGGGGCCTCGTTACCCCATGGGTATTGGCGATCATCTGTACCTTTACACGCGTATTCCCACTGTGCTTCTGTAGGAAGTGTTTTCCCACAAAAGGTCGCAAAGGCGAGCGCCTCCCACCAACTTACCCCGGTTACCGGCTGGTCATCTTGATTCCAATGATCGTCAAACCAGTAGTTTGGGTGTGTCAGTCCTAATTCACAGACGAATCGCCAACCGGCCTCCGTCCAATACTTTTTTGTCTTATAGCCCCCGCTTTTAATAAATACCCGATACTGTTTATTGGTTACAGGTGTTATATCAATAGCAAAGGAGGAAAGGTTTACTTCCACCACAGGGGCTTCGTCAGGAGACACATTACTGCCACGCCTAAATGTCCCACTCGGAATAACAATCATCCCACTAGAGCTAACGCTTTTCGACATCCACATCCCCTCCTTATTGTCGTTATCTCAGAAGTGGCAAGCTTCCAGTAAGTCGATTCACCTTTCTTTTGTCTCCGAAAAGCGCTATTCCGAGATACCCCAAATCGTCACTGTTATGGGAGGCAATCTTTCGAGTATAGGATTCATAGTCAGTGGTAGTTTGAGCGGCATCTGAAAAGTCAACAACGAAAAGATCTTTGTCTCTGTCGGACAGAATCTTCTCCATTAATGTCTTTAGCGATGACTTCGTTCCACGAAGTATGGGAATCGGCATTGTTGTAATTCCGACGTGCAGATTGCCGGATTTATCCAATACATCCGGGCCAATTATACCTTCGATCGATCTTCCCAATGTCAAGCCCAATACCGCCGCAGTGTTTGCAATCAGTCCTGCGGAGAGCTCGCCGTCAATAACCATGACACACTTGAAACTTGAAATGTCCATTTATCTTCCTCCAAAGTTGTGTTAAATACACTTGCTAGTTTGGGCAGTAATCGTTATGCATAAACACGGACCACAACATGCGAATTGGCCTTAGACGAGAAATTAATTCCACTCCATAGCGATATGTAGACGGCAAAGTAGTTACACACAAGTCTGTTTCTCCATGTACAACTTTAATGGCCGCATCGCTTGTTGAGTTCACTTCCACAATTTCGTATTCCAAGCCATATCCATTCAGAAACCAAGGGATAAGGCTAGACGGCGCATGGTGTGTGGCGATTGTAACTGGCCTATGCTTAGGCAACTCATAGTCCCGACGCTTTGCGACGCCATACAACGGCGTCTCACATATGAACGAAAAAGACAGTCGAACCACTGAGGACATATAAAACCTGTCGATGCTTTTATAAGCGTTTGCAACAAGTAGAATTTCGGCATTAGCTCTAACAACTTGTTCAAACGCTTCTTCATAACTTGAAAACAGCAGACACTCTTCGGTATTGCGCCGTAGCCAGGGTAAAACCCGAAGAGAATTCAACAAGTATAAAGCCGCCACCTCGCTGCTTGTGCCTTCCGGTCCCAAGGTGGCTACCCGTATTTGTGGGAAATTATAAAGTGCATTCACAAATGTCCAAAAAGATACATCTTGGTCTATTAAAATCTGAGCTGCGGAGTTCGCCAAAATCATCTCAGACGTTGAAGCAGTCATTTGTTAACCACTCCTTTCTTGATCAAGTCCATGTTTATGTGGATAATCCTTTTTTCGGTAAGCAAGTGTTGCACTAATCACTTCACAGCGGACGTCTGGGCCTCACGCCAAGCTCTATACTCTCCAAGCCCAGGTAACGGTGACCCGTTTTCCATTCCTGGTCCATGTCCGTCAACAAAGGACCCGACAAATACGACGTCGGCTCCCGATTGAGAAAAATCCGGTTTAAGAAGTCGGCCACACCCCAATCCTTGTTTGTAAGAGCACGTGGAAAAACGCGTTTCCTGGGTTAATCCGATAAAGAGCCATTACCATTCCCCCTCGTGAATGGGTTGGGGCGAATTCCATGATACCAAAGAGAGACGAGATGGCTTATTTTGCGACTTGTGGTACCGATCTTTTTTTACACAATGATATAGACCTCACTCCCTTCTTCTTTTCTAGACCAGGAGTGTCCATGCAATGTGTATGAAAGATGCATCAATGACTTTCCAGCACTGAAAAATGCCATCCGTTTTAACAACAGCACTGAAATATCACGTTCCAGGAAGAATATTAGCATAGTAAAATGGCATTCATAAGAGCCACTTTTGATCAAGTTTGAATGGGCCACTTCGTTGGGAGGCGGGTGTACATGACGTCTGTATTGATCACGATAGGCCGGGGAACTGGGACGCCGATCAAACAGCAACTTTACGATCAGATCAGAAAAAAGATTATTAAGGGTGAGTTGGCCTTTGGAGACAAATTGCCCTCTTCTCGTGAATTGGCCGATGAATTGCACATATCACGTAATCTGATCGTTGAAGTCTATGAGCAGCTTGTTTCCGAAGGCTATCTAGAAACCAAAGCTGGTTCGGGAACCTACGTTGCAAAAGGGGCGTATCTGGAAAGGTCCTTTGATTCAGACGAATATAGTGTTTTCGGCGAACATCTGGTTGCCGAAGAAGATGTAATAGACTTCCGGTCTGGGATACCTGCTTTGGACATGTTCCCTAGGAAAACGTGGGGATTCATTGCCAGAAGAGTGTATCGAGACGCTCCCCCGGAAGTCTTTGGCTATCGACATCCAGAAGGGGAATTTATATTACGACATACCTTGTCGCAGTATTTATCCCGTACACGCGGAGTTAAATGTCATCCTGATCAACTCATTATTACTTCCGGAGCTACACAGGCGTTTGGACTCATAGCAAGATTGCTTGGTTCCCGGAATTCAGAGGTTGTAATTGAAGATCCAGTAACTCATGAAATTCAGACGATATTCTCGTCTGCGGGATTCAGATTTCACCCGGTACCAGTGGATGACTACGGCATGAAAACAGAACACATTTCAGCTCAAAATCCGGCGTTTATATTCGTCACTCCTTCACACCAGTTTCCCTTGGGAGGGGTACTCACAATTCAACGACGGATTCAACTCATTCATTTTGCACGTCAAACAGGTTGTTACATTGTCGAAGATGATTATGACAGTGAGTTTCGTTACCACGGCACTCCTGTAAGCTGCATGCAAGGACTGGATCCGGAGCGCGTGGTTTACATAGGCACTTTTAGCAAAATACTTTCACCTGCTCTTCGTTTAGGATATTTGATCCTACCGCCCGATCTCACCAAAAAATGTAGAGATCTGAAGTGGTTCAGTGACCTGCATTCCTCAACTTTCGAACAACTCGTACTCGCTCAATTCATGAAGGAAGGGCATCTTGAAAAGCACATTTCGAAAATGAAAAAAATTTATAGAAAACGTCGGGAAAAGCTGATCGACTGTCTAAATAAACGTTTTTCTAATAAGGTCTCGATCCACGGTGATTCTACAGGTCTACACCTTGTTGCAGAATTCAAAGGAATTACATTTTCAGATGAGACCATGAGAAATATTGATGCTCACAGGGTAAAGGTTTATCCCGTAGAACTTCATACAATTCAAAAATCCGCCCATTCTAATAAGATAATACTGGGCTATGGAAACTTGGGTTTAGAGCAAATAGAAGAAGGGATAGCTCGACTGGAAAGTGTACTCAAATACTCATACTGAGCCTGAACATCGCTTGGTGTTACCGCTTACGCTATTTGGCGGTGAGTGAGCGGTTTTTTTGTCATGTTCAATGTCGGAGGATTCTCTGGAAGATTGTCGTATAACGATCCATATTGTAACGACAATCATTGCGGGAGGTGAAAAAAGGAAGAGAGACCCTGTAGGTTGCCCGCCTCCGAGTCTCTCTTCCCGTGCCCGGTTCCCCGTATAGTGGTCCCAGGAAACTGAACAAGCGAAAGGGGGCTGTTTAAGCTACACTATGGGCATGCGAAAACATTACTCGGCTTCATTCAAAGCGCAGGTCGTTCTGGAACTTCTTAGGGAAGAGAAGACCATTGCACAATTGGCCTCGGAGTACGGGGTTCATCCAACCATGCTGCACCGGTGGAAGAACACGGCTGTGGATAACCTGTCCAGCCTGTTTGAGGATGTGGATAAAAAGAACACGACGGCCATGAAGAGAGAACATGAAAAGGAGGTCGAGGAACTTTATTCCAAAATCGGCCGTCTTACCACTCAAGTCGAGTGGCTCAAAAAAAATCTGGCCTCAACCCGGACTCGTGAGGAACGGATAGAGATGATCGAACGGGACCATCCCGAGATTCCGTTGAGTAAACAGGCTGAACTGCTGAGTCTCAATCGCACCAGCCTGTATTACAAACCTGTGGATAAGCCAGAGGAGGAGGTGCGCCTCAAGCACCGGATCGACGAGATATACACAGATCACCCGGCGTATGGGTCTCGACGGATGACTGCCGTCCTACGCCGTGAGGGGTGGGATGTCAATCGGAAACGTGTACAACGCTGCATGCGAGAGATGGAAATTGCAGGAGTATGCCCTGGGCCGAACCTCAGCAAACGGAATGTTCAGCATCAAGTCTATCCGTATCTGCTGCGCAACGTTCGGGCCAGTCACAACAACCATGTATGGGGGATTGATATCACCTATATTCGGCTCCAAAAAGGCTGGATGTACCTGGTGGTGTCAATAGCGGATTAAAACTCCCCAAAAAAATCGTGCTCGATTCCCCACAAATAGCGGATTCAGTTCCCCAAAATCATCGCGCATCATTCCCCAGACATATGTTCGGTTTACGCGGTCCCCTCCTCCTTCAGCGCATGTGTCACCCCTGCGCGCAGCTTGTCCTTCATCCGGTAGCTGTTGCCGCGGATGTTGATGGTGGTGGCGTGGTGGAGGAGCCGGTCGAGCAAGGCAGAGGCCAGCACCTGGTCACCGAAGAGTGTCCCCCAGTTGGTGAAGCTGATGTTGGACGTGATGATCAGGGAGCCATGCTCGTAGCGCTCCGACACGAGCCGGAAGAAGTTCGCGGCGTCCAAGGCGTCAAGCGGCAAGTAGCCGACTTCGTCGCAGATCAGCAGCTTCGGCTGGGTGTAGATGCGCAGGCGCTTGTCCAGCCGTCCCTCTTGGTACGCCCGTCGCAAGTCGGCGACCAGCTTCTGCATGGTCACGAAGTAGACGCTCATGCGCTGTCGAATCGCCTCCATGCCCAGGGCCACCGCAAGGTGGGTCTTGCCCTTATGTTGTTCTCTACATAAGGGCAATTGGACTAAACCGCTAGCGCGGTGGAAAAGACCCCTCCCTCCGTCACCCTGTCTGATACAAGTTTGTTTGGACTCTTTACGTAACTCTCGCTATCCTATTCATGCATCCCCATGCAACAATAGGAGGAGAGTGCCCTATGGGAGCCCATCAGCACGTGCTTCAGCAGATGACGGAGGACCTTCGACTGCGAGGATTGTCACCGAACACCGTCGACGTCTATACCCGTGCCGCCCGGATCTTTCTCGAGTTTTGCAAACGTCCGGTGGATCAACTGGATGTCCAAGATGCCCGTCGGTTTCTGTTGTTCCTCATCTGCGAGAAAAAGCGCTCTGCGGCGACGGTCAACGTCTACAACGCGGCGGTGCGGTTTCTTTTTGCAGTCACTTTGAATCGTACCTTTAATCCTTTGCAAATTCCACGCCAGAAAATGCCGAAAACCCTCCCGCAGGTGTTGAGCCGCCCAGAGATCGCATCCATTCTGGAGCATTGCCACAACCTAAAGCACAAGGCGCTGTTTGCTTTGATCTACGGTTCTGGATTGCGCGTGAGCGAAGCGGCCGCCATCAAAACCCAACACATCGATTCCCGCACCATGCGGGTGTTTGTCCAAGGAGGCAAGGGAGCCAAGGACCGGTACACCGTGCTTTCCCACACCGCTCTGCAACTGTTGCGGGAGTACTGGAAAGCGTATCGTCCGACCCATCCGGAAGGCTGGCTGTTCCTGGGCACGTATTCGCTGGCTCACATCACCTCAGCGGCCATATCCCGTGCCTTTGGCGATGCGCTGAAGCGAGCGCAAATCTCCAAAGAGGTCTCGATCCACTCCTTGCGCCATTCGTTTGCGACCCATTTGTTGGAGGATGGAGTTTCCCTGCTGCAAATCAAAGAATTGCTCGGACATGCCAGCATCCGTTCCACGACGGTGTATTTGCACTTGGCAAATGTCACCTCTGGGATGCTTAGTCCACTTGATCGCCCGCCATCCACGGATAAAGGGAACATCAGTGCCCATGCCTGAACTCCAAGACATCTTCGCCCAGTATGCTGACTCCTACGCAAAGAGGCACCCGCTCTCCCTCGAACAGGGGAAAGTGGTCCGGGCCATCCAGAACTGCCGCACCGCCGCCTTGGGAGGACATGTGGATGAGTGTGACCATTGCGGATACACGCATATCTCCTACAATTCCTGCCGCAACCGTCACTGTCCCAAATGTCAAACCCTGACCAAGGAACGCTGGATCCAAGCCCAGAAGGCGAACTTGCTGCAGGTCGGGTACTTTCATGTTGTGTTCACCCTTCCGGAGGAGCTGAATCCCGTTGCCTACCAGAACCCCGAGGTGGTGTACAACCTCTTGTTCAAGGCCGCTTCGGAAACCCTAACGGAGTTAGCGGCGGACCGCACCTATTTAGGGGCGCAGATCGGTTTTACGGCCGTCCTGCATACCTGGGGGCAGAACCTCATGCTCCACCCGCACCTGCATTGTATTGTTCCGGGAGGCGGGCTGACGACAGACGGACGCTGGGTGAACTCCCGCAAGAAGTTCTTCCTCCCCATCAAGGTGCTCTCGCGTAAATTTCGGGGCAAGTTTCTGTTCCATCTCAAGCGTGCAACGCTTGCACTCCATGGTTCCTTGGAGCCCCTGCGGGACGGGGACCGCTTTCGGGAATGGATGTCCTCCCTCTACCAGAAGGAATGGGTGGTCTATTGCAAGCCGCCGTTTAAGACGCCGGCTCATGTGGTGGAGTATCTCGGACGCTACACGCATCGGGTGGCGATTTCCAATCAGCGGATTCTTCGCGCGGAAGACGGGAAAGTCACCTTCCGGTGGCGGGACTACCGGGATGGAAATCGGCAAAAAGAGATGACATTGACGGCTGAAGAGTTCATCCGCAGGTTCTTGATGCATGTCTTACCCAAGGGGTTTACGAGAATTCGGCACTACGGATTGCTCAGTCCCAGAAACCGAAAGACGAAGCTGAGCCTTTGCCGCAGGTTAACGAAGAGCAACTGCATGCCGGTTCCCAAACTGTCTGCGGTTGAACTGTTTATCCAGTTGACGGGCAAGGATTTCACAGTGTGTCCCCGTTGCGGGGTGGGTCATCTGACGCGGGCGGCTCCCATCCTCAAAACTGCATAGCGGTGGATGATCAGCCCGTGGAATGGGGAGGGGGAAAGTATGCGCACAGACGGAACAACAACGGTATCTGCGCCCATGCAATTCCAGGGTTTTGCCATGAAACCACTTGCAGGACATACTTTCGCGAGGAATGGCGAAGATTGATTCCCCATAGCAGCTAACGACCGCGGTTCAGTCCAAGCAAAATATGCGAAGTGGCGCTCAGTCTACAGACGAGCGCCACTTTTTACACCGACTTCGCATATTTCACTATTCATTATGTTGTTCTCTACATAAGGGTAAAACGCACTTAGCGATTGCCCTTGGCGTCAAAGCGTGCACGGCCAGACTCCGGGTCGCGTTTTTCACCGCCTCTGAACTGGCGGATCTCTTGTATGCCAGTTTGGCGGATCGTTCCACGCCCCAAAAGCTGGCGTCGCTGAGCCGCTACCACCTGCTGATCATCGACGAGTTGGGCTACATGCCCATGGACAAGCAACGGGCGAACCTCTTTTTCCAGCTCGTCAGCAAGCGCTATGAGACGGGATCGATCATCCTGACGACCAACATGCCTTTTGACGAGTGGGACAAGGTGTTTGGCGATACCATTGCTTCTGCCGCCATCATTGATCGTCTGGTGCATCACAGTCACATTTTTCACATTCAGGGTCACAGTTACCGGATGAAGGACAAGCTCAAGGCCGATGCCTCCGCCTGATCACCAGCCCGGCGGACTTGGTACCCCATGTTGTCCGTGCGTGTGCGACACGCGCACGTGGCCTTTGTCCCCTAAGGGCCCCCCATCGGCCCGCGGCCGCGAGGTCAAGGGCGCCCTTGGGCGAGCGAAGCGTCCCTTGACGGAGCGGCCAGGGCCGATACACTCGGCCCGTTGGGACAAAGGCCGACGACGGTGAACCCTGAGTCGACACGACATGGCAAGTGATGACTTCCGTTTTCTGAGGGGGGTCAAAATTCGGTGCCAAACCGTGGTCAATTCTTCTTGACGATCAACATTCACGTTAATTATAATTACTATATAAGGAAAAATCCTTACGTTTTTATTGGCTTATGATCAGACTTACAGCACGATCACACCAGAGGACCATGATTGTAGGGAAACATGCCAATTTCCTTCCGCCACGGCTCTGTCTCCCGGCGTGGCGAATGAGATTTTTGCTGGAGACGACACAAAAATGGGGATAATCCCTGATTTCTTTTGCCGGTGGGAACGGCTATCATTAAATTGATGTAAAAGCGTTCCTTCTTCCCGGGGACGATTCACCAGAGATGGCCATAGGCAAGGAGGTGTTCTTCATGGCAGAAGTCGTCATTCTCGGCGCGGGGTTCTCGGGTCAAACGGCCGCATTGTACCTAAAAAAAGAGTTGGGCCACGAACACGACGTCACCGTGATCAGCCCGTGGCCGCGGTTCACGTATATCCCTTCCCTGGTTTGGGTGGGCATTGGACGGATGGCTCCGGAGAAAACGATGTTTGAACTCGCTCCCATGTATCAAAGTCACGGCATTCATTTTCTTCAGGCGTGGGCCCGAGAAATTCATCCGGACGAACAATACGTGCTGACGGAGGACAAGGCCGGAAACCGCCAAAAAGTCCCTTATGATTACCTGATCAACGCCACCGGCCCCCACCTTAATTTTGAAGGTACCCCGGGGCTGGGTCCGGACCAGGGCACCACCCATTCCATCTGCAACATTCATCATGCCAAGCTCGCCCGGGATGCCTACCTGGAAATGGTGCAGCGCATGGAGAAAGGCGATCGGGTCAAGATTCTGGTGGGGACGGGACACGGAACCGCCACCTGCCAGGGCGCGGCGCTGGAGTATATCACGAACATCCACAATGATTTGGTCAAACGCGGTTTACGCGATAAAGCGAAAATCATGTGGATCAGCAATGAACCCAAGCTGGGGGATCTCGGCGTAGGAGGAATCACCGCTCGAAAACACGGCTACATCATGGACTCGGAGACCTTCGCCCGCTCGCTATTTGCTGAACAAGAAATTTACTACCAGGTGCAAACCGCGGTCACCCACGTGGAGAAGGGGAAAGTTTACTGGGAGAATTACGAAGGAGAACAAGGAGAAACGGAATACGATTTTGCCATGCTGATCCCCCAGTTTCAGGGGACCAAGATTAAATATATCGACAAAGACGGTCAAGACATCACGGCGAAGATGACCAATCCCGGCGGATTCATGTTAGTCGACGGGAACTACGGCAAGAACCCCACTGAACTCACCGCCGACGATTGGCCTGGCACGTATCAGTCGCCCTTGTACAAGAATCTCTTCGCCGCCGGCATCGCCTTTGCCCCTCCTGGGCCGATTTCAAAGCCCTATGTCAATCGCAACGGCGTTCAGATCACCGCCTCACCGCCGCGCACGGGAATGGCGTCGGGCATCATCGGCCGGGTGGCGGCCGAGAACGTCATCGACCTTATCCGGGGCAAGGAACCTTCCCATCACGAATCAATGGCCGAGATGCCCGGGGCCTGCATTGCTTCCATCGGCAAATCCCTGTGGGACGGGTCGGCGGCCTCCATCGTGATGTATCCGGTGGTTCCCGATTACAAGCGCTACCCGGAGTACGGTCGGGACCTGGACGTGAGCGTCATGGAAATCGGTTTGGCCGGCGCCTGGATCAAGCGGACTCTTCATACCCTGTTTCTCTATAAAATGAAAGGAAATCCGGGATGGAGCCTGATTCCCGAATAACAAAGGTCGGCCCACCCCGAAAGGAGACGGGCAACCATGGAACTGATCAAAACCATGAAACCGACACGACGAACCCTCTTCCTGCGAAAATGCAAGATCGTGCAGTTCATCCGATTCATCGCCCTGAACCTGCGCATTCTCAAAACGGCGTGGTTCCCGCCCCGGCGGCCGTAACCCCTCTCTGTGCTCACTCCACTCGGCGTGTAGAGGCAGGGATCCCCTGCCTCTGCCATTGTTCGACCCCCCCATAAAAAATCATTCGCCCTTCATGGATCACCATCACCCGGTCCGCCAGTCGGCGCACGTCTTCCACATCGTGAGTGACCAACAGGACGGGGCAAGCCGCATCCCTCAACACGCCGCGAAGGAACTCCCGAACGGTCTCCCGGGTCTCTGAATCCAGGGCTGCCAAAGGTTCATCCAACAGGACATAATCGGGATCGATGACCAGTGCCCGGGCCAGGGCGACCCTCTGGGCCTCCCCGCCGGACAGGTGAGCCGGGAGGCGCCTGGACAGATGCCCGATGCCCAGCCTGCGAAGTATCTCTTCCACCTTCACCTCTCGCCGGACCTTGGGGACCCGCCGGGCACGAAGCCCGTATTCGACATTGCGAAACACCGTCATTTTGGGAAATAGGGCGTACTGCTGAGGGACATAGCCCACTCCCCGGCGTTCGGGTGGGACGAAAATCCTGCCGTTCGAAGAATACACAATCCGCTCTCCCAAGCGAATGCGCCCCGAAACCGGGTGAGCCAGACCCGCTAAACAACGCAGCAACGTGCTTTTCCCCGCCCCGCTCGGCCCGAGGACGGCCGTGATCCCGGGTTCCACCCGCCCCTCCGCGCGGAGTGTAAAGGAGGCCAACGGCATCTCCAATTCGAATTCCAACATTGTCGTCCCTCCCCTGTCTATGGGCAACCTGGGTTCCACCATCCCCCGTCAGGCCATTCGCTGTCCCAACCGGGACAGCATCCACAACAACCCGAAGCCCACGATGACCAGAACGATCGCCATCGCCACCGCCGCGTCCATGTCTTTCTCCATGACCGTATAGATCGCCAATGGCATCGTCTGCGTCAATCCTTGCATATTGCCGGCGAACAGCATCGTGGCCCCGAACTCACCCAAAGCCCGGGCCCAGGCCATCGCCGCCCCGGCGACCAAACCTGGTAGCGCCATGGGCAACTCCAAGCGCAGCCAAGTCCTCCAAGGCCCAGCCCCCAACGTTCGGGACACCTCCGCCAGCTGCCGATCCACCCCGGTGAAGGCCTGCCGGGCGCTCTGTACATAGAAAGCCGATCCCTCAAAGGCCTGGGCCACCACTACGGCCGCGGTGGTAAAGGGCAGTGCGATTCCCCAGTCCGCCAGCAGTCTGCCGACAAGGCCCTCCCGGCCAAAGGCCATGAGCAAGGCCAACCCCGCCACGGCAGGCGGTGTAATCCAAGGCAGTTGCAACAAAGCTTCCACTATGGCCTGGCCGAAAAATTTCCTTCCCGTCGCCAGGCGATGCGCCAAGGGAGTACCAAAGAGCACTACGAGACACAGGGCGATCACGCTGGTGCGGAAGCTCAACCCCAAAGCGTCCCTGACCACCTCCTGCCCCAAGGCGGACACAAACCGGGAAGGCGTCACAGACAGAAACAGGCTCAGGACCGGAACGAATAAGAACAAAACCAGCACAAGACCAAACCCGCCCTGGAACACGGTGAGGGAAGAGATAAGCTGCGGGTTCCAGTGTCGTTTCTCCCCACCGTCCGGGGAGGCGCAAAACTGGGAGTCCGGCCCTTGTGGAGCCGAACCGCTCGACATGAATGGACGGAATTTCATTCCTTGCCTCCCCTTTCCCTTTCCCATCCCATCGCGTTATGAGGCCGGAAGAAAATGATGGCTTTGCAGGATGGCCTGTCCTTCTTTCGACAAAACAAAATTGACAAATTCCCCGGCCAGATCCGGGTGGGCAGACCGGGTCACCACCGCCATGGGGTAAGTGGCCGTCACGTTCACCAGGTCCGGCACCGGAATGATCTGGACCTTGGAGCCCGCCGACCCATCGACATCTGTGGCGTACACAAAAGCCGCGTCCCCCTCCCCGAGGGCAACCTTGTTCACGATTTGTATGACATCCGTCTCTTCAGAAACGACGTGCCCAAGCACCGCACTGGAAAATCCCGGCCCATACACCTTATCCGCTTTTTGTAAAGATTGGCGGCCATAGCTCCCGACAGGCAGATCTTTTACACCGAAAACAACACGTTTGGCATGGGTGAGATCTTGATACTGATGGATACCGGCTGGATTTGATTTTGGCGTGATCAAGACCAAAGAATTCTTGGCGAAGATTTTGTCCCCCTCCACCAGGCCCTTGCTCTTGGCTTTTTCCATGTTCGCCATGTCCGCGCTCGCGAACACGTCCGCCGGCGCCCCCTGAGCAATCTGGGTCAACAGCGTGGGGCTGCCCCCGAAGTTGAAGTGAACCTGGGTGCCGGGATGAAGTTCTTCAAAACGCTTTCCGATATCTTGAAACGCCGCCGTCAACGAGGCCGCGGCAAAGACGTTCAGCGCTGAGGCCTGGTTCGAACCGCTCCCCCCCGAACCCGCGGAACTGCTGACCGGTTGCGCCGAACCGCACCCGGCCACACCGACCCATCCTAAGAGGAGAAGCACGCCAAAGACAAGGCGAATGCCCCCTCTGCCGATTCTCATCATGGACGTTCCTCCCCTGCCTTCAATTCATCCATGTCTCCCAAGTGGGAGACATCATATCCCCACAACGCTTCCATCTGCTGGCGGAACCCGCCACTGCGCAACACATCGAGGAGAATGCCGATCAGTGGTTCCCGCAGCCTCGGCCGAGGCAAAAGTAAATCGAAATGGTGGACCTCCACAGGAACGAAGGAAAGTCCGAAGACGTGAGCCGCAAAGGAGGTGGTGAGACCGGCATCGGCCATCCCGAAGAAGATCATCTCCGCCACCCGGAGGTGGTCTTCCGCGGCCGCCGCCGTCCAAGTCACCGGCTCTCGTCGGCCCTGGGCCGCCCGAGCGTAGAGTCGCGCCACAGCAGTTCCCGCGGGCCGCCGTACCCAGCGCAGTTCCGGTCGGAACAAGTCCTCCAGCCCTTTCACCCCACGGGGATTACCGGGTAATACAGCAATCCCAACCTCCCAGGCTGCAAATCGAATCCGGACCCACGAACGTGGTGTTCGTGACTCGCCTCTGTGACCTTCGGCCGATCCGGCATCCGACCCTCCTCCCGGTAAACCGACCTCATCCTGCATGCCCGGCAAGGAAGGGAGATTCCCCGTCCCGTGTGCCCCGGCCACGTGTACCCGACCCCCGATAAGCGCTTGCATCGAAGGCTCGCTCCCCCAGGGCAAAGTCGCCACCCTGAGCGGGCGACCGCAATGGGCCACCCAGTCCCGCAGCACCGTCAATGCCGGATCACACCCCGCTACGGCCACAGTGTGGTCCGCCGCCTCCACCCACTCCGGAGAAAACGCCTCCGCCCGGCCCGCCGGACTGATGGTGCCGTCCGCCGAAGACGCGGCCTCTCTCCCGTACAGGGGATAGGCGACGACATGTTCATCGACCCGGGCGAACCGCAGCCGGGTTCCCACAGTTGCCCCGACCTCCGGATCGCCCCATACGATTTCCCCCGCCTCCTGGGGATCAAACAATGCCTCCACACTCGTGCCCAGAACCCTGGCCAACTCCAGGGCCACGGGCACAGAGGGCCAGCTTCGCCCCGCTTCCAGGGCGCCGATGAACTGGCGGCTCACCCCGAGCCGGTCCGCAAGCAACTCCTGACTCCACCCCAAAGCTTTACGCCGCTCTGAAATTCGGCGTCCCGCCCGCTCCAATTCCCCGCGTTCCCTTTCCCTCACCTTTTCCCTCCCCTCCCTTGGACGCAACCATTCCTAGCATTAGGGCTACCACTAATAGCATCGCCGTAATTATACTTCAAGAATTCGGAGATATTCAAGGATCCCGGCAAATTTTTGTGCCGCCGTTCGGCATTCCGCCTCACCGAGGGCCTGGGTACATGTTTCTGCAAACCCCGCGCGATAATACAGAGGAAACCCGTCGATATTCAGTCCCATTTTGCTATAATGAAGGTTGCAGTCCACTATAAATCAGGAGGGAACAACGTTGGCATTCGTCATCACATCACCTTGCATCGATGAAAAAGCCGCCGAGTGCGTGGAGGTTTGTCCCGTGGACGCCATCCACGAAGGGGAAGATCAATATTACATCGATCCGGACACCTGTATCGACTGCGGAGCCTGTGAGCCGGTCTGCCCGGTCTCGGCGATTTATCAAGAGGACTTTGTTCCGGATGATCAGAAGGAGTTCATCCAAAAGAATCGGGATTTCTTTAAGAAGTAAAGGGTCATTGGGCCGTATCAAGAGGGTCTGGCGGGCCTTGGGACGAGGGACTGCCGTGCAGCCGTAGCCGGCTCTCGGACAAGGGGATAAGGAGCGGGGAGCGGGCGAGAGGGTGCGGGCAGAGGAAGCCTGCCGTCACCCGTCGTCCGTTCCTGTTCCGCGTAAAAAAGTAGCGGCCCTTCGGCCGCCTCCTTTCTTCCCGACATCCCTACGGGGTGGAATCATGGGTATCTCGTTTATACAGCTTGTAAAACGCCTCGTATTTCGACTGAGTGCTGTCTTCCCCCGGGACGAATCCCGGTTCCGCTTTTCGCGCCGTCTTGGCCCCTTCTCTCCCGGGGCGCCGGCGCTGCTGAAACTGCTGGCGATGCAGATGCAACTCCCGGGGGGAGCGTATGTTTTTTTTCTGCCACTCTAAAAGGATCCGGTCGATGTAGCGCAGACTCAGCGTCCCCGACAACACCGCCTCCCTCAACGCCTCCTGAATCATCCATTCCGGGTAAGCGTCCTGATCGAGCCACTGGATCAATTGTTCGATTTCGATCGCCGACAACGGGCGCCCGAACTCCTCCTCAAACAGCCGGAACAATCGGCTGGCCACATCCGCCGTCGCCCATGGCCGGGGCAGCTGCTCGACATGGCGCTCCAGCCACACGCGAGCCAGGCGCATAAAAAGTGGAGACAGGTCATAACTGTCCTGCCACGTACCGGTATGCTCGTCCATACGGTGCTGCAGATCCAACAGACCGTGACCGATCAACCGCTGCACCATCCCGGCGATCTCGTCCTCCGTGGCGGTCATGCGCCTGGCGAGTTCCGTATACGTGGGAAATACAGTGTTCTCCCGCTCCTTCATGTAGACCAGATGCAGAATGAGCGCCAGCTCTTGGTCGTACATGCCGATCTCTTTGTACCACGTCAGCAGATAAACGGGAATCGCCATTGCCGACTCTTGGAGCAACCGAGCGACAGCTCCTACCCCTGTTGGATCACCGCTTTGTGCCACGCATCTTGACCCCCTCTTTGTTCCGCCGCACACTCGTCGCCACTTCAGCATACGACGAAGGAAGGGGGACTGCAAAGTCGCCCCGGAGGACTGGCGGCCTCCGAACGCGGCCTATGTTGGCGAATTCTGTCGAAAGGGCGTCCGTCCTCCCATTTCTCCCGGCGCCCGCCAGGGGTCAGCCGACATTCGACAGATTCCCTTTTACCTCGGACAAACGTCGCCGGAACATCTCTCCGTCCAAGTTTTCCTCCTGAACCAGGACTGCGCTCATCTCTTCCAAGATCGGGCGATAGGTCTTTAGAATCTCCCGGGTCTTTTGCTCCCTTTCCGCCAAAATCCGGCGAACTTCCTCATCCAGCAGGTTCTGGGGCAAATTCTCGGCATCCACGATCCCCAGTCCGGACAACCCGCACTCCACTTCGGTTCTGGCCAATCGGGAGGCCTGTTCGAAGTCGTTTTGCGCCCCGGTACTCCTATTTCCGTACACCAATTCCTCCGCCACCGCCCCGGCCAGGGCCACCATGATCTGCCCATCCAGTTGATCCTTCGTATACAGGTACGTATCTCCTTCGGGCACCTGCCGCACATAGCCCAGAGCATTTCCCCGGGGAGAAATGGTGATGTGGGACACCGAGCCCGGCCGCACCGTCTCACTGACGATGGCATGTCCCAACTCGTGTACCGACACCCGGACCAATTCCTCTCGGCTGGGAATGCGTCCCGTTCTTTCCCCCATTAACACTTTGTCGACGGCATCGCGAAAATGGCGCTGTTCCACCTCGTCCTGCCCTTCTCGCAACGCCATGATCGCTGCCTCGTTGGCCAAACTTTCCAACTGAGCCCCGCTGAACCCGAAGGTCTCCCGGGCCACCTGTTCGAGGTCCACCGACTTGGCGAGGGGTTTATTGCGCGTCTGAATCCGGAGAATATGCAAACGCCCTTCTTTATCGGGCATGTCGACCTTGATGATCCGGTCAAACCGCCCGGGCCGAAGCAAAGCGGGATCAAGAATATCCACCCGGTTGGTGGCCGCCATGACCAAGACCAAAGGGTGGGCCGTGGTCTGCATCCCGTCCATCTCCGTGAGCAGTTGATTCAGAGTCTGGTCGTACTCCTGGTGGCTGTGATTTCCTCGCCGCCCCCCGATCACATCGATTTCATCGATAAACACAATGGCGCTGTCTTTTCCTTCCTTGCGCGCCGACTGCCGGGCCCGCCGGAACAGATCCCGAACCCGTTGTGCCCCTACACCCACGTACATTTCGACGAACTCACTTCCAGAGGCGGATACAAAGGACGAATCGGTATAAGTGGCCGCTGCCTTGGCCATCAAAGTTTTACCTGTTCCTGGCGGACCGGTGAGCAGAATTCCCTTAAGGGGCCGAATTCCCAGTTGTCGGATCTTGTCCCGGTAGCGAAGAAAATCCAAAGCCTCCATCAGTTCCCGCTTCGCGTGCTCCTGACCGCCGATCTCATCAAAATTCACGGTATGCCGCACCGGCGCCTCCACCCGTCCTGCAGCGGTAGGCCCCCGCCGATCCCACAGCAAATACGCAACACTGAGAAACACGCCCAACAGAATGATGGGCAGCACATTCACGCCCAAATACCCGAGAAAGAGAAGAAAGGCAACGCCCGCCCCAATCGCGATTTCCACCAATGTCCCTCACCCCTTTTGCGCCGTAGACGGGAGAGCGGTGCCCATCATTCGGTACGGCACCACCTGATAGAGGAACGACCGCTGATCACTGACCTGCACATAAATGCGGTTCGCGTCCATCGTAACCCGACACTGATACTGACGCTTGGCCGCACTATCCTCAAGGGCCTTTACCAGGTCCCGGAAACTCGATTTTTCGAGATCTTCGTACAGGAGAGGCTGTTGCTCGTCCCACCAACGGTCCAGGGCCGGGCTGGAATGACCCCGCACCTCCACCGTCGTCTGAACTCCGAGACGATCTGTCGCCGTCTGTTCGATCGCCCAATACGTGGACTTTAAATCGTCCACCGCTCCCAAGGTCACCCGAACCACGGCCCCCTTCCCCTCCAGCAACACCGACACCTGCTCCACCCCCGGAATTTCTTGCACCTGCTGTTCAACAGGTCGGATCAATCCGTAGGTTCGGTACAGATTCCACCCGGTGATAAAGATTCCGAGGGTCACGACAAAGGCAAGGCCGGCCACAAGAAAGCGAAATCTCGACATTCAGCCGTCTCCCTCATGATGGGTTCCTGGAAATCAACATAGTTAACATAAACAGTATGCCCACTTAGTATATCATATTTAGCCAGCCGCTTCATTACCAATTCGTTACATTCCAGCCCCCGTGATCGCGGCGCCCTACGATTCCAACAAATAGGTCCGCACCACGGCTCCAGTATGAAAATCCACATACACGTATTCGTAAGCCCCTTGGCGGGTCAAGCCGAACAACTCCCACAACACCCGGCGCTGCAACCCGCTTCCGGGTGGATCCCCTGGCCCGGATGCCCCTGGCTCCGTCAATCCGGGAACCGCGTGGATCACTTGCACCAAAGGCAGCCCGGCAGCGGCGGCCGCTTTTATCGCCTGGGCGGCACTCAGCCCGTCGCTTGCGTATTGTTTCATCACCGGCTGCCCGCCTTGAACCCAGACGTAGGCCACCCGACCGCCGTCGTCGACGCCGGTGTACACGTAAAGGACAGGTCCCGCCGAATAATAATCCACGCGATCAATTCGAGAAAGAAATTCTCTTTTCACCAACATGTCCCCTGCGGCCTGCACGTCGGGCTTGGCGGCCAGGGACTGCTGCTCCGCATACCACAGGCCGCTCCCGATCGCCCCGGCTGCGACGATCCCCAAGGCCAGAATCACCACAACCGAGCGTTTCACGTCTCATACACCGTGATGACGAATTGTCCCGGGCGATCCCCCCGGGCCATGCCGAACACCAGTCCGCGCTCCTTAAGGGTGCGGTTGAGAAAATCCACGAATTTATACAGTTCCTCGCCCCCCTCGGTGCGAAACACCCCGATCACCTTCAGTTGGTCCTGATCCCCCATGCTCTCCGCCTCACCATCCAAGCCTGGAAATCAAAATCGACATATCCGCGTCCCACCGAGTGATACTAAACCCACCGGGAGGGGGGATGAAGAAGTGGTCCAATCACCCGTTCCGTCCTCTGAGCCGGGCAGCGCCCCTCCGGCGACCCGGGAATCCTCACAAGAGGGAACACCGGACGCCTTTGACACGATGTCGTTACACCCGATTTATCACGGCCGGTCCTCGATCTGCGAGATCAACCTCCGGCCCCCGGCGCCGGGCACCGCGTGCCCCCATCGTTCCGATCGCGTATGACCCGCGGGTTCAACCGGGCCGCCACAAGCGGTCCGGCCCCCGTCCTTCAGCGGGTAAACCCTTCAACAATCCGACCTACATGAAACAGGATTTTATCCCGGTCCAAGGTTTGATGCTGGCGGTCGCGCAACAGCCAGCGGCCGTCGCACATGACATCTGTGACATCCCCGGACTTGGCCGCGTAGACGACTTGGCTAATGGGATTGTACAGCGGCAACAGATGGGGGCCGGACCCGTCCATGAAGATCAGATCGGCCGGCGCGCCCGGTGCCAAGGTGCCCGCACCCTCTTCCAGAAACAACGCCCGAGCCCCTTCCCGGGTCCCCAAGGCGAGAGCGGTATCTGCGTCCACCGCAATCGGATCTTCCCCAACCCCCTTATGTATCAACGCCGCCAGACGGATTTCTTCCAGGAGATCGAGATTGTTGTTGCTCGCCGCCCCATCCGTCCCCAGTCCCACCACAACGCCCCGTTGTAACAACTTCGGCAAAGGAGCGACACCGCTCCCCAATTTTAGATTCGAACCCGGGTTGTGGGCCACCCGGACATCAAAGCGCGCCATAAGGTCGATGTCCGCCTCCGTCAGATGCACGGCATGGGCCACCAGGGTGGGCCGCTCGAAAAGACCGGCTTCCGCACATACGTCCACCGGGGATTTTCCATGCGAAGCCACGATCTGTTCCACTTCCGAACGGGTCTCAGAAAGATGGATTTGGATCCCCACACCCAGTTCCGCCGACACTTCGACGACCTGGCGCAACACCGCCGGAGGACACGTGTAGGGAGCATGGGGACCCAGCGTCACGGTGATCCGCCCTCCCTCAGCCCCGTGCCAGCGCCTTGCAAACTCCCGGCTTTCCCGGATGGCTCCCCGACCCTCATCGGGACTAGTGCCGATAATTCCCCGGGATAACACCCCCCGAACCCCGGCTTGGGCCACGGCTTCCGCCACTCGATCCATATGAAAATACATGTCCGCAAAAGTGGTAGTTCCGCCCTCAATCATCTCCAACAGTGCCAGCATGGTCCCCCAGTAGATGTCTTCCCCGGTCAATCGATCCTCGATGGGCCACACCTTTTTCTGGAGCCAGTCCATGAGGGGCAAGTCATCCGCAAACCCCCGCAACAACGCCATGGCGGCGTGACCGTGAGCATTCACAAAGCCTGGCAACACGTACTTCCCCGCCGCGTTTACCACTGCCTCCCCCGGGACTGTGGGACCTTCCCCAGGGCCGACAGCTACAATTCGCCCATCCTCCACCACCACGTGCCCATTCTCATACCACAATCCCGATTGCGTGACCGGGATCACCAACCCGCCTATGATCCGGGTGCGCACCACCATTCCACTCCTTCGTCACCGATGCCCGGTACAGCGTTCACCACCATTTTACGCCCATCGCTGTTCAAATATCTATCACGTCTCGCCCCGCAACAAGCCTTGAACGGCATCAGGAAGGGGGGGACGAAGCACTCCCTTTTCTGTGATCAGTGCGTCTATTAACGAATGCGGGGTCACATCGAAAGCCAGGTGCAAAGCGGACGCCCCCGGCGGAGCCATGCGGACTCCGGCCACCTGAAGGACTTCATTCGGATTCCGCTCCTCGATGGGGATGGCCCGCCCATCGGCGAGTGACCCGTCGAAAGTCGACGTCGGGGCAGCGACATAAAAGGGGATCCCATGATACCGGGCCGCGATTGCCAACCCGTAAGTCCCGATCTTATTCGCGACATCACCGTTGGCCGCCACCCTGTCGGCCCCCACAATCACGAGATCCACCCAGCCTTTTGCCATGAGGGCTGCCGCCGTGGAGTCCGTAATGATCGTCCCTTTAATGCCTTCTTGGACTAACTCATAAGCCGTCAGCCGGGCGCCCTGAAAAAAAGGTCTCGTTTCGTCCACCCAAACCTCGACCTCTTTTCCCTCTTCTCGGGCGGCCCGGATTACCCCCAGAGCTGTTCCGTAGGCGGCCGTCGCCAGGGCTCCGGTGTTACAATGGGTCAGAATACGGGCCCGTTGGGGGATCAACTCCGCCCCCCAGCGGCCAATCCTTCGATTCACCTGCTCGTCCTCACGCATGAGCGCTTCGGCCTCGCGCTCAAGCCGGGCGGCGGCCTCTCGTCCTTCCCCGGCAACCTCGGCCACTTTCTCCATGCGGCTCAGGGCCCAAAAAAGATTAACAGCCGTCGGCCGGGTGGCGGCGAGCCGCGCCACCGCCTCACCAACCGCTGCCGATATCCGGCGACCTTGTTCCACAGCCCTTTGTGCCCCTAGCACCACGCCGAACGCCGCCGCCACTCCGATCGCCGGCGCCCCTCGAACCCTCATCCCTTCAATCGCTTCCGCCACTTCTTCGACGGTGCGACAGTGCAGCCAGCGTTCCTCAAGCGGCAAGCGGGTTTGATCGAGAATCAACAGTTCTCCGTCATTCCATCCCAATGCTCGCAACCCCGGTCCCACCTATCTATGGGCATCGCCGATCAGATCCGCCTGTCGAACACATTTAATCAAGGTCACCTATAAAAGTCAAGGACGCCCCTCACAAAAACCGGACGTCCTTCTTCGCTAATTTCGCGACCCCGATCACCGTATCCGCTCCGCCGTAATAGAAATAGTAGTCATCCGGCATCTCGGCGTGGCCGCAGCTAAACACCACATTCGGTATCCATCCCCTGCATTCCCAATCCAACTCCGGTTCAAGCAGGGGGCCGTCCTGGCGGGCAATCACCCGCGTCGGATCCTTTAAATCCAACAAGGCCGCCCCCAGTCGATAAACGTTTTGGTCGTCCGCCGCATGGTACACCAGGAGCCATCCATGAACCGTTTTAATGGGCGGGCCCGCGATGCCCAACCGGGCCGATTCCCAGGTATGTGGAATCGGAGACAGGATCGAGACATGATCCGTCCAGTGAACCATATCGCCCGAAAAGGCTAGCCAGATATCCGGAAAACGCCGGTGCAGCATCACATAACGGCCACCGATGCGCTCAGGAAACAAGGAAGCGTCTTTATTGGGCTCATCCAGTACCACCCCGTGGCGCTCCCAATCAATGAGATTCCGGGAAGTGGCGAGGCAGATGCGATAATCCCCTGGAAAACGCCCGCCATACCCGGTGTACATCATGTAAAATCGATCATCCAGCTTGACGATCCTCGGATCCTCCAGCCCGCGCTGCTCTTGTCCCTCTTGCGGTTCCAAAAGGGGTCGGTCGAACCGCCAAAATGCAAGTCCATCCCGGCTGACCGCATAACCGAGACGAGAAACGTAATCCCCATATTTTTGATGACAGGGCAGGTCTGTGGCGCGATAAATGAGATGGATCAGCCCTCGGTCCACCACCACCGCGCAGTTAAACACCGCCGACCGTTCCCAGTCATGATGGGGATTCGGTTTGAGCACCGGTTCTTTGGTCAGGCGTTCGAGTTTCATCGCCATCGCCCCTCAGTTTCCACTCCCATCTCTGTTTCACCTATCATTTGTATGCAGGAGTGACGAGGTTTGTCAAGGACTTCTTTTTGATGATAACTCTTCTAAATGTTGGAGCAACGGCCGAATATCCATTCCAGGACCAAGAACCGGGGCGAATAAATCCCCCATTTTTTGTAGCCGTTTGGCCATGGTCGCGATGGTCCAGGTTTCGGGTGCCATCCCTCGTTCTACCTCTCCCCACTGAAGAGGGGCGGAAACTGCCGCGGTCGGTACGGCCCGAGGGGAATACGGAGCGATCAACGTCTTGTTCGGCGCGTGCTGAAGATAGTCGATATACACTCGATCTCCCCGTGCTCTCACCCGGCGCTCTGTCGTGATCAACTCTGGGGCCTGGTGTTCGCAGTACTTGGCAATGGTTCTCATCAGTGGCCGCGTTTGCTCAAAAGTGACGGACCCGTGGATGGGAACGTATACTTGAATTCCCGTGGCTCCGGAGGTCTTCGGGTACGCCGGGAGCCCGAGCCGGGTTAGAACATCCCGGATCATCAAGGCCACCCGGCAGACGGCGGCAAATCCTTCCACACTCGGGTCCAAATCAAAGACCAAATAAGTCGGCCGGTCTACGGCGGGAAACCGGCTAAAGGTCACGTGGTATTCGATCGCACCGAGCTGCCCCAGCCACAGCAGCGTTTCGAGGCGATCAATGACGATGGCCTCCCCTCCCCCTATCTTTACCCGCGTCACCCAGTCCGGTGTTCCGGGGGGAGGATGTTTCTGAAAAAAACCTTCTTTTTCAATTCCATCCGGGCAGCGAATGACCGTGACCGGCCGATCCTTGAGGTGCGGGATCATAACAGTTCCCACGGTCGCCAAATATTCGAGAAGGTCCCCTTTGGTGAACCCACCGGGCCACAGAACCTTGCCCAGGTTTTGAGGCAAAATCGTTTTCACGCCCGTCCACCACACCTTCTCAGCATCTGCACATCCCCTTGAGTCAGCGATCTGACACAAACCCTTTTAAGGAGGGTTGACGCAGCCGCCCTTCTGGCGTCCATTCTGCATACTCGACGTCCGCCTGAAGCTCCGGCTCCCAAAAAATAACCCCCGGAAGATCCTTTTGGTTCCAAAAAGGAGAATCCTTACGCCACAGATGCCGGGATCCCTGGATCACCACATCGGCGTCTAAGGCTGCCAGCCCGGAGCCCACGTTGCCGATGTAATACAACCGGCCTTGTTCGTCTTTGCGTCGGAAAATCCGGCCGACCCGAACCGTCCGGGGCGATCAATTCCCCATCGAGGTAAAAATCCTGTGCCATCTCCTTCATGCCTTGCAATTCCGGATAGTGAGCGGTTCGATCGCGCCCCTTGCGGTTATAGAGGATGACCCGGCCCCCTCGGCTGGCGGCCATGAGACGAACCCCGTCGAATTTCACTTGTGCCCAGTATCCTTTCTCCTCCTCCACCCGCGTCCGGCGAACCGGTTCCATCGGCTTGATCCAGGCCATCCGCCCCTCACCTCGTCGGCGATTCCTTGCTTTTAGTCTCGCCGACAGATACCCGGCCATGCCCAGAAACATATGGCTCACCGAACATAATATGCGAGAGCCTGCAGCTCACTGGTCACGTCTGAATAGCGCACATGTACCGTGGGAGGAGTGCGCAATGTGGCGGGCGCAAAATTCAGAATACCAACAATACCAGCCTCTACCATGCGGTTTGCCACAGCCTGGGCTTCTGACGCAGGAACTGCCACGATCCCAATCCGAATTCCTTGCTCGCGCACTCGGGTTTCAAAATCGTCCATCCCCTGAACGGTCAGCCCCGCCACCGCCAGGCCGATCTTGCGGGGGTCTTTGTCAAAAATCGCTGCGATAGCAAGCTCACTCCGCCGGAGTCGGCTATAATTACTCAAAGCAATTCCAAGATGTCCGGCGCCCACCAAAGCCACCGGAAGGTCGCGATCCAACTTTAGAATCTGGCGAATTTTTTCAATCAAATAAGGAACGTGATAACCGATGCCCTTCCGTCCAAACTCGCCGAAATATGCGAGATCTTTGCGAATCTGGGCGGGATTGATATCCAGATCCCGGCCCATTTCCTGGGAAGACACCGTATCCACTTCACGAGCCTGCAATTGTTGCAAATAACGCAAATAAATCGGCAATCTCCTGACGACGGCTTGGGATACAACCGGAGTCTTCCCTTGCAACACTTCTTTCCCTCCGATATATTGAGCAGTTTTGCGTTTTATTGTATCACAAGCTCCGGGATTCGGAATGAGCAGATTGAACCGGCGGGGGTAAAGCCCACCGCCGTTCAATCGGTCAAGTTTACATAATATATATTCTGTTAATATTCGTGTCCACCGGGCTTATTGTCCGGCTCCTGTGGCGCGACTTTCCGCCGGCTCGTTCCGACGACTCAGAGAACCCGCTTTTGTTCTTTGGCCTGTTCCATCCACTCCATCGCAGCATGGACCGCATCTTTCACCGTCTCATCTTGCTCCGCTCGTTCCAGGTATCGCCAGGCTTTGATCTGATCCCCGGCTTCCAGGGCGGCCCAGCCCAAGTACAGCAAGGCCTGCCCCGCCTTTCCGTTCAGGGACGCAGCTTTTTTCCAAGCCCCCCGGGCGCTCAGTCGGTCCCCTTGGCGCCAACGGGTCCACCCCCAACCGCTCCACAAATCGGGATCCCCGGGTTGAAGCCGCAACAAACGCTTCCACATTCGGGCAGCTTCTTCCAAGCGGCCAAAGTAGTCCAACAGAATCGCCAACTCTTTTCCAATTCTCCAGGAATCCGGCAACAACCGATATCCGTGAAGAGCCCAGGAAATCGCTAAGCGGAATCTCCCCAACCGTTTGAGAACGGCGATTCCCACCAACCACGCCTCTTCGTCTCGAGAATCCACTTCCAACACATGGATCAGTTGCTCAATGGCCCCTGCCCACTCGCCCACGCGAATCAGGGCTACGGCCAGATTGTAATGAAGGATCGGGCCCCCCCTGCCTCCTTCCACCGCCACAACCAGATCCTCGGCCGCCTCCCGCCACCGCCCTTGCTCGGCATACACATAAGCTCGGGCGTGACGGGCGCTCGTCAGGATCCACGGACTTTGTTCTGTGGAGAGCAGGATTTGCAAGTGAGGCTCTGCCTCGTGACCCCTCCCCTGAGCCATGTAGGCGAGGGCGAGGTACAGTCGCGCCACGGGAAAATCCCCGGTCTGCTCGATCACTTTCTCCAGCTCGGCCACGGCCTCCTGGTACATCCACAGATCAAAGAACCCGATTCCCTTGCGGAAAGTGCGCACGAGAGCCTCGCTGTCCAAGTGAGGTGGGATATGCCAAACCATGGAAATCCCGTCGCTCCCCTCCGGCTGAGGGGGGTGCGGTGCGGGTGAAGTGGGTGCTGTCCCCAGTTCCACATTCGAAGGGGCGTTCTCGTGGTTGATCGGGCTGGGATCAAGATCCAGATCGAGACCAAACCGTTCGCAGAGCTCGGCAATCCGATCTTCCAAAACGAGCCAGTTTTCCATCCACTCGTCCGCCTGGGCCCGGAGAGCCCCGAGTTCCTCGAGCACCTCCGGACCCGGGCCCTCATCCGACAGACGTTGTTCAATGCGGCCTAATTCATCAAAGAGTTCCGAAAAAGACTCGGACATCACAAACCCTCCCCCGGGTGACCATGGTTCCGTAAACCTTAGTGTCGCCCCGGGGGGAGGAATTTATCCGAGTCCTTATCCAAACTTCACTGGTGTTTCCTGGCCCGCCTCTTCGGCGATCCGCCCCAACACCCGGTTCTCCTCGTCCAAAACGACAACCTTCGGCCGGTGCCGAACTGCCTCTTGTTCGTCCATCCATCCGTACGCCATGATAATCACCACATCCCCGGGTTGGGCCCACCTGGCGGCGGCACCGTTCAGGCAGATGTCTCCCTGGCCCCGGGGACCTGGAATGACATAGGTCTCCAAACGGGCTCCGTTGTGGTTGTTGACCACCTGGACCCGCTCTCCGGGAAGGATTCCCGCCGCGTCCATTAAATCCTCATCAATGGTGATGCTCCCCACATAGTTCAAATTCGCTTCGGTCACCCGGGCTCTGTGAAGTTTACCGATCAACATATGCCGAAACATGCCCCATCCCCTTTCCGGCCTCCAAAGCCACATTGTCGATCAGGCGGGTTTCACCTACCCGAACCGCCGCCAGGAGCCGACATGGTTGATCGATCTGATCCACCTGCCCGAGATCTTCCTCTCGCACCGCGGAGACGTACTCCACTTCCAGCCCCGCCGACGACAATTGCTGCGTCACCGATTGCACCAGTTCAGCAGCCCGGGTCGTCCCTTCCCGGCAACGACGGGCGGCATCGAACAAAGCCCTGGATAAAACGGCCGCCCTCCGGCGCTCTTCCGGGCTCAAATACCGGTTGCGCGAACTCATGGCCAAGCCGTCGGCTTCCCGGACCGTGGGACAACCGATGACCTTGACCGGCAGATTCAAATCCTCCACCATGGTCTGGATGATCCTCAGTTGCTGATAATCCTTTTCCCCGAAAAAGGCTTCGTCCGGCTCAACAATGTGAAACAGTTTTGCAACTACCGTCGCCACGCCGTCAAAGTGCCCGGGGCGCGACAGTCCGCACAATCGGTTGGCCAAATCCCCCACCCGAAGGGTCACCTGCAAAGCGCGGGGGTACATTTCCTCCACGGAAGGTGTGAATAAAAGATCCACCCCGGTCCGCTCCGCCAACTTCCGGTCCCGGGCAATGTCCCTTGGGTAGCGATCATAATCTTCCCCGGGTCCGAACTGCAGCGGGTTGACAAATATGCTCATCACCACCGCGTGGCCGGCCGCCTTCGCCCGTTTCACCAGGGACAAGTGGCCATCGTGCAGAAATCCCATCGTAGGCACCAGCCCAATGGTTCGCCCTTCGCCCCGCCGCTGATTCACCCAAGCCCTCACTTCTGAAACAGACTCCGCCACCTTCACCTCACCGTCGCCCCGCTTTCGGGATCGTAGACGTGGGCGGGATCCGGAAACTGCCTTTCCCGAACTTCTTTCGCATACTGACGCACAGCCCCCACTGCCGCATCGGCAAAATGAGCGTAGCGCTTCACAAACTTCGGTTTCGGCCCGTAGGACCACCCCAACAGATCATGAATCACCAATACCTGTCCGTCGCAGTACGCCCCCGCTCCGATCCCGATCACCGGTATGGAGAGGGCCCGGCTGATCTTAGCCCCGAGTCCCTCGGGGACGCCTTCCAGCACTAACGAAAAGCATCCCGCCTCCTCCAGACGCCGGCCATCCTCGAGCAGCTTTTCCGCCGCCGCCGGCTCCCTCCCCTGCACTTTATACCCACCTAGCTGCTGCACCGATTGGGGGGTCAGTCCAATGTGGCCCATGACGGGAATGCCCGCCTCGGTCAGGGCGGTCACCCGGTCCGTGACTTCACGTCCGCCCTCGAGCTTCACCGCGTCTGCCCCACCTTCCTGCAGCAGGCGCCCGGCATTGCGCAGCGTCTCTTCCATACTCAGCCGGTGGGCCAAAAAGGGCATGTCCACCACCAAGAGCGTATGTTGCAGTCCCCGCCTCACCGCCCGGGCGTGGTGGACCATATCGTCCATTGTCACCGGAATGGTGGACGTGTACCCCAGCACTGTCATGCCGAGAGAATCGCCCACCAGGACGGCATCGACACCGGCCTCCTCCGCCACCCGGGCCGTCGGGTAGTCATAGGCCGTCACCATCACCAGGGGAAGACCGCCCTTGCGTTTGCGAAATGCCATGGCCAAACCTTCCATACCCGTTCCTCCTCGCCTCCAGCCGCCGACGGATCCCCCGGAACACCTCCATAAAAAAACCTTTCGGCCGAGGGCGCGAAAGGTCGTGGATCGGGAATGCCTTTGACACTTTCATCTGTCTCGGTCCGTCTCACGGCTCAGAGCAGATTATTCAGAACACTCCATTGCACCGGGAAAGTACAGCCCTTTGGGGTGCCGCCTTTCCATACCCAGTATACCGGTTTAAAACGAAGAAATCTATATGCCCCTACGATCCGGGATCAAAAATCACTTCTGCGCTGATGATCTTCTCCAGGCGTCCTTCATCAGTCTCCACCCACAACGCCCCATCATCGTCGATGCGCCGGGCCCAGCCAATTTTTTGCCCGGACTGTGTCTGCACGGCGATTGTCCGGCCGAGGGAAACGTTCAGCCTCTCCCACCCTTCGCGAAAGGCGCGAAAACCTTCATTTTGGTAAATCCGATAATCCGCCTCCAGCCGCCCCAGAAGTCCTTGGATGAGCGCCGTCCTGGAGATCGGGCTGCCAGGCTGCGCGAGGGACCCGGCCACCCCTCGCAGTTCTGGTGGAAAATCTTCCTCCCGGCCGAAGACGTTGATTCCAATGCCGAGTACGATAAACCGGATCTCCTCGGCTTCGGCGCTCATTTCGCTCAGGATTCCGCACACCTTTCTCCCGTCCGGCAAAAGAAGATCATTGGGCCATTTGATTCCCACGGATACTCCCGCCCTTTCCCGAATCGCTTCGGCGACGGACACCGCTGCCATCAAGGTCAGCTGAGGGGCTCGAAAGACCGGAAAAGTCGGCCTCAGAACGACGGACATCCAGATGCCATGGCCTGGGGGAGAAAACCATGGACGTCCTCGTCGGCCCCTCCCGGCCGTCTGCCGCTCGGCCAGCACCGTATAGCCTTCCGGGGCCCCGCCCTCCGCCTCGGCAAAGGCGTAGCGGTTGGTGGAATCCACCGTTTCCAGAACCGTCATGTGCCGCCCGAGAACGCTCGTCGCCAACCCCGCCTGAATCGCCTCCGGCCGGAGTTCCTCTCCTTCTTCCCGTAATCTGTAGCCTCGGTTGCGAACCGCCTCGATGGGGTATCCGACTCCCTGCAATGCCTGAATGTGTTTCCAGACTGCGGTGCGAGAGATGCCGAATCGCTGGCCCAGCTCTTCGCCGGAAACAAAGCGGTCCCCGGCCCGGCGTAATGCCTGCAAAATCTCCCCGCGAATCTCCGTCACTGCCCACCCTCCATCTTCCGGCGCCCCCGGGCCCAATGTCCGAGGTACTCCCCGAGGGCCCGGGGGTCATTCGCCACCTGACCGTTCAACAGAGCTTCTCGCAAAGCCCGCTCGGCCTCCCCCCACAGCGGGCCCGGGGGGATGTGAGCCGCCCGGCACAATGTCTCGAATTCCGCTGCGAAATCCCGGCGATCCCAGAGGGGCTGCGCATCTACAGCCCGGCGAAACGCCTCCCGGCTCGCCATCTCTTCTTCTTCCCCGTATCCTTGAACCGCCTGCACCACCTGCAATCCCGTCTCCGCCCGCTCCCGCCCGAGGTGGTACAGCCACCGGGCCCAATCCCCCGGGCCCGCCCGAAGGGGATCAAAATGGCACGCTTCCCACCACGTGATCACATCCCGTTGAAACAGGCGGCTCGCTCTCCAAGACTTTGTCACCGCGGCCGCATGTTGCCGGGTGCACTCCAACATCCACAGCAGCACCCCCGTCCGAAGGGCCGCATCCCGGGGGAGTCGGCGGCATGCCCGACCCCACGCCGCCGCGACCTGGATGCCCCGCCCCCGACCCACCGACATTCCCGTCCACCACTCTAAAAAGCCGCACGCCGCCAACTCCCGGGCCACCTTGTCCACGTCACCCACCGCCAGGCGCTGCCACTCTCCCAGCACCCGTTCCACCGCGACATGGCGAACGTCCTTCATCTGTTTGTTCAGAGCCAAAACCACCGATGGATCGAGATCAAAGGACAACTCTGCCGCCAACCGCAAGGCCCGGACCATGCGAAGGGCGTCTTCGGCAAAACGCTGGGCAGGATCTCCCACCGCCCGGATCTGTCCGGCCAACAGATCTCCGAGGCCGCCAAAGGGATCGATCAGGCGAAACCCCCGACTCATCGCCATGGCGTTAATCGTGAAATCCCGGCGACTCAAATCCTCTTCAAGTTTTGCTGTATACTCCACCCGGGTCGGCCGTCGCCGATCCCGATACCCGCCTTCCCGGCGGTAGGTCGTCACTTCTACGCCAATGCCCTGTCGGGGAATGGTCACTGTCCCAAAGGGCAAACCCGTCGGAACCGCTTCCGGGAAAACCTTCATGACGGCCTCGGGCGGGGCGGCTGTGGCGATGTCCACATCCTTGGCCCCCCGTCCGAGCAAAAGATCCCGCACACCGCCCCCGACGTAAACCGCTTCCCATCCCGCGTCGGTCAAGGCGGCGATCACCTCCTCCGCCGCCCGCCATACCCGGATCCCCGCCTCGAACTGCATGTGCTTCCCTCCCCGGGCCCCGGCCTCCCCGAGGCTTTCACCAGGTCCCCGGCCGCCTCCCGGCTTTTCTTCAGCCGAGCAATGCTTCCAACCCATACATCATTCCTACATAACCCATCACAGCCCGCACCGCCAGTACCACCCCGGGCATAAAAGAGACCCGGTCCAAGGAATCGTGCCGCACCGTCAAGATCTGCCCCGGCCCTCCGAGGATCACCTCTTGGTGCGCCACGAGCCCCGGCAAACGCACCGAATGGACCCTCACCCCCCCGATGGCCGCCCCACGGGCACCGGGGAAAAGCTCCCGCTCATCCGGCTTGCCGGAAGACAAATCGATCCCCGCCTCCGCCAGCTCCTCCGCCGTCTTCACCGCCGTGCCCGACGGGGCATCCAACTTCCCATCGTGGTGCATTTCAATAATCTCCACGTGGGGAAGATACCGGGCCGCCTCCCGGACGAACCGCATCATCAACACCGCGCCCACGGCAAAGTTCGGCGCGACAATGCCCCCCACGCTCCTCTCTCGGCACAACCCATCCCAACGCCGCACCTGCTCCCGGGTGACGCCACTCGTCCCCACCACGGGACGAACCCCGAACTCCAAAGCCTCCTGAACGTGACGCTCCACCGCATCGGGAGTTGTAAAATCCACCAGCACGTCCGGTTCCGCGCTCACGAGCGTCTCGCGTAGATTCGCCGACACCGGGATCCCCAGGGGTTCCATACCCGCCGCCACCCCGGCGTCCTCCCGGGCCCGGGAGGCCACCGCTCCCACCAAGCGCAAGCCGGTCTCAGCCACCATCGTGCGGATCACTTCCCGCCCCATTTTTCCCGTGGCCCCGGATACCACCACCCGAATCTCTCCTTCGGTCATTGCGCCATCCCCTCCGATTCCGCCGTCCCCCGATCCACAGGGGTCCACCGATCTTTGTCCCGGGTCCGAAATTTTTCCATCACCGCTCTGTGGACTTCCTCCAGATCGATCTGAAGCGAATTCGCCAAACAGGTCACGACAAACAAGATATCCCCGAGCTCCAAAGCCACACTGCCATCGGCCTCCCCGGGTTTTTTGGGCTTTTGCCCAAACCGGTGATTGACCTCCCGGGCCAACTCCCCTAACTCTTCCGCCAACCGAACCACTAAAGTCATCGGATGAAAATACCCTTCTTGATACTGCGATATGTACCGATCCACATCCTCCTGCATCTGCCGAAGGGTCATCCCGGCCAAGACGCCTCTCTCCTTCCATCGATAAGCTCGTCTCCCTCGAGGGTACCACAGGCTCTCTCCCTTTGCCCAGGGCCCGGCTCATATTCGGACAACGGCCTCATATGAATGATGGTTGAGGACGCCAGTCGAAGGAGTGAGTTGCGCGTATGGGTGAATGGTCTCCCAATCGAACCCTAACGATCATCCTGGCCATCGTGGTGATCGCTTTAACCCTGGCCCTTGTCGTGTACCCGGAACAGGGATTCAACGCCGGTATACACGGCATGAAAATCTTCTGGGACGTTGTCTTCCCCTCCCTTCTTCCCTTTTTCATCCTTTCCGAAGTCATGCTGGGCCTTGGCGTCGTCCACGCCTTGGGGGTCCTTCTTGAACCCCTCATGAGACCGCTGTTCAGCGTGCCGGGGGTGGGAGCCTTCGCTCTCTCCATGGGGTTGGCCGCAGGTTATCCGATGGACGCGGTCATTACCGCAAAATTTCGGAAGACCGGGATGTGCAGTCGAGTCGAAGGGGAGCGGCTCCTCGCCTTTACCAACACGGCGGATCCCCTGTTTATGTTCGGCGCCGTAGCCGTTGGCATGTTCCACAAACCCGCCGTCGGCGTCCTCATCGCCTTGGCTCATTACCTCGCCTCTTTTCTCGTGGGCGTATCCTTTAAATTCTACGGACTCAGGGAGGAGCGGCTCGGGCCGCGGCAAATCGAACCCGCCAAGGGCAAATTGTTTCGACGGGCGTTTCAGGAACTGATGCGCGCCCGCCAAGAAGACGGCCGAACGTTGGGACAGTTGCTCGGCGATGCGGTGAATGACTCCATACGCACCCTGCTGATGATTTGCGGATTCATTATTTTCTTCTCCGTTCTTCTCGAAGTGATGAAACTGGCTCAGCTGACGGCCATTGTGGCTTTGCCCATTCGAGGTCTGCTCGCCTTGCTCGGTATCGCCCCGAGTCTCGTGGGCCCGGCGCTGAGCGGACTGTTCGAAATCGATATCGGAACGGCTCAGGTGGCGGCCGCTAAAGCGCCGCTCATCGACCAACTGGTGATGGCCAGCGCCATCATCGCCTGGAGCGGCTTTTCGGTTCACGCCCAGGTCGCCAGCGTGGTCACAGGCACGGATATCCGCATCGGGCCGTATTTTGCCGCCCGGGGACTCCACGCCGGTTTGGCCGCTTTGTTCACAGCGGTGTTCTGGCAGATGGGCATCGGCCGAACCGCCGCGGCGGAATCGAATCCCGTACTTCCCGCCTTCCTCCACACTTCCGGGAGTGCCCGGGACACCCTCCGGTCGTCGTTGGAATCGATCGCGCTTTGGGTTCTCTTGATTGCGGCCGCCATCGCCCTCTCCCTGTTGATCGATTTGCTTCGGCGGATTCGGGTCGTTCTCTGGACTGCGCGCACCAAATAAAAGCCGCGGGGATAGCCGTGCCAACCCGCGGCTTTTTCGTGTCACAGGCGGCCGCTCCACTGCAGAGCGAGGACCACCGCCCCGAGAATCCACACATACCAGGCAAAGGGTTTCAGCGATCGGGTGGCGAGAATTTTAAGCATCCAGAAAATCGCCAGGTATCCCGCGATGGCGGCGGTTCCTGCCCCCAGCACCTCCGGCAAGCCCGGCGCGTGCCCCCCCGCCGAGCTGCTCACCCACTGCTGGAGAGCCGCCCCGGCAATGGCGGGAACAGATAACAAAAAGGAGTATTTTGCCGCCTCAGTCCGGTCCATTCCCCGCCAAAGGGCTCCGGCCAAGGTCAGCCCGGATCTGGACAAGGCGGGCATGACAGCAAGCCCCTGGCACACCCCCACCCACAGGGCGTCCGAAGTTCGCAGGTTTTCGATCCGCTTGTTGCCCCGGGGCAGAGATTCCGCCAAGTACAGCACAATGCCCGTGATAGCAAATTCCCAGGGCAGGGAAGACCCGCTTTGAAAGAGGCTTTCCACAGGATCGTGGAGCAGGTACCCCAACACTCCGGTGGGAATCGTTCCAATGATCAACCATTTCCACACCGGGGACGTCGGATGGGCCAATAAGCTTTGCAAATCCTTCCGGTACGCGATCAGCACCGCGAGCAGAGTTCCCACGTGAAGCCAGATGTCGAAGGTCAGGTTGTCCTCCTCCACACCGAGGACCCGATGAGCCAGCACCAGATGTCCGGAACTGCTGATCGGCAGAAATTCGGTCAAGCCCTGAATCGCCCCGAGAATCACGGCCTCCATGCCAGTCACTCGCATCCCTCCCTCTCTACAAACATATTGGGACAGGCAACCCGCTTATGCCCGGTCATGCCAACCGAGCTCGGCCCATAAAGTGAAGTAGGGCGTTGTCCAGACGGACGTGCGGACTTACCATCGAAGGAGCTGTCCCATGAACAGAACACAGTGGCGAATGGCGCTGAGTGTGGGGTTTACCTTTATGGGCACCATCGTAGGTGCCGGATTTGCCTCGGGACAAGAAATCCTTACATTTTTTACTCGTTTTGGGAAGGCGTCTTACGCCGCCATCGCATTGGCAATGGTCCTGTTCGGCGTCGTGGGCAGCCGGATTCTCGTCCTCGGAGCCGCCCTGGACGGCCGCTCCTCCCGGAGCTTGACCCTTCATCTCCTCGGCCCCCGAATCGCCCCGGTGGTGGACGCGACCATGGGGCTCATGTTGTTCGGCGTAACAGTGGCAATGCTGGCCGGGGCCGGCGCCCTTTTCGAGGAGCGCCTTCGGCTGCCTTTTTCCCTGGGCGTCATCGTCACCGCCGTTCTGTGCTACTTGACGGTGTTATTTGGTCTCGGCGGCATCATGAAAGCGAACGATATCATCGTTCCCCTGATGATGCTCACCAGCGCATGGATCTCCTTCCATCACTTCGGCCCCCGCTCCATTCCCTTTGACCTGATCCCGCTGTCTCCCTGGTCTTCCGCGAGCTCCGCCGTATCTTACGCCGCTTTTAACATCGGCCTGTCCTCCTCCGTCTTTATTCCTTTAGGGCGACAAATCCGAGATCCCCGGGTCCTTCGGGCCGGCGCCTGGATCGGCGCGGTGGGGATGGGGGTTATGCTCCTGTGCGCCAACGCCGCCTTGTCGCGATACTGGCCGGGCATCGCGGATCTGGAGTTGCCCATGGGGCGATTGGCCAGTGAGCTGCACCCCGGCGTCCACGCCTTGTTCATCGCGGTCCTCTGGGGTGAGATCTACTCCACCCTGATCGCGAATGTGTTTGGACTGATCCACCTGGTACAGGATTTGGGCCGGCGGATCCACCCCGGAACCATCGCTGTGCTTTTGCTGGTGGCAGCCTTTTTCGTCAGCCGCATTGGATTTTCGAATCTCGTGCACGCCTTGTACCCCTTCTTTGGCTATGTCAGTCTCCTGCTCCTGTTCCTTCTCCTGTGGCCGAGGCGATTGCCCCATTCCTGAGGGATCACATCCCCCAACGCCCGGAAATCGGCGCCCTTGTGAGGCCCCCTGCCGCTGTGATACGCTGATCCCGGGTGAGACGAGCATGCGAGCAATGGCGTTCAAGTTTGTCGGCATCGCCGCGGGGGCCCTGATCTTCTCCATCGGACTCAATAACTTTCTCATCGCCAACCACCTTTCCGAAGGAGGGTTCGTCGGTTTGGCCGTGATCGGCTGGTACCTCTTTCACATCCCGGTGGGGGCGACCTTTTTCCTCCTCAACGGCCCACTGCTGTGGCTGGGGGGAAGATTGTTCGGCCGGGAATTCGTCATCAAAACCCTTTGGGGGGTGGCCGCGGTTTCAGTTTTTTCCGAACTCACCAAAGGACTCCAAACCCCAGTGGATGATAAGCTCCTCGCCGCCCTGTACGGAGGCGTACTCTCGGGGATCGGCCTGGGGATCGTCTTTCGCTTCGGGGCCACCACCGGGGGCGCCGATGTCATTGCCCGGGTTGTCAAGCATTTTTGGGGAATCAGCATGGGGAAAGTTCTCTTTTCCATCGACCTGGTGGTCATCGCCATGATCGCCGTCCTCATTGGTCGGCAAACGGCGATGTACTCCCTCGTCGCCCTTTTCGTCTCCGCCAGGGTGGTGGATTTCGTCCTGGAAGGCGTGTCCGCCGCCCGGGCAGCCACCATCATTTCAAACCACAGTGACGAGATCGCTGAGCGGATTCATCGGGAACTCGAACGCGGCACCACCCTGATCCCCTCAGTCGGCGGCTTCACCGGAACCCAACGAACCATGATTTATACAGTGGTTAACCGAGATGAAGTCATCCGATTGCACCGGATTGTGAAAAGTGTAGACCCCGAAGCTTTCGTCGTCGTCAACAACGTCCACGACGTGCTCGGCGAAGGATTCACCCGCTGACACAAAAAGGCCCGGTGGACGCCGGACCTTCATACCTTTATGCCCTGGGCGGCGCCGACCGAGCCTCCTGACCGCTCCTGCCATTACTTCTGCTTTTGTTTCGCCAGCCACGCTGCGACCTGCTTGACTTGATCGTCCGACTGCAAGCCACCCTTTGGCGGCATGATGTTCGGATAGCCCGCCACGGGTTTCGGATCATTGATGTAATCCACCAGTTGGGTCTCGTTCATCTTATTGCCGATTCCCAGCAATTTCGGCCCTACAGCTCCTTCGAGATTCGCTCCGTGACAGCTGGCGCAACTCTGGGAGAAGATCTGGGCGCCGGGATCGTTCGGGTCGACTAAGGGACCCGCGGTACCACCGGATTGACTGCCCGGCGTCTGAGCCTGGGGTCCTTGTTTAGCCAACTCCGCTTGATGCTCCGCTTCAGCCACGTATGTAAGCCAGATCATGAAAAATACTGTCAACACCATCGTTGCCGTGGCGATGGGCCGCTGGAACGGCCGACGGGTTTTTCTCCGGTCCAGCCACGGAAGCATCAACAAGCCGATGGTCGCAATGGCGGGGATCACCACCGTACCCATCACCACATATTTGCCGGGAAAATATTTTAATAGTTGGTACAGAAATAGAAAATACCAGTCGGGAACCGGGATAAATGAGGTATCCTCGGGATTCGCCACCTTCTCCAACCCCACCGGGTTAAACACCACCCAGAGGATGAAAGCGACGATGAACACGGCGCCAACAATCCATTCCTTCAGGAGGAAGTTCGGAAAAAAGGGCTCCGTCCCCGTCGGAATGTCTTTGTCGCGCTTAAACCTGGGGGTTCCCGGGATGCGTTCCCGATAATTCTCTGCCATATCTGAGACCTCCTTCTTTGCAATCCCCTGCCGCGCCACTCATTATAGCGGACCGGAAATCCCCTGTTTACGGATCATGTAGAAGTGGGCCGCCAACAGGATCAGCAAGAACGCAGGGAGGAAAAACACGTGAATCGCAAAGAACCGCGTCAACGTCAACGCACCGAGGGTGTCGCCCCCCACCAAAAGCGTCCGGATATACGGCCCGAGAATCGGGACTGTAGAGGCAATATTGGTGCCGACCGCGGTGGCCCAATACGCCTTTTGGTCCCAGGGAAGCAGATAACCGGTGAACCCAAACATCATCACCACGAGAAAAATCAGGACACCGACGATCCAATTCAGTTCCCGCGGCGCTTTATAGGATCCGGTGAAGAACACCCGGAGCATGTGCAAGAACATCATAATAATCACGAGGCTGGCGCCCCAGAAGTGCATGCCGCGCACAATGTTGCCGAGGAGAACATCGTTGGTTATGTAGTCGACACTCTTGTACGCGTTGACGATATCCGGCACGTAGTACATGGCCAAAAACATTCCGGATAGAATCTGGGTCACGATGATCAGAAAGGTGAGTCCACCAAAGCAGTACACGAACGCCGACATTTTGTTTGCCGGATTGACGTGAGCCGGCACGTCGTAATCGGCGATGTCCCGCCAAATCGGCGTCACGTTCAGGCGCTCGTCTATCCAGTCATACAGCTTTTCGAACATGCATTACACCGTCCTCTGATGGATAGGTCCCAACAAGACCCGCCCATTGTCCACTTTAACCTCATATACGTCGAGAGGTCTCTGGGGCGGCGTCGTCGGATCGTTGATCCCATATTTCGTATAGCGGCCGCCGTGACACGGGCAGTGAAACCACCACTGGCCGTCGGTGGAGGGAACCGGATTGCCTGCGGCATCCACCGTCCCGTTCACCTGGCACCCCAAGTGGGTGCACCTCGGGGACATGGCCAAAACCTCTTGTCCTTTGAGGATCACCCAGGCCGTCATTGTCGCCTCCCCCTGGATCCAGCCATCCGCCTGGGCCACCTTAAAATGAATCTGTTTCGGCAAATCCTGGTTAAACTCCCCGATGCTACCGACCTCCACGAATCGGGAACCGGTGGTTCTGCGCAAGGGATCGAGGGAAAACGTCACCAACGGAGCCAAGATCGAGGCCCCGATGAACGCACCCGTCCCTCCCAGGGCATAGGTCAGGAACTGACGCCGGGTCCACTCTCGCCCCCGGTGCGAGTGCATAGCTTCATCCCGCATGCTTCTCGAACCTCCTCAGGATTCGATCCGCACGCGCAGGCTTTCCGGCACACCCACAGAAATGGTGCAATCTCCCTTTCCCATGTTACCGCCGCTGCAATCTGGGTGTCAACGCGCCCCCCGGATCCACCCGACTCCTCCCTCGTCCCCTATCATTGTAAACGGCATGTTTCAATACGGGAAACAGGAGCTCGCCACAAGAATATGAACACTTTGTGCCAATCCGCCCGGCGTGCATCTGCTGTTTTCAGGATGTCTGAAACTGCCCCCATCTATGCACCACCTCCTCTGCCAAGCGGCCGCGCCACATTTCCACGGCGTGGTCCAGGCCCCCCGGCACAGCCACCTGGGCCAGGACCTGCTCTCCCGTCAAGGAAAGGAGAACCAGATCCCCCTCGTCCTCGGCGCTCACCCCCTCAAGCTCCGGAATCTCCACTCCCACCGCCACCAAGGGACCCGTGCTGCCGAGCCGCTGTTTCCACATGCGGGCCCGCCGCAGAAACTCGCCGCCTTGGACACCGTCTTCAAGCAACATGACCGGAAGCCGGAGCACGCGACCGGACAGGCCTTGTTCCAAGGCGATGACGATCTCCGACGCCACCCGGGCATAAAGCCCCACCTGTCCCCGGGGATCGGTGCATAGGGGGGCCCCGCCCACGGCCAGGGTATCGACGAGCGTTTTCATCTCTTCCCAACGCGCCACCTCGATGTCGCCCAAAAGCATCCCTTCCGCCTCCTTGAGTAACCCTGCTCTTCCTAGCAGTGTACAGAAAAAAAGAACTCGACAAAAGTCGAGCCCTCCCCTTGTCCCGGCATCGGGGTCATCGCTTGCCGTTTCCCGTGGATCCGGTTGCATCACGTTCGCAGCGACCCAGTGAATGGCTCACATGTTCTCCTCCGTCCCCACCGATCGGATGGCCGCGTCCGGGTCTCCGAGGCGGCGCAATTCTTCGGCCGCCTTTTCAAACAGTTCCCGATCACCCAACTCCAATGCCCGATCAGCCGCCTCCATCCAGTGCCGATACAAGACCTCCCGATGGATGGCATCAAGAATCCAATAAGCTTGAAGTTCCAGAAAAAACGCGCTCTGCCGTTGGCTCGATCCGATCGGTCGTTCTAACACCGCCAAATATTCCGCGCAAGCGGCGCGATTGCGGAAAAACAGGCTGATGTAAATGTCTTCATTGGGAAACTGCCGAATGTCCCGGAACGCATCGGCGACACTGGTGGTCACTCTTCCATTCTTACAAAACCGAAAAGGGGCCGTGTCCACGCAGGTGGCGGAAATGAGCAACGTCTTCGGCAGGTTTCTCAGGTCGTCCGCAAAATGGACCCGCTGCAAAATGTGTTCTTGGTTGCACAAATACCGAAGAAGCCGCCCCGCCTCTGGACTTCGCAGCTCATAGCGCTGCAAAAACCATTGAAGAAACTGTTTTTTATCGGAGACCCGGATGACTTCCCCCATGCCGATCCCCTCCAATCCCACGGAATCCCCAGAGGACCTTGCCCCCAACATCCCGTGCCGTCCCGTCTCAAAAAGATCAAATATTCGCGCCTTGTATGAAACATTATATTCGACGAAGGCCGTCGATTTTCCTTCTACGACGGCCCTTTCGCCCATTGCAAAATTTGTGTTTCGACGTTACCCGGAACCTCGTGGCGGCAGTGTCGCCGCAACCAGTTCACCATATCGGCACCGCTCCACCCGCGATCCACCGCCCCCCGCACACTGCGGCGGGTGAGACGATACACCGGAAACCCTTCACCGCTCACGGGTTCAGCAAAGGCACCCAGATCAAGGGCCAGGCGCGCCACCCAGCGGGGCTCGACGAGGATGTCAAAATGCGGCTGAACGACGATACCCCGGCTTTCTTCGGAAACCCTTGGCTCATCCGCGACCGTCCAGGGACCCCCGGCCATCTCGCTTCTCCGGTACACCCGCTTCCCGTCTTCCCCGGTCCCGCACTGCAAAAGCCCGAAGTGCACGAGCATGGCGTAAATCCTCCGGTGCTTCACAGTCTCGGCGTCCTCATAATAATAACCTTGTACATAAGGAACCAAAAGGGCATCGAGACGATCCTCCCGGACCCACCCCCCGGCGCAAGCTTCGGACAGCCAGATCAGTGCCATAGGCAACTCCGGAATCGCCCGGCGATACAAGTGCCGCCAGAAAGAGAACATCTCTTTCCATTTGTCCCCGTCCGACCGGGCCAGCCATGCCCGGGCCCGGGCTCCCAGGGCCAAGCGCTCCGGGCCTTCTTCCACATAGCCCTTTGCGTAGCAGAAATCGTAAATTATTGCAAATCGATCGGGATAATCATAAAACCGCCGCCCGTACCCAAACCGCCATGTGACCGGGGCGAGAGGTTCCTCCCGAATCTCCATCAATTGAAAGATCTGCTGTTGGTGTCTCCGGTACAGCACGCCCTCCCCGGTCAACTCTGGTTCCCGCCGGCCGACATAGGACAGAAAGACTGCTGTATCCCGAACCATGGCCAAGCTCTCATCCTTCCACACGAGCGGTTCCGGGACATGATCCGCTCCTTCTCGGCTCTTCTCCCGAAGCCACTGCCTCACCCCGTCCCGAACCTCATCCGGCAGATGGTACAAGACGTGAGAACGGGACGACCGCAGGGGAAACATCCACCCCATTTCCATCACTCGGTCCGCCACTTCCCGCCACTCCACTCCTTGGCCGAATACCCGGCCCACCAAGGCCCGGAGGTCTTCCGCACTCCATACCTCCCGCTCGCAGGCCAGGGCGATCACCACGTCTTTGATCAACGGGGGAAATTCCTCAATCCGCCGGAAAATCTCTGTCCGGCGACCCATTTCGGCCACAATCCCTTGGATCAGGGACATTTTGGAACTCGCATGAAAATCCCCTTCGTAATGCACCGCGATCCGCTGTAACGCGCCGACATCCGATTCATTGAGACACTCCGTCAAACGCATGTTCCACCCCTGCCCGCACCGTGAAGATTCGATATTCATACCCTTGCTCTGCCAAAAACTGCTGCCTGCGCACCGCCGTCTCCACCTCCTCGGTGCCCTCGGTCACCAACATGTACAACCGCGCTCCCCCTCCGTCTTTTTTCAGACGAAGAAGGCGCCCGAGGCGCTGGGCCTCTTCCTGCCGGGAGCCAAAATTCCCGGACAACTCCACCGCCACCCGGGCATCCGGGAGATCCACCGCCGTGTTGGCCACCCGGGACAAACACAGGACGGGAATTTCGCCCCGGCGAAAGGCGTCATAAGTCTCCCGGCGCACCCGCTCGGGTGTATCCCCGGTGATATCCGGTGCACCGAGCCGATGGGCCAGTTCCCGAAGCTGGTCGAGATAATGTCCGATCACCAGCACCGGTGTACCCCGGTGCCGGGCCACCAGCTCTGCGGCCACCTCGACTTTTCGAGGATTTGTCGCGGCAATTCGCCACCGCTGACGGGATTCGGCCTGGCGGTACGCTTCCTCCGCCGCGGGGTCCAGGGGGACCCGCAATTCATAACATTCCGCCCTGGCGATCCACCCCTCCTCTTCCACGGTGCGCCACGGCAAGTCAAAACATTTCGGGCCGATCAGGCTGAACACCTCAGTCTCCCGGCCGTCTTCCCGCACCAGGGTAGCGGTGAGCCCCAGTCGCCGGCAGTTTTGGATTCCGGCAGAAAAACGAAAGATCGGGGCGGGAACCAGTTGCACCTCATCATAAATCACCAACCCCCAGGGGTGACGGGCGAGCTCCCGGAGATGCGGCATGGCTCCCCTGGGATTCTTCCACGTCATCAAAGCGTAGGTGGAAATGGTCACAGGCTTGATCACCCGTTCATCTCCAGCGTAGACGCCGATGGAATCGGGGGCGATCTCACATTTGTCTTCGATCTCGCGCTTCCATTGGTAGGCGGCGGTGGTGGTGGAGGTGAGAACGAGGGTCTGCCGGCGATACCGGGCCATCACCGCCAGTCCCACGATCGTTTTCCCGGACCCGCAGGGCAGGACCACGACCCCGCTGCCCCCGTGGCGACCCTCGTCAAAAAAGGCCTGCACCGCCTCTTCTTGATAGGGGCGAAGAATCACGGTCCCCTTCAGAGCCACGTCGAGGGGTTCCCCCGGGGCGTAACCGGCCATGTCCAGCACGGGATAGCCCAGGGATAGAAGCTGCCGCTTGATTTCGCCTCGTTGTCGCGCCGGCACCGTCCAGCGGTCGCCTCGCTCCTGGAGGCCGGACTGCTGAAGGGCGTGGCGCACGTCCTCGGACAGGGGTTGGCGCGCCAGCAACTGATACCTGTTCCCGGACTTTTCGAGAACGAGCCCTCCCCATCGATTCATGGTGAAAACAATCCACTTCTGCACCGGATAGGGGATGGGCCCCATGGCTAAATCCCGGAGCGTTTCCAGCACGTCCCGGGACCCCCATCCCAGAGCGCAGGCGTGCCAAAGGCTGAGTTCGGTGATCCGGTACTCCCGAACCTGCGGCGGACTTTTGATCAGTTCGGCGAAGATGGCGAGGGCGCGGACGGCTTCTTTCGCCCGGGGATGATCCATGTAACACCACACTTTGCGTTCGGTCCCAACGACCAGAGGACCCCTCCGCACCGTGATCCCCCCTCACACTTCCCGTCTTAGGATGGCCCATCCCCGTATGGGTTATTCGAAAATGCCGAATATGGGCGTGATCCACCGATATGGGACATAAGGCCTACCCCTTATCTAAATTCGCCCTTTTTCTTATTCTTTCAGCCTCCTACAATGCCTGCACTTTCATCTCATAGTGCAGTATGATTAGGAATGGTATATGTCAGCATTTCCTTCAAGGGGGTCTCATCATGAAAAAACCATGGTCAGTGGTCACGGCGCTGCTGCTCGGCAGTGCACTGCTGACGGCCTGCGGTTCGGGATCGGGCACGACGGGTGCCGGAAGCGACACCATCAATCTCGGTGCGAATCTCGAACTTTCCGGCCAAGTCTCAGCCTACGGGAGCTCGGCCAAAGATGGCATGCAATTGGCCGTGGACGAAATCAACCAAGCCGGCGGCGTCCTTGGCAAAAAGTTGAACTTGATCGCGTTGGACAACCAGTCTGATACCACCCAGTCGACCACTATTGCGCAAAAATTAATCGAACAAAAAGTCGTCGCAATCTTGGGCCCGGCCACAACGGGCAACACCATGGCGGAATTGAACGTCGCCACCGACGCCAAGATTCCGATCATCACACCCACCGGAACGGCCGCCAAGATCACCGTGGATCCGAATACGGGCAAGGTGAACGAGTACGCTTTCCGCACCTGCTTCATCGATCCTTTCCAAGGCACGGTGGGCGCTGATTTTGCGAGAAAAGACCTGAACGCGAAAACAGCCGTCCTCTATGTGGCCCAAGACAGCGATTATGCCAAAGGTCTGGCGGACGCCTTTAAGAAAGAGTTCGAGAAGCAGGGCGGCAAGGTGATCGACTCTGAGCAGTACACCTCCACCGACTCTGATTTTCGGGCGACCCTCACCCGGATCAAGGGCATGAATCCAGATCTGTTGTATATTCCAAACTATTACCAGGACGTCGGCAAGATCATCAAACAGGCCCGGGAGCTGGGCATGAACCAGCCGATCCTGGGCGGGGATGGGTATGATTCCGACACCTTGGTCCAGATCGCCGGCGCGAAGAACACCAACAACGTATTTTTCACCAACCATTACTCCTCCGATGATCCGGACCAGAAGATCCAGGATTTTGTAAAGAAATTCCAGGAAAAATATAATCGGAAGCCGGACGGATTCGCCGCCCTGGGCTATGATACTGTGCGCCTCGTGGCAGACGCCATCAAACGGGCGGGCTCGACCGATCCCGTGAAGATTAAAGACGCCCTGGCCCAGACCAAGAATTTCGACGCCGTGACCGGGACGATGAGTATCGACGCCGAGCACAATCCCGTGAAGGCTGCGGTGGTCATTGAGATGAAAGACGGCAAACAGGTCTTCCGGACCAAGATTCAACCCACCACCTGACCAAGGCACAGCCGGTGGGCGGAATGATCAATCTCGCGCGAGGGGGGGCAATCCCCCCTTTGCCGTGTGAAGAGGGAGGGTAGTATGACCACATTTATCCAACAACTTGTCAACGGCTTATCGGTGGGTAGCATCTACGCCCTCATCGCCCTGGGATACACCATGGTCTACGGGATTATCAAGCTGATCAATTTTGCCCATGGTGACGTGTTTATGGTCGGGGCCTTTGTGGCGTATTTTTCCTATACCGTGTTCCATCTTGGATTCTTGGGGTCCCTCATCGTCTCCATGGCCGCCTGTGCCGTGCTTGGCGTGGTGATCGAGCGGTTTGCGTACCGACCGCTCCGCAAATCCACGAGAATTGCGGCGCTGATCACCGCCATCGGGGTTTCGCTCTTTCTCGAGAATGCGGGGATCATCGCGGTGGGCGCCCAGGCCCGGGGCTATCCCAGCATGTTGCCGAACAGTTCGATCAACCTCGGCGGCGTCACGATCAGCGTGCAGCAAATCGGCATCATCGTTCTCAGCGTGGTGCTCATGGTGATTCTTCAATTCATCGTGCACCGGACGAAGATGGGCAAGGCGATGCGGGCCGTCGCCTACGATGCCGAGGCTGCCCAATTGATGGGGATCGACGTCGACCGCACGATCTCTTTTACCTTTGCCATCGGTTCAGCCCTGGCGGCGGCCGCCGGGGTGATCTATGGCGCTTACTACAGTGCCATTGATCCGTTGATGGGCATCATGCCGGGACTGAAAGCGTTCATCGCCGCGGTGCTCGGCGGAATCGGCGTCATCCCCGGAGCGATGGTGGGCGGTCTGGTGTTGGGGATGATCGAGACCCTGGTTCAGTCCCTGGGCTTTTCTCTGTGGCGGGACGCGGTGGCCTTTGCCCTGCTGATCCTGATCCTGCTGGTCAAGCCCGAAGGTCTTTTCGGCAAACACGCCAGGGAGAAAGTGTAGGTGACGCCGATGCAGGAGAAAAAACGAGGCGCTCTGGCGGGACGATGGTCGTTTTGGGCGTGGATCGGCATCGGCCTCGCGTTGTACGCCATCATCGGCCTTCTGATCGATAACGGTATCATCGACTCGTATATGGCGCTGATCGTCTACCAAATGTGCCTGAACGTGGTCCTGGCGGTCAGCCTCAATCTCATCAACGGATTTACCGGTCAGTTCTCCATTGGGCACGCCGGGTTTGCCGCCGTGGGCGCTTACGTGTCGGCGGTCCTGACGGCGAAGATGCAACTGCCCTTTTTCCCGGCACTCATCATCGCCGCCCTGGCCGCCGCAGTGGCGGGGCTGCTCATCGGCATCCCAACCCTTCGCCTGAAAGGCGACTACCTGGCGATCACGACCCTGGGGTTCGGGCAGATTATCCAGGTGATCCTGATCAACCTCCAGTATGTGGGCGGAGCTGCGGGCATGACGGTGCACAAAGAAACGAATTTTACGTGGCTGTACTTCGCCGCGTTGATCACGGTGGTGGTGATTGCCAATTTTGTCCATTCCAGACATGGACGGGCCTGTATCGCAGTGCGGGAAAACGAAGTCGCCGCCGAAATGATGGGGATTAACGTCACGTATTATAAAGTGCTGGCGTTCTCCATGGGCGCGCTTTTCGCCGGAGTCGCCGGCGCATTGTCCGCCCACACGTTTTACTTTATTAAACCGACGTCTTATGGGTTTTTACAGAGCTTCAACATCCTGGTCATCGTGGTGCTCGGAGGCCTGGGGAGTATCACCGGATCGATCCTGGGCGCCGTGGTATTGACGCTCATCACCGCGTTCTTACAGGATTACCCTCAATGGCAAATGGTCATTTACTCCCTGATTCTCGTCCTGATCATGATTTTCCGGCCCCAGGGGCTCATGGGAACCAAGGAATTTCGCCTTTCCGCCATCGGGCTCGGACGAAGGAGGGACGAACATGCCGCTCCTTGAGCTGGACAAAGTGACGTGCGAATTCGGAGGGTTGCGGGCGGTTTCCGAGGTTTCACTGCACTTGGATACCGGGGAATTGGTGGGACTGATCGGCCCGAATGGAGCGGGGAAAACCACCATCTTCAATCTGTTGACAGGAGTCTATGCCCCCAGCGAAGGGCGGATCCTCTTTGACGGTGCATCTCTTGTCGGGTGGGCGCCCTGGCGGATCAATCGGGCGGGGATCGCCCGGACCTTCCAAAATATCCGCCTGTTCAGCGACATGACAGTTTTGGACAACGTCAAGATCGCCTACCACAACCACGTGCGGCACGGGGTGATGTCTTCCATTCTTCGCCTGCCCACGTATTTTCGCGGGGAGCAGGAGATCGAAGAGAAAGCGCTGGCCTTTCTGAGCTTGTTTCATTTGGAAGAGAAAAAGCACGAATTGGCCCGGAACTTGCCGTACGGGGAGCAAAGGCGGCTGGAGATCGCCCGGGCCCTGGCCACAGAACCGAGGCTTTTGCTCCTGGACGAGCCCGCAGCAGGGATGAACCCTCAGGAAACCCGGGAATTGATGGACCTCATCGCTTTTATCCGGGAGCGGTTTTCCCTGACGATCCTCTTGATCGAGCACGACATGTCCTTGGTGATGGGAATCTGCGAACGGATCTACGTCCTCGACCACGGCATGGTGATTGCCCATGGCAGCCCCGAGGAAATTCGGTCGAATCCCAAAGTGATTGAAGCCTATCTCGGGGAGGTGACCTCGTGATGTTAATGATCCGGGATCTGAACGTGTATTACGGGGTCATTCACGCCTTGAAAAATGTGTCGCTCACCGTGGATCAAGGGGACATCGTCACCTTGATCGGGGCGAACGGCGCCGGCAAAACGACTCTTTTGCGCACCATTTCCGGGCTCATCACCCCCAGGAGCGGAGATGTGCAGTTTGAAGGGCGATCCCTGGTCAAGACGCCGGCGAAAGAAATTGTCCGAATGGGCGTTTCTCAAGTGCCCGAAGGTCGGCGGGTATTCGCCACCATGACGGTGGAAGAGAATCTCGAGATGGGGGCGTATCTGCGCAAGGACAAAGACGGGGTTCAGAAGGACCTGGAGATGGTTTACAGCCGCTTTCCCCGCCTTCAGGAGCGGCGTCGCCAGTCTGCGGGCACTCTTTCCGGAGGCGAGCAACAGATGCTGGCCCTCGGTCGGGCGCTCATGGCCCGTCCGAGGTTGTTGCTCTTGGACGAACCTTCCATGGGGCTGGCACCGATCCTGGTCCAGGAGATTTTCTCCATTATCCGGGAAATCAACCAAGCGGGCACGACCATTCTTCTCGTGGAACAAAACGCCCACATGGCCCTTTCCATCGCCAACCGGGCGTATGTGCTGGAGACCGGACAGATTAAACACAGCGGACCCGCCGCTGAACTCGCCCAGAGCGACGAGGTGAAAAAAGCGTACCTCGGGGGTTAGATCCCCGGGGTGCGCGGCACCTGTCCTCTCCCTTTCCGGCCATCCCCTCTTTTGACTGCTCACTCCTCGACCCGGACCCGGGCTCCCAATTCCCGAAGTAAATCAACGAATCCGGGGAAGGACACGTCCGCCGCCTCCCACCCTTCCACCACCGTCTCCCCTTCGGCCACTAGGCCCGCCACGGCCATCGCCATGGCGATTCGGTGATCGCCGTGGCTGCGGCAGTGGGCGCCCTTCAGCACCCGCCCCCCCTCAATCATGAGGCCGTCTTCCAATTCCGCCACCTGGACGCCGAATTTGCGGAGTTCTTCAGCCACGGTGCGAATGCGGTCCGTCTCTTTGACCCGTAGTTCCCGAGCGTCGCGAATCTCCGTGGTTCCCTCGGCCGCGGCCGCCGCCACGGCGAGAATGGGAATCTCATCAATCAGCCGCGGGATCAAAGAACCGCCGACCGTCGCCCCCACCAGGGGCCCGGACCTGGCGGCGAGGCGGGCGGTGGGTTCACCGGCCTGGGGTTCCCCTTCCTCGATCTCGAACTGCGCACCCATGGCGCCAAGGACGTCGAGAATCCCCGTGCGGGTCGGGTTCACGCCGACGTCTTCCAGGATCAACTCGCTCCCTGGAACGATCAGTGTGGCCACCAAGAGAAAAGCTGCGGATGATAGGTCCCCCGGGATCCGCATGTCCATCGCTCTCAACCGCGCCGGCCGACCGATTTCGGTGTAGCCGCTCCTTTTGGAAATCGGCGCTCCGAGGGCTTTGAGCATGCGCTCGGTGTGGTCCCGGGATGGTGAGGGCTCTCGTACGCCGGTCACCCCGGAGGCAAACAACCCGGCGAGGAGAATGGCCGATTTCACTTGGGCACTGGCGACGGGCATTTGATATTTAATCGAATGCAGATCTGCTCCTCGCACCGACAGGGGAGCCAGATCCCCGTCCCGGCGGCCGTCGATCCGGGCACCCATACTGAGCAATGGCTTCGCGACCCGGCCCATGGGCCTCCTGCGGATCGACGCATCACCGGTCAGACAACTATGAAAGGTCTGCCCGGACAACAGACCCAGCAAAAGCCGAATGGTGGTGCCCGAGTTGCCCACATCGAGGACATCGTCGGGCTCCTGGAGTCCATGCATGCCCACCCCGTGCACAATCACAGTGCCATCCTCTATATCCACAGGGACGCCGAGAGCGCGCATGCAAGCCACCGTGCTTAAACAGTCTGCGCCGAACAAAAATCCCTCCACCCGGGACACCCCATCGGCCAGGGAGGTAAACATGACCGCCCGGTGAGAAATCGACTTGTCCCCCGGCACCCGGACTTGTCCCTTCAGCGCCCCGGCCATTTCAACGATCAATTTCATCTAAGCCACCCCCGTGCCGGTCCCGCCGCCCCGCCGGGGGAGGAACCTGCGCTCTCACATGCGCGGATCGACCTTGAATCCATGATCGGCGAGCAGCCGAGCCGCCTGGTCCCGGCCGTCCTCGGTATCGAAGGTCAAACTGAGTTGGCCATCCTCGTCTTCCCGGCTCTCGAGGATGGCAATGTTTCGAAGGTTAATCCCCGCCTCGCCAAGCAGGGTGGCAACAGTGCCGATGATCCCCGGCTGGTCGGGCACGTCCACCGTACATTGAAAAGCCGGCCGAATCGCCCCCCGGCCTCGCACGGGAAGGGCATCTCGCCACCGGGCGGCTTGGCGGAAAAATGTCTCTAACGCCTCGCCGTCCCGGCGATTGATCCATCCGAGGAGCTCCTCAATCTGATCCTTCCATCGTTCAAACAGCGGTCTGAGACGATCTCCGTTTGTCAATAGGATATCCCGCCACATCACCGGATGTCCAGACGCAATGCGGGTGACGTCCCGGAAGCCTCCGGCCGCCAGAACGGCATACAGGGGATCGTCTTCTCCCAACTCGGCCACTTGATGGACCAATTGCGCCGCCACGACGTGGGGAAGATGACTCACCGCCGCCACCAAACGGTCGTGGTGGTCGGGATCGAGAATCAAGACCTGAGCTCCCGCTGCCTGGACCAGATCCCGAATTCGCTGAATCATCTCCGGTTTTTCCCCGGGGGTCGGAGTGAGGACGTAAACGGCGTTCTCGTACAACCGGGGCGACGCCGCCCGGATCCCAGATTTCTCGGAACCCGCCATGGGATGTCCCCCGATGAACGATACGCCTTCTGGCAACACCCGGGTCGCTTCCCGGCAGATCGCCCGCTTTGTGCTCCCCACATCGGTGATGAGCGTGCCCGCGGCCGGATGAAAGGCGGCGATCTCCCGAAGCAGGGCCATCGATTCCTTGACCGGAGCCGCCAGCACCACCAGGTCGGCCTCCTGCACCGCAGACCGAAGGGGCAGCGCCCGATCGATGGCGCCGATCTCCAAGGCGATTTCCAGGTGCTCGGCCGACACATCCACCCCGACAATCTCCCGAGCCACCCCGGCTCGCTGCCACGCCAGCGCCAGGGAGCCTCCGATCAATCCACATCCCACCACGGCAATTCGATGAAGCGCCGGCCCCTTATCCGTCACCGTTTCAATCCCCTCATTTCCCGGCCCTTCGCAAGGGAGCCACCAATGTTCGGGCAAAAGTCTCGAGATCGTCCAGCACGTCGCCGGCATCTTTTCCTTCTTCGGTGATGGCGGCCAGGATGCGCACCAAGGCGCTCCCCACAATCACCGCGTCGGCCGTCTCGGCCACCGCAGCCGCCGCCTCCGGGGTTCCGATCCCGAAGCCCACGCCGATCGGCAGATCGGTGCACCGCCGGATGTCGTCAATGAACCTGGAAAGGTGCTCGGGCATCCGTTTGCGGACACCCGTGACCCCCGTGGAGGACACGGCATAGACGAATCCCCTGGCCGTTCTGCAAATCCGTTCGATCCGCCCGTGGCTGGTGGGTGCGACAAGCGGCACCAGTGCCACCCCCGCCCGGTCGGCGGCCTCCCGTAAAGGAGTCGCCTCTTCCATGGGCAGATCCGGCACGATCACCCCGGCATATCCCGCCTTCGCCAGGTCTTCCGCGAAGGTCTGCCATCCCCAGCGGTAGACGGGGTTTGCATAGGTAAAAGCCACCAAAGGCACCTCCCCCGCCGCCTCCCGAAGGATCGGTCCCAGCCGAAACAAATCGGGCATCTGAAACCCGCCGCGCAAAGCCCGCTCGGAAGCCGCCTGAATGGTGGGACCGTCGGCCAGGGGATCGGAATAGGGCATCCCGATCTCCACAGCGTCCGCCCCGGCCCGGACCAATCTCCGCACCGCCTCCACGGTGACCTCCATCGTGGGGTCCCCGGCGGTGATAAAGGGAATGAACCCGGTTTCCCCCCCGCGCCGTCGTCTCTCCAAGGCAACCTGCAAGGAGGTGCTCATTCCGAATCACCTCCAAGGCCGGACTGTTGCCGCATGAGGGTTTCCACATCTTTATCCCCGCGCCCGGACAGGCTGATCACAACCACCTGATCCGGATCCATCTTTCTGGCCAATTCCAGGGTATAGGCCACGGCGTGGGCGCTCTCCAGGGCAGGCAGAATCCCCTCCAACTCCGCCAATCGGTGAAAGGCATCCAGGGCCTGATCGTCCGTCACGCCCACGTACTTCACCCGGCCGGTTTCATAGAGGTAGGCGTGCTCAGGACCCACCCCGGGATAATCAAGACCCGCCGAGATGGAATGGGCCGGTTTAACCTGACCGTAGCGATCCTGCAAGAGGTACGTGAAGCACCCGTGCAGAATCCCGGGCTCCCCCCCCTCCAAAGCCGCCGCGTGAAGGCCGGTGGACAACCCCTTGCCCGCCGCCTCGACGCCGAACAAACGCACACCCTCGTCTTCGAGAAACGGATAGAAAATCCCCATGGCGTTGCTACCGCCTCCGACGCAGGCGACGATGGCGTCGGGCAGGCGCCCGACCTTCTCCAGGATCTGGGCCCTGGTTTCGTCCCCGATGACCCGCTGGAAATTCCGCACCATCACCGGATACGGATGGGGCCCGCCCACGGTGCCGAGCACGTAAAAGCTGTCCTCCACATGCTCCACCCAGTGCCGGATCGCCTCGTTCATCGCGTCCTTCAGGGTGCCGGTCCCCGACGAGACCGACACCACCTCCGCCCCCAACAGACGCATGCGAAACACGTTCAACGCCTGGCGCCGGATATCCTCTTCACCCATGAACACGGTACAAGACAAACCGAGCCGGGCCGCCACCGTCGCTGTGGCCACCCCGTGCTGACCCGCCCCGGTCTCGGCGATGACCCGCCGTTTTCCCGTATAATGGGCCAAGAGTCCTTGACCGATGGTGTTGTTGATCTTGTGAGCGCCGGTGTGGGTCAAGTCTTCCCGCTTCAGCCAAATCTGCGCCCCTCCAACATGATTGGTCAACCGCTCCGCAAAATACAGCGGCGTCGGCCGCCCGGCATAATCGGTCAAAAACCGGTGCAGGTCGTTGCAAAAACGTTCGTCATCCTTCCACTTGAGATAATCTTTTTCCAGCGCCTCCAGGGCGGACATCAACGTTTCCGGGACGTACTGCCCCCCAAATCGGCCGAACCGTCCCCGCTCATCGGGTTCCGTCATCCCATTCCCTCACTTTTCGAACAAACTGTTCCATTCTCGCCACATCTTTGACACCGGGGACTCCCGTCTCGATCCCCGAGGAAACATCCACGCCATCCGGGCGGTATCCCCGAAGCAATTCCTGAACATTTTCCGGGCGTAACCCCCCGGCGATCCATAAAAAAACCCCTTCGGCACCCTTGCGCCATTCGGGAATGTCTTGCCACCGAAAGGTTTGCCCCCGCCCTCCCCGTTCCCCCGGAACCCCGGCGTCGACGAGCACGGCATCGACGGCGCCCTGATACGCCGCTGCCGCCCCGGGTCTCTCCAGCAGAGCCGAGAAGGCCTTGACCACAAACAATCCCTCATCCCGCAACCGTCGGCAGTCCTCAGGGGATTCAGCCCCGTGCAACTGCACCCCGTCAAGACCCACCCGCCGGACCGTCTCCCTCACCTTTTCAATCCCGGCGTCGACAAACACCCCCATGCAACGAAGACGGGTGCCAGCCCGCAAACCGGCTGCCTGTTCTACCTCCACCCGCCGCTTACTCGGCGCGAACACCAAGCCGATCCAATCTACGCCCAGCCGTTCCGCCGCCGCCACATCCTCTGCCCGGGTAAATCCGCAGGCCTTCACTGTCGTCACCGGGAACCCACCAGGAACTCAATCCCTTCGATGACGTCATCCCGGCGCATCAAACTCTCGCCCACGAGAATGGCCCGGGCGCCGGCCTCTCGTACCCGGCGCACGTCCTCGGGCTCCGAAATCCCACTTTCACTTATCACGAAGGCCCCTTTCGGCGCCCGAGGCACCAGCCGCTCCGTCACGCCGAGATCCACCTGAAAGGTCCGCAAATCCCGGTTGTTCACTCCGATCACATCGGCCCCCGCACCGGCAGCCCGATCCATCTCTTCCTCGGAGTGCACCTCCACCAAAGGCGTCATGCCCCACCGACGGACCTCGGCAATCAACCGTTCCAGCCGATCACTCGGGAGAATTGCGGTGATCAGGAGAACTGCATCTGCCCCGAGACAACGAGCCTCCCACACCTGTCGCTCATCCACAATAAAATCTTTTCTCAGGAGGGGCACATCGGCGTGTTTGCGGATCTGTTCCAAATACCCCGGGTCGCCCTGGAAAAAGGTCCGGTCAGTGAGGACGGACATACAGTCCGCCCCTCCGCGCACATAATCCTTCGCGATGGCGAGGGGATCGAAATCCCGGCGGATCACCCCTTTGGAAGGGGAGGCTTTCTTGACCTCGGCAATCAGCCCGACTCCGGCCCCCGCCCCCCGGCGCGTCGCCCCTTGTTCCAGTGCGGCGCGAAAATCCCTCACCGGCGGCGCGGCGGCCAAGCGGGGCTCCCAGGCCGCCGCGTTTGCCTCCAGGGCCGGGATCTCCCGTTTCTTTTCCTCGACAATCCGCTCGAGGATGGTCACCCCGCCACCCCACCTTTCACCGCTGGGGCGCTCTCGTCCCGCCGCCCGGCCAAAGCTTTCGTGACTTCCACCAGCCGATCGAGCGTTTCCTTCGCCCGACCTTCGTCCAACATCCGCTGGGCTAGAGTCACTCCCGCCTCCAAGGTCGGGGCAATTCCCGCCACGTGAAGGCCGGCCGCCGCGTTCAGAACAACGATGTCCCGGGCTCCACCGCGTTTTCCACTCAGCACGTCCAGAATGATGGCTGCGTTTTCCCGGGCGTCGCCTCCCGCCACTTCACTGAGGGGCGACCGGGTCAATCCTGCGTCTTCGGGATTCAAGACAAAGGTGCGCACCGCCCCGTCCTTCACTTCCGCCACGAAGCTCGGCCCGCTGACGCTCAGCTCATCCAAGTGATCTTCCATCCCGTGCACCACCCAAGCGTGGTTCGCACCGAGTCGCAACAGCACCCTGGCCGTCTTTTCCACGAGATCCTGCGCGAAAGTCCCCATCACCTGGCGTCGGGCCCCGGCGGGATTCGTCAGTGGACCCAAAATGTTAAACACCGTCCGGAAACCCAGTTCCTTGCGCGGCGCCATGGCATGGCGCATCGCCCCGTGATAACTGGGCGCGAACAGAAAACACAACCCCACTTCCTCCAGACACTGGGCCGCTTCCTCGGGGGAGAGGTTTACCTCCACCCCTAAAGCCGCCAAGACGTCCGCACTCCCGCTCCGGCTGGACACGCTCCGGTTGCCGTGCTTGGCCACTTTGGCCCCGGCTGCCGCGGCCACCAACGCCGCCGCCGTCGATACGTTGAAAGTCCGGGCTCCGTCGCCGCCGGTACCGCAGGTGTCAATCACCTTATCCCCATCCACGGGAAGGGGCTGGGCAAACTTTCGCATGGCTTTGGCAAAACCTGAGATCTCTTCCACCCGTTCTCCTTTGATCCTCAAGGCAGTAAGAAACGCCCCGACCTGGGCGTGGGTCGCCTTTCCGCTCATGACCTGTTCCATGGCCGCCTGAGCCTCGGCCTCGGACAAGTCCTCCCCGCGGAGCAACTGTTCGAGCACATCCCTCATCTCGTCTCCACTCTCCTTCACTGATCTCTACTGCTCTCCCTCGGCTCCCAGACGGCTCGAATCTCACGAACCTCCTGAACTTGGTTGCATTCTACTACGCCGGGGAAACTGCGTCAACCCCGGGAAAAACCCGGGTTTACCCTCGAGGGGGAAACTGGCGCCGATGGCGGCCGAGCACCCGCCGCACCGCCTCTTCTGGAATCCCGGTCACAGACCGGGCCCGGCCAATGTCTTCTAACAACACGAAGGTCAACCGCCCACCGATCATCTTCTTGTCTTTGTACATGGGATGGATCAGATCATCATCGGTAAATTCTTCGGGAATCCTCACAGGCAATCCGATTCCTTCTAATAAACGGGCAATCCTTTCGCCGGTCTCGGGTGGGGCCCCCAGCCAGTCTTCGGACAGGAGGGCCGCAAACACCATGCCCACCGCCACCGCTTCGCCGTGGCGATAACGGCGGTAATCTCCCAGTGTCTCCAGGGAATGCCCCAGCGTGTGACCAAAATTCAAATGAGCCCGGGCACCGCTCTCCTTCTCGTCTTCTTCCACCACCCGGGCTTTAATCGCACAAGACCGGGCCAACAGCCGCCCACGGTCCGGGCCAGCAAGGTGCAATAACTCGTTCCCTCGCTCCGCCAGCTCATGAAACAATTCGGCGTCTCGGATGCAGGCGTGTTTCACCACTTCCGCCAACCCCGAGGCCACGTCCCGGGTGGAAAGGCTATCCAGAACCGTGGGATCATACAGCACCAAGCGCGGTTGATGAAAGGCGCCCACCACATTCTTGGCCTCGGGGAGATTGATCGCCACTTTTCCGCCCACCGCCGCATCGTGGGCGAGCCACGTGGTGGGCACCTGGACGAAGGCGATCCCCCGCATATAGGTTGCAGCCACAAACCCCGCCAGATCCCCGACCATCCCGCCTCCCACGGCCCAGATGGTCGAACGCCGGTCCAGTCCCGCCGCCAGGGCCGCCTCCCACAACCGGGATGCCCATTCCAAGGATTTTGTCGGTTCCCCGGCGGGGACGACCGCCGTCTCCACCCGGACCCCCTCGGCGGTCAAAGCCGCGGCCACCCGCCGGGGGTAGCCCGCACGATCCACCGTTTCATCGGTTACGATGAGCTGGGCGGACCCCGGCGATAGTCCCACCTCGCGCATCCATTTTCCCGCCTGGTCCAGGGCGCCGTCCGCAACCACGATGGGGTACCGCCGATCCCCGAGCTCCACCCACACCACGTCCCACACTTCATCCCAAAGGCTCATCGGCGGCTCACCATCTCCATGTACGCCCGGTACTGGGCTTTGACCTCTTCCAAAGAATCCCCGGAAAACTTCTCCCGAAAGCAAAGGGCCAGCACCCAGGCGGTCATCGCCTCGCCCACCACCGCGGCCGCCGGCACGGCACAGGTGTCCGACCGCTCCACACTGGCTTGAAACGACTCTTTACTATGAATATCCACACTCCGCAGAGGCTTGTACAAAGTCGGGATCGGCTTCATCGCCGCCCGGACCACCACGGGTTGGCCATTGCTGACCCCGCCCTCAATCCCCCCGGCGTGATTGGTGTCCCGGGTATACCCCTTCTCCGGATCGTACCCGATCTCATCGTGCACCTCGGACCCCGGCAACCGGGCCGCCGTAAATCCCAACCCCACCTCGACGCCTTTGATCGCCTGAATGCTCATCAGTGCCCCGGCCAGACGGCCGTCCAGTCGCCGATCCGGGTGGGCATAACTCCCCAACCCCGGGGGCACTCCCAAAGCCACCACTTCAAACACGCCACCCAGGGTGTTGCCCTCCCGCCGGGCTTGGTCGATGGCCTCCACCATTTTCTCCGCAGCCTCGGGGTCGGCGCACCGCACCGTGGACAACTCTGCCGCATCGGCAATCTGCTCCAGGGTTTTCGGAAACTTTTTGGCTTCCACGCCGCCGATCTCCACCACATGGCTAAAAATCCGGATGCCAAACGGCGCGAGCAATTGCCGGGCCACCGACCCCACCGCCACCAAAGTTGCGGTATTGCGGGCACTGGAGCGCTCCAGCACATTGCGCACGTCATCGTGGTTATATTTGAGCACCCCGGCCAGATCCGCGTGGCCGGGCCGGGGTTTGGTGACGGGTTTCGCCTCGGGGGGCGGATCCCCTTCCACCGCCATTTTCGTTTTCCAATTCTCCCAATCACGGTTTCTAATCCGCATCGTAAGCGGCGTGCCGAGGGTCAGGCCGAAGCGCAGACCACTGGTGATCTCCACTCGGTCGCTTTCAATGCGCATCCGTCCCCCCCGGCCATGCCCTTGCTGACGCCTTCGCAATTGTTCGTCAATGAGCGCCGACCGGATCGGCAGCCGGCTGGGTAACCCTTCCACGATCGCCGTGAGCTCCGGCCCGTGGGATTCCCCCGCCGTCAAAAAACGCAGCATCCTCAAAATCCTCTCCTTCGCGTCGGCGCGGTGGCGCGCAAACTCGTCATCGTCTCGTTTATTATATGTCGAGCTCCATAGGGCCGCAATGGCGCCGCGCCGATGGGCGATCCGGCGCGCCGCGCCCGGGACGGGCGGCCGGCTTGCCACAACCCCAGGCCGGCCGAACGCCGCAAGCCGGCTCTCCAACGCTTCGATTTTCAGGATCATTCTGCGATGAACATCCGCCAAAGGATCACTGACGCCTACAGGGCAACGACTCGAGGTCGGCGTCGAGGGGTAGAATCAGGTTTCGCCCGCCGGGGCGCCTGTCAGCCACGGGCGCCAAGTCTCGGGGAACGGGGCTGCGACCTCTACGCTGTGCCCATCAGCGGGATGGGGAAAGGTGAGGCTTCGGGCGAACAGCATCAAGGGCAGATTCGGGTGCCGGCTGCCGTACCAACGGTCGCCCAGGATCGGGTGGCCCAGAGCCGAGAGATGAACGCGGATCTGGTGGGTGCGCCCGGTCTCCAGGGAGACGTCGAGAAAGGTGACTCCGCTGAGGGCGCTCCAACGGGGCTCGTCCAAGGGCGAGCCCCGGGGCGCGGCCGGCGCCGGCAACGGGATGAACCTCCGTCCACAGACCCGAGTCACGGCGGGTTTGGCGCCGGCATCCCCCGGTTCGGCTGGACGGAATCTCCCCGGGCGGCCCGGGTCTGGTGCGACGGGAAGCTCAATGCGTTCGGGGATTTCCATGGCGTTTCCCTCCGCGACGACGGAATAAATCCGGTGTATGCCCCCTTCTCGAAGCGCTCGGTCTAAACGGGCGTGGATGTGCGCCGATTTGGCCGCCAGCAGCACCCCGCCGGTGTCCCGGTCCAGCCGGTGAACCAGATGGGGCACCCAGGGCGGGTTGGCGGCGGCCCCCCGGCTGTGGAGAATATCCGCCAGAGAGGTGGTCCCCGGTCGCCCGGTGCGCCGGGCAGGGGCCGGCGCGTGAACGACGAGTCCCGCGGGTTTATCGATCACCAGCACCCAGTCGTCCTCATATAGGATGGGGATGGACGGGTTGGATTCGGTTGTCCCCGCTTTTCGTCCGATCTCCCGCAGGTCCGCCTCCACCCGGTCCCCGGGTTTCATCGGTTTGGCCAAAAAACTGACCCGGCCGTTGACGAGAATTTTTTTCTCCCGCGCCAGGCGACGGATCCTGCGGCCGGACAGCCCGCCCCGGCGCAGAATCTCTTCCAGCGTTTTCCCGCGATCCTCAGCTCCGGCGATATAGCGAAACACTTGCGGTTGTCGTTCCACAGACGTGCGCCTGATTCCGATCAGGCTTCCCCCCTTCACCTCGTTGATCGTCAGGTTCTCAAAGCACAACGTCTCTGCACAGGATTCCCACTGTTGAGATGGTTGCACTCCCGCTTTTAGCCGGTTGCCCGTGGTTACCGTCGGTCACAGGAACGAGCCCCAGCCACGCGCGGTTGATGAACCTGATCCGTTGGGCCCGCATGAGATCATCCAGCCTGAGGCGCCCTGCGACAATCTCCCCTCGTCCAGCCACTGGGTGCGAAAAGTGCCGGTCTCGTTTGACTTTGTCTTGAAGCAAAGTGTATCATTATTAATGTGAAGATTCACAAGGCGCGTCCATAGCGCTCGGCCGCCCGTGCGTCACCTCTATATCCCTCCCACTGTCGGGACTCGGTGCATGTGATGTGGAATCGTGTCCATGCAGATCCATGTAGAAAGGAGTGCTTGGGCGATGCCCCAATGGAGAGAAATCACAACCCATGAGGAGTGGCTGGACGTATTGGAGAAATCTTGTGAACGATCCGTTCTTGTTTTCAAGCACAGTACCAGTTGCCCCATCAGTGCGAACGCATGGAAGGAATTTCAGTCCTATCTGAGCGGAACTCCGGACGAAAACACCGAGTATGTCGTGGTGAAGGTCATTGAGTCGCGCGATGTCTCCAACGCCGTCGCCAATGATCTGAACGTCGTTCACCAATCGCCCCAAGTCCTGCTCATTCGCAATAAAAAGGCGGTTTGGGACACCTCACATCGGAATATTACTCAGAGCGCCATTCGTCAAGCGCTTGGTTGACGGCTCATCCCAAACGGCACCCGCGCGAGCCGGGTGCTTGAGACGCCCGGTGTTTCTCAGCGCGGATCTTGTTGGTTGATGTACCACGTTTTCAGGCTGTCATATCTCTGAGCCCCGACGAGGAGGGAACCGGTGCCGACAAGTGAAGGCACAGCGCGTATGCCCAGCTCCCGGGCGCGACGGACGTCGTCTTCCACCGCCTGCCGGGCCCGATCGCTCTGGAAATCTTGTTCAAACCTTTCGACGTCAAGGCCGACCTCCCCGGCACAGTCGAGAAGGACCTCCCCGTCTGCAATGTTTCTGCATTCCGTCAGGTGAGCTTTTTGCACCCGGTCAAAATAATCCCAGTGTGCTCGTTGCCCTCCCTGAAATTCCGCCGCTTTGCAGGCCATGAGACCGGGCAGGGAATGAGGATAGTCAAAGTCCCGCGTCTCCATCAACTCGGCACGAATGCGGCGCTCGTCATCGTTTGCATTCGCCGCTTTCCAATGATTCAAAATTTCGCGCTTGGCTCTCTCTTTCGAGCCGAACATCCTGCCGATGTCTTCCGGTCCCGGCGCCAATGCAAAGGAACGGTGAACGATCTCCACGTCCGGAAACTCTTCCGCAAGCTGCCTGACACGAGGTGATATCACATAACACCAAGCACAAAGGACGTCGTGGAAAAACTCGATTTTCATCCCGATCCCTCCTCGAGTAACCATAACACAAAACAACGCCGGTCGAAACCTTCCATTGGTTCACTGCTACCACTACGCCATAATGTTCCAATGCTGACGGGACTGCCTGTCCAAAAGTTGACGGATATCATGTCTATAAATCTGAGAAAGGAAAAGGGTACCTCTGTCTATCAGGATGCTGCGGCTTACAGCATTCTCAGAGGTACCCACTCACGATCACCTGTGATCATTGTATCAGATTTTGAGCTCGTTGAGTCGGATGTAGACGAGGTCTGGAGGCCTTGGCCAGCCGGCGTCCCGGGGGAGAGCGACCAACGGGGTCCCGGGATTACACAATTCCCAGCCGTTTGGTCAGAATTTCATACATAATCTGGGTGGTCCCCCCACCGATGGACATGATCCTCGCATCCCGCCAATAGCGCTGCACCGGATATTCCATCATGTAGCCGTTGCCGCCGTGAATCTGCAGGGCGGCGTCCGTCACCCGGTTCACCATCTCCCCGGCGTACGCTTTGGCCATGCTCGCCGCCACCGTCACATCTTCTCCCCGGGCATACAGATAAAGCGCCCGGTAAGTCAGGCTCCGGGCCTTTTCGATATCCACCGCCATGTCCACCATTTTGTGCCGCAGCGCTTGAAACGTGCCGATGGGCCTGCCGAACTGGGTGCGCTCGCGGCTGTAGCGCAGGGCGTCCTCCAGGGCTTTTTCCGCCGCCGCCACGCTGGAGAGGGCCAACATGATCCGCTCCCATTGAAAATTGATCATAATATAGCGAAATCCCTGGTTTTCTTCGCCGACGAGGTTCTCCGCCGGCACCTGCACCCCATCCAGGATCAACTCCGCCGTGTCCGAGGCCCGCCAGCCGAGTTTCCTCAGCGTCCGCCCGACGGAAAATCCGGGCATCCCCGCCTCGACGATGAACATACTCACGCCCCGATGCCCCGCCGAGGGATCCGTTTTTGCCGCCACGCACACATAATCGGCCGACGCCCCGCCGGTGATGAACATTTTGCTGCCGGTCAGAACGTAGTGATCCCCCTCCCGCCGGGCCACGGTGCGCATGGAGGCCACATCCGACCCCGCATCGGGTTCCGTGACCCCCAGGGCGGCGATTTTCTCCCCCCGGATCGCCGGGACCAGATAGCGGCGCTTCTGTTCCTCATTTCCGAACCGCCAGATGGGCGTCGCCCCGATCCCCGTCGTCGCCGTCAAGGCTGCGGCCGCGCCCCCGGACCCGCAGCGGGCGATCTCCTCCACGAAGATGGCGTCGGCCAACAGGTCATCACTGCCGCCGTACGCTTCCGGAAACTTCAACCCGAGATACCCGAGCTCCCCGGCCCGGCGGTACATCTCCCGGGGCACCCGTCCCTCCCGCTCCCACTCCTCCACCCGGGGGGCGATTTCCTTTTCCACCCAGCGCCGGACCGCCGTCCGGAACTGCTCATGCTCCTTTGTGAACAGCCAGTGCTCCATCTCCCATCCCTCCGATTCGGTCGTCACAGGCCCATTTCCTTGCTGATGATCTCTTTCATGATCTCATCCGTTCCGGCTCCGATGCGATTGAGTCGCACGTCCCGCCACAGGCGCTCGATGGGATACTCGGCCATATAGCCATTGCCCCCGAAAATCTGCAGGGCCCGGTCCACCACCCAAAAGGCTGTCTGACTGGCCGCCAGTTTGGCCATGGAGATCTCCTTGCTCGGGACCTCGCCCCGGGCAAACCGCCAAGCGACGGAGTAAGTGAGCTGCCGGCAGGCCTCGATCTCCACCGCCATTTCCGCCAGAAGGTGCGACACCACCTGGAACCCGGCGATGGGCCGGCCGAACTGCCGGCGTTCCTTTGCATAGGCCAGCGCCAGCTCATGGGCGTACTGGGCGGTGGCCACGGCTCCCGCCGCGGCGATCATCCGCTCTCCCTGCAGCTCCCACATGATCTGATAGAAGCCCTTCCCTTCCTCCCCCAGCAGACTCTCCGCCGGGACCCAAACATCGTCGAACACAAGCTCCGCCGTGTCCGAAGAGCGCATGCCGACTTTGTCGAGTTTCCGCCCCACCGAGACGCCGGGGCGGTCCATCTCCACCAAGAACAGACTTATCCCCCGATACCCCGGCTCATCCGAGGTCCGGGCCACCAGGGTGATAAAATCCGCCCGGGGGCCATTGGTGATAAAGAGTTTTCTTCCCCGGATCACCCATCCGTCCCCCTCCCGGCGGGCCCGGGTCTCAATCCCCGCAACGTCCGACCCGTGATCCGGCTCGGTGATGCCGAGGCAGGCCAACTTCTCTCCCCGCAGGGCGGGTTCCAGAAATTGTTTTTTCTGCTCCGGGGTGCCGAACTTCAGGATCGGCGGCGTCGCCATCTCCGTCTGGACGGCGACGGCCATCGGGAATCCCCCCGCCCCGCACCGGGCCAACTCTTCAGCCATCACGATGCTGGAAAAATAATCTCCCCCTTGCCCGCCCACCTCTTCGGGGTACCGCAGGCCGAGGAACCCCAGCTCCCCCATGCGGCGCAGGATCGACTTCGGGAACTCCCCCTGCTCTTCCCATTCGTCCACATAAGGTTTTACTTCTTTTTCGACAAATCGGCGCACCGATTCCCGCAACCGGTCGTGTTCTTCTGTAAAATAGGGCGGATACGGCATCCTGTCCATCTCCTTCTCCTCGTTGCCCTGCGGCGGGGTGACCTCATCCCCGGCGCAGGACTGTCTTCAGCTCCATCTCCGGTCTCCGCACACCAGCGCCACTTTCTCCCCGCTGAGCTCCTCCCGCCGGCTCAACCATCGGCCGATTCCCATTGACGCCACAGTCTTTCACCTCCATTGCCCGGGTGTGCCACCGGACAACCAGCACCCGGCATATGGCCCAGTTCTCATGAGGATGATCTCACCCCTGCCCGTGAGACGGGCCTTCGGCGTACAGGTCCCGATATTGTTCCCGCAGCACGTGCTTTTGCACCTTCCCCGTGGTGGTGAGTGGCAATTGCTCCACCATGCGAATCATCTTCGGCACCTCGAAGCCACCGAGATGTTCCCGGCAGTGGGCGAGGAGTGCCTCCTCCGTCACCTGCGACCCCGGCTTTCGCACCACAAAAGCTGTGACCGCCTCGGACCATTTCGGGTGGGGCAAACCCACCACCGCGGCATTGGCCACTCCGGGATGTGCCAAGAGCACTGTCTCCACCTTGATCGAGGGCACATTTTCCCCGCCGGTTTTTACCATGTCTTTTTTGCGGTCGACAAAAATGAGCTGGCCGTCGGGATCCCACATGCCGAGATCCCCGGTGTGATGCCACCCGAATTTTCGACTTTCTTCCGTGGCCTCGGGTTGCTTATAGTAGCCCATCATGGCGTTCGGTCCGCGGTGGACCACTTCGCCCACCTGGCCAGGGCCAAGAATCCGGCCCTCATCGTCCATCACCGCCGTGTCGTTGATGATGGTGGACGCGCCCCAGTACGAGCCGAACCGGCGGAGCTGCTCTTCCGGCGCGAAAATCATCGTGCCGGGATACATTTCGGTCTGACCCGTTCCCAGAGCGAAATTCGGGCACAACTCTCCGATGGCCCGGCGGAGAGTCCGCTCATCCATCGGGGCCATGGCGTACAGGCAGTAGCGCAGGGACGACAGGTCGAACCGCCTTCGCTCCGGGTGGTCGAGCAAGGCCCGGTACATCATGGGCAGGGCGAACACCCAGGTGATTCGCTCCCGCTCCACGGTTTGCATAAGCGCCACCGGATCAAAACGCCGGATGATCACGTTGGTGGTGCCGATGTGCAAAAAGCCGGTGGTCATGACGTGCTGGGCACAGTGGAAAAGCGGCATCATCGCCGTGGCGATATCGTCCCGGCGCACGTCCATCTCGATAAGGTTGCTCAAGGTCGCCACGAACACCGACAGGTGCGAATGCATCACCCCTTTGGGCCGCCCGGTGGTTCCGCTGGTATACATGATCTGGGCCAGATCCCGGTCGGCAATGTCCACATCCGGTTCTTCGCCGGGCTGGCCGTCCAGGGTCAACTCGAAGGAGATCCCTACTTGGCCCAGGTCCAACCCCTCGTAAGGAATTACCAGCAGCCGTTCCACATGCCCGGCGATGGCCTCCCGCCGCCGGGGGTCGGCAAGAATGAGATCATCTGCCACCGCGACCCGGGCTTCGGAATGGTCGAGGATGTACCGCACGTCATCGGGCCCGAGTCCGGGGTTGATGGGCACCCACACCATCCCCGCTTTTTGAATCCCCGAATAGGCCGTCACAAAGAGATGCGAATTCTGACAAATCGTCGCCACCCGGTCTCCGGGGGCCAAACCGGACGACAACAAATAATGGGCGAATTGATTGGTCCTCTCGTCCAACTCCCGATACGTCACCCGAGTCTCTCCGTCCACCAGGGCCGTCTTATCCGGAAACCGCCGGGCGCTCCGCCGCAGGATATCCCCCAGGGCCACCCGGTTGACCACCGACACCGCGTCCATCTCGTGCACCTCCCATTTTCGCTTTCGGAAATTTAAAGAATTGTCGCGTGCTTGCGCGGCGGCAGTGAAATCTTCTTGTCCGCATAAATCTCAAAATACCGCAACAGCTCGTTCCGCAGCTCTCGGGGTGGGATCAGTTCATCCACCACCATTTGCCCCGCCAGTTTGAAAATATCATATCCCGCCCGGTATTCTTCGCGCAGACGGGCGACTAAGCGATCCCGTTCAACCGGGTCTTCGACGGCCTGCAACTTATTGAAATAGACCGCGTTGATCGCTGCCTCGGGCCCCATGACCGCGATCTCCGCCGAGGGTAGAGCCAGAGTCAGCTCTGGATCATAGGCAGGCCCGGACATGGCATAGATCCCCGCCCCGTAGGCCTTGCGAACCACCACGCAGATCCTGGGGACGGTGGCGCAGGACGTGGCGAAAATGAACTTGCGTCCCCGCCGAAGGATCGCATTTTTCTCCACCGCCGTGCCCACCATGAATCCCGGGGTGTCGACGAGAAACAGGAGCGGGATGTTATAAGCGTCGCACATCCACACGAATTCCGCCCCTTTATCCGAGCTCTCCGGAAAGAGCGTCCCCCCTTTCACCGCCGGCTGGTTGGCCACCACCCCGATCACCCGCCCCCCCAGGCGGGCAAAGCCCGTCACCAGTTCATCGGCGTACCCGGCCTTGACTTCAAGAAAACTGTCCCGGTCCACGACAGCATCGATCAGGCGGTGTACGTCGTAGGGGCGGTTCGGGTCGGCGGGAATGATCTCGTCAATAGCTGCCGGATCCAGTGCCGGCTCCCGGAGCTCCCCTGGAGGAGGCGAATTTTCACTCGAATCAGGAAGATAGGAAAAAATCCGCCGAACCAAGGCCCCGGCCTCTTCTTCGCTGTCCACTACAAAATGGGCCGATCCGTTTTTCAGATGAACCTGGGCTCCACCGAGTTCCCGAGGTCCAACCTTTTGTCCGATCGCCATCTCCACCATTCGGGGCGACGCGATAGCCATGGCCGCATCCTTCATCATCACTAAAAGGTCCGTGAACACCGGGGTGTAGGCGGTACCGGCGAAACAGGTGCCGTACAGCACGCCCACCTGTGGGACCGAACCGGACATGATACTGTGCATGTAAAACAGTCTTCCGGCGCTTCCCTTGTCCACATGGTGTCCTCCGGTCTCGTCGATCCGGGCCCCGGAAGAATCCACCAAGTATAACATGGGCTTTCGCGCCCGCAGGGCCGCCTCCTGAGCGCGGACGAGTTTTTCCCCGTGGTACCGACCGATGGATCCGGCCTTGACGGTAAAATCATTGGCGGCAAAAAAGACGGTCCGCCCGTCGATCCGGCCGGTTCCCGTGACGACGCCATCTCCCGGCAGCTCCTCGTCCGGCCAGCGGGCGAATTGACCGAATTCTGTGTAAGGTTCCTGGTCGTCGAAAAACAGGGCCAGCCGATCCCGGACAAACTTTTTCCCCGCCTCGGCCTGTTTCTGATGCCCCCGGGGAGGCCCGCCCCGCTGGATGCGCTGCCTCTCCCGAATCACCCGCTGCTCCCGTTCACCCATGCCGCTGCTCCTTTCTTTCGCAATGCAGTCTCTGTTTCCGCCCCTTCGTCCTTCCGCCGCGGGCCGCTCGACGCTCACCCTTTGGCCACTAACACCTTCATCACTGCGCTCGCCACCACGTCCCCCGTCTGTTTTTTCACCTCCTGCCGGAATGTCACCACCCCGCCCTTCGCCCCTTTGTCCTCTTTTTCCACCACTTCGGCCTCGACATGAATGGTGTCCCCGATGAAGGTCGGGTTCACGAATCGTACCCGGTCCATCCCATAAAACGCCACCACCCAACCCGGCTCAAGCCTCGCCAATCCCGTGGCCACTGACAACACGAGCATGCCGTGGGCGATGCGCTGCTTGAAAGGCGTCTGCTTCACGTACTCTGCGTCAGTATGCAGCGGATACCAATCCCCGGTGAACGCCGCAAACATCACCAGGTCAGCCTCGGTGATCGTCCGGGCCCGAGACACGAACCGCTCCCCGATTTCAAAAGCATCAAATGATTTGTCAATTCGCATGGCCTCGTTCCCCCCTTGCAAGCTTCTCGCTTCCTGATCGTTCACTCCAAACGTGACGTCTCCCTTGTCGCCGACACGGCATGCCGGCACAATGCAACGGATGCGGACTCCGGCATCGACTCATGCGCCCGGTTCAGGCAGGAACGATCATATAGAGAGCCACCCCGAAGGCGATCTCCTTCCGGGTGGCCGCATCGACCACGGAACAATCGGCCAAGCCGGTCGTTCGCCCCCTGTGGCGTACATGCGCGATCGCCAATAAGTCTTGATCCACAGCCGGGCGGACGTAGTTGACTTTGAGATCCACCGTGGTGATGGCCTGCCCGTCTTCCACCGTCGGCCACAGGGCGGCTGCCACCGCCGAGTCGATCAGCATCGCGATGAATCCACCGTGGACCCGTCCCATCGCCTGGAGGAGCCGCTCGTGAAAAGGCAAACGCAGCTCGGCCCAGCCGGGGCCCGCATCCTCCACCCGCAGCCCCACCATCGCCCAGGAAGGGATTTCTTCAAATCGCCTAATCTTTTCCACGATCGTCGAATCCGAATGCCGTGTTCGCTCTTGTATCATTGTCCTTGATCCGGGAGATACCATCCCCGTCGAACCGCGGGTTTCGATTCGGGTGATCAAGCTCTCCCATTGGACCCAGTCCCCCCTTTCTCCTTCCCGAAGAGTCCCTTCCAGGTTAGTTCACCATCCTGTCTCTGCCCTGCCAATAACGATCACGAAGGACATTTTTTTGAATCTTCCCGGTGGCCGTTTTCGGGAGTTCATCCACAAATTCCTCAGTCATTGTCATCTCTCCGCCAAAATCTCGTCCTCCACTTCGATCTCCATGCGCTGCAAATTGCTGCCGAAACACTTGCCGAGATTGTCGACCCGGATGGAACCGGATCCCCCGCCGCCCAGGGCATCCCGACAGACAAAATTCAGCGCCAGCAGGTTGGGCACTTCGTGGCGGATTACCTCCCCCTCGATCCACCCGCGAAAATGAGCTTTGACCCGCTCGGGGGTCACCTCCCGGAGAAACACCCGGTACAGGGCATCGCTCGGCGCGAACAGCGCGATGTTCACCGTGTTGCCTTTATCCCCGCACCGCACCTGGGAGACAGATCTCAGTTGCACTTTGGCCACCCCTCACACCTCCTCGATCCGGATCTCCACCCGGTCTTCCACCAGGTTCCGGGGTACAAGACTAGACCACATCCCGAGGAGCTCCCGGGGCGGCATCATGCCCCCGAGGCCCGCCACCGAAGGCGGTCCGTCCAGGGCGAGCGGCGGGAACAACCGGCCGAACTGTGCGGCGTCCTTCAGCGTTTTTGCCCGCACCGCCATGCGCAGGTAGACTTCGTTCAATTCCCCTTCCGGTTCGGGGACCGTGGGGCCGTGCAGCGAGTTGTACCCCAGGTAATCCGCCCGCACTTCATCATAGGTCAGACCCCGGCGCTCGATCTGTTTGCGGATGATCTCCTCGGCTTTTCGGGCCTTTCTCAGGGCATCGGGCCAGGAGTACCCGAGAATCGCCTGGCCCATATAGCCGTCCCGGTAACCCATCACCACCTTGAGCGTCTCCGGCCGGGGACGCCCGGTGGCCCCGGCCACCCGCACCCGGTCCTCACCGTCAGGCTCCAGCCGGGCGGTGGTGAAATCCGCCACCACATCCGGCGTGACATAGGCGGCGGGGTCGTGAATCTCGTAAAGCATCTGCTCTTTGACCGTATCCACGCTCACCCGGCCCCCGCTGGTGGGGGTCTTGGTCAGCACGAACTCCCCGTCTTCCCGCACCTCGGCAATGGGATAGCCGATCCGGTCCATGTCGGGAATCTCCCACCATTTACCGCTAAAATTCCCCCCTGTGGACTGGGCGGAGCACTCCATCAGGTGGCCCATGAGGATCCCCTGGGCCAGCGCGTCCCACTCGTCCTCCTTCCATCCGAATTCATAGACGAGGGGGGCGAGAAACTGGGCCGTATCGGTGGTGCGTCCCGTGATCACGATGTCCGCCCCCATCTGCAGCGCCCGAACGATGGGCCGCACCCCGAGGTAGGCGTTGGCGAAAAGCAGCCGGTCGCGCACCGTCTCCAGAGCGGCCCCGGTTTCCATGTGCTCCAGCCGAACCCCCGCGGCCTGCAGCTCATCGAGGCGCTCCATCAGGTTGTCGCCGGTGACCACCGCCACCCGGATCCCCGTGACCCCCTTTTCCCGGGCCAACCGGATGACCTCCTGGGCCGCTCCTTCGGGATGAATGCCCCCCGCGTTCGTCAGGATCTTGATGCCCTTCGACCGGACATAGGGAAGAAGGGCGTTCATGTAGAGGGTGATGTCCTTGCACCACCCTTTCGAGGGATCTTTTTGCTTGTCCTTGACGAGAATGGCCATGGTGAGCTCCGCCAAACAATCAAAACAGAGATACTGAACATCCCCGTTTTTCGCAATATCCACCGACGGCTCCACCGCGTCCCCGTAAAATCCTTCCGCCGCCCCGATCCGCACCGTTCTCATCCGCGGGTCACCGTCCCTTCCACTCCGGGGGACGGCGCTCGAGAAATGCCGTCGCCCCTTCCCTCAGATCCTCACTGAGGAACGAGACAATGCGCTGGGTGCTGAGCACATCAAAAGATTTCAGCAGGTCGATCTGCTCGGTGGTGTAAAAGGCATCCAACCCCAGCCGCACGGCCAGAGGGCTCAGGGAAGCAATCCGCCGGGCCAGGGTCAGCGCCTCTTCTTCCAGCTGCTCGTGGGGGACCACCCGGTGAACGAGACCGATCCTCTCGGCCTGCTCGGCCGTCAACACCTCCGCGGACAGCATCATCTCCATGGCCCTGCGATGGCCCACCGCCCGCCGGATCCACGGTAAAATCACATAGGGCACGAGGCCCAACTTGAGCTCGGTGGTCCCCAGGATCGCACGGTCCGAGGCCAAAGCGACGTGGCACATAGCCACCAACCCGCATCCGCCCCCCAGAGCCGGACCGTTCACTGCGGCGATCAGCGGGGTCCGCACCACCGCCCCCAGTTTGAACAACTCGGTGGACCACAGGCCTTCCTCGTACAACTGCGGAGCCGATTTGTCAATATTCTTCTTGAATTCATTCAAATCTCCGCCGGCACAGAACGCTTTACCCATGCCCGTCAGCACCATGGCACCCACGTCGGGATCTTCGTCCATCCGGCGGATCGCGTCGATCAGCTCCCGGGTGAGGTCCTCCGTCAGGGCATTTCGCATCTCCGGTTTATTCAGTCGAATGATCGCCACCCGGTCGTTGAGCTCAACCACGATCGATTTGTTGTCCAACTCACTCCCCCCTCTGCCCTTCAATACGATTGAGTTAGCAAGTTCTATGCCAGCCTCAGCCGGGAGCGAAGAATCCGGTGAGGGTCGATGGTCCAGAGAAAGCTGTAAAATCATGAAGACCCGCGGATGATGCAATTTTAGCCAGTATGTACGATAATTACACAGATGTTCAGTTATTCGGACACAAGGGGAGACAGCGAACAACCGGTAGCTGGGGACGACCTCGGAGATTGAATAATACGGAAGCTTCTGACCTATCTTTTCGCTGCGTCCCCAGCTCCCCGGCTTGGACCGGCAGATCATCCACATTTTATAATTCTGTTCGCGGTGTCCGCCGCTTTGGCGGCGTTGTCGGCTCTGTTGCTGATGGGCGTGCGCCTTTCAAAGATCCGGGCGGTACCTTCTGGGGACTCTTCGCCCCTCCCCAGGGATGCCGCAAGGGCGCCGCCGGGGCCCGAAATAGAGGGCCCGGCTCATTCGCAGGCGATCCCGTCACCGTCACCGTCCAACTGGGGACGGTACCCCGGATCCCCGCGGTGAAGCGGGGCCTTCCCCGCCGCCCTCACCTGGGCGCAGTTGCGGTAGTAGACCGAGGATGAATTGTGGTTCGGCGCCGGGGCAGTGCTGCCCGCAGCGGTGCCCTTTGATCCCGCAGCGGCGGGATGATAACCCTCATCCGTCACATAGCCCGGAATCGACCAAATGCCGATGCCAGCGCTTTTCGCCTTTTGTTCCGCCGCCACCAGTTCATCGTAATGTTTGTACGGCGGGTCGTATACATAGGCCACCCGGGCATAGCCCTTCTCAATCTGCATTTTGTTGAACAGTTGGTCCCCGACCCACAGGTAGCAGAGAAGCCGGCCGTATTTGTCCCGCTGGGGGCCGTCGAGTTCGAGCTTCACGTCCCGGCCGGCCAGGACCTGTTCGGCGTAGGCGGACGCCTCGGGGCCAAAGGGCTCCACAGGGGTGTTCGGTTTGTGCGTTTCCGGCGTGTCGATCAAAAGCAGGCGGATCGTATCCTGCTTTCCATTATACGACACCTCCATGGTGTCGCCGTCCACCACCCTGGTGATGTGGGCTGCGATCCATCCCTGGGCTGCCCCCGACTGCGGCGATGGAGCCGAAACGGTCGGCGCGGCCGCGGGTATCGGAGAGGTCGGAGGGGCGGAGTTGCCGGCGGCCTTGTCGGTAGACTGGGTGACCGAGGGCGCTGCCGCGGCGGTGGGCGGTGCTGTCGCCGACTGCTCGGCAGCCGGGGCGCCACAGCCGATCAAACCAATGGAAACGAATAAGGCCAACAGAGCGGAGACAAGAGCGGGACACCGTTTTTGCCACCTGTGAACCATGCTCATCCCCCACGTCCAGATTTGCTGTTTCATTTTTTCTATCAACTTCTATCAAACATTGACAGACTTGACAGCAAAACAGTTTACGCTCTCCGAGAGGCTGGCTGCTCCCCGAAGACCCGATTGGCGAGGCCCTGGGGCCGAGCATCTGGAGTCCCGCCCGAAACAGTACCATCAGGTCGTCCGCCGACCAGCGCCCGACACCGACAGTTTCCAAACGGCGGGGTGGTCCCTCGACGCTTGCGCGTCTCCCACCGGCAGGACAGGGATCGGTTTCGCCAACCCGGAAGGCCGTTTTGCCGAACCCCCCAGGATCAGCCACCCGGCGGCGCTCCGCTTGCGCCTCATCGTCAAAGCCGTGTTCCGTGCGGCCTTCGCCAACCCCCGCACGCCCTCACGGTCTTTCTCCCGCCAGGCCTGTCCCTGTCCCGTCCTCCCGGGAACATCCCGGGAACTCTGATTCATTCATGCGTGGTTCTCCCAGTAGCGCTTCAGCAAAATCCTTTTGACTTCTTTGTGTGGGGTGTACTTTGTGATCTCCTGGTCGCGAAGACGCCCCTTCACATTGGTCGCCGCCACATGGTCCGCATCTCCTTCATATCCGCACTTTTGGCACCGGAACGAATCACCGTTGCGGTTCTTGCCGTCCACCCAGCCGCATCCGGGACAGGGACAGGTCTGGCTCGTATAAGCGGCGTTCACCGGTCCCGGATCGGTTATGGAATACACATGGCACAAGTATTCCAGTCGCTCCCGGATCGCCTGCCGTTGCCACTGGCTCACCTTGCGGGACAGCCCCTTGTTCCTCGCCTTCCCCCGCAGGTGGGACAAATCTTCGTAAGCGATCACCCTTGGCCGGCGTTCCCGAAAAAACGCCCGCAACGCCCGGTTGATCTCGTTCTCGCACCACGCCCGGTACCGCCTGTGTCGCTTGTGCTGTTTCACCAGCCCCAGGTTGTGCCGCCGAATTCGCCTGGCCTTTCCCGGGTCCCGCTCCCGGTTTTTGCGATACAACGCCCACAGCTTCTGGCGTTTCCGTCCTTTGTCCAGCATGTGGTCCGACATCTCTTGCAGGGCCTGGCCGTACTCCGGCCGATACTTCTTCCCCGAGTCGTCCGTCAGAACTTCGGTGACTCCCAGGTCGATTCCCGCCTCTTCCTCCCCGGCCGGGTAGGTCTTCGGCTCCCGGCTCATATGAATCTCCACCGCCTGTTCGTCCGGCAGCAAAACCACCCGCAGATTGCCCCTCAGCTTGTGAATCCCGGAAAGGGGGATCACGATCCTTTTTCCCGGGGACAACCCCATCACCGCCACATACTGCCGGTTGCCCACCATGAACACTCGGTACATCTGCTGATCCACAACAAAACTCCGGGCTTTCCTGACCCGCGGCCTCTTTCCCAGGACCCGGCGAAACAGCCGCTTCAGCCCGTGGCGGATCTTCTTCCGCCCGGCCGGCTCCAATTCGGTCTTTTTCCCGGCCAGATCCTCATCCCGAAAAACCGCCTCAATCTTTCTCCAATCCCGGGGCCTGTCCCCGAACTTGTCCAGCAACCAGAAGGCATAATCGCGCTCCTTCGGGGTTAACCCCCCGTTGCGGTGAAGACGGTCCCGCACCTCGGCAATCGCCGCTTCCCACTGTCGCTCCAAGGTCCATAAGGCGTCTTCCAAGGCCAGCTTCCACTGCCGGGCCTGAAGCCCGAAGGGACTCACAAACCCGGCGGCCACCCGTTCATCTCGAATTCTCCGTTTATACCCCAGATCCTTGAGGGACTTCACCTGCGCGTACTCCACCAAGAAGGCGTCCTTCTGCCGGGAATACGCCTCGGCCACTTCGACGATCTGCCTCCATTTCTCACGATTCAGCGGCAGGCTCTTTTGTCGGATCGTCTGTCGCACCGGATAGTTCCTCCCGAACGGCTTTGGTCAGTTTCCGCGCCCTGTAGGTTCTTGACCCGTAGAGTTTTACCGCAAAATGCTGGACAATGCTTATTAAATCTTCGGCCAGTTCCTGGGCCGGTGACATGTCCTCGGCCTTGTTGACCACCAGAATCTCGCAACCGAACCGTGCAAACAGGTCCTCCAAGAAATCAAACCCAAACCGGACCAGCCGGTCCTTGTGAGCCACAATCACTATAATGGACCCAAGAAACTGGACAACAAGAAGGGAGATTTTAAGGTAGGTCCATGCCGAGAAAAAAGTATGATACTGACTTCAAAACCAAAGTTGTCCTGGAAATTCTCAAAGAGGAAAAGACGCTCTCGCAATTGGCATCCGAATATGGTGTTCATGTCAATCAACTCCGCCAGTGGCGGGATATCGCCTTGGAAAACTGGCCACAAGCGTTTGAACCTGAGAATAAACAGCTGGCAAAAATTCGTTCAGAATATGAAGACAAGATCCAAGAATTGTATGCGGAGGTCGGTCGCCTGAGCACACAATTGTCTTGGTTGGAAAAAAAATCTCGCCTCGCTCAGTCGAGAGGACAGGCTGGCTCTCATCGATTTCCAAGAACGTGAACTCCCGCTCGCCGTTCAGGCCGAGCTTCTGGGCTTAAATCGGTCCAGCCTGTACTACAGGCCGGTCGGACCATCCGAGGAGGAGGTGAGGCTCAAACACCGGATTGACCAAATCTACACGGAGCATCCGTTCTACGGTTCCCGGCGCATCACGGCCATTTTACGCAGTGAACATTGGACCGTCAACCGCAAGGCCGTCCAGCGTCATATGCGGGAAATGGGGATTGCCGGCATCACTCCGGGTCCCAATTTGAGCCGGCGCGCCCAGGCACACCGGGTGTATCCCTACCTGTTGCACGGCTTGAAGATCGAGCGTCCGAATCAGGTCTGGGGCATCGACATCACGTATATCCGCATGGCGCATGGCTGGATGTATCTGGTGGCGATCCTGGACTGGTACTCCCGTTACGTGGTCAGCTATGAGCTGGATCAAACCCTGCATATGGATTTTGTTCTCAAGGCCTTGCATCGGGCCCTGCGGCAGTGGACGCCGGAGATCATGAATAGCGACCAAGGAAGTCATTTTACCAGCCCGAAGTACACGGACGTCCTGCTAAATCATGGGATTCGGATCAGCATGGACGGCCGGGGTCGAGCCCTGGACAACATCTTCACCGAGCGCCTGTGGCGGAGTCTGAAGCAGGAAGAGGTGTATCTTCACGACTACCAAACGCCGAAACAGGCTCGGGAAGGGATCGCCAGATACCTGGAGTTCTACAACCACAAGCGCCCGCACCAGTCCCTGGGATACGTGACGCCGGCCTCTGTGTTCGGGCTCTAGAGGGGGCCCCTCCGCCAAGGAGGGGGATCCTCCTGCCAAGAACGAGCACCAACGACGAAGGGGGGCTCCTCCACCAGAATGATCGAGGGATGATCCAGAAATGGAAAACAGGTCCGGCGTCCATATCCAAATTCAGGAATCTCAACACACTTTAAAAAGGGCCAAAAAAATGTCTTGACAATGGGGTCCACCTCACACCGTCTCGATTTCCCCGCGGGTGACGGCCCCGCACATCCTTTGGAAATTCTTTCGCCGATCATTCAACGCCGACCCAATATCGACGAAAATCTCGTCAATGGTGAGCCCCTTTCCGGCCGCAAATTCCTTCAGGAAACGCAACTGGTTCTCCAGGTCAGGCTTTTGCCCTGCGGAAGACACCCGGGCGTAAATGACCGTCTTCTTTGTTTCTTTTCGTTTCCCGATTCCTAACGCCTGATAGAACATATCCTCGGTGTATCTGCGCTTGTTGGTGGGAGTTCGCAAAGGCACCAGCTTGCCTTTCTTCACAGAAGGCCAAAAGCTGTATTCAACCTCCTGCGATGATGGTTTTATTTTATTATAAAATCAAGCCTCATTGAACCCTTTAAATCTCACTGAAAGGGAAAATAGGTGAAAGGAATGTCGGTGGATCTGCGTATTCTGGCTGCCATGGTTGCGTGCAAGGGCGAAAAGAACACGAGGGGGTGTTGGCTTTGGAAGGGAAGGAGGCGCAAGAACTAGATCGGTACGAGGTGATTGACGGCGTTGTCTGCGTGCGTCAGTGCCATCCGGGCCTGCCGGCAAAGTGTCCCTTTCAGCGTCTGCCGCCGCAGCAAAGCACTCGCTGCTTTTTGGCCACTTGGCATCCCCCCTTTCCTCCGTATTGTTCGCAGCGCAATTTCTCACTCCGACAAGAGCCCACCTTCGTCAAAATAGTCCAGGTCGACTTTCTTAATCACATACCGTGTAACCTCTGTGACGCCAACGTTAAAATCAATCATCAAATTCGCGAGTTGTTCACCGTCAATCAAAACAATTTTCTTCTCGATTCTCGTGACGTATTCCTTGGCGTCTTGTGAAAATCGTGACGTGGTGATCAAAATTCCCTTGCGAGCCCGCTGCCCTTCCAAGCTGCCTGCGAACGCTTGAACGATTGGTCGGCCCACCGTACCTTCCCATCGTTTCGCCTGAAGATAGATGACGTCTAAACCCAACCTGTCTTCGTTAATCATGCCGTCAATGCCATCGTCGCCACTTTGGCCGAGAGCCTGTCCGGCGTCAACTCTGGATCCACCGTAACCCATCGCCACGAGCAAATCCACGACCAGTCGCTCGAAAAATTTTGGTGTACAATTCTTGATACGCTCCAACAATTCATCTGCAAGTGACTTTCGTAAACTTAAATGGGTTGAGTCCAATATTTCTTCCGGCGTTCGGTCTAGGCTTTCAAGATCCGCATCATTGTCATCCGCACCTTGAGTGGACGTCCGGTTCTTGAACTCGAGGAATTCAGGAAATTGACTAAGAAACCGATTGTTGATTTCGTTCGGATTAGTTCGCAGCACCTCCAACCCACGCTCAGTAATCCGAAATTTCCCACGCCCAGTACTCTCCAACAGGCCAGCCTTGACCAAGTACGTTCTTGCCCAACCCACTCGGTTATCGAACTTGGGTTGTCGACCGCTTGGTAACAACTCTTTGCGATCACTATCAGTAAGCAGGAATTGGGATGACAGTGTTTCAATCACCTCATTCAGCCTGTGTTCTCGACAATCCTCGGTAATTTTCAACAATGGAAGCATAATACTCTGATAATCTGGGACAGACATTTGTGCGCACCTCGAATTCCCATAGCATTGGCCTGGCGTACGGATTACTCCGTTTTCGGCCGGAATATGATTGGTTTCCAGATTTTACTTTAGTCTTCGGTAAGTTGAACCGTTCGGCCAAAGAAACCCACCCATTATTCTCCAACAACTCGACGAATTTGTCGAGTGGGTGCGTACATCCCTTTTGCCGGGAAATTTTGCGCCGTCCCTTACGACCATCGCAGATGACGTCCTGAACCGCCCTTGCTATACTGGAAGGCGTACAGATGAAGCGCATTTGACCAAAACCACCCTGAGGAAGTACGCCCATGCCGACCTTCACGTACGGAAACAGGTCCATCGACTATCGACTGGAGTACAAGCACCATAAACGAGATTGTACCATCTCCGTCGACTGGCGGACGGGAGTCACGGTCATTGTGCCCGAAAACGTCGACCCGGCACGGATCGAGGCCGTTATACAGCGGAAAGCGCCGTGGATTTTGCGGAAACTGTCGGAACTCGGTGAAATCAAACCGTTGTCCACCCGACTTCAGTTCATCAGCGGAGAAAAATTGCCTTATCTGGGGAGACAATACCGGTTGCGGGTCGTCGCGGCGGAGGACATCGCGGGAGTTTCTTTTACGTTCCAAAACGGCCGGTTTCTGGCGGGTGTCCCGAAATCATCCAGTGCGGACTGGCGGGAGGAGCGTTTGCGACAAGCGTTTCGGGAGTGGTGCATCCGCCACGGGGCCGCCAAAGTCCGGCAGCGGGTCCAGCTTTTCGCCCCCCGACTGGGCCTTCATCCGGCCAAGGTGGTCGTCAAGGAACAGAAATCACGTTGGGGCAGCTGCACAAAAAACGGAACCATCAACATCAACTGGCGGATTCTGATGGCCCCCATGCGCATCGTCGATTATGTGGTGGTGCACGAATTGGCTCATATGATCCACCGGAATCATTCGCCGGATTTCTGGTCCGTCGTGGCGTCCGTCCTGCCCGACTACGCGGAACGCAAAGAATGGCTGCGGGTGCACGGGCCGGCGCTCGAAGTGTAAACGTCAGGCTTGGAAATGCACCTTCGCCAGATTCATGATTTGCTGCGTCACGTATTCGAGTTTGTCGGGCGGACAGTTGGCCGCCCGCAACTGCCGTTTGATCCGGGCGCGCATATCCCGCTGGACGTTCTCTTTGGTCGTCCAGTCCCGGATGTTCTGCAGGGTGGACACCTGTTCGACCAGGATCTGGGTCAGGTCTTTCAGTCGGTCGTCACTGAACCGGTCGCCGGGCAGCTCCTTCCTTATCAGGTCATAGAAGGGGCAGTGCTCCTTCACCATGCCCCCATCCGGTTGCGCGGCGGCATAGCCTTGAACATCCCTGCGGATCAACTCCTTCAATTCCAGAACGAGTTGGGCCGTCTCCAGACGGTGCTCCTTCCAGTCCGCAATGAGCTTCTCCAATTTCTCGCGCAGGGACGTGTAATGAACCGGGTTCTCGTCGAATCTCACACGAATCACGTGGCGGATGGCGTGTTCCATTTCGGAGGCCTTGGCCTCGTCCGAGGACAGGTTCTCCACGTGCTCGGCGAACCGGCTGCTCAGGATGTCCACAGGCTCATGGAGGACCTCGACGGCCGTGGCCCGGACGTGCTCTTCGATGAGCTGCTTGACCTTCGCCCCGCAATCCGAAACATTCATTTCCGGGTCGCGGAAACGTTGTTTGGCGGCCAGGCGCACCTTCCCGAGAAACTGGAGGTCGGCCCGGTAGGGGTTCGCCAGTGGATTGGGCATCACCAGGTCCATGCTTTCCGCAAACCGTTTGAACGCGAGGTCGAACTCCACCCGGACGTCCTCGGGCTCCAGCACCCGGATGCACGCCTCCAGGTTGCCCTTGTCGACGTGGTCGAAGAACCGCATCGCCGCGCGGTGTCGACTCTGAAGACGTGGAATTTCGGACTCGACGGGCACCATCACGTCTTTGACGTCTTTTTCGTGAAAGATCTCCAGCGCCTGCTTCAGGAAGGCGGAGACGCCATAATAATCGACGATCAAGCCGTACGATTTGCCTTCGAAGGTCCGGTTGACCCGGGCAATGGCCTGGAGCAGGTTGTGTTCCTTCAACGGCTTGTCCAGATACATGACCTGCTCGATGGGGGCGTCAAACCCCGTGAGCAGCTTGTCGCAGACGATGATAAACTTCAGCGGATCCTCCGGATTCTTGAATCGTTCGATGAACTGTTTCTGCTCCTGCTCCGAAAGATGAAACGCTTTCATGTCCGCCAGGTCGTTGTGGTCCCCGGAAATGATAACCACCGATTCCGGGCCGTTCAGACGATCCAGCGTCTTCTTGTACTGGATCGCCGTTTCGCGGCTGACCGCCACCACCTGCGCCTTAAAGCCGTTGGGCGCGATGTGCGTTTCATAGTGGTTCACGATGTCCCGGCAAATCGCTTCGATTCGGTTCGGGGCGGACGCAATGGCCTCCGCCGTGGCGTACCGCTTTTTGATGAGTTCCCGGTCGTGCTCATTGTAATCGGCGAACATGCGATCGAACAACTCGTCCAGGGAAGCCCCTTCGATCCGCAGCTCGGGCAATCGGCTTTCGTACAAAATGCGCACCGTGGCCCCGTCCTCCACGGCCTGTTGGATGGTGTACGTATCGATATACGGCCCGAACGTCCGGCGGGTGCTCTTGTCTTTTTTGTCGATGGGGGTCCCTGTGAAACCGAGATAACAGGCGTTCGGCAATGCGGTGCGCATGTTCACGGCCAAGTCTTTGTACTGGGTCCGGTGGCTTTCATCGACCAGGACAAAGATGTTGCTGTCCGAGCTCAGCACCTGGTTCTCTTCCGCCTCGGCCTCCTGGAATTTTTGAATGGTGGTCATGATGGTCCGTCCCCGGCCCTGTCGGAGGCGGCGGCGCAGTTCCTTGACGCTGTCGGCGTGGATGGGATTTGGGAAGCCGCAGCGATGGAACGTGTTCGTGATCTGCGTATCCAGGTCCTTGCGGTCCGTGACGACGACGATGGTCGGATTCTGCAGCTCGGGCAGCCTGCGCAGCTTGACGGACAGGTACAACATGGTCAACGACTTGCCGCTGCCCTGGGTGTGCCAGATAACCCCGCCCCGCTGGTTCGGCGCTTCCGCCGTCATGATGCGGTCCATCGCCTTGTTGACGGCGCGGAACTGCTGGTACCGGGCGAGTTTTTTGATCGTCCGCCCGGCCTCCGGCTCAAAGACGACGAAGTTTTGGATCAGGTCGAGCAAGTTTGGCTTGGTCAGCATGCCGGCCACCAGAATGTCCTGGGGATTGGCCTCCGGCCCCAGATCGGACAGGGCCATCGGGTAGGGGTCCTTCCATTCCGCATAGTGGCGCGACCTGGCCCCGACCGTTCCGTACTTGGCCTGCTGGCCGCAGGTGGCGATCAGGATCTGGTTGTAGTAAAACAAGCGTTCCGCTTCGGCCTGGTACCGTTCCAGTTGTTTAACCGCCTGGTCCAAGGGGCCCGTGATGAACGGGCTTTTGCACTCGATGATCACCAGCGGCAGGCCGTTCACAAACAGCACCACGTCGGGAATGACCGTCTCCCCGGTGCCCCTGATCCTGAACTGGTTGACCGCCAGGAATTCATTGTTGTCGATGTGATCGAAGTCGATCAGCCGGACCGTCTGGTTCTTTTTGCCGCGGCCCAGGTCCTGCTCGACGGACACGTAGTGCACGATGTTGCGGTGGATGGCCGCGTTGGCCTCCATGAGGCTGACGGCCTCGATGTGGGTGACGTCCCGCACCACCCGCCGGAGGTTGTCGTCGGAGATCCACGGATTGATCCGTTTCACGGCCTCGGCCAGCCGCCCCTGGAGCACCGCGCCCCTCAGCGTCTGGCGCTCACCTTCAAGGTACGAACCGGGGATATACGTGTACCCCAGCTTCTGCAGCTGGGCGATGATCCGGTCTTCCACAAGTTGCTTTTCGTTCCAATCTTGAACCGTCATACAACCGTCCCGGCTTCTTCGTCGACTTTGACACGGATTTTGCCAGTGAGGAGGACTTGCATCAAAGCTGATTTCAGTGTCATCAGAGATGATTTTTTGGCTAGATTGGCACTCCAATAGCTATAGACTGACCGTAAAATTTTGCACATCCCTTCCTGCTCCGCTATCGGAGGTACGGCAATTTGATAGCAGTCTAAGTCATGACGGTTTACCTTTGGTATACCGGTTCGTCCGGATACAGAGATTGAGTACCTGTAGAATCTGTCTGACATCAAAACATACTTCAAGAACTCAGGCAACATTATCCCGTTTCTCGCTCGAATCGGATAAATGTCCGCACTACATATCCCTGAAAAACCGGGATATGCTACCTTACCTAGTTCAGGACGAATTTTACTAAATAATACGTGCTCCTCGGTAAATAAGTATTTACCACTAGTCACACAGTCTTCTTTAGCAGTCGTATATCCTTCCAGATGTCCAATGAATCCGACGATGTGGTTAGGTGCAATGTGTATCATATCGCAGTATGGTGCTTCTTTGGGATCCACTTGTCCGTTGACAATTTCACACGCGTCACGAAACGACATAACATCCCACTCCGCGGGGATCTCGCCGATCTCCGTCTGCTTGAACTTCGTATGCCCGATCCCCCGCGTCAACAATTGTTGCATCAGGCCGCGTTTGACGCGTTCGGTCTGGTCGATGATCCGTTGCGTGGCGGCGATGGCATCGTCCACGGACGTCAGGATGGCGGCGATTTTACGTTGCTCGCGGAAGGGGGGATAAGGAATTCGGATGTTCAAAGTTTCTTTCGGTGTAACTCGCATGCGACTCCCAGTTGTCCCAGATTGTAATGTCATCAGCGCTGCCTGAAATAAGTGAGAGGTAAAAAAATGATAGTAAAAATCCAGATCTACATCTGGCCGAATTGTCTGGTAGACCATGAATTCCGTGGAACAAACACTCGGGTTCGGATTGGACATAGACAAAAATTTCCACACCCGATTAATCCTTGGGTTCAACTTCGATACTAGGAGTGAATCTCCCTTTAGTGCATATTTGTTACTCTTAATATTCCATCCGCGCTCCAAAACCGGTCTGTGACTTTCGTCGAACGCAGGGATACTGTAGTGAACGAATACTTGGCTTGGTAACTCCCTTGGGCAAACAGTTTCTGTATTAAGATTAAAAATGTCACCAAGTTTCACGTATAAATAGCTACTCACCATACCCCAACTCCCGCAAGTACCCATTCATGACCTCTTCAATCTGTCGCCGTTCTTCCTCCAGCCGCCGCAACTCCGCGATCGCTTCTGCGACGTCGATCTGTTCTTCTTCATCGGTTGAATCAATGTACCTGGCAATGTTCAAGTTGTATTCGTTCTTGCGGATTTCATCCAAATCGACGACGCGGCAGTACTTGTCGACATCTTGCCAGGTGTCATAGGCCGAGACGATTTTCCGGATGTCCTCGTCCCGCAGGAAGTTCTGGTTTTTGCCTTCCTGGTAATCGTTGGCCCCGTTCAGGAAAAACACTTTGCCGCGTTTGTGCGGTTCCTTGGACCGGCTGAACATCAGGATGCACGCCGGAATGCCCGTGCCGTAAAACAGGTTCGCCGGTAGCCCGATGACCGCCTCCAACAGGTCTTCCCCCAGAATCCCCTTGCGAATCTGCTCTTCCGCTCCGCCGCGGAACAGGACGCCGTGGGGCATCACCACGCCCGCTTTCCCTTCGTGGTTGAGCGTGGCGATCATGTGCTGGACGAACGCCAGGTCGCCCTTGTCCTTGGGCGGCAAACCGAAACGAAAACGGCCGTACGGATCCGCTTCCGCCTCTTCGCGTCCCCATCCCTTGAGGCTGAACGGCGGATTCGCGATAACGCGGTCATACAGGATCAGCTCGCCGTCCTGAACGAGCTTCGGGTCCCGAAGCGTGTCGCCCTTCTCGATGCGGTGGTCGCTCAGGCCGTGCAGGAGCAGATTCATTTTGCAGATGGCCCAGGTGTTCAGGTTCTTTTCCTGGCCGTGGAGGGTGACGTTCTGAGGATTGCCGCCCGCAGCTTTGATGTAGTCCACCGACTGAATCAACATGCCGCCGGACCCGGCCGTCGGGTCGCAGATCCGCATGCCTTCCTGCGGTTTGATGAGCTTGACAATCAGTTCCACGACCTTGGACGGGGTGTAAAATTCGCCGCCCTTTTTGCCCGCATCGTCGGCGAACATTTTAATGAGATACTCGTACGCCCGGCCCAGGATGTCCGGCTCCGACAGATTGGCGTTCGACAAATCGATTTCGCTGAAGTGTTGCATCAAACGGGAAATCGTGGCGTCCGGCAGGCGTTCCTTGTCGTTGAAATCGATGCTCCGCAGCACGCCCTGAAGCTGCGGGTTCTCATCTTCCAGCAGCTCAAAGGCGTGGTTGATCGCCGTCCCGATGTCCTGGGTCTTGGAGTAGAGATAGGACCACCGGGCCTCTTCGGGCACGAAGAACTGGTGTTCGTCCCGGTCATACCAACCGTAATCTTGACCGTATTCCCGTTCGATCTCTTTCGCCTTTTCGATGAAAACATCATTGAGCCGTTTTAAGAACAGCATCCCGAAAATGTAGTGTTTGTAATCCGACGAGTCAATGTGGCCGCGCAGGATATTCGCGGACTCCCACAGGTGCGATTCCAATTGCTGCAACGTGAGCTTGCCCATGGTGGCCTCCAACACAAAAAATCAATCCGACGATATCATTTTACTATAAAGTGCAGAGCATGTCCCTGCACCGGTGGGAGCACGTGAAACACCATCGGCGGGACGAATATTCCGCCTCCGACTAAAAGGGTGTACCCCGCTGTGCATTTCGTTGTACAATGAGACCAAGGACAGGCGGAAGGCCCGTTAACGAGACGTCGGCAGGTTCATCCATCGGCCGCTGCCTGCACCCGGACTATTGCGAAAGGCGGGATGGGGTCGTGGCCGATCGAACGTTGGATATGTTGTTCGACACGGTGAGGGACCTGGCAACAGCGGTGTACAATTTACGACAAGAAGTCAATGCCGGCTTCCAGCGGATGCAGGGGGAACTTGAGAACGTCAACGGAGAATTGGCACAAGTCAAAGGAGACTTGGCACAGGTCAAAGGAGACTTGGCACAGGTCAAAGGAGAATTGACACAAGTCAAAAGAGAAGTGGCACAGCTCAAAGAAGAGTTTCAGGAAATGCGCAGCGAGCTTCGGCAAGTGAACGAACGTCTCGACCGGATTGAGAAACGGCTGGCCAAGCTCGAAGGCGAGTCCAATCATGCGAAGATCCGGCTGTTCGATGTGGAACGCGAGGTGGAGGAAATCAAACGGCTGCACCTGTAACGTTTCCGACGCGCGCATGATCACCCCCGACGCCGCCGTTAGAATCAGTCCGGCGATGCCCGTCTCAATCCAGATCGCGGAAAAGAACTCCACAACCACCATCCGCTTCGCCGAGGTCGACGCTCCTCCCACCCCTTGGCCCTTGGCCCAGGTTTTCACGCGGACGGACACCCGGCTTCACGTGCATGAACACCCGGCCGGTGCCGATGCCGGGCCGACCGGGCGTTTCCTGGATTCGGACAGGGAATCCGACACTTATTTTGGGGCGTCGGATATGTACCAGTGCTGGTCGATCTCTTGAACCGTCACCGGGAAAGACGGAATCTTGCTCCAATCGGCGGGTGGACCGATGTCCGCTAAAGTCCGCCAATCGAACTGGACCGGGAACGTCCACGAGCCGTCGGAATTTTGCGTGCCCGAACCGATCCGGACCTCGTTCACCCAGGGACTGGATGTCCCGGTGACCCAGCCCACCCCTTCGAAATCGGCTTTCCGCTGCTCTCTCAAAGCCGGGGACAGCACGGCGTACTGCAGGGCCCCGTTTCGGCCCTGCACCCCTTTGGTCCAGGTTTGCACCGCTTCTTGCGGGGTGGTCGGGGCCACCGCCTGTTCGAGCAGGGCGATCCGGCGGTTCAACGCGTCCGTCTGGGGCAAATCCACCTGCACCGTCTGGGTCCCATCGTTCCAGCTCACCGTCGCACCCAGCGCCTCGGCCACATCCCGAACCGGGGCCACCACTTTCCCGTCCACCATTTGCGGGGCAACGGACGGGGAGACCGGACGCTGATTGACCACCAATTGAATGCCCGGACTCGCCAGGGCCCCGCCGGCCGCCAGACCGAGACCGACGAGCGCGACCCCGCCGAGAACGGCGATTCTTCGATTCATCCAAACCTCTCTCCCTTCGCGATGGAGTGATGAACCCAGTGTACAGCATTTCGTGACGGGTTGGAATCGTTCCCATACCCTATGCGGGCAACGCTCGATATGCTGTACAATGAGGGTGTACACAAACTGCAACGGCGCGCGGCCTGCGAAGAATCTGCGGCCCTGGCGTCCCGGGCTCTACAGGATCCGGACAGGCGTTGCGTACGAAAGCGAAAGGAATCCGAGGGGGTGTTGGTTTTGGAAGCGAAGGAGGCGCAAGAACTAGATCGGTACGAGGTGATTGATGGCGTTGTCTACGACATGACGCCGCCGCCGTCAACGGCACACCAACGGGCGTCAAACCGGATCTACATCTTGTTTGCGAACCATCTGCGGGGGAAAACGTGTGAAGCGTTTCATGCACCGTTTGGTGTATGGTTCAACGAGAGAGACGACGAACATGTTGAACCGGACATTACCGTCGTATGTGACCCGTTGAAAATTCGCGAGAAAGGCTGCGTGGGCACTCCCGACTTGATCGTAGAAGTACTATCGCCGAACACAGCGGCGAAAGATCGAACGGTCAAACTCAGGCGCTACCAACGTGCGGGAGTTCGTGAATATTGGATCGTCGACCCTGTGCACAAGACGGTGGAAGTGTATCGATTGGAAGACAATGTTTTTGGCAAACCGGACGCGTACGGGGAAGGCGATATCATCCGCGTCGGGATATTCGAGGACTTACACGTGAATTTAGGAGAAGTATTTTATTAAATCGGCAGCCGCGGAAAAAACATGATGAACCCTCGATCGTTCAGTGCCCTCCGGGCCTGCAGACCAAGTCCCCCTTTCAGCCCATTTTTTCACACATCGAAGAAGGTCGAACCATAAAATTGATCATCTGCCCACTTCGACACATGACACACCCGAGCCGGCCGGGCCGCGATGCCGCCTGTATGTCCGGCGGGAGCCGCACGCACCTCTTCATTTCGATTTTGGAACGGCATCGGTGTTTTTCCCGATAAAAGCGTTTGAGGGATACACCCCTGCGTCCGACACGCTAAACCTCTCTGGCGTATCTGACCTTTTCAGGGCATACCCCTCTTCTTTGGAGCGGATGACGGGACTCGAACCCGCAACATTCAGCTTGGGAAGCTGACGCTCTACCAATTGAACTACATCCGCACAATTCCTTTACGCATTGTTTATGATACACGACTCGCCCGCCCTTGTCAACGGCCGGGCGAGGGTGAGATTTTTTCGTAAAAAAACGTATCGAACACCCGGAACCCGAACCGTTCGGGTTGAAAAATCGGCTCGGTGCTGCCCACAAACAGCACGCCCCCCGGCGCCAGGGCGTCCCGGAACTTTGGATAGATCCGCATTTTCGCCTCTTCGGTAAAATAGATCATCACGTTCCGGCATACAATGAGGTCAAAGCCGTGATCATAAGGGTCTGCGAGGAGATTGTGCCGCCGGAATCGCACCGATTGTTTCACGATGGGCCGGATCGCCCATCGATCCTCGCCCAATTGTTCAAAATATTTGGCGGCGGTGCCCGACGGAGCGTGCTCCAGGGAGGCAGTGCGGTAAATCCCTTGTTTCGCCCGCTCCATGGCGCTCTCGTCGATGTCGGTGGCCAGGATTTCAAACCGGTTGGGGGAAAGGCCGCTCTCCATCAGCACCATGGCCAGGGTATAGGGTTCTTCTCCGGTGGAGCAAGCGGCGCTCCAGCACCGCACCGGGCGGGACAGTTTGAGATACCTGGGCGCCAGCCGACGGCCCACCACCTCCCAACGCCCGGGATTGCGATAAAACTCCGAGACATTAATGGTCATTTTATCGAGGAACTCCTGGTACACCCGGGGATCCCGACGTATGAGCGCAAAAAAATCCGCCCAGTTGTCGCAGTTCCACCTCTGCCTGAGCGACGTCAGCCGCCTCTCCATCTGGGGGCGTTTGTATTCGGTCAAATCCACCCCGATCCACCACAACACCTGAGCCGCAAACCATAGATATTCGTCTTTTTCCCTCTCCACCCGATGATCCTCCCCATTGCTTTCCGCCCGGTGCGATGACTGAAGGGAGGGGTGCTCATGAAGGGATACCGGCCGGTCCACCGTCCTTTTCGCCTGGGCTTGGCCTTGAGCGGTGGCAGCCTCCGTGGGGCCGGCCACCTGGGGGTATTGCAAGTCCTTGAGGAACACGGCATCGTCCCGGATATCGTTGCCGGCGTCAGCGCCGGGGCGGTGGTGGCCGCCCTGTACGCCCGGGGTATGCCCGTGGCTGAGATGATTGAAGAAGCCAAACACCTGGCCAAAGCCCGTCTCATCGATTGGGACGTCCCCCTCCGCACCGTTCTGCGTTTTCTCCTCCGATACGCGCTTTACCGCTTGGGACTCTCTCCGAACCCGAGAACCCTTCTGCCCCCGGGCTTGATCCAAGGCGCCCGCCTGGAGGCCTACCTGCACCGCCTGTTCCTTATGTATCCGCGCCGATGCCTGCCCTGCCTGATCTCCGCCACCGACCTGTACCATACCGAGACGGTGGTCCTCGGCTCCCTCCCGTCCCTCTCCCTCTCCCCGGCACATCGGTACATCCGGCTGGGGGAGCACGAATGGCCCCGGGCTGTTCGGGCCAGCTGCGCCCTTCCCGGCGTCTTTCAGCCCGCCCGCCTGCGGGAACGCCACCTGGTGGACGGCGCCGTGCGCAACACCCTGCCCGCCGACCTTTTATTCCGGGCAGGCGCCCGGCGAGTCATCGCCGTCGATCTGCACCTCGGGGAGTTGGTGGACCGGAACATGAAGACCTTTATCGACGTCATCGACCGGTCCCTCACCCTGATGTTCGCCGACCTGGCTGCCCTGCGCCTCTCCAGCTACCCGGAACTCCGGCTGGCGCCCCCCATCCCCGACATTGGGTGGACCGATTTTGCCCGCATTCCGGAATGTATCGAGGTTGGCCGCGCTTACGCTCTTCACCAATTGCCCCTTATCCGCGAGTACCTCCAGAGGCCCCGGACCCCGGCGTAACCTCAAATCCAGCGATCCATGGACCGTTCGTACTTCAGCGGGGTTTCCCCGCCGAACCACAGGGCGATCTCCCTGGCCGCGCTCTCCGGGGAGTCCGAGCCGTGCACCACGTTCATCCCGATGGACAGCGCCAGATCTCCCCGAATCGTCCCCGGCGCCGCCTCCTGGGGATTGGTTTTTCCCATCATCTGCCGGACCACGGCGATGGCTCCCTGTCCTTCCCACACCATGGCGAATACCGGCCCCGATGTGATGAAGGACACCAGTTCGCCGAAAAATGGTTTGTCCCGGTGTTCTTCATAATGTTTCTCCGCCAACTGCCGGGACACCTGCATCAATTTCGCAGCTACCAACCGCAGGCCTCGCCGCTCCAACCGAGACACGATATCGCCGATGAGGCCCCGTTGGACGCCGTCGGGTTTAATCATCACAAAGGTCTGTTCCAGTGCCATGACGTTCACTCCTCATCCTGGGTTGAATATCCCCATCTTGTCCAATCTTCTGGAGTACCGCATTATGATACCAAATCGCCTCAGCGGCGGACAAGACGCACCCTCGCCCGCCGTATCCGGGATCACCAAAGGGCCCCCGCCTCAGAAGGTAGCGCCCCGTGGACCACTCCCTACCGGTCTCGGGCGGTCACAAACCCCAGCACCGCCTCCAGCGCCTCCCGTGCCCATCCATCGGGAAGAGCCGCCAAATCCCGCCGGGCCCAGGTCACGTATCGCTCCGCCACCCGCCGGGCCTCGTCGATCCCCCCGGACTCCGCCACTGCTCGCACGACCTCCGCCGCATCCTCCTGGGACATGCCGGGGTGAATCCGACCCGCCAAACGCCGACTGGCCGCCTCGTCCCCCGAGGTCCTCCCGCGCAGCGCGAAAAGTACCGGCAGCGTTAGATTTCCCTGCAGGAGATCACTCCCCACGGGTTTCCCCATAACGGCCTCATCGCCCACTAAATCCAGCACATCGTCGACAATCTGAAAAGCCATGCCCAGATGCCCCCCAAAGCGCCACAGCGCCCGGGCCGTCTCCTCGTCAGCCTCCGCCGCCCGGGCGCCCACCAGGCAACTGACCGCCATCAGGAGGGCTGTCTTTTGCCGGATGCGACGATAATACCGGAAGAGCGGCTGGTCAATCCGGTACAAGTCGTGCATCTGTTCGAGCTCCCCTTGGCACATCCGGGCGATGGCCCAAGCCGTCACCTCGTGCAACCGCCGGTCTTCCATCTCAGACAAAAGTTCCAGAGCCCGGGCAAACAAAAAATCCCCGGTGTAAAGGGCCAACTGATCCCCCCATGCCGCTTTCACCGTGGGCCGGCCCCGTCGGGTGTCCGACCGGTCGATCACGTCGTCGTGCACCAAGGTGGCCATATGAATCATCTCCAGGGCCGCCGCCGCCCGGACCAGGGCCTCGGTGTCCCTTCGGGGGCCAAACCGGCCGGAGACCAGCACCACCAGGGGCCGCAGGCGCTTTCCCCCCGCCCGAAGAAGATACAAGGAGGCTTCCTGGAGCGCCGGTTCCCGGCTGGCCACTTCCTCTTCCAACAGGTCTTCCACCCGGCGAAGTTCACCCCGCATCGCTCCGTACAATTCCGTTACTCTCATCCCGCTCCCCTCTGTGCCAGGCCCCGCCACCCGCGGACCTTTGTTGTTCTCGCGCGGGAAGTCCCGGCCGATCCAGTCCCGTCAAAAATACCGGAGGATATCGTAATAGGTGTTTCGCTGGGCCGCCGTCCGCCCGGCGTCCCGGATAAGCCGCACGATGTCCTCCCGGGTCATGCGATAATGCGCTCCCGCTGCCCGTACGACATTCTCCTCAATCATGGTGCTGCCGAAATCGTTTACCCCGAATTCCAGCGACAGCTGCCCAATCTTCGGCCCCATGGTCACCCAGGACGCCTGGAGGTTCGGGATGTTGTCGATCACCAGCCGGGCAATCGCCACGGTCTTCAAGTATTCCGCCGCCGTGGCCCGGGTCCCCCGGAGCGCCGTGTTATCGGGCTGGTACGTCCAGGCGATAAAAGCCGTGAATCCCCCGGTTCGATCCTGGGCCTCCCGCACCCGGAGCATGTGCAACACCCGCTCCTCGTCGCTCTCCCCGAAACCCACCACCATCGTCGCCGTGGAGGGCATGCCCAGCCGGTGCGCCGTGAGGTGCACCTCCATCCAGTCTTCCCAGGTTCCCTTCAATCGGCTAATCCGACGCCGGGTCCGGTTGTCCAGGATCTCCGCCCCGCCCCCGGGCAGAGAGTCCAGCCCCGCATCCCGGAGGGCCCGCACCACACCCTCCAGGGACAACCCAGAGATCTTTTTCAGATTCTGGATCTCCGCCGAGGAGAAAGAATGCATATGCACCGGGAACCTCGCCTTGATCTTCCGCAACAACTCCGTGTACCACTCCAGGGGCAGATCCGGGTGGGTTCCGCCTTGCATCAGGATCTCCGTGCCCCCGAGGCGCACCGTCTCTTCGATCTTTTCAAAAATCACCTCGTCCGGCAGGACATAGGCTTCGGGATGGCCCGGCCGCCGGTAAAAAGCGCAAAAGGTACAATACGTATCGCACACATTGGAATAATTGATGTTGCGATTCACCACAAAGGTCACGACGCCCTCCGGGTGTAGCCTCCGGGACACCTCTCGGGCCGCCCGGCCCAGGGCCACGATGTCCGCCGATTCATACAGCCGAACCCCGTCCTCCAGGGTCAACCGCTCCCCGGAAAGCGCTTTGTTCAGAATCTCCTCCGCCGCCCCCGTCCGCACCAACATCAGAGATCCCCCCATAACTGAACCCGGGCGGCTGTTGGCAAAAGCCCCAGGTCGTGCGCTTCTTGGTAGTAGCGATGAAGTCCGTCCAAAAGATCCTCCCCCAGATCATAGGACAGACACCGATAATAGTCCCGCCAAAACTGCTCCTCCCCGCCGCAGAAATCGGCGGCAGCCCGGATCACCGCGTCAATCTCCCGCAGACCCCGATCCCGGGCCTCCCGAAAGGTCCGGTGCACCGAATGGAGCAACTCCGGAGCTTCCTCCGCCACCGCCCTGCGCACCGCCCACACTGCGAACACCATGCCAAGCCCTGTCCATTCCCACCACGCTTCACCGAGATCCAACATCATCAGACCCCGGGGGTTCAAGACTGCCTCCAGGGCATCGTCTCCGATCAAAAGAGCGGCGTCCGCCCGCTCCAACATTCGGTCTAAATCTGGATCCATCGTAACATATTTGGGAGCAATCTCAAACCGCCGGGCAAACAAGATCTTAAGTAACCGCACGGACGTGGCGGAGCTGGAAGTCAGTGCCACCGTCCGGCCGTGAAGGGACGGAATCGGCAGGGTCGACACGAGAAAAATCGAACCCACCGGCCCCCGGCTGCTCACCGACAAATCCCTCAGCACCACGTAGCGCTCCGGGTGCAGCCCGTAGGCAAAACTGGACACCGGGCCCAGATCCACGGCTCCTTCTTCCAACCAAGCGTTGAGCTGACTGGGGACAGCCGGTTTAAACTCCACCCGATCATGCTCAAAGAAGTGATACACTGGCAAAATGTTCGCATACTGGATGCGACCGATCCGCAGGACCTCCATCACGCCGCCCCCTGTTTTGGACCTTTTAGGTCCCCATCTCCTGCCCACACCGGCAAAAGACCCGTCTCCCGGACCAGCCGTTCCGCCTGGTCGGGATCGCCGATCTCCGGCCCGGATAGGGGCGATGGTTCATCCCAGCACCGCCACGGGGCCCCCGACAGACTGTCCGCGCCAAAGCGCAGGGCCGTTTGGGCGAGTTTCTCATCCCCCGCTCTCCAGGACACCTCGAGATGCACGGCGGGAAAAACGAGCCGGGCTGCGGCCAACGTCAACAAATCCTCTAAACCGGTGGTCGGAGGCAGGTCCAGCCGATCGCCCAAGGGCCAACGCACCGGATCCCAAGGCTCTAACCGGACCAACGCTAAGCGCCCTTCCGAAGCCCACTGCCGAAGCCGAGGCCAGGCGCGCACCCGGGCCTCCCGGGTCTCTCCAGCCCCGTAGCGTAGAACCACGTGACTTGCCATTCCCCGTTCGTGCGCCCTTCGGTGCACCTCAAACCAGTCGTCCAACGGGAGGACCGGCCGGCTCCGGCGCCAACCCTCGTCGAGGACCTCGGCATCCTCTCCCCGAAGGAAATCGATCCCCGCCTCTTTCAGGCGGCCGAGCACCTCCGTCACCCGCTGCAGATTCCCTTGTGCCCATCGCCAAACATCCCCGGCCGACGGCCCGCTGAGACTTCCCCGAAACCCAGCCATCCGAACCTCCGCCGAGCGCTTAAGAATCGCAGCCTCTTCTTCCCCGACCGAGTCGAGAACCACACTCCTGGGGAACTCCTCCCGGCCTTCCGCCGGCACGTACCGGTTCAGTGCCGGTGTCGCCGCCGGTTCGCGCCCCGGTCCTGTGGATATCCAAAAGCGTTCCATGAGGAACACCCGGTCCCCAAATCCCTCGGTTTTGACCCGGTGGGCCTCCGCCCCTAGATCCAGGACATCCCGGTCGAAAAGTGACCATAATTCACGTTCTGTCAACTTCCCCCACCTCCTCCCCGGTACTTCCCCAGCGCCGAAACAGCCCGTGCGGCAATCGAAGTTGGTCAAGAATCTTCCCCACCACAAAATCCACCAAATCCATCAAAGTTTCCGGACGGTGATAAAACCCGGGCATCGCCGGGACAATTCTGGCCCCGGCCCGGGCCGCCCGGACCATATTTTCCAGGTGGATCAGATGAAGGGGCGTTTCCCGGGGGACCAAGATGAGCGGCCGTCCCTCCTTCAGGTGGGTATCGGCCGCCCTCTCCAACAGGTTGTCCGAAGCCCCACTGGCCACCGCCGCCAGGGTCCCCATGCTGCACGGGACGATGACCATGGCCCGGGTCAAATAGGAACCGCTCGCCACCGGAGCTGAAAAATCCCCGAGGTCGTGCACCGACACCCGGTCCGAAGCAATTCCGGCTTTCTCCCGGAACAGTGGCCAGTCACCGGCTTTGACGGGCCACCCCATCTCCAGGCGCAGGACTTCCCAGGCCGCTCCGGAGATCAGAAGGTGGACCCTTTGGTTCAACCGGACCAGCTCCTGCAGCAAACGAACGGCATACACCGCGCCGCTGGCCCCGGTCATGCCCACCACCACAGGCAGATCTTTTTCCACTTGCTCCCTCGTCATCCGCATCGCTCCGATTCCCGGCTCCCCCGGACATCTTCCCTTTTCATGCCGCCGCCATCGGCGCAAAGCTCACTTCTCGACATCCGCTGCCCGGGATGGAGCTGCATCCGCCTCCGAGGCAACACCCTTCGGTTTGCGCCCGATGTGAAGGGCGGCCACGCCTCCGGAGAACCTCCAGAACCGCACCTCTTCAAGCCCGACCTCCCGAAACACCTGGGCCAGTTCTTCCGCCCCCGGAAAATGGGTCAGGGAATTGGGCAGGTACTGATAGGCCGGCGCTCCTTCTCCCACGAGCAGCCGGGCCACAAAGGGCATGACCTTGTAAAAATAAAAGTAATACACCGTGCGAAAGGGCTCCCATGTGGGCTTGGACAACTCCAAGGACACCACCAATCCCCCGGGTTTGACCACCCGGGTCATTTCCCGCAGTACTTGGCGATAATCCTTGACATTGCGGAGCGCAAAACCGATCGTGGCAAAATCAAAGGTGTTTTGCGAATAGGGCAGTTCCATGGCATCTCCTAACACTAACGATGTCTGCCGGCCGACCCCTTCCCGGCTCACCTTCTCCTTGGCCACATCGAGCATCTCTCGACAAAAATCGAGCCCCACGACCCGGCCCTCGGCCCCCGCCGCTTTCGCCAAGGCCACAGTCCAATCCCCGGTACCCGCCGCCACATCCAACACCTGGGCCCCGGGGAACACCGCCATCTGTTTCATCGTAAAGGCTCGCCACGCTTTGTGGCGCTGAAAACTGATCAAATCGTTCATCCGGTCATAGTACCGGGCGATCCGGGAAAAGATCGACTGAACCAGTTCGACTTTGCTCGGCTGTTGGTTTGACTGATTCGGCAATCGTTACCTCTCCTTCGCCACGGGCACCCAGGATGCCCAGGCCGCTTCCCACTCGGAACACATCCTCTCCAACCCCTCGGCCCCTAACCGGGGAAGGGATGCAAGCCGACTCCTGATCAAACTGCAAACCTCCGTCAACTGGTCGGTCACCCAATCCCCGGCATTGTATTTTGCGTAGAGCGCCCGCACCCGACCGCTGGACCGCTCCGACTCCTCAAGAGCCCGCCGTTCCTCCGCTGTGGTGGAAGCCCAGACATACAAGTCCATCAGAGAGGGCAGCGCGCCCCCGTGGCCCCATTCCCCGCCCCGGACCAGAGCAAAGCCGCGCCCGGCGGCCCGTACTATCTCTGGCCAAGGATCCCGCAGGGAAAGCCCGCTCAACAGTCCGCGAACAACCCCGGTTTCGATCTCCGCGCACAAGGCCCCATACCCCTCGGGATCCTCCTCCCACTGCCAGGACCGCCGCCGCACCTTGAGCTCATTCACCCGGCGCACTCCGCCCGAGAGCACGCCCACCAGAGACACCAACCCATACTTCGCCAAGAGCAGGTAATATTTACTGCTGAAAAAGTCCCCCGCCAACACCGTCGTTGCCGACACTCCGCCGCCGCCCGGCTGAGCGCGCTCCACCTCGTGCACCTCCAGCCCCCGGTGCACCAGATACACCGCTGCGGCCACCGCCGCCCGAAGCGCCGGACCCAGTCCGGCCGACGCCCCCATGCTCCAGATCAACCAAATCAACGAGCGATCCAACGGCTCCGATGACCACTGGCAAAGCTCAGGGTGGTTCATCTCCCCGGCGATCATTTTCTCGATACTGCCCATCTCCATTTCCCAGTCTGGCATCAGCACGCTCTATCCCAACTCCCTATGGTGCGGCATCTCCCGGCCGAAAAGAAAGGCCGCCGGCAAACCGGAGACCCCCATGTCCGACGGCTTTAACTTTATCATATTTATGCCCCTGGGGCTATGCACGGGGTTTCAGCGGACATGCCGAAAAATTGAAGCTGAAGAATTATTGTTGATGAAAACGATGTTGTACGAAGGCCGGAACGGCGTCGGTTCCGGGCGGAGGCCCGTGATCCAAGGCGGGGCGGTCGGCCGTATAGGTGCGCACCACCCGGCCCGACGCGTCTATCAAGTCAATCCTGGCACGATCCACCCCTTCTGCATCCACCAAAAAGGTGTAGGCCAGCGCGTACACATCCTGGATGGCCGACCCATCCCCTCCCCCGCCGGGCTCTGCCAACTCGACGGAGATAGTACCCGGAGACCAATCGACTTTTTCCAGCCGCCCCCGAAGGACAAGCCCATCCAGACGGTCCACCGCCGCCGTCAACGAATCCACCCGGCCCGGCCGATGCCACAGCACTGGAAGAGAACCGTCGGCGAACCGATCGAACGCCCGCTGGGGAATCGCCGCCAGCACCCCCGCCGCGGCAAACGCCGCCACCGCGATCCACCACCAACTTCTCATCCCCCGCGTCCCTCCACCTGCCGTTTCGGGACCATATCTATGCAGGTTCCGAGAGTTTTACGATCAACCCTCTTCCAGGGGCTCGATCACGCCGAATTTTGTGTAAATCCGACATTTCCCCCTGACTTTAATCGCCGAGGTGTGTTCGGTAAACTGTGCCAGCATGACCTCTCCTCGGTCCAGGCGTTCCGTGTGGTGAAACCTGGTGTCTGTGCCCCGGGTGAGGCCGATGACCGTCACACCGTTTTCCTTGGCCTGGATGGCAAAATAATCCCCCAACACCGACGCCACTTCATCGCTGATGATCATCCCGCAGACTTCCCTTCTTCGTGTCGATCCGTCGCCCTTCATTGTAACCGAAACGGTCGAATTTCGACACCGTGCGACGAATGTTTCAAGTCCGGGGTGGCGATTTGTCGAAAGAGGCGATTTTTTTCATTTCCGGGGCAATACCGATTACTTGCTCAACTTGCGCTCTCGTTCCTGAGCCCGTAGTTCAACCCGGCGGATCTTACCGGACGTCGTCTTCGGCAAGCCGTCCACATATTCAATCTCCCGAGGATATTTATAAGGGGCCGTTGTGTTTTTAACATGCTCCTGCAGCTCCGCCGTCAACTCCGGGGATCCGGTATAACCCTCCCGAAGCACCACGAAGGCTTTGACGATGTTCCCCCGCTCGGGATCCGGGCTGGCCACCGCCGCGCACTCCGCCACCGCCGGATGTTTCACCAGGGCATCTTCCACCTCAAAGGGCCCGATCGTGTACCCCGCACTGATGATGATGTCGTCCGCCCGCCCTTCAAACCAGAAATATCCGTCCTCATCCATCTTGGCCTGGTCTCCGGTGATATACCACTCGCCGCGAAACGCCTTTTCCGTGCGGTCGGGATCGTCCAAATATCCCTTGAACAACGTCGCAGCATCCCGGTGAATGGCGATATCCCCCACTTGGCCCGGGGGCAGTTCCCGCCCATCTTCGTCCACCACGGCGATGCGATAGGCCGGGAAAGGCCGGCCCATGGAACCCGGGCGCACCGGGGTATCCACCGTGGTCCCCACCATCAGCGAGTTCTCCGTCTGGCCGTATCCGTCCCGAACCAACACGCCGAAATGCCGTTGAAACGTGTCGATCACTTCGCGGTTCAGGGGTTCTCCGGCGCTCACTGCGCTGCGCAGGGCCCGCGGACGATACTTCTCTAGACCCTGGACTTTGGCCATCAATCGGTATTCCGTCGGGGTCGCGCAGAAAAGCCCGATGGGATACTCGCACAAAAGGTCGAGATAGACCTTCGGGTCAAAGCGCCCCCGGTACACGAAAGCCGTTCCCCCTCTGCCGAGAATGGACACGAAGGGACTCCAGACCCACTTCGCCCATCCCGGCCCCGCCGTCGCCCAGGCGATCTCCCCCGGCCGTACGTCGAACCAATAGGTCGCCGCCACTTGGACATGGGCAGCCGGCCAAGAATGGGTATGCATCACCCCTTTTGGCCCCCCCGTGGTTCCGGAGGTGTAGGACAAAAAAGCCAATTCGTCCGACCGGGTGGGTACTGGCTCAAAGTTTCGGTCAGCCTGGGCCATCTCGGCCCGAAGGTCCACCCACCCCGGGGCCTGTCCGAAAAGTAGATACCGCTCCGCCGTCGGGCACTGGTCCCGGATGGCTTCAAACTCGTTCCGAATCCCCTCAAAGGCCACCACCGCCTTGGCCCCGGCGTGTTGAATCCGATAGGCCAGGTCTTTCGCCCGCAACATCTCTGAACCGGGCATGACCACGGCACCGACCTTTAACAACCCCAGGTACACCACATAGGCATCCACCGAGCGAGGTAATGTGACGATCACCCGGTCCCCTCGACCGATCCCCTGGGCGGTCAGAACGTTGGCGAACCTATTCGACAGATCTTTCAGACGCCAGTACGGGACATATTCCTCCTGACGGTCCTCGGTGACGGCGACAATGGCGATCCGGCTCCCGTCTTCTGCGTAGTCATCCACCACTGCGGCAAAATTATAAATCTCCGGTATCTCGATGGATGGTTGCATCAATAGACCCCCTTCAGAAAACTTGGCCTGCTTAGATGGATTCGACACGCCGCAGCCAAATTCCTTTCCTCCGACGGGCTTATCGGCCGGTTGACATAAAAAAACGGAGAAGTCCGCAGACCCCCCGTTTCGCCTTTGCCCCCGCTGTCCGCCAAGGGCCAGCCTATAGAATGATGGCGATCAATCCCCCGCTGCCCTCGTTAATAATCCGCTCTAACGTCTCTTGAAGTTTATACTGGGCGTTTTCCGGCATCATCGCCAATTTGGCCGAAATCCCCTCCCGGACGATGGCCGCCAGGGATTTCCCAAAAATATCCGATTCCCAGATCTTCAGCGGATTCTCTTCAAAATCCTGCATCAGATAACGCACGAGTTCCTCACTTTGTTTCTCCGTTCCGACAATCGGGGCGAACTCCGACTCCACATCCACCCGGATCATGTGGATGGAAGGCGCCGTGGCTTTTAGCCGGACCCCGAATCGCGAACCCTGGCGGATGAGTTCCGGCTCATCCAGGGTCATCTCCTCCAGAATGGGCGAGGCGATCCCGTACCCCGTCGTCTTGACCATTCTGAGGGCATCCGCCACTTTGTCGTATTCCCGTTTCGCGTAAGTTAGATCTTTCATGAGTTTCAGCAGATGGTCCCGCCCCCGGATCTCCGTTCCGACGATCTCCGTCAACACTTGGTCATAAAGCTCATCCGGGGCTTCCAGATCGATATCCGCCACCCCGTGCCCCATATCCATATGGGACAAGGCCGCCCGGGTGACAAACTCGTAATCTTGAAATTGCCCCACCACCCGGTCGATGTCCCGCAGGCGCCGGACATCCCGTACACTCTCGCGAACGGCCTGCTCAAACTGGGAACGAAGCCAATGGTCCGCATCCAGCACCATCACCCAACTGGGCAGATTGACGTTTACTTCGTGGACCGGGAATTCATACAGGGCTTCCCGAAGGATCCCCAGGATGTCCTCTTGGCCCATGGTGGCACAAGAAACGGCCAGGACGGGGATATCGTATTTTTCCGCCAGGGCGGACCGCAGGGCCCCGGTCTCCGGGTGGTAGGGATGGGCGGAATTGAGAATCATCACAAAAGGTTTCCCGAGCTCCTTGAGCTCCCCCACAATGCGCTCTTCCGCTTCGATGTAGGCGCTGCGGGGAATTTCGGCGATGCTCCCGTCCGTGGTGATCACCAGGCCGATGGTGGAATGATCCGCGATCACCTTCCGCGTCCCGATTTCCGCCGCTTCCTGGAACGGAATGGGCTCCTCGAACCAGGGGGTGCTCACCATCCGAGGGCCGCTTTCGTCCTCATATCCCCGGGCGCCATCCACCGCATACCCCACACAATCCACCAGGCGAACATTGATGTCGAGACCGTCGGCGACGGTGATTTCCACGGCCTGGTTGGGAATGAACTTCGGTTCTGTCGTCATGATCGTGCGTCCGGCGGCGCTCTGGGGCAACTCGTCGGTGGCCCGGACGCGGTCTGCGTCGTTCTTGATGTTTGGGATGACAATCAATTCCATAAACTTCTTGATGAATGTCGATTTCCCCGTTCGAACCGGGCCGACCACGCCGAGGTAGATGTCTCCGCCCGTGCGCTCGGCAATATCTTTGAACACGTCGAACTTTTCCACAGAGGTCCCTCCCTCAGGCTGCCCGTCGATAGCACGGTCTTTGGACGGTACATATCTATGAACCCGAAGGAGAAATATGACCGCGAATCGGACCCGGGAACGAAAAGAAGCAAAAAAAGACGGCCCGGGCAACCCGAACCGCATCACTTTCGATAATTCCACTCGTCTGCGAGATATTTGGCCATCAACTGTTCCGCCGTCTCCCGTTCTTCCGCCGTGAGTTCCCCGGGCTCGAGACGGGCGCCCAGCGCCTCCGCAAACCCCTCTGCCAGGGCTTCTTCCACGCGCTCCGCCGAAACCGGCGCTCCTGCAAGATCCCGGAGGGACACGGCGTGCTCCTCGAAGGTCCGCCGCAGACGATCCCTGACCCGGTCCGAGGGGAAGCGCAGGACCGCGAAGAGGGCCTCCGGGTCCAGATCCAGAAGAATCGAACCGTGCTGAAGGATCACGCCTCGCTGGCGGGTTTGCGCACTGCCGACCAACTTCTTCCCCTCCACCACGACCTCGTACCAAGAGGGGGAATCGAAACAGGCCGCCGAACTGGGAGCTGCCAACCTCTGGCGCCCTTCTTCGTCGGGCCGAGCAAAGTGGGCATCAAAGCCGAGCTTCCGCAGGCCCCGAACCAATCCTTCGCTGATCACCCGGTACGATTCGGTCACCGACCCCGGCATCCCCGGATAAGATTCGGACACGACGACGCTGTAGGTGACTTCCCGGTCGTGGAGGACCGCCCGGCCCCCGGTCGGCCGACGCACAAACCCATACCCCCGGGCACTGAGGGCCTCGAAGTCCACTTCTTTCCCCGCGCGCTGAAAATATCCGATGGACAAGGTCGGCGGATCCCACCCGTACAGCCGGAGGGTCGGCGGCACCTCTCCTCTGGAATGGGCGATCATCACCGCCTCGTCCACCGCCATGTTGAAGGCCGCCGAACCCTTCCCCGTATGTAGCAGTCGCCAGGTCTGCATCCTCATCGCCTCATCAGGCGTTGATATGGGCGTTGTAACCGTTCGCATCCAGTAATGAGGCCACTTCCTGTGGATTCGACATTTCCACAGCGATCATCCAACCATCGCCGTAGGGGTCTTCGTTCACTTTTTCCGGGGCATCGCCCAAGTTGCCGTTGACCTCTACGACTTTCCCCGAGACCGGGGCGTATAGGTCCGACACGGTCTTCACCGACTCCACCGTACCGAAGGTCTCCCCCGCCTTGACCTCGGCACCGACCGCGGGCAATTCCACGAACACAATATCCCCCAGTTCCGATTGGGCAAAATCGGTGATTCCGATAACCGCGCGGTTCCCATCAACCCGGACCCATTCGTGCTCCTTACTATACTTTAACTCCTCGGGAATCTGGCTCATTCCGCAACCTCCTCTCGTTGCCCGCACCGCATACGGACGGCGGGGTACATCTGTATTGTATCAAAGGTCGCCGCCTCGACTCCAGTCCCGTCGTCCCTGCCAGAGGTCGGCCACCCATTCCTGTTTTGGCGTGCGGCCCATGAGTTCCTCCACCGCCCGCCGGGGATTCTCCTTTTCGAAAAGAACCGCGAAAGTGGCCTTTGCGATAGGCATCTCCACCCCGGCCTTTTCACTCAACTCCACCGCCGCCCGGGTGGTGTAAACCCCTTCCACCACCATGCCCATGCCCTGCAGCACTTCATCCAAAGACCGCCCTTCGGCCAGCATTAACCCCGCCCGCCGATTCCGGCTGTGTCGGCTGGTGCAGGTGACGATCAGATCCCCCACCCCGGCAAGTCCGGCAAAGGTCAAGGGAGCAGCCCCCAGGCGAAACCCGAGCCTCGCAATCTCGTGAAGGCCCCGGGTCATCAGCGCGGCCTTCGCGTTGTCGCCGAACCCCAGGCCATCGGACAGCCCCACGCCGATCGCGATAATGTTTTTCAGACTCCCCCCCAGTTCCACCCCGACGACGTCCGAGTGAGTATAAACCCGAAACCGCAGATTCATCAAGAGACGCTGCCACACCTCGGCCCCTTCGGGAGAAAACCCGGCCACCACCACCGTGGTCGGCAGCCGGCGGGCCACTTCCTCGGCGTGGCTGGGGCCCGAGAGTACCGCCAGACGCCGGGGTTCGAGCTCCGGGCAAGCGTCGAGAATCACCTCGGACATCCGCCGCCCGGTCTTGACGTCAATCCCTTTCACGGCATGGAGCACGTAGGCATTCGGTTCCAACTGACCATTTAACCGGGTGGCGACCTCCCCCACCGTCTGGGACGGCACCGCCAACACCACGTGGCGAACGCCGTGTACGGTTTCGCGCAGATCCGTATAAGCCTGAACGTTTTCGGGCACCGTACATCCAGGCAGGTACCGTTCGTTGGTGCGGCGCCCATTGATTTCCGCCGCCAGTTCTCTCCTGCGCGCCCATAGGTGGACCCGGTGTCCGTTGTCCGCGAGCACAAAGGACAAGGCCGTACCCCAGCTGCCGGCCCCCAGTACCGCGATGTCCACAAAAAGGCCTCCTTATAATCGACTTTTGCCCTGGCCGAGACGGTGCTCTTCGCCCCGAATCAATCGACCGATATTATCCCGGTGGCGCCAGACTGCTAACGCTGCAATGGCGATCGTCAACCAGATTTCAGCCGCCGGATAGTGAAACACCACCGCGAACACGGCGGTCAACAGGGTGAAAAGCAAGGAACCCAGGGAGACGTACCGGGTCACAACAAGGACAATCAGGGCAACCCCCCCGGCCGCCAGCGCCGGAACCGGCACGAGCGTCAACAAAACCCCGATCGCGGTAGCGATGCCCCGCCCTCCGCGAAACCCGAAAAAAATCGGCCAATTATGTCCAACGATGGCGAATAGACCCGCCACCGCCCACACCCCCGTGCGGTCGGGCGCCAGGGCCATGGCCACGGCGATGGCGATCAACCCCTTGGAGACATCTGCCACCAAAACCGCCGCTGCCGCCCGCTGTCCCAAAACCCGTAAAGTATTCGTCGCCCCGGCGTTCCCGCTCCCGTGTTGGCGAATGTCAATCCCGGCCATCCATCGACCCACCAACACACTTGAGGAGATGGAGCCGAGCAGGTAGCCGATGACCGCAGCGAGAATCCCTTGTCCAATCATCTGATCAACCCCTGTATCCCAGACGTGAAGGCAAAACTCTCATCTCGGCGGCCGAGCCCCGGACTTGCGCTGTCGAATGAGAAGGCGAAGCGGTGTGCCTTCAAATCCAAAAGCTGACCTCAGTTGATTCTCCAGGTACCTGATATAGGAGAAATGCATGAGTTCTGGATCATTAACGAAAAATACGAAGGTCGGAGGCTTCACTCCCACCTGGGACGCATAGTACAAACGCAAGCGGCGCCCCTTGTCGGAAGGGGGCGGAACTCGCTGGACGGCATCCTCCACCACGCGATTGACTGTGGCCGTGGGCATGCGCATGGCGTGCTGTTCGGCGATCTGGACCACCAAGTCCAAGATCCGTCCCACCCGCTGCCCGGTCTTCGCTGAGACAAACACCACCGGTGCCCAAGTCATAAAGGCAAACTCCTGGCGGATCTCCTCGGTCATGCGGACCGCCGTTTTATCGTCCTTCTCCACCAAATCCCATTTATTCACCACCACCGCCACCGCCCGACCGGCATCCACCGCATACCCCGCCACGCGCTTGTCTTGCTCGGCGATGCCCTGTTTGCCGTCAATGACCAACAAGCACACGTCACTGCGATCGATGGCCCGAAGTGCCCGAAGAACGCTGTACTTTTCAGTGTCTTCCCATACCCGTCCACGTTTTCGCAGCCCGGCGGTGTCAATGAGAATGAACGAATGGCCTTCCCGTTCGAAAAGGGTATCCACCGCATCCCGAGTGGTCCCCGGTATCTCGCTGACCAGGACCCGCTCCTCACCGAGGAGTCGGTTGACCAGGGAAGACTTGCCCACGTTCGGGCGACCGATCACCGCCACCCGAATCGCGTCATGATCCGGTTCCCCGGTATCCTCCGGGGGCAGCCGGCGAACAACGGCATCGAGCAGATCGCCAATCCCCAACCCGTGTTCAGCCGAAATCGGAAAGGGATCGCCCAAGCCCAGCCGAAAAAACTCGTACTGGGCAATCATTCGGTTCGGGTTGTCCAACTTGTTGACCGCAAGAACCACCGGTTTCCCGGCCCGGCGCAGCCGCCCGGCGATTTCTTCGTCCGCCGGAGTGATCCCGGAAATTCCATCCACGAGAAAAATCACCGCGTCCGCTTCTTCCAGCGCCAATTCAACTTGGGCGCGAATCGATTTCACGATCGCATCCGAACCGCCGAAGTCCAACCCTCCAGTGTCAATGATTCGAAACCCCCGGCCGTTCCACGACGCCAAAGCGTAGAGCCGATCTCGAGTCACCCCGGGTTTATCTTCGACGATCGCGATCCGCCCGCCCACAATTCGATTAAACAAAGTCGATTTCCCCACATTCGGCCGGCCGACAATCGCAACCAGTCCTCCGGGCATGGCTTTCACAACCTTTCCCACCTCTGATCCACCTGGATTATGACAGAACCGGCGCCGGTGCGTCAATCGCAGCCCGCCGCTCCGCTTCCCGCACCCGGTCGACAAAAGACCGCATCTCATCAATACGTCGGGCAATGGCCCAAGCGCTGAGGGGTCGCCCCCACTTGACCATCCCGTACCGCCGGGACAGAGCCCCTCCCAAACGAGCCACCGGCCCAATGTGAGACAGGGCCTCGGCAAAGAGGATCGGCACCGTTTGAAACCCCGGGAGCGCCAAAAGTGCGATCACCGCCTCCAGGGCCTTGTTGCGCCGCGGACCCAAACCAAGAGTATAGACGGGGTGGCCCAAATCGTCCACGCCCTTAAAATAGACCGTTCCAATCGACCAAGGCTCAGTGGCGTCATAGTCAGCAAGTTGGATCATGTCCCGGCCCCGGATCGAGTCCCCGGTTAAGCGCCCCAAATGTATTGCCGCACAGACGATCGAGGAATGGGCGCTGCCGTAGCAATAGTAGACCACCCGGAGACCTGGCTCAGCCGGGCCAGACGGATAGACGAGCCTGATGCCAGAGTTCGACATGTCCCAGCGCCTCCTTGACCGCCCGATCGACCTCGGCCCTCTCCCCCCATGCCCGCTCGGCCCGGCGCCACCGCCGCGTACGGGGCACCGGGACGGGAAGAAACACCACGGAACCCTGGGGGCGGGAGGAAAAAGCGAGAAATTGACGCCAAGCCCGCACGATCACCGGGGCATCTGGGCCGAGTCCGCACCAATACGCCACACCCCGGCGTCCCCGAAGGGGAAAAATTCCCGAACCCGGGCTCAAGGTTTGCAACAGATCGCGAACCGCCGCCTCGTCCCAAGGAAGATCTTCGGGGAACCGCCCCACGTCCAGCGCCGCCGTCAATGCCGCCCCAAGGCCTGCCCCTTCGTCATAAAAGAGGCGGAAAACCGGCCTGGTTTCCATTTCGTCAAGGGGACCCGTCCACCGTTCCCGGACGCCTGCCGGCACCATGTAACAGCCCCCCCACAGCGAGATGGATCGCCAGCGCTATCCACCCCGCCGCCATCATTTCGTCCACGAGGTCGGTATCGAACCACACGATATCCCGCAACACGACATCGTATTGAACCATTAAGACCTCGTATATCCCGCACACGACACCCCAACCAGCACAGGCGGCGGCAAACAACGGCGAAGGGGCAACAAGCCCCGCCACCGCCGCCCCGATCCCGGCACAGACCAGATCTCGAAACGGCCACGTCACCAAAGGGGTATAGGGCATCCCCGCCCAAAGGACGGCCATGGTGGCCGTGGTGAGGATCATGCCCGCAATTTGCCGGATCCACCCGCGCCATCCCAAAGGCGAAGTCAAAAGGATCGCCGTCGCCAAAACCATCAAAACCAATCCCCCGGCGTTGGCGCGGATTCCGAACATTCCGATGAGCCAGCGATTTAAGAACCAGGCCATCCCCAGGCCGATCACCAAGGCCCGACGACCTTTGCTCGATGGAACCACCCGGCGGTTTCCCCAGCCGGTGATTAAGAGAATCGCCGCGACCGCCATCAGCACATCCGCCAGAATTCCACTGGCCACGGGCATGAACATCACCTTCCGTGACACTAGTGTCGCCGCCGAGACGCACCGGTATACCTTGAACCCTTCTCATCAAGAACACGAACACAAAAACAGCGCCCGGGGTCTGCCCCCGGGCACCGATGGACGCCGCCTGTCACCTGCGGCGAGAGGATCCATTAATGGCGGTTCTTGAACAGATCTCCGAACATCTCCCCAAGCGTCACCCCAGAACCGGTGGACGGCCCCTGGCGCTCGTTGTAGCGTTCTACATCCCGGCGATTGCGATCTCCCTCGGCCTCGCGGATCGACAGGGAAATCCTCTGGTCCTCTTCGTTGACATCCAGGATCTTCACGCGAACCTCCTGTCCCGGTTCCAGTACTTCTTGGGGCGTGCCGATTCGCCGGTTCGCGATCTGGGAAATGTGCACCAATCCTTCCACGCCGGGCTCTAACTCCACGAATGCCCCGAAGGACACCAAACGTCGGACGGTGCCGGTGACCACGTCACCCACATGATACCGCTCGGACACGCCGGACCATGGACCAGGGTTCGCCTCTTTGATCGAAAGAGATACCCGCTCCCGCTCCGGGTCCACCTTAAGGACCTTGACGGTGACTTCATCCCCTTCTTTGACCACTTCGGAAGGGTGTTCTACCCGGTGCCAGGCCAATTCCGAGATATGCACGAGCCCGTCGACGCCGCCCACATCCACAAAAGCCCCGAAATTGGTCAACCGCTGCACTTTCCCCGTGATAATATCCCCAGGTTGCAGGCGATGGAGCACCTCTTCTTTCTTTTGCTGATACTCCTCTTCCAGAACTGCCTTTTGAGACAAAATCACTTTGTTGTCCGAACGGTCGAGCTCCGCCACCTTCACCCGCAGAGTCCGCCCCTTATATTCGGAAAAATCCTCGACAAAATGTCGTTCAACCAAGGAGGCGGGGATAAAAGCTCGCACCCCCACGTCCGCGACGAGCCCGCCTTTGACCACATCGGCGACCTGGACTTCAAAGGTCTCCTGACTTTCAAACCGTTGCTGCAGGCGTTCCCATGCTTTTTCGGCATCCACCGCTTTCTTCGAAAGCACGAGCTTGCCCTCTTCATCGTTGATGCGCTGCACCCGGACCTCCACTTCGTCCCCCACCTGGACGACGTCCGAAGGCGATTCTACCCGGAGTGCCGACAATTCGCCGATGGGGATGACCCCGTCGAACTTGTAACCCACGTCGACAAACACTTGGCCATCTTCGATCTTGGTGATTCGGCCCTTCACGACGTCCCCTTTGTGCAACGCCACCAAATCGGTCATGTCGCGCATTTCATCCATAGGAAAAGACCTCCTGTTCCTCAGACAGCGACCCTGGTCAACCCCAACCGGACGTTAGAACCCTCTATCCTTCACCCGGTTATTCCAACTTTCCGGGGTCCACGTGACTGGCAAATTCTTGCTCATGTTCAGTATGACTACCCAGCGTCAAAACCATGCAAAACGGTGGGTTTTGGCTACCCAGACCCCACCTTGGTGACAGGCGGGCCTTCTTCCGGCAACCGGTAGACCGCCTCCATGATCGCCCGGGCCACCTCCGTATACTCCCGAGACGATAGTCGAAGGTGGACCCACGGTGTCAAATCGAGGGGCAGGCCAATGCGAACGACCACGGGCGACCTCCACCGGTAGTCGGCGTCGATGTGAACGGGAATAACCGGCACCCCGCTTCGCAAAGCGACCATTCCCGCACCGGGCATCGGGTGAACTTCCCGTCCAGGCCGGCGCCGGGTTCCTTCCGGGAATAATCCCACCACTCGACCTTCCTCCCGGGCCAAATGAACCGCTGTCTTCAGGGCGGCGCGATCCGCCGTACCCCGGCGCACAGGAAAGGCCCCCAAGCCCCGAATCAACCAGGAAAGACCCGGGATCCGAAACAACTCTTCTTTTGCCATAAAGTGAATCGGACGAGGAACACTCAGGCCCAACAATACCGGGTCCCAATTACTGCCGTGATTCGCGCAGAGCAACACCCCACCCCGTTCCGGTATCCGCTCTCGACCCATGACCTGGAGGGGAAATAAAGCCCGCAGAGGCTCCCGGATTAACACCCGCGCCACACGGTATACCCGATCTGCCATCCGCTACTCTTCCCCCTTTAGGAGGCGGGTTCGGCACAAGGTCAGCACTTCCTGCACCACACTCTCCACGTCGCGCCCCGTCGTATCGATCAACCGAGCATCCGGGGCCTTCACCAAAGGCGAGAATTCCCTGGCTGCATCCGCCCGGTCCCGTTCTGCCAGGTCCCGCCCGACTTGATCGGGGTCGATGCGGTGACCATATCCCCGAAGCTCCTTCACGCGCCTCTTCGCCCGTTCCTCCAAAGACGCTGTCAGAAAAACCTTGACGTCAGCATCGGGCATGATCGCCGTCCCGATGTCCCTTCCATCCATCACCACTCCGCCCCGGCGAGCCAATTCCTTCTGCAACTCCATCATTCGCCCCCGAACAGCCGGCACCCCGGACACGACGGGCACCGCCCGGCTCACCCGGGGATCCCGGAGAAAAGGCGTTATATCTTTCCCATCGATCCACACCCGTACCCCGTCTTTCTCCGGACGCAGTTCCATGTGGACATCCCTGGCCAGACTCGCCAAAGCACCCGCGTCCACCGGATCGATGCCTTTCTGCAGGGCGACCCACGTGATCCCCCGGTACATGGCCCCGGTGTCCACATACAGAAGGCCCAACGCTTCGGCCACTCGCCGCGCAATGGTGCTTTTCCCGGCCCCGGCAGGACCGTCAATCGCTACTCGCAATCGTTTCATTCACGCCCTCCCTCACCGCGCTCCAGCATGGCCAAACATATAAAAAGCAGGCAAGAGCCCGCTTTTCCTACGTGCAGATCTATTCAGGCCAGGGAAAAGAGAGGTCGCTCACCGTCGCATCCATCACGCAATCCTGTGACTTCACGTTGTCGGACATCGGCGCATCTTTATCTGTGTCGATCTAGAAACATAGTACCACAACCCTCCAAAACGGCGCAAGGGACGGATTCTGTCGAATCTTAGGGGTTTATGGCGATAAAATGGACCTGAACGGCGGGAGATTTTTTCCCTCCGTCGACATCCCACTCCAGTCCTGCAACTGGAGTCAGCAAACTGGGGGATTCGTGGTCGATCAGAATCCTGCGGCTGCCTTGGGCCTTCGTGGCATCCACCTGCACCGTGTCGCCTTCTCGAACGGTGAGCCATACCTGGGCTTGGTCGAAGGCTTGCACCGGTTTCCCGTCCACCGTCACCCGGGCCCCCGGCCAAGCATTGGCCCCCTCCAGACTCAACGAAATCTGTGCTTGTTGAACGGGGGGCATCCCTTCAACCGGCACTCCCTCCAGCCGTTCCACGGGTACCAAGACGGCCCTGGCCTGGGGCACCAGCAGCAGCGCCTGGACCGCGGTGAGGGCGAACAGACCGAAGACCGCCATCCGAAACGTCCATTCCGCACTTTTTTCAACAAGATCCGCCAAAGGGTTCTCGCTTTGTTCCACCCGGCGCATTCCTTCGCCTCCTCTTCCTCCAGCTTACGCCAATCCTGACCCATCCATGCCCCACTTCGGGCATGCTGCGTTCTGCCCTCGCATAGACATGGGGAGAACATGGATGAGGACGGGGATGACGCGCAGTGAGAAAGAGGAGAGCGACTTTGATCGTGATTCGTCCGTCGTGGAGGCCCTGGGCCGCCGCCGTCGCCCTGCTGCTACTGTGCGCCCTTCTCCTGCTTCCGGCGGCCGGCCTGCCCATTGGCGCCCCCGCCTGGTGGCCCACTCCCGTCGTGGTCATCGACCCGGGACACGGCGGCTACGACCCCGGAGTGGAAACCGACTCGGGAATCTCTGAAAAGGACATCACCCTTCAAATCTCTCAGGCCCTGGCCGCTTCCCTGAGAACCCGAGGGTACACTGTCCTTTTGACGCGCACAGACGATCGGGACTATGCCCTTCCGGGACAACGAGGCCGCGAAGCCAAACGCACGGATCTCGACGCCCGGATTGCTTTGGCCGAAGCTCACCGAGCGGTGGCGTTTATCAGCATCCATTGCAACAGTTCCCCCGAAGCCACCCGGGGAGGGGCAGAGACCTTTTTTAATCCCTCTCTAGCCGGTTCGAAAGCCCTCGCCCAGGCCATCCAGACCGAGGTTCGGAAGATCCCCGGAATGTCCCTTCGGGAAGCCCACGATGGGTCCGCTTACTACCTCCTACAACATCTGACCATGCCCGCCGTCATTGTGGAGGCGGGGTATCTGCTCATCCCCTCGGACCGAGCGAAACTGGTCAACTCCGCTTACCAACGCCAAGTGGCTGACGCCGTGGCCACGGGCCTGACTCACTTTTTGAACAACTGGGCCGGGGCTTCGTGACCGGGGCGGCTTCGCCGCCCCCGAAAACCCTACCAACTCTGAGCCGTTCCAGACGGCTCCCGGCGCATTTTTTCTACTCCTTCTTCATCCCCGTTCTGAGCGTTGATGTAGATGCGATAGGTGTCCCGATCGATGGTGCCCAGGAATTCGTAGGCCAAAACCTCTTGCTTTTCATCATTTGGAATCAAAGCCAAATGATGCTCTTGCACGGTAACATGGGGACTCAACCGTTGTTGAGCCTTGGCCAAGGATAAGGTCGGTACCGGAAGGTTTCGAGGACGGTGGTGATAGACATAATCTTTGGCGGACAAGCCGATCACCTCGCCGTTGTCCAGAGCGACCTTCACGGTCACCTTGTCGGGATACAAACGAATCCCGCGCTCCACTGGGACAAACTCATAAACTCCAACATTGTCCGTCTGGTCCGCTTGGATCATCTCCATCACCGGGTACCCGTGGGCCCGAAGCCAACTGGCCGCTCCGGCAGCCCCCGTGGACAAATCCACCTTCTCCCCGTTCACCGCCCGATCGTTCATGTACCACAGAACATGGGCACCTTGTTTCGTGACATCCAAGAACATGTGACTCGCCTGGCCATCCTGGACGGTCACGCTGTAACTGGGAGTGGGGTTGCCCTTGCCGTTTTCCTGGACCTTGACCGTCTCTTTACCCGCCAAGCCCAAGAACTGCTTCACTTTCCCAGCGACTTGTTGCGGACTGGCTTCAGGGCCTAGGGCTTGCATCGGTTGTTCCTGAATGCGCGATTCCAGTGTCCGGTTGGTCGGGCCAAAAGAGACCTCCGGGAACTCTGTAACCTGCTTCTCTAATTTTTGGAACCCGTCGATGATCTGGTTATCGCCTTTTTTCTGGGTGTCGGACATGGCCATTTCCGCATCCATCCAACGGAGGTTGTGGCTCAACACGTTACTTTGAACCTGGCGCAGGTCCGTTTCCACCTGAGCCGCTTGGCCGTAGAGATTTTTCAGCGTCGCCCAATCCTCGGCCCCCAGGGGCTTTTGCGGATCCTTCACACCCAACCGATAGCTGAACTGGCCGATATTGTTCAGGAACTCTTGGGTCTTGTGAAAGGGCATTAAGGTAAGAGGCAACTGACCGACATCCGACTGAGCCGCAAAGGCGAGACGCCAAATGTTTGTCATGCACGGGGTCTGTTGGCGGACACTGTTGATCGCCATCGCTTTGCCCAACTCATCCTGCAGTTGGTCGACGTGGGCCGTCAAATCGTGAAAAGCCCGCTGATACTGGTTCTCGGCTTTTAGGAGCACCGCTTGTTTTTGGCGGTGTTCCCGGTATCCCCAAAACCCGGTGATGACGAGGGCCACTGCGAGGATTGGCATGAGGACTCCAGCTGCGCGCCTGTACATCGTGCTTCGACCTCCTCTGACCACACCTTACCGGCAGAAGATGTGTTTCCCGATCTTTTTAATTTGAGGTCTGGACCAAATCCATTTTGACGTCGCCGTCGCGGGGTTAAAGTAATACACCGCCCCGTCGGTGGGATCCCATCCTTGAATGGCGTCCATGACGGCTTTTCTCGCTTGGGGATTGGGTGTCAGCCAGATTTGGCCGTCCGACACAGCGGTAAAAGCGCCGGGTTGAAAAATGATCGCGGGGATGCTCTTGGGGAATCGCGGATCATCCAATCGGTTCAGGATGACCGCAGCCACCGCAACCTGGCCGATGAGAGGCTCGCCCCGAGCTTCTCCGTAGACGGCGTTGGCCATCAGTTTAATGTCATTAGCCGAGAATTTACCCGTCCCGCCTGCCACGTGAGTGCTGCTGTGATGCCGGGGTTTGTACGCTTTTGTCGCTTCCAGCAAAGCCCGGCGCGTTCGGTCATCCACTTGGCCGGTGGCGGAGAGTCCGTGTCCGCTCTGAAACGAACGGACTGACCAATAGGTGTTCCATCCGAAAACACCGTCTATGGCGCCGCGGTAAAGTCCCAGGAATTTTAAACGATCCTGTAATTCGTAGACATCTTCTCCCCGGCCGCCTTTCATCAAAGTCTTGTCTGACATTGCCCATGCTGCAGTTCCGGGGGCCAGCAATGACCACGCCGCCACTGCCGAGAGGATGAGATGCATCAACCATCCGGCGCTCTGACTCGGCCCTGCCATACGTGCCCACACCCTCCCCTCAAAAGTCGGTTCTAGTCTGCCTGGGAAGAATGGTTTTTATGTCTAGGCGCACAAAAAAGCACCGGCCCATAAAGAGCCGGCGCTCAGCGGATCGCCCCGGCGATCAGCCGATCGTTTCAATGTCAAAATCCCGATCGTTGTCGCACAGACAACGTTTAAAGCCCGTATCGATTTCGCCGCCTCGTTTGCGTGAACCGCGAAGGATGAAACTTTCGCCGCAGTGGCGACATCGAATGTGCACTTTGATGCGACGGGGTGTCTGCAGCGGCATATGCTCCACTCCTTGTGGATGTCCACTCATGTGTCCGCTCATAATGTGCCCCCAAACTACCGTCCGTTGTCCCCCAGTATATACCTTGTCGCCTGGGGCTATGCGACCTTGTTCATCCGCGTGTTGCCAGGACCGGTTCCGGGATCGCTAGAGTAAGCCCCGGAGGTGAATCGCTTCAGCCGTTGGCTTGAGGCCCACCATGAAGGTGGCCAAGCGAGGATCTCCGTCCGCCGCCGGAAGGGATTCCTTGAGGCGATGGTAGGAGTCGATCATGCGCTCTTGTAGCAGCATCATCAATTGATCCGGGGCAAAGTGGTATCCCTGGCGATTTTGCACCCACTCGTAATAGGACAAAATGACCGGGCCGAGGGAACTGAGAACTCCCGGGATCGTCACAATCCCCTTTTGACGCAGGATGGCATACGCCCCAGGATCCACCGCTCCGGGCACAGCCTCGAACACCAATCGGCCGCCCAGGACCCTTGCCCCTTCTTCGCCCAGGGAAGGGGCGACAGTGGCGCCGATAAACAGGTCGTGGGGATGGTTTAAAATCTCGTCGTGACCCATTCGCGTGCGAAAAAGCCGAGTCACAGTGCCGAAGGAATCCCTGCGGTCCAACAGCGTTTCAACATCCAGGCCCTCCTCCTGGTACAGCGCACCATATCGGTCCGACAGGCCGACGACCACGCCACCGCTTCGGTGAATCTGCCCGGCCAGGAAGGCGCCGAGTTCCCCAAACCCCCGAAGGATCACCCGGAGACCCGACATGGATCGACCCGAATCCCGCACCGCCTCCTGGATCAAGATCATGACACTTTGATACAACAGCTTCTCTCGGTCAGAGATGCCACCGAGAACTTCCGGTTTCCCGGTGATCACCGCCCGGGCGTCCGACTCCCGCAGGCGGCTATACTCATCGCCCATCCAGGCCATCACTCGGGAATTAGTGAAGCCATCTGCGGAGAGAATGTCTTTCGCTTGTCCCACCGTCTGACTGACGGCCCGGACATATCCCCGGGCTAACCGTTCCAGTTCCCGGAAGGACAACTCCCGGGGATCACAGACAATCCCACCCTTCGCGCCACCAAAAGGAACTGCGGCGAGTCCGCACTTCACCGTCATGATCGCGGCTTCCGCCTTCACGTCGTCGAGACCGATCTCGGGATGCAGTCGAACTCCGCCTTTGGTGGGACCCACCGCCATGTGGTGCTGCACCCGATAAGCGGAAAACATGCGCACGGCGCCGCTGTCCATGGTGACCGGAATCCGTACTGCCAGGCAGAGCTGCGGTTCAATCAATTGCTCAACGACAGCCTCCCCGTACCCCAAACGGCTGAGAGCCATCCGAATCCAATCTTGTGTTTGTTGTATCTCCATCGCCGCCCCACCTCGTTCGAATCACACACCCTGACTATAACGGTTCGCCGCGTCGGCTGCAAAATCCTTTTTTCGGCCACCGGCCCCATGCGCCCGTGAATTCCCCGCTGATCCTGCCGTTGAACGCTTATCGTCTTTTGTATGCGAACGTCTATCGCATATTCATGGCACCGTGGGACGACACTACCCAAGGACACGTGAGAGAGGTGAAAGTCGGTGGCAGAAGCGAGGAGCCCGGGGGCGGGAGCACTGTGGGCGATCAGTTCAGTGCCTTTCATTATGGTTCTGGGGAACTCGATGCTGATCCCGATCTTACCGACCATGCAGTCCGTCTTGGGGATCAGCCAATTCCAGGCCAGTCTGGTGATAACCCTCTTTTCCGTTCCGGCGGGACTCATTATTCCTCTGGCAGGTTTTCTCTCCGACCGGCTCAAGCGTAAATGGATTATTATCCCGTCTCTCGGCCTCTACGCCCTCGGAGGGCTCGTGGCAGCCATCGGTGCCTGGATCGGCCAATGGGTGTTTCCCGTCATTCTCATCGGGCGGGTCATCCAAGGATTGGGTGCAGCAGGCACTGCGCCCATCGCCATGGCCCTCGTCAGCGACCTCTTCCAGGGCGGGGAACGGAGCCGGGCCCTTGGACTCAATGAGGCGTCCAACGGACTGGGCAAAGTGGTGAGCCCCATTCTCGGTGCCTGGGTGGGCAGCCTGTTGTGGTACGGGGCATTCCTATTATTTCCGATTTTGACCATCCCCGTCATGATCGGTTTATGGCTGGCGGTCAAAGAGCCTCCCCTTCCAAAGGGCATGTCTGCGGCCCGCTACTGGCAGTCCTTTGTTGCAATTTGGAAAAGGGATGCACACTGGCTGTTAGTCGGGTATTTTAGTGGGGCCACGGCTTTGTTTCTTCTTTTTGGCGTCCTTTTTTATGTCTCGGAAACTTTGGAATCGGTCCACCACCTGGGGGTGTTCGCCCGGGGCACCATCCTGGCCGTCCCACTCACCGGCATGTGCACCGCCTCCTATCTGACCGGGCGCTGGATCAAAAAAAATCGCCCCTTGATGAAGGGAGCGGTGGTCGGTGGGCTCGGGGTAATCGCGGGAACGTTATTTCTCTTGCCATTTCTCCGCTCCCCGGGGTGGCAGCTCGGTGATCTTGTTCTCTCCGGCATCGGCACGGGGGTGGTCCTGCCGTCCCTCAACACCCTGATCACCGGCACCGCCGAGCGGGAAGAACGGGGTATCATCACCTCCTTCTATGGAAGCGTTCGCTTTCTCGGCGTGGCGGCCGGGCCACCGGTTTTCTCTCAACTGATGAAGCTCCCCCCCGTCTGGATGTTCGGACTCTGTGCCGGTTTGGCCGCTGTAGCCGGGGGAGTGGCCTTATTGTTTATCCGTGTTTCCGGCCACCCACCCTCCCGCCGGAAATCCCCCCTTTCCTCGTCCCTGGGGAACCGCCCAAAAGCAGCGGGCATAAAATGATGACCGTGATGGGGCGATCATGAGGGGAAGGGAGAGATTGCGTCACGATGACACCATGGATCGACATTGTAAGGGATCCGCTGCCCGGACGACGGGGCAAACCCAGAACCTCCGGCTTGACAATGGTGATCGACACGGGGCTGGCGCCGGGCACAGTCCGGGATATTGTGGAATCGGCGGGCGACTGGATCGATTATTGGAAGTTCGGATTCGGGACATCCGCCCTTTACTCGTTGGATGTGTTACGCTCAAAAATGGATGTTCTTTCCACAAGCGGTATCGTTCCTTATCCCGGGGGAACTCTTTTTGAAATCGCGCTCTACCAGGACAAGGCAGACCGGTTGTTAGAGAAAGCCCGGGAACTCGGTTTTACATGTATTGAAATTTCCGACGGAACCGTCGAAATGGATGCTCCAATCCGGCACAAGTGGATTCGGGAAGCGAAACGCCGGGGTTTTGTGGTTTTGACGGAAACCGGAAAGAAGCGAGCGGGATTGACGATGAGCGTCGAACAGTATGCCACCCAGTTGGCGGAAGACTTGGCCTGCGGTGCGGATTACGCCATTTTGGAAGGCCGGGAATCCGGTCGCAATGTGGGATTCTATCGTTCGGACGGCAGTATCCTGGAAGAAGAGATCGGCCGCCTGATGGAGCTTCTGCCTTCCCCAGACCGGGTGATCTGGGAGGCACCGCAGAAATCACAACAGGAATTTTTTGTCCGCAAGCTCGGGGTCAATGTCAACCTCGGGAACATACCCGCCACTGAGGTGACTGCCCTGGAGGCCCTGCGCCGGGGCTTGCGCAGTGACACTCTTCGCCTGGTGTTGGAGCCGGACGGACGCTCGCAGAGTCCCCTCATGGCTGGGATTCAGTTCTAAAGTCCCAGAGGCCCCCCGCACACACCTGCGCCTTCCCTCGGAGTTCGCCACACGAGAAGAACCGACAGCTGGGATAGCGATGTCCTCCCGCCCATAAGCATATATTGTCCTGTCGGACAGGGCGGGGGGAGATCGAGGTGCTAACCGGTGAATTGGTATTGGTGGTCCTGATTGTAATCGGCCTGATCGGGCGTTCCCACATGCTCACCACCGCAGCCTGTTTCTTGCTCATCCTGAGGCTCTCTCACCTGGAACGATATTTTCCAACCTTGGAGCGAAGGGGACTGGAGTTGGGGCTGCTCTTTCTCATGATTGCCGTGCTCGTTCCGCTCGTGGATGGCACTCTGACCGTTTCAGATCTGGCCCGGGTGTTCATCAGTCCGGCCGGGATCGCTGCGATAATCGGAGGCTTGGTCGCCACCTATCTCAACGGCCAAGGGCTGCACCTGCTACGCCAGGATCCTTCACTCATGATCGGTCTCGTTCTCGGCTCGATCTTCGGGATCGTCTTCCTCCGCGGCATTCCCGTCGGCCCACTCATGGCCGCGGCCATCGCCGCCATGTTGGTGGAAATATGGCAATGGCTGCGGTTTCTCTCCCGCTGAACGTGAAAAACCCCGCCGATGATGGCGGGGTTTTTATAACGTTCCGGCAGGCCCGTCCCTTCACCCTGTGAAAGGGAATTTCGAACACAACTGGCCCACTGCCTTCTCCGAAAAGACCGTAGTCCCATACTCTTCCAGAACCGCCGGCGTCGTTCGAGCGCGTTCTCCGTATTCCTCGGCCAGGGCCGCAACAGATTCTTGTTCCGATTCCGTCAGCTCGTCCGCCGGAAAATAAAAGTAGAACCTGGCGTTGTAGGCAAATAAACGCCCTTTCTCTGAAAACTTCGGGCACAGGGCGTGGGCCGCTCGTACCGCGTCTTCAAAATCGCGAAAGGCGAAACAGAGTTCGGTTGGTTCGATCTCCTCATCTATCGCGGGTCCGGCTTCATCGTCTTCTTCTTCCTCATCGGTGACCGAGGAGACCTGGCTCACAACCACCATCACGCCCTCAGCCGGCATCGTGAAGGCCTCAACGGCGATGGGCCCAACCACTTCGAAACCCACTTCTACGTAGGCTTTCTCCATCATGTCCCAAAACAGTTCCTGGATCTTGCGGCCGTTCTGCCAAATCTCCTCCCGGCCGATTCCCCTTTCCTCAAGGTCGTCGTAACTGATAAAAATGCGTACCTTGGTGTCACTGATCCGCTCTATACGCATGCCCATCACTCCTCAACGGAGAAGGGGAAAGTCGACCACGAACCTCCCCCGAGGTTAAACCTCTATCTCTATCCTAATACGAGACACTCGGCGAAATCAAATCGAATCTCGCAATGAAAAAAGCAGGACAACGGTCCTGCTTGCCACAACCGTGCGGTCTTCCCTTTCAGTGGGTCTGGAGCGGAAGACGGGATTCGAACCCGCGGCCCTCGCCTTGGCAAGGCGATGCTCTACCCCTGAGCTACTTCCGCGAACCATTGCCGGAAACCTTTTGCCTGCCGACCTGTCCGTGATCCGGCCTGACAGCTATGGGGAACGCGCATGGAGCTCCCAACCAGGCTCGAACTGGTGACCTCATCCTTACCATGGATGCGCTCTGCCAACTGAGCTATGGGAGCAGATGGTGGAGGTAAGCGGATTCGAACCGCTGGCCTCTAGAGTGCGATTCTAGCGCTCTCCCAACTGAGCTATACCCCCAAACCGCGACCTCTGGTCGGAGCAGGGGGATTTGAACCCCCGACCTCTTGGTCCCAAGCCAAGCGCGCTACCAAGCTGCGCCATGCTCCGCTGTGGCGTGCCCGGAGAGACTCGAACTCCCGACCTTTTGGTTCGAAGCCAAACGCTCTATCCGGCTGAGCTACGGGCACTCGTGTCAGCGGGCCATCGTTGGTGCGGGTGGAGGGACTTGAACCCCCACGGTTGCCCGCCAGAACCTAAATCTGGTGCGTCTGCCAATTCCGCCACACCCGCAATTCTATGGTGAGCCATGCAGGACTCGAACCTGCGACACCCTGATTAAAAGTCAGGTGCTCTACCATCTGAGCTAATGGCTCTCATGGCTGGGGAGGAAGGATTCGAACCTTCGCATGACGGAGTCAAAGTCCGTTGCCTTACCGCTTGGCTACTCCCCAATCCTTGGGGTGGGTAGAGGGGATCGAACCCTCGAATGCCGGAGCCACAATCCGGTGCGTTAGCCACTTCGCCATACCCACCACATTGGCAGGGGTGGCAGGATTCGAACCCACGACATGCGGTTTTGGAGACCGCCGTTCTACCAGCTGAACTACACCCCTGCGCATTATGCGGTTTTACTCGTTCCAGTGGGAACCTCGCTTTCAGGTCGTGGTGGAGGGGGTAGGATTCGAACCTACGAAGGCTACGCCAACGGATTTACAGTCCGCCCCAGTTGACCACTTTGGTACCCCTCCACACCGTGGAGCCGGCGACAGGAATCGAACCCGCGACCTACTGATTACAAGTCAGTTGCTCTACCTACTGAGCTACGCCGGCAGACTCGGCCACGGAATTCCGGATCCGCTCCGCGCTTCAACCCACCCCTGCTTTACAATGCAATCATCTCAAGTATATACCCTGCGACCCTCTTTTTGCAACCCGCCACCGTGCGGCGGCAAAAGTTACTGTACCACATCCTCACTCTCGGCGCAAGATCTTTCTCAGGCCTCTCCACCGACCGCCCGGCAATTTTTGTTCGTCTAAACCCGCTTCGGCCAGAAAGCGACTCATTCGAGTCACCCTTCCCTCGATACGCTCCGGAACCAAGATCACCAGCCGCTCCCTGGCCCGGGTCATAGCCACATAAAACAACCGCCGTTCTTCCTCGACAAGCGAAGCCTCCAGCTCCTGATCCCGCTTTTTGCCCGGGGCGCCGGGATAGTGCGGTGCAGATCCTTCCACCGCATCAAGGATATACACATGGTCGAACTCGCGGCCCTTTGACCCGTGGAACGTCAACCAAATCGCCCCATACCGATGCCCTTCGGCTCCCCGGCTCAACGCTCTCTGCAACTGTTGGTGAGTCCGGGCCAGAACGGCAGCCATTCCCTGCAAGGCTTCCCGAGCCAACACCCGGTTTAACCAACGGTCTTGTTCCCATTCATCGGGGAAAAGCCTGACTTCTGGCCCCGGACCTTGGCGCAGCGCCCGAATCGATTTGCCCCTGGCATCCCCGTTGTTGACAATCAAACGGTTGCAGGGTTCTACGAGTCCCTGATGGGACCGATGGTTGACGGAGAGGTAAAAGACGGCGGTGTCCGGCCGGCGGAGATGGCCTTGAAAGTAGGCTGGAACCGCCCCGCGAAATCCATAGATCGACTGGTCATCGTCTCCGATCATAAAGAGTAGCCCATCTCGCGCCAGCCCTTCCACCAGGATACTCTGAATCTCATTGAGATCCTGGGCTTCATCCACCAAGACCGCTTTCCAGGGCGGCATACGACCTTGTTCGAACAGCAGTTCGTGGACCTGTATGAGAATATCGTCAAAATCCCATGCGCCGTACCGCCGCAGCTCGCCTTCATAAATCTCCCGAAGCCTGGTCGATACCTGGTCCCGACCCGGGCGCCGGGACTTGGCCACTGCCAGGGCCGCGGCGGCTTCCTCCCCGGATATTCCACACCTGCGGGCCGCCTTTTCCACTAACCGCCTCTGCTCCTCTGGGGTGAGAAGTCTCGGGACTTGGCCACTCTCCCGAACCCACCACCGCAACATTCGAGAATGAAGGGTCCCCATCTCCATCTCTATCAAACTCCGGCTGGGGAGCCAGGGGCGCAATCTCTCCTTCAGCTCCGCAGCCGCCTCCCGGGTAAAGGTGGTCACCAAAAGATCTGCCGGACGCATTCCCAGAACCTGGATCAGAAATAAGGCCCGGGCGGCTAGGACCGTGGTTTTCCCCGTTCCCGGTCCGGCATACACCGCAATGCGGCGATGGGGGGACTGAACGGCTTTCCACTGCTCCTCCGTCAATGTCCATCCGGCAGCCGCCATGCGCCGACGCCAACCTTCCAGGCCTTCAACCGCTCCGGATGGATCCACCTCTTTAGCCATCGCCCCCCCTCCCGCCCACGGACTGGGACCCGCCTTCGGCCCACCGTTGCACAAACGCTTCTAAGGCGCGCCTCCGGCGGCGCAATGTCTGCATCTCTTCCATGAGCCGACGAATCGCCGATTCGTCTCCCCGTTCGAACAAATCCTGAAACTCTTTCCCCCGTTCCGCCTCCCACGTTTCCCATGCTTCAATGACGGCGCGAAGGCGGGCAAATCGCTCTTCGATCATGGCCGATCGTCCCCCTCAGGGAGCCGTGCCCACCGCCGCTTCTTCGGAGGCGGGGAGATCCGCCGCCACCCCTTCGAGCTTGTGAATGAGATTCGTCAGCGACCGCCGCTCCCTCATCAGCCGCTCGATCCCAGGCAAGTCTTCTTGATAAAAACAGTCCAGGGCCTCTCGGGAAATCGCCTGCTCCCGTTCCCGAAGCAGCGCCAATTGATCGCGAATCATACGAACGGTCTGTGTCACCAACTCTTCCGTCGCTCCACCGCTCATCGTCGTCCCCTCCCCTTGCGCCATCTCCGTGCCGACCGCCACTTCATTCCGGCTCCCCATAGTTTCCGGCCAATCGGTCAACACCCATTCTCCGGAATCCAATCTGGCGAAGCGCGGATCCCCATCCAGATCCACCCTGGACATCAGTTCCCCACGGCTGCGCCGGGTGACCGATTGCAAATGGCGCAGTATATCGCCGAATTTCATCGGGTGCCCCGCCTGGCGAAGAAACTGCAGCGCCAAATCCCCCAGCTCCGACCCGCCGTTCTTTCGCAATCGCCAGGCGCCGTCTTCATACTCAAAGGCCCCCGCTGCCGTGGTTAAAGCCGCTTGCAATCGGGCCTGCAAATCTTCGTCGGACAACTCACTTCGCCCCAGCGCCTTGACCGCCGCAGCCAGTTCACTCATCGTCAGAGGATGTCCGGCCAGAAAGAGGGCCCGCTTGAGGCTGCCCTCAATGCTGTAGCGATACGAAAGGGCCGCCTTGTCCGCCATCGTTCTTCCCCCTTCCCGCTGGTGACTAGTTCGACATGAATCGCCAAAATCCTGTCGACCGCCGAGGGAATCCTGTGTCTTGCATTTCGGAATGAACTCGTGTACAAATAGAACGTGCCAAAGCCGGGTCCGGAGGATGGAAACCATGCGTATTTACGCGATCGGCGATCTTCACCTTTCTTCACACACCCCCAAGCCCATGACGATTTTCGGGGAAGCCTGGGCAGAACACCCCGACCGCACCCGTCAGGCCTGGATGAGGTCCGTTGGTCCCCGGGACTGGGTTTTGATCCCTGGGGATATCAGTTGGGGGATGCGCCTGCCCGAGGCCCTGCCGGACCTCTTGTGGATCTCCCGGCTGCCTGGTCGAAAAGTGCTTTTGAGAGGCAACCACGACTACTGGTGGCCGAGCATCTCCCGGCTCCGGGAGGCACTGCCTCCCGATATGTACGCCATTCAGAACGACAGCCTCATCCTCGGGGACAACATCGCCGTCTGCGGCACACGTGGCTGGACATGTCCGGGAAGCCGGGATTTTTCCGAACACGACGGGCGGATCTTTCAGCGGGAGATCGCCCGGCTGGAACTCTCCCTCCGTTCGGCGCCATCAGGCAGTCGGCTGTGGGTGATGACCCATTACCCTCCTGTCAATGAACACCATGAGCCCAACGACCTGATTGACCTCATGGGCGACTACGGTGTTGATAAATGTATCTACGGACACCTTCACGGCCCCGGGCAGCGCACCGCCCTCATCGGCAAAAAGTTTGGGATCGATTTTCACCTGGTGTCATGGGATTATTTGAGGGGCATTCCCCTCCAGCTGTACCCGGAACCCTGACCACCACAAAAAAAGGGCGCCTTGAGGCGCCCCCCGCCGATCTGTCCTTACCGATGGCCGATCAGGCGGAAAACCTCTTCCCGGAGCTTTCCATCTTGCAGAAATACCCCGCGAACAGCGCTGGTCACCGTCTGGCTCCCAGGTTTATTGACACCGCGCATGGTCATGCACATATGTTCCGCTTCGAGCACCACCACCGCACCCCGAGCTTCCAATTTGTCCATAATTGCGTCGGCCACCGTCGAGGTGATCCTCTCTTGCAACTGAGGTCTGCGAGCCACCGTCTCCACCAATCTCGCCAGCTTACTCAACCCCGTGACTCTTCCTCCCCGGGGGAGATACGCCACATGGGCTTTGCCGAAAAAAGGGACCAAGTGGTGTTCACACATCGAATAGAACAAAATGTCCCGCACGAGGACCAATTCTTCATGTTCAATATTGAAAATTGCATTCAGTTCTTCCCGGGGATCCTGGTGCAAGCCCCGAAACACTTCCTGATACATCCGCGCCACCCGGGCCGGGGTGTCCTGTAACCCTTCCCGCTCAGGATCCTCCCCGATCGCTTCGAGAATCATGCGGACGGCCGTCTGAATCTTATCTACATCAAAATCCATGGATGTCGTTCCCTTCCCTTCTCCTACTCCCGCCACCCGCCCCCGGTCGTGAACCACTATAACATAAGAAACAGAAAAAATCCAAGCCGTCCAATTCCATGGACCGGCCTGGACTCTCCCGCGGCCCTGAGCGGGGAAGGGGCCATCGCCCCCACACCCCAATCCGGCCTATACTCGATCATTGGAGGACGGTGGATGTCTGGGGTGTCCCATTCTGATTTTCGCTCGGATTCGTAGGGTTTCCCCCGGAATCCCCGCCGCCGTTCTCGCCGGAATGCCCGCGATTCTTTTTGTCCTCTTTGGGAGGCTTTTCAGGCTTCCCGCCGTTTCCGGTGTCTGTCTGCGATCCACCCGGAGGCTGGACCGTTGCGGGAATCGAAACCGTCACGGCATTGGACCGGTTCACCTCGTTCCCCGATCCGTCCACCGCTGCCACGACGTATTGGTACTGGCCGCCTGGCGCCACCTGGTCATCCGTCCAAGACCCGCTTGTCACCGAAGCAACGAGGGCCTGGGGTCCCCCATTCTCTGTCCGGTACACCCGGTAGGATACATCGCCTTGGACGGGCGTCCAACGCAGATCCACCTTGCTGCCATTCGGGGACACCGTGGCCGCCAGGTCGGCGATCGCCTGGGAAGGCGGTGTTTGCTCCGGAGGCGGCGTTGGGGTGGATGTCCCTCCCAGGCCGGGGAAGGGTTTTGGCGGCAGGTGCTCGGTTTGAATAATCCTTGTCATCATCGACTGGAACACCGCCGCAGCCTTTCCACTCCCGTACTCACCCTGCTGACCGGGACTTAACGGGATATAGTTCATTCCGTCGGGAGGACCCATCCAGATTGCCCCGACATAATCCGGAGTGTAGCCCACAAACCATAGATCGGTGTTCTGCCCTTTAATGGGCGCGTATTCCTGGGTCCCCGTTTTCCCAGCCACGGCGTAGCCCGGAATTCGGGCGGCCGTCCCCAGACCGTGATCCACCACGCTCTTGAGCAAATCGGTCATCGTCGCGGCGGTGCGGGGCTGCATGACCTGGGTGGGCGCGTAATCGGGCTGCACCAGCACCCGGCCATTGCCGTCCACGATCTTCGTGATGGCATGGGCCTTGATGAATTGGCCCCCGTTGTCAAAGGCGGCATAGGCCTGGGCCATGATCAATGGCGAAGCCCCCTTGGACGTGGCCCCCAGAGCTACTGCCAAATGGTTATAATCGTCTGGAGTGACGGGTAGCCCGAGCTTCTTCGCGAAATCGAGGCCCGTTTTGATGCCAATTTGATCGAGCAGCCACACCGCCGGAGCATTCTCGGACTGCTCTAGGGCAGCGCGCAGGGTCATCGTGCCGCGGTACCGACCGTCCCAGTTGTGGGGCGTATAAGCCCCGGCACCCGATCCATACGTGATCAGCTGGTCTTTCAACAACGAGTTGGGGCCGTACCGCCCGGTTTCAATGGCCGGCCCGTAATCCACCAAGGGTTTAATCGTCGACCCTGGGCTCTGCCCGTTGCCTCCCGTCACCGTGAAGTTGTTCATGGTGGCGTAGTTGAACCCCCGGAAGGTCTTATACTGCATGCCTCCGATAATCCCGGCAATGCCTCCGGTTTTCGGGTCGAGAACGACGGCAGCACTCCGGGGGAGCTGACCACTTGGCAATTGGAACAAGGACGTTTTCTCGTAAGTCTGCTGCATCGCCTCTTGAACCTGCGGGTCCAGGGTGGTATAAATCCTGTACCCGCCCCTCATGATCTCGTCCGCACTAATGCCGAGATTCTCCGCTTCTTCCAGGACATAATCGAGGAACCACGGATACTTGTTGCTGTCATCCACCGGAAGCCCCGTTTTCGGCGGGGACGTAGGGACCGGTTGCTGTTTGGCGGCGTCCATCTGCTCTTGCGTAATATAGCCATTTTTGTACATGTTCTCCAGGACGATATCCCGACGTTCCTTGGCCGCCTGAGGATGCACAAAGGGATTGTAATAAGATGGCGCCTGGGGAAGACCGGCGATCAACGCACATTTTGCCAAGTCGCCGATAGGATCTTTTTGACCGTTTAAGTCTTTAACCGATACGCCAAAATACTGCCGAGCCGCCATCTCCACCCCGTAGGCCTGGCCGCCGAAATAAATTTTGTTGAGATACATTTCCAGGATTTCGTCTTTGGTGTAATGGCGCTCCAACTGAGCGGCGAGAATGATCTCTTCGATCTTGCGTGAAAACGTCTTCTGGTCGTTGAGGAAAACCCACCTGGCCAACTGTTGGGTGATGGTGCTCCCCCCTTCCACCTTGCCCCCCGACGCGATATCCCGGACCAATGCCCGGGCCATGCCCCGCAGGTCGATACCCGGGTGTTCGTAGAAGCGACTGTCTTCGGTGGCAATCACCGCATTCCTCAAATTGATCGGAATGTCTTGCAACGGAACTGGAATGGATTTACTCGGCCTGAGGGTGATGGCCGGTTGCCCATATTTGTCATAAATAATCGTTTCTTGGGCGGGATCCAGTTTGCTGGCATCAAAGGCCGGCACCGTAAGCGTACACCCGACCGCGGCGAACACAAAGCCCGCCAGAATCACAAACAAAAGGATGTACGCCTTGAATCGTTTTCCCATTCACCCACCACCTCTCCTGCATTCTACTTGACCGCCGGCCAATTGACGAGCCGCTCCCGTTCCCGTAACTAGAATTGAGGGCAAGAAGGTCGCCCGCTGAACTCGCCCAGCGCCAAAGGTCGGCCCTTAAGCCCTCATATGGTTGAATAAGGTTAGAATTCGTTCCTTAGCTCTGTCGCCCATCGGAATAATCCCCTTCACAGCCGGGACAACCCGCCGCCGGCACAATAAAAAACCTCGAGGATATACTCCTCGAGGCCGTATCCGCGTTGAAATCGATCCTGCTTCACTAGGAGATTTCCGCGTTACACTTTGACGACGTTCGCGGCTTGTGGACCACGAGCGCCTTCCACAATGTCAAACTCCACTAACTGTCCTTCTTCGAGGCTTTTAAAGCCATCCTGCTGGATCGCGGAAAAGTGGACGAACACGTCGCCTCCGTCCTCCCGTTCGATGAACCCGTAGCCCTTCTCCGCGTTAAACCATTTAACCCTTCCTTGCATCGGAAACCTCCTAGAAATCCATTTGGCCATTCAGCCGTTTTTATCATACTGCTTTCTGAACCCAGAGTCAAACGAAAACGTTTGTCCTGCGAAAAAATTCTCAGGGGCCCTCCTCGGGCCCCTTTTGTTCCCACTCATTCTGTGGCGATGTCTTGGTCGGTCTGCTGACGGCTTGGCTTGATCATGACAAAGTGGTTTTCACTGTGGTCAAGCAGCCGGCGCACCGTATCCGCCTCTTCATATTGCTTCGTCCGCACGAGCTCCCGGAGGTACAGATGCAGCAGTTCTTCGACATCCCGCTTCCCCGCCGGATCTAAGGGCTGCATCGACACCTTGGCGCCTTTGGCAATCCGCCGTTTCAACGCTTCTTCGGTCAGTCCCATCTCCGGCTGTACCCGCAAGTACACGACGCCCCCGGTCATGCCCGAGCAAATCCACGGCCCTGGGTCGCCGAGAACCAGCGCCCGGCCATTCGTCATATACTCAAAGGCAAACCCTTTCAGGTTCGCCCGGGCGCCAATGAGACCCAGGGAATCGTTCACAGGGTCCCGGAGCATGCCTCCGATGATCACGTCAGCCCCTGAAAGGCGAATCCCGGCCCGGGAATCGGCATCTCCCTGGACGATGAACAAGCCCTTTTGAGCCCCGTAGGCCAACCCCTTACCCACAGACCCGTCGAGGCGCTCGCCTCGGCGGTTCAGCCCTTTCATCACGACAATCTTACCGCCCACAGCGGTTTTTCCCACCCCGTCCTGGGCGCCGCCTTCCACTCGAATGTGGACACCCGGGGCATTATATGCACCGAGGCCGTTTCCAGCGATCGATCCGCCGTTGAAATCGAGATTCGCTTTTTTGAAGCGCTTCATCTCACCCCGGAATCGGCCCCGGGTTACCGAACCCGCCAAGAAACTGCCCAACACCCGATCGTGGGCCGTAACCTGATCCACCTGCTGGACCACCGTCTCGCTCCCCGCCGCCACCTCCAATGTCGCCTGGGCTGCAATCCGCTCGGTCAATGAATCGACGCCAACGCTGCTCAGGCGAATTTTGGGAGCGCTGGACAGGGCCACCTTCCGGGTGCTCACAACGGTGGGCACCAAGAGCTCTGTCACATCCACCCGATCCAACTCCCGAATCTGCTCTAGAAGGTCCGTTCTTCCAACCAGATCCTGGGTCCGCCGCGCCCCCAGCCGGGCCGTCCATTCCTGAACCTCTCGTCCCATGGCGCGGAACAGGGTCACCAAGTTCGCCACCGCGGTGTCGAACTCCCGGGGCACGAACATCTTCAGCCCCTTTTCCTTCGCCTCTTCTGTCGATTCGATCTGGGTGGCGATCCCGACGTGGCAGGTGTCTTTGTGGCAGGCCCGGCAACTCGTGCACCCCACCGCCACCATGGCCAGGGTTGCAAAACCGCAGCGATTCGCTCCGAGCAGGATCATTTTCACCACATCGAGACCGCTTTTCAGACCACCGTCCGCCCAGATCTCCACCTGATCCCGCAACCCCGCCTCAGTCAGCGCCACATGGGCGTGGCGGACGCCGATCTCCACCGGCAAACCCACATGCTTAAGGGCGTGGGCCCTGGCGGCACCCGTCCCGCCGTCATATCCGCTCAGGGTGATAATGTCGGCGCCCGCTTTGGCGATGCCCACAGCAATGGTGCCGATGTTGGGCACCACGGGCACCTTGACCGACACCCGGGCGTTCGGATTGGCCGTTTTCAACTCATCGATCATCTGGGCCAAATCCTCGATCGAATAAATGTCGTGGTTATTCGAAGGAGAGATCAAATCGATTCCCGGTTGCGCATTTCGCGCCGCCGCCACCTTCGCCGAGACCTTGGAGCCGGGCAGGTGACCGCCTTCCCCCGGCTTAGCCCCCTGACCGATCTTGATTTCAAGGATGTTGGCCGCATTGCACAACTCGATGTTCACTCCGAAGCGCCCTGACGCCACTTGCAGCCCCCGGTGTTTCGGGTACTTGCCAATCATGTCTTTGATCTCGCCGCCCTCACCGTTCATAGCGACCATATCGAGCTGTTTCGCCGCTTCAGCATAAGCCCGGTACGCTGTCTCATTCTGAGACCCGAAGGACATGGAAGAGATGAGAAAGGGCAGGCTGTGTTCCCCTACCGACAGGTCTACCTCGTCCGGGTCAACACCGCTCGCTTCGGATTCTTTCAAATCCATGACGTGCCGCAGGGAAATGGGGTGGCTACGCTCCATCTCCTCCAGCTTTTCCACGTATTCCCGGTACGGTCTCACCCCTTGGGCCGCATCCCCTGCTGCTTTCCAAATCCGGGGATAATAATTGTACTGGCGAACCGGCCGCGGGGCTCCCTCCCCGTTTGCAATCTCGTACCGTCGACGAGCCTCGGCTTCGAATTCCCGCCATCCGAATCCCGCCGTTTCAGAACCGCAAAATCCAGGCGTCTCTAAAACGGGGTGCAGTTCCGGTTTCAGCCCAATGGAAGAAAATAGCCGGTCATAGCCCCGCAGCTCGTGAATGCCGAGGGTGGAAATGACTTTCTCCAAGCCCTTCTGAAGCGCCGCGTACAGATTGCCAACGGACACCGCAGGATCTCCACCTGCGAGTTCCCACATGAGATACGGGTTCAGAGCATCCGCCCCAAGCCCGATGGCGGTTACGAGATCATGAAGGTTTCTCAGGGCACCCGAGCGCAAGACGACGCTGACCCGCCGCCGGAGATTGTCCGCCCCAGCCTTTGGTGCCCGGTTTTTCAAAGCGGTGTGAACCGCCGATACCGCTAGATGCGGGTCGATCCACTGCCGGCCGTCCCTGAAGGCCCGGTCGTCATCGATCACCAAGAGGCAACCGCCCGCCTCGACGGCATCGGCCGCTTCCCGGCCCAAGTGAGCCACCGCTTCCTTCAGCGTTTCGTCTTCCGCAAAGGTGGCGTCCAACACATAAACCGCTTCGGGTGAAACGTCGAATTCCCGCAACAGGTCTTCGAAGAGGTAAGTCCCCAGTTGGTGCGCCAGCCCCCGGTACTCTTCAGCCGGTAACACCGATCGGGTTCGATGACCTCCGAGAAGAAGCGGCGTCTGGAGTTCCACCCGGCGCCCTGCCCTGGCCACGCCGCCAGCCAACGACGGCCTGGGGCCCAATACCGTCCGGGTGGAGAAGTGTTCGATCTCCCGTTCTCGGTCGATGGCGGGATTCGTCACCACCGCCACCGTTTCTTTGTAGAAATCAGCCAGGTTTTGGCGTTCCCGGGACAAAGCGGCGAGTGGCCCGTCATAGCCCAGGGAGCGGATTGGTTCCGCCCCGGTGTGAGCCTCGAACTCAAGCAACTTGAGATCGTCCGCATCCCAACCGAAAGCAGCCACCAACCGATCCCGGAGCTCCGGCCGATCGGGAACATTTCGCAGACCCTCAGACACCCCGGTATCCAGGGCCACCCCCGGCATGCCGAACTGGAGCGATCCCCGGAAGTGATCGAAAGCGAATCGCTTTTTCGCCCGTTCCAAAACCACCCTTTGATATTCGTGGTAGGGATGGATCTTCAGACCCTTGCCCCGAAGAAGCTGCACGCCGATCTTCTCACCGGGTGCCAGGGGTTTGGGATCGGCGACCATATCCGCCAACTCCACAATTCCCTGTTCAGAGGAGAAAAACAAGGCGCTTTCCGTTTGCAACATCCACAAAGGGCGAAGCCCCAAGGCATCTACGCTGAAGACGCATTCGTCTCCGTAACGAGAAACGATCCCGGCCGGCCCTTGGGCAAAGGGTCCCCAAGCCGAACGGAAAAACATGTATAAATCCTGCAAATCGGGTGAAAAATTCTTAATTTCATTGATGATCGGCGGGAACACCAATTCCATCGCTTCATACAGTGTCAAACCGAACCGATGGATCAACCCTTCCAGGGTTCGGTTCAAATCCTGGGAGTCACTCCCCTCCCGAACCAAGGGAATCCCCAACATCTCAGCCTCTTCTCGAAGCTTCGCGATGGTGTTGATTTCCCCGTTGTGACCCAGCAATGAAAACGGCTGAACCCGTTCGAACACCGTGGATGTATTGGTAGAATACCGGTTATGTCCAATGCTCACAGCGGATCGCAGATCCCGGCTCGCCAAATCCGGATAATAATCCGGCAGGGAACCGGCTGACCCGCGGACTTTGTACACCACCGTCTCGGTGCTCAGGGACACCACGTGCACCGGAGTCTGGGCTTCAATGGCCAGTTGCAGCTCAAACAAAACCCGTCCAGCCTCTTTGGCATCCTCCAACAGACCGGCCACCTGCCAAAAGACCGGTTCATCCGCCCGGCCCCGGGGCCCCAAGGCCCTGGAATTCACATTCCCTTCTTCCTCGATGAGAATCTCCAAGCGGTGCTCCCCGAACAATCCCCGAACCTTGGCCTTCCAAGTCTCCCGCGACTCCCCCGACTCCCGGGGGAGGAAAAAATGCCCCACAGCAAACCTGGGATCCTCAGCGAGCGAGCCGGGATGGCCATGATGGGCGAGTTTCTTCGACCATAACTTTCGAGGAAGATCCATCAGAATCCCGCACCCGTCTCCCTCCCCGTCAACGAACCCCGCCCGATGCTGCATCTGAATCAGAGCCTTAATGACGCTCTGAACATTCTCGTTGGAGGGAACACCGTTTCTTTGCACGGCGGCGACGATTCCGCACGCATCGTGTTCCGAGCCCTCCCACATACCCAGCTCGTTCTGCATTCGGTCCACCCCCTGCAAAATCCGCTCCACCGACCGCCCCGGGCCCTTTGATGTCCTCTACGGAACGACCCGGCGAGCATCCCTCATGAAACCAGGGAACCTGTCCGCCGGGTCTTTTATCCCTTCGGTGTGGCCCTAAGGCCTGCACCGCTCGGTCCTGTCCACTTACTCTGGCCGGATCCCTAGGTGCACTTCCGCTGTCGCATTATACTATACTACATTGACTCGTGAAACACAACACATAGTTCACCATATGGCATAGTGCGAAAAAAAGCCATAAACCCGACATCTTGGAAAGGGGATCGCCTTTCATGGGGGCACCGCATTCTTCGAACCGCGTACCACCGAGGGACCGGAGGAGATACAGGATTGAATTGGAACCCATTGTGTACAGTCCAATCTGTTATAGCCCACGCTGAGGCATGCGGCGGAACAGCGCGCAAAAGCCGCTGCCCGCCTATTCGGGTAAGCCGAGGCGCATCTCTCTCAGGGCTTTGCGCACCACATCCACCGCGATAGCAAAGCCGATTCCCTGGGAACTCTGGCTCACCGCCGTGTTGATCCCGACCACATTCCCCCGCAGATTGATCAGAGGTCCTCCGCTGTTGCCCCGGTTGATCGCCGCATCCGTTTGAATCAGATGGGGATATTTGCGATCTCCGATCGCCATCGGCCGTTCCTTGGCACTAATCACTCCCACGGTGACGGTGTGGTCCAAACCGAGGGGATTGCCGATGGCCACCACCCATTCACCAACTCGCAGATCCCTCTTTTTGGCCAGATGTAGAATTGGAAGTCCAGGAGGTTTAGGCACTCGGAGGACCGCCAGATCCAATTCATAGTGAGCTCCGACCACCTTGGCCTCCACCACCCGGGTGCGCCCCAAAAGCCGCACTAAGATTCGAGAGGCACCGTGGATAACGTGTTCGTTCGTGAGAATCAGCCCCCGCCGGTCGAAAAAAAAGCCGGAACCGATATTGAGCTGATGCAGTTCCCGCTCTTCTCCTCCGTCATCGAACTGGGGCAAAGGCCATCCCGGAATCCGAGATGCCGCAGACCGAGGAATGTCTTGCACCACCTCGATATTGACCACCGCCCCCTTGTATCGCTCGACAACATCCGCGATGCGATACACCGATCGGCCGGGCGCTTTGGGCCTTGTCTTCATACCCGTCCCCCCTCGCATCCCATGGGGATGGCGTCTTATAGAATATGACGGGGGAAGAAGCCGGGTGAACCCAAAGGAAAAAGGCCGGGAACGACGTGCGCCCGGCGCTTAAAAAACTGGGAGGTCTCACGATTGGCTGGACGAGGTGTCACTTGCCCCACTCTTTAGAGCCATGGCCGCAGCTGTTCCCGGGATTGGATCCCGGCGGAAGAATGGCTGCATGCCCCGCTCTAACTTCAGGTATAGATCTCGGGCGTTGCGTCCGTGAACAATCGCGTTGTTTCGCAGGACAAAGGGCACGTCGGTACACAGCCCGCAGACGTCGAGGCAGTCCGAGACTTCGATTTTGAGGTCGGGGTACTTCTCCTGCAAGGCCCGCAGAACATCTCCGGATTTCTCAAGATTTTTTTTACAGAATTTCAAGGATAACGAATTCATGCCACTCAATGCGCATCCCCCTTTCCCCCGGCCCACTCACCGGGACCTTCCGTGAATCCTCCCCCCACTGAAGTAGTAGGCATCCATCCATAGGCACGGGAGAAGCTTCGGCATCCGGCAGCGGGGCTGCCACCGAGGCTTTCCTGACCCCTTAGGCTGGACGGGTTCCTGGATTCCCGGACACCTGCCGGGAACGTCGTCCCGCAGGCGACCCCTCCCTTTCGGGAGTAGCAGGCTTTCGCAACATGGTTAGGCGGTTTTCTGGCGCAACCGCTTTTCCTCCCGGATGAACCAGGCCATGCCGATGTTGATGGCGGCATTCACGTGGCTGTTGTGAACGGGGCCGCAGTTCCTGCACGCCAAGATGTTGCCGGCCCTTAAAGTATCCAGCGAGCCGCACAGCGAACACCGGGTGCTGGTGTCCTTCGGAGAAACGAGGGCAACCAGTACACCCCGCGCTTTCGCTTTGTACGCGGTGTATTTCATCACCCTTCGGTGCAACCAATAACCGACCCTCTGCCGCATCCTGGCCGAACCGTGCTTGTTCCTGTCCGGCCTGAAGTGCTTCAAGTTCTCGAACACAATGACCCGTGCGCCCCACTCCACAGCAAGGTCAACCAGGCGTTTGCTCAGGTGGTGGGCGTAATTGTCGTTTGCCGCGTGAACCTTGCGCCAGAGCTTTTTGCAGGGCCGGTGACCCTTCGAGACAATTCCCAGGCCGCTCACGTTCCGGGCAATGAGCCCCAGCAGGTGGTGGACATCCGTCGTGTTACACGCCGTCAGGCCGATGTGCCTGACTTTGTGAACCGTACCGTCCTTCCCCACCAAGGCGCACACCGCCCGGTTCTTGCGGCCCAGGTTCAGGTCCACGGCCAGCACCTTCGGGTTCTTGGACCGGTAGTAGTCGGTGAACTTCATTACGTTGGACTTTTTCTCGAAAGCGGTCACCAGGTGGAAGATACCCTCTCTTTCATAAACGGTGGGCACCGTCATCTCCCACGAATCATCCAGATGGAGCTTCCTTGAATGACGGGTGGGTTCCACTTCCACGGTGATGAACCGCCAGTCGCTCCCGGTTTTCCTGTTCATGCGCGACTCTGTCCGGACCGTCAGTTTTTCCAGCTCCCTCGTTCCGGAATTCCTGTCCCACCCGGGCAGCTTGTCGAGGTTGTCGTGAATCACGTCCAGGTAAAAGCCCAAAACTGCCCGATAGATTTCTTCCGTCCGCCGGATCATCTCCGGAGTGCCGGTGATAAATCTCCCAATACGCTGTTTGGTCGAAATGATATTTTTGAGCACGGGCATTTTCTTCACCTTCTACGGTTTTATTGTACCATAGAAGGAGTTACAAACAAACGTTTTCAAAGCATTTGGCCGCCTTGACTCCCCATTAAAATGGGGGGATGCGGCGGCTAGTTTCTCAACCCACTGCGGTGTCCATCGCCGCCAGAGCCTGTTCCGCCCGTTCCTCCACAATGAGAGCCAGCCGGGGATCATAGCCCAGATGCCCTCCGAGGCCAATCTGGATCCCCGGATGTCGGCGTCCAGCTTCCTCAATGATCCGGGGGAGATCGCGAAGGACGTGCTTCCCCAGGTGGAGAAAATACGGTACAATCACCACTCGGCCGGCCCCCTGGTTGATGCAGCGTTCTATCCCTTCCGGAATGGAAGGCGGGGTGATCTCCAAGAAAGCCGCTTCCACGATGTCCCATCGACCCGATCGCTTCAAATCGTCCATCACCCGGTACATATCTTCAGCGGCCGTCTGAAGCTGACTGCCGTGTCCAATTAATAGCACCGCGGTTCCCGCCACATTCGTCGCCCCCTTTCTCCACGAAACGCAGCCTTATCGGGGGTCAAACCCCGCCGCCCCGAAGGGCTTCGGGGAGGCCTGTACCCCTTCGAACACAAAGAGCCAACCGCGCTCCGCCCGGTAAATTCGCATTTTTACATGCTCATCCAGCATCAGCAGATGAAAAAGATTCATATCCGATTTTATATAAGGGCTGAGATGTTCATCGTGGAAACGCATGGCCAACACCCGGCCGCGTTCACGCTCGGGAACTTCCACGCCTGCCCACCCCTCGATCTCGCCCTCGCGAATGGGCGGCAGCAACCGAGAAACCCGGGACTTTAACGTCTCGTACAGATCCTTTGCGGCCCGGGCCTTGCGACTTCCCTGGGTGATCATCACGTACATAACCGCGTACACTCCTTCATCGCCTGAAAAAAGCGTTGGCCCAAGGCCGAGAAGTCGGACTCGCCGGTTGTCATGCGTTTGCCAGCCGATTCACCGTTTCGGCCAACAAGCGGACGCCGAACCCCGTCGCCCCGGCGGGCAGGTAACCCTTCGTTTTGGACGTATCCATGGGGCCGGCCATGTCGATATGCGCCCAAGCGACCCCTGTCGGGACAAAACGTTTTAAAAACAAGGCGGCCGTGATCGCACCCGCGTATGGCCCCTCGCTGATATTTTTGAGATCGGCATAATCGCTGTCCAGCATGGACTCATACTCTTCCACCAGGGGCATGGGCCAAACCCGATCCCCCACCCGTTCCCCGACCTCCTGCAGCAGACTTCGAAGCCCGTCATCACCGAACACACCGGCGATCTTGGGCCCCAGGGCTGCAGCACACGCACCGGTTAGGGTGGCGATATCGATGACCGTGCGCGCCCCGCGCTTTCCCGCCAGAATCAGCCCATCCGCGAGAATCAGACGTCCTTCTGCATCAGTGTTGGCGACCTGAACGGTGGTCCCGTTCGCGTAACGAATAATGTCCCCGGGCAACATCGAATGCGCCCCGGGAACGTTCTCTGCAGCCGGTACCAATCCCACCACATGCACCGGCAGACGCAGCTTGGCGATCACGTCCAAGGCCCCAATGACCGCGGCTGCACCCGCCATGTCCATCCGCATGTCGCTGATGTCCCGCTGGGTCTTCAAACTGATGCCACCGGAGTCAAAGGTCATGCCTTTGCCGACCAGGGCAATCAGCGGTTTGGACGAATCCCCGGTATAGCGCATTTCGATGAGGCGGGGACCATAGCGGCTACCCTTCCCCACGGCCGCCAGACCTTGAAGGTCCATCCGCTCCAATTCCACGCCCCCGTACACCGAGACTTCCAATGGACTACCTGAAAAGTGCTCTTGTACTCGGGAGGCGAGCAGATCGGGCCTCAGCTGATTGGCCGGCTCATTGGCCAAATCCCGCGCCAGGCACGTCCCCGCTGCATCCGCTTCACCCCGGCGAATCCCTGCAAGAAGTGATTCGGACTCGCGAGTTCCCCGAAGCACGTCTACTCTCCGCAACCTTTGCGCCTGCGGGTTCGACCGATAGCGATCAAACCGGTAGGTGCCGAGGACAAGGCCTTCAACCACAGCCCGGCCCAACGCATCGGCGGGAAGCGGAACCTCTGGGAGGTGTACCGCTACCTCCTCCCATCCTTCTTTCACCGCCATCCGGCCGGCTTCCCCCATGGCCTGCCGAATATGTTCCGGCTGAACTTCCGCTTCAGGACCGATACCCGCCGTCAACCATAGCCGGCCCCCGTCCCCATCGCGAAAAAAGGTCGTCACTGTGCCTTTTTTGGCATGTCGTTCGCTCACGGGCAGACCCAGAGGTGAACCCGCCGCGAACTCCGGGGTCAGGAGTACAATATGGCAACCCAAAGGGGAATCGGTCTCTACTCTCCACTCCACCGGGCACTCCTCCATTCCTTCCCTGGCGTGCGGGTCGTGCCGCCTTCAGCCTCCATTATACCGAACTGCAGCAGGGCCGACCAAATGGCTTTGAGAAGGATAAGCCAATCACCGGGATTTGACATCTTTGTGAACCCGCATTGCATACTTTTCTGATCCGGTGGTAAGATGACGGAGGAAGAGAGTCGGACAGAGGAGGATCCGCCATGTTTCGCTACTATTTTGGCATTGCCATTATGTGTGCGGTCTTCGCGATTTTTACGCTGTTTCTCGGAGAGCGGGCCCCGGAGGCTTTAGCCACCATCTTTATCGGTTTCGCCGGAGCTTTCGCCGCCATTGCCTTCATCACCTCCGGCCCGGAATCCCGCTGGTAACCCTCGCCCCGGTGTGCCGCCGGGGCCTAGGGTCTGCCCACCAGAATGGGCACCAGCACCTCCGCCCGGCGGTTGATGCGGACAAGTGGAATCCCTTTTCGATGCGCGGCCAAGGGGATCTGATTGATGGGGGAGACGTCGAGGCGGGTGCCGATGGCCACCAGCAGGTCCGCATCCCCCACCCAGTCCATCACCGTCGTGAAATGTCGCACCGGTTCCCCGACAAACACCATGTTCGGAGCGAGCAGGCCGTTGCAGCCCGGACAGCGCGGCACATCCTCCCGAAACGCCAGCCGCGCCTCCAAGAGAAGCCCACACTGCCGGCAGGCCAGTTCAAACAATCTTCCGTGAACTTCCACACAACCGCTCGACCCCGCTTTTCGGTGAAGACCGTCAACATTCAAGGTGACCACCCGTCCCCCCCACGCCGCCAGAGCCCGATGAGCCGGGTTCGGTTCAGCCCGCCCCCAATTCCATAACCAATCTCGGTAACAATCGAAAAATTCCTTCGGCCTTCCTTCAAATCTGCGCCGGGTAAACAAGGTGCGCAGGGGGATGCCGTTCCACCTCTGGCCCACCGTGGGCAACCCCGAAGCGACGCTGATTCCCGCTCCGGACAACACGAGGGGGCGCCGGGCGCTTTGCCACAATCGTCCCCAAGACTCAAGGTCTTGCCGGTCCTCTGTTGCAACCTGCTCATCCACCGCCACGCCGAGTCCCTCCTTGAGGATTCGTTTTCCCACCCCGGGCCCGTTCCATGCTCGCAAAAAAAACGGGGGTTGGGTCCCCCGCCTCGGCACTCGGTGTCCGAGCTTGTCAGCAGCAGCGCGTCGGGCTGCCGCTGTCGTATCGATCTTTGAGATACTGGGTGTAGAATTCTTGCCTGGACAGCGGAGGTTTCTCCGGGTGAACGCGCTGATGGCGCTCCAGATACGCCTCGTAGTCCGGCATGCCGAAAACTGTTTTCACATTCGTGCGCAGTTTACACAACCAGTCCTCCACCGAGGATTTCACCACTCATCGCCTCCTTCAACGCGCCCGCTCATCCCTTCGGTCGAGGAAAAAACCGGGACCCGCATCAACCCTGGGTGCTGGAAGGGACAAAGGGCGCCTCTTTTAATTCCGGTTTGCGCTTCTCGATCAACACTTGGTACCAAACTCGCAGTGCATCGAGGAGTACGCCCACCACAACGATGATGAATATCGCAGTCATAATCGCGTCCACCCGGTCGTTAAACAGCATTTTGTTCATGTCGGCCATGGATTTCGCGGGTGCAATCAGTTTCCCGGCCGCTATGCCGTCGGCGATCACCTGGGCGTGGGCCAGAAATCCGACCGCTGGCTTGGGGTCAAACAGTTTCTGCCACCCCGCCGTCAGGGTGACCGCCAAGAGCCACACCAGAGGCAGGATTGTAATCCAACTGTACCTCGCCTTGCCCATCTTGATCAACACCGTCGTGGCAACGACGAGGGCGATGCCGGCCAACATCTGGTTCGAGATCCCGAATAGGGGCCACAACGTGTTGATGCCTCCCAACGGATCCGTCACGCCCTGGTAGAGGAAATAGCCCCACCCCAAAGCGATCACGGCGCTGGCAAATACATTGGCGCCAAAAGACTCCGTCCGCCCAAGGGGTTTCCAGACATTGCCCAGCAAATCCTGGAGCATAAATCGCCCGACCCGGGTTCCAGCGTCAATCGTGGTCAGGATAAATACCGCCTCAAACAGGATGGCAAAGTGGTACCAGAATGCTTTGAATCCACCCATAAACTTTGAAAAGATGTCCGCCATGCCCACCGCCAGCGTCGGAGCGCCACCGGTGCGGGACAAGATGGTGTGCTCGCCCACGTCTTTGGCCCACTGGGTGATGGTGGCGGCATCCACGGTAAATCCCCACTGGCTGATCTTCGCCGCGGCGGTGACGGCGTCCGTCCCAATAACCGCAGCCGGCGAGTTCATCGCAAAATAGACCCCCGGGTGGAGCGAGGTCGCCGCCACCATGGCCATGATGGCCACAAAGGACTCCATCAACATCCCACCGTAACCGATCATCCGGGCCTGGGACTCTTTTTGAATCATCTTCGGCGTCGTTCCCGAAGAAACCAAGGAATGGAATCCGGACACCGCGCCGCAAGCGATGGTGATAAACAGGAATGGGAACAAGTTCCCGCTGAACACCGGACCCGTCCCGTCCACGAACTGGGTGAGCTTTGGCATGTGGATCGGCGGCAGCACAATGAGAATACCGATGGCGAGAAGAACGATCGTTCCGATCTTCAAAAATGAACTGAGATAGTCCCGGGGCGCCAGCAGCAGCCAAACCGGCAAGATGGACGCAATAAATCCATACAAGATCATCCACTTCGCCAAAGCAGTACCGCTGAGGGTAAAAATGCCCGACCAGAAGGGGTCTGCCGCCACGTACTGCCCGGCCCACAGAGCCAACATCAACAGGACAATGCCGATGATGCTGCCTTCCAGCACCCGGCCCGGCCGGATGAATCGCATATAGATCCCCATGAGCAGCGCGATGGGAATGGTCATCGCGATGGTAAAGGTTCCCCACGGCGAACCTTTCAGGGCATTGACCACGACCAATGCCAGCACGGCAATCAAAATGATCATGATGGCGAGGACGCCGATGGAAGCGAGAATACCGCCAAAGGGGCCGATCTCATCCCGGGCAATCTGCCCCAAAGACCTGCCGTCCCGGCGCATCGAAGCGAACAGGATGACAAAATCCTGAACAGCTCCGGCCAGCACGACTCCGATGATGATCCACAAGGTCCCCGGGAGGTACCCCATCTGTGCGGCGAGAATCGGTCCCACCAAGGGGCCGGCTCCGGCAATCGCCGCGAAATGGTGACCCAGGAGTACCCATTTGTTGGTGGGCACGTAGTCTTTCCCGTCGTTGTGAACTTCCGCCGGCGTCGCCCGGCGATCGTCCAGTTCAAAAGCTTTGCGCGCCATGAATTTACTATAAAAACGGTAGGCAACGGCGTAGGTGGCCACTGCGGCGATGATCAGCCACGCCGCGCTGATCGTCTCCCCGTTGCTGATTGCCAATACGGCAAAAGCCGCAGCGCCCACAACGGAGATGAGCGTCCACAACAGAATGGAACCCAGCTTTTTCAAACTCGATCCCCCTTTTGAAATGATTCATTATTTTTTTATATATTTCTGACGAGGAACCCCGCCCCCCCTCCTTCATTGTACACGATCCCATTCAAGATTTCATCAAGATTTTTCAACGCCCGAGATCCTTGACAGGTTGGCCGACCCAGTGCTACAGTTACGACAACGAAGGCATCATTTTATTTGGCGAAGGAAAAGCGATGAGGGAGACCCGACAGACAAAGGGCGGTACAGAGAGCCGGTGGATGGGTGCAAACCGGACCGCATGTCTGGCCGGCAGCGCTCCCGAGTGCCCGCGTGAAGCGCCGACCAGCGGCGTGGGTAGCGGGGCCGGCTGACTCCCGTTAGTGAGTCGGGTGACATGGTCACCAGCGAGGGCGATGCTGCGAGGCATCGCTGAAAAAGGGTGGTACCGCGAAAGAGGACCTTTCGCCCCTTGCGCCGCACGCGCAGAGGGTGGAGGGTTTTTTTGTTTGACTCCGCCCGACTCGCCAAGGGAATCATCGCACGCCGCGGCGTGCAACAAGAACATCCGGGAGGTGCCCTACCGTGTTCAAGATTCTTGTCAGCGATGCAATTTCCGAAGAGGGGCTCAAAAAACTGATGGACGCCCCCGATGTGCAAGTGGACATTCGCCCGGGGCTGCCCCCGGAAGAACTCAAGGCGCTGATCGGCGAATATGACGCCCTTTTGGTCCGGAGCCAGACCAAAGTCACCGCCGACCTGTTGGCCGGCGCCCGCAATCTCAAGGCTGTGGGCCGGGCCGGAGTGGGGGTGGACAACATCGACATTGAGGCGGCCACCCGCCGGGGGATCATCGTCGTCAACGCCCCGGACGGGAACACGATTTCTACAGCGGAACACACCTTTGCCATGCTGATGGCCCTGGCGCGAAACATCCCTCAGGCCTACGCATCAATCCAATCGGGCAAGTGGGACCGGAAGTCTTTTGTCGGCGTAGAGCTCAGGGGGAAGACCCTGGGGATCGTTGGCCTCGGCCGCATCGGCACCGAAGTGGCCAAGCGGGCCATGGCCTTCGGAATGACGGTGCTGGCCTACGACCCGTTCCTCACCAGGGAGAGGGCCGATCAACTGGGCGTCGAATCGGTCTCGGTGGACGACATCTGCCGCCGGGCGGATTTTATCACCGTCCACACCCCCCTCACCAAAGAAACGCGGCACATGATCTCCGGGCCGCAGTTCGCCTTGATGAAAAAGGGCGTTCGCATCCTCAACTGCGCCCGGGGCGGGATCATCGATGAGAAGGCGCTGCTCGCCGCCTTAGAAGACGGAACCGTGGGGGGGGCCGCCCTGGACGTTTTCGAAGAAGAGCCGCCGAAAGACAATCCGCTTCTGGCGTCAAACCGAGTCATTGCCACCCCTCACCTGGGAGCTTCTACGGTGGAAGCCCAGATCAACGTGGCCATCGACGTCGGCGAAGAAATTTTGAATATCCTGCACGACCGGCCTTTTAAGAACGCGGTGAATCTCCCATCCCTCCCCGCCGAAGTGATGCGGGCCGTTCAACCTTACCTGGCCCTAGGGGAAAAACTGGGCCAATTGATCAGCCAGATCGCCGCGGGTCGCCTTTACGCCATCGAAGTCACCTACGGCGGCGCGGTGGCAGAACGGGAGGTCGCCCCGGTGTCCCGGACGATCCTAAAAGGAATTCTCAGCTATCATCACGGGGACGAAGTCAATTACGTGAACGCCCCCTTTATCGCGGAAACGTTGGGCATCAAGGTGACGGAGACCAAAACCGGCCGGCATAAAGTGTTCAACGACTGGATTTCTGTCCAGCTCACCACAGACGAAGGCACTCACAGTGCCGCCGGGACCTTATTTAACGGCCTCGGGCCGCGGATCGTCCAAATCGACGGCTATTCCGTGGACGTAGCGCCCCAGGGAACCCTGCTCATCACCCGGCATATCGACCAACCGGGCATCATCGGCCAAGTCGGCAGCCTTCTCGGCGCCGCCGGCGTCAATATTGCCGCCATGCAGGTCGGACGCAAGGAACTCGGCGGGCAGGCGGTGATGGTCCTCGCCGTGGACAAACCGGTGGATGCGGAGACCCTGGCGAACATCGGCCAAGTCCCGGGTATTCTGGCGGTGCGGGACGTGTCATTGTGATGCCTTCCATCACCCGTAATTAAAATGCCCCGCCGAATGCGGGGCATTTTTAGGTGCCGGGCCACCTCATCGGCCCACCATGCCTTCCACTGGACTGCTGGCGCTCGCGTACCGTTTCTTCGCCACTCGACCGGCCAGATACCCCTTCCGACCGGCTTCCACCGCCAGGCGCATCGCTTCGGCCATCAGGACCGGGTCCTTGGCCCCGGAGACGGCGGTGTTCAACAAAATCCCATCCGCCCCGAGCTCCATCGCCAGGGCCACGTCCGCGGGGGAACCGATTCCGGCGTCCACGATCACCGGGACCTTTGCCTCCTCCACGATGTAGCTCAAGTGATACGGATTCAAAATCCCCAACCCCGTTCCAATCGGGGCCGCGCCGGGCATCACCGCCGCCGCCCCCACTTCCTCCAAGCGCTTGGCCAAGATTGGGTCGTCCGATATATAGGGCAGGACGATAAACCCCTCTTTCACCAGCACTTCGGTCGCCTTAAGGGTCTCCACGGGATCCGGGAGCAGGGTCTTGGGGTTGCCCACCACCTCCACCTTGATCATGTCGCACAGCCCCGACGCCTTCGCAAGCCGGGCAATCCGCACCGCTTCTTCGGCGTCCGAGGCCCCGGCGGTGTTGGGCAGCAGGGTGAACCGCTGGAGGTCGAGCCGTTCCAAAAAATTGGGTTCATCCGGGCGATCCAGATTCAATCGCCGCACCGCGAAAGTCAGGACTTCAGCCCCCGAAACCTCCACCGCGCGACTTTGTACATCTAAGTCTGAAAATTTTCCCGTCCCCAAAAACAACCGGGAGCGAAAGGTCCGCCCTCCGATGATTAACTCGTCATTCTCCACCTGCGTCTCCATGCCGGCCTCTCCTTTCTCTCTTTTAACCCCCACCCACAAAATGAACGATTTCCATGTGATCGCCGTCTCGCACCGCCTGGATATCGTACTGTTCCCGGGGGATGATCTCTCGGTTGAGCTCGACCACCACCATGCGGTCAGCGAGGTGAAAATGATGCAGCACTTCGGCGACCGTTTTCACGCCGGGGACCTCTTTCCACTGCCCGTTGACATGCAATTTCATCCTCTCCCCTCCCTCCTTTGTCGGCCCCTGAGGATGGCCTGCACAAACGCTTTGGCCCTTTCCAGAATATCCTCCGTGTCGACAAGCCCCCGGATGACCGCTAAACCATCCGCCCCGGCCGCCGCCAGCTCCTCGGCATCCTCCAGTCGAATGCCGCCGATGGCGATGATAGGAAGGTCCACCGCCTGCCGGATCCGGCGCAACCCGGCGATCCCTACCACCGGCTTGGTGTCCGTTTTCGTGGTCGTCGCCCGCATCGGACCAACCCCGATATAATTCGCCCCCTGAATCGCCGCCTCCCGGGCCTCCTCCACATTATGAGTGGAGACTCCGATGATGCGGCCCTCCCCCAGAATCTCCCGAGCCGCTCGGATCGGCAAATCCCCCTGGCCGAGGTGGACCCCATCCGCGTCCAGGGCCATGGCCACATCCACCCGGTCATTGACGATCAACAGGGCGCCTGCTGCCCGGGTCATCCGCCTGAGCACCCGTCCAGCCTCCAGCAACTCCCGAGTGTTCAGATCTTTTTCCCGCAGCTGAATACAGGTCACTCCGCCGGCCAACCAATCCCCTGCCACTTCTTCCAAGGACCGGCCGCGGTAAAATCGCCGATCGGTGATCGCATACAGGCCGTGGATCTGTTTCACCATCGCTCTCCCCTCACCCGCCCCATCGAATACCGCCATCCTGCGGGAATGTGCCCGTCCATCCGGGTCCCGGGGATTCAAAACTGCCGTTGTTGATGTATAGAACTGGGCCATTCCGGTTATGCTGATAACAGAGCCGAGGCGTGCAAACCTCAGCTTCTCCTCTCTCTCTTTTCTTGGGGCGGCCGGTGGATCCGGACGCCTCCTTTTTTTTCCAAGTTCGGGTTTTGTCCCCGTTTCTCGCCTTCAGAGTTCCGCCGCGCCCAAAAGTCGCCGGTGTTCGATCTTCATGCACCGGTCCATGACCACCGTTAAACCCGCTTCCTGAGCCCGCTTCGCCGCCTGCTCATTGACGACTCCAAGCTGCATCCACAGCACTTTTGCGCCGACCTGCACCGCTTGGCCCACCAGTTCATCCACCTCTTCACCCCGGCGGAATACATCCACAATATCCACCGGGCCCTCCACCTCCCGGAGGGAGGGATGGGCTTTCCGTCCCAAACTCCGGTCGATTCGCGGATTGACGGGAATGATCTCATAGCCTTGGGACTGCAGATAGGACGCGACCTCATAACTCGGCCGATCGGGGTTATCGGACAGTCCCACCACCGCCACGGTCTTCGAGGTTTTCAACAACTCCGCCAATTCTTGGTCCGTCGGATTCTGAAACACCGGCCACCCCTCCCAAGAGGATCAATTGTTGGTCTCCGATCTGCCCGGGACGGAGGGTTTCGTGGGGAGGAATTTCACGCCAAAACGCCCCTGGGGTGTACGAAAAACGGCGACATAATCCGGGTAGTTCCGATCGCCGCGCCACCCCTCTTCTCGCAGGCGGGCTGCATAACAACCCGCCTGAAACTCGCTGTCGAACAATCTTGCACAATAGATCCACCCCATGGCGTCCTCCAACCCATCGTCCACATTTCGCAGTTTATCGCGTCACGGCAGCCCGCGTTCCCTTTCAGTATATCCCAGTCTGCGGTGACAACCAAGCATGCGGCAACGTTGGATTTTTGACAAGGCCTGTATAATTTACCCCGCGCTCCGGCACACTAGGCCCGAGGTGAACCGGAATGCCTTGGATCGCAACCCTGAGAATGTCCTTGCCTCTGGCTGTACTCATCGCCAGCGTCGTATCCGGATGTGCACCTTCCGCTGCACCGCCCGAGTCCCCTCGGGACACGGGCCCCCGAATGACCGAGGACGGGACTCAGCGACCCGAAGAGGTACAAACGCCGCCAGGGGAACAGGCCGATAAAGCCCCCGCCCCACGGCCGCAACAGGCCCCTCAGCAGGCCGGAAAGCCCGCGAGCCCCTCGCCCCCGGACACGGTGATGCGCCAGATGAACGACGCTGCCCGCCGGGTTCCCGGCGTCGAAGGCTCGACCGTGGTGCTGGTCGGGCGGACGGCCCTGGTTGGCGTCGATCTCGACCACAAAATCACCGGCTCCAAAATCGACTCTATTAAACAGTCCGTCAAAGAAGCCGTGGAACGAACGGACGGCGGCTACCGGGTGGCGGTCACCGCCGACGTGGACTTGGTGGCCCGGCTCCGGGACATCGCGAGCGGCGTCCAACAAGGAAGGCCGGTGTCGACCTTCACGGACGAAATCGCCGACATTCTCAGCCGCCTGCTGCCCGAAACTTAGCCCTGGCGCTGCCCCTGGCAAAGGGGCAGCAAAACGGTGAACGTCGTCCCCTTCCCGAGCCGGCTCTCCACCGTAATATCCCCATCGTGCTGAAGGACGATATTCCGAGCGATGGCAAGCCCCAGGCCCGTGCCTCCTCGATTCCGGGTACGGGCCTTGTCCACTTTGTAAAACCGCTCCCAAATGTAAGGAATGTCCTCAGGGGGGATGCCGGCCCCCTGGTCTTCCACCGCAATCCTCGCCGTGTCCTGGCTCACACTAAAACGAATCGTTACAGAACCCGGAGGCTGGGTGTGCCGAAAAGCGTTGTCGATGAGGTTCGTCAGGACTTGTTCCAATCGATCCACATCGGCATCGACAATCACCGGGTCATCCACCTGCATTTCCAAGTGAAAGGTCAGTTTCCTTTCCTGGGCCAGAGCCGAGAACTTCCGCCAAATCTTTTGGATCAAGGGCCGCACATCCACAGGTTGTCGTTTCATCACGAACCGCCCGGACTCCAGTTGGGCCAGATCCAGCAGGTCGTTCACCAGCCGGCGCATGCGCAGCGTTTCTTCCAAGATGATCTCCGCCAGTTCCCGGCGTTGCTCCGGGTCGTCGATAAAATCGTCCACCAGCGCCTCGCTGTAGCCTTGAAGCATCGACAAAGGGGTGCGCAGTTCATGGGAGACATTGGCGACGAAATCCCGGCGCATCCGCTCAATGTTCAGTTGCTCGGTGATATCCCGCAACACCGCCACTACCCCCCGCAATGCTTGGGATCCCGGCTCATACAAAGGGGCCATGGTGATGGCCATCGTTCGGCCTTGTCCCACCACCTCCCGCTGCTGCGCTTCTTTCGTCTCGATCACCTTTTGTTCAACCTCGAACAGTTGACTGGGCAGACGGTTCTCCGAAGGCTGGCCTTCTTCTGCCATCGATAACGCCCGCAACCAGCGCCGGGCCGGGGGATTGGCCAGCAGCACCTTCCCCGTAAGATCGGCAGACACCACCCCATCGGCCAAACTCGCCAGGATGTTGGCCAACTGTTCCTTCTCCTTGGACAACGCTTTGATATTTTCTTCCAGATCGTGCGCCAATTTGTTGAGGGTAATGCCCAAACGCCCGACCTCATCTCCGGTGACAACCCGGACTTTCCCGTGAAAATCCCCCCGGGCCATCCGCTCGGCCACCTCATTCATCTGGACCAGGGGGCGGGAGAGATTTTTCGAAAGGACAAAGGCAAAACCCGTGGTCATGATGATGGCCAGACCCCCGGCATAAAAAATCGAATGCTGAATCTGGGTCATCGCCTCCTGGCTGGGGGCGAGAGGCTGGGTGAGAAGCATCAATCGAACCGCATCTCCCTGACGGGCCAAGGGAACGACGATCCACAGATTGTTTGAGTGGCCGCGAAACTGCGGAACGTCCTGCATAAACGATCGGCTCGGGGGAATCACATCGTCTCCGGCCAACAATTTCGACCGCTCATCGACCGTCAAGCGACTCCACACCGCCTCGGCCGTGGGATCCTGACCCGGCGTCCCGAGCACGTACAAGCTGGCCCCCGCCTGTCGGGCCAGGTTCTCGGCGACCACCGAGGCTTCGGGACTGCCCGTGCGAAGGGTTGCGGCAATATAATCGGCGCGATTCTGAAAAGCCTGAGCTTGCACTTGATACAAGTAGGTGTCAATCATCTGTTCCAAGTACATGGACAAGAGCCCCAGCACCACCACCACCAAACCGGCAATGGTGAGCCAGAGCTTTGAAACAATACTGTTTCGGATCACTCTGCCACCTCGAACTTATAGCCCACACCCCAGACGGTGACGATCATCGCGGCCGCCGGCTGAGACGCCTTCCCCAGCTTTTCCCGGAGCCGTTTGATATGTGTATCCACCGTGCGTTGGTCCCCGTAGAACTGATAATTCCAGACATCCCGCAGCAGTTCTTCCCGGGTGAACACCTTCTCCGGCCGCTGGGCCAAGTAACACAGAAGCTCGTATTCTTTCGGCGTCAGGCTGACATCCTGCCCGTCTGCCGTCACTTTCCGGGATTCGAGATTGATGGTCAGGTGCGGGAACGTAAACACCTGGGTTAACTCGTGCTCGGCAGGTCCCTGGTGCACCCGCTTGATGAGCGCCTTCACCCGCATGACCAATTCCCTCGGACTGAAGGGTTTGACCACATAATCGTCCGCACCGAGTTCAAAGCCGTGGATGCGATTCATCTCGTCCCCGGCGGCGGTCAACATGATCACCGGGGTGTCCTTTTGTTTGCGAAGTTGGGCGCAGACCTCCCGTCCATCCAACTCCGGCAGCATCAGGTCGAGGACAATCACCGCGTAATCGTTGGCCAATGCCATCTCCAGGGCGGTGCGGCCGTCCTCCGCCTCCTCCACTTCGAATCCGTTTCGCTCCAGATACATCCTCACGAGACGACGAATCCGCTCCTCATCATCCACCACAAGAATCTTGACCGGGTTCATTCACACATCTCCTTCCGACGCCGGCTCCGGCTACCCGCAGGCGTTCGCATCATCGCGCCCCCGCTTGGACAGTGACTGTGCCGCTCGGGTGTACACTCTCATGGTAACCAACGGACAGCCGAGTGACAAGCGATGCGTTGCACCGCCGCCGCAGGGATCGAGGATCACCGGGGTTTCTGCCCGGCAGCGACCAATTGTCGCAAAATCCTCTCTTCCTCCTCGGTCAGCGGACGAATCTCCCCGGGCGCAAGCCCATCTATGGTAAGATTCCCATATTGGATCCGGGTCAACTCCAAAACCGGGTGCCCCACCGCTTTGCACATGCGCCTCACCTGGCGATTTCGCCCTTCATGAAGGGTGATGTCAAACTCCGACCTCTCCCTCCCCCTACCCCACAGCCGCACCCGAGCCGGCGCCGTCCTCACCCCATCGAGGACAATGCCTGTCTCCAGCCTCCGTATCCCTGGATTGTCCAGATATCCTCTCACCGCCACCCGGTACGTTTTCTCCACCCCGAATCGCGGATGCATCAGGCGATGGGCCAATTCCCCGTCATTCGTCAATAACAAAAGCCCGGAACTGTTGATATCCAGACGCCCGACGGGAAACACCCGTTTGGGAAGATCGCGGACATAATCGGCCACCGCCGGCCGGCCCTGGGGGTCGTGCAAGGTGGTGACCACCCCGATCGGTTTGTAGAACAAAAAACAGACCGTACGGTCGGGGATGGCCACGGAACGCCCATCTACTTCAATGCGGTCCACTTCCGGATCCACCTTGAACCCCTGTTCCACCACGACCCGACCGTTCACCCGCACCCGACCCTGGGCAATCCATTGTTCCGCCTTTCGTCGGGAGGTTAACCCCGCCCCGGCAATCACCTTTTGTAGCCGTTCCTTCACCCATATTCCCCCTGGCCAAGGGCCCGCGATGATTTCGCCATCGATTCTACCTCATGAACAGGACCTCCACCAGTCCAGCGGCCGTTTCCCGACATCCCCGTCATCCCGGCGGTCCGAAAACCACCCAGACGGCCACCGCCGATGCGGCGGCACTGACCAGATCGGACAACAGCCCCACCTTCAGGGCATAGCGAACCTTCCGGATCCCCACGCTGCCAAAATACACGGTGATGACGTACAAAGTGGTATCTGTGCTCCCTTGAATGGTTGAAGCCAAACGGCCTGGCCACGAATCCCCGCCATGGGTTCGCAGCACATCAATCATATAGGTGAGGGACCCCGTCCCGGAGATCGGCCGCAAAAATAACATCGGAAGCACTTCGGCGGGGAAAATCCCCGATATCCATTGGGCCACAAGACCCGTGATCCACTCCAGGGCCCCGGAATCGCGAAACACCCGGATGGCCACCATCATGCCAACCAGATGCGGGATGATGCGAACCGCTGTCTCGAATCCATCTTTTGCGCCCGCCACAAAAGTTTCATACACCGGTACCCGGCGCAGAGCCGCCCACAGGACCGTCCCCACGAAAAAAGTCGGCAACATCCACGCCGAGAGAGCGAAAAACCCGTTCATTTTTTCGCTCCCCTCCTACCCCGGGCTTCCCGGCGGCGGTAATGGCGATCGAGAAAGATCGCCGCCGCCGTCCCCACAGCGGTGGCGAGAATCGTAGGGGCGACAATATCCGTGGGACTGGTGGCGCCGTACTGCATGCGCAGTGCGATCACCGTCGTGGGCAATAGGGTCAGGCTGGCGGTGTTGAGGGCAAGCAAGGTGCACATGGCGTCACTGGCCTGCTCCTTGTCGGGATTGAGTTCCTGGAGTTCCCGCATGGCCTTGAGCCCCAAAGGCGTCGCCGCATTGCCCAAACCGAGAATATTCGCACTCATGTTCGCCAAGATGGACCCCATGGCCGGGTGATCGGCGGGAACCGAGGGAAACAACCATCGGGCCAAAGGCCGCAGCAGCCGGGCCAGGGCGGCAATTAACCCGGCCTCTTCTGCGACCCGCATCACCCCCAGCCACAGGACGAGGATACTGATGAGGCCCAGGGCGACGGCCACGCCCTCCTCAGCTCCTTTGAGCATACCCTGAGTCACGAGGTCGATTTTCCCTTGGAGTGCCGCCGCCACAAACCCCGAGATCAACAGTCCCAGCCACAGCGCGCTGACCATCCCCATCCCTCTCTCCCAAAGCCCGGACGATCGGATCTTTGTCTATTTGGCCCGACCGGGGCAGTTTGATGCGGAGGCTCGTGCCGCTACATCCACAGACGGCGAAGGTCCCACCAGGGGCGCGGGTCCACGGGTTGCATCGCTACGATTGAATATCGATGAACCTCTTCTCCCACCTGAATCCGCAACAGGCCCACGGGTTCGCCCCGTGAAACGGGCGCCCGGAGTCTCGGTTTTAGTTCCCAGTCCATGTGAAACTTTTCGTCAGCCCGGATGGGAAACCGATCCGGGCCCTGTACCCGCACCGGAACGGTTGGCACCACACCACCGCGAACCGGCACCGAGGCAGGCCCCGCCTGAACGGGCACCCACTCGTAGGTCTGAAAGACATGATCGAACAACCGAGCCGTATCCGCCCAATCGTCCGGATCCTTCAAGACCACCACCACCACCTGATGTCCATCCCGGGTCGCCGAGGACGCCAAGCAGCGCCCGGCCCGCTTCGTGTAGCCCGTTTTCACGCCGTCTGCTCCCGGGTAACGCCACAACATCTTGTTCTTATTGCGCATCACCCGGTCCCAAGCTTCCCCCGGCCAGGGCATTCGATGGTATTTGGTGCGAACTACCGCCGCAAACTCGGGATTCTGCAACGCTTTCGCCGTCATCCTGGCCAAATCCACCGCAGAAGCCCCGTGTCCCGGAGCGTCCAACCCGTGAGGATTCGCAAAATGAACGTGACGCAGCCCCATTTCCCGGGCCTTGGCATTCATCAGGGCCGCAAACCGAGCTTCAGATCCAGCCAGGTGTTCGGCCACGGCAGTGGCGGCATCGTTTCCCGAGCGAAGCATCATGGCATACACGAGATCCCGCAACGTGTACGTCTCCCCGGCCCGAAGATACACCGATGACCCTTCTTTCCGGGCGGCATTGGCGCTGATGGTCACCCGCTCGTCCAGGCGTCCCGACTCCACGGCGAGCCACCCGGTGACAATTTTGGTCAAGCTGGCAATGGGCATCATCTGGTCCCCATTTTTCTCGTAGAGAACCCGCCCACTTCCAACGTCCACCACCGCCGCCCCTTGGGCGGAGATCCCATAGAGATCCGGGGAGTTCGCCGCGGCAGCCCCCACACCCGGAAACAAAATCATCGTTACTGCGACAAACCCTGCCAACACCCGCCCCGCCATACTGACCTCCCGCGTCGTATATGTATGCTCGTCTTCCCGATCTTACGCCGCCCGTCCCCGCGAAAATCCGAGGCCGGGCAGGCGCCCGGTTGCTCACATCACCGTGTTGGTAGAACCGCCCGTCCCGGAAGCGGTGGTGGTTTGCCCATTTTTCCCCATCATCGCTTGAATCCGGTCGAGGACCGAGGGAGCCATTTCCAAAAGACGGTCGTACAGTTGTGTGGGGCTTTGGGTGGATAAGATTTTCACCGTACCGTGGCTCACGACCAAAAAACCGATTGGGGTAATGGAAACCCCCCCGCCCGCGCCGCCTCCGAAAGGCAGGCTATTTCCTCCCCCCGAGTCTTGAGCGGCATCCTGCCCTTTCGGACTCACCGCGTCAAACTCGCTCCCTCCGGCGGCGAATCCGAAACCCACTCGGGAGATGGGAAGGATCACCGTACCGTCCGGCGCTTCCACCGGATCCCCGATAATTGTGTTGACGTCCACCATGTCCCGAAGATTCTCCATAGCGGTCTGCATCAAGTCTTGGATTGGGTGATCCGCCACAACAAGCCCTCCTTCCAAAAGGCAATGGCCATCGCAACCCCTGCGCGGATAGCCTGCCCCGCCCGGAACTGGGCTATTCCCTCGAACTCTACTTCGATCAGCCGGCGCTGGAAGTCGGGATCCACGCGGGCCTCGGGCGAAACATGACCCACCCGGCGGGCGAGAAGTGCCGCCATCCCATAAAAAAAGGACCAGAGAACGCCGACCACCACGCCGGTGGATGCCGCTTCCCCGGTACCTATCCGCACCTTTGCCCGACAAGTTTTAATATGCACTCTCTTTAAAAAATTCGTCAGGGCGTGTCGCGCCCCCTCCTGGGTCCGCCAAAGCCTGGCGATCCGCTTTCCAGTCTTAACATATCTCCGCCAGGCCCATACCCTTTGTTCAGGACCCGCCTCAGGCTCTGAGGCTCCGGGCCCTTCGTCCAGGTTTCGCGCTCGTTCCACGGCCCGTTCCACCACGGTTTGGAGAGCTTCTTCACCACCCAGCACCCAACGTTTCGTGATGATCCCCCACAATCCTCGAAAATCGATGGTCACTCGATCGGCTCCCTGATGGTGCACGTAGTGGAGCTGTAGGACAACCGGCGAAATGGCGGCCAGCCCAACGACAACGCCTATAATGAAGAATGCCCCGAGGATCCAAATCCACGCCGACATGAAAAGTGTTCCTCCATCACCCGAAATTCACAGGATAATATCCCCTTCAGGTTCCGGTTTCATCCGGACCATCGGGTGATTCTTCGTCCTCGGCAAACAGTGGGAAGCCTTCTTCTTGTGTCGTCGCCAACTCTGGAAACGGCAGATCTCCCAATTCTTGCAAACCGAAATACTCCAGGAAGTACGGGGTGGTGCCGTAGAGGATTGGGCGTCCCGGGGCATCGGCCCTTCCCGTCTCCCGGATCAATCCACGAGCCAACAGCGTTGCCAGCGCCCGCTCGGACTTGACCCCCCGAATCTCTTCAATGTCGATTCGGGTCACCGGCTGACGATACGCGATGATGGCGAGTGTCTCCAGAGCGGCCTGGGAGAGGGGGGGCAGGCGCGGACTCTCATTCAACTGTTCGAGGAACGGGGCGTGCTCGGGCCGGGTCGTCAACTGGTAGAGATCGTTCAGTCTCCGAAGCTGAATGCCCCGTCCCGCTTCATCCAGGCGCTTTCGCAACTCCTCGCACCGATCCCGGACCTGCTGGGCCGAGAGTCCGGTGTACTGGGACAATTGCCGCTCATTCAGCCCTTCCTCACCGGCGGCGAACAACAGCCCTTCAATCACTGACGTCCAATCGAATTCCGTCCTTTTCCACCCCCTCGTCGATCCAGGCGACCCAGATGTCGCCAAACACCACTTCCTGAACACATCGCACCCGGCGCTCTTTCATGAGTTCGAGAAGAGCCAACAAGGTCACCACCACCCGGGCGCGGTTCCGCTTCTCACCAACAAGATCGGCAAAAGTGAGGGCCCTCGCCCGACGAAGTCTGGCAGCAACCACCCGCACCCAATCTTCAATCCGCAGTTCCTCCCGGTCCACCGTGACCGGTCGATTTTCGGCAAAAGCCCTCCACAGCACCCGTTGCCAGGCCTCGACCAGTGCGTTCGACGACGAGACGGGGCCGGCTGGCCGCAGGATTTCCGGGGATTTCACCGATCGGGGCCGGGTCCAGACCGGTTGCCGTCTTTGTTCCAGTTCAGACAAATGACCGGCAAGGGATTTGAAGACCCGATAGATCGCCAGGCGCTGGGAAAGGGCCAGCCGGGGGTCGGCTTCCTCCGCCTCCGCTTCCCCGGTCTTCGGAGAACGGGGCAGCAGCATGCGGCTTTTGATTTCCAGGAGCCGGGCGGCCATCACCACGAATTCGCTGGCCACCTCCAGAGATAACTCCTGCATTTGCCGAAGATAGTCTAAATACTGTTCCGTAATCTCCGCGACCGGAATATCCCAGATATTGAATTTTCTCGTCTCCACCAGATGCAGTAAAAGGTCCAGGGGGCCCTCAAAAGACCCCACCCGCACGTCATAGGCCACCCTTCCCCCTCCCGCTCCCCCGCACCTAAAACGTGTAACCCGTCCAGGCCGCGAACAAACGAAGTCCACCAAATACCCACGGAACAATCACGTATTGGCTCAGAGGTGTGATGACCACCAACAGAAGGACGAAAGGCCCGATTGTCGCAAAGGTATGCCAGGCCCTCCCGAGCCGCCTGGCCACCGCCAACTCCAACAGCCGACCGCCGTCAAGAGGCGGTACGGGGATCAGATTAAAGAGGGCCAAAACCACGTTGATCAATACCGAATATCCGAAAACCCCGGCCCAAAATGTCCCCCATAATCCCGGCAGGGACGCGGCCGCCCCGCCGGTCACGTTCCACACAAGGGCCAGTGCGACGGCGATGACCAGGTTTGCCGCCGGACCGGCGGCGTACACCGCAGCCAAAGCCCATTTGCGATCCCGAAAAACCAGGGGGTTGATGGGGACGGGTTTGGCCCAGCCAAAAGGTCCGAACAGAATCAACAACAACCCGATGGGATCAATGTGAGACACCGGATTTAACGTCAAACGGCCGGCCCGGCGGGGCGTGGAGTCCCCGAACCGATCGGCGACATAACCGTGGGCGAGCTCGTGAAACACGATCCCGATCAGAAAAGCGATCAGCCGAAAGATGAGATCCTCACTGTTCCACAACACGGTGCCCGTCCTCCTCGACGGCCCGGGATAATCGGCGCATCAGATCGGCCATCTCCACCGCAGACACCGCCGCATCCCAACCTTTGTTGCCTCCCTTGGTTCCCGCCCGTTCCACCGCCTGTTCAATGGTGTCAGTGGTGAGAACGCCGAAAATCACCGGCACCCCGGTTTTCAAGGCGGCCGCGGCCACCCCTTTCGCCGCCTCCCCGGCCACGTAGTCAAAATGCGGGGTGGCGCCCCGGATCACCGCCCCCAAAGCCACCACCGCATTGTAACGCCCGGATTCCGCCATCTTCTGGGCAACAACGGGGATTTCAAAGGCCCCCGGCACCCAGGCCACATCCACGTCTTCCTCTCGCACGCCGTGCCGCCGCAGAGCTCCGAGCGCCCCTTCCAGCAGTGGCCGGGTGATCAGTTCATTGAACCGCGAAACCACCAATCCGAACCGAGCGCCCTCGCCGGACAATCCACCTTCAAAAATTCGTGCCACCCCTACGCCTCCCCGCCCGTGATCACCGGCCCGGATCCGGGATACGGGACCAGCCCGGCCCGGCACCGGAAAGATCACACGTTTAAATAATGGCCGAGCTTAATCTTCTTGGTTCGCAAATAATCGATGTTTTCTTCTGTGGGCGGGACCTGGATCGGCACCACCTCCACCACTTCCAGGCCATGGCCCTCAAGCCCCCGGATCTTTCGCGGGTTATTGGTCAACAACCGCAACTTGGTCACCCCCAGATCGCGCAAGATCTGGGCGCCGATCCCGTAATCCCGGAGATCCGGGGGGAATCCGAGCTTTTCATTGGCCTCTACGGTGTCGTAGCCCTGATCCTGAAGCGCATACGCCCGGATCTTGTTCACCAGGCCGATGCCCCGCCCCTCCTGACGCATGTACAATAGCACACCCCGGCCTTCGGCTTCAATCCGTTTCATCGCCGCGGCCAATTGTGAGCCACAGTCGCAACGATGGGACCCGAACACGTCGCCCGTCAAACATTCGGAATGGACGCGTACCAGAGTGGGCTCTTCGGGGTGGATTTCCCCTTTCACCAGGGCGACGTGCGCTTTGTCGTCCAACGTGCTCGTGTAGACCGCGGCGCGAAACACCCCGTAGTCCGTGGGCAGATCCGCCTCGGCCCGACGCTGAATCAACCGCTCCCGGGCCTTTCGGTAACGGATCAGATCGGCGATGGTGATCATCAGCAAGCCGTGCCGCTGGGCCACTTTTTCCAAATCCGGCACCCGGGCCATCGTCCCGTCCTCGTTCAGCACCTCACAAATCACCCCCGCGGGGTACGCCCCCGCCAATCGGGCCAGATCCACCGCCGCCTCGGTGTGCCCCGCCCGGCGCAAGACGCCTCCAGGCTTGGCGATCAACGGAAAAATATGCCCCGGCCGGCGAAAGTCCCCCGGGGCACTTTGCGGATCGATGAGGGCCTTGACGGTCACCGCCCGTTCCACCGCCGAGATCCCGGTGGTGGTGCCGTTGCGGGCGTCCACGGATACCGTAAAAGCCGTTTCGTGGTTGTCGGTGTTGTTCCACACCATGGGGTCGAGATCCAGTTCCCGGGCCCGTTCTTCGGTCAGAGGGACACAGACCAACCCCCGGCCGTGAGTAATCATAAAATTGATCACTTCCGGGGTAGCGCGCTCGGCCAGGGCCACAAAATCCCCTTCGTTTTCTCGGTTCTCATCATCCACGACAATGACGACATGACCTTTTTTCAGTTCTTCGATGGCCTGCTCGATGGATGCAAACATAGCCGTCTCCTCCGTTTCTTCCTCGCTGCGCGCCACGCGCTGTCTTGTCCCGACCGATCAGTTCGGTTGGTGGCCTCCCCGCAACAATCGCTCCACATACCGCGCCACCACGTCCACTTCCAGATTCACCCGGCTGCCGCTCCTCAGTTCGCCGAGAGTGGTCTCTTTTTGCGTGTGGGGGATCAAGGCCACGCGAAAACCTTTCTCGGTCACACCCATCACCGTCAAACTCACTCCGTCTACCGCCACCGACCCCTTCTCGGCGATATATTTTTGAAGGGGGGCCGGAACGCGCACGTCGACCACCGCCGAGTCACCTTCAAATCCCACTTCCTCCACGATGCCGACCCCATCCACGTGCCCGGACACCAAGTGGCCGCCCAGCCGCGTCTGCAGTGTCAAAGCCCGCTCCAGATTGAGCCTCGCCCCGGGAGAAGCCGCCCCCAAGGTGGTGCGGCGAAGCGTTTCCGCCACCACGTCCACACGGAAAGCCTCCGCAACCAGATCCACGACCGTGAGACAAACGCCGGAAACGGCGATACTGTCCCCGATCTTCGCATCCTCCAGAACCCGGTGCGCTTGCACCGTGAGTTCCACCCCTTGGTCCGTGGGACGAACTTCGCGAAGGATCCCGATTTCCTCTACAATTCCGGTAAACATGCCTCGTCACCTGCCCTTTTCCGCCCTCCGGACCAAGGCGGTCACTTTCAAATCCTCCCCCACCGTCTCCACCCCAGTGATCTCCAATTGGGCGCTCTGGGCCAGCCGTTCGACGCCCTCCCCGGCAAGGGCGGGGATTCCACTCCCCATCAACAGCTTCGGCGCCAAGAAAAACACCACTTCGTCCACCAATCCGCTGCGGAAGACGCTGCCTTGTAGCCGCCCGCCGGCCTCCACCAGCGCGGTGTTCACCCCGGCCTCACCCAGGCGCCCGAACACCTGTCGTAGATCCAACCCCCCTTGGGAATCCGGATCGATCAGCCAGACATCCACCCCTCTCGCGGCAAGTTCAGCGACGCGCTCGGCCGGCGCCAACCCCCGGCCGGCGCACACCACCGTCGGCGCCGAAACAGTGCTCAGGATCTGCGCATCCGCGGGGATCCGGAGCCGACTGTCCAGCACCACCCGAAGGGGTTGCCGGGGAAGTCCTCCACCGGGAGGGCGGGCGGTCAATCGGGGATCATCCGCAATCACCGTGCCAACCCCCGTCACCACGGCGTCCACCCGGGACCGAAGCTCGTGCACCTTCTCCCGGGCCTTCTCCCCGGTAATCCACCGACTCTCACCAGTCCGGGTCGCAATCTGGGCATCCAACGTCATGGCGATCTTGGCGATCACCCAAGGCCGGCCCCGGGTCATCCGTTGAATAAACCCCCGATTCAGGGCCCTGGCATCCTTCTCCAAAAGGCCGACTTCCACCTTCACTCCGGCTTGCCGGAGACGCCGGATACCCCCTCCCGCCACCAACGGATTGGGGTCCACCATCGCCACCACCACCCGGGCCACCCCATGCTCAATCAGCGCCCGGCTACAGGGGGGCGTACGCCCGTGGTGATCACAGGGTTCTAGGGTCACGTAAACCGTGGCCCCCCGGGCCTTCTCCCCGGCCATGCGCAAGGCGTGCACCTCTGCGTGAGGACCGCCAGCCTTGAGATGGGCCCCTTGGCCCACGAGTTCCCCGTCCTTCACGATCACCGCGCCAACCATGGGGTTGGGGCTGGTCTGTCCCCGGGCAGAGGCGGCTAACTGCAGAGCCCACCGCATCCAGTCTTCATCTGTCAACCCCATCCCCCCAAATGAAAAAACCCCGGAATTCCTCCAGGGCGAAGAGAGAACGGTGAAAGAAGCCCGACCGTTTTCACGGTCTGACCCACCCGTTCATGCTGTTCCTTCTCCCATCCGGACTATACCGTCGGTACCGGACTTTCACCGGTTCCTGCGGTCTCAACCGCTCGTGGACTTCGCCTTGTCGACGTCACCACCGGTCGGGAATTGGGATACCCCTCACCCTGCCCTGAAGGAATTCGATGTCCAATTGTGGTTTCAGTATACGCCCTTCGCCTATTTCTGTAAAGGATAAGGAGCTGCACCGGCCGGGGAGGCCAATGACCGCCAGGCGTCTGCCGACGGAGCTTGGGACTTTCGGCCGTTGCACCGAGGTTGGCCTGTATATTAGAATGAGTGGCGTATGTGTGCCCGGGACAGATCGTGCTTCAGAACAGGGGAGATACGAGGCATGCGCATCGCCGTTCGATGGATGACGATCCTAGCATTGGTCATATGGGTATGGAGCGGTTCCCGAGGCTCCGTGCCGGCCAGGGCAGATCAGGCCGACGGTCCTCCAGATCTCGCGGTGCGTTCCGCTGTTTTGATGGACATGAAAACCGGCCAGGTTCTTTATGCCAAGAACCCCGACGAACCCCATTATCCAGCAAGCATCACCAAAATCCTCACCGCCATCGTCGCCCTGGAACGGGGGCAGCTGAACGACCGAATCACCACCAGCCGCCTGGCCACCCTACAGGATGGCAACCGGATTTATTTAGTTGAAGGAGAAGAGCACAGCCTCGAAGAACTGCTGTACGGCATGATGCTCAACTCTGGCAATGATGCCGCCGTGGCCATTGCCGAACACTACGGTGGCTCCGTGGCGGGCTTCGCCGCGATGATGAACGCCACAGCTAAAGAAATCGGCGCTCTCCACACCCATTTTACCAATCCCAACGGTCTCCATGACCCGAATCACGTCACCACGGCCTATGATATGTGCCTCATCGGGCGGTATGCGATGCAGAACCCGATCTTCCGCCAAATCGTGGCCACCAAGACCTATCCGTGGCACGGCAAGGAATGGGAATCGGAACTGGTCAATATTAATCGGATGCTGTGGACCTATCCCGGGGCAACAGGAATCAAAACGGGGTATACCGACCAGGCCCAACAAACCATGGTGGTGAGTGCCACCCGGGGCAACGAGTCCTTGATCGCCACCCTGATGGACATACCCGGACAGGAAGCTATGCGTGAAGAGGCCTCCAAACTGCTCGATTGGGGTTTTCAACACTTTGCCACCCAGCGGTTGGCGTCCGCCGGAGAAGCCGCTGAAACCGTGCAGTTGCCGGGTCATCAGACCGCGAACGCTCTCCTATCGCGCAGCGTATGGTACACTTTCGCTCAAGGGACAGCCCCCCAGGTCACCCGCAACATTGAGCTCGATAAGCCGAAGCTCCCCTTGCAAAAGGGTGCCGTCGTAGGACAGGCTGTTTTCTCGGTAGACGGACGGACCATCGCCACCGTGCCTTTGGTGAGTGACCGCGCCGTCAATCCGCCCCCCTGGTCCTGGCGGTGGCTGTTAGGGGCCGTTCCCGGGGTACTCTTGATGATCCCCCTGTGGAGAATCCGGAGCCGCCAACGAAAACCTTTGACCCGTCCGTACCACCACCTGTGAAGGTTGCCTCCATCGGGACCGCCGCCCTCCCTCCGGACCGCGAGGACCGAGGGGAACCCCATCAAAGCGGAGCCCGTCAAGACACCGGATGCTGCTCCTTTCTCATCCGTTCGGGGATCTGGTCGAGCCGAATGAGATCATCCAAAGTCTCCCGGCGCACCACCACGTCCGCCCGCCCGTCTCGCACGAACACCACCGCCGGCCGGGGGGCGCGATTATAGTTGCTCGCCATCGAGTACGTGTACGCTCCGGTGCCGAAAACCGCCAGGATATCCCCGGGCACCGCGCGCGCCAGGGGCGTATCCCAGATCAGCATATCGCCGGTTTCGCAGAACTTCCCCGCCACCGCCGCCAATTCCTCAACGGGTTCCCCGGCCCGGTTGGCCACCACAGCCTCGTAACGAGCTTGATAGATAATGGGACGCGGGTTGTCCGCCATCCCTCCGTCCACGGCGATATACCGGCGCACCCCGGGGATCTCTTTCCGCGCTCCCACTGTGTACAACGTGGTGCCCGCCGGCCCCGCAATCCGCCGCCCGGGCTCCACCCATACCTCGGGGACCGCCACCCCGCGCCTCAGGGCCTCCCCTTTCACGGCATCGGCGATCGCCGCAATGTACGCCTCTACCGGGAGGGGCCGATCCTCTTCCACATACCGAATGCCGAATCCGCCCCCGACATTCAGGATCCGCAGCGACGCGCCCCACTCATTGACGGCCCGGGCGTAAAACTCCATCATCCGCTCAACAGCGAGAACGAACCCTTCAGTCTCAAAGATCTGCGAGCCGATATGACAATGAAGGCCTACCAAGTTCACCCCCCGCGCCCTTTGGGCGCGGCGGACCGCCGCTTCAGCTTGTCCGCTCGCCAAGTCAAAGCCGAATTTCGTATCCTGCTGACCCGTCTGGATGTATTCGTGGGTGTGGGCCTCGACGCCCGGGGTCACCCGCAGCAGGATGTTCGGGCGCTTCCCCTGGCGCTCGGCCAATTCCGCCAAAAGATCGAGCTCATAAAAATTATCCACCACAAATCCACCAATCCCGGCCCGGAGGCCGTAGATCAGTTCATCCCGGCTCTTGTTGTTCCCGTGCAGATGAATCTTCTCCGGGGGAAACCCCGCGGTCAGCGCCGTATGCAACTCCCCGGCCGACACCACATCGAGGTGAAGGCCTTCTTCCTCCACGAGCCTGCACATGGCCTGGGTACAAAAAGCCTTCCCGGCATAAGCCACCTGATAGCGCAGTCCCGCCTTGCGAAAAGCCGCGTGAAACTCCCGACAGGTCTCTCTCAGCAGCACCTCATCAAACACATATAACGGGGTTCCAAAGCGCTCGGCCAATTCTACCGTATCGCACCCGCCGATCTCCAGGTGTCCCCGATCGTTTACCCGACGCGTCCCCAAAGAAGGCACCAATGCTTTCTTCCCCTCTCCGAATCACAAAGGCAACCGGTTTATGGCCGGCGCCGGTTAGGCCGATTATATCACGGCTCATTACGAGGTACAACGATTAACCTTTCGGCTTAAATACCAAGGCCGCAAGGAAACTGAAAACAATGGCGCTGGAAATGCCCGCGCTGGTCACCTCGAAGATTCCCGTGATGACCCCGATGATCCCGTGTTGTCCGGCTTCCACCAACGCTCCGTGGGTGAGGGCGTGCCCGAAGCTTGTGATGGGGACCGTGGCCCCGGCCCCAGCGAGCTGGATCAGCGGATCGTACAGGTTCAACCCGTCCAGGATAGCCCCGCTGACCACCAGGATTGTCATGGTGTGGGCCGGGGTCAACCGGCCCACGTCCATCAGCAGTTGTCCGATCACGCAGATCAGGCCGCCCACCACGAATGCCCAGACATAAATCATCGGTCTCCCGCCTTTCGCTATCAGCCTGAACCCGTCCGTTTCCGGACCCGGGACGCCCCGGATCAATCCTCCCGCTCCAAGACGACCGCGTGACAGATCGTCGGAATCGTTTCCCCCTGCTGGGCCGATACTGTCGAATGAAGAGCTCCGGTGGCGGCAACGAGCACCCGCCGCAGTTCCCCCCGACGAAGCCGGCGAACCAGGTGGCCAAAGGTCACCACTGCACAACAGGCCGATCCGCTGCCCCCATTAAACACTTCGGGCTGGGTCGGTGAGTAAATCAGAGCGCCGCAATCGGCGTACCGATCCCCGAGATCGTAACCGTACCGGCTGAACCATTCCCGCAGCACCGGCATGCCGTGAAATCCCAGATCCCCGGTGACGATGAGATCATAATCCGAAGGCTGGCGGTTCAGGTCCGAGAAATGTGCCGCCAACGTATCGGCGGCCGCCGGGCCCATGGCCGCGGCCATGTCCATCGGATCCTTCGCGCCCAAATCGATCACTTTACCGAGGGTAGCGAAGGTCAATCGAACCCTGCCGGGACCACCAGCCGAGTCCCGGGCCAAGAGTGCCACTCCGCCCCCGGATACCGTGCAGGGGGCAGTGTCCGTTTTCTGGGCCCCGTACTCAGTCGGATACCGATACTGCCGCTCCGCCGTGGCGTTATGGCTGGCCGTACCCGCCGCCACCAGAGTTTCCGCCTCGCTATCCACCGCCAAAGCGGCCACCGCCAAAGCCTCGCCGATGGTCGCACAGGCGCTGAACACCCCAAGATAGGGGGTAGCAAGGGAACGGGCCACAAAGGTGGAAGTGGTGATCTGATTCATGAGGTCACCGGCAACGAACAATCCCACATCTTCTTTGCGCTTCCCGGACTTCTCCAAGGCTTTGTCGAAAGCGTATTGGAGAAAAGTTTGCTCGGCCTTCTCCCAATTCGGCTGCCCGGCATAGGGAGTGGGAAAAATCCCGTCAAAATCGTCCCTCAGCGGCCCCTCGCCTTCCTTCGGCCCCACCGCCGCCGCCTCCCCGGCCAGAAACACCCGATCAAACTGCCACGTCTGACCTCCCACCGACCGGGCCACAATTCCCGCCCCCTTTACTCGAAAATCGGTGAACGGACCCGCCTCCTGGAACTCGCCACCCGAAAAGGCCGACCCCCTGTCTGAACTCGCTGCCCTATCCGATGATCCGTGGGAGCACCGCACGAATCAAAGTGACAAAAAACGCCGCCACCACGCCAAAGACGATTACAGGCCCCGCCACTTTGAACATGTTTGCCCCAACTCCGAGCACCAACCCTTCACTTTTCGCTTCAATCGCCGAGGAGGACATGGCATTGGCAAACCCCGTGATCGGGACTGCCGAGCCCGCCCCGGCCCATTGGGCAAAGCGATCGTATAGCCCTAGACCGGTCAGTAGAATCGCGGCAAAAACCAGAGTCGCCGCTGTGGGATTGGCCGCCGCTTCTCGGTCAAATCCCCCGACGCGCATGTACAAGTACTGGATGAACTGTCCAAGATCGCAGACCAGTCCCCCCACGACGAAAGCCCGAAGGGCATTGCGCGCCGCCGGTACAGGAGGGCGATGCCGTTTGACGACCATTTGATACTCTTTCTGCAATCGCTTATCATCCGGCGTTCCGACGCTCATCCAGATCTCCTCCATCCCCTGGTACCGCATCTAGCATGCACAGACCCAAGCGGCACTATGCCGCCTCGCCCTAGGGCGACAACTCCGGAAATAGAACATTCACGAGGCACCCGATCATCTTTCCGATGACCATGGCCGAGACGAGAAGCGGCAAAACCGGCTCCAGGCGAAGTCTCCGGGCCAGGATCGGCAGCACATTCAACACCTCGGTCAGCGCCCCGGCCACCATCCCCACGAATACCCCGGCAAAAAGTCCCCATGCCCCGGCCACCCACCGGGATAGGCTCATGGGCATGGGAAAAATTTCCGATAACGCGCTCATAAAGGCACCGGCGATCAGTGCCCACTGATAGGCCAACAGTCCCCCCTTAAACCGGGTCAACTGAACGAGCCTCGGCACCACGTCCAACACGGACAACAGCGCCAGAAACCCACTCCCCACCGTCACGCCCCAGGCCAACCCCACCGCTGCCGCCAGCCCCTCACGGATCATGGGCCTCACGCGGGTCCGGCGCCCGTTCCTGACGACTCCCCTCCTGGGTGATCACATACTGATTGATCATCTGCTCGTACTGAAAGACCTCCACCTCGAGAGGGCTGGGTTCATTTTCGTTGATTTTTCGCCGGAGCAGATGGTTAAAGAACAGGGCCATCCCCAGTCCAACCCCAAAGGCATAGGGAATTTGTAAAATGTAAGGGTGGGCCTTGTATTCACCGGTGATCAGGTGATACACCCGCTGGTGGACCCGGACCATGCTCACGTCGGCGTGGAAGTTCATGATTGTCAATCCGGAACCGACGAAAAGCAGAAGCCACACCGCCGTGACCTTGAGCCAAGGCGGTTTCGAGACGCCGAGGTCCTCCAGATCGACGATCGTCTCCGTCGGCCCGATCAAATGAACGTTAACGTGAGGCAGGCGCCGTTTGATGGCCGCCACCAGGTCAATGGCTTGAACCACCCGCACACCCCCCTGCCGGGGACTCCAATCCGAAACGGGGATTCCCACAACGATCCGCCTCAGGTCCCCCCCGCCGGAGTCGACCGCCACCACCTCCGCCGCCTGGCCGACGGTCAGGTACTCCCCGGGCCGCAGACTCAACCGTTCCTTCGGGCGAATGTAGACATCAACCTCCGGCGCAACCTCCAAGGAAATCCGCCTCCTCCCGGTTCCCCGTTAGTATGCCCAGTTTTTCCCGCCCGTCCAGAGTCGTGCGCCCACGGTGGCGCCCACGGCCGCCAAGGCAAAAAAAAGCTCCGCCCTCCCTTCGGGCGAAGCCCTACCCGTCATCCTCACCGAGAAGTTGCCGGCGGATCCGGTTCAGAATCTTTTTTTCCAAGCGACTGACCTGGACTTGAGAAATCCCCAGCACTTCCGCCACTTCCGATTGGGTCTTGTCCCTGAAAAAGCGAAGGAACACGATCAGCCTCTCCCGCTCAGGCAGCCGGTTTAACGCATCGGTGAGCGCCAGGCGATCAAACCACTTCTCTTGTTCCTCGTCGGCGATTTGGTCCATCAGTAAGATCGGGTCCCCGTCGTTCTCAAACACCGTCTCGTGAATCGAAGCCGGTGCCCTCATGGCATCCTGGGTGAACACCACTTCCGCCGGGTCCATCCCCAGCTCCTCGGCAAGCTCATTGATATGAGGTTGCCGACCCAAACGTTTCGCCAGCTCGTCCCGGGCCCTTCGGATATGCCGAGCGGTTTCCTTGACCGATCGGCTCACTTTCACCGTGCCGTCATCCCGCAAAAAACGCTGAATTTCGCCGATGATCATCGGAACGGCATAGGTGGAGAATTTCACGTCGTAACTGAGATCAAACTTATCGATCGCCTTCATCAGCCCGATACACCCGATCTGGAACAGATCCTCGGGCTCGTAGCCCCGACCCAAAAAGCGCTGAACCACCGACCAGACCAACCGCTGGTTAAAGAGAACCAGGGTCTCCCGGGCCCCCGCATCCCCGGATTGACTTTGCGCGATCAGTTCCCTGACCTGTTGATCGGTCAGTTTCGCTTTTGTCGAACCAAAATCCCTCTCCGGTTGCATGATCTCACCTAGTGTTCCGACGTCGTCCGGCTCTTCAACCGCTTGACCAGGCGCACCCGGGTACCTTGGCGGGGGCGGGACGTGATTTCGACTTTGTCCACGAAATTTTCCATGATTGTAAAGCCCATTCCCGACCGCTCCAAATCCGGGCGAGAGGTATACATGGGCTGACGGGCCAACTCGATATCCTCGATGCCCACTCCTTGGTCGTCTATCATAATCTCCACCACGTCTCCCTCAAGGGTGCAGGTGATGCTCACCATCCCTTCCCGGTCCCCGTATCCGTGAATGATGGCATTGGTCACCGCTTCCGAGACTGCGGTCTTAATCTCGGTAAGTTCCTCCACGGTCGGATCAAGCTGAGCGACAAATGCGGCAACGGCCACCCGGGCGAAGGATTCGTTTTCCGATCGACTGGAGAATTCCAATCGCATCACATTCCGTGTCGCGCTCATCCTAGGCCTCCCTCAATGCGGCGATGCCGCCGGACTCGTCCTCATACACCGGCACGATGCGCAGCACCCCGGACAACTCCAACAGTTTCCGCACGGGCGCCGTCAAGCCGCAGCAGGCCATCTTCCCGCCGCGCTGGCTGATCCTGCGATACCGGCCCAGCAGCACCCCGAGACCTGAACTGTCCATGAAAGACAAATCCGACAGGTTCCACAGCAACCGAATCGACCCGGTCTCTTCCAAAAGCGCGTCCACCTTGGCCCGCACCCCGTCCGATGTATGATGGTCCAACTCTCCCCGCAACCGGGCCACCACAACCCCCGACCGATGCACCGCCTCCACCTCTAGAGACATGCCCATCCCTCCTCCCGATCTTCACCAGCAATTCGCGATGCGGGCCGGGAAATCCTGCCCATCGACAAAAGAACAGGAAAATCGAGGGAATCCGTCACGGTTCGACCCTCACGGCGCGTCCTCTTCCCCTTCAAGATACAAACGCCCTCCCTGTTCGTCGTAGCCGAACAGTTCCGCATAGCGCCCCCAGTCGATAAGAATATCCAGTTGCTTGGCCGCCTCTTCCGGACTGAACCTCCGCTCGAAAATCTGCAGAAAAAATTCCCTGGCAATCTGCTTATTCCGTTTTGACTGAAGTACCCATAACATTTTCTCCATGGTCGGGACCTTTTTTAACACCAGATCGCGAAAAATTTCCTTCCTCTCCAGCACGCTGGCGTCGGCGAAGCGACGCCCGACGTCGGTCAGCTCAATGTCGCCATGCTCCACCTTGACCAACCCCAAGAGTTCGGCCCCTTCGACAATGGGGAGAAAATCTTCCACATCCAGCATCAGGTTGTCCGCCAATTTATACAAATCCGTCCGGCTTTCCAGGTCATCCAACAGCTCCAACAGTCCCGTGAGGGCGCCCGAACGCACCTCCGGCACCCGGGTCATCGATTTGGCCGCCGCAGGCACCGCTTCGGCCACGGGAGTTCGTCGGGTGATAATGGCGTAGAGTTGATCCACCAACGAAAGAAAAGTCGGGGACTGTTTATCCCGCCAGTGCGGCAGAGTGATTCGGATGTCCGTCACCACCTGAGCGGGGTCCCGGGAAAGCACCACGGCCCGGCTGGCCAAGTACACCGCCTCCTCGATACTGTGGGTAACGAGGACAATGGCTTTGGTCCGAATCTTTTTCTCAAGCCACAATTCCAACAGATCCCGGCGCAGATTCTCAGCGGTCAGCACGTCCAGGGCCGAAAAGGGTTCATCCATGAGGAGGACATCGGGTTCGGCCACCAGGGCCCGGCCAAAACCCACCCGCTGTCTCATCCCGCCGGACAACTCCTTCGGAAACGCCGTCTCAAAACCGTCCAAGCCCACCATATCGATGACCTGCAACGCCCGCTTCCTTTTTTCTGCAGGCGGGATGTCGGTCCGCTCTAACCCGAGTTCGACATTCTCCAACACCGTCAGCCACGGAAACAGGGCAAAGTTTTGAAAAATCATCGCCACTCCTGGCGCCACCCCGTCCACCGGCCGGCCGTGGTACAACACCTGACCCTCGGTGGGGGGAATCAGCCCGGCGATAATCCGCAATAGAGTCGATTTGCCCGACCCCGAAGGGCCGAGGAGGGCGACAAAATCCCCCTCTTCCACTTTGAGCGAGACATCTTTGAGGATCGTCGTTGTCGTACCCGGCCCCACTTCCCAGTCCTTGGACACGTGGCGCAATTCTAGCAGAGCCATCCCTGCCCCCCCTCTCACACTTCCAACCGGTACCGGTTTTCAGCCAACCGGTACAAACGCCTCCACAACAGGCGGTTTACCGCGACGACAAAAGCGGCCATCACGACAATGCCCCAGACAATGGCCGGCCAATCGCCATTGGTGGTCGCCCGGGTGATGTACGCCCCGAGCCCGGTGGCCGCCAGCTGGGTCCCCTTCCACGAAACCACTTCGGCGACGATACTCGCGTTCCATGCCCCTCCGGCCGCCGTCACCAGCCCGGTGACCAAAGACGGAAAAATCACGGGCAGAATGAGCAGCCTCCATCGGCGCCATCCGCCAAGGCGCATCAAATCGCTGGCTTCCCGGAGGTCGCCCGGAATGGCGGACGCCCCTGCGATCACATTGAATAGGATATACCACTGGGTTCCCAGCATCATCAGTGCCACCGATCCCCACTCAAGGCTTACGTGCAAGGACAAAAAGGCTGCGGTAATCAGCGGAAAAAACATATTGGCCGGAAACGAAGCCGCCACCAGAACCACCGGTTGGGCCACCCGGGACCATTTCGGGTGCGTGCCGATCCACACGCCCACGGGGATCGTCCACAGCGCTCCCAGCAGCACCGCCGCCGCCACCCGGAGAAGAGTGAGCACCCCATACAGCACAGGGAAAAATAGCTCTCGCCACCCCAGTTCCCTCAGCATCAGCCCGCCCCGGATGATCCAGTACACCGCCACCACAAACACCGCGGCCCAGATCACAGCGGAGACGACCTTTTTGGCCACCGAGGGCATCCGCATCCGAGGCGCCCGAGGCGGGCGCCCCGCGATCATCCACAGCCAGGCCGGCTCAAAAAACACCCGGCGGGCCCACTCGGCAATGTGGGAACGCCGCAACAGCGTTAACATCCACGAAGTGGGCAGATCCGGGCCCGCCGTCTGCTCCACCTTGAAGCGCTGGGCCCATGCGACCAGGGGACGCCAGAACAGTTGATCCACGACAATAATCACGATGACCATGGTGACCATGGCATACAGAAGAGCTCGGACATCTCCCGCATCCATCGCCGCCGCCATGTACGATCCGATCCCGGGCAAGCGGATATCCCGGTGCATCACGGTGATGGACTCGCTAACAGCGAGAAAAAACCATCCTCCGCCAAAAGACATCATGCTGTTCCAAACCAACGGCACCGCCCCGTACGCAAGATCCAACACGAAAAACCGGCGGACCCCGCCCAGCCCGTACAGTCGACTCGCCTCCCGGAGCTCCTTCGGAACTCCTGTAATCGATTGATAAAACCCAAAGGTCATGTTCCACACTTGACCGGTAAATATCGCAAAAATCGAAGCCAATTCCGGCCCCAACAAACTCCCCGGAAACAGGGCCATAAACCCGACCACCGTCACCGACAAAAACCCGAGCACCGGGACCGATTGCAGAATGTCGAGCAAAGGGATCAGAATCCGTTCCCCCAGCCGGCTCCGGGAGGCCAGGCGGGCATACAAAACCGTAAACACCACCGAAGCCCCGAGAGCCACAAACATCCGCATTAAGCTTCGACCGGCGTAGTACGGGAGGGCCGAAGGGTCGAGGGAAACGGTCATCGACTGGGGGGCATAGGGTTCTACCATCCCCTTCCCCACCTGCACGATGCCGTACAGGAGCCCCAGCACCCCGGCCAGTAGCGCCGCATCCACCCACCAAACCGTCTTTTTTCGGACCTGTCCGTAGGCGGGCATCTCCGTCTCCCCCTTTCTTCCCACAGGATGGTTCTTGACTCCATAAAAAAACCCCCGAAGCCGGGGGACACCATGCGCATAACGCACACCTTCCCCCTGGTTGAGCTTCGGCAGTGTACAACGTAGAGCCCGGATGCTCAGCCACCTTAGGGAAAGCCTTAATCCGGCAATCCCTGGTCTACCCATTGGCGTCTTTCGACGTTTCCGGGCAGTGGCCTGTGTTTGTACACACGCCTCACCTAACGAGGATGGTGAAATCTTCTTTTTTGACCATGGCGATTGTAGCACGTTCAGGGTCGGTCATCAAGGGGAAGCTCATCCACCACCTCGGCGCACCGCCGACACAGGTCCGGGTGACCCTCCACCGTCCCGACCTCGGGCAACACCATCCAGCAACGCTGACATTTTTCACCTTGAGCGGGGGTGACTCTGACGCTGACTCCTTCAAATTCCAAGGCGTCCGAAGGGACCGTCTCTTCCGGTCCGTGAACGGACACTTGGGAAACGATGAGAATCTGGGGCAGCTCCTCGGCCATCCCCCGGATGTCTTCAAATCGCGGACCGAGCCACACCTCCACCGCCGCTCCGAGGCTATTGCCGATCACTTTCTGCTGACGGGCTGTCTCCAACCCCTTGGCCACCTCGTACCGGAACTCCAGAATCCGTTCCCACTTGCGCATCAGGGCGTCATCCTTCCACTCGGACCGCACCTGGGGCCAGTCCTCCAACTGGGCGCTCGGCCCCTTTACCCCCGGAATGTAACCCCACACCTCATCGGCGGTGTGGCTGATGATGGGAGCCACCAATTTCACCAGAGTCACCAGGATCTCGTACATGGCCGTCTGGGCCGACCGCCGAATCGGATCCGCCTCCCGGCTACAATACAACCGGTCCTTAAGCACATCGAGGTAAAAAGCGCTCATCTGAACGGCGCAAAAATTGTGCACGGCGTGAAACACCAGGTGAAACTCGTAATTCCGATACGCAGCGCTCGTCCGTTCCACCAGCCGTTGGAGTTGATCCAGGGCCCAGCGGTCGAGTTCTGTCATATGTTCGTAAGATGTGCGGTGGGCCGCCGGATCAAAACCGTTCAAGTTCCCAAGCAAAAACCGGAAAGTATTCCGGATCTTGCGATAGACCTCGGCCACTTGCTTCAAGATGGCGTCGGACACCCGGGCGTCCGAGCGGTAATCCACCGACGCCACCCAGAGCCTCAAGATATCCGCCCCCAGGCGATCCATCACCTCCAGGGGATCCACCACATTCCCAAGACTCTTGGACATCTTGCGCCCTTCGCCGTCCAACAGGAATCCATGGGTCAGCACCGCCCGGTAAGGAGCTTGTCCCTTTACCGCCACAGCCGTAGAAAGGGATGAATTGAACCATCCGCGATGCTGGTCCGATCCTTCCAGGTACATGTCGGCCGGCCAGCGAAGCTCCGGCCTCCGCTCCAACACCGCCATATGGCTCGACCCCGAGTCAAACCACACGTCCATGATGTCCGTTTCCTTGCGGAACGAATCGCCGCCGCATCGGCACCGATACCCCTCGGGGAGCAAATCCTTGGCCTCCCGGGCAAACCACACCTGCGAGCCGTGCTGCTCAAACAAACGAGCCACATGGTCGATGGTCTGGTCGTCAATCACCGTCTCCCCACAGGTTTCACAATAAAAAATCGGGATCGGCACGCCCCAGACCCGCTGGCGGGAGATGCACCAATCCTGGCGTTCGGCCACCATGTTGTGAATCCTCTGTTTGCCCCAGGAGGGAATCCACTGGACCTTCTCGATCTCGTCCAGCATCTCCTGACGAAACTTGTCGATGGAGGCAAACCACTGTTCCGTGGCCCGAAAGATGACCGGATTCTTGCACCGCCAGCAGTGCGGGTACTGGTGGCGGATTTCCCCCTCGGCCACCATGGACCCTTCCCGGCGCAAAAGATCGCACAAGACATCGTTGGCCTTCGCGTAGAATTGTCCGGCCACCGGCTGACCGGCCTCGGTAAAACGGCCCCGGTCATCAATCGGAGCTTCTATCGGCAGGTGGTACTTGAGACCGACAAGATAGTCCTCCATGCCGTGGCCCGGAGCCGTATGAACGGCGCCGGTACCCGCATCCAGGGTGACATGATCGCCCAGCACCACCGGAGCCCGCCGGCCTTTATGGAAAGGATGCTGGAGAATCGCCCCCTCCAGCGCCCTGCCGGCGAATTCCTTGAGAACCCGTCCTGCGTCGGGATCCCGCCCTGCGGCTTTCAGCACGTGTGTCAACCGGTCTTTGGCGACCACCCACCGCTCGCTGCCCACTTCCACCAAAACGTAGCGAAAATCCGGGCCCAGAGCCACAGCTTGGTTCGCCACCAGCGTCCAGGGCGTCGTCGTCCAAATGACCACCGAGGTCCCCGCCGGATCCACAACCCCTTGACCGTCCACGACAGGAAATTTTACATAGATACTCGGTGACACTTTGTCGCGATATTCGATCTCCGCCTCAGCCAGGGCCGTCTCACAGGACGGACACCAGTAGACGGGTTTGAGGCCTTGGTAGATATAACCTTTTTTGGCCATCTCGCCAAAAACGCGGATCTGAACGGCCTCATAACCCGGCTCCAGGGTCATATACGGATGATCCCAATCCCCTCGCACCCCCAGACGCTTGAATTGCCCCCTTTGCCGGTCGATGTACTCGAGAGCGTATTGCCGGCACATCTCCCGGAACTCCAACACGTCAATTTCGTGGCGATTGAGGTTCTTGGATTTAATAATCGCATGTTCAATGGGCAGACCGTGAGTATCCCACCCGGGTACGTAGGGGGCTTCAAAACCGTCCATCGTCTTGAATTTCACGATCATATCCTTCAAAATCTTGTTCAAGGCGTGGCCGACGTGGATGTTCCCATTCGCATAAGGCGGACCGTCGTGAAGAATGAATTTCGGCCGTCCCCGCCGCATCTCCACCGATCGGCGGTACAGACCGATCTCATCCCAGCGCCGCTGGATCTCCGGCTCCCGCTTCGGCAAATTCCCCTTCATGGGAAAATCGGTCTTCGGCAGATGTAAGGTATGGCTATAGTCCATGAGGCGTCCTCCTTTCCACCCGACAAACAAAAAGCCCCCATCCCCGCGCAGGGACGAGAGGCCGTCACCTTTCGCCGCACAACCCTCTCCTGACTCCCGCAGCGCCGCACCACCGCCCGGCGACGCCACTCCGCACCACCAGTATAGAGATTGCCAGAAAGCCTGTCAAATCGGGCTCATCACCGACTTCCGGTCCCGGACTCCAGTTGCCCCGCCTGCTGCAAGTCTTCTGCCAGGTCATCCCAATCCCGCGCTTCGATCATCTCCAATTGGGCCTGAACCAAAGAGCGCAGGCGAGTGCGGAACACGGAGACCTGTTTTTGGATTTCTTCCATCTCCATCAGGATCTTTCGGGATTTCATCAACGCTTCGTTGACAATCCGGTCGGCGTTTTTTTCCGCTTCCCGCACGATCAACTGGGCCTCTTTCCGGGCGTTGGCCTTGACCTCCTCCGCCGCTTCCTGGGCAACAACGATGGACTTGCTCAGGCTCTCTTCCAGATTCGAGAAGTGCGCCAGGCGTTCTTCCAAGAGTCGGCTCTGCTCGGCCAGTTGCTTGTTCTCCCGGATCAATCCTTCGAACTCTTGAATGACCTGCCGTAAGAATTCATTCACTTCATCTTGATTATAGCCACGAAAGGATACGCTGAATTCCTTATTGTGAATATCCAACGGCGTTAATGACACGCCGTCCACCTCCCCCGAATCGGCATCCATGCTGTCCCTAGAATTCGACGCCCGGTGGGGAAATCCTGCACCCGCTCTCTAAAGGTGTCCCACCCGCACAATCTGCCTGTTGACGGGCACGAGGACGCTCCTCGGGCAGAAGATACGTTTGCCACGGCCACGACACCTAGACCACCCCCACCGCGCGAAAAATCCAGAACAGCAGCAGCATGACACCCCGCTCAAGGAAATAATAGACGACAAGGGCCACGATGTAGGAAAGGTCCAAGGAAATGGCTCCAAGGGGCAAACTTGGGATGAAGCGGCGAAAGGGAGCCAAATACGGCTCCGTCAGGCGAACGAGCCACCTGCCGAGGGATGTGTCCCAGACGTCGGGAAAGAACGATAGGAATGCTCGGGCGATCAGCAGGTACCAGTAGACTTGGAGAAGGATGCCAACCACCTGGCTAACTGTGATGTACAGATTCAATGCTTCCACTCACCTCGTTTTGTCCTGGGATTCCTGGCCGCTGAGATATTCTGAGATCGCCCCCTGGACGTCTACATTGTCCGGGGCGCACAGGATGATCTGGGGCCCGATCTTTTGCATCGTCCCTCCCAGCGCATACAGGACACCGCTGAGAAAATCCATGATCCGCAGGCCATCTTCATAGGGGACTTTTTGCAGATTGATCACCGCAGCCCGGCGATTGCGGAGGTGGTCGGCGATCCCTTGCCCTTCTTCAAACCGAGCGGGTTCGCAGAGAACCAATTTGACCGACTTCGCTTGGTGAAGGCTGACCACCGCCCCTTTCTTTCCGGAGCCCGGCACCGGCCCGGAGATCTCCTCCTCCCGGGGTTCCTCTACCCACTCCTCATCCCCGAATCCCAGGAACTGAAAGAAACGACGCATCCGGTCGCCCATTCATACCACTCCCCTCTCTCCGTTTGACTCGGCCTCAGGGCCTGTCCTCTCGTTGTCCAACAAGATCCTCCCGAGGCGAACAATGGTGGCCCCTTCCTCCACCGCCACCTCGAAGTCTCCGGACATGCCCATCGAAAGCTCCAGATTGTCCCGATTCCGCCACACCGGGTGATGGCCAAATCTGTCCCGGAGTTGCCGCAGCTCCCGGAACACTCCGCGCACCTCTTCGGGGTCGTTGACCGCCGGAGCCATGGTCATAAACCCCGCCATGATCCATCGGGAAAATCGATTTTTGCTCTGTATGTAGTCGAGAAAATCCCCGATTTCTTCCCGGGCCACTCCGCTTTTTTGTTCTTCCCCGGCGACATTCACCTGGGCCAAAACTTTCAGCGGTGGCCCCTCGGGCGGCCCTTCCGCAAACCGCCTGGCCAAGGCGTCCACCAAGGAAGGCCTGTCCAAAGAGTGAAGCCACGCGAAATGTTGAATGACCGCCTTGACCTTATTGGTCTGCAGATGACCGATAAAATGCCAGGTCACCCCAGAGCCCAATGCCTCCAGCTTCTCCTGCGCCACCTGCAGACGGTTCTCTCCGAGGTCCGTCAGCCCGGCCTGAACCCATTCCTTGGCCCGGGCTGCATCAATGTATTTACTCACCGCCACGAGGCGCACGCCCGAAGGATCTCTTCCCACCCGGGCGCACGCCCGGGCGATGCGCATTTTCACCTCAGCAATGCGCTCACCTGTGCTCACGCCGATCGTCCTCCTCCCACCCCGTCATCATCCACCAGGGCCACGGCGGCGGCCATCCGGCCTGTGACCCCATTGTCCCTCCGATGGGAATAACACACGTCCGGCCGGCAGGATGTGCACACCCCGAGGACCGCCACCCGATCCTCAGACACCCCCGCATCCCGAAGAATCTCCCGGTTGGCCCGCCACAGGTCCAGAAAATAATGTCCCGGGCGCCCCGGTACGAAAACGCCCTCGGGGACGAGCTTCCACCTCTGATGGAACACCTCCCGCACCTTCTCATCCACCTCATAGCAACAGGGTCCGATGGAAGGACCGATGGCGGCGTAGAGCTGCTCCGGCACCGCCCCCCACTCGACCAGCTTCCGAACGGCCGCCTCCAGTGTCCGGACCGCGGTGCCCCGCCACCCCGCGTGCACGGCAGCCACAGCGGAGACATCGGGCGCGTACAACAGAATCGGCACGCAATCTGCCGCAAGGACCGCCAAAACCACGCCGGGATCCCGGGCAGCCATAGCATCCGCTTCCCCCAACAAGTTCTCCGGGCTCAGGGCCCCCCGGCCGGCGTCGGCTGAGGAGACCGTGAGGATGTGATCCCCGTGAACCTGCCGGCAGAAGGTCCAGCGTTCCAGGGGCATGCCAAAGGCTTCCGCCGCCCGGCGGCGGTTCTCCAGCACAGCCCCCGCTTCGTCCCGGGTCGAGAAGCCAAAATTCAAGCTATCATAAGGCGGACGGCTCACCCCGCCCACCCGGGTGAAAAAACGGGCTCTCACCCGGCCCCCTTCCTCCCAAGCCGGGACCCGCCAAAAGGTCACGCCCGCTTCGCGGGCCAACTCCCACTCCATGACCCCGCTCCTCCAGCCGCTGCTCTCTCGCCACCCAGTGTACCACATCTAGTAGCCCTCGGACACACCCGGTCCATCCGCCGAGCGATGACTCCCGCCTTCGGCAGCCGGCCGCAATTCCACGAGGATCACATCCGTGCCGATTTTGACAATTTGGTCCCACGGAATCACATGCTCCTGGCCGTTTCGCCACAACCCGAACCAGCGAGAAGTCCCGGGCACGACGATGGCCCGGACCACCCCTTGTTCCAGGTCGATTTCCAAATCGCCGACCATGCCAAGACGGGCGCCGTCCCGGATATTCACCACGTCTTTCGCCTGGAGTTCCGACGCTTTCATCCCTTGTATCGCCTCATCCCTGCTTCCGCAGTCGTCGCCCTCACCCTTCTCATCTTTTATATATGCGGACACCCCGGGAAAGTGCCCAACAAAAAAAAGCGCCCGGGGAGGGGGCGCCGAGGGCCGGGCGGGGCTCAGCCCTGGATTTTAATGAATTTTTGCATGTGCTGAATGGCCGACTTTTCGAGGCGGGAGACTTGGGCCTGGGAGATGCCGATCTCCTCAGCCACCTCCATCTGGGTCTTGCCTTCAAAAAATCGCATCGCCAAAATCTTTTGTTCTCGCTGGCCCAGTTTGTTCATCGCTTCCCGAAGGGCGATCTCTTCAACCCAGAGTACGTCTTGATTGCGGTCATCCCGGATCTGATCCATGACATAGATCGGGTCGCCCCCGTCATGGTAGATCGGCTCGAACAGGGAAACGGGATCTTGGATGGCGTCCAGGGCAAAGACCACGTCCTCCTTGGGCAGGTTGAGCTGCTCGGAGATCTCCGTGATCGTCGGTTCCCGCAGCCGTTCGTTTGTTAATTGATCCCGAACCTGCAGCGCTTTGTAGGCGATGTCCCGCAACGATCGACTGACCCGAATGGGATTGTTGTCCCGCAGATACCGCCGAATCTCCCCAATGATCATCGGTACGGCGTAGGTCGAGAATTTTACATTCTGACCGAGATCAAAGTTATCAATGGCTTTCATCAATCCGATGCACCCGACCTGAAACAGGTCGTCCACGTTCTCCCCCCGGTTGTTGAAACGCTGGATCACGGAGAGCACCAGGCGCAGGTTTCCGTGAATGAGCCGCTCCCGAGCGGAAAGATCTCCAGCCTGAAATTCGGCGAACAGCTTCCGCATCTCGGCGTTGGTCAGCACGGGCAACTGCGAGGTATTCACTCCGGAAATTTCCACCTTATTGCGTTTCATAGTGTCCCTCCCGCGTCGATGGGGTGGGCCGACGGCTCGGTCATCAGTATCCCCTGAGCGGGAAGAAATATGCAGTTATAGCATTCGATTGAACTCCTTGCGGAGGCGTTTTATGATGCGTTTCTCGAGCCTGGAGATGTAGGATTGCGAGATTCCCAGGAGATCGGCCACATCTTTTTGCGTCATTTCCTGACCGCCGGCGAGGCCAAAACGCAATTCCATGATCTTTCGTTCCCGTTCGGTCAGCTTCCCCAGAGCGTCATACAGCAGATGTTTGTCGATCTGCTCTTCGATATTGCGGTAGATCGTGTCGTTCTCCGTCCCCAGGACGTCGGACAAAAGCAGTTCATTTCCGTCCCAATCGACATTCAAGGGTTCATCAAAGGAGACTTCGGCCCGAACTTTATTGTTCCGGCGCAAGAACATCAGGATTTCATTCTCAATACAACGGGAGGCGTAAGTGGCGAGCTTGATTCGCTTCTGGGGGTCAAAGGTGTTCACCGCTTTGATCAGGCCAATGGTGCCGATGGAAACCAAATCCTCGATATAAATCCCGGTATTCTCGAATTTCCGGGCGATGTACACGACCAGCCGCAGGTTGCGCTCGATCAGGGTGGAGCGCACGGATTCGTCTCCCTCGATCAAGCGAACCAAGAGAGCCTCCTCCTCTTCCCGGGTTAAGGGAGGCGGCAAGGCTTCTCCCCCGCCGACGTAATCCACCTCGTCCCCTGGGAAGAAGCGCCCGGTAACTCTCCACCACCACAACCGCAAACGCCGTTTCCAATTCGCCCAGTGTTCGCCCATCTCGCGTCCTCCTTCACTGACCGGCTCACCCGGCGATGATCTCCGCCGAATCGAGCACCGATGTGGGTACAATGGCTGCGTATCGCCGGCGCCGATCTACGGGCTCCGCCTGGATTGCCACGTAAACCTGGCCCACCGTCCAGACCCGGGATCCCTGCCGGATTTGAACGACGTCCGGTCGAAAGGCTGGCAGCAGCCCACCGCGGCCGCGAACGCCACGCCAGGCGACCACCCGAAGTCGGGACCACCATTCCTCTCCTGGATCCGCCGTCGGTGCAATCGGTGGATCCCTGCCCGACCCCTGGGCATCTCGAAGCCACTCGAACAAGGAGGACGGGAGAATTCCCCGCAGGCCTTCGGCTTCTGCGACGATCACCGGCCAGCCGCTGAGAGGCTCCCGCAATTGATTACCGGAGTCGAGCAGGACCGGCACCTCCCGGCTGCCCAGGGGGGTGACGACCTTCATGCGAGCCGTATAGTCCACCAGTTGCTCATTGCGCCGCTTGACCCGGTATAACCCCGCCAACAGCAACAGGCCAAGGGGGACGCCCAGGGCTAGGACCCCGGTTCTCCATCGCCACAGCCAGGCGGGGGTCCCACTCATGACCACAAGACCCGCCCCGACCCCGGCGGCGCCGCCGAAGCCCCACTCTAAGGCGATCATGGCGCCGGCGAACACAAAATTCGCGAGATAAAAGAAAGCCATACCCTGGATCCAATAGCCTACGCCCCGCAGGGGCAGGGCCAAGCGAACCATCGCAGCGGAGACGACAATGCGCGCCCACCACCCGCCCAGAGCAGGCAGAAACAGCTCCGCCATGGCGTAGGCCGCCCCCAAACACGCAGCCAAGAGGACCCGCAGGGGCCGGGGTCGAATGCGAAGGATCCAAGCTGTCCCCCATAGGGTTAAGGCGTCCATCCCCGCGTTCACCGCCGCCACCAAATCCCCGTACATCACCGGCACCGGTTCCACCTTCTTCCCACCCGGGGCACCGTACAAATCAGTATAGTACATGTCTATGACAAACTTTGTCATACCTTGACGAAGGCATAAAAAAAGCCCTCGGTGCCTCCGAAGGCTTGCGCTGTCTGGGTTTTTTCACTCGGTTCCGGGGCGGCCAAGCTCTTTGGCTTCGACCCCTTATCCGCGCCGATGTCGAAGAAAAGCGGGGATGTGGTAATCTTCCGATTGAGTCGGCGCCTGGACATTCTGAAAAGGTCGGATCTCCACTTTGTTGGCGGGCTTGGCCGTTTGCTGGGCTTTGTGTTCAAAACCGGTGGCAATCACCGTCACGACGATCTCGTCCTTCAAATCCTGGTTGATCACCGCACCAAAAATCATGTTCACTTCGGGGTCGGCCGCAGAGGAAACGATGTCTGCGGCTTCGTTCACTTCGAACAGGCTGAGATTGTTGCCGCCAGCAATATGCATGAGCACTCCCCGGGCCCCGTCGATGGAGGTTTCCAGCAGCGGGCTGCAGATCGCCTTTTTCGCCGCCTCTGCGGCGCGGTTTTCCCCACTGGACACTCCGATCCCCATCAGGGCCGAACCCCGCTCGGTCATGATGGTCTTCACATCCGCGAAGTCCACGTTGATCAATCCGGGGACGGCGATCAGATCGGAGATCCCCGACACGCCTTGGCGCAGCACATTGTCCGCTTCCCGGAACGCCTCGAGCATGGGCGTATTGCGATCGACGATCTCCAGTAACCGATCGTTGGGGATGACGATCAGCGTATCCACCTTTTCTTTCAAATGCTGGATTCCCTGTTCTGCCTGGTTCATCCGGCGCCGTCCTTCAAAACTGAAAGGTTTAGTCACCACGCCCACCGTCAGGGACCCGAGTTCTTTGGCGATCTCGGCGATCACCGGCGCCGCTCCGGTGCCCGTACCGCCCCCCATCCCGGCCGTTACGAAAACCATATCCGCTCCCCGCAGGGCGTTCATGATCTGCTCCCGGCTCTCATCGGCCGCTTTCTTCCCAATCTCCGGATTCGCCCCGGCCCCTAGGCCCCGGGTGAGTTTCTCCCCGATCTGCAGCCGGCTTTCGGCCTTGGACAGCTGCAGAGCCTGGGCATCGGTGTTCACCGCAATGAATTCCACACCCTTGATCCCGGATTCAATCATCCGGTTGACCGCGTTACAGCCTCCGCCTCCCACGCCGATCACCTTGATCTGTGCGAGGTGCTCCGTGTCGAATTCGAACTCGAGCATCACCGTGTCCCTCCGCTCACATAAAATCGGCAAACCAACTCTTAATTCGTCGAATCAATCCGGGGGACGCCCCTTTGCGAGCGGGCTGGTGATCCACAGCCCGGCGGTAGCTATGGTTGGCCACATATCGGATAATGCCCACCCCATTGACAAACGAAGTATCCCGCACACCCAAAAATTCGGGGACAGCGACCCGCACCGGAGCGGCCAACTCATGTTCGGCCAGCTTGTCGATCCCGCGGGTGGCGGACACGCCGCCGTACAGAACATAACCTCCGGGAATCTCCCCCGCCACCCCCATGCGCTCGATCTCTTGGCGAACGAGGAAGAACATCTCCTGAAGCCTCGGTTCGATGATCGCCGCCAACTCCTGTGCCGACACATCTTTTTCATCCTGGTTGCCGATCCTTGGGACTTTAAACCGCTCGTCCCTGGGTGCCAAGGTCACCATCGCCCAGCCGTGTTTGGATTTAATCTTTTCGGCCACGTCCGTTTGCGTCCGCAGACCGATGGCAATATCGTTCGTCACGTAATCTCCGCCGACCGGAAGCACACTGACCCCGGCGAGGGCACCCCGCTCGAACACCGAGATGGTCGTGGCCCCGGCACCCAGATCGACCAGCACGACGCCGAGCTTCTTTTCATCCGGGGAGAGGGCGACGGATCCGGCTGCCAAAGGGAGGAGGACAAGACCCGCAATCTCCATCTCGGCGCGCTCCACACATCGCACCAAGTTGTGAATGACCGTCCGGGATCCCGTAATGATATGGGCGTCCACCTCCAGCCGGACTCCGATCATGCCACGGGGGTCGGTGATCCCTTCCAACCCGTCGACGATATATTCCTTTGGAACGACATCCACGATCTCCCGTTCGGGAGGCAGGGCCATGACCCGGGCGGCCTGAAGCACGCGGTCGACGTCATCTTCGGTGATCTCGCGGTCCGGCGAGGAGACCGCCACCACTCCATGGCTGGATTGCAAGGCGATGTGGCTGCCGGATACCCCGACGTAGGCCGCTTGGATATGCACGCCGACCATCCGTTCAGCATGTTCCACCGCTTCTCGAATCGCCTGGACCGTTGTGTCGATATCGACAATGGCTCCCTGGCGGATCCCGTCACCCGGTGCCGTCCCGACGCCGATCACGTTCAAGTTGCTGCCTGTTACTTCTCCGATGATGATCCGGATCTTGGATGTCCCAACGTCCAGACTGACGATGATGTCGCCCTTGGTCAAACAATGGCACCCCCAAACCCACTCCCTTAGATGCTCTCCTAGAAAATTCGACGCAACGCAGGGAATCCCTTTTTTTTTCGAAGGCATCTTTACAAAAAAGAAGCGCCGGATGTCCCGGCATCCGGCTGAAAATCGATTACGAAGAAGAAGATGGCCACCTGCGGTCCATCAAGATGCGCCGAATCGTCGCGATATTTTGGAACAATCGCACTCCAAAGGCAAAGACCGCTGCCAGGTACAGATCGACCCCCAATTGCACGCCGATAAAGGCGAGAAAAGCCGCAAGCAACGTATTAAAAAAGAACCCGCTGATAAAGACGCGACTGTCGAAGTTTCCTTCTAGCCCTGCCCGGATCCCCCCGAACACCGTATCTAGCGCCGCCAAAACGGCAATAGAGAGATAACTGGAGAATTGAGGGGGGATGGTCACATTAAACGCCAAGCCGAGCAACACCCCGAGGATCAACCCCACAATGGACAACCAGATCATGATCCCCCGGTCACCTCTTTCTTTGCAAAACGGAATTCCACTGGATCATGGTAGGCGGGCAGATGGACCACCTCACCGCCTTTGCGCACCTCAATGGTCACTTCTTTTCCAATCTGACGGTAGTCCTGAACAATCGGATTGATGGTGAGGGCCGCTTGCATCCGGTCGGGATCTCCCACCGCCGCAATCACGTAAGGCATGGAGATGGGGTGGGTGTCCACCTGCATCACCCCATTCACCTCGCGAATAAAGGACGTGGTGATCAAACGCTGGCCATTTAAGGCGATCCCCTCAGCCCCGTTACCGTACAGAAGATTGACGATCATCTGTAACATCCAATCGTACACGTGCGTGTCCTGCCCAGTAATCGCGGGCCCTGGAAGATCCCGGATGGTGACGATCACCCCCGGGCCGCTGGCGGGTTCAAGACCCGCTTGGCGCCTGGCATCCTGAACCTCTTGCACCAAGGCTTCCGCCATTCCGGCGCGATTTCCTCCTGTGGCTTGGTATTTTTCCAGTTGATGCTGTAGATCGTCCAAGGTTTTGAGCAGCCCTTCCTGTTTCGCCTGCTGCTGGGCCAATTCGCTTCGCAGTTCCACGATGTCGCTGCGCGCCGTCGCCGGCTGCCGAACCGTGGAGATCTGCACCGCAGCCATAAATCCGACGATCAGAGAGGCCGCAAACAAGATGATGTACAGCGTCCGTTTCGAACGACCCGTTACTTGGGGTCCCTGTGTATCCGCCACCCTTTTCGCCCCTTTGTCATCGATGCGATCGGCTCCCCGTGCGCCCCGCTTTGCGCCTCCGATAAAACCGCACCTGCACTTCCCAACGGCCGCGCCATCACCCCGTCAACCCCGTGGCCGATTTTAGGTGCAACTCCGCCTGGACCACCGGACCTGTCACCGTCACCGTCCGACTTCGCAGTAAATCCAGGATTCCTCCCGGCCGATTCAGTTGGCTGGTCATTTTTTGCGGATCTCCGATGGCCTCAATTGTGAAAGGAGGAACGAGTCGCGCCAACCCCACCCGGATCGTCGGCCCGATACAGACCACCCCGGTATTCACCGCCATCCGCTCCCCGTTGATCGACACCGCCTCGGCCCCGCCCGCGTACAATTCGTTCACCACCCGCCTAAGATCAAAATCATGCACAATCGCGTAGCGCGGATCAACCCCCACCGGAATCGGGCCATGGTGGTCGTCGATGATCACTTTCACCCCTGGGCCGTGTACCGGCACAGTACCCGCCAGGATCTGATAATCCTCTAACTTCTGGCGATCCGGGGCCATCGTTCCGATCTCGGCATCCACCTGCTTCTCGTATCGGTCCACTTGGGCCTGAAGGTCGGAGATCTTCGCCTCAAGCGCCTCGTTGGTGTGTTTCGCCGAAGCGAGGGAATCCAGGAGTTTTGAGTTTTCATCGACGCGCAGCGGGGGCGGGGGCCATCGGACCGCATGGGTGCTTCGCAACTGTACCGTGAGCATGAATCCCAATAACACGCCGATGAGTGTTAACAAAAAGGCCGTCTCTATCCGCTTGATCATGATCGCCCCCCCTTTCCGCCGGGAAAGGGACTGTAGCGGAACGGATCCGTCAGCCAAATCTCACCGGGCCCCCGGTCTTTGACCTGATCCCGAATCTGGGGGAACCATTGCATGCGCTGGGCGAATTCCTGCGCCGGCACATGCAGCTCATAATGATCCACCGTGTACACCGTCCACATCGTGGAATCGCCGACGTGCACTTCCGCTAACTGGGCCCGGAGTTCCGGCGGCAGTAAAGCGAGTTGGCGGCAGGACGCAACCACCGGCGCCACGGGTTTGCCGAGGGTAACTTGGGGCGGGGCTCCCACGGTGATCAAAGGCATGCCGATGGTCTCTCCGGGCCTCACCACATCCAGCGCCGTCCCGTCCTCCAGAAGCCGGTACCAAGCGCCCCCCGAAGGAAACACCGCCACTACTCCTTTTTCCCTCACCGAAATATCCAAGGAGCCTGTCCAGTTGAAGTGCACGCGGACATCCGCCGCCAGTGGAAAAGCCCGTTGGATTCGGGCGGCCACTTCGGCGGGTTTTACCTCAAACCACCAAGTGCCGAGGGGAACCCCTGCCGCCTGTTCCACCTCGGCTGGTGTTAAACTATGCGTTCCTTCCACGTGAATATGCCTCACTCGGGAGAGGGGAGAACCAAAAAACAGGGCTACGGCGGAACCGAGGAGAAACGCAAACAACAAAATCCGCGCCCGCAGCCGCCGTCCGCCCTCGGCCTTTCCTTTCGCCCCCGGGGTGCCACCAGTGTTCAAAATTGCCGAACCCCCGTCATATTGAAAAAAAGAGCGGCATATCTATGTGCCGTAGTACGCCGCTCCTCCGGTATGGTCTATGATTGGGACAAGCGCCGCACCCGGGCTCCAAGCCCCCGCAGCATCTCGTCGAATTGCTGATATCCGCGGTCAATATGGTGAGCCTGCTCCACCACCGTTGTGCCTTCTGCCACAAGACCCGCCAATACCAAAGCTGCACCTGCCCGCAAATCGCTCGCCTGCACCACCGCCCCGGTCAGGCGCGGCACCCCTTGCACAAAGGCGGTGCGCAGATCCACTCGAATATTGGCCCCCATGCGGCACAGTTCACTGACGTGTTTGAACCGCTCTTCAAAAACCGTCTCCGCCACAATGGACATCCCTGGAGCCACGCTCAACAAGGCCATGAAAGGAGCTTGAAGATCCGTGGGAAACCCCGGATAGGGCGCGGTGCGCACCTGCTCCACCGCCCGCAGCTTCCCGTGCGAACGCACCCTCATTATATCACGGCCGGTTTCGATTTCAACACCGGCCTCGCGCAATTTCGTCAATACAGCCCCCAAATGATTCGGACGGACGTTCTCCAGCGTCACATCGCCACCGGTCATGCTGACGGCAATGGCCAGCGTCCCCGCCACAATGCGATCGGGTATGATCGCATGCTGCCCTCCAATAAGCCCTTGAACCCCGGAAATAACCAGAGTATCTTCCCCCGCCCCCTCAACCCGCGCTCCAAGTCGGTTGAGAAAATTGGCCAGATCGACGATTTCCGGTTCCCGGGCCGCATTGCCGATCACCGTGGTCCCCTCGGCGAGGACCGCGGCCATCATCAGGTTTTCCGTCGCCCCGACACTCGGGGTATCCAAATAAATCGCTGCGCCATGTAACCGGCGGGTCCGGCAATCGATGTAGCCATGCATTTCGTCGATGGACGCCCCCAACGCCGCAAGTCCCTTCAAATGAAGATCAATCGGACGCGAACCGATTGTACACCCGCCGGGGCGGGAGACCCGGGCGTGGCAATATCGAGCAAGGAGAGGACCCATGAGGAAGATGGACGAACGCATTTGCCGCATCAATTCCTCCGGCACTTCCGTTCGGGAGATCCGCCGGGCGTCCACCCGGACGACGGGAGGCGAATAATCCACCGATGCCCCGAGGGCCCGCAGAATGTCGACCATGACGCGAATGTCCTGAAGATCCGGCACGTCTTCGACAACACAGACCCCTTCGGCCAGCAGAGTGGCTGCGAGAATCGGCAACGCCGCATTTTTGGCGCCGTGCACCCTCACCGCACCCTCCAGCGGCGTGCCCCCTTCAACGGCGATTCGATCCAAGGCCTTCACCCCCCGGTTTCAACATCCTCCCCGACAATTCGCACCTCGGGCGTCAGCCGGACGGCGAACTTTCGATAAACCTCCTCTTGGGCCAAATGGATCAACGCCAACACATCTCCGGCCGTGGCCCCGCCCAGATTCACGATGAAATTGGCGTGGACCGGAGAGATTTGGGCCCCTCCCACGCGTCTCCCCTTTAATCCCGCTTCTTCGATCAACCGGGCGGCATAATGGTTCACCGGATTGCGAAAGACACTGCCTGCGCTCGCCTGGGCCAGGGGTTGGGTCTGCCGCCGACGCTCGGTCCAGGCTTTTACGCGACTCACCATCGCCGCCGTATCTCCAGGCGCCAAGCCGAACGCCGCCCGGACCACCAGGGCGCCCCACTCGGCCACCCGGCTCGTGCGGTATCCGAAGCCCAGCTCTTCATTGGACTTTCGGATAAGGGAGCCATCTGGAAACACGAGGTCAGCCCACTCCAGGACGTCCCTGATCTCACCTCCGTGGGCGCCGGCATTCATGCGAACGGCACCGCCCACACTCCCTGGAATACCCGTGGCAAACTCTAACCCGGAGAGACCCCAGCGGATGGCGTGGTTCGCGGCAGAGACGATGAGCCGGCCGGACTGGGCCACCACCGTCGTCTCTTTCCGCTCCATGGCCGACCAGTTATCGGCCAATTTCACGACCACGCCCCGGATTCCGCCGTCCCGGACCAGGAGGTTGGAACCTTTCCCGATCACCAGCCACGGCCAGCCCCGCTCACCGACCAACGCCATTAGACGGCGGATCTGATCCTGCTCCTCCGGCAATACCAGGACGTCGGCGGGCCCTCCAATGCGCCAGGTGGTATGGCGAGCCATCGGTTCATCTCGAAGCACCCGACCGACATCGACACGGCTTAGAATCGACCACATTTCTTCTTTCACCGGTGAACCTCCTCGCCGGTTGGCCAAGGCGGGACCTTTGCCAACCATCGCATCCCTATACTATGGATCGGTGCCCCCCGGTGTGACAAACGCCCACCGTGGAAGGCCTGGCGGCATCTGGACACGAAAAACCCCCGGGACCGTTCCCCGGGGCCTCTCGGGCTGTCACTGCCGCCCCTTGGCAGACGCCAATGATACCACTAACAGTGAAAGGGTTCGAGCCGCATCCACCAGTCCCAATTCCCGGGATCGGCGGCTCATCTCCTTCGCCTCATCGCGCCCAAGAATATGTATGATTCGTCGAAAGAGTTCATCGGGCGTCAACTGGTCTTCCGGAAGCACCACCGCCGCTGCCCTCTCGGCCAGCCACCGGGCATTTCGCTCCTGATGGCGACCGGCGACATAGGGGGATGGAATGAGAATAGCCGGTGTGCCCGCCGCCGTCAACTCCGCCACCGTCGACGCCCCGGCCCGGCACACGACACAGTCCACCGCGTGCAACAGGGCCGGCATGTCGTGGCAAAAAGGTACGACTGTGACACCGTCGACCCTTTCCTTCCCGAACCGGCGTTCCACGTCTCTTTCGATCTCCTCAAAATGGGCGCGCCCCGTGACCCATACCAATTGAAACGGCGCCCCTTTGAGCTTCGGCAAGAGCCCCTGGGCCGCCCGGTTAATGGGCGGTGCCCCCCGGCTCCCAGAGACGATCACCACCGCCGGGCGATCGGTCTTCAACCCGTACTCCCGGCGAATCGCTTCCACCCGGTCCTCTTGCACCTCCACCAATTCGCTCGCCCGGGGGTTGCCGGTGATCACCACCCGCTTGGCTTTTGGAAACGCGGAGGTGTCGGGAAAAGACACCGCCACGGCATCCACCACCCGGGACAAAAGGCGGTTGGTTAAACCCGGTACCACATTCTGCTCGTGAATCAGCGTGGGAATGCCCATGCGGTGGGCCATGAAGACCACCGGGCCGCTCACGTACCCCCCGGTGCCCACCACCACATTCGGACGAAACCTTCGCAACACGCCCTTGGCTTGGCCCAGACTGCGCCAAGCCCGCCACAGGGCCCTCACCTGTTCCAGGCCCGGCCGCCTGGGTAATCCCCGGACGTCAATGGCGGTAAACGGAATTCCTTCCCGAGGCACCAACTCCTTCTCCATGCCCCCGGGCGTGCCGACGTACAGCAATTCCAGGTCCTCCACCCTCCGCCTCAAGTCCCTCGCCAAGGCCAGGGCCGGATAAATGTGTCCCCCGGTGCCGCCCCCGGTTAAAAGCACCCTCATCGCCCCATCCCTCTCTTTTGACCCACCGCCCGGAAGCCCCCGCCCGCTCTGGCCCCGGGCTTGGAACAGCTCAGCTTCTCACCGCATGCCTGGAGATATTTAACAGAATCCCGATTCCTGTCAACATGAGCACCAAGGAGGACCCTCCATAACTGATCAGGGGCAAGGTGATGCCGGTTACCGGCATGGAGCCCGTAACCACACCGACATTGATCAACACCTGAACCCCGATCATCGCCACGATCCCGGTGGCCAATAGGCTGCCAAACCCATCCGGTGCCCGCATGGCCACGTAGATCCCCCGCCAGACCAGAGCCGCGAAAAGTAGAAGAACGGTGGCCGCCCCGATAAAACCCAGTTCCTCAGCCAGGATGGCAAAAATAAAATCGGTCTGCGGTTCGGGCAGGTAAAGGAACTTCTGCCGGCTCCTGCCGAGGCCCAGCCCAAACAACCCGCCGGGCCCCAAAGCATATAGGGACTGTATAATATGATAGCCCTCGGTCAAGGGATATTTCCACGGATCGAGGAAGGCCACCACCCGTCCCAACCGGTAGGGCGCCACCGCCACCAGGGCCGCAAACACCGGCACCGCCGACATCCCGAGCGCCACCAAGTGCCGGACCCGGGCCCCGGCCACGAAAATCAGCACCCCCATAGTCCCCACGAGAACCACCGTCTGGCCGAGGTCCGGTTCCAACATGATCAGTCCTACGGCCACCGCCACCAGGCCCAGCGCCGGCGCCAATCCCCTCCAAAAAGACTCGATCTTCGCCGCGGGCCTGGCCAACCAATCGGCAAAAAACAATATAAACCCCAGTTTCGCAAATTCACTGGGCTGGATGCCGAGGGTGCCCACCCCGAGCCATGCCCTGGCTCCCCCCCGCACTGCACCGATGGGGGTGAGCACGATGACCAGCATGAGGAGGCACAGCCACAGCACCGGTTTGGCCAGAGGCCTTAGCCTTCGATAGTCCAGGCGTACCATGATAAACATCATCACGACCCCGAGGGCGGCCCACATCAATTGGCGCTTCGCATAATAGAAAGGGTCACCGTACCGCTGATCGGCCAAGACGGCGCTGGCGCTGTACACCATTACCACGCCGATGCCGAGCAAAAGAAGGGTGACCGTCAACAGCAGCAGATCCGGCGCGCGGTCCCGGTCGGGCATTGAACCACCCCCTGTATCCGGTCTCGTCCAGTCTGCTACAGTTTATTCACCGCCTCTTTGAACATGCGGCCCCGCTCTTCAAAAGAGCGATACTGGTCCCAACTGGCCGCCCCCGGGGAAAGCAGCACCACATCCCCTCCCCGGGCCAAAGAGACCGCTATCCGCACCGCTTCTTCGACATCCGCAACCCTGCGGACGGGTATGCCCACCTCCTGCGCCAAGGCGGCGATCCGCGGCCCCGATTGCCCCATCGTCAGCACCGTTTTTACCCTGCCCTCTTGAAGCAGGGGCAGGAGTCGGCGATAATCGTCTCCACGATCCAGCCCCCCGGCAATCCAGATCACATTCTTCGGAAAGGCTCCGAGTGCCCGGAATGCCGCCTCGGGGTTCGTCGCCTTCGAATCGTTGTAAAAGGTCACTCCTTGCCATTGGCGCACGAACTCCATCCGGTGTTCGACGCCGCGAAATGTACGACCCGAGGTGGCCACCGCCGACAACGAGGCGCCGGCCAACACGGCCAAGGTCCCCGCGGCCAAGAAGTTCTCCAAATTGTGTTCTCCGGGAAGCGCCACGTCGCCCACGGCGCAGACCGGTTCCGCCCGAAAGCCGTCCCACCAGAGGACGCGGTCGCCCTCCACCGCCATGCCCGGAACTCCCGGCCGCCGCGGCCCGCCAAACCGGGCGGGCCGGGCCCGAACGCCCGCCATCAATTGGTGCTCGTCCTTCCGGCCACCGTTCAGGACCGCGTAATCCTCCGGTCCCTGGTTGACAAACATGTTCTTTTTGGCTGCGGCGTAGGCTTCGAGACCGCCATGATAATCCAGGTGAGCGGGATAGATGTTGAGAATCGCACCGATGTGCGGGCGAAACCGAAGGGTTCCCTGCAACTGGAAACTGGACAACTCCGCCACAAGCCATTCTTCCGAATCGATGGCCTCCACCACATCGCACAGCGGCACACCGATATTCCCGGCCACCCGGTGGGGCACTCCGGCCACCTCCAACATGTGACCGACCCAAGAAGTGGTGGTGGTCTTCCCGTTGGTGCCCGTAATCCCCAGCCAATTCTCTGGACGAATGCGCCAAGCCACTTCCAGTTCTGTCACCACCGGGATGCCCCGGCGGATCGCCTCGGCCACCGGATGGGCACTGTAGGGAACACCCGGATTTTTCACCACCTCGTCCCATGGTTGATCAAAGAGGCTCTCCGGATGACCCCCCACCACCAACCGAGCCCCCATCCGCGCCAGCTCGTTTGCCTCTTTCCCCAACTCCTCCGCCCGCCGTCGGTCCGTAATCGTGACCTGTGCGCCGTGCCGAAGGAGGAGGCGGGCCACCGCCGCCCCGCTTCGCGCCAAACCAACCACCAACACCCGTGCCCCGGCCCACTCATTGACCACACCCTGTCACCTCTTCCGATCCACAGACGGCACCCGCCGCCTAACCCCTGGCGTACAAAACCAACGCCCCGGCCGATAGACACAGTCCGACCGCCCAAAAGGTGCTCACCACCCGCCACTCGGACCAGCCGCCGAGCTCAAAATGGTGGTGCAACGGGCTCATTCGAAACACCCTTCGGCCAAAAGTCTGAAAGGCAAACACTTGAATCATCACGGACAGGGCCTCAGCCACGAATACCCCGCCGATCAGGATCAGCCAAAACTCCGTTTTCGTCAAGACCGCCGCTGACGCCAGAGCCGCTCCGATGGCGAGAGACCCCGTATCCCCCATAAACACCCGGGCCGGGTGGGCATTGAAGACGAGAAATCCGAGCAGCGCCCCCATCATCGCCGCGCAGAACACCACCAAGTCATACTGACTGTTCCACCAGGCCACCACCACATAGGTTCCCAAGGCGATGGCCGCGGTCCCAGCAGCCAAGCCATCCAGACCATCGGTCAGATTCACTGCATTCGAGGTCCCGATGAGCACCAAGGCCAGGAAGGGAAGATACAGTCCCCCGAGATGCCACGTCACGTCCACCAGGGGAATATACACGTCAAAAGAAAAGCCGTGGAACCTCGCCAGAGCCAGAAAAAAGAGCACCGCCACCGCCCCTTGGGCGAGCAGTTTTTGCCGGGCGGTCAGGCCGAGATTCCTCCGTTTCACCACTTTGATATAGTCGTCGATAAAACCGATGAGTCCAAAGGCGAGGGTGGCCCCAACCGCCAATAACGCCGCAGGCGAACGACCGGCGAACTGCCATACCGTGACCGCCGTCGCCAAAAGAATAATCGTCCCCCCCATGGTCGGAGTCCCGGATTTTTTCTTGTGGGACACCGGCCCCTCCTCGCGGATGCTCTGGCCGATCCTGAGTCGGCGCAGCACGGGAATAAACAGAGGCCCGAGGAGAACGGCCACCACAAAAGCCGTTCCCGCTGTCAACCAGACCGCCTGCATCATAAGGCCCTCCTTCTTTCCTACCGACCGCCGGGAGTATAAAGAGCATCCAAGGCTTTCCGAGCCTCCACCCGGTCATCAAAGGGAAACTTGCGTCTTCCAATGATTTGGTACGTCTCGTGCCCCTTGCCAGCGATGAGCACCACATCCTTCTCCCCGGCCAAGTGGATCGCCCGGCGAATCGCCTCGGTCCGATCGGAAATCCGTTCATACCGGGAGGTGTCCGCACCGATTTCCCGAAGGCCCGCCTCAATGTCATCCAAGATTCGCTCCGGATCCTCGGTGCGAGGATTATCGGACGTCAAAATGGCATAATCCGCCCTGGTGTAGGCGATGCGCCCCATCAGCGGTCGCTTGGTCCGATCCCGGTCACCGCCGCAGCCGAACACGACGATCAACCGCCCTGACGCAACCTCCCGAAGGGCCTGCAGGACATTGTCCAAGCTGTCGGGCGTATGGGCATAATCCACCACCACCCCGAAGGGCTGCCCGGCATCCACCCGTTCCATCCGCCCTGGAACTCCGCTGACCCGGGCCAATTGGTCCGCCATCCAGTCCAGGTCGAGCCCCTGGATCCAACCCGCCCCCATGGCCGCCAGGGTGTTGTAAACGCTGAACCTGCCGGGCAGCGGCACGTGCACCCGAGTCCGCCGGCCCTCGATCTCCGCCACAAACCGTACGCCCCGGGTGTCGACCTCCACCTCCCGGGCGCGCAGATCGGCGGGGCGGTCCACCCCGTAGGTTACGGTCTGGGCCGTGGTTTGCCGGGCCATCCATTTCCCCACCGGGTCATCGAGGTTCACCACGGCAAAGGCTTGATCCGCCCGGGTATCGCCATACTCATTCCCCAACCGGGCGAACAGTTTCCCCTTCGCCTCCCGGTACGCCTCCATCGATCCGTGAAAATCCAGGTGGTCCTGGGTGAGGTTGGTGAAAACGGCGGTATGAAAACGCGTCCCGGCAACCCGGTCCAACTCCAGGGCGTGGGAGGAGACTTCCATCACCGCGTGGCTCACCCCCGCATCCCTCATCTGCGCGAAGAGGCGCTGCAACTCCACCGCTTCAGGAGTGGTGTTGACCGCTCCCGAGCTCCGGTCGCCGATCCGGGTCTGGATGGTGCCGATCAGTCCCGTCCGGGCTCCACCGGCCCGAAGGAGATGATCAATCAAATGGGTCACCGTGGTTTTCCCGTTCGTCCCGGTCACGCCGATCACCCGCATGGCCCTGGAGGGGTGCCGGAAAAATACCGCCGCCAGCACAGCGGCCGCCCGGCGGGTGTCGGGCACCACGATCTGGGGCAGAGGTGTGTCCAGGCAATCCTCCACCACCGCCGCCACCGCGCCGGACCGGCGCGCCTCGTCTACGAAAGCATGCCCGTCCACCGTGTGGCCCCGGAGAGCAATAAACAGACTGCCCGGCCCGGCGGTGCGGGAATCGGCGGTGACATCGGTCACCTCCACCGCCGAGATCTCCCCCACCACCCGCACATGCAATAGAGCGCTCACCAAATCTTGCAATCTCACGACCATCCCTCGTTTCACTACATTCCAGTATGGACCGATTCCGAAGAACGCAGACGGGTTCGGGTCTTCCCCGGGGCCGCTCTCCTGCCCATGCCTTTACGGCGCCCCGGCTGGCTTTGGACCCAAGTAGATCCGCACCGTGGTGCCCGGGGGCACTTTCGTGCCGGCCTGGGGCGCCTGGGCGATCACATAATCCCCTTGGCCGGCGGTCGCCACGTTGAGTTGGGCGCTGCTCTCCAGCATTGTCCGCCGGGCCTCGTCCAAGGACCGGCCGGCAACGTCCGGCACTTCCACAGGCTTGGTGTCCAGGTACCCGTACTCCCGCGGAATCCCTTGGGAACTCGGCGGAACACCGAGGTACTGCAGGCTGTCCGCCAGGATGTGGCCCACCACCGGCGCCGCGATCACCCCGCCGAATATCACCGGCGCCTTGGGGTTATCCACCGCGACGTAAGCCACCAATCTCGGATGGTCCGCCGGAGCCATGCCGATGAAAGACACGATGTAATGGTTGCGCATGTAGTGGCCGTCCGGCCCCACAACCTGGGCGGTACCCGTTTTGCCCGCCACCCGATACCCTTCCGAATAGGCGTTTTTTCCGGTTCCCCGGGCGACCACGCTTTCCAGGGCCCCCCGAACCAATTCCGCCGTTTGGGGAGAAATCACCCGGCGGACCGGAGTGGGCTGGCGTTCGCTAATCACCTGCTCGGTCTCGTGATCCACCCATTTGGCCGCAACATAAGGCTTCATCAAAACCCCGCCGTTGGCCACGGCGCTCACCGCCATGACCTGTTGGATGGGCGTCACCGAAACGCCCTGGCCGAAGGAGGTCGTGGCCAACTCCAAAGGCCCCACCCGGGACAGTTTGAATAGAATCCCGGAACCCTCCCCCGGGAGGTCAATGCCCGTTTTCGACCCAAAACCGAACGCCCGGATGTAATGAAAAAGGGCATCCTTCCCCAAGCGCTGTCCCATCAGCATGAAACCGGGGTTGCACGAGTTCTCCACCACTTCCAGGAATGATTCAGACCCGTGCCCCCCGGCTTTCCAGCACCGGATCCGATGCCCGGCGACTTCAAAATACCCCGGGTCGAAAAACCGCTCATCCAGCCGAATCTTGTTTTCCTGCAAAGCCGCGGAGAGCGTCACAATTTTAAAGGTCGAACCCGGTTCAAAAGTTTTCCAGATGGCCAAATTTCGATCGTACACCTGATGAGGATAATCCTGGTAGTTGGTGGGGTTAAAGGTCGGGGCGTTTTCCATGGCCAGGATTTCTCCAGTGCCCGGATCGGCCACCACCGCCGTCACGCTATCCGGATGATACTCCGCCACCACCCGGTCAATTTCCCGCCGCACAAAGGAGGAAATCTGCTCATCCAGGGTGAGGTACACATCTTCGCCGGGCTGGGGCGGTATGTAGGTACTCTCGGTCCCCGGCATAGCTTCCCCTTTAGCATTGGCAAAAAAGGAAATCGCTCCCGGAAAACCCCGCAACCGGGCATCATACTGTGCTTCCAATCCGGCTAAACCCTGGTTATCGATGCCGACGAAGCCCAGAACGTGTGCGGCCAGCTCCCCAAAGGGATAATACCGCCGGCCTTCTTCCGTAATGTACACGCCGGGCAGGTGCAAATCCCGCACCGCCTTCGCTTTCGCGTCGTCGATCTTCCTTCCCCCCGCTACGTACACCATCAGGGTGCGCTTCGAAATCAGGCTCAGGATCCGCTGTTCCGACACGTTCAAGACGGGGGCAAGCCGGCCGGCCGTCACCGCTTTATCCCGGATCTGGGCCGGAACCGCCACCACCGTCGGAGCGCTGACGTTGTAAGCCAATACATGGCCGTTTCGATCATACACCGTTCCCCTTTTCGGCTCAACCGGAATATCGCGCCGCCACGAATCCATCGCCCGCTGGGTGAGCCAGGGCGATTGCACGAGTTGGATGTACCCCAGGCGCCCGATCAACAGCGCGAACGTCAGAAGGGCGGCGAGGCTCACCCACGCCAGTCGCCGCCTTCTGGTCCAATCCCGGTCTCCCACATGGCCCCCTCCCTTCACGGCCTCTGTGGGAACCATATGCACACATCGGACGAACTAGAAGACCCTGTCCGCCATCCGGGCCCTACGACCCAGGTGACCGGCTGTCGAATGTCACTTGGACCGTGGATCCGGCCGGGACGAGTCCGTCGGCGGGCACGCTCTGGGAGATCGCCCAGCCATCCCCGGTGGGACTCAGTTTCAGACCCACCGCCGCGCACAGATCTGCGGCGTCCCGCATGGTGAGCCCGGTGAAATCCGGAACAGCCACCTTCCCGTCATCCCTGGCCGGAGTCTGCAGCACCACTGCCGCCCCCTTGGCCACCTGAACGCCGGGAGCCGGCCACTGGTGCGCCACAGGGCCCGGCTTGCCGGTCAGCCACGCCTTCAGGCCGGCAGCCCGGAGAATTTGCTGGGCTTGCCCGCTGTCCTTCTCCTGCACCGAAGGCACGGTGACGAGATTCTGCGGCGCGGGCGGGGCCGGGTTCGGCGCGCCTTTGGGAGGATTCGCCGCCAGATCCTTGGGATCCGGGGCCACCCCGAGATAGGGCAACACCTGTTCCAGAATCCTTTTTGCCACCGGCGAAGCCACGGTATTTCCAAACTGGAGGGCCACCTTTGGCGCTTCGGCCGTGACGTAGATCAGAACCCGGGGATCATTTTCCGGGGCGAAACCGATAAAAGACGTCCGGTAGCGATCCGGGTAGTATCCCGTATGATTCGGCAAAGGAATCTGGGCGGTGCCCGTCTTCCCGGCCACGTGATATCCCGGGATATACGCCGCTTTTGATGTATCTTTGCTCACGACATCCTCCATAATCTGCCGAACCGTGTTCAACACATCCGGGGGAGCCACCCCGTCTCGAATCACCTCGGTCCCTTGTTTCTGCAAGACGGCTCCAGTCTTGGGATCGACCACCTCTTTCAACACATGGGGGCGAACCAGCTTTCCTCCGTTGGCGATGGCCGTCACCTCTTCCACTTGCTGGATCGGCGTCACCGCAATGCCCTGCCCAAAGGCGGTCGTCGCCAAATCGATGGGCCGGATGGTCGCGGGATCGAACAACTGGGCCCCGCTTTCACCGGGGAGATCAATCCCGGTCTTGGAATGAAAACCGAATTGATCGATGTACTGGTACAGTTTTTCAGCCCCGACCCGTTGCCCCAGGATGACGAATCCCACGTTACTGGAGACAATGACCGCCTGCCGGAAGCTGATGGTTCCGAACCCCGTCCAATTCCAGTCGTGGATCGGCACCCCTTGAACCACGATCTTGCCGGATTGAAAGGTGTCGTTGAGATTGACCTTATGCTCCGCCAGGGCGGCCGTCAAGGTGACCAGTTTAAAAGTTGAGCCCGGCTCAAAAGGGTCGGAGATGGCGATATTCCGGTCCAACACCGATGAACTGGATTTCCAGTACTGATTCGGGTCGAAAGTCGGGCGGTTCGCCATGGCCAGGATTTCCCCGGTGCGGGGGTCAGCCACGATCACCGAGGCCGTTTGCGGATGTGCATCGGCCATGAGCCGGTCGAGTTCCCGTTCGACGATGGCCTGAATGGCGCTGTCGATGGTGAGCACCACATTTTTCCCGTCCACCGGCGGGTCAATCTGCTCCTTCCCGAAGGGGAGCGGATACCCGTTGCGGTCTTTCAGGTACCGGGCGTGACCGGACTGCCCTTTGAGAATGTTATTGTACTCCAGTTCTACCCCGGCCTGGCCCTCCCCGGTGTCCACGTTCGTGAACCCCAGAACATGGGCCGCCAAACTTCCCCCTGGGTAAACGCGCTTGGTGGTATCCGTCAAAAATACCCCGGGCAACTTAAGACTGCGAATTTTCTGAGCTACGTCTTCATCCAGGCGCATCCCCCCCGGGCGCAGTTCGGTCCATTCCCCGGCGGCAGACACCACCTGGTCGATCTGGTCGGGAGTCATGTGCACCAGGGGAGCCAGCTTCGCGACGCCAGATTCATCGATCACGGGAATGTCCGGAAACTGCCCCGCTTTGGTGTGGAGGACCACGTTGTACGCCGGCACTGTCTCCGCCAGCACCCGGCCGTTGCGGTCCAGGATCTCCCCCCGCTTGGCGGGGAGATCCTCATTGGCCACCCACACGTTTTCCGCCTGGGCGGCCCAAGCCGGGGTATTCACCACCTGGATCCAGCCCAGCCGCAATGTAACGGCCGCAAGGGTCGCCACCAACCCCCCGAGCAGCCACACATGCCTTCGGCGTCCGCGTCTCATCGGCTCCCCGCACCTCCCGAGGCCGAGAGCACCCGCCACTGATCCGGGGAAACGGGCACCAGCCCCATCTTTTTCGCCACATCCACCACCCGGGAAGGCGCGGAGAGCCGGCTGACCTCGCTCTGCAAAACGTTATTCTGCTGTTCGAGATCAGCCACCTGGCCCTGAACCTCCTGCACGTGATAGTTGCGTGCCGTGATCGCCGCGTCCCGGGAAATCACCCAGCTTACCACCGCGACGGCCAACAGCACCACGGCGACCAGCGAAACCCGGTCGCGCACCACCTCCGGGGATAGGCGGGGAAGCCGCCTTTCTCCAGAGCGGGGTCTGGCACTCGGTTTTGTCACGACCTGTTTCAATGGTTTCACAGCCGCCATCCCATACACTCCCTTATTCCTGCGCAAGGCGCTCTGCCCCGCGAAGTTTGGCTGAACGGGCCCGGGGATTGCGCGCAAGTTCCTCAGGACCGGGAACGATCGGCCGGCGGCCGATCAGCCGGACCCGCGGCCGACGTCCACAGGTGCACACCGGCGCTTCCGGAGGGCAAATGCAGGACCTGGCCTCCTCGGCGAGAATCCGCTTGACGATACGATCCTCCAGAGAATGGAAGGCAATCACCGCCAACCGCCCGCCCGGGCGAAGGACCTCCAGGGCTCCCTTCACCCCCTCCTCCAGCGCTCCCAACTCATCATTCACCGCGATGCGCAAGGCTTGAAAGGTCCTTCGCGCGGGATGAGGCCCGTGTCGTCGGGCGGCGGCCGGAATGGCTTCCTTCACCAGTTCCGCCAACTCTCCGGTGGTCTCGATGGCCTGGCGTTGTCTCCGCCTCACAATGGCTTTGGCGATGCGGGCCGCCCATCGTTCTTCCCCATAATCCCGGACCACCCGGGCAAGCTCCCCCTCGGGCCAACTGTTGACGATGTCCCGGGCGGTCAGCGTTCCGGAAAGATCCATTCGCATGTCGAGGGGGGCGTCCGAGCGGTAGCTAAATCCTCGTTCCGCCTCGTCCACCTGAGGGGAGGACAGCCCCACGTCGAGAAGGATCCCGTCCACGCCCTCGATCACACCGAGACCCCAAAGAATCTCCTTGATGCGACGAAAATTCCCCTTGACGGTCGTCACCCGCCCTCCATAAGGGGTCAGCCGCTCCTTCGAGGCGGTCAAGGCTTCATCGTCCTGGTCGATACCGATCAGCCTGCCGTCCGGTGCCGCAGCCTCAAGGATCGCCTGGGCGTGCCCTCCGCCTCCCAAGGTGCCGTCCACGTACAATCCGCCCGGGCGAGGCTGGAGTATCGCGAGGACCTCGTGAAGCAAAACCGGTTCGTGGCGGAACGCCAACGCACTCCCCCCGATCTTAAAATCCCAGCTCTGCCAGGCTTTCCGCTATGCCGGAAAAAGATTCCTGGGCTTTGTCAAAATACGCATCCCACGCCTCCTTGGCCCACACTTCCACCCGGCTTGAAACCCCGATAATCACGCAATCCTTCTCCAGGGACGCGTACTCGCGAAGGGACCCGGGAATCAGAATCCGACCCTGTCGATCAAATTCGCACTCCGTCGCCCCAGAAAAGAAAAATCGCATGAAAGCCCGGGCCTCCGGTCGGGCCACAGGTAGGCTCTTCAACTTTGCTTCGACGCTCTCCCATTCTTTTCGCGGATAAGCGAAAAGGCAGCGGTCCAACCCCCGGGTCAGAATAAAACCCGGACCGAGGCCTTCCCGAAATTTGGCGGGCATGGTGAGCCGACCTTTGTCGTCCACGGTATGACTGAACTCCCCGATGAACAAGGTCGCTCACCACCCTTCCCCCCAATGCCCCACTTACCCCCACTTTCCACCACACTCTTCATATTCTCCTCGGCAACAAAAAATCCTGCCCGAATCGGCAGGATTCCAGATGGTCCTTTTTCCCTCGTCGTTATTCCCTTTCATCCCAGGTGCCGGCGGGCTTCGTCACCCACCAGACAACCTGACCTTCGGCGGATTCTTCATCCCGGCTCCCCGCGGCCCGCTCTCCATCACCGCGGGTCTGTTCGAACTTGGATTCCTTCGAAGGCCCGCGCCTCTCTTCACTCCGGGCCCCGGGATCCAGTCGGCTCCCGTGACGCCCATCCGCGTTGGGCCGCCCGGACTGCAATTCGGACTCCCGGGATGAGTGCCCCTCTTCGCTCCGGGACTGCTGCGGCCCATCAAGGCCCCGGTTCTTACCGCCGCGTTCCATCCCTTCCAACCACTCCGCCGCCGTTCGGGCCCAGCGAGCCACCGCCCTTCGCCCTTGGGGGCTCGCCAACAGCACCGCCCCGGCAACTGCCACCCATATCCAAGGCGGATTTCGCGCCTGCCGCCACATATGCTCCAGGCCCCCCTCCATCTGCTGAAGCTAGCGTGCCCAAGGCGGTCGGCGCTCATTCAGGGATCGCTCTGTTAAACCGGGTAGACCGCGTGTTTGCGCCGAGCAAAGGTCAGCTCCTTCGTTTCATAGGCCGCGAATCTCTTGATGAGTTCCTCCCGCAGTCGATCCGGTTCCACGATCTCATCCACCACGAGCTCCCCCGCCAATCGGTAAATGTCGATATCCCGGCGGTACTCTTCCCGCTTTTCCTGGATAAACCCGGGTCTTTCTGCCTCGGGCAGAGACTGGATCTTGTTACTGTACACGGCGTTCACCGCCGCCTCGGGTCCCATCACCGCGATTTGAGCCCCGGGGAGAGCGATGCAGGCATCGGGTTCAAAGGCCGGACCCGCCATGGCATAAAGCCCGGCTCCGTAGGCTTTGCGGACGATCACCGAAATCTTTGGCACCGTGGCCTCGGAAACGGCGGCGATCATTTTGGCGCCGTGCCGAATGATCCCTTGGCGTTCCACTTTCGTCCCGATCATGAACCCCGGCACGTCCGCCAAAAACAGGAGGGGAATGGAAAAGGCGTCGCAAAGCATGACAAACCGGGCCGCTTTGTCCGCGGAGTCCACAAACAGAACCCCGCCCTTTACCCGGGGTTGATTGGCGACGATCCCCACCGGACGTCCGTCGATCCGGGCGAGCCCCGTGATCAACTCCTGGGCGAAGAGGCGCTTGATTTCAAAAAATGATCCTTCGTCCACCAGGCGATCGATGACATCGTACATGTTAAAAGGCACATTTTGATTCTCGGGGATAATCGCCGAAAGAGGGCGCTCGCTGGCTTTGGGGGGCAGGCATTCAGCCCGGGAGGGCTTCTCCTGCCAGTTGTTCGGCATGAATCTCAAGTACTCCCGGGCTGCGGCGATCGCCTCGTGTTCATCCTTGACCAACACATCCCCACAGCCGCTCACCGAGCAGTGCATCCGGGCGCCGCCCATCTCCTCCAAAGTTACCTTCTCCCCGATCACCATCTCCGCCATCCGGGGGGAGCCAAGATACATGCTGGCGTTTCCTTCCACCATAATCACCAGGTCGCAGAAAGCTGGAATATAAGCGCCTCCTGCCGCGGAAGGGCCAAACAACAAACAGATCTGGGGGATCACCCCGGAAAGGCGAACTTGATGGTAAAAAATTCGCCCGGCCCCCCGGCGGCCCGGGAACATCTCCACCTGATCGGTGATCCGGGCGCCCGCCGAATCCACGAGATACAACAGGGGGACTCGCATTTTCTCGGCGAGTTCCTGGATCCGCAGGATCTTTTCCACCGTCCGGGCTCCCCAGGACCCGGCCTTCACCGTGGAATCATTGGCCATAAAGCAGACTGTGCGCCCGTGGATGCGGCCGACTCCCGTCACCACCCCGTCCGCCGGCAACCCCTCCGCCTGGCAATTGGCAAACAACCCCTCTTCAAAAGAGATATCCTCGTCCAACAGCAGGCGCAATCGGTCACGCACGAACAATTTCCCGTCCCGGCGAAGTTTCTCATGATACTTTTCCTCGCCGCCTCCCAGGATCTTATTTCGAATGTCTTTGTACCCACTCATGAATCGGACCTCCCCCTTTACCGTGAACCTTGGTGCAAATCGGCGCGATCGTTACTGCACGCTGCAAGCGCCCCGCCGGGCCCGGAGGTTGTGGGCGGGCAAGGTCCGGCCCAAGGCATCTTCGATAAATTCCGCCGCTCCCAGAGCCGCTTCAAAGGAAACCCCGGTCTCCACCCCGCACCCTCGCATGAGGTACAGAACGTCCTCGGTGGCCACGTTCCCCGTGGCCCCGGGGGCGTAGGGACAGCCGCCCAGCCCGCCTGAGGAGGCATCGAAAATGTAAACCCCGTGCTCCATGGCCGCATAAATATTCGCAATGGCCATGCCATACGTATCGTGAAAATGCAGCGCCAACCGGTCGATTGCCACGTCTTGTAACAGGAGGTCCACCAATCGATGAACATCTGCCGGCGTCGCCACGCCGATGGTGTCTCCCACCGACAGCTCGTCGATTCCCATCTCCAGGAGACGCAGGGAGACCTCTCGAACCTGTTCAACGGGTACCCTGCCCTCAAAAGGACACCCAAAGGCCGTGGAAACGTAACCCCGGACAAACATTCCCCCGGCCTTCGCCTCTCGAACCGCCTCGGCGAGCACCGGGTACGTGTCGGCGATTGACTTGTTGATATTCTTTCGGTTATGGGTCTCACTGGCGGACATGAACACCGCCACGGCCTCCATCCCGATGGCCGCGGCCCGCTCCAGTCCCTTCACATTGGGAACCAGGGCACTGTACTGCACCCCCTCTGCTCGCCGGATCCGCCGCATCACCTCTTCGGCATCCGCCAAAGCCGGAATCCAGCGCGGGTTGACGAAAGATGTTACTTCAATGCGCTTTAGCCCGGTCCCACTGAGCCGGTCGATCCACGCCACCTTCACGTCCGTCGGAACCACATCCGGCTCATTTTGCAGCCCGTCTCTCGGGCCGACTTCCACGATCTGCACCCGCTGAGGTTGTGCCCCCACGCTCTCGTCACCTCGCCTGTTCATGTTCGCTCCATCAAGGCGCTCCTGCCCATTTACCATTTTCGACACATCGGGGCAAAATCCTGTCGCTGACCGATCGCTCGTTCGGGTTCCGCGGCGCAGTTCTGTCGTGCCCCGGGGCTTGCCCTTTGGCGTCTTCGGGTATACGCTTGTTGTCGACATATGAAAGAGAAACCGAGGTGAAATCGATGGCAGCATCCACCGGGCGACCGCTGGAGGACCACGTGGCATTGATCACCGGGGCATCCGGGGACATCGGCGCAGCCATCGCCAGGGAGCTCGCCGATGCCGGGGCCCCTGTCGCCCTGCATTACCACCGTCGTCGAGAGGCCGCCCTTCTCACCGCCTCCGCCTGCCGGGCATCCGGGGTGGAAGCCATCATCCTCGAAGCGGATCTCACCCGTAGTGACGAAGCCCGGGATCTCGTCCGCCGGGCCGCCGAATCCCTGGGCCCTCTCCGCATCCTGGTCAACGCAGCGGGCAAAACGGCGTACAAGCTCCTCATCGACACCGAAGAGGAAGAATGGGACCACCTCCTCGCCCTAAACCTAAAGGCGGTTTACGCCACCTGCCGGGCGGCTCTCCCAGGCATGATCAGGCGGGGATACGGGCGGATCATCAACATCGCCTCGATCTGGGGGGAAACGGGAGGGGCGGGGGAGGTGGCGTACTCCGCTGCCAAGGGCGGGCTGATCGCCTTCACCCGGGCCCTGGCCAAAGAAGTGGCCCGAACGGGGATCACGGTCAACGCCGTCTCCCCGGGGCCTGTGGATACACGCATGCTCGGCCCCTTTTCTCCCGAAGAGCGCGCCCAGATCGCCGATCAGATCCCGATCGGGCGCCTCGGCACCCCCCGGGACGTGGCTCGGGCGGTTTTGTTTCTCTCCCTGCCGGACAGCGACTGGATCACCGGGCAAACCCTTCGGCCGAACGGTGGCCAATACCCTTGAAGGCCCTTGAGCTGAAGAGCCGGGAGCCTGACCCTTAGCCGTTGCCAGCGCCCTGCGGACACAAAAAACCCGCGGTCCTCGCCGCGGGTGACGGACTCATGGAAAACCCTTCTGGTCGCTCAATGATCGCAATAACCGGGCTCATCGGCCTGATCCGCCGTGCGGAACGAGTGACCGCAGCCGCAGGTGGAAACCGCGTTGGGGTTGTGAATCTTAAACCCCGCCCCGGTGAGGGTATCCACGTAATCGATCTCCGCCCCGGTGAGGTACGGAGCGCTCATCGGATCGATCACCACCCGGACACCTTCGGACTCCACGACATTGTCCTCATTCTTCGGCTCATCAAGAGCCATGCCGTAGCTGAAACCGCTGCAGCCCCCGGCTTTGATGAACACCCGGACCGCCAGATCCTCGCTCCCTTTGTCGGCAATGAGCTCCCTGAGCTTCCCGGCCGCTTCCTGGGTCAGCGTTATCATCCACTCAACACCTCCCGGTGAGATCGATTGCCCACACCACCAGTGTATCCCCTTTGCCCTTTGAAAAGCAAGTCTTTTCACGACAACTATACGGCTGGATCCCACAAATCCCGAATCAGATAAAAAGCCGCTTCGCGATTGTCCCAAATCGCTTCCGCCACCGCCGTGGAAAACATGCCCGATCCAACCATGCGGTACAATTCCGCCAGGCTTTCGATCGGGTACAGGGCCCGGTTCACTTTGTCCAAAAATAGCCGACCTTTGTCATCTTCGTGAACGCGCTCGGCGTACGCGAGATTGAGTCGTTCCGACAAATCATCCCCGGCAAAAGTCTCCACCACCGCGCAGTATCGAAAAGCGGTGTCCACGTAAAGAAGGTGCTGGGTCGGAGTCCCCTCGGCCTTTTTCTGCTGCAGGATCTCCAGGGCGCGCAACATCCGCTCCGCAGCCTCCGCTTGCTTGACCCGCTGGTACTGTTCTGTGACATCCTGCCCCAAGGCATCGAACACCTTGCCATCTTTCATGGTCAACGGATAGACGAATTCTTGATCCACCGGAATCCCCCCTGGCGGAAACAGGCCCCGTCATCCGGTGTGAAGCGGCCTTAACCCGATCTTTACTCCACAGTATACCACATGTGGGGCAATATGCGCGAATTTTGATGCGCAGAAATAAAAAGAAGGGCGGGCGCCTAGGACCGGGCCGCCGCCTTCCCCCGGTTTGCCCGCTCCCGCTCGGATTTGGACAAAATCCGCTTCCGGAGCCGCACCGCCTTCGGGGTGATCTCGCAGTACTCGTCATCGGCCAGGTACTCCAGGGCGGCCTCCAGCGACATTTTGCGCGGCGTCTTCAGCCGGATGCCTTCTTCTTTTGTCGAAGCCCGCATATTGGTGACGTGTTTGGCTTTGCAGACGTTGACGGTGATATCCTGTTCCCGGGAATGCTCCCCGACGATCATGCCTTCGTAGACTTCGACGCCGGGTTCGACAAACATGACGCCCCGGTCCTGGACGGACTCAATGCCATAGGCGGTGGCTGTCCCTTCCACCGCGGCGATCAGCACCCCTTGACTGCGACCGGGCAGCCCCTCCTCCCGGGGGCGGTAATCGTAAAACCGGTGGTGCATCACCCCGTTCCCCCGGGTTTCAGTGAGAAAGCGGCTGCGGTAGCCGATCAACCCCCGGGTGGGAACGATAAATTCCAATCGGGTCGTCCCCTGGCCGCTTGGCTCCATATTCTGGAGTTCACCCCGGCGCCCGCCGATCTGTTCCATGACCACGCCCACAAACTCCTCGGGCACATCCACGGTCAACCACTCGTATGGTTCGTAGACCCGGCCATCCCGCTCCTTCAGGATCACCCGGGGCCTGGACACCTGAAGTTCGTAACCTTCCCGGCGCATCGTCTCGATCAGAATCGATAAGTGCAGCTCCCCCCGCCCGGCCACCCGCCAGGCGTCCGGACTGTCCGCATCCTCCACCCGCAAACTCACGTCCCGCTCGGTCTCCCGGTAGAGCCGCTCCCGCAGCTGCCGGGAGGTCACAAAGGTCCCTTCCCGACCGGCGAAGGGACTGTCGTTAATGAGAAACGTCATCTCGATCGTGGGCTCCTCCACCTCAATAGCCGGCAGGGGCTCCGGCTGATCGGGGTCGGCCAGGGTTTCACCGACGGTGATGTCCGGGATCCCCGCTACTCCCACGAGATCACCGGTCCCGGCGCTCTCCAGCTCCACCCGGGAGAGGCCCACAAAGCCGTACAATTTTTGCACCCGGACCGAGCGGGGTTCCGTCCCGGGGGAAACCAGCGCCAGCCTCTGGCCTGAGGTCAGCGTCCCCCGGTAGATCCGGCCCACGCCGATGCGCCCCAGGTACTCATCATAATCCAGCCGGGTGACCTGAAACTGCACGGGGCCCGAAGGATCGCCCCCGGGGGCCGGAATCCGACGGACGATCGCTTCAAAAAGTGGCTCCAGGTCCTTGCCCGGAACCGCCGGGTCCAGGGTGGCCGTTCCTTGCACGGCCGAGGTGTAGAGGACGGGAAAATCCAATTGTTCATCCGAGGCCTCAAGGGTCAGAAACAGATCGTACACCTGCTCCAGAACCTCCTCGGGCCGGGCCTGGGGGCGATCCATCTTGTTCAGCACCACGATGGGCACGAGCCCGGCCGCCAGGGCTTTGCGCAGGACGAATTTGGTCTGGGGCATCACCCCTTCAAAGGCGTCCACCACCAGAAGCACGCCGTCCACCATGCGGATAATCCGCTCCACCTCGCCGCTGAAATCCGCGTGTCCCGGGGTGTCGACGATGTTGATCACGTACTCCCCGTAGCGAATGGAGGTGTTTTTGGCGAGAATGGTGATGCCCCGCTCCCGCTCCAATTCTCCCTGATCCATGACCCGTTTTTCCACCCGGGCCCCTTCGCGAAACGAGCCGGATTGCCGCAGCATCTGGTCCACCAGGGTCGTCTTGCCGTGATCCACGTGGGCCACGATGGCCACATTGCGCAGATGCCTCTGTCCGGTCACCCGGCCACACCTCTCTCTCCAATGATGACGGCGGGGACCTCCCGCAACCCGGATACCTGATGCAACCGCGAATAGTACGACTCCGGGATCACCGCGTGGTCGAACTCCCAGGGTTGCTCCTCCGGCACGTGAATCGCCGTCAAACCCAGCTCAAGGGCCGGCAGAATATCGCTTCGCAACGAGTTTCCCACCATCCACGCGCTTCCGGCGGGAAGGTCAAACTGATGGAGCAGCTCGCCCAATCGGACGCGGTCTTTAAACGGAGTGACAAACCGCCGCTCCGGATCGAAAAATCGGCTCAGCCCGGACTGTTCGAGTTTCCGGAGTTGAACCTCGGGATCCCCGCCGGTATAAAGATACAGGACATGTCCCCGATCCCGCAACTCCTCGAGACTTTCCCGGGCATAGGGGTAGAGAATGACCGGCGACTCGTACACCCGGTAACCCAAGGCGAGCAAAGACCGCTCTTCCTCGGGCTCCGCCTTGCGCCCGAACCGCTTACAGAATATGCGATAGGTCTCGACCAAGGACTGGGGAAAATGATCTTTCTGCAAGCCCCCCTTCTCCACCTGCTCCAGATCGATCCGGGACTGTGTCGCCCAAATCTCCCGGCCCGTCACCCCGCCCCGCCCGAACCAGCGGAGCATTTGCTCGACAAAATTCCTGCGGACACGAAGAAAGTGCACATTACAGTGCACCAGGGTATCATCCAGATCAAAGATAACGTGCTCTTTGTCCTTCTTCACCGGTATCCACCCGTTCGGGGCAGACCAAAGCGGCCGGTTCTAACGGCTGAACAGCGCGACGACCACCCACACCGCCACCGCCGCCAGCGCCCCGAGCAGCGCCCAAAAGCCGAAGCCTCCACCGTAGGGGCCAAACAAACCGGTCAAAAAGCCTGTCGTCCAGGGCATGGGTTTCCCGGGGTAGGCGTGGTATTCCTCTTCTCCTCCCGCTGTCGCCACGCCTTCCCGCCGCTTTTGATCGCCCGATTCTGTGCGTTTTTCCTCTCGCCTCGGCATCCGTCGTCCACCTTTCCTCGGGACATTTTGCCCCTAGTATCGGCCGGCCCGACGGACTTATGCGTACTTCGAGCCCCATTCCATCATCGACTCAAGGACAATATTCAATGACCGCCCCTTCTCCGTCAGGGTGTACTCCACGCGGGGTGGAGAAGCGTCCGGATAGACCGTCCGCTCGACAATGCCGTGCTCTTCCAGCTCTTTCAGCCGCTCGGACAACACCTTGTCCGTGATCTGCAAGTTTCGCCCGATCTCCGCAAACCGGCGCTTCCCCCGAAACAACTCCCGAATAATCAAAACCATCCATTTCTTGCCGATGACCTGAAGAGTGCGCTCAATTGGGCACGCTGCATCGCCCATATTCCCTCATCCCCTCAACCCCTGCCCATCCCCGGGGTGACCTCGGGCTTACCGATGGGTAGGATACTTACTCATTTATTATACGGAATCCACGACCGTCGGTCAACCATAGAAAGTCGAATCTCGTCGAAAACAAAAAAGCCGGGGCCGGGCGACGCCTCTGTCGCCCGAACTCCAGCTTGTGAAGCCTCTCCCGCCTTCGCTATCGCTTAGAGGCGGGAGCTTCCTGGTTCATCGACCGCGGCCACATGGGTCTTACGCAATCTCCGCAGCGTAAGTTCGGGTGCTTCCAGCCCTACCTGGATTCTATGTTACGGCAACTTTTGGTAAACCGCAACAAAAATGCCGGACTTGCGTCCGGCCGCCCATTCACCACCCTTCTTGCGAGGCGGGAGTCCTCTGGGCGGATTTTGATAGAATTGGGATCCTATTCAGCAACGGATGGCGCAGCCGCCGTTCCGCCGACAGAATTTTGACCGGCCACAGCTTTGAGGGCCGGACGATACAAGCCAATTGACACCCACAAGTCCGCCAATGGTGGCGTTCGTCGTGGCAGCCGTGATGTCGACCGAGGCCGAACTGTCCGCAATCAGCCCGGGCTGGCTTCCGTCACCGTTCCAACCGGCCAAACCACCGACGACATTCGCGCCGCTGACGGTCAACGCACCCGTTACTCGGGCGTTCCGAACGGCCCCGAGATTGTTCCCCACCAACGTCCCCACATCGAATGACCCGTTGCCGGCGGTGATCTGCACATTGTCCAGGGTGAGGTTGCTGATCTCCCCTCCGCTGTCCAGGGTCCCGATCAGGCCGACGGTGTCCGCCGTGGTGGTCGTGATTTTCAAACCCGTGATCGTGTGCCCTTGACCGTCCAAATGCCCGCCAAACGAAAGAATCGGCTCCCATTCCGTGCCGCCGAGATCAATATCCTGCCCCAGCACAAAAAATGTTCCGGGAGTCGTGGTCATGGTCCGCAGGGCGTCCAATTGATCCCTGTTCGTGACCACGTACGGATTTGTTTGGCTCCCGTCTCCTTCCATACCCGCCGGCCCGTTGCCGGCCCGCACCGTCCCCTGCGGCCACCCCGCGGCACTCACCATCAGACCGATCAAACCGACGACGGCTATCCGGCGAATCCTCGCTGTCCACCCTTTCATCCGCATTCCCCCTGTCCGCTGTTTCCCAAGTTAAGCTGCAACCGTCGAATCACCACCCTCAGGGGGTCTCCATTCTCCCCCCGTTTCGCTGCACCCTGTCACACCTGGGGCCTTTACCGGAGACGCGGGGCCGTGGCCGAAAGGCTTGATACCATCCTCCGCACTGCCCCCGTTCCCGATAGGTACAGGCGCGCACAGGCGCGCATATGATTATAAGAATTGAATCTTAAAACCGATTAAAAATTTATCCAAGTTATTCCTATTCTCCAAGAAAGAGCGGACTCGCCGTGGAATGAGCGAAGGACGCGGAACCCTGAGCACGGCCCGTCGCCCCACGGTCACCGGTCCAGAACCCCTCGCCAACCGGATCGCCGTTCCCCCGCCCGGAACATGACCGGCCACCATCACCTTGGCGGCGGGGTGCCGGGCTTTGATCTACAACCCGGATCCGCCAAATCCTCTTCGATTTGCCGACATCATCCGCATCTCCCCGGCGGACGGGGGGTTCTCCATATCCCGCAGATCGGGCGTGTACACCGCCGCCAAGCCCTTGGGCGAAACGTTCCTCCCATAACGCCTACGCCGCCGGCGTGCTCAGAAGTCACCAGTATGCCGGTGTCACAAAAGGAATCCTTGATCGGCTGAGCGACGACGAGTTGCAGGCAGTGTTGGCCCACGAGGTATCGTATCTCAGGATGCAAGATCCGCTCTTCACGGCTTGGCGCGGTTGGAGCGGTTGGATGAGATCGGAGGCCGCGATAGACCAACTCCTCGAAGTGTCCGTATAAGTCAGGGCAAAAGTTGCTGAGTCTTTGCGAGTCCGATATACTGCAATTAAGAGGTGTGGCGATGCCTAGGCAAGATACGATCATGAAGTTTTTAACGCGTTCTTTGTCAGGTGGCGCTCTGCAGGTGTTGGGCGTACACGGTGTAGAGTTAGCCGAGCCCTTGCCTACGGAGTTGCCGTCGAATACACTGCGGATCGACAAGGCGTGGCGGATGCGAGACGGACGAGTGTTCCACTTGGAATTCCAGAGCACGCGAGAACCGACGTTGCATCGCTTTTTGGAATACGATGCCCGGTTGGCTCGTCAGCATTTGGCACAGGTTCGAACGGTAGTGTTGTATCATGCTAATATACAGAGCGCTCCAAGCGAGCTGGACATTGGGACGGCCATGTACCGGGTCGAAAACGTCTTCCTGTCAGATTTAAACGGTGATGCGGCGCTGAAAGAAGTGGAAGAACATCTACGAATCGGGCAATGGGAGCCAGGTGACCGGTTGCGGTTGGCGTTGGCGCTCAATATGAACGTGCGAAGCGTTTCTAGAGCGTTTAAGCGGGTTTTGGAACTTGTGCCTGCAGTGCCGGACGAGACCGAACGGGATCTGGTCGTGAGCGCCATTCTGGCACTTGGAGACCAATCGCTGAACGATCAACAACGGACTCGTTTGCGAAAGGAGCTCAGAAGGGTGTCCAAGATCGTAGAGGAACTTTACGAAGAAGGCCGTCAGGAAGGCCGTCGGGAAGGCCGTCGGGAAGGCCGTCAGGAAGGCGAACATCTCAAGGCTGTTCAAGTGGCCGAAAAAATGTTCCGCAAGGGCGCTTCACTGCCGGATGTGATAGACATCACGGGCCTGTCAGAGCAAGAAGCGGAGGAAATCCGCCGAAAATTGATGAACTGATACAGCAAACAAGCCGACCGAGGTCGATATGGCCCCCAAGATCCCGGTGAGTCGCACACGGATCGGGGGTTGTGGATCGTTGGGTTACCGTGCCGCCAGATCCTCGTACCCGACGTACCCAACCCCCTTCGTATCCGCGAACCTCACCTTCGCCCTGGGGCCATACCGCTGGTTTGCCCCATCCCCGAGAAAGACGCACTCCCTTCCCCTGTGTTTCTTTTTACGCAGAAAAATTGGCTCTACAACGTATGTTTGTCCAGCAATTAGTTTCGTGTTTCGAATGATTTTTTCCGTCTTTGCTCACCTTCACCAGCATCGTGTTGTCCCTGGTCGTGTTAGACTAAAAATGGCTCACGGCAAAATCCGTCACTTTTTTCACATACTCGTGCGGATCTTGAAGATAAGAGCCGAGGTGTCGGTCCCCGGGAGTCATCCAGAGTTCTGTTTTTGCCGAACCGGAAGTTTCCTTCAATCTGACACTGTTGACGGAGGGAATTTTGTCGTCGTTCACGGCGTGAATCAGCAGGACCGGCAGGTCCCGCACTTGTTTGATCGCCTCGATCGGCTTGACGTTCGACGGATCGACTCCGGTCACCAATGGAATTTCTCCCATGATCAACGGGGTGAACGGGAAATTCGGCAGTCCGCTCCAAATCGATAAATGGTCCCGCAAATAGCTCTCCAGATCGGCAAAAGGTGAATCGGCCACCAGGAAACGGAGATGGTTCACCTCGGGCGCGGCCATCAAAGCGGTGGCCGCCCCCATCGAAAATCCGATCAAGCCGATTTGTTTATATCCAAGACTCTTCGCATAATCAATGGCGGATAGCAAATCCCCCTTTTCAAATTGCCCGATACTCGTGATGTCTTTTTCCGATTCGCCGGAATTGCGGAAATCGAACAGAAGCGATGCAACCCCTTGTTCATGAAGCGCTTTGACCAGGGGAAGCACCGGCTCCTCGACGGAACGGTTGTCCCGGGCTCTCCACCGCATTGGCCACGTTCACCGCGTACGCCGTGGTCGCCACCGAGAAGGCCGGGCTCAGCGTGCCGGGACTGACCGAAAGGTTCGCCAGATCGGCGTTGTTCGCGGCCGGTCCAGACCGGGTCACCGAGAGGGTGTAGATGGTCATCGGCGTCCCGAACAGATCGGTCACCACGACGAGAATCGGGGTGGTGTCCACCGCCAGGGCAAAGGTCTTCGCCTCACCGATCCCCGCCGCCTCGCCGCCCACCGTCAACCGGGCAAACACGGGATCCATCGGCAGGGCGGCCACCGAAAGGCCGGTCACCCCGTACCCTGCCTGGACCGTGTAGTCATGACGGTCGGCATAGAACCCGGGGCTCAGCAGATCAGGGCTTACGGTCAGATCGCGAAGGCGAAAATCGAACAGGTTCAGCCCCGGAGGAACATTCGTTTGATGGTAGGTGTTGTCTCCCCACGCCGCCACCGTCCCGTCCGATTTCAGCGCCAGGGAATGAAGCTCGCCCGCCGCGAGTTTTTTTCCCGCCGCCTGCGCCTTGGCCAGGGTCAGGCCGCCCGCCGCCCGCACCGTCCCCGCTCCGGGAATCCCGCCGATGAACCCGAGCATCACCACCAAAACCAGCCACATCGTCCAGACTCTTCGGCCCCACATCACCTTCCAACGCCGGTTCATGTACCTCATCCACCGCCGACCTCCCCGCGGATGTGCTTACCTTCCGTCAATATCTGCCCCCGGCAGTGGCTGCCTATTGGTTCCGAATTCCAATGAACCACGAAAACCGGCATGTCCACCCGGAACCCATGGGAGCCTTTTTCGATGTCCCTTTTTCCCCGGACCTTCAGCACGAATCCCATCGGCGTGGCGAGTTTGGTATGTCCATTATCTGGTTTATCATCCACAGGTTGGATGGTTCAGGCCATGCGAAACCGGGGTCAGGTTCTTGGTTACCTGGCCCAGGAGCTCCACCTTCTACGATCGCGTTCCGTTTAGGACACGCTGCGAACCAAGCTCCTCATGCGTTCTTGCTGCTTCTCCCGCACCCTCCCCAATGCCATCGCCAGCATCACGCACAAAGCCAAGCCGCAGCGCAACCGCATCTTGGCCAGCCCACGAATGGTATGCCGTTCAAACCCAAACGAGACGTCCAAGCGACTGTTCACCCTCTCCACCGCCGTCCTGTACCGGTATTCCTTTGCCCATTTGTAGCTCTCCCGGGCAATCGGCGTGAAGATCCGCCGGTCCACCGCGAGCGCCACCCGCACCCCTCCGGCCACGGGGCACTGTTCCCGCCCTTGACACGTGATCCCGTACGCCTTGGCTGGACATACTTTTTTCAGCGTCCCCCGGTCTTTCTCGAACCCACCATTGCTCATCTGTTGCCGGGCCCCTGTCTCTGGACAGTAACAGTACACCGCTCCCCCCTCGTCATACACCACATTCGTGTGTCCCGGTAATAACCGCGTTTGCTCCCCGTCTTTCCACATCCGCCTCGTGTCGATCACGGGCTTGATCCCATATTCATCCCAGCAGCGACTCAGGAGTTTCGAGTCGTCGTACCCCCGATCCGCCGTCAGGACCTCGGCCTTTTTCAACATCTCCGGATGGCGTTTCTCCATCTCATCCAGCAGGACATGCCCTTCTTTGACGTCCGAGCGCGACCCCTTGGTCACCGTATACGCCACCGGCAATTCATGCTTGGCGTCGACCACCAGGTGGAGCTTGTAGCCAAACCACCGGACCACTTTCTCCCATGTACTCCCGTCCTCGCGGGTCCCACGATAGGTTTTTACCCCGTATGCTGCATCCAGATCCCGCCGTCCGTCTTCCTTCTTTTCTTTCGAGGGACGGGACGCCCACGAGGCGATTGCCTTACTGTCCATCGCCAAACGACGCCCGAACTCCGGAAGTTCCTCACTCAGGGCCTTCACCAGCTCGTCGAACATCGATTCGATCCACGATCCGTGCTCCATCAAGCTGCGGAGAAATCGGGTGTAAGCGGCTGCGCTGGGAACTGCGCGCAACCCACAGATCGACCGCAGCTACCCGTTTCGAGAGAGTTCCCGACGTAAGCTCTCGATCGACGGGTGCTGAAACACGATTCCTGCCAACATCGAGTTCCACATCGCCCGTACCGGGTAGTCATCTCGTCCATGACCTCTCGATTTCTCCAGATGCGCCATGAGCGCTTCGTCCGGCAGATGTTCCAGAACCAGCCGGAGGCGTTCAAGGTCTCCAAGCGGCTCAATGTCTTCCCAGGAAAACAGTTCGAGTTGTGGTATAATGGCCATAGGGTGAGTCCTCCTTGTTGGATCATTTGTCTAACCACTATTCTAACAAAAGAGGACTCACCTGTCTTATTGGACTGGGGTGAATTTGTCCGAATCTATCCCTCCCCCCATTCAAAACCTCTGTCTTTCCTGGCCCTCTTTGGGGGAAAGTTTTCTGGTCCCTGCTCCTTACCCCTTATCCCTCCTGGCCTTTTCGGCATCGAAAAAGGCTCCATGGTCTCCCGACCGGACCGTCTTTAAGGAAGTCCCATTCCGTCAAATCCAGGACGCCTTCAACCGCTTTGGGTTGATGATGTAACAGATTGGGGTTCAACAGATACAAACATCCTGGAATGAAAAATACCAACATCATCGAAGATCCGCTGAATAGATTACGGAGACCGCAACACGAAGCACTTGATCACCTCCTGAGGTTAACTCTGTCATTTTGGGCTCCATGCGGCGACCTGCCCTCAACGTCCAGACCGCAGGATTTCCACCAACTGGGCTCCAAACCGGCACAATGCCGACCCCGCCACTGTTTGCGTAAGCAGAGCCCCCTTCACCGTCGCGTTTTGCGGGAATAGAAGCGCCCAACACCTTTTTCTGCCGTGTGCAGCCGCAAAATCCGAACCAAGCTGTTCAAAGAAAAGAAAGCCGGGTCCAGTGCCAACAGGCACCAAGCCCGGCTCACAAACCGTGATGGCATTCCCGGCCCGGTTCAGGGCCGGCTCTTTCTTCACGGCGCAAAAGATGTGCCGCCCGCCGTCCTGCCTTCCAGCAGCACCGCCACCGCCTCGGCCCGGGTCGTGATCCCCGCCGGCTCAAACCGGTTCTCACCCCGGCCGTGCATCAGTCCGGCCTGCCTCACCGCAGCGACGTAGGGTTTGGCCCAGGCCTGAATCGCTCCGTCGTCCGCAAATCCCGTTGCGGCTCCCGGCGCCGCACTCAGCCCCAGCGCCCTGGCGACCATCACCGCCATCTCCGCCCGGCTGATTTGCGCATCCGCCCGGAACGTGCCGTCCTCGTAGCCGTGCAGGATTCCCGCCTGCACACCGGCCGCCACGAACGGCTGCGCCCAATCGGGAATCGATGCCGCATCGGCAAAGGGCAAGGCCGCCGTACCCTCCGGCACCGTCAGCCCAAGGGCTTTCGCCAGCAACACCGCGAACTGCGCCCGGGTCACCGGCTCATCCGGGTGGAATGTCCCGTCCGGATAGCCTTTCACCCAGCCCTGGCCCACCGCCGTCTTGATCAGCGATTCGGCCCAGTGGCCCGCCGTGTCCGCGAAAGCACCGCCTTGGTTCGGCGGCGGGGGCGTGGGTGTCTCCTTCACCGCGAACACCGCGAACTTGGTGAAGTGACTCACCGTGGCGATCACCGTGTTCCCCTCGACGGTGGTGGGGACCTTCACCCACTGTTTGGCCTGTTCGTCGTAATAGAACACGGCCACTTCGGCCCCGTCGACCAACGAGGAGTCGAACTGAATCCGGATGGTCACCGGGTGGTTGAACGTGCCCGCCGGATCCCGGGTGATCTCAAAGACCGAGCTGACAGGCACCATGCCCGCCCCGGCCGCCGGCTGCTGAGACGGCGCAACGACTTCGATGGTCACCCGCACGGTCCCGCTGAACGCTCCTTGCGGCACGATCACCTTCACGGAGTTCCCGAGGCTCACTTCCCCGCCGGATCCGGACGGGATCTGCAGATTGCCGTTGTCCGAGCGGACGACGTTGGTGCTGCCGCCACCGCCGCCTCCGCCTCCGCCACCACCGGAGCCGCCGCCGGAGCCGCCGCCGGAGCCGCCGCCGGGAGATGAGGCACGATTGATGGTCACGATGTAGGTTTTGTGTGCACCTTCCGGGGTCACCACCTGAATCGTCACCTGATTCGAGCCGACGTTCAAGCTCACTGTCTGCGCCTGTCCGGAAACCAAGGAACTGCCGTTCAGGAGCATCGAAACACCAATCTTCACCGGAACCGCCGTCACATCCACGTGGTCGACCGCATTGCCCACGTTTACCGTGTACGCCGTGGTCGTCGACTGGAAGCCGGTCAAAAGGTTCTGGCTCCCCGCCGTCACCGTCAGGCTCTGCAGATCGGCGTTGGTCACCGTCCCGTTGACGGAGATCATGTACAGCTTCTGGGTTACGCCGTCCTGGGCCGTCACCTCAATCGAGATCGTGTTCAGCCCTTGGTTCAACGACACCGTGACCGCTTGTCCATCTGCGGCCGGCTGACCGTTCACCGTCACTGTGGCCGTGGGATCCGCCAGGTGAGGCGTCACCGTCAGGCTGTCGATCGACCCCGCTCCCTGCACGGTGTAACTGAGCGTATTCGGATTAAAGGGCTTATCCAGCGTCCCCGCGCTCACATCCAGCCCGCCCAGGTTCGCGTTGCTGCTCGGCGCCCGGTTCACCGTCACCGTGTAGATCTTGGCGGTTACCTTGTCCTGGGCCACCACCTTAATCGAGAACACGTTCGGTCCCACATTCAGGTTCACCGTCTGCGTACCCGTCCACACATCGCCGTTCCACAGCATCGTGGCATTCGGGTCCGACGGAGAAGCGGTCAAAACCACCTGATTGACCCCATTGGCCACATTCACCGTGTAGGCCGTGGTCATTGGCGAGAAGGCCGGGCTCAGCGTTCCCGAACTGACCGTCAGGCTCCCCAGATCAGCGTTATTCACCGTGGCGTTGACGGAAAGCGCATACCCTTTCTGGCTCCCATCCTGGGCCGTCACGACGATGGAAATGGTGTTCGAACCCTGATTCAGGGGCACCGTCACACCTTTCCCATCCTGGGTAGGCGTACCGTTCACCGTCACCGTCGCCGTGGAATCCGCCAGGTGAGGCGTCACCGTCAGGCTGCTCGCCTGTCCTACTCCTTGCACGGTGTAGCTCACCGTATTGGGATCAAACGTCGGGCTCAGCGTCCCCACACTCACATCCAGCCTGCTCAGGTTCGCATTGCCGCTCTTCGCCCGGATCACCGTCACCGTGTACGTCTTGGTGGTGCCGTCCTGGGCTATCACCTGAAACGCAACGGTGTTCGATCCCACATTCAGGTTCACCGTCTGCACCTGACCGGCCTTCCACACGCTGCCGTTCCAGAGCATCATGGCCTTCGGATCCGACGGAGAAGCGGTCACATCCACGTGGTCAACCTCATTGCCCACGTTCACCGTGTACGCCGTGGTCGCCGCCGAGAAGGCCGGACTCAGCGTTCCGGGGGTTACCGTCAGGCTCCCCAGATCGGCGTTGCTCACCGTTCCGTTAACCGAAAGCGTATACTGTCTCTGAGTCCCATCCTGGGCCGTCACGACGATCGGGATCAGGTTGCCTCCCTGATCGAGGGGCACCGTCACCGCTTGCCCATCCCCGGTCGGCGTGCCGTTCACCGTCACCGTCGCCGACTTGTCCGCCAAGTGAGGTGTCACCGTCAGGCTGCTTGCCTGTTCCGCCCCTTGCACGGTGTAGGTCAGCACGTTCGGATCAAAGACCGGATTCAGCGACCCCGGGCTCACATCCACCCCGCTCAGGTTCGCATTGCTGCTCTTCGCCCGGTTTACGATGATGGTATAAGTGCTGATCACACTTCCTTGAATCACCGTGATTTTCAGCGTGTTCGTCGGGTCCGAACTAAGAGCAACCGACTGTTTCACACCCGCCGCCAGCGATACAGGACTTTGGCTGTTCACCGTGAGGGTCATCGTCACTCCGGAGGCTGCCGGCTTTGCATACAACAAAACCTGATTGACCCCCGCCCCCACAGTTGCCGTGTAATCCATGACGGTGGATGTAAAACCGGGACTCAAAGCAATCGGGTTGCTGGATCCGTCGGAAAGTTGCAGGTCGGTCAAAAGGGCCCCGGTGGACAGCACGCTGAACACGCGAACAGGCGTATTGCGATTCGATGTCGTCCCGTCCCCCAGTTGACCGGACGAATTCAACCCCCACGCATAAACGTAGCCGTCGGACGTCAGGGCCAGACTGTCGGATCCCCCGGCCGACACCGCCGTAACATTGGCCAACCCTGTGACCTGCACCGGCATCTCGCTCGCCGTGGTCGTTCCATTCCCCAGCTGGCCGTAGCTGTTCCCGCCCCACGCATAGACCGTTCCGTCCTGCATCAAGGCCAGGCTGTGATCTTTCCCAGCCGACACCGCCACCGGTTTTGACCCGGCGGGCAACCCCGCCACCAACACCGGCGTAGAGGAATTGCTCGTCGTCCCGTCACCCAATTGACCGGACGAATTCAAACCCCACGCGTAGATCCGTCCGTCCGACGTCAGCGCCAGGCTGTGATTTCCGCCTGCCGCCACCGCCGTCACATTCGCCGGCAGTCCCTGCACCTGGACCGGAATACTGGAATCGACGGTGGAGTTGTTCCCCAATTGACCGGAGGAATTCTTGCCCCACGCGAAGACCCGCCCGTCCGACGTGAGCGCCAGGCTGTGGTTCCCACCCGCGGCCACCACTTTAATCGTGGAGTCCGTGGCCAACCCCTGCACCTGCACCGGGGTCCTGGAATCGGCCGTCGTGCCGTCACCGAGTTGGCCCGACGAGTTCAACCCCCAGGCAAAGACCCGGCCGTCGTCCGTCAACGCGAGGCTGTGGCTCTCCCCCGCCGATACTTGGGCAACCGAAGGCAACCCCTGGGCCGGCGTCGGGGTTTGACGGCCCGTCGTCGTCCCGTCCCCCAATTGACCGTTAGTGTTGTCCCCCCAGGCCCATACCGTCTGATCCGAGGTCAAGACCAACGAATGACTGCCGCCCGCCGAAACGGCAGCCTCTCCGAGAACAGCCGCCGACGCGGGATACAAAGGCCACAGAGCCGCCGACAACGCCAGACAAAGCAACCATTGACCCACTCGACCGGAAGCGGACCGTCGACCCATCCCCGTTCCAGCCCTTCGGCCTGTCTTTATTCTGTTGTCGCGATCCATTCTTTTCGTTTCCCTCCATTCCTCCATTCCTGGCTCCTGACTGGCCCGTCCGCCGATCATGGCCCCCTCCGGCGTCTTTCACATCTCTTTCTCCTTTTACCCGGATCACCGCGGGAGACCTGGATACCCTTATCGCTCATCAACGGGACGGTTTCACTCCTGAGCCCTCGCGGCCCCGTTCCGGGTCGTCGGGTGCCCGCGACACCCTATGATTATAGGGATTCAACCTTAAAACCAGTTAAAAATCATCGTGACTCTTCCGTCTTTACAAACAAAAAAGTTCCGGAGCCCCCGGTCGGTTCTGTCCACATCCGACCTCGGTTGCCCCGGATTGCCGAAATCCCGTCATGTCGAGGTCCCGACCATACGGTGAGCCGTTTTCTATTCTGAGGGGAGACGAGTTCTTTACGGTGCTGAGTATCCGTGGGGAAACGCGGACAAACATCGGCCCGTCAATAACCAAAGAAACCATGGTCTCCGAACCGGCAGCGGACCGCCTTCTGTTGGAGGTATCCGTTGTTGACTCGGTCAACGAGGGATCAACCAGGAGCGAATGGAGGGCGCCCCGCCGGTCGCACACGAAAAGACCGCAGGCCGGTGCAATTTGGGGGCGGTGCGAACACTCGGGCATACATGGGCCCGGTCTTAACCGTGTTTCCCTTGCCGTTCTTTGGCAAACAGATCCACCCGCTTGCCGGCCACCCGCACCTCCAAAGAGCGGAAGTTGACTTCGACATCTCCAAATTGAACGCTTCCCATCCCCGCCCCCCGATTCAGCGCGCTCCCCGGCCGCCGCAACCGGGCCTTGACCCGCGCCACCAGAACCATGGGGTCGAAGGGCTTCGTCAAATAATCGTCCCCGCCCTCCTCCAGCCCGGCCACAATATCGCCCGGTGTTCCCTTCCAGCTTAAGAAGAGCACCGGCACGTCGGAGCTTCGGCGAATCATCCGGCACAATTCCACGCCGTTCACATCCGGAAGCAACACGTCCAGGATCAGGAGGTCGGGCTGTTCCCGACACAACAGCTCCAACGCCCGCCTGCCGTTTTCCGCCGACGCCGTCCGGTACCCGTGGCTTCGCAGGTACAGTTCCACCAATTCGCGGAGTTCTTCGTCGTCATCCACAACCAGCACCTTTTGCTCCTCGTTCATGCCCAGAACTCCTTTCCATTCCGATGATCCCCGGAACCGATCGCTCCGCCCTCAAGAATATCCCTCCGTCTCCATATCCCGACGGCCGGTTGCCACGCCCTTTGCCACAGCCATGTTCCGGTTGATCCAGAGCTTGTAGGCGGTCGCCACCCCCGGACACACAGGGCCATCTTCCGGCCCGTTTGCCGGCGACGTCCAGAAACGGAACATGAAAACATCCGTGTTTTCATAAAATTTAACATCCCGAATGATGGGACTCAGCCATCGCTTCCCCTTTTCTACTTGGAAGTTATCCAAAACAGGAATTCATGTCAATTGAAACTTTCCGCGGTTCACTCGGGTGGTCCACCCGACGTCTCAGGCCCCACCGGTCCGTGTTCCGCGTGCCCGGGGCGGATGTCGGCAGGCGGCCGCCATGGGTACCGCTCGTTGCCGGCAAAGATGCGGATGTCCGGGCCGAAGCCGGGACGGCCTTGGCAACGAGACCTTCCGGCCGCAAGGATGGTGATCACCGGCGGGTTCGTTTCCAGTGACGAAACAGCGGACAGGGGGAGTGACGATGATAGGTTGGAAGGGGATGATGAGACGATCGACCGTTCTCGGTTTGATCGCCCTGATCGTGAGCGCGGCAGACTGGCCGCCTGTGTCGGTCGACAGACCGGCGGGGATGAGCGGAAGCGGAAGCCAGGGCTCTTTGCCAATCAGGGACTTGGCGCGGTCATGGTGTCGTACGAGCGGCCGGGCACGCCGCACCAAAAAAGCGGCCCAAAGGCCGCCTGGTCGGCCCGCCCCTTAGCGAGGCGCGCCAAAAACCCCCACTCATCATCTTCGTCCCTCTCAATAATGATGCGCCTGGGCGACTGCCATCGCCTTGTGATATGGATGGTGGCCGTGCATCATGTGCGTCACCGCCATCTCGTTATAGCGGATCATGACCTGGCGATAATGCATCATCATCAAAAGCTGCTCCCGGCGCATCATCATCTCGTGCATTCGATCCAACACTCGCAGGTACCGTTCCATCCGATCGAGATCGTCGTCGTGCACTTCCTTCACTTTCTTCAAGCCATCCTGCCACAACAGGTCCCAATTCAAATCAAAGGTGCTCGCAAACAACCCCACGCAGCCCCTTTCCCCTAGGTTTGCGTCCGCTAACCAGGATATTCAGGGGCCACTGCCACCGACATCTGTCCCGATGAACTTGGGCCGCGTGCCGGTTTTTGCTCCACACAGCCATCCGTCGGCCGTGTCGCCGCCCGGCGGTTCGCGCGGGGCGCCTCCTCCCCCCGCCCGGCTCCATCCTTCCTGCCCGCCACGCGAAGATCGCCCCGCCGCACCGAAACTGTCAGCATTCGCACTTACTGCCCGGCCACCTTCTCCATCACCAGCAACAGATCCCCCGCCTCGACAGAATCCAATTCCTTCACCAGCACCTCCCGCACCAGTCCGTCAAAAGGAGCCTGGAGCGCCGTTTCCATCTTCATCGCCTCGGTCACCATGAGCAGCTCTCCCCGTCGGACCTCATCTCCGGGTTCCACCATGATTTTGCTCACTTTGCCGGGCATCGTGGCCCCGATCTCCCCGGGCACTACGGGGTTGGCCTTCCGCCGCTCTTGGACGAGCACTTGGGCACTTTCGTCCCGCACCGTCACTTCCCGGGGCGTGCCGTTGAGTTCAAAATAAACCACCCGCGTGCCGTCCGGCCGGAGTTCCCCCACCGAGGTCAGCTGCACCATCAGCGTCTTTCCCGGCTCGATATCGACGGTGATCTCCTCGCCCAAGCGCAGACCGTAGAAGAATGTCGGGGTATCCAGTACCGACACATCTCCGAATTCCTCCCGATGCCTCACAAACTCCTCAAACACCTGGGGATACAGCGCATAGGACAGCAGGTCCCGATCCGAGAAGGCCCGTCCAAACTTCTCCTCCAGATGCCTCCTCGCCGCCGCAAAATCAAAAGGCTCTAACAGCTCTCCCGGCCGGCAGGTGATCGGTTCCTTACCTTTGAGAACCACCTTCTGGAGCTCCGGCGGAAACCCTCCCGGCGGTTGGCCGATGTACCCCCGGAAAAACTCCACCACCGATTGGGGAAAATCCACCGTCTCCCCTCGGGTGATCACATCCTCCGGGGACCAGCCATTTTGAACCATAAACAGGGCGAGATCCCCCACCACCTTGGACGAGGGTGTCACCTTGACGATATCCCCGAACATATCGTTCACCGCCCGGTACGCCCGCACCACCTCATCCCAACGAGTGCCAAGCCCCACCGCTTCGGCCTGCTGGCGGAGATTCGTAAACTGTCCACCGGGCATTTCATGATAATAGACATCTGTGGAAGGCGCCCGAAGCCCGCTCTCAAAGGGCTCATAATAGCACCGCACCACTTCCCAGTAGTGGCTTAAGCGGTCCACCGCCCCGAGATCGATGCCCGTGTCCCGCTCCTGAAAACGCAGGGCCGCCACCACCGCCCCCATACTGGGTTGAGAGGTCAGACCGCTCACGCTGTTGATCGCCGTATCCACAATATCCACCCCGGCCTCTGCGGCCTTCAGGAGCATGGCCACGCCATTGCCGCTCGTATCGTGGGTATGAAGGTGAATCGGTATGCCGATCTCTTCCTTTAGCGCCCGGATCAAGACTTCTGCGGCATAAGGTTTGAGCAGCCCGGCCATGTCTTTGATCCCCAGTATATTCGCCCCGGCCCGCTCAAGGTCTTTCGCTAGGTTTACATAATACTTCAGCGTATACTTGTCCCGTTTTGGATCGAGGATATCCCCGGTATAACACAGCGCCGCCTCGGCCACCTTCCCCTCCCGACGCACCGCATCGATCGCCAACTCCATCCCGGGCAGCCAGTTCAGGCTGTCAAAAATCCGGAACACGTCGATTCCCGATCGGGCGGCCTCCCGCACAAAGGCGGTGATCACGTTATCAGGATAGTTTGTGTATCCCACGGCGTTGGCACCGCGAAAGAGCATCTGAAAAAGAACGTTCGGAGCCGCCTCCCGCATCCGGGCAAGGCGCTCCCAAGGGCACTCCTTCAAGAATCGCATCGCCACATCGAAGGTAGCGCCGCCCCACATCTCCCACGAAAAAAGCTGGGGAAGCCCCTTAGCCGTCGCCTCCGCCACCCGGAGTAAATCCTGGGTCCGCACCCGGGTCGCCAAAAGGGACTGATGGGCATCCCGGAACGTCGTGTCGGTCACCAAAAGGGGCTTTTGCTCCATCACCCAGCGGGCCAGGGCCTCGGGCCCCTCCCGATCCAGGATCCCCTTGGCTTCACTTGGGGCCACATCGGGAAAATCCGGAACCAAAACCTGCCGAAACCGCGGTTTTTTCTCAGGCTTTTTGATGCCGGGGTGGCCGTTCACCGTGGTCCGCCCGATAAACTGCAGTAATTTGGTCCCCCGGTCCCGTTTTTTCGCCGTCCGGAACAGCTCCGGATGTCCGTCGATGAACGAGGTATCGCACCGCCCGGCGAGAAAATCCGGATGCTGGACGACATTTTCGAGAAAGGGGATGTTCGTCTTGACCCCCCGGATGCGAAACTCCCGAAGGGAACGCAGCATCTTGTGGGCCGCGCTTTCGAACGTCAGGGCCCAGGCGGAGATTTTGACCAGCAGGGAATCGTAGTATGGTTGAATCACCGCCCCGGCGTAGCCGTTGCCGCTGTCCAGGCGGATCCCGAACCCCGCCGCACTGCGGTACGCGAGGATTTTGCCCGTATCGGGGACAAAATGATTGTCCGGATCTTCAGTGGTCACCCGGCATTGGATCGCATAGCCCCGGCGGTGGATCGACTCCTGACTCCGGATGCCGATGGCCGGGTCATCTAAGCGGTACCCTTGGGCGATGAGGATTTGGGCCTGGACCAAATCCACGCCGGTGATCAGTTCGGTGATGGTGTGCTCCACTTGGATCCGCGGATTCACTTCGATAAAATAGAACGACCCGTCCGGGGCCACCAGGAATTCTACCGTTCCGGCGCCGACGTACCCCGCCCGGCGCATCAGCCGGAGGGCCGCGTCGCAAATCGCCTGGCGCTGGGGCTCGGTCAACGTCAGGGCCGGGGCGATTTCCACCACCTTTTGGTGACGGCGCTGGATCGAGCAGTCCCTCTCGAATAAATGCACCAGATTGCCGTGCCGGTCCCCCAGGATCTGCACCTCGATGTGTTTCGGGTGCTCCAGGAATTTTTCAAGATACACCGTGCCGTCCCCGAAAGACTTTTCCGCTTCTGAACGGGCCATCCTCAGGGCCTCTTCCAGATCTTCTTTGTGGCGCACCACCCGCATGCCCCGGCCGCCGCCGCCGGCAGCAGCCTTCACAATCAAAGGAAAGCCGTGCTCCCGGGCGAATCGCAGGGCGTCCTGGAGTTGGCGCACAGGTTCCGGGGTGCCGGGAATCACCGGCAGTCCCGCTTCCACCGCCATCTGGCGGGCCGTCACCTTATCCCCGAAAGCTTCCAGATGCTGAGGCCGCGGCCCGATAAACGCAATGCCCTCTTCTTCGCAACGAGCGGCGAAGCGGGCATTCTCGGCTAAAAATCCATAACCCGGGTGGATGGCGTCGACCTCTAAGCGTTTCGCCAAGGCGATGATGCCTTCGATGTCGAGATATGCCTCCACGGGCCCCTTGCCTTCTCCGATGAGGTAGGCCTCGTCCGCCTTATAGCGATGCAGTGCCAAGCTGTCTTCCTTCGAATAAATCGCGACCGTATGAATGCCAAGTTCCGTCGCCGCCCGAAGGACGCGGATGGCGATCTCTCCGCGGTTGGCGACGAGGAGCTTCGAGAATGGACGAATCTCTTGCATGACGGCCCCCCTCCCGGTCTTGTTCTGTTTCATTTTTGCTATCACCTTCTATCAAACATTGACAGACTTGACAGCAAAGCAGTTTACGCTCTCCGAGAGGCTGGCTGCTCCCCGAAGACCCGATTGGCGAGGCCCTGGGGCCGAGCATCTGGAGTCCCGCCCGAAACAGTACCATCAGGCCGTCCGCCGACCAGCGCCCGACACCGACAGTTTCCAAACGGCGGGGTGGTCCCTCGACGCTTGCGCGTCTCCCACCGGCAGGACAGGGATCGGTTTCGCCAACCCGGAAGGCCGTTTTGCCGAACCCCCCAGGATCAGCCACCCGGCGGCGCTCCGCTTGCGCCTCATCGTCAAAGCCGTGTTCCGTGCGGCCTTCGCCAACCCCCGCACGCCCTCATGGTCTTTCTCCCGCCCGGCCTGTCCCTGTCCCGTCCTCCCGGGAACATCCCGGGAACTCTGATTCATTCATGCGTGGTTCTCCCAGTAGCGCTTCAGCAAAATTCTTTTGACTTCTTTGTGTGGGGTGTACTTTGTGATCTCTTGGTCGCGAAGACGCCCCTTCACCTCTAGAACGCCAAAAGCTGTATTCAACCTCCTGGGCTCCAGTATACAATAAGATGCCGGCATTGCCCAAGAGCAAGGGTTGAGGCCGACCCATGCGGTGTCAGTCGGACGATTCCGTCTCCCCCACCGCCCGCAGACACACTTCTGTCGCCCGGACATTTCGCTCCGCCCGGTCCATGATGCCAAGCATCGTCCTGTAATCGTCGGACAAACTTTGGTACCGCTGTTTCCAGCGCTCGCAGGTTTCGGCCAACTCTTCCCGCTCTTCCCGCAGGACGGACAATTCCTCCCGGGCGCGCTCAAGGTCCCGTTCCAACTGTTTCACCCGGACGTACAGCCCCTGATACTCTTGCTTATACTGGCGCAGGAAACGAATGACGCCCCCCCACGATAAAGAAGGCTGGGCTTCGCCCCCTTCCCGGGCCCGTTCCCAATCCGCCGCCCGGCGCCAAGGAACCCCCCGGGCTTTGCGCTGCCTTTTCGCCACGTCAATCGCCGGCTGACAATGTTTTCGTATACAAGCATTCCAGCGGTATCCACAAGCCGCCGCCGTCCGATTTAACAATTCCGCCGCTTCTTCAAAGGCGGCGAGTTGAGTGCTCCCTTCCCGGATGTGCCGCAGCACGATTTCCGCCAGGCGGGTATCGTCTTCCGCCGTCCAGGCATCCTGTCGCATCATTTTCATGCAGAATCCCCCATATTCCGTGATCTATCCCCGGTATACCCCTCCTTCCGAATTCTTAAACCTCGCACCTTAAAAAGAAGGCGGGTCTGCCGACCCGCCCTCGCAATCCCCCGAGCCCCTACATGATCCGCCGTCTCAGGCGTCCGATCCACGCCTGGGCCGGACTTTGCCGCCGGCGCAGTAACGCCGAGCGGACAGTCATGATCCCGCCGATGATCCCCAGCACCGTGGAAAGGGTGCGCATCCATCGCCCTGCTGCTCCCATGAAGACCCCTCCTTCTGATGGTGGGTCAGCTCTAGTATGCCCCGTCCATGGAGCTCGCCGGCGACCAGTTCCTCCCAAATATTGCTGACTCTACGCGATCTGCCGCATCACGCGTCAACGCTTCGACGTCAAGCTTCTCCTCCGCCCGGTGAACCTGGTCCAACCGGGGCCGGGTGCTCGGGTTTCGCGGCGTGAAAATCGTGCAGCAATCCTCGTAAGGTTGAATCGAGGTCTCGTATGTCCCGATGCTGCGGGCGAGGCGGATGATCTCCACTTTATCCCAGGCCACCAGGGGCTTCAGAATCGGAAGGGTCGCGACTTCGTTGATCGCCACCATGCTCTCCAGGGTCTGGCTCGCCACCTGGCCGAGGCTTTCCCCGGTCACCAAGGCCAAAGCCCGTCGGCGGGCGGCAATGCGCTCGGCGATCCGCACCATCATCCGCCGCATGATCGTCACGTAGAAGGGTTCGGGGCAGTGTATCCGGATGGCCTTTTGGACGTCGGTAAAATGAACCACATGCAAGGTCATCCCGCCCTCAAAAGCCCCCAGGAGGTCAGCCAGCTGCTCCACCTTTCTCCTGGACCGTTCACTGGTGAAAGGATAACTATCAAAATGGACCGCCTCCACCTGAACGCCCCGTTTCATCGTCATCCAGCCCGCCACCGGGCTGTCGATCCCCCCGGACAACAGTAGCATCGCCCGTCCGCTCACCCCCACCGGGAGTCCCCCCGGCCCGGGAATCCTCTCGGCGAACAGGTACACTTCCTCCGGTCGAACCTCCACAGCCAGTTCCACCTGGGGCTCGTGGACATCCACCCGCAACCCGGGAACCCGGGCAAGCAGCGCCCCCCCCAGCCGGCGGCTAATCTCCGGCGAGGTCAGGGGATAGCCTTTGAACGCCCGCCGGGCCTCCACTTTGAACGTCAACGGTTGATTCGTACTGTTCCCACTGCCCCCAGCTTTTTGCACCACCTGCTCCATCAGTTCCACGGCGGCATTTTCGATGTCCTCTAGGTCGTGCCCCGCCACCCGCACCGGACTGAGGGAGACCACTCCGAAAACCCGGGATACGGCCTGGGCGATCTCTTCCCAGGGATGTCCTCCCACGTCCACCAACACCCTCCCGTCCGACCGGTACACTCGCGCCTCCGCGAAGGGCCGCAAAGCCATTGTTATATTGTCCAACAAACGGCGCTCAAAAGAGGACCGGTTCTTTCCCTTAAGCGCCGCCTCGCCTTCCCGCACCAGCAACAATCGATACATCCCGCCTACCTCCGCATCATCGGCCGCAGTTCTTTCACCACCTCGGCCAAGGCCGCCCCGGCCTCCTCCACTTCGGCCACAGTGTTGAAAGGGCTAAAACTGAATCTCAGCGCCCCTTCGTTCACCTCCGGCGCCACTCCCATCGCCCGGAGAACGTGACTGCCCTTCGCCGATCTGGAGGAACAGGCTGAAGCGGTGGACACGTAAACCCCCCGTTCCTCTAAAGCGTGCACCAAAACTTCTCCTTTAAAGCCGGGGAAAGACAGGTTCACGATATGAGGCGCCCCGTCTGGGGGTGAATTCAGCCTGTGTTCGGGCACCTTTTGCCGCAACACCTCGATAAAGGCCGCGTGAAGCTCCGACAACTGCCGGACGGCTTCCCGCCCGTGGGCCAGCCACCACCGGCAGGCCGCCCCCATTCCGGCGATAGCCGGCACCCCCGGGGTTCCCGAGCGCCGCCCCGCCTCTTGGCCCCCGCCGTGAAGCAGCGGCTCCCATTTCAGGCCTTCCCGGATATACAGCGCTCCTGCTCCTTTGGGACCGTGGATTTTATGGGCGCTGAGAGAGATCAAGTCGACTCCGGTCAAGGGTACGGGTAATTTGCCAAAGGACTGGACCGCGTCAATATGAAAAATGACCTTGGGCAAGCGCTTGAGCTGTTGGCCCAGGGTCTGTACCGGCTGAATCGCTCCCGTCTCGTTGTTGACGTGCATCACCGAGACCAGCATCGTGTCTTCCCGCAACGCCCCAAGCACCGCCCGGGCATCCACCACCCCGTTTGGTTCCGGATGGACCCGGGTGACCTCGAAACCGACCTGTTCCAGGAAACCGCAGGTTTCCAGAACGGCGGCGTGCTCCACCGCCGTGGTCACGATGTGCTTTCCCCGTCCCCGGTGTGCCAGGGCCGTCCCCACCAGGGCGGCGTTAATCGCCTCGGTGCCCCCGGAGGTGAATACGATCTCCTTCGCTTTGACGCCGAGCAACCGGGCCACATCCGCCCGGGCGTCCTCTATCACGTCCTCCGCCGCCAACCCCAGGCCATGCGCCGAAGAAGGATTGCCGTATTGCTCCCGCAGTGCAGCCGTTACCGCCTCCACCACTTCCGGAAGCGGCCGCGTGGTCGCACTGTTGTCTAGATAGATCAAGCGCTTCACCTGTTTCATTTTTGCTATCACCTTCTATCAAACATTGACAGATTTGACAGCAAAACAGTTTACGCTCTCCGAGAGGCTGGCTGCTCCCCGAAGACCCGATTGGCGAGGCCCTGGGGCCGAGCATCTGGAGTCCCGCCCGAAACAGTACCATCAGGCCGTCCGCCGACCAGAGTCCGGCACCGACAGTTTCCAAACGGCGGGGTGGTCCCTCGACGCTTGCGCGTCTCCCACCGGCAGGACAGGGATCGGTTTCGCCAACCCGGAAGGCCGTTTTGCCGACCCCCCCAGGATCAGCCACCCGGCGGCGCTCCGCTTGCGCCTCATCGTCAAAGCCGTGTTCCGTGCGGCCTTCGCCAACCCCCGCACGCCCTCACGGTCTTTCTCCCGCCCGGCCTGTCCCTGTCCCGTCCTCCCGGGAACATCCCGGGAACTCTGATTCATTCATGCGTGGTTCTCCCAGTAGCGCTTCAGCAAAATTCTTTTGACTTCTTTGTGTGGGGTGTACTTTGTGATCTCCTGGTCGCGAAGACGCCCCTTCACATTGGTCGCCGCCACATGGTCCGCATCTCCTTCATATCCGCACTTTTGGCACCGGAATGAATCGCCGTTGCGGTTCTTGCCGTCCACCCACCCGCATCCGGGACAGGGACAGGTCTGGCTCGTATAAGCGGCGTTCACCGGTCCCGGATCGGTTATGGAATACACATGGCACAAGTATTCCAGTCGCTCCCGGATCGCCTGCCGTTGCCACTGGCTCACCTTGCGGGACAGCCCCTTGTTCCTCGCCTTCCCCCGCAGGTGGGACAAATCTTCGTAAGCGATCACCCTTGGCCGGCGTTCCCGAAAAAACGCCCGAAACGCCCGGTTGATCTCGTTCTCGCACCACGCCCGGTACCGCCTGTGTCGCTTGTGCTGTTTCACCAGCCCCAGGTTGTGCCGACGAATTCGCCGGGCCTTTCCCGGGTCCCGCTCCCGGTTTTTGCGATACAACGCCCACAGCTTCTGGCGTTTCCGTCCTTTGTCCAGCACGTGGTCCGACATCTCTTGCAGGGCCTGGCCGTACTCCGGCCGATACTTCTTCCCCGAGTCGTCCGTCAGAACTTCGGTGACTCCCAGGTCGATTCCCGCCTCTTCCTCCCCGGCCGGGTAGGTCTTCGGCTCCCGGCTCATATGAATCTCCACCGCCTGTTCGTCCGGCAGCAAAACCACCCGCAGATTGCCCCTCAGCTTGTGAATCCCGGAAAGGGGGATCACGATCCTTTTTCCCGGGGACAACCCCATCACCGCCACATACTGCCGGTTGCCCACCATGAACACTCGGTACATCTGTTGATCCACAACAAAACTCCGGGCTTTCCTGACCCGCGGCCTCTTTCCCAGGACCCGGCGAAACAGCCGCTTCAGCCCGTGGCGGATCTTCTTCCGCCCGGCCGGCTCCAATTCGGTCTTTTTCCCGGCCAGATCCTCATCCCGAAAAATCGCCTCAATCTTTCTCCAATCCCGGGGGCTGTCCCCGAACTTGTCCAGCAACCAGAAGGCGTAATCCCGTTCCTTCGGGGTTAACCCTCCGTTGCGGTAAAGATGGTCCCGCACCTCGGCAATCGCCGCTTCCCACTGTCGCTCCAAGGTCCATAAGGCGTCTTCCAAAGCCAGTTTCCACTGCCGGGCCTGAAGCCCGAACGGACTCACAAACCCGGCGGCCACCCGTTCATCTCGAATTCTCCGTTTATACCCCAGATCCTTGAGGGACTTCACCTGCGCGTACTCCACCAAGAAGGCGTCCTTCTGCCGGGAATACGCCTCGGCCACTTCGACGATCTGCCTCCATTTCTCACGATTCAGCGGCAGGCTCTTTTGTCGGATCGTCTGTCGCACCGGATAGTTCCTCCCGAACGGCTTTGGTCAGTTTCCGCGCCCTGTAGGTTCGCGCCCCGTACAGTTTTACCGCAAAATGCTGGACAATGCTTATTAGATCTTCGACCAGTTCCTGGGCCGTTGACATGTCCTCGGCCTTGTTGACCACCAGAATCTCGCAACCGAACTGTGCAAACAGGTCCTCCAAGAAATCAAACCCAAACCGGACCAGCCGGTCCTTGTGAGCCACTTCCTAACGCTTGATAAAACATATTCTCGGTGTATCTGCGCTTGTTGGTAGGAGTTCGCAAAGGCACCAGCCTGCCTTCCCTGTCCCACGCTCGAAGTGTGGAGACGCTGACGCCAAGTTTCTCCGCAAACTCTCGAATCGAATAGAGCTTCACCTGAACATCACCCTATATCAGATTCTATCAGGTGACGTTGATTTTCGGCAAATCACTTCTCTTCTTCACAGAACGCCAAAAGCTGTATTCAACCTCCCACCGCCCGGCGGTTCGGTTACGATTATAAAAAGCCCCGGTCAACGGCACAACCGCTGTCCAGGGCTCTTTCCCTCCGTTCTCGGGACCCGAAGCGATCCGGGATCAGCCGCCGAATGCGCCCACCACGGCCTCCCCGGGCAATTGATGCTCCAACCCGTGCCGCCCAATATAGCGAACCAGATCCACCACCCGGCAGGAGTACCCCCATTCGTTATCGTACCAGGCCATGACCTTGATCATCCGGTCTCCCACCTGCATTGTGGAGAGCCCGTCCACGATGGCCGATGCGTTGCGTCCGACAAAATCGATAGAAACCAGAGGCTCCTCCGTGTAATCCAGGATCCCCCGCATCTGACCGAGGGAAGCCTCCCGCAACGCCCGGTTGACCTCTTCCACCGTGGAGGGCGCTTCCAAGGTCGCCACCAAATCCACGATGGATACGTCCGGAGTAGGCACCCGGAGGGAGATCCCGTCCAGCTTACCCGCTAACTCCGGCAGTACTTTGCCCACCGTTTTCGCCGCTCCGGTGGTGGTGGGAATGATGGACTGCCCACACGCCCGGGCCCGGCGCAGATCTTTGTGGGGATTGTCCAAATTCCGCTGGTCATTGGTATACGCGTGAACCGTCGTCATCATGCCCTGAACAATGCCAAACCGATCCTGAATTACCTTGGCCACCGGAGCCAGGCAGTTCGTCGTACAGGAGGCCGCCGAAAGGATGTGATGCCGGGAAGGATCATACACATCTTCGTTGACACCCATGACGATGGTGACATCTTCGTTTTTCCCAGGGGCGGTAATGACCACTTTCTTCGCGCCCTGCTGCAAATGTTTACTGGCTCCATCCCGATCCCGAAATTTCCCCGTCGCCTCGATGACGATGTCGACGCCGAGATCCCCCCAGGGTAGCTGCAGTGGATCCCGATCGCTCAGCAGCCGGATCTCCCGGCCGTTCACCCACAGGCAACCGTCCCCGGCCTCCACGTCTCCGCGGAATAAACCGTGGACCGAGTCGTACTTCACCAAGTGTGCCAATGTTGCCGCGTCCGCTGTGGCGTTGACGGCCACGATGTCCACGTCGCTAAATCGCAGTGCCGCCCGCAAAACCATCCGGCCGATTCGTCCAAATCCATTGATGCCGACTCGAATTGCCATCGACCTGCCTCCCCACCCGCAGATTCCTCCCTTCCATTGTACATGGTTTCACCAGATTGTTCTATACTGTTTTTCACGAGCCTTGAAAAAGTATGTCACATTTCCGCGAACATCGGAAAACCCATCAAAGTCCAGAGCCTGCGAACTACAGTTGCGCCCCCCGGAGGATGAACGCCAGCCCCATGATCAGAAACAAGGCGCCGGCCAGCACAAGAGCGATGGACAACTTCTTCAGCATTCCGCATCGACCCCTTTACGGATCTCCAACACCCGAAACGCTTCACCGAGACCCCCGGGGATCAGCAATTGTTTGATCGCGCGATTCCGCCGGGCCCGGGGATCAAAGGGCTGGTCCGCTGGGCAATCGGACAACTCCCGGGCAATTCCCGCATCCCACAGAAATTCGCCCAAGGACCCTTCAAAGACCACTTCTCCACCCGCTGCCTGGGCGACCCGCCGTAAGATCGTGAAATTCACATCCGCCGTGATATCCCTCTCCCCCGGCTCCTCCCACCACCGATCGAGACACCGGTGCTGAAAAAATGCCCGCAGGGTACCGTGGGGACGATGCGGCCCGTACAGGCGGTCCTCGTCATCCCCGTAATCGACAATGAGGACCAGCCCTTCCCTCAGCTGTTTTAACACGCGACGAATCCAGGCCGTGGCACCGGGGGCCACCTCAAACCCGCACTCGGGAGCTACCCGCGGGCGCCATTCTTCAAAGGCCCGGCGCCCCTCAGGCGAAGCCGGGCCGTACTTTCGAAGCCATCGACCGTCCGGTCCCAGATCCACCCAGGCCTCCTCCAGCCCCTCCGGCCCCCGCCGCAACAAGTGAGCCGGCATCGCATCCAAAAGCTCGTGGGCGATCACTATACCCCGGTCCAACCTCGGCATCTTCTCGGGCCAATCCACCGCCGACCCGCAGTTCTTCAATCGGCGGGCCTGGTGCTCTCTCCAAGCCGGGGAAATCTCCACGATGGAATACCGGAGACTCCCAATCCCCACCTCCGGCCACGCGGCGAAAATCTGCTCCGCCAGCCGTCCGGTCCCGGCGCCGAACTCCACGATTCGAACGTCCGACCACCCGTACCGGCGGGCGCGCTGCGCCGCCCAAGCCGCGATGGTCTTTCCGTACACCGGGTGAACATCCGGAGCGGTGTAAAAGTCCCCAGCCCGCCCGAACACATCATGTTCTCTCATGTAATAACCGCCCGCCGGGTCGTACAGCGCCCACTCCATGAAAGTGAAAGCGGTCACAGGCCCTTTCTGGCGAATCCGCTCGGCCAGTCGCTCTTTTAAGGGGACCTGCCCCGAAGAAGCACCGGCTTGCCGGGGCTTTGGATCCGACACCTGGCTCACTGTCGGATCACATCGTCGATCAGGCCGTATTCCTTCGCTTCATCCGCCGACATAAACCGATCGCGATCGGTATCCTCCTCAATCCGGGACAGGGGCTGACCGGTCCTCTCACTGAGAATTCGGTTTAACTTTTCCCGCACCCGCAGAATTCGGTCCGCGTGGATCTTGATGTCCACCGCCTGTCCTTGGACCCCGCCCAAGGGTTGGTGAATCATGATTTCGCTGTTGGGCAGCGCCCGGCGTTTTCCCTTCGCCCCAGCTGCTAGTAGCACCGCTGCCATGCTCGCCGCCATGCCCACACAGATCGTCGCCACATCCGGACGGATATACTGCATGGTGTCGAGGATCGCCATCCCCGCCGTCACCGACCCCCCGGGGCTGTTGATATACAGGGACACGTCCTTTTCCGGATCCTCGGCCGCCAAAAAGAGCAGTTGGGCGATCACCGAGTTCGCCACCTGGTCATCGATGGGCGTCCCGAGAAAAATAATCCGGTCTTTCAGAAGACGTGAATAAATATCGTACGATCGTTCTCCGCGACTTGTCTGTTCCACCACAATCGGTACAAAATACATACTTTCCCCTCCTTCATCGACCTTTATCCCCATTATGCCATATCGAACACCAAAGGTCAAAAATGGTCAAAGAAAAAGCGCCCCGGTATCGTTTGACCAGGGACGCTCGTTCAAGCCTGACCCGGGCCCATACCTCGAACAGACTGACGGCAACCGGTCGGCCCTAGCGAAACCGGACCCCGAATTTCCCCCGGCTGGTCCGGTACAACTCCACTTCCTTTGGGGGGTTGGGTCCATGGATCCGTTTATCCCCTTCCACCCACATGACGGCGCAGTAGGCTTCGAACTTGCTCTCGTACAGTCCTGCCCAGTATATCCAGGACATGCTCCATCCCCTTCGCCGCTTTTCGCTTATTGTGCGATGCCGGCCAAGGGTTTATGCTCTCCCCACTCGCCAGGCCGATGGCCTGAGCTGGACAGGTCCTCACATCCAAACCCGGGCCCCGCCCACGTTTAGGATATTCTCATGACCGAGAACCTGCCCCATGACTTTCATCGCCATGGCATTGGAACCGTGGGTAAAATACGACCCGCACAGCCGCTGCAGGATCTTCACCTTGTAACCGGAATCCGTGAGGGCAAACATCGTGGCCAGAATCGTGGTCTCCGAATCCACTCCGGCCAGGTGAACCTCTTCGATTCGAGCTTTCTCCAGGTGGTCCCGCACCTCGGGGGTCAGGGCCGAGTACGTCGTTTTCTCCACCACCACCGCCTTGTCGTGGTGCAACAACAGCGTATCCTCGCCTCGGTTATCTTCGTGCACCCAGTGAGTGAGAATAATGAGATCATATTCGTGGCCATGTTCATCCAGGTACTTTTGGCACAGGGTCTCAATGTAATCCAGGGTGTTCCCCAAAAAATCCTCTTGTACATCGGTGATCAGCAGTGCCTTTTTCATCGCCTCACGCCCTTTCTCCGCCATCGTCAGATTCCGTCCTCATGGTATCATCGGGAAATTCGCTTGTAAATCGCTTCACCAAACCGGCACAGACCAGTCTTCCTACTGCCTGATAATACCCCGACGCCGCTTCAAGTAAACGGTCAATCAACTCTTCGGGACAGCCTGTCGCTTGACAGACCTCCCGCTCTCGATGGAGCACCGGGCCGAACTCTGTCACTTCCCGCCTGGCGGACTCCGCAATCCGGTCCAACTCCTGCAACGGATACCACTCCCAGCCCTTTGCTCCCTTCACCCACAGCGACCTCCCCCCGGCTCCGATCGACTCGTCTGCTGCAAGGCTTGTTCGAGCCACGAGGAGAGGATGAGCAGCCTTTCACTGGCCCTACCCGAGGCGAGGAGTCGCTGCCGTTCCATGATGTCCAGCTCCAAGGTCCCGGCCACCAGCCAGGTCAACCGGGCAGGATCCCGGGGAATGTGCCAAGAGGTCTGATTCTGGGGTCGACGAGCAGCGTTGTAATGGTGAAACTGCGCCCTTACCCGGGCGACCAACGCCTCAATCTCCCGAAACGGCTCTTCCACATCGTAGAGGGGTTGTACCCGGGCGGTAAGACAGGGGCCGTCATAGGCGCTATAAAGAACACGGAACCGTTGGCGGCCGGTCACCTTGACCGACATTCTCCCGTCCGCGAATTGAGTGACCTCCTGAATCCAGGCCGTTGTGCCTACCCGATGGGGCACCGCCTCATCGCCGACCTCATCCCCGCTTTGAATTAAGGTCACGCCAAAAGGCACTCTTTGCATGAGACACCACTCGATCATCGTGCGGTATCGCCGTTCAAACACGTGCAAAGCCAGAGTCTGGCGGGGGAAGAGCACGGTGTGTAAGGGAAACAGCGGGAGGTCAAACCACTCCAATGGAGAATCCCTCCGTTCATGCCTTTACGGCTTGGATTTTCAACCGGATATGCCGGATCCTTCGCGAAATTTGGGTTGTCCGTCCGCCCCATTCTGCGTATGATGATACATAAGAACGAGTTCTTTGCTCGTCGGATGATCCGTAAGGAGGGTGGAGCAATGGTGGCCAAGGAGCATCTGCTTGCATTGAAAAACCGCATCCTCCCCCCGGGGGCCGGTCCGGTCATTGAACTGCTCTCCCAGCACCACCAGCAACTCGAGATGACCTCGATCATCCTGGAGCACGTACCGCTCATCATCATCGGTCGCCACGGCATGATCGCCCGGCTGCCAATCGACGGACGGATCACCAAGCTGAGTCAGCCTCCCGAGATCCTGACGTCTCTGCAGCGATTCTTCGAAAGCGAACAAACTCTGTACGTGTTTATCAACCTGCCCGAAATCCAATTCCCCGCCGCGGTGACGGAAGTCATTCGCGAAGTGGAGGAACGCGTTCAGAAGCGGGATGAGTTGATGCGCCAGATCGATGAAGCGCTGGAACGCCGGGACCGGGGAGCCTTCCTTCGCCTCGCGCAAAGCCTTGCCCAGCTGGAAGAGTAACCCATGGCCGGGTCAAACCCGGCTTTTTTTTGTGCGAACCGCCCTCAGAGACGGCCTATTCCTCCTGTTTCTCCATTTCGGAACCCTCCTGGCGGATGTCGAGCAGATGACCATACCGCTTGACGAACACTTCGGAAATCTCCCGGTGTTCTTGGTCGTTCAGCGGCTCCACAGCCACCTCGCCCGGTTCGCCTTCCATCCGGAAAAACCAGATCATCGGGTTCGTCTCGGCCTTGCGATCGTAGTAAGCTCCGTAGCGCCTGCCCCGGTGTTCAAAGAAAGCGCCCAGGGCCGCCTCTGCAACCTCGTCCTCCTCGTGCACCGACACAAAAAAGACATCCCCGACCTCTGCCAAAACCCTTTCCGTGAATGTCTCGCCCGGATACTCGAGGACACTGGCCCCGCCGTCAACGCCTTCGTGCAAGACGTAAAGGTCCCTCCGCCCATCCCGGTCGAACTGCCAGAGCACCAGGTGGGCCTCCTCGTAAAAAAATGCGTACGGCCGGGCCTTGGTGAACGTAAACACCACCTTCGTATCCCCCCGAATCCCCGTACGTGTGAACATGGCAGCGGCAGGGCTCCCCCCTGCCGACCGCCGTCAACGTTTCCAAGACAGATACTGTTTGCGCACCGCTTCTTCCGTGTTCTCTTTCGTCAAAGACGCGCACATAAACAATAACGCCACAATCGCAGCCGCCGCGGCCACCACCCCGAGCATAACAAATCCGCCTCCTTTTCCATTACCGTTCCCCCCTAAGCATAAAAACAATCTAATGTCCCCGTCAAGTCAAGCCAACACTTTTCCCGGATTTTTACGTTCCGGCGACGTCATCAAACTGTTCCTTCCCCCCATCCCACCCGCCTTGCACGCGATATCCACTCCGAATACAATCGAAACGATACGATGATCCTGGGCTACGAAGCCGGACGCCCCGACCGTCCGAAGGCTATCCGGGTCCAAAGGCCCAGTCAAGGGGGAACGATTTTGGCTTTAGACGTAAACGAATTGTGGGCACAAGCCTACGAACTGGGACTGCTCATCGCCGAGTCTTCGGAAATCGAAGCGTACCGCCAGGCGGAGAAAGCCCTTGGCGAGAACGCCGAGGCCCAGGCCCTGATGAGGGAACTCCGGGAACAACAGGAACAGCTGGACCGCCTCAGAGCCTACGGCTCCGGAGAACACTTGCGGCCCCTCGAGGAAAGCGTCGAGGAGATTTTGAAAGCCCTCGATGCCATTCCCGAGGTCGTCGCTTTCAAGAATGCCCAACAACAGGTGAACGACCTTTTGAAAGAGGTGACCCGGACCATCCTGTCCGCCATGCAGGATCCTCCTGAACCTCCACCCGGCCCACGCGATTGCGGTTGTGATTAAGGTTGCCGAGGCACGGAAAAACGTGGTATGATGAGTCGAATTCCCCGAGAGGAGTCGATGGCATCCGTGCCTCATGACAACCATGTTCACGACGAACACCACGACCACGATCATGACGAAACTGTTCTTCTGGAGGACGAGAATGGAAACGAGCGGGAATTTCGGATCGTCGACGTGATTGAAGTTGGCGGTAAGGAATACGCCGTTCTCGTGCCCGAAGATGAACCCGAAGGAGACGGCGTCGTCCTCCGCATCGACAGCGACGCAGATGGCCAAGAATATTTGGTGGACATTGAAGACGATGCGGAATGGGACCGGGTCGTCCAAGCGTATGAAGCCGCTGTTGAGGAGGATAACTGACCTCGGAGTCCACCCCCGGCTCGATAACCATGGCGCCTTTCCCCGTCTCTTCGGGCCGGGGGACTCCGATTATATCGATCGCAAGAAGCCGCAGAAATGCGGCTTTTGTTCTCAGGGGGGACCGGATTATGGAGATTTTCGTCGTGTGCCCGACCTGTCAACGCCACGACTATTATGAAGTTCCGGAAGACCTGGAGGTGGGGATGTACGACCCCGAACCCGTCGGCCTCTGGCGCTGCCCGAACTGTGGCCGGGAATACGCCGTCCGGGTAACGGTGACCCTCCACCCGCTGAGCCGCAAAAACCCTTGACTCTGTCAGCCGGGATCCCACCGATACAGGCCATGTAGTAAAATGGATCCCTCTTCGGGGATCCATTGTTTCGATAAAATTACATTGTCCACGACATGGAGCGGGTGATGGGAATCGAACCCACGTAACCAGCTTGGAAGGCTGGGGCTCTACCATTGAGCTACACCCGCGAATGGCGGAGTGAGACGGATTCGAACCGTCGATACGGCTCGTCGCCGTATACTCGCTTAGCAGGCGAGCGCCTTCGACCTACTCGGCCATCACTCCGCGGGACAGGGGCCATGAAATAAGCGGGGACAAATCTCAGTCACTCCGTCCCCGGGAAGCAATCCCAACCAGCGGCCACAACAGGCAATTTTCATTGTATCCATTGCAGAGTCTCTATGTCAACAGCTCGACTCGTCAGGATCGTCATGTCCTCCCCGAAAATCGCCATTCATAGCGGATAAGCACTTAAAACGAGACAATACGCCCGAAATCCGGCTCAATCACAGAACAGCATCTCACACCGCCCGCCATTCATGGCACCTTGTTTCAGCACTGCAGGACACCGTAGACCCAGGGCCGAGTTCCCCGGACCTTTACAACGCGCAGTGCCCCTGTCCGACCGTGCGCGCCCAACTGCGCATGGAGCGAAGTGTACCATTACCGGTCCTTGTCGTGGCCCTTTCCGCGACCTGGAGGATTTTTTGGCACTTCTAGGCCCCGCCACCCGACCCGGTCAATAAACGAGCTTTCAACTTGCGTTTGTATGCCTCCACTCCGGGTTGGTCATAGGGATCCACCCCGAGCAGATAGCCGCCCAGGGCGCAGGCCGCCTCGAAGAAAAAGACCAATTCGCCGAACAATTCCTCCCCCGGCCCTTTCGCTTCAATCCGGAGCTGGGGCACCCCGCCCTCCCGATGCGCCTCCATCACGGCCGCCATCGCCGCCTCTTGGAGGTCATCCAGTCTCTTCCCGGCAAGATAAGCGGAGGCCGCGTCCACATCGTCCGGAATCACCGCCCGGGGATCCGGCGACTCCCCGGCAGCCGGCTGAGGCGCCGAGGCCCCATCGACGTCAAGGACCGTCTCGAACAACAATCGCCGTCCCTGCTGGACAAACTGCCCCATCGAGTGTAGATCTGTCGTATAATGGAAAAACGCCGGAAACAGCCCCCGGCCCTCCTTCCCCTGGCTCTCCCCGAACAATTGTTGCCACCAGCGGGAAAAATCCGCCATTCGGGGTTCGTAAGTCACCAACGCCTCCACCATCCAGCCCTGCAAATACAACAAGTGTCGTGCAGCGGCGTACAGGATTGCCGGATTCGCCCACAAATCCAAACGGCGACAATCCTCCCATCCCCGCCGGGCTCCTGTCAAAACGCGCCGGATATCGATGCCCGCCACCGCTGCCGGGAGCATCCCCACCGGTGTCAACACCGAGTACCGTCCGCCGATGTCGGGGGGGATCGGTAGTCGGCGATAGCCCTTCTCAACAGCGTATTCTCGCAGCGCCCCCCGCTCCGGATCGGTCACCACGTAGATCCTTTCCCTGGCCTGAGGACCGTAACGCCTCTCCAAGTTCGTTCGCAACAGATGAAATGCGGCCCCGGGTTCCAAGGTGGATCCCGATTTTGAAACGACGATGAGCGCAGGCTCCCGGTCGTCGAGGTCGTCCATCAGGCGCAACAGTTCCCCCTCGCTCAACTGATACCCCGCAAAAACCACCGGGAATCCCCAGAACCCGGAAATTTCCGACCCCGGGCGGAGCATCGCCGTCATCGCCCGGGCACCCAGGTACGACCCGCCGATCCCCACCACCACCGCCACATCCGCCCGGGAGCGAATCTCCGTGGCCGTCTCCTCCACTTCCTGCCACAACCCGTCATGATCCTCTTCCGGCCAGGTCAACCACCCCTTTTTTCCCTCGTCCTCTTTGGGGTCCCACAGTCGACCCTGGGCGGCTTCCAGCTGACTCATCAGTCGGCCAAGCGCCTCACCGGACACCCAGGGCTGCGCCCCATCCACCTGCACGCGAATCAACCCATCTCCCCCTCTCCCACACTAGCCCCCCTCACCGTTCCCCACCCCTGAAAATGTCAGCGAGCGCCCCTTCCAGATCCGGGTGCCGAAATGCATAACCCCACTGCTCCGCCCGTTTGGGCAACACCCTCTGGCCCCGGAGCAACACGTCCGCCCCCTCACCGAAAACGACCCGCAACGCCGCCCCGGGCACCGGCACCCGGTAAGGCCGGCCCAGCACCCGGGCCAGGGTGCGCCCGAAGGTCTCCATCGTCACGGGATTGGGACTGACTGCGTTGACCGCCCCTTGGACAGGACGTTCGAGGGCAAATCGAAAAAGCCCCACCGCGTCTTCCAGGTGTACCCAGGAAACCCACTGCCGACCCGTGCCAATCCTCCCGCCGATTCCTAAGCGATAAGGAAAAACCATCCGGGGCAACGCTCCACCCTCCCGGCCCAGTACCACCCCGAGCCGAACCCTGACCACCCGGGCGCCGAACTTTTCGGCGCGAAGCGCTTCTTCTTCCCACATTTTGACCACTGTGGCGAGAAAATCATCCCCGCCAGGGTCCTCTTCGGTAAACACGGCGGTCTCAGAAGTCCCGTAGAATCCCACCGCCGAAGCGCTTACCAACACCGGACGGCCCCCGCCAGGGGCGGAGGACAGGACCTCCACCACCCGCCGGGTGCTTTCCGCCCGACTCCGGAGTATCGCCTCTTTCTGCCGTTTTGACCAACGCCGCCCCGCGATGGGCTCGCCGGCCAAGTGTACCCAGGCCTCGACCCGCTTGCGACGTGCCCGGTCCATCAGTCCATCCCATCCGCAGATCTCCACCTCCCCCACCCCCGCACCCGCAGGAACGGTCCGCCGAAACCGTTCCGGGTCTCGAGTCACGATCATGACGCCGTACCCTGAGTGGAGCAGGTCTCGAATAAGCGCCCGGCCGACAAAACCTGTTCCCCCGGTAACGCCGACGATCCCGGCGTGTTCAACCCTCTGACCGATCATCTGGCCGTCCTCCTCGTTCCCGGACGATCTGACCTGCGAGAATCAAGAACACCGGCTCCCGTGCGACTTTGATGACAATTCCGCTCAAGGGCTTTCACCGTGATTGGTGCAATTGGTTGAAGCCGTTTACCCGCAAGCGCTGAGCCGCGCTTCCCGCATCCTGAGCCCGGAATGCATCGGGGCTTGCTCATCCCTCATCCTAACTCTCCTTCGCACCCGCCACCAACAAACAGACCGGGCAATGTCCCCCTTATGATACCATCCGGGCCGAGCGGAGGGCAGTCCCACCGGGACGAGAGCCACATTACTCGATCAATCCCAAGGCATGATAATCCCGCACACTCACCACGCCGTCCACCGGAAGGTGCTGACTTCGTTCAAACGCTTTGAGGGCCGCTTGGGTGGACAACGAAAAGCGGCCATTGCAGGGCCCCCGGTAAAAGCCCAGGCGGCGCAACCTGTCCTGGACCAGCCACACATCCGTTCCAATATCGCCGTCCTTGAGCCGGCGCATGTATTTCAGCGGGTCGCCGATGATGCGCACCGGTGTCCCGACCCGGATCATCTCGTACAGCTCCTCCACGTCTTGGTTTCTCATGCGGATACAGCCAGCGCTCGCCGACCACCCGATGGAATGGGGGCGATTGGTCCCATGAATGCCATAAATCCCCCATGGGACATTCAAACCGAGCCAGCGGGTGCCAAATCCGCCACCCCAATTTTTATACTTGTTGATGACCTTCCAATGGCCGATGGGAGTGGGACTGTCGGGTCTCCCGAGTGCCACCGGGTATTGTCTAATGGCAATGCCGTCCCGGTAGACAGTAAGTCGGTGGGCATCGGTGTCCACCTCGATCCGCATCGGCGGCCCGGACTCGGCGCGGACATGAGCGTTCCCCCCGAGCCCAAACACGGCAAGGATACACACACATAGAGCAATCCGCAGGGCACGCACCAACCCTTCCCCTCTTTCTCCAGGGGTCTCCACAACCAGGGCAGGATTTGCTGCGTGTTATTGTCTTCAACCGCCGTGGAATGATACTCCGGTGCCATCAAGAGGTAGACAACGCAAATAAAACAAGGGCCGGTGTTGATATACACCAGCCCCAAAACCAGAAAATCGAATCCCCGGCCGTTGCACGCGGAATTCTACGTGTCTAATAGCGTGACTTTAAAACATGGCGCGCCTACCAGGACTCGAACCTGGGCACCCGGCTCCGGAGGCCGGCGCTCTATCCACTGAGCTATAGGCGCACGATTCACAGGCTTCCCGGCCGGGATTCGGACCTCGGCCTCCCCGGTCGACAGCCGTCCAACCGTTTCGGGACCTGGGATGCCTTCGTTTCCCCGACGCGAAGATTATCTTACCACCCCGCCCGAAAGATTGCAAGACCCCTCACGTTATTTTTTCGCGCCTCCCGTCCCGACGTGCGGCGACTCCATCCCCTCCAACTCCGCCAACCGGCGCGCCAGGTGCTCCCGGGCCGCCTCCTCCCAGCGGTCCGCCAAGGCCCGGAGCTTCTCCGCCCCCCGGCGCTCGAGAGCTAACCCCAGCAGCCGGTCCGCCAGCCGGGGATTCTTCGCAAGCAGCGGCCCGTGCAGGTATGTGCCGAACACCCGGCCCTTGCGCGCGCCCTCGGTACCGTCGCGGCCGTTGTTCCCTTCCCCGCGGACCACCCGCATCCACGGTTCGGTTCCCTCCCGGAGATACGTGCGGCCGGAGTGATTCTCGTAGCCGAAGATCGTCTCCGTCCGCCCGTCGAGGATACATTCCGCCATGACATTGCCCACCATCCGCCGCTCCCCGGCCACGGTGTACACGTCCAGAAGCCCGATCCCCGGGATCCGCTCGCCGGCCCCGGTCTCAAAATACTCCCCCAGCAACTGATAGCCGCCGCAAATCGCCAGCACCACTGTACCCTCGGCCGTCGCCTGCTCGAAGTTGGTCCGGCGACGCTGCAGATCCCTGGCCACCAAACTCTGCTCCCGGTCCATGCCGCCCCCCATCACCACCAAATCGCAATCCCGCAGGTCGACGTCGTCCCCGGCGTCCACCCGGATCACGTCCGCATCGATTCCCCGCCACCGGGCGCGCTTCTCCAGGATCATCACATTGCCCCGGTCACTGTACAGATCGAGCAGATCGGGATACAGGTGGCCGATGATCAGTTTCGTCGTCACGCTCATCCACCTCGCCTCGCCGCAGCAGCCAGTCCCTCAGCGTATATAAAGACGTATAGGTCGTCAACACGTACACCGCGCCGCCGGGCCCACTCCGGCCGCTCAGCTCTCCCGTCCGCTTCCCTTGTCCGGACCGGCCAATCCCACCGGCTTCTTCCGGCCCCCGGGTGCCGTCCGCGCCGGACCGCCGTCCGCCATCCCGGCTCACCGCCGCCTCGACGCAGGCCGTCGGGTCCCGGATCATGCGGATCTCCCCCGGCCACTCGGCGTACCGCACCCGGATCGCCATATCCTCGGCCCGGGTGCCGGCGCACCACACCCGTTCGAACCCCTTGTCCTTCAGGCGCTCGAGGTCCGCATCCCAGATCCACGACACATCCGTCCCATCGGCGTACAGGTCGTTGAGCACCAGCACCACGTCGGTCACGTCCGGCGTCCGTTCGACCACCTTCAACTGTTCGTTCAGTCCCGCCGGATTTTTCACCAGGGCCAACACCACCGGCCGCCCCTCGACCCTGAACCGCTCCAACCGCCCGAGCCCCGTCCGAATCCGTCCCGTGGCCGCCCGGACCTGTTCCGCCGACAATCCCAGCGCCCTGACGGCCCCGTACGCCGCCAGCACATTGTACACGTTGTACAGTCCGGGCGAATCCAGCCGGGCCGGCACCCCGTCCACCTCAAACGCAAGACCCGTGCCCGCGATTCGAATCCGTCGGGCCGCCGGATCCGGTCGCGGGCGCTCCCGGCCGCACCCCGGGCACCGCCAGACCCCCAACTGCCCGTAGAAAAATCCGGCATAACCCAGGGGATGCCCGCAAAACCCGCAGAATTTCCCGTCCCGAACCTCCCTGGACCCGGGTTCCAGCCACTGCGGCGCATCGAGCCCGTAAAACCGCACGGCCCGCCCTTCGGGAGCGGCGCGATAAGCCAGGGGATCATCCCCGTTGATCAGGCAGACACAGGACTTCGGCACCCGGGCCAACGCCGCGGCCACCAAGTCCACCACCCGGTCCAGTTCGCCGTACCGGTCCATTTGATCGCGGAAAAAATTCGTCACCACGACGACCCCCGGCGCGAGATCCTCCACGACCTTCTCGACGGTAGCCTCGTCCACCTCAAACACCGCCGCCTCGCGCTCCCGCCGGGTCAGAGGCAACTGCTCCACCACCGCCGTGGCGATCCCTTGCACCAGGTTCGCCCCCAGGCGGTTGCTCACCACCTTCCAGCCATTGTCTCTCAACCAGCCGCCGACCAGGTTGCTCGTGGTCGTCTTGCCGTTCGTCCCGGTGATGAGCACGATTTTCCCGGCAAACCGCGCCCCCGCCACGGCCAAAAAATCCGGACACAGCCGCACGGCGACGACCCCGGGAAGCGTCGTCGCTTTTCGCCCCGCGGCCCGCAATAATCGGGACACCGCCCGTCCAACGAGCAGGGCCGCCCAGAATCTCCATCGCCTCGCCACCCATCAGACCCTCCCGCCACTGTCCCTGGATCTATCATACCATATTTTCTCTGGACGACAGGGAAGTGCCCGTGGGATGACACCCGGATCCGCGGCCGGCTCCGACCCTCCCCGCCGGAGGCCCGGTCATGCCGGGAACAGGGCGCTGTGCAGGGCGGCCAACTTATGCCCACATTCCCGCCATTCCATCTCCGGGACCGAATCCGCCACAATCCCCGCCCCCGCCTGCAGATAAAAGACATCGCCGACTTGGACCACGCTGCGGATCATGATCGCGAGATTCACGTTGCCCCTCCAATCGATGAACCCCACCGCGCCCCCGTAGGGCCCGCGGTCGAACGACTCCAGCTCGTCGATGATCTCCATGGCCCGGACCTTCGGCGTCCCGCTCAGGGTCCCGGCCGGAAACGTCGCCAGGATCGCCTGAAGAGGCTTCACCTCGGGTCGCAGCTCCCCCCGCACATGAGACACGATGTGGAACACGTGGGAGTACTCTTCCACCACCATGAGTTGCTCCACCACCACCGTCCCCGGCCGGCACACCCGTCCCAGGTCGTTGCGACATAGGTCCACCAACATCAGATGCTCCGCCCGCTCCTTCTCATCCCCGAGCAAATCTTCCACCAACCGCCGGTTCTCCTCCGCCGTCTTGCCCTTGCCCTTGGACGTCCCGGCGATCGGGCGCATCTGCGCCACCCCGTCCTGCACCCGCAGCTGTACCTCGGGACTGGCCCCGAAGATCCGCGAGTCGCCGTAATCCGCGTAAAACATGAACGGGGAGGGATTGCACCGCCGGAGCCGGTCGTAAACCACCAGGGGATCGGCCGCACTATTCACCTGAATCCGCATGGACGGCACGATCTGAAAAATGTCCCCGTCCGCGATGTAGTTCTTGGCTTTCTCCACCCGCCGCACAAATTCTTCTTCTGTGACATCCTGTTTGACCGACAGCACCGGAGCCACGTCCCGGGGAAGATCCGGCAGCCGGTCGGCCCGATCGATCCACCCGAGCACGCGGTCGAGGTCGTCGTCCGCCTCGCCGAACCGGTGGGCAAACACTTCAAGCCCCTCATCGGTCACATGAACCACCGAGCGATGCACCTGCAGCCGGATGTCGTCGAGCTGCCGGTCGTCCACCGTGGTGTGGGGCAGCCGTTCAAAATACCGAATCGCGTCGTACGCCACATAGCCGAGAAAGCCCCCGGCAAAGGCCGGCAGATCCTCCACCGGGGCAAACACGCCAGATACCGCCGCCAGGACCTCCGCCGGGTCTCCGGCAATCTCCGAACCTTCCACCAGCCGCTCTTGAGCCAAACGCCGCTTGACCGCATCCACCAATGCCTCGTCTCCCGTCACGTCAATGCGGTTCCTCTTGAATCGCAGTTCCAACACGGGATCGGCCGCCACGATGGCCAAGCGGTGCCGCTCCCTGGGGTCCGACACCGAATCCAGAAGAAACACCCGCCGGGCTCCCAGCTCCTCGGCGATCACCCGGAACAAAGCAAAGGCATCCGACCCGGGTCGGCGGAGGACCGCCCGGCGACGGGTGGCGACAGGGATTCGAATCCCTCCGGCGACGCTCACCGCACGCCACCCCCCGCCGCAAGAAGGACCGGCTCCGCATCGGCCACCCCGAGAAAATCGGCCAGAATCTTCATCCCGCCTTCGGTCAGGATCGATTCGGGGTGAAACTGCACCCCATACACCTGCAAATTCCGATGGCAAATCGCCATCACTTCATCTTCCTCGCTCCATGCAGTGGTCTTTAACTCCGGAGGCAAACTTGCCGGATCGACGATCAGGGAGTGATAACGGGTGGCGCGAAAGGGGTTGGGGAGACGGGAGAATGGAAACGATCCGTCGTGGAAAATCATCGAGGTCTTGCCGTGCATCAGCCGCCGGGCGTGAACCACCTTCCCTCCGAAGACCTCGGCAATGGCTTGATGGCCAAGACACACCCCGAGCAAGGGCACCTTACCGGCAAATCGTTCGATCACCTTCATCGAAATGCCGGCGTCCCCAGGTGTCCCCGGACCCGGCGAAATCACCACATGGGTGTACGTTTCGGGATCCAATTCTTCGGCGGTCACGACATCGTTTCGCACGACGCGCACAGGCATTCCCAAAATCTCAATATACTGGACGAGGTTGTACGTGAACGAATCATAGTTATCGATCATCAAGACCAAGGGAGACCCTCCTCATCTCAACTCATCTCGACTCTGCTCTTCTCCGCCTTTTCTCCAAGTGGAGCGCCGCACGCCCTCACTCCACCGGATCCCCCGGATTGGCCTCATTCTATCCCTTCGAGATTCCGCCTGTCAAGGCACGTCGCCGTGCCGCCAGGGTCTCAATTCGAGATGAACATGGGGCGTCAATGGACCCGAAACCACGGGAGAGAGACGGGCTGCTTGGAGGGCGGAATCAGGTGCAACCCAGAGACGCTGGGGCCGGTTCAACAAACGGAGGCGGAAGGCCCACCGGGACAGCGGCAACCCGCTGTCCCGGCTCTGCCCCGCATCGGCATCAGGAAAGGTGCGACTCGAGGAACCACAGATCTTTATCCAACTGACGCGACACTTCCGTGAATAGATCCGAAGTGTCCGGATCGGTCTCCGCCGTTGCCGCAATCGCCTCACGTACGCTGTTGGCCACCACCGCCCAACGTTCCGCGAGCAGACGGATCACCTCCGCATCCCTCCGCTCCTCCACGGGCCATACCGCGAGCGTGGTCCGCTTCGCCACCTCTTGCACCGGCACGCCGACCGTTCCGCCCAGCGTCGCGGCCCGTTCCGCCACCATATCGGTGAGTTCCGTCAAGCGCCCGGCCAGGTCGTCAAAAAGTTCGTGGTAGGCGATGAAATGCGGCCCTCGGACATTCCAATGTGCCAGTTTGGTCTGAATGGCCAGATCCGTCAACAGCACGACATGGCGATTCAGCAGTTCCACCATGTTTCGGCGCACGTTTTCAGGCAGACTGATCTTCGTCGACTGCAAGTTCGTCATTGTGGACACCCCCATATTCATTCGATGCAAACCAATTATACCCTATAACCCGAGTCGTAGCTCGACGGACATTCTGAGCGGGCCGCATGCTCGCGGCTTGCTCAGAATGTCCACCGGGTGTCCTCCGCGTCTGTCGCCCGGTCGATCAATTGTACTGGAGAGCCGGCGCCGCCGGTCCCCCGCTTGCTTCACAGGCTCCGCCAGCCGATGCACCCCGGAGGCCTTCGTCCGGATCCCTGGCAGCCCCGCAAAAAGCAAAAAAGCCCACCTCTCGGCGAGCTCTTGTGATTCGTATGGCGGAGCTGACGGGATTCGAACCCGCGATCTCCTGCGTGACAGGCAGGCGTGTTGGGCCTCTACACTACAGCTCCAATATGGTTGCGGGGACAGGATTCGAACCTGCGACCTTCGGGTTATGAGCCCGACGAGCTGCCAGACTGCTCCACCCCGCGACGTTTTGGTGACCCCAGGGGGATTCGAACCCCCGTTACCGCCGTGAAAGGGCGGTGTCTTAACCACTTGACCATGGGGCCTTGGCTCCCCGGGCAGGATTCGAACCTGCGACCACCCGGTTAACAGCCGGACGCTCTACCACTGAGCTACCGAGGAACGGTCGCCTTGTCCAAGGCGTGGTGGAGGTAAGCGGATTCGAACCGCTGGCCTCTAGAGTGCGATTCTAGCGCTCTCCCAACTGAGCTATACCCCCACGTGGTGCCGAAGGTCGGACTCGAACCGACATGGGTTTCCCCGCACGATTTTGAGTCGTGTGCGTCTGCCAATTCCGCCACTTCGGCATCGCTTCTGCATCCTCGGCACCTGACTGCCGAGTCCCGAAGTTCAGCGTCCAAGTCTCCGTTCATCCTGGGATCTAGACGCAAGGATGATTATATAAGCCAACTCGCCGCCGTGTCAACCCCCCAATTGATTTTAACAGACGAACATTTCGCAGCACGCAAGGCGCTGATCCAGGTCGCCGCGATGGCAAACCGCAGCCACGGCCAGGGCCGCAGCCAAGGCACTCCTTCGCCCTGGCTACGGTTCTCCGTCCCTTCGGGTGCCGGTCTCGTCAGTTACTGACAACCCACCGATTTCCTTCTTTGGTCAAAACGAGTACAGCGTTGGGATCGTTGTAAAACTGCACCCTCGCCTCGGAACCGGTATTGGAGACCAGCTTGACATTCACCGCGTTCTGATCGAGGTTCTGCCACAACTGTCGCAGGACGTGGTCCGACTGGCCGCTGTTGCGGAAACTGCTGCTCAAAAACTGACTTGCTTTGTCAAACTGCTGAAGCTCCACATATCCGATAAAATTATTCGCCACTGCTACGGGATCTTTGGCTTGTCGAACCGGATCCATCACGAACTGTAAGACCACCAGGAATAATACCCCAAGGACAAAAACGATGCCGGCTACCCTGCGTCCCTGCAACATCTTTCGCCTCCATCGCCATCGGCATGCGTGGCCGAAATTCCTATTTTACTTATCACGAAGGCCGCTGACGGCATTCCCGGCACAGACCGTGAACCTCGATCCGCTGTTCCGTCACCGTGAAGCCCAGTTCCTCTTCCATCGCGTCCGCCAGCCCGTCCAATTGCGGGTGGTAAAAATCGACGATCTTGCCGCAACGGTCGCACACCGCATGATGGTGCGGGACCATATTGACGTCAAAGCGGCTTGCGTGATCTCCGGCCGTCAGTTCCCGAACCAAGCCCGCCTCCTGAAACGCCCGCAGATTGTTATACACCGTCGCCACGCTCACATTGGGATAGGACGGTTGAATGGCCCGATAAATCTCATCAGCCGTAGGATGCGTGCGATGAGACAACAGGTACTGGAGGATGGCCGTCCGTTGCGGGGTGATGCGAACACCGCGCCCTTTCAACAGACCCACCGCTTCGTCGTAGGACCGCATGGCCATCACCTCTCACATCTCTCTAGCTCTCTATAAATATGATTATATGAGAAAACCGTGGTCTTTGCATAGGTTTAAACTGGGAACACTTTTTGTCCATCTTTCGACAAAATTTGTGTCACTCCGACACCCTTGCACAATCGCCGCCACCCGTCAAATTTGCCTCACTTTCAAAAAGCAGGGGCCATTTTCAGGAACTCCCCTGAAAACGGCCCCGCTCCCTTTACTCCCCCAAAATTTGCACGGTCACCTGTTGCATGCCGATGTCGAGCAGCTGTTCCTGATCCAGCGGCAAGAACACGTCGATACGATTGCCCTGGATGGCTCCTCCCATGTCCGAGGCCACGGCATAAAAACCGTCCTGCGAGATCCCCGGAGCGTGAAAACCTTTGATCAGCACCCGGGATCCCAGTGGAATCACCTTCGGATCCACGGCCACTACGCCGACGTGCAAAGGCTGGCCAAAAGCATCCACATCCCCGTATGGGCCGGAGTTTCCCGGCCCATACACCGTGGCGGTCATGGTCCTGACCGCCCCCTGGGAAGGCGCTTGGGCCTGCTGCTGAACCGTCTGTCGGTTCACGGGCTTCACGCTCACCGCCGTCGCCGCAGGTTTTGGTGCCGTCCGCCGGACTTCCTTCTTCACGGGAGCCGGCTCGGGAGCCTTGGCGGGCGGTTCGGAAACCTCCGCAGGTCGCCCGTTGCCCTGGGTGGAGTTTTGCGGAGCGGGAGCGGCCGATTCACCCGGCGCCGGGGCCGGCTGTGCCTTGGATCCCTCATCCCCGCGATGCACGGTCACGGTTGCCCCGGCCTCGGTCGGCGAAAGGGAGCGACTCGCCAATCCGGAGACACCGTCACCGCCATCAGATTTGACCGAAAAAGCGTGATTCAGGGAGGGACCGAACGCCCCAATTCCCACCGACTGCATGCCGAACGACAACGACGTCGCCAGCACCAACCACACGGAAGGGCTCACTTCCCTCTCTCCTTTCGGCGGCCTCCGGGGTTAGCTGCCGGGTTCGGTCGAAAGGTCGCCCGATGACCACCGGGTCATTTCACCCCACACATTTGGTTCCCCCGTACGCCACGCCCGGAATTTCGGAACTGTGGCGACTCGGCCGGTCGTTTTTTCAAAGGTCGTTTCCCAGTATACCTGCGACATCCCAGCACATCCATATGAAGTTGGCGGATCCTTGACCAATTTTTGGGGCGCCCTGGCACAACTCACCCATCTCCATCCATGACTAAACTCACCGCGTGACAGATCCCCGGAATGCTATCCCCTTGTTTCACGCTGGTCGGAGAATGAAGCGCGCCGGTCCCGCATAAGAGCACCCTTCGATAGCGACCCTGACGCATCTGATTCACCGCCCACCCGTACATCACCACGGCCGAGCACCCGGCTCCACTGCCCCCGGCGAATGCCCCCTGGTCTTCCCGGTAGATCATCACCCCGCAATCTTCAACCCGTTCGGTCGGCGTAACCCCTTGGCCTTCCAGAAGCTGCTTGGCAAAGGTGAGCCCAACCCGGGCTAGATCCCCGGTGAGAATGAGACCGTAATCGTCGAGACTCCGACCGAGATCCTGCAAATGAGCCACAATGGTCGCCACCGCCGCTGGGGCCTCGGCGCTGCCCATGTCAAAAGGATCCTTCAGTCCCGAATCCACCACCCTGCCGAAGGTGGCCGCTTCCACCCGGGGGGCCGCCCCGGGTTCTAACAGGGCCACGCCCGCTCCGGTGACGGTCCGCTGGGCGTAAGGAGGTTTTTGAACCCCATACTCATTGGGAAAGCGATACAATTTTTCCGCCGCATATGTATGACTCACGGCTCCGGTCATCACCCGGTCCACCGCGCCGCTCTCCATCATCATCGCCGACAGGGCCAACCCTTCCACCGTCGTGCCACAGGCGCTGTAGATGCCCAGATACATCGAGCCGAGGAAACTGGCCGCAAAATTCGTGGTGGTGATCTGATCCATCAGGTCCCCGCCGATGTACAGAGGAATGTCTTCTTTTTCCAACTCCGCCTTGCGCATGGCCAGATCCATCGCTTCCTTGAGCAGCGTCCGTTCCGCTTTTTCCCAAGTCTTCTGCCCCATGCGCATATCGTCGTGGAGCCGGTCAAAATACTTCGCCAAAGGCCCCTCCGCCTCTTTTTGTCCCACCACCACCCCGGTGGTACGAATGCCGATCTGCCGTTCGAAGACATAGGTTTGATGGCCCACCCGTCCCATTCCGCCACCTCCTCCCGGTTCTCACGAACCGGCGACCCACAGTGCTTTGACCAAGGCCACGAAAAAAGCTGCGGTCACCCCGAAGGCGAGAATTGGCCCGGCCAATTTAAACATCTGCGCCGCCGTCCCCAGGACCCAGCCCTCAGAACGGTGTTCAATCGCCGCGCTGGCCATGGAATTAGCAAACCCCGTCACCGGAACCGCCGACCCCGCACCGGCCCACTGGGCGAAGCGGTCATAGACACCCAACCCCGTGGCCAAAACCGAGAGAGCGATCAACGTGGCCACCGTGGGACTCGCCGCAATCTCTTTGTCCAAGCCAAACCACCGCATCCATCCCGTCTGAATCAACTGCCCGAGCAGGCAAAGAGCCCCGCCGACGAAAAATGCGCGGATGCAGTTTTTCACCAGCGGGACGGGTTGCCGGATCTTCATCACACGTTCCGCATAGGCCCGCTGGGTCGGAGTGGTCTTCGCGTCTTTTGGCCTCACCCTCCCCCGCCTCCCCGCAAAAACGGTTCAACGCCACGAACCACTTGGCCCAGATCTTTAGCCAACCGCTCATATTGCCCTTTAGAAGCCAGTTTTTCGCTCTGAATGGCGAACATCTCAAGACTCGCCTGAGCCTGTTTCAGTAGGGCGAGCGTTGCCTGGCGATGGGTGGACGCCGGAACTGGCAGGTTATCGTCATACAGATCGACATACAGATTCCCTTGGGAATCCACCTGCCCGAGGAACACATTGGACAAGAGGAACCCCTTTCGCTCCAGTTCCGCCAAGAGCCACCCGGGATCCAAATTTGCCTTGGTGAGGGCCTCGTGATTGATGTGGCCGTCCTCGATCACCACATGAGGTTCATTGCGCAACTCGGCCGGAACCGACAAATCCCGGCGGGTCGGCTGTTCCAAGTCCGCCTTTTTTAGCACCGTCAGCTGTCCGCTTGCCTCGAGCACCGCAAACTCCACGTCGGCCACGTGAAACACGTTGCGCTGGCGCAGTTGCTGCATCAGATCATCAATGGAATACCTCACCTTGCGAAGGTTATCCTCCATCACCTTCCCCTGGCGGATCACCACCACCGGATTGCCATTCAGAAAGCGCCGCACCCATTTAAAATGCAACGCCATATACGACAGGAGAAACGGGAGAAACACCCAGACCATCAGACTAGAGAATCCCTTCCCCATTTCTCCTTCCAAATTATAGGAGAGGTTGGCGGCGATGTCGCCCATGGTGATGGCCGAGACAAAGTCAATGAAGGACAATTGGGAAATTTCCCGTTTTCCGAGGATCTTGGTGAACAACAGCAGGACGAAAAAGATGACAATGGAGCGTAGGAAAGCGCTGACCGCCCCCTCCACGACAGCCCACCTCCCCGCCGGCCCTGGGGTTGCGCGGAGGAAGTTCAGCGGGAACCCGGGTGGAGTTCCCGCTGAACTCCCCGCCTTTGCGATCAGAACCCCTTGTACTCCGGTTCCTGCTGTTCCAGCTGCGTCACCCGGCTTTGCAGCGTGTTGATGATCGACTGCGTCTGGGTGGCGGCGTCGGTAAACGCTTTTTTGGCCGCTTTGTCCTGCGTTTGCAAGGCGAATTGCTCCAAGGACGCCTGGGCCGATTTCAGACCTGCTAGCGTTTGTTTTACTTGAGACGCCACAGTCACGGATCCCTCACCTCCCGTTGACAGTGTGTCCGGGCTGCAGGGATTTCGTGCAGTAGCCCCCTCTGGGAATTCATTCCTCCTCAGTCCTGTTGGTCCCTACGAAAGCCATCATCGGGTTGGAGAGACGCACGATCGGTAACCGTTAAACCTTTCGGAAGGCGGACGGTAAAGGTCGTTCCTTCTCCTGGCCTGGATTCGGCACCGATTCGGCCTCCGTGAGCCTCCACGAACTCCTTGGCAATAGCCAGTCCCAGGCCGGTCCCACCCTCTTCCCGGGACCGAGCCTCGTCAGACCGAAAGAATCGGTCAAAGATGTGCGGGAGATGTTCCGGCCGAATCCCCGGCCCCGTGTCCGACACGGCCAGGATGGCTTCCGATCCTTCCTGTCGCACGACGATGCGGATGGTGCCCCCGGTGGGTGTATAGCGGAGGGCGTTGCCAACCAGATTGACGATCACTTGGGTCATCCGGTGCGGGTCTACGTAGACGGGAATGGAATCGCTCGCTTCCAAACTGAGGGTAATCTCCTTGGCCTCAGCCTCGATTTGAAAGTTGTCGACAATGCGCCCAGCCAAGGCGGTGAGATCTGTCCATGTTTTTTCAAGGGGAAGTCGGCCGGCTTCGGCCAACGAAAGTTGATGAAGATCCCCGACGAGGCGGGTCAAACGCATCACTTCATCTTGAATCGGGAGTAATGTCTCAGGCTCGGCGCGCTTAACCCCTTGCTGAATGAGTTCCAACTGCCCCTGGATGATCGTCAGAGGGGTCCGCAATTCGTGGGCAACGTCCGCCACCAGGTGGCGGCGGGTCTCTTCGATTCTCGACAACTGAAGGGCCATCTCATTAAAAGCCTGGGCCACTTCTCCGAATTCATCCCGGGTGGCGATGGAAAGCCTCGGCCCGAGGTCCCCCTTTTGAATGCGCCGGGTGGCATCGATGAGCGCCCGAAGGGGTTCGGTGATCCGCCGGGCCAACCAGGCCGCTACGAGCAGGGCCGCCACCGTCGTCAGGATCACGCCGGTCACCGTTGCCAAAGTCATCGAGTGCAAAATCGTACCTTCAATCTTCGCGAGACCCTGGATGTTTTGATCGGACACCCACAGAATCCCCACCGTTTGTCCCGCAACGGTCACCGGGACTTCCCAACCCGTTCCAAGGTCCGGATGGCCCCCGCTCACACCGAGGGACAACACGACCTGTCGTTTCGAATCTAACAACAAGAATCGCAGCGGTTCCTTTTTCGTCGCCAGCTGCTGGCTGACCACCGCCGTCACAAACTGACCGACCCCCTCCCAGGAGCCGTCATTTTGCACATAATAATAAGCCAGCAGCTGTTCCCACTGCTGGACTTGGCCCTGGCGGGCCGCCATGGCATACTGCTGAAACAAATGTTTGACATACCCTTGGGAAATGGTGAGAAAAACGGCGGCCATGAACAGGATCAGAGCCGCCATCCCCAAGAACAATTTGTCCCGGACTTTCACAGGCGCTCACCGAATCGGTATCCGACCCCATATACCGTTTGAATATAGCGCGGTTCCGCGGGATCATCTTCAATTTTTTTCCTCAAATGGCTGACATGAGTATCCACCGTTCGCTCGTAGTTGAGGTAAGTCTCCCCCAGGGCGCTTTGTAACAGTTGCAAACGGCTGTAAACCGTTCCCGGCCTGGAAGCGAGGGTCACGAGAATTTTGAACTCCGTCGGGGTGAGAACGATCTCCTGATCCCCTTTCCACACCCGGAATTTCGTCTCGTCGATCGTCAAATCACCCCGGCGCAGCACCGAAGGCTCATCCCCGCCCCCCTGGGTGCGCCGCAACACCGAGCGAATTCGGGCAGCCAATTCCCGCAGGCTGAAGGGTTTGGTGATGTAATCATCGGCTCCCACCTCAAGGCCGACGATCTTATCCGCCTCTTCCGTCCGGGCCGTCACCATGATGATGCCCACGCTGCCCATCCGGCGCAGCTCCCGACAGACATCGAGTCCGCTCATCTCGGGCAACATCCAGTCCAGGACCACAAGGTCGGGCTGATGTTTTTGAAAAACCTCCAAAGCCTCCCGGCCGGTTTGGGCGGTAACGATTCGGAACCCCTCCCCCTGCAGGAACGTCGCCATGACGTCCAGGACCCGCGGTTCATCGTCCACCAGCAAGAGCATCGCTTCCATGTCGACCCCGTCCTTTATCATCAACTGATGTCATTATACCGGACAATCTTGAAGATCTGTTGAAGAAAGGGCCCAAATTCGGGGCTCTTGCCCGCCCTTTCGCATAGTATGGCGTGAACAATGCCCAGCGGGAGGGAGTGCCGTGTTCACCCAACAAAAAGTGTACTACCCTTATGTGAGTCCCCACGATCCTTGTGCACCCATCCGACAAAAATTCTACCAAACGCCTCCAGAGTTGTACTTGGGATTTCAGCCACCGGGTTTGCCCCAGTACCCGGCCCGGGAAGCCTTGCGCCGGGGGACCCTTTGGCCGGCGTTATACAGCCCGTACGGGGAACCCCATCGGGGGGATCACTCATGAAACCACCCGTATCCGAAGAGTATTACCAGTGGCTGGAACAGCTGCAAACGGTCGATTTTGTGTTGATGGAGTTGCATTTGTACCTGGACACCCACCCGGGGGACGCCCAAGCGCTCCAACAGTACCGAGCGTGGAACGAGCGCCGGAAAGCCATCGCGGCCGGGTTCGAGTCCCGGTTCGGACCCTTGACCGCCGGGGGCGTCGGGCGGTCCGCCCATCATTGGGAATGGGTGGAAAGTCCTTGGCCCTGGCAAGTTTAACCTCGGCGCTGACGAGGAGGGATGACGATGTGGGTATATGAGAAAAAGCTGCAATACCCGGTCCGGGTGAGCCAGTGCAACCCACGGCTCGCCAAATATTTGATCGAACAGTACGGCGGAGCGGATGGGGAGTTGGCGGCCGCCCTCCGATACCTCAATCAGCGTTACACCATTCCCGACCGGATCGCGGGCTTGCTCACGGACATCGGAACCGAAGAGTTTGGTCACCTGGAGATGATCGCCACGATGGTGTACAAACTCACCAAAGATGCGACCCTGGAGCAGTTGCGAGAAGCCGGGCTCGGCGACCACGTGGCAGACCACGGACCGGCACTCTTTTACCACAACGCGGCTGGAGCGCCCTTTACCGCCACCTATATCCAAGCCAAAGGAGACCCGATCACCGACTTGTATGAAGATATTGCCGCCGAAGAGAAAGCCCGGGCGACGTACCAATGGTTGATCGACATGTCCGATGATCCGGATGTGAACGATGCCCTGAGATTTCTGCGGGAGCGGGAAGTGGTTCACTCCCAGCGATTCCGGGAGGCCGTTGAAATCTTAAAACAGGAGCGGGAACAGCCACATATTTTCTAATTCCAGTTCCCGGCGATTCCTTTGACGGGGTTCCGTATGGCCTCGCCTCCTTCGGTTCAGATTAATCGACGAAGGAGGTCGGGACCGTGCGCAGAACCATTCCTTTCGCGGCCGCGATCCTCATCGCGGTCCTTTGTTTATGGGGGAGCGTAGCCCCTTCCGCTCAAGGGTTCGCCAACTGGAACTGGAACATGATGCGGGGCAGCCGGGGTGTGGACGTGACAGAGCTGCAAGGCCGGCTCCGCTATGTGAACTATTACCACGGAGCCATCGACGGGGTGTTCGGATGGCAGACCTATTGGGCCGTGAGAAATTTCCAGCGCGATGTCGGTCTGCGAGTGGATGGGATCGCCGGCCCCGCCACCAAAGCGGCTCTCGTGCAAAGGTCCCGGGGATACCGACCGGCCCCCGCCCAAACTTCGGCCTCGCCGGCCACCGGGGTCGGGCGGTTCTCCGCCCGGGACATCGACTTGTTGACCCGGGTGGTTTACGGGGAGGCCCGGGGAGAACCCTACACCGGCCAGGTCGCCGTCGCAGCCGTGGTCCTCAACCGTCTGGAAGATCCCCGCTTCCCCCACACCATCCCAGGGGTCATTTTTCAACCCGGGGCCTTTACCGCCGTCTCGGATGGACAGATCTGGCTCACCCCGGACAGCGAGGCCAGAAAAGCGGTCTTGGACGCCATCCGGGGGTGGGATCCCACCGGTGGAGCGATTTACTATTTTAACCCCGCCACCGCCACCTCCCGTTGGATTTGGTCCAGGCCCCAAATCAAACAGATCGGCCGGCACATTTTTACGCGATGAGAACGACTCGCATCGAGCTCGAAACAACGGCCACCAGAGGAGGTTCGCCGATGAACGCCAAACCCCTCTATTACATCGCCTTGGGAGATTCCATCACCGCAGGCAAAGGCGTACCTGAGGGAGCGGCTTATCCCAGCGTATTGTTTCGCCACCTGCGCCACAGTTCGGAGTGCCGCCTGGAAAATCTGGCCATCTCCGGGCTGACCAGCGGCGAGTTGCTCACTTTGGTGAGAAACCGATTCGCCCAGCGGCTGGCGCCGGCCAACTGTATCACCCTGTCCATTGGCGGTAATGACCTCCTGCGGCGGCTCATCACCGGTCACAGTAATCCCTACAGCTATGTGCGAGCGGTCCGGCAGCTCTGGACCACCGCCGCTGCCCTCATGGCGGAGATCCGGCGGCACGCCCCTTCCGCCCGAGTATTTGTTCTCGGCTTTTATAATCCTTATCCGGCGTCTTGGTGGGGCTTTCGCACAGCGGAGTGGCTGATCCGGCGCCTGAACCGCGAGTACGCCGCCCGGGTCGCCGGACCGCGCGTGGAGTTTATCAACCTTCAGGAGATCCTGCCCGGGGCCTCGCGGGGGTGGCTGTGCGACGGCGTTCATCCCTCGGTGGCCGGACACAGCCGAATCGCCGGAGCACTCTTTGACGCCTACCGAAGGACTTTGCCTAAAGAGTCGGGTTCTGGTCGTCTCATCCCGTCCGCTTATCGGGGTCCACGGGGTGTACAGCCGAAATCCGCGTCTTAATGTCTGGCAAGGGCTCCCGGACGAGCATTTGTTTGAATCCGTAAAAATGAAAGGGCAGGATCGGCCAAAAGTACGGGACTCCAAAGGATCGGCTCCTCCCGAGAAGCGCGAACCAACCGAGGATGCCCACGACGCACCCCCACGGACCGATGAGTGTGGTCAGGATGAGGAGCATCATTCGGACCAATCGGTTGGCGGCGGCGAGCTCGGGGCTGGAGGTCGCAAAAGATGCCACAAAGGTGACGGCCATAAACACCATGACTTCGGCGCTGTAAAGCCCTACGGTCACGGCGGTTTGACCAAAAATGACGCCGGCCACGATGCCGAGGGCGTTGCCCAGTGTCATCGGGGTATTGATCACTGCCCGACGAAGAATATCCATACCCACCTCAGCAAAGATCATTTGCATCCAGATCGGAATAGAACTCTCCTTATGGGGCACCACCCAATGAAGCGCCGGCATCGATGGGGCGAATTGGATCAAGGCCAGCCACACCGGAGGGAGGAGCACCGACAAAATAACGCTCAACAGCAAAATCCATCGCATATATGTGCCGCTGAGGGGAGTCTGATGGTAATCCTCCGGGTGCTGCACGTGGTCCACGAAGGTGGTGGGAAGAATGATCACCTCCGGAGACGTGTCCACAAAGATGGCCATATATCCCTGTAACAGATGGGTCGCCACCACATCCGGCCGCTCGGTATACCTGGCCATGGGATAGGGGTTCCATTTGTTGTCAATGAGAAACTCTTCGATCGACTGTTCCGCCATCGGGATCCCATCCACCTGGATCCCTTGGATTTTCTTCCGAACCGCGGCCAACAGATCCGGATTCACGATGTCGTTGATGTAAACCAAACACACATCCGTCTTCGAGCGCTGTCCCACCTGATGCAACTCGAAGCGCAGCCCGGGGTCCCGTAACCGCCTGCGCGTCAAGGCCACGTTCGTGACCAGGGTTTCGGTATATCCGTCCCGCGGGCCTCGAACCACCCGCTCCACGGCGGGATCATCCGGGTTTCGCGCCGGATAGAGGCGGGTGTCCACCAGGATGGCCTCGGATTGCCCATCGACAAAAATGGCGATGGGCCCTGACATGATGTTGATCAAAGCCTTTTCGAGGTCCTTGGTCCGATCGACCTGAACAAAAGGCAGTTCAGCATAGATCGCATCTCCCAGGGCCTTGACCTTGGCTCCGTGTACTTTGTTTTCCGCCAGCCGTTGGGCGACCCTTTCCACCGCCTTGACGATGTCAAACACGAATAAACTCTGGAAAAATCCGTTTAAGCCGTACACGGCCAGGCGCATACCAGAGAAATCGATGGGCCGGTACAGGACGTCAAAACTTACACCCACGCCGAGAGTTTGGTTCACTTCCTCTACAACGCGGTCCAAATCGGCATTGATCGGCCGCACCGCACTGCCTCCCTTTCTTCATTCCCCCAGTTTCTCCCGATCCCGGGGCCAATAATCGAAGAGGCGAGCAAACCGATCCAGGTTCTGGTGCGCCGCCAGCCCATTTCACCCTTTTGCTTTGGTATCAGTCGATCTGAGGCAGCGTATCCGTCTCTCCCCTCAGGTAGGCAATTTCCTCGCCATAATGACCCTCCGGCGTTTCCAGGATCAAAGGCAGGTCCCGCAACACTTCATGGTGGCAGATGCGCCGTAGGACTTCGGCCCCGATGGAACCGTACCCGATGTTTGCATGCCGGTCTTTTCGGGAGTCAAAGGGGTTTTTGCTGTCATTAATATGAAACACCTTCAGGCGCTCAATGCCGATCACATCGTCAAAGGTATAAAGGACTTTGTCAAAATCCTCCACGATGTCATATCCCGCGCTGTACCAGTGACAGGTATCCCCGCACACCCCCAGGCGGTCCGAACGATCCACCCGGTGAATGATCTCTGCGATTTCTTCAAAGCGACTGCCCACCTTCGAACCATCTCCCGCCATGGTCTCCAGGAGCACCATCGGCCCCTCCGCCGCCTCATCCAGAATTCGGTTGAGTCCAGTGGCAATCCGTTCGATGCCGTATTCGATCCCCGCCCCGGTATGGGAACCCGGGTGAAAGACAATCCAAGGAATCTGAAGATAGGCGGTGCGGTCGATGTCCTCCCGCAATAGGCCGATTCCGTACTCCCAGGTATCGTCTTTTGGACTGGCCAAATTGATCAGGTAAGGCGCATGCACCACCGGATCGCCGATCCCGTGTTCTTTCATCAACGCCCAGGCTTCATCCCGATGAAATTGTTCGATGGGTTTAGCCCGGCCCCCCCGATTGGAGCGGGTGTAAATCATGAGGGAAGTGGCTCGGTATCCGATAGACTCCTCCACCGCTGCCAGCAGACCCGTTTTTGCAATGGACACATTGGCCCCGATTTTCATCGTCAATCACCTCGTGGTATGAAAGGTCGCCCTTCCCGGCACCTTAAGAATATCATGCGATGTCCGGAGGAATAGAATGGAAAACTGTTGCTGGCGAATTTATACTGCCCTTCTCACAGCCGTCCTCACCTGGGCCATGGCGCCCACGGCGAGCCTCGCCGCACAACCCGAGGTCATTGTTGCTCAGGCTCCCTTCGAGGCCTTGTCCGAGGAAGGTGGCCCCGTATTGATCGACCCGGGACACGGCGGCATCGACGGAGGGACCTCGGTCGGTGGAGTCCTAGAAAAAGACTTGGTGCTCGACATCGGGCTTCGACTCCGGGAGGTCCTGTTAAAAGAAGGATGTCCGGTGGTGATGACCCGGGAACGGGACGAAGATGTGAGTCATCGTTACCCCTCCCCCCTTCGCAGCCGCCACGCCCGGGATTTGCGCAACCGGGTCCGCATCGCCCGGGAAAGCGGAACCCATCTGTTTGTGAGCATCCACGTCAATCACTCCTCGGCCTCCGGCCCCCGGGGAGCCGTGATCTTGCACGAGGCGAATGATCCGGCCGGTGCTTGGCTTGCCGAACTGGCCAAGAACCAGCTTGCCGCCGTGACGGGACGGGCCATCGTGTTTCCAAACCGCTCGTTACACGTGCTCCGGCGAGCCCCGTGTCCGGCCATCCTGGTCGAGGTGGGTTATCTCTCAAACCCGGCGGACCGCCGCGCGCTCCTCGACCCCGCCTATCGGCAACGATTGGCTGAAGCCCTGGCTGGGGCGATCCGCGCCTACCAGATCACTTCCCTGGTTCCGCCAGAAAGGCAGAAAAAAACGCCAATCCCCGCTTTCTGGGGGATGGCGCTGTTTGGTGGGCCTAAGTGGACTTGAACCACTGACCTCACGATTATCAGTCGTGCGCTCTGGCCAACTGAGCTATAGGCCCATGGCCCCCAACATCCTGGGGCACCTGGTCGGAACGGCGGGATTTGAACCCGCGACCTCTACCTCCCCAAGGTAGCGCGCTACCAGGCTGCGCTACGTCCCGATGGTGTCGAAGGCGGGACTTGAACCCGCACGGGTTTCCCCACACGCCCCTCAAACGTGCGCGTCTGCCGATTCCGCCACTTCGACATCACTGGTCGGAATGCAGGGATTTGAACCCTGGGCCTCACGGTCCCGAACCGTGCGCTCTACCAAGCTGAGCTACATTCCGACGGCAAAGACTACTATATCATTAAGGACCAACCCTCGTCAACGGTTGAACGAGAACTTTCATCGGTTTCCTTCCACCCCGAATCATGGTGTTTCATGGCCCGCTCTCCGGAGAAGGAGACGCCCTCCGACTTTGGAACCTGGCGGCCGCCCGGCGGAGAACCCATCCGGACACCACGTACAAAACGACGAATCCAACCACCATGTTCACGCCGATCCCGATAAAAAAACCTACCCCTTGGGAAGCGAGCCAATGCCACATCGCCACGAACCCCTGGCCGTGCAGATCCACCACGTGGCCGGTGTTCTTGGCCCCGACAAACAGTTTCCCCACCCAGTAGTTGAGGAACCACATGGGTACCGCTGCCGGCGCGGCAAATACATTGGCGATGGTGGTCGCAGCCTTGTTCGCCCGAAGAAAGACCGCGATGATCAAGGCCACCGCCAAGCCGATCCCCGGGGTGGGGATAAAATGCATCACCGCCCCCAAAGCGATCCCCTTCTGCACTCGCCGCTGCTCGTCCCTGACCCGCACCAACCGCAGGAGGTAATACCGTATCCACCTGCCCAGGCCGCGAAAAACCCCCTGCTCTCTCCCCTTCATTCCGCCCCCCGCCCCCACGGCATCCTGACAGTACGATGTTCATTATACCGGGAATCCTGTCGAATAAGCAAGGATCGGGTTCAAACCGCCCATATCCCCCGGAATGGTCCACCCCATCCTTGGATGCCAGGAGACACTTTGCCCGGCCCCGACCGAAAGCGCCATAAGCGACACCTCACTGGCTGTATCAACGCCCAAGCCAAATAAGAATCCGACCGGGTACACGTGCCGCTTGCGGACTCGGCATCGCCCGGATCGCCCAACCCGCGGCCAAGGCTGTCACCACCGTCATTAGGCAAACCACCGTCGAATGGCCGATGGAGAAAAAAACCACTCCCCTCTTTCCCATAATTTCGTCTTTCTGGTCAAAATACCTGTGGCGGGATAGAAGCTGTCCTTTGTTTCTCTGTAAAGACCTGGAGGAAATGAGGGGCCAAGGAGCAGAATATACTGAGGGAGCAACATAACATGAGAAGGAGACACGGTGATTCCGCTTAGACCGCGATTTGCAAAATGAAAAAACCCAGGAGGGAATGACGTGGGTAGTCTCGCAACCTCGATGATCGAACGCGAAGACCGATACGGGGCCCGGAATTACGACCCCCTTCCGGTGGTATTGACGAAAGGAGAAGGGGTTTGGGTGGAGGATGTAGAGGGTCGGCGCTATCTCGACATGCTGAGCGCTTATTCCGCCCTCAACCAAGGACACCGCCATCCCCGAATCATCCAAGCCCTCAAAGCCCAAGCGGACCGGATTACCTTAACCTCCCGGGCCTTTTATAATGACAAGCTCGGCTTTTTCTACGAACGATTGGCCCAGTTGACTCACAAAGACACCATTCTCCCCATGAACACCGGAACCGAAGCGGTGGAAACCGCCATCAAAGCCATGCGCCGCTGGGCCTACCGAGTCAGGGGCGTCCCCGAAGACCAGGCGGAAATTATCGTCGCCACCGGGAATTTTCACGGGCGGACCACCACCGTGATCTCTTTTTCCTCGGAGCCGGAATACCGGGAAGGGTTCGGCCCCCTCACCCCGGGTTTTCGAGTGGTGCCCTACGGAGACATCGAGGCTCTGCGCCGGGCTGCAGGCCCACATACCGCCGGGGTCCTTCTCGAACCCATTCAAGGAGAAGCGGGGATCGTCCTCCCGCCCGACGGATATCTTCGCGAGGTTCGGCGGATTTGTACGGAGAATGGGATTGTATTCGCTGCAGATGAAATTCAGACCGGCCTGGGACGAACGGGACAATGGTTTGCCTGCGATTGGGAAAATGTCACCCCCGATCTCTATATCCTCGGCAAGGCCCTGGGTGGAGGGGTCTACCCGGTATCGGCGGTGGCCGCAAATCGAGACATTTTGGGAGTTTTCGAACCCGGGTCTCACGGATCGACCTTCGGCGGCAACCCTTTGGCAGCAGCGGTGGCTGTCACTGCCCTTCAGGTGATCGAGGACGAAAAACTTGTGGATCGGTCCCGAGAACTCGGGGCGTATTTTCTGGTCCGGCTCCGGACCCTCCGCCACCCGGCCATTCGCGAAGTCCGAGGGCGGGGATTGTTTATCGGCCTGGAGCTGACGTCGCCCGCGCGGCCCTATTGTGAAAAGTTGAAAAACCGAGGCCTTCTCTGCAAAGAAACGCACGAGACCACCATCCGTTTCGCCCCGCCCTTGGTCATTCAAAAAGAAGAGTTGGATTGGGCTTTTGAACAGATTGCAGAGGTGTTCCGCCCGGAGGCAGGGTAGTCCCGGTCATCGGGCGGGGCGCACCCCCGGACGTGGGGCTCATCCGCCGGTCTCAGGACACGCCCGGCCGGGAGGATGTCCAACATGTCCATGATTCATTCTTTCTTTTTTCACAACTTTTGCATTAAGATAGAGATGAGGGCCTGGCGGATGACACCGAAAGGGGGAAGACGCCATGGGGATTTCTTCTAAATTGGAGGGGCGATTCGGTCTCAAGCATCGCCTCCCTTTTTCCGAAGATGCACAAAGTGCCGTAAATCTTCTGATCTCTTCTCTGCAGGACGCGGGTTTTGCCGTTCCGGATGGGCCCGGATATAGTGCGCGAATCCACTATTATCCCATTACCCCAGCTCACGACGCCCCGATCTTCGCCTACGCAGAACTCACCGTGCGACTACAGGTGAGTTTCAGGCCAAACCCGTTTCAGAGCGCCCACGCAGGCGACGAACCTCCCTTGCACCTCTTTCAACATTCCGGAGCCCTGGTCAGCCTCGGTAAGCAAGGCAGCATCGAAATCGCTTTTCACCACCGAACCAGCGGCAATCCCAATCCACCCACAACCACCTGCATCGCCGACGCGGTTCAAAGTTTGTGCTCGCGAATCCGCGCATGGACCAAAGAGTTCCAGGCCCGCACTCGCCATGGATAACATCGGCCGTACATAGGCCACTATGAGAAAGACAATGAGAAGTGCAGCGCGCCTCCGGTCCCGCCCTCCGAAGCGGCGGTTCACCTTACAAGTTTGCTTCAAAAGTCGACCCGCCACGCCCCCCAAACTCGTTGAAGGATACCAACCGGGCGGGTGGGAGCCCCATGGAGGCGCAGAACATCTTTATATCCGTTCAAAAAAAAAAAAAAGGCCGCCCTCGACGAGGTACAGCCTGCGCACGGAACTCTGGCGTGCCCGGAGAGATTCGAACTCCCGGCCTTCTGATTCGTAGTCAGACGCTCTATCCGGCTGAGCTACGGGCACAAGATTGTGGTGCGGCAGACAGGGATCGAACCTGTGGCCCCCACCGCGTCAAGGTGGTGCTCTCCCGCTGAGCTACTGCCGCAACGTAAAGCACTGGAGGCGGCACCCGGATTCGAACCGGGGATAAAGGTTTTGCAGACCTCTGCCTTACCACTTGGCTATGCCGCCGTCCGTTTTTCCGCGCCGTTACCGGGAAAACCGGACGTACAACCTTTCGCCCGTTGATTCAACGACAACGGTTTTCGCCTATGTTTGTACCACAAAAACAGACCACAGTCAACAGGGGAACAGGAGCGGTCACAACAGGGCGGCGGAATGTGATTCTTTGGCCCCCTGTCGGAGGCAGGGTGTGATCTACGCTATATATCCTGTGGATAACCTAAGAATCCGTTTTTTAGACACCACATAAAGCCACCATGCGAATTCCGAAGTATGAGCGAGAAAAAAAGAGATCGACATGGATTATTTGTCATTTCGAGCCAAAACCAGATTTTGCCCACGCCTGAGCAATTGCTACTCTAAATTCGAACAAATCACCGGGGGTGATAGTCTCAGGTAGGATTTTGGTATCATGCTGTCGAATTCTAAAGTTTTGGGAGGTGAAAACATGACTGGGCTCACGCGATTGGAGATCCTGCGCCGCGCCCGTGGCTGGACGCAGACGGACGTTTCACGAATGATCGGCGTATCGGGTGGCCTCATTTCGCACATCGAAAGGCGTGTCCGCTCGAGCTATCCCAAACTGCGCCGGGCGCTGTCGGAACTGTACGGGGTGCCGGAAGAGTCGCTTTTCGACGACCTCGGTATGGCCCGGCTGATAGACGCCGAAGCCCTGCGCCGGTTGGCGGGGTGAACCGGGGTGAACCTGGGAACTAAAAAACCCAGGCCGGAACCTGGGAACAAGGGGGCACTATGCATGATTCAAACACAACTGCATAAGGACATGGCTCACCGCCGAACCCGGCGGGAAGCGGTGTGGCGCTTTCTCACCGAGCACATGGGTGAGTGGCTCGACGCCCACGTTATCGCCAGTCCATCTGTCGGCGGCTCCGAAGGCCTGCGGCGCCTGCGGGAGCTTCGCGCAAGCCTGCCGCCTGGCTTCCGCATTGAGAAGCGGCGGAAACGGACGGAAGACGGCTGGGCGTTCACGTGGCAGTACCGCCTGGTGCGCGTGGACAACCCCTCCGCCCAAGACTGCGGCTGAGTTCATCGGGCGCATCATGGCCTCACTGTGCCATAGGCAGGTATGGCCGTGGTGTGCCCTTGGCCGCAGATTGGTTGCGCGGCAGGATGTTAACTGCCAGTTAACCACAAGACAGACCGAGGGCAAGGCGTTTACCGCTCCGGTAAGAAACACTCCGTTTGCTTCGCATTGTAACACGTAACGTGTTGTGACGCAATATGCGAGTATGAATTTTTACCTGAAATCTTTAGTTGAGGTGAGGCAGTTGACGAGCACGCCCTTAGCATACATCAAGCGCGACCTTTCGACCATCCCGCTCGAACCCAAGGGCAAGCGCCCGCTCATCAAGTGGGAGCCCTTTCAGCATAGACGCCCGACCCCCGAGCAAGTCATGCGGTGGGCACAGGAGCACCCTGGGTGCAACTGGGCGATTGTGACGGGGGCGGTCAGCGGCGTGGTGGTCCTGGACCTGGACTCCCCCGAGGCCGCCCAGGAGATCAAGCAGAGAGGCGTTGAGGACGTCGGCCCTGTGGTCAAGACCGGTAAGGGGTGGCATCTGTATTTCCGGCATCCCGGGCATCCCGTGCAGAACGCCGTGAAGCTTCTCCCCGGCGTGGACGTTCGGGGTGACGGGGGGTATGTGGCGGCCCCGCCGTCCGTGCATCCATCGGGCGCGGTATACCGCTGGGCAAAAGGGCGGTCCATCCTGGAGATCGAGCCCCCGCCTCTCCCCGAGTGGGTGGAGGAACTGCTGAACCAGCCGCAGGAGCCCGCAGGGGGTGTCAGCATCCAACTGGAGGGCATTGGCGACGACATCGAGCGGATAGCCCTGGGCGTGGGCCAGGGGGAGCGCAACCAGGCCACCGCCAGGCTGGCGGGGTATCTGTTCTCTTTCCGTCGGATGAACCCCAAGGTGGCGGTGGCTCTCTTGGAGGCATGGAACCTGACCAACCGCCCTCCCCTCCCGTTGCAGGAACTTCACAGGGCGATAAACAGCATTGCCAAACGCCAAGCGCGGAAGGAGATGGGGGAATGAACATGGACGGAAGCAACGCCCTCCAAGGGCTGATAGAACTACAGAATGCTAGACGACTGCGAAGGGTGCTAGAGGACCATGCCGATGGGGCGGAGAGGGTGGCGGTGCCTTTCAAGACCGAGACCGTGGAGCCGTTCCCGGTGGACGTGTTCCCTTCCTCCCTGGCCCGCTTTGTGGCCGAGGGCGCGGCGTCCCTGAACTGCCCTCCCGACTTCATCGGGGTGCCCATGCTTTCAGTGGCCGGGGCTATCATCGGGACAAGCAACGTCATCCGCCCGAAGGCAGACCGGACGGAGTACGCCCGCATCTGGACGATCGTGGTGGGCAACCCTGGGAGCGCCAAGACCCCGGCACTGGAAACCGTCTTGGAGCCACTTCATTCGATCCAGGCGGAGTTAAAAGGCCGCTTTGATCTTGCCGAGGCCGCTTATGAGGACGCCATGACCCGGTGGGCGCAGGATAAGAAGCAACCGAGGCCGCAACCGCCGATGATGGAGCAGATTTACACAACGGACACGACGATGGAAGCCCTGGCGGAGCTCCTGTCCCGAAACCAAAGGGGAGTGCTCATCTACCAAGAAGAGGCCGCCGGGTGGGTGTTGAGTCTCAACCAGTACAAGGGCGGCAAGGGATCGGACAAGCAGAACGCCCTTTCCCTCTGGAGTGGGACTCCCGTTGTGGTGAACCGCAAGGGAAAACAAGCCATATACGTCCCCAAGCCGTTCGTCGGCTTCACCGGCGGCATTCAACCCCTTGTCCTGGCCCAGTTGCGGAATGAGATGTCGGAGGCCGACGGCTTCATTCACCGCTTCCTGATCGTTCAGCCCGACCGGGTGCAGAAACGGAGGACGGACGCCGTGCTGTCATCCGAGGCCAGAGAATCATGGAGCAAGGCATGCCAGGTACTCAGGGACCTTCAGCCCGCCGAGGACGGCCCCTATCCGTTCGCGTTCTCCCCGGACGGACTGGAAGCATGGAACGCATGGCAAGACGACCACTGTGCGGAGCAGAACGCCGAGGGCTTCCCGGAACATCTGGAAGGCCCCTGGGCCAAGATCGAGTCCTACGCCCTCCGCCTCGCCCTGGTGGTTCACCTTCTCCGGGCGGTGGCCGGAGAGATCCCGGACGACGCCGCCGTGGACGCCGAGACCATGCGACGGGTGGGCAAGCTCATCCGGTACTTCAAAAGCCACGCCCGCCGGGTGTATGGCCAGCTTCGGGAGACCCCTGAAGATCGCAAGGTAAGGCTGGCGGTGGCATGGATGAAGAAACGGGGAGGGGAGGCAACCCTCCGGGACCTTGTGACCTACAAGGTGGCGGGGACCAAGCGGGTGGCGGACGCACAAGCCCTGGCCGACGAACTCACCGAACGGGGGCATGCCGTAATGCAAAAATCAGGTAGGACATACATTATAAAACTGGTAACGGACGAGCAGAAATCGAACTTTGATTGCTAACCTTACTCTGCACTCGGCACATGTCCGATTTTCTCAGTCATATCAAGGGATTGAAGGGGATTTTTCCACTCTGCACTATACTCTGCACTACTCTGCAGTTTCGGCGTAAGTGCAGAAACTGCAGAGTGCTTTGCAGAGTGAAAAAAAGCGCCCTCAGCCCTTGAGCCACAAGGGATAGCGGGCAAAGGGCTGAGTGCAGAGTAAGAAAAGAAAATGAGTGCAAGGACGCTGGAAATTCATCCATGATAGAGGGGGAGGTTATCCCGATGGACAAGCCAAAGCGGTTGGCCCCGATGAAGACCATTCATGACATCGAGCTTCCCGAGAAGCCCAAAGGCAAGCCCAAGCGCCTGGCTCCCATGAAGACGATCTATGACCTCGGATACCGGGATGGTGGCCAAGCGGGAGTCACGGCCCCGTCCTCTGAGTCCAAGGACCCCGCTGTGGCCTCACAGGAGCGCGTGAAGGCCCCCGCCTTTGTGGTCACGGTGGACGGCTCCCAGGTGGCCACTGCCGCAAGCATGGCGGAGGCCCTGGAGATCCTGCCTGCCCTCGTCCGATCCACTCCCCCCCGCCCTGGCCATACGGTGCGGATCGAGATTCGGGACCCACATGGCAAGCCCGTCCGATTGGTCTTCCTGCCGCCGTGGCAGGGGGTGAGATCATGAGAAAGACGACCGCAACCCCCGCCCTGCGCAAGACCGTCTTTGAGTGCCCGAAATGCCGGGCTGTGCGGACCATCGAGTGCCTGGGCCGCGTGGTCCTGGCCCCCGTCTGCTCCCGCTGTGGCCTGCGCATGAAGCCGATGGGCGGCGGGGGCGGTGGTGACGCGGCATGACGGAGCAACCGCCGAAAGGGGGTGAGCGCATGGTTGCTTGGGCGCTGGCCGCGCTCCTGGCCTTCGCCGGGACGTATGCAATGGCCTTGTACGGCTGGCATGACGCCGGGCGTGACTGACAAACGCAGGGGTGTCCAGGGGCATGGACATCCCCTAACCTGAATCCGAGGAGGAAACAAGCATGAATCTGCCACGCGAGATATCGGACGCAATAAAAGAGCGCGAGCGGCGGCGCAACGCCCTTGGACGACAGCAGGCGCTGGTGCGCGAGCTTCGGGCGAAGGCGAACGAATACGCCGCCAAGGGTGAAGTGGAGCAAGCCGCAGAGACCCAGGCGCGGCTGATGGCGCTCGAACGGGTGGTGCTCCCGGAGCCCGAACCCCTCGGCCCCGAACTTGTGGCCGCCCTGGAACGGGCATATGCGGCCGCGGAAATGGAGACAAGGCTTCGCCTGGAGGCGCTGCTGCCCAGGCGGGAGGAACTGCCGGAGCGGGCGTTCGACGGGACGATGCTGCGGTGGGCGGCGGAGGGAAAGGCGGCGGCACTGGTCATCGAGGCGGAGAGGGCGCTGGCCCGTTGGCGGTCATGGGACATCGGTTACAGCTACGCCGTGAAGCCGGACCCCTCCCGGGACCCCGAGCGCTATATTTCCACGCGGGAGGCGCACTTGGAGGAGGCCCAGCGGGTGGAGGCCGCAATTGAAGAAGCGCGAAAGGCAATCGCCGAGGCTTCAAACATGCCCGACATGCCGCCAAATTGCCCCCTCTTTGCCGGTCGCTGTCGCCCGGCTGGCAACGGGACGGAATACGAGGTCGGCGGCGCGTGGTACCCGCTGGGTGAGTATGGCCTGGAGACCACGGCGAAGGCGATGCCCTAACCTGAAGTTAGGCCGCCGCAAGCTGTCTTCCTGGACCCCCTAAAAGGACATGCCCGCCAGAGCCACCAGGAGCCCCACAGAGGCGTCGAATGCCGGAGGTGGCTATCATACCATTACCGCCCACAGAAAAGGCGTTAGAATGGCTCCTAGGAGGCCGTTGGAGGGCGTCGGCAGAATCGACGCCCTTTCGTTAGGGTGTTGACACTGGCAGTACCATTGCGGTGGTTTCAGTTAACAACTGTCATCATGGTGATGACTGTACTCATGGTGAGAACTGTACTCATGGTGAGAACTGTACTCATGGTGATGACTGTTCACACGGTGTTAACCCTGGAGCGGTACGCATAGCCGTAACGAATCCGTAACAACCGTAACGACCGACCAGGCAAGCGAAACAACCCCATGCACTGGGGAGCGGCGGGGGTGGGTGCCGTTTGAAGCTGAGGAAGGAAGTGCGACGGACGATTGTGCAAGCCCTGAAGCTGTGCCGTCTCTATGAGCGGGCGGGCGTCCATCCGGGGCACGAGCCACGAATCACGCCCGCTTATTCCCTGGCCCCCAGCGGAGAGACGAACGTTGTGCAGGATTCAACCGGCGACACTGCCCAGCGCAACACAGACGGCGAGCGCGAACGCCGGGAGCACGTCGAACGGGTGCATCGAGCCCTTGAAGCGCTCACGCCGATGGAGCGGGAGGTTGTCAGGCTCAAGTATCTCGAAGGCATGACCATGATTGAGGTTTGCGAGGCGCTGGCAATCAGCGAAAGGACTGCCCACAAGTCGAAGGCCGCCGCCCTCCTAAAGCTGGCTATTGTGTTTGGTCTCCTGACCCCGGAGGAAGAGCGGCAGGCGGCGGGGATGCTGTGAGGCCCGGAGATTCTCGAGCTTGTCAACCTTGACACCGGCGGCCTTGACGTTGACAGCCCGATGCTGTGAACCCAAGAAAACCTAAGGCCTTTTGACAGCGAAGTTATTTCGCTGGCAAATCGTGGTGCTGTGAGAACCTAAGAAAACCTAAGGCGCACACAGCCATACGGGTGCGGTGGCCATGTGCGCCGCACGTGATGCGCACGTGATACGCACGTGCAGTATCGGACATCCGCCGGACATCCCAAGGACATCCCGAGGACACACGCCGCGCAGGTGTGCGCTGTTTCGCGCAACTTGGCGTTCATGTGCGGCACTCTGCGGTGTTTTGCGGTGTTCTGCGGGGGCGGGAGCTTCCCGGAGATTCCCGGAAGTTCCGGGAACCGTCCGGAAAGCGGACGCAACCCCCAGGGGGGTGCAAATCCTCAGAGATTCACCGCTTGGGACCGCGCGGGCCCTCGATCGTGCAAAAATGTCCCCACGGGGATTCTCGAAAGGGGACGAACACTGTGCGTACCCCCTTCGCATGAATTTCGCACGAAGGGAGGCCCAGGACCCTTCCTGTCCCGCATGAGGTGCGCATCAAATCCGCATCAGATTCGCGGCGAGCCAGTGACCTGAGCAGTACTCAGACCCCCGCCAAACTGAGCCGTGGCCGGAACAGCACTCCGCTCATCCTCGTCCTGAGCAGTGGCCGGACCCCCGCCGACCCCCACGGGGACCCACGGGGGTGAGCGGGGACCCGCAGGAACAAGACAAAGGGCCGGGACAGCATCCCGGCCCATGCCAACATGCTAAGATATGTTAAGTTTTGTTAAGCCCTTCGCTTCTCCGCGTACTCGCGTCTCAGGCGCTCATGGAGCCGGACGGCGGCCTTAAGGCAGGCTTCAACCCCCTGCGGCCCTCCGAGGTCACGGACCACGATGGCTCTCTCCGCGCCCGTGACCTCCACCACGTCCGCCCAAAAGTCGGTGTCCGCCTCGGAGACGAGCATCGGCGTGGCCGTCTCATAGCTCCATGCCGGGTGGAGATCGTCGGCAAGCGCGATTCCAGGAAGCGGCTCAAGGCCCACGATGATGGGACGCCCTCCGAATCGGCGCTCGTAGATAGCGTATCTCATTGTGAGACCCCCTCTGCGCTCATCGGGTGCTCGATCGGCTCCCAACCGCTCCCCGTCCATTCGAATGCCTCGCCGATCACAGGCGGCTGGGCGTCCTCGGCGAAGTCCTCCCATGACTCTTCCCAGCTGTAACCCGGTGCGGCATCCCAGTGGTAGGACTGGATGACGAACGTCACGTCTCCCGCCCGAAACTGGACGTAGGTCGAGTATCCCCAGCCATAACCATCCTCTACAGAGTCCCTCCACGTGGCGACCGGCTCTGGCTTCTCGGGGACTTCGATAACCCGCGAAGGGATGACGTCGCGGTTTCGATACCCTCCACTCACTTTGACGACCCATTTGCCATTCGTCTGGTATGCGATCATCCGCCTTGCCCCCCTCTCTTGATTCACCACGCCCGCCGCCGGTGAACGTCTTCCAGCCACGGGACAAGGACCGTATCCTTCCACCGCCGAAGCTCCGTGACCCGCTGTTCCTTGCCCTCGTCAAGGGGCGACAGCCGGGCCACGTCTTTGACCTGCCTGACGAACCACGCGATGGCTTCCGCCGGTGACAGTGAGGTGATGTCCGGGAACTCAGTCATGGGAAGCCCTCCCATCGGCCCGAAAGATCGACGCAAGCTCACCAAGTCTCTGGTCCTCAAGGTCAGCGATGAGCCGCCCGGCGTCCCAGTGGTCATAGAACTCGTTAAACACACAGTGGACGCCGATGGGGACGTACTCCCCGACCGCCCGGTGGAGCTCATAGTCCACGATAACCCGCACGCCGCCGTCCTCGTCCAAGGCCCTGACGGTGTACGTTCCTCCGCGCTTGTCTGCGATGGTGAACATGCTCATCGTTTCACCTTCCTTGCCGTAAGCATGCTCATGCCCGTCCAATGGTCGCTGGGCCGCAGTCCGCGCATTTTGCAATACTGCCGCTTGGCGTCCCGGCTGTCATAGGCCCAAAAAGGGTACCACGGCCCGTTTGGCGATTTGACCTCGTAGAGATGTTTCACCTTCATCTCACTTCACCTTCCTCGCCCTAGTGCGCTGGGGTAGGAGGTTAGCGACGGGAGAAGCGACGGCGTGTTGCTGATGCAGGTCGGAATCGGCCAGGTGGACATAGCGCTTGGTCATTACCAGGGACGTATGCCCGAGTTGGCGCTGGAGAGCGAAGACGTGGCCGCCGCCCCGCAGGAACATCAAGGCCGAGGAATGCCGGAGCATGTACGGGGTGATACGGACGCCGAGGGTGCGGCCATATTGTGCAAGGCGCTTTCCCCACATGTTCCGGTCCATAGGCCGACCGGAGTACGTGGCAAAGACGGGGACATCATCGGTCCAGTCGGCGGGACGGACGGACAGGAGACGCCGGATGGCCTTGGCCGTCTGCGGGGACATGACAACGGTCCTGGCCGTCCTGGTCTTGGCGGTGGCGCTCGGGACGGTCACTTCCAGGGCACCAAGGTTGAAATGGGCGGGAAGCAACTGGAGCGCCTCCCCTGGCCGAATACCGGTGTCCAGTTGCAGGAGAACGAGGGCGTGGTCGCGGACCCCCGCGTAGGTGCTCTTGTCCGGGAGCTCCAAAAGACGTTTCAACGTTTGGTCATCGAGGTTGCGGGGGGTGCCGTCGTTTTTGCGCTTTGGAATGCCGTCCACGGGATTCTTCGGCAGGTATTCCTCCCGGACGCACCAGGAGAAGAAGGCTTTGAGGTATTCGCGCCGGAGGTTGTAATGGGTGGCGGAGCGCTCCCGGAGACCGGCGAAGTGGGCGACCACCGCGCGTTTCAGGGCGTGGACATCCGGCCAGGTGTCCGGGTGCTCCTGGAAGAATGCGGGGACGTGGTTGTGGTAGTCGCGGAGAGTGAGAGGAGACCGGCCCTCGGCCTGTTTGCATAGCAGAAACTCCTGGAATGCGTCCTGCCATGTGATGGTGGACATAATAAAACAGCGACCTCCTTTTGATGAAACAGGATGCCGCTGTCGTTGAATGAAGGGCAAAGGTGTTCACGTTTTGCTTGGGCATTGCCGCGTGGCGAAATCCGCAACGTAAAGCACTGGAGGCGGCACCCGGATTCGAACCGGGGATAAAGGTTTTGCAGACCTCTGCCTTACCACTTGGCTATGCCGCCACTTGTGGAGCGGAAGACGGGATTCGAACCCGCGGCCCTCGCCTTGGCAAGGCGATGCTCTACCCCTGAGCTACTTCCGCATGGTGCGGACGAAGGGACTTGAACCCCCACGGTCTTGCGACCACAAGAACCTGAATCTTGCGCGTCTGCCAATTCCGCCACGTCCGCAGGTTGCAAGAGCGAATTTTATTCTATCACCTTACGCATCAATCGTCAATACCTGATCGCGCATCCTGGGGGCCCTTCTCCCCAGCAGCGTGTCCGTCGCCGCTCCCAGCCGGGCAACCCCTGGTGGAGGGGGTAGGATTCGAACCTACGAAGGCCACGCCAACGGATTTACAGTCCGCCCCAGTTGACCGCTTTGGTACCCCTCCAAGGTGGAGCCACCTGGCGGACTCGAACCGCCGACCCCTTCATTACGAGTGAAGTGCTCTACCAGCTGAGCTAAGGTGGCATGTGGTGGCTCGGGACGGAATCGAACCGCCGACACGAGGATTTTCAGTCCTCTGCTCTACCGACTGAGCTACCGAGCCCCGGGCTCCATCGCCAGTCCAAGACGACCCGACGGTGGAGCCCGTCTGATGGAGCTCCCAACCAGGCTCGAACTGGTGACCTCATCCTTACCATGGATGCGCTCTACCAACTGAGCTATGGGAGCAGGATTGGCTCCCCGGGCAGGATTCGAACCTGCGACCACCCGGTTAACAGCCGGACGCTCTACCACTGAGCTACCGAGGAACAAACCGCGATCTTAACACCCTCGCGTCCGGGCGACAAGACATACTTTATCAAACTCCATCGTCTTTGACAAGGGGGGTATTTGTACGCGCGGGAAATTCTGCTCGTCCCCCGCCGCAGCCACACGATGTCAACCAACCCGGATCTGCCACGCACAAAAACTTTACTGCCGAATATCAAAGGTCCATCTTCGCCCATCGTACCCGGGCAAATGAAGGGTGTTGACCGCCTTGGGCGTGGACACTGTGAGCCCCCTCTGCTGAAGCCAGTCCAAGATGCCGCCCCGCATCGACAGCGCCGTCATCAACACGCCGGGATCCCCTATGGCCTGAATTTGATAAGGGGCGTGAAGATGGACAGGTGCAGAATCCGGCGCCGGGCTGTCGACGATGGCCCAGCGCTGACCGTTCACCGCCACCGCTTCAGCCCCGCCGGCCAAAAGTTCTTGGACCAAGCGCACCACGTCCCATTCCTCGACGACCACCGCCCGTCTATCGGCCCCTGTTTGAGTCCCGCGACCGTTGTCCAACGTCACCGTCACCCCAGGGCCGCTGACCGGTGCGCCGGCCAGAATCCGCGCCCGATCCAGGTCCATGCGCATCTGTTCGAAGGATGCGAGGTTTCCCCCATACTGTTTTTCGATTCCATCAATCTGTTTCTGTATATCCTGAACCTGGGACTCCAACTGTTGATTTCGGGCTTTTACAGCTTCGAGCTGGTGGACGACTTCGCTCGCGCCTTGGGAAACTGCCGTATTGCCTCCCGAATGGAGCGACCGATACTGGACGGTGAGGAGCCAGCCCAATACAAAAAACACCATCGCCAGAGACACGTAGAGGATCAGTTTCTGTCTGAGTTCCCTCGCCACTCCGTATTGCGGCAGCCGGCCCCCAGATTCGTTGGTCATGTTCCCGCACCCCGATTAAATTTCACTGAATTCCGCGAACACCATCCGATCGGACAAGGCAGAGCCCTCTCCGAACAGCTCCATGAGCTTCGCGACGGTAAGCCCCCGTTTTGCGTCCCCACCGATGTCCACCACCACGGAACCTTGGTGGAGCATGACCAAACGGTTGCCGTAGTCCAAAGCATTTTTCATGTTGTGCGTGACCATGAGGGTTGTGATCCGGTGCTCCTCCACCAGTTTCTTCGTCATCTCCATAATAATTCCCGCCGTCTTCGGGTCCAAAGCAGCGGTGTGCTCATCCAGGAGGAGCAGGGAGGGGCTCACCTCGGTGGCCATCAGTAACGCCAGAGCCTGGCGCTGTCCCCCTGATAAAACCCCCACCTTAACATCCAATTTATTTTCTAACCCGAGGCCCAAAGACGCTAAACGTTCCTTAAAATGCTCCCTTCTCCGGCGGTCTCTTGCAAATCCTAAGCCGAAAGATCGGCCTTTATTCACGGCCAGGGAAAGGTTTTCCTCAATCGTCAGTGAAGGAGATGTGCCAAGTGCCGGATTTTGAAAAACCCGGCTGATAAATGCTGAGCGCCGATGCTCGGGCATTTTTCCCACATCCCGGCCATTGACCACAATCCGCCCCGCATCCGGGGAGATGCTTCCTGCAATCAAATTCAACAAAGTCGACTTCCCGGCCCCGTTACTTCCGATGATCGTGACAAACTCTCCGGATTCGACCCGCAACGAAAAATCTCTGAACAAGGCCACTTCGTCGGCGGTTCCCCGATGGAACGTTTTATGCAAGCCTGCGATCTCGATCACGAGAACCGCACCTTCTTTCGAACAGCCGGCAACGTCAACGCGAGAAACACAATGATGGCCGTGAGGAGTTTCAAATCGGTGGGTTCAAACCCAAGGACCAGAGCCAGTCCAATGCTCAACCGATAAACAAAAGTCCCGAGTAAAACACCCGCCAAAAGCCACCCCATGCCCCGGGAACCGACAAACACTTCACCAATGATCACCGAGGCCAGGCCGGCGATAATGGTCCCGATCCCCATCCCTACGTCCGCGAACCCTTGATACTGTGCCACCAATGCGCCGGAGAGACTGACAAGGGCATTGGAGAGCGCCAGCCCCCACACCTCCATCCGCTCGGGGTTCACACCGAGGGACCTCACCATCTGGATATTATCCCCGGTGGCCCGCAACACATAACCGAATTTGGTGTGGAACAACCACACCAAGAAGGCGAACACCACTCCCGGGAACAACACGAACACAACCCAAGCGCTGGCGTCCGGCGAGAGGCCCAGAGGCTCGAATACCCCCAAAATCCCCTCCCCGCTCAGCAGCGGGATGTTCGGCCGGCCCATAATCCTCAGATTGATCGAGTATAACGCGATCATGGTGAGAATCCCACTCAGCAGCCCAGTGATCCCCGCCTTGGTGTGTAAGAGGCCGGTCACGGCCCCGGCGACAAATCCCCCCGCCAGAGCCAAAGCAACCCCGACCCACACAGACCCCCCGCTGATCAACACGGCCGCGTAGGTCGCTGCCCCGAGGGCGAAGGTGCCGTCCACGGTGAGATCGGCAAAATTTAAAACCCGAAAGGTTAGAAAAACCCCCATGGCCATGATGCCAAACAGCAATCCTTCTCTTACCGCGGTGAGTAGAATGTCCAACAACGTTATTCGCCCCTATTGGATCTTCTTGGCGTCTTGAAGTAGCGAATCGGGAATCGTAATGCCGAGATCCTGGGCGGTCTTGAGATTGACCACGACGCCCAGATTTTTCGCCGTCTCCACGGGCAAGGTTTTCGGATCGGCGCCGGACAGAATCTTCACCGCTAATTGCCCCGCCTGGTAGCCCAACTTCTTATAGTCGATTCCTTTGGTGATCAGAGCACCTTGCTGTACCTGACCTTCCTCCGAACCAAAAACGGGAATCTTCTTCTCCTTGGCCGTGGCGACCACCGTGGCGATGGCAGAGACCACCGTGTTGTCCGTCGGAACGTAGATGGCATCCACCTTGCTGGTAAGTTGGGCGGTGGCCACTTTTACATCATTGAGCCCTGACACCGGTTGAGGGATGAAGTTAAAACCGAACTGCGGCGCAACCTGCTTCGCCTGATCCAATTGCACCACAGAGTTCGGTTCCCCGGGATTGTACAGGAATCCGATATTCTTTGCCTGGGGGAGAATCTGTTGAATCAGTTTTAATTGTTCACCGATTGGTACCGCATCCGATGTACCGGTAACGTTCGTTCCCGGATGATCGAGGGACTGAACCAACCCGGCTTTAACCGGGTCCGTCACGGCGGTGAAGACGATGGGAATGGTCTTCGTGGCGTTGTATACAGCCTGAGCCGCGGGTGTGGCCACCGCCAGGATCAAGTCGTCCTCGTCCCGAACAAACTTGTCGGCAATCGTTTTTGCCACCGATTGATCATTCTGGGCGTTCTGTCGGTCAAAAGTGACTTTTTCCCCTTCTTTATATCCGGCATCCGCCAACGCTTGAATGAATCCGTCTCGGGCGGCATTCAGCGCAGGGTGATCCATTATTTGAATGATGCCGATTTTCTTGACTTTCGCCGCGTCCGAACCGCCAGACGGAGTTCCAGCGTTGTTTTGAGCCCCGCAGGCCGTCACCGCCATGGTCATGGCTACGAGTCCGGCCAACAACCACCCTCTTTTTTTCATTCGCTCCATATTGAGCCCCCTTTTCACGCCGATCGGCCGCTTGGAAGGCCGCCGACTCCTTTTTTTAGAGATTTACCCACGAATTTAGAAACTGTATTTATGCCGATTATACACCAGTCCACCGAAAAACGGTCAATCTATTTTCTTGCACGCCCTGAAATAAAGATACACTTTTTCGGCCCGTGCGCCATGGGCGCAAAAAACAGCAACAGCCACTGGCCTTCAGGCCAGTGGCTGAACCTTTCTGGCTTCCCGTCTGCACATTCATCCATTGCTCTTACAACTTCACGACATTCGCTGCCTGGGGGCCCCGCGGACCTTCCACGATGTCGTACTCGACGTCCTGGCCCTCTTCAAGTGTACGAAACCCTTCTTCCTGAATCGCGCTATAATGCACAAACACGTCTTTCCCGCCGTCATCCGGCGTAATGAAACCATAACCCTTCTCCGCATTGAACCACTTGACTTTGCCTTTCACGAAGCTGCCTCCTTGCGCCTTTATACCCTCATCATAACATACAAACCAACCCCTGCACAGAGGAATTGGCAGACGGTCAAAAATTTTTCCATGCGTCATTCAACGGATCTGCAAAATCCGGAATAAGATCTCCCCGGCCGGCGTCTGAATGCCCACCTCTTCCCCTGCCCGGCGCCCGAGCAGACCAGCCCCAATGGGCGACTCATTCGATATTCGAAATTTGCCCGGATCTGCTTCTGCAGTTCCCACAATGGTGTATGTCTCTTCGGGACCATCCGGCAGTTCACGAATAGTTACCGTGGAACCTATGGATACCACTCCTTCCACCCTGTCCTCCTCCCGGATGATCTTCGCCCGGCGAATCTGGTCTTCCAGTTGGAGAATCCTCGACTCGACAAAGGCCTGCTCCTCTTTTGCCGCATCATACTCGCTGTTTTCAGACAGGTCACCGTAACTTCGCGCGATCTTGAGCCTTTCTTTCACTTCCGCCCGTTTCTCGGTCTTTAGCCATTCCAGCTCTTCCTTGAGTTTGCGTAATCCCTCTTCGGTCATATACGCCGCTTGTTCCTGCTCCACCGTACTCCAACCTCCTGATTTCCCGCTCGAGACACCTCGAAGCCTTTCCCTTTATTGTTTCACAACTCCGGGAAAATGCCAAACCGGCCACAGGTTGATTCGGGAAAATCCGACTCAATCAGCAGGATCATAGCCAGTCGCTGGCCCGGTTACACTATGTGGCGTACTCAAGAGCCCGGAGGGGACCCGTCATGTTGTTTCGCAAGACATCGCGTCACCCGCTGGGATCTTTATACCTGACGGCAGTCGCTTTCATCGCCGTCGTGCCGACATTTCTAAGCCACCATCCGCTCGCCCGAATGGTCGATCCCAACGATCGCCAATCCTGGAACATATCTGCGAACGGTTCGATCCCTGGACAGAACGCGCCCATCCGTACCGTCCAACACAGTGGCCAGTGCATCGCTCTGACTTTCGACGATGGTCCTCACCCCATCTACACCCCGCAGCTCCTGTACATCCTTCGCAAGCACCGGGTTCGGGCCACGTTTTTTCTCACAGGCGTTCAATGCGAAAAACACCCTTCCATCGTGAAACGAATTGCGGCGGAGGGTCATGAATTAGGAAATCACGGATATCTTCACGCCCGTCTGGACAAAATGTCCCCAGAATCCGTCGCCGCCGATATCCGACGGGCCGATCAGGTGATTGTGCGCATCACCGGAATATGGCCCCATTATTTTCGCCCAGCGGGAGGCGTATTGACCCCCACCGTGCTGCAGGCGGCCACCCAGACAGGCCATCCCATCGCCATGTGGTCTGTGGACCCGAGGGACTGGGTCGTCGGCCGAGATGCCACCGCTATCACAGCGGTGGTCAAAGATGCGGTGGGACCTGGAAGGATTGTGCTTTTTCACGACGGTGGCGGCAATCAGCCCCGAATGTTGGAAGCATTAGATAGTCTACTCGATTTTCTCAAGAAACAAGGCTATCAATTCGTGACGTTAAGTGAAGAATGATCCATCGCGGAACTCCAAGCTTTTCTAAACTCTGTTGCTTTAACGCGGAAAAACGTGTTATACTCAATTCAGACCCCCTTTGAAGATTCTGTGGCCTAGGTCCCCACAAGGGGACTATTTTTTTGGAGAAGGTTCGGATTTCCCCAGTTCTTTCTCCCCGCTTCCCCGCGGAAGCCTGGTATACTGGTAACGGAAAAAGAAATGTGCCAAAACGGACGTATTTTCGGCACAGGCGGTGGGGAGCGGGGGGCGATAAAGATGAGTGGCAGGAAGGAAAAAGGGGATAACCCGGCCCTGTATTGCCACGCTTTACTGGAACACGCTTCGGATGGATTGGTGGTGGCGGATGAGGAGCGCCGGATCGTTTTTATGAACCGGGCAGCCAAGAAACTCGTGGGGCTTGCCGAAACAGAACAATTCCCAGACACATGTGCCGAACTTTTACAATGCCGCAACGAAAAGGATGAGAATCTCGCCCTGTTGCCACTTTGCTTCGGTCATTGCGTATTGAATACAAAAGCGCCGCTCAGCTACGTGGAGATGAACATCCATTCCCGACAGGGTGATGTGATCCCCGTCGCTGTCTCGTACTCGTATATTCCGGCCGGCAACCGCGGGTACTTCCTCATGAGCCTTCGAGACCTGAGGGAACGTCGACACTTGGAAGAAGAGCGACGAAAACGCGACGAAATGTACTTTACGCTTCAGGAACGAGAGCGCTTGGCCAGAGACCTTCACGACGGTGTCGTGCAGGATATCGCCTACTCTCATATGCAGCTCAAACTGGTCCAATCGTTGCTCGCCCAGGGTCGGGTCGCAGAAGCCCAGGATAAACTCCGGGATGTCACCGAAGTGGTCCACGACAGTTTTGTGCAATTGCGGCACGTGCTTTATGACCTCACCACTCACGCGGGAAAGGATCTGAAACATTTTTTGTCCAAATGGCTGGCCGAATTCCAGCAGCGGTCCGGGATCCCCGTTGAAGTTGCGATGCTCGATTTTCCGGACACCTGCGACCCTTATGTTGGCGATCAGGTGATCAAAATCGTCCAGGAAGCCCTGGCAAATGTCCGCAAACACAGCGGGGCCACGAAGGTGTGGATGACCCTCGATGCCCGCCCGGCGGGTCCCTACCGTCAGCAATTTAGCGTCATCATCGAAGATAACGGGTGCGGAATCCCCGAGGACGTCCTTCATCGATTCAATCAGGGATGGTCGGATCATGATGAGAATGCCGGTCGTCACTTTGGCCTCAAAGCCATGCGCGAGCGAGCCCAATCCCTGGGTGGAATCTTGACCATTTCCCGTCGAAACCCGACGGGGACCCGGGTTGAGCTGCATTGGTTCCGGGACATATCCGATAAAGACGCTGTCAAGCAAGCCGGTTAATCGGGGCCTCTGTGGCGTCGGTGCCGACCGAGGATCAGGATCCCGTCCCGAAACGCCAGAAGAAGAGGGGAACGAAAGATGCCGGTGAGTGTGCTCCTTGTGGACGATCACGCGCTGTTTCGCCGGGGGGTGAGAACAATCCTCGAAACTGCTGAAGATCTTTTGGTGGTCGGAGAAGCTTCAAACGGAAAACAAGCGGTGGAACTCTATGCCGAACTGCGTCCCGACCTTGTCCTGATGGACATTCGTATGCCGGTGATGGGCGGGCTGGAGGCCGTGCGCAAGCTGCGAGCCATGGACCCCCAGGTGCGCATCCTGATCCTCACCGTTTCCGAGGAGGACGACGATCTTTTTGAAGCCATCCGAGCGGGAGCCAACGGATACCTGTTGAAAAACGTCGATCCCGACGAATTGATCTCCAGCATCCAGAAAGTCGCAGCGGGGGAAGCGGTGATCCCGGGGCTGCTCGCCGCCCGGATCGTGGCAGAACTCCACAAAGAGGCTACCCCCGAGGACGTCCTTGAACCCTTGACCAGCCGGGAACTGGAAGTCCTGGGATATTTGAGCACCGGGGCCTCCAACCGGGAGATTGCTAAACAGTTGTTCATCAGTGAACACACCGTGCGCAATCATATCCAGAACATCCTCGGCAAACTCCATCTGACGAATCGAGTCCAGGCCGCCGCTTACGCCATTCGCCAAGGCATCCGCCCACCGGACACTCCCCCCTCAGACGAGTAGCGGGGGCAGACTCAAGCGTCCGCCCCCGCGCCCCCGCGGGATCAGCGAACCACCAACACCGAATGTTTGGCCCGATTTAACACACCGTGGCTCACACTGCCAAGAAGAACCCGGTCAATGGCGCCCCGGCCGTGGGTCCCCACCACAATAAGATCGACGTTCTCCTCGTCCGCAACATCACAAATCGCCGTTGCCGGATGTCCGACCAGATGCTTGAAGCGCACCCGATCCTTATAGTCTTTAAAAGTATTCATCACGGTCTCTTCAATCTGTTTCGCCCAGGACTCTTCGTACTGGGACAAATTGGCCAACAGGTCCGGAGTGGCTTCATAGTAGTAGGGCACTGTCTGGGACACATAAAGGACTGTCACCTCTGCCTCCGTCCACTTCGACAAGATATCCGCCACCATCTGTTCCGCTTTCTTGGACGCCTCAGAACCGTCCGTGGCAAACAAAACCTTTTTCATCTCTGACACCTCGCTCAACAGATGATAGAAGTGTTCCTGATCCCGACTGGCTGGCCCAGGATCGTGAGACACCCTTTTCATAGCCGCCCGACACACCGGCCCGTCCAAACGGCCGGCTAGCTCTTCTGCGTGCAGGAGGCGCGCCAACCGCTTCTTGACCCCATCTCCTTCTTTCCCCCGAACATCCATTTCCTGGTCAACGAGAAATTCGGCCACCTGAAGGATTCGGGAAGGCAGACTCAGCATCTCGCCGGAAAGGCCTCCGGGGTACCCGGTGCCATCGATCCGCTCATGATGCTGCCCGGTCCAGATTGCCGGACCCTCCAGGCCGGGGATTTGCTGCAAAAAAGCCTGGGTGTAATAGGAGTGAAGCCGCTCGCGCTCCTCCTGCACATCGCCGCCAAACGTCCCTCCTGGGTTCCCCACCAGCCATCCCACATCGTGGTAATAAGCCGCAATATTAAGGGAGTGGAGATCCCGTTCTGACAGTCCCATCTCTTCCCCCAATCTCCTCGCCCAAGCTGCCACCCGCTCCGCATGATTCGGAGTCCCCCGCAAAACGCCGGCCAAACGTCCAAACATTCTCGCCAGCTTGACCGCATCTTCTGACGACATCAAAGCGTCCCCGACAGGCCGCTTTGACAACAACACAAAAGGGGAGTACGGACCAAACGCATCGAGGACAACTTCTGGGTGCCCAAGCAGTTCTTCAAAAACTCGGACCACATCCGGATCGAGCACCTCACCAGCCCGCTGCCCGATTTCGCGAACCCGGGCCAGTCGCTCGGCCAACGGGGCATCCATCGGCGCCTGATCCATTTCCTGGGCCGCCTCCCGCGCCACCCGCACAATCCTCGCTCCCAATGAAATCTCACGACCGCGGAGTCCAAAGGGTACACCTGACCCGTCCCAGTTTTCCCAGCTTTGTCCAACAAACACTTCTGTCCACGGATCCAGGTCCAGAGACCGAACCCACTGGGCGGAGGCCACCGGTACGAGGCTTGGATCCCGCCACTTGGAATCCACGGACGGACCGACGAGAGCACCGACGTCATGCAACAATCCGGCAAAATATAACGTTCGTGCCTCCCGGAGGCCCAAGCCTACCCCGAGCCCGATCTTCGCCGCGAGATACGCCACCCGCCGGGACCTTCCGACCCTTGCACCGGACATCATGTCAAAAATCGAGGACAGCGGGTTCAACGCGTCGAACCATTTCATCTGCAACCATTCCCGTTCCCCTAGGAGGTCCACCGTAAATGATTCTTAGTAGTCGTCTACAGTCTATCCCATCGGCCACCACCGGGTAAGGTTGACCCCGACCAGTTTGCCCTGGTGAACCTGAGCTAACGAACGTAGTCCAAATGAACTATTCCCTCCTCCCTCTTGACGCCGTCATCGCCATTCATTACACTGAGATTCGAACTTGTGCTTATCGTAACAAAGAAATGCAGAGATGACTACAACCTCTTATCGAGAGCAGGCGGAGGGACTGGCCCGATGAAGCCCGGCAACCAACACCGCGCTTGATTACAGCGGGGTGTCAGGTGCTAAATCCTGCGAAGCTCATGGCGCTTCGGGAGATGAGAGGGCCGTTTAGGGGCCCTTTCGCGACGCGAAAGGGATTTTTTGTGCTAGGAGATTGATCGATGATTGAACTTGACGGAGTATCCAAAGATTTTACGATCGGCGGCCGTGCCGTGCGCGTCCTGGACGGCATCGACTTAAACATTCCAAAGGGCGCGATCTACGGGATCATCGGTCACAGCGGGGCGGGGAAAAGCACGCTGGTCAGATGCATCAACCTCTTGGAACGCCCTACTTCCGGCCGGGTCACCGTAAACGGCAAGGAATTAACAAATCTGGATCCCCGGAAGTTACAAATCGAGAGACAAAGGATCGGCATGGTGTTCCAACATTTTAATTTGCTGTCTTCTCGCACCGCAGCGGAAAACATCGAGTTCCCGCTAGAGCTGGCGGGCTGGCCGAAAAGGCGTCGCCGCCGCCGGGTAGAAGAGCTCCTTCGGCTGGTGGGGTTGTGGGAGCTCCGGGATCAGTACCCATCCAAACTGAGCGGCGGCCAGAAACAACGAGTGGGGATCGCCCGGGCCCTTGCCCCTGAGCCCGAAGTGCTCCTGTGCGATGAGGCCACTTCTGCCCTTGATCCCCAGACCACCGATTCGATCCTAGAACTGTTGGCCAGTATCAACCAGTCCCTAGGCCTCACAATAGTGGTCATCACCCACGAGATGCACGTCGTAACCGCGATTTGCGACCGCGTGGCCGTACTGCACCAAGGCCGCATTGTGGAGGAAGGACCTGTGGTGGATGTGTTTCTCCGGCCGAGACATCCGGTCTCCACCGAATTCGTCCGGCAAATGGGCGGTGCCGATACCGATGGCCTCCCCGGGGTGTCCCCAGACGAGCAGTTGTTGCGGTGCCTGTTTGTGGGAGATTCTGCTTTGCGCCCCGTTTTTTCTGAGGTGACGGAAGAAACCGGGGTACACGTGCGGATTCTTCAGGGATCTGTGGACCGGATGAAAACCATTCCCTACGGCCGGTTCATCGTGGCCCTTGTGGGGCCCGAGGAGGCGAAGCAGAGAGCCATACGAATCCTTCGGGATCGGGGGGCGTGGGTGAAGGAGGTGAATTCAGGTGGATCCGGGGCTATGGGGTGAAATCGGACAAGCATCCCTCGATACGGTCTACATGATTGGACTGTCGGTACTGTTCTCGGTTCTGCTGGGTGGGCCGGTGGGGATTTTTCTCGTCGTCGCGGGTCCTGGCCACCTCAAACCGATGCCCGGTTTGTACCGGATCGTAGGGGCGGTGGTGAATATCCTTCGTTCGATACCATTCATCATCCTGCTCATCCTTATGATCCCGTTCACCCGGCTGCTGGTGGGCACATCCATCGGCGTCACCGCCGCCATCCCACCCCTGGTGGCCTCGGCGGCCCCATTTTTCGCCAGACTCGTGGAGACTTCTCTGCGGGAAGTCGACCGGGGGATCATCGAGGCGGCCCAGGCTATGGGAGCCCGTACCGGCCAGATCATCTGGAAGGTCCTTCTTCCCGAAGCCCGGCCAGGGCTCTTGGCGGGCATCACCATTACCGCCGTGAACCTCATCGGCTACTCGGCTATGGCCGGTGCCATTGGCGGCGGAGGGCTCGGGGACCTGGCGGTCCGATACGGATATCAGCGGTTCGATACCGGCGTCATGCTGCTGACCACCGCCCTCCTCGTCGTTTTTGTCCAGTTGCTGCAATGGGGCGGAGATCGCCTGGTCCTTCGTTTCACCCGCCGTTAGATCATAAGGTCTGTATCCAACAAAGGGGGTCTTTCACCGTGAAAAAGTTAAGAAGAGCTTTCCCGTTTCTGACCGTCGCCTTGGCCCTGGCCTTAACCGCGTGCGGATCCTCCGGAACATCCGGTTCACCCAGCGACACCGGCCAACAGGGGGGCGGGGAAAAACTCATCAAAGTTGGCGCAACGGCCGTCCCCCACGCGGAGATTTTGGAACATGTCAAGCCGACATTGGCCAAGGAAGGGATCAAGCTGGAAGTTGTGACCTTTTCAGATTATGCCCAGCTCAACCCGCAATTGGTGGACAAACAGCTCGATGCGAATTATTTTCAGCACATTCCTTATCTCGACAATTTCAACCAGCAAAAGGGAACGGACTTGCAGTGGATTGCAAAAGTCCACATTGAACCCATGGGGGTTTATTCCAAGAAAATCAAATCTGTGGATGACTTGAAAAGCCAAGGGGGGACGGTGGCCATTCCCAACGACGCCACAAACGGCGGCCGGGCTTTGGCACTACTCGCTAAGGCGGGAGTCATTCAACTGAAACCCGGAGCCGGGGTCACGGCCACCGTTCGGGACATTGTACAAAAGCCGGGCAATTTAACCATCCGGGAGTTGGATGCGGCCATGCTCCCCCGGGCTTTGGACGACGTCACAGCAGCGGTCATCAACACCAACTACGCCCTGCAGGCCAATCTCAATCCCACCAAAGACGCCATCTTTTTGGAAAGCGCCGATTCGCCTTACGCGAACGTCCTCGTGGTCCGCAAAGAGGATGAAAAGCGACCGGAGCTGGTCAAATTGGCCCAAGCCCTCACTTCAGACGATGTGAAACAGTTTATCGAGCAAAAGTATCATGGGGCTGTGGTCCCAGCCCCCGCCTTGGCCCCTGCGTTACAGTAGGCGGTGAAAGATTCCTCCACGCCTTTTGATGGCTGTTCAAAATTCCTCTTGATCATCTTGGCGGACGGCAAAGAGCAGAAAAGCCACCCGGGACCCGCGCCCCAAAAGGGGATCGCGTCCCGGGCGGCCGCCGCCCGACCTTCACCGTGGATCGTCGTAACAAATCAGAATCACCTCTTTCCCGAGCTCCGAGGAAAGCTTGGCCTCAAAAGTTTGCAACTCCTTTAACACATGAGGCGGAAGCTGCGAGAATCGATAATCCCGGCGATCGACAGATTGTTCTGTGCGCGGCTTCACGGCTATCCCCCCTCCATAAAACGTGGTCCCACACCTAGCTTAACCCGCACCTTGACGAGCTAATCCAAGGAATCAACAAATGCCCGGTTTGCATAGGCTACAGTGCCGACATGAAACGCAGGAAAGGAGTGGCCCCACCATGGAACCATTGCCTCAACACCCCCACGTGGAACATGTCGTCTTTACCCGGGTACTGGACCATCTGACGGCGAGCGAGTATGCTCTCGCCGTGCTCTGTTCCGTCAGTCGACAGATGAAAGTTTTCGCCGTGACCAAGGATCTGCCGGGTTTCGAAGAGTTTCATCGGGAGATGTATGAGCGTTCCTATCACCGGATCACGGCGAAAGGGAGCGTCCGCCGCATCTTAGCCGGAGATCACCACGCCACCGTCGTCGCCATTGCCGTTCACAGCATGCACAAATCCGCAGAACACGACCGCCTGGCCGAAGAAGCCATCCACCGCATGGCTGCAGCGGAAGTGAAAGAAGACGCCCGGCGGTGGATCACTTCGGTTCGCGCTTGGCACGAGCGAACCACGACCGAGCTGCAGGTGGCCATGACCCGAACCCGGGAATCGGTGGGTGAAGCGTTCTGGACATCCGCCCTTCAACTCGATGATTGATGCTCAAACAGGGCCCGAAGAACCCATTCCGCTGTGGAACAACCGAGGGAATTGTCGTACGTGAAAACGCCATGGGATCCCCACGGCGTTTCCTGTGTCGACGACGCGTGAGGCGGAGAGACCCCGCTTCAGCCCGACCCCTTCATCCACCCGTCGTTTGTTGTAAGTCGTCCAACATGTCCTGCAGTTCCATCCGACGAATCAGAATCCTGACCCGCTCGGCCCGATCCGCCCACATCCACTGATCGAGCAAAGATTCCTTCTCTCGTTCCAATTCCTTGATGCGGTCCTGTTCCACGCGGATTCACCTCCTGGCATCCAATATGCCCCGCAACCCAGAGGTTCATCCTTAGGAAACCCGCGCTTTTGTGAAAAAAGACACGATCTAGACAATGACCGGGGCCGGTCCACCCAAAAACTAAGCCTTCACTCGACTCTCAGGTTTGGGGCCCATTCCGGGAGTCCCGTGTTTTACTGAGTGTGAAAACCGACCGGCCCATCCACAGGCCTCCCGCAACCAAAACCAACCAAGCCGCTCCACCGAGGAGAGCCCTTGGCCATAAAATGCCCTCCGATCTCCAAAAAGCTCCTCCAAAAAAAGACTCGACGGCAATCATGGGAAAGGTCCCGAGCAATGTCCCGACAAGAAACGACCCATACATCATTCCAGAGATTCCCGCCAGCCCATCGATGGCCGCTGACGGAATGACGGGAACCAACCGGGCAAGCGCTACCAAAATCCACCCTTTGGAGGCCGCTTCCCGGTCCAGCCGCCCGGCGAGAGGATGATCCCTCCACCTGCGCCGGACCCACCCGCGCAAAATCCCGCGGCTGAGCCAGAACAACAGCGATGCTCCTGCAGCGATACCCAGCCAATTGATCAAAAACCCCGGAAGGGCGCCAAACAGAGCAACATTCGCCCCGGCCAGGACCACGAAGGGGACGTACGGAAAAACAGCGTGGGCGACGACCAATGCGGCCGCCGCCCCCCATGCCATATAACCAAAAGCCCGCAGGTGAGTGATCCAGTCCCCGGGGTTGAGCGGAGGATGGCCGCCGAGCTCTCGATGCCACACCCATCCTGCGGCGAGGATCAGTACCGCCACGAGGATCAGCCCTTGCAACCACCGACGACTTTCTCGCACCACCCCGGGACCTCCTTTCGCCATTCCTCCCAGATCCACAACCAACGAGGTTTTGGACCGGCGCTCTCAGCGGTCCGACATGCCCGTTAATTCGTACCCGGCCTCCTCGATGGCTTTGCGGAATTGAGTTTCCCCCACTTTGGATCCGTCGAACTTCACCGAGGCCTTCCCTTTATCAAGATCCACATCCACCTCGTGAACTCCGGCCAAGGCGGACAAAGCCGACTTCACGGCGTGTACACAATGACTGCAGGACATACCTTTTATATGCAGGACTTTTGTCTCCAACTTGTTCCGACCTCCACCCAAAGATTTATTTCGTAAAGAACTCAACGGCTTCCATCAGTTCTGTGATGGCTTCCTCCCCGCCGTTCGACTGAATGGCCCGGGTTACACACCCCCGGGTATGCGCTTCGAGCACCGTCAGTGCGACCTTGTTGGCAGCCGCTCGAATGGCCGCCAGTTGGGTGAGAATATCCACGCAGTACCGATCGTCTTCAATCATTTTCTGAACCCCGCGCACCTGTCCTTCAATTCGGCGGAGACGTTGGATCAGTTCGTCCTTGACATCGGCGTACCCGTGCAACCGGTTCACCACCTTCGGCGCCATCTTACCATACCCGAGTATCGTAAATCAAACGCCTCGAAGCAAAGCAACGGCCCGTTCGGGGTCAAGCCCGTTGATCCCCGCCCCGGTTCCAATGACAAATCCCGAGGAAGTGAAAATCCGCGCAAACACCAAGAAGCGAAGGTGATAATTCTCGTCTCGGTCGTGACACAAAATAATGTTGTATGCCCGTCCGTCAATAGCCTTCTCCAGTGCCCCCACCGCCCGGTGCAACACCGCCGCCATGCCCGCAAGAACATCGTCAGGTATCGACTCGAAAGCCCCCACGTGGCGCCGGGGAGTCACCCACATTTCAAAGGGGTGCATCGAGGCGTAAGGAGCAAAGGCCATCGCCCATTCATTCTCGGCCACCAGGCGTTCGGGAACCATCCCGTCGATCTCGCGACAGATCGGACAACAACCCGCCTCCCGGCGCAGCCTTTGAAAACCCTCCCGCTCCCGCTCGATGGCCGGGGGGACAAAGGGCAAAGCGTACAATTGACTGTGAGGATGCGGTTGCGTACCTCCCGACTGTCTTCCCCAGTTGCGAAACATCGATACGTATACGACCCCGGGGTGGTCGTATAAATGGTTCATCCGCTCACGGATGACCCACAGCAGAACGGCAATGGCCTCTGCAGAATGTTGACCGAGCATCCGGTCGTGCACCCGGCTCTCCACCACCAATTCCTGGGCCATCCCTTCCGGCACAACCGGGTATAGATTATCCCACACACTGATGGCGTCATCCCCCACAGGATAAACCTGTTTAATCGATTCGGAGGGATGACAGAAAGGACAATGCCCATCAATGTAGCCATTGGGTTTCCGTCGGTGATCGATATATAGAATCGGATCCCCCGTGATGGCATGGAACCGGACGTGGTTCATGTCGACCCTCTCCCTCTTTCGCCGAGGTGATCCCTTATAAAAAGGACCGCCACCAAGCGGTCCCTTTTACGTGCCTCCCCGATTCTGTCTCGCTTGTATCCGAATCGGCGCCGTCCGCGCCCTAGACGCCCAACATGGCGGAAAACTCCATGGATCGACCGCTGGCCAGGATCACTTCGCGAAGCGCCTCAATGACGGAACCGATGTCGGCTTTCCCCCGCAAGCGGTGGGGATTCCCGACCTCCACTTCCCGCAGGTCGGGGTTGTTTCTCAAATTCACACCGACTAACCGCGCCACTAAGCGAATCGACCCAAAGGGCAGTTCGAATCGTCTCTCATTGAGACGGATCCACGGAACCTGTCCGTCCCCAAGCCGGATCGACACCCGAACACACCTCGGGTCCTTGACCCTTTCCTGCAACACCTATCCACTCTCCTTTCGCTTACGGGGTTAGCTGACGGGTTCGGGTCGAGAGCCACCCTACCGGCCTTGGCCGGATTCACCCCAAAGTCCTGGGTCCCCCGCTTCCGTTGTCCGGAACTCAGCGCATCATGACCCCCCGGGGCACATCCTTATTGTATGCCAATCCCGCACAAACAGCAACGCCGGTTTCTGTTGAAAATTCCGCCGATACCAAGGCGTGACGCGCCCATCGCCGCCCTTCAAATAAATTCTGCAGCTTTGCACAACATATGCTCAGTCAACCGCCATCCTTGCACTCACGATGTCCAACCGGAGGTAGAGGAATGACCCACCGCAAACCGTGGCTTTGGCTGCTCGCAGGACTCGTACTTGGGCTCAGTCTGGAGGGGGTGCGGACCGCCATTCGGCACCGCCGCCGCATTTCTCCCGTCCCCTTTGGGCCATCGGTCTATCATACGCTGTTCGGACCCGCTGATCATCCCTCCCCACCGTCACAAAAATCACGTTCGCGAAACTGAATCCCCGCGTTCCTCCAAAAATATCCACCATCGACACCACTGGGCCCCATCAATACGTGAAGGGAAAATACTGCACGCCTCCGGTCACGTAAATCACACTCCCGGTCACCATGTCCGAATCTGGATGACACAAAAACTCAACCACCCGGGCCACGTCTTCTCCAGTGGCGGGTCGACCGGCGGGTGTAGAACCTGCCGTCAACCGGCCCGCCTGGTTTCTGGCGTCGACGATCGCCCCTTCTTTAAATGGATCTCGGATATCTCCGGGACACACCATGTTGACCGTGATCCCGTAAGGGGCTTCCTCCGCGGCCAAAGTCCGGGTAAACGACAGCAGCCCCGCCTTGGCGCCAGCGTACGCCCCCCGCCCTTCCCAAGGCATCCCGCCCTCGATCTGGGGATACCCAAAGGTAACGACCCGCCCAAAACGATTTCCCCGCATGTGGGGAATCAGCCAGCGGGCGTGCCAGTACGCGCTATGTAAATTGCCGGCGACGAGCTCCTCCCACTCCCCGGCGGCGGTGTCCACCAGAGGCGTCCGTGTGACCCGAAACGGCCCAACCGCATGAATCCAGCAGTCAAAATCGTGTTCCCGGCTCAACCACCGATCCACTTGTTGCCGGGACCCCGCGTCACATTGAACCGCCCGCACTGCACCAAGACCCCACGCCTTTTTGAGATCTCCGTCGGACTGCTCTCCCACCTCGGCGCGATCCCGCCGGTAGGTCACCACCACCTCATGGCCGCTCCGGACCAATCGCTCAGCCACGGCTCGACCCAGGCCGGCGATTCCCCCGGTCACCAAGACTTTCAAGCCCGCTCCCCCCGATCGCCTCGCATCCGTTAGAATTTCTTAATCGGAATCTTGCTCACCATGAGCGCAGACAAGAGGATCTCCGCCGCCGCAAACCCGAGAACGTGTACATCCCTTGAGACGAAACTGAGCAACCCGAGAACCCCGCCGGCAAACGTAATGGGCACCCCGAGAAAGCCCCCGCTGAACCGTTGCACATTGTACCGCGCCAACCGCAGTGCTCCGCAGAGCACATAAACTATGGACAACGCCCCACCCACTAGCGGCAGATGTTCCATATACACTTGGGTGTACACCAAGAGCGCCGGAGCCACCCCGAAAGACACCAGGTCGCTCAGGCTATCCAGCTCCCTGCCAAAATCGCTGGCAATCCCCAACCGCCGGGCCGTGGAGCCGTCCAGGCGGTCAAACAGCACCGCCACCATCAACGCCACGGCAGCCCAGTGAAACAAATGCATGGACGACAACAGCACCGACAACAGCCCGAGGGACAGATTGACGGCCGTGATCGTGTTCGCGGCATATTTCAGCCAACGTCGGGTCGGATTCGGCGATACCCGCCGGATCCGCAGCACCGTTCGTACAGGATTTCGTTGCACCCTCATGCCCCCCCAGGCATACTCACGGCGCAGGGGCGGGTTCCAGCCTGCCCGATCCCTCCGCGCCCCCATTGTACTGTATCCCGGGGAAGGGCGTCCATGAGCGTTTGGACCTGCATGGCCTCCACAACTCCCCGGTCACAGTCCGTACAAAGGGCCAAACTTCTCACGCCAATAGCGGATGAGGGGTTCGGCCGCCGGCCGGTCGGCACCCGTCGCCCCCTTCAACACTTCGTGAGGTTGCAGCTCCCTCCCGGGCCGGTGAACTTTTTCCCTCAACCACTCCCGCACGGCCGCCACATCCCCCGCGGCCAGCCGACGGTCCAAGCCGCCCAGGTCCCGATCCATGGCTTCCCGGAATTGCGCCGCGTACACGTTCCCCAATGCGTACGTTGGAAAATATCCAAAGCTCCCGGACGCCCAGTGCACGTCCTGCAAAACACCGTCGGCATCCCGGACTGGTTCAAAGCCCAAGAGCGCCCGGGTCTTTTCCCTCCAGACCCCTGGCAGATCGGCCACCTTCAAATCCCCAGAGATCAGAGCCCGTTCCAATTCGTAGCGCAAAAAAATATGAAGGTTGTAGGTGACCTCATCCGCCTCGGTGCGAATGGGAGAGGAACGGACATCGTTGATCCCCGCGTAAAACGTCTCAATATCCAAATCATTCCACGTCGGACCCAGCCTCTTTTTCAGTTCCCCATAATAGTGCTCCCAGAAGGCCCGGCTGCGGCCCACGACATTCTCCCAAAACCTCGACTGGGACTCATGGACCCCGAGGGATGCCCCGGCGTAAAGGGGGGTTCCCGCTAAGCCCGGATCGATCCCCTGCTCGTACAGCGCGTGACCACCTTCGTGAAACGCACTGAACAACGCACTGCGAAAATCCTCGGCGATATACTTCGTGGTTACCCTCACATCTCCGGCATTCAACGTGATCTGAAAGGGGTGGGCCGTTTCATCGAGGCGCCCCCGGTCAAAATCATACCCGATGGTCCTCAGTGCCCATCGACAGATGCTCTGCTGGGTCTCGACCGGTACCGGACGGGCGAAAACCCCGGGATCGGGTCTTCGCCCAGACTCGGCGATCTCCCCCACCAGGGCGACGGTAGCTTCTCTCAGCGTCGCGAACAGCAGGTCGATCTCGGCTGTGCGCACCCCCGGTTCGTAGAGGTCGAGGAGGGGATCGTAGGGGTCCTTCTCGTAGCCCCAGTATCCGGCGAACTCCCGGGTCATGGCCACGATTTCCTCGAGGTAGGGTTGAAGGAGGGCAAAATCATTCCGATTCCTGGCATCTTCCCATGCGGACTCCGCCTTCGCCGTCAACACGACAAAAGCCCGGTATCGCTCCCGGGGAATGCGCTGGTTGCGGTCGTATTCCCGGCGACACTCCCGCACGAGGGCGACGGCCCTGGGGTCCAGCCCATCTGACCGCGCCTCCAACGCTTCGAGAAACTCTCCCATTCGCGACGAGGTCATCAGGCTGAACACCTCGTCCGATAAGGTCCCTATGGCCTCCGCCCGGGCTTCCACCCCCTTTTTCGGCGCCCCGGTCCGCAGATCCCAAGCCATGAGGGACAACGCTTCCTGAAAATGTTGGATGCGACGGACATAGTCTTCAAACTGCGATTGGATTTCTGTCAATACAATCCCTCCCTGGTCGGATTCCGGCCACCTTGGTTCGGAGAAATTATGTGGTCTCACCCTCTGGTGATTTTGGGGCGAAACGTGCATACTGAAAGATAGATGGCACCCGTCGCCTTGACACCTGGTCCCCAAAAGCGGATAATACCCTTACGGGTACACCGCATCAATGCGGAGTGCATACGGAGGTGCGTAACTGTGATGATTCCGGAAAAAGATCGGCAAAAGATTCGGGAGCGGTTCTCCGCGATGACCGAACCTGTCGTTCTGCGCTTCTTTGAGTCTTCCATTGACTGCCCGACCTGCCCGCAGATCAAGGATCTACTTCAGGAAGTCGCCGACCTGTCCGACAAGCTCACCCTGGAAGTGTTCAACCTCTACACCGACGAAGAGAAAGCCAAAGAGATCGGGGTCGACAAAGCGCCCACTCTGGCCATCCTCGGCGGATCTGGACAGGATTACGGGATTCGATTCTACGGGGCTCCGGCCGGCTACGAGTTCGCCGCCTTCCTCGAGGCGATCCTCATGATCTCCCGGGGCGACTCGGGTCTGAAAGCCGAGACAAAAACGAAGTTGGCCACCATCGACCAAGACGTGACCTTGAACGTCTTTGTCACCCCGACCTGTCCGTACTGCCCGAGCGCGGTGCACCTAGCCCATCAGTTTGCCTTTGAGAACGCCCATATCCGCGGTCATATGATCGAGGCTACGGAGTTCCCGGAGTGGGCGAACCGCTTCGACGTGTACGGCGTGCCGAAGACGGTCATCAACGACCTGGATTCCATCGAGGGCGCCGTGCCGGAAGCCGTCCTTCTGGACCAAGTCATGGCCGTGGCATCCAAAGCCTAAGACCCGCGGAGGCGTCGGCCCTCGACTGTCGTTGGGTCCCCAGGGAGGGGCGAGTCGCCCTTCCCTGGGGGGTTTTTATTCTCTCCAACAGATTCAGGCTCCCCGAATCGCCGCCAGGATCAGCAGAATCCAACCCGCCAAAAAGGCGAGTCCCCCAAAGGGAGTGATGAAACCCAAGGAGGGAACACCACTCAAGCTCAGTGCGTACAGGCTTCCGGAAAACAACACGATCCCCACCACAAACAGGATCCCCGCTCCCGCGACAAGACCCGTCGCATACAGCCGTTCGGATAGAATCGCCACCAGGATCAAGGCCAGTGAGTGAAGAAACTGATAATGAACCCCCGTCTGGTAAATCGATAACATGGCGTCAGAAATCTTCCCGCGTAGCCCGTGGGCGCCGAACGCTCCCAGCGCCACCGAGAGGAAAGCTCCAATACTCCCGACGACGACAAAAACCCGCAGCATACTCCTCTCCCCCCACTCCCGTTACTGCACTCCCCCGGGTGCCGGACCCGTTTGCGCTCCTTCCCATTGTAGTGGAGGCCGTGCGGGGAAACAAGGCGCCCCCTCCACCGTTCGGGCTCCAAAGAATTCAGCCTGGCGCTGGGGGGACACCCAGCCCCAGGATACGCCCGTCGCCCAAGCCACAAAGGGATCGAGGGCCGTGAGGTCTGACTTGCCCACATCGGCCACCGCCGTCTTCCCCAGGGATTGCACCACACTCTCCATCTCGTGCATACAGGCGTGTAAAAACCGGACGACATTGCGGACCCCTTTGTCCACATCCAGTTGATCGGTCAGCTTGCCCGTGTAGACCACCAGGCTGGTGGGGGGTTCAAAGGGCAGGGCTTCCACCATCTGGTCTGACACCATGGCAAAAAGGGCCGCCGTTCCCACATAGACCGCATCCGCTCCCAGGGCCAGCGCTTTAAGCATCTGACCCGGGGTGATGAGACCTCCGGCGGCCAGCAAACTCACCCGCCCCCGGACCTTTTTTTGCGCCAGGACATCCGCGGCCCGGGAAACGGCAAACAAAGTCGGCAAACCCACGTCGTCCTGCAGGGTCGGCGACCCTCCGTGAGTGCCTCCTTCGGCCCCGTCGATGGTGATAAAATCCACCCCGGCTTCCAGGGCGATCTGCATCTCTTCTTCGAGATGATGGGTGGCGGCGATCTTGAGCCCCACAGGAACCCCGGTCTCGGCCCGGAGGCGCTGCACGAGGGCCACAAAATCTTCAGGCCGGTCTACTCCGGGCAGCCGAGAATGGATGACGGCGGACTGCCCCTCGGCCAGGCCGAAGACCCGGCGGTAATCCTCCCCGATATTATGGACGGCCGTCCTTTGGGAGGCCGATCCCTGGGCACCCTGTCCCAGTTGAATCTCAATGGCATCCAGGCGTCTGTACTGTTCGGGCCGGTTCATCCACCCGCCCCGGTTGAATTGGCCGATGAGCAACTCCGCCGCTTCCCGCTCCTCTTCAAGGAGCCCCGCCTCGCCGGTGTTGGTGGCGGTGCCGATCTGGGACGCCGCCTTGGCCAGAGCGATTTTTGCCCGCTTACTCAAGGCGCCTCCAAAGGACATCGCCGCGATCACAATGGGAATGGACAGGGTGAGGGGATGCCTGGCCGCCGGACCAATCACCGTCGCCGTCTCGATTCCCACCTCCTCCGGGGTCGGGAGGGGTGTCAAATGAACCGGACTAAAGATTAATTTTTCCCAAGGCGAAAAATGGACCGGACTGCCGAGGGGACGGGAAGGGGCTGCACCCTGGGTGGCCCGCATGGCCGTTTCCGCCATGGCCACTGAGCCCACCTTGCCGGTGACGGGAACCATCTCAAACAGGTTCTCGATGTACTGATCCCGGACAATGCGGGTCAGGGCTTTGTCCACCGTTTCGTTGACGATGGAACGCATCCAATTCTCAATGAACCGGAGCACGTTCCTGCCTCCCCTCCCCGACCGCGACGGCCTCAGGGCGAACGTGGCCTTGGAGAAAATCGTCGATTCGCTGACAGGCGGCGAGACACATCTCCTTGATAGCCGCGAGGCGCTTGGCAGCACTGTCTTCCTCCACGGCGATGTCTCGGAGAACGGCGTCCTCATAGTCATTGAGGCGCTGTTGATGATTCCGCTCGATCGTCGACAGCGTGCCGGCGGCCGTCTCGATGCGGCGCAGTTCAGCTTGGACATAGGTCAGGAATTGCTCCACATCCTTCTCGTTAAAACGGGGCATGGGCGTTCCCCCTTTGTAGGATTTTTACTCCGATGGTAGTCTTCGCTCTACCCCGGGGGATCATTCGCCCATCCGGACAGGCACCCGGACCTTTTCCCTGGAATGGGCTGTGTGGGAACGACGGTGAAGTGGCCGGAGAAAGAGGCGAAGATCTGGATCGGCTGCCGCCCTCGGGAACCGCCCGTCTACCGCCAGGGAGAGGATCAGCCGGGCTGCCCCCCCACCGCGTCTTGACGTCTTCCCACCGCAATCTGGCAGTCGCCAATCCAGCATCCATCTTCGGACACGCCGACATCTGTCAATGCCACTTTGGTGATCTCGTAGACTTCTTCCACCAAGCGGGAGACCCGAAGGATAATGTCCGCCGTAGCCCGGCGAGCCGGCGAATCCTCCGGGGGCCCCTCCGGGCCGGCCACCGTCGTCAACAGGTCCTGAACATCGAGGTCTGTGAGCGGCGTGATCCGCACCGTCCGGGCGGAGGGGGAACCGACAAATAAGATCATGCCAAAGAGCGGGTCCAACTCCGCCGTCACCGAAAACCACATCGCCGCCCCGGCCACCCCCACGCTCCGCCGGATTCCCATGGCATCGAGTACTTCGTTGCAGAGCTCCCGGGGCATCCATTCCACCACCCGGGCCCTCTCCGCCGCATCCGGTCGATGCCCGCGGATGATCTGCCGGGCCCGGTCCGTATCCGCTCCTTCCAAATCCGGGATCCGCCCCACCGGTTTCTGCCGATAGGCCCCATAGGCGGCCACCTTGGCCAAAGCCCGCACCGCCTGTTCTGGAAAAGGGTACACCGGAATCCGCTGGACACCGGCGTCGATGGCGTGGACAAAATTGTCTTCGGTCATGAGAAAATTGGCCACGACGGGCTTGGGGGTGAAGTTGCCCTCCGCCGGGTCCGACGCCGCCTCCCGTAAGGCCTCCGCCAAGGCCCGGGCCACTTCCCGGTCATCCGAAACCCCGACAGGGGTAAACAGTACCAAAACGGCGTCCACGCCGGGGTCGTGCAGCAGCTTCGGCAGGGCTTTGCGATACCCGTCGGCCAAGGCCACAGTCCCCAGATCCACCGGGGGGCCCGCCATCCGCAATCCCTCGTTGTGCAAGGCATCCACGGCCATCACCGCCCCGCCCGCGGTGTTCGTTACAATGGCCACCCGGTCTCCCCGGGGAAGGGGCGCCGAGGCCAGAAGCGCCGTCACATCGAACATCTCTTGGAGCGTGTTAACCCGGATGATGCCCGCCTGGCGAAAGAGCGCATCCACGAGCACGTCCCTGGCCCGGGGCAGCACCGAGCCCGTTAACGACACGGCGGTCCCGCTCTCGGTGCTCGCGCCTTTTACGGCGACGATCGGTTTCTTGCGGGTAATCCGCCGGGTGATCCGGGAGAACTTGCGCGGATTGCCAAAAGACTCGAGGTACAGGGCGATCATGTCGGTTTCCGGGTCATCTTCCCAGTACTGGAGTAGATCGTTGCCCGACACGTCCGCCTTCACCCCCATGCTGGCAAAGCTCGAGACGCCGATCCCCATACGCCCGGCATATTCCAAAATGGTAATTCCCAGCGCCCCGGAGTGGCTGGCGATGGCAAGGGCCCCCCGCCGGGGGAATCGGGGAGCAAAACTGGCGTTGAGCCGCACCTTCGGGTCGGTGTTCACCAGCCCCAAGGAGTTCGGGCCGAGCAGTCGTGCCCCAGCCCGGCGCAAGCGGGCCGCCAACTCCGCCGGGGTGGGCACCCCTTTTTCTTCCTCCTCTGGCAGGCCCGAAGTGATGATGATCACCGATCGGACTCCAGTTGTCACGCAGTCGTCCACCACCGGAGAAACCTGGTCGGGGGGAACCGCCACCACCGCCAACTCCACCGGTTCAGGCAGCTCCCGCAGACTGGGAAACGCCCGCACCCCGGCTACAGAGCGAGCCACGGGGTTCACGGGGTAAGCGATTCCCTGGAATCCGCCCTCCAGGATGTGCCGGAACAGAACATGGCCAAGGCCCTTCGGGTCTCGGGAGGCTCCCACCACCGCTAAAGTGGTGGGGTGAAAAAAGGGGGCGAGGGAAGCAGCGGTGGCCAATTTTTCCCGAGTTTCCTGCAAGGCTCGGATTCGTTCAGTCTGCGCGAGCTTGAGAACCAGATGGGCGACCCCCGACTGATGTTCGCTCCGGATCTCATAGCCGCTGGACAGAAAAACGCCCATCATTTTTTCGTTATCGTATAACACATAGGCATCAAAAAATCGGAAACCGTTTTGCCAAGCGATTTCCGCCAAGTGTTCTAATAAGAGCGTCCCGATGCCCTTCCCGTGCATATGGTCGTCCACCAGGAACGCCACCTCGGCGGTCTCGTCATCCACGCGATTGTAGGTGCCGATTCCGAGGGGTTGATCCCCGGCCATGCAGAGAAGGGTCGCATCGTTCACACCATCAGCGGAAACCATGGCCTCGATCACTTCTTCAGGAACCTCCCGGATCACATGAAAAAAACGAAAATAGAGGCTCTCCGGAGAGGCAGTTTGGAACAAACGCCGCACCGTGTCCCGGTCTGAGGGCCGAGCGGGTCGAAATTCCGCCGCTCGCCCGTCCCGCAGAATGACCCTTGTCATCGAATTCCCGCCTCCGTCTCCCGTTTTTCCCGCCATCTCTCCATGTATTACAGTATCAGAAAACCATTGACAGAAAAACAAATCCTCCCGGTCCATCTCTGAGGCAGATGCGCGAACGTCCAATGACAATTCTGATGGCCATCTTGAGTGTGCTGTTAGGTCACGTTATACTGTAAGAATCGCAAACCTAAATTTCAGGAAAAGAAGGTGGAGTGGACGTGTCGCTATCCCTGACCCGCTCGTCAACCCATGCTCACGGCCCGTACGAAATGGTACAGGAGCAGATCGAACGAGCCGCCGAGCATCTCGGGATTCCCCGGAACGCCGTCGAAATCATGAAGAGGCCCAAACGCGCGCTCATCGTTCATTTTCCCGTGAAGATGGACGACGGGACGATCCGGGTGTTTGAGGGGTACCGCGTCCAACACAATGACGCCATCGGCCCGACCAAAGGGGGCATCCGTTTTCATCCCGGAGTAACTCTCGACGAGGTTAAAGCTCTGTCCATGTGGATGACTTTCAAATGCGGTGTCGCAGGGCTACCTTACGGCGGAGCGAAGGGCGGGGTTGTGGTGGACCCCCACAGTCTTTCCGAAGGAGAACTGGAGAGGTTGAGTCGGGGATACATGGAGGCTGTGGCCCAGGTGGTGGGCCCCGACAAAGACATCCCCGCCCCGGATGTGTACACCAATCCCCAGGTGATGGGCTGGATGATGGATACCTTCAGCCGGCTACACGGCACCTTCACCCCGGGGGTCATCACCGGAAAACCCGTGGTGATCGGCGGGTCTCTGGGGCGAAGCGATGCCACCGGCCGGGGTTGTGTCACCGCCATTGCGGAAGCAGCCAAGGACATCGGACTCCAACTGCAAGGGGCATCCGCAGCTGTCCAAGGATTTGGAAACGCCGGGCGCACGGCGGCGGAACTTTTGGCCGATCTCGGATGCAAAGTGGTGGCGGTGAGCGATTCCAAAGGGGCCCTGTACGATCCGTCGGGCCTGGACTTGCCGCGGGTGATCAAGGCCAAGGAGGCCGGCAACCTGTTGGATTACGGTCCCCAGCGCATCGATTCCTCCGAGCTTTTAGAACTCGACGTGGACATCCTCATTCCCGCCGCCCTAGAGGGCGTGATCACCGGTGCCAATGCTCCGCGGATCAAGGCCCGGATCGTCGCCGAGGCGGCCAACGGCCCCACCACCCCGGAAGCGGACCAGATTCTGTACGACAACGGTATCATGGTGATCCCAGACATTCTCGCCAATTCGGGAGGCGTCACCGTATCGTATTTTGAATGGGTTCAGAACTTGACCAACGACTACTGGAGTGAAGACGAAGTCAACCGGCGCCTCCATCGGGCCATGGTGAAGGCCTATCGTCAGGTTCGGCAAACGGCTGACCGGCATCAGGTGGACCTCCGTACTGCGGCGTTCATGATCGCCATGCAGCGCGTGTACGAAGCGATGAAAGCCCGGGGCTGGGTCTGACCTGAGATCGGGACAGGGTCTCAAGATCGGGCAGGTGCCGCCTTCGGGCGGCATTTTTCTGTCTCCCCCTTTCCCGCATTGTTATGGTACACTTTCAGCGTGTGTCGTACGTCGGACAGGGAAAGGAACGTTGAACGACGAGGACCATGGGGCGACCAATCGTCATATTTTCTGCCGTTTCCCAAAGGTTTGCCCGCCATGCGTCGCAGTTAGTGCGGCGGTTTTCCCGGGTGGTGGAAGGAGCATATGCCCTGCTGGTGTTCATCCTGGCGACAGGCATTCTCCTCACCCCGCCGGCGATCGGGATGGCGAATAACGGGGATTTTGAGCGCATCATGTATCAACCCGAGGTCGGGTTGGCGTTCAATACCACTGACCCGCACCTTCGATATTTTAATTGGGTCAACCGGTATTTTGCCGTGGTGGGAGGCGGAGACGCCCGTTACCCATCCTCCCTCGCTCTGTTGCTACAGCCGGCCATCGCCGTCAGCCAATGGTTATACGGCCGTCCGCTGTTCGACCTGTCGGTCCTCGCCGTTTTTTACACGGCTTTGCTGGCCGTGGCCGCATTTTTCACCTTAGGCGCCCTGCGCCGCGTCCTGCCCCCGTGGGCGACGGTGTTCGCCGCCCTGGCAGGGATCGTTGTGTACTGCGATGTCGCTTATCTGGCCTACTGCCGCTCTTTGTACAGCGAAGCCGTTTCTTTTGTTTCTTTTATGTTTCTCCTGGCTTTTATCTTAGTTTTACTGACCCGGCCGGTGCCGAGAATCTGGGGACTTGTGGCCTTTGGCGCCGCTGCTGTCGCTTTTGGCACCGCCAAGCTACAAATGGCGCCCTTGGCCCTGGTTCTCGGGGTGTTCGCGGTGCGCTTGGCACATCTGAGGCGGGACCGGTTGTGGCGGGTCGCATCCGTCCTTTGCGCGGTGGTGGTAGTGGGGGCCTCGGCGGCGTGCTATACCCTCACACCCCGGGCCTTCGCTTATACGAACCTGTACCACAGCGTGTTCGACGGCATCCTGGTGAATCCGGCAACCAGGGCGCAGGACCTCCGGGCACTTCATCTCGACCCCAAGTTGGCCGTGCTGGCTGGAACCACGTATTTTGACCGCCATCCCATCGATGTTCGCGGGCGAGAGTTCAGGGAGCGATTTTACAGGAAGATCGGTTGGACCCAAATCGCGGGATTTTATCTCACCCATCCCTCTCGGTTCATTGAGGCGATGCAACAGAGTCACCGGGACGCCCTGGCGATGCGGCCGCCATACCTCGGCAATTACGAGCGGTCATCCGGGATGCCCGCCAAGACCCTGACCCACCGTTTTTCTGTGTGGAGTGACACGAAAAGAGACTGGTTCCCGTCTTCGGTATGGGTCTTGGGCGGTTATTGGTTGGTTTACGGGGCTGTGGCCGTGCGGGGCCTGCGTGTTCACGGTTTCAAATCAGTCGATGGGTTGGATAGTGGCCCTCGGCTTGCAGAATTCGCTTTATGGGTCGGCACCCTGGCGGTGATCCAGTTTCCAATTCCCTATCTTGCCGAAGGTCGTAACGAACTTATCAAACACCTGTTTACGTACGATCTCCTGTGGGACACGACCTTGCTCATCTCGGGCACGTGGGCGATCGCCAAGATCGAGTCGGCCATCCGGTTGAGGAAGCGCCAGCGGGTGATTGTGTCTGAAACCACGGCTGGATAAACATGAAGCGGGGAAAACGTATCGACCTTGACGGCCATTGGAAATAACCATATAGTTATGTTAGAATGGCTCCCGGAGGGGATCGACGTGGACATTCGAGAACTGGCTGACGTCTTTAAGGTGCTGGGGGACCCGACCCGTCTTCAAATCTTGACTCTCCTCAACGTCCGGGATTGTTGCGTCTGTGAGCTGGTGCCGCTGTTTGGGATCTCCCAACCCGCGGTGTCCAAACACTTGGCGCGACTACGGACAGTGCGGTTGGTCACGGAAACCCGCCGGGGACAATGGGTATTTTACTCCATCAACCGAGAACGGCTCAAAGAGGTCGTGGCAGCAATAGATCCGCTGCCGGGGCTCTCTGGCCCTTTGAAAGAGTTGGCAAACCGAGGGCCAGCCCCTATGTGCAGCGCGGAGCCGGCAACGGGCACGCCGGCAGCCGGTACTCCGACGGCCGTAATCAAAGGAGAGGTGCGGTGATGGTTGACCAAATCCAGAAGCGATTATCGCCCTTGGATCGGTATCTGACCGTGTGGATTCTTCTGGCCATGGCTGCAGGCGTGGCCCTGGGCGCGTGGGTGCCGGAATTCACCGGCGCGCTCCAACAGTTTCAAATCGGCACCACCTCCATTCCCATCGCCGCCGGGCTGATCCTCATGATGTATCCCCCTTTGGCCAAGGTACGTTATGAGGAGCTCCCGAAGGTCTTTCGGGACAAGAGAGTCTTGGCACTCTCCCTGTTTCAAAACTGGGTCATCGGGCCTCTGCTCATGTTCGGGTTGGCGATTCTTTTTCTCCGGGACCAGCCGGCCTATATGACGGGATTGATCTTGATCGGTCTGGCCCGGTGCATCGCCATGGTCATCGTCTGGAATGATTTGGCCTGCGGCAATCGCGAATACGCCGCCGGTCTGGTCGCCCTAAACTCCATTTTCCAGGTAGTGTTCTATTCGGTCTATACCTATCTTTTTGCAACCTTCCTCCCCAGCGCACTGGGTTTGCAGGGTGTGGCGGTACACGTTTCAATGGGCGAAGTGGCCCAAAGCGTTCTTTTATATCTCGGCGTCCCTTTCGCCGCAGGGATTGTGACGCGATTCACCCTCCTTCGGTGGAAGGGCCGTGATTGGTATGATCGCGTTTTTGTGCCTCGCATCAGTCCGCTGACCCTGGTTGCCCTCCTGTTCACGATTATTGTGATGTTTTCCCTGAAGGGTGAGACGATTGTTCAGATTCCGATGGATGTGGTGCGCATTGCGATACCCCTCGTGCTGTATTTCGTCCTGATGTTTTTTATCTCATACTGGCTCGGGCAAAAGGCCGGGGCAGATGCTCCGGTGACCACCACCCTCTCTTTTACAGCCGCCAGCAACAATTTTGAACTGGCCATCGCCGTGGCGGCCGGGGTGTTCGGCATAGGCTCCGGTGAGGCCTTCGCGGCGGTCATCGGGCCCCTCGTGGAAGTTCCGGTGATGTTGATGCTGGTTCATGTGGCCAACCGCTTGCGAAGACGGGAATCGCCTGTGGGGGGACGGGTTTAGGAAAATGAGACGCAGCGGAGGCCGGGGAGCTATAAAAGTATCACGCGAGGACAACCGGTAGAGCGTCCGGCGGTCTTCGCGACGAATACGGAGGTGCCCTCATGAATTCTCGGACGGAAACGAGCGAAAGCGGACTTGATCGGGAAACCGGACAACATCGTGCAATTTTATATTTTATCTGCACCGGCAATTCCTGCCGCAGCCAAATGGCCGAAGGGTGGGCAAAGCATTTGGGTGGGGATCGGTTCCAGGTGTACAGCGGGGGCCTCGAACCCCGGGGTGTCCACCCTCTGACTGTGGAAGTGATGCGAGAGGTCGGTATCGACATCTCCGGTCAAACCAGCGATCCCATCGATCCGACACTGCTGACCCGAGCGGATTGGGCGATCACCTTGTGCGGGGATGCCGAGGAGCGGTGCCCGGTGACTCCCCCGACAGTGAAGCGTTTACACTGGGGCTTGCCGGATCCCGCCAAAGTCACCGGCAGCCCCGACGAAATCATGGAGGCATTCCGGCGGGTTCGCGACGAAATCGGCAGACGGGTACAGGAGTTTTTGAACGATGGAACGACGGCGACTCGCTGAGCCCCCTGGCGACGGTGGTCGCTTTGCCCCCATCCGTTCGAATCCGGTATAATTGCATGGGGAGATCCCACTCAAAGATAGAACGGTTCCTACGAAAGGATGGGTGCAACCATGTATGACGTGGCGATCATTGGAGCGGGCCCGGCGGGGGCCAGCGCGGCTTTGTTTACAGCAAAGGCGGGGAAAAAAACTCTCGTAATCGACAGCGACCAAAGCATCACCAAGCGGGCGTGGATTGAAAACCACTACGGAGTCAAAGAAATCGCCGGGCCGGATCTCATCGAGATCGGCAAGCAACAGGCCGCTCACTTTGGGGCAGAGTTGGTCCAAGACAAGGTGACGGATATTCGCAAAACCGGGGACGGATTCGACATTCAAACAGAAAAAGGAACGTACAGCGCGAAACACGTCATTCTCGCCACCGGGTTGTGGACCGATTTGGCAGAAAAAATTGGTCTGAAAACGAAGCCGGCCACCGAGCCGCGGATCAAGACGATCATCGAAACGGACGGACAGGGCCGCACCAACATTCCGGGCCTGTGGGCTGCAGGCACCGTGGCGGGGGTGAGCGTACATACGATCATCACTGCCGGAGATGGCGCCAAAGTGGCCATTAACCTGATCAGTGAACTAAATGGCGAGCGCTATGTCGACCACGATATCTTGACGCCGAAGGAATAAGGTAAAGGCCGGAGACGTGAGGTAGACCCGAGGGTCGCAGTGGGATCGGGCCGGGGCTGATCGTTGCCCCCGACCCGACCCGAATTGGTCGCACCGCGCTTCAACCACCCGTGCAGGTGTGACATCTATCTATCATTGAGGGGATTGTACAATATCGGACTTGATCTTCAGAAATGTGGGGGGTCCACCGGGAGGATACCCCGGCTTGTTTGTTTCAATTCTCAAAATCGATCCTGAACTCCTCGATTTTTCGATAAATTGTCATCCGCGAGACGGACAGCAGCCGTGCGGTTTCGCTGATATTGCCTCGGGTCCGGCGCAGGGCCTCCTCCAGAGTGAGCCTGTCCAGAGCGGTGGATCGGCGCCGACGAGGGAAGGCTCTCTTCCCGCCGGATGAAGGAATCGATCCGCGGCCCCGCACTTCGGCCGGTAAATCGCCAATCGGTCGAACAATACGATCATCGTCGGAGCCAAAGGAATCATCGCCCAGCTGTTCCTCGGCTACATCTGGCCGGATATGCCGCGCAACCAAGCGGTGGTCAAAGGGGCGGCCCACTATGTGGAACGAAAATTTGACCCTCAATTGGTCCTGGATCGGATTGAACAGAACAAAATCACCCTCACGTTCATGGTGCCGACGATGATCTACCGGGTGATGGACCAGATCGGCGGCCGAACCTACGATCTCCGGTCCCTGCGGACCATTGTGTACGGCGCGGCGCCGATCACCGCCGAACGACTCAAACAGGGCTTGGAGATTTTCGGTCCGGTCTTCATGCAACTGTACGGTCAGAGCGAGGCGCCCAATTTCATCACGCGCCTGAAAAAAGAGGATCACCGCACCGACCCGGAGGGCGTCCACCGGCTGCGCAGTTGCGGCCAGCCCGTGGCGATGAGCATGGTCAAAATCGTCGACGAACACGGCAACGAGGTGCCGCGCGGGGTGGAAGGCGAAATCGCGGCCCGCACCCTTTACACGATGGTGGGCTACCACAACCAGCCGGAAAAGACGGCGGAAGCCCTGCGGGACGGGTGGCTGCACACCGGAGACGTCGGCATGATGGACGAAGAGGGGTACGTGTATCTCCTGGACCGGAAGAAAGACATGATCATCAGCGGGGGCATGAACGTTTACACCACCGAGGTGGAAAACGCCATTCAGAGACACCCGGGAGTGGCCCAGGTGGCGGTGATCGGCGTGCCGCATCCCGACTGGGGGGAGGCGGTCATGGCAATCGTTGTGCCCAAAGGGGGGATGGAGGTGACCGAAGAGAGCATCCTCGAGCATTGCCGCAAGGAGTTGTCCGCCTACAAACGGCCTAAGGAAGTCCGGTTCGTCGAGGCCCTTCCGCTGACGCCCTACGGCAAGATCGACAAAAAAGCGCTGCGCGAGCCCTATTGGTCGGGGCGCGACCGGCAGGTCAACTGAAGTTGGCGGAAGGAGGAAGCGGGGATGAACCAAGTGGTAGTGGTCGGCGTCGGCATGACCCGGTTCGGCAAGCAGCCGGAGCGGAGCTTGAAAGAGTTGGCCCGGGAAGCGTCGCGGGCGGCCCTGGAAGACGCAGGGATTCCTGAGTCGGCGATTGAGGCGGCTTTCGTGTCCAATGCCATGGCCGGCGCGATTTGGAGACAGGAGAGCGTGCGCGGCCAGGTCTTCCTCTCGGGCACCGAGTTGGCCGGGATTCCCATGTTCAATGTGGAGAACGCCTGCGCCAGCGGGTCGACGGCGTTTCATCTGGCCTGTATGTCGGTCCTCTCAGGGATGTACGACACGGTGCTGGTACTCGGCGTGGAAAAGATGATCCATCCGGATAAGGAGCGGACTTTTCGCGCCTTCGAGGGTGCAACGGACGTGGAGTCTCTCTTGGCGTTTCCCGGCGGTGGCGGCCGAGACCGGCAGAGCATGTTCATGGACTATTACGCCGAGGAAGCCCGGCGCCACATGGAGTTGTACGGGACGCCCGTCGAGATCTTCGCTTCAATCGCCACAAAGAACAGCCGTCACGGGGCCCTCAATCCCTACGCCCAGTATCGGGTGCCGCAGACGGTAGAGAGTGTCATGGCCTCCCGGGTCGTCAGCGACCCCTTGCGCCTGCTGATGTGTTCGCCCCTGAGCGACGGTGCGGCGGCGGCGATCGTCGCCCGGGAGAAGACGGCGCGGCGCTGGACGAGCCGGCCGGTCTTTGTCGCCGGTTCCGTGGTGCTCTCCGCCCTGACCGGTCCGGCCTCGGCCGGGTCCGAGAAGAAGAGGAGCAATGTGGAGCGGGCTGCGGAACGCGTCTATGCCCAAGCCGGACTCGGCCCCCGGGACTTGGATGTCCTCGAAGTCCACGACGCTGCAGCTCCCGGGGAGCTGTGGGCTTACGAACAGTTAGGGCTGTGCGGGCCCGAGGAAGGGGCCGGACTGGTGGAGTCCGGGGACACCGCCCTGGGAGGCGCAGTGCCCGTCAACCCCGGCGGCGGGCTGATCGCCAGGGGACACCCGGTGGGGGCCACCGGGCTCGCCCAGCTCGCGGAGATCGTTTGGCAGTTGCGGGGCGAGGCCGGGGAGCGCCAGGTGGAGGGCGCCCGGACCGGCTTGACGCAAAACGCCGGGGGCTTTTTGGAAGGAGACAGTGCCGCCGTGTCGGTGCACGTGTTGACGCGGTGAGCCGATCGCTGTTGCCCTTCTGATACCGCACGCGGCGTTTTGGACCATGCCCCCTTGGACCCAAGGGGGCTCAGTTTTTGAAGTCCTTTGCCAGGGGGACAGGGATAGCCGAACACAGGATTCCAGCAAGGCTTGGTCACCCGGCGAACGCGGACGGTGTAACCCCCGAGTTCAAGTCCTCTCAGAATCCCCCGCCACCGCTCCTCCGGCGCCGGCATCCAGCCAGGCTCCTAAAAACATATCTCCGCTGGCCCCGCCCGTCGATATACTCCCGCCACCCCCGGGGCACAGCTTGCCAACATTCCCATCAAGGGCGCAGTCCCGGGCGATGGTCCCCGAGATCGTCGGCAATGGCCCCGAAGATCACGTGGTCATATCCCTTTTGTTTGGCGAGGGGAATCAAGTGGCTGAACAGCTCTTGTTTACAAAAATAACATCGGTCGGCCGGGTTCTCCGCATACCCCGGAATCTCCAATTCCCGAGCCTGGATCAGCAAGTGCGGGCTGCCCAGCTCCCGGGCCAATTCCACCGCTTCCCACCGTTCCCGCTCGGGGTAGGTTTCCGAATCCGCCGTCACCGCCAACACCCGGTCCGGTCCCAAAGCTTCGAGGGCCGCCTTCAACAAAAAGGTGCTGTCCACTCCTCCGGAGAAGGCGATCACCACCCGGCCCAATTCACGCAGGCGGCCGATCAGCACCCGGCATTTGTCATGGGCTTCCACGCCCTTCACCCCCGATCCCGTCATCGTGGAATAGACCCTGCCCCCGGCTCCTCCTGCCTCTTCCACCCCGCAGGCCCAGGCCAAAAGCTCGACCAAGTGGATCGCCTCTTTGGGTCCGCCCTCCGCCGCCGACCCGGACCGGCGCACCCCGAGGCGCATTTGGAGGAGACAACCCGGGTTCGATGTCACCACCCAATCGGTGCCCGTCCGTATCGCCTTTTCCATTTTGTCGTCGAGCACCGCCATGGACTCCTCGTAATGGACTGCATTATAAATCCCCGCCGACCCGCAGCAGCGGTCCATCTCTTCCATCTCCACGTACTCAACACCCGGAATCCGCCGCAACACCTCCACCGGCTCATTTTTTACCCTTTCGACATTGCGGAGGTGACACGAAGGCTGGTACGTGACCCGCAGGGGTACCTCCCGCAGGAAAGCGCTGTCCGGCGCCTGAACGGCCAACTCGCTGATGTCTTTGACCTTGGCGGCGAATGTGGCAGCCCGATCGGCCCACTCGGGATCGTCCGCCAATAGGCGCGGATACTCGGTGAGCATGGCCCCACAACCGCCTGCGTTGTGCAGGATCACTTCCGCTCCGGAAGCTTCAAAGGCCGCGATGTTGCGCTTGGCCAGTTCCTTCGCTCCGTCCAGATCCCCGGCGTGGGCGTGCAGGGCGCCGCAGCAGCGCTGCTCGTCGGGAACCACCACTTTCCAGCCGAACTTCGCCGCCACTTCCCCGGTCAATCGGTTCAGGTGCTGAAACAGGACATCCATGATACACCCGCGAAAAAGCATGGCCGTGCCCACGAGCTTCGCATCTTTGTCCACCGGCCGGTAGACCTTCGGCGCCCGGCGCCGGGTGCGGGGCCCATCGACCTTGGGGAGCACCGGGGCAAAAGCCCGCATCCCCTCAGGCCATATCGGCCACGAAGCCCCCCAACGCCCAACGGGGCCCATTCTCTGGTACATCCAAACGAAGTCTCCGGCAGCCTGTAACCGGTCGGGCTCTGGCCACACATTCTGCAAAAGCCATGCCAACGCCCGGTCCCCCTTGCCCGGGTTTTCTTTCATCTTGCGTTCTCGCAGGTAATGCCGGGTCTCCTCCAAGATCTGGCCATACGGCACCCCCACCGGGCACGCCTCTTCACAGGCCCGGCAGCCGAGGCACAGGTCGATGGGCTCCTCCACCACTTTCCAGTCCGTTCGCCCCTCGGCGAGCATGCGAACCAAATTGATCCGTCCCCGGGGGGAATGGGTTTCTTTTCCCATGGTCCGGTACGTCGGGCAAGCGGGCAGACAATACCCGCATTGCACGCAGCGCAGGGCCTCGTCGTAAGGGAGATCCTCCAACATCGGAACCGCCGGCGTCTCCACAGATTTCGCCGCTTCACTCATGATGTGAACACCAGCCCATCTCTGCCGGGTTCGGGGAAAATTTTCCCGGGGTTCATGATGTTGTCCGGATCCCAGGCCTGCTTGATCCGCTTCGTCATCTCCACCCCGACCTCTCCCAACTGCCACGTCAAAAATGGCGCCTTCATCGTGCCGATGCCGTGTTCCCCGGACAGGGTCCCCCCCATCTCCAGGGCCGCGCGGAAAATCTCCGCCACCGCCTCTTCCACCCGCTTCATCTCTTCCCGATCCCGGAGATCGCACAGGATGTTCGGGTGGAGATTCCCGTCCCCGGCGTGGCCGAACACCACCAGCTCCACCCCGTACTTCTTGCGAATCTCCCGGAGTTTGGCGAACATCTCCGGAATCCGGCTGCGGGGCACCGTGGCGTCCTCGGAGATTTTGGTGGGTTTGATCCGGGCGATGGCCGGAGAAATCTGGCGGCGGGCAAACCACAGTCGATCCCGGGCCGCCTCATCCGCCGCCACCTCCACCGACCGCGCCCCCAATTGCCGACAAATCTGGGCAGCCTGACGGATCTCGTCGTCCACGGCGGCGGGGTGACCGTCCACCTCCACCAAGAGCACCGCTTCGGCGTCGACAGGGAGACCGCTGGGCCGAAACGCCTCCACGGCCCGAAGGCAGGCCTGGTCGATGATCTCCAAGGCTCCCGGGAGGATCCCCGAGGTCAAAATCTTGGAAATGGCCTTCCCCGCCACCACCAGATCGTCAAAAACCGCCAGGGCCGTCCGCCGGGCCTGGGGTTTTGGCAGCAGGCGCAACACGGCTTCCGTGACGATGCCCAAGGTCCCTTCGGAGCCGACGATCAGCCGCGTCAAATCATACCCCGTCACATTCTTGATCGTGTGGCCTCCGGTGCGAAACACCCTCCCGTCGGCAGTCACCACCTCAAGACCCAGCACATAATCCCGGGTCACCCCGTATTTCAGCCCCCTGGGGCCGCCGGAGTTCTCCGCGATATTGCCCCCGATGGTGGAAATCCGGGAACTGCTCGGATCCGGCGGATAAAACAAGCCGTGGCGCTCCGCCGCCTTCTGCAGATCCAAGGTCCGCACCCCCGGCGACACCACCGCCACCAAATCGTCCGGGTAGATCTCCAGCTTCCCATCCATCTTCGACAGATCCACCACGATGCCCCCGTACACCGGCAGCGGACCGCCGCTCAGACAACTGCCCGATCCCCGGGGGTACAAAGGAATCCGCTCCCTCGCCGCCGTCCGCACCACCGCCTGCACTTCCTCGGTACTCTTCGGTTGCACCACACAATCCGGCACATAGACCCCGAAGGACGCGTCATAAGCATAACTCAACCGATCCGCCTCGGAGGTCAGCACCCGGCCGGGGCCGAGAATCCCCCGCAACTCTTCAATGGGCACCGCCCGCCGGGAGCCGCCGGCCGCCCGACTCTCTTCTCCCGCACTCATCCACGGTCCTTCCCTTCTTCTTCCTCTTCCCAAACCAGGTCGCCATCTGCAGTAAACGTCACATCCCGCAGAGCCCCTACCCCGGCCACGTCCGGCCATGTCTGCGCCTCTTCCCACAGCGCCTCCCCCACCCGGACCTCGCCGAGCTCCAGGGTATTGGCCACCGCCATCCAGCGCACCTGGTGCGGCGGCCGTTTTAACGCTCGGAACGCCGAGTCGAGCATTTCTTTTTCACTGGCAAATGTCATGGGGACGGCGGCCCGAGCGGCAAATCCGCTCGTCAAACAGTTCAAATACGTGGCGGCACGGTCGATTTTCGCCGCCAGCTTTTCTGACCACCAACAGGTCGAGCCGATCGGTCGGTAGGCCAGGCATCAGCCGCCTGGCTTCTTTGAGCAACTCGCGGTCGCCCGCCAGAAGATCCGCCGCCAAAAGACCGGACGGTTTGAACTACCTTCCGAAGGGTCCGGTCGATTCCGAAGATCCCACGGCTTCCCGCCGTAATCGCCACCCGAAGAGGGCACCCAAAAGCCTGGCCCAGCACGGCCGACGTCTCCCGCTCCCCCACCCCTTCGAGATCGGCGATCTCCGGGGTCTCCAGGTTCCGGCGCACCTTGGCCCACTTCATCGCCCGGCCTCCTTCATTTCCTGCTCAACCTTCTCCCGAACCTTTCCCAGGTGAAAAGCCATGGCCGCCCGGGCTTCCTCCGGGCGACGCTCCCGAATCGCCTGGTAGATGCGATCGTGCTCGTCAAAAACCTCCCGCATGCGCTTGAAGTTACCCTGGTTCGGGCCCAAGGTGCAGCGCATCCCTTCCCGGATCAAATCGGACACCCGGGCCATTAGTTCAACCAGGATGGGGTTGCCGGTGGCTTTGGCGACCGCCTGATGAAACTGCAGATCCCCGGCATCGCCCACCCGCCCGGCCCGGAGTTCGTTCAGATACCCCTGCATCGCCTTTTCGATCTCCGCGACCTCCGGCTCTCCCGCACGCTGGGCGGCCAACTCCGCCGCCGACGTCTCCAGGATGCTCCGCATCTCCAAAAGGTGTAAAATCTGCTTGGGAAATGCGATCATCGATACGGCCACGGGAGGAATGTACCGCGAAAGATCCGCTTCGAGCACAAAACTCCCCTCGCCCTGGCGGACGTCGATGATGCCCGCCGAGGCGAGAACCGAAAGCGCCTCCCGCACCGAGGCCCGGCTGACGCCAAACTGTTTCGCCAACTCTTTCTCGGGGGGCAGTTTGGTTCCCGGCGGATACACGCCGGACTGGATCAATTCTTTTAACTGTTCCACGACCGCCTCAGACAACTTCGAGCGCCGCACCGGCTGGATCATGGGCATCACCTATTTGTCTAGTGATCAGACATCTTCACACGATTTTAGCGTATCCAAGAATTCACCCGGTGTCAAGAGGTGTCGAGGGATTCTTTCTCTTTAATCGCGATTGACAATACGATTCCCCCCCTGTGTTTTCTTAAAGGGGCTATCGGACAACCTAATCCGACTGTGACCGCGATCATAGGCCCGGGCCGCCACTGGCGATACGATGAAATTAGAAGCCGGTGAAAGAGGCGAGCGGACGATGGTTGCGGAGATTCGCACGGCGCTCGTGGCCGTGCATATTGTTTTGGCCATTGTGTGGGTGGGCGGAGTCCTTTTCATCGGGTGGGGCGTCTATCCGGCAATGAAACACCTGCCTGTTGGCCGTCGGCGGGAGGTCTTTCGGGCTTTAATGGCATGGGTACACGGGCCCTTTACCGCAGCGGGCACAGGAGTCATCCTCACCGGTGTCCTTCTCGGCACCGCCCTGGGGCCGATCCGCGGGTGGTCCGACCTGGGAACCGCGTACGGGCGCATTTGGCTGACCGCACTGATCATCGCCGTAGTCACTGTGGTGTGGGGGTCGACCGTCGGGTACCGCCTGTCGATGGGGATTTTCCGGGACGACAGCTTGTGGAGCCAAGCAGAACAAGGGGACGATAGGCCCCTGAAGCGTGCCATGGGCCGAATTGCGGCGGTGGAGTCGGCAGAGGTGGCAGGCTTCGCCGCCCTGATCGTCTGCATGGTGCTTCTCGGCTGATCGGGACCCGGGTAGGGGAGTTACCTGTCGCCCCACGTACGAGAACTCCTGCCCCCCGCACCCTACTCCTGGCAGAATGCGGATCGAGGTGACATCCGAGTGAGTCGATCCCTTGCTAAAATCGATACGAGTCGGCCGTCGGCCAATTTGACCTACCGATCCTCGTGGCTGCAATTGAGCCGGCCCATGACCTGGACGGGAACGATTGCCCCGGTGTTGGTGGGCAGCAGCCTTGCGGCAGGCCGCGGGCCCGTATATCCCGCGCCCTTTTTGGCCATGCTCCTCGCCGCCCTGCTCGTTCAGGGAGCCACCAACATGCTCAACGATTATTTTGACGTCCTGCACGGCCAAGACCGGGAAAAATGGGCCGCCCCCGGCGATCCCGGACACGGCCGGGGTCCCGCTCATCGCACCATTCCCACCGTGGCCGGCGCCATGTTTGGCCTCGCCGTCCTGCTCGGGGCTTGGCTGGCCGTACAAACCGGCTGGTGGGTCGCCCTGGCCGGCACCCTCGGCATCGTTGTGGGATATTTTTATTCCGCCGGTCCCCGCCCTTTGTCCTCCCTGGGCTTGGGCGAGCCGGCGGCCGCCGTGTTCATGGGCCCGGTCACCACCGCTTTGGCCTTTGCGGTGCAAGGGCACCGTCCCGATGGGGCCGTTTTGGCCATCTCCCTGCCCTCGGCCCTGCTCATCGCATCGATGATTCTGTCCAACAACATTCGAGACATCGCCAAAGATCAGGGTTTTCGCCGCACCACGGCCATCGCCCTGGGACGGCCGAGGGCCCTGTACCTGCTCACTGCCCTGCTCGCCGGGTCTTACCTGTGGCTTGGGGCAATGGTGGCCGGCCGGCTGATCCCGTGGACGGCCTCCTGGGCGTTTCTCGCCCTTCCCCTGGCCGTCCGGCTGCGCCACTCTCTGCGGGCCGGAGCCCCGCGGTCCGAGGAGATGGCGGGGATGAAATGGGCGGCCTTTCACTACTGGGCTTTCGGGCTTCTCTTCGCCGCCGGGCTCTGGCTCGGTCGCTGAGGAGCCCGGCCCCTCGATCAAAGGATCGGCACACCAGCGCCTAAAAAGTCAAGCGGGCGACGTTTCCGTTCGCCCGCTTCATTTGGCCGTTTTGACCTGCCAGTCATTCAGTTTTTTCCACACGTCCTCCAGATCCACCCGGTCCCCGAGGGTCATGCGCTCCCGGCGATTCAGATACTCCTTGTCTTTTTCGATCATCCGGAAAATCTCCACGGTGGTCAGCGCGTCGTCCAGGGCTCGGTGGTGACGGCCGACCCCCGTTCGCCCGTACTCCTCAATCGCCTTCCAGAGGCCCGTCTGCTGGCGATTCCCGAAAAACCGTTTATATTCTAAGGACAGATCCCGCTCCCGGCGATCGAAAGGAAAGGGAAGCCCGGCATGGCCGCAGTTCTCCCGCAACACCTGAAGATCGGCGTTTCCCCAAGTGACCGGCGTGGTCGGACACAACTCGACATAAGTCTGCAGAGTCTCCACCAGTTCACGGAAGGAGATCCCCGCGTCCACATCTTCCTGGCGAATCTGTAAAAAGTTCTTGCACCTCTCGGTCAAGGTGGGAAATCGCATGGGGCGCACGAAAGTGGACAATCGGTCAAAGATCTCGCCGTCGATCACCGAGACCAGACCCAGCTCGATGATCTCCGGCCGAAACTGTTCGGGCGTCGATCGATCTTCCGGCATGGTGAACTCAAAATCCAGAAAGAGCAACTGTTCACTCAATCCTGTTCCCCCCGCTCCGTCACATCCCCTCGACACCAGTCTACCACAGCCGGAAGAGATCGGGTGGATCCGGGCCGACCAACGCGGCGCAAAGAGTATGCGCGCTCCCTTGCCGGTCCGTCCATCCCGCCGAACCCCCGAGCCACCCAACTCCTCCTTCCGGCCTTGGTATCGAACGGTCGGTTGGTCACTCCAATCCTCTTGCGCTCCCCAGCCCCCCAGAGCGAGGGAACGCGCCTTTTCCCTTTCGCACCTGGGCCTACCGCCCCCTAATCTCCTGCTTCGCGATGGACATGCGGTGCACCTCGTCGGGACCGTCGGCGATGCGCAGCGTCCGGATGTTCGCCCACATCCGCGCCAAGGGCGTATCGCTGGTCATCCCCGCCCCTCCGAACGCCTGAATCGCCCGATCAATCACCCGCGACCATCCCTCCCGTCTTGGCGCGGGGTCCCTTACCACACGCCCAGTCCTCACCTCACTCCCAGTCTAAAGTGAAAATACAGAACCGGCAACCGGTTCTATGGATGCTGACGATCAGGACCTCACCGGCAAATTGCGCCGTTTTCGAACCACCTGCGCCCTTTTGACATCGTACAGCCCCAAAGGCGTCAGGCGAAGCCCCGGGAGAAAATCACAGGTCAAAAAGAGAAGGGAATACAAAATATCGTGAAAGGGAAATCCCCGCTTTTGGACCGCCGCCAGAAGCCGGTCGTGGTCCCGCACCACCCGGGCAAAGGGCCGGTCGGACATGATTCCGTACAGGGGCAAAGGAATATCCAGCTTGACTTCCCCGTCTTCGGCCAGGGCGATCCCGCCCCCCATCTGCCGCACCCGCTCCGCCGCAACAGCCATGGCCCCGGAATCCCTGCCGATGACGAGAAGCTCGGTGGTGGTGTTGTAGGTGGAGGCGAGCCCCCCGATCCGGCCGCCGAACCCCCGGATCACCCCTTTGGCCACCCAGGTCCCATCCCGGGCCACCAAAGCTGCATAGGCCAGATCCGGTCGATCGCCGATCGCCACGTATTCGCCGTCTGTCGACAGCGCGGCATCCGTGCGCCGGGTGATGACATTACTGATAAATTCGATCACCGGCACCTTTTCCCCGTCTTTCGCCTCCAATCGATACAAATTAGGATCCGCCAGTAGCTCCGGCGCGACGGACAGTGGTTTCATCGAGGGGTAGAGGTCCCAGGCAATATCTGGAATCGGAGCGATCAGCCGGCCATCCCGGGCGACCTCCCGCCCTGCCCGCACCACCCGAGCTGGACGGAAATTTTCAAGATCGGGGAGAATTAGTACATCCGCCCGGCGCCCGGGTGCAATCCCGCCGATGTCATCATCGAGCTTCAGGTACTGGGCCGCGTTGAGGGTCACCATCTGCAGGGCGGTGACGGGTGGCACGCCCATCCGCACGGCCTGGCGAAGAAGCCCGTCCAGAAACCCGTTCTCTTCAATAAAAGACGGATTCGGCCCGTCTGTAGTCATTAGGAGCCGCTGGGTGCTGATCTGCCCTTCTACCACCGGTTCGATCAACTCTTGCAGATCCGGGCGCAGTGAACTGTTGCGCAGCACCGTCCACAGCCCCAAGCGCAATCGGTCCAGCATCTCCCGGGCGGTGATGGCCTCGTGACAGGCACTCAGCCCGCCGGCCGACAAGACGTTTAATTTTTCAAAGGAACAGCCGGCGGTGTGACCATCCGATACCTTCCCCAATTCTTTTGCAAATTCGATCGTGCCCACGATCAAAGGATCGCCCTGGTACAACATGGGCCAGCGGGTCAGCTCCGCCGTTCCGATCACATCTTCGTGTTCGAGCAATTTCCGAACAAAGGCGGGGTTAAACCACTCCCCTTCTTCCGGATACCCCGCCTGGGCAACCATCCGGGCCAGCCACAGTTGATTGATGGGCAGATCCCGCAGCGCCTCGATCAGCTCCACGGTCCCCTTGTAGCCCAGATGAAGGTAGAAAAACAGGGTATCGTGAACCACAGTGGTCGTCCCCAGAGGCACGATCCGCTCTGCCAGGCTCACGGGGTTGTACAAAATCCAGGGGTGCGAGTGGGTCTCGATATACCCCGGAACCACAAACATCCCCGCCGCATCCACCACCTGGGTCTCGTCCCCTACGGCGACCTTCCGGGGCCCGACATAAGCGATGCGATCTTTGTAGATCGCGACGTGGTGGGGCAACAACTCCCCGGAATAGACGTTGACCACCGTACCACCCCGAATGAAGAGATCGGCCGGCCGATCCCCCCGGGCCACCTCAATCAACTCTCGTCGATCGGCTTCAAACTTTTGGATCCGCACCCCGTCGCCTCCATTTCTTCCGTGGTGGTTGGAAAACCACCATCTTTGCCATACTCTTATAGTAGACTGGTTATGTCCCCGGACTCAAGAAAGGAGCGAGGGCTCTTGCACCTGGGCGTCCAATACTGGATCTCCCACTATGGGTACATCGGTGTTTTTTTTATTTTGCTGATCGAAAATCTAGGGGTGCCGTTTCCCGCAGAAACCACGCTGGTGCTGTCGGGCATCGAGTGGACCAAGGGGGCCTTTGCATTCCTGCCTCTCTTGGTTGCGGCCTCCCTGGGCAATATCTTCGGCTCCACCGCCGCCTACGGAATCGGGTATTTTTTAGGGCGTCCCATCGTCATGCGAATCGCGCGATTCGTAGGTATCAAGGAGCAAAAATGGGCGAAGGCCGAGGGGACCTTCGCCAAATATCGGGGCTTTGTGGTGCTGTTTGGGAAGTTCATCGCCGGAATTCGCGTTCTGGTGCCTTATCTCGCGGGAATTGAACGCATGCCCTTTTTGACCTTCAGCCTCTTCAACGCAATCTCGGCCTTGGTGTGGGTGGTCGCCTTCACGACCCTCGGCCGCTTCGCCGGGGTAGCGTGGTCCCACTACCACCGGGTGATGCACCAGTACCTGGTGCCCGGTCTTATCGCCCTGGCCGTCCTTGTTGCCTTGTATGTTGCCCTCAAACGCAGGTACCGCCAGGCATAGAGCGGCCCGCCCCGGCCCCGGCAATTCATGTACCCGCCGGAGCCTGGGCCTTCGCCTTCGCCGTGTCCCAGGTGCGCACAACATGATCTGTATCCACCACTGTGCCAAAAAAACGGTCGATATTTTCTAGAGTCATCTCATGAGCTCTCAGGGAATAAGCAGCGCAGGCGTCATATGCAAACAGGATTCGATAATCCAACATGTACCCGTCTCTTGCGGTGGACTCCACGCATACATTGCTACTGACCCCGCTCATGACCAATGTATCGACCTTTAGGGTTCGCAGTACCGATTCCAACCTGGTGTTAATAAAGGCGCTATACCGATGTTTGTTCACGATAATGTCTTCGGGGCCAGGAGAAATCTCGTAGAAATCAGCTCCCCAGCTTCCCTTTCGACATACTGTATTAGACCGGCCACCCATTCGCTCCGTCCAGATCTGGGAGTCGGTAGCAGGTTCGTGAATAGTCTGGATGTAAATGACAGGAACGTCGCAACGATGAGCTCCCTCGATCAGCCGTCGCAGATGGAGCATCATCGACTTAACCATGCTGACATCGTTTCCCCCTTTGGCGAGTGCCCCTTCAGGATGACAAAAATCGTTCTGCACATCCACTACAATCAGCGCCGTGGAATCCGGATTTGTGTAACCTCTTTCTGCCACGTCAACCACCCCACAGTATTCATTTCGCTTTTTTCACAAACTCCATATCTACCAGCCCGTCGTAAGTGTAGCTACCCTTGAAAATCCCCGTTGTGATCATTACGTCCATGTCCCGTTGCAGTGCTTGCGGTGTAATCATCCCATCCGTACTCCACAAATGATCTGCGTAGGCCCGATCTAGGGATGCCTGAATGGCCTGATCGGACAACGTGGGAAATTGTTTCTTGGCCACCTTGGCCGCAAAGGTCTTATCAGACTGCATCTTCTTCAGCACTTCCACCACTGCATCCACAAATTGCTGGACAGTCTCCGGATCCTTTTGAATAGTAGAGTTCTTGACGCTGACCACAGAGTAGCTATAATCACCCATAGACGGAAATTTATAGAATGGCTCGTCCCACACTCTTTTGGTTATTCCGTCCACAATTTGAGGCTCGGCCCCATTAGCGACATCTGCCAAGCCTTGTTGCACCATAGCCACCACCGCCGTAGCATCGGCGGGCTCGAGGATTTGGACATCTTTATCCGGATTGAGACCTAATTGAATCAATAGATACCTCATCAAGAGATTCGGTGTTCCCCCATGACGCCCCGCCGCAATTCTTTTCCCCCGAAGAAAGGCTTTCAGATCTGCGGGAGAGTCACTCTTTGGACCTGTGTCGGCTTTGGCCATGAGATACACGTTGGCGCGGTTTACCACGTTCACGACGGAAATGATGGGATCAGGATTCCCCTGATTTGCTAAAGCATTCGACTCAGGACCTCCGATCACTCCCCACGCCTGTCCACTCACCACTGCCGTTACGTGGGCTCCACCGGTGGCCGTCATAAATTGAACATCCAGACCGTGCTTTTTAAAATACCCCTCTTGCTCAGCTGCATATAGCGGGAGATAACCGATCAGGTGCACCGGTTCAGCGATGATGATTTTTTTGAGCCCTTGGGAGTCAGATCCCGGTCCCGAAACGCCCTGCCCACTTCCACAGCCAGACATCGCAAAGGCCAATGTGATACAAAGAACTGTGAAAAATAACGGTCGAAATTTTGCCAAGACGCCCCCCCCTCTTTACTCGCTGATTTGTGATACGAATCAAGATTTGGGTAAGCCCTGGGAGAGCCATTTTTCGAGGGCAACCACCCCGGTGTACATAACCATTGACAGAATCGAAAGGACAACGACGCCGACCCAAACCAGTGGTATGTCCAGGATCGTACCGGCATACAAAATCATGCGCCCAACGCCCTGTTGGGAAGCAATGAACTCTCCCACAATGGCACCGGCCAGGGCAAGGGCAATATTGATCCGCAAGCTTCCGATAATCCAAGGCATTGACCATGGCACCACCACTTTGAAAAATACATGTCGTCGCTGTGCCCCCAGGGAATACAATAAGCGTTCCATATCGGAATCCAGGCTCTTCACCCCGCTGTACGCAGACAAAGCAGTGACGATAACGGTCATGAGAAAAGCTAGAGCAACTTTTGAGAAAAAGCCGATTCCAAGAAGAATGACAAGAACGGGAGCGAGAGCCAGTTTCGGCATCGCGTTCAGCAGAATCAAGAACGGTTCACTGACTTCAGCGTAAGACCTAGACCACCAAAAGGATAGACCGACTGCTGCCCCCACGAGAGTTCCCGACACAAAGCCAATCACTGTCGATCCTGAAGTATAGAGAACATCTGAAAGTAAAGTTCCTTGGGTGAGTTGAACCCATGCGGTCTGGACAATCGTGCTTGGCCTGCTCCAATAATAGGCATTTAGCCACCCGATTCGTGACAAGACCTCCCACAAACCGATGATCACGATTCCAACCACAATTCGTCCGGTCATCACCGAACGCCGATGGCGCCTTTCCAACTCTTCCTCGTCGAAAACAACCAGGCGGGCAGCGGATTCGTTTGGCAACGCGGCACTCCGAAGCACCGCTGCCACTTGTTCCTCTGCACCGTTCATTCATCATCCCTCCAAAAGGCGAACGCTTCACGAATAGCGTGCAGCCGGTTCGCGTTCGTCGTCCGTCTTGAATTCATCCGCCAGTAGATCGAGAAGGTGGTGCTTTAGTCTCATAAAGCGGTCAGATGTCATGTCTTCCTTCGTTCGTGGCCGCGCCAAAGACACCTGCACTTTCTCCTTTATCCGCCCAGGTCGCGCACTGAAAACGTAAATTTCGTCAGACAAATAAAGGGCTTCGTCGATATCATGGGTAACGAAGAGCACCGTTTTGCCAAAATCAGACCAGATCCTGAGGAGCCAATTTTGCATAGCAAGGCGGGTCTGGGCATCCAATGCACCAAAGGGTTCATCGAGAAGCATCACATCACGGTCGTAGAGCAACGTCCGGAGCAACGCCGCACGTTGCCGCATGCCACCGGAGAGTTCCCTGGGATAGTGGTGCTCGAACCCGCGAAGTCCGTATTTTTCGATCAGTGGAACGGCTCGGGCCACAGCTTCCTTATGCGGCATCCCTCGAATTTCCATTCCCAAGATAATGTTATCGACGATGGTCCGCCACGGCAGGAGCATGTCTTTTTGGAGCATGTAACCGACAAATCCCGTTTTGCCCGTAATGACTTTCCCGTCCATAGAGACCTTACCCGTCGAGGGAATAGTGAGACCCGCGATAATGTTGAATAAGGTTGATTTTCCACAGCCACTGGGGCCAATGATACTAACAAACCGTCCCTCAGGTACGGTCAAATGCGTTTCCTGCAACACCTGCACATCCTGTTTGTTTTTGCGAAACCATTTGGATACCCCCGCTACTTCAATTTTGACGGTCACGGGACCACCTCCAAATTGGGCTTGGCCTTAAAGGGAAATTGATGAGGTATTTTTTTGATATAAAAAGCTACATATTACGTACTAAATATAATCATAGCAGGATTACATCTCTATCTTACTCCATTACATAGTTGATATGCAACACTCTAGGTCATGTATTTAGGATTATATATAACATAAATATCACCGGCTCGATCGTTTCCAGATGCTACGGATTGTCGTAAGATCGGGTGAACTAAAAACTAGACAAGGGGGTAGTTCATATAGAATGCGTCTGGCCGATTCAAGCCTAGTCTCAACCTTCTGGATCTTACGCTGTTGGGGATGGGGGCCATCGTCGGCTCAGGGTGGCTGTTCCCCGCCCAGGGGGCGGCAGACTTTGCCGGGACCAACGCTTAGATCGCCTGGCTGATCGGCGGCGTGGCTATCGCCTTGATCGGTCTCGTCTATGCGGAGCTCGGCAGTGCAATGCCTTGGGCGGGAGGGTTTGTGCGCTATCCGCAGTACACCCAGGGAACCCTGGTCGGTTATCTCACCGGATTCACCTCCATGCTGGCATACTCCAGTGTGGCGGGATCGAAGTGGAGGCGGACCCGTTGATTTTGGAGCCGAGGTCAAGAACCTCCCGCAGGGACATTCCACGGGCGATTCTGTTGTCCTCGGGAGGGGTTGCGGAATCGGTTAAAGCAGGACTGGAAAGCCGGGGCGTGGTCGGTGGTTTGCTTCGAGTCCATGTTGGTGATCGCCCACTTGGGGGACTACCAGCTTCCGGCCGGGGTTCACCCGGTAATTCCCAGCGGCTGGGATGACCTCATCGTCGCCATCGGAGCCCTGGTAATTTACTACTGAGGAGTGAGCCATGCCCTCAACGTTCTGGAGATTGACACCGATGATCAGGAGGTTCTGGCAGTACGAGCTGCGGATGTGTAGGCTGACGAACATAAAGTTCCTTGACTGCCCGGCTCCCTGGTGCCCACCACCGGGGGCGCCGGGCGGCCCTGGAACCTTCCAGTGCTAGGCGTCATTCCTGTGTTCGAAAGAAAGCATTTCCCGTACTTCTGCGGCCATTTGTGCCACCAACTGTTGAATACCCGCCTTTCCCGCGTCTACCGACGGGTTGGCGGCATTGCCCCACACACCGCTGGAGCTGATGCGACGCATCCCGAGGCCCTGCAGGGCCGTTTGTACATCCATGGCTTGGAAGGGCGGGGCATCCTCTTGGAGCATCGCAGTGCGATTTGCCAGCAGATCCGGCCAAAAGGCGGTGATGATAGAGGTCTCCAGGGAGCCGGCATGGACATCTTGTGGCCCCGCCATCTGATACGCCGCCCTGCGGGATTTTGAGGACGGCAAAACGACAAGGGGAAGGTTGTGCCTGGCACCCAGCTCGGCGGCAAGGGATTCCAAAGCTTGGTTCCCCCCGTGCCAACTGACCAACACCACCAAAGAAGGTCCGTAAGAGCCCCAAGCACGAAGGCTTGTCATCAGGTCGTCCAGAATATGGTGCAACGTGACAACAGACAGGCTGATCACACCCGGGAAGCCCCGGTGCTCCCAGGAAAGGGTGAAGGGAATGGGCGGCAATCGCAGCACGCGGTGAGTCCCTAAGACCTCTTCCAATTTTTCAGCCAAGAGAGCCGCAATCCGCAGGTCCGTGTCGATCGGCAAGATCGGACCGTGCTGCTCGACGGCACCCATGGGTAAAACCACAATCCTTTTGGGTTCCCGAAATAGCTCGGGATATGGCCGATTGGTTTCCAGTGCAAACCCTTCTTCCTTGGTCTGTGAATCGAGTAGGATTTAGGCAATTTCAGTTACCCGGTTACCTCATTCCCAGCAACCGGTGAAACTGATGGATCACTTCTTTTTCATGAAATCCATTATACCAGTTCCCGTCCCGATAGATCACCTTGCCCGCCACCACAGTGGCGTCCACAGGCCGATGAATCCCCTGGGTCGCGGGCATCGCCGCCCAGTCTCGCCCGCTGCCGGCATATTCGGCCCGATCGATGTTGAGCAAGAAACAATCTCCGGCTTTCCCCACCTCAAGCACCCCGAGTTCCTCTCGGCCGAGAAGCCGCGCCCCTCCTGTCCCGGCCAGAGCCAGCATCTCCCGGGCCGTCAAAGCCTCGGGTCCCTCCGCCAACTGCTGCAGAAGATACGCGGTCCGGAGTTCCGCCAACAGATTCGAACTGTCGTTACTCGCCGACCCATCCACCCCAAGACCGACGAAAACCCCGGCCCGGTCCAAGCGATGAACAGGACAAATTCCCGAATGTAGCTTCATGTTGGACGAGGCGCAGTGCGCTACCCCCACTCCTGCCTCAGCTAAACGGCGGATGTCTTCGCCGTCCAGGTGCACCGCGTGCGCAAACCATACATCTGGCCCCAGCCAACCCATATCGTCCATATACTCCACGGGCGATCGCCCGAATTTTTCGCGAGAATAAGTGATCTCGTCCATCGTTTCGGCCAGGTGAGTGTGCATCCTCACGCCGTATCGCCGGGCCAGGTCTGCCGTCTCCCGGAATAACGCCGCGTCCACTGAAGTCGGGGCACAGGGGGAGAGGACGACTTGGCGCATGGAGAACGGATGCGGATCATGGTAGGTGCGGATCAGTCGCTCGGATTCGGCCAGGACGGTGTCCGGGTCTTCCACGAGGTCATCCTGGGGTAACCCACCCCGACTGTGACCGACAGACATGCTCCCCCGGGAACCGTGAAACCGAATGCCAATTCGTTCCGCCGCCTCAAACTGTCTGTCCAGGCAACCAAGTTGTCCTTTTGGAAACACATAGTGGTGATCCATGGTCGTGGTACAGCCGAATTGAACGAGCTCGGCCATGGCGAGAAGAGATGTATAATAGGTAAGTTCCTCGGTAACCCCCGTCCACATGGGAAAGAGGCGTTCCAACCAACCAAACAGCCCCAGCCCCTCCACGTCCGGATGATTCCTCGTCATCACCTGGTACATGTGATGATGGGTGTTGACCAAGCCGGGATAGATCACGCAGCCGCTCGCGTCCAACACTTCGCATTGATCAAGTCTGTGGAGAATTCTTTCTTGAAAATGGCGATCCCGGGGTCCCAGATATGTGATGACGCCGCCCTCGATCACCAACTCCACACCCGTTTTCACCGGATCTTCCGGGCGGCCCGTGACCAAGGCGGTCGAGTTTGTAATCCATAAATCTCCACCCATTCCCAGCAGCCCCCTGTTCAGCGATGTCATTGTTTCTTTTGTGTAGCGGAAAAATTCACCGGGGAAGGCGTATCGTTTACCATCAATTCCGAGACTTCAGGCCGTGTCCGGGCCACAAGCCGACCGTCATTGCTGTGTCGTACAAACTGTGCAATTCTCACGACAGGCTTTCCCGCAGACTTTTCCGAAGTTCTCGTTTTTTTGACTCTTCGCAGAACGCGGCGCTGATAGCATACTCGGTGACCCGAGTGAGATCCTCCACCTTCCACCCAAGGGCCTCACTGACCATTTGAAATTCATCGTTTAAAGTGACGCCCAACAGTTCAGGATCATCAGTGTTAATCGTAACGGGGATCCCAGCCTCATACAGGGCTCCGACCGGATGATTGGACAAATCCGGGTACAACAGCGCAAGGTTGGAACTCACGCAGATGTTTAAGGGAACGTGATCCTGCGCCAGTCTGCGAACTAATTTCTGATCCTCAACCGCCCGGACGCCGTGATCAATCCGGTGTACCCCCAATACATCCAAGGCATCGTACACCCCTTCGGGCCCAGAGGACTCCCCGGCGTGGGCCGTAAGCCCGTAGCCCAATGATTCGGCCATGGTGTAGGCTCCGGCAAACTTGGGGCCGGTTCTCCCCGCAGCCCCTTCATCTCCGTCCACCGAGATTCCCACCACCCGATTCGGGCGATAAACGCGAAGCCACTCCACCAAATCCCGGGCCTCTTTCTCTGTCTGGTGTCTAGCCAGAGAGAGCAGAATCCGGCAATCAGCTAACCCATCCTCTTGCGCCCGGTCGAATCCGGCGTGTACGGCCTCCACCAGCTGCTCAAGGTCCAGAGCCCTCCAATGCGTGGGGTTCACAATCACCTCGGAGTAGACAATCCCTTGTCGGCTCGATCGAAAGGCAAAGTCGTAAGCGATGGTCTCTAATGTCGCCTGTTCCCGAACCAAGCCACACATCCAGTCCAAGAACCGCAGAAATCCGCCCAGTTCTTGAAAAGAAAACAGATCCCGCTCCTGTCTTGGTAAGGCAGCGTTCTGTTCGGCGGCCAGGGACAAAACGGTTTCTTTTGGTATGGCCCCTTCCAAATGGACATGCAACTCCACTTTCGGTAAATCCCGAATTACTTTCATATCCACGAACACCACCCGGCCTCTCGAAGTTACAAACGCCCAACTAGTCGGTTTCCCGACTGGATAACCGTTTCAGGACCCGCAAAATCCCGGCATACCCGGTGCACCGACAGAGGTTCCCCGAGAGTCCCTCTTCCAGATCTTCCATCGAAGGACGAGAATTTTTGCGGAACACCGCTTTCACAGCCATAATCATCCCCGGGGTGCAGTACCCGCACTGAAAAGCCCCTTCCTCTAAAAAGGCACGCATAATGGTGTCTGGTGCGGTTGTGGACGAGGTCCCTTCGATGGTCTCGACCGATTTCCCAGCGCACTGATACGCCATGATCAAACACGCATTAGCCGGTTTGCCATCCAGCAAAACCGAGCAGGCCCCGCAACGACCGATCTCACAAGAAACCTTCGCTCCGGTCAGCCCTAGGTCATTGCGTAAAATGTCCACCAGCGGCTTGGTCGGCTCCACCTTAAGGGTGACCGCCCTCCCGTTCACCATAAAATTCAAGGCATAGGGACTGGGCATCGGCTTTCCCTGCGGGGCGACGCGATCGCTCAACGTCTCTTGTTTCACGCTCCCTCATCTCCTCCAAGCAAGTTATCGAGAAATCCTCTGCCCACCTCGCAGGGCGGGCTGGCGAGAGTCGTCGCGGCCACCCAAAAACTCACTCACCGGGCGGATGAGCATTTCCCTGGAAATCGGCAGCCGGGTCACCCACCGGCCAACCGCCTGCCTGACTGCGGCGGCCACGGCCGGGGCCAGGCCAACAGAGCCCACTTCCCCCACGCCCCGCGGTCCGTACGGATCCCCGGGCGGCAGGTCCTCAATGGCGTAGACCTGCACGTGATGAGGGACGTCGCCGATGGTCGGGATCAGATACGTGTCCAAGTTTGTGGTGACATAGTGGCCCGCTTCCATGGCCGCCTCTTCCATCAGCGCGAATCCCAGGGCCATGCTGCTCCCGCCCTCGATCTGCCCCAGGTACCCCATGGGGTTGATCACCGGCCCCGCCGCCACGGCATGTTCCTCCCGCAACACTCTCACGGCGCCCGTCAGCACATCCACCTCCACCTCAGCGATGACCCCGGCAAAGGTGTACAAATAATGGCCACCCATGATCGCATCCGGGGTGGTGGGAAAGTGAAACTGGACTTCAAAGCAGAGCCCGGCCACTCCCGACTCGGCGATCTCCCGATAGCTCGCCACCCTGTCCTCCCCCACCCATACGCCCCCCGGGCCGAGGCGAAGCCGGGACGCCGGTATCCCGGTCTTGGCAGCCGCCCTCTCGCAGATCGCCCGGCAGAACTGCGGTTGCAGCCGGCGCAGGGCTTGCCACACCATGGCGGTGGTCCGAGACGCCGTGGAAGACCCCCCGTGAGGAACCCGGGCCGTGTCTCCGAGAACCACCTCCACGTCCCCGGGCGCACAGGAAAAGAAATCCTGCATCATGAGAGACAAAGCGGACACCAGTCCTTGACCAAACTCCTCGTGGCCAAAAGCCACCTCGATTTTTCCTTCTTCATTGAGCCGAAGGCGTCCGGCAGCGGGATCGGAAATCCCGAATCCAAGACCACAGCCGTGCATCACCATGGCCGCCCCCACCCCCCGCCGCACCCAGGGAGCAGAGGGCTTTCCGTTCTCTCCCTCTGCCCGGCCGTCCGCCGCCACGGGAGAGTGCCGTTTCCCCCACAAGGGCGATCTCCTCAGGGCCTCCCATACATGCCGGGCGCCGTCCGTAGGGGCCACGCGCTGCCCCAACGGCCCGAGATCGTCCGCATCCCGCAGGTTGATCCCGCGAAACTCCCAGGGATCCATCCCCAACCGCTCCGCCAGGCGATCCATCTGTCCCTCCAGGGCAAAAGCGGCCTGGTTCCCCCCGAAACCCCGGAACTCTCCGGAAACGCCGTTGTTCGTATACACCGCCCACCCCTTCACATCCACGTGGGGAATCCGGTAGGACCCGATGACGTGCTCCGTGGCGAATTGCAACACCGGCGCCCCCAGGGTGGCATACGCGCCGGTGTCCGCCACGATCCTCACCTGGTGGGCCACCAGTCGGCCCGCCGCATCCGCCCCGGTTTTCATCGTGATTTTCATCGGATGGCGCTTCAGTCCCGACCGCACCGACTCCCAGCGGGACTGGTGGATTTTCACCGGACGCCGGGTGCGCAGGGCCAAAAGCGCCCCGTAGGGCTGGATGTTCAGTTCGTCCTTGCCCCCAAAAGAACCGCCGATGGGACTCGAAACCACCCGGATGTCCGACTCCGGCATCGCCAGGATCCGGGCCAGTTGCATGCGATCCATATACCCGTGTTGGGTCGGCGCATACACGGTCAATCCTCCGTCCGGCTCCGGGACGAACAGCCCACCTTCCGTTTCCATATACACGTGCATCTGCCTGGGGGTCTCGTAGGTCTCCTCCACCACCGCGACGCATTCTCGAAAAGCCGACTCCACGTTGCCCCGCTCGTAGGACGTGTGATGGAGTATATTCCCACCCGGGTGCAAACGGGGCGCCCCCGGAGCCAATGCCGCCTCCGGGGAGTCGATCACCGGCAAAATCTCGTACTCCACCTGGATGAGCCCCAGGGCTTCCTCGGCCGCCTCTTCAGTTTCCGCCGCCACTGCCGCCACGGCGTCCCCGACAAAGCGCACCCGATCTTCACACAGGACCGGCTGATCCGGATACATGATGCCAAATCGGTTCATCCCCGGCACATCCCGATGGGTGATCACCGCCACCACTCCGGGCACCGACGCGGCGCGCTCCGTCCGGATGACGATCATCCGGGCGTGGGGATGTGGACTTCGCAAAATTTTCCCAACCAACATGCCCGGACAGGATAAATCCGTGAGAAATTTCATGGCACCCGTCACTTTTTCCGGCCCGTCCGGCCGCACTCTCCATCGCCCGGAAGCCGATTCACGATTGAGTCGCCGCACTCTGCCCACCTCCCTGAGACGGATCCCGCATCTTGATCAGTTCCCGGATAATCAAATTGGAAGCCGCCCGCCGACAATAGTCCGCCGACGAAAAGGTATCCCCCTTGGGTGCGAATTCTTCCCACACCGCTTGTGCCGTGGACAACAGCACCCGGTCATCCCAGAGCGCACCGCCCTTCAGGCAGCCCTCCGCCCGGCGCAGCCGCCCGGGCCTCGCCCCGGCCCCGCCCACAGCAAGCACCGCCTCCCGGACCACGCCGTCCTCGTCCCGGACCAGCCACCCCGCCACTGTGACCACCGCCGGCACAAACGTGTCTCGCCGGGTCAATTTCACATAAAAGGTCTCTCCCCCGAGCGCACCGGGAGGGATCTCCACCGCCGCCAGTATGGCCGCCGGATCCGCCCCTTGTCCGGATCCCGCCGCACCGCCTCCCTGCAACCAATCCTCCAGGGACTGGCGAACCCGCATCCCTTCGGTGAACCACACCAACTGGGCCCGCATCGCCACGAGAGCTGGGGTCAAATCGCCGGCCGTCATGAGATTCCCGGCCACCGTCGCCAACTCCCGGACGGCGGGCGCGGCAATGCGCCGACATGCCGAGGGCAAAGCGGGAAAAAGCCGACCCCATCCCGCGTCGTACCGAAGCGCGGCCAGGGGGGTCATCCCCCCAATCCGGAACGATTCGGCGCCTGACCCGGAAGGCCGCCCCGTGGGTGCAGCTCCCGGCTCCCGATCCCCCGGGGGATGCAATTTTGACCTTTCGTACAACTCCGGAATGGAATCCAGGCGAATCAGGTGACCAGGTCTCGGCAAACTTCCGGCCCGCCACTGAATTTGCAACCACGTTCCCCCGGATACATAGCTCGCCCCAGACCCCAAGGAGCGTCCGAGGTCCCAGGCTTCTTCCAGACTCTTCGGCTGCCAGACCTGCGGTGTCACCCGAACCATCCTAAGAACGCTCCTCTCTCACATATGCGCTGCCCAGGGACAAGGGCATCCCGGAATACCTCCTTCGGGACCGCAGTCCCAGGATCATGAGGACCACCACCGTCAACACATAAGGGAGCATTTTTAAAAAGTAGGAAGGGGTTTCGGTGCCCATCAGCTGGATGCGAAAGCCCAGAGCATCCAACCCCCCGAACAAATACGCCCCAAACACGGCCCGCACCGGATTCCAGCGGGCAAAAATCACCAAGGCCACCGCGATCCACCCACGGCCGGCGGTCATCCCCTCCACCCAACTGGGGGACGTGGAAAACAGGAGATACGCCCCGGACAACCCCACCAGCATCCCCCCGAGAACCACATAGGCGTACCGGTGTCGAAGCACATGAATCCCCATCACATCGGCGGTGGCCGGGCTATCGCCCACCGCCCGGAGGTTCAGACCCCAGGACGTGCGCTCGATGTACAAAAAGAGGGCAACTGCGAGGATAACGCTGAACCACACCACCACATCGAGATGGGCAAACACCGGCCCGATCCAGGGGATTTTGTCCAGAAGCGGCAGATTGAGCACCGGAATGGCCCCGGGTACAGGATTGCCCGCAATCGGCTTCCCGAGATAGGCGCTCAGTCCCGTCCCAAACAAGGTGATCGCGAGGCCGCTCACGATTTGATTTGCCCGCAGCGTCACCGTGGTCAAGGCATGCAGGACCCCGAGCACCCCGCCGGCCGCCGCCCCGCACACCAGGGCAACCCACACATCGCCGCCTTGAGCCGAGACCAACGCCGTCGACACCGCCCCCATCAGCATCATGCCTTCGGCACCAAGGTTGATGATCCCCACCCGCTCGGACAACAAACAGCCCAAGGCCGCCAACAACAGAGGCGTCCCCTCGCCGATGGCGGCGCCGAGCAGTTGCGCCATCACCCCCATGCCCCATCTCCTCCTTTGTCCAGAGCTGCAACGCCATCCCCGGATGAAATCCTGTGCCCTTCGGGTTCCTCCATCACGATCCGCAGCCGACTGATCATCTCCCCGCCGATCAAAAACAGGAGAATCGCCCCCTGGATCATGAGGGACATAGAAGCGGGCAAGCCCATAGTCTGAACGGCGTAACCACCGACGATAATGCCGCCGAAAAACAGCGAGGCGACCACCAACCCCACGGGGTGGAGCCTGGCGATCCACGCCACGATGATGGCCGTGTACCCGTATCCGGGAGAGATCCCGTACATCAGCCGATGGGCCACTCCGGATACCTCCGCCATCCCAGCGATCCCCGACAGAGCCCCGCTGAACAGCGCCACCACCAGAATGGTCCGGCCGATCGAAATCCCTCCATACCGGGCCACCTCGGGACTGGCCCCCAACACCCGGAGTTCATACCCCCACCGGGTGTAACCCAACACCAACCCATAGATCAGCGTGGCGGCCAGGGCGAACACCAGGCCCAGGTGAACACGGCTTCCCCCAAAGGTCATCAGTTGCTCATCGGGGGTGAACATGGGGGTGCCGGGAAAATTGAACCCCATAGGATCCTTCCAGGGGCCGAACACGAAATCATCCAATAAGAGGGCGGCAATGTAGTTCAACATGAGCGAACTGATCAACTCATTGACGCGCAAATACACCCTGAGCACCCCGGGCACCACTCCCCACAGCGCCCCCGCCAAAGCACCCGCCGCAAACATGAGGGGAATGTAGGCCGGCCCGGGAAGATGCGGCAGGTAGATGCTCACCGCCGTGGCTCCGATGGCCCCGGCCAAAAACTGTCCCTCCGCCCCGATGTTCCAAAAAGCGATGCGGTACGCCAAGGCGACGCCGATTCCGCACAACAAGAGGGGAATCGCCTTGACCCAGGTTTCCCCCAAACCATAGGCCGTTCCAAAGGCTCCCTGAAACATGGCGGCGTACACCGCAAACGGGTTCAGGCCGCTGGCAGCGATGAGCAGCCCGCAGAATACCAGGGCCGCCACCGCCGAAGCAACAGGAATCCACCAGGGGCTAGAAGTTTTGGCCGGATCGATGACGACCCGGAAGCGACGCCCTTTCGAATGCCGTCGCCTCCCCTGGCCCGTTGGATCGGTCGCCGCCGAGGTTTGCGGGATCGGGGCTGCGCTCTGCGACGTGCCCCCTTTCATCCCGCTTCCTCCTCGGAGGAAACCCCCGCCATCAAGAGACCGATCGCCTCGCGATCCGTCCGGCCCCGGAAAAATTCCCCGTGGATGGTCCCTCGGCTGATTACCACAACCCGATCGGACAACTGAATCACCTCGTCGAGATCTTCGGAAATCAACACGATCCCGGTGCCCGCATCCCTGAGATCCAGGAGAATGCGGTGCACCGCTTCGGCGGCTCCCACGTCCAACCCCTGGGTGGGATGGACGGCAACCATCAGCTTCGGCCGCTGCTCCACCTCCCGGGCGAACAACAACTTCTGTTGGTTTCCCCCGGACAACTGGCGAACGGGCGTCGAAAGGGACGGGGTTTTCACCTCGAACTTTTTGATCAAGGTCTCCATCGGCTCCCGGCGGCGGCCCGGAAGCAACAGTCCCCATGGGGATACGTCTTTTCTGCGATAGGATTTGAGAAGCAAGTTATCGAAGACAGACAGGCGCCCGGCGAGTCCCATTTTCATCCGATCCTCGGGGATATGGGCGATCCCCCTCCGGATGAACCCCCGGGTCCCCGGCGTCAATGCTTCACCCTCGAATTCCACGGTTCCTTCGGTCCACGAGCGCAATCCCGTCAAGCATTCGGCCAGCTCCCGCTGCCCGTTGCCGGCCACGCCGGCGATCCCCACCACTTCACCCCGGCGCACCTCCAAGTCGATACCCCTCAAGGCCGGATGTCCCTGCTCCCCCAGAGCCGTCAAGCCCTTCACCCGAAGAAGAACGCCTCCCGGCCGCGGACGTTCCCGACCCGTCCCTGCGGATGAGACCTCCCGGCCCACCATCAACCGGGCCAACTCCCTTTCGTTCGTTTCCCGGGTTTCCATCGTTCGAATCGTCCGCCCCTTCCGCATGACGGTGATCCGATCCGACCAAGCCATGACTTCCTTTAATTTGTGCGTGGTGACGATCACCGTCTTCCCCGCCTGTTTCATCTCCCGAAGGGCGAGAAAAAGGTCCTCCGCCTCCCGAGGGGTCAACACCGAGGTCGGTTCGTCCAAGATAACGATGTCGGCTCCCCGGTACAACACTTTTACAATTTCAACCCGCTGCTGCTCTCCCAGGGACAACTCCTGCACCGGGCGATGAAGGGGAAACCGCAGGCCAAACCGTTCTATGAGCTCTCGCAACTCCGCCTCCTTCTGCCTGCGCCAAGCGGGCCCGAGCCAGCGAAACCCCTTATCCCCGAGCACCGTGTTTTCCACCGGAGTCAGGGTGGGAACCAGGCGGAAATTCTGATACACCATCCCGATCCCCATCTGTGCGGCCACAGCGGGAGAACAGCGCTGCACCGGGCGACCGCGGAGCCGGATTTCTCCGGCATCCCGGCGATAAAGGCCCGAGAGGATACTCATCAACGTACTTTTCCCGGCGCCATTTTCCCCGAGCAAGGCGTGGATCTCCCCGGGCCGGGCGATAAACGTCGCCCCATCGTTGGCCAACACGTCCCCGAATCGTTTGACGATCCCCCGCATTTCCACCGAAGCTTCCACCACTCACCCCTCCCTCCCAGGGCCGTTGTCATTTGGGAATGGTCCCTTCCACCCCCTGGACAAACCAGTTCATGGACAGGATCTGTTGATCCGTGAGCTTGCTTCCGGCCGGCACCCGAAGCTCTCCGGAGGCATCGTAAATGGGACCGTGGAACGGATCCAGTTTTCCGGCGGTGATCTCCTCCTTGTCTTTTTCCACCAGATTCTGAACGTCCTGGGGAACGTTCTTCCCGAAGGGCGCCAAACCGACCATGCCGTCTTTGAGACCCCCCAGGTACTGACCGCTTTTCCACGTCCCGTCCATCACCTCTTTGACAACCTTCACGTAATAGGGCCCCCAGTTCCACACGGGATTCGTGATGTAGGCGTCCGGGACGTAACGACCCATATCCGAGTCATTGCCGATGGCGTAGGCTCCTCGCTCCTGGGCCGCCTGCAAACTGGCCGGGGAGTCCTGGTAGGCCGCCACCACATCCACCCCCTGGTCCAGAAGGCTACCGGCCGCTTGGCGTTCTGTGGCCGGATCGAACCAGGTGTTCGACCACACCACTTTGACCTTCACCTTCGGGTTCACACTTTGGGCACCACGGGTAAAGGCATTAATGTTATAAATCACCTCGGGAATGGGAAAGGCTCCCACGTAACCGAGCAGGTTTTTCTTCGTCATCTTGCCCGCGGCCACCCCGGCCAGATAACTTGCCTGATAGTTTCGGCCAAAATACGTCCCCATGTTGGGAGCCGTTTTATATCCCGCACAGTGCATGAAAATCACGTGGGGGAATTTCTGTGCCACATCATAGACGTAGTCCTGATACCCAAAACTCGTGGCAAAAATGATGTCGTGGTTCTGGGCCAATTGGGTCAGGACCCGCTCGGCGTCGGCGCTCTCGGGGACGTTCTCCACATAGTCCGCCTTGATGCCTAGCTGATTTTCGAGATATTTGCGCCCTTGATCGTGCTGATAGGTCCACCCTCCGTCCCCCGGAGGCCCCAGGTACACAAAGGCAACCCGGGGTTTTTTGATACCCTGCCCCGAGGCGGCCCCGGCTTGGGACGAACTTTGGGTTGCCACCCCGGCTTGGGAACATCCAGCGATCAACACGAGCCCCAACAGCAGGGACAACCAGCGAATCAGTCCCCGTTGTTTCATGTCTCCCCCACCCCCTCGTTATGGATCCAACCCGGCGCGCCACCGCTGCGCCGTCACTCCTCCCCGGTCCGCCGAAGGAGGCGGCGAAAAGCCCGGTCCGCCTCCCGAAGAAGATGTTGTTCATCCATCGCCACCAGGTGACCCCGCTCCACCAGCCTGTTTCCGTCGACGAAAACCATGTCCACTTCTGAACGGGTGGCGGAATACACAACCCTGGAGAAAGGATCGGCCTCCACCGAAGGAAAGGTGTGCAGGCGATTCAGATCGAGAATCACCAGATCCGCCTTTTTCCCCGGTTCGATGCTGCCGATCTCGTGGGCCAATCCCACGGCCCGGGCTCCTTCCACCGTGGCCATCCGAAGCACCGTTCGCGCGTCCATGGCGGTGGCGCCGTAGCGGGGTTTGTGGATAAGAGCCGCCAGGCGCATTTCGTGAAACATGTCCAGGGTGTTGTTGCAGGGCGCCCCGTCCGCCCCCAGGCCCACCGACACGCCCCTTCGAAGCAGATCCGGGACATCGGCAATGCCCGATGCGAGCTTCAGATTTGAACTCGGGCAGTGGGCCACATGAACCCCGCGTTCCGCGAGAATCCCCTTCTCTTCCTCATCCAGCCAGACGCAGTGGGCAAGAATCACCCCCTCGTTGGCCAGGCCGATGGAGTCGAGGTAGGTGACGTTGCGCAGGCCGTGGCGCTGTTGGACAAGAAGCACTTCATCCTTGTTTTCCGCCGCGTGGGTGTGCACATAGACCCCGTACTCATCAGCCAGATCCCGCACTTCACTCAGCAGGGACTGCGTACAGGAGACCACAAAGCGCGGGGCAAAGGCGTAGCGGAGGCGGCCGCCCCCTTGGCCATGCCATTTTTCCAATAAATCCACACTTTGCTGGAGCGACTGGTCTGTACTCTCGGCGAGTCCCGGAGGAACGTCATCCCCGAAATCCATCATGACTTTGCCGGAGAGGGCGCGGATTCCGGAATCAAGAAGCGCCCGAAAGGCGGCATCCGTGTAACGGACCGTCTCCATGTCTACAATGGTGGTGGTTCCGCTCTGAAGCAGCTCCCCGATGCCAAGAAGGGCGGACAGATAGATCGATTCCTCATCATGAGCGGCTTCGAGAGGCCAGACCCGGGTGCGCAACCAGTCCAGGAGCGTCAGATCATCCGCCCGGCCCCGAAACAGGGTCTGGCAAAGGTGCACATGAAGATGAATGAAACCCGGCAGGATCAGTTTCCCCTGGGCGTCGATCTCCCGGTCCACCTGACCGTCTTCAACCCGACCCACCGCGACAATACGGTCGTCTTCAATGAGCAAGTCCCCGTGAACCATTTCGTCCTTCTCATTCATGGTGAGGATGTCGGCCCCCCGGATCCGCGTTTTCATCCCGAAGCCCACCCCCTCAAAATCCGATGCCCACAACGCTGGGAGCCACGAAAGGCCCGCGGCCGTTTTCAATGCCCTTTCCCCGGTACACACTGTACCCGCCCGGAGCGATCAATAACGGGATGTGGAGATCCTCCTCCGGATCTGCGATGCGCAAAGAGACAGAAACCCGGTCAAAGAACACCGCCTCCGCCAGAGCCCCGCCCTTGCCGCGGTAGTAATCCCCGGGAAAAAAGACGATTTCGTAGAACCCCGAGCGCATCGCCTCCCCGGCCAAAAGAGGCCGCTCCAGTCGTCCATCGGCACCCGTGACCGCCCGGGCCGCGGACTGTTTCCGCCCGTCCTCCATGATCCGAAAAAGTTCCACCGCAAGGCCCGCGGCCGGACAGGCGCACGCCACATCCAACACATGGGTGGTCAATCGGCCTTTCATCGGGATGGCCCTCACTCCTCAAGGTCCTTCCGGGTGACGGTGAACCCCTGAAAACCGTAGGGCGGCCGAGGTTCGGTGTACACTTTGGCCTCTGCCCTCTTCCCGGCGAGGTCCTCCACCTCCTCCAACACCGTCTCCCAAGTTCGGTTGTTCGCCTCAAAAGAAACCTCCAGCAATTGGGGGAATCGGGTCAGCACCCGCCGGCCGATGTGATAAATGAGATTTTGAATGGAAGGAGAGGTGAGTTCGTGGAATACCGTGTGGGCGATATCCCGCACCTGCTCCGCCGCGACGTATCGTTCCGGGTGCTCGGCCCGAAAATCCTCGGGATGTTCATATTTCCATTTGATGTAAAGATAGATGAACAGCGGTCGGTCCTGCGCCTCGGGCAGGGTGGTGTATTCATCGTGAATGTAGCCGTAAAAACTGCTCCCTTTGATCTTGATCAGTTTTAACCCCGCCACACCCCCGGCGTGCTCCACCACCACGGGTCCCTCCGGCCCCCGGCGAACCGCCACAAAAGCGGTGGGATACTCATTCATGGAGTAACGAAAAACCAGTTCTCCCGGTCGAAATCCTTCCTGCTCGGGGACGGGCAATTCGTCGAAAGGAATTTGCCGTCCGAACAGTCGAACACCTGACACATGGGCGTATTTCTCCAGGAATTTTCCGGCCACGAATTCCAGGAAACCTTCCGCCGTCGCCCCCTCGAAGGCCCCGGCCTGACGCAGGATGAAATTCTTCATCGAATCGGTGGCCACCACCATGGAGTTGTCCCCTTCGGTGAAGGAAGGCAAAAATGCCTCTCCCTCCACGGCCATCTGGACGTTCATGCCAAATATCACGTTGGGCCGGCCCGCAAATGCCGACTCCGGGATCTGCCCCAGCCCCCTCAAGGGTTTTGCGTAAGAACGATAAACCCAAACATCCCCCTTGCCGTAATACATCGTCCGTTGATCCGTTCCACTTGTCATGGTCCCTGTCATGATCATTTCGTTTCTCTCCTTTCACCGTTCCTCAATCCCCATGTCCCTGAGCCGAAACCATGCGATGAGCAACACCTCCGCCAGGGCCCGTTGCTCTTCTTCCTCCTGGGTCGCCGCCAGACGTTGCTCAAGGGCCTTTTGGATCTCCCTTGGAGTGCGATCCCGAACGGCGAGGATAAAGGGGAATCCGAATTTGTCCCTATAGGCTCGATTCAGACGTGTCAACAAATGGTACTCGGCGAAACTCAGTTGCTGAAGACCAGCTCGGTGCTGCTCCGACAGCGAGGCGGAAGACATCCGGGCCCGGGCTCCGAGGTCCGGGTGGGCGCGGAACAACGCGAGCTTGTCATCTCGAGTTGAGCCTTTGACCACATCCGCCATCACGGCAAATAAATGATCGACGGACCGGAAGGGCCGCCTTGCCCAGGCCCGCTCGGCAACCCAGGGAGAATGCTCGAACACCCAACCCACCATCTCTGTAAATTCTTGTTTCGTCGCCCCGTTCAGCTGGGTCAAGGTGACCATTTTCACCCACCACCGCATGCACGTCGCTGCTCTTTTCCATCAAACCCTTGCGCATTTGGAATATATTATAACCTATCGAGTTTATATACCTGACATATTAAAAACGGCCCCTTCCTTTGTCATTATGCATGTTGACCAAAAGTGGCCGGGCAACCTGTTGATTCTAGCCGTGATTCCCCGGGACCCCCTCGGCCTCTTTTCCGTACATCAGCCCCCGAATGAGCAGCGCCACCCGGAGGCGCAGCGTGACATCCGGTTCTTTCAGGTCCCGGCCTATGAGTTCCTTACATTTGTCCAGGCGATACACCACCGTATTCCGGTGGACATAGAGTTGCTTGGCCGTCTCAGCTATCTGACAGTTATTGTCAAGATAGACCGACAAGGTGTGCAAGAGATCCAATTTTTCTTTGTCCGCAGGGTGGGCCAGGTCGTTTAAGGAGTTTTCGTAAAACTGGATGAGATCTTCTCTGGGAATCCAGCGAAACAGATCGGCCAACTCTTTGGCGCGGTAGGGTTGGATAAACCGGCGGCGCCCGGAGCGATAGCCCATGTGGAGAGCGCTCTCCCCCTCCCGATAGGCTCTGGGAAGTTCATAAAAATGGCGGATGCAAGGACTCAGACCAAAGGAGACAGAAACGCCGACCCACCGGGCAATCTCCTCCTGAACCGATCGCAGCCACGCCGCCATCTCGTGTTCTTCCCGCACCCCGTACTCTTTTGCCGGTCGCAGCAAAACAAAAGACTCGCCCCGGGTGAACAGCACTCCGCCCGAGGTGACCTCTTCGAGAGCCGTCTCCAGGCGATCGTACACCGCATCCCTCAGCCGCCGGCGCCGCTCCTCCAGCCCTCCGACCTGCTCTTCCAAGCGATCGTCGATGCGGCAAACCGCACAGACGTAGGGTTGGTTCTCCCGCAGTCCGTAAAGTTTGCCCAAATTGATAATCTCCCGGCGGGACCCGATGTCCCCGCTCAAAAAATCTGTGAAGAACTCATTTTTCATCCGTCGGGTGTTCTCTTCCACCGCCTGTCGCTTCAACAAATCGAAAGCCATGACGTTCACCGCTTGCTCCACCGCCAGTCGGGGATAGACGCCCGACTCAAAAGGGCAGCCGTAAACCACGAGAAAACCGTTCTGCTGCCGATGGGTGCGGACGGGAAACAGCGTAAAGGTCATGGGTGGGTTTGTTGACTCCAGAAGGGAAAAGGCGGTCATGTCAGGTATGGATCCATTCAGGCTGCGCAAATGGGTCAAAAGGGCATCCCGGCACCTGGGGTCAAGTTTGCCGTGGCCGGAAGAGGCGGCAATGACCCGAAACCCGGGGTCCAGAAGTTGAACGGGACAGCCGAGCAGCGCCCCTAGGTTCTCCACCACAGCACCCACGCCCCGGCCGCGAAACACCAAGGTTGTAAACGAGCGGTGGATGTCCAGGGCGTACCGCAATTCTTCTGCTCGCTTCTCCAGTATGAAGTTGATCGTTTGGTTCACAATCTCCCCCAAGGACGGCTGATAGGGCAGTTCAATGATCGGCAACGCCCACTCATCGGCGGCCCGGGCCATTTCCGGGGGGGTCTCCGGAAGGAATCGCCGGATCTTGATCCCCAAGCCGGCGCAGCCTTTTTGCGCCATTTGGCGGACCAAATCCACCAGGGCACCGGGGCGATCTTTTAGGCCGTATCCGGTGGTGACCAAAAGTTCGTTTGGTTTGAGAAAATCGATAATATCCGGCGCATCCATCATGTTCACTGATTGAACATTTCGCGCAAGACCTGACGCCCCTGCTACAACCTTTGCATCGGAAAGAATCGGAATAGCCAACAAATCCCTCACATTCATCGCCTTATCACCTCCTATGCGTAATATTATATATCATAATACGTCAGTAAGTTAGACAGTTGGATACCATATATAATTCGCACCTGCGAAACCGGTGAACCTGACCAATGACAGGGGTCATCCCGAGGGGTAGGATACTCCAACAGAGGTGTTGCCAATGTTCGAGATTCCTATCCGGATGGAACGGGTGCTCCACCGGCTCAAAGAACTGGCTCATTGCAGTGCAGGGAAACGAGGGGTTACGCGGTTGTCGTTCACATCCGAATTTCGCCAAGCCGGCCTCTTGGTTCGCAGGTGGATGAAAGAGGCGGGGATGGTGGTCCGAGTCGATGCCCTGGGGAATATCATCGGCCACTATCCCCATCATCGGCGCGGTGGCCCCGCCTTCCTCATCGGATCCCACCTGGATTCTGTGATGGAAGGCGGAGCCTTTGATGGGACGCTGGGGGTGGTGGCGGCCCTGGAGGTCGTCCAGGCGCTGTCCGAATCTGGCGTCCAGACCGCTTTGCCCCTGGAGGTGGTGGTATTTTGCGACGAGGAAGGGGCTCGCTTCCACACCACGCTGCTGGGAAGCCGGGCCATGGCGGGGACTTTGCTGGGAGAGGATCTGAACGCCCGGGATGCCCGGGGCATCACGCTGGCTGACGCCCTTCGCGAATTTGGCCTCGACCCTTTGGCGTTCCGCTCGGCCAAGCGGGATCCGGAACAGATCGCCGGCTACATGGAACTGCACATTGAACAAGGGCCCATCTTGGAAGATGAACATCTTCCGTGTGGAGTCGTCAGCGGCATCGCCGGTGCCGTACGCGGCCGATTCCAGGTTGAAGGTCTGGCCGGTCACGCCGGCACCGTACCCATGGATGCCCGGCGGGATGCTCTGGTCGGGGCGGCAGAAATCATCCTGGCCGTGGATGAGGCCGCCCGAGAGTCCCCCTCCACGGTGGCCACCGTGGGGAATCTCCAGGTCTTTCCGGGATCGAGCAACGTGATTCCCGGCCGTGTCGAGGGAACGCTTGATGTCCGCAGCTTGGACGACGAAGAACGGCGGCGGGTGTTCAGGCAAATTTGCCAAAGAGCAGAGGGTATCGCTGAAAACGGGAGCCTTTCTTTTTGCTGTGAAGTCGTCCTGGACACCCCGGCGGTCGAGTGTTCTCCGCGGCTGATGGCGGCGGCGGCAGAGGCCATAACCCATCATGGTTACCCGCCGCTTTTTATCCCGAGCGGAGCCGGACACGACGCACTGGCCATGGCCGACCTCACCGAAGTCGGGATGATATTCGTTCGCTGCCGCGGCGGCGTCAGTCACCACCCGGAGGAGTACGTGGAACCCGAGGACATCGAGATCGGCGTCTCAGTCTTCCTGGAAGCGGTATTGCGAGCCATGGACAGCCACCCTAAAGCAGGCTCAACGGGACAAACCGAAGAGGCGGAGGTGCCCTGAATGAAGCTGTCGACGCGAGAAGGCCCGAATGACGGTCACGCTCCGGGAAGCGAAGCAGACAAAGAGCGAATGTGCGCTTGGATCGACGCCCATCGCCACGAGATGGTGGCATTCTTGCAAGAGTTGATCCGCATCCCGGCGGATAACCCGCCCGGTGATTGTCAAAGGATAGCAGATTGGTTGTACAGGCACCTCCAGGCGTTCCCTCTGGATGACGTTCAGCTTTTGCCCGTACCCCAAGAGCGAGTGGAGAGCGTGGGCATGGTCCGCGTTGCCAACGTGGTGGCCCGCATGGCCTTCGGGGATGGATCCGGGCCCGTGGTCGGCCTTAACGCCCACGGCGATGCCGTGGCACCCGGGCTCGGCTGGACCCGAAATCCTTACGGCGGAGACGTGGTGGAAGGGGCCGTCTATGGCCGGGGGGCGGCTGTTTCAAAATCTGACATCGCCGTGTACACCTATGCGGCCGCCGCTCTCCGCATCGTGACGGCTCCACTTTCCGGACAAGTGGACCTGGTCTTCACCTTTGACGAGGAGGCGGGGGGCATGATAGGGCCAGCCCGCCTGCTCACAGAGGGCACGATTCGCCCGGACGTGGCCATCACGGCGGGATTCACCCACTCCATCGTCAATGCGCACGGGGGCTGTCTTCACCTTGAAGTGCGGTTGCAAGGCCGATCGGCCCATGCCGCCGAGCCCGAGTTGGGTGTGGATGCCCTTGAGGCGATGACGCAGGTGTTGCACGAGCTTTACCAGTATCGCGACCGCTTGGCAGAGCGGCGCTCCAAGATCCCGGGACTTGGGTCCCCGACTCTGGTCGTCGGCCTGATCCGCGGCGGAATCAATACGAATGTGGTTCCGGATGAGTGCGTCATTCGCCTGGATCGCCGCCTCATCCCAGAAGAAGATGGAGATCAAGTGGAAAATGAAATTCGCCGGTTGATCGAAGAGGCCGTGAGCTCCCGGCCCGTCCGAGTGGACATCCAGCGGATTTTATACGCCAAACCGCTGCGTCCAACCCCGCCGGAGTCCCGGTTCATCCAAACCCTCAAAAAGAACTGGATGACCGTCATGGGGGGACGGGAACCGGATATCCACGGGGTGCCTCTTTATACCGACGCCCGGCATTTTGCCGAAGCGGGGATTCCGGTGGTACTCTTCGGAGCGGGCCCGAGGACCCTGGCCGAGGCGGGCGGTCACCGGGCGGATGAACACGTGCGCATGGACGATATGGTCCTAGCCGCCAAAATCCTCACCATGACGTTGTACGATCTTCTTCGGAAAGGAGTCGGCGGGAATGAGAGATGAAGGTGATTTGGTGATTCGCGGGGGCACTGTGGTTTTGCCGGAGGGCACTCGGCGAGCAGATCTCCGGATTCGACACGGTACTGTGGTCGCTATGGAGAGCCAATTCACTCAGGCGTCCACATTGGACCGGGAAATCGACGCCACAGGATTGTACATTTTCCCTGGACTCATCGACGCCCATGTCCACTTGAACGAACCTGGAAGGGCGGACTGGGAAGGGTTCACGACGGGAACCATGAGCTTGGCAGCCGGTGGGGTGACGACGTTTTTTGACATGCCCCTGAACAGCACCCCGCCCGTGACAGACAGAGCTCGGTTCGATCAAAAACGAAAGGTCGCCGAGGCGAAATCTTTCATCGATTACGGACTGTGGGGAGGGCTCATTCCCGGAAACACACAGGAGTTAACCGAACTCAGCCAGTGCGAGGCAATTGGCTTCAAAGCCTTCATGACCGACGCTGGAACCGACGATTTTCCCGCTGTGGACAACGACTCCCTGTGGGCGGGGATGGACATTGCAGCCCGCCTGGGCGCCGTGGTCGCCGTCCATGCGGAAAGTTCCTGGATCACCCGCCGCCTGACCGAATCTTTTTTGTCCCAAGGGCGGGTTTCAGCCCGGGATTACGAAGCCTCCCGCCCCGTGGTCTCCGAACTGGAAGCTGTCGAACGCGCCCTGGCCATCGCCCGTCTGACCGGGTGCCGCCTGCACGTCGTCCACGCGAGCAGCGCGGATGTGGTCCGCCGGATCCGGGCGGCGCGAGAGGCCGGAGTGGACGTGAGCGTGGAAACCTGCCCCCACTACCTATCCCTGACTGTCGCCGACCTGGAAGAACTCGGCGGCGTGGCCAAATGCGCTCCCCCCTTGCGAGGACGGGACGAAGTGGAAGCTCTCTGGCAGGCCGTCCGGGCGGGGCTGGTGGACACCGTGGGATCGGATCACTCCCCTTGTCCACCTTCCATGAAAGAGGATCCCGAAGGCAACCTTTTTCGCGTCTGGGGCGGCATTTCCGGCGCCCAAACCGCTCTCAACGTACTTCTCGAGGAAGGCTACCACAGGCGCGGAGTCCCCCTCGAGACCCTGACTGCCCTCACCGCCACCAACCCAGCAAAGCGGTTCGGCCTTTATCCCCGGAAAGGCACCATCGCGCCCGGCTCGGACGCCGACCTGGTCCTCGTGGACCTCGACGCGCCGTGGACCCTTCGCCAGGAGGATCTCTATTATCGTCACCCGCACAGCCCTTTTATCGGTCGGACATTTCGAGGAAAGATTCTTGCCACCCTGTTGCGCGGACAACCCGTCTACGTAGACCCATCACCGGCCAATCCCTTAAAAGGAATCGGTGCAGGACCTTTCCCAGACAAACCCTTCGGCCAGTTTATCCCGGGCAAGCCTTCCTGATGCCCATTCCATCACCCGCGGTCGAAGGGAGCCGGTTCCATCCCCATGCCAAGCACCGATTTCACCGGCTCAGGATCTTCGGCCGCGCCATGTTCCGACCCCTCCGGCCAATTTGTAAACCGCTCCAGCTCATTGTACGCCGGAATGCCATGGAAGGCCAGGTCCAACCCCTGCTCCTCCAAGTCCGGCGCCACACGAAGTCCCATAATTTTATCGAGAAGAGCGCCAATTCCGAACATGGCCGCAAACCCCCACACCGCCGCCACCGCAGCGCCTAACCCTTGCACGAGCAGCAGATGGGCATCGCCGGTGGTCAAGATCCCTTGGCGCACATCGAACAACCCCACCGCCACCGTACCCCAGAGACCGCCGAATCCGTGAACCGCCACCGCCCCCACCGGATCATCCACCTTCATCCGATCCACCCATCCCGTCGCCCAAACCACCAAGGCCCCGGCCACCGCGCCAATCACCACCGACGCACCCGTCCCCACAAAGGCACAACCCGCCGTGATCGCCACCAGTCCCGCCAGGGAACCATTGATCGCCATGCTCGGATCGGAAACCTTAAAACGCGCCATGCTCACGAGGATCGCCGCCGCCCCGCCGGCCGACGCCGCTAGAAAGGTGTGAAGAGCAATCATGGGAAGCCGCACGTCCAGGGCGTTCAATGTACTGCCCGCGTTAAACCCGAACCAGCCAAACCACAGAATAAACGCCCCCGCCGAAGCCAGGGGAATGTTACTTGGAGCAAAGACGTTGACCTCTCCATCTGAACCAAATCGCTGGCGCCTGGGCCCGAGCACCGCGGCCAGGGCCAGGGCGGAAAATCCCCCCATGGCGTGAATCGCCGCCGATCCGGCAAAATCCTCCATCCCGAGTCGAGACAACCACCCCCCCGAAGACCAGATCCAGTGACCGGACAACGGATAGATTAGACCGCAGACCAACATGGTCACCACGATATACGCCGAAAATTTCATCCGCTCGGCGACGGCCCCGGACACGATCGACGCCACCGCCATGGCGAAAGCGATCTGAAATAATGCATAAGCGGCATTCGGAACTCCCTCGGGCCCCGTCACCCCAGAGGGCAGCGCCCACCCGAACCAACCAAAGTGGTCCGCACCAAACATAAGTCCGAGTCCCACGGCATAATAGGCCAAAGCCCCAAAGGTCAGATCCACAAAAATTTTCATCGTCACGTTTACGGCGTTTTTGGTCCGCACCAAACCCGCCTCCAAAAGGCTGAACCCGCCCTCCATGAACACGATCATCGCCGCCGCCAGCACGACCCACACAGTATTCAACCCTTCCGGTAACGTCACATCTCTCCCCTCCAACGTCAGAGAAAATACGATGCCAGTATACGCCACCGAAAGGGGGATTCGCAAGCAGTTTTGTCATCTTTTGTTACATGACACCCATTATTTTGTGGACCGCATATCATCGATCGTTTCGTCGGGCGCACCGGTGCGAATGTTGTACGCTTCATACACCGGCAGGACAAAAATTTTCCCGTCCCCCGCCTCCCCGGTCTGCGCCGCCTGGACAATCGACTCCACCGCCCTCTGCGCATAGGCATCGGAGACGACCATCTCCACCTTCACCTTCGGGTGCAGGCTGATTTGATACACGTGCCCCCGATACACCCCTGCCGAACTGCGCTGTTGACCCCGGCCCTGAACCTGGCTGACCGTGAATCCAAAGATTCCAGAGGCATGCAGCTTTGCAATCACCGCCTGCAACTTTTCCGGACGAATAATCGCCTCAATCTTTTTCAATCCCATTCTTCCTTCCCGCCTGAAAATCGCCTTGATCGCCCCCATGATAACGAAAGGAGCGGGACTCGACAAATCCCGCTCCCCTTGCTCGCGCTCCATTCACGAATTCACGGCTCCTCGGGCAACTCGTACCACTTCAACCGCTCTCCCACCGCGGCCCGCCACTTCCACTTCATCGTCTTCGGAGTGCGCTCCATCACCTCTGTCAACTGGCGGATTCGCTCCTCTATCTCCAGCTGAAGCGACGCCTCCACCACAAAATCCTGCAACCTCTCGAGAAGAACATCCAAATTCCGCGTCACCGTGCGCCACAATCCCCAGTCCCGGGCCAGAGTGTCGGCAAAAAACCGAGTATTGAACGCTCCCGGCTCGTCTCGATCGACGAACGGCACCCCGGACAACAAAGCCAAGACATCCCGCATATCTTTTTCGGTGAACTCCACCACCTGCAGCTTGGTCAACATCAGGTCTGCCACGGGCAAGGTCACTTCTTGGACAGGCAATCTGCCGCGAAGGTCCAAGGCGTGGCACATGCGAAACTCGTCAATGAACACGTCGATTTTTTCTTTCCCCCGCCAATACATCAGCCGACTGCGGCCGTTCAGTAGATTGAACTCCTTTTCCGGCCTGAGTCCCATCGATTCCAGCCACTGCTGCACATCCCGGCGATGTTCCGACACGGTGAACAGATCCACGTCCCCGGGCGGCCGAACCAGCGTATCCGGAACTTTCCCCAGGACATGATACCGAACCGCCCGCCCGCCAAGCAGCCGGACGCCCCGTTCTTTGTGAGCCAACTCTAGAACGAGATCCTCCGCCCAATCCTTCGTCGGCACCGGCTCATTCATCTTTATCCCCTCCCGATCTGTATGCCCCGACAACGGCACCTTTGGGCCAAACCGGCGACGCCATCCCGGTTTTATTCCGGAGGGATCTCTTGAAACACGAGGCCCAAATCGATTCCCTGCCGGGAGCGAATCCATCGCACAATCCCGTAGTACACAAACCCCGACAAAAACACCGCCACATTGATGAGAAGCATCGTGGGATGAGCCACACTGATGCCGGAGTTGGAATCATTCAGAAAAGCCCACTCGATCAACCCCAGGCCGATGATACTGATGGCACCGAGGATCGACAGCACCGGAACGCCCCCGAGTCGCCAATTGATGGGTGAGGCCTCGAACATCGCTTTTTGCCGAAACGGAAAGACGATGGCGGCCACCGAGGTCAGCAAAAACGTGAAGACCTGGCCAAAAAATCCGGCGATAGTCGCAAAGGAAGGCGTATAGGCGTAGACGTAGAGAAGGATCAGGCCGAGAAGCCCCGAAACCCCGATCGACCAGACCGGCGCGTGGGTGCGGTCGCTCACAGCGGACAGCTTCCCAGGTGCAAGCCCATCCAGGGCCCAGGCCATGAGGTTTCGCGTGGTGGTGAGGATGTAGATCGGCATCCAGGCGAAGGTCCACAGCAAAAACCCGACCCCCATGAGGAGAATGAGCAAGAGATTGGAGGTCAACATGGCGCCGATCTCCGCGAAGGTCGGGGTAAAACCGATGCCGAGCGACTGGAGATCGGCCGTGTCCAGGGCCCGCAAAAACGGAAGGCCCGCCACGTGCACCACCGCCCAGACCAGCACCAAGATCCACACCGTGGAATACACCAGCGACCCGGGCATGCCGATCAGCTGGGCGCGATTCGCCCCCTTGATCTCTCCGCCAATGTACGCGGACGCAATGCTAAAGCCCAAAACCGTAAAGGGCCACGTCGTCGCACTGAGCGTGGAATGCCAACTGAAGCCGGGCGCCTCCGGTGCCGGCCCAGCTCCTTGCAGGACTGCAGAGTACGCATCCGGATGGCCGGTCAATTTCGACATATACAGGTTGAACGCATCGGCCATGGATCCCTGGTACGTGGCGAACACCACCAGGATCGCGACCAAGCCCACCGAAGCCAGGATGAACAAATAGAGTTGCAACCGCATGTAAACATTGATCCCGATGGAAAATAAAATTACATACAGGATAATGAGCACCGCCCCGCTCACAAAGACCCCAAGGGGACTGGTGAACCAATCCCCGATTTGAACCAAATGGGGCGCTTCAAAATACGCCCCCAAACTCCGGAACAGGGAGGAAATCCCGTACTTGCCGAGAAATGCAGCGGGAATGCCAATGTACAAAAAGCTCCAGATCGTCTGACATCCTTTCAGCCCTAAAGGGGTGGGGTTCTCCTTCAGGAATGGTCGGTTTACGGATGCCCAAACCGGCCTAAGCGGCCTGCTTGAACGTCCCCTGTTCACGGCCTTTCGGTGTGGTTTTCCGCCACACGAACCGGTTGACCGCCGGGCGTGCCAGTGCGCCCACTACTCCCGACGGATCGGGCAAAACTTGATCCGTCTCACGGAGATACCTTTGCACAATGTTGTACGCGCCCACCAGATCCGCGTTGAATGATTGCCCGCAGTGGAGGAACAACCCCCGCTGGACCCGGGCCGTTTTTGCCCTCTTCTCGCAGTGGGGACAAATCGTGCTGGTGTTTTTCTCCGACACCTGGATCACCCGAATACCCGCAAGCGCCGCTTTGTAGGTGAGCAGGTTGGTGATCTTGCTGAACGGCCATGCGTGAAACTTCTGGTTCCCCGCGTCTCCCCAGTCCTTGTCTTGGCGAATACCGTTTAATTCGCCGACCAGGATAGTGGAAACACCGTGGTCTTCTGCCAGGTTCACCAGCCATTTTGTCAAGGCGTGCAGATAATGGGTGCGTTGTCTGCCCCATTTGGTATTGAGCCGGGTGCATTTGTTGCTGGTGGATTTCGTGCATTTCGCCTTTTCCTTCTGAAAGTACCGGTCAATGGCCAAAAGCTCACCCCCAGGAACGAGAAACGAAAACCCATCCGTCACGAGTCCGGCCACAGCGTTTGCGATCCCCAGGTCCAGAGACATGATCCGGCCGGTTTCACAGTACTCGATCGGCACTCTATGGGCGATATGCACATACCAGTCCCCACTCGTGGGATCCAAGGACAACTTGACCTGCTGGACTTTGCCCAGGGCTGTATCGGGAGGAAGACGGTATTCCAGCACCATTTCCCGCCTTGCGTAGGTCTTGGGCAATCTCAGCCTGATCCGGTGGCCCGGCAGCATCTCGAAAGCCTTCTGTTTGAAGGTTACTGTGCTTAATGTTTCCTTCTTCCTGAATCCAGGCGGATTCGCTTTTTGGTCAGCATTTTTCCGAAGCGAAAACCAGGAACGATACGAGTCATCCAGCTCGCTCAGGATTTCCTGAGAACTCTGGGACGGGAGCAGCTTGTACCAGCGGTTTGCCTTCAGCTCCCGGCACTGTTGTGCAAAGTCTGGTATTTTGCCGGTCTCGTCCCAAACGGAACGCCGATGATGATTGGCCACATTCCAGAGCTTGGTGGCGACAAAACCCAACAGACCCAAAAGCAAGGCATCTTGGTCGGAAAGATCGACCACTTTCGCTTTGGCAGTGAGGGTTTGCATCGGCGCATCACTGCTCGATTTTTTCTTTCGTGCCGGACGCGCCAAACCGATCACCCCCGTTTCTTTTGCATTTCGACGTACTTGCGGATAGTATCGGAAGAAACATTGCCAGCAGTGGAAACAAAATAGCTGCGTGTCACCATGGACGGCTTCCTCTTCGGGCATCTCGCGAGGACTGTCAAAGGGCGTCTGATTACTGTAGCCCACCACCACCATTTCATGTTCCTCGTCGATACGCGCCACCCCTCCGTCCATGTTTTCCACATAGTCGCTCTCTCCCAGTACTTCATCCACAAAGGACTCGTCATCGTTTCCCGGATTGACGAAACACCGCACCCCGAGCCCTTTGAGCCGCTCTTCAGCCAGTTCCATCCATCTCCGCAAGGATGCGAGGACCAACTCCCGAAAGAGTTCGTTCTGCCGGAGTTCATCGGCGGAGATTGCTTCGTATTCGTCCGGTTCCAAGCGCACCGGGTAAAAACCGTTAAAACGGATGGCCTTCTCCAGGGCTTCGATCTCTTCCGCCGATTCCACCCGGTGCATGCGGCCGAGAAAATTTGCCTCATACCCGGTTCCCCGGTGGATCAGCGGCACCACCACCTTCCCCGTGATGTCGCCGCCCAGAATCAACACCCGGGCTCCGTAAAATTTTGCGGCACCCAGAAATTTGAGAAAGCAACGCTCCGATCCGTGGATATCACTGGCGTAGAAAATCCGCGTGCCCCTGGCCATCTCCCCTCACCGCCCTCCGATTTTTCCATGTGCCACCATCGTCGCGATCACATCCACCACGGCCCGCACCGCCAAGAGTGCTGTCGTGTCGCTGATGTCATAAGGGGGGGACACTTCCACCACTTCCATGGCGCACACCCCCTCTTTTGCCACCAACTGTAAGAGCTTCAGCGCCTCCCGGGGTAAGAATCCTCCCGGTTCCGGCCAGCCGGTGCCCGGCACGAACCCCGCGTCCACAGAGTCGATATCAAAACTGAGATATACGGCTTTCGCCCCTTTCCAAGCAACTTCCAGGGCGATCTCCGCCGCTTTCTCGATCCCCATGTCCTCGACATCATGGATGGTGAGAATCGTCGTTCCCCGGTCCCGGGCTACCTTAACCCCGGCCCGGGGTACCTGCCAACCGCCGATCCCGATCTGAACCAGGTTCGAGGCTGGAGCGTTCGGAATGTTGGTGGCATGAAACCAAGGCGTGGTGTGCATTCGTTCATCCATGTCTTTTTCCTGGGTATCCACGTGACGATCCAGATGAATAATTCCGACATTACCGTCCACGTTTTCTGCCACACCTCGCAGGCACGGGTACCCGATGGCGTGATCCCCTCCCAGAATAATCGGCATGGTCCCTTTGCTCATCACATGGGACACAGCTTTGGTGATCTGGTCGAAACTTTTCTCAATGTTCGCCACCGTGAACACATCACCGAGATCACAGATTTTCACTTGCCCCCTGAGATCCACCCCGAGTTCGTAATTGTACGTGGTATATAGGGCCGAAATCCGGCGGATTGCCTGGGGGCCGAATCGCGTCCCAGCCCGATAGGTCGTTCCGATATCAAAGGGCGCACCCAGAATCGCAATGTCATATTGACCCACTTCATGGACGTTCTCGAGATAGGGCATTTTGAGAAAGGTGTTGATCCCCGCCCAGTGGGGAAGCTCTCCCCGGCTGAAACAAGAGATCGTGCGATCCCCGATGCTCGGAGCCGCCTCCAGCCCCATTTCAATGGCGCGCCGAATCTCTTCCTCGCTTCGCACCGTCGGCAGGGTAACCTCGGCAAGAGCCGCTGAATATCCATCCAATCCCTCTTTGTCAAAGGACGGCTCCTCCAAAGGATGGCGGTAACGCCCGCCGTGGTTGTGGTAGAAACTCACCGCTTCCCTCTCCTTTCGAAAAAAAAAACGGAGGGATAAAAACCTCCCGGGCTTTTATCCCTCCGTGTGACGCCGGCTTCGGCGCGAACTCCTCTCGGACCGGTCCGTTTGTCATCTTTCATGCCAAACGCGGAACCCTAGGAGTTCTCTATCGCCATTTTAACCGGACTATCGTCATTCTGCAAGATATTTTTCTCATTGTGCGTCATGTTGTATATCGCAAATATCCCAGATTCAGAAAGGTTTCTATCCTAAATCCGCCCCCTTGTGCACCACCGATTCCCTTTTGAGCAGCTTCCCGCAGCCCTCGCCCGCCTGGCCTCCCGACGGACTTGGGGAAAAGTGGTTCTGGACCGATGACGCGCAGGGCCGGACCGGCTTCGGTCCGCCCCCTTCATGCAAAGGACTCCAGTACGATTTTTCCAATGCTGCGGCCTGAGCGAATTTCGGCGAAGGCTCTTTCCAGGTTGGCGGCGCTGATCGGGGACAAATGGCGATTCATCGTCGTCCGGATCTCTCCCGAGTCCACCAAGCCCGATACCTCCGCGAGGATGCGATGTTGTTCCTGCATATCCGGAGTTCGAAACCGGGCACGCGTGAACATGCCTTCCATGGCCCAGGTAAGACTCTTGTCAAACAGCGGTCGCAGATTGACCGGGGAGGTGGGCGCGAGGATGGTGCACAACTTCCCACCCGGCACCAAAACATCTAACATGGCATCCCAATTGGGCTCCACCACGTTAAGACAAAAGACCACGTCGACCCCGGATATCCCCAGCGCCTCGAGCTGTGGCCGAAACGGTTCATAATGGTCGATCACATGGTGGGCGCCGTGCTCCCTCACCCATTTGGTCGACTCCGGACGGGATGCGGTGCCGATCACCTCAAGTCCCGCCCACCGGGCCAGCTGTACAGCCATGGAACCCACTCCACCCGCCGCCCCGACGATCAAAATCCTCTTGTCCGATCCACCGTTCGCTTGCACACCTAATTTTTCAAACAGCCCCTCCCACGCGGTCAGGGTGGTCAAGGGCAGAGCCGCCGCCTGGGCAAAATCTAAGGTTCGGGGTTTGGGCCCCACCAGCCGCTCATCGACGACGTGATACTCACTGAAGCCGCCAGGTCGGGTGATGTCCCCGGCGTAATAGACTTCGTCACCCGGGCGAAAGAGCGTACAGGCCGGACCCACCTCCCGGACGATACCCGCCACATCCCAACCCAGGATCCGGGGTTTCCCTTCTTCTGCCCGCTGTTTGGTATCCACGGGATTCACCGACACGGCGCGAACCTCCACCAAAAGATCGCGGTCCCCGGGCGCCGGTTTTGGCACTTCAGTTTCGATGAGATTTCCTGAAGACGTCAACACAATCGCTTTCATTTCGCCGGCCACGGCGATCACCTCCACAAGATCACAGCCCAAAACCCCGGGCCGGGATACGGGTTGTCGCTGACATCCCTTTGGAGTTTAGTGAAGCCTCTCCCGCCTCCGCTTTCGCTTAATGCCGGACTTTCGCCCGGCCGTTCATTCACCACCCTTCTTGCGAGGCGGGAGTCCTCTGGGCGGATTTTGATGGAGGACGTGCCATGGAAACGGGATTGAAGACGTTCCTGGCAGGTTTCACCCCGTGTAACCGATTTCCCCCGTCGTCATTTTTTCGTTATACTGGGGGTGAAGCCTCTCCCGCCTTCGCTATCGCTTAGAGGCGGGAGCTTCCTGGTTCATCGACCGCGGCCACATGGGTCTTACGCAATCTCCGCAGGCGTAAGTTCGGGTGCTTCCAGCCCTACCTGGATTCTATGTTACGGCAACTTTTGGTAAACCGCAACAAAAATGCCGGACTTGCGTCCGGCCGCCCATTCACCACCCGCCTAAAGAGGCGGAAGTCCTCTGGGCGGATTTTGATAGACGAAGAACAACGTCCGGATAAAGGAGGCGCTCCGAATGAAAGCGGTGCTGATCGAAAACTACGGGGGCCCGGAACAGCTCAAAATCGCCGATGTCCCCAAACCGGAACTCAGGGAAACGGATGTGCTCATCGAGGTCCACGCCGCTTCGGTAAACCCAGTGGACTGGAAAATCCGCCGGGGGTATTTAAAAAGTCGGCTGAACCACCGCCTCCCCCTGATCCTCGGGTGGGACGCCGCCGGAACCGTGGTGGAGACGGGATCGAAGGTCACCCGTTTCCGGGTGGGGGACGAGGTCTTCACCCGGCCGGACATTGAGCGGGATGGCACGTACGCAGAATACGTGGCGGTGGACCAATCGCTGGTGGCCAAAAAGCCGGCCAATCTGTCTTTCGAAGAAGCCGCATCTGTACCCTTGGCGGCCATGACCGCCCGGGAAGCACTGATCGATCACGCCGGGGTGAAACCTGGCGACACCGTGCTCATCCACGCCGGGGCGGGCGGAGTCGGCAGCTTTGCGATTCAGATTGCAAGGCTGCTCGGTGCCCAGGTCATCACGACGGTCAGCACGCGCAACGTCGATTTTGCAAAACAATTGGGCGCAGACCTAGTCATTGACTACACCAGGGACGATTTTACCGCGACCCTTCGGGATCTCGATGTGGTGCTCGACACCCTCGGCGGCGAGGTGCAACTTCTCAGCATGAACGTCTTAAAAAAAGGGGGCATGTTGGTTTCTATCGTCATGCCGCCGGACTTGGCCCTGGCCGAACAAAAAGGCATCCGCCGGGCTTACTTTTTCCTGCAGCCGGACGGCAACAAGCTGGAGGAGATCGGGAAGTGGATCGAACAGGGACACATCAAGCCCGCCGTCGGCGCTGTGTTCCCATTGGAGGAGGTTGCAAAGGCCCACGAACTGAGCGAATCCGGTCACTCCCGGGGTAAAATCGTCCTGAAGGTTCGCTGACACCGGGCCTGGCCTGGCCGGCTCCCTGGAGAGAGGAAGGATTCGATCAAAAATCTGTCGCCCCGCACCCGGGTCTGCGGAGTGGGGCCGGAGCTTGCCAATGAGGAAGACCAGAAACCGGGACCGCGAAAGGAGGGAGGCAGGACATGAGTGCGTACCGATTGGACGCTCACATGCACATCATGGCGGAAAAGCGGATGAAAAGCGGCATCCGCTGGGCGGTCAAAGCCGGTTTTAACATGGGTTTGGATCCGGAAACGACCACCGAGGAGGACCTGCTGCGGCACATCCGGGATGCCGGAATTACGTATTTTTTTAACTTCTTCTTTCCCATCTTTTCGGGGACCGCGGTAGAGATTCTGGACTGGCAGACGGAGTTCGCCCTGCGAACCCCGGAGGCATTGCCCTTTGTGTCTGTCCACGTTCACGATGGCGATCCCCTACCAATCGTTCGGGAGGCATTGGAGAACCGCCATTTTGTCGGTCTCAAGCTGCACCCGTACGCTCAGAGGCTGGAGTTGTCCCACCCCTTGCTCGAGCCGGTCTATCAGTACCTGGAGGACACGGGAGCCATCTTTTTCGTCCACACCGGCTACGATGCCTTTTATGGCCGCTCCGGCATCACCCCGGATTTGGAACAGATCCTCCAGCGGCACCCGAAGTTGATCACTGTCGCCGCCCACATGTTATATCCAGAGATCCCTAAGGCCTTTGATTGGCTGGAGAGGTTCCCGAATCTGTACCTGGACGGGACCGGGGCCGTGGCCTCCGCCGACCAGGACGGGTTCGGTGAAACCCTGTATCCCTTGATGGAGCGATACGCAGACCGGGTTCTGTACGGCAGCGACTACGCCATGGCCATCGAATCGGTAGGCGCTTCATGGAAACGGTTTCAAGAGTTGCCGATCTCTGATGAGGCAAAAAGGCGGATTACCTGGGGGACGCCCCTGGAACTTCTAAAACGGCGCAACTGGCCTTTCCGCGGCGACCTTCCGGCCCGGTATCGGGAGGTGGCCGACGACAAGCTCAACGTTCAAGATAGGTTGTCCGAAGTCTGACGGTGCCTGCACCGGATCCCCTTGCCGGCCCGGGGGACGCGCCCATGGGGCGCCAATCAACCCCTGACCGGTTCACCATGCCGAGCTCGATCAGGCCCTCCAGGATACACGCCGCCATCGCCCGATAACCCGTCGGCAAGGGATGAACACCGTCGTCACTGAGTAGCTCCTGCAAGTCACCCTTTCGCTTGAATCGATTGCGCAGATCAATCCAAGATATATTGAAGTCGCTGATCAATCGCCGGTGGAAACGATTGTACATGCCATCCCAGTGCTCAATCCCGCCGCAGAGGCCGATCCAATGCCCCAGTTTATCGCCGTAGAATTGAACCAAATGTCGGCAATACCGAACCGGGTCGAGGGGCCCCTAAAAAAGGTGATTCCCCGGGTCACGCTGTCCCCGAAACAGACAATTTTCACCGTTAGCCCCCTCTTTTCCGCAAAATCTTGCCCTCTCATTGGCGCCCCATTTAAGCATATCACAGACTGGTCACAGGATTCGCGCCAATGATCAATAGTAACACATGCCGATCCCATTTCGTCTGTATGATGTGGATAAAAGATATCTTCGAGGGATAAGGGGATTGGACAGTATGCCTGAACCGATGAGAAGCGGCGGACGCTACATGCCCGGGCTGGATGGATTGCGAGCACTGGCGGTACTCGCGGTCCTTGCCTACCACCTGAACCCTGGCTGGGCCCCGGGTGGGATGTTGGGAGTAGGCGTTTTTTTCGTGTTGTCGGGGTACCTCATTACCGATCTGTTAGCGGAAGAATGGCGTAAAACAGGGCGGATCGATCTTCGGGATTTCTGGATGCGCCGCTGTCGCCGCCTCATCCCGGCACTGTGGCTCCTGCTGATCACCGTGATTCTCGTTTTGCTTTTCTCCGATCCCGGACGACTGGGGAGCCTCTGGGGAGACTTGGTCGCAGCCTTCTTGTATGTGAGCAACTGGTGGTACATTTTTCATCACGTCTCGTACTTTCAACAATTTGGGCCGCCCTCTCCCTTTGGACACCTGTGGTCCCTGGCCGTAGAGGAACAGTTCTACTTCCTGTGGCCCTTGTTGCTGGCCTCGGGACTCCGCCACCTGTCCCGACGCCGGTTGCTGGTCGGGATCTCCACAGGGGCGATGCTGTCGGCCGGGGCGATGGCGTGGATGTATCAGCCGGGAGTCGATCCCAGCCGGGTTTATTACGGGACAGACACCCGGGCCTTCGCCCTGCTGTTCGGCGCGGCCCTGGCACTGGTTTGGCCGAGCCGACATTTGACACCCGCCCTTTCCAGGGGGCACCGGTGGCTGCTCTCCGCTGCGGGCGTTGGTGGTCTGCTCGTCATCTTGATTTTGGTGTTTACCTCCGATGAGTACGGGCCCTTTCTCTATCCGGGCGGAATGATTCTGCTCTCCTTGTCCACCCTGGCAGTGGTGGCCGCCGCCGCGCACCCCGGCGTAACTTTTGGGCGCATCCTGGGTTGGGGGCCCCTCAGGTGGATCGGGGTGCGTAGTTACGGGATCTACCTTTGGCATTATTCCATCATTGCCCTGACGACTCCTCTCAACACCGCCAGCCAGTGGGATGGAATCCGGGCGGGACTCCAAGTGGCGGCGAGCATCGGGTTGGCCGCCCTGTCCTGGCGTTTTATCGAGCAGCCCATTTTACGCAGAGGAAAATCCGGGTACCAGGTTGACGGTGCGGTCCCCGCCCTTCGCTCTCTGGGCCGACTGTGGGCAACCTTGCGAAAGGGCGGCCGAGTTCGCGCTGTGGGGCCCGCACGTTTGACCGGCGCGGCGGCGCTGTCAGCGGCGCTTGTGCTGATCGTCGCCGGATCGTGGCTTCACCCTCATGCGGGCGCAAATGTCCTGGCGTGGAGTCCATGGCGAGGTGGAGGAACTGGTGGCGTTTCTGCCATGGCTCCCGCTCCGGACATGGGCGGCGCTCCGCCGGAGCCTACATCTCTAGCGCCTGCCCCACAGCCTGGAGGGAAGGCGGACACTCGCCCGGGGACACCCGATCAGGGCTCAGGGGGCACCTGCCCTCAGCCGTCCACCCAGGGACCGTCAACCTCTACCGACGGATCCACAAAGGGGGCAGACGGGGCATCTACGTCGGGCGGGGGTGAGCCGGGGACTGGCACCTCGCCTTCCGGTCCCTCGGACAATCCCCGATCCTCCGGAGATCAAGGTGAGAATCCCGGCCAGGGCGGGAAAATAGGCACGGGAATCACTGTGGTAGGCGATTCGGTACCTAAAACAAGGGTTCCTCATGTTGATGCCCGATGGCTCACCGAACTATACAGCCGAGAAATCCCGGTTACGGTGTTCCGACTGGAACCGCATCACAGACGCCAACGAAGAGTATGAGCGCGCCTTCTACCAAAGACAACAGGCCATCGAAGAACAGTTCCGCAGAACGCTGGACACGGCCAAAGCACGTCAGAGTTTTGAAACGTTGGACCCGGCGTGGAAAAATGTGCTGGAAACCCATCTCTCCGCCTTTAAACACGCGGAGTACGGGCTAGGCATGTTCAGCTTCGCCACGATGCAACGCGAAGCCTTGACCATTATGCTCAACAACATCTTCACGGTTCAATCAGCGGAAAAGCTCCGGTTTGCCCAGGATGTCATCATCTACATGATGGAGTTGGCAGAACAGGTTCCCGGATTTCGAGAGGATCGGGGCCGCGAGGCGTGGTTGAGCGCACCAGAATGGCAGGGGGTGAGAAAAAACGTCGAAAACATTAACGCAGCAACCGATTGGGGAGAACAATGGCTGGCCATCAATTTGATCTATGAGCCCTTGGTTGGGCAATTGTTCCGTAGTCGCTTTATCATGCTATTCGGGCCTCAAAACGGCGATTTTGTAACGCCAGTATTGGTTTCCACCGCCGAGGCGGATCATGACCGGAATGTGCGTACCACCATTGAAGCCTTTAAGGTTCTTCTGTCAGATCCAGATTACGGAACAACGAACCGAAACGCTGTCGAAGAATGGGTGGAGAAATATATTCCCTTGAGCGTCGCTGCAGCGAAGGCACTGGCTCCGCTTTGGGACATCCCTAAAGTCAAAGTCACGGCTTTCTCGGACAGCTACGAACGGGCAGCCAGCAAATTGTTGCACAACCTCAGTTCGTTGGGCATTACCCTCCCGAAAGGGGTGCAAGTATGAATAAGCCACTGGAAACAGGCGTCCTGCGTGGATGTGGAATCACAATGAACGACAGCGAGCAGGCGCGAATCATCGCTGGGGTCATGCGAGACAAACCAGGAGTGCGAGTGTCCGAAGAACCAGCTCTGGTCAACATTGATGCCGATCGAAATTTGATCTTCGACATGAATGAACTGTCTGAAGCCATGGGAGCACCCTTTGACGCCTATCAATTCCAAATTGAAGTGACTGCCTATTACGGTCGTATGGTCGTCGAGGGGGACAAAGTGCTGCTTTTTGCCGATCAAGAAGAAGCGATGAAATATTATCGGGGCTAATCGAGAATCCACGTGATCGATGCGGAACCCGGGGTTGGGATGAATCATCCGAACCCCGGGTTTTCATGTTTCATCCCGCCGTAAACGTCCACACTCCAACAAAACGGATTGTACAATCCAAAAAAACGGATAAACCGAGGTCTGATCTTATGTGGCGAGGGGCAAAACGGCCGAAAATACTACTGTTTTTTTGCAATATCGATCAACGATTGAGTTGGCACCAATTTTGCTTAAAGAGGGAATCATACCACTCTTAAATCATTGTAATGGAGGTTGATGGTGGATGAAAGCTGCTGTCGTTCACAGTTTCAGCGAACCGTTACGCATTGAGGATGTGCCGAAGCCCACACCTGGTGAAGGCGAAATTGTCGTGAAGATTGAAGCCTCCGGACTTTGCCACACGGATATCCACGCCGCCCATGGCGACTGGCCGATCAAACCCAAGCTGCCCTTTATTCCCGGCCATGAGGGCGTCGGGATCGTGGAAAGTGTCGGCGAAGGCGTCACCCGGGTCAAAGAAGGAGATCGAGTGGCGATTCCCTGGCTGGGATACGCTTGCGGCCACTGTAAGTATTGCGTAAGTGGCTGGGAAACGCTCTGCCAGAGCCAAAAGCAGACCGGATACATCCTGGATGGGGCCTATGCCGAGTATGCCAAGGCTTATGCGGATTATGTCGGAATTGTCCCCAAAGGAGTGGATCCGTTCGACGCGGCTCCACTTACATGTGCCGGGGTCACCACGTACAAGGCCGTCAAGATGTCTGGAGCTCGACCCTCTTCCCTGGTGGCCGTATTCGGTATCGGCGGTCTTGGACACCTCGCCATGCAGTACGCGAAAGTCGCCGGCGCATCGGTAGTCGCTGTGGATTTAGTGGACGAAAAATTGGATTTGGCCAAGCAGCTGGGGGCGGATTTCGTTATCAACGGACGAAAACAGGACCCCGTTGCGGAAATTCAGAAGCTCGGTGGAGCCGACGCCGCCATCAGCGTGGCGGTATCACCGAAGGCCTTCGAGCAAGCGTATCAAAGCCTCCATCCAGGTGGCACCGTGGTGTTCGTGGCGCTTCCAGCCGACAACTACGTTCAGATTCCGATTTTCGAAACGGTCCTCAACGCCATCCGGATTCAAGGATCGATTGTGGGAACCCGGGTAGATCTGCAAGAAGTGTTTGACATTCATGCGTCGGGCTTGACAAAAGTGATGCACGAACGACGGAAGTTGGATGATGTGAACGAATGTTTCCACGAAGTTGAAAGCGCCAAAGCCAAGGCGCGGTTGGTGTTTGAAATCTGACGCGGCCCATCATACAAAGGGGGGGACCGGAGTGCCCAAGTTTATCGTTGAGCGTACGATTCCTGGCGCGGGCGAACTTTCTCAGGAAGACCTTCACCAGATCGCCAAAAAATCGAATCAGGTGTTAAAGGATCTGGGGCCAGATATTCAATGGATACAGAGTTATGTAGCGGATGATAAGCTATACTGTGTATATCGAGCGAAAACGGAGGACCAAATTCGTGAACACGCCCAAAAGGGCGGTTTCCCGGTTGATCGCATCCAGGTCATTCGTGATATGATAGATCCCACGACAGGCGAATAAGCTACAGATCTGAGATACGCATACGGCCGATATTTCATGAGCCCCTGGCGGGCTCTTCTTGTTTTACACGCAATCATTCGATTAGTTTGTACTAATTTGAAATATGTGATATAATTGTTTATAATCGGTTATAAGGGGTGACCGTCTTGCGACTCGCAAAATTTGTCGTCCCAGAAATTATTTTCGGTTATGGGGCCTTAAAAGAGGTGGGACGAGCTGTCGTCCGCCTCGGGGGCAGTCGGGCCATGGTGGTCACAGATCCCGGGGTCATCGAAGCAGGGTGGGCGAACAAGGTCACGCAATGTTTGGACGTCGTTGATGTCCCATGGTCCTTGTGGAGTGGGCTCACCCCGAACCCCAAGGACGCCGAAATCGAAAGCGGGGTGCAGCAGTATCTAGAGGATCATTGCGACTGCCTGGTCGCCGTCGGCGGTGGTTCGGTCATCGACGCAGCAAAAGCGATAGGCGCCGTGGTCGTACACGGTACTCGGGTGCACGATTTTGAGGGGGCAGACCGAGTAGGTCATCCGCTTCCTCCCCTCGTGGCTATCCCCACCACAGCCGGCACTGGCTCTGATGTCTCCCAATTCGCGGTCATTGTGGATACGAGCAGAAAGACGAAGATGGTCATGATTTCAAAATCATTTGTCCCAGATATTTGTCTCAGCGACCCGACCACGTTGATGACGAAGTCAGCCGAACTGACGGCATATACGGGTATCGACGCCTTGACCCACGCCATCGAAGCCTATGTGTCCCGGGCTGCCACTGCTTTGACAGATGGTTACGCACTCCGGGCGATACGGCTGGTCGCCACCTCTCTTCGCCAGTCCGTGGCATCGCGCAGCAACAGCGGGGCCAAGGAATCCATGATGATGGCGAGCCTGCAGGCCGGAATCGCCTTCTCCAACGCCGTGCTGGGAGCTGTACACGCCATGAGTCACGCCATCGGCGGGATGTTGGATCTGCCTCACGGCCTGATCAACGGAGTCCTGTTACCCTATGTGATCGATTTCAACCTCCTCGCCTGTCCAGAGCGATTCCAGGATGTGGCGGAAGCATTCGGCGAACGCATCGATCATACCCATCCTATGCAGGCCGCTGAGAAAAGCATAGGCGCCATTCAGCAACTGTGTACAGACATCGGTATTCCCAGCCGACTCCGCGATCTGGAGATTCCAAAGGAATTCATCGGCGAGTACGCATCCCGGGCCGTGCAAGATCCGTGTTTGGCCACCAATCCGAGGGACATGTCCGAGGCCGATCTGTTGGCACTCTTCGAATCCGCTTGGTAGAATGTTAACCCGACCTGGCACCCGCGGAGGGGGATGGACGGTGAGTGCCTTGACAACACCCGAAAAATTGGATCAACTGCTGGAAAGACTGACGGGGGTATATTCGTCCAAAAAAACATACTACCGCGAACTTCAGCAGACTGTGTACACCTTGGCCACACGCAATGTACAGCTTGAATTGCTCAATCGCATGGTCACCGAGTTTCACGTTCAGGGGTCTCCCGTAGAATGGGTGGGATTTCTCGGTTCCCTTTTGGAGGGTTGGCCGGGTTTAAGCCGAATTATTCTAACTTTACGAGAAAACGAGGAGCAAACGACACTGACGATGTACGATACATCAAGTCGCAACGCCACCATGATACCCGTTCCGGGGCACCGGTGCACAGCATTGGACAAAGACATTCACCATGCCAGAGGGCCGGGGAAAGATTTTCGCACCGAAGGGATCATGGAAGCAGATTTCCTTGAAGTGGAGGACGATCGCTTTTGGTTTCGCCTTTTGGGAAGGGAAAATGCTCGCTTCGGGGCGTTGATCCTTACATTCCACCCCCGATCCACAGCCTGGACGAAAGACGAACAGTTCCTCGATCGTTTCGCCGACCACGTACAAGTGTGCCTGGAGAATGCACTCTTGTATCGACGAATTCAACGCTATCAACACGAATTGCGACAAATCAACCGGTTTGCCATCATGGGCGAAATCGCAGGCGAGGTGGCTCATGAGCTCAACGGCCCCCTCACCATTCTTCTCGGCAATGCTCAGTTGTTGATGCAACAGTTGGACGAAGGAATGCTTCGGGAATTGGGGCAAGACATTCTGTCTGCAGGAATGCGGTGTAGGGACGCGGTACAACGTTTGCTGGTGGTGGCCCGGGGCGGGGAGATTCACCTCCAACCTGAGATGACCTCTTTGGAACGAATCGCCGATGACGCCGTTCAGAGTCTTCATGGCGTCTTCAAAGACCGGGCGATCGACGTTCGTTTGTCTTTCTCCCAAGGTCCGTTGTACACTTGGGGAGTATCCTCAGAGTTGGTCCAGATGGTGACCCATCTCCTTTCGAATGCTTGCGATGCCATGCAAGATCAGCCCGTGCGGCGGTTGATCCTATCAGGCAGCCGAAGGGACGAGAGCCTCTTGTTGCAATGCAGCGATACCGGGCCCGGAGTTGACCCATCCATCCTACCGGATTTGTTCAAACCCTTTATCACCTCCAAGTCTCCCGGAAAGGGAACCGGGCTGGGACTGAGCAGCGCTCGGCGCATTGCTCGAAAATACGGTGGGGATGTTCTCTTAGAGAATACAGGTCCGGATGGCACTGTGTTTACCGTTATCCTTCCCGCCGTTCATTCTCCCCAGGGAGGCGAGGTGACGGAACATGACCCACGTCCTCGTCGTTGATGATGATCCCGGGATCACCCGTTTTTTCCAACGCTTTTTTTCCCAACGCGGGGTAGCGGTGTCTTCAGCACACACCGTCGAAGAGTTTAACCTCCAACTGGAACAAGAATTCCATCTCGCTTTAGTGGACATTCGATTTGGAGCCGTGGATGGGGTCCAGTTGATCAACCAGCTCGCCCAAACGCACCCCCATTGTGCCGTCGTCGCCATCACCGGCTATGCCTCGGTGAAAACCGCCGTCCAGGCCATGAAAGCAGGAGCTCGGGACTTTATCGAAAAACCCTTTACAGATCTCGATCAACTGCAGCGCCAACTCGACGTTTATTTACGGGGATCCGGATCCAGCCGGGACGAGGATGACCCCTGGCCGGAACTGTGTCCAATCCTCCGAAAGATTGGGATGATCTGTGCGGCAAATTCTCCGTTGCTGCCCATTCTGCGAATCGCCATGCGCATCGCCGATTCAGACATCCCGATCCTCATCCTGGGTGAAACTGGGGTGGGAAAAGAGCAAGTCGCTCGGTTTGTGCATGAGGCCAGTTCACGGCAAAACAACCCCTTTTTGGCCATCAATTGCGCAGCGATCTCCGATACGTTGTTAGAAAGTGAACTCTTTGGGCACGAAAAGGGATCATTCACCGGGGCGACAGAAACGCGTCAGGGACTGCTGGAATTGGCCGACAGGGGGACACTGCTGCTCGATGAGGTGGCAGATATGCCCGTCAGACTGCAGACAGTGCTCCTGCGGGTTCTCGAGCAAAAAGAGTTTCTGCGCGTCGGCGGGCGGTCGCCGATTCGCAGTGACGCCCGGATATTGTCCGCCACGAATCGCCCGGTGGATCAATTGGCCGTCGAGGGGACGTTTCGAGAAGATCTCCTGTATCGGCTGGATGGCGTGCGTGTGGAAATTCCCCCGCTTCGCCATCGCAAAGACGACATTTTACTCATGATGAAGGATTTTTTGAAGCGACAGGATGTTCCGGAAGACCACGTGTCACCAGACTTCGAACGGTATTTGATCGCCTACGCATGGCCGGGTAACGTGCGAGAACTGTATCAGGCCCTTCGCCACGCCATAGCTCTGGCGGGCAAAGGGCCGATCACTCCGGAGCATCTCCCGGCCAGAATTCGGCATGCCGTGGAGGGCCACCCGCAAGATCCGGATGGTTTCACGTGGGATCAAGACCTTGACCAACTGACAAAGAGGATCCTCCAGGACTGGCTGCAAAAACAAGATTGCACTCTCGAGGAACTCGAGCAAACCCTCAAGCAACTCAATCGCCAAGTGTTGTTCCGGGTCGTTGAACACCTGTGGACAAAATATCAAAAGGATAAAAACAAAGTCTGCGAGATACTTGGCATCAACGAGCGCAAATTCCGTTATATTCTCTATGAACTCCGCCCGGACCGGAGGGACTCACACTGACGCAAAAGATCATAGACACCGGGCCAACCTAGCCCGGCGTCCAACCTCAGACGGTTTAGCCTTCCAAGGACTTCTTCCACACCTGCTTGCCTGCAAATTACTGAAATACTGGCGGAAACCCGAAGAGGTATTTGAAACCGTCTCAGCCACCGGGCTGGTGCCGGAGTACACCCTGGATTTATGCCGGCAAGACCTGGAGGTATTGACCGAGTGGGACTCAGCCGGCGACAGGAGCTGGACGACCTGGGGCAATGGTTTTTGGGCCCAGGTCGGGGAGTATGTGAAACGCCATTTGACGTACGCCGGAACCGACATCATGTACGGATGCTTCATCGCTTTCCGATCCCGTCAAGACTTGGCCACCTTACGCCGTCAGTTTCCGGTCGTTATACTTTGGCAGTAACAGGATATCTCTCCCGATCCTACGGGAATGACTCTCCCAGTAGCTCTCCACATCACAGACACTCAACCGGTACCGATCACTCCAGTCGAGATGGCCGGTTGGAGGCGGTACAGTTGTTCCACTTCCTTCCAATGATCGAGTAAAACGCGAACCATCCCGGGATCGAATTGGTGGCCGCTTTTGGCTCGCAGATACCCCTGGACTTTGGAAGCAGCCCAAGGAACTTTATAGGGACGATGCGAAAACAGAGCATCGGTCACGTCAGCCAGGGCGACGATTCGGGCGCTTTCGGGAATTTCATCGCCCTGTAATCCCTGGGGATACCCGCTGCCATCCACGTGTTCATGATGACACTGAGCAATCTCCCGCGCCATGAATAAAGCCTCGTTATACCCGTAGATTCTCGCCATATTCTCGCTGAATCGGGTCAGCAGTTCGGCGCCCCGGGTGGTGTGGGTTTCTACCAGCTGCCGCTCCGCCGGGGTCAAAGGGCCCGGCTTAAACAAGATTTCCCGAGGAATGTACAACTTTCCAACATCGTGCATCACTGCGGCCATCCCCAACCACCTCGCCCGCCCCTCCGGCCATCCCAACCACCCCGCGAGAGACCGGGAGAGCCGGCTCACCCGATCCAAATGGTGCGCCACCGACGGGTCATCGGCTTCGGCCATCTGGGCGATCAGCCAAAAAAGTTGTTCGTGGGATTCGGCAATCGTTTGATAGGACACGTCCTCCACATCCCGACAAACCCCCAGGTAGTACACCTGACCAAAAGTACGAACCGGCGTCACCGTTAGGGAGAAATTCCACACGCCCCCGTCTGCCCGTGCACTGCTCACGATCCCTTTCCACCCCTGTCCGCGTTCCAAATGTTCGCAGACGGATGCGGAAGTGCCGGGGAACAACCCCTTGGGTTTCGCATAAACCGCATCTTGCCCCACCAACTCTTCGCACCTGAAGCCGCTCGCCCGCTCATAAGCCGGGTTGACGGCCAACAACCTGTGCCGGGCGTCGGCCACCATCACCGGATCATCGAGAAGCATATACGGGGCATACCAGTTTTCCATCTGTTGCTGACCTCCAGTATTCAGGACTTTCCCAACTGTTCAGGCGCGCCGCTCCCCTTGAATCATCTTCACCACATCCTTCACCACCCCTACCCGTTCTTTCGTCCGAGCAGAGCAACTTCCGTGGCCAAAGCGAATACCCGGTTAACCATCGCCTCGGCTGGTTTGACCCCCTTGGACGCTTTGCCCCCGGTCTCCCACGATCCACAGCGAGCACGATCGTATTGCCAGCGGATTGAAATTCGCTCGTGCAGGCGCTGGTTACAAAGACCCGGTCCCAAGGCACACAATGCTGGAGGCTGGCACCGATAAAAGCTGTGGGAAGGATCGCGCGCCAGAAGGATGACCGCAAGTTTGATGCGAAAACTCGAAAGGGCAGCGATCGCACCTCAGGGTCATGAGACGTATTAAATTTTTGCGTGTTGAGTGGAAATCTCCGTGAGTAAGTGACGAAACCGGGGAATTTGAGCGGCATGTGGCGGAGAGCGGTTGAAATGGTTTCGAATATCTTTAATTCCATATATTGTAATTAATGGGCAATTAACCCCCCCCCCCCCCCCCCGTTTTACATATATTACCATATTCAGCGACTTCGGAGAGTGCACAGAGACTTCTCGGAAAATGAGGTCAGCAGTGGCCCCCATGAAAATCCCCCCACGCCTAATCCTATTTTGTTCTAGTTTCGACACCGCGGATAATATTTCCTGCAATCGTTCTGTTTCTCCATCTCACCTGACCGGCATTACCGGCCCACTCGTAAACATCCGCCTCCGAACGCCGGGCGGCGGCCCGAGCGCCCAGAGTTTTCGAATGAGCGTCGGGCCGACCCCGTCGTCGCGACGGAGCAAGTTCCCGCAGCCGATCATCAATGTCGACACATCAACACAGCCTATCCCCTTCGAGATTAGAACTTGGTCACTTCGTACATCGCGAGCTCTTTCTTCGTCTTCGCGTCATAGGCGTGGACCGTGCAGACGAGGCACGAATCGTAGCTCTGCGCCACGTGCGCCAATTCGACCGGATCGTTCGGATTTTTTAGCGTCGCGCCGATCATCGCCGTCTCGATCGGTCCACGATTGCCGTGGCGATCCCTCGGGCCGATATTCCATGCCGTCGGTGTGATGACCTGGTAGTTTTCAATTTTGCCGTCCTTGATCTCAATCCAGTCGGCCAGAGCTCCGCGAGCCGCCTCTGTGGCACCAAATCCTCTTCCCTCCGGAAGTTCTCGAGGCTTGACATAAAATTTCTCGTTCAGATCAATTTGCCCCAGCCACTTCTTCACATTCAAATAGTACTTCGCCGCTTCATGCAAACGCGCCAGCACGCGAACCATCACACTCGGTCCGATGGACTGGATAATATTTAAAAAGAGGGGGGAGCTATCCTGCCAATCTTCGGCACCCGGACGGCCGGCCATCACCTGACGGGCCAACGGACCGGCTTCCAGCGAAATTTCCTCGTCATGGAGTTGATAACGAGGGGCTTTTGCCCACGTGTACTTCCCCTCTTTTTGGCCCTCTTCCGGATCGATGGGGTCGGTTTTCCCATCAAACGGATGAAGGGATTCGCTGCCGCGATAGAAAGAATATGTATGGTCTTCTCGCACCCGCTCTTGATCAAAATCGTGAAAGTTTTGGCCGTCATAGATGCCTGCGCGAAAAATTAACCCTTCGTTGCGTTTGTTGATGACCGGATGCGTGTATTTCTCCGGATGAAAGAAACTCCCTGCCGTGATATACCGTCCCGGACCGGCACCGTATTGATTCAGGCCAATTTCCATCGAGTAGCGAATGAACAGCCCCAGGTCGGAATTGTAGTGTTCCGGCTTCTCGTCCAGCCACTTGAGAACGTCGTCCCATGTTTGATTCTCCAGCCACCGCTCAACGGAGCAGCCGAGGAGAACTTTTTCTAACCAGTTTTCCTTATAGTACTCGAGAATGGACGTCGAGCGCGTAATATCGGAAAGCGTCGGGGCGCACATCACCCCGCCCGGTACCATAAAGCTGGAATGCGGCCATTGTCCACCGAAGATGGCATAGATCTCCACCGGTTTGCCGGAAACAGCCACGCCGATTTCAAAGTGCTCGCCGGCAAAAGGATCCCAACGGCGAACCACTTCATCATACAGCGAAGCGGATTTGTAGTTATTGTTCGTCAAGCGGGGGGCAAACAGCGCATAAAACCAGCGTGGGATGCTCTGCAGCGTTTCCGCCGCCTGGGCGATATTTCTGATTAGTGTTGCGTTGGGGGGCACTTCCGTATGCCAAGCTGTATCCAGGGCATAAGCGGCCTTATACAAATGACTGCCTCCGCAAATTCCACAAATGCGCGGAGTCACGATGAGGCCCGCCTGAGGATCTTTGCCCTTTAGAATAATTTCAAATCCACGGAACATCGTCGATTCGGTCCAGGCGTTGACCACCGTATTGCCCTCAATCTCCACCTTGACGTTGAGGTCTCCCTCAACACTTCCGAGAGAGTGAACTCTCATGGTCCTCTTCTTGTCGGCAGATACTTGGTTATCGCTCACCATCCCTCACCGTCCTTTCAAATGTTCGCTTTAGGGCACAAACATATCTTTTTTTGCCCATTTCGGAGCAGTGGCACGAGCGACTCCGGCCTGAACGGAATAACTTACAGCATCCAGGCCTTCCGGAACTTCTTTGGGAATGGAACCGAATACCTTTTGTGTCTTAAATACAGTTCCCGGCACTAAATCGAAGAAGGGCCACTCAGGCTCCGTACAACCGATACACGGCATCCCGGAACGGGTTTTTGACGACTGGCGGTTCCACAAGATGCGATTGCACGGGGAGTGTGTCATCGGACCGCGGCAACCTTGCTCATAGAACAGACAGCCTTTGCGCGTTCCTTGCCCAAATTCCTCTGCCGGCTCCTTCCACTCAAAGTATTGCGCGCGCGTGCACCCTGTCTGGGTAAATGTCGTAAAGAACGTTTTCGGGCGGTGTACATCATCCAGATGAACATCTTCGGCGCGCCCGGTGGCGATCGCAACGAGCACTTGCGTGATCCAATCCGAGTGAGCGGGACAGCCGGGTATGTTAATGACAGGCAACCCCGCTTTCGAACGGAAATCCGCGCCGAGAAAGCCACCTTCCTCTTTTCGTAAATACTGAAGGCCGATCGATTCGGTCGGATTCGGATGGATCGCCACAATCCCGCCCCAACACGCGCAGTCGCCTACAGCGACAACATACCGGGCTTTGTGGGCAAGATCCCAAATCCAGTCTTTTGTTGGCCGGTCCATCATGGTGTTGTAGCGTCCCGTTCCGTTCGGCCCCAGAATCACGGTCCCCTCGACGACGAGAATGTCGAGATCGATCGTGCCATCCAGAATCTGTTGGAATATCTTGTGCACATAGTCGCCAAAGTCCTTCGTCAATGCATGGTGATGAAGGATGTTGATCCCGAAATCGGTGACCAGATCGACCACGGTTGGCTCTTCGGCATTGAACAGCGAATGCGAATTACCATTGCAAGCCCCTCCGTCCAGCCACAAAAGATTCGCCATTCTCCCCACCCTTTCCCGTTGATCAGCGCTCTGATGGCCGTGGTTTAAGCGGAATTGACCGCTTTCCGAGTGGCCTCCAGGTGAGTGATCCACGCGTCCATCCCGTCACCGGTACGCGCCGACACTTCGAACACGGCAATCCCCGGCCGGACTGCGTTCAACGCTTCGTGGAAACGCCCCCGCTGAAACTCGACTGCCTCCGCCAGGTCGATCTTTGTAATGAGGGCCACATCTGCACTGTTGACGATCGTCGGGTATTTGGACGGTTTGTCTTCCCCCTCTGTGACGGAGAAGAGAACCACCCGTTCGTTTTCGCCCAAATCGTAGCTGGCGGGACAGACGAGATTGCCGACGTTTTCAATGAAGAGATAGTCGAAGTCTGTCAAACGCCAGTCTTCCAAAGCGTTCGCGATCATCTCTGCCTCCAGATGGCAAACCGTCCCCGTCGTGATTTGTCGGACGCTCACCGCAGCCTCACGTAGGCGTTCAGCATCATTGTCCGTCGCCAGGTCGCCCACGAGAGTCGCGACGCGATGCCCTCTTTGGTCGAGCCTTGCCAGCGTCTCTTTCAACAGGGTTGTTTTTCCCGCTCCCGGGCTGGAGACCAAATTGACAACGTAGACACCGGACGCTTGGAACCGATCGCGCAGCATCCGGGCAAGGTGATCATTTTTCTTCAGGACATTTTGCCGAATCTCAACGATGCGCGGACTTGCTATCGTGTCAGCCATTTCGTCGTCACTCCTTTTCCAGCGCATAGAGCTCCATTTCACGCCCCTCCAGCACATTGCCGGTTTTCGCCCCGCACAAAGGGCAGCGCATGGGAAGCGGCTGGCTTAAAGTGCTCGCCTCCTGGCATTCCGGACAAAAGACTTTGACCGGAACATCCTCAATCACCAGTCGTACGCCCTCAAGGGGTGTCCCCTGAATGGCCACATCGAACGCAAACTGCAACGCTTCTTTCACAACGCCGGATAAAACGCCCAGTTTCATGTGGAGGACGTCCACCCGTTTCATCCCTGATTCTTCTGCTGCTTCAGCAGCCAGTTCGACCATGTGATACGCAATCGACAGTTCATGCATGCTGAATCTCCTTGGAAAACTGCCGTGCGAAGTTAACGAGAAAGTGGATGGTCGGCTGAATTTCCGGATCGGCGACCAAGCGCATAAGACCGATTACCCCAATTTTGTTCGTCTCAGTTTGAGCCGTTGCTTTCGACGCTTGAACGAGCGAACGCGCCGCTTTTCCGATGATTCGTATCACGCGAAGATCAAGCACGTCGCATTGAAACAACTCCTGAACTTGTGGAGAATCAATCATCTCATGTATGCGGTGCAAGGCGTGGGAGGCGTTATGCAACATCTCCACATACTCGGATTTCTTCAGGTCTTGCCGCAGGAATATAATCAGGTCGTTGATCGAGTCGGCAATTTCCGGTCCGCGGCGCAGAAAATTTTCGATCATATCGATCATATCGATGAAAGACGATACGCTCGCCAATTTGTCGAGCAGATGAACCAATTGCTCGGTGGTTTGCTCATCCAAAAGCTTTTCTTCCAAGGGTCGGTGGATCGTTTCCACGACTGCTCCTCCCCCCGTTTGTGCCAAGGCAGCTCCTCCTTTCGCAGCAAACACATCAGCAAACGCGTTTTTTGTCGCCATATATGTTGCTCCCTCACCACCTTCAATCGGTAGTATGACCAAACCCGCAAAGGACATTCCAATCGAAACCCGCGATGACCCGTGCCGAGTTTTCCGGGACTCTTCTCATTCAATCGCACGATCCGGCATTGGATCATTCCGTAAAAATTTCTTCACAAGATCGCCTTTAAATATTGATCGATGTGAAGGGCGATATCCGTTGATCGACCAACATTTTCACGGTAGAGTAAACGTGAAACTGGATCTGTGGGCGAATGTTATACATCCTGTCTGGTTTGGAGGCAATGAAAAACTGTCTGGAATTGGGCGCTTGGACAGTTGGGAGCCAGTAGCGCAACCGGCCAATGTCTCGGGGAGATATTGGCCGTTTTTTGTGGTCCCAAACACCTCAATTGGAGGGATCCCACCGATGCCGGAACTCTTGGGTTTGAAAAAAGGAAACAAAGAAATGGTTCTGGAGCCGATTGTAGAGACGGACATCGAATCCACACCGCGCATGAAGGACAAGTTGACATTTCTGCAGTTGTTCAAGCGGGATCTGGAAACGATGCGGCAAATCAAAGACGACATGGACCAGATCATCGAAAACGTTTCCGTGCGCCACTACGACATGATTGAGCGGTTCCCCGGTTTGCAAGGCATCGTGGATCGGCACAGCAATCGCCAACGGTTGACACAAACATTCATCCATTATTTTCAGACGCTGTGCGCCATTGAGGATGTGGACGCGGAATTTATTCACAGCCGCGTGAAAATTGGACAGATACATAGTCGCATTCACCTGACGCCCGAATGGTACCTGGGCTCTTATGTAAGGGTGTACGAATATCTTATCCCTTGCCTTGTTCGGAAATATGCAAAGCACCCCGAGAAGTTGGGGAACATTCTGTTGTCGTTCCTGAAAGTCATTACCTTGGATATGCAGCTCATCATCGAGGCGTATCAGGAAGAGAACGATTTCAAACTGATCGACAACATCTCGGGAATTATGGAATCCATCCTGGGCATGGACGGCACCAAGGAAATCCTCGAAGCGGCGTCAACGGCAGCCGACCACGCCGAAGGGATCAGCGCCGCTGCCCAACAGCTCACCGCTTCGGTCAAAGAAGTGGCCCATCAGGCCGTCCGGGTCGCCGAACATTCCGATCGCGCCGTCCAGGATGTGGAGACGGGCCGACAGGTGATCGAAGACTCCCTGCAGGGGATATTGTCCCTCGGAGACTCCTTTGAAAGCATGCAGACAAAAGCCGATTCCCTGTCCTCAGCCATCGAGGACATTTCGCACGTGACCGATTTCATCCGCAACATCGCCGACCAGACAAACCTGCTGGCGCTCAACGCCGCCATTGAAGCGGCGCGGGCCGGCGAGCACGGTCGGGGGTTCGCCGTCGTCGCCTCCGAGGTCCGTTCCCTGGCGGACCAAACCAAACAATCCGTTCATCAGATTGCCGCCACCATGGAGCAGGTGCAGCAAGAAGCCCGGTCGATGCGGGATCTGACCGTCCGGGTGGTGGAGGAGCTCCATGTTCGAGTCGAGCAGTCTCAAGAGGCCATCCAAACGCTCGGGGGAATGGTCGAACAAGTGACACGGATGGGGGAACTGACCGCCGGGATCGCCGCGACCACAGAGCAGCAGTCGGCGGCCACCGAAGAAATCACCACCCGCATCGGTCACGTGTTAAGCGACACCCAGCGGACAAAGGAACGGGTGAACGCGATGGGGGCCCAGATCCACCAAACCAGCGTCCAGGCCAATCGCCTCCGCCTGGCGCTCATTGAAAATCTCAGCCACCTGCAGGATAAGCAGGTGGTGCGCGTGGCCAAAACCGAGCATCTGTTGTGGAAGTGGCGGCTGCACAACATGATACTCGGTTTTGACGTCGTCGATGAGAAGGAGTTGGTCGATCACCGGCAATGCCGCTTGGGGCAGTGGTACGAGCAGGGTCGGGGGCGAGCCTCCCTCGCTTCCAGGGATTCTTTTCAGGCGATTGAGGAACCGCACCGGCGGCTTCACCATCTGGCGAAGCAAATCTACCGGCTGCTTCTCGCAGGGGAGCGAACGGAAGCGGAAAAGCGCTTGATGGAGCTCGAACAAGCGTCTCATCAGGTTGTGGAAAATCTGGATCGCCTGTTGTCGGATTTGGAACAGGGGCCCCGGGCGTGAAAGACAGCTGGAACGGCAATGTTTCATGTGTCGATACATCTACGGGCAGTCCTACCGACAGACTCGGTACCGACTGAACCTGGAAAACGTCAAGACGGTCGATAACGCGCCCGCTCGGGCAACAAAAAACCGGCGAGTCGCAAGTCTTGGAGCTTTCGAAAAACCCTGCAGGACGGGGTGCGGGAAGGTGAATGCGATTAAAAAAACCCACCCCGACACCGCCAGCCCTCCGGTTTTCTTGTGACGCCCTCGCAGAAACGGCACAACACCTCGCAAGGACACGCGCACTTGAGGTTGGGAGGGGAAAAGAATGGAAGCTTGAGTCCAGAAGGAGGATCATCGGCCGGGCAGCAACTTCACGCCATTGAGAGGCGAAAACATTGAAGCGCGGCGGGAGCAGTTGGAGAAGGCCAAAGGGCGGTCGGACCGGGGGAGGGGGAATAAACCCGCGTCCGGCTCGACCGCCTGTGTTCCGTGAAAACGGAGACTGGAACAAGGACACGGGATGGAGACCGCCGCTTTCGAGTCGGATCGGTGAAGATGCGAGAACGGTCGCCACGGCGGGAGAAGGTCGTCAGGAGGCGACAACGGACATTTTGGCCGGCGCGGCTCTGCCGGTATGATGGACCTGTACACGATGTGGAGACGAATGTTCCGAGGAGGGTGGATATGGGTTACGGTCCGGCGAATAGGCGGTGGATCCTTCCCCTTTGCTTGGTTATGATCGCCGGTGTGCCCGTTGTGCCGGCCGGTGCGGCCGGTGCGGCTGGTGCGACGGATGCGAGGGCGTCCGGCGGAGGGATGCCGTCCGTCCCCAAAAATGCGGCGGTCGCGGTGGACGCGGCGAAAAAAGCGGTGATGGATGCGTTCGGGGTTCAGGAAGGGCACGGCGTCACGTTCACCTCTTCCTTGGGTGTGGATGAGGTCTCCGGGCGCCGGGCGTGGAACCTCAAGTGGCAGATCCCCCTGAACGGCCGGGGAGTGGAAGAAGTCAACGCTTCGGTCGATGCGGAGACGGGGGATGTTCTGTCTTTTCACCGGTGGCAAAACGACGGGGTCCCGTTTCCGCCCGCGGTCGACCGGGAGCAGGCCCGACGAACGGCCCGGGCCCTCGTAGAAAAGCTCCAACCGGAGAAGGCCAAGAAGACGGTGGAGTGGCCCAGCCAGGATTTCTACGCGCCGACGTTGGTCCACTATGCCTTTACTTTCGTCCGGGTCGAGAACGGCGTCCCGTATCCCGCGGACGGGTTTCACGTGACGGTGGGGGCGGACGGTCGCATCGCTTCTTACCAATACATTTGGTCGGACGTGTCGTTTCCCGCGCCGGCGCCGGCAATCGGGGCCCCGGAAGCCGAGGCCAAATTGGCCGGGGATTTGGCGGTGACCGCCCATTACATGCCGGATCCCGGTTTAAGGAGCGGATACCCCCCGACGCGGCTGGTGTACACGGCGAACGTGCCGGTGCCGAATCTCACACCGGGGAATCTCTATCTCGTCACCGGCCAGTATGTCCTCGACGCGGCCACGGGCCGGTGGATCGACGGGTTCAGCCGTCCGGCGTCCCTGCCCCGTCCTGCGGAGGCGGATCCTTTGGAACCGGGAGGTCCGCAGGTGCCAGCGTTGCGCGACAAGCCGCTCGACCTGGAGGAGGCCGAACAGGTCGCCCGGTCCGCCCTGGATCTCGGCGCGGACGCGGCGGTGATCAACAAGAGTTTCCACGACGCCGGGGCGGGACAGCACGCCGGGTGGAACTTTGATTTCGTCTTGCCGGACCATTCGGCGGCCCATGCCGGCGTGGACGCCCTGACTGGGGAAGTGCTCGCCTTCGACCGGGGCGTCGCGACACCCTCGGCGGAAGATGCCGGGAAAGGGGCCGGGCTCAGTCCGGAGCAGGCCCGGCAGGCGGCCGTCGATTTTATCAAAAAGGTGTTGCCGAACCGGCTCGGCGCTTTGGGGATCGCGCCCGACCAGCCGGAGAATCCGAAGACCGTCCAGGGCAAGACATCGCCGGCCGGAGCGGGCGATACGCCGCCGGTCCGCCGGATGTATGCCGTCAAGTTCCTGCATTTGCACAAAGGGTTTGTCGACGACCTGTCCCGGGTCACCGTTACGGTGGACGGGCAAACGGGGCGGATTCTCAATTATTACGCGTATTTTGCCGATGATCCGGAGATGCCGGGCAGCCCGGTGTATCCGGAAGGGCAGGTGAAACCGGCCGATCAGGCGAAACGGGCCTATCTCCACGGGATCCGCATGACCCTGGCCTACGTCCGGATGCAGGAAAATCCCGACGAGCCTCGACCCGGGCCGGTGCGGCTGGTCTATCTGCCGGTCAGTCCCGCGCCGCGCATCGCCTGGGACGCCCTGTCGGGCACCTGGGTCCGGGTTCAGGGGGCTCCTCAGGAGGTGAACTTGGATGAGATCCGCGGGCATTGGGCGGAAAAAGAACTGGCGACCGTCCTGCAGATGGGGGCGCTCCAGCCTGTGGCCGGCCGAGTCCTGCCGGACCAGCCGGTGACCCGGGGGGATTTTGTGGCGGCTCTCATGAGGATGGTCGAGCCCTCCGGGGGCCTCTTCCCCGACAAACCCAGTTTTGCGGACGTCCCCCCGGACCATCCGGATTATCCCTATATCGAGGAAGCGGTGCGGTGGGGATTGATTGACAGGCAGGCGGAATTCCATCCGGATGCGCCGTTGACCCGGATGGAGATGGCCGACATCATCGTTCGGGAACTGGGATATGGAAATTTGACGAAAGGGGAAGGGATCTTTCAGGTGTCCTATTCGGATATGGCCGGGCGGTCCGCTCGGGATGTGGTCGAGGCTGGGGTGGTTTCGGGTCTGGGCATCATGCGGGGTTCGGACGGCCGTTTCCGGCCCGACGATCCGGCCACCCGGGCGGAGGCGGCCGTGGCTCTCTATCATCTGTTGACCGCGCCCCGGCCGCGGCCGTGAGCAAGTGAGGCGGATTTCCAGCGGGGTCCACATCTTCGGCCGGTTTTGTTGTTAGTGGCATGGCCCGTGACGCTGGTGCTTCGACTGGAAGAACTGCGACACGATCGCAAGGATTGGGATTGACCGGGCCGCGCAGGCGGCCCTTCTTTGCAAGCTGTTAATGCCTTTTGTAGAGACATTTCCCCGTCCGCCGTATTTCCTCGCCCAACATCTCGGTCTCGAAGTCCTCGCGGCTGACATCCTCCCACCCCTGAAGGGTGGGGTTCCCCTTTAGGGACGGTCGGTTTACGGATGCCCAAACCGGCTTAAACAGCCTGTTTGAACGTCCCCTGTTCACGGCCTTTCGGTGTGGTTTTTCGCCACACGAACCGGTTGACCGCCGGGCGTGCCAGTGCGCCCACTACTCCCGACGGGTCCGGCCAAGCCCGACCCGCCTCACGGAGATACCTTTGCAGAATGTTGTACGCGCCCACCAGATCCGCGTTGAATGCTTGTCCGCAATGGAGAAACAACCCCCGCTGGATGCGGGCTGTTTTTACCCTCTTGTTGCAGAGGGGACATGTCGTGCTGGTGTTTTTCTCCGACACCTGGATGACCCGGATGCCGGCTTCACGGTACTCAATCGGCACCCTATGGGCGATGTGCACATACCAGTCCCCGCTCGTGGGGTCGCAGGTCAACTTGACCTGCTGGACTTTGCCCAGGGTGGTATCGGGAGGAAGATGGTATTCCAGCACCATTTCCCGGCGGGCGTAGGTCTTGGGCAACCTCAGCTTGACCCGGTTGCCCGGCAGGATTTCAAAAGCCTTCTGTTTGAATGTTACGGTGCTTAATGTTTCCTTCTTCCGGAATCCCGGTGGACGTGCGCTTGGGTCGCCGTTTTTCCGGTGCGAAAACCAGGAACGATACGAATCATCCAGTTCGCTCAGGATTTCCTGAGAACTCTGGGACGGGAGCAGCTTGTACCAGCGGTTCGTTTTCAACTCCCGGCACTGTTGCACAAAGTCTGGTATTTTGCCGGTCGCGCCCCAAACCGAACGCCGATGATGGTTGGCCACATTCCAGAGCTTGGTGGCGGCAAAACCCAGCAGGCCCAAAAGCAAGGCATCTTGGTCGGAAAGATCGACAACTTTCGCCTTTGCGGTGAGGGTCTGTATCGGCACGTCGTTGCCCGATTTTTTCGTTCGTGCCGGACGAGCCAAACCGATCACCCCCGTTTCTTTTGCATTTCGATGTACTTGCGGATGGTATCGGAAGAAACGTTGCCAGCGGTGGAAACAAAATAGCTTCGCGTCCACATGGACGGCATACGGGCAATATGGTCAAACTCCCGACGAAGATGATGCGAGGATACCCCCTTTAACCGTGCCACAATATCGTGTGGTGCCAGTGTCGGCGGAGCGTTGACAAACAAATGGAGATGGTCCGGCATGATTTCGAGAGCAAGGATTTCCAAATCCAGTTTTTTAGCCACCTCCTGGATCAACTCTCTCAGCCTTGTTTCCACCGCCCCGACCAGGACCTTGCGCCGATAGCGAGGGCACCAAACGAAATGATAGTTCACCAACGATACAGACGTGTGTTTGTGTCTATATTGATTATCCATAGACACATTCTAGCAGAAACAGGACATTATAACAAGCATTGCCCGAAAACACCGCGCTTTCATCCCACCCCTAAAGGGGTGGGCTTTCCCGTGCGGGTTTTGTAATTGCGTCCGGGATTCGAACCCAAATCGGCGGGTTGCGATCAAACCCTGTACATGTTCATGAAATCTACGTTGGCCCTCAGTTTCTTGTCGGATTCGACGATCAGTTGCGCATTCAGCAACCGTTTCAGATCCCTCTGGGCCGTCTTTGCCGTGACGGATTCATACAGATGCGCTATGAACGGGTGCTTTTTGTGCCGGTATTCGTCAACGTACAGCTCACCCCCATTCAGAAGAAATTGCACCACGGAAAACATCCGGTTGTTAATGGCCTTTCGGCCGAGTTGCTCCAATAGGTAATTTTTGAACATGATCTCTTTGACATAGCCCAAGATCGTTTCTTGAACGCTTTGCAATTCCTCCAAAAACGCCCTGATACAGTATTTCACGAAATTATTCAAATTTCCCTGGTCCATAAATCGGGCCTTGTTCAACTGGACGATATACTGGTCGCGATGACGGTAATGGTAGTTTGCAAGCGAATAGAATCCTCTCACGTTATACCCACCCGTGTACAGGATAAAGGCCTCCAAGGCTCTGGACGTACGGCCGTTGCCATCCCCAAACGGGTGTATCGTGATCAAATAAAAATGAGCGATAATCGCACGAATCAAGGGGGCCAGACGATGCACCACATCGCCTGAGTTGATGAACTCCACAAATTTCTTCATCAGCGCGGGAATCTCGGTATAATCCGGAGGGGTGTAATCCCCGGCATGGACGTTGACCTGGCGGTACTGTCCTGGCACGTTATGATAATTGGACAAGCCTTCGGTGTTGATATAATGTAACTTTTTGATGAAATCCTCGGAAATGTAGAGACTGCTGCTCCCGTGTTGTTCGTGATACTGACGGATAAAGAGTTGGACCTTGTGTGCGTTTACGGCTTCCTTCTCCGCCTCGCGGCCCGCTTTTCCGGACTCGATGACCTTTTTGATCTCCGCCTCGGTAAGAGCGTTCCCCTCCAATCCCGTCGTTCCCTTGATCTGCCGAATCATGTTCAGGCTGTCGAGTTCGCGTTGGACTGCGGGAGGCATCGGGATCTTCATGATGGACAGCCTGTACGCTTCTACCTGCACCAATAAAGACAGCAGTTCCCGGTCGTCTGTGTCGATCTGATGGTTGAAATGCACCTGCCACCTCGCCATAAACGTGTCACCCCGATGTCTCATGAATGTCCTGGGTATTCATTAGTATTACGCTAAAAACCAAAGAAGGCAACACATAACTTGTCCAAAAAATTTCCGAAGTATGGCGGACTGGTTGCTAGAGGGCTGGAACTTAAAGAGAATTCTCCCGCTGCCCGCATAGGGTGAAAGGAGCTGGTACCCATGAACACGCAGGAAATCGATCAGAAAGCCGAATTCCTCCGCCAGCAGCTCGGCGGCCTGATCGTCGCCTTCCCGACCGACGAGGCGGACCCATACTCGAAGTTCGCGGTCGTAGTCTATACGGGCGACGGGTTCCGGGCGTTCCCCAAACCGCTGGACGTGTCGGAGGCCGCGGCGGGGATCGCCTCCATGGTCGAGGGCCTGGATGAGAACGGCCACCGAGTGGATTTCGACAGGGAGGTCAGGTTTCTGGTTGGCGCAACACAGTTTAACGGGCCGAACGTGCTCATGAGGCGGCTGCGGGAGGATTCCCGGAACTATGATTCCCGCCGGATGGAGGACTTGGGCAGCGAGACGGCTTTTACGCCGAGAGGGTTTGTGAATCCTCCCCCACTGAAGTGGGAGGCATCCATCCATAGGCACGGCAGAAGCTTCGGCACCCGGCAGCGGGGCTGCCACCCAAGCTTTCCTGACCCCTTAGGCTGGACGGGGTCCTGGATTCCCGGACACCTGCCGGGAACGTCGTCCCGGCGGCGACCACTCCCTTTCGGGAGTTGCAGGCTTTCGCAATATTATAGTTAAGCGGTTTATCGTGATATTCCTATGGACGTTCGCGTCTCAAACAGCTATCGGGACCGCCGGCAACCTCAATGACCGATCCACCTCCGATACCGACCCGGGGCGCTGTCATCGTCATTGTACCAGATTGCATGGTCATGTTCAGTTCACCCTTTGAGAAACGGCCACCCCTAGATGAGCTCCTGGGGGTCCGTATATCTATAAAAATCGGATCCACCGATACATAGGGTCTTCCGGGCCGCTGACGGGATAATCCCCGGTTCTGCAGACGCCCCGGGTTTCCCGCATTCCTGTCATCCTATGAGACTACCGTTTTGCGAAGTACCGGCTTCGCGGCATACGCCGTAGAATAAGGTGAGGACGTGCCCTTGGGAAGAGCAGAAAGGAGCAGTCACATGGCGGGCGGAAAGAAAGAGGACAAGCCGGACGGCATACGGCCGGGCGGCCCGCCTGAACGGGAGACAGGGAGGCCGCCCGGCGCGTCGGCGCCTCGGTGGGGCCCTCTCGGGCGAGACCGGTTTTGGCTGGAGTTGACCGACGGGCGAATGTTCGCCATCGATGAAGAGACCCGGCGGGTGGTCGAGGATTTGCTTCGCGGTCTTTCTCCTGGGCAAATCGCCCGGGAGCGGGAAGTGGAGGAGGAAGATGTTCGGGCGGTGGCGCAGCTGTTGTCGGATTCGATCCCGGCGGGAGAGACGGCGGGGGAAACCGCGGGCATAGAGCCGGCGGAAGAGGCCACCCCATCGGCCCCGGTCTCCCGGCCGTCGCCCGAACGTCGACACGTGGCGTCAAACGAAGCCCGGAATGTCGTTGACGCGCCGGGCGGGGCATTTGACCGCCTCCCGGCGAGGGCGGTGCCGATGGTTCTTTTCATCGCGGCAGTCTTGGCCGCATCCGCTGTGATCCAAATCCGTTTTGTCGCCGCGGTTCCGCCGGTCTGGGTGGCGGGACTCGCGGATCAATGGCTGGTCGCCGGTGCGCTGACGGTGGGGTTGATCCTCCATGAGACCGGGCATTGGCTGATCACCCCCCGGGAAATCCCCGGCCGGGTTCGCCTGGTCTGGTTCGGACCGATTCCCCTGTTGAGTTTGATCAATACCGAATTGTGGAAATGGCCCCGGTGGCGGCGGATCGCCGTCGACGCCGCCGGGGCGGGCATGGATCTGGCGGTGGGCGGGGTCGCGGCGGCACTCGGCCTCTTGCGGCCGGAACTCGGCCCTTTTGTGTGGTCGTTCTTATTCGTGCACTGGATCCGAATGTGCCTCGCCCTGATCCCGTTGTTTCAGGGAGACGGATATTTCTTGCTGGTCGATTGGCTCGGACGGCCGAATCTGTGGGGGGATGCGATCCGTTCGCTGAAGGCACGGCGCCTTCACTGGCTCAGTTTGTACGCGCTGCTGCGCGTGGCCTTGCAAGGGCTGAGTTGGGTATGGTTCTGGGCGTGGGTGGTTCAGGCGGCGCACATGTGGCGGCGGCTCCTCGTCGAAGGTGCGGGATGGTCGTTGTTGGTGCATCCGGCGGTGATCTTTGTTTGCCTCAGCGTTGCCGCGCAGGCTTTCGGCTGGGTGCGGTGGATCGCCTTTCGGGCGAGCCTGGCGCGGCGAATGCGAAACGGGGTTGCGGTAGAGCCGCCTGCACCTTCGTCCTGGGAACGTGAAGGATAACCCGTTGCCGGGGAGTCGTCGGCCCGGCCGAACCAACCGCGGCGGGGCGGGGCTGCGACATCCCGGCAGGGTCGCAAGCCGCGGGACGGCCGGACGTCGGCGGACGGCCGGACACCGTCCGAGGATCGAACATGGTACACGGAGGAGGGGAGGGGCGGCATATGGCGAAAAAGCGCGTCGGCATCATCGGCTCGCCGTTGGAGCGCCACTGCATCTATTTAGCCCGGGAAATCGAAAACCAGGGCGCCCAGGCGGTGGTGCTGAACACGGCTCCGAATATTCCCTTTCCGTTGACCTTGGAGGCGGGCTTGGAGGAGGTCGGCCCGGATCCCGGTTCCGGGGAAAGAGGACGGATGGTTCCTCAAAGTCGGGAGGAGTACGCGGGAATCGACCTGTGGGAGATCGGCGCTTTCTTTTTGCGGGTATTTTTCTTGCCGACGCCGGCGTTCGATCCGGACGTCGAAGCGTTAAAAGAGGGCGGCTATGTCGAATACGTGGCTCAGCGGGAGCGCTATGCCGCTTGGTTGTCTTGGTTAAAATGGCTCTCTGAAACCGACCGGGTGCTGGTCAACCCAGTGGACACGTTGTTGATCCATTTTGCCAAGCCGTTCCAGATCGAGCGGCTCCGCCGGGCGGGAATCCCCGTGCCCCGGACGTTGGTGACGGGTGACGGGGAAACGGTCCGCGCCTTTGCGGCTGAACGCGAGGTGGTCTATAAACCGGTGGCCGGGGGTGCGCTTTGTCGGCGGCTGACCCGGGAGGATTTGAAGCCGGAGCGGCTGGAGCGGTTGGCCGGGGCCCCGGTGCTGTTTCAAGAATACATACCGGGCGAAGACATCCGGGTTTTTGTCCTCGGGGATCGCGTGATCGGGGCGTTCCGGATCGAGGGGGAAGGGCTGGATTACCGCGGCGGTGCGCACCGGGTCGAGGCGGTGGACATCGATAAAGACATCGCCCGGGCGAGCACGGCCGCCTGCCGGGCCCTGGGCCTTTTGTTCAGCGGGGTGGACGTGAAACGCCGGCCGGACGGCTCCTGGGTGATCCTCGAGTGTAACCCCGCTCCGATGTTTGAAGGGTTCGACACCGTGGCTTCGCCCACCATCGTCTCTCAAGTCGCCCGGTATCTGATCGAGGCTGCCCGGGGATAAGGGCCGCCGGCGATCAGGGACGGACGGATGTGCCCGGGGCCGGCGCCGGTGACGGCACCGGGAGCAACCCTCTCGAAAGGAGGTGACAAGTATGGCGAAAAAGCGTCTTTTTATCGAGCAGTTGGAGGAGCGTCAGTCGACCTCGCCCCTGTTCGTCACCCCTGTGGATCCTTCGCTGATCATGACCACCATGATGGTCGGTGAAGAAGGCGGTCCGATTCATCCGCCGATCACCACCCAGGCCATCGGGGAAGAGGGGGGGATCACGATGGCGTTCGGTGAAGAGGGCATGCACTTCACTTCGATGTTGTACGGCGAGGAAGGGGGGCATTTTATCCCCTTGGGGTGATCCGCTGTCTCTCGCGAGGCTGTCCCAAAAGGGGCGTGAAACGGCCCGATGGGGACAGCCCCGATTTTTTGACGGTCGTCCATGAAGTGATGATTGTCTTGTAAACCTGAATCCGTGATATTTTGGCAGCGGGGATAGCGCCCTGCCGGCGGTCGCAAACCCGATCCTTGTCGCGCATAGCCAAGGCTTTGCGCGAGAAACGCTTTCGGAGAACGAACGATCCGATGATTTTACTCGTTGATGGAGAGCATCGAGAAGACATGCTGGTTCAAAGCTCACGGTCGAATGAGGGGATTCAAGGGATGCCATACCCGCGGCCCTCCCCAGCAGGGCCGAAAGACGTCCCGCATCTTACTCAGAGGGCTCCAAGATGGCATCCGTTCCGTCATGGCTGTCCAATTGACTCGCGAAGCTCCCGATCCGGCGAATGTAGCTGGCAAAAGCTCTCTCCTTTTGCCTGCGCATCAGTCGCTCCAGTTCCTCGGCATCCCGTTTGCGCAGAGCTTGGACCATGGCCCGGTGTTCTTCCTGGGATGTGGGCATGGAATCCGGGGTTTGCACAAAGATCCAACGTGAACGGGCCGAACGTTCCCAGACGGTGATCACGATGCGAAAAAGCTCTTTCCAAGGCGAAAGCTCGTATAGGGAACGGTGAAATTCGTAGTTGAGGCGGCTGTACTGGGCCGTATTGTTCTGTTCGATACATTGATCCATTTCATCCACCAGCCGTTGAAGTCGCTCAACGTCTTCCTCCGTCACCCCCCTCACCGCTGTACGCGCCAAAATCGGTTCCAATGCCAGGCGAATGGTGAACAACTCCTCCAACTCTTCCACCCGCACCGGCGCGACCCGGGCACCGACAAAAGGCGTGTTTTCCACCCAACCTTCAGCCTCCAACCGCCGTACGGCCTCTCGCACAGGTATCGGACTGGTGCCGAGTTCACGGGCGAGCTGGTCGACCACCAGGCGCTCTCCCGGGGCCATCTCTCCCGACAGGATGACTTCTTTCAGTTTTTCATAGACCCACTCGGAACGCGTAACTGGCATCCGCACTAGATATAACCTCTCTTTTGGACCGGTTTGGCCACTGGGCTTACGCTGTTCGCAGCCGTCCATATCATGCTTTCGTCTTGTTGACTCCCAAAACCTTCTTTTTCTATTTTGCAATGAAACCGGCAAGAACGCAATCATCCGACAAACCTCTCGGCGAAAGACCATCGATCGTGGCCGGCGCAGGATCACCGTTGGATGACGACAGTACCCAGCCATCCGAAATCGCCCCCGACCCGGCTTCCCGGATTCAGCACCAACGGCGCCGTCATCCCGCCGGTGAGAACCACCGATCCGGTCGGCACAGACCGCCCGAACCGGGCCAATTCCGCCGCCAGCCAGGAGACCGCCGCCAGCGGGCTTCCCATCACGGCCGTGCTCACGCCGGTGAACTCCTGACTGCCGTCACTCAATGTCACCCTCAGGCTCTCGAAGGAGACACCGGCGGGGTCCTGCCACTCGCCCAGCACGACTCCGGCCGCCGACGAGTTATCGGCCGTATTATCGAGAAACGTGAATCGAAAGTCTCGGTACCGGGAATCGACGATTTCCAGTGCGGGCGCCACCCCTGTGACCGCAGCAGCCACCTGATCTCGACTCAACTCGGCGCCTGACAACTCGCGTCCGAGACGCAGGGCAATCTCCGGCTCCACCCGCGGGTGAATCCACTCATCCCGTCCTTTTGCGGGTGAAACCTGCACCATGCTCGCCGTCAGAATGCCGTAATTGGGATACCCGATACCCATGGCACGGCGCATCTCCTCGCTGGTGAACCCCAGTTTAAACCCGATGGGACGGTCTCCGGCAGCGAGGTGGAACTCGATCAGTTGATCCTGGATGGCATACGCATCATTCACCGTCATTTCCGGCCACTCCGTCGTCAGCGGCGAAATCGTCCGCCGCTGACAGCGCGCCTCCCACAGCCGCCGCGCCATCTCCCGATGTCGTGGCCCCAAAGCCCCCACGTTCCTCCGCCCCCTCCTCATTGCATGAATAGGATTTCTCCACCATCCACCATGGAGATGAAGCCGCGCGGGCCGCAAAGCCCACGGGTCCTCTCTCCTGCCAAAACGGGTACCGTCCGTGCGGTTTGGCACCGATACGGTGCGATGCGCCTCACACTTTTCTGATGGATAACGCAATCATCAACACCGCACCGATCACGCCCAGCCCAACAAGAAAGAACAACCCCCCGTTATACGAACCGCCGCTCAACTGGATGAAATATCCGATGATCGTTGGGACGAAGGCCGAAAAAATCTGTGAGACGCCGTTCATCACTCCGGCGGCCGCGCCGACGTCACCCCGGGGTCAACCGTTGCAAAATCGCCCAGAAAGACGAGATGCCGATCCCGATGCTCCCGACGCCCAGTGCGAGAAAATACGCACTCATCCGATGGTCCGTGACACTCGCGGCGGGCCAGATCGACACGGACGCCAGGATGAGCGCGACCGCCACAAACGGTGCACGATGTTTGGCGCGATCGGACACGGAACCGAACACCAGGACAAAAACGCTGCCGACAAGATAAGGCAAGGAAGCGAAAACACCAAAATCCGAAAATGAAAAGTGCCGGATGTCTTGAAGATATTCTGGCAACCATGCGATCATGCCGAACGTTTTTGGCGCCCATCCTTTCGCCGGCGCGCCCCAAAAGGAGATTCGCGATTCCATATGCGAGTAAAAACGCCGTATTTAACAATCCGGATTCTAACTGAATTCAAGAGCTCGGCGCGCCTCATTGCAGACCAAGGGCTCCGGATCCCTCAACAGCCGTTCGGCTTCCTGCCGTCCTCCCACGCGAACCGCCGCCCAGGAGGCGGTCGCACGGACCAGAGGGCTCGGATCCTCACATCCCATCCGAATGAGGGGGAGATAAGCCGAATCACGTGTATTGCCCAGCACAATGAGCGCATTGCGTGCCATTCGGGGCCGACCCGCCCGTTCAAAGGCACTTTGGGCATATTTTTGCGCAAACATGTGAATGGGCAGCGTAAGAAAATCCGACAAATCAGGATGGGCGAGTTCCGGTTCGGGCTCGTACCCTTCCCAAAACCGTTCGGCTTCCGGCGTCCACGGGCACACCTCCTGACATTCGTCGCACCCGAACAACCAACTGCCGAGCCCGTCCCACACCTCCGGGGGAATGAGATCCAAATGCTGAGTCGTCCAATACGAGATGCACCGGTTGGCATCCAGAGTGCCGTCTCCCAGCAGGGCCCCCGTGGGACAGCGATCGAGACAGCGACGGCATCGGCCGCACCGGAACGGATGCTCCGGTGCGGCCTCCACCTCAAAGTCGGTGAGCAACACGGCCAACGTCATGTACGATCCCCACTCGGGATGAAGGAGCATCCCGTTCCGGCCGATCCAGCCCAAACCCGCCCCTGCGCCGTAACTCCGGAAAGAGAGCGGCCCCTGCTCCACATAATCGCGGCAACGCCCACCCAAACGGTGGCAGATTTCCTTCAATTCGTCCAGGTGCGGCTGCACCCGCCGCTGAATGTAATCCTGTTCACGCATCCAAAAAATGCGGCCCACGCGGCCGATGCGGACTCCCCCGGGGGGCGGCCCCGGATCCGGAAACCTATGGGGGGCCGCCAAAACGAGGACACTGCGGGCCCATGCCAGGCGCGACCGAGGGGCAAGGCGCACCTCCACGTTTCGCGCGAGTTGGCCCATTCCGGCCTGCCGCCTGTCCGCAATCCAGGCGCGATATCTGTCCACGACGGATGGAGGCAAGTCGACCGGGGCCCATGCCGCCAGAAATCCCCGCGCCTCGGCGTCCTGTTGCAAAGTTACGGCAGCCGACTCCACTGGGCCAAACACGCCAATCCCCCCTAAGGTTGAATCAAGACCTTCATCGCGCCGTCCAACTTGTCGGCAAACACCCGGTAGGCCTCGCCCACCTCATCCAGTGAAAAACGATGGTGAAACAATGGCCTCGGGTCGATCACCCCTTCCAGCAACAAACGATGAGCCTCCCACAGATACGGCTGCACGTTGGCAAAACCGTTCATATGCAGCGTGAGATCTCGAAGAAAGACATCGGCGAGATTCAGGTTGAATCGGTCGCTGGTGAACACGCCGATCGCTGCGACGGTGCCGCCCGGCCGGACCAAATCGAGCGAAAGCTGCAGACTTTCCGGTTCGCCCACGATCTCAATGACCTTATCGACGCCCCGCCCTCCCGTGGCCTGGCGAACATGTTCCAGTGCCCCGGGATCGCCTGGGTCGAGAACGTCGACTCCGAATCGTTCTTTCACATACTCTCGGCGGTGAAGGACCGGGTCAAAGGCAAACACCCGTCCCGGACCGCGATGAAGGGCCAGTTCCAGGGTCAGAAATCCCGTCGGTCCGAGGCCGACCACGGCCAGGGATTCGCCGAGCTGGACATCGGCCAAACGATTGCCGATGATGGCCGACGGCAGATTGCATGAGAGCGTCAGGACCTGCTCGTCGGCCAACCCCCCGTCCACTTTGATCGCATGGGCATCGGCGTACGGGATCACGAGGTATTCGGCCTGGGTCCCGTTCAAATCGCCAAACGCCGTACCAAATCCGTACACCGCCTTGCCGGTGGTGGTGCAATGGGCCGTTTGGCCGACTCGGCACATGTAGCACTCCCCGCAGGAAGCCGAATACGCCATGGTCACCCGATCGCCGGGCTTAAAATTGCCCACCGCCTTGCCGACCTCGACCACTTCCCCGGACAATTCGTGGCCCAGGCGGGACTTGCCCCTTTCCAATATGCCATCCAGGGTTCCGCGATACAGATGCAGATCCGAGCCGCAAATGGATGTGGCGCGCACTTTCACGAGCATCTCATGCTCCGCTCGGATGCCCGGACTCGCAACTTCAACAATCCGCACGTCACGGGGACCGTAATACACCGCCGCCTTCATGGATGTCCTCCTTCCTGGTCTGGCTCGACAATCCATCCGCGGGCATAACAATAGCCCGCCTGGACAATGTTCCACACCGTCTCCAGTTCCCGTTCATCCCGCGGCGCATAGGCGATGAGATTCTGAGGAGGCAAAACCCCGGCCATATAGCGCACCAGCGGGTGAATACACGCCCAACCCTTTTGCAGAACCGGCTCGCCCCACTCCGGCATCAGGGGCACGTGGACACTCCCGTCCGTTCGAATCAGCGCAAATTCCCGGCCCCGGATAAACGCTTCCGGTTGCCCCTCCGCCAACGATTCGTCCAACACCAGGGCCATGGCCGGAACTGACAGCTCCGTCGGCCGGATTTCCACACCGGTCAACCCGGCCGCTCTCCGCAGCAGCTCTTCCCGCAGGTTCGGCGGAGACACGTCCTCCTGCTGCAGACATGGATACCGCACGTCAATGCGGGGAGGCCGCCCCGGGCGCGGCGGCAACTCCCTGAGCATCGGCGGCAAATCCTTCGAGATCCGCACCCGTTTTTCAGCCAAAGCTATCATAGTGCACCCGGGTGATGGGCACCCCCCGCTCCTCCAGCAACGCAAGCACCGCCTGCACCATCACGGGCGGCCCGGCCATATAAAATTCATGCTCGTCCCACGGCTCCTTCAACCGGCGCACCAAGGCATCGGTCACCAACCCCACCTCACCCTCCCACCCGGCATCGCCTTCATTGACGGCGGGGATCACCTGCGCCTGGGAAAACGAACGCGTCAGCTCCCGCAACTCATCCAGGCAGACCAGATCCCCGGGCGTCCGCGCACCGTAGAAGATCATCAGGCCGTTCCCCCTTCGATCACCCCGGGACGTCCACTCCCGGGTGAGGCCGAGGATCGGGGCAATGCCCGTCCCGCCCGCCACAAACACCAGCGGTCGGGACGTCTCCCGGAGATAGGCCGCTCCGTAGGGCAACTCCAGGGTTAACTCCGCCCCGGGAGACAAAGCGAATAACGTCTGACTCCCCGGTCCGTTCGGATACCGGCGGGCAATCAACTCCATCTCCCGGGTGCCCGGCAGATTGGCCATCGAATACGCCCGCCGCAGTCCATCGCCGAGATGGAGGATGGCGTACTGCCCCGGCCGGTAATCGGCCGGGCGATCGAGCTGAAAACGAAAACGCGCCACTTCGGGAGCCAGAGTTTCCACATCGGCCAATACCGCATGATACTCGGATGTATTTAAATTTTCCGGAGGTCCGTCCAGCACCCGCGCCTCCAGCACCACATCGCTCTCGGGCACGCTCTGACAGAGAATCACGCGCCGGCGCCGCCGGTCCCGCTCCGAGAGAGCGGGCGCTTCCGGAAACAGGCACCGCACCTGGCCTTCCGCCAGCGTCGCTTTACACGTGCCGCAACTGCCCCATCCGCATTCAAAGGGAAGCCAAATGCCCGCCCGCCGGGCGGCGGCAAGGATCGTCTCGCCGCCTTTCACCGTGAAGCTATGACCCGAAGGCTTGAGGGTCACTTCGCGCGCCCCCATGATCATTCGAGGCCGATCTGCACCAAGAAGTCCTTGTGGCTGGTGCGGACCGCCTCAACCACCTCCCCGGGTTGCGCCGGCCGGGGCCCCTCTGCAAACAAGGGAGCGAGCCCCTCCACGGCCCGGTATGCCAGAGGCGTCCACTTCTCCACCCAACCCTTGAGCAGCGACCGGTGGTCCGGCTGCCGTTCCACGGCATAGCTGACCAGAGCCGCCGTCCAGCGCCCGCAGCGCCGGCTGTCAAGGTCAAAGTCATCGTGCATCAGCGCCAGCAGATCATCTCCGGTGCGCCGGGCCATGTCGGCAAACTGCTGATTGAACAGGGCATCGTACACCGGCTTGACGACCAGGTTGAGAGCGGCAAAAGACTCGCCCCAGTCATAGGCGACCAGTAGCTTTTCCAGCAACTCTCTCAGCGGCTGCCAGTGCGGATCATCTTCCCAGATCGCCCGGGTCCGCCCGGAGTCCGCCAGGTGTTCCCCATGATCCAGCGACAGGGCTTTGGCGAGGTACGCGCAGCGCTGCACCCGCCGCATTTCATCGGCACCTTGAAAGTACCCCGCGTTCGTAATATAAGCGGACGGCGCCATCTGTGCCATGTACAGAGCCACCATTTGGAGGACATGGCCCGAAAAGCGGCTCGGGATGTACAACCGCTCGAGCACATCCACCCAACGTCGCGAGAGGCGGGAGTAATACTCTTGTCGTTCGAACTCGTCGATCAGATTGTCCAAGTAACTCTCCCGCTCTTTTTGCAGTTGGACATAATCCCGATACGTCAAACGGTCCGGATCCCGGAACGCCTCCCAATCGTCCACTTGAAACGGTGACTCTTCCCGGTACTGTCGGTACCACCGATTGATCGGAGCTTCCGGATCCAGCTCAAAAGGAGCGGGGGAGCGGCGAAAATGGTAATGCAGGCGGTGGCTGACCGCTTCATACTCACTGGGGACCCGTCGTTCCGTCCATAAGCTCCACGCCTTTGTACGGCGCCGTTCGCGCACTTGAGCCATCTTAATCCTCCCTTTCCAAATAGAACAAAACTTCGTCGTCGCCGATATATCGTATCCGACCCGCAAATGACACGAGCTCAGGTTCAATTCGGGAGAGGGTGATAGGACGTCCCAACGCCTCCTGCAGACTCTTGCGAGTAATTCGGCATCGCTGAGGAGTGTGAATACGGATGTATCCGCCGCGGTCGTCCACAAAAACCTCCACTCCGGGATTGTCCGCCTCAATGGCGGCGACCAGCGCTTCGGCCAGCTCCGGGTCCCGGACCACGGGCCCCACCAATTTCACGCGTTCATTGGCCATACCCCCGACCTCCTTTGCCGTCCATACGGCTCGATTTCTACTGGGCCGTGCACCGATTGTAGCGCCGCCCTTCTCCTTCGGGAAACCCCACGTACACCTGATCGTCCTCCACCTTCACCTCGTAAGTGTACAGGCGACAGTTCTTCGGATTCACGCCGTTTCCCGTCGCGGCGTCGAACTGCCAACGATGAGCCATACAGGTGAGCGTTCCGTTTTTTAATTCCCCGTCGGCCAAAGGGATCTCTTGGTGCGGGCAGATCCCCTGATACGCCACGATCTTCCCCCCGGGCAGGTGGATCACCAGCACCCGCTCCCCCTCGACGTCCACATCCAACATTTCGCCTTCCCACAGTTCATCCAGGCTGAAAACGGGAAACCAGCGGATCGCCCGCACCTCATTCATCATAGAACACCTCGACAAAATCCATCGGCCCAAGGCCAACCTGAGCAACCGTTACGTGGTCCGGCTGCACCTGCCCCTTGCACCGCACCCGCAGGGGAACCGGGCGCGGCGCCACCCGCACGCCAACCGTGTGGACGGCCACCTTTTCCGCCACCTGCGCCATGGTATCCGTCTCCTCGACCGGGACCAACAGCACGACAAAATCTTCGCGATGTGCAGCTGTGAGCGGCACCACTGCCACCGTCATCCTCTCCTTTCCCGGATTTCCGTGCCGGGCGCCCGACCGGGCGCCCGCACCGCATCGTCGATTGCCCGCATTCAGATGGCGGCCGCTTTCTTCCCGCCGGCCTCTTTGAGTGCCCAGGCGTAATTGTCGGCATCCTGGCCCCAGATGTCCGGCGTCAGACCCATGTAAGCCAAGGCGCCTTCAACCGTTGCGGGCTGGATGAGTCCGGCCAAAAACCGGTCCACAATGTTCAGGTGACCCGCATACCGCTCCGGCGCGATATCGAAAACCCACTTACAGGGCTCCGAGCAGAAGTGATACCGCCGGCCCTTGTATTCGGACACATACGGGGCGATGTGCCGCTGGTGCGGGTCGGACGGGGTGACGATGGGAATCTGGCACATGTTGCACACCATGGGAAGGGTTTGCGGCAACGTCTTTTCGGCTTGACCCTTGCGGATGTTGTCCGTGACCACGTCCCAATACCGCCCGAATGTCCGGTTCCAGCCCGGGTACTTGGCTTCCAGCCATTCCCGTTCTTCGGGCGAAACGCCGCCGTCCGGATTCCACCACACGGTCGGCCGCCAGAACCAAACCCCCATGTGCAGAGCATGATTGTACCAATTCAGTTCATCCAGAAAGATGTCCCAGTACCAGGGGCGCTCCATGCCGAAGTCCCGGAACTGATCGAGGAACTGCTTGATGATCCATTCCTCCATGAACTCCTTGAACGACATGGAGCGGTGCTCCAGGGGCGTATAGTAGTCCATGGAGAGCCCCGTCAAGAGGGCGAAAATCCGCCACGAACGCCAGAACATGACGTCGACCATCCGCTGGGCCTCTTCTTTTTTTCCGTGGCGAAGCAAAACCCGAAGAGTGGGCTCTCCCTGCTGGGCGTGGCGCGACTCATCCGTCTGAATGCTGGAGATGAGCGACCCGAACTCCACATCCCCCACGTCAAGGGCATCCGCGGCCATGCCCAGGAACTGAAGGTTCGTGAACCCGGTTTCAAAGGTGAACGTGAGTTGGATCGCGGTGCCCAGCGCATCATTGGCCGTAAACATGTCATCAAACAGGCTCCGGGCGGCGATGGCTCCCCATTCATTGGTGTGATACGCTTTATGGGCCCAGTCGAACTGCGGATGTTTGTTCAACAGGCCGTATGGAAAATACAACTGAAACTGACCGTGGCGCTGTTCGTCCAGAGTGCCGAAAGTGGCCATGTTCCGCCAGGCTGCGGCCTTGCCAAAACGGGCCATGCGCGCTTCTCCGATGGAAGCCAGATACTCACCCATCGCGATGGCACCGTAATGGGCGGTGATGGCCGACTTCCACCCCGGATCCACTTGGTCGAAGAGCTTGGAACGGGCGATGGCCGCCTTGACGGAGAATGTCGAGAGGTCCTTGTCCGATTGGTTGTACATGTACTCTCTATATGTCACTTTGTACGGCTCATCCCAGTCCCACCATCCTTCCGCCGGCACCCCGCGGTCGCGGATCTGTTCCTCGGGAAAGGCTTCCTTCTCGGAAACATAGCGCAACCGCCAGTTCATATCCCGAGTGAGGTCGTAGTACGCACTCCGATCGAGCTTTGGCATAACCTTCGCCTCCCATGGAATGGTTTCGTCAAACTTGAATTCACCAAGCACATGAAACATTCCGAACAACAATGGCACGCAGCCCCCCAGGGGCCGCGACCACGACCCCTGGGGCCCGGACGGAATCAGAAAGGCCTTCAAACCCCCTTCTTGCCGGCGGATTCGATCATCAGGTCGTCACACCCGTAAACGCCTCGATCCATTCCTGACGGTGATTGAAATAGAAGATCCCTCGCGTCAACTGGTCCACCGTCCACTTCACCACCGGCATGTCGGGGTAGGCGATGTACCCGCCCGTGAACACCTCGTTCCGGTTCCCCGACGGATCGAAATAGTAAATGGTCTGCCCCCGGGTGATTCCGTGGCGCTCGATCCCGACGTCGATGGACACGTCATGCTTCGAGAACACATCCCCGGCCTTGCGCAGATCATTGAACTCATCCAACCAAAAGGCGAAATGGTGCAGGCCCTCGTCCTTCCCCGGAATGATCGCAATGTCGTGCGGCGTGTTGCTCCGGAACAGCCAGGCCGAAATGGGCGTCTCCGACCGCTCGTTCTCCACCACTTTCTCGCTCATATAGAAATTCAGAGCTTTCATCAAAAAATCAACGGTTTCGTGGGGTTTGTCCGCCGTGATCAGCAGGTGGTCAATCCGAGGAGCCCCCACCCCCACCAGCCCCTCCGGCCAGGGCGCCGGATTCACTTGCGGCAATGCTTTCCCTTTATATTCCATATCCACAAACAATTCCATCGTGTGGCCCGAGGGCAGCTTAAACCGCACCCCTTCCCCCACTTTGAAATTCTCGCCGTTGGAAACGCGGGTCACCGACGCCCCATACTGTCGAAGCTGGTTCTCCAACCTCTCCAGGTCTTCGTAGGTGTGCACCTTGAACGCCATCTTCACCAGTCCGGCCCGGTCCGACTGGCGCAGCACGATCGAATGATGATCGTACTCGTCCCAGCCCTTGAGATACAGCGCATCTCCCGTCCGCGCCGTCTCCTGCATCCCCATGACTTCCACATAGTGCTTGCGGGCCGCCTCCAAATCCGTCACCCGCACATCGACGAACCCTAACCGCAAAATACCCTCACCCATTGCCCTTGCCTCCTTTACGCAAGTCAGATCATGTGTGGATCATTGCCGATCGACGCGCGCCCGCCGAAAACGGGCCAACGGGTCTTCACGTTTCGGGATTCGGACGGCAATGTCAGAACATAGAAAAGATTGGCAGGCCAAGATGTATCTCTTCGCCCGTTCCTCGTCGGTCAGTGCGGCGCGGGAATAGGTCTCGTTGTGGTTCACCTCTCCGGACAACAACTCCATCTTGCAGGACGCGCAGCCGCCCCGCCGACAGCCAAAGAATGCCGGCCGACCCTCACGACCGTAGAACTGCCTCGTGAGCGCCTGCAGCAGTGTCTCCCCCCCTTGGCCTGTCACCTCCTTTCGGTGCGGTTCAATGCGGATGACAAAGGTCTCATTCACCGCAGACACCCACTCCGTGCCCGATCGGCGTCCGGTTCGACCGGGATTACTTCCGGAGGTGAACATTGACGTCGTCGGGGTTGATCAGATCATTCGCTTTCCAGCCGTCCAGGTCATATTCACTCATCATCTTCTCGGCCAAGCCGACGAAGGCGTCCACATCGCCGATCGCCTGAGCCGTGAGAAGCGTTTCAATGCGAATGTTCTCGTAGTTGCCGGCATAGTTCCGCTCGTAGAGTTCGTGACGTCCGCCGAACTCACTCCCGACGGCGTCCCACAGCGCCTTCATCACCTTCATCTTTTCCACCGCATCGTATCCGTTGGAACCTCGCAAATACTTGTCCAGATACGGCCGGATCTCGGGCACCTTGAAATCCATGGCGTTCGAGTTCATGTAAATCAGGGCGCTGGCCACGTCGGTCTCAATAATCTCCTTGATTCGGGGGTACGCCATGGGAGCAAAGACGCGATACGCCATGGCGTGGCGGACATCCGGAATGACGTGGTCTCCCACCCAGGGCACCGGAGCATGGGCCATGGCCTGGGTGATCGTGTAGAAGAGATCGCGCCAAGCGATGACCTCGCCCAAGCGGGCCTGGACCCCCCGGAAGTCCTTGGCGCCCGTCGATTCCAGGGCTTTGATAAGCAGGCCGGCGATGAATTCCAGTTTCACCACGAAACGCGTACAACCGTGAAAGGTAAAGCGCTCGGTGAAACCGGAGACCGGGAAGAAGTTGTTTACCTTTTCCAGATCGCGATAGACGAAGACGTTTTCCCAGGGAACAAAAACGTTGTCAAAAACGAGCACCGCGTCGTTCTCATCCAGCCGGCTGGACAACGGATAGTCAAAGGGACTTCCCACGACTGCAGCTGTGTATTCATAAGACGGACGGCAGATCAACTTGACTCCGGGAGCATCCATCGGAATGACCAGAATAATCGCGAATTCTTCTTTCTTGATCGGCAACGGCCCGTAATGCGCCAGAAAGTTCGCGTGGGTCAAGGCGGAGCCGGTCGCCACGACTTTTGCGCCACTGACATACACGCCGCCATCCGTCTCTTTGGTGACATGCATATACACGTCGGCCACTTCGTGCGGCGGCTTGTTCCGGTCCACAGGCGGATTGACGATGGCGTGATTCAGGAAAAGGACCTGTTCCTGGGCTTTCTTGTACCAATTCCTTGCATTTTCATCAAATGGTTTATAAAATTCCGCATTCGCGCCCAGCGTGCCGAGGAAGCTCGCTTTGTAGTCCGGGCTGCGACCCAACCATCCGTAGGCGATCCGCTGCCACGCCATGATCGCATCCCGGGCCGCGACCAAATCTTGTGCACTCTTGGGCGCTTTGTAGAACGGGTGTGTTTTCCCGCCGTTTCCCGTATCCGTGTCGGTCAGGAGAACATCCTGCTGGCTGGGGTCGTGAAGGGCATCGTACATGCGCGCGATCATGCGGGCAGAGTTGCGAAACGCCGGATGGGCGGTGACATCCTTCACCCGTTCTCCGTAAATCCACACTTCCCGGCCATCCCGCAGACTCTCCAGATACTCTTCCCCCGTCATCGGTCGATTCAAGGTCTGATTCACTGCCATCGATTCGTACATCTCCTTTCTCTCCATGGATCGCGATTCACAAACCATCATCGTGGTTCACCATCGGCATATTTGACAGAGACATGAATCCAACCGTCGGCCCATCTTCGGCTGGAGATGTTTTGTTGTGCAATAGCCCGACCAATCACCTCCCCACAGACTTCCCTCGCGGTTCGTTCCGGAGACGCGGTTTCCCGTCCGACTACTGCGCCCGGGGAACCGCTTCCACTCGATCTTCCGGACGGTTCGTGCCGGAGGTTCCCCCCTCCCGGATCAGGCTGACGGGCACCCCGGCGATCCCCCAGTTATCCGGTTCAAGCTCCACAATGAACACGCGAACCGTCTGAGGATCCACCCCGAGAGTGACGGCCACATGATCCGTCAGTTCACGCAACAATCGATGCTTCAGTTCGGCACTGCGGCCGCGCAGAAGGTGAACGCGCACAATAATCATGACGCCACCCTGCCTTGAGAAGCGGCGGTCTCCGACATTCGCACTCCATCTTCAATGCCCATGGTTCCCTCTCCTTTTGTTGTCCACTCCGACCCTTTGGATCGCCGACCGCGCCGGGCACGCCGCAAGAAGACGAGGAGCGGCAGTCCCTGCGCCGCCGCGTCACATGCGGCGGTCCTCGAAAGTCCAACCCGGTCACCCATCGATCATCATTCCCCCGGGGAATACCATGCGAATCGAACGCACGGCGGCAGAGTCACCGGAGAACGGCCTCATGCGGAGCCCTCGATCAGCAAGGGCTGACTGGTGAACTTTCCCCCATAGAAAATCAACGGATCACCGTCGCGATAATGGAAATTTTTGATCTCTCCGAGATACAGGACGTGATCACCGCCGTCGTACGACTTCCACGGCAGACACTCGATCCACGCCAGGACACCTCCCAACCTGGACGCCACTTCACCTTCCTCCCACTTCACATCCAGCCCATCTTGGGTGCGTCCGGCAAAGTGCATGGCCAGATCCCGTTGGTCGGCCGCAAGAATATTCACGGCAAACGGCTTCCCCTCGAGCTTGCCGCAGGCCTTGGCCCGCCGATCAATCGACACCAACAGCAGGGGCGGATCCAGCGACACCGAGGTGAATGAGTTGACCGTGATCCCATACCGTTCCCCTTCCGCGGAATAGGTCACCACCGTGACCCCGGTCGCGAACCGACCGAAACAGGAACGCAATTCCCGACTATCCATTTCCGGGCCCCCAGTTCAACCGTTGTAAAATCAAACATCAGATCGGAATTTCATCATTTAAATGTAAAATTCAATCAAAATATCCCCTCTTCTCGGCTGTGAACCCGTCTTTCTCCTCAACCACTTTCCGCCGTCTTCCCTTTCCGGGGCAGTTCAATCCACAGCCGAGGAATCTTCCCGCTCATCAACCGGGATAATTCCGCCCTCCTGCCGTTGATCCACCGACTGTTCCGAAACAACTGCCGAACCGTCAAATAGGTTTTCTTCTGGGACCTCGTGCAGCACGATCCGGACCTGTTCCACCCTGGAATGGAGGACCCGATCCATGATCCCGACCATGCCTTCCACCAGCGTCCGTTTCGCATCCTTTGAAAATTTTCCGGCTTCCATGATCACCTCAATGAACGGCATCACACCCACTCCGATCATATATCTTATATGATATCTGATGCTAGATAGTCCCTATTGTTTGGCACGCATCGATAAAAGTCACGTTCCAGATTCCGGCGTAACATTCGATTATCTTTGATATTTACATTGTTACAAAGTCTTTTTTTCTTTATCTCACGTTTTCGATTCCCGAGTCCGACAGTTTTCAGGCACACACCGAAACGTGAATCCCAGAACAACGGGGGCTTTTGAACTCTCAAACAATCGCTGGACCTGCGCCGGTGTATCACCGCCGTTCGCGGCGGATTCGGAGTCTGGCGCTTGTGTTGATCCTGGCTGCGGAGCAACGGATCGAGGAGTGAAGCCTCTCCCGCCTTCGCTTTCGCTTAATGCCGGACTTTCGTCCGGACCGCCCATTCACCACCCGCCTAAAGAGGCGGGAGTCCTCTGGGCGGATTTTGATAGAATGGACCCAAGAGACCGGACAACGAGAAGGGAGTCCTCCACCAGAATGATCGAGGGATGATCGAGAAATGGAAAATACATCCTAATCTCATAACTATATTCAGGCAGCCCAACACACTTAGGGCTAAAAAATGTCTTGACAATGAGGTCTATCTCAATATTTGGGGGAATTCATGTCGTTTTTTTGGAAAATCACAAATCGGTGTTATTGGGGATGTTATCGCCGATGATGACATTGTCCATCCAGCCGTTTTCCGGTTGCGGATGGTACCCGAAAAGTCGGCCCGATCGATTGCCGGCAACGTACCGCCGCACCCACGGGGTGAGGCACTTGTTTGCGGCTCTGGATCTGAAAGCGGATAAACTGTATGGGCACGTCTCGTCCAGCAAGAAGACTGAATGGGCTGCAGAAAACGATGTAGAACTGGTTTTTACACCGACCCAGGTCTCATGGTTGAACCGCATCGAATGCCACTTTGCGCCCTTACTGCAACGCCTCCCGCCGAATCGCCTCAACCTCTTCCTCCGGCATTCCCGTAAGCTTCACGATGTCCGTTACCGAGACGCCCCGTCTCAGCATCTGCTCAACCAGTTCCCGTTTTCCTTCCTGTCGCCCCTGCTGAAGACCCTTCTGCAGACCCTCTTGCAAACCCTTCTGCAACCCCTCCTGTAAACCCTTCTGCAAACCTTCTTGCATCCCTTCTTCTCTGACAGCTTTCCACAAATCCGTCATGCTCAACACCCCCTTTAGGCGCTCCGTCTGTTTCCATATTGTGTTCGAATTTGCCGCTCCGGGCGATAGCATGTGAATCATGGAGCAAAGCCCACCGCCTATCACTCGTAAGCAGCCTGACCGTTCCCGTGGAAATCACGTGTTCGCGGGTGCTGGCGACAGACATCATAATCCGGCAACTGTTGATACCACCGCTCCCCCTCCTGACCCTGAATTCCCCCCGGCGAGGAAGCCGCTCTGGCCGTGCTACCTCCGCAACCCGCGACCGCCACGGCCAGGGAGAACGAACTGATACCGACCGGGTACACCGTGGACAGTTTGCGGTGTGCCGTATGGGCATTTTTGGAGGCCGAAAACTTCGAAGACGCGGTGGTCAGGGCGGTGAACCTCGGCGGAGATGCGGACACCATCGGGGCGATCGCCGGCGGACTGGCCGGAATCTTTTGGGGGGTTGAAGCGATCCCCCGGCGTTGGCTGGAGAAGCTCAGCCGTGAGCAGCGCATCAGACTGGACCGGGCAGCGGATGGGCTGTTGAAAGTGGCTCAACGATGACGGCTTCGGCGGCCCTGGATCTACAGGTCCAGGGCCATGTACACGGCGCCTTCGATCGGATTGTAACGGTATGGCTCAATCCTTTTGAACCCCAGCCCCCGGTACAGACGAATCGCCCGTTCCATCGAGGGGACCGTATCCAGCAACATCCGGGAATAGCCGATTTTTCGCGCCTCTTCGAGGAGGGCGAGGACCAGGGTTATCCCGATGCCCCGGCCGCGGAACTCCGGGCGCACGTACAACCGTTTCATCTCACAGTCGCGACCGGCAAACTTTCGCAGCGCCGCGCACCCCGCCGGTCTTCCGTCTGCACAAGCCAGGAGAAGGCGGCCGTCGGGCGGCGAGTATTGCCCGGGGAGACCGGCAAGTTCGCGTTCGAAATTCTGAAAATGCAGGTCGAACTCCAGAGACGCGGCGTATTCCACAAAGAGTTGCCGGAGCTGTTCGATGTGCTCTTCCGACTCCACCCACACCAAGCCCGCCGTCATACCGTCACCTCCCGTACGCCGTCCTCGATGAGGGACCGCCGGTTCCCGCCACCGTCCATTTTATCACTTCGGACGGCTTGACCGGAGCAAAGAAAAAATGATGTATACAGAACAATCTGTACGATCGGGATCAAAAGTGAGCCAGGGGGAAATCATTTTCGTTTTGCGGGGTTCAAGTGAAGACCTGCACAGGGTCTGGAAAGTTGGAGCGAATCTTTTCGAATATTATTCGGGAGTCGCCACGAGAACTTATGAGCTTGTAGCAAAGGCAAAAGCGGTCAACCCGAACCTGGAGATCCTGGCGACGAGAAAACAGATCCCGGGAACGAAGGCTCTGGCTGTCAAGGCGGTGAGGGCCGGGGGCGGTTGGCCCCACCGGTTGGGACTTTCCGAAACGGTTCTCATTTTTCAAGAACATCGACTTTTTCTCTCGAAAGAGGAGGTGCAGAAAAAAATCAAGGAACTCAAGGCCGCTGCCGTGGAAAAGAAAATTTTTCTCGAAGTGACCACCCTGGTGGAAGCGCGCGCTTTTCTTGGTTCAGGTGCCCATGGGGTGCAATTCGATAAGATACGGCCGGAGGTTCTGAAAGAATACGTTGGCCAAAGGAACGTGAAGGGACAACAAAAGCCCCCAGGAACTTCTCCCGGGGGCCCGCCCGGCGCCAGAATCGGATCAACCGCGCTTGACAGTTTCAGCGGCAACTGTAGCTTCCTTCGTGCCGGACCATTCTTCGGCATCCGGTTCAAACACATGGCCCTCAAAATACGGACTGTGGTATTTGAATTTGGCCACCAACAAAGGAATGATTCCGACGAGGATCAGCCCCAGCCCGATGGCCGTCTCTTGGAACGAGAGCGTAAATACGTTCATGACGAAAATGGCAAGCAACACCAACCCGCCCACCAAAGGCCAGACCAGCCGGAAGATCCCGGCGGCGAAAGATTCGGTAAAAGATTTTCGGTAATGCCAAGCACAGCTGATACCGGTGAGCCCGTAGTAAAAGGCGATCTGAAGCCCGATGGCGCTGATCGCGCTGGTCATAAGATCGCTCACGCTGGCAGACAGGTTAGAAACCACGAATAGAATGATGCCGAGAACGCCGATGACGATGTTGCTGAGCACCGGTGTCTGCCAATTCGCGTGAAGCACGGCAAACCGAGGATGGACCGTCTTGTCCCGGCCCATGGCGAACAAAGTCCGGGTCGCCTGGATGAGCGTGGTCTCCAGGGTGGCCACAGTACTGATCATGACCGCAATCAGGGCGATGTACGACCAGGGCTTGGGAAGAATCGTCTCCCCGAGAAGAGGAATAATATTCGCCGCTTCATCCGCCAAAGGCTTGTCTCCGAGGTTGAGCTGGATGACCACCTGCAACAGGATAAACAGGGCGACGATGATCAATGTCCCGAGCACCCCACCGAGGCCGGGAGCCACTCGCTTTGCCCGTGTTTCCTCCGTCAGGTTCAAGCTCACGTCCCATCCCCAAAAATAAAAGCAGGTGATTAACAGTCCCCCCAAAAACGTCGAGAGATTTCCGTAGCCGCCGAGGGAAAACCAGCTCCAGGAGAAGGGGTGGGCCACCTGATGGGAAGCGTGGATCAGCCCTCCCACGGCCAGGACGATGAGGCCGATCACTTCAATACTGGTCAGAATCCGCTGAACCACGTTGGTAATGTGAATTCCTACCATGACCAAGGCGTTCATCACCAGAAACCAGAACGCCGAAACCACGGTCACCCAGACCACGCTGTCTGTTTTATCCGGGCTTAACAACTCTAGAGTTGCCGTCCCCGCCGGAATCGCCCCGGCCATCATGAACAAGACCGCGCTGACCAACAAGCTCCATCCGCTCAGGAACCCGAGCCACGGGTGGAGAATGCGTCCCACCCACACGTAACTGGCCCCGGAGTTGGGCATCGCTTGGTTGAGGTACAAAAACGCCAGGGCGATCCCAAACATTGGGATTGCGCCGTACAGAATGGCGCCGGGTGCCAGCAATCCCACCGCCGCCACCAAAGCCACTGTCGACGCCGACAAACTGTAGGCGGGCGCCGACCCCGCCACGGCAATTAATACGGAATCGAATCGATTCAGGACATTGTGTTTGAGTTGTCCAGGTTCCAAATGTTCTTCAGGCATTCATCTATCCCGCCCTTTCCCCCGCACATGTTGCTTCGCTGATGTCGAAATCCCTAGTTTTCGAGTCAGTTTTTATCACAGAAGACGTCGCTCTCCCCTCCCGATATGATAGATTTTCTGACTATATCATGACGCACCGCAAAAGGAATAAGCAAAAATGATGCCAATAACACCCGGGCCAGAACCGGGCGCTTTCCGTCCTTCCGGCCGCGGGTGTCATGCATTTGAACATGAGTTATGCATCAATGAATAAGCCCTCGATATTCTGGGCCGAGGGCAGAGTGCACCCGGGATGGCCGGTTGGGCTCCACCGGGCAAGAGGCCAAAAAATAGCCGGGGCCCGTGAAACCCGGACCCCGGCTTGTGCATCAGAAAGCCTTAATCCTCCATCGTGGACAAATCCCCGGTCGGCAGACCCAGTTCCCACGCCTTCAAAACCCGACGCATGATTTTGCCACTGCGAGTTTTGGGCAATTTGTCCCGGAATTCGATCTCCCGGGGCATGGCGTGGGCCGCCAGGCCATTGCGCACGAACTGCTGGATCTCTTCTTTGAGTTCCTCCGTGGGCGCGTAGCCCTGCCGCAAGGAAATAAAGGCTTTGATGATCTCCCCTCGGACCGGATCGGGTTTGCCGATCACCCCGGCCTCAGCTACGGCCGGGTGCTCCACCAATTTGCTTTCCACTTCAAAGGGGCCAACCCGCTCCCCGGAGGTGTTGATGACATCGTCCACCCGACCCTGGAACCAGAAGTATCCGTCTTCGTCCCGATAGGCGGAATCCCCACTGATGTACCAACCCTCAAACGGAAAATATTGCTTGTACTTCTCTTCATTATTCCAGATGGCTCGCATCATCCCCGGCCACCCGGCGCGAATGGCCAAGTTCCCCAACTGGTTTGGACCGAGAACACGGCCTTGATCGTTCAAAATGGCCGCCTCAATTCCCGGCAGGGGCCGGCCCATGGAACCGGGCTTGATCGGCAGAGCGGGGTAGTTCGTGATCATCGTGCAACCCGTCTCCGTCATCCACCAGTTGTCGTGGATGCGATTTCCCAGGGCCCGTAATCCCCAGCGAAATACTTCGGGATTCAACGGCTCCCCGGCACTGAGGACGTGCCGGAGCGATGACAAGTTATAGCGTTTTGGCAACTCATCGCCGGCGGCCATCAACATGCGGAATGCCGTGGGGGCACTGAACCAGACCGTGACGCCGAATTTTTCGACAGTCTCGTACCAACCCTCCTGTTGGAATCGCCCGCCCCGAATGACCACCGGAACGCCGTGAAGCCAAGGTGCGAACAGACCGGCCGACGTTCCGGTGATCCATCCCGGATCCGCGGTACACCAATAAATATCGCCGGGGCGCAGATCCAAAACCCACCGCCCAACCCGGTACTGGTGGATCATCAGGTTGTGCACATGGACGACCCCTTTGGGTTTACCGGTGGATCCAGAGGTATAATGAAGAAGCATGGGCGCCTCCCGATCCACCCATTCTACAGGCGAGTCGGTAAAGGCTTCCTTCATGAGTTCGGTATAGGACCATTCTCCCGCCTCAGCATCCGACGCCTCCGCCCCCACCAAGATCACGTGGCGCAGCTCGGGAAGTCGTTCCCTGGGGATGCGGGGGCGCAAGGCCGGCGTCGTCACCACCGCAGCGGCACCGCTGTCTGCCAACCGGTCCTGCACCGCTGTCTCCATGAACGCTTCGAACAGCGGCCCGGCCACCGCTCCGATGCGGATAATTCCGAGTAGTGCAACAGCCAGTTCTGGACCCTTGGGCATGAACAAAAACACCCGGTCTCCGCGACCGATCCCAAGTCGCCGCAGTGCATCCCCGAATCGGGCCGCATCGTCCCGCAACCGGCGAAAACTCCAGGTTTCATCCCGGACCCCGTCGTAATATAAAATCGCCGGCGCATCGCCGCGTCCCTGTTCCACGTGCCGGTCCACCGCCTCAAACGCGGCATTGACCCGGCCGGTCTTCCACCAGGTGAACTGTTTCGCTTCTTCCTCCCACGACACCCGCCGGGCGGCCTCGTAATCCTGGAGCTGCCCGTCCGGTCGCCCGGGTACTGCATTCGTCAAATCCATCTGCCGACCCTCATTTCTGTATATTTTGACCCCTATAGAAAATAGCTCCATCACCAAACATTTTACGACGCCGCCTGAAAAAATCCTTCCAAAACCCCTGTTCGCTTGGCAACAAAAGTGTTCCAGAACGGTGCCCGCCCGCTTTGTTTTTCCACCCCCAGTCTCCTTCAGGGGTTTCCGATCCCGGGCCATAGGCCCGGTCTCCTTCCACGCAAAAAGCCAGGCGCCCGGCCTCCCACACCCTATCGTAACGATTCCGGAACACAGAATTCCCCAAGTTCCCCCGACACCTCCCGCCCTATATTTCCGCACCGAAATTTTTTCTCCCCGTTCCATGAACACCGGGGTCTGTGATAGGATGGACATGACAAGAGCGATGAACAGCCGATCGACCATGCCCTCCTCGACTTCGCGCAGATGCTCCGGAACCCATGATCCGGCGGTTCACTGAATCTCCGCGCACGGCTGTGCCGAAGCTCTCCGGAGACACAACAACGCGGAATTCTTCCGGATCGAGGGAGTGACAAAGAGTTGGACACCCGTAAACAGCTTCGCCAGATCCTGAGCGTGACCGTCGCTTTTGCCGCCATGGGGATGAGCCAGGCGTTCGCCTATTCCTATACCCATCCGGCGATCACCGATGGGGAACCCTTGGCCGCTGAGAACCCCGGCGTCCCGATTACCGTCGGGGGCGAGGTCGGCTCTTTGACACCAAAGGTCACACACCACATTCGGTTGGTCGATGCGAGTCCCGACCAATTCACGGTGGACGCGGTCCGCCGGAATCCCGTCGGAACTGTATTTTACCACATCCACGATGAGAAACGTCCACTTCTCCTGTTTATCAACGGGATCTATGAAGATGCGTCGGTATTTACAGACGTATACCGCGAAGCCTATGCGGCCGGTTATAACGTGGCCACGGTGAAGTTGGACCCGGACGCCGATTTCATTGCCAACGGCCATCTGCTGGCGGGCCAACTCAGCGTCCTTCGCCAACAAGTCCCGGGTATCGACGGCCGCTTGGTCCTCATCGGCCACAGCATGGGGGGCCTCGATGCCTACGTGGCCTTGGGCGAGTACCGGCCCCTGAACGCCGCGGCCCTGATCAGCCTCGGTACCCCCTGGGGCGGGAGCCCGTTGGCAAACCTTTTGAACCGCGTGGTCCAGTTGCCCCAGGATTCGCCGATTCCCGCTACCTGGTTCGGCGCGGCGGCGGATCGCAGCCTTACTCCGGCAAAGGTGCGGCAGGAAGTGACCGATTTACATAGCGAGAACCCCGCCCTTCGCGCTCTCCGGGTGGTGTCTGTGGTGGGGAGCATCCCATCAGCCGATACGATCAGCAGCCCTTTTCTCCGGGCGGGCTATGCCGCCCTGTCAGCCTTGGGATACCCCGCCAATGACGGCGCCGTGCCCACCCCGGCCCAACAATATCCCTTCGGCGGGACCACCGTTCAGGTCAGCGCCGACCACAACGGCTATGTCCGTTGGAACCGCCTCCAGCCGATTCTGACAGATATCCTGCATTTGCCGGCCCCGGCAGGCCCTGGCGACACGGTCCTGCCTCGGGGTACCCTGACGAGCATCGCCGCCCGGGAGGCTTTCCACTCGAACGAGTCACCCCTGCGGCCCGCGGCCGATCCTTTGCAGGATTTGTTGAACCGCCTGGCGATTTTTGAATATGACAACTCCGCCCTGGGGCGCTGAACGCTCTCGACAAAAAGATCGTTCCATGATATGGTGTATTCAACAATCGAATCGGTGAACTCTTATCCAGAGTGGCGGAGGGACTGGCCCGATGAAGCCCGGCAACCACCGGAATGCCCGGAGAGGTGCCAATTCCTGCAGGCTGCGTGAGCGGCCTGAGAGATGAGAGGAGTGCCGGAGAATCGACGTTTGTTGACGACCCACTCCCCTCAAGAGTGGGTTTTTCCATTCTGGAACGGGTTTCCACCGGAGTCACAGGAGGGTTAGGCATGCGCATTGACACGCGATGTTCCCAGGCGGGAAACCGCCGTGATCCCACCACCGGAGCGATTTCTTTACCCATCCACCACGCCACCACATACGCTCATCCAGGCCTCGGTTCTTCCACCGGTTTCGATTACACCCGAACCTCGAACCCGACCCGCCTGGCCTTGGAAGAAACGATCGCCGCCTTGCACGGGGGGTGCCGGGGGTTTGCCTTCGCTTCCGGCATGGCGGCCATCGACGCCATCGCCCGCCTGTTCCGCCCGGGAGATCATCTCGTGCTCTCGGACGATCTTTACGGCGGCACCTACCGTTTATTCGAACGGTTCTTTCGCCCGCTGGGCCTGGAAACCACCTATGTGGACACCTCCGACCTGCAGGCCGTGGCCAAGCAAATCCGCCCCCGCACCCGGGCGCTGTTCGTGGAAACCCCGACCAATCCCACTCTCAAAATCGCCGACCTTAAGGGATTGTCACAAGTGGCCCACGAGCGCGGGCTTTGGCTCATCGTGGACAACACCTTCATGACTCCGTACCTGCAACGGCCCCTGGAACTGGGCGCAGACATCGTGGTCGAGTCGGCCACCAAGTATCTCGGCGGACACAACGATGTCTTGGCCGGTACAGTAGTCGTAAAGTCGGAAGCGTTGGCGAATTCCCTGGCTTTTATTCAAAATTCCATCGGCGCGGTGTTAGGTCCTCAGGACGCGTGGCTGCTGTTGCGGGGGATAAAGACTCTCCACGTGCGCATGGACCGGCATGAGGGCAATGCCCGGACCCTGGCCGAGTGGCTGAGGGCACATCCTCGGGTATCCCGGGTGTATTACCCCGGACTGCCGGACCATCCCGGCCACGCCGTGCATCGGGCACAGGCCAGCGGGTGGGGTGGGATGATTGCCTTTGAAGTGCCGAACAACCGGTGGGTGCCTCCGATCCTCGCGCACCTGCGGGTGATCACTTTCGCGGAAAGTCTCGGCGGCACCGAATCCCTGATCACCTACCCGGCGGTCCAGACCCACGCGGACGTTCCCCCAGATGTACGACAGCGCCTCGGCGTCACGGACTCTCTTCTGAGGTTGTCTGTAGGCCTTGAACACGTCGACGACCTGATCCAGGATTTGGACCAGGCCCTCGCCCTTGCGGCCAACGCCCGGGCGGAGGAAAGTGCGCCCAAGGTGACGTGCTGACGCTTCGCCTGCGGAGAAATCCTGCGGACCTTCCGGGCTACTCAGGCGAATCGACACCGACCCATCGCTCCCTTCGTTCCGCCAAACCAGCCGCAAGGGCAACGCACACCACTCCGATCCCCGCCCAGGCCAACCGATTGGCGAGAAGCGGAGCATTTTGCGGCAAATATGCCGTGAACAAACTCGCATTTCCCAGGCCGGGTCCTTCTAGACTTTGCCACAACCAGAGGCCAAAGCCGATCAAAAGCCCGATGTGAGTCCGCTTGGCCGCCACCATCGACACCAGGGCAATCCCGATGACTGCCAAATATCCCGGCACCGCCAGGATTAACAGATCAATCTCCGTCACCGGCGCCCCGGGCTGGGTGCCCGACCAAGGAATGGGGATGGACGACACCATCCCCGGAAATTTCCAAAGATACACCCGGGTCCATATGAGGCAAAACACCAGGACGGTCCCCAAGGCCCAAGCCGCCTTGCGCACCACCATACCCGCCAAGGATGTCGGATAAGTGGCAAACAACTCCATTTGGCTGCCGGACAACTCTCGTTGGAACAGTGTCCCACTCGCCATGATCGCCAGGAGAACCGCTCCCATTTCATTGTAATAAAACACGTTCAGCGGCCTGTCCGCCAGGATCAACGGCACAAGCACGGCCATCACATACCCCGCCATGGCCGCGGCCATGGCTGACCGCAAAGACCGCCACTCCTTTAGCCACAGGGTCATGGCGTTCCCCTCCAGGCTTCCTGCCACTGTTGCGCCGGAATCACCGGCAAATTCGCGTCTCGTCCGGTCACCCCTCTGAGCGTCCGATCATAAAACCCTTTCAACACCCGGCGCACCTTCTCGGCCTGCCCGGCGTCCAGGGCATCATCGATGGGACGGCGGACGACATCCTTCATACCCCCCACGGCGGCCAGCGCCTGCTCCGGAGACATTCCAACCCCTTCCCGCAAAACAACGTACACCAGCGCCCGGCCGATGTCCTCGGTCAGAGAGTCCCGCCCGGGCCCTTCTCCCCGCGAATCGCTCAAAAATCCATGCTGGACATCCGGAATACCGTACAGCCAGGCCGACACCACCTCCGCCATCCTGTATTCGTCCAGATTGTGATACTGGGTTTCCCCGGCAAGAAAACTATCCCCGCTCATCACTGCCGGCCACAGGGGATAATCCCCCACCGCCCCCAAAGGCCGGACCGGAAGATAGATCACCCGGCGAGCCCGGCCTTCCGGCGGGTTCAACCAGGGCCGGACATAATTTCTCGCCCGATCCAATCCCGCCGCAAAGCGACGGGCCTCCACGGCGTTAGAAGGACTGCAGATGACCGGCATGCCGCCCTGGGACGCCCGCACTTCGATGATCGTGCCACCGAACAGCGACACGCCGTCCAGTTGATCTCCGGCGAATACCATCTCCCCCGCGGGACCCCGGTGCCCAGCAACGCTGGCGAATACCGGCGCCTCAAAGCCCCTAAGCACCACCCGGAAGTCTGCGGGCTGCAACTCCAGATCGTTCGGGGAAGCCAGTTGGACATAGCTCGGTTCCCGGATTTTCAGCGTCTCCTTCCCCGGAAGCGGATACCACCCCTGGGTGTAAGGCAGATAGACGTCGTTCCCCCGCACGAACGCCGCAAACCGCTCCCCCGGCGAGGTGAGCCAATCGTAGACCTTGCCGCTGTAGCGCACCCGCACCGTCACCGGCCCCGGCCCCTGGCCGAAGGCGGCGCGCGGCAGGCTGAAATGATCAACATCTCGGCTCACGGCCACCTCTTGGCCGTCAACCGTCACCCGGTCGATCTGAAATAAACGGTTGAGGGTGAAGGTCACCGTTTGTCCTGGTTCCAGGTTCTGCGGCCGAAGGGTCATGTCGGCAACGACAGTCAATCGGTCATCCACTGCCCGATCCGCCGATATCGAGTAGGACTGCACGGGAAAGGAAGTGTGAACTGGCGTTGCCCCATGCTCCTGCGGGGTCCACTGTTGGATCGTCCCTCGAGTGTCGTATCGGTCTTTCCACCACAAGCCATAGGGGACGTAAGCCACCCCCGACACCCCAAACAACGCCGCAGCCGCCGCCAGCCCCATTTTTCGCCGGGTGGAGGGCCAGCGGTGGGCCAGCCATGCCATTGCGGACACCACCAGCCAGAGCGCGAACACCGCCACAAACACCTGGGACAGGGCGATTTCCCGGGAAATCAGTGGATATCCCCAGGCCTCGTAACCGACGATGTAGTCGTAGCCAAACCACTGGTTGAGATGAAAGGTCTTGAGAAAATACCAATCTTTCATCCCTATAACAATTTTATCCAAGAAAAATGTCCCGAACACCCAGGCGCAAAATCCGATCAGGTACACCAGCCGCCCCGGAATGGCCACTGCCAGGAACATCGCCAGGGCCAAGGTCACCATGTACGACCACTCGTCCCGGACTGCGAAAAAACCGAGGTGACGCGACAAAATGTCCCAGGGCAACTCCCGCACCCGGCCGAAATAGGCGAACACCACGACAACCAAGGCGGTGAACAAGCTCAGATACAAGAAACCCGCCAGATATTTGGCCCCGATCAGGCCGACCCGGGATACGGGCAAGGCCCCGAGCCACTCATAACTCGGCCGCATCACATCCCGCCGCATGAGCCAGATGCCGAGCCACATCGCCAATCCCAGACTGAGGGTTTGCCATATTTCGTGAAACCCGTACACCGCCCGGTAAATGTCCTCGGAGGAGGGAGGGCCCAACCGGGAGAGGATGACGGCCAACCAGAGGCCATAGCCCAAGGCGATCAAGAGCAGAAACGGGTTTGTCCACAAGAACCGGCTTTCGATTCTCCACGTGCTCAGCCAGGCCTTCACCGGCGATCCCCTCCCTTGCGGCTGAGAAGAGCCAAGTACCCGTCTTCCAAGGTGGGCTCCACCGTCCTCGCTCCAGAGAGCGGAGGCTCGTCGGCAATCACCCGGCACACCACCTCATCGCCCTCCTGGCGGGTGGAGATCAGCTGCCACCGGGCCAACTCCGGCAGCCGCTCTTCCCCCACCCGGACCTCCCAGACCTTCCCCTCGGCAAAAGCCTGTAGGTCCCCAAGACCGCCGGCCAACACCAACCTCCCCTGATCGAGCACGCCCACCCGGCGGCAGGAACTTTCGATGTCGCCGACAATGTGGGTGGACACGATCACCGTCTTGTGCAGCGCCAAGGTGGCCAGCAGATTCCGGAACCGCACCCGCTCTTCGGGATCCAGCCCCGCCGTGGGTTCGTCCACAATCAACGCTTGGGGATCGCCGAGGAGAGCCTGGGCAATGCCCAGCCTCTGGCGCATCCCGCCGGAGTAGGTCTTCACTTTGTCCGACACCCGATCGGCGAGGTGAACCTGCTCCACAACTTCCATCACCTGTTCCCGGCGCTTGCGGGCGTCTGTCCACCCTTTCAGGACCGCGACGTAATCTAGGAATTCCCAGGCCGTCATTTGCGGGTAGATCTGAAAAAACTGAGGAAGATAGCCGATTCGTTTCCGGATTTCGTCCGGATTTTGTCGTAGCGCAATCCCGTCAATCCGCACTTCTCCGGACGTGGGCCAAAGCAGGGTCGCCAGGATGCGCATCAGCGTGGTCTTGCCGGCACCGTTTGGGCCGAGCAACCCGAACATGCCGGTCTCCACGGTTAACTCCAAATCCCGGAGCGCCCAGTGGCGTCGGTAGCGTTTGCACAGCCCTTCAATCTCGATCACGGGGATCTCCTCCATCTGTCGTTTGGCGGGCCCGCCAACCCTATGACGAAGCTGAGGGACAGATGGTTATCTGGCCCTCATGAGGTGGATGATCGCCCGCGACGGGCACCGAAGGCGATGGGCGTTAAAAAGGCCCTCGACGACGCTCGTCGAGGGCCCGGGCAGAGTGGGCTGGCCCGTATCTCAGCCTCACTCGCTCACCTTTACAGTCTTTCGCCGCACCTTCCGGCCTCACATGGAGGCCCGCTTTTTCTGCCGGGCGGCCACATTCACAGGGATCTCTCCTTCGTGATCAGTTTTCGCTCCCGAGATCGATCAAAAACCGGTGATATCCACGACTTTGAATTGCTTAACATTGTCCTCGAAGACGGGCGCACGGAACTTCCATGTGGCCCCGGGCTCCAGGTTGTTGGCGTTCGCCAAGGTGCTGCCCACCTGATTGCCGTCTCCGTCGTAAAGGTTGATTTCCACTTGTACATACCCGTATTTGCGACTGGAGTTGTTCTTGACAGTGCCGGCAGCGTATTGGACGTACCCATCTCCTTCCTGATGCACCTCCACAACCTCCAGGGGCGATTTGGGCTTCTCCGGCTTCGGCGCCGGGGCCGGCGGCTTCGCCGGAGCAGGCGCAGAGTTTGACGCCGGAGCGGGCGCGGGATTTGGCGCCGGGGCCGGCGAACCCGAAGGGGCTGGAGTACCCCCGGTTGGCGCCGTCGACGATCCGCCCCCGAAAGCGGCACCGACGACGATCGCCAAAAGGGAGGCTCCCGCCGTCCATCCCACAGTTTTCCATCCCACCAGCTTGAACACGGCGACGATGGCCAGAACAATGGCTACAACAAGACCGATGAGACCCATGATGACGAGAAAGGCCATGCTTCCATCCCCCTTTTAGGTTTTGGATTCTCCTGCTTTAAGAATAAAGGGGGATAGTGACAGAATGGCTGTCATCGAACATGTGATTTTGTACAGGAAATTTTTCAGGAATGGTTCGAGAGAAAGCAATGACACAATAAAGACGAGCGGCGCAACCGTCTGAGACGGAAGACACTGCCAAAGAAAAGGAGCAATACAAAACGTGCGGCCGGCCGAGATCACCGGTCCGTCATACGACCCGTCACCGATGTTCCGATGCCTCTGCCTCCCTTTCACCCGGCAAGTCAACCACAGGGGCAATCGCCTCAGCGAGAATCCGCTGAATATCGTCCATGACTACGGATAATCTCGACTCCACCTCCAAATACGCCCGAACGGCCGGATGCAACATGGCCACCTCCTGGAGCTTGCGCAATTGCTCCTGCTCTTCGGTGGGTACCGTTTGCCCGCCCATCGCCTTGAGTTGAAGTTCTACCGTACGGCGGCGGATATCCTGGGCCATCCGCCAAGCTTCCGGATCAGCCTCCAGTCGTTCCTTGGCCTCTTTGAGGTTCCGATACCATTCACTCTCCCGCAGCGCCCTCGCAAGCCCATGTGCGTAATCGTACGGATTCATGAACAGGTACCTCCCTTGCAGTCAGCTCAAAACGGCCTAGTTGAGCGTTCCCACTTGATGATACAATGAAACACCACGGCACTGAACCCTCTCCTGGCTGAGCCTTCGCGCAGATCCAAAGCCTCAAGAAGTTGTTTCGCCATCGCGCAATCCTTTCGCCCCGAGATTTCTACCCGGCGATACACGATTCGCACTGATATGTTTGCGCCGTCTAATCGTGATAAAACTCCTTCAACTTCGGGGTCGCACCCGCAACAGGCGCAGGGCGTTGGCGGTGACCAGGAGGGTGGCGCCCATGTCGCCGACGATGGCGAGCCACAAGGTGAGCCAGCCGGGGAATGCCAGCAGTAAGGCCGCCGTCTTCATGAAAAGGGCGATAAAAATATTTTGTTGGATGATCCGCAAGGTGGCTCGACCCAAGCGGACGGCGAAGGGAACTTTCGACAGATCATCGTTCATCAAAGCGACATCTGCGGCCTCCAGTGCGAGATCGGTCCCCGAAGTCCCCATGGCGATTCCGGTGGTGGCTGCGGCCAGGGCCGGGGCGTCATTCACCCCGTCGCCCACCATCCCCACCCGACCGTACCGCTGCCTTAGTTCGGAAACGGCTCGGACCTTGTCCTCGGGGAGCAACCCGGCCCGCACCTCGTCCACACCCACGGTCCGGCCGATCGCCCGGGCGGTTGCCGGATTGTCGCCGGTCAACAGAACCGTGGGCCCGATCCCGGCCATTTTGAGGTTCGCGACCACCTCCCGGGCCGAAGGCCGCACCCGGTCGGCCACGGCAATCAAGGCGGTCACGGTGTCCCTTCGCCCGAGAAGCACCAGCGTTTTCCCCTCCTCCTGAAAACCGCCAATTCGGTTGTTCACAGACTCCAGATTCACCCCGCGCTCCCTGAACCAACGGGGACTTCCGATCCAGTACTCTGTGCCGCCCACGGTGCCCCGGGCCCCCCGTCCGGGAAAGCTCTCAAAATCCTCCACTTCCCCGGGAGTGAGGCCGCGGTCTGCGGCTGCCCGCAGGATCGCCCCGGCCAACGGATGCTCCGAATAACGCTCGATGCCCGCCGCCACCCGGAGGATGTCTTCTTCAGTCATAGTTTGGAACCCGATCACGTCCGTGACCACCGGCTCCCCCGAGGTGAGCGTGCCGGTTTTGTCAAAAGCGATCGCCCGAAGACGGCCGATATTTTCCAAATGAATCCCACCCTTGATCAGCACGCCACTGCGGGCCGCAACGCCCATCGCCGTCACCACCGCCACCGGGGTCGAAACCACCAGGGCACAGGGGCAGGCCACCATGAGCAGCGCCAATGCTTCATAGATTGACGGGAGCCAAGCGGCGCCCCAGACGAGAGGCGGAATGAGGGCCATGCCCACCGCCAAAACCGTAACCGCCGGTGTGTAGATTCTGGCGAAGCGGTTGACAAACTCCTGGGTCGGGGCCCGCTCGGCCTCGGCCCTTTCCACCAGGGCGATGACCCTGGCCAGGGTGCTGTCCCCGGCCCGGCTGGTCACTTCGACCTCGATGGCGCCCGAATGGTTCAGCGACCCGGCAAAGACCGCATCGCCCGCTTCTTTGGCCACGGGGAGCGACTCGCCGGTAATGGCCGCTTGGTTCACCTCGGTGCGCCCCCGGATCACCCTTCCGTCCAGGGCAATTTTTTCCCCTGGCCGCACGATCATCACGTCGCCGACCCGGATGGCCTCGACGGGCACAATCATTTCCTTTCCCTCCCGGCGAACCATCGCCCGGGTGGGGGCCATCTCCGCCAGGGAGCGGATCGAGCGGCGGGCCCGGTCCATGGCGTGGTTCTCCAACGCTTCACTGACCCCGAACAGGAAAGCAACGGTGGCGGCCTCACTCCAGTACCCGATGGCCATGGCGCCGGCCACGGACACGGTCATCAGGGCATTCATGTGAAAATCCAGCCGGAAAATGCCCGGAATCCCTTTTTTGAAGGTCCCCCAGCCTCCCAGGAGAACCGCCGCGGCGTAAGCAGTCGTCGCGATAACGGGTGCCGCCCCGCTCCCCTGCAGGACATGGGCGGCTGCGATAAGGAGCAAGGCCATCGCCGCCCGCCCCACCCGGGGTTCGGCCCACCAAGGAGACCGTTCTGCACTGAGGACGCCCCGCCCGGCCAGCTCCGGAGCGGCGGCGTCTGCCCCGGCGACCACCTTGATGTTGTCAAAGGCCCCCAGGCGCTCCAGTTCATCCACACTCAGTGGTTGCCCGACCACGATCAATTGGGAGGATCCAAAAAGCACCCGGGCATCCACTACCCCGGACGCCCGTTTGACTTTGTCTTCAAATTTCGCGGCACAATCGGCGCAGCTTAAATTCGCCAGTCGATACACATGTTCCTGGGGCCGGACCGGATCCGGGCGATTTGCGGGTTGGCCAGGTTTCTCCGCAATCCCGGGGTTCCGATCCAGCAAGCGGTCATTCGGCACAGCCATCCGACTCCCCCCTTCCATACAGCCTCAGCACTTCCTGGAGAAGATGGCGGACATGGGGACTTTGCAGGCGGTAAAAGACCATTTTGCCCTCCCGGCGACTGGCTGCAAGGCCCATATGTGAGAGCAACCGCAGGTGATGGGACGCATTGGCGTTGGTGATTCCCAGGATGGTGGCGACGTCGCACACGCACAACTCATCCTCCCGACAGAGCGCGTAAACGATTTTTAAGCGGGTGTCGTCCGCCAACACTTTGAACAGATCGGCCATGCCTTCGGTCACGTGGAGTTCTCGCCGGCGCCGGTGCACCTTTTCCGGGTCAAAACCGAACACCTCGCAACTTCCCCGGCCTGCCGCCGGGCGCCACGACGGAAGATCGTCCCGCAACGCGACACCCCTTGCCCCAGTCCTTCGGTCTACCACCGCGCTCCCCTCCGTTCCGATATCATATTCAAGCATACATTTAACTGTTAGTGTATCCACAGCCAGCACGATGTCAAGGGTGGAAAGATATAAATTTTACACAAAATCGACCGAAACGTTACCTGCGGGTCACGGGGGATTCATATTTGCGTGTCATGATAGCAACTGAAAAGACCATGGGACAAGCGGACGGCTTGCAGGCGGAGTCGAGGAGAAAGCCTGGCACAAGACAACCACCCGCGAAAGGGATTGTCGTGTGCCCATTTTTGTTTCGAGGGGGCGGGAGGATGCCGGGAGAGGGGGCGATCATGCACAAGCAGTCGGTGGAACGGCTTCGGTTCCGGGGCTCGATCATTCTCTCGGTACACGAAGAGTCCTTGATTGAGACGGCTTTGGCCACGCCGGTGGAAGACGTGTTCCTGCTGATCGGGGATGTGTGCACCCTGCCGGGGTATATGGAACAGCTGCGCCGGCACGGGAAACGGGTTTTTCTGCACATGGACATGGCCAAGGGCCTGTCGCCGGACAAAGCGGCACTGCGATACGTGGCGGAAACGCTTCGCCCGGAAGGGATCGTCTCGACAAAAAGTCAGGTGGTTCGGGCGGCGAAGAACCTGGGTCTCGCGGCGGTGCAGCGGCTGTTTCTCATCGATCGGCCGGCCCTGGAGTTGGGACTGCGCACCCTGGCGGAGAATCGCCCGGACGCCGTGGAGATCATGCCCGGCCTGATGCCCCGGGTCATCCGAGAAGTGGTGGATCGGGTGTCCATTCCGGTGATCGCCGGAGGGCTGATCCAGGCACCGGATGAGGTGGGACAGGCTCTGGCGGCGGGAGCCCGTGCGGTTTCCCTGGGGCGGCCGGAGCTGTGGCGGTGGACGGAAGACCAGGTGCGGACAATCCAACAAAAAGGAGAGGATCCGGAATGAAGCGGATGGGGATCGCGGCGGCGGTTTTGGCGGCGGCCACCGCCCTGGCGGGCTGCGGAGGTACTCCATCAGCTCCGGCGGGCGGCGGTCAGCCCGTGACCATCGAATATTATCACGTGAATTCCGATACCTTTGGCGGACCGGCGGTGCGGGAGCTGGTCCAGAAGTTCAACCAAACGCACAAAGACGTCCAGGTGGTGGATCGTTTTCAACCCGACATGTACGCCGGGCTCATGCAAAACCTCCAATCGGCCATCGCGGCGGGCAAACCCCCGGCGGTGTCCCAGATCAGCTACAGCCATTTGGACTATGCGGCGAACAATTTTCCTCACATCGCCATCGCGGACCTGTTCAAAGACGATCCGACGTTTTTGAGCGATTTTCCCAGCAATATTCTCGATTTGGGCAAGGTCAAAGGCAGAGTCGAGGGCATTCCCTACTCGATCAGCAATCCGGTAATCTATTACAACGCCGACCTGTTCAAAAAGGCCGGGCTCGACCCCGCCAATCCCCCGAAAACCTGGGATGAAGTCCGGGCCATGGGGAAGACGATCAAAGACAAGACCGGAGCCTGGGCGGTCTTTATCCGCAATGAGGATAACTGGTCGACCCAAGCGCTGATCGAATCCAACGGCGGTCACATCGTGAATCCGGACGGCACCCTGGGGCTCACCGATCCCCCGGCGGTTCAGGCGATTCAGATGTGGGGCGATATGGTCAATAAAGACAAGATCATGCCCAATGTGACCTATCAAGAAGCCCAGCAGGCGTTTCTGTCGGGAAAATTGGCCATGTACATCGCCACGGTGGCGGAGTTGGCCAGCCTGAAGAAGCAGGCCACCTTTGATCTGCGCACGGCTCTCTACCCGACCTTCGGGGACAAACCCCGGAGAGTGCCGGCGGGCGGAAATGTGCTCATGGTGTTCGCCAAAGATCCCGCCCAGCAAAAGGCGGCCATGGAGTTTATCCAATTCCTCGAGTCTCCGGACAACCTGAAAACGTGGTCCCTGGGCACGGGCTACCTGCCCTCCCGGTTGGCGGCCGGGGGCCAGGACGTCACCCAGGCCCTGCTTCAAGCCCAGCCGCTGATGAAGCCGGCGGTGGAACAGCTCAAAGAGGCGGTGCCATGGAAAAATATCCCTGGTCCCAACAGTCTGCAGGGAGAAAAGATCCTTTTGGACGCCCGGATGAGTGTGTTGGCCGGCAAAAATGACGCACAAGCGGCGTTGCAGTCGGCGAAAGACCGAATCACCCCGCTTCTGCCAAAGCCGTGAGGGGGGTTCAGAGGTGAATGAGATGCAGGAACGACGAGAAGAAAACGGGAGAACCGACGAGCGGAGACAGTGGTTCGTCTCCGCCCTGCCCTTGCTGGGACAAGGGCTGACGGAGATTCTCCAGACCGCCCGGGAGTGGGAGTGGCCGGGGGTGGAGCTTGTTATGGACGGCGAGGTGTGGCAATACCCCGGCGGGGCGATTCAGCATATTCGTAAGAGCCTGCCCGGAGAGAACCTGCCCATCACCCTCCACGCGCCGGTGTTCGAGATCAATTTGGCAAACCCCCTTTATCCTGAACAACGGCTCCTGGCCGAGCGCCAGTACGTGGGCGCCCTGGTCACGGCGGCGGAAGTCGGCGCCGGCCACGTGGTGATTCATCCCGGGTACGGCTCCCGCACCTACGATCGGGAACTGGCCCAGTCCTTTGCCCGGGAGCACTTGGCCCGGCTGTGCAAAATGGCCGAGCGCCTCGGCGTGCTCATGGTGGTGGAGAACGCCGGGGTGGGGCCGGCCGCTTTGTTCAACCAGAACGAGTTCGCGGCGTTGATCGAAGAATTTTCTTCCCCCTATTGCGGAGCCATCGTCGACATCGGCCACGCCTTCGCCAACGGGTGGGATCTCCCCGGGTTGTTCGCCGCCCTGGGGAACCGGGTCCGGGCGGTGCACATCCACGATAACGGCGGATCGGCGGACGAGCACCTGCCCCTGGGCCATGGGCGCCTGCCCTGGGCGGAGGTGGACCGGGCGATGCGAGCCTTGCCCGGTCCCGTTCATCAAGTGATCGAATATCGGGAGGACACGGACCTTGAGGTGATCCGCTCCCACGTGGCTCAGCTCACGGGTAGGGAGCGGGAGAAGGCCGGGGGGATCTGACATGGAGCGGGTGTTGGCGGGTACCTCCATCGCATCGGAGGCCGGAAAGGAGGCGGGAGGTCGCCGGCGCGGCCTCTCCCGCCTCGGGCCTTACGCCTATTTATTGCCGGTGCTGGCGATTCTCGGCGTATTCGTCTACTGGCCCCTGGTCCAAACGGCCATTCTCTCCTTATACGAATGGAATCGGGTCAGCCCGGTCAAAACCTACATCGGCGGCCGCAACTACGCGGAACTTTTCGGAAGTCGGGATTTTCGCCTGGCCGCGTGGAACACCCTGCAGTACATGTTTTGGATTCTCCTCGGCAAAGGGGCCCTGCCCCTGATTGCCGCCTGGGCCGTGGCGGAAATCACCGGGCCCTGGCACCGGATTTACCGGGGCGTGCTGTTCGTGCCGGCGGTGGTGTCGGCGGCGGTGGCCTCGCTGTTGTGGCTGTGGATCCTCAACCCCATCGGCGGAGTGTTGAACGGCCTCCTGCAGGTGTTTGGCATCCAGGGACCCATGTGGTTGTCGGATCCCCACTGGGTGGTGGTCGCCCTGTCGGCGGTGGGGGCCTGGAAAGGCTTTGGCCTGAGCTTCATCCTCTATTTGGCGGGGCTTGTAAATATCCCCCAGGAGTACGTGGAGGCAGCCCGGGTGGACGGCGCGGGGCGCTGGCAGATTTTCTGGCGGATCACCTGGCCCCTGCTCATGCCGACGACAGTCTTCGTGGCCCTGACCTCGGCCCTGGAGGCGGTGCAGGACGTGTTTGTTCCCATTCAAATGTTGACCCAGGGTGGGCCCAACCAAGCCAGCACCAACCTGGTGTACCTGATTTGGGAGCAGGGGTTCCAATTCTTCCGCACCGGGCTGGCCTCGGCCACCAGTGTGGTGGTGTTCGCCGTTTTCTTGGTGCTGGCGGTCTGGCAAATCCGGGTCATCGACAGGAGGATGAGGGAGGAATGAGCCGGGCGACCTGGTGGATGCACGGGCTGGCGGCGGTGTCCGCCTTGCTGCTGTTGTTCCCACTGCTGTGGATGATTTCGACGTCCCTGAAGACGCCGGAACAAGTATTCGGGGGCGGGTGGCTCCCCCATCCGGCGACATGGATGAACTACGTGGAGGCCTTCGCCGGGGCGCCGCTCGGAATCTATTTCAAAAATACCCTGATTGTGGCGGTTCTGGTGACGGCGGGGCAGGTTGTCACGGCCATCCTGGCGGCGTATGTGTTCGGCCTGTTTCGGTTCCCGGGGAGAGATTTGCTGTTTTATCTGGTGATCGGGACGATGATGATCCCGATCCAGGTGACCCTGCTTCCGAATTATTTGTTGATCTCGTCCTTGGGCTGGCTCAATACGTACATCGGGGCAGCGGCCCCCCAGTTGGCCAACGCTTTCGGGGTGTTTTTCCTGCGCCAGCACCTGCTCGGTTTTCCCCGGGAACTGCTCGAAGCCGCCCGGGTGGACGGTGCGGGCACCTGGCGGACGCTGTGGCAGGTGGTGGTGCCCATCATCCGATCGCCCATTGTGGCGCTGGTGATCCTGGTGTTTGTGAATACGTGGAACGAATACCTCTGGCCGCTGGTGGTTTTGACCGACCCGCCCATGAAAACCCTGACCGTCGGCCTTCAAGGGTTCGTGAGCATGGAAGGCGGCAACAATTGGGGGCCGCTCATGGCGGCTGCGACACTGACCACGTTGCCCGCCCTGCTCCTGTATCTGGTGGCCCAGCGCCAGATCATCTCCAGTTTTATGCAGTCGGGGTTAAAATAGTCTCGCCCGGGGGCATCCCCGTGGTCACCCCTTCGCCATCCCGGACGGGACTCACATCCGTCCGGGGATGGCGGCCCCGGCCGAACCCAAAATTGAACGGTGTTATGGGCAAACGCTCAAGGTGAGTTTGTCCAGGCCGATTTGGTCCGCCAGTTCTCCTGCGGTGCCGGGCATCACTATATACCCGTAGGGAAGTGAGCAGGCTCGTCATTCCCGTTGACCTTGTGCTTCTTTAACTCTTTTCACAATTTCCGGCGGTTTAAACCATTCGATGTCGAGGCGCCGGAAATCCCGATCCCACGTGATGATTCGAGGGGTTGTACTGAATTTTGCCTTACGCGCCACGTATGCATCGATAAAATCTACATTATGCTGTTCATAATCATCTAACGCACGCTCTACAACTTCTTTTTCGTCAAACTCAATTACATTACTCGTCAAGTACCGGCGCAATGCTTTGGCGATTTCCCCAGGTTTATATTCGTAGACCGATTCCAAGACCCAAACACATTCTGCAACAACCATAGACGAAGCCCTTAATTTGATCTCGCCAAGATCAACTAACGAAACCAGCTCCAATGTTTCTTTGGTCATTCCTTCTGGATCTTCCGTTATAAGGCGTAATAACAAATTTGTATCAATCCAAAAACACTCGGCCAATTATTCATCCTCCCTTAACGCATGCTTGCGGACAGCCATGATCCTTCGGGCCTTTTTGCGAATAACCTCAAAATCCCCATCAACGCGTTTCTTGGCAGGAAGTATTCCAATCAAATCTGATAGTTTTTCCCGCTTTTTTGCTCTCATTACAATCTCCCCAAAATCATTCAAAGAGAAAATCACCTGATCCCCAGGCTCAATGTTTAACAGTCGTCGAACTTCTACCGGAATAACGACTTGCCCCTTGCTGGAAATTGTCCTAGTAGCCAACACTTTTTTCTCCCTCTCCTTCTGTATAGATTTATTTTCCTCTTTCATTTTACATCTTACCTCCCCTCATTGTAAATCATAACTCTCATATCTTACCGTATAAGATATTCTTACCCATACACAATTATTCCATACGCTCATTCATCGGTACCGGATCAAGTGGTGGTTTAATGACAGTACCCTTGATTTAACGCGGTGAACGTCGCGTGCAACGCCTGCCACCGTCTCAATTCACGCACAATGGCCTCTCCGGTGTACGAGCGCTGGTCAAGTTCCGCCTGTTCCCGATCGCGTTTTTTCTCGTCTAAGAAGAACAGGCGGCGCTGTCCGATCTGCACCGGCGCCGACAGGATCTCGAACAGCGGCGGGACACCCTGCGGGGGCTGCTGGAGGAAATGGGCCTTTTGGATCTGCACGATCAAATCGCCCGGCTGCGGGAAGAGCGAACGCGCTGGCGGGAAACGGAACGGGCTCTCCAAGAGGAGCTGCGCGAAAGCAGCGAGCGCCGGGGCGCGCTCAAAGCCGAGTGGGAACATCGGAAAGAGGCGTTGACACAGGCTCAAAGCGCCGTTCGGGAGGCGGCGATGCGGCTCTCCCGGGAATGGGCTCTGCGCCTGGTGGATCTGGAAAGAGAAATCGACGCTTCCGTGCCGGTGCCCCTCGGTTCGCAGATCCCGGCCAAGGCTCCCGAAGGCCCGCATGACCATGCGGGAACTCCCGAGGATTCCGGGGAACCGGAGGACCTCACGCCGTGGATCTCCCTCGGACAGGCCCTGGTCAAACGGTACAAGCCTCGATTCGCCGGCTGGCGCATGGACAATTTGACCATGAAGCTTCTGGACGTATTTTCCAAAGAGAAAAATGACCTCTTGGAATATGTGCTGGATTGTCACCTGGACGAGGAGCTGGGCCGATACTTTATTGAGTCTGTTCAGGACCGCGCCCAGCGGCGAACCCCGCGGGCCCTGTGCGAGAAACTGGCGTCGGATCTGGAGCAGCAGCGGCTTTTGATTCAGGAAAAGGAGCGGGAGCTGTATGAACAGGTCTTGATCCACAGTGTCGGCCGCGCCATTCGGGATAAAATCAACCGCGCCCAAGCGTGGGTGGCGGAGATGAACCGGTTCATGGCCGCCCGCAGGACGTCCAGCGGCCTGGTGTTGTCCTTGGAATGGCGGCCGCGGCGGGCGGAGACCGAGCAGGAACTGGATGCTGCAGAACTGGTGCAACTGTTGCGCAAGGCGCCGGAAACGTTGCGGGACCACGAGCTGGAACGGATGGTGGCCCATTTTCGTTCCCGCATTCACTGGGCGAAAGAAGAAGCCGAGCAAGGGGCGAACCTGCGGCGGATGATGGGGCAGTTGCTCGACTACCGGACGTGGTTCACGTTCACGCTCTATTTTCGCAAAGGAGACACGCCCCGCCGGGAACTCACCGACTCCCAGTTCAACGTGATGAGCGGGGGCGAGAAAGCCATGTCCATGTACATCCCGCTGCTGGCCGCCGCCGACTCCCGGTACAAAGACTTGAGGCCCGACGCCCCGCGGATCATCTCTCTGGACGAAGCGTTCGCCGGAGTGGACAATGAGAATCTGCGCGATATGTTCCAACTGCTCACCGAGATGGATTTTGATTATATGATGACGAGCCAAGTTCTGTGGGGCTGTTAGGATACGGTGCCGTCCCTGGCGATTTACGAAATCGTGCGGCCGGGCAACGCCCGCCATGTGACCACCATCGCCTATCGGTGGAACGGGCGCCGCCGGGAGGCCGTGGACGACGAGGGGGCGCTGGAAGCGGCTGTCGCCGCGGACGGGTGGGGCTCGTGATGGGCGATGCGCACCCCGAAGATCCGCAACAATTGGCCGAGATGCGTGAGCAGTTGCGGAACTATCTCGTTCAGCCGGGGCTTGCCCGCCTGTGGCCCGCCGCCTGGGACAAATTCGAACGGTTGGGCCGGGTGGCGGGACGGATTCGCCTGACCGGTCTCGCTTCCGATGAACGGGAGGCGATCGGGGCGCTGCTGGCGGCAAACCTGTACGGCCGGGAAGAGGTGTCCCTCCGGCTGGCCGATCTCGATCGCGCTTTGCGAGAAACCCGGTTCGGCGTCGATCTGGTCGCCTGTCTGCGGCTTTTGTACGGCGACCTGCACCTTCGCCCGGCGGAGCGGGCGGCGGACCGCGAGGCGTGGATCCGGTTTTGTGATTGGGTGCGCCGGACCGCCGTCCGACCATGGCTCGAGGGATGGGTGGACCGGTTGTGCCGGGGCCGGGGACCGGGCTACCGGACCTTTTTGGAATGTTACAAGACGTTTCGCGCCGCGGGGCGGTGCCCGGAATGGGAGTGGGACGTTCGGGCGTTGTCGCGGGTGCCCCTCGGCAGTCCGGTGAGACTGCCGGTTCTCGCCGCGGAAACCGTCGGCGACCCCCATGGCCTGGATCGGGATCGCCTGGCCGGGAGAGTGTTTTACTGGGGACTCGTCGCCTGGGCCGAAGACCCGCAGGAAGAAGAACTCGAGTCCGAAGGAGAGCCGGATATCATCGCTCCCACGGAACGGACGCGCCGCTTGTACGATCGGGCGGGCGTCCGGCTGGACGACATCAGTTCTGTGGTGTGGGTGGCCGGCTGGCCGGGCCTCTCCGACCTTCCGGCCGCTCTGCCCCTTTTCACCCTGGAACAGGTGAGAAACATACCGCCGGTTTCGGAGGCCCATGTGGTCGAAAACCCTGCCGTCTTCGCCTCGTTGTATGAGCGCATTCGGGTGGACGACCGCGTCCCTGCACGGCCCCTGGTTTGTCCCAGCGGCCAACCCTCCGCCGGGGCGTTGAAACTGCTCGACGCAGTGGTGGACAAAGGGCAAATTTGGTACAGCGGCGACTTCGATCCCCAAGGGCTTCAGATGGCCCTGGCTCTAAAGGAGCGGTACGGATCCCGATTTCGGCCCTGGCGGTTGGACCGGGAAACCTACTTGTCGGTGGACCATCCGGGGCTGCCGGACATCACCCCGGATGAAGATGCGACTCTGGGGCGTCTCACCATCCCGTGGGATCCGGAATTGATCCCGACCATGAGAACACGTCGGCGAAAAGTGTTTCAGGAGCAGCTCCTCGAACGTTTGGCCGCGGACCTCGAGTGCCACTCGCCCGGGCCGGCGGCGAACCGCCCCACGCCGCCGCAAGCGGGCTTTCACCCGATCTCCGGAGAATAGATCGGCCCTCGGCGCCCCGGGGCCGCCGTGGTACCCGAGGCCGCCCGTGGTTCTCGCCGACCGGGCGGTATCCTCCAGACCCTCGATGATGGATGCAATTCCCTCGGCGACTTCGAAGGCATCCAGCGGCTCAGGGAACGCCCGGAACCCGTCGCCCGTATAGACACGGCCGCGAATTTCGAGTAGAGGTCCTCCTCGTCGATTGGGAAAGGGAAGATCAGACCGCCGAGCTGCTAGCGGAGCAGCTCGGCTTGGGGTGATGAACAGAAGATGATCAAATGCCACCTCTCCAAACTCATCGGCAAACACAAGCATTCACTTGCCGATGTCCACCGCTTGACTGGGCTTAGTCGAGCAACGTTACATCGCCTGTATCACGAAACCAACGACGCCATTCGGTATGAAACCATCAAGAAGCTTTGCTCACTTTATCGGTGCCAAGTTGTAGACTTGATCAAATGGATTCCAGACAACAAGGTAAATGATGAAAATGGACAAACCGATTCGGTGCCGGGTATGCCGTAAGCCTTTGCGTTCAAAAAAAGCATTGACCGTGGTGTAGGTCCTACGTGCGCCAAGCAGATTCCGTACAAGGACATCTCTCAAATTTCCCGAAAAGACGTTCGATATTGGATCCAGGAAGCGTATGAAGACATTCCCACCGCATATTTCCTAAAACGCGCCGGAAAGCGAAAACTAGAATCCGCTTTCTTTGCCCACTTGACCGTTGAAAAGGCATTAAAGTCTCTCGTCGCGCAGAACACCCATAAAGTGCCGCCAAAGATCCACAATCTCGTGGGATTGGCTAAACGTGCACGACTACATACGACTCAAGATCAGCGAGAATTTCTAGTACATGATGTATATAGTGTACGCATGGTAATTGGGAAACATACGGGGTAGGTCGGGAACTGTCTCATTATACGGAGGTGGGCAGGAGAAAAAAAGAGGAGGGTTGTCCCTTCGTCACACCCCCGCCAAAGCCACCGACAGCTCACTCCCGGCTTCCCTCGGAACCAACTCCAGTCGTAAATCGAGCGCATCCGCAATGCGAATCAGGGTGTCCAGGCGCGGCACCGCGTTCCCAGTCTCCAGCCTGGCGATCGCCGATTGTTTCACCCCTCCAACCGGGAGACACTGGGTTGGGCTGTACAACAGGCAGCGGAAACCCCTGTCCTGGCTCCGCGCTGCATCGGCATCAAGCAAGGTGCGACTCGATGAACCACAGATCTTTATCCAACTGACGCGATACTTCCGTAAATAGGTCCGAAGTGTCCGGATCGGTCTCCGCAGATGCCGAAATCGCCTCACGAACGCTGTTGGCCACCACCGCCCATCGTTCCGCAAGCAGGCGGATCACCTCCGCATCCCTGCGCTGCTCCACGGGCCATGCCGGGAGCGTGGTGCGCTTCGACACCTCTTGTACCGGTACACCGGCTGTTCCGCCCAGCGTCACCGCCCTTTCCGCCACCATATCGGTGATTTCCATCAAGCGTCCTCCAAGTTCATCAAACAGTTCGTGGTAGGCAATGAAATGCGGACCGCGAACATTCCAATGTGCCAGCTTCGTCTGAATGCTAAGATCTGTAAGCAGCACGACATGACGGTTCAGCAGTTCCACCATGTCCCGACGCACGTTTTCAGGCAGGCTGATCTTCGTGGACTGTAATTTCGTCATTGTGGGCACCTCCATATTCAATCAAGACACCTCCAACATCCTTGAAGGCGGGATGCTTCTCCTGCAGCCAGTTGGCTGCAAATGCCGTGGCCAGCGCTACTGCGAAGACAACCGTTGAGTGGCCCAGGAAAAAATATAATCCGACGCCGGAAGGGCTTTGTCTCTGCTGCACCAGTTTCCTTGCGAAAAAATTCAGGGATTCATTTTGTTGCCTCAAAAACATATTTTTACAATTTTCCGGAACAAATCGGCGAGTAAAGAAGTCTAAAGATATAGACCGGACTTTAGGGGGTGAGGACATGCCGACACTCAAACAAAAATCACCCGGTTAATAGGAACATCTTGCCTGACTGGAAACCTAGTGCCCTTTCAGGCAATGTAGTTGGATAAATCGGAAGGAATGGCCAGTTGTCTGTCGAATGATCATCCCAGGTGGTGATCATCATGTGCATCTTTGTCCGAGACCTGACACCTGAAGAGGGCAACAAACTTGTGAAGATTGCTCGCAAAGGATCCAACCCCGTTGAAGTGCGACGGGCTTTGGTCGTATTGGCTTCCGCTCAAAAGATGAAGGTGTCGGAGATCTCCGAGTTGTATCATCTGTCTCAAGAGCACATTCGTCACGTGATTCATGCCTTCAATCAGCATGGATTCGAGGCCTTAAAGCCTCGGTACAAGGGCGGACGACCGCGGACCTTTACCGAAGAACAACGAGCCGCGATCATTGAGTTGGCCCAGATCCCGCCAAACACCCTGGGTTTGCCCTTTACCCATTGGTCACTGTCCAAGCTCAAAGAGGAGGCCGAAAGGCGGGGCATCGTAACCTCCATTAGCATGGAGACTATCCGTGTCATTCTGGAGGAAGCCGACATCACCTACCAGCACACCAAGACATGGAAAGTCTCGAATGATCCTGAGTTTGAGGTAAAAAAAAACGAATCCAGTCGCTCTACCGGAATCCGCCCAAAGACGGACGGGTCATCTGCGTTGACGAGTTTGGACCGTTGTCCATTCAGCCGTTTTCCGGTTGCGGATGGTACCCGAAAAGTCGGCCCGATCGATTGCCGGCAACGTACCGCCGCACCCACGGGGTGAGGCACTTGTTTGCGGCTCTAGATCTGAAAGCGGATAAGCTGTACGGGCACGTCTCATCCAGCAAGAAGCACCAGGACATACTGCGTTTTCTCAAGGAGCTCCGCCGGCGGTATCACCGGTCTGAACGGCTGTACGTGGTCTTGGACAATTTTTCACCTCACAAGCATCGTACTGTGACTGAGTGGGCTGCAGAAAACAATGTAGAACTGGTTTTTACACCGACCCAGGCGTCATGGTTGAACCGAATCGAATGCCATTTTGCGCCGTTACGATCGTTTGTGTTGCGTGGGAGTCACTATCCCAATCACGAGGCGTTGGCCACAGCGATTCGGTCGTACCTGCGTTGGCGAAACAAGCACAGCCGCCATGCCAGACTTCTACGTGAGCAAAAGAAGATCAAGGTTGTCTGAAAGGGCACTAGCTTGAAAAGTGGAGGGATGATTGGTGAAACGTTTCTGGAAATTGTGGTTTGGGGCAACAGCGTTACTGGCGCTCTTGGCCGGCGGGGCAGCTTCGGCGGCAGCCCCCATGTTCCACGGGTTTCAGACGGTACGGGTGGTACTTGACGGAAAAGAAATCAATGCAGACGTTCCCGCTGTGATCCTGGAAGAACGCACTCTCCTGCCCGTGCGCGCTCTGGCGGAAGCATTGGGCCTGCAGGTCTCATGGGACGCCCAAAACCAGACAGCGCTCCTTAAAAGCAACAAACAAACCTGTGCGCACAGTTTTACAACTCCTGAGGGAATCACTTTCACAATACAAGGGGTTTTTGCGAACATCGAGGACAAAACCGCCAAACCTGCCGCAACCGCTACAGTTTCTGTTATAAGTACCATCACCAACAACAGCGAGAAACCCTATGACCTCGGCCAAGCCCGCCTCTGGCTGGGAGACGCCGGTTCCAAGAACTCCGCCGTCCGGCTTGAAGGCAAGATCGTCTCTCAAAAGGGAGAACCTGTTTCAGGTAGCTTCGCTCCCTCTGAATCCACCAGGGTCTGGATACTGTTTAACGTGCCTGCCGATCAGTCCGGTTCGCCCAACCTGAAACCGGTCTTTGGAACATGGACAGGCGGTCATTTCGAACCATATTTGAATACGTGCCCGAACGGCCATTGGGTCGCGACTTATCCGCGGCCTAATGATCCGACTCCCGTATGGGTCTGGGTCTGTGATTTCATAGACTAACCCTCGCGATCAGACGAGAACAGAGCGGGAGGCACCACCGTCTCCCGCTCTGATTGTATTTTTTGGAGAAAGTCAAGCGGCTCAGGGAACGTCCGGAACCCGTCGCCCGTGTAGACCACAACCGCGAATTTCGAATAAGGGTCGCCTTCGTCAATCAGGAAGGCGAAAATCAGGCCGCCAAGCTGCTGGCGGAGGAATTCGGCTTTCTTTTCGATTTCGAGTAGGTTCATCGGTACCATCCCGTTACTTGAAACATATACATCTGTTTCAAGTACCCGTCCCTTGCGGGGCAGGGGCGCCGGTCTTACCCAGTTGCCTAGTGCCGGCTTCCCGTTTCATCGAAGACCGCCCGGCCAAGTCGGGTCTTACATCCTCTCCACGGGCGTTTTTCGTCTCCGGTCCACTCCCGGCGACGGCGACCGCAAGAGCCGCCAGATTCCGCGCCGCATTCTCGTCCCGGTCCATCACCGTCCCGCATACGTCACATCGGTACACCCGTTCCCAAAGCGGAAGGATTTCCTTGATCGCCCCGCACCTGGAGCAGGTCTTGGAACTGGGATACATCCTGGGGGCCTGGACGAGACGGGACCCGTACCACTCGCATTTATACCGCAACTGCCGTCTCAACTCCGCCAGCCCCGCGTCGTAGATCGCCCGGGACAATCGCCGGTTCCGCCCCATCCCAGCCACATTCAGGTCTTCCACCACGACGGTGCCGAACGTGGTCGCCAGCCGGTGAGTCAGCTTGTGCATGGCGTCCAAGCGAATTCTCGCCACCCTCGCGTGGGCCCGGTTCAGACGCCGACGGGTATCCTCCCAGTGTCGGCTTCTGCGTTTTCGCCGGACCAACTCCCGGTTCAACCGCGCGATCTTTCGCAATGCCTTGCGCAAGGGTTGCGGGTTCGGCACCTTCTCCCCCGTGGACAGGACCGCCAGGTGTTTCAGCCCGGCGTCCACTCCCACCACGTCCCGGGGGCGCTTCGGCCGCCCGGCGTCCCGCTCCACTTCGCAGGTGAAACTCACAAACCACCGCCCGCCTTCCCGGGAGACGGTCGCCGATAGAATCCGCGCCCGGTCACTTTGCACCCGCTCCAAGAGCGCCGTGGTCATCTCGTGCGTTCTCACCCGCCCGATCCGGGGCAAAACGACGTGGCTTTTGTCGTCCACCCGGATCGCTCCCGTCGTGAACCGCACTGATTCCCGACCCCGGCCCTTCTTGCGGAACTTCGGAAACCCCACCCGACGACCCTTCCGCTTCCCGGACCGGCTGTCGAAAAACGCCTTCAGCCCCCGGGCCAGGCCGTTCAGCCCCGCCGAGTACGCTTCCTTGGAATTCTCCCGCCACCACGGGGCGACTTGTTCCTTCTGCCGGTTCCACTCCCTCCGAAGGGCCGCAAGCGTCCACGGCACTTCGACGTCTTCGCCTCGTTCTCTGGCCTCCAATCGCTCTTTTACCAATGCCAGCCCCCAGTTAAAGGCAAACCGCCGGGCTCCGCTGTGGGAAGCCAACATCCTCTCCTGATGCGGCGAAGGATCGAGTGCAAAGCGGTACGCCTCAAGCGCCTTCATGATTCCTTCCCATCCTTTTTTGCGGCGGTCACAGCCCGCAAAGCCCGATTCCGTGCTCCCCGTCGGCCGTACAACCGTGCGCAGAACGATGTCAAGACCTCGATCATGTCCCGGACCAGATCGTCGCGGGTCTCTCCGGAATCCACCACCACGATGTGACGGCCCTGAGCAGCCAGTGCAGATTCCAGGTACTCCACGCCAAACCTCGCCAGTCGATCCCGGTGTTCCACAATGATGGTCGTCACCCGCGCATCCGCCAAAATACGCCGGAGCTTTGGACGTTTCCCGTTCATCCCCGATCCGACCTCCGTCACCACCTCGTCCACGACGAGATCTCGCTCGGTTGCCCACTGGGTGATTCGAGACACTTGCCTGTCCAAGTCACTCCTCTGGTCGTGAGAGGACACCCGGGCATACACGACCGTCCGGCCATCTTTACGGCTCGGAGGGACATCCACCAGGATCGTGCCGGATTCGGTCTGACGGGCGGGTACAGGCAGCTTGCCGTCTTTCCACCAACGCCAAGCGGTCATGTAGGAGATTCCTTGTTGCCTAGCCCAATCGGAGAGTTTCATGAGACGATTGTACAACAGAAATATATGTTCGTCTATAGATGTTTATGAACTTCCAGGCTGTTGATCCCCCAACTCTTTTTGTATCTGCTTGTAGGACTGTTCGAAAATATATCGCCGAACGAAGCACTCGCGTTCAAGATCGGTCAGCGCCTGGTCCAGCACCTCGTACAGCCGTTCCTTGAGGGCCAGACGGATCAGCCTGGCCATCGCCTCATCTTCCGCCGACGGCACAGACCTCTGGGCCGTCCGGTCCGACACGGCTGTTTCCAGGCTCACGGCCTCCCGGAAAAACACGTGCTTGCCGCCGTACACTTTTCTGGCGACAAGGGTTTTCAGCCGGTTGTGCAGGAACATCTTCGCGAAGCCCTGGAACGGGCGCCCCGGCCGGTATTCTTTCACGGCGTTCCACAGTTCGATCCGCAAAACCTGAATCACTTCGTCCTCGGTATCGTTCGGGAGCCAGTATTTTGCGGCCAGCTTCTTCATGAGCGGTTGAAAGCGCGAGGCTAGTTCAGCAAATGCGTCCGGGTCTGTTTTGGCCTAACAGGCTAGCGCCGTGACACCGTCGTCCATAAAAAATCCCCCCTTCGCCTTATTGGCGGGGAGGGAGAAAAAAACGGCTTTTCGCCGTTTGAGGTGGGTTGAACCGTTCGATTATGGTCGATCATGTGAGTGTAAGGCTAATAGATTCAAGAGTTGGGATTAAGGGGAAAGCCTCCCTACCGTCGGCTTCTCCCCGCTTCCCCTGATCCTACCAACGGGTCGGTCAAGAGCTTTCACGGCATATTCTCGCCTCACTGCGGTATTCGACGATCTCTTGACCTCCCCCTCAAGGTCTCAAACTGCAAAGAGCCTTTTTAACCCTGTCCGCCCCAATAACTGCCTGGGGCTTTAAGGGAGCCCTTCTTTCTTTGGTCATACCGGGGTCAAACAGAATACTACCTGCCGGAAACGGCACCAGTCGCCGTGGGAGCCGGGGATCTGTCCCCGCGGTTGACCTCGTCCGACCCGTCCGTGCCCTGGGGCATTGCCGGATTCGCTCCGGGCACGACCGGTTTCAAGTGCAGGAATGCCCGAATCACTCCCAGTGCCAGAGGCAGAACACCGACGACAATAAAGACCGTATCCGGCACGATCCGTGCCCAGAGCAATGTGTAAACGAAGGGTTGGCGATAGAATGCCAGCTGACGGGCCGCCCAGAATCCCTGTTCCATCGTGGTTCGCAATTGCTCGACCCCGACCGGAAACAACGTCACCAACGCCATGCCGACAAGTCCAAGATTGAGTCCCCACGCTGCCCACTTGAACAATTTTTCCGGCCAAAACGCTCCCGGAACCAACCGGCGCAACGAAAACAACATGAGCGCGATGGCCAGCATCCCGTACACACCCATCATGGCGGTATGGCCATGGGTGGCCGTTAAGAACGAACCATGTTCGTAATAACTGACCACCGGCAGGTTGATCAGAAAACCGAAGACCCCTGCCCCGACCAGGTTCCAGACGGCCGTGGAAATCAAGAACCAGAAGGGCGCCTTATATGGAAAAACCCGGCCTCCGTCGCGAAGCATGCGGTACTGATCGTATGCTTCGGCAGCCAGCAGCGTCAGCGGCACCACCTCCAGGGCGGAGAAGCAAGCCCCCAGCCCCAGCCACATGGCCGGATCACCGATCCAATAATAATGGTGGCCGGTCCCGATCACGCCGCTTCCCATCAGGATCAAGATTTGAAAATACAGGGCCCGCACCGTGGAGGCCCGGGTCACCAGACCCATGGTCACCAACAGGAATCCGATGGCCACCACGGCAAACACTTCAAATACGCCTTCCACCCACAGGTGGATCACCCACCACCGCCAGTAGTCCGAGAAGGTAATGTGGGTTGTCGGATTCACCAAAAATGCGAAGATATAGAAACCAGGAATCGTCCACGCGCTGTAAAACAGCAGGTGCACGAGACCTCCCTTGTCCGTTTCCCGGCGCAGGCTATCCCGCAACCCCCGCCATACGATAAACAACCAGATGAGCAGCCCAGCGACCAGCAAAACCTGCCATACCCGTCCCATCTCTAAATAATTCCATCCCTGATTGCCGAACGTGAACCAGAACTTGCCCAGCAGCCCCTTGGCACCCAACCATTCCCCGGTAAAGCTGCCTGCCACCACGGCCACCAGAGCCCAGAACAGCACGTCCACCAGGATCCCTTGGCCTTTCGGCTCTCGACCACCGACGATCGGGGCGATGAAAAGACCCATGCCCAGCCAAGCCGTGGCGATCCAAAAGACGGCCGACTGTAAATGCCACGTTTTGGCAATATTGAAGGGAAGCCAATCAGCGATGGGCAGGCCGTAGAATCCGCTTCCCTCCACGTAATAATGAGCCATCAATCCACCCATCAGGACCTGAAAGAGAAACACCAGGCAGACAACGACAAAATATTTCCCGGTCTTTCTCTGGCTCACGGTGATCCCCTCCCTGTCCGGGCGGAGATCCGGGAACGAGGAGTCATAGGCACTCTGCATTTGCAATTTAAAATGGTTGTACACCCAGAGGATGAATGCCAGCATAAGAATGAGAAAAGCGACACTGGCCGCACTCCAGAACACGGCGTGGAATGTGTTCTCGTTCCCCGCTCCCGGCTCGTAGGGCCAGTTGTTGGTGTACGAATAGTCAAGCCCTGGACGGTTCACGGCGGAGAGCCACGCCGTCCAGAAGAAGTAGTCGGCCAAGCTGCGGATGTCCTCCGGGGACGCCTGGTTTAAACTTCCCGGCTGGAGTCCCCGGTCGGGATTGCCCAGGGTGAAAAGCTGGTTGTAATACGCTCGAACCTGATCCAAGGCCCGGCTTTGAGCCGGCGTGAGCGTCAGCGTGTCGGTTGCGGGATCGTAGCGGTTGACCCGAATCTCCGACTTCACCGCCTGGGACACCGCGGCCTGACGGTCAGCAGTGAGCTTATCGTAAGAATTGCCGTACATCTCGTTCGCTTTCTCGTCCCTCATGGCGACAACCACCAAGTGCAGAGTCTCCGCCGTGAAATCGGGACCGAAAAAAGTGCCATTCCCCAGGATCGAACCGTAATCCATCAGGTCGTATTTTTGAAATACCTGTTGTCCATGAAGAAGATCTTGTTTCGACACCAGCGGTTGGTGATCCGTTCCGAGCATCGTGGGAATCGGTGCTTTTTCCTTATAAATCCAAAATCCTCCGGCCAACAGCACGGTGAAGCTGAGCAGGACGACAACTAATAGAATGTGTTTCCACAAGCCCGAGTCGCCGTGGTTTGACCTCCCCCGAAGAGCATCCACCTTAACCGCAGACATTGAACATCCCCCTTTCCTGCATAGCCGTATCTTGAGATGTATCGGGTCGGCCGACCGCAATCACACCGTAGCATGAAGCCCCACCCCCTCATGTGACAGTCGTCACATAAATGGCAGCGTTCACCAATTGTTCAAGGCTGCAGGTACACGAACGAACATATGATTCACACGGTTCGCCGGCAAAATAATCGCGAAAAAGCGTTGGGAGACGACACGATGGGCCCCGCCCCCATCCACCTCCTCGGAACTCCGAATCCGCCTTCCACTCTTTTGGCCATATTGTCAGTGAATTCGGATGGCGGAACACGCGGTATCCCATTTAAGTTATCATCAACAAGCGGGTTTATGTATCCAACGTGGAACATAAAATCTCCTTGGCAGGAGGGAATCAACTAAGAAAAGACTGCCAAGCAGAGTATCCCTTCACGATGAAAACCACTGTTAATTAACCCCGGCTTGGCGTTATTGCGCGTCCATATCGCGAGGCTCATACCTCCCATGATGCCCACAGTGAGCAAGGCCACCAGGCTGGAGAGGGATGATAGGAGCAATTTTGTCGACATGCCGATATGATTAAATAATCCGAACACTATCCAATCCTCGCCGTCAAAACACCGTCAAGATGAGCCCCTGTTATTTCTATTCATTTACGACGCGGTCACTGAGGCAAGAAGACTGGGATTAAAGGTTCGCTTGACTGTCGGGGAAGCATCCCGGACCTCCTGGAACACATTGAGACGGTGGCCCAAGCTGCATTGGCAGCAGGCGTGAATCGCATCAGTTTGGCGGATACGGTGGGCGTATGGGAGCCGCCAATTTGTCAGAAGTGGGTAGCCCGGGCCGTGCAGGAGTTGCGGTGACCGTTTGAAGTTCACTTACACAACGATCTGGGGCTTGCTGTCGCCCATGCCCTGGTGGCAATCGACGCCGGGGCGGCCGTGATTGACGTATCCATCATGGGACTGGGTGAGAGGGCCGGGATCGCGGATTTGATCCAGCTGTCGGTCGTCCTGCATACCTTGCATGGCGAACAGCAGTTTCCACTGCACAGGATCCCGGAATTGGGGCGAGCAGTTGGTCTTCTGACAGCGGTTCACCCCGACGCCCTGCGCCCCGTAGAGGGTCGCCATGCCTTTTATCGCGTTCACGGCGGACACCCCCGGGCAATGGATGTTCCACTGCGATATTCTCGACCACACTGTCCCCCAGTGAAGCGGCGGATGGATCGGCCCACCAAATGGCCTCTATGGGCGGTTCAATCACGTTCATCAACGTAATAAGTTACGCAGTTTATCGAAACCGGTGCCGACACCGGTGGCATACGGCGGACGGGAGCCGGGCATGAGGGGGATCATACTTTGCGGCGCTGGCGCCACCGGTGTACTACGACAGCCAAGAGAGGCACGGCAATCCCTGTGAATGTGAGGTATCCCCAACCCACATACATAACATATTCCAGAAACATTGATTCGTTCCGTATAAAAAAAATACTGCCCGCCCAGGCCAAAACCGCACCGCTCCATACAGCGGGCCGATAATGCCCTAGCCCAGTCCATTGGCTGATACCCGTTACTAAAGCATAGTGGATAAAAGAACACTGTAAAAAGATACCCACGACGACCCCCATCACGTAAAACGTATCCAATCGCTCCAGAAAATCGGCAATCCGAATCGTCCGCACCACCTCCAGGATGGGATAAAGAGAGTAAGCTGCGCTCGGGCCCAGTACCATGCAGATTGTAGGTTCCGCTACAAGCCCTACTGACGTAATAATCAAAACCATGATTACAAGATCTTTTCCCAACCGTTGTGGAACTGCCTCGCCCAGCTGCAGAACAAACAGCAACAGCCAAGCGTACATCCATACCACAATGCTGCCTCGCAGAATAGGCGTCCAGCCATCTGCTAAAACGGGGTGATAATGAGAAGGATCCGCATACTGCATGGAGAGTACCGATATAACCAGCGTAATACCCATCCCGATGGGCGTAATGGTCTCCCCCAATCTCCCAACTGCTTCCACACCTTGATATACTGCGTACGCAACGGGAATAAGGAACATCGCGTTCACAACATACTCCGGGGTCGAAGGCAGGACCGTGGTGGTCAGAAACAGGCCCACTTCGCGAAGAACGAAACATTCGACGACGAGCGTCATGATCAAAAACCACAAACTAGGGATCCTTCCCCACCACGGGCCGAAAGCTGTGTGACAGCCCTCAACCAGCGATTGTCCGGGAAACGTCTGTCGGAACCACGTAATCACCCCTGCCACGATTACCCCCTGAGGTATAAAAAGGAAAGGAACGATCCAAGCGTCTCGAACGGTGAATTGTCCAATGGCAAACGGCAATGTCAGAAACCCAGTACCCAGAAAGAGCCAAATGCTCAACATTACGAACTGTACGCGGGACAGTTGCTGTGTATGCATAGGCCCTCCAAGGATTTTCAATCTTTATCTTTTATGGCGGATCTTGTTCTGTCTGACCCGGCAGGGGCTTCGGTATACCCGCGCTCCTGGTCAAATCTACCGACTCCATGGTTTTTGGACGGTGGCGCATCTGCCACCACGGTGGCCTGGTAAATACATCTTTGATGTCGGGCCACATAAAGGGCGCAATCGGCGACAGGTACGGAACCCCAAAGGAACGCAGGGAAACCAGGTGAGTCCACAAGATGAGCACCGCGATAATGATCCCGTACAGACCAAGCACCCCGGCCATGATAGTCATAGGAAAACGCAAGATCCGCAGTGTAATGGCAATGTTGTAACTGGGTATGGTAAAAGAAGCAATCCCGGTCAGGGCCACGATGATCACCATCGCCGGCGACACGATTCCGGCGGCAACAGCCGCCTCATCGATCACCAGGGCCCCGACGATGCTCACCGATTGACCCACAGCTTTCGGCAGGCGAATCCCCGCCTCCCTCAGGGCCTCGAAGGTGATCTCCATGATCAGGGCCTCCACCACCGACGGGAAAGGAATTTGTTCGTGGGTTGACATCCGAGTCATCAAGAGGGTTGTCGGAATCATCTCCTGATGGTAGGACAACAAGGCCACGTAAGTGGCCGGCAGCAGGAGGGCCATCCAAAAGAAAAGGTGCCGGAGTAATCGAACCGCCGCGGCCATCGTATATCGTTCAAAATAGTCTTCCGGAGACTGTAAAAAATTGACGAAAATGGCCGGCACCAAAAGCGCATTCGGACTGCCGTCGACAATGATTCCCACGCGCCCCTGGAGAGCCTCGGCAGCCAGGCGATCCGGCCGTTCCGTGTACTCAATTGTGGGGAAGGGGGAAAAAGGGGCGTCGTCGATCAGTTCCTCGATGTACTCAGAATCGAGGATGGAATCGACATTGATCCGCTGTAGGCGTTCCCGACATTCTTCCACAAACCCCGGTTTCACGATACCCTGAATGTAAACGGGGGCGACCGTTGTCTTGGAGACTCTTCCGAGCGTCATGTATTCCACTTTTACCCGGGGACTCTTGAGCCGGCGGCGAATGAGCCCGAGATTGGTTTGCAAGCTCTCCGTAAATCCTTCTTGAGGCCCTCGTACCACCGACTCCACGGTTGCCTTCTCCACGGCGCCCGGCCCTGAAAGTCCATCACGTCCATGGCCACGGCCCGATCAAAGCCGTCAACGCAGAGAACCGCCTGGCCGTTCCCAATCGCTGCATTGATTTCTTTTACGGTCTTCACCGTGTTCAAGGAAACCGTTTGCAGGACCCGTTCGAGACCATCCAAGGATATATCGGGTCCATCCCAGGTGGCAAGTGGTTCAAGGAGCCCCTCCTGGGCCAGTTCTTTTCCGATCAGGGTGTAAATCCATACGACAAAACCCCTGCGGTTCCCGACCTGAACCCAGCGAAACCGGACGTCGTCACAATGCCCCCACACTTCAGCCAGTCGACCATACATCTCGTCAATGCTTTTGGACAACTCGTTGTAACCTTGCGGGACTTCGGGAGCAGACCAACTGATGTTTTTCTTCCGCTTCTCTTTTTGCCGCCTTGCACGTTTTCCCCGCATTGCCCCACCAAGTCTCGTCTAAAGATCACTTCTGGATTATTATGCCAAGGAATCTGCCCATTTATGCGAATGTCCGAGTTATCATCTGAGTGCGCAAGAAAGCCTGCGATCGTTACATACGGAAGACTGTTTCCGGGGAAGATAAGTGGCAAAAGTCAGGAGGTGTTGTACAATGGCACGTGGCCAAAAGAGGAATACTCGCGTTGTCCCGGGCGCTCTCCGGGCCCTGGATCAGTTAAAGTACGACGTGGCCCAGGAACTGGGCATCCAGGTGCCGGCGGATGATTATTGGGGAACCATGACGACGCGGGATACCGGGGCAATCTGAGGAAACATTACCCGCAAACTTGTTGCTTTAGCAGAGCAACAACTGGCCTCTCAGACTTTCGGGATTCAATAATAACCGCAAAGAGGGCTGTCTCATTCCGGGAGACTGCCCTCGCTCGTTCCTTTCGATAAACTCTGTGACCGAGATACTCATGACGACGCCGAGGCCCGTTGCCGTTCGGGCACATCGACGACCTGACCGGCAAGCCCGTGCTTCGTCCGGTACCAATAGTGAGGCTTCGTCAGCAGTTCCACCAGCGCCCAGTAACTCGCGATGGAGTGCAACAGCCAGTAAATCGGCATCAGTAACCCCCACCACAGGAAATCCTTGTATCCCCTCTTCCAGCCCCCCCATACGGCCAGCAGGACCATCACCGTATTGCCGAACACAAACGAAACTGTCGCGGGCCAGCGCACCCAGGGATCCGTAAAGAGTAGGTCCGGGCCGTAATGAAAGAACGTGTAATTCAAAAACAGCGCCCACAAAATCAGATTCGTCAAAAGGGTCAAAGGTGCAGTATAATGGACCCAAGAAACTGGACAACAAGAAGGGAGATTTTAAGGTAGGTCCATGCCGAGAAAAAAGTATGATACTGACTTCAAAACCAAAGTTGTCCTGGAAATTCTCAAAGAGGAAAAGACGCTCTCGCAATTGGCATCCGAATATGGTGTTCATGTCAATCAACTCCGCCAGTGGCGGGATATCGCCTTGGAAAACTGGCCACAAGCGTTTGAACCTGAGAATAAACAGCTGGCAAAAATTCGTTCAGAATATGAAGACAAGATCCAAGAATTGTATGCGGAGGTCGGTCGCCTGAGCACACAATTGTCTTGGTTGGAAAAAAAATCTCGCCTCGCTCAGTCGAGAGGACAGGCTGGCTCTCATCGATTTCCAAGAACGTGAACTCCCGCTCGCCGTTCAGGCCGAGCTTCTGGGCTTAAATCGGTCCAGCCTGTACTACAGGCCGGTCGGACCATCCGAGGAGGAGGTGAGGCTCAAACACCGGATTGACCAAATCTACACGGAGCATCCGTTCTACGGTTCCCGGCGCATCACGGCCATTTTACGCAGTGAACATTGGACCGTCAACCGCAAGGCCGTCCAGCGTCATATGCGGGAAATGGGGATTGCCGGCATCACTCCGGGTCCCAATTTGAGCCGGCGCGCCCAGGCACACCGGGTGTATCCCTACCTGTTGCACGGCTTGAAGATCGAGCGTCCGAATCAGGTCTGGGGCATCGACATCACGTATATCCGCATGGCGCATGGCTGGATGTATCTGGTGGCGATCCTGGACTGGTACTCCCGTTACGTGGTCAGCTATGAGCTGGATCAAACCCTGCATATGGATTTTGTTCTCAAGGCCTTGCATCGGGCCCTGCGGCAGTGGACGCCGGAGATCATGAATAGCGACCAAGGAAGTCATTTTACCAGCCCGAAGTACACGGACGTCCTGCTAAATCATGGGATTCGGATCAGCATGGACGGCCGGGGTCGAGCCCTGGACAACATCTTCACCGAGCGCCTGTGGCGGAGTCTGAAGCAGGAAGAGGTGTATCTTCACGACTACCAAACGCCGAAACAGGCTCGGGAAGGGATCGCCAGATACCTGGAGTTCTACAACCACAAGCGCCCGCACCAGTCCCTGGGATACGTGACGCCGGCCTCTGTGTTCGGGCTCTAGAGGGGGCCCCTCCGCCAAGGAGGGGGATCCTCCTGCCAAGAACGAGCACCAACGACGAAGGGGGGCTCCTCCACCAGAATGATCGAGGGATGATCCAGAAATGGAAAACAGGTCCGGCGTCCATATCCAAATTCAGGAATCTCAACACACTTTAAAAAGGGCCAAAAAAATGTCTTGACAATGGGGTCCACCTCACAGAGCCCACAAACAAAAGAAACGCCCCGTATTGTTTGAAACCGAAATTCTTGAACATCTGAACAGGGCGCCTCGTATACACCAGCGTTGTCTGCATGTATCCTTTGATCCAGCGAACCCGTTGCCGCAGCCAGTTCATGAGAAGACTGTTGGCTTCCTCCCAGGTTGTGGAAGGCAACATTCGCACTTTGATTCGGTACCTTGCCGCCCGCATCCCAAGATCCGCATCTTCCGTTACATTATAGGCATCCCACCCGCCAATCTGACGCAACGTCTCCACAGGAAAATGGTTGCTTGTGCCGCCGAGCGGAATCGGCAACCGCCACCCGTGCAATCCAGGAAGCAGGATGTCAAACCAATTGGCGTATTCCAGAGCAAACCACCGGGTCAATAAATTCTGTCTGCTGTTGTAGAATTGCAGGGCACACTGCAGAATGGTGTCATCCCCCCAAGCCTGAAACCCTGCCAGGGCTTTGTACAATTGGTCATGTTCCGGAATGTCCTCCGCATCATAAATGGTGAGGTACTTCCCCCGAGCAAACATAAGGCCGTAGTTGCATGCTTTCGGTTTGGTCCGGGGCCCCAGCGGCGGAATGTACACAAACCGAAAATGCCCTGGCGGCCGACATTGTTTCAGATATTCAATCGTCTGTCGATCGTCCTCTTCCACAAGCAACAGGACATCAAGGCGGTTCGGCGGATAGTCCAGGTTTTTGATCGCTTCAATCGATTGTCTCAAGACATGTTCCGGTTCTCGATACAAGGGCACCAAGATGCTGTACACGGGCCACTCGGATCTTGGCAGTCGGGAGATGGGTTCTAGATCAAGGACAACGTCCTTGTGTCCCAAAGTCAGCCAGACCTTGAACACCCACTGAAGCAGGTAGATTCCTTGCAGGATAAGAAAAGAGCCCAAAAGAACCTTTGTCGGAAAAAGCCATGCCACCACGATAAAAACCACAAGAGCAATACTCATGACAATCCGTTGTGACCGACCGAGCCTTTCCCGGGCGGATTCCTCCGGCGACCGATAGAACAGGCCGTCCGCAGCCCACTTGACCAAGTCAACCTTCCAAAAACGCCTGACAAGTTCGAAGAAATCGCGTTCGCCAATCACCCGCACCGAGATCTGTTCTGTCTGGTATGTGTCTTTGATCCAGGTTAAGGCCGACTCCGACCCCGGATAGATGGTCCACACTTCAAGCTGATCTTCAACCCGCCGAACCGGCAGTGTTTGATAACGGAGCACTTCCTGATAGGAAACTCTTTCAATTAAGGAAATGTCAACCAAATTCGCATGCTCACTCGCGTTTTCCAAAAATGGAAGGTGATAATGCTCCGCCAGGATTTGCAACAATTCCCGCGAGGTTATGTACCCCAAGCTCAGCGCAAGCCATCCCGTTCTCCCGCCTGTCTGCTGCTGCGCCTCTAAAACTCTGTCCAACTGATCCTTTGTCAATAGACCGCGTTTCAGAAAACGCTCCCCAATTTGCATGCGCAGATGTCACACCCTTACGATGGTGGCTCTCCCACTAACATACAGCGAAAATCAATCACCTACTTTTCATACCAAACGTTTCAAGATTACGCAATAGCAAAAAGAGGTCTTGAGAATGCGATCAAGATCAACTTTTCATTTCCGCCCTTTCGGAACCCACCACCCGGCCTTCTTCCCGGAGTGATCATCCAGATACACCCTGCCGTTTCGAAGCACCAGAACCCCTTCCCATACCTCATCCTCATCCGGTCCAAACAGCATGATCCGCACCCGGCTCCCGGTTTCCACCGCTTCGGCCAGCACATACCGCAATTCCGCTAACTGGTCTTCCGTCAACTCCGGCTCCCGGCGTCGGTTCGCCTCCCGCTCCATCCGTTCCGCCATGTCCCGGTGTTCGGGAAGCACCAGCCGCATGGCGGAAAAGAGATTGCCTTCCGTGATCCGCATCCTTTTGGTTCCCTCCTGTATGCCTTGGTCATTGCGGTTTTTCTCCCAGCCACGGCCGAAACGGCCCGTCCGTACAGCTCCAAGGATCAGCCTCGTCAGGACCCGGAACCTCCCCCCACTTTGGCCCATGAATGAGTCGGCTCCCTGTCGAGCCTTTCCGGGTCGACGCTTCCCGAGCAGATTTATCAGATGACTGTCGTTTTCGACGATGCCGCCATGCGCGTCGAAATGAGCAACGTGGCCACGGCACCAAGGATCGCGGCACTCCCGAACGCGATCCTCGAACCGATAACGAGCGCCGATTCACTGTAATGAGAGGATGTTCCGATCGCCGTCTCAAGCAACACGACGGCAAGCGCCACACCGGACACCCGTCCAAAGTTTCGTATGGTGGCCAGCAGACTCCCGATGAGCCCGGTTTGCGCCACCGGCACACTCTCCAGAATCGACACGTTGTTCGGGGCGGTAAACAAGCCCATCCCCAGGCCAAACAGGGCCTGTGCCGCGACGACGGCCGGCTTCGAAGTGCCGCTTCCGAACCCCGCCATCCACAGCAAAGCCGCGGTCACGATTGCCATGCCGACCGTCGTCGGCCATTTCGGGCCATATTTGTCTGTCAACCAACCCGCCACCGGGGAAATCAGGATCATCGCAACAGCTTGGGACGTCATGAGCAATCCGACATGCGCTATCGGCTCGTGCATCACCTGGTGAAGGAACAACGGCAGAATGAACGTGGGGAACATCATGATGACATACGAAAGATAACCTGCGACGTTCCCAATGGCAAACCGGGCGGAACGGAACAGCCGCAGGTCGATAAGAGGTTCGCGAATACGCGATTCGCGCATCATGAACAGAAGCCATGCTCCGATGCTTAGACCACCCGCCATGATGCTCCTGCCGCTCATCCATCCCCAACTGTTCCCATTCGACAAAAAAAGAAGCGTTCCCGCCATGGCAACAAAGAACCACAACGAGCCCATCCAGTCAAATCGCGCCATGGAACGATTCGTGGACATGCGCCTCAAGAATGCGAGGCTCATCACGATAGAAATCATGCCGAGCGGAATGTTCACCCAGAAAATGGATTTCCAGCCAACGGCCGCCGTCAAGGCACCTCCCAGCGCAGGACCGACGATGGTCCCTGCAGCCACAACACTGTTGACCAAGCCAAGAGGTCTCCCGCGTTGACCGGCCGGAAATGTGTATGAAATGATCGACATAACGTTGCCCATAATGGCCGCGCCACCCAGCGCCTGAACAAGGCGAAAAACGATCAGTTGGTCCACATCGGTCGACCATGCACACAAAGCGGATCCTAAGCTGAAAACGGTCACCCCGGCAATATAACATGTTCGTCGATCGGTCCGATCAGACATTCCGCCAATCATTGGCAACATGGCGGTGACCACGAGCAGATACCCGGAAATGACCCACTGTAAGGCCCCTGGCCCAACATGAAAATCCCGCTGTAACACCGGCACCGCCACGTTAACAATACTGCTGTCCACATTGACCATGAACGTACCGATCACGACACTGATAAACACCAACCATCGATGTGCTGCCGGTTCGTGTGACTGTCCGGCTTTTTCGAGCGATGCCCTTGGCATACCGTTACTCTCCATTTCCGTCTCCTTCCAGTTTTAACGCGCCCGCTCGGATGTGCTTATCAATCATTTGCAAAAAGGACTCCAAGTTTTGCTTACGCAACTGGATGTCCTTGCGCCACCACATCAATTCTTGTTTCCCTGCATCGGTGATACAGTAGACGCGCTTGGGAGGGCCCGATTCATCCATACTCCACGTCGATTGCACCGAGCCACGCTGTTCAAGGTCTCTCAAGACCCTGTATACGGCACCACTGTCGATGTTCCACTCTTCGGGTAGCATTGTCCTGATGCGGTTCCACAGCGCCCCGCCGTGCACTTCTCCATCCAACAAAAATAAAAGCAAAAAAGCGGGCAAATGGCGGTTCTGTTTCGAATTGAACTCCATCTAACATGTCATCCCCATTCCCACAGGCCAAGCCCCGACCCGATCGGCTTTGGTTGTGGAGATATTGAAAAAAAAGCCGCCATGAGCGGCGGCATCACCGGGAAAAAGTGGTTACTTCTCGGCACCAGCGAATTCTCGCATCCGCTGTTCAATTTGTCCAAAGGCCTCATTGGGCAGGTGCTTTTCTCCGCCGATCAACCGCGCGTTCAAAATCAATTCGGCTGCCTCATCGAGAGTGGCCAACAATTGAACCGCTTCAACAGGGCTACGCGAAAACACGAGCACGCCGTGATTCGCTAAGAGCACCGCCGATACACCCGGGTGTCCCTTCACAATGTCGATAATGCCGTTTACCGAAGCGTCCGACCCCCGCGGCGCCCATGGTAGGACCGGAATGGTTTCGGTCACTCCGAAGCGGACCAAAGGTTCGTAAACAATCGGAATCGGTTGATGGGCGACGGCAAAGACTGTGGCGTGAGGCGCATGGGTATGGATGACGCTGCCGACCGAAGCACGCTCGCGATAGACCGCGGCATGCATGTGGATAATCTCCGCTTGGGCTGGAGCAACTTCTCCCTCAAGGACAGTACCGTCGATGCGAACCACTGCAAAACTGTCCTCGTCGAGATGGTCAACATTGCCGCCCTTTGTCAAGATCATCGCATCTTCAGAGATCCGCGCCGACAAGTTGGCATGATACCCGCGAAACATCAAGCCGGCATCTCGCAACGCCCGAGACGCTTGAATCAACTCGGTTTTAGCCCGAGAGACATTGTCCATTCCGATCCCTCCTGTATCGATTTCTATAATGCATTTTACAGTATAGAGTGATAAACAGTCAAGGAAATGGAATCGAACATGAATGGGGTGGAAGAGAAGCCATGGGCGGCCTCGGTATACCCTGTCACGGCCCGCACGCTGCGAAAAAAGCCGGTGTGATCAGGTTGCCCCGTTTGATCGCCGTTGATTATGCCGCCTTCCCAAACGGCCCGAGCAGGGCACCTCTAGCTTTTCAAGCACTTGCGCCAACCCGTTCAGGGCTGCGTTCTCGTCCCTGAGATGGCGCGTCCCACACTGCGGACAGCTCCATTTCCGCACCTCCGGCGGAATCCCCTCCGCCACCTGGATGCCCTCAACCAATTGACGTAGTCCCCGTACAACCGGTTCGCCGCCGTCGGTGAACGCTTTTTTTACAGCATCCAGCTTGGCCTCATGATTTCTTTCCCGCGATGATTCGTGGTATGGTAGACGCATAAAAGATAGAATTATGGAGTTGGAACAACATTCGGGGAAAACAAATCAAAACCTTATTCCCGATTTGAGAGGCGTGAGAATTGACATGAACAAACATATACTCCCATATGGTGTCGCAGGGCTCGTGTTCGCCGTTTTTCTCGCCTTAATCGTGCTAGTAGGCGTTATATTTCTCCATCAGAGTGAGCCGCATCACGTGTTGATCACCCCTACCACGCCTTCGTTGTCGGCGGCAAGCACCGACAACGAACCAATACGTCGGTCTGACTATCTCGGCAAGTCCCGATACCATTATCGCAACCGCGTCCTGGTGCTCATGTATCATCACATCGACCCGCATGAGGGTGCATTCACCATTTCCCCGGAGCGCTTCGCCGCCCAGATGAACGCGCTTCAGCAGGCAGGTTATCACATCATCGGACTGAACAAGCTTCTCGCCTTTGCCGATAGTGGCGCTCCGGTTCCAGATAATGCCGTGGTCATCACTTTCGACGATGGCTATGAAAGCTTTTACAAATACGCTTATCCGATCTTACGAGCTCACCACTATCCAGCTACAAATTTCATTATTGTACAAGATACCGATGCTCCAAACCTGAACCGCAAGGCCATCCCCCACCTTACTTGGTTGGAGATGAGGAAGATGCAGCACGACGGAATGACCTTTTGCAATCATACGTACAATCTTCATTATTTAGCGGTGGTCGATGCAACAGGACACCAAAAGCCGGCTGCCGCCAATGCAATTTTTTTACCAGGAAAGGGTAGGAAAGAGACTCAACAAGAGTATGAAGCGCGTATCCGCAGTGACCTTGCCCTGGCTGAGGAACGCCTCGAACGCGAACTCGGTCCGCATCCCAAAGCTTTGGCATTCCCATATGGGGCTTACAATGACACTGTGCTCAATGTAGCACGATCCTTGGGAATTCGACTCTTTTTTACCGTCAAACCGGGGATCAACCCACCCGATCGCACCCTCCTTTACCGTATCAACGCCGGAACCACGGCCCTCAGCGCTCAAGGCCTATTGAATGTGCTGCGTCACTATGATCAGCCGACTTTGACACCTACGGGTTCAAACATGTGAAATTCAGACGGGCCTGACTCGACTTGAGTCCCCGACCGGGGAACCTCTATTCTGACCGCCTCACATATCCGTCACCGGGAGCGGAAAACTTAACAACGTACAAAATTGCTCGCGGGAGGGGTTTCTTGAAATGGTCATGTGGCGCGCCGCTGCAACCTTATCTTTGTCGCTGCTTGTGACCGGATGTTGGCCGGCACCTCGGGAGTCTTCACCCCCGCAACCGTTACCCGCGCAACCACAAGCGCAAGTGCCGTCCAACCCGCCCCGGGCCGCTGCCCCTCACGCTGTTCGGACCACCACGCACGATCTACAAGGGGGGTGGGAAAAAACCGGCCGCATCGACACCCCGGAACTCCGCCATCGAGTGGCTGACCAATTTCCGCAAATCGTCTTTTATCGCGGTCCGAGGAATGTAAAACAAGCCGCTTTGACCTTCGACGACGGTCCTGACGTTACCTATACCACCCGCATCCTGGACATCTTGCGGCGGGAAGGGATTCACGCCACCTTCTTTATCGTTGGCCAGCGGGCCCAAGCCCATCCAGAGATGGTTCGGCGAATTATCGCCGAGGGGCATGCGGTGGGCAACCACTCTTGGGACCATCCCAACTTTACAAAACTGTCGATCGCTGAGATTCGGTCAGAACTGATACGTACGAACGATTTGCTCCGTTCGCTGGTTGGCTATACTCCGGACCTCTTCCGCCCACCCTATGGAGAACTGACGCCAGCTCTGGTCCAGACGATCGGCGGCATGGGCTTTAAAATCATCGACTGGAGCGTGGACACACGCGACTGGGCGGGCACCCCGGTCCCCACGATCATGAACTATGTCCGAAAGGAAATCACCCCTGGCGGTATCATTCTGGAACACTGCGCCGGTGGCCGCGGAGAACGCTTGGATAACACGGTGGAAGCGTTACCCCGGATCATCTCCAACTTGCGGAACCAAGGATATTCGTTCGTAACGATCCCTCAATTACTCCACGTTTCCGCGAAGATGGAAGGAAGTTAAGGAGTGTAGACAACGACGCCTCTTACCGAAGAAGAAGCCACCCACGCGTTGGAAGTTCCCAGGGCCCGAGCCACCGCCCATCCCCAAGACAGATGTAACTGAGCTGGGTTCGTGGCGGAATTCAGAAACTTCGCCTTCAAGGCTGCAATCATGTCGATTTCCGGTTGCTGCCGTTGAAAATCGTTGACTCGGTAGCCGTTCCCCTCAATATCTCGCAAAAGAATTATTGTGCCGCTTTCCGATCATGTCTGCGATCTCCCGGCTGTCGGCGACAAACTTTCCGTCACGGTTGAAAATTGTCAGACTGGAAACAGCGCTCAGTTCCACCGCCACCTCTCCTTGTTTGTGTCGGTCCCTGCGGAAAACCCGAAGTCTTCCGACACCAATCGTTCCGTTTTAACGGTGGCGGCCGAGACCGTGTCAGAAAGTGAGCAAGTGCCGGCGCAACCCATCATCGACCCTTTGCGGGACCTGCTGAACCGGCTTTCCATTTTTTGAACCGCTTTCATGTTCCCGGGAAACCCGACTAAGGCGACATCCCCGCTTGTCTGCCCGGCTCATCGGTTCGGCCCCGCCGACACCGCCCACGTTTAAGAACTAACCGCCATCTTATCACGACCCACGGAACGAAAGGTCTTCATCGGACTGACATACGCATACCCTTTATCGAAGTTCATGTGGGAACGGGAGCCCGACGATTGATTCCGTTCCGCGTGCAGAAAAATCTCGACTAGACGTGGGTGGGCCGGTATGCGTACCATTGTGCAGGTGTTTATGGTCAATCTTGTCATGAGCGTGGACAACATCATCGTCGTCGCCGGGATTGTCCGGCGCTCCTCGCACCTCGTCGCCATTGCCGTCATATCGACGTTCACACTGACGGCCGTCCGGACCGGGCTGATCGCCGGACTGCACCGGTTACCCCAAGTTCCGGGCTTGCAACTGGCGTTGGGCGGCATGGTTCTCGGCATCGCGTGCAAAATGACCCATATCCCCGGCACCCGGGGAGGAAGCGGTCCGCCCTTGTGGCAACTTCTTTCTTCCGTCGTTCTGGCAGACCTGGCCCTGAGCGTCGACAACATGATGGTATTGGCACTCATATCCAAAGACTTAGCGACCATCGCGATTGGAACGGGTTTAAGTTTATTGCTGCTCCTGTCGTTTCTACCCATCATCACCAGAACCATGCAACAGATACCCCTGTTGCAAATCGTTGCGGCCGGTTTTGTTGCGCTGCTGGGAGTGCGTGCGATGTTGCAGGACCCATTGGTCGACACGCGGCTCCAAGCCGGCCTTCCTGTGCCGGGAGGGCAACAGGATCTTCCGCCGGCCGTTGCCGCTGCACTTGTCCTTTATGGGATCGGGAACATGGTTTATCAAAGGGGACGCCGCCGATGACTCCATCTTCATCCGAGTTCATCATCGTCCGCCGTCATTCTCCGGGCTCGGCAAGTCAAACACCGGCTTCACGGCCTCTGCAAGAATCCGCTGAATATCATCCATGATGACGGCAAACCTCGATCCCGCCGGGCTTCGGGATCGGCCTGCAGTCGATCCCGCGCTTCTTCCAGTTTCCGATGCCACTCGCTTTCCCGAAGTGCTCTCGCCAGACCATGGGCGTAGTCATACAGATTATTCATCACCACATGCGCTCCCTTCGTCCAGTCGGCCGCTTGCATCCGCCGGGATCGCGCGAGTCATTTCCCCACAAACCGTGAAACTGCTCGCCTTTCCCCGCGTCTTCGGCACCTTTCATCCACTCCCGAAACCGATTGGGAACCGTTCGGCCGCCTCCTGCTCCATGTAACCGCGCGGAAAACGATTTCACTATGGAAAAAGATCCGGGACCAGATCGCTGTGGGCGCCTCCCGGTTCTTTCTCGGCGATGACTTCGATTTGCGCTCCGCACATCTTCGCAATCCCGTGTGCGAACCCGGTCGACCGATGCACCCAACATCTTTTTAACTTGACCGATCAAAAGTATTTTATGCGTTTATTTTATCATAATCGCGCATTCACCGGCCTGATAATCGGAATGATTATACGAAGCAGACGAGTATTGAATATTGGACTAAACCGCTAGCGCGGTGGAAAAGACCCCTCCCTCCGTCACCCTGTCTGATACAAGTTTGTTTGGACTCTTTACGTAACTCTCGCTATCCTATTCATGCATCCCCATGCAACAATAGGAGGAGAGTGCCCTATGGGAGCCCATCAGCACGTGCTTCAGCAGATGACGGAGGACCTTCGACTGCGAGGATTGTCACCGAACACCGTCGACGTCTATACCCGTGCCGCCCGGATCTTTCTCGAGTTTTGCAAACGTCCGGTGGATCAACTGGATGTCCAAGATGCCCGTCGGTTTCTGTTGTTCCTCATCTGCGAGAAAAAGCGCTCTGCGGCGACGGTCAACGTCTACAACGCGGCGGTGCGGTTTCTTTTTGCAGTCACTTTGAATCGTACCTTTAATCCTTTGCAAATTCCACGCCAGAAAATGCCGAAAACCCTCCCGCAGGTGTTGAGCCGCCCAGAGATCGCATCCATTCTGGAGCATTGCCACAACCTAAAGCACAAGGCGCTGTTTGCTTTGATCTACGGTTCTGGATTGCGCGTGAGCGAAGCGGCCGCCATCAAAACCCAACACATCGATTCCCGCACCATGCGGGTGTTTGTCCAAGGAGGCAAGGGAGCCAAGGACCGGTACACCGTGCTTTCCCACACCGCTCTGCAACTGTTGCGGGAGTACTGGAAAGCGTATCGTCCGACCCATCCGGAAGGCTGGCTGTTCCTGGGCACGTATTCGCTGGCTCACATCACCTCAGCGGCCATATCCCGTGCCTTTGGCGATGCGCTGAAGCGAGCGCAAATCTCCAAAGAGGTCTCGATCCACTCCTTGCGCCATTCGTTTGCGACCCATTTGTTGGAGGATGGAGTTTCCCTGCTGCAAATCAAAGAATTGCTGGGACATGCCAGCATCCGTTCCACGACGGTGTATTTGCACTTGGCAAATGTCACCTCTGGGATGCTTAGTCCACTTGATCGCCCGCCATCCACGGATAAAGGGAACATCAGTGCCCATGCCTGAACTCCAAGACATCTTCGCCCAGTATGCTGACTCCTACGCAAAGAGGCACCCGCTCTCCCTCGAACAGGGGAAAGTGGTCCGGGCCATCCAGAACTGCCGCACCGCCGCCTTGGGAGGACATGTGGATGAGTGTGACCATTGCGGATACACGCATATCTCCTACAATTCCTGCCGCAACCGTCACTGTCCCAAATGTCAAACCCTGACCAAGGAACGCTGGATCCAAGCCCAGAAGGCGAACTTGCTGCAGGTCGGGTACTTTCATGTTGTGTTCACCCTTCCGGAGGAGCTGAATCCCGTTGCCTACCAGAACCCCGAGGTGGTGTACAACCTCTTGTTCAAGGCCGCTTCGGAAACCCTAACGGAGTTAGCGGCGGACCGCACCTATTTAGGGGCGCAGATCGGTTTTACGGCCGTCCTGCATACCTGGGGGCAGAACCTCATGCTCCACCCGCACCTGCACTGTATTGTTCCGGGAGGCGGGCTGACGACAGACGGACGCTGGGTGAACTCCCGCAAGAAGTTCTTCCTCCCCATCAAGGTGCTCTCGCGTAAATTTCGGGGCAAGTTTCTGTTCCATCTCAAGCGTGCAACGCTTGCACTCCATGGTTCCTTGGAGCCCCTGCGGGACGGGGACCGCTTTCGGGAATGGATGTCCTCCCTCTACCAGAAGGAATGGGTGGTCTATTGCAAGCCGCCGTTTAAGACGCCGGCTCATGTGGTGGAGTATCTCGGACGCTACACGCATCGGGTGGCGATTTCCAATCAGCGGATTCTTCGCGCGGAAGACGGGAAAGTCACCTTCCGGTGGCGGGACTACCGGGATGGAAATCGGCAAAAAGAGATGACATTGACGGCTGAAGAGTTCATCCGCAGGTTCTTGATGCATGTCTTACCCAAGGGGTTTACGAGAATTCGGCACTACGGATTGCTCAGTCCCAGAAACCGAAAGACGAAGCTGAGCCTTTGCCGCAGGTTAACGAAGAGCAACTGCATGCCGGTTCCCAAACTGTCTGCGGTTGAACTGTTTATCCAGTTGACGGGCAAGGATTTCACAGTGTGTCCCCGTTGCGGGGTGGGTCATCTGACGCGGGCGGCTCCCATCCTCAAAACTGCATAGCGGTGGATGATCAGCCCGTGGAATGGGGAGGGGGAAAGTATGCGCACAGACGGAACAACAACGGTATCTGCGCCCATGCAATTCCAGGGTTTTGCCATGAAACCACTTGCAGGACATACTTTCGCGAGGAATGGCGAAGATTGATTCCCCATAGCAGCTAACGACCGCGGTTCAGTCCAAGCAAAATATGCGAAGTCGGCGCTCAGTCTACAGACGAGCGCCACTTTTTACACCGACTTCGCATATTTCACTATTCATTATCTTGACGTTATATACTTTATGGAAACGTTAATTTGCGCTATAATCGGCAAACGATCAAAAAGCAAGGGGGGAGGGACACGCGTGCCGTCGGAACCACGAGAATACCAAATTTCCGACCTCGTTCAGGAGTTTCAGATCAGTCCGAGAACGATTCGGTATTATGAGGAACTCGGACTTGTTCAGCCCCGCCGCACCGCCGGCAACCACCGCATCTATTCTCGTCGCGACCGGGCCAGGCTTAAAATGATCCTTCGCGGGAAGATGCTCGGCTTTTCCTTGCGGGAAATCGCCGTTTTGATCCAACTCTACGACATTGATCCGACGGAAAAGCGCCAGTACGAAGAAGGGTTGCGTTATGCCTACAAACATCTGGAAGAGGTGCGCCATCGCATCGCCGAGCTAAAATTGTTGGAGGCCGATCTGGTCGAAGCCATTCATGCCGCTGAAACAAAATACGGGGAGTTGTCGGCCGAAACGAACCGGGAAGAAACGACCCGAAGCGAAAACATCAAAGGAGTGGAGCCGACCCATGACGGATAAAGTGACGTATGAACACCGGGGGTCCGTGGCGGTCATCACCATCAATCGCCCGGAAAAGTTGAATTGTATCGACGGCGAAACGGCGGAGGGACTTTATGCGGCCTGGACGCGGTTCCGCGATGATCCGGCAGCGTTGGTGGCGATTCTCACCGGGGCGGGCACCGCTTTCAGCACGGGCGCGGATTTGGCCGCGGTGGACACGCTCGGACCCGAAGATCAATATGACCCCGACTTCGTGTACAGCGGTCGAGGATATCTCGGCTTTACCCGACTCACCGACGTGTTCAAACCGACCATCGCCGCGATCAACGGCTACTGCTTTGCGGGCGGTATGGAGATGGCGGCCTGGTGTGACATCCGCATCGCATCGTCCAACGCCGAGTTTGGGTTACTCGAACGCCGATGGAATGTGCCGCTGGTCGACGGGGGAACGCAGCGATTGCCGCGCATCCTGGGCTGGGGGCGTGCGATGGACCTCATGCTGACCGGGCGAAGAATCGACGCCCGGACCGCATATGATTGGGGTTTTGTCACCGAAATCACCGAACCGGATCAACTGCAGGACCGGGCGATTGCTCTGGCCGAACAGATTGCCGCCTATCCGCAAGGTTCGCTCCGGACAGACAAGCAGGCGGCACTGCGAGGCTGGGGTTTGTCCCTTGAGGAAAGTCTGCGCATCGAAACCCAACTCGGCATGCCGCACGTCCGCAGCGAGGAAACGCGAGAAGGACTCGACCGATTTCGGCAGCGCAAGCGGAAGGATTCCCGCAGGACCTGAACGCCCGTGTCGACCTTGGTAACCGGCAAAGTTCACCGTCAAAACGTTGAATCGGAAAACGCGATGGAGAGAGGGATCGAGGGAATGATGATCGCGAGCGAATTGATCCGCAGGGGAGCCGTCTATTTTGCCAATGAACATGCCGTCAGGTTCGGCGATACGTCACTAACATTTTCGGAAGTGTACGGCTACGCCAACCGGTTGGCAAATTTCTTGCTTCATCTGGGACTTCAAAAAGGCGATCGCGTGGCATTCTTGTTGGCCAACTCGGCGCACAGCGTGGCGATTGATTTCGCGATGATTCTATCCGGGTTGGTACGGGTTCCGCTCAATACCCGGCTGTCGCTCCGCGAGCTGGAACACATGGTACGGGAAACCGAAGCAAAAGCACTGATCTTTTCCGAAAATTTTACTCAACAGGCGGATCACTTGCGGCAACATGTTCCGACGCTCCGGTGGCCGATCCTCATCGAGGGTATGGCGAATGCGGACTGGATGCTGGCCGCGCAAGCAGAAATGGTGCGTTATACCGATGATGAACCGAGCGTGAAACTGTCCGAAACCGACCCGGTAACGATTCAGTACACGTCGGGCACCACAGGACAGTTGAAGGCGGCTGTGCACACCCAAGGCACTTGGAGCGCAATCACCACCAATATTTTAACGGCTATCCGAATCGATCGCGGCGATATCATGCTGCACGCCGCACCACTCACCCACGCATCCGGCACCCTCGTCCTGCCGCACTGGATTCGCGGTGCGACCAACGCGATTTTGCCCGGATTTAAGCCGGCGGAGTTCCTTGAAGCGGTCAAACGTATTCGGCCGACAACCCTCAACCTCGTCCCGACAATGATCACCATGCTCTTGGCACACCCTGACGTGGCCGATGTATCTTTTGCTTCGGTTCGTCAAATCATTTACGGTGCCTCGCCGATGCCGTCCGAGACCCTGAAAAGGGCGATCAGCTTATGGGGGCATATATTTATTCAATATTATGGACAAACTGAATGTCCGCTGATTTTAACGGTCTTGGACATCGACGATCACAAGCGCGCGTTGTCCGACCCGCAAGCCGAACACATCCTCCTCTCTTGCGGAAGGCCGACCGCCGTTACCGAGCTTCAAATTCTTGATGAACAGGGAAAACCGGTACCCCCGGGCGAAATCGGCGAGATCGCGGTCCGCTCGACCCAGCAAATGATCGGCTATTTCCAGGCACCGGAACTGACCGCGGATACGATCAAAGACGGATGGGTTCATACCCGCGATATGGGGTACGTCGATACCGAGGGATATGTCTATCTGGTCGATCGAAAGTCCGACATGATTATCAGCGGCGGGTTCAATATCTATCCCCGGGAAGTCGAGGAAGTTTTGTACAAGCATCCCGCAGTGTTGGAGGCCGCAGTGGTGGGCATTCCCCACGATCAATGGGGCGAAGTGGGAAAGGCATTTGTGGTGCTGAAAGAAGGGCAAAGCGCAACCGAAGAGGCGCTGATCGAGCATTGCCGAAAATATTTGGCCGGGTATAAACGCCCCCATTCGATCGAGTTTGTCGACCATCTCCCCAAGAGCGCGGTCGGCAAAGTGGTGCGCCGCCTGTTGCGGGAACCCTACTGGGCGGGACGGCCGCGGCGCATTTAAGCCGAGTCGCGGAAAATCAGGAGGAACTGCAAACAAAACTCCCCACGTCTCCAACAAAGCGCGAACAACTTCGCACTTTCTTGGAGGCGAGGGGAGTCGAACCCCTGTCCGAGAACCTCGCGACACCGGCTTCTACGGGTGTAGTCGTTTTACTGAGGTTCGCCGTCAGAGCGCGAAACGACACGCTCTCTTTCGGGCTAGCCTGCTGTTATCTCGTCAAAGGCCCACAGGCAAAGGCGCTTCGACCAGCCCGCGAAGTTGGCGCCCATCCAAGCGGTGCGGGCGACCGCTCGGTGAACGTCCGGCATTAAGCAGCCAGAGCGAGTTCTTGTTTATTCGCGTTTCTTTTACGCCCGCGTTGGTACGTGGCCGCAGCCCCACGACCCGCCGCCGATGCTCGAACAGTCCCCGTCGAAACCAATACGCCCCCATGTCGTGGTGGGCGGACCGCTCCCCCTGCCCCCGAGCCCTTCCCCCGACAGGCGGTGTGCCCGAGGTCCTTGAGATTCGCGGTTTGCCCGATGCCACCGGCCCGTCAAAGGCCAACCACAGGGCGGCACAAGGCCGGTGCAGTATTTTATTTTATCACGGCTGGAGTATAAAGAAAAGGGGTTTGGGCATCAAACATTTTCCAATCCCCTTCACTTCTGCCGTTCCCGAAAGGCCCGCTCGATCTCCCGGGCCGCGTCCCGTTTGGCCATGTCCTGACGCTTGTCGTACAACTTTTTCCCCTTGGCCAGGCCGATCTCCACTTTGCACAGGCCGTGTCTCAGGTACAGCCGGAGCGGGATAAGCGCATAACCCCGTTCCCGGCTCTGGCCGTGGAGCCGCAAAATCTCGCTTTTGTGGAGAAGCAGTTTCCGGGTTCGCCGGGGGTCGTGGTTAAACCGGTTCCCCTGCTCATACGGACTGATGTGCATGTTGTGCAAAAATATTTCCCCGTTCTCCACCCGGGCGTAGCTGTCCTTCAGGTTGGCCCGGCCCTGGCGAATCGCCTTGATCTCCGTGCCGGTGAGCACAATCCCGGCCTCGAAGGTGTCTTCTATAAAAAAATCATGGTACGCTTTGCGGTTCTGTGCCACCACTTTTTCCCCGGCCATTTTCCCCACCTCATCCCGTCCGGGTATCGCCATTATGATAACCGCATCCAAGGGCCCTGCCAAGGGGGACCGGCCGATATGGCACTACCGGGACCGGAACCGCCCGGCGCCGCATCCGCCCGGGGCAACCCCGCCGTTACGCCCCGGCCCAGTCCCGGGCTCGGTCCCGCCTCAGCCGCGACGCCGCCCCTTTTTTCCCTTCGCCTTCGCCTTTTTTGCCCCGCCATTTTTCTTCTTCTTTTTGCCCGGGGTGACCGCCTCGCCGACAAGAACCAGATCCCGGGCTCGGCTCCGACCGGAGCCTGCCGATTTTCGTTCCCCTACTCTACTGACCGCTGCGGAAGCCGCCCCCGCCACTTTCTTCTTCCGGCGGCCGCGTCCGCCGCTGCCCGCCGCCGGCCGGAACACCGCAGCCCCGTCCCCCGTCTCCTCGGTGCGCCCTTCTCCCACTTCTTCCACCAACCGGAAATCGATGGTGCGCTCCTCTTTGTCCGCCCCGGCCACCAGAACCTTGACCCGATCCCCGATCCGAAAGGTTCGCCCGGTCCGCTCTCCGATCAGGGCGAACTGCCGGTCATCGAAGCGATAATAATCATCGGTCAAATAGCTGATGTGGATCAGCCCCTCCACCGAGTTTTCGAGTTCCACGAACAGCCCGAAGGAGGTGACCCCGCTGACGATCCCTTCAAACGTCTCGCCGACCTTATCGAGCATGAACTCCACTTTTTTCAGATCCTGGCTCTCCCGCTCCGCGTCGATTGCCACCCGCTCGCGTTCGGATGACTGGTCGGCGATCCGCGGCATCTCCGCCCGCCAGTGGGCCTCCTTCGCCGGGGGCAGGACACCCTCCCGCAGCCACTCCCGGATGACCCGATGGATCATCAGATCCGGATAGCGGCGGATCGGCGAGGTAAAATGCGTGTAAAACTCTGCCGCCAGTCCAAAGTGGCCCAGGCCCTCGTGGGAATAGCGGGCTTGGCGCATGGAGCGCAGCAGAATCGTGTTCACCACCCGCTCCTCGGGCTCACCCCGCACCTGCTCCAGGATCTCCTGCAGAGCCCGGGGTTCCGCCCGCCCCCCCTTCGTCCGCAGGACATACCCCAGGTTCCAAATAAACTCTTTAAAACCCTCGATTTTCTCCGGGTCCGGATCTTCGTGCACCCGGTACAAAAAGGGAACCTCCAGCCGCTGAAAATGTTCGGCCACCGTTTCGTTCGCCGCCAGCATAAATTCTTCAATGATCTGCTCGGCGACAGTCTGGGGCTTCCGAACGATATCCACGGGCTTCCCGGAGTCGTCCAGAATCACCTTCGTCTCGTCAAAATGAAAATCCACAGCCCCCCGGGACAAACGCCGCTTTCTCAGCGCCATCGCCAGATCCCGCATGTGCCGGAACATCGGAATCAGCGGCTCATATCTCGCCGCCAGCTCCGGGTCCTCCTCGAGGATGCGGCGCACCGCCGTATACGTCATCCGCTCCCGGGTCCGGATGACGCTAGGGTAGATCTCGTGGCGCACCCGCCGCAGGTCCGGGGTCCACTCCATGTCGCAGGTCATGGCCAACCGGTCCACCTGAGGATTCAAGGAGCAAATCCCGTTTGACAACCGAGGCGGCAGCATGGGGATCACCCGGTCCACCAGGTACACGCTGCAACCCCGGCGGAAGGCCTCCTCATCCAACGCCGACCCTTCCCTGACGTAGTAACTGACATCGGCGATATGCACCCCGAGCAGCCAATTGCCGTTCGGAAGCCGTTCGAGAGAGACAGCATCATCCAGATCCTTCGCGTCCTCCCCGTCGATGGTCACCATGGCGCGATCCCGGAGATCCCGCCGCCCCACAAGATCCTCGCTCTGAACCGTTTCGGGCACCCGTTCGGATTCCGCCAACACATCCTCGGGGAATTCCTCGGGGAGTTCATACTTGCGCACAACGGCCAAAACGTCCACCCCGGGTTCGCCCGGCCGCCCCAACACCTCTACGACCCGCCCTTGGCAACTGGTGGTCCGTTCGGGATAGACGGTGATCTCCACCACCACTTTGTCCCCGTCATTCGCCCCGCCAAAATCGTCCGGCGCGATGAACACATCCACGGGGATCCGCCGATCGTCCGGCCGAACAAAGGCGTAATAGCGCATTGATTGGAGCGTGCCCACCACCGTGTGCAGGGCGCGCTCCAGGATCCGGATCACCTCCCCCTCCGCCCGTTCCCCGTGCCGCCGGTGGATTCGTGCCACCACGCGGTCGCCGTGCATCGCGCCCCCGAGATCCCCGGAACTCACGTAAAGGTCCGGAATCCCCGGTCGATCGGGGATCACAAAACCGTACCCCCGCTGTTTCATCTGCAGCCGCCCGACGAGAAGGTTCATCCGTTCGGGCACGCCGTACCGATGGGTTCGGGTGCGGACCACCTGCCCGCTCTCCTCCATGCGCTGCAAAAGCGCCAGAAACGCCTCCCGTTCACCTTCTTCTATCTGCAAAGCCCTCTGCAGTTCCGCCGCCGCCATGGGCTTATAGGATAATTCTCTCATCAGCGATAAAATCTGTTGTTCCATATTCACCCTCTCACCCCCTCCGAGGGGGACAGACCCGCCACGCCTCAACCGGATCTCGACTCGTTGTTCTAGTATGCACCCTTACCCGCCAGTTGTAACCCATTCCCTTGTCATCGTGGCGCCAAATCGTGTCCCCTCAGCCAATCGAGCACATCCCGCCACACCGCTTCCCGGTCCCGGTCGACAGTCAGAATATGGCCGGACTGCTCGTACCAACGCAACGCTTTGTCGGACGTGCCAACCCGGGCATAAATGTACTGGGCGGACTTCGGGCGCACCGTTCGATCCCGCCGGGCTTGAAGCACCAAGGTGGGGACTCGCACCCCGGGCAACAATCGCTTGGTCCGCCGGATCAAGGTCATCAGTTCGCCGACACATCGGGTGGGCGTGATATCATAACCGGCGAGATACCGTCGAATCTCCGGAGGATGCCCGGCGCTTCCGTCCCGGTGAAACGGGTGAATGGGCGCGACAAAACGGGCCAGGTGCGCCCTCCGATCCTGTAAATAGATAGGGGCACACATGGAGATCACCGCATCCACCGGAACCCCCGCCACCCCGGACCCGAGATACAACGACAAAGCACCCCCCATAGACAGGCCCGCCGCCACGATCCGGGAACTCCGTTCCCGCAACTTTTTCGCTGCATCCCGGGCGGAGGCCACCCAATCCCTCCAGCCTGTTCGTTCCATATCTAACGGAGACGTGCCGTGCCCCGCCAACAGCGGCCCCGCCACGGTATACCCCTGCTGGGCAAACCACTGACCCATCGGTCTCATTTCCGAAGGCGAACCGGTAAACCCGTGCACCAGCAGAATCCCCACTGAACCCCCGGGGAAGAAAAACGGCTCGGGCGACGCCTCCGTAAATTCCTGGTCTTCCTTCACCCCGACCCTCCTCTCGAAGACAAAGCCGCCCGCGGAGCGGACGGCTGCTCTCTTCCCATCCCCTATGAAACTCTTCCCTTTCAAGATCCCCGGGCAATCAACCACGCAACGACGAGCGCCAGGATAAAAAATACAGTGCCCAACATCGTCGTCGCTTTCACCAACACCGCATCGATACCCCTGGCTTTGCGCCCGACCAGCTGCTCGGCGCCCCCGGCGATTGCTCCGGACAACCCAGCGCTCCGGCCGGATTGCATGAGAACCACCCCGATGAGGGCCAAGCTCACAATCACCAGTAAGATCTTCAAAATCACCAGCCACATGGGCTACGCCCCCGCCTTTCATCCTGCCGGGTCACCCCCGGCCTTCATCCCGCCTTCGAGACTTCCCGGGCACTCCATCATTCCCTGTCTATCGTATCATGAATGCGCCCAGGAGCACAACCACTATCCACGCAGGTTATAGAAGGCGTCCCGGCCGGCGTACCGCCCGGTATACGTCAACGCATCTTCAATCCGAAGCAACTGATTATATTTGGCCACCCGATCCGTTCGGGAAGGCGCCCCGGTCTTGATCTGCCCGGTTTGGGCCGCCACGGCGATGTCGGCGATGGTCACATCCTCCGTCTCCCCGGACCGGTGGGAGATCACCGCCGTGTAGCCCGACCGTTTCGCCATTTCAATGGCCTCGAAGGTCTCGGTCAAAGTGCCGATCTGGTTGACTTTTACCAGGATCGAGTTGGCCACCCCCCGATCGATCCCCGTTCGCAGCCGGGACGTATTGGTGACAAAAAGGTCATCGCCCACCAACTGGACTTTCTTTCCCAGCCGAGCGGTCAGCGCCTCCCAACCTTCCCAATCGTCCTCCGCCAACCCGTCTTCCACCGATACAATGGGATATTTGGCGATCAATCGTTCGTAGAAAGCGATCATCTCCTCGGCCGTTCGGGTAACCCCTTCGCCGGCAAAGACGTACCGGCCATCTTTGTACAACTCGCTCGACGCCACGTCCACGGCCAGCATCACGTCCTCGCCCGGGCGATATCCCGCCTTCTCCACGGCCCGCACGATGACCTGGAGCGCCTCTTCGTTCGATCCGAGACTCGGCGCAAACCCGCCTTCGTCGCCCACCGCCGTGGCCAGTCCCTTCTCCGACAGCACTTTTTTCAGGGCATGAAACACCTCGGCCCCCATCCGAAGGGCTTCCCTAAAAGTCGATGCCCCCACCGGCAGGATCATAAATTCCTGGATGTCCACATTGTTGTCGGCGTGTTTCCCCCCGTTGAGGATGTTCATCATCGGCACGGGCAAAGTCCGGGCCGCGAATCCCCCGAGGTACACGTACAGGGGAAGCCCCACGGCTTGGGAAGCGGCGTGGGCCACCGCCATGGACACCCCGAGGATGGCGTTCGCCCCCAGCCTGCCCTTGTTGGGCGTTCCGTCGAGGTCGATCATCAGCCGGTCGATCCCCACCTGATCCAGGGCATCCTGTCCGATCAACTCCGGCCCGATGGTCTCGTTGACGTGCTCCACCGCTTTCCGGACGCCCTTGCCGCCGTAGCGCTCCCCGCCGTCCCGCAACTCCACCGCCTCGTGGGCGCCGGTGGAAGCTCCGGAAGGAACAATGGCCCGCCCCGTCGCCCCGCCTTCGAGCTCAACTTCCACTTCCACCGTCGGATTCCCCCGGGAATCCAGCACTTCCCGGGCTGTGATTTCATAAATCGTCGTGTTCACCGCACCAACCTCCGCCCCGTCATGTCCTTTGGCTTCTCCAATCCTAACAAATCGAGCATCGTCGGCGCAATGTCGGCGAGGACGCCGCCCTCCCGGAGGTGAACCCCCGGTTTCGTCACGATGAAGGGCACCGGATTGGTGGTATGGGTGGTGCACGGCCCCCCCGTCTCCGGGTCGATCATCACATCGGCGTTTCCGTGGTCCGCCGTAATCAGAGCCACCCCGCCTTGGGCGAGCACCGCCTCCACCACCCGGCCCAGGCATTCATCCACCGCTTCCACCGCCCGGATCGCCGCCTGCAGATCGCCAGTGTGGCCGACCATATCCGGATTCGCAAAATTCAACACCACCACGTCCAGGGTCCCGGTGCGAATCCGCTCCACCGCCGCATCCGCCACCTCATAGGCGCTCATCTCCGGCTTCTGATCATAAGTCGCCACCTTGGGGGAAGGAATCAGCACCCGATCTTCCCCTTCGAAGGGCTCCTCCCGTCCGCCGCTGAAAAACGAGGTCACATGGCGGTATTTTTCCGTCTCAGCGATGCGCAACTGGCGCATTCCATGTCGTTCCAGAATCTCCCCCAGAGTATCCGTCAAAGACTCCGGCCCAAAAGCCACTTCAGCGCGAATGGCCTCGCTGTACTGGGTCATGCCGACGTAGTCCACCACCGGCGGCTGCGGCCCCCGATCGAACTCCTGAAAATCCTTCTCTGTAAAGGCCCGGGAAATCTGGACCACGCGGTCCGGACGAAAATTAAACACAATCACCGCATCACCGTCTTCCACGGAGCCCACCGGCCGCCCGGCTTCATCCACCATCACCATCGGGACCACAAACTCATCCGTCACCCCCCGGCGAAAGCTCGCCTCCAGGGCTTCGAGCGGATCGGTGTACGTCTCCCCCTCCCCATACACCATCGCCCGGTAGGCCTTGGCGGTTCGCTCCCATCGCCGGTCCCGATCCATGGCGTAGTAGCGCCCCGACAAGGTGGCAATTCGCCCCACCCCGAGCTCCCGCATACGATCCATCAATTGCCTCACATACACCCGGGCCGATTCGGGCAAGACATCCCTGCCGTCCAGAAATGCGTGGACAAACACCCGGCCCGCGCCCTCCCGCCTGGCCATCTCCAACAGCGCAAACAAATGCTCGATGTGGCTGTGCACCCCCCCGTCGGAGAGCAGCCCCGCCAGGTGAAGCCGGCTATCCCGTTCCTTTACGTGCCGCATCGCCCCGAGCAGCGCCGGATTGCGGAAAAAATCCCCCTCCCGGATCGCCTTGGACACCCGGGTCAGGTCCTGGTACACCACCCGACCCGCGCCCAAATTGAGATGCCCTACCTCGGAGTTGCCCATCTGCCCGGCGGGAAGCCCCACCGCCTCCCCGCTGGCCTGAAGTTGAGTATGTGGATATTCCTTCCAATAACGATCAAAATTCGGCTTTCGGGCCTGGGCCACCGCATTGCCTTCCCGCTCCTCCCGAAGCCCAAAACCATCCAAAATAATCAGCGCCACAGGACGCGGACGATTCATTGTGCCTCTCCTTTCCCCGCCTGGGCAGCAGCGGCCTTTGCCGCCGCGGCCACCAAGGCGAAAAACGATTCTGGACGCAAACTCGCCGTGCCCACGAGCCCGCCGTCCACCTCGGCCTCCGCCAAAAACTGCACAAAATTATCCGGGGCCACGCTGCCCCCGTACAGAATCCGGATCTCCTCCGCCGCGGGGCCCGCCAAATCCCGCAGCCTGCGCCTCACCGCCGCCGCCATTTCCCCGGCATCCCGGGCCTCGGCGGACCGCCCGGTCCCGATCGCCCACACCGGCTCGTAAGCCACGACCACCCGGGCCGCCCGGCCGGTGTCAAGTCCTTCTAAAGCGGCGGTGAGCTGGGCGGCCACCACCTCTTCTGCCCGACCCGCCGTGCGCTGTTCCAACGTCTCGCCGACGCAGAGAATCGGCGTCATCCCTTCGTCGAGCGCCGCCTGTAACTTTCGCTGCACCGCCTCGTCCGACTCGCCAAAATAGGCCCGTCGTTCAGAATGGCCCACGATCACATGAGAGCACCCCACGGCCCGGAGCATCCCGGGCGACACCTCGCCGGTGAACGCCCCCCGGGGCTCCCAGTGGACGTTCTGGGCCCCCAAGTACACTCCCCGAGCCCGGAGGTTCGCCCCGTCTAGGGCGGGCAGCGCGGTGTAAGGCGGACAAATCACCACCTCCACCCGCTCGCTCTCCCCCGACAACCGGCCCGAAAACTCGCGCCAAAAGGCCAGGGCCTCCTCGGGCGTTTTGTTCATCTTCCAGTTCGCCGCCAAAAGCGGTTTCCGGGCCGCGTTCATCTCTGCACCGCCTCCCGGTCGAGAAGAGCGGCCACCCCGGGCAGCACGCGCCCTTCGAGAAATTCCAGCGACGCCCCGCCCCCGGTGGACACGTGGGTCATGCGCTCCGCCAGTCCCATTTTCGTCACCGCCGCGGCAGAATCTCCCCCGCCGACGATGGTGGTGCCCTTCACCCCGGCCATGGCCTGGGCCACCGCCAAAGTCCCGGCCGCAAAAGGTTCCATTTCAAATACCCCCATCGGCCCGTTCCAGATCACCGTGTGGGCGTCCGCCAGCATCGCCCGGAAGCGCTCCACCGTCTCCGGGCCGATGTCCAGGGCCATCCATCCCTCCGGCACCCCCGCTTCCACCCGCACCGTCCGGCGCTGGGCATCGGCGGAAAAGCGATCGGCGATCACCAGATCCACGGGCAAAAGAAGGGCTGTCCCCCGGCCCTCCGCCGCCCGCAAGGTCTCCCGGGCGGTCTCCAGGCGGTCTTCCTCCACGGAGGAACTCCCCATGCGATAGCCCCGGGCAGCGAGAAACGTGTTGGCCATCCCGCCCCCGATGAGGAGCCGGTCCACTTTTTCGAGAAGACGGGCCACCACACCGATCTTGTCGCTCACCTTAGCCCCGCCGAGTACCGCCGCAAAAGGGTGTTCCGGGTGGCTGAGGGCCCGGGCCAGCACGGTCAACTCCCGCTCCATCAAGAGCCCGGCCACCGCCGGCAAGAACTGCGCCAACCCCGCCGTAGAAGCATGGGCTCGGTGGGCCGCCCCGAAGGCGTCGTTCACGTATAGGTCGGCCAAACCCGCCCAAGCCCGGGCCAGGGCTGGATCATTTTTCTCCTCCCCGGGCTCAAAGCGAACATTTTCCAACAACAGCACATCTCCGGGACCCATTCCCGCCACCGCCTGTTCCACTTCTGGTCCCACCACAGCATCCACTTTATGTACGGGCCGGCCGAGAAGCTCCCGAAGGCGCCGGGCCACCGGGTCCAGCCGATACCGCTCATCCACCCGGCCTTTCGGGCGGCCCAGGTGAGACGCCAGGATCAACCGGGCTCCGCCCCGAATGAGATACTCAATCGTGGGCAGAGCCGCGCGGATTCGGCCATCGTCCACCACCCGGCCGTCCTCGATGGGCACGTTAAAATCCACCCGCACAAAAACGCGCTTTCCCTGAACCTCCACATCCCGAATCGTTGCTTTGTCCATCCCCCATCTCCCTCCGTTCACAGGCTCTCCCGCACATGCAAAGAGGAGAAGGGCCGCCTCCTCCTCATCCAACCATTCTAATCCTAACAGATTTTGCAGCGGGACGGAACTGGACCCACATCATCCCATCGGGTCATTTTTCATCCCAGGTGCAGAGCGGCAGGGGGACCCTCTCCGGGCGCCGAGCGTCAATATCCGGCTGTCATGTCTTTATACCCCGAGAGCCGCCAACGCCTTCTCCTGGGACGGGAATCCCTTCCGGGCCATGTACACCGCCAAATCCACCACCCGGTTCGAGTACCCCCACTCGTTGTCATACCAGGCCACCGCCTTGACCATCGTGCCCTCCATCACCATCGTGGAAAGACCGTCCACCACCGACGACCGCGGGTCGCCGTTGAAATCTCTCGAGACCAGGGGCTGATCGGTATAGCCCAGAATGCCGTTGAGCGGCCCTTCTGCCGCTTCGCGCAAAACGGCGTTCACCTCATCCACCGTGGTGGAGCGCCGCACATCCACCACCAGGTCCACCACCGAGACGTTCGGCGTGGGTACCCGCATGGCAAATCCGTTCAGTTTTCCTTTCAACTCCGGCAGGACCAAGGCAACCGCCTTGGCCGCCCCGGTGGTGGTGGGAATAATGGACAGTCCCGCCGCCCGGGCCCGGCGCAGATCTTTATGAGGAAAATCCAAGATTCGCTGGTCGTTGGTATAAGAATGCACGGTAGTCATCAGGCCGCGTTCAATCCCGAACTGCTCGTGAAGAACTTTCGCCAACGGCGCCAGACAGTTGGTGGTGCAGGAGGCATTCGAGATAATAAAATGCCGCTCGGGATCGTAAGCCCCCTCATTGACCCCCACCACCACCGTCAGATCCTCATCCTTGGCCGGCGCCGTGATGATTACCTTCTTCGCCCCGGCTTGCAAATGGGCCTTGGCCTGCTCCCGGCTGCGGAACCTCCCGGTGGACTCCACCACCACGTCGATGTCCAACTCCCCCCAGGGCAGGCGGGAAGGATCGGCTTCGGCACACACCTTTATCCGCTTGCCGTTCACCACCAGGGCTTCCCCCTCCGCCCGGACCTCCGCATCAAAAATCCCGTGCACCGAGTCGTATTTTAATAGCATCGCCAAAGTTTCGGCGTCGGTGAGGTCGTTCACCGCAGCGATTTCCACATCTCCTCGGCGGAACGCCGCCCGAAAAACATTGCGCCCGATTCGCCCAAACCCGTTGATCGCCATCCTCATACCCAGATCCCTCCACTTTTTTCAATGCCATTTCGCCGCCGGACCGCCCGGGCGGCCGGTTGCTCAGGAAATCTCATGAATTTCGGCGGTTTTGGCGCCCTCGCCCTGGTCTTCCCAACCCTTGTACCGGGCCAGGATCTCCCGGGCGGCGCCTTCGTCCGTCACCAACATGTGGGGCGCTACTGCCTTGGCCACCGCGGCAATAGCTCCCGCCTTGCCGCGACCGCCCGCGACGGCAATCACCGCCCGCATACCGGAAAGATCCCCCAGACCCAGGCCCAGGGTATGTTGTTGATACACGATTCGCCCATCTCGGTCAAAATAGTATCCGAACGCTTCCCCTACGGCGCCCCGCTCTTCCAGCACAGCGATTTCTTCCGGCGGCAAACGCCTTCTCCGGGCCATGGCTATAGCCTGGCCGATCCCGTGAACGACAATGCTCGCCTGTCGAATGAGCTGCAGTTTTTCTGCGATCTGAGGCTCGCCGGCCAAGGATCGATACGCCTCTTCGCTGAGCCGGTCGGGGACATGAAACAGGAGGTACTCCGCCCGGAGTCGCTCGGCGAGGTCTGCAGCGATGGTGTTCGCTTGGTATTCCATCCGCTCTCCCACCCCGCCCCGGGCCGGGACCACCAAAATGTTCCCCGGGTGAACCGGCGGCATCCGGGCCGCCACCGCGGCCACCGTCGTCCCCCCGGTTACCGCCACCACGTCCCCCCGGCGGAGAACCTCCCGCAAAAACCGGGCGGCGGTAAACCCGAGATCGCCTTTGACTTCGGGATTTTCATCCAGGTCACCGGAGACGACCCGCACGGCTCGCAACCCCAACACCCGGCGCAATTCCCGCTCCAGATCCGCCCGCCCGTCTAGAATCCCCATCACTTCCCCCAGGGCGTCCAGCAGGGACTCCCCTAAAGGCGTGAGGCGCATCCCACTGCTGTCCACGGCCACAAGACCCTGGTCCTTCAAAAAGTCCACCTCGCCCCGCAAAATGCGCTCGGTGGTGTCCATCACCTGGGCCAGGGTCCGGCGGCCCACCGGCTGCATGTCGTACATCTGCCGCAGGATGCGAAACCGGCCTTTCATCGTCTCGATCACATCGGGCACCAACCTCTGCTGCAGGGTCAGCAGACTTTTCATGGCTTCATCCCGCCGTTCCACGTTCCACGGATCCACGCGCCTCTCCCACCTTCTTTCGGGACATAAAATGTCCCTCATGTACTTTTTTCGTCCCGATCGGGGCTAAAGAAAGAGGCGGCACCGCTGCGTGCGGAACCTCCTTTTACTCCAGTATACGCTGGACCCTTTGGGCCGGCAAGAGGGAATGGTCCCTCGCCGGCCTTTGGGGGGCCTCAGGAACCATAGCGCCGGCGCTGGGCTGACGAGGCAATGCGGAGTTCCTCGCGGTATTTAGCCACGGTTCGGCGGGAGATCCGAATGCCCTCTTGCTGCAAAAGGTCGGCCAGGCGCTGGTCGCTCAGAGGGTCTGAACGATCCTCCTCCTGGATCCATTTGCGAATCTTCGCTTTGATGCTCTCCGCCGATGCCCCTTCTCCGCCTCGGGTCTGAACCCCTGAGCTGAAGAAATATTTTAACTCCAATACTCCCCGGGGCGTCTGGGCGTATTTGCCCGTGGTGGCCCGGCTGACGGTGGATTCGTGCACTCCGACCCGCTCGGCCACTTGGCGCAGAGTCATCGGGCGCAAGTACTCCAAGCCCCGGTCAAAAAAGTCCCTCTGCAGCTCCACAATGGCTTCGGTCACCCGCAGAATCGTCTGTCTTCGCTGCTCCAAACTGCGGATCAACCACATGGCCGATTGAATTTTTTTCGACAGATAAGATTTCGCCTCCCGGTCCGCCCCTTGGGTCGAGGCGATCCGGCGATAGATGGGGTTAATATGCAAATGCGGCGTGAGCCGATCGTGTACCACCACCACATAGTCCCCGCCCACCCGCTCAATGGTCACATCCGGAATCACAAACCGGACCTGATCCCCAAAAAACATCCTCCCGGGTTTCGGGTCCAAGGTTTTCAGCAGGTCGGACAGACGCTGTACTTCTTGCAGGTCGACCTGCAAAGCCTGGGCGATTCGCGACTGACGCCCCTCGGCCACATCCTGAAGATGATGATCGATCAGATCCTTCAGACCGGGTTCGTCGGGATAACGCTCCCGGGCCTGAATGTTGAGACATTCCCGCAGGTCCAGCGCCCCGATCCCCAAGGGTTCCAGGCCGTGCAACCGGCGGCGGCACCGCTCCACCAACATTTCCTCCACCCCGAGTTGTGCGGCCATCTCGGCGCTGGACATGGACACATAGCCGCGTTCGTCGATATTCCCGATGATGTAACGCAGCACCCGTTTTTCCAAGGGGCTCAGTCGGAGATCGGACAACTGAACCATCAAATGGTCTTCGAGATTCTCGGCTCTGGCCGCCACGTCCGCCGGAGGCTCCCGGTACGATTCGCGCATCGAGCGCAGCAGTCCCGGATCTGGGCCGGATTCCCGCAACCAGGCGTCAAATTCGCCCCATCCTTCGGCCCCGGCCGCCTCTTCCCATTCCATCACCGGATTCTCGGCCATCTCTTGTTGTAAGTATTGCGATAACTCGAAGGAAGACAATTGCAGAATTGCAATCGCTTGGCGCAACTCTTGAGTAAGGATCAACTTTTGCGTTTGTTGCTGCCACAGTCCGAACCCCATCTGCATCCGTCGTCACCTCCTGTTCATCCCCGCTTCAATCCTTCTTTACACTTTAATTATTTCGCGATCTATCGCAACATTCCTGCCGCGTGTTCGACAAAAATCCCTGGAAATCGGCATGTTGTTCCCCGGTGGGCCGTACAATTCAATAATGACCACGCATCTCTGGGAGGGTTGGTCATGCGCATTGGGTGTATCGGGACCGGAACCATCGGAAGCATGTTGATCGAGGCGTTGTCGTCAAAATTGCCCGAACCCCCGGACTTTGTCGTTTGCAATCGCAGCCGGGACAAAATTGCCGCCCTCGCCCGGCGGGTTCCCAGTCTGGTCATGGTGGCCACGGCAGCAGAAGTGGCCCAGCGGTCACAAACCCTATTTATCTGCGTCAAATCGCCAGATCTCGACCCGGTGATCGACCAAATTCGCCCCTTTCTCTCCCCAGATCACGTCCTTCTGATCACCGCCAGCGGGTTTGAGGTGGAGCGCCTCGAGCACCGAGTTCCGGCCCGGGTGGGAAAAATTATCCCCAGCATAACCCAGTTCGCAGGCGGCGGCGCAATCCTAACCCGGTACGGACCCCGGATGGACCGAGAAAGCTGCCGGAGCGTGGACGGGCTCCTGTCCTTCATCGGCACCCCTTTGCCGGTCACCGACGACCAGATTCGGGTGTACGCAGACCTGACCAGTTGCGGACCGGCATTCTTCGCCGCCCTCCTTCAAGCCTTCGCCCGGGCCGCGTCCGCCACGGGCCGAATCGGTGCCGGTGAGGCCGAGCATCTGCTGCAACTGACATGGAGTGCCACCGCCCGCCTCTTTGAAAACGGGTTTACCCCCGAAGACGTGCGTCGGAAAGTTTCGGTCCCCGGCGGCGTGACCGAAGCTGGGCTCGCCGTGCTCGACCCCGGTGCCGAAACCCTATTTCGCGATCTGTTCGCCGCCACCCAAGCCCACCATCTCAGCCACCAGCCGAGCCCCGGGCAAACCCGGGACAAATGGCCCGATAGGGACAGACCCGGCACATCGAGAGATCCTCTGTAAAAGGATACGCTTCGAGGCGCCATTCTCGCGACAAATGATTGAGCCTGGCATCCACGCGTTCCAATGCTTCCCTCACGTTCCCGGGATCGACCGGCACCGGAGCGAGTTCGCCCGGGTCTGTGAAGTACAAATACGCCTCGTCCACGGGTGCGAGGTTCCGTTCCACCGCCCATGCGTACAATTGGACTTGAAGCCGATAATGATCCACCAGGGCCCCCACCCCTTCAGGCGCCGTGCGGTTTGTCTTAAAATCCACCACCACCGTACGGCCGTCGGCGACAAAGATTTTATCCACCTGCCCATGAAGATCCCAAACCCGTTGTGCTCCCTGTAACCGGAGGTAGAAAGGCCACTCACTCCACACGTGCTGGGCCCGGTTTAGCCGTTTGGACAACTCCCCGTCGGCATAACGGAGCAACTCCTCCCGCACTTCTTCCCGGGCCCTGCGGCCGAGCGGGCCCGTTAAACGAAATTCCTCCAACACCTGGTCCAAGCGATCCAGAATCGGTTCCGCCCCGGTCCAGCGCTCGCACACCCGGTGAACCACCGTACCCCGGAGAAGAGGGGACCAACCGACTCTCTCCATCTCCGCTGGCCCTTGATCTCCCCCCATCAGTGGGTCAGGGATCTCCTGTTCCCCTAGCCCGTCCCCACTCGCCGTGTCAAAGGCCTGATCGAGGGCGGGCAGGCGCAAAGTCCAGTGATAGTAGTAGCGCCGGGGGCAGATATCATACTCCAATAGACGGCTGGCGGACACGGTGGCCATCTCCGGACGTCCGAGAGGTCCGCCGCCAGGCGTGATCACGAAATCCTCTCGATCCCAGCCCCCCTCGGTATTCCCCAGGGTGAGAATGTGGTGGATCAGTCGGGCGGCCGCTCCTTTCGCCTGGCCGTCCGCCGTCTGTGCGCCGGAATCAGGGGATTCGATCACCTCCGGGCTTTTGCCGGGCCGCTCCTCGCTGATGCCGCTGTCTTTGAGCTGCGGGCGGGCCGCGTCTATGGACCCGGCCGCCCCATCCGGCGCTGCCACCCGAGTCCAGATCACTCCTTCGCCCGCACGGCCAACCAGCTCCTCGGCGCCCGACAGGTCGCCCTGAGCGAGGGAACAGATCAGCCAATCAAACCAACTCCGGGCCGTGTCCACCGTCAGCGGATCTTTTTTCTTGGAGGGCAGCTTTCGAGTGCCAAAGAGGGCGAGGTGATCCCTGGCCCGGGTCAATGCCACATAAAATTTGCGCATCTCCTCCTCCCGGTCTTTGCGCGCCTCTCCTTCCCGCACCCGCTCATACCACCCGAAGCCGGCGTACTCCCCGACCCCGGGCCATTTAACCGCCAAAGCCCCGTCTTCGTCCATACACCACATCTCTCTCCGGGAGCGAAAAGGCCGGGCCAAATCCGGCAGCACCACCACGGGAAACTCCAGGCCCTTGGACTGGTGGACCGTCATCACCGTCACCGCATCGTCCCCGTCGACAACCCGGGCTTCCTCTTCGTCGGTGTCGTCCTCGATTTGCCATTGAATCCACGAAAGAAAAGCGGACAGGGACACCCGGCCCTCAGCTTCCCTTTCGTAGGCCATTTCGATGAACCGCCGCACGTTCTCCGCCTTTTGCCTGCCGCCCGAGGTTTGCAGAAGAGTCGGCACGATCCCCGTTTCATCCACGATCCGCTCCACCAGGGCCCCTGCCGATTCCCAGGCGGCCCGTCGGCGCCACTTGGCGACTTGCCGTGCCGCATCCTCCGCCGCCCTTCGATCCCATGGGGAAAGGGGAAGTTTGCGACTCCCGTCGACCCACCCGAGCGGATCCGCCGAGAACGCCAGCAGTCCACGTTCTTTCCCTCGGCCCGTGGCCAGGGCGATGATCGTCAGCCCATCGTCCGACATGCCGAACAAGGGCGAACGCAGAGCTCCAATCATGGCAACCTCGTCACCGGGATCGTACACCCAACGCAAAACCTGAATGAGATCCCGGACTTCCTGGCGGCGAAAAAAGTTCCGGCTTCCGGCGATGCGGTACGGCACCCCGGCCTCTTGAAGGGCGAGTTCGTACACGGGCAGGTGTGTCGAGACGGCCAGAAGCATGGCCACGTCGCCGTAGCGGGCCGGACGGAGACCGGATTCGCCCCCCACGGTGCCCCCGCTTTCTACAAAGCGCTGGATCCACCGGGCCGCCTCGGTGGCTTCGACCAGGCGACCGGCCAAACCTTCGGAATCGATGTGCACGATTTCCACCGATCCCCCCATCTTCTCGCGGGTCGGGACGAGGGGTTCGTACTCGATTTTAAAGGATGGCGGGGCGGCGTTTTCCCCGTTCGCCGATTCACCCATGACCGGACCGAGGACGCGGTTGACAAAGTCTAAGATGGGGCCCTGAGAACGGAAGTTGTGTCGAAGAGACACGGCGACCCCACCCTTTTCCTGCACCTGCCGGCGGGTTTCAACGAACACAGACACATCGGCCCCGCGAAACCGGTAAATGGACTGTTTTCCATCCCCGACAACAAACAGCCGGGCGCCGCCATCGAGCAAGAGTCCCACCAAGCGGGCCTGAAGGCGGTTCGTGTCCTGAAACTCGTCCACCATCACATACCGCAGGGAAGCGGTCCAGTGGCGGCGCACCTCAGAGTCTTCCAACAGCCGCACCGCCCTCAGTTGCAGATCTGTGTAATCGAGAGCCCGGTGTCCGGCCTTTTTCTTTTCATACCGCTGGGCGACCCGCTCCCACAACCGGCACAGCCCCTCGGTGACGTGAGGGAGATCGGCCGCTTGGACCGTTTCTGCCGCCGCTTTCACCGCGGCCTTCCACTTGGCCACCGCATCGCCGAGGGCCTTGGGAGCGTTACCGCTCCACATCTCTTTATCCAGCCGGCGCAGCCGCTCCTCCCATTCTTCGGTGACCCGGCCGTCCCAGGAAGCCAGGGCCTCCTCCATCTCCGGCCAACTCGCCGTAAACCGCGTGATTTTCTCGTAAGCCTTGGTGGTGGGCGATACCTTTTGACCGTCCTCCACCATTCGCCGTCCGGCCTCGAGCAGGGCCTCCCGGACCTGCAACCACCGCTTTGCTTCCCGGGCCAGGGCATCCCGGGAGACCGCCCACACCTCAGCCCCGGTTCGGTCCTCCTCCCGCCACGCGGCCCCCAGTTGCAGGACCAGGTCCATGGCCCCCGCCTCCCCGTAGACGAGCAGGGCGGAGCGAACCGCCGGCTCCTCTTCCTTCAAGGCCTCCATCAGGGCCTCCTGGGCCGATTCCCGGAGGAGTCGCCGGGCCTCGGGCTCGTCCAGCACCACGAAGTCCGGGTCCACCCCGGCCTCAAAGGGATACCGCCGGATCAGAGACGCGCAGTAGCTGTGGATCGTGCTAATCGGGGCGGTTTCCAGCTCTTCTTCGTAGGGCAAGAGCCTCGTTTCCCCCGCTTCGATCAACTGCCTCAGCCGGGCCCGAATTTTTCTCCGCATGTCCGCCGCCGCCGCTTCGGTAAACGTAATGGCGATGATCTCCCCCGGCCGGCAGGGCGCGCCGGTCGGAATGGGCGCATCTGTCTCTTCGGGCGGGGGAAGTGTAGGCCGCCCATTCAGCATGGCCGCGTATCGCTCGGTCAACACCCAGGTCTTCCCGGAACCAGCACCGGCGGTCACCACCACATCGGACCTGATGGCTGTAATCGCCCTCCACTGATCTTCAGTCGGTCTCAGCACCGCTCTGATCCTCCCCTTCGGACCCCACACCTTTTCGCAGCAGCAACACGTCATGTTTGCGGCATGCGTGCCCGAATTCACAACTCCGCTCCAGACAGGCCCCGGGGGCCACCGGGTAATCGCCTGCCCGCATCCGGCCATGATATTCCAGAATATAGTCCAGGGCTCGATCGATCAACGCCTGCCACTCCTCGTCCCCAAGGCCCACCCGGGGGCCCAAGCCGTGGTCCGCCCCTTTCCGCCAGAGGCCTTCCTTTTGACGATCCGGGCGTTCCAGCCCATAATACGCCGCACCCAGGGGTTCCCCGTCCGGGTAAAGCGCTTGGCGGACAATCTCCATATAAAGGGGCAGTTGCACATCGATTCCTTTCGCGATGGCCGCTTTGCCGTGCCGCCCGCCGCCGGTGGTCCGTTTGTAGTCGTAAACGATGAACCGGCCCTGGGCATCGGCGTCAATCCGGTCCACTCGCCCTTGAAACAAAAGCCCCTCCACCGCTATGGGGGTCGGAGAAGATGCCGGGTCGGACGAATCGTCCTCGCCCCCGAACGCCCATTCAAAATATCTCGGCCGCAGGCCAGATCCCCGGCGCTGGCTCCAGTCGTAAGCGACCCATTGCCAAATTCGGTTCCTCATCCGTTCTCGTTGGAGGGACCACGTCGGGAATTCCTTCAACCCCAACCGCTCTTCCAGGGCCTGTACTTCCTCCCCCCACCGTCGCTCCAGCAGCCCCAGCGCCCGGTCGATATCCAGCCACAGGTTCCCGTCCCCGGATTCTGCCAGATCCCGAACTTCGCGAAACAATCCGCTCAGCACCCGGTGATACAGCAGGCCCGCCTCCAGCGCGTCCAAAGGTTCCCGGGCCCCCCTCCCCACTTCGATCTTCCAGACCCGCCGCAGTAAAAAGCGGAACGGGCATGTCCCGTAATCGTTGAACATCGAGGCGCTGTAAACTCGGTCCTCGGAAAAGCGCTGGCCGAACTCTGTTTGGGCAAAATCACTGGACAACCGGCCTTCCCACGGGGAAAATTCCGGACCTTCCCGAAGTTTTTCAATCATCGCCTTAGCCGCGAGCCTTCGCCACCGCCCGGACAGGGGACCTGTGTCATCCACCGGACCATCGAAGGGATGGCCGTCAACTCTGTCCAGCGCCATGCGCTCCTCCCATGCCCGCCACAGGGCCACATGGGCAAAGGGAGGCCCGGCCTCTCTGGGATCTCCGGATTCTTGGGGAAGCCCTGCAACCGACTCCAATTCTTGCCCGCCTCCGGGAAGACATTGCCCACTCCGCCACAGTTGCTCAAGAATCCGAGACGGGAGCTTCCCTTCCGCTTCTACGTAAGTCAAAGCCACCTGGATACCCGGGGTTGCCAGGAGACGCAACAGGTTTTCTTCATGCTGGGCTCGAAGTTCTGCCGGCCGGGGCCATTCATAGCCCCGCAGTTTCAAAACATCGTACAGCACTTCGGCCAACCCTTCTTCCCGCTCCGGGGGAGGCCAGATCCCTTCGTTCACCTCAGGAACCACCGCCGCTTCGAGATCCAAAACCCAGGCCGTCTCCGGGGACACCACCCGGATCCCGTCTTCTTGACCCGGCCGAACGATCAACCGCCGGCCCTCCAGCTCTTCCCGCAACCAACGCGCCCATTCCCCCCGGGAACATCTCCCCGGCCATCCCACCCAACTGTCCGTCTCCCGCCACTCCCGCAGCATGGCCCGCAACACGGCATAAGCTTCCAGATCCTGGCGTATCCCCGCCCATTCCTCCGACCCCGCCTTTCGCGCCCGACGGCGCAGGGCCCGCTCTACTTCCATCTCTTCCAGCAAGCCTTCCAGGGCGTCCGCCCATTCGGACAACGACCCCGTCTCCGGCATCCCCGCCACCCGGTCCCGCACCTGTGCGAGCCATATGAGAACATCCTCCAGTTCCCTACGCTCTCCGGGTAAAAGATCGGTCTCCGCCTCCAGGGCTCGCCGGACACCCGCCATCCACCCGTCGGCCCCCGCGCGTTCCAGGCGTGGGTCCACCCTCCGGGCCAACACCCAGTGCCGCGGTCGTCCGTCCGGGGCGTACACATCGGACGCCACGGTAAAAAGCGCCGCCCGGCTCCACAGGCCCTGTGCCAACTCCAATAAACTGAACACATATTGAATCAGCGGAGCCGCCGTTCCGGGGCGTACCACCGGCTCGGCCAGGGAGATCCCCCGATCCGCCAAAGCCCGAACCAAAGCGGAGTCCGGCGTCGGCGGCCGGTCGGTGACCACGGCGATCCGCCGGGGTGAAAGGCCCTCCGCCAGCCGATCCGCCACCCAGCCCGCAACCCCCGCCCACTGACTCGCCTCGTCGGGGAAAGCAAGACTTGCCGCCACTGGGCGACGGCCGCCTTGAGGCAGCACATTGCCCCCTGGTTGCATGGCAAAACCCCGGCGGGTCAGCAGCCTCCATCCACCACGCTGCAAAGGCCCGCTTTCACTGCGCACGCCCGGGATCTCGACGGGGGGGAGACAGACCTCCACTGCCTCAACGCCTCGTATCGCGGCCACAAACCGGACAGCCGCGGCACTCAGTCTGGAAAATCCGTACACGACAACCCGCCTCACCCCGGGCAGCCACTCCGGAAGGGGGCGCTCCCCGAGAAGAGCCGCTGCCCGTCCCAACATCTCCGCCTCGTCCGCTGCCCCTGCGCGCATTGCCTGGGCCTCCACCACCGCCCGAAGCAGCCCGGCCAGCCAGCGCACCCGGCCCGCCTCCCGCCGGGGCAATTCCTCCGCCGCCTCTTCCAAAATCTCCGGGGGGACTTCCGCTTCCCGCAGCCGCTGAATGAGCCTCGCCGCCTTGCGCCGGACACCCGGCCAAGCGAGGGGATCGAGGGCCGGTCCTCCGCTGGGCGCCCCAAGCCGAGCCATGGCCCGGCCCACCATCCGCATCCGGACTGCCCTGGAGATGGGAATCCAGCGTTCTCCGGCGGCCGAAAGAAGACTTGCCGCCGCTTCTTCCAACGTCCATACTCTACCGGAGCCGAGGCTGTCAGCGACCTCTAACCACCGGTCCCGTACCGCCCGGGCCACCGCCCCGTCCGGGACCAACCACAGGACCCCGGCCCCGGGCGCTGTCTCCGACCGATCAAAGGGCGAACCGGCCACGATCTGCCTCCTCGTACTCACCCATTTCCCCTCCCTCAAAGCCGCGCTTTCTCACACGTCCCGGCGTCCCCCGCCTTGTGGCAACCCGGCCCCCCATATGTCCGTCGGCGCACACCCGGTCCGCCCTCCTGCATACACTGGCCTAGGTGACCCGGGCGGAAGGAGGCATCCGTCATGATTCAAGAACACGACCGGGATCTCAGCGAAGGTTGGTGGAACGGCAAGCCCGTGCGCTTCCTCGCCGGTGGGCCGACCGCTCTGGCACCGGCGGGAATTTATATCGCGGTGCGAAGCTGGAGTTCAGAAGGACGTCCCCAACTCGTCGAGGGCCAGCGGCCCATCCTCGATGCCCTGCCGGGGCGGCCGGGCTACAGTGCCCTTCGCTTTGTGCATTATTTTGAACTCCACTCCGGCATTCAGCCCGATGCCGTCCGCAGCGTCTCCGACGTTCTGAACCGGGCCAGGCGCATTCACACCCCCGGACACGTCGTGCACACTCCGGTGGTCCCCCCATCCACCCGGACGCTGTGGCCCACCGTGCCGGCCTGGCACGACAGCAACGAAGTCGCAGTTTTGGACGGAGGCCTCGCTCCCCTCGCCGTCAACCGGATCTACCTGGGCATTCGGGGCGTCGACCGCAAACAGAACCGCCTCATCTACATCCCCGGACAGCGGTGGGTCTTCGAATGGGCACCGGGTCATCCGGCCTATGGCCCCATCGCTCGGGTCCACTACGTAGAACTCGCCGACCCCGACTCCGGCGGAGGGCTGCGCAGTGTCGCCGACCTTCTGAAAAAAAGCCGGGCCCTTCACCTCACCCGGACCTTCGTCACGGCGGCGATTTTGGAAATCGACGGAAAACCCGCCTCCCCGACCCCACCCCCGAGCCTTCCATGAGGAAGCGCCTAACCCCCGGACTCTCTCACCCGCCTGGCCCACTCGTCCAGTTTGCGCAGCCGATGATTCACCCCGGATTTCGTCACCCCGCCACCCAACAACGCCCCCAGCTCTTTCAGATTGATGTCTGGGTGGCGCAGGCGCAGTTCGGCGACCTCCCGGAGTTTCGGCGGGAGGTTCTCCAAGCCGATGGTGCGCTCCAGGAAGCGGATGTTCTCGATCTGCCGCACCGCCGCCTGAACCGTCTTATTTAAATTCGCCGTTTCACAGTTAACCAGTCGATTCACTTGATTGCGCATGTCTTTCAAAATGCGAACGTCCTCGAAACGGAGCAGGGCTTGGTGGGCCCCGACGAGGTTCAGAAACTCGACGATCTTTTCCCCTTCTTTGAGATAGACGATCTCACCCCGTTTGCGTTGGATCGCCCGGGCATCCAAATCATAAGTCCCCAGCAGCCGGAGAAACCCCTTACTCAACTCCGCATCCCCGAGGGCGATCTCCAAATGATACGAGGCGCCCTCGGGGTTGTTCACCGAACCCGCCGCCAAAAATGCTCCCCGCATATACGCTCGGCGGCAACAGTCCCGACCCAGAAGCCGCTTCGGCACTCCTCCTTCCAGGCTCTCCCCTCGCCGGGAGATCTCCAAAGGCTCGAGCACTTCTTCTGCCTGTCGGGAGATTCGAACCAGATACACATTATTTTTTCGCAGCCGCATTTTCTTGCGAACCAAGACCTCTGCGTGCACCTGAAAGACATCTTTCAGCAACAGGTAGATCCGCCGGGCGATGGCCGCATTTTCCGTGGCAATGTCCAGGACCTCTCGATTCTCTACCGTGTGAAGGCTGCCGTTCAGCCGCAACAGCGCGGACAGCTCCGCCCGCTTACAACACGGTTTGTCCACCACCCCGGTCAGTTCTTTTTTCGTCTCCGCCGCAAAAGACACGGCCGATCCCCCCTTTAACGGCGCCGCCACCACGACCTCCGGGCACGCCTGGCCAACTGCACGATGCGTCGGCTCACTTTTTCGGCGTCGTGCCACGCATACCGGTCCAGGCGGAGAAAATCCCCGGTGATCACCCGGACACCCATGCGCTCCAAGGCCGAGACGTCCGCCGCCACCGGGTCCGCTCCCTCTTTCCGATACCGGCGCAAGGCCTCCTCCGGAATGGGGACCGTATGCACCACCGCAAAGTCAAAAAAGGGAAATCCAATGTGGTCGTATATCGCCTTCACGTGATCGGAGGCTGTGAACCCGTCCGTCTCCCCCGGCTGGGTCATCACATTGCACACATAGACTTTCCAGGCCCGGCTGCGGCGAATCGCCCGGGCGACCTCCGGGACGAGCAAATTCGGAATAATGCTGGTATACAGGCTCCCCGGGCCCAGCACCACCACATCGGCTTTCTCAATCGCCTCCACCACCTCTTGGGGCGCCTCGGCATCCCCAGGGGCGATGGCCACCCGCACGATTCGCCCACCGGCGGCGGGAATCCGAGACTCTCCGGTGATCTCCCGACCATCCTCCAACCTCGCCTTAAGGACCACCGCCCGCCGGGCTGCCGGCAACACCCGGCCCCGCACCGCGAGTACCCGGCTGGCCTCCCGGACCGCCGTCTCAAAATCCCCGGTCACGTCCGCCATCGCCGCGATAAACAAATTGCCGAAGCTGTGCCCGGCCAGGCCGTCGTCATCACCCTGAAAGCGGTGCTGCCACAACTGTTCCATGAGCGGCTCCGTGTCGGCCAGCGCCACGAGACAATTGCGTATATCTCCCGGGGGAGGCATCCCAAAAGCCGAGCGCAGCCTCCCGGAACTCCCTCCGTCGTCGGCCACCGTCACCACGGCGGTCAAATCCACCTCGTGCATCTTGAGCCCCCGGAGGAGCACCGATTGACCCGTTCCGCCGCCGATCACCACCACCCGGGGCCGGTGCAGGGGAGCCAACCGCTCCCGCCAGTTCCGGCGCTTTTCCCACCACGCACCCAGAATCAGCACCAGAACGCCGAATACCAGGGCCGACCACCCGAACACCGCCCGCTCGACCCCCGCATGTCCCAGTTCCCGCCCCGCCGCCAGAACAAACCCCAGCCCGAAGGCCGCAACTCCCCAGCCCCAGGCCCACCACGTCTTACCCATCCACATCGGCGCCTTTCGCCAGATCCCGGTGAATATCCCGGTGGTACACGTGGACCTTCTCCCGGGCTTGATAATGTCGGCGCAACAATTCCACCATCGCCACGGACCGGTGTTGCCCGCCGGTGCACCCCACCGCCACCACCAATTGGCTGCGCCCTTCTTTCACGTATTGGGGAAGCAGAAAGTCCAGCATATCTGTGAGTTTGTCGGAAAAGGTCTTGGCCGCAGGCCACTTCATCACATACTCGTACACGTCGAGATCCAGACCCGTCAAAGGGCGAAGGGCGTCCAAATAATACGGATTGGGAAGGAATCGAACATCGAATACGAGATCCGCATCGATGGGTACCCCGTACTTGAAACCGAAGGACACCAAATGTAAAGTCAGCCGATTGATGTCCGACCCGCTAAAATGCGCCGCAATCTTCTCTTTGAGCTCCGCCGGCTTGAGAAGGCTGGTATCGATGATCCAGTCGGCCCGGTCCCGGATCTCCTCCAAGAGCGTGCGTTCTTTTTCAATCCCCTCCAGAATCCGGTTGCCCTGGGCCAAGGGATGCCGTCGCCGGGTCGCCTTGTACCGCCGCACGAGCACCTCGTCCCGGGCTTCGAGAAACAGGATCCGGTACTGCACTCCGTATCGTTCCCCCAGGTCTTTCAGCGCCATCAGCAGATGAGAGAACCAGGAGCCGCCGCGGATGTCGCACACCAGCGCCAACCGGGACACCTTCCCTTCCGATTGGCGCATCAACTCCGCAAACTTCGGGATCAGCGCCGGAGGCAGATTATCCACGCAAAAATACCCCAGGTCTTCGAGACTTTGTACCGCCACGGTCTTGCCGGCCCCGGACAATCCCGTGATGATGACCAACTGCAAATCTCTCTCCACCTGTTCCTCCTCCATGCCGCCATCCCCCCACCTCTTCACCCATAAGCATATCACGGCGCAAAAAGAAGACACAATGAACTATTCTTAATACCAAACTCCCCTTCATTGTCTCACAAAAAAAAAAAGAAGGCGTCCCGAGACACCTTCGCAACTGTATCAGATCAAAGGGGGTCAGATGTGATACATCTATATCTTAAACCGATCGGGCCGAGGATGGGTGATGATCTTCTAAAGAATATGTGGAGATCTGTTTAGAATCCCGCCCACGTTCATGCCGATGCCCCAACCACCGGACACCCAGGCCAAGCCCACAGAACTTAATCGGTCAACATACAGGTCTCGATGATCAACCACAGCCGATCCCCCAGTCCCTGCTGGGAGACCTTGTAACGCTCGGCCACCTCTTTCCGGGAGAAGGGCAAATGACACCGATGACGGGCCGCACACTCCAAAGCTCCGGCCCACAGCTCCGGCTTTCGCACCCGGGGGGCCTGCAGATGAATCAATTGGGTGAACTCCGACCAAATCTCCATCGCCACTTTGGCCAGGGTCGTCTCCCCTCTGCCCTGGAGTTCCTGAACCGCCAGTTGTACAATCCGCTGCCACTCCGGGCGCCCGGCCAGGGACCTCGCGGACTCCGGGCGAAAATTCACCGGGAGAATCCTGGACGGGAGGCCGATCTCCACAATCTCCTCGGGCTGAAGCTCAAACATCCCTTTCAGCGCGGCCTGTTTCACCGGCAGATACTCATCGTCATCCAGAAGCAAAAAACGCAGCGCCCGCTCCACATCTTCCCCGCCAAAACTCACCACCAACGGAATGACCTGCCTTTTCGTGACGGGATCCCCGTGGCGGAGCACCCACATGAGAGAGGAACGGACCACCGACTCCGGCGGCCAAAGTTCCCGCCCCAACTTCGCCCCCGGGTCTTCAGAGCCGGGACCGCTTAAACGAGTGGTATCCGCGTACGGGAGAACATATTGATAGCTGACAGGGAGCGCCTCGAGGCCGCGGTTGATCGCCTCCCGAACGACCTCTTCATAATAGCGCCCGATCCCGGAAGAAGGATCCAAGGCCTGCACCTCTTCCCACAGGCGGGCCGCCTTTCGCAACCGCCCCAAGTTCCCGGCCGCCGCCGCCAAGGCGTGAACCACCGGCGCCTCCGGGCGAGGTAAGAACCTCACCAGATGGTTAAAAATATCATAAGCCGTGCGGTGTTCTTGAAGAATGCCCATGGTGGTCCCCAGCTTATACGCCAGTTCGGGCTGTATCGGCCTGAGTCTCCGCAATTGATCGAGGAGGGCTTGGGTTTGTTCTTCCTTTCCAGCAGAGCGGTAAAAAATCGCCAAATTGCACACGGCGTGGAGGTTGCCAGGCTGAAGCTCCAGGACCCCTATGGCCGTGTCAATGGCTTTTTCGACATCTCCGAGGTAATAATACGCTAAGGACAGGTTGTTCCGGTCCACAGTGGCGTCAGACGACTCTTGAATCTTCGCTTCAAGGTAAGCCGCCGCATCGAGAAACCTTCCATCTTCCAAAAAACGCCGCGCCACGTCCTCGTCGCCCCGCAACCGAATCCGACCGTCTCGACGCCTGCGCACCATGCGGGTCCCGAACTCGGTCACCAGGATATCCAGCATCTCTTCGGCTTCCTCCGCGAATTCCCCTTCGGGATCCACTTCCAGGTAACGCGAGGCATATTCCTGGGCGAGGTCGTACAACCCGAGGTTGGCAAAATTATTGGCCATGTAGAAATAACACTCGTACATTTTCGGATCCAATTCGAGAAGAACCCGCTCCAACACTTCATTCGAAGCCTGATAGTCCCCGAGCTCGGACAGTACCCCCGCCAAATTGCAGTGGTTGACCGGGTTCCCCGGCTCGTATTCCACGACTTTCCGGAAGTATTTCAAGGCCCGGGGAAGATCGTGTCGATCCAGCGAGCGCACGGCCCGTTCAAAAAAGAACGTCGCATCCATGCGCACGAGCGCCACCTTGTGACCTTGGGGTTTGCCGCTGGTACCCCCTTGCTTCGCCATCCCCAACACCTCCTCAACCGCGCCTTTGGGAAAACCTCTGCCTCCAGTGTACCAATGATCCCCATCGTACGATAGAGGGATTTTTTCACACCGCCTCACGGTCTGACCGCCAGGCCAAGTAGACCATAAATCCCGCTGCCAGCACAACCACCGCCACGCTGGTCCACTGGGCAGCCGTCCAGCCGAAAAGAAACCGCGGGCTGTCCCCCCGAAGCATTTCTAAGAAGAACCGCGCTCCATTGTACAGGATCACATAAATGAAAAACACCCACCCCTTGGGCAATCTCCACTGTTTCAGGATCAGGAGCAGGGCAAAAATCACGACGTCTGCCTGGCCTTCCCAGATCTCAGCCGGCCACAGGGGTTGGTCCCCGTATACCTGGCGGGCCAGTGATCCTTGGGGATACAGAATCCCGAAATCCCCGCCCGTGGGCCCGCCAAAGGCGTCGCCGTTCATCACATTGGCCGCCCGGCCAATGCTCTGCCCAAGCACCAACCCCGGGGCTGCGAGATCCATCAATTCCCAAGTGTTGAGTTGATGCCGCCGAACGTACCACAGCCCCATCACCAGGGCTCCGACAACCCCGCCTTGAATCGATAGGCCCCCGTGCCAAACTGCGGGGATCTCCCAGGGATGCGCTCGGTAAAACGGCCAATCAAAAAAGAACACCTGCCAAAACCTCGCCCCCACGACCCCGGCCAGAAACAGCCACGGAGCGAGATTCCACAGGTGTTCCACATACCGCTCCTTGCGTTCCACTTTTGCCAAATACAAAGTCACACCGAACCCGAGCAAAAACGCCAGCACGAACAAAGTGCTGTAAGCTCTGACAGGAAATGGGCCAATGTGAAACCAATACGGATGCATGCCTCAACCCCCTGGTCCGCCGCCCCGGACGGCAAACTACGGTACGCTGACGGTGGCCTCCCGGGGGGTACCCACCGGCCGGTGATCCCAATCCACCAAGACCACGCGCACCCGGTGGACACCCGGTTCCACGCTTGGCAACACCACCTTGGGGCTGTAGAGCTCGGCCACTAAACGGCCATCGAGGAACACTTGCGCGCCTCCGGTTTGCGGGGCCGCGGAGGCACGATCACCCGTCCAGGCAAACCCGTGGGGCGTGATGCCCACCTCCACCCCGTCGGGCAGGCCCCGTACCCTCACATCCACCTCGGGTCCCGGTCCCCCGGCGGGAATCCGCCCGGGTCCACCGCTCACTTCCAAGGATACCATTCCCACCACGACAACGCCAAGCACGACCACCGCCATCTTTAGCCGCTCCGCCGCGAACGTCCAACCCGAAACCCTCCGCATGCCGCCACCCTCTCTGTCCACTTCGGAGTTCTATCCGATGTGTACGCCAAAGAGGGCAAGGACATGACCCTTGTCACCGCCGACCACGCGGGGCTTGGGCCGACCTGGCCCGCTCCTCACCGTTTTGAAACAGCCAGGATTTCTGGCGCCCGGATTCCCCGTGCACCTCTGCCTCGGTCTTTTCCACGCAAAATGGACAAATGATTTCGTTGTTGTGGGTATTGTCCTCCCGCTTTCCGATAAAATGGCGCCCACACACGACGCAAAAAAGCATCACGGGCACCCACTCCTCCTTTGGCACACGATGTTGAGGGTTAGCGCGGCGCGGATCCGGCGCAGTCCGGCATCCACCCGGCTCGGCGACGGCAACCACCCCGCGTTGGCTTTAAGTTTACCGCATTCCCCCGAGGAAGTGCCAGACCCTTTTAGTGGGTTTTACAAAAAAATGTGGTGTCCGTCCACACCCCCCTGTCGGGGAGTGGCATAGGAATATGGCAGAGCGTCGACCATTCACCTTCGGCGCGTGAGGAGGAAAGCCATGACCCCGAACCCGCAACAGACCCGGAGGCCGTCCGTTCGCCCAGGACAGCGCATCACCGTCGCCACGCCCCAGGGCACATACCGGGGCATCGTGTACGCCGTTCATCCCGAAGGAATGTGGCTCATGTCCCCTGAGGATCACGCGCCGCCGATTATTCCTTTAAATCGGGCTCCCGGCGGGCGGATCGAACCTGCATTTTTAGGGCTGTTCCGATTCCTTCCTGAGTTTAGAGGCCGGGGACGGCCGTCTGCACCCGATCCCCCGGCTGCAGACGGGTGGGCCCCGGGACCGCCCTTTACGCCCCTGCAAAGAGCCGTGCAGCCGGCGGGACCCTGGTTCGGCCAACATCCCGGCGGAGCGCCGGCTTCCCCTCCGGCCGAGTCTTCCGCCGGGTCCGGCTCGTCCCGGGGGTTTCTGGGTTTTCTCGCCGGCCGGAACCGGTTTTGGTGGCTGCCCCTGGCCTTTTACGGGCTGCGGCTTTTTTTCTGAAGGGCCACAGCCCTTCCCGGTCATCGAAGTCCGTTGAAACCCCTTCGCCAGTCTGTCAATTCGCCGGTTTTCGTCCGGTCACCACCACATAGCCCAAGTGCTTGGCGTGTCGCGCCATCAGCTCGGTGTTGGCCCTGAGCACCTCCCGGACTTCGGCGTCGTCCAGGGCGGTGGATCCCAGATCCCATCGATCCGGGTCGTCCCATTCGTCCTTCAAAGCCCGATTCAGGTCGATTCTCCTGGCCTCGACGAGTCGCACGTCCGAGAATCCAGCCCGACGGTACAACCCCTCCCAGTCCCCATAGAGTGGTAAATCCTTCACGCCGTACAGATCCTCGATTGCCCGGGCGGTCTCGGCGGGCAGGGCGTGTCTGGCCGCCATTTCCACGTCCAAGACTCCGCCCCCGGGCACCAAAAGCCTTCGGTACTGCTCCACAGCCTTTTCCCGGGGCACGAACACCGTCACCGATTCGGCGATCACCCAATCAAAAGACGCCTCGTCGAAGGGAGGGGCGAGCACATCCCCCGGGACGAACTCCGCCGCAACGCCTTCCAGGCGGGCCCGACGCCGGGCCTTTCGAATCATCAGTGGCTGAAGGTCAAGACCTGTCACCCGGCAGCCAAACCGTTTTGCCAGGTAACAGGCCGTGCGCCCCGTCCCGCAACCCGCGTCCAGGACCCGGGTACCCGGGCCGAGGGACAATTGACCGATCCATTTTTTCGTCAGGGCAAACCCGCCGGGATGGGCGCTCCCCACCCCGACTTTCGCCAGCACTTCCTGGTACCGATTCAACGTCAATCCCTCCCCGCTGTGACCATTGTATGGAGAAGCGGGGAGGGCCGCCCGGGCGCGGGTCAGCTCCCGGGGCGGACAGAGGAGCCCAAAGGACTCCCCACGGGACTCGACAAAGGTCGGTTCTGGACGTGCGAAATCATTGCACGCGCTTGTCCCGGCCGGACCAGTACCGCTCCCGAAGCTTGAATTTCTGCAGTTTTCCCGTGGCCGTGCGGGGAAGCTCGTCCACGAACTCGTAGTCTTTCGGGCACTTAAAGTGGGCGAGGCGCGCCCGGCAGAATTCGTTCAGTTCTTCCGCGGTGACTTGATGGCCCGGTTTTACCACCACCAGCGCCACCGGCACCTCCCCCCACCGCTCGTCGGGCCGGGCCACGACCCCGACATCGGCCACCGCCGGGTGTTGATAAAGCACCCCTTCCACTTCCACCGAAGAAATGTTTTCACCGCCGGAAATAATCACATCTTTGAGCCGGTCGACGATCTCGATAAATCCGTTCGGGTGCACCACGGCGAGATCGCCGCTGTGGAACCAGCCGTCCCGGATCGCCCGAGCCGTCTCCTCGGGTTGTTTGTAATACCCTTCCATGACCACGTTACCCCGAGCCACGATCTCACCGATCTCCCGACCGTTCCATTCCACGTCAGAACCGTCTTCCCGAACCACCTTCGTTTCCCCGCTGAAAACCATCTCAACCCCTTGGCGAGCCTTGACAATCGCCTGCTCCTCCGGCAACAAGTTGTCGAATTCCTTGCGCCACTCGCAGTAGCTGATAAACGGGGAAGTCTCCGTCAGCCCGTAAACGTGGATGACTTCCATGTGGAGGTATTTTTGCACCCGGTCGATGATGGCAGCGGGGGGTGGCGAGCCGGCCGTCCCCATCCGGGGCCGGGTGGCGATGCGCACCTGTTCCAGGTTCGGGGCTTGGACCAACATATTGAGCACCGTGGGAGCCCCACAGGCCAGGGTGATCCCCTCTTTCTCGTAGAGATTCAGGATCTTCTCCGGATCCACCTTCCGCAGGCAGACGTGGGTCGCCCCTACGGCCGTGATCGCCCAGACCCCACCCCAGCCGTTGGCGTGGAACATGGGCAAAGTGTGGAGATACACATCATCGTGAGACACGCGAAGATGAAGGAGAAAATCGGCGGCATTCAGATAATTCCCCCGATGGGTCATGATCACCCCTTTGGGTTTCGATGTGGTGCCGCTGGTGTAGTTAATGCTGATCATCTGGTTCTCATCGATTTCCACATGGATCGGCGCCGGGGAGGACTCCGCCAAAAGGGTTTCGTAATCCATGGCTTCCAGCGGAGAAGACAAGCCGGAATCGATCTGGATATAGTGGCGGACCTGCGGCAGCCGGGAGCGAATGTCGTGAATCCGGTCGCCCCATTCCGCATCGACAATGACCACTTCGGAATCGCTGTGGTCGATGACGTACCCGAGCTCATCGGGATTGAGGCGGATGTTGAGAGGTACAATCACCGCTCCCATTTGACAAATCCCGTAAAAGCATTCGAGCATGGGATGGGTGTTGGGCACCATCACAGCAACTTTTGTGCCCGCCGCCACCCCAAGTTTGCGGAGAGCATTCGAGAGGCGGTTCACCCGGTCATCAAACTGCCGGTACGTGAATCGTTTGTCCTCGTCAATCACTGCGATTTTGTCCGGATAGAGTTTCACGGCGCGGCGTTTCCAATCCAGTGGCGTCAGTGGCGTAATCAACGCTTGTCCTCCTTTACCCGTCATTCATTTTCCACTCAAGTGTAGTATAACAGAACACGCTCGACGCGATTGCAACAAAAAAGGTGCCCATTTGCGCCCATCTCACTCTCCTCGAGCCAATGCCATCACCGTCACCACCGGAGGTTCGCATTATGTGCTCCCACGCCAATGTCCGCCTGTGTCCTCCGATTGGGGGTAAGATCGGGTTATAATGGAAAAGTCGGAAACTGTTTCAGCGAGGAGGCCGAGCCCATGTTGACGGGAAATGCACTGCGCGATCAGTTGCGTAAATACGCGGAGTTAGCGGTCAAAGTCGGGGTGAACCTGCAGCCGGGACAGCATCTGGTGATCGGCTACGGAATTCGCCAGGTGCTGCCGGAACACGTGGAATTCGCCCGGATGTTGACGGAAGTGGGGTACGAGGCGGGAGCGAAGTTCGTCCACGTGGATTGGGGGGACGAATGGTGGGTGCGGGAGACCATTTTGCGGGGGGATCTGGAAACCTTTAAATCCCGGGCCCGCCACCAGGTGGAATGGGTGCAGCGCCTGGCCGACGAGGGGGCCGTATATTTGGCCCTGCCCGCCACGGACCCGGACCTGTTTGCCGGGATCGATCCGAAGCAAGTGACGGCCTTCCTCAACGCCCAGGCGGAGATTTTCCGGCCCTTTAACGATAAGCGGACAAACGACGAGTACGCCTGGTCCCTCATGTCCGCACCGACCCAGGCCTGGGCCGACAAGGTCTTTCCGGAACTGCCGCCGGAACAGCGTCTCGACGCCCTGTGGAACGACATCCTGATCTGCTCCCGGGCGGACGGGCCGGATCCCGTGGGGGCGTGGCGGGAGCATTTGGAGAATTTGAAGAAGCGGGCGAAGTGGTTGACAGACCTGCGGATCCGTCGCCTGCATTACCGGGCACCCGGGACAGACCTCACCGTGGGGTTGCCAGAAACCCACTACTGGGCGGCAGCGTCGAACCAGACGCCCCAAAGGGTGGCCTTCGTGGCGAACATCCCCACCGAGGAGGTGTACACCGTTCCGCTCCGGGAGGGCGTTGAGGGCACCGTTTCCAGCACCATGCCCCTCAACCACAACGGCTCCTTGATTGAGGGCATCCGGCTCCGCTTTGAAAAGGGAAAGATCGTGGAAACCACGGCCACCCGGGGGGAAGAGGCCCTTCGCCACATCGTGGAGACAGATGAGGGCAGTCGATATCTCGGGGAGATTTCCTTGGTCCCGGTGGATTCGCCCATCTCCCAGCGGGGGCGACTCTTTTACAACACGCTGTTTGACGAAAACGCCTCGTGCCATCTGGCCATCGGGAACGCCTACCCCCTCATCGAGGGCGGACGCGATCTCGATCGGGCCGCCTGGCGGGCAGCGGGGCTCAACCAGAGCTTGGTGCACGTCGATTTTATGGTGGGATCCGACCGAATGGACATCGACGCCGAAACCCGGTCCGGGGAGACGGTGCCGATTTTCCGAAGCGGGCGGTGGGCAACATCTGTCTAAATCACAAACTCACCTCCCGCCCGATCCGGGCAGACCGATACGCCGCTTCCACCACCCGCTCCACCGCCCACGCGTCCTCCGCCGGGGCCAAGAGGCTCTCCGGTGGCATGCGGCCGGCCCGCACCGCCTCGACAAAGGCCTCAACCATACATATATAGGGGTCATCTCCGTAGATCCGCCGGTGCACCCCCTGTTCCCCATATTCCTTGACAAACTCGGAAAACACGTCCATCTCCGCCGTGCCCTTTTCCCCAACGAGGCGAAGCTGAAGCCCGCCCCAGGTGGGATATGACGCCGGCCTCGACCAGCTGGGATCGAGCCCGGCGATCCATCCCCTTGAAAATCTCAACTGCAAATGAGCGGCGTCCTCCACTTCAATGTCCGGATGGAAAAGGGTGGCGGACCGGGCGAACACAGACTGGACCTCATCCCCGGTCATCCAGCGCAACAAATCGATCAGGTGGACGGCGTGGTCCCAAATCGCCCCGCCTCCATACCCCTTCTGGGCGAACCAACCCCCGGGCATTTTTCCACAATTGGCCCCCACCGCAGCGACGAGGGTACCGAGGGCTCCATTGTGCATCAGCGTTTTCAAGCGAAGGGCCGCCGGGCTAAAGCGAACGGCGAAGGCCACCGCCAAGACCCGCCCCAGCCGCTGGGCCCGGGCCGCCAGATCCCGGGCCCGGCTCGCCGCCCCGGCCAAGGGCTTCTCGCACAGGACGTGTTTCCCCGCTCGCAGGGCGGCCAACACCACGGGGTAATGGCGGCTGTTCTCCGCCGCCACCACCACGCCATCGCACCGCTCCAGCAGGCGATCGAGATCCGCCTCAAAGAGCACCCCGTGACGTTCCGCCAGATCCCGGCCGCGGTGAAGGACGTGATCCCAGATCCCCACCAACTCCGCCCCGGGAAGCTGCCGAAGGGTGGAGACGTAAGTGTCCGCATGAACATGGGCCCCGGACAAAACGGCCATCCGCACGGGATTCATGAGACCACCTCTTTCGGGGATACCGGCCGCCGGCTTTCCGCGGAACGGAGGGCCGCCCAAGCCACGGCCACCGATTCCAACGCCGCTTCCCAGGTCACCGGAGGGGCTTCGTTCCGGCGCAGGCTGTCGAAAAAAGCTTCGAGCTCCCGCTGATACGGGGTCTTCCCGAGGGGCAGCCGAAAAGCCCCGGCCCCCGCCCCGTCATCCCCCCGGGTCCACACCCGCAGGGGCACCACCGCCGAACTGCTGTACTGGAGCAGGTACCCCTTTCCCGCCAGCTCAAATTCCATCGTGAGACCCGGGGCATCCAGCCAGCTTCCTTCGATGTGAGAGAGACTTCCATTATCGTGCACCAAAGTCGTGAGGGCGTACCGTCCCCCTGCCGCCGTCCGGCAAAACACCTCCCTCACCGGCCCCAGGGTCCAGCGGCAGAAATCAAAATCGTGGATGGATAAGTCCAGCACCACGCCCCCGCTCTTCCCCACGTCCCCGTACCAGTCGTCTTCCCCCACCGGCATCGAAGACCGCCGGGCGGCCCCGGCCACCCCTTTCGCGCCCCGGGCCAGGGCTATTCGGTGCAACTGTTGATACTCTGGAAAAAATCTCAACACGTGGCCGACCATCAACTGAACCCCCGCCCGCTTGATGGCATCGCGGATCGCCGGAGCCTCTTCCGGGCGACGGACCAAGGGCTTTTCCAAAAAGATGTGTTTGCCGCACTCCGCCGCGAGCAAAACCGCCTCCAGGTGCAGGTGGGTCGGAAGACAAATGTCCACCACGTGGACATCTTTGCGCGTCACCAAAGGCTTCATCTCATCGTATCGGGGCGCGGGCCAGACTCCTGGCACCGGTCGGCGGGTGTAGATGCCCACCAACCGCACGCCTTGGATCCGGCGAAGCGCCTCCACGTGAACCCGCCCCATGGTTCCATACCCCAAAACGGCCACCCCGAGCACAAGGATCCCCCTTCGGATCGACGGGCGGCCGTCCTCATCTCCGACCGCCCTTTTCCCCATGCATATTCGCCCGGGAAGGCAACTAGAAGTCAGGCCAAAGCGATCGGCAGCGGCCCGGCTTTCATCACCAGTCCGTCCAGCGTTCGGCCGACCCGATCCTGCACCCATTCGGCGGTCTCAATCAGCGCGCCCAGGTCCACCCCGGTGCGAAAGCCCATGCTGTGGAGCATGTGAACGAGGTCCTCCGTACACGCGTTTCCAACGGCCATCGGCGCAAACGGACATCCTCCCAGTCCGCCCACCGAGCTGTCAAAATGGCGTACCCCTTCCTCCAGACCGGCGAAGACGTTCGCCAGCGCCATCCCCCGGGTGTTGTGGGTGTGCAACCCGGGCGTTCTCCCGAGCCGGTCGGAAAACAGACGAACCATCGCGCGCACCTGGAGAGGATGGGCCATCCCGGTGGTGTCCGCCAATGTAACCCCCTCCACCCCGGCGTCAAAATACGCCGCCGCGATGTCCAAAACCCGCCGGGCCGCCACTTCCCCTTCATAGGGACACCCGAATGCCGTGGCCACCAGGCCGGTCACTCGCTTGCCGGCCACCCGGGCCCGTTCGATCAGCGGCAACAGGCGCTCCAGCCCCTCTTGGGTGGGTCGCCCCGCGTTTTTCCGGTTAAAGGTGTCCGACGCGGCCACCACCACGTGAACATCGGTCAGGGCTTCGCAGGTCAGCGCCCGCTCCATTCCCCCCGCACTGAGGACCAAGCCGGCATACCGCACCCCCGGAACCCGGGTCACCCGGGCCATCACCTGCTCCGCCCCCGCCATCTGCGGAACCAGATCATCCCGAACAAAAGACACACACTCCACATATCGCAGCCCGGACCCGACCAGGCGGTTGATCATCTCCACCCGTTCATCCACGGACAACCTCCGCTTTTCTGTTTGCAGCCCATCGCGGGGCCCCACCTCGCACACCTGAATCATGGCCGCCACCTCTTTTCATTTCAGAAAGGATTGTATTGCATACAATTATAGAGTATAATGGGCCTATCTACAACTAAATCACCCTTTTTTCATCACGATTGTATGCAAAATGGTTTTTTGGAGGTGTCAACGATGGGCAATGCGGCACATCCCCTCCCCCTCGCGGATATCCGCGTGGTGGAATTGGGGTCTCTCATCGCCGGTCCTTTCACCGGCCGAATCCTCGGCGATTTCGGCGCTGAAGTCATCAAAGTCGAACCTCCGGACCGTCCGGATCCCCTGCGCATGTGGGGAGAGCGCCTGGAGGGGCACGGCCTTTTCTGGCCGATTCAGGCCCGCAACAAAAAGTGCATCACCCTCAATCTCCGGGAACCCAAGGGACAGGACTTGTTCCGTCAACTGCTGCCGCACGTGGATGTGGTGGTGGAGAATTTTCGGCCCGGCACTCTGGAAAAGTGGAACCTGGGATACGAAGCCATGTCCGCCGTCAATCCGGGCCTCATCTTGGTGCGCACATCCGGGTTCGGGCAAACCGGCCCCTACAAAGACCGGGCCGGTTTTGGGTCGATCGGCGAAGCCATGGGAGGGATCCGCTATGTGACAGGCCACCCGGACCGCCCTCCGGTTCGGACGGGCATCAGCATCGGAGATTCCCTGGCCGGATTGTATGCCGCCATCGGATGTTTGGTGGCCCTGCACGAACGCAGCCGATCCGGACGGGGGCAGGTCGTGGACACCGCCTTATATGAAGCTGTGTTCGGAGTGATGGAATCGATCATCCCAGAGTACGGCCTGCTCGGGCACATCCGGGAGCGGTCCGGAAATATCCTTCCCGGTGTCGCGCCGTCGAACATCTATGCCACGGCGGACGGTTCCTGGATCGCCATCGGGGCCAATGCGGACACGGTTTTCCGGCGGTTGTGCGCCGCCATGGGACGCCCGGAATTGGCGGAAGACGAGCGGTTTGCCACCCATATCGCCCGGGGAGAGCACCAAGAGGAACTGGACGACCTGATCGAGTCATGGACAAAAACCCGGACTTGCGAGGAACTCCTGGAGATGCTGGCGCAATCTGGCGTTCCCGCCGGTCGGATCTACAACGCCCGGGATATGTTTCATGACCCTCACTACCGTGCCCGGGACATGATCCTCGAAGTGGATCATCCGGTCTTCGGTCGCTTTCCGATGCCCGGTGTGGTGCCGAAACTGAGCCGCACCCCGGGGAAGGTCAGACATCCCGGACCACCCGCACTCGGGGAGCACAACCGGGACATTTACGAAGGTCTGCTCGGCCTGTCCCCGTCCGCGGTGGATACGCTGAAATCCGAAGGCATTATTTGATGCCGCGCCCCACGACCTTGCCGAAAGGAAGAGGAGATTATGAGCAACCCCCAGACCGTATTGGCCGGCCCGCGTTTGGACCGCCTGCCCTTTACCCGCCGTCACCGGTCCGTACTGTCGCTGTTGGCGGGCGGGGGATTTTTCGACGGTTTTGACATCTACATCGCCGGATCGGTGCTCGCCGCCATGGTGGCCACCCATTTTTCATCGATTTCCGGCAATGCAGCGTTCATCTCTTCCACGTTTTTTGGATTGCTCCTCGGCACGCTGATCGCTGCACTTGTCGGGGATCGCGTCGGCCGGAAGTTCACTGTGCATTACTCCCTTCTCGTTTACGGACTGGCCACGGTGTTATGTGCCCTGGCACCGACATTTCAGTGGCTGATCTTCTTGCGTTTTATCGCCGGATTGGGCCTGGGCGCGGTCATCGTCACCGGGTACGGATTATGGGTGGAGTTTGCGCCCAAGAAGACCCGGGGATTCTGGACGAGCATGCTGTCGTTCCTCATCAATCTTTCGCAGCCGGCGGCGGCCTTGGCCGCGCTTCTGGCCATCCCCGCCTGGGGTTGGCGTTCGATGTTCTGGATTGCCGGGATCCCGCCGTTGATTGTGTGGGCGCTTCAGGTAAAATACCTTCCGGAATCGCCCCGGTGGTTGGAATCGAAAGGCCGCCTGGATGAGGCGGAACGGGTGCTGGCCGAGTTTGAGCGACATGTTCCGGGATTGTCCCCGGTGATGCAACCGGCCGCGGCGATCACCGCCCCCGTCGTCCGAACCAAGGTCTCCCTCTGGGCACCGGGTGTCAGAAGAATTACGGTTTTATCCATCCTTGTTTCCATTTTCACCATGGCGACGTGGTACACCTTCACCGCGTGGGTTCCGACATTTTTCATTCAGCAGGGAATGTCCCAGGTGAAGACGTTTGCCTTCTCCTTCGTGATCATGTTGGGGGCGATTCCGGGAAACGCCCTGGCCGCTTGGCTCAGTGACCGGTTCGGCAGGCGCTACACGTTGGTGGTGCTCTCGGTCGTTCTCGGAGTGGTGGCGTTGTTGTACGGCTTTTCATCGTCTCCGGCGGCCATCATGACGTTCGGGTTCCTCTTTGTCACCGGAGCCAACCTGTTGATCGCCATTGTCCTCGCCGGGTATATTCCCGAGATGTTTCCGACATCTATCCGGATGGCCGGGTCTTCCTTTGCCAACGCATTCGGACGCGCCGCCACCATTGTGTCGCCCTATTTGATCGCGTACCTGTTCAAAACCGGCGGCCAGAGCGCAGTTTTTTGGACTTCTTTCGCGATGTACCTCATCATGGCGGGGGCGATCCTCGTGCTCGGGCGGGAGACCAAGAGCAAAAGCCTTGAGGACATTGAAAGGGAAGAACTGGCGGAAGCTTAACCATCGATGGGAACCATGCCGGGATGAGGAGGAGGGCACATGGCCGACGCTTACGAAACGATTCGCGGGTGGATTCTTGAGGGAACTCTCGCGCCCGGGGAGCGGCTTCGGGAGGAGCAGTTGGCGGAGCGGCTGGGGGTCAGCCGCACGCCGGTGCGGGAAGCGTTGAGGCGGCTGGAGACCGAGGGTCTAGTCCGCCTCATCCCCAACCGGGGTGCGGCGGTGACCGCCTATTCCACAGCCGACATCCGCCACTACTTCGACCTGCGGGTTCTCCTGGAAGGATACGCGGCCGCCCAGGCCGCCCTGTATCGAACGAGCGACGACGTGGAGACATTGCGCGCGTTGACTCACCGGTTCGAAGAACTGTACCGGGTTATCAGCGTACAGGGAAAAAGCCGGGAGCACATTCGAACTTTCACCGATATCAACCAACACTTTCACGGGACCGTTTGGCGGGCTTCCGGCAACCCCCACCTGCCCAACCTGCTGAACCGGATCATCGTTGTGCCTTTGGTCTATCGATCGTTTGATCAATACTCTGTGGAACAGATTCTGGCCTCCGTGGACAGCCATCGGGTGATCACGAAAGCCGTCGCAGAGCGCGATCCCCTTCGCGCCGAGACGGCTATGCGGGAACACATCCTCAAAGGCAGGGACCATGCCTTGGAACGCATCGCAAACATCAACGGCAAGGAGCCCCCGACAGGGGGCCCGGCGCCGGAGGAAAAGAAACCCGGGTCTGCATAAACGGCCCGTACCCAAACCGAGCAGACCGCCTACCCCCGCCGCTTGAATCCCGGCCCTTTCCGGGGGCTCACATCCTTGACCAAGTGGCGACTCCGGAGTTCTTGCCAGACGTCTTCGGGCTGCAGCCCGACCTGGCGCCACAGCACCATCAGGTGATACAACAGATCCGCCGACTCGTACCGCACCTCCGCCAAATCCGGCTCCCCGGTCTTTCCCTTGGCCGCCACGATGGTCTCGGTGGCCTCTTCGCCGATCTTTTTGAGAATCTTGTCCAACCCTTGCTCGAACAAATAGGTTGTATACGACCCTTCCGGACGGGTGCGGTACCGCTCGTCGATGGTCTCCCAGAGTTCAGCCAAGACAGTCTGCGGCGGCCTGTCCGCCCCCTCCTCCTCGTCCGGCTCCCCGAGGCTTCGGTAAAAACAGGTCCGCTCCCCGGTATGACAGGCGGGGCCGGCGGGTTCCACCCGCACCAACAGGGCATCCCCGTCGCAGTCCACCCGCACCTCCACCACCCGCTGGGTGTTGCCCGAAGTTTCCCCTTTGTGCCACAGGACGGCCCGGGAGCGACTCCAAAACCAAGTCTCCTTCTCCGCCAAGGTGCGCTCCAGGGCCTCCCGATTCATATACGCCACCGTCAGGACCTCCCCGGTCCGGGCATCCTGGACCACCGCCGGGATCAGCCCTTTTTCATCGAAGGACAGCGCCTCGGGATCGATCAACGCACCGGCACCCCCTTCTGCCTCAGGTAGCGCTTGACTTCTTGAATTGTCGTCTCCTTAAAATGAAAAATCGACGCGGCCAGGGCGGCGTCCGCTTTCCCCTTGGTGAACACCTCATAAAAATGCTCCTTTTTCCCCGCTCCTCCCGATGCAATAACGGGGATGTTCACCGATTCGCTGATCACCCGGGTAAAGGTCAGGTCATACCCGTCCTTCCGTCCGTCCTGATCAAAACTGGTCAACAAAATCTCCCCCGCCCCGAGATTTTCCATTTTTTTCGCCCACTCAACGGCAGAAAGACCGGTTCGGGTCCGCCCCCCGTTGATCAGAACCTCCCAATCCCCCTTTTGCCCGTCGTATTTTCCATCGATGGCCACGACGATGCACTGCTGCCCGTAGCGCTTGGCCGCTTCCAACACCAGCTGCGGGTGTTTCACAGCCCCGGTATTGATCGACACCTTGTCCGCCCCGGCCTTGAGCAGCACCCGAATGTCGTCCACGGATGTGATCCCTCCACCCACGGTGAGGGGAATAAACACCTCGGCCGCCGTCCGGGCCACCACATCCACCATCGTGGCGCGCCCTTCCACCGAAGCGGAAATGTCCAGCAGCACCAGTTCGTCCGCCCCGGATTCATCGTAATACCGGGCCAACTCCACCGGATCTCCGGCGTCCCGCTCGTTCGTCAAAAAGCTGACGTTCTTGACCACCCGACCGTTCTTGACATCAAAACAAGGAACAATGCGCCGGGTCAGCATACCCGTCCCCCCTCTCCGCCGTACCGAACACCTTCACTGCCATCCTCGGCTGGGGAGGGCTCGTCCCACTCGTCCTCCAGTCCGTGGTCCGTCGGACCGGACCGAAGCCAGGCCGTGGCCTCTTTCAGAGAGAGATCCCCCGTATACAAAGCCCGGCCCGCCACCGCTCCCGCCACCCCGCGGTGCCGCAGAGCGTAGAGCCGTTGAATGTCCCCGAGGTGCCGCACGCCTCCCGAGGCAATCACGAGCAGTCCCGTCTCTTCCGCCAACTCCGCCGCCTCCCTGCCGCCCGGCCCCGCCATTGCCCCGTCCCGGCGGATGTCGGTGAACAGCGCTCTTCGCGCCCCCCATTCTTTCAGGCGCCGGCCCAACTCCACCGCCGCCACCCCGGTGTTCTGCAGCCAGCCCCTCACCGCCACCTTCCCGTCCCGGGCATCCAGCCCCACCACAATGCGCTCCCCGTATTCGGCCAGCACCTCTTTCATCCAGACCGGATTCTCCAGCGCCGCGGTGCCGAGCACACACCGGGCCACCCCAAGGGAGAATAAGGCCCGCAGACTCTCGCCGTCCCGGATGCCGCCTCCGACCTGGACAGGCAGGCCCGCGGCCTCCACCATCCGCCCGATCAGCGGAAGGTGCACCGGATGGCCCTCCTTCGCACCGTCCAGATCCACGACGTGCAGCCACCCGGCCCCCTCGTCCCGCCACCGCCGGGCCACCGCCACCGGGTCGTCGCCGTACACAGTCATTTGCCCGTAGTCCCCTTGGCGCAGCCGCACCGCCCGGCCATCCGAGAGGTCGATGGCCGGATACAACTGGAATTCCGCCGACCCCGTCACGCCTGCCCCACCCTTTCGCCGCACAGATCTGCGAAGTTCCTCAACATCCGCAGCCCGATATCGCTGCTCTTCTCCGGGTGAAACTGCATCCCCATCACGTGATCCTTGGCCACAATGGCCGGAACCCGCACGTGGTAGTCAGTATCTGCCACCACCACTCCGGGATCCTGGGGATCCGCATAATACGAATGGACAAAATACACAAAGTCGCCATTTTTCACCCCGTCCACCAGAGGGTGGTCCGGCCGGCGAATCGTCAAATCGTTCCAGCCCATGTGGGGAATTTTAAAATCCCCCTGAAAGCGCCGCACTTTTCCCGGAATCAGATGCAGCCCCACGTGACGGCCGTGCTCCTCGCTTTCCGAAAACAAGAGCTGCATCCCCAGACAAATGCCGAGCAGCGGGCGTCCCTCTTTCACCACCCGCCGAATCGCGTCCAACATCCCGAGGTGCCGAAGATTAAACATCGCATCGCCAAAGGCGCCGACGCCGGGCAGCACCACACCGTCCGCCTCGACCACCGCCCGGGGATCCGAGGTGACCCGGGCCTCAACCCCGACTTTGGCAAACCCTTTGGCCACACTGTGCAAATTCCCCATGCCATAATCGATAACGGCGATCACCTTTATAACACCCCTTTCGTCGACGGGACCTCCATCGACCCGTCCAGGAGCACCGCTTCCCGCAAGGCGCCGGCAAAGGCCTTGAACAGACCTTCCACCATATGGTGGGCATTGCGCCCGTACAAAACCTCCAGATGCAGCGTCACCCCGGCGTGGTGAGCGAAGGCCCTGAAAAATTCCTCCACCAGTTCTGTGGGAAACTTCCCCACTCGTTCGGCTGGAAAATCCGCCCGGAACACCAACATTCCCCGGCCGCTGACATCCGCCACCGCCCTGGCCAGCGTCTCGTCCATGGGGGCATAGCGGGTGCCGTACCGCCGAATCCCCCGCTTATCTCCCACCGCCCGGGCGAAGGCCTCCCCCAGGCAAATCCCGATATCTTCCACCGTATGATGATCGTCCACTTCCGTGTCCCCGGTGGCCTGGACTGTCAAATCGAACCGTCCATGTTTCGCAAAAAGATCCAACATATGTTTCAAAAAGGGCACCGGCAGCTCAAGATTCCGCCGGCCCTCGCCGTCCAAATCCAGCGTCAGCCGGATGTCCGTCTCCCCCGTGGTCCGATGGATCTCACCGCGCCGCGCCATCCCGGCCCCTCCCTCCCCGCTCCATGCGAGCTTCCACAGCTTGGGCGTGGGCCTCCAACCCCTCCGCCCGGGCGAAGAGGGCGATCCTCGCCGCCTGGGTCCGCAGGGCCGCCTCGCTGTACTGAATGACGCTCATCCGCGTGACAAAATCGTCCACCGACAAGGGGGAGGCGAAACGGGCCGACCCGCCGGTGGGCAGGACGTGGTTCGGCCCCGCAAAATAATCCCCCACCGGCTCCGGACTCCAGGGTCCGAGAAACACCGCCCCCGCCGATTCGATCATCCCGAGCCAGCGGTGGGGATCCGCCACCATCAACTCGAGGTGTTCCGGGGCCACCAGGTTGGCCACGGCCACCGCCTCCTCGATGCTGTCCACCAGGAGAATCCCCCCTTGCTGTTCCATGGACTGCCGGGCGATGTCCCGGCGGGGAAGCTTGGCGAGCCGGCGCTCCACCGCCTTCATCACGCCCTGGGCCAGGGTTTTCGAGGGCGTGACCAGCACCGCGCTGGCCATCGGATCGTGCTCCGCCTGGGACAATAGGTCCGCCGCCGTCCACTCGGGGTCGGCAGCTTCATCAGCCACGATCAGAATCTCGCTGGGCCCGGCCATCATGTCAATGCCCACCCGTCCGAACACCGCCGACTTGGCCAGGGCCACATAGAGGTTGCCGGGCCCGACGATCTTGTCCACCGCCCGGATGGTCTCCGTGCCAAAGGCCAGGGCCGCCACCGCCTGAGCCCCGCCGATCCGGTACACTTCCCGGACCCCCAGTTCCCGGAGGGCCACCAGCACCCCGGGATTCCACTGCCCCTCCGGCGTCGGCGTCACCACGGCCACTTCTTTCACCCCGGCCACTTGGGCGGGGATGACGTTCATCAACACCGAGGAGGGATAGGCGGCCCGGCCCCCGGGCACATAAACCCCCACCCGGCGAATCGGCCGCACCACCTGACCGAGAAAACGCCCATCCTCTTCGGACATGAACCAGGAACTGCGCCGCTGATGTTCGTGAAACCGCCGGATGTTGCCGATCGCTTCCCGGATCACCGCCCGAAATTCGTCGGTCACCTTCGCTTCCGCCGCCTCAAACCACGCCTCGGGCATCCGCAGATCCCCGAGTTCCATGCGGTCAAAAGTTTTGGTATAACTGCGCACGGCCTCATCGCCGCCTTCCCGGACGGCGGCGATGATCTCCTCCACCACCCGCCGCTCTTCCTCAAAGCGGAATCCTCGGCGCCGTCGGGATAAAAACGATTCGACATCCCACATATTCAACACGAATCCCCCCCGCCAACAACCCTCTGAAGCGCTTGGGTCACCCGATCGATGGCTTCCCCTTTGAGCCGAAAACTCATGCGGTTCGCCACCATCCGCGTCGTAATGGGCGCGATCACCTCGTGAATCACCAGCCCGTTTTCTTTCAAGGTGCGCCCCGTCTCCACCAAATCCACGATGGCATCGGCCAGCCCGACCAAGGGCGCCAATTCCACCGAGCCGTTGAGGTACACCACCTCGACCTGCTTACCCTGGTCGCGAAAATAATCCGCCGCAATGTGCGGATATTTGCTGGCTACCCGGTGAGTCCGCCACACCAGATCCGGCAGCCCACACAGGCACATGCGACAACGGCCGATGCCGAGATCGAGAAGCTCGTACAAATTTCGCCGAGCCTCCAATAGCACATCTTTCCCGACAACTCCCAGATCCGCGGCACCGTATTCCACATAGGTCGGCACATCCACAGGTTTCGCAAGAATAAACCGAAGCCGTCCGTCGGCGCTCGGGAGGATCAGCTTTCGGGATTCGTCCAGATCCTCGGGAACCTCCAGACCCGCCCGGCGGAACAGGGCAACCGTCTGCGGCAGAATCCGGCCCTTGGACAAGGCAATGGTAAGCGGTTCCATCATCGCAAGGCTCCCTCCCGCTGACCGGATCGCCGCCATTCTTCAAACCAGCCGGTCATCTCTGCGCTCCCAAACGTCCCTCCGCCATCCAACCAGAACACCGGCTCACCGTCCGCATCCCGTCCTTGCAACCTACCGGCTTCTCCCTCCCCGACGCCGGCCGGGTGACATTCCAGCGCCACGTTCCGGCCCTTCTCCCGAAGCCAGAGAGCAAAAGCCACGGCCTCCTGGCGGCGCTGGGGCACATAGTGAATCCGGGGCACCACCACCGGCGGGCTCGGCGCCTCCCGCTCCAAGGCATCCAACACTCGTTCCACGCCGATCATGAACCCCGTCGCCGGACTGCGCCGCCCGAACCGTTCCAATAACTCGTCATAACGCCCTCCGGCGCACACCGGAAAGCCGACCCCGGAGGCGTATCCCTCAAAGATCATGCCCGTGTAATAGGATAAATCCAGCATCAGACTGAGGTCGATCTGCACCCGGTCGCTCACCCCGTACAAGCCGATGATTTCCCATAATTCCCACATTCTGTCGAGAGACCGCTTGGCCCTTGGGTGGGTGGTGAGGAGTCGGGCCCGCTCCACCACTTCAGGCCCTCCCCGCAAGCCGGGGACAGCCCGGAGCGTTTCCCGGCTCGCTTCCGGCAACTCCGCGTCCTCCAACTCTTGCTCGAATCCGACAAAATCTTGCTTCACCAAACGGCTTCGGAGCCGCTCCGCCAGAGGCTCCCCGGCGTGCTCAGCGAACAGACCCTCCAAAAAACCCACGTCCCCCACCGCCAACCGAAACACCCGAACCCCGGCTTCCTCCAGGGTCCGGACCGCCAAGGCGATCACCTCCGCGTCCGCGTCGACGGAGCCGTCCCCGATCAACTCGATCCCGGCCTGGGTGAACTCCGCATCCCGACCCGCCACCCGCTCCTGCCTGCGAAAAATGGCAGCCGTATAAGACAGGCGAATGGGCAAGGGCTCGGCCGCCAATTCCGAGGCCACCACCCGGGCGATGGGAGCCGTCATGTCCGGGCGCAGGACCACCGTCCGACCCGAACGGTCGATCATCTTGAACACCCGGTCCTCTCCGCTGCGGAGCGCCCCGTTCTGAAACGTTTCCAAGAACTCCATCGTCGGGGTGATCAGTTCCTGGTATCCCCATCGGCGGAACACCCGCTGGCAAGCCGCTTCCAACTCCCGTTTTCGCCGTGCCCAGGGAGGCAGATAATCCTTTACACCGTGGGGTTTTTCAAAAATCAAGGGTTTGTCCACTCTGTTCACCTCAGCCTTTTCGGTCAGGCCACCCGGAGCTTTCGGCAATCGCCGGCTGTGCATCGAACACCTGGGGCTTCCGGGCGAAGAACCGCTGTGCTCTCCCAGTCGGTGGATACACTTTAGTATGCTAATCAACAAAAGGACACTCGTATCGTACCCGGCATCCCAGACACTGTCAATCCAAACAGCCTTTCTTATATGCTGAGCGGAGGCCGCTGGCCACAGAAATCGGTGGTGGAAGCCCGGGGTTTTTTGTACAATAAAAACGGAGTCGAGATCATGTGAAAAAAAGGAGTGGTACTCATGGACGAACAAGCCAAAAAGACAGCACTGCGCGGCATTACATATGGACTCTACGTCATTGGCACCAAAGTGGGCGACGATGTGAATGCCTTTACCGCCAACTGGGTGACCCAAACTTCCTTCAGTCCACCTTTGGTGGTCGTGGCTGCGAAGAAGGGGACCACCTCCTGCGACGGCATCAAATCCAGTGGCGTGTTCTCTGTCAATGTTCTTGAAACCGGACAAAAGGATCTGGCCTTCGCCTTTTTTAAGCCGGTTTCCCGGGTGGGGAACAAGTTCGGGGACATCGAATTCTACACGGAACAGACGGGCAGCCCGATCCTCAGGGACGCCCTCTCCTGGTTCGAGTGCAAAGTGGTGGATGTCAATGAGCGGGGCGACCACACCATTTTCGTCGGCGAAGTGGTCAATGCGGGGGTTCATCGGCAGGGCGACCCAATGACCTTACGGGAGACCGGCCTCAACTACGGCGGCTAGAGCCATCAGCCTCAACACGGTCACGCCCCCGGATGCACGTTCTCCCGGGGGCGTTCGTTGTCCATCCCATGCGCCGGGAATTTGAGAGCCGCCGTCACGCGGCCCGCCACAGGCCTGATCAACTGTACGGCATCGGATCGACCACATGACCACCCACGTGAACCTCGTAGTGCAGGTGTGGCCCTGTGGCTTCGCCGGTGGCGCCGACACGCCCGATCACTTGACCCTGGGCCACCGCCTGACCCGGGGACACCAGCACTTGGGACATGTGTCCATAGATCGTCACCACGCCGTTGCCATGATCGATCCTCACACAATTGCCGTAGCCGCCTGAATCCCATCCGGCAAAAATCACGCGACCGCCGTTACTGGCATAAATCGGCGCCCCATATGGAGCGGCAATATCCACCCCGGGGTGGGATTCGCTTCCCCGCCATTCCCCGTAGGGCGAGCTGATGAGGTGCGCGGTGGTCGGCCAGACCCAGTTCGGCCCGGCATATCCCGCCGCCGGCCCGGTCCCCCGGACCACAATCTGATCGACTTTATCTTGATGCACTTGCTCGCTTAAAACCTCTTCCCGCACGGGGCGTCCGTTCTCGTAGTAAATGCGTACCGTCTGCTGCTTACGGCCTTCCGCCCCATCCCGGATCACCTTCGATTGGCCGGTGGGCATGGACGAGTCATCCCGATACTGAACATCGTAGGGAATGGCCACCTCCCGGGTGATCGTCTGCACCGCTTCCACGTGCACGTAAGGTTGCACAGCGTTGAGGTTAAGCGTATCCCCTTCTTGAATCTCGTCCGGGTTCGCCAATTGCGGATTGGCAGCCTGCAGTTGGTCCACGGTGATGTTGTGAGCCGCAGCAATGGTCCACAGCGTATCTCCCCTGGATACCAGGTAATGCTTTTGCACGTTCGTCCCCTGTTGGAGAATCCGCGCCGCTTCATCAACCGTTCGCACCGTGGCGCCGTTCCATCGATCGACCGGGTTAAAGTCCACCTTTTCCCGAAAGGCCACCTGATCCACGTGGCCGCCCGGAGGGGTATACAGGGCTTTCACCCTCTCGATCGCCGCCCTGGCGTCCTCTTCTGTGGCCACCGCCACCACCGGCTTCCCATTGACGTAAACGGCGTACACCTTTGGCACCGCCGGGGAAGCCGCCAGGGATCGCCAAAACTGCTCCGCCGCCGACGCCGGTAGAGCCATATGTACGCTTCTCACATCCACTTGGGCTTCTGGTCCCAAACGGTTCCTCAGTCGATCCACGCTATGTATGTCCGGTGTCACTCCCACATAGATCCCGTTTACATAAACCATGTAGGCGAAAGGAGCCCGATTAATGTGAGATTGGACCACCGCCGCACCCACCGCCGCTACGGGCACCACCGCCGAAAGGACCACCACCGTCCGCCCGCTCAACTGCCGCCGGAACTCCCCCACCACCGACCGGAATCTCAGACGGGAGCGTAAGCCGATCCATTCCTCTTGGACATAGTTTCGACAACTTTCGACAAAATGTCGCCATGTCGCGCTTCTCTCTTCTTTTCCCGGCATCAAACCCCTCCCCCGCACACACACAACGACAGTTAGAATTCGACATCCTTCGCGAAATTCCTCCCTCACGGCATAAAAAATCTCCCTTTGGAGGGAGGAGCAGCGATACCGTGTCAATGATACGCTTCTATTCTGTTCAGAATCCCGTTTCTTGATGAATCTCCTCGGATTAAGACTACAGAATGCTGATCACTTTGTTGACAATAAAACTTACCACGGTGACCAAAAGACTGCCGAGAATGGCGGCACCCAAACTGCGTACTTCAAACCCCTGTACCAAATTCCCCACAAGGTAAAACAGGAGACCGTTAATCACAAAAGTAAATAACCCCAAAGTCACGAGGTTCAAGGGGAGGGTGAAAAAGAGCAGAATCGGGCGGATGAGGGTATTCACAAGGCCGAGGATCAAGGCGGCGATCACCGCCGACCCAAACCCTCGAACGTGAATGCCATCGATCCACCGGGCGGCCAGGAGCAAAGCCATCGCATTAACAATGAGAGAGACGATCCAACGCATGGGACACCCCCTTTCTCAACTCAGCCTGTGGAAGGCACCGCCACACTCGGGCGCCCGCGGCGGCCCGCTGACCGTTGGCGGTCCCGTTCAAGAATGGGACCCAGGAATCGGCCGGTGTGGGACGCCGGATTGGCCGCCACGTCTTCGGGAGTACCTGTGGCGACCACCTGGCCCCCGCCATCCCCGCCCTCCGGGCCGAGGTCGATGAGATAATCGGCGGTTTTGATGACGTCGAGGTTGTGCTCGATGACAATGACCGTATCCCCAGCCTCCACCAGTCGTTGGAGGACATCCAAGAGTTTCCGAATATCGGCGGCGTGAAGGCCCGTGGTGGGCTCGTCGAGAATATAAACGGTCTTCCCGTTACTCCGGCGGTGCAGTTCCGAAGCCAACTTGATCCGCTGGGCCTCGCCGCCGGACAGCGTGGTGGCCGGTTGCCCCAGTCGCATGTAACCGAGGCCCACATCGGACAAAGTCTGCAGCTTCCGCGCAATCCGGGGGACAGCCTTAAAGAACTCGGCCGCATCTTCCACAGTCATGTCAAGAACTTCAGCGATATTCTTCCCCTTATAACGGACCTCCAGGGTCTCCCGGTTGTACCGCCGCCCTTTGCACACCTCGCAGGGAACATACACGTCGGGGAGAAAATGCATCTCGATCTTAATGATGCCGTCACCCCGGCAGGCCTCGCACCGTCCACCCTTGATGTTAAAGCTGAAGCGCCCCTTCTTGTACCCGCGCATCCGCGCCTCGGGCGTCCCGGCAAACACCTCGCGGATATCGTCGAACACCCCGGTATACGTGGCGGGGTTCGAGCGGGGCGTCCGGCCGATGGGGGATTGATCCACATCGATCACCTTATCTACGTACTCAAGGCCCCGGATTTCCCGATGCTCCCCCGGCCGCACCCGGGCGCCGTTGCACTGGGACGCCAGGGCCTTGTAAAGAATCTCGTTGACTAACGTACTTTTGCCGGATCCGGACACTCCGGTCACACAGGTAAAAAGTCCGACGGGGAACTTCACGTCGATCCCTTTCAGGTTGTGCTCCGAAGCCCCCACCACTTCAATCCATCGGTCGCCGGCCTCTCTTCGCTCCGCGGGGAGGGGGATAAACTCCCGGCCGCTCAGGTAGCGGCCCGTGACCGATTGCACGTTCGCCATGACTTCCCGGGGCGTTCCTGCGGCCACCACCTCGCCGCCGTGCACCCCGGCGCCCGGCCCGATATCGATGATATAATCCGCAGCCAGCATCGTATCCTCGTCGTGTTCCACGACGATCAGCGTGTTTCCCAGATCCCTCATCCGCTCCAGGGTGCGGATCAACCGCTCGTTATCCCTCTGATGGAGGCCGATGGAGGGCTCGTCGAGAATATACAGCACCCCGGTCAGGCCGGATCCAATCTGGGTCGCCAAGCGAATGCGCTGGGCCTCGCCGCCGGACAAACTCCCTGCCGGCCGGTCCAGGGTGAGATAATCCAAGCCCACATCCCGGAGAAAACCGAGTCTTGCCCGAATCTCTTTGAGGACTTGCCTGGCAATGTGCGCTTGCTTGGGAGTGAGCGACAGGTTTTCGAAGAAGGCGAGGGCTTCCGTCACCGACAGCGCCGTCACTTCGGCGATATTTTTCCCGCCAAGCTTCACGGCCAAGGCTTCGGGCCGCAACCGCCGCCCTTGGCACGCAGGACAAGGCTTTGTACTCATAAATTCCTCAATGAACTCCCGTATGTGTTCCGATCCCGTCTCCCGATACCGCCGTTCGAGATTGGGAATGACCCCCTCAAAATACACTTCTGCAGTCCGCATGCGGCCAAAATCGTTCTCATACGAAAACCGGATCCTCTCCCCCGGCGCCCCGTACAGCAACTTCTCCACCAGTTCTGGATCCAAATTTTCCACAGGAACGTCCGGATCCACGCCGAACGCTTTGCATGCGGCTTCCAGAAGTTGTGGATAATAATTCGACGTACTTCCCATCCAAGGCACAATCGCGCCTTCGGCGATGCTGCGGGTGCGGTCCGGGATCACCAACTCCGGGTCGATCTCCATGTTCGTGCCAAGACCCGTACACGCTTCGCATGCCCCGTACGGACTGTTAAACGAAAACATCCTCGGGCTCAGCTCCCCGACGCTGATTCCGCAATCTGGACAGGCGAGATTCTGGCTGAACAACCATTCCTCCCCATCGATCACAGACACGGTCACCAGGCCCCCGGCCCGATCCAAGGCCGTTTCGATGGAATCTGCCAACCGCTGCTCGATGTCGGGCTTGACAATAATGCGATCCACCACCACGTCCACCCGGTGCTTGCGGTTTTTCTCCAGGCGGAAGGGTTCTGTCAACTCCCGGATCTCCCCGTCTACCCGCACGCGCACAAAGCCCTGTTTCGCCAAATCCTCAAAAAGCTTCACATGTTCCCCTTTGCGCCCCCGGACCACCGGGGCGAGAATCTGAATCCTCGTGCGCTCGGGCAGGGTCATGATGCGGTCCACCATCTGTTCCACCGTTTGAGAAGTGATGGGACGACCGCACTTGGGACAGTGAGGTTCCCCGGCCCGGGCGTAAAGGAGCCGCAAATAATCGTAAATCTCCGTCACCGTCCCCACCGTGGACCGTGGGTTTCGGCTGGTGGTTTTCTGGTCGATGGAGATGGCCGGGGACAATCCGTCAATACTGTCCACATCGGGTTTGTCCATCTGACCCAGAAACTGGCGCGCATAGGCGGACAGCGACTCCACGTAGCGCCGCTGCCCTTCGGCATAGATGGTATCGAAAGCCAGAGAGGATTTGCCCGAGCCACTCAACCCGGTCAATACCACGAACTTCTCCCGGGGTATCGTCACATCGATATTTTTCAAGTTGTGCACCCGCGCGCCTTTGATCACAATCGCTTCCTGCGGCATGCCCTTCGAGTCACCTCGTCTCTTCGACACACTGATTGATTTCCCGAGAAATATGTCGAACTAAGACGCCGACAGTTCGACAATTAAATCCCGAAGTTCCGCCGCCCGTTCGAATTCCAGGGCTTTTGCCGCCTCTTTCATCTCTTTTTCCAATCTGCGGATGAGGTCGGCTCGTTCCCGTTTGGACAGTTTCTGCGCTTTTGGCACCACTTCATAAACGGCAGGTTCCTCCGCCGCCTTGGTCGCCTCGATGATGTCCCGAACCGCCTTGCGCACCGTCTGCGGCGTGATGCCGTGTTCCTGATTGTACCACATCTGTTTGGCCCGTCTGCGTTCCGTTTCGCGAATGGCCGCCGCCATCGAATCGGTGATGGTATCGGCGTACATGATGACGTGGCCGTCGGCGTTTCTGGCCGCCCGGCCGATGGTTTGGATCAGAGAACGCTCGGCCCGCAAAAAGCCTTCTTTGTCGGCGTCGAGAATGGCCACCAGCGAAACTTCCGGAAGATCGAGGCCTTCCCGGAGAAGGTTGATCCCCACCAGCACGTCGAAGACGCCGAGGCGCAAATCCCGGAGCAACGCCATCCGTTCAATTGTTTTAATATCCGAGTGTAAATATCGGACCTTGAAACCTAACTCTTTGAGATAATCGGTCAGATCCTCCGCCATGCGCTTGGTCAGGGTGGTCACCAGCACCCGCTCGTCCCGGTTGACCCGTTTTCGGATCTCACCCACCAAGTCATCGATCTGGCCCTGGATCGGACGGACTTCCACCTTTGGATCCAATAGCCCGGTGGGACGAATGATTTGTTCCACCACCTGTTCGCTATGTTCCAGTTCATAGGGACCCGGCGTGGCCGAAACGTAGATAACCTGGTGCACCTTTTTCTCAAATTCCTCAAAGGTCAAGGGGCGGTTGTCCGCCGCCGAAGGCAGGCGAAATCCGTGCTCAATCAACGTATCCTTCCGGGTTTTGTCCCCTCCGTACATCCCGTGGATCTGGGGCAATGTCACATGGGATTCGTCGATCAGCAGCAGGAAATCGTCAGGAAAATAGTCAAACAGCGTATTCGGGGGGCTTCCCGCCGGCCTCCCCTCTAAATGCCGAGAATAGTTTTCGATGCCGGGGCAAAAACCGAGTTCCTGCATCATCTCGAGATCATAATTGGTGCGTTGCTCAAGCCGCTGAGCCTCAAGCAGCTTTCCTTGACCGCGAAGCACCTCCAGTCGTTCCGCCAATTCGACGCGAATATCCCGGATCGCCCGCTCCAGGCGCTCCCGGGACGTGACAAAGTGAGAAGCCGGAAACACCGCCACGTGCTCCCGCTGCCCGATCACCTCGCCGGTGAGGACGTCCACCTCGGTGATCCGGTCAATCTCATCTCCAAACAGTTCCACCCGAACGGCCTGCTCACTCCGGGATGCGGGAAAAATCTCAATCACATCGCCACGAACTCGAAAGGTCCCGCGTACAAAATTGATATCGTTTCGTTCGTACTGCATGTCCACCAAACGGTGCAGGATCTCCCGGCGGCTTTTCTCCATCCCCACCCTGAGGGACAAAACATGGGTCCGATATTCGTCGGGATTTCCCAATCCATAGATACAGGAGACGCTGGCGACGATGATCACGTCCGACCGTTCAAATAAAGCACTGGTGGCAGAATGGCGGAGTTTGTCAATCTCGTCATTAATCTTGGCGTCTTTTTCGATATAGGTATCCGTGTGCGGAATGTACGCTTCAGGCTGATAGTAATCGTAGTAACTCACGAAATACTCGACGGCGTTATTCGGGAAAAACGCCTTGAATTCCGCAGCCAATTGGGCCGCCAAAGTCTTGTTGTGGGCGATCACTAAAGTCGGCTTATTTACCTGGGCGATGACATTGGCCATGGTGTACGTCTTGCCTGAACCCGTGACCCCGAGCAGCGTTTGATGTCGGTAACCCCGGCGGATCCCTTCGGTCAGCCGGGCGATGGCCTCGGGTTGATCTCCCCTCGGCTCATAATCAGAAACCAATTGAAACCGTCCCGCCGTCATGGACACTCCCCCTCGGCCGGCATCGGCGGCTTTCCCACGCTCTCTATTATAATACGTCCAGCATCCAGGCGCGACCGTTCCCACAAACAAATGTACGCGAACCCTCGGGTATGAGCCGCCGCCGTTCTCGGCATTCTAACATTGCGAAAGCCCGATCTTAGATACAGGAGGCGGTCTCGATGGAGCGGCAGGACCCAAAACCGGACAACCGTGCGGACAACAGCGCGCGTAACATGGAAATTGCCAGGGAGACCAAAGAAAACCTGTTAGAAGCCGAAGATTATTTGGCCGAGCGGGGGGATTCCCTGAGTGAGGAAGAGCGCCGAAACATCGTCAACAAAAATCGTCGCCGCATGGAAAGTATCCGGGCCCACATGGAGGAAGCCATGGACGAGCTGGACGAACTCGGGGAAAACGCCCATCTGGAAGACTGACCCCACCCTGCCCCCCGAAGATCAACGGGGGGCTTTTTCTCCGCAGATCTCGCAGATCCGCCCCCTCGGCCAAAGTCAGAGCCCCCGGACACGGCTCGGTGTCCCCCAGCAGGACCACCCGTCGACCCGGCCGGGGCGGATCGGTGACATCCCGGCCCGTCACTTGGCGCCCGCCCGGAAGCACCACCGTCTCGCCCCGTTTCAGCCGGGCATAGGCGGGCCCCGGTTCCATCCTCAACGCCAAGGCCTTTTCCGGGTGAAAGCGCCCGGGTTGCAGAGGTTCCTCCACCCGGAACCCGAGGGATTCCACCGAATGGCACAACTTCCCGCACCTGACCGTCCAGCCGCGCGCAAAGGTTCGAACCCAGCCGTCGCCGACCTCTTCCACCTCTCAAGGGCCGGACAGACTGGGCGCCTGATCTGCAGGTCCGTTGATTGCGCTCGTGCGTTCAATGGTGATGTTCACCCGTCGGTTCAACGCCTGTCCCTCGGGATTGTCGTTCGAAGCCACCGGCCTCCACTCTCCATACCCCGTGGCGGACAAGCGCTTGGGATCAATGCCCTTGGCCTGCAGGTACTCCAGCACCGTCAGCGCCCGGGCCGTGGACAACTCCCAGTTCGACGGAAACTGGGCGGTATGGATCGGACGATTGTCCGTATGCCCCTCGATCTCCAGAGGATTGCCCACCTGGGCGAGAAACGGGAGAAGGCCGTCCAACAACTTGCGGGCCTCGGGCTTGAGATCCGCCTTTCCCGTATCGAACAGGATGACATCCCTCAGACTAATGAGCAGCCCCTTGGGTTTATCCTCCACCACCACTTGGCCGGCCACGCCCTGTTTCTGAATGAAGGACTGCAGCTGGAGCTTGATCTGGGCCAACTGGCGCTCTTCCGCCACCTGCTCCGGCGTTTTTAGAAAATCGGGCGCTGGAGGGACCCGCCCGGGCGGACCCGCTGACGGTTGGGCCGCGATGAGTCCGGTGGTGCCCAGCCCCTTGAGCTGCACCTGGTTCTGGTTATACAGCGCTTGGGACAACGAGGCGGAAAGATTGACGAATTTATACATGTCTACCTTCGACATGGCGTACATGATCACGAAAAAAATCATCAACAGGGTGATCAAATCGGAGTATGTGATCAACCATCGCTCCTGGTTAATCTTCCCATCCTCAGGCCGCCTACGCCGCCTCACGACTGTCGCCCTTCCTCTCCTCGATTTCGCGCCATTTCGGCGGTAGGAAAGCCTTCAATTTCTGGCCGAGCAAGGTCGGATTCTCTCCGGCCTGAATCGAGAGCACCCCTTCGATAATCAACTCCCGGATCATGATTTCTTCATCGCTGCGCAGTTTCAGTTTGGTTGCGATGGGAAAGTAGATCAAGTTGGCCGATGCCACGCCGTACAGGGTGGCGATAAAGGCGGTGGCGATAAGGGGTCCGAGGGACTGTATATCGCTCAAATTGCTGAGAACGTGGACCAATCCCATCACCGTGCCGATGATGCCCATGGTCGGCGCGTATCCGCCGGCGGCCTCGAAAATCGCTACCCCTTGGCGGTGGCGATTTTCCAGAAACTGAACGTCGGTCTCGAGCATGGTCCGCACCAACTCCGGGTCAACCCCGTCGACGATCAATTGAATGCCTTGTTTCATAAAGGGATCCTCGAACTCCTCAATTCGTTCTTCCAAAGCCAGCAGCCCTTCTTTGCGGGCGGTGCCGGCCAACTCCACCAGATCGCGGATCAACCGGTGCGGGTCCTTCGTCTTTCCTAGAAAGGCCACTTTCAATAAAGCCGGGATCGCCAGGATCTGGTCCCGGGACAAGCCCACCGCCGTCGCGGCAAAAGTGCCGCCAAAGACAATGAGGGCCGCCGTGCCCTGAAAGAGCGCATAGATGTCTCCCCCTTCGAGCACAAAGGCGGTCACCAATGCGCCGATACCGGCAATCATACCGAATACCGAAGCAAAATCCATCATCCTTCACCCCTAACCGGTTCTTTCCTGGTCGGACGCCCGCGGAGGAACCCGCGCAAAATCGAAAAACTACGGCCGAGAACGGTCAGAACCTGCGCCTCCACTTCTTCTCCCTCCCCCGGAGCGGCCACCATCCCCAGGAGATGCGGTTCGCCTTCATAACGGCTGCGGGAGCAGATCCGCACATCCCCGGCCGGATCCCGCACTTCCATGCGCACAAAGGCCGGCTGACGGCGAATCGCCTCATACAAAGAGGTCAAAGAATGAACCTCCCGCCCGTTGACCTCCGTCACCGTGTCCCCGGGGCGAAGTCCAAGAGCCGCCGCTGGAGAGCCGGGCACCACAGCCAAAACCCGGATCCCGCCCGGCCCTTGGGCAAAGCGGGGCGACCCCGACCACTCCCTTCGAAAACTCCACAAGCTGATCCACTCCCGGGCAACCGGCGCAAAAAGGGCGGCCGCCCAGGCGAGGGCGGAACGCTCCCGCGCCACCCAAGCGAGAGCCAGGAGGATGCACCCGAATAACGCAATCATCCCGGCACTGGCCAGAGCCCGCTCCCGAGGTAACCGGGCCACCGCCGCCGTTTCAAAGCCGACCGGGATGGGTACTGGCGCAAGGCCGCCAGGGAGAATCGCCCCCGCCGGCCAAGAGAGGAAGGAGGCTGTCGTCACCACAGGCATCACCCAAAATTGCTGCAGGAGGTACCCTCCGACAGCCCCGCCCCGGCGTCCGGGCAGGGGCGCGGGAACGGCCCACAAGTGGCCGATCACCGCCACGAGCAAACCTTCCACCACCCCGAAGACCCCGGCCGCCCCCAGCATCGAGGGAACATCGAGATGGGTCAAGCCCGCCCAAAACTCCGCCCATCCCGTTGGTATCCATCCTTGGGGAAACCACCTGGCCGCCAGGCTCGCCAAGCCGACAACCCCCGCCCCATAGGCGAAAGTCATCCAGCGACTGCGTACCCATCCCAAAACCAGGGTGACGGCAGCTGCCCATGCCATGCCCGGCCCTTCCCCGGCGAGCCCCAGGACCCACAGCACCGTTGAGGCTGCGAATCCACCGGCCATCCCCAGGACCAGAGACACCCCCCACCGGATCGACGCCCGGTGCATCCTGACCCCGTGCAATCGCCGTTCCACCCGGACCTGGGCCAAATACCTGAAGAGGACCGTCAGGGCGGCCAACCACGCAAAAGGTTCCACCCACACCGCGACAACCGCCGGAACCACCGCGCCCCAGCCGACCATGGTTTCATCCCCCCGAAAACAAGAAACCCCGCAGATCCCTCTGCAGGGTATAACTTCGACACCGGATCCTCCGATCCCTGTTCATGTTGAACCGTGATCCGCATCATCAGGTCTTCATTAAAGACTTCAGCACCTCGATCCCTTTTTGCATCACCGGGTCACTCTGCTTTTCCTTGGCGAGGACCGCGTCATTCAAAGCCGCGGCCGTATCCTGGTCGAGGATGCCGGTGGGCGAAAGCCCCTTCGCGTGCTGAAACGCCCGCAAGGCCTCCGCGGTCTGGGAACTGAAATAGCCATCTGTCCGTCCCGGGAAGTATCCGAGCGCCTCGAGAAAATTTTGCATGATCTTCACGGAGGTGTCGGTGCTGTCAGGAGTTATCGGCCTTGTGATGGACAACGGAGGCAACTGCCAATAGTACGGCAGGGTTACCGGATAATTCGGTTGGATCCCCTTTTGGTGAATCCAATTCCCATCTGGAGTTAGCCATTTGGCCATGGTGTACTTGATGTTGCTGCCGTCGGGAAAATCCAGTTCCGTCTGGACCGTTCCCTTGCCAAACGATTTTTGTCCCACCAGGGGATCGTGAGCCGCCTCCTGCAGGGCCGCGGCGAGGATTTCCGCTGCACTGGCGCTTCCGCCGTCAATCAGAGCGACCACCGGAAAAGGCGCCCTGTCCAAGGTGGAACGATGGACGTCCCTCTGCCCCGCCCGGTCCACCACTTGAACGATGATCCCGTGGTTCGGGATGAGTTTATTGGCGATTTCCAGGCACGCCTCCAGATACCCCCCGGGATTCCCGCGCAAATCCAGGATCAAGCCGCGCATCCCCTGGGCCTGCAGCTTGGCGAGGGCATCGTCGAACTCTTTGCCGGTGTTCTCGTTAAACTGGGTAATGGCGATTCGACCGATTCCCGGCTCAACCATGGACGCATCCACGGTGGTCAAGGGAACAGTGTCGCGCACCACTTTGATGTGCAGGACATCTTTCACCCCAGGGCGCTGGATCTCCAGATCCGCCACAGTGCCCTTTTTCCCGCGGATTAACAAAACCGCATCGTTGACATTCATGCCTTGGAGACTTTTCCCATTAACAGACAGAATTTGGTCGTTGGCCCGAAGGCCCGCCTTTTCCGCCGGAGACCCCTTGATCGGCGCCACCACGACGATCTTCCCGTTCTCCGATTTGACCTCAGCGCCGATCCCCTCGAAGGAGGACCCCAGCGATTCGTGAAACTGTTGAGCCGTCGATCGATCCATGTAGCTGGAGAAGGGATCGCCCAGAGCCTGGACCATGCCTCCGATGGCGCCGTCCACCAATTTTGCATCGTCCACCGGTTGGTAGTACTGCGCTTTCAGGGTTTGAAAGGAACGAAACAACTTTTCGAATTCAGCCCGGTCCGCCGCCGTCAACGGTACCCCGGGGCTGAGCAGGTCGCCCCGCCACTGAAGAATTCCATAAGTGCCGGCGCTCCCCACGATCAGGGCCAGCACCACGGCGATGACCAGACTGCGAAAACGGACTTGCATGAACGCAGCACCACCCCTGACTCAATGTACGGCGCCCGTCGACACCGTCTTACTTTGTATCTTGGCCGAACTCAGCTGTCGAGACAATAGCTGCATCCAGACAATCCGGGCGGTTCACCCGACCCGGTGCCCCGTCGCTCCGGGAGTCGCGGCAAACCGCCCTCGCTCGCCCGTTTTCTTCCATCGGCCCTTGGCTGTCTCGGCGCACCCTGCGGAGCCCGAACCCAGGAAACTTTTTATCCTTTCTCACACCCGCAGGAAGCGCCGCATCGAGACCACGCTGCCCCAAACCCCGATAAAAGCCCCCACCCCCAACAGCAGGGCCGCCATCTGTTCAAGCAGGGGATGGGCGGGCACCAACTGAAAATAATAGAAGCTCGGTACGGCATCCACGAGGTATCGATACGCAACGACGATGACCACGATGGGGAGCAGCGCCCCCAGTGCCCCGAGGAAGATCCCTTCCACAAGAAATGGCCAGCGGATAAACCCGTTCGTGGCGCCCACCAACTTCATGATCTCGATCTCCCGCCTCCGGGCGAAAATCGTCAGTTTAATGGTGTTGGCGATGAGAAACATCGCCGTAAACAAAAGCCCGACGATGAAAATCAAACCGATGTCCCGGACGATCCGGGTCACCTGGAACAACCGCTCCACCATGTCCCGGGCGTAACGCACCGAGTCCACCTCGGGCAGCTTCTCGATGGCCGCGGCCACCTGTCCCGTCATCCGCGGATCCTTTGCCTGGACCACGAATTTGTCCGGCAGGGGATTTTGTTTATCCAGCCCATCGAGCAAATTGCTGTCCTGCTTGAGCGACGCCCGCAAATTGGCCAGCCCCTGCTCCTTGGACACGAAGGTCACCCTCGCCACATCCGGGCGGGCCACCAGCCACTGTTGCACCGCCTTGATCTGCTCCGGCGCGGTGCCGTCTTTTAGAATGACGTTCATCTGCACCTGTTGCTCCACTTGCCTGGACAGGTTCTGGACGTTCCAGGCCATGACCACAAACACGCCCAGGATGAGCAACGTCACCGCCACGGCGCTGATCGAGGCGACGGTCATCCACCCGTTACGCCCCAGGTTCCGCAAACCTTCGCGGCAGTGTCGCCCCAGGGTACGCACCTTCATAATCCGTAAACCCCCCGCTCCTCGTCACGGACGATCCGGCCTTGCTCAATGGCGATCACGCGCTTTTTCCGGGTGTTCACAATATCCCGGTTGTGCGTCGCCATGACCACCGTAGTCCCGCGGTCATTGATCTTTTCCAGCAAGCGAAGAATCTCCCAAGACGTTTCCGGATCCAGGTTCCCCGTGGGCTCGTCCGCAATGAGCACCACCGGATTATTCACTAAAGCCCGGGCCACCGCCACCCGCTGTTGTTCCCCTCCGGAGAGCTCATTCGGCCGGGCGTGCATCTTGTGGGACAGCCCCACCAACTCCATCACGTCCGCCACTCGACGTCGAATCTGCCGTCGGGGCATCTCGATCACTTCCAGGGCGAAGGCCACGTTTTCCGCCGCCGTCAGCTGCGGAAGCAATTTGAAATCCTGGAACACCACGCCAATGTGGCGGCGCAGATAAGGAATGCGCCGCTCCCTCATGCGGTCGATATTGAAACCGTTCACGAAAATCTGCCCTTTCGTCGGCCTCTCCGCCCGATACATCAACTTGACGAAGGTCGACTTCCCGGCGCCGCTCGGTCCGACCACGTAGACAAATTCCCCTCGGTCGATCCGGATATCGATACCTTGAAGGGCCGTCGCACCGTTCGGGTACGTCTTCCATACATCGTGCATCTCGATCATGCCGGCGATGTCCCTCCCTCTGCGTCCGCCCCCGATGCGAGGATGATCGATAACCAGATTCGACACTGTCAATAAAAATTCCTGTCCGATTCGCCAAATCGGACAGGAATCGACACAGTCGTTTTTTCCCATCTCTCATCCGGGCAGCCACCCAGAGCACCCCTGAACCTCCTGTATCTACGGGTGGACCGTCACCCGCCGCGCCGGACGGGGGCGGACCAGGGGCAGATCGGTCTTCCCGCCGTCTCAGCCCCATAGAATCAAAGGTAGTTCCATACCCGGCGCCTGCGATGCCACCGACGGACCGGCTTCGGCCGGTTCGCCTCGCCGGCCGCCGTCAACTCGTCGATACTCTCCTGGAGTTCCATGTGGCGCAGCAAAAGCTTTACCCGATCCTCCGGAGATGCAAACAAGTACATCTCCATCACTTCGTCTTTTTGGCGCTCCAAGTCCCGCAATGTTTTTACTTGCGCCATCCTTTCCATCCTCCTCTCAGGAACCCGCACAGATCTTTGTAATACCGGGAAAAAGCGGCGCCCCATTGCCTTTAACATTGCGTCATGTAAATGGTAAGTTTATTTATTGATACTGTACCAAAAGAGAACGTTATATGTCAAGTAAACCTAACGTAAAATTGCTCTAAACATCTCCGCTTCTTTACGCAAGTTCAAACAACCGTCAAAAAAATCCCGGTTTCCTCAAGAGAGGAAACGAGGCGCCCCCCACCATGGGCCGGACAATTTCACTCATACGATATAGCCACCACTGCAGAGCACGAGCGGACCGGGCCAAGCCTCGGAGCACGCACCCCCCGCCCTCCAGGCAGCTCAGGCCGCTGTACACCTCCCGGTCCTCCGCCGCTTCCCGCAACCGCTCGACCTTTTCATCGCTGAGCCGATCTGACACGATCCACAAGATCGACGTATGCGTAAACCCGCCCCAAGCCGATTCCAAGTCCATCCACCCAGGATTCAGCCGCAGAGAATCCCAGGCCACAAGAACCCCGTCCCGATAGACCGAGGTCTGTAAAGCCAACTCCCGGAACTGAAACACCTCCCCCATTCCCCACCGCCCCGGCGTCACCGTTTCCGCCATCAAAACAGTCCCACCCGCCGCCACCTCCAAAACGGTCTCTCCCCAGTGGCGAGACCGGGCAAAAGGAACCACCGGTTCGGGAAAATACTCCAGAACCGCTCCGGGCGCTACCTGAAACCGTTGGAGGGACTCGCTCGCCTCCCCGCCCGCGCCGGGATGCAGACGCAAAGACGATTGGGTGGTCAAAAAAAGGCGCGCCCCGGGGTATAGGGTACAGTCGATCTCCTGCCGATCGCCGCCCAAAAGCCCTGGAGACGCGTCCATGAGACAAATCTCCATCGTTCCATCCCCTGCATAAAACGGCTTCGCAACTTTTAAAGGCGCCTGGTGATAACTGTCTGTCAATACCGTCCGCCCGTCGCGCACCGCCGTCCCGCCGCGCCACACTCCGTGGACCCGCTGTTTCATCCTCAGCCCGTCGCCTCGGATTGATGATACTGGTCGACCAGCCAGCGGGCGATATCCGCCACCCCAATATTTTTCATCAAATTTGTAAAAACAAAGGGGCGGTCGCCCCGCATCGCCCTGGAATCCCGATCCATCACATCCAGACGGGCCCCTACGTGAGCCGCCAGGTCGATCTTGTTGATCACCAAAAGATCCGACTGTCTGACCCCAGGGCCGCCTTTGCGGGGGATTTTGTCCCCTTGGGCGACATCGATCACATAAATGAACAGGTCAGCCAGCTCCGGGCTGAACGCCGCCGCCAGGTTGTCCCCGCCGCTCTCGATGAAAATCATGTCCAGATCCGGAAAGCGCCGCTCCAGTTCTTCCACCGCCTCCATGTTCATGGACGCGTCTTCCCGGATGGCCGTGTGGGGGCATCCCCCCGTCTCCACCCCGATGATCCGCTCCCCGGGCAGGACGCCGCTTCGGACCAGAATCTCCGCATCCTCTTTCGTATAAATATCGTTCGTGATCACCGCCACGCTGTACGTATTTTTCAGCATCGCACACAATTTTTCCACCAAAGCCGTCTTTCCGGAGCCCACCGGCCCTCCGACGCCCACTCGCATCGGCCGGCCGCCGGCAAAACTCCGGTGCCGCCACTCGTGATGATGATGGTCCTGACCTTGACACACGATGATCCCTCCTTCAGGACATAAACAGTCGGGAATACAGCGTTTCGTGGCGCATGGCCGCCACTTCTTGCAAGAGACCGGCAGACCCCATCCTCCCGATAGCAGGGGGATCCCGGGCGATCCGGGCCGTCGCCGCCTCCACCTCGGGCAACAGATCCCGAATCACCTTTTGCGCCTCGGTTTGACCCACCACCGAAAGGCGCAAGGCCGCCTGTACCCCGGTCATCACCGAAATATACAAATAGCCTCCCGCAGCACTCTCCCCGTCCCCGCCCATCCCCGCCCACAACCAACCGTGGGCCACGGCAGCTTGGCCGAAACATCTCCCCTGATCGATCCACGACCGATACAGCCCTACGCCCGAATCGGGATACAGCTCGGCGGCCAGCCGCAGATACCGCCGGCCGATCTTCACACTGCCTTCCCGGGACTCCCGGGACAGCCGGGATACGGTCAATCGCCGATCCAGATCCTCGATATCCTCGTGTCGGGCCACCGCACCCGACACAACCCACCGGTGCGCAAAGAACGCCGCCACTCCCTCCATCCAGGCCGTGCCGGATTGCACCGAAACCTTGAACCAGTTCGCCAACTCCCGGCCACTGGTCACCCGACCTTCCCGCACCGCCGTTTCAAGGCCGAAGGAATGGGCAAAGGCGCCGGTGGGAAAGGCCGAATCCAAAAGTGGCAACCCGTGCAGAGGGAACATCCGCCCACCCGCCTCAAAAGAGAAAATACCGCCGACCCAAGGGCACCACCTTGGCCGGCTCACAAGTCGCCAACACCCCGTCCACCCGAACTTGGTACGTCTCTGGATCGATCTCGATCCGGGGAGTGGCGAAGTTGTTGACCATATCCTTTTTTCCGATTTTCCGGCAGTTTTTCACCGGAACCACCCGCCGGCGCAAACCCAGCCGATCTGCGATCCCCGACTCGTGGGCTGCCTGGGACACAAAGGTGAAACAACGGCCCCAGGCCGCCGCCCCGAAGGCGGCGAACATCGAGCGGCCAAAAACCGGCTGGGGCGTGGGGATCGAAGCGTTCGCTTCCCCCATGGCCGCATAGACGATCATGCCGCCCTTGATCACCATCTCCGGTCGCACTCCGAAAAAAGCGGGTTTCCAGATCACCAAATCCGCCCATTTGCCCGGTTCCACCGAGCCCACGTACTCGGCGATCCCGTGGGTCAGCGCCGGATTGATGGTGTATTTTGCAATGTAGCGCTTGACCCGCTCGTTATCGTTATCCCCTCGCTCCTCCGGGAGCCTGCCCCGCTGGCGTTTCATCTTGTCCGCCGTCTGCCACGTGCGGAGGACCACTTCCCCCACCCGCCCCATGGCCTGGGAGTCCGAACTCATCATGCTCAGCGCCCCCAGGTCGTGAAGGATATCCTCGGCGGCAATCGTCTCCGGACGAATGCGAGAATCGGCAAAGGCCACATCCTCGGGAATCCGGCTGTCCAGGTGATGGCATACCATCAACATGTCCAAGTGCTCCTCGATGGTGTTGACGGTAAAAGGGCGGGTCGGATTCGTGGACGAGGGCAGGACATTGGCCTCCCCGGCCAGCCGCAGGATGTCCGGAGCGTGGCCGCCCCCCGCCCCTTCGGTGTGATACGTGTGGATCGTCCGTCCCTTAAAGGCCGCGATCGTCGTCTCCACAAAACCCGCCTCATTCAACGTATCGGTGTGGATCGCCACCTGCACGTCAAATCGGTCGGCCACCCGCAGGCAAGCATCGATGGCCGCCGGCGTCGCCCCCCAGTCCTCGTGCAATTTTAACCCGCAAGCACCGGCCGCGATCTGCTCCGCCAGCGCCTCCTCCCCGGTGGCATTTCCCTTTCCGAGAAATCCGAGGTTGACCGGAAATCCCTCGGAGGCCTCGAGCATGCGCTGAAGATTCCACGCTCCGGGCGTACAGGTGGTGGCGTTGGTGCCGGTGGCCGGCCCGGTCCCGCCGCCGATCATCGTGGTGATCCCCGACCCCAGCGCCGTTTCCACCTGCTGGGGGCTGATAAAATGAATGTGACTGTCGATGCCCCCCGCCGTCACGATGCACCCCTCCCCCGCCACCACTTCAGTGGCCGCCCCGATCACCATGTCCGGACGCACCCCATCCATGGTCTCGGGATTGCCCGCCTTTCCGATCCCAACGATCCGGCCGTCCCGGACCCCGATGTCTCCTTTGACAATGCCCCAGTGATCCACCACCAGGGCGCCGGTGATCACCAGGTCCAACACGCCGTCCCGGCGAGTGGCCCGGGAGGATTGGCCCATTCCATCCCGCAGCACCTTCCCCCCGCCGAACTTGCACTCATCCCCGTAAACAGTAAAATCCCGTTCGACCTCGATGATCAGCTCGGTGTCCGCCAACCGCACCCGATCCCCGGTGGTCGGCCCGAACATCCCGGCGTAGGCTTCCCGGGTCATCTCCAGTCCCCGCCCGGCCGCCTGGGCAACCACATCCTCCACCCTCTGTCCGGCCTCCCTGGTTTCTCCCGGGGCCCCTCTCGGATCCGCCTCTGGGGATTCAACCGAACCCTCGGCGAGCCCCCGGTGCCCATACACCCGCCGGGCCCCGCCGATCTCCACCAAAACCACCGTCTTCTCTTCCCCCGGCTCGAAGCGGACGGCAGTGCCGGCGGGGATGTTAAGCCGCATGCCCCAAGCTTTCTCCCGGTCAAAATCGAGAGCCTCGTTGACCTCATAAAAATGAAAATGCGATCCCACCTGGATCGGTCGATCGCCCCGGTGGACCACCGTCACCACCACCGTCCGCCGACCTTCGTTGATCCGAACCGGATCTGGCCCCAGAAACATTTCCCCGGGCTTCAAGGCGTGCCCACCACTTTGTCGGCGACCCGACCAAGGCTCCCGTTCACCACATCCGCCCTGGGCCCCTCGCCGGGGCCCGCCCCTCCGGCCGCGTTTTCTCCTTTGGGCTGGATCGGTCGGTGGACCGTCACCAACTTCGTCCCATCCGGAAAAGTGGCCTCCACCTGAACCTCTTCAATCATATCGGCCACCCCCTCCATCACATCCTCTTCGGTGAGGATCGTTCGGCCCCATTGCATCAACTCCGCCACGGACCGGCCGTCCCGAGCTCCCTCCAGGATTTCATAGGTCAAAAGAGCCATCGCCTCGGGGTAATTGAGCTTCAACCCCCGGGCCATCCGGCGTCTGGCCAGATCCGCCGCCACCACCACCAGCAGTTTCTCTTTCTCCCGCTCCGTCAGGTGCACTGTGCCCCCTCCTCTGTCCGCGACCCGGGCCCCAGACACCTCATCAACAACCCGGCAGCCCCAGCGGCAACCCAACCACCGCCCGTCCGGCGGCCCTCGCCGTTTTCTCTCGCCGATCCTCCTCATCGATGTCTCCATGATAGGAAGATTCCAGTCATTTGTCAAGAGAATTGTTGACATAACGTGTTATTATTGATTCCCCATTTCATCTTCCCAGCGGAAAACCGAGAGAAAGATGCCATCTTCGCCGAAAGTCCCATTGCCTGCGAAATGGAAAGGCTGTATATTTTCACATAGGAAAAGGTCGGTTCGGGCATGCTTGAAAAGCGGGTGAACCTGGGAACGTCCAGGTCCCCCGTCGGGGGGTAGGGGCGTGGCAAAAGAAAACCGGCTCGAAAGGCGGCATAATCGGGAAGCGGGTGTCTTCGGAGGCGCTTGGCAAACCGTACGGACATCATCCATTTTCGTCAAGACCGTCGGTACCTTGCTGTTCACCGCCGTCTTGCTGCTCACCTTGACCCCCATCGTCGCCGCCATCCCCTTTCGGGCCGGGCTCGGCACGCTGCTGATCGGACTGTGGGCTGCGGGAATGGCCCTGGTGGCCTACCACAACTGGCCCCTGTCCATGGGCCTGTCAGCTGTTCACGTCGTGCTGCTGCTCCATCTCAACGGAAGCCGACTTTTTTCTGACGCCGCGACGAACTTTTCGTCCACCGGACTGCTGCTCGTCCTCAGTTCTGTATTGTACATCGAGCTGTTGATCCTCATGATCTATTACGCCTACAAAATCAGTTTGCAGCGGCGCCCTCGTCCCCTGGCGGAACACCCGTGGGCCGGACTGTTGTTCCGCCTCGATCTGACCCTGTATCGGCTCCGGATTCTCGTCATCCCGGTTCTGTACGTCGTGATCGTGATCGTCACCATTCTGACCTTTGGCCAGATTTACAACGATCTGATCTCCTACACGTCAAACGGCCTGACCTATTTCAGTACCGGGGAAACCATCGACCCTTGGGACACGGTCTATTTTAGCTCGGTGACTTTTTTTACTATCGGCTACGGGGACATCATTCCTCAGGGGCGCCTTTTGAAACTGTTCGTCCAACTCGAAATGGTGATCGGCCACCTCATCAACGTGTTCTACGGCGCCATACTCCTAAACTTTGTGGTCACCAACATCACTCGCCCCCGCCGGGACGGCTGACGTTTTCCTCCGACTTCCCCTGGCTGGCCGTCGCCAAGAACTCCTCATAGTTCTCATAAGAATCAGTAATATTTTGACTACTTAAGGGAACCACCAAGACCCGTTCCACCCCTACCCGGTCTTTGACCTGTTCGAATAAGGGTACAAGGAGGTCGTCCACGATGAGGAAGCGATCTTCCGCATGATTCATGATGGAGGCGATAGCGTCGGGATGGGGCCGCCGATTCAACGTGTCCGTTTCATCAGGTGTAGAAGAGCCCGGGCATCCGCCGACGCCCGGGCCACTCCCCACTATTTCAATTCCAATAAACGGTAGAGCACCACGGCCGCCTGGGCCCGGGTGGCTGGATCATCCGGCAGGAACTTGCCGTCAGATCCCCGCATCAGGCCCAATCCCGTCACCACCGCCGCATCGGCCAAATCGCGCTCCGAACGTCCCTTCATATCGGAATACGGATTTTGAAAAATCCCCGCCACCTTTGTAAGATCCTGGTATCCCCGCTCCCGCACCACCATGTCGGCCATCGCGATCCGGGTCACCGGCTCATCCGGATGGAACTGCTTTCCGGCATCGATCCACCCCCGCTGGAGAGCCCACTCGATGTATGGATAATCCGGATGGTTCGAAGGCACGTCTTCGAAACTCGGTGTCACCGGCGTGGGTCCGCCGTAAGGAGACACCGCCCTCATCAGGGCCGCCACAAAGTCTCCCCGGGTCATGGGTTGATCCGGCTCCACCTTCCCGTTTATGGGCTTCAGAATCCCCGCCTGAAGCAGAGCGGTCAACTCCTTCTCGGCCCAGTGGCCGCGGATCTCACTTAGATCGATGGGAGCGGCGCCCTCGCCGAAGGGCTGAAGCCATTGGCCGCTGAGGGCGTCCCATCCCAGAAGCGGTGTGTCGCTGACGGGCAGATAGACCAAACGCACAGCCCCGGGTTGACCATTCGGCTGCATCAATTGGACGTAGGCCAAAGTCATGCGAATCGTGTTCAGGTAGGCCTCCCGGGCCTGCAGGCTCGGTTTGGGCTGCCCTGCCGGATAGTTGATGGCCATGCCGGGATCATCGGCAAACCGGGCGTAGTAATTCGTCACCCGTCCAGTGGTTTTGTCCACGGACACGCTGACATTGGAAAGGTCGTCGATCACCCCTTGGTGCAGGTGCAGGACATTGACCACATAGTTTTTGGACACCGGTGGTTTTACAATCGCCGGTCCAGCGGGAATCATGGGACCCGCCAGGGATTTATCGAACAGAATGGGACCGTCCTGGGGCTGATCTCCGGGGACCACCAACGTCCCCAAGCGGTTCGGCAAAACCCGCTTTAGAAAATCGATCGCCGCCTGCCTGGCCTGATCCCGGGTCACCGCCGGGGAACTCTCCTGAGCCGGTTCGCGGAGGGGCATGGGGAGTCCGCTGTTGAAAGACACCACCTCGCCGCTCATGGCGTCCACCCCCACATTCACCGTCCGGTTGTCCCCCTCACTGAAGGTGAAGGACCAGGTGGGGTGTTGACCCGTTCCCCCGTCATTGAGATTGCTGGTGACAAGAGTGGCCGATGTGGACACCTGGGAGAGAGAGCGGGCCACCTGTTCTGCCGCGCGTTCATCCAAGGGATTGGCAAAAAACGTCGGAACCTGAGGCCCGCCCGGCATGAGCGGCACCAAGGACGGGGCGTCCGGAACGACCGCCGGGTTGCCGTTGCTGTCGATCCACTGCCCCCTGGACGCATCCAAAACCAGGGGACTCCCCGCATAACCCAGGCCCGGCGTCACCGGGGAAACCGGCACATTGGCCAGGTACACCATGCGAACCTGGGCCACACCTACCCACTTGCTCGGATCCGGTATGTAATGGGCGCTGACCTGCAGGGTGTTGGCCAAGGTCGCATCGGCTTGCCCCTGACCCAGGGCCGGTTTGCTGTCAGGAAACAGGACATTGGTCGACCAAACAAAATCATAGGCATTCAGTTCGCCGTCGGTGCCGACCACCACCCGGAAACCGTTGGAGGGAAAGGGGACCCCCTCCTGAACTCTCGCAAAGGCAAAAACGTATCCCGTCACGCCCCGGGGCCCCATGATGTCCTGAGCCGGCCACGGCGTTATGTGCTGGGCTTCCACAGGTTGAAGCCGTTTCACCAGGTCCAGGGCCGTTTGCCGAGCCTGATCCCGGGTTACAGTCGGCGGAAAGACCGGATCCTTTCCCGTCCACTGCTGATAAGAAAGGATCGCCCCCGTGTCCGCATCCACAGCGGCACTGTAACTCTCCCCTGGCCCCCCTTGACCAGGGGCAGCCTGCCAACTGAGATTCCACCGACGCCGGCCATCCGGGGCTCCGGACATAAACGAGTAATTGAACGTCATGTCCGGGGTGATGTGAAGCTGGAAAGTATCGATGACTTTCTGCTTCGCCATCTCCACAGACACCCGGAGAACCGCCGGCGGTGCCTGAACCGTTCCCCCGGGCGCCGGCAAACCCACGCCCCCGGGCGTTCCGAGCATCGACAGATCCGCTGCCCCTTGGGGCGCCGGTGAGGCCACCGCCCCCAGCGCAACCGATGTTGATGTTTCACCCTGCCCTTGGCCGGGCGCCCCCGAACCGGCTGCCCAAGCCGGGAGCGCCGGCCCCGTCAACAAGGCCGCCACGCTCAGAGGCATGAGAACCCCTTTCTTGATCGCACTGTGATTCATCTCTCTGCGTTCCCCCTCGCCCGCTGCGGCATAAGAACCCTATCTCTATCATACTGGCACTGGCCTCGCAAAATAAATACCCGTTTTCGCCAGAGATTGGCCCTGGGGGGTGCAGTTGCGCTTTTTGAATCGTTCACCCTTCCAGAGCGAACATGGACATCCTCGTCACTCTAACGTCTAGCATTTTCCTGCTTTACAAACCCTTCATTTTGTGACAAAATGGTGTCAAACCTCGGAAGAAGGTGGGGACATGAAAGCGCTGCGTTCCATCGCCATCGGAGTATTCGCCGGTTTGTTCGCCGTCGTCACTCTGGTTGCTCTTCCGGTTCTTTTGATCGTCAGCGACTTCACCTTCTAGTCCAAGCCATGGAATGACGTCGACACCAAAAGAGGGCGTCCGCGGGATTTCTTCCCGCCGACGCCCCCTGAGATGCCGGTCCGACTGAACCAAGGCTCATCCCTTGTCCGCCCTCGCAAGATTTCCATTCCCGTGTTCCGACCAGTCTTCCAGCCATTCCCGCGCTCGCTGAAGTTGTGCCTTCACCGCTTCCGTCCCGGTGCCGCCCCGCACATTCCGGGCGTCCACAACACGCCGAGGATCCAGCACCTCAAAGACGTCCTCTTCAAACAAGGGCGAAAAGGTTCGGTACTCCGCCAGGGTGAGGTCTTTGAGAAAACAGGACCGCTCCACACAGTGGAGGACCAATTTGCCGATGGCCTCGTGGGCCTGGCGAAAGGGCAGCCCTTTGCGCACGAGGTAATCGGCGAGATCGGTGGCGCCCGAGAAATCCTCGGCCACCACCGTCGCGAGCCGGTCCCGGCGCACCTCCAGGGTGCGGATCAGCCCGGCAAACAGGGCCAAGGCGCCCTTGAGGGTATCCACGGTGTCGAACATGCCCTCTTTGTCTTCCTGGAGGTCCTTGTTATATGCCAGAGGCAGCCCTTTCATCACCATCAACAGCCCCACCAGGTGGCCGACCACCCGGCCGGTTTTTCCCCGGACCAACTCCGGCACATCGGGGTTTTTCTTTTGGGGCATGATGCTCGATCCCGTACAGTAGGCGTCATCCAGCTCGATAAACCCAAACTCCGCCGAAGACCACAGAATGAACTCCTCGCTCATCCGGGACAGATGCACCATGAGGATCGAGGCCGCCGCCAGAAACTCGAGGATAAAATCCCGGTCGCTCACGGCGTCCATACTGTTTTCGTACAACCGGGAAAATCCGAGTTCCCTGGCCACCCATTCCCGGTCGATGGGAAAGGTCGTCCCGGCCAGCGCCCCGGCCCCCAGCGGCATCATGTCCACCCGCCGGCGGGCGTCCCGGAGCCGTTCCGCATCCCGGGCGAACATCCAAAAATACGCAGCCAAATGGTGGGCCAACAATACGGGTTGGGCGCGTTGGAGATGCGTATAACCCGGGATCATCACGTCGATATAGGTTTCCGCCGCCTCGAGCAGGGCCCGCTGGAGGTCGGTGAGAAGCTCCCCGATCTCGTCGATCTCCCGGCGCAGGTAGAGATGCATATCCAAGGCCACCTGGTCGTTCCGGCTTCGGCCGGTGTGCAATTTCCCTCCCACCGGCCCGATGAGATCGATCAAGTGTTTCTCCAGGTTCATGTGGACATCTTCCTGGGCCACGTCGAAGGTCAGGGTACCGGCCTCCAGGCGGCGGCGGAGCTCCTCAAGCCCTTCGGCGATCTTCTCCACGTCTTCTTGGGGGAGAATGCCACACCGGCCGAGCATCTTCACATGGGCGAGACTGCCTTCCAGGTCTTCTTTCGCCAGACGCCGGTCAAAACCGATGGAGGCCGTGTAGGCCTCCACCAACTCGTTCGTGGGTTTCGTAAACCGTCCGCCCCAAAGCTTCACCGGACCGTCTCCCCCGCCTTCTCGGCCCCCGGGGCTACAGGCGCCCCCGCGGATGCGGCACCTTCCACACCGGCCGCCGACCCCCGGTGCACCTGAGCGTACACTTTGGTGGGCAAGCCCCACAATTTGATGAATCCCTCCGCCGCATGATGATCAAAGGCATCCTCGGGGTTGTAGGTCGCCAATTTAAAATCATACAGCGACACCGGCGATCTCCGGGCCACCGCCTGGAACTGACCTTTGAACAGTTTCACCTTCACCTCTCCGGTCACCGTGCGCTGGGTCTCCCGGATAAAGGCATCCACCGCCTGCTTCAGCGCCGAAAACCACAGACCGTTGTATACGAGTTCGGTGTATTTTAACTCCAAAATCGGTTTAAACTGGGCGACTTCCCGGGGCAGCGTGATCGTCTCCAACTCCTGATGGGCCCGGATCAGAATCAAGGCCGCCGGGGCCTCGTACACTTCCCGGGATTTGATCCCGATGAGCCGGTTCTCGACATGATCGATCCGCCCGACCCCGTGCCGGCCGCCGATCTGGTTCAGCCGGGCGATGAGGGTCACGAGATCCAGCCGCTCGCCGTCGAGCGCCACGGGCACCCCTTCTTCAAAGGCGATCACCACGTCTTCGGGCTCGTCCGGCGCGTCCTTGGGATTCACCGTCCAGTCAAAAGCTTCCTCGGGCGCCTCGGCCCAAGGATCTTCCAGCACCCCCGCCTCGCAGCTGCGGCCCCAGAGGTTGGCGTCGATGCTGAACGGATTGTCCGCCGTGACCGGAATCGGGATCCCGTGCTCCTTGGCGTAGCCGATCTCCTCGTCCCGGGACCAGGCCCACTCCCGCACCGGAGCGACGATCTTCAGATTCGGATTCAGAGCGGTCACCGACACGTCGAACCGCACCTGGTCGTTCCCCTTGCCGGTGCAGCCGTGGGCCACCGCCACCGCCCCGACCCTCTCCGCCGTCTCCACCAGGTATTTTGAGATGAGCGGCCGGGACAGCGCCGCCGACAGGGGGTATTTGCCCTCGTACAGGGCGTTGGCCTGGAGACTCGGGAGGATGAACTCCCGGGCAAAAGTGTCCCGGGCGTCCACGACGTACGACTCCACCGCCCCCACTTTCAAGGCTTTTTCCCGCACAAAATCTAAATCTTTCCCTTCTCCCACGTCGAGGCACAGGGCCACCACGTCGTATTCAAATTTCTCCTTGAGCCAGGCGATGGCCACGGAGGTGTCGAGCCCCCCGGAGTACGCCAACACGATCTTCGGCTTGCTCATCTTCTCCTCGTCCCCGTTTCGTTAAAATATGTCCTTGAATGCATTATGCACGCAAAAGCATATTTATGCAAGCGGACCGGCCATGGTGGCCACCAGAATCGCCTTCTGAGCGTGCAGCCGGTTCTCCGCCTCGTCAAAAATCACCGAATGCGGCCCATCGATCACATCGGGGGCGACCTCTTCCCCCCGATGGGCGGGCAGGCAGTGCATAAACAGGTAATCCGGCGCCGCCCGGGCAACCAAGGCCGGTGTCACCTCAAACCCGGCAAAGGCGCGCAGCCGCTCTTCCCGCTCGGCCTCCTGGCCCATGCTGGCCCACACGTCCGTATAGATCACATCTGCCCCGGCCACCGCTTCCCGGGGGTCGTGCACCAGGCTCATCTCCGTCCCCGCCCGGGCCGCCAACTCCTGGGCCCGGGCCGCCACCCCGGGGTCGCATTCGTAGCCCTGGGGGGTTGCCACCCGAAGGTTCATGCCGAACAGGGGCGCCCCCACCAGCCAGGAGTTGGCCATATTGTTGCCGTCCCCCACATAGGCCACCGTCACGCCCTCCAGGCGGCTTTTGTGCTCGAGGATCGTCATGGCATCGGCCAGTACCTGGCACGGGTGGTGCAGGTCGGTGAGGCCGTTGATCACCGGCACCGTGGCGTATTCCGCCAATTCCCGCACCGACTCGTGGCTGAAGGTCCGAATCATGATCCCATCCACATACCGGGACAGCACCCGGGCCGTGTCCGGGATGGGTTCGCCCCGGCCGAGTTGGGTGTCGTGGGAGGCCAAGAACAGCGCGTGGCCCCCGAGCTGGACCATCCCCACCTCGAAGGAGACCCTCGTGCGGGTGGAGGATTTTTCAAAAATCATCCCCAAAGTTTTCCCAGCCAAGGGCTGAACCCGTTCCCCGGCCTTTTGTTTCTCTTTCAACACCGCCGCCAACCGGAGCAAGCCCCGCAGCTCGTCCGAAGTAAAATCTGCCAGATCGAGAAAATCCCGCCCTCGCAGATCGATCGTCCCTTCCGCCATCTCCCCGTCTCCTCCCCGTCATCTCTCTCGAACCACCCCGAGCCCGCAGCCGGGATACCCGAACCGCCGCAGCCAGATCCGCGCTCACTTCACCATCGCCCAGGCCCCATGTCCATGCCGGCAGAGAGCATCACTCCAAGGGCAGCACCCGGACGCCGGCCTCCCGGCGCCGGGCCCGCAGACCCTCCACCAGGGCCCGGACCGTATCTCCCGCCGTCAGGCAAGAGACCCGCATCTCCACCGTCATCCGCCGGAGCGCAAAACCGAACCGCTGGGCGTCCTGGCCGTGGGTAGGCAAATTGATGACGAGCCCCACCCGGCCGGAGCGCAACAGATCCGCCACCGCCTCTGCGTTTTTCTCCACCCGCCGAACCGGGACCCCCCGCTGTTCCAGGGCGGCCGCCGTACCCGGCGTGGCGTACAGGGTGTACCCGAGCTCCGCCAGAGCCACCAGATCGTCCATCACCCGGGGCTTTTCCCGATCGCTCACCGAGCCAAACACCCCGCCGCCATCCGGCACCTGGATTCCCGCTGCGCTGAAAGCCTTTTCCAGGGCTTCCCCAAAACTTTCCCCGACCCCCAGGACCTCCCCGGTGGATTTCATCTCCGGTCCGAGGTGAATATCCAAGCCGGACATTTTGGAGAAGGAGAAGACCGGAGCCTTGACCACCACCCGGGGGCCGCGGGGGCGAAGCCCGGTCCCCCAGCCGAGTTTGCTGAGTCGCTCCCCCTGCTGTACCCGCACCGCCAATTCCACCATGGGCACGCCGGTGACTTTGCTCAGAATCGGGACTGTCCGGGATGCCCGGGGATTGACCTCGAGCACGTACACCGTCCCGTCCAGAATCACAAATTGAATGTTCATCAGTCCCACGATCCCCAGTGCCCGGGCGATCTGCTCTGTCACCCGGATCATCTGGGCCCGTTCGTCCTGGGTCAGGGTCTGGTCCGGATAGACGGCCATGCTGTCCCCGGAATGCACACCGGCGCGCTCGATGTGCTCAAAAATCCCGGGGATGAGGACGTCCCGTCCGTCGGAGATCGCGTCCACCTCCACCTCTTTCCCAGGCAGGTAGTGATCCACCAACACCGGATGGTCCGGGGTGACCCGGGCGGCCCGGGACATGTACGCCTCCAGCTCCTGGACGTTCCAACACACTTCCATCGCCCGGCCGCCGATCACATAAGACGGCCGAACCACCACCGGGTATCCCACCGCCTCGGCGATCGCCCTAGCCCCCGGGACATCGAAGGCCGTCCCGCCCCGGGTCTGGGGGATCTCCAGCTGGTCCAGGAGTTGGCGGAACCGCTCCCGGTCCTCGGCCGCATCCAGAGCTTCCACCGGGGTGCCGCAGACCGACACGCCGTACTCGGCCAACTCCGCCGCCAGATTGATGGCCGTCTGACCGCCGAACTGGACGTAGACCTGATCGATCCCCTCCCGCTCGATGACGTTCAGCACATCTTCGGCGGTCAGGGGTTCAAAATACAGCCGGTCCGCCGTGTCAAAATCTGTGGACACCGTCTCGGGGTTGTTGTTGATGATCACCGTCTCGAACCCCAGCCGCCGCAGCGCCCACACGGCGTGGACGGAACAGTAGTCGAATTCGATCCCCTGGCCGATGCGAATCGGCCCGGACCCGAGGACCAGCGCCTTGGGACCCGCCCCTCCGCGCACCTCGTCCTCGCCCCGGTATGTGGAATAATAATAGGGCGTCCGGGAGGCGAACTCCGCCGCGCAAGTGTCCACCACGAGGTAGCTGGGCCGGATCCCCCAAGCGGTTCTTCGCCGGCGCACCTCCTGAACGTCCAGTCCCGTCAATTCCGCAATTCGCCGGTCAGAGAATCCCATTGTCTTCCAGATCCGCGCCCGCTCCGGCGAGGTGAATCCCTCCCGGAGCATCTGCTCCTCCTCATCGAGGATGGCGCGGATTTTCCACAAGAACCACGGGTCGATCCCCGTCCAGGCCGCCACCTCATCCACGGGGTGCCCCCGCCGGAGGGCTTCCGCCACGTCAAAAATCCGCCGGTCATCGGGCTCCCCCGCCAGGCGCTGTCGCAACTCGCCGTCAGACCACTGGTCTCCGTCGGGCCACGCCAGGCCCTCCACCCCGATGTCCAGGGAGCGGACCGCCTTTTGCAGCGCCGCCTCAAAGGTGCGGTCCAGGGCCATCACCTCGCCGGTGGCTTTCATCTGCGTCCCCAGCCGCCGGTCGGCCTGGGGGAATTTATCGAAGGGCCAGCGGGGAATCTTCACCACCACATAATCCAGCGCCGGCTCGAAACTCGCGTAGGTGGTCCCGGTCACCGGGTTTACAATTTCATCCAGGCGCTTGCCCACCGCGATTTTCGCCGCGATCTTGGCGATGGGATAGCCCGTCGCCTTGGAGGCCAGGGCGCTGGACCGGCTCACCCGGGGGTTGACCTCGATCACATAATATCGTTCACTGTGAGGATCCAGGGCGAACTGCACGTTGCACCCGCCTTCGATCTCCAGGGCGTCGATAATCCGCAGGGCGGCACTGCGCAACATTTGGTATTCCCGGTCGGTCAGGGTTTGGGACGGGGCCACCACGATGCTGTCCCCGGTGTGGACCCCCACCGGATCGAGATTTTCCATGTTGCACACGGTGATGCACGTGCCGGCGCCGTCTCGCATCACTTCATATTCAATCTCTTTCCAACCCCGAATGCTTCGCTCCACCAGCACCTGGCCGATGGGGCTCTGGCGCAGGCCCCGCATCAGGATCGCCTTGAACTCCTCCAGGGTCTCGGCGATTCCCCCTCCGGTGCCCCCCAGGGTGTACGCCGGCCGGAGGATCACCGGGAGGCCGATCTGCTCGATAAAAGCCATGCCTTCTTCCATATTGTGGACAATGGCGCTTTCGGGCACCGGTTCGCCGATCCGCTCCATCGTTTCTTTGAAAAGCTCCCGGTCCTCCGCCTTTTGGATCGACGCCAGCGGCGTCCCCAGGAGGCGCACGCCGTAGCGGTCCAGCACGCCCCGCTCCGCCAGGGCCACCGCCAGATTCAAGCCGGTCTGGCCCCCGAGAGTGGGGAGGAGGCCGTCCGGGCGCTCCTTGGCGATGATGGCTTCCAGAGACTCGGGCGTAAGGGGTTCCAGGTACACCACGTCGGCCATATCCAGGTCGGTCATGATGGTGGCCGGGTTGCTGTTGACAAGAATCACCCGGTAGCCCTCTTCCCGCAGGGCTTTGCACGCCTGGGTACCCGCGTAATCGAATTCCGCCGCCTGGCCGATGATAATGGGGCCGGACCCGATGACCAGGATCCGGCTTGGGGATGGCTTCTCCGTCTCCGGCTGCGGACCGGCGGACGCCGTCTGCAGCACAGCCTGTGCGTCACCCGGCATAAATGGCGTGTACCCCCTTGCCTTCTTCCATCAAAGCGATGAATTGCTCGAATAAGTAAAAAGAATCCGCAGGGCCGGGATGGGCCTCGGGGTGGTACTGCACCGAAAAGACCGGCAGCCGGCGATGCCGAAGTCCTTCCACCGTTCCGTCGTTGACGTGTCGGTGGGTCACTTCCAGGTCGTCGGGCCAACCGTCCTCGGCCAGGGTATACCCGTGATTCTGCGGGGTGATCCACACCCGGCCCGAGCGGAGATCCTTCACCGGATGGTTGCTCCCCCTGTGGCCGAATTTCAACTTCTCCACCTTCGCCCCGAAAGCGAGACCCAGGATCTGGTGCCCCAGGCAAATGCCAAAGGTGGGCCACCGCTCCGCCACCCGCCTGGCCTCCCGAGCCACCTCGGGCACATCCCGGGGATCGCCGGGGCCGTTGGATAACACCACCCCGTCCGGTTCCAGGGCGGCGATCTGATCGAAAGTATAGAAAGCCGGTGCCACCGTCACCCGACACCCGAGCTGTGCCAAGCTGTCGACGATGTGCCCTTTGGCTCCGAGATCCATCACCACCACGTGAAACAGTCCCGTCGGCGCAGCCGTATACGCCTCGGGCACCGTCACCCGCCGCACCCAGTCCCTGGGCAGGTCGGGAAAGTCCAGACCCGCACCCGGATCGCTGTACGGGACGCCCGGGTCGCCGCCGGCCGCTGCCCCGCTCTTCGCGCCTTCGTTGCTTCCACGGTCCGCCTCCGGCACGATCCAGCCTTTCATCGCTCCCTGCTCGCGGATGGTGCGCACCAGGGCCCGGGTGTCCACCCCGGTGAGGGCCGCCACCCCCTGTCTTCGCAGGTACGCGTCCACCGTCTCCCGAGAGGCGTGGTGGCTCGGCCGCTCGCACAACTCCGCCGTCACAAACCCGGACAACCACGGTTTTCGGGATTCAAAATCGGTCTCATTGATCCCGTAATTCCCGATGAGCGGATAGGTCATAGTTACGATCTGGCCCGCGTAGGAAGGATCGGTGAGGATCTCCTGATATCCCGTCATCCCGGTGTTGAACACCACTTCCCCGTACCGGCGCTCGGGCCGCCCCAGCATCTCGCCGGTGAACACCCGGCCGTTCTCCAGGATCAAACTTCCCTTCACCTCAGCCCTCTCCTCCCCCGTTTTTCGTCCCATCAGCAGTGTCGTGAATGATTATACATCCGGGTGTATAAAATTGCAATCCACCTGCCGGAAGGCACTCCGTCTCAACAACCCGCACCTTCGTGCGGCGCCCGATCACACTCTTCCCAAGGCATATCAGGGATCAAAACGCGAACGTAAGAATACAATGGAAAGTAAGATACGGATGCTGTGATTTACATCGGTGGAGGTATAGTTTAAAATGAAGGTACGAAAAGAATCGAGGTCGAATCAGGAGGGGAAGCCAAGGATGCCGGCCACCCGAACGATGTCTACGAAGGGGCAAGTGGTCATCCCGATTGAAGTCCGACGGATGTTGAATATTCAACCCGGGGATGAGGTGGTCTTCTCTGTGAACGAGTCGGGAGAGGTGATCATGACCGTGAAAAAGAAAACGAAACTGGCCGATTTAATCGGTATCCTTCCCCCCGGGAACAACAACGAAAGGGATTTTGACGCCGTACGTGAAAAAGCCAGGCGGACCATGTCCGTCCGGAAGCATACGGCAAAGGAAGATTGACCAGTGGCCGAGCATTATTGGATCGATACGAATTTCTTCCTGCGCCTGATCACAGGAGACCCGAAAGAAATGAGCCGGGACGCATGGGAGCTCGTTTCCCTGGTCGATCGCGGTGAACTGAAGTTGCGGGCCTCATCCATCGTTGTTGCGGAATGTATCTGGGTCTTGGAGTCGGTCTACGAGTACCAAGCGGAGCAGATTGCCGCAGCACTGCGCAAATACGTAACCAGCGATGTTATCGATTTTGAAGACAAACAAGTGATTGAAGGCGCCTTGGAGGATTATGAGCGGCAGGGGGTGGACTATATTGACGCATTCGTCGCCCGTAAGGCGCGGCTCAGTCCCCACCCCCGGGTCATCACTTGGGACCGGGATTTCAGACGACTGGACGTCGAATGGTCCCGGCCTTCTGAAGTCGTGCAGCGAATCCGGCGAAAACCGCGCGGCACGGAATAAAGCCCGGGCGGGTTCGCGCGCACCGGCCGCGTGCTGGAGGAGACGACGCGCACATGAGAACAGGAGGACCGCATGGGCAGCCAAATCTACCCGACCAGCGTCCAGGTGAATCGTCTGCGCCCGGCGCTCATTTCCACTATCTGGAATAAAAGCCCTATCGGCCGATCCGGGCGGACAACCGGGCGGAAGCGGAGAAGCGTTTGATTGAACTGGAGCACCCGCGGCCGATAAGTTTCGGCACAAAAGGAGCCGGCCTGCGGATGAGGGATGAGATCCGGCTCTGTTGCGCCCACAGAAGGCGCAGCCAGCCCCAGCCGACGATGTCTCGCAATGTACCGTACTGTCTCTGAATTTCTTCCCGATTCATGAAGTCCACCGTGGCTCCGAGGGCGTCTCCGGCAGCCACGCCGTAGAGGCCGCCTTTGATCCTGTCCTCCATGCTTGGCAGCTTCACCGGAACCCCTCCTTTTCTGTCGGCCTGGGCCAAGCGTCTTGTTCCTCATGCCCGCCAGTATACTGCAATTGGAATTTTCCCTCAAGGGAGGCCCAACTGAGGCTCGAGACCCCGTTTCTCGGTCGGTGCGGCCTCCAAAAGCCGCCTCACCTCCCCGACGTCGAACAGCCTGCGGTTCCCTGGCGAACGAATGGAATGCATCTTCCCCTTTTTCGGTTTCATAGTTGTACTTCCTGGGGTCGTTGTTCTTTCTGGCGGTTTGGGCGGCAAAGTGCCGGAATTCATTCGTCCGCTTTCCCTTCATCCATCCTGGTCTTGTTGCCTTTGAGAGACTGATGCCGGGCCACCTTGGCCCGGTTTCCACAAATCCTCATGGAACACCATTTTCGCCGTCCGGATGCATCGATAAACAACAATACACAATCGGGGTTCGCACACCGGTGCAGAGTCTGCAGATCTCCGGCCGCGAGGAGGCGGAGGGCATCGAAGGCGACCAAAGAGGCCAGAGCATCAGCGGGATGACCCTTCGGCACAGGGACCAGGGATGAGCCGATCATTCGATACGAAAACGGGGACCTCTCCATCCACTCCTCCAACCGGTCTTTCAAGTCTCCGGCGGGATTCCCTCCGTCCGCGATCTCCTCAAAATTCCCTCTCAAAAAATCCCGGACTGAGCGCAGGGTACGCAGGGCTTCAGGCGAATCATACCCCTCGGGAAGAACGGAGGGAACCAGACTCCCGGTCCGTCTCATCGTCTCAACCCAGTGAATCAGATCCTCGGAAGTGATCAGCAAATCGTGCCGACCCCCCCGCCGGACCACTTCTGTGTTGACAAGATCAAGGGAAAGGTGTCCCGAGACGACGGGAAATTCCTCCGTGATGCTGTTGATCATCGTCCCCGCGGTGCTCTTGTTTTCTAAAAATAACCCCCAGGACGTCGGGCAGGCGCCGGATGGAGACGCGGCAACCGCTTTCACGCCTCCCCGGAGCGCCCCCCTTTCAGAAGCGCTGCGGAGTCGGGAATTCCAAGACCGCGCCGCGCGTGTCGATAGGGTGCACTACTGTTGCAACGGGGCCGTTTTCACCGTACTGTCCGATGTCACAATCCGTTTCTCTTTCACGGTCGGACTATAAGGAAAAAGTGATGACCGTGAACCCGATCGGCCGGTAGGCCACGCCGTTTCCTTCTGGGTACGGTTCGCCGATCAGGGGGACCTGCCAGATGGTGAACTTGTATGACGAGTACTCCGGATACGCAGCCAACACCCATTGCTGACCGGCCGGAATGTCCTGGGCGAATTCGCCGACAATCGGATAGTCGGCTGTAACCTCCCATCCCAATCCTTTTGAAAGCACAGTGGGACTGACCGGCACACTTGTGAAAAACCGCGCTTTGACGTTCTCCGACACGCCTATGGTCAACCGCCCGACGCCCTGGCCCGAAGCACTGCTGAGTAGATCGTTCCCCGTCTTTGCACAGGCTGTCACCCTGTATTGGATGGAGCGGTACGGACTTCCGATCGGGTGCGGCGGGATGATGGGCGGCGCCTCGATACTCGGCGTCGGGGGCAAAAGGACCGTCGGATCGACTGAGACAGTTGCGACGGAAATCGGTTTTGCATGCGAATAAGGAAGGATAATGCCCCGATTTTGGATGAATTCCCGGACAAGTTGTGGATCGTCCAATTGACGGACAATCTGGAAACCTCGGCGAAAATCGGCCGAAGGGGCGGGCGCCGGCCCGGGCCCCCCCGTGGCCTGCCCTGCAAGGAAGATGGCCAAACCGATCAGGACCACCGCGAACAGGTTTTTTTTCATGTTGCGATCCTCTCGTGAAGAATAAATAATAGAAACTAATCTTATTAAAAGCGAAGCGGGTGCGCAGATCAAGCCGGGCCAGTCGGGTCCCATGCGATGGTTTTCATGACGTCGGCGATAAAAACAGGTATGCCAAAATTCTCATATGGAGGAGAGATATTGATTGCCCCGGGTCCCGGCGAGGTGGAACAGATTTGTGGGCGTAACGCGGGGGGCATCATGTACGTCTATTCAGATGGAGGTGGTTTTTGATGAAGATGGTCCCCACAATCGCTTCAATCTTCGTGCTGCTTGTAACGGGGTGTTTCGATTCCGCCGCTGTAAAAAACGAATCGGCTCAATCCACCGCGCAACCATCATCGTTCACGGAAGAAAAGGCAATCGCAAAAGTGAACTGCGTTCTCGGGACGGCTTTTCCGGACAAACCAGGAACAGTACAGTGCAAGGTGGGCGCGGGCGGACCTCCGGGACGAACTGTTCCTGCCACCTTACAGACAAAGGTTCAGAAAGACGGACCCAGCTCCTATTTGGTGACGTTCATCGAACAATGGAGTGCACAAGATTTCAACAGCGGTGGGAATACGAACAAATCAACGTTGGAGCACTACTGGACATTCAAGGTCACACCAAACGGCTCTGCCCTCCTTTCACAAGGCGGTGATTTTCCGCCCCAGGCGGCCCTGTAGGGTCACCTTGTGATTCACCATACTGCCCCGCCCAAGCCATGTTAACAATCCTGCGACCCAGTTGGTCAAGCTCCCGTTCGCCTGTGTCCTGGGACGGGAGGAACGTGAAGGTAAAAAGCGAGAAAAAGGTGGTGATGGAATGAAAAAAGCACTATGCGTCATCGGCATCGTTTTATCATTTTTGGTGTCCGGGTGCGGGCCCTCTCAAGTGACAGAGCCAACACCCACCTTTACACAGCTACAATCGAACCCGTCATTCATTGTTGTGACCAAATATGACGTCACCCCATCTCCGCCGATCGCCAAAAAAATAACGGACAAAGAACTGTTAAATCGTATTGTAGACGAAATGAATCAAGGAAAGTCACGCGTGATTTCTGACAACACGACGTTGAATTGCCCAGCCCAAACGTATCCATCCACCTTTTACGATATGGTTATTCATTACGATACGTCCCCGGATCGGACTTTCATCCTCACGTATGCAGGTTGCATTTTTCTTCATGATGAGAAAGATGGTGTCACCATGCTTTCAAACGTTCCCTCCATAGTAAATGTGATGGGAGGTCCGCAGGATTGGAACAACCGCGGTTCTCCCAGCCGGTAGTCTGCCGTGCCGAATCGCCAATGGTCATTCTGACCAATACTTTTTGGTTGGCTTGGTAGAGGAGTGTTTCCGGACGACGATGAATTGAATCACTGCCACGACTTGGCGGAATGGCTTTGGCGGCAGCCGTTGCCAAGAAATCACGCGCCACCCTGCCCAGAATCAGCTTCATCCAGCTTCTCCTTCAACCAGGATTCCGTTTCTTCCGCGCTCAAAAACCCTTGAGCCACCGCCTTACGGGCCTGTTCCCCCCACCAAGCATCATCCAAATCCTGTAGACGCTGGAATTCCTCGTAGGACAACAAGACCGCAACAGGTCGCCCGCTTTTCTCCACAAGCACCGGCTCCACTTTGAGCCCTTCAATCACTTCGCCAAACTTATGTCGAAGTTCCGTCGCCGTCAAAGTCTTCACTTCGATCTCTCCTCACTGTTTATTTTAATTATTTCGTTCAAAATGTACACCCCAATCCACAGCTCCTTGACCCGCCGTGCTGCATTCAGTCCCGCCAGTCCTCTTCCAGTTCCCGGAGCAACTCCTCATGTCCGCACCACACGCCAGCAACAGGACGAATATCCTTCTTTAACCGCAAGGCCGTCCAGCGTCATATGCGGGAGATGGGGATTGCCGGCATCACTCCGGGTCCGGGTCTTCGCCGGCGCGTCCAGGCACACCGGGTGTATCCCTACCTGTTGCGCGGCTTGAAAATCGAGCGTCCGAACCACGTCTGGGGCATCGACATCACGTATATCCGCATGGCGCATGGTTGGATGTATCTGGTGGCGATCCTGGACTGGTACTCCCGTTACGTGGTCAGCTACGAGCTGGATCAAACCCTGCATATGGATTTTGTTCTGAAGGCCTTGCATCGGGCCCTGCGGCAGTGGACGCCGGAGATCATGAATAGCGACCAGGGAAGTCGCTTTACCAGCCCGAAGTACACGGACGTACTGCTAAATCATGGGATTCGGATCAGCATGGACGGTCGGGGTCGAGCCCTGGACAACATCTTCACCGAGCGCCTGTGGCGGAGTCTGAAGCAGGAAGAGGTGTATCTTCACGACTACCGAACGCCGAAACAGGCTCGGGAAGGGATCGCCAGATACCTGGAGTTCTACAACCACACGCACCCGCACCAGTCCCTGGGATATGTGACGCCGGCCTCTGTGTTCGGGCTCTAGGGGGTGCACCCCCTCCAGAATGATCGAGGGATGATCCAGAAATGGAAAATGCGTCCGGTCCTCATATCCATATTCAGGAATCTCGACACACTTTAAAAAGGGCCAAAAAATGTCTTGACAATGGGGTCCACCTCAACTTTTTGCGTAAGGCGCCCAACCGGCGGACCAGTGCCGCCAGCGGCGCAACGTGGACTCTTCGACCCCGACAGGCTCAGCAGGCGGCTCACTCACCGCTGCTTCGATGCTGGAAGTCTCATGCCGCTTGTAAGGTACCAGGATGTCCGGCAGCTCGTGATGAATCCGCCTGCAACTCCCGCAACGAAGCCTGCGAATGATGAGCTGGATCTTCTCTCCCGAGGCCCGGACACATCCGCGACGCCGACTGCCAATGACGCCAAGCGCCCCCTCACAACACGGGCAGGGCACCGATTCCGCACTCCGAACAAAAAACCCCGTCTACACCTGTTTCAACGAGCTCAAAATCTGATACAATGATCACAGGTGATGATGATTGGGTACCTCTGAGGATGCTGTTGACCGCAGTATCCTGATAGACAGAGGTACCCTTTTCCTTTCCCAGACTTATGGATATTGTAACCGTCAATTTCTGGATCGGCAATCCCGTCAGCATTCGGCCATTGTGGGATAGCGATAACAATTAAGGTTATCAAATCTTTCAAAGTACTTACGAATGCATCTCATACGCCTGTTCCACCAACTCCATCACCTCCCCGAGTTTTTCGACAGTATCCAGACACACTTCCACATCGCCCGTCCCTCGATGTCCGATCCCCGACACGTCCCGCGCCAGGTTCCCCGGGTCGTCGAGGTCGGCGGGACGGATGTCCAAGTACAGCTTCAAGCGGTCTTTCTGAGGGACCACTTCCACGAAATTCGACGTGGTCCGGTAGGCGATGTATGTTTTTTTGTACTCCTCGCGGATGGAAGAATCCAACTGGAGAATCCGCGTCCGGAATTGTTCAAAAATCTCTTTGACCCGCCCTTTGAGGTGTTCGGCGTAATCGGCGTCCCGGTCTCCCTCTCTGGCTTCCAGCAATTCTGCCTCCAAATCTTCCTGGTGAAAACGCCGGTAGGTGCTCCCCTTCCACGAGGAAAAGGTCCGCCGGGCATGATCGACAGCTTCGTGCCATGCGCGCCGCACATCCTCCGGGAGGGCGCGAACTTTATCCCAGGACAGCGTCACCAATTCCCACGTCCTCCCGGAGCTCCACCGCTCTGCGAACCGTTCCCGCTCCTCCGGGGAAATCCCGTCGAGGTTGCACGATTCGGCGCAGACGGTCAGCGACACCAGGAGCCTGTCGCCACTTCGGGAAAAGCGGAGCAACAGCCACTGGCCGACATTGACCGAAATTCGTCCGGGTCTGTAGGAGATGCTGAGAAGCCGGTCGACCGTTTCGTCGTCGAGCCGGGACACCAGTTCTTGAACCAACGCCCGGGCCGTTTCCAGATCGCCCTCCCGGGCAAAGACATCCTTCAACTTGACCCGGGGTTCCAAGCCGAACCCGAACCGCCGCAGATCCACATCGGGCCTCGGCCACACCTTGACGGCCAAGGCGGCAAGTTCCTCGGCCCGCGCGACGATCGCCGCCTCGTTCCAGGCATCCAAGCGGGCCAGCGAACGGTTGAGGCGCAATGGACTTTCTGCAAAGCCGCCTTTCATGTCGCGTTTTTCTCGAAAGGGACGGTCGCTTAACTCCGGATTGTAGCCGGTCAGGGTCAAATTGCCCAAGGTGTGAAGATATTGAGCTGAAATTTCCTTCCACCTTTCCCCCAATTCCTTCTTCCACTCATCGGAAAGATTCGGATTTTGGGGCATAATGTGTTCAATGCTGTAGTTCTCCACCACAACCGGTTCCTTCCGGTCGAAGTTCTCCAGCTTCCTGAAAAAATACATGCGGCTGCGGAAGTGGTAAAGATCCTTGATTTTCAATTGTTCCACAAATTCTTCGTCAGACGGAAAACGCCGGTACGACTCCTTGGTCAGGAGAGCGATCTGAAGGCTTTCCAGATAGTTTTCTTTGTCCACCTCCCGAATCAGTTGAGCAAAGGTCGTGTTCAGGGAGTTGGTCGGAATTCCGCATACAGCCCGGCGAAAGACGTAACTCTCCACCCACTGGAGGACCCGGCACAATTCCTCCAAGGTCAGAAGCTGCCGGTCATAGTCTTCAAACGCGGCCATCAGCAAGGGATAGGCCACATCGACCCTCAACTGGCGAATATCCGACAACAGAGAACGAAGTTGAGGATTGTCCACCGTTTGCGGTGCAATCAAGTACAGATAATAGCGCGAGTAGTGGTGCAGCTCTTGTAAGATATCCGTGACCGTCGCGCCGCTTTGACGGTGCCAATTCTTGAAGAATTCATACACCCCGCCGATCTTGGGAATGACGCCCGTCTTGACCGTCAGAAAATCCCGAATGAACCGATCGAACGTCCCATCCTCATCATGTAGAATGAACCGCTGTTCCATCGGATACCAGTACCGCTCGTAAAGGGCCTCCTGCTCGTTCGCTTCAAGTCCCATGAGGATGTAGTTGCGGATCAGGTCCGTCTGGGACAGGTCCAGCCCGGTGGAATTCAGGCTCTCGAAGATCAACTGGGGATTGTCGTGTTCCCGGTCCAGGGCGATGTCCACGATGAACAGCCGGCTGATACCGTCGAACACCGTCTGCGGCTCGATGGAACCCTTCTCGAGTTGGTCGCGAAAATACGCATAGTTTTCTTTGATTCTCTCCGAAGCCTCCCGGGGAAGCTCCCGATATTCAAGCACGGCTTTCAAGGTATCCCGGTCGCGACGGGTCAGCAGAAGCTTATAGCGCATCTCGCCTTCCTCTTCGCTGTTGAACAGATAATAATGGCGAATTCTTCTGGGGTTCACTTCTGCCGACGCGCCCGAGGCTTCGACCACGTCAGCCAATGCCGCCAGCAACAGGGTAATCGAGGTCAGTCGTTGTTGGCCGTCGATGACCATCAATCGCGGAACCGAGGAAACGTGGTACAGGCCCCGTTCAACATAGACGACAGATCCCAGAAAATGGCCTCCCATGCCCGGATGCTTTCCCACCTGGACAATATCCTGCCACAATTGTTCGCACTGCCGGCGGGTCCAACTATAATTTCTCTGAAAGATCGGAACCACGAATTGCTTCGGCCCCTGCAAAAAGGCCAAGAGATTCGCTTCTTGGGCTTTCACCGCAAAAGACACCCCCTGATGACCGCTTTGCAGCAAAAGTGTACACCGGTTGCGCATCATGTTCCAGAGCGGACGCGTAAAGGTAGGGTAAGCAAGCAGGATTTAGCCCTGCCCAAAATAGAAGAAGGTCTCGCCTACCGAACATTGACACGCACCCAGGCGATTGCTCGGGTTAACTGAGTCCATGACTTCGTCCATAGACACGCACGTCTTCCTGTGGTGGATCACCGATGACGGGCTCCGGGCAAAGAAGCCAGCGGATTCTGCTTTCGGTCTTCCGGCCAGTCATATTCGCCGCCTATTGTATCAAATACCCACCATTCCCCGATCCCGCCCCGACGACCGAGGCGACGAGCGGATGCGGCCCTCTTCGGATCCTTCACAGCAAAAGGCCATCCCGACAGGACGCCCTTGCCCTGTCGGGATGGCCCGTTTCGTCGCTGGTTTTACAGGGGGTCTCCGTGTCTCTATTCAGCCGTTCGAACCGGCGCCGGAGCCCGCCGCGCCGTATTCCCGGGCGCCGAGCAGCACCGCCACCGCCTCGGCCCGGGTGGTGATCCCGTCCGGCTCAAAACGGTTCATCTCCCGGCCCTTCACCAGTCCGGCCTGCTTCACGGCGGCCACCGAGGCCTTCGCCCAGCCCGGGATCGCCCCGTCGTCCGCAAAGCCCGCCGCCCCGGACGACCCCGGCAGCCCCAGCGCCTTGGCCGCCATCACCGCCATCTCCGCCCGGCTGATCTGCGCATCCGCCCGGACTGTCCCGTCCTCGTACCCGTGTAAAACCCCCGCCCGGACACAGGCCGCCACCGACGGCCGGGCCCAGTCCGGCACCGCCGCCGCGTCCGCAAAGGGCAGAGCCGCCGTCCCCTCCGGCACCGGCAGCCCCAGTGCCTTGGCCAGCAACACCGCGAACTCCGCCCGGGTCACCGGGGCGTCCGGATGGAACGTCCCGTCCGGATAGCCTTTCACCCAATCCTGGGCGACGGCTTGGTTCACCAGCGCCTCGGCCCAGTGGCCGTGAACATCCGAAAACCGCACCGCCCCGGGGCTTGGTTGTCCCGGAGTGGATTGCCCGGGAGTGGGTTGTCCCGGTACCGGCTGACCGGGGGCGGACGGCCCCGGGGAATTGGACTGCGCCTGGGTCACCTGCACCGTGGCGGTCACGCTCTTGCCTTGATACACGGCGGTGATCTCCGCCGTCCCCGGAGCTTTGCCCGTCACCCGGCCCCGGCTGTCCACCTCCGCCACCGACGGGTTGGAGCTCCGGTAAGTTGACAATCCCGTCACATCCTGGGACCATCCGCCGCCGTACACCGCCTTGACGGCGGTGGCATGACTCTCGCCGACCTTCAGGCTGTACGAGGAGCTGTCCAAATCAAGGCTCTGCAGCACCGGTGTGGAACTGCCGCCTCCACCCCCGGTGCCTCCTGAGGAGCCGCCCGGGCCGTCGGAAGAACCGCTGCCGTTGTCCCCGTTGTTGCCGCTCACCGCAAACACGGCGAACTTGGTGAAATGATCCACCCGGGCACTCGCCGTATTCCCTTCCACGGTGGTGGGCAACCCGACCCACCGCCTTGATTGTTCATCATAGTAATACATCGCCACCCGAGCCCCGCCGACCTGATCGGGGTCGAACTGCATTTGAATCGTCACCGGTTGGTTGAAGCCGACCTGGGCATCCTTCGTGATCTCAAATACCGGGGTGAGGCGTGCCAGCCCCACTCCTTCCGGCGGGTTCGAGTTCGGTGGCACCGGCTGGATGTTGACATGCACGTCCTTGGAAAATGCGCCGGCAGGTACGCTCACCTGTACAAAACTCCCCAGATTGACCCGTCCCTCGGATGATGCCGGAATGTCCGCGCCCGCCCGGGTGATTTGCCGCAATTCCTTGGTATTGCGCACCCGGATCCGGTACCCGTCCGCGAATTGCCCTGGGAAACCTGCGGCCTCCAGCCAGTCTCCGGGTGTTAAATCCGGTACGGGTCCGGACTGGTTCACGATGTACCCGTCGGTAAAGACCAGGGCGTCGCCCGTCCCGTCATTGATCACGTACGAGTTGGCATCGTATTTGCTGACAACTTGTCCGATGACCTCCACGAGTTGTCCCTGCACCTCGTCCTTCTTCACCCGGCCGGTCTGCATCGGTATCGGCGGCACCGGGGCGCTGTGGCCGATCGGGACGACGTCCTTCGTGAACGAATCGAACTCCAGCTCCAAGTTGTTCTCGAAAACTTTGATGTGGCCGTGGACCCGCACCCGGTCCCCTTCTTTCAGGCTGCCTTCCGGCACTTCTTTAAAGGCCATGATCCCGCCGGTGCCATCCTGCAGGTAGAAGGCGTCGAAGAACACCCCCGCCGCGGACGTCACTGTGCCTTCCACCACCACTTCGCTGCCGACCGGCAATTTCCGCGCCTCGGCGATCGGAGTCACCGTCGGCCCGGCGGAGGACAGCCATTTTACAGCATTGATCCCGAACGGACCGTTGTCGTCCCCGGAGTCCAGATTCTGATCGGCGATTTCCATGTCGTTCAGGATGTTCATCCCGGAGACGAGAATCCGCCCTTGCCCCACCTGTTCCACAGCGATCAGCGGGATGGCCGACCCGCCGTGATCATCCGAGTGGGCGTCGTACGTGTGGGACCCGTGGCCGTTTTTGCCCAGATCCACCTGGTAGCTCGTCTCATTTCCCCGAACGAGAATCTTCACCGCATCCGTATCCGCCAGCGGCGCCGCACCGGGCCCGGTCAGGCTGCTGCCGCTGAAGTACTCCAGCGCCCTCACCCCGTCGGTGATGGGGTGCTTGCCCTGTTCGGGACGGGCGAGCACGGCCCAAGGGGCACTGGAGGGTTTGCTCCAATAATTGCCGGTGGAACTGTCGTCGTAGACACCGTCGTCGTTCAGGCGAATCGTGGCGCCCATCGTCTCCAGCAGCGGGTTCACCCTCGTGGGATCCGCCCCGTAGTTGCTCTTGGACAGCAGAAAGAGCCCGCCGCCGCGCTGCACAAAATCGCTGACCGCCCGGCTCTCCTCGTCGGTCAAGGCGGTGGACGGGTAGGTCATGATCAGCACGTTCGCTTGACTTAATACGTCTGGGGTTAGCGGGGATTGATTTTCCACCACCGTGTACCCCTGCTGCCGGAGCAGCTGCGCAATCGTGTTCATGTTGTTGCGATATTTGCCCGGGTCCGTACTGGTATTCTCATTCTGATGCGAGGCATCGATCATCACCGTGATGCCCAGCGGCGCCTTGACGTTGACGGGCAGCGTATACGTGTTGTCCGCCGGGTTGTCGCCCGGGATATTTTGAATCACCGCGATCAGGCTCGTGGCCGGAGCGACGGAATTCCACGCCACCGCGGCCTCGGCGGACGCTTTCGGCTGGACGGTTCCGACCGCTTTTGCGCCGATCAAATGCGCGTCATCGACCCGGTCGTAGTAGAAAGACACCTGCACATTCACGGCTTCCTCCCCGGTGTTGCTCAACTGTGCCGTCAGGGTGGCCGGCGCCCCGACCACCAGCGCACCTTCTTTCACGCCGAGGGAGGTCAGTTTCACATCAACGGGCACAGCCTGGGACCAAATCGGCGCCGAGTAGATCCGGTCCCCGTCTTTCTGCGTGACTTTCACCACGTACCACTGCTGGCCGGATGCCGTCACCTCGGGGGTCCATGCAAAGCTGGTTTCGTTATCTTTCGGTTGATAACTGGCGACGACCCGACCGCCGTTGGTGATCAATTCGACTTTTGCAATGTTGTCGTTGGCGGCATAGGTTTTGGGCAGATAGCTGTAAGCCGGGTCGGTGGGCGATTCCGCCACCGGATCCTGCCCCTTGATATCGAAGGCCAGGTGGTTGCTGTCGACGGTGGCCCCCATGTAGTAGCCGTTGGCCGTCACGTCCAACTGGAAATTCGGGTCTTCTTCCATATATACGTGGAGGTTGTGCATGGCGTCGAGCAAGTCTTTGCGCGTCAACGACGGGGCGACGATCACCGTGCGTTTGCTCGTCTGTCCCCAGGTGGCGTCATGATTGTCCTCGCCGTAGGTGGGAGCCACGTGCCAGCCCAGGTCCAGGGCGTGATAAAATTTATCTTCCGCCAGGGTGTACGAATAGTGTCCGGACCCGTTGCCCACTTCCAGCAGATCCACGTACTTGTCCGCCTGCGGGTCGTAGGGCGCAAAATTATTGAACGACGTCTCCGGCATGTGCGGGTGGTTAAACTGGGCCACCGCCGCCCCCTCGGGGAAAGACTCCAGGTATTTGTAATAATTTCCTAAATCCTGATAATACCCGTTCCCCTGGACCCGGTCGATGAACGTGGGCGGGGTCGTGGTCGTGAATACGTTGGAATGCCCCCAGGTGGTCGAGGTCATCTCGAAGGACGGGAACACCACAAACTGGCCGTCGACCGTGTCGGCATCCGCAGTTTGTACCAGTTCCTGCCAGTGGGAACCTCCGCCGCGGACCGGGGAGCCGTTCTGTTGGATCGTATCCTTGTCGACCAGGCTCGCATCGATGTCGTGGGAATGATCGGTGAAAGTGATCCAGTCATAATGGTGAGCTTTGGCCGCCGCAACCTCGTCCTGCAGCTCACCGGTGGCGTCGTGGGAAATCTTGTCGTGGTCGTGCGTGGTCCCGCGATAATGGTTGCCGCCGGTGAACACCGGGACGGTGTTGAACGTCCACTCAAAAGAGCTCTCGTTCCCTTTGGTGTCTTTGGCGATGACTTTCACCGTATGGGTTTGTACCGTCAAATCGGACGGCGGCTGATACTGGATCTGGACCTCGGTGAGCGTGGACGCGGTAGTGATCGTCGCCGCCGTCGTCACATCTACACCGTCGAGAAGGATGTGGAGGCTCCCCGTATCCACGCAGCTCGGGTCCTGCAAGGACACGCGAATCAGCGGCCGTTTGCTCTGGGACTCGCTGCCGTTTTTCGGGTACTCATCCGTGAAGACCGGACCCGCCGTATCCGATTGTACGGTGACGGTCAGCGGTTGCGCCTCGCTTCCCGCTCCGGCGGTCAGCGCCCCGGCCCGGGCCAGGTAGTAGTACTCCAAGGTCTTGCCGGCCGCGGGAACCTTGTCCGCCGAAAGCGTCGCGACGTACCGCCCGCCCGTGCCGTCCGGGGTCATTTCGAGGGATTGGTAGAAGGTGTCACCTTGAAGCCGGTAGTACACCGTCACCGCCGCGTCGGTGGTCGTTTGCACTAAGGCCGCAAACGTCAGCGGCATCCCGGCGTAGGCCTGGATCGTATCCGGAGTAACGGTGAGCATATCCACCGGCGCCAGGTCCGAAGCGCTCCGCGGGAAAATCTCGTACCCCGTGTCGTACGGCGCTTTGGTGTCGTATTGAGCCACCAAACCGGTCACGGTGTAGGGTTGATTCACGCGCAATTGCACGGTATCGATGCCCGTGGACCGCATCACCCGGACGGTGAGGACATGATTCTGCTCGTCTTGCAAGGTAATGTTGTATCCGCCGCCGGAATCCGGGGTCGTTGGAACATTTGTGATCATGCCGCTGGTCCTGACCAGCTGCCCCTCCAGGGGCTCAGCGGTCTCATAGGCGGACAGCTCAGCCACGGTCGCGTCTCTCGGCGCGGGCAAAGGCTGACCCGGCGCCAGGATCTCCACGGTGCCGGGCTTGATTTCCGTCAAGCCCCTGTAAAAAGCCACCGTTCCGGTGATCCGCACCCGATCGCCTTCGTGGACCGACGCATTCCCGGCGCCGTACACGTTGATCCCGGCGGTACCGTCCTGCACGTAAAATTGGCCCGAACCGAGGACCTCGCTCGCGACGGTGGCGATGCCTTCGATGGTGTACGTCTTGCCGTCGTTTAACTTCGTCGGCTGGCCGTTGGCATCATTGGTTTTCAAGTCAGCGCTGGGGGTGACCGTCCCCGGGGGCGTTTGACCTCCCGAGCCGCCGCCACTGCTACCACCGGAGCCCCCCGTATCACCGCCACCACCGCTGCCTCCGGAGCCGCCGGTGCCGGTGTCGCCGCTGCCCCCGCCTGCCGCCGGTTCAGCAGGGCTGGCGCTGTTCTGGGGATTGGGAGTGGCCGTCACGAAGTCGCTGGCGTTATTGTCCGTGTCCCAGCCGTTGCCCATCCCGGCGCCCGCATCCGTGGGATCGGAACCATCGTTGGCTTTGCGCTCAACGCTTGTCGTGTTGCTCGGAGCGGGAGCTGGTCCGCTGCCTTCGTACTCATTGGCCGAACCAAAACCCACGAAGTCGATCACCGCCGGGTCCGTTTTTCCGGTGATCGTGGCGTCGGTGGTCACCAGCGCCACCTTGCCGGCAGTACCGGACATGGCGATGGTCCCTGTGGCGTAAGGAGCCGGCAGATCCACCGACCCACCCGAGCCCTTGGCCTCTTGAATCAAATAGTAGCCGTGGGGCGCGATGATTCCCGACAAAACCGTTTTGTTGGACCAACTTGAACCGCCCGCCGAAGCGTACTGCACCGACCATCCTTCCAGCGATACCGCGCTGTCAGTGGGGTTGTACAGTTCGATGAAGTCATACTTGTAAGTGGCGCCGCTGTTGCCCGCGCCGCCGTAGATCTCGCTGATGACCACGTGATCGGCTGCCGCCGCCTCTGCTTGCGGCATGAATCCGACGGGCACCGCGCAGACCATGGCCAGCAGCAACGCCACCAGCAGGCTTACCCCTCTCTTTTGCTTATGAATCCAACGCTCCATTTTTTCCTCCCTCCTTCGCGCTCGTATTCTGGTGGTTAAAGGCACGAGGGTGTTGCATCAATCTGAAATAAGGAAATATGCCCCCCATTTCGAACGGTCCGGCCTCCACATAGGTTTCTTGACGAGAGCGGCAAGAACGAATGACACTCACCCAACCCTCATCAATTTTACGTCCCGACTATCAAGGCAGCGCTAAGCCAGGTCAAATTCTTTTTTAAGAATGTTTTAAACAATATTAAATAAGACCTGCTGAACGATTTAACCCATTTTTCGCCTGTAAGATTTTGTCGAATAACGGTATTTCGAGGAGTCTCAGGAGGAGAATGCCTATCCAACTCCGAATTGTCCTTGTATTAGGATTCGGAGGGGAGAGACATGCAACTTCCGGGTGTTACGGTGGAAGTTCACAAGCTGGAAGCGGCACCACTGGTGGCCTACTTGTGTCGAGAACTTCGTGTGGCGGAGATCATCGATGCCCACGTGACGTGGGACCGCCATCGGACCGAGGTGAGCCCCGGCACCGCCATCACGGCTCTCTTGGTCAATCTTCTCGTACGCCGAGAACCGTTGTACCGGATCGAGTGGTTCTTCCGGGACATGGATGTGGAGGCCTTGTTCGGAAACGGAATTGAGGCCGGCCACTTCAATGACGACCGGCTGGCACGGGCCTTGGACAAGTTCGCCGACGCCGATCCTTGGCGCATTTATCACGAGATTGCCTTGGGATCTCCGGATGCCTGCTCCCTCGTTCTGGATGTCATTCGGTTGGACACCACCTCCTTTTCCGTCCAAGGCAGCTACGATCCCGCCGACTTCGAGGATGCGCCTTTTCGGATCACCCGAGGGTACAGCAAGGACCGGCGTCCGGACCTCAAGCAGTTTTTGTTGGGGCTGGGGAGTTACGGCGGTCTTCCCTTATTCGCGGATGTGATGAGCGGAAATCAGAGCGACAAGACGTGGTACGGGCCATGGACAGAGCGCATCACGGAACTGTTGTCGCCAGAGGTCTGGAACACCCTGATCGTCGTGGCCGATTCGGCCTTTGTCACCGAGGAAAACCTGAACACCTACGAGAAGCGGTGGTTTATTAGCCGCATGCCGGAAACGTATCGTCTGTGTGAGGCGCTCAAGGACCGGGCATTTGCCGATGAGAGTCGGTGGATCGATGTCGGCTCGGTGGTTCAGGAGGGAAAAGAGGCGGCGAGGTACCGGATTCAGGGGTTCGAAGACGAGTTGTACGGGAGGACCTATCGGTTTGTGGTGGTGGAGTCCTCGGCGCTCGACCAGCGCAAAGCCAAGCGACTGGAAAAACTTGTGGCGGAGGAGGCTCAGGCGATTGAGAAGGCGGTGGCCCAGCAGGAGCGGCTGAGCTACCACTGCGAAGCCGACGCCAAGGTGGCTTTGGAAGATTGGCGGCGGCGTCATAATCGCTGGGAATTTCATCGCGTAACAGGCCAGGTCGTTCAGGAAACGGCCGTGAAACGGCGGGTGGGACGCCCGCGAAAACACAATCCCGACTCAGGGAACGTAGAGGTTATCCGGTGGCGAGTGACCTTCACGGTGGAACCCGACACGAAGGCCATGGAGCAGAGACGGCGACGGGACAGTACATTTGTCCTAATCAGTAACGTCCCGCGGACGCGTCGGGCCGACGATGCCGATCTGCTGCGGGATTACAAAGGCCAGATTGAGGTGGAGAACCTGTTTCGGGCCCTGAAACAGCCCTATTTTGTGCACGGAATTTTCGTCAAGACCCCCAAACGCGTGTTGGCCTTAGCTTACGTCTTCCTGTTGGGGCTGCTGGTGTACGCGATCATTCAACACCGGGTGCGCCAAGGGATGCGGGAGGATCAACAAACGGCACTGGCGATCGCGGGTGCGAAGTTTCGCTCTCCGACCACCCGAACGTTACTGAAAGAGTTTGACGGGTTAACCCACGTGATCGTGCGTCTGCCGGATGGGACGGTCACCCATCATCTTCAGGGACTCACCGAGACAGGGATCCAGATTCTTCGGTGGATTCGGATCCGAACGGATAACTTCTTGATGGGAGTTTCATTGCCACCGGCGGAAAGTGGGTAATCGACCTCTCGGCGGGGGGATCTTCGACATCATGCGACAACTGAATCCTCAGAGAAGTCCTTGTTTGTGGATATAACGTCGAACTTTGTCGAAATAGGCAGATGAATTTCATGTTTCCACATTCTTCGATATGCGAAAAATGGGCTGGATCTTGCGAATCCACTCAAGAACTGCGAAACTGTCAAGGGGAGCCATCGCTGCGTAACCTCCTACTAGTAGATCGTTTCCGAAAAACTGTGCACCGCATAATTCGACATGCTTGAAAGGTTTTGTCACTCTCTGACCATTTGAAGCCCATAGCGCCATCGGAATGGAACGGGGTGCTTGTTGAGTTCGTCCAAGTACTGTTCAATCCGTTCCCGCAGTTCCTCCTTCGAGTTCACCCGGATGTGCCGCAGAACAGTCCGGCTCATTTTGGCGAAAAAAGATTCGATGATGTTGAGCCAAGAACCGTGTTTCGGTGTGAACACAAATGTAAAACGGCCCGGCACGCTTTCCAAATAGCTTCGGGTCTGCTTGGACGTATGAGCAGAGTGGTTATCCAAAATGATGTGGATCTGTACACCTGGCGGATAGTACGCATCGACCGCCTTCAAAAACTCAATGAACTCCGCACTCCGGTGTCGTTCGCACACCGAATGATGCACATGGCCCGTTACAAGATCAATCCCGCTGAGGACACTGAGCGTCCCCAACCGGACGTATTCGTGATCCCGCTGAAGCGTTCCTCCCACTCCCGGTTTAGGGAGTCGGTCAGGTGCCGTGTTCGCGATGGCCTGGATGCCTGGCTTTTCGTCATATGACAGAATGGCTTTCAGAGGAGCTTGCGGGTCGCCGGACTCCCGTAAGATCTCCACCTCTTGGTAGACCGCCAGTACCTCAGCCATCTTGGCGTCAAATTCAGGGCCGCGTTTTTCCAGATAGTATTCGATGCGGTGAGGGTGGATGTCCTGTGCTCTCAGAATTTTTGAGATGGTTCCTTTCGCCAGGCGAGCCAAGGACGGGTGTCCCGCCTCCTCACAATGTGCACGGACATGTTGCGCCAGCAGGCTGTACGTCCACACTTCGTGCGGGTATCCAAGGGCCGTCGGCTTTTGGCAAGCCAAGGCGATCAGCCAAGCCTTCGCTTCCGGGGTGATGACCTCCGGATGACCGGAGCGGGGCAGATCATCCAAGGCTTGCAAGACGCCCACTTTCCGAGCGCGGCGGATTGTTCCGTTAACCGCAACGAGGCTCATGCCCAAATCCCGTGCAATGGCTGCCTTGTTCTGTCCGTCCGCATACAGGAGAAGGATGCTCGCTCTTTGGACATGGCGAACACTTTCCGAGCGGGATTGGCGAATGCGTTCCAACTGCATTCGTTCCTCTTCCGTCAGTGTGATTTCTGGATGCAACTTTCGATAGACACGCCCCGGCATTCTGCTCCCTCATTTCTACACGTATCGTCACCTCACCCTATCATATGTCGATTGCAAATGCTGTCGAAACAAGGGAAACGATCTACTAGTTTACTGTCCACACTCTAGTAGACACGCACGGTGGCTTCCTCGTCAATTGTGGAGGGCCTAATTTACACCACTACCTGAGACTCTAACCCGATTTTTTTATTTTTATTCAGCAGGACCTCTCGACCCGGGAAGCCTGTCAAGGCCGTTTTCTGGCCTTGACAGGCGGCAACAACCACCCACACTGTTTCTGGTGGCTGAATTCACACATGTGTGGATTCAGCCCTAATTTCATAGGAATGTAGATGTAGGCTTCACGCACGGGTACTCCGTCCCTTTTTCACCGATCCCGTCAAAAGTTGGTCACCTTACCTCGTCAGTTTCTTGTCGTTATACTTTGGCAGTATCAGGACGGGCACCGGAACGTTTCCATTGCGCGGCCTGCCAAACGGACAGAAGGAATAAAACGGCCATCACGATGCAGAGCCCGCCGCGCACGCTCCATTCGAACAGCGCTGCAATCGCCAGTAGAAAACCGGCATTGAACCAAGCGAACCAAAACTCCGCTGCTGAAACCGCTGCCGCCTTAAGCGCTCCCGCCTCTTTTTTCAAAAACCCATAAACGAGCGGCCGCACTGTACCCGCCGCCAAGCCGAGCAAGGCGGGCACAATCCAGAACGCCCACATCGCGTCAGACAAAAGCAGAATCGACGAGACCAAAAGCGCAGACGGAACCGCCGCCCATACCGTTTTTTCGCCGAAACGCCGCGAAAAAGCACCAAGCCATCGCCCGGACAAAAACGCCGACAGCGAGAACAAGCCCAACAGGATGCCGAAATATCCAACAGAAACGTGCGCCCGGACGAACAGAAACAACGGAAAAACAAGCACGTAATAGGCCATGATCGTTGCCCGGTTAACCGCGTAAAAGGAAATCACGTGCGCCAGGCGCCACAATCCAGAAACGCCCTCGTCGCCAGCCGTTTTTGACTCTGGCTCGGATAGTGCGGACACGTCCGGACGCTTTGTGGACTCCTCCACAAACCCGAGAACCAGCCACGACGCCGCGAAATTGAACGGAACGGTCAGATAGAAGGGAAGCCTTAGATCGATTTCAGCCAACACCGCCCCTGCGACACCGGACACCAGAACAGCCAAAAAAATGTAACTCTGTGATTTCGCTTCGATTTCGCTGTAAGCATCGTTTGCCCGGTATTTTTCCGTCCAATGGCTGAGAAGCAGCGAATCGGTCCCTTGCGAACACGAAAACCCGAACCCGATCAACGCCTGCGAGACGATCAGGGCAGCGACCGATTCACCGGACCAGACGAGGCCGACAATCCCGAGACATTTCAGCCATTCGCCGACGAATAACACCGCCTTCTTCGGCCAAATGCGGACAATTCGCGCGACAACCGGCTTCGACGCCATCACCGCAAAGCCGTAAGCAGCAAGAACCGCGCCACTTTCCAAATAAGTCAGCTTTCGATCCAGCAAAAACACGACCATTACAGGCAAATACAAATAAAACCGCGAAATCAACCGATACCAATAGAACAACCGAACCACCCGACCGAAATGAACCTCTTCAGCGCTCAACCCGAGCACACCTCATTCTCACCCGTTCCCCTTTCGGATCGTAAAACGGCATCTCCGTAACGAAAGCAAACCCGCCGTTTGCGTCTCCGATCTCGAATCTTTCCGTTCGGAAAAATTCCGCACCCACATAGCCCATCGCGATGACGCACCCGAGCGTCGGACTAGCGCAGACGGTCGTCAGATATCCCGCCGTTCGGCCCTCGCAACGGAGCGCTGTCCCTTTTTCCGGCAACGAACCGGCTGCCAAGTCCAGCCGAAAACCGGTCAGCCGTCTGGTGACACCCCGATGCTGGATGTCGGCCAGCGCCGATTTGCCGGCAAAATCACCCTTGTCCAACCGCACCGTCCAGCCCAGTCCCGCCTCGAATGGATTGGTATTTGCGTCCATATCCGTCCCGTACGCGCGATACGCCTTTTCCGCCCGGAGCGTCTGAATCGCAAAGCCGCCGACGGGTCGCATACCGTACCCGCGCCCCGCTTCAGTCACGCATTCCCACATCCAAAACGCGTATTCGGACGGAAAATGAAGTTCATATCCCAATTCTCCCGTATATCCCGTACGAGTCAACAAAACCGGCGAGTCGGACAGCCGAAACTCAGCCATTTCGAAGTAGCTCAGCGCGCGAATTCCATCACCGAGCAACTCGGCCACCACGTCCGCAGATTTCGGCCCCTGGACAGCCAAATATGCCGTCGAGCTCGTCACGTCGATCACGTGCGCGTCAACCGCGAGCCGATCGCGCATATCGGCCAACCAACGACCGACCTTTTCCCGGGAAAGCGTATTGGTAATCAGATAAAACAGTTCGTTGTCCAAATAATAGACGATCACGTCGTCGACGATGCCACCATCGTCTTTGCACAGGCAAGTGTAAATGCCCTGACGCCCTTTGCCGATGCGCCTCAAATCGTTGGTCATCGCGTATTGCATAAGCAGGTACGCTTCGCGGCCGATCACCTCGAACTTGCCCATCGAATGGACATCAATGATACCGACGTTCGTCCGCGTATTCCTGACTTCCTCCTCCACCGACGTATAAACGGCTGGCCGGATCCAGCCGCCTTTTTCCATCATTTTTGCGCCCAACGCCACATGGTGCGGATAATACGGCGTTGTCCTAACCAAGGTCACGCGAATCGCCTCCCCAAATCAATCTCCAGATCCGGAATTATTTCTTTGAGTTCATCGTACGACAACGACGATAGCCGCGCGATTTTCGGCGGTGCGACGGTGCAGTCCACCATCGTCGACGGCTTGTTATATATGGGGATGTTGTCATCCGCGATCATCATGTCGACCTGGTCGATAAACCTGATGACTTCCTCGGCTTTCTTTAATTCCGGTTCTCCAGACATATTACAAGTCGTCCCAAAAATCGGTTCGTCTACTTCCGCAATAACCCGGGAAATGATCCGGTTTTGAGCGGTCATAACCGCAAGCGTCCGTTGAAAATTCGTAAACCAATCAGGAATTATGTCTCTTTTTGGCAAAATCAGCGATAATGCCTTCGGCCAAACGAGCTCGATCAGCCGTTCCGCCGTTTCGTTTACCTCAACAATGTCTCGGACTTTCTTCTCGTTGGTGTAAATGACAAATGGCTTCCGCTTTTCCCTTTGCTTGATTCGATACACTCGTTCGACAGGTTCGCGCTGGACAGCACTCGCGAAAAATCCGTAGACAGTGTCGGCTGGCAAAATCGCTACTCCGCCCACAGACAACACTTCGACTGCCTTCGCGATACCTTCTTCGTCGGACGCGAAAACCTTGGGATGACGAAACAGATCAGACGACATACAAATCCTCCTCGAACCTTAAGGTTAGCCCACCATACTGATCGTACCATTCCTTGGTGAACCCCTCAAACCGAAACGCGAATCCGCTTTCAGCCGCTTCGTCCAATAACGCTTGGTAAACGGCGTGCAAATAGCACGTATACCGCACGGCTTCGACAAGGTCAGCCTCGTGGTAAGGCGGGCCGGACTGCCTCATGAGGCGCAAATCGAAAAAAGCTAAAAACTTTCGTCCATCCAGTGTCACATGATATGGCGATCGGATGCTGTAACGTACAGACGCCAAAATGTGTCCCTTGTGATGCTGGTCGGACCACTCCGCCGTGTCTGGCATTTCGGGTGGAAAATAAAAGTGACGACCCGGGGGCACAGCATCGAACGGAAAATTTCCAGGAAGATAGTGCCAACTATTATATTGCATGCGTGTCGAGATCGCTTTGAGAACGCCTGACAAAAACGGCTGGTGCTCTTTCATGCCGCGGACCATCGCCAAACTCGGAACGACGCAACAAAAATAATCCGTGTGTTTGAACTCGCAAAGATCCCGAATTCGGTTTTCCCGGACCGCGCGCGTAAACGCGGTGTAATCTCGAATGGACCGGGACATCCCGATATCTGAATTCGAATGCCACACCGCCGACCGGACGATGGTATAGACGATTTCTTCGATCGGAGACAGCACGTCCGCGCAGTACCGCTTCGGCTTCGGACCGGCCTCCGCGAAACGCCGGATCAACAGGCGCATTACCTCGTAAAAGTTTGGGTATTCCGTCACGTTAATCTCGTAGACGGCCGCGAAGTAACGCTGGAGATCGTCTGGAAACATCCCCCAGTCAGTGGAAACGGCATCGCGCGGCATGCTCGTTTCTCGTTTGAGCAGGTTCAAGCCGTTAATTTCCCGGTAAAACAACCGATCCACCGCCAAACTCTCGCGCCAACCCCGGAGCATCTCGGCCTGTGCCGGAATGTCCGCTTTCCGAAACCGTTCGGCGTCGGCATCGGAAATCGACGTCGTCCACAACCGGTAGTCTCGAAATTTGCGTTCGAAAAAGTCGCGCAGCCTCGGCGGAGTGAGCTGGCATCCGTTAAACTCCTCCCCTCTCGCCGGCGGTCCCGATCGCAACAGAAAATAAAGAGAATAAACGAACCATATCTGATTATCTGTCCATTCCGACAAAGGCTTTTCCGCCAAGTGATCGAACAGGTAACCCCGCGAATTTCCCTCTCCATCGTCCGAGATCAAATTGTTGTGCCTGTAAAAGTTGGTGTACGTCTCCTCTTCCGTGTAAAACAATACCGGCGCCATGTGATAAATGGCGAACGAACAGAACCGGAGCATGTCGACCAGTTCCCGCGGAGTTCTCTCCTGCATGCAACACATGGCGGATTCATACCATTTCGCTTGCACCGCTCGCTTTCGAAGGTATGCAAACCGAACGTCTTCACAAATGTACTCCGGCACCAACACATAACCAAAAATCACATCGTTTTCTCCTGGGGGCGGACCAACCGGCGTCATGCCTTCCGGTCCGGCATCGAACCAGAGAATCCGTCCGTACGCCCTCATCCCGAGACCGAACGTTCGCATGCCAAGCCGGCAGTCCGCCCAATCCATCAACGGCGAAGTGTACCCTTCCTTCCTAAACGCCTCGTAAAACTCCAACTGCAAGTCCGTGAGGCTCCGCAGCCCGTCATCCAACCGGATCCGGCCGTTGACGGTGACAATCTGCGCGATCATGTCCGATACGCGGATCGACGATCGGACCGCCTCCCCCGTCTCGCGGATCAAGTCTCGAAAACCATGAGAAGACATTGGAATCTCCCCCCTTTGAACTATTTCAATTCAGAATCTTGTGATTTATAAATACTTCCCGGAGCTTGGGCACATGTGAACGTTTGATAGACGAAACTGGACCGTCACCGATGTTCAGCACACACCGGAGCTGGTGGCTGGCCCATTTCCAGCGACTCGTCGACCCGAGACGTTCACTGCAAAAAGCCACATTTGACCGCTATATTCTCCATACATCGCAGCCTAGCTTCTTCACCTCCCAAACAATATTTGGTACACGATGTAGTCTACTGCTCCTTTTGGCCCCGTACAATAGGTAAAAACGCCTATTGCACCGACAATTCTCGACATTTGATTCGACAATTATCGACCCCATTAAACCTCCACTGCATGATATGCTACATAAATTTACCATTTCCATATTTTTGCAAACACACCGTTACAAAAAATAAATCAATAGTTCAAAGAAACTAGGCTTTTAGTCCTAGTACATGTCGAAAAATAATTCATCCCTTTTTCAACTTCGGCGGCCTCTTTTTCACCACCACCCGACCACCCTCCGTCACCTCATACCACCCCGGTGCCAGCCGTCTCCCCCGATGCTGCACCGTTACCAATCCCTTTCGCACCTTGACTTTCGCTGGCACCCGCAACTCAAACGGAGGTGGACCCCATTGTCAAGACATTTTTTTGCCCTTTTTAAAGTGTCCTGAATCCGTGATGCCGAATGGATGGAATGGCACAAATTTCCTCTTCAAATCAGGTAAAATGGGCATAGAAGACTTGTCATCTATGTTCACCCATGAGGTGATGGGGAATGCACTATATTATTGAAGAATCAGACGAAATTCTAACCACTCATTCGGGTCTGGCTTTGGTCGGGCGGCTCCTTGGAAAAACTCAACTGGCCAGTCGTCTCAATGCCTTCGACGTACCGGAACGCTCCTATACGACCATCTCGAATCGGGGTGTCGCCTATTCGTATCTCGGGCTGTTATGCCAAGGAAAGAGTGACTTTGACCATATCGAACCGTTTCGTGAGGATGAATCCTTCCCCGACGCACTGGGCGTGGCTCATGTGCCTTCGAGCCCGACACTGCGTCAGCGTTTGGACTTGGTGGCCCCGGACGCCAAACGCCGATGGCAGAGGGCAATTCTCGAGGAGTCTGCCCGTTTGCTGCGCATAATCAACATCCCGTTGACTCCGATCGTCCTGGGAGAGGACAAGCGCACCTATCTGCCCCTGGATATCGACGTGTCGCCGTTTGATAACTCCGGGACCAAAAAGGAAGGGGTTTCTCGAACCTATAAGGGGTGCGACGGGTATGCGCCGATCTTTGCGTATCTGGAGCAAGAAGGATACGCCCTCAACGTTGAACTTCGGACCGAGAGCACCCATTGCCAAAAAGGAACGGCGGCGTTTCTCGTGCAAAGCATTCGCTATGCGCACGAGGTCTCAGATATACGGCCACTGGTACGGATGGATGCGGGCAACGACAGCGTGGAGAACCTGAAGGTATGCCGGAGTGAGGAGACCGCGGCCGATTTTATCATCAGGAAGAATTTGAGAAAAGAGAGCCCAGAGGCGTGGCTGCTCACGGCGCAGCAGCACGGGACCTGCGAACAGCCTCGCGAGGGGAAAAAGGTGTATCGGGGAGCGCTCATGAGTCCGATGAAAGGCCTGGAAAAGCCGGTCCGAATGGTGTTCGAGGTCATTGAGCGAACCATGCTAAGTGATGGCCAGATCCTGCTGATCCCACAGATTGAGGTCTCGGTGTATCTCACGAGTTTGCCGGATGATCCCTCGGTGGTCATCGACGTGTACCACGCGCACGGGACGATGGAGCAGTTTCATAGTGAAATCAAGACGGATTTGGATTTGGAGCGGCTGCCTTCAGGGAAATTCGCGACCAATGATCTGGTGTTGCATTTTGGCCTCCTCGCCCACAACCTGCTTCGCATCATGGGGCAGGAAAGCCTCCAGGAGCAGGATGGGCCGCTGCGGAAGAAAGCTCAGCGGCGTCGCCTTCGCACCGTGATTCAGAATCTGATCACGTTGGCGGCCAAGATGATCAAGCATGCCCGGCAAATGCGGCTGCGACTGGGGCGAGGGAATCGGTGGCTGCCTGTGTTTCGGCGGTTGTATGAGGCGTTTGGCTGAACAGGAAGTGCAGGTAACCATACGGGGGGCCCCTTTGTACAGGGGTTTATTTCCGCCTGGGCACTTCTCCAATCATCGATCCTTCCCTGCCCTTAAGGGAGCTCAGGAAAGATTACGGACTATCTCCAAGCAGATCGACGGCCGATAAGGCCCAGCCATTGGCCGGGTATCACGGATTCAGGTATGAATCCAACGCTCCATTTTTTACTTCCCTCCTTTGCCCTCGTATTCTGGTGGTTAAATGGAGCACGTGGGTGTTGCATCAATGTGAAAGAAGGTAATATGGTAACCCCATTTCGAACGGTCCGGCTTCCACATATGTTTCTTGACGAGAGCGGCAAGAACGAAGGGCACTCTCCCAACCCTCATCCAAAAGAGTCGGGGTTGGAGCTGTCAGGCTGGACCACCAAGCACGCGGTCCGTTCGGCCGTACGGCCTTCCAGACGGCCGAGCAGGGCACCTCCCCTTTTTCCAACCCCCACGCCGGCCCGTTCATGGCTGATGGATGGTCAATCAAGCGAACGACCCCTGGGCCCCCGCTCTACCACACCTTGAAGTTCTTGCTATCGTTCCACATCTGATCAAACTGCTCGTCCCAGGCATTGGCGATCGTCGAATTCCGGATCACCACCAACACCTCGTCATTGGTTGTGCTGGCGGCCGTCGAGTAGTTGTACGACCCGGTGGTCACCACGGACTTGTCCGCAATGGTCACCTTCAGGTGCATCAGCCCGCTGTGGGTATCCACTTTGATCGGGATTCCTGCATTTTTCAGGGTATTCAGCACATCCTGTTGGGTGCGGTTCTGCGCTTCCCCTTCGTCCGTGATGATCCGCACCGCCACGCCGCGTTGCTTCGCCTGTTTAATCGCTTCGACAATGTCGGGCTTCGTGAGACTATAGATCGCAATGTCCAGGTTCTTCTTGGCCGAGCCGATGACGTCCTCCAGCTTCTGCTCCGGGTGCTGGCCGGCCCGGGTGAAGGCCCAGTCCACCACTCCCCCGGTGACAGCGGCTTCCGCCTGGTTCGGAACGGAAGGCAAAACCGCGCTCCCGTAACCGACCAACAACCCCGCGATCAGGATGAGACTGCTGAGAGCGAATTTTCGCACGAAACATTCCCCCTCCCATGAGATGTGGTCAGATGTGGTCGCCATCGAAAGGCTCCCGGCGACAGAAGCGCTTCGAAGGTGGAACCGGACATCCGGTGCGACGCCTTCGTACGGATGTCTTCTGCAATCCGTTCCATTCGTGCCCCAGGCAATTTTACGTCCCGACTATCAAGGCAGTGCTAAGTCCGTTCAAATTCTCTTTTAAAAAATATTAAACAGGGTCTGCCGAACGATTGAAGACTCCTGCCGTCCGGAAAATTTTCTTGGGCCGGGAGCGGGACGGGCTGAAACCTCCGGCCCTCTCTCCGGGTATAGTGGGGATGGGATCGGGGAAAGGAGGGGCATCCGGATGTCCGCCGAGGAAGACCGCCGGCTGATCCTCCTCTGCCTCCACGGCGAGGATGAAGGATACCGCGAATTGATGAACCGTTACGAAAAATACGTCTACGCCCTGTGTCGCCGATTGACCGGGAACCGGGACGATGCCCTGGACCTCACCCAGGAGACGTTCATCCGGGCCTTTCGCCACCTGGACCGGTTTCAGCCCGGGCGACCGTTCAAGCCGTGGCTGCGGCAGGTGGCGGTGCGCCTCTGCCTCAACCGGCAACGCGACAAGAGGGCGGGGCAGGGGCATGCCGACCTCTCCCTGGAACATCCCCTGGGTGAACATTTGGTCCTGGCGGACACCCTCGCATCTGGGGATGATCCGGCCCGGGAGGTGGAATGGCGGGATTTGAGCGTCCGCCTCTGGCAGGCGGTGGAGCGGCTGCCGCCTCCCTACCGATTGGTCGTGACTCTTCGCCATCAGGAGGGCATGAGTTACCAGGAAATTGCCGACGCGGCCGGCCTGCCCGTGGGCACGGTCAAGACGTATCTGTTTCGCGCCCGAAGCCGGCTCAAGGAAGAACTGGCCGGTCTTTACGGTTGGGAGGTGTGATGGATGGAGTGCCACCCGATGCAATTGCAGACCTATTTGGACGGGGAATTGGATCCGGAGGAGGAGGAAGCGGTGCGGCGACATCTGGGGGGCTGTCTCGCCTGCCGCCGGGAGTTGGCCGCTTTGAAACTGCTGTGGCTGGAATTGGACCGGGCCGCCGATGTGGAACCGGCCCCGGAACTGATGTATCAGCGCCGGCAGGTGCTGGCCGCCGTGCGGGAGACCCGGCGACAGTGGCTGAAGGAAGACGGGCACAGCAGGGAATCCCGGGGACAAAAGGCGGGCTCGGAAGCGCGCCGGGCGGCGTTTCTTTGGTTGGAGGCGCAAGCCGCGGTCTGGCGCCCTGTTTTTGCAGGGATGCAGTATATCCCCGGGGCGCGCCTCTTGTCCCGGTCCAGCCGGCTGGATAGGGGCTCGGCATCCGAAGAGGGGCCGAAACCGGCGGGGCTGTTGGGCAGACTTCTGCGGCGGAGGCGGCCCGGATGATCGGGGCGATGATCCGGGCAAAATCATCGGTTCCGGCGAGGGGGCCGTCCCCATGATCCTGTTTCTCCGGACCCTGGAGATCGCGGGCTGGGCGGCGGCGGGGCTGCTCGTCCTCCTCCTGATCGCGCCCTGGCACCTTCGCGGGACGGGCCGGGTCGGGGCGGTATTGCAAGGCGAATTGTCCGCAGCCTGGTGCCTGGGCCTCGTCCGGATGCGCTTTGCGAGCGGCAGCATCCGACTGGCGGACACCGGCGAGGACCCGGGACGGGCCGGCGAAAGGGATCCACCGCCGAACAACCGGGAACCGCGGAGCGGCCCTGCACCGCTGGGCGGCCCGGGACCCGCCGTGGAGATTCGCGTGGCGGGAATCCGGGTGATTCGCCGAAGCGGCTTCTCCCGGGACGCGTCGGCTTCCGGGCGAAAGCGGAGACACCGGCGCCGCGGCCGGCAGGTTCAACGCCGCAGACACACAGGGAGCCAGCGCAACCTCCTGCGGCTCCTCCGGCGATTCCGCGAGGAGCATGGGCTCGCCCCGGCTCTCCTGGCCTTGCGCCGCCTGGCCGGCGCCCTGCACCTTCAGGTGGGGATCCACGGCACCTATGCCACCCCGGACCCGGCGCTGACCGGTTGGCTCACGGCCGTCCACGCGGTGCTCGGCTCCGCGGTCGCCTCCGCCGGCGGACGAACGGGGAGAAAGAGACCCGGGAAAACACCACCGGGCCGGCTGCACCTCGATGTGCAACCGGACTTCGCCGGCTCGGTTCCGGAGCTGGTCCTCACCGGAGATGCCCGGTTCATCCCAGCGGTGGTCCTCATCGCCGCGCTGTCCCTGCTCGGGAAAAAAGAGATTCGAAACCTGCTTTGGACCTGGCGAAAAACCAAACGAATGAAGACAACCACAAAGGAGGCTCCTGCTGATGTTTAAAGAAACGGTGGACGCCATCGTGGCGCATTTGGAAAATCTCGTAAACACGAAAACGGTGATCGGCGAACCCATCACCGCCGGCAACACCACGCTCATCCCGGTGGTCAGCGCATCCTTCGGTTTCGGCGGCGGCGGCGGACAGGGCAATGAACCCGAAGGTTCCGGGGGCACCGGCAGCGGCGGCGGCGCAGGAGCGAAACTCACCCCCACGGCGCTGGTGGTCATCCGGGACGACGACGTGAAAGTTTTTTCGCTCACCCAAAAAGGCGCCTTGGAGAGGCTGGCCGAGCTCGTCCCCGAGCTGGCCTCCAAAATCAACCAATTCCGCAAGTCCCCGGAACAGAAAAGCTGATCCCCGACTTTCGTCCGGAGGCCCGGAGTGCGAACCCGCGCGATGACGGCGATGGATATCCCGCCGGTCGCCCGGCGCGCTCCGGGCTTTGTCCCGCGTTGTTCTCCACAAACAAACGATTGACACAGTGCGGACACAATTCTTATGATAATGTTGTCTGATCACCGGGACACCTTATGTCTATGCCTCTTCGGTCCGGAATGATGTCCCTCGGATCGGCGTATGATTTCCCTGTCGAAGTCACCGTCGGCAGGCAAGGGAGGAGTTTTCATGTCTCATCCAAGTTCGCTGAGCGGTCTGGGCGCTGTTGATCGACCGACCACTCGGTTCCGTTGGTGGTTCGCGATCGCATTGTGGATTCTTCTGCTCATTTCGTACATCGACCGCACCAATATTTCCATCGCCGGTCCGGAGATGGTCAAAAGCGGTGTGGTCACCACGAACGCCTTGGCTCTCGCCAACAGCCTGTTTTTGTTTGCCTACGGCCTGGCCAACATCTTCGGGGGCTATCTCGGAGATCGACTGGGTCCCCGCAAGGTAGCGTTGATCGCGTTGGTTTGGTGGTCGGTGATGACTCTGTTCACCGGAGCGGTGTGGAGTTCCCTGGCCTTGGTGCTTTCTCGGGTATTGCTCGGCCTCGGGGAAGGGATGCACTGGCCGATGAACTCCAAATGGGTCAAGACCTGGTTTCCGCCCATGGAGCGGGCCCGTGCGAACATGTTTTGGGAGTTCGGCCTCACCGTCGGACCCATTATCACGGGTCCCCTGGTGACCTGGTTGATCCTCAGTTCGGGATCGTGGCGGGTGCCGTTTTATGTGATGGCGGTCATCGGGCTGGTGATCATGGTGCCGATCATTTGGTGGGTGGCGAAAGACCGGCCGGAACAGAGCCGTTTCGTGTCCGCATCCGAACTGGAGTACATCCGGGCGGGGGCCGAGGCGGAAGCGGAGGAAGCGGGCGAATCCGTGACCGTCGGGGACGTGCTGCGCAAAGGGGATTTTTGGCTGCTGCTCATCAACTGGTCCGGCATGGCCACCGTCTTCTACGGGATCACCTTCTGGCTGCCGAACTATCTCATGAAGGTGCGGCACATCGACCTGCACATGACCGGCTTCTGGTACATGCTGCCGTACATTTTGATGACCGTGTTCATGATCATCACCGCACTGATCAGCGACAAACTGATGAAGCGCTCGGTCTTTGCCGGCATCGGGACCTTGATCGCCGGACTGGGCCTGTGGCTGGGAACCCGAACGGCGGATCTGACCCCGGCGATGATCCTCATCTCCATCTCCGCAGCGATGAACGGCGTCGTCCTGCCGACAATCTGGAGCTCCCTGCAGCGGATGTTCCCCAGCCGCAATGTCGGCGTGGGCGCGGGCTTGCTCAACGGCCTCGAGAACATCATCGCCGCCGTCGGGACGTACATTCTCGGCATCTCGTTCGCCGTCGGATTCCCGTATTTAATTATCTTCGCCTTTGTCGGCGGCATCAGCGGCTTGATTCTGACCAAACGCGGATATTGAGTTTGAGCCGTCGGCGGCCCCTTTCGCAGCACCGCCGGCGGCCGCCGACTGCGGAAAACGGCTACGAGCCGGTCGGAATGCGATTCGGTTGAATCCGAACCGACTGCAGGATCAGGCGATCGCCCGATACCTGCCAGCGCGACTCCACGGTGCCCAATCGGTCCACATGGGCGGCACCGGCGATTGGCTGTTCCCCGATCAAGGCTTCGCCAATCCCGTCCCCGTTCTCATCGACCGGATCGTGCGCCCCTCCGCCCGGCCCCAAGGGCAGAACACGCACACCCTGCAGTTGAAGGTGCCCGTCCTTCAGGGTCCAGGTCGATGCCAGCACCGCCAACCCGTCCGCGTGATGGGCGCCGGAGACCAACTGTCGGCCTTCGAAAACTTCGGCGCCGTCCGGCAGCCGCACCGGCACGAACACGCCGTACCCGTCCACCAATCCCGCGACGGGTTTGAGCAATTTTCCGCTCGCATCGTAAATCCCCAGCCGCAGGTAGTCGGCCTTGCGGCTGCTGAGGTCGACGGTGATCGACTGTCCGGCGCGGGACTCCGTCACCACCGCCCGAAAGCCGGCCTGATACTCGATCTTTGCGCCAAGTCCTGCGTTCAGCTCCTCCCGGGAAACGAGTTCACGGGCGGCTCCCCCGTCAAAAGAGACCAAGAGACTCGTCCGGGTTCCGCCGCTGCCTCCATGGCCGATGGACACCAAGACCACCCCCCTCACAAAATGTCCTCAGTTTGGTTACAACAATTTCAAGAAGAGAACTCTTTGTGCCACGTTCTGTCACCTCCCACCGGTCTATACTGAACGTGTCAAAGACCACAGAGATTTGGAGGGATGTCCTTGAACCCCGTTGAACTGGCACGGTGGCAGTTCGCGATCACGACCATTTATCACTTTCTGTTCGTCCCCCTGACCATCGGCATGGTCCTGCTCATCGCCGTCATGGAAACTATATACGTCCGCACCGGCCGGGACGTTTACAAAAAGATGGCCGAGTTTTGGGGGAAGCTTTTCCTCATTAACTTTGCGGTGGGAGTGGTCACCGGCATCCTGCAGGAGTTTCAGTTCGGCATGAACTGGTCGGCCTATTCCCGGTTCGTCGGGGACGTGTTCGGCGCTCCGCTGGCGATCGAAGGACTTTTGGCGTTTTTCATGGAGTCCACTTTTATCGGGCTTTGGCTGTTCGGTCGGGACCGCATTTCCAAACGCCTCCATCTCGCCTCGATTTGGCTGGTGGCGGCGGGGACCGTCCTCTCGGCCTTCTGGATCCTCACGGCCAACTCGTTTATGCAGGAACCCGTCGGGTTCACCCTTCGCAACGGACGCGCGGAGATGTCCGATTTTCTCGGACTCCTGACCAACCCGCAGCTCTGGGTGGAGTTCCCGCACACGGTCCTCGGGGCGTTCGCCACCGGAGCCTTTTTCATCGCGGGGGTGAGCGCCTGGCAAATTTTAAGGCAACGGCATGTCGATCTGTTCCGGCGCTCTTTTCAAATCGCCATTCCGGTGGCCATGGTGTCCAGCATTCTGGTCGCCTTGGTCGGCCACGAACAAGCGCAACATCTTGTGCAGGCGCAACCCATGAAAATGGCCGCATCCGAAGCCCTTTGGAATACGAGTCCGGAATCGGCGCCCTGGACGGTGTTCGCGCTCATCGATGAAAAGACCGGCCGGAACACGATGGAAGTGCAGGTTCCCCACCTGCTCAGCATTCTGGCCTATAACCGGATTGACGGCCAAGTGGAAGGAATCAACCAGTTACAGCAACAATATGTTCAGCAGTACGGGCCCGGCAACTACGTCCCTCCGGTGCAGCTCACGTTCTGGAGTTTTCGAATCATGGTGCTCGCGGGTACCCTGATGATCCTCCTGGGCCTGTACGGGAGTTACCTCGTCGCCAAAAGGAAACTTGCGAACAGCCGCCGTTATCTGCAACTGATGGTCCCGGCCGCGGGGTTGCCGTTTGTGGCCAATATCAGCGGCTGGGTCATGACGGAGGTGGGGAGACAGCCGTGGACTGTGTTCGGTTTTCTGAAAACGGTCGACTCGGTGTCGCCGGCCGTGAGCCCGGGGGAGATCTTGTTCACCCTCATCAGTTTCACGGCCATGTATGGAATCCTCGCGGCGGTGGATATCTTTCTGTTCGTCCGGACCATCCGCCGGGGTCCCGATGAACCGGCTCCGGATGTGCCGGAAACAGATCCCTTTTCGGAGGTGAAGACCGGTGCCGTGGCTCAATGAACTGTGGTTCATCCTGATCGCCGTTCTTTTTATCGGCTTTTTCTTCCTCGAAGGGTTCGATTTCGGCGTGGGCATCGTCACGCCTTTTCTCGGCAAAACGGACAGGGAACGCCGGGTGCTGATCAACACCATCGGCCCGTTTTGGGATGCCAACGAGGTTTGGCTCATCACTGCGGCGGGCGCCATGTTCGCCGCGTTCCCCCACTGGTACGCCACGCTGTTCAGCGGATTCTACGCTGGGCTGGCCCTCATGCTGCTCGCCTTGATCGTCCGGGGTGTCGCTTTTGAATTTCGCAGCAAGGTGGAAGACCCCCGGTGGAGAAAGACCTGGGATTGGGCCATCTTTGCCGGCAGCGGGCTCCCCCCGTTTTTATGGGGTATCGCTCTGGCCGACCTGATCCAGGGGGTTCCCATCGACGGACACATGGAATTCGTGGGCGGGATCCGGGACCTGCTCAATCCCTATGCGCTGGTGGGAGGCGCGGCGGTCTTCATCATGTGTGTGCTGCACGGCCTGGTGTTCATCACCCTGCGCACCGAGGGCGAACTGCGGGACCGGGCCAGGCGCGTCGCTCTGCAGGCGGGAGCTTTGGCCACCGTGGTGCTGCTGTTCTTCGTGGCCATGACATACCTGAAAACGGACATTTTCCTGCGACGCGGGATCGATCCGGGCGCCATTCCGGTGATGGCCGGCCTCGCGCTGGTGTCCGTCCGGTTTTTTATCGAAGCCAAACGAGACGGCTGGGCTTTCGTCATGACGGGATTGGTCATCATTCTCTCGGTGGCGACGGTGTTCATCGGCCTGTTCCCGCGGGTGATGATCAGCTCCATCCACCCGGCCTATGATCTGACGATCTACAATGCGGCGTCCAACCCGTATTCACTGTATGTGATGACCCTTGTCGCCCTGGCTCTGCTCCCGTTCGTCCTGGCGTACCAGGGCTGGAGTTATTACATCTTCCGCAAACGAGTTCACGAAGAGGAGCATCTCGATTACTGATGCGAGAACTGCGGGATATCCTGTCTTGGCCCGGGGCCCGGGCGACGATGATCGGCGGCGGAGTGCTGGTCCTGATCCAGGGCATTTCCATTCTCCTTCAGGCCCACTGGCTGGCTCAAACGGTGGTTTTGCTGTTCGCCGGTGCGGGGTCGGCGGAGGTGTGGCCTTGGGCGGCGGGGTTTCTCGCCGCGTTCGCCGCAAGGACGCTCGCGGCGGCCGGCAGACAGGCCTTGGGCTTTCGCTTCGCCAAGAATGCGGAACAGGCGCTGCGGATCAACATCATCCGCCGGTTATTGGCTCTGGGCCCCGGGTGGGTGCGCAAGGACGGCACCGGCACGTGGGTCGCACAAACGGTGGAAGGGGTCGACCACGTGAGCCGGTACGTGGGGATCTACCTGCCCAAGCTCGCCGGTTCCGCCGTCATCCCCGGGTGCGTCTTGGTCTACCTGTTTCTCCGAGACGGCCTTTCGGCTTCGATTGTGCTCGCCGTCACACCGCTCATCGTGGTGTTCATGATTTTGTTGGGAAAAGCCGCCCAGGCCCGGGTGGACCGGCAATGGAAAGCGTATCGCCGCCTGGCGGATCATTTCCTGGACGTCCTGCGGGGGCTCGTCACGCTCAAGCATCTGGGCCGCAGCCGTCAACAGGGAGTAACGATCGACCGGGTCAATGAGCAATACCGAAAGGCGACCAACCGGAGCCTGCGCGTGGCCTTTCTCTCTTCTTTCGCCCTGGAATTCTTCTCCATGCTTTCCGTCGCCATGGTGGCGGTCGGGCTGGGCCTGCGGATGGTTCGGGGCGACGTCCCGCTGGAGACCGCCCTGACCGTCCTGATTCTTGTGCCGGAGTATTTTCTCCCCATTCGGGAATTGGGGGCCGATTATCACGCCACGCTGAACGGGCGCACCGCCCTGGCAAACATTCAGGCGCTCCTGCACACGCCCGTGGAGCGCGTGCCCGAAGAAGTCGAGCTCGCTCCCTGGTCCCGGGAGGCCGTGCTCTCGTTTCACCACGTCACCGTCCGGCCCGAAGACCACGGCGAGGGGTCTTTGATCGACGTATCCTTTTCGGTCCGGGGGCCCACCGCCATCGGCATTGTCGGCCCGAGCGGGTCGGGAAAATCCACCCTGATCGATGTCCTGGCGGGGTTTGTGCCCGTGTCCGAAGGAGACATCGAATGGGCCGGGACCCGGGTCCGCACCTTGCAAAGCCCGGCCTGGCGGCGGCAAATCACGTATCTTTCTCAGACCCCGTACATTTTCAGCGGAACCGTCGAGGAGAACCTCCTCATCGCCAATCCCGGGGCCACTCGGGAGGAGTTGTGGGCGGCGGTCGAGCGGGCGCAACTGGACGCCCTGATCCGGCGCTTCCCCCGGGGCATCCGGCAAAAAATCGGCGGCGGCGGCCGGGGGCTGAGCGGAGGGGAAGCCCAGCGACTGGCTCTCGCCCGGGCTTTTTTGGCGGATAAACCGATTCTTTTGTTGGATGAGCCCACCGAGCATCTGGATGTGGAAACGGAATGGGAATTGAAGGGCCCAATGCTGGAGCTTTTCCAAGGCAGGCTCGTGTTCCTGGCCACCCACCGGCTGCATTGGACGGCGCATATGGATGAAATCTTCGTGCTCGACGCGGGGCGGCTGATCGAACGGGGGACTCCCTCTTCTCTCCTGCGGTCCGGCGGACTATTCGCCCGGCTGGTCGCAGCGCAAACGGAGGCCGTGTGATGAAAAGGCGGGATTGGTTCTTCACATACGTCAAAGCGTACCGGCGGCATCTGCTGCTCGCCTCGGTTCTCGGGGCGCTCGGACTCGGTTCGTCCGTGGGTTTGATGTTCACCTCCGGGTACCTGATCTCCAGCGCCGCGTTGCGGCCCGAATCGATTTTGCTCCTGTATGTGCCCATCGTCGCGGTCCGTGCGTTCGGCATTTCCCGGGCGGTCTTGCGCTATGTGGAGCGGCTGGTCGCCCATGACCTTGCACTGTCGATCCTGGCGAAGATGCGAAGCCGGTTTTATCGCATCATCGAGCCCCATGCCCTTCGGTTCCACACCCGGTACAACGCCGGAGAAGCGCTGGGTATGATGGCCGGTGATATGGAGCACCTGCAGGACCTGTACGTGCGGACGGTCATTCCCGCCGCGGCGGCCTCCCTGCTCTACGCCGGGGCGGTGGTCGCCGCGGGCATGGTCTCGGGACCACTGGCCTGGATGATCGGCCCGGCGATCTTCGTTCTCTGGTTTGTTTTTCCTCTTCTGTCTTACGGCGCGCTGCGGCGCCCATCCAGGCACATGCAACGCTGGGTGCGGCGGATGTACCGGACGTTGGCCGACGCCCTGTCCGGAATGGGGGATCTGGTGGCGGCCGGGCGGCAGGACGATTATCTGGCCGTGTTCTCCTCCTTGCAAAAGAAAAAAATAGACCTGGAACGCCGGATGAACACGGCGGGTCTGCTGCGGGACATCGCCGTTCAGCTGGTGATCGCTTTGACCGTCGGCCTGGTGATCTTGTGGTCGGGTAACCCCGCTTGGCATCCGGGCATCCCCGCCGTTTATTTCGCCGCCTTCGTGCTGGCGACCCTTTCCTTGGCGGACGCTTTCGCGCCCCTTTCCCCGGCCATGGAAGCCATTCCCGCCCACCGGGAATCCTTGCGCCGTCTGGCGGACATGGAGCATACTTGGGGACGCGCCGATCGTCCGGAACAAGACCCCCGACACGACGGCCCGAGCCCGGTCGATGTTTCCACGGTGGAGGTCGTGATGGACCACGTCTCGTTTCGTTACCCGGGCACGACCGAGTGGGCGGTGAAGGATATCTCGCTCACGATCCCTCAAGGCAAAAAAATCGCTATTCTCGGAAAAAGCGGTTCGGGGAAATCCACGATGGCACACTTGCTCCAAGGGGTGTTCCCGCCGGAGACAGGGTCGGTCCTGGTGAATGGACGACCCGCCCATGAGTGGGGCGACCGGATGACGGAGGTCCTGTCCGTGCTGAACCAGAATCCGCACATTTTCGATACGACGGTCTTGGAGAACATCCGGATCGGCCGGCCGGACGCCGGCCCGGACGAGGTGCGGAGGGCGGCGCGGCTCGCACAGATCGAAACCCGGATTCTGTCTCTTCCCGCGGGGTATGCCACCCGCCTGTACGAATCCGGCGACCGGCTTTCCGGCGGCGAGCGCCGGCGCATCGCCCTGGCGCGGATTCTCCTGAAAGACACGCCCTGGATCATCTTGGACGAGCCGACCGCGGGTCTCGACCCCTTGACCGAACGCCGGCTGCTCACCACCATTCTTGCCGCCACCGAGGGCAAATCCTTGGTGTTGATCACCCACCGTCTCGTCGGCATGGAGCGGATGGACGAGATTCTCCTGATAGACGAAGGACGCATCACCGATGCGGGTACCCATGCGGAGCTCCTCGAGCGCAACCCCCGGTACCGGGCCTGGTTTGCGCTCGACCATCCCTTTGTCGCGGCTCCCCGGCATTGAACGAACCGAGTGGAAGCGTCTTGACGCCGCGGTGAGGGACGGCCGTGGATCCGCCATGGCCGTCCCGATCAGTCGATCGGTCCGAGACCCGAGTTGACCTCCACCCGCCTTCCCCCCACGATCCGGAAAAACCGTGCCTCCCCATCCTCCGTCTCACTATAGAAGTCTGCCAACCCAAACGCATCCATGACCTTCACCAGGGTTCTCCCGGCCAGTCGCTCTTCCCTCTCCCACCGGTCGGCGTCATCCGCGGGTATGACCCTCGTGTCCGGCGAACCGTCAGGCACAAGCCGCGCCTTTGTTAAAGTCGAAGTCCCTGCCGTGATCGGCCCGGTACTTGCGGGGGCAGATGTCTTCAAAGAAGATCCGCCCGAGTTTCTCCGCCACCTGCACAGGGTCGATGCGAATGGGCGAAATTTCCCGGTTGATCTCCTGTTCCTCATCGCTCAGGAAGGTATATGTCCCGTCCGCGTTTTGCGCTACCAGATGGTACAGCACCAGCTTCTTGAGGGAGGCGCGCACGGTGGTTTCCAAATCCCGTCGCACCGCGTCGAGGCGGTCGATCAGGAGCAGCGTGTCCGCCCGCCGGCGTCCGGCCTCCTCGATGAGCCCCATCAACTCGGGCTCCAGATTCTTTTCGCGAAAATACTCGACGGCCGTTTTGCCGTTGGCCACTCTTTGGCCGAGCAGGTAGGAAACGATTTTAAGGAAATGGGATTTTCCTGAACCGAAAAAGCCGGAGATCCAGACCCCGATCGAAAGGCGCGGTAATAGTTGTCATCCATGAGTAAATTAAAGAGTTTCAACTGGCTTCCGTTGTACGTGCCGGGGAAAAAAGCACGACGGGAACATCCGTCACCCATTCATGCAGGCGATTCAGGACGCCGTGGGAACGCAGCAGGGGATACAGGCTCCCGACACCGGTCAGAAGCAGGGCCTCCGCCCCCTCGGCCGCCGCGGCCACGGATCGAACGAGGCGGTCCGAATCGAGCACCGGCATCATCGCCCGCTGCAGCCTCGCCGTTCCCTCGGTCGCCTCGATCTCGAAGAGCGTGTCCAGCCCCACCTCGTCCTCGAACAGGGAGAGGACGGCTTGGTACAGGTTGACGTTCACAATCCGCCGGGAAGACTGCCTCACCAGGCGGTTCACAAAGCGCCGGACCACCCATTCATCTTTGGGATCGTAATCAAATACATAATAGGACAACTCATTGCCCTGCCCTTCCCCCCGAAGGAAGCCTTCATCGTCCATCATCTGCTCCAGAGCATCCATCTTCTTCTGTAAACTCGGCTGCATGGGGACACCTCTCCGTCGCGACGCACACGATTGCTCATCACTCAGAGCGCCAACATGAATCGCGGAAAATATGGGTAATCCGGGGTATGCCGGATGTATCGCGCCAAGTCTTCACCGATCACCAGCGGCTGAATGGACCAGACGGAAGACCCGTCAGCCCGGAGGCCAACAGCCGCAGGGCAATCTCCATCTCATGGCGCAGCGGCCGTTCCGAGAGAAAGCTGAGCGTATATCCCTGGTTCGTCCATCCATCCAAACCGATCACCACGGTCACAAAATGTGAACCCTTTTCTTTCAGAATATCACAGTTTGTGAACAAGTCCACAATGAATCAAACTATAAAAAGAGCCCTCACGAAGGGCAAAAAAATTCCGCGTAGAATGCGCGGCCGAAGGGAGGTCTCGATTACATAAGAACTACAGAACTAACGGGGTAATGAATAGCCCGATCCATTGGTTGCCCGATTTCTCTCACTATGAATATACGATAAAATTGAAATTCACCAGTTAAAAGTTCCATGATTCCCTTCTAATCAATTCTAAAAAGTTTATATGTTCCACACCAAGATCAATGCACATGTTCGGGATTTTGATTCGCGTCGCATTGGAGGATGCCTGTTTCTCCTCGGTAACCACAATTGCCCCGTTTACTTTAGCCAGTGCCACCACCCACGGGTCAGCCCATACTCCAGTATGGCTGAATTGTGGAATTATTTGCGGGAATTTATTCACTAAGTGTCTTACTATGTTCTGTATCTCGTTGTCAGGCTCTATAAACATTCCCCGACGCTCTTTAACCCAGCGAAATAACGCGTCTCCACCCTTCTCCAATTCATAAAATACATCAATAGGTGAAACGAGCCTTGTCTCTCGAATCAAACGGTCCAAATTGACCCATAAAGAAGGGAACACATCCGGGGGATATTGTTCACGCCACGCTGTAATAAGAGAGCTCGTATCCATATAGTACACGTTGAGCAGACCCCCGGCGTTACGTTCCTAATAACGCTTTTTCTATTGAATTCATATGGTCGAATTTTATCCCCCCCAAATAATTCGACAGCTCTATGGGACCAATGATTTTCTGGTAAAAAGCGTCAAGAACAATGCCCGTATAGGCTCGGCCGTTCGCTCGGAGCACACGCCTGTAGTACGGTTCATACCCTTCTTTTGAAGATTCCTGAAGATGTTGCGCATATATTCTTCGATACTCCAAGCGCTTTTCTTGATAAAATTCCTGATCCGCTAAGCCAAAAAGCAAGAGGCGGAGCAGCATGACCTCCTGACTGACCTTGAATCGATTCGCCAACCGGGAAAGGTCAGAATCATCCCAGCGCTTGCCCCGATGCTGTTGAACAAGAGGTTGGGCCAGAAGTGCTTCCCGAGGTACGAGGACTTCTGCGGCAATATAGTTACAAAAGGTTTCCAGGTCATTCCGGCTACCGGGATCTTGGTCTCTCAGGTCACAAATTCCACTGTCATCCAGGGTGAGATGAACGAACTCGTGCAGCAGAGTAAATATCCTTCCCCTTGGAGAATCCTTGCCGTTCAACGTGATCACTGGCAAGGGTCGTTTGGAAATAGAGAATCCCCTCATCTGGGCCAAAGGGATATCTGTGGACTGAAAAACCAGAACTCCCGATTTTTCTACGGCCGAAATCCACGAGCGTAAGGCTTCATATTGGTCGGGCCAAGCAAACTGCGCTTCCACAGAAATCCCGAGTCTCATTCTTATACGGTGCGCAACCTCTTGAGCTGACTCCGAAAGGACAGCATTGAGGTCAAAATCGGGGATCTCCTCACCCATGTCGTTCATCAGTTCGCAAGCGATCCGCCGACGATCATACGCTTTTCGAATCTCAAATCCAAGTTCCGGCGAAAGGTCAGGCTCAGCCCTGTGGACTGTCCTGAAATCAGCGATAGCGGGACGGTCATCCGGAGGAGTATCAAGGTAGAACAAGGCTGCAGGACGCCGGTAAGTTTTCCCCAAGGCTCGCAACTGTCTCAACGTCGGGCTGTCCCAGCCGGTTTCCCAACTCTTCAAGACTTCCGGTTTGACCCGAATCTTCCTTGCCGCTTCCTCCAAAGAATACCCACAATCCTGACGCGCCCACACTAACATGCTGGGATTGATGCGCATTTTCGGACCCGTTGCCAAATAGAACCCCCCTTCTGGGAGTATGCTTGAACGACTGAACCCATTGTACAGCAAGGAGGTGACCTTGCAAAACGGGGATACGCACCTCCCATTACTGAACTCGAGACTCTGCCATTGGATGATTTGCACCTTATGAGACTCTCTCATCCCTCCAAGTTCCAGGGGCTAACCATCGTTCCCTCTCTTATCAATCAAGGGTAGACCGTGATCATCACAGGCAAGATCGAGGGCAACCGGATCAGGAAGCAACCCTCTCTTTGACTATTGTCCATGGCTTCTTAAACACGTTTCCCGCTGATGTCGGCGCCTGTTCCCCTTCACCGAGATCTTCACCGAACCAAAACCAAACGGCTTTGCATATCCCAGCCGGTGAACCATCCCTTCCTCCAACTCCACGGAGTAAAGCAGTGTCCCCAGCTCAAGTTCCGCCAAGTTTTCAAATTCTACGGTAAACTGAAACACAGCCCCGGGTTCCAGAGCCTTCCGGATGGTGCGGTTCTGGTCACTTTTGCTATGGCCCTGATATTCCGCGGGATTGGCCCGCCCATGATGACGATAGAACTTGCGTCCACGCAGTCGCGCCCCTTCGGTGTCATAGGTCACCAGCGGATCGGAGCGGCCCTGGGCATCGAGCAAATTTTTTCCACAATGTCAAAGTTTCTCGGCGGCCCGTCCCGTTGACGTTCAGAACTCAAGATATCTGCTCTTCACCTCATGAGGAATATTCTTTGGAGGTGCCGGCCGAGGAATGCCTGCACCACCGAGTTTAAACGAGCGAACGGGGGTGCGCCGCCCCCTTCAGCCGCATTGTCGAGGCATACCGGTTACACCGGTTCCAACAGTCCCTTCTCCAAACAAAGTGGGAGGGAAAGTTTTTTGGGCCTTCCGTTAAAAACAATCTCAACGATTTCACCCTCAACTTTCACGATTCGTCCCCGGCCGAAGACCGGATGTCGAACGCTTTTCCCGGCCGTGAGCCCGTTCGCGGTTCGAATCGCACGGGGACTCACCGGGATTGTCGATCTGTCGGGCTGCTCAACGCCGTGCCGTGACGGAGCTGCCCGATGATTTTTTGCCACCGATTTCGGTGGAGCTTGAATCCTCCGGACATGGGTGACAAAGCGGGATTCCTTGACCTTGCCGCCGTCCTTATTTCGATAAGTCACCAACTCCAGGTGCGTTTTTGCCCGGGTCATTCCCACGTAAAAAAGGCGCGCCGCCTCCTCCATAGCTGCTGAGTCCTTATTCCGCAACCTTTGAATGTCATCGTTGGACGGCAGAACACCTTCGATGAGATCGATGATGTAGACCCGATCAAACTCCAAACCTTTGGCACTGTGGAGCGTGGAAAGAGTCACTGCATGGGCATCCATCCTTCGGCTGGACGCCTTCATGGTGTTTTCTAAATGTTGTAATCGATTGGCAAACTCCTCGAGACTCCCTAAACCGTCAGCGATCTCCTCCAATGTGTTTACGATACCGATCAAATGTTCTTTACGAAACCCCAGACGTTCACTCATGTTCATCAAGGTGTGCTCGTACCCGAGGTCCCGCCGAATGACGGCAATCGCTTCGACCGGGGTCAGGCCCTTCATTTCAGCAAACATCTTCTTACAGGTCTGCAGTGGACCGATCTGATAATCCTTGACACCCACAATGCGCACCAAATTATCAAAAACCGACTCGTGATTGTGAATTTCTTTGAGCGCCGCCATCTGCTGCTTCGTGATGTAGCCATTCAGCTTTGGATAGATCTTTTCCAGGAGATCGGGCCGTTTATCGGTATAGGCCATTCGCATGAAATTGAGGATGTCCTGCACCACCCAGTGGGAAAAGAAACCGTTGTCGGCGTCTTTGATGCAGAAGGGAATGCCTCTGCGATCCAACTCATTGACCAATGGGATGGACGATGAGCGGTTCCGGTACAGGACCGCGGCCTCGTGCGGATTCTCCAACTGTGAAATCTGCTCTACAACATACTTTGCCTGTTGCCGGTAATCGACGAGGTCCTGAATCACGATATCCCGGTGCGGGGGGTTGAACGTAAACATGTTCTTGTCATAACGGTTCTTGTTCCGTTTGATAAACTGGTTGGCCACATGGACAATATTTTTCGACGACCGATAGTTTTGTTCCATCTTCAGGATCAGGGCCCGGGGGTAAACTTTTTTAAAATCCAGCAAATACTTCGGCTCCGCCGCACGCCAACCGTAGATACTTTGGTCATCGTCGGCGACCACACACAAATTCTCATGATCCCTGGCCAATTTTTCGATGATGGCGTGCTGCACCAAAGAAGTATCCTGGCTCTCGTCGGTCAAGATATAATCGTACCGCGCCTGGTACTTCTTCAATAACTCCTCGTCTTTTTTCAAAATTCGATTGGCCATCACGAGCATGTCGTCATAATCGATCAGCAGCCAGCCCGCCTCGGCACGTTTAAACGCCTCATATTCCCTGAAGATGCGTTGCGCCTCCGGCACATCGCAGTGGACATGCGCCAAGCGTTCCACCGGAACCAATTTGTTCTTCACAAACGTGATATAGGTCGTGAGTTCCTCCAACTGATCCTCGGTCAGGTTTTCACCGACGATCCTTCGGTACAACTCCCGCAGGATTTGCCGTTTGTGCGGAAGCCCGGGATGAGACCCGGAGGCTACCTGCCCACCGGCGTCCCCTTCAATCACCCTGTACTTGATTCCTGCTCGCCGGAAATGCTCCTGCACAACCTGGAATGCCAAACTGTGGATCGTGGAGAAGTCCACGCCGCCGGCCGCTGGCCCGGGGAAGAATTGTTGAAACCGCTGTTTCATATCCGTCGCGGCCGCTCTGCTGAAGGTCAGGGCCTTGATGCGCGACGGTTCAACCCCTTTCTCTTCAACGAGGTAGCCGATGCGCATCACGATCGTCGTCGTTTTGCCCGATCCCGGGGAAGCCAACAGCAACAATGGCCCTTCGGTATAGAGCACCGCCTGTTTCTGCACCCGGTTTAGCCTGATCCCGAGCTCCCGTTCCTTGCGTATAAAAAAATCACCCGCGCTGGTCATGAACGACAATCCCTCTCATCAACCAAGTCCTGCAATCCGTTCGTTTGTCTCTCATTATACCATTCGGATGTCGGTGAACAGCCCCCCTGCCAGCAGCGCGGACCATCAAGTCCGGGGACTGGGTTCAGGAAGGAACTTGTTATGAAGATCCGCGATGATCGCGGCCCGGTACGGTAAACCATTGATCGCGCGGTATCCATCCTTGCCGGGGGCACCCTTGTTCTGCTCCACCCGCTTCAGGGCGGCCAGCAGGCAACGCCCATGCCGGGCGCACAAAAAAGGGGGCCTAGCCCCCTTCCTCAACGATTTATGAGACTCTCTCATCCCTCCAAGTTCCAGGGGCTAACCATCGTTCCCTCTCTTATCAATCAAGGGTAGACCGTGGTCATCACAGGCAAGATCGAGGGCGACCGGATCAGGAAGCAACCCTCTCTTTGACTGTTGTCCATGGCTTCTTAAACACGTTTCCCGCTGATGTCGGCGCCTGTTGTTCCCCACAAACCATTCGAACTGTGGATGGTTGTTGGGGTCCGGCACTCTGGTTGGACGCGGATAATGAATAGGCAAATCAGGCGGATCTTTGAGCAACGCTTTCAGGTCGGTCATCATCTCCTCAAAGGATTGTCCATATAGCCGGCACATCTCCTCCCGGTATTTCTGTTTATATGTCTGTTTAAATTGGGTGTCTTCTATCTTCTGAAGGCCCGCATCCCGATCCAGTGACTGGAGCCTCTCCCCCCAATTCATGATTTCTATCCCCTTCACCGAGATCTTCACCGAACCAAAACCAAACGGCTTTGCATATCCCAGCCGGTGAACCATCCCTTCCTCCAACTCCAGGGAGTAAAGCAGTGCCCCCAGCTCAAGTCCCGCCAAATTTTCAAATTCTACGGTGAACTGGAACACAGCCCCGGGTTCCAGAGCCTTCCGGATGGTGCGGTTCTGGTCACTTTTGCTATGGCCCTGATATTCCGCGGGATTGGCCCGCCCATGATGACGGTAGAACTTGCGTCCACGCAGTCGCGCCCCTTGGGTGTCATAGGTCACCATCGGATCGGGGCGGCCCTGGGCATCGAGCAAATAGAATGGCGTGACGGTGGGCTTGGGGGTCGACAGAATCCCCAGAGTGGTCTCCGGCAACTCCCGCCCCTCTTGAATCCTCTCCCCATGGGAAAACCAAATTCTTCCGGCATAGGCGACCGCCTCATCGGGATCCGTTTGATGCCCTTCCTCCCGCTTCCCGGCGACCCAACCGAAGACGCGGCAGGCAGGACAAAGTTCGCTGACACTCTCGCAGTGCTGAAGGTGCTCCGGCAACAAACTTTCCCGGGTATCGCTGTAGCGAATCCGGGGCATGCTGACCGGACGCAGCCAGGTTTTCAAGGGGTCTTTCGATTCCACGATGTACACCAGATCGCCGTCTCGAAGGCTCCGATCCTTTTCTACAAAGGTACTGGGCTGAGGCAACCCTTCCGTGCTGTCGGGCCACCGCCGCTCTCCCAGTTTTTCAACGATCCCTTGCAAACGCTCCCAGTATCCTTTTAAATGGTCGTTGTATTCGTCCATCACTTCTTTGCCAAATCTCCTTACATACGAAGAGGGGATTTGATCCAACGTCGGCGGATCGGGGCTCTGATCGTCCCACCGAAAAAAGAGACGTTCACTGTGTTTGTTCTCAATATTGGGGCCAGTGATGTGCAACCATCCGAAAACTTTCCTGCAATCCTCCGTCTCGGTCAACAATTCGTACTGATCCACCGGCACAACCCGGATGGCCCGATAGGCGGGAATAGGGCGAGTTCCTCTCCCCGCATTTGGCCCCGATAGATTCTGTTTGGGAACAGAGATCAGCGCCGCGACCCGCATCCCGTCGCAAACACCCGGCGGCAATTGGCTGCGCGCGGGGTCATACGGCGTTTTCCTCTCTGAATCAAACACCCTCGGAGGGTACGCATCCGAAACCACGCCCGCCGGAGACATGACCTTGGTGCGACCCATTTGAGGAGGGGGATTGATCAGACAGTTCAACTCCTCCAAAATCACTTCGTTTTCTTTGATCGCGACAACCCTGGCCGGGGTCATATCCGGAGCCCTGGACACGCGATGCTCGAGAGGACGCCCGTCCTTTTCGAACGCACCCAAGCACGAGTTGGTAATCGTCTCAAATACGGAACGGATCATGCCCCGCAAACTGCTGCCCGGCAAAACGGGTTCCCCGTCACATTGAAAAAAGCGGTAGATTTTATGAGGGTTATTTTCCCCCTTGGCATCCGTCCTCACAGCGTGGGAATCGGAGATAAACAGCGGAGTGACCGTCTTCAATTCGCACGTGAGCCGGCCGGTCAGGCCCACATAACGGTCATGGGGTGGAGGAAGACAATTCCCCAACACATGCTCCGCCGGACGTGCTTTCATCAGGTTCCGTACAAAGTTGTACGGGTTGAGAAAACGGTACTTCTCGGCTATTCTTACATTCCGTGCACGCGGACCTTTCTCCCCGCGCTCTACGTCGAACTCCACCCGCAGTCCTTCCCGGGGCGTGAACCCTTTGATCCACGAGACATGAAAGTAAACATCCTCCCTGCCCTGGTCCGGCTGAATAAAGCCATATTGTTTCTCAGAAAAGAGCTTCTTAATTCTCCCTTTCGCCATTGTCGCTCCCCCTCCATTCACTCAGCCCGGTATACCACACGAACTCCACCTGCCCCGACCTACTGAACACCCTGTAATGCAATTGGACTCGCCGGCCTTTCATCGGATGGTCCACAGGGTAGTCCAATGCCGCCCCTCCAACCCGACTTTCCTTCCAGCGCTCTCCGTCCCACACGCCCCACAGCAAGGCTGTTTCCTCATATTGGTGAAACACCACACCGGTATGACTGGCCCAATAGTCCTCCACTTCTCCCATTCCAAACGCCGCCCCATCGAGAATCCGAACACCGGGAGGTCCCACAAACCGCCATTGAAACGTCTCGCCATGGCGGCGAACCATCAGATCGCCCCCGCCACCAAACAGACGCCCGCGTTCCAGGAGGGCCGCATCCTTCAACGGCGCGTCCTTCGCAAACACGATCGCTTCGGTCCATTCCCAGATCCGATAGGGCATATCGGCAAATCGCCAAGCTCCAAAGAACGCTTCGAGATCACCGGACCCGCACATTCCCCCCAGAATCGTCACATCGTTGGGCCCGCATCGGCTCCGCTGCACCCGTTCAACAATTTCATTAAAAAAATGGTCCCGTGACAATCCCTTCACCTTCCGCTTCCTCTCACTTCAAAGGATTTCGTTGTACCGGTAGAGTTTTTCAAGATGGTCGAAATCATGATCCTTTTGCAACACGAGGACTTCCGGTCTAACAAAATTTTCCACTTCTTTGTGGAATGCTCGGACCCAATTCCGCGCCACATCCTTCCACCCCGTCGTGCCGGGCGACACTTGAACGGTCTTATAAACCCCGCTCCTCTCCACCGACAATCCCAATTCCTCCAGCCCCCGGGGCGCGTCGTCCTCCGACAAGTAGCCGAAAGTCGCTTCCCACTCCGTTAGCCTCACCCGGCCAAACCCTTTGGCGCGCCCAAAACCCACAGTCAGCCAACCGTCGGCCAAGTCCCGGAGCACCAGGGCCAACCAGCCCAGTTCCCAATCCTCCGGATTCTCCAAGTGCAGCCGCAATTTGAACGCCGGGCGCCACAGAACCAAAGCGTCGAACTTGAGCCCGTTCACCCCGCCGCCGGTAAAACGGTCGATCGCCAAAAAATCCATCATTTTATATTGGGGTTCGGGTTGATCCGGTGTCGAGAAGAAAGGTGCGTCTTCAACGATCAAACGGCTCCCCCGTCGCGGACTGCCGAACAGGCGACAAGCCAAGCAGAGGGAATCGAGATATCCATCAGCCGTCCCGGGACCAGATTCAATTTTTCTCAGCAAGCTGTCGCAGCTTTCCAGATACAAGTACTGGTTTTTCACCCGGCTTCTGGCGTTGGGATCGCACGCCGGACAACGGCGCAGGAAGTCCTCGCGGTTTGCGGCACGGCGAGCAGCCAAGGTCCGCGCCAGCCGCTCGGCGTGAGACCGCAGGATTCCTCTAATTCCGGCGCCACCCAACACCGGCTGTTCCCATTCCGACAACCGGCTTAACAGCGGTGCATGATCAAAGCCGCTGACCATGGCGGTCAGGCTGTCGTTCATCAGCACCCCGCCTTCGGTCTGTAGGGTTCCTCTCAGGGTGATCCAGCTTCGGGCCGCCGCTTTGGGGAGTTCGCGCCCGGTATCGCCCCGGTCGTCCGATCCATGCCAGCTCTTTTCGGCCTTGGAACGGATCGCCTCACACCGCGCCATCAGCCAATCTTGGACGGGCGCAGCCCGCTCCCAGGGCTGGTCCGATCGCAAATAATGCATCAGTTGGGCCGGTTGACCCAAACGTAATTCTCGGAATTCCAGGTGGTGCAACGCCACGAATCCGAGCCCGCGAGCGGCTCGACCACCGATCCACAGCCGCTCTGCTTTCCATTCGGCCAACCCCGCCGCCAAAAGCTGCTCATCTTCTTCGCTCGCACCGCGAAGCTCCATTCGCAGTTCAAATTTCACACCCGGAGGCAGGACCTCCAGGTCAAACTTCACCGCCCCGGCTCTTGCGGCCACACCGGAGGCCCGCTCGATCCCCACGCCGTCACGAATCCAGGTGAGGGGCATCGTCCCGGAAAGAGGGCGGGCATTGAACACCAAGAGCCGGGAAGCCGCCGAGGTGATCCCCTCCGTGTCAGACGGGTTCACATCTCCGAAGAGCCTGCAGACCGGGCAGGAACAAGAGAGCTTGCGTTCGTCTGGCGTCTGTGCCAGCGCCCGGCAAGCCGTCCCCGAGAGGCGAGGGGCCAGCCGGGTGAGCAACGCCCGCAACGCGCCGGCAATGGCGGTCCCCGGAATGACCGGCCGACCGTCAGCATCGCAATGGATCAGGGCATCGGTCAACTCATTCCCCTTGCCGCTGCCCACATGAACGGAGGTTCGGGTCTCCAGCGTTCCCATGATAACCTTGTAGATCATTTGGCCTCCTCCCGCCCCTGGGTGTTGTCCTTGACAAGAGATGCAATCCTCATTGCTAAGCTTTCGATCCCCGCGCGCCAATGTCCTTCGCCCTTTTCCTGCAAGAACTCAAGTAGCCGACCGATTTTCTCTAACTCTTCCCTCAATTCTGCCTGGAAACGATTCAATTGGCAACGCTCCCCGCATTCTTCAACGCCTCCGAGGAGCGCGACCAATGACGAAGCCGGTTGCCCAATCTCATTCATGCGCGCAGCCAGCGCGGCAGGGGATTCGTTTCGATTGGCGTACAGCCATCGCGCCAGTCCTGTCAACCGGGCCTCCTGCCCTTTGAAACAATCCGGAGAAAACGCTTTATCCAGCCTTTCTTCCCAAAACCTATGAAACAAATCAGGTTCGGAAGGTTTCCTCAATCTCATGTCTTTTTGCAGGCGAATGACTCCCTCGGCGCTTAAACGTTCTTCAAACAGCGGGTGATTGAACGCAACGCGTCCAAACCCTTCGTGGCGCCGAATGCCGATTCCCCCGTCCTCCAGCCTCTGCAGCCGCGCGGCCCAGTCCCCTGGCGGATCCGGGAGCTGAAACACCACCGTCGTACCAGCCGCGAGGGCCATGTCCCGCCAACGGGGCAACCCCAAGACGGCGTTGAACCCGTCCACAACTTTGGTTCGGGCGTACACCTCGTGGAGAACCACCTTTTCCACCCCGAGCAGCCGGTTCAACCATTCTTCCGAAATGCCGGCGGCCTGCTGTCCCCACGTATGGGTCACGATCGCATCCGTCAAAAAAGTAAGTGTCAGCGGTTGGGAAGGATCCTTCACCCGCCGGTCCAGCGGCCATGGAACCCATAAAAACGGCTGACTGTCGATCCGCTCCAACCAGCCGGTCACTTTCCCGTATCCCCGCTGGCGAGCCTTCCCTAACCACAACGTAAACGCTCTCGTTTCGCCGATCCCCGTCCTTTCCTGCAGCCGGTGCCACCATTTTTCGCCACTCAATTGAATCTCCCCAAGAAAATACTGCCCCGCCCCAAGGACGCTGTAGCTGTACAAGTTCCCCGGCGCAACCCGCTGGGAGTTCGGGTCGATCCGGATGTGCATTTCTGTAAAACGTTCCGGCAACAGGGTGCCTACGTTCTGGTGATAAACCACATACTGGCCGACCGGTTCCAGTCTGCTTCCGCACACGGGACACCGGTCCTTTTCCTGTTTCCAAGCTGGAAAAACCCCATGGCCCACATCATCTCCCCGGAACGGCACGACACTGCACGTCAACAGTCCATACGGCGCCGGGATAGTCGGGTAGAGATAATCGTTATGATAGTAGGCGGGGTACAGCATCGAACATCTCATCTTCCCGCGCAGGAAAAGAGCGACAAAGTCGCGATACGTGGCCGGATCGCTCATGTTGTTTCGTCGTGCAGCCAAAGTAGCCAGTGCACCCAAAATGACATTGCCAGAAATATGTGTCTGGGTGTCATACCGATTCCCGGCGGCGGCCCTTTGGGCAATCAACAGCGGTTCATCCAGATACGCGATCATTCTCAAACGTACCCGCGTCCGATCTTCCCGTTTCTCCTTCCCTTCCTCTCTCCCTTTCTCCGCCGACGGCCAAGCGTGCCTCACCGTCATTCCGGTTCGCCGTTCGCCATGCGGTTCGCCATGGAGCCAAACTCTCTCAAAACGCTTTAACAGCCACTCTTCCCAGGATTCGTCCCGGGGTTTCCCCGTATCTGCCCCGACGACGTCCACCAGGTGAATGACGCATTCCCCCAGTCCGCGGCGGCGAGACCGGCCCGATTCTCTGACAAATCGCGCCGCCGCCACCAACAACGCCGCTTCATCCAGCGCCACCTCGTCGCTGTACGGAGATGTGACGGTGAACCGGAATGTTTGCCCCGCCACCCCTTCCTCCTGGGAAAACAGTTTGTGCGGTTCGGACCGGCGGGTTCGGGGATCGATGCGCACACGCCAACGGGTCGAAGAATCCTGGACAAACCGGGTCGTCGGCCCAGCGGACGAAATCCGCCAAGATTTTTCCTGTGCGGGAGAACCGAACAGCCTGTCCACGACGTCGCCGGTGGAGTTCTTCTTTGAAGGAATCACCTGAAGCAACCGGCAAGTCCCGTCCCGCAACAACCCTGCCAACATGCTTCCCCGCAGAATCGGCGTGCGGTCCGGATCCCGCAGCAAAGCGGAATCCACCCCAAACCCTTTTCCATGGCCCGCGCCCACGTGATAATTCGATATCCATTCGATTTCGAAAGTCAGGGTGAGCATATCAATCTTCTCCTTCGTACTCCGAACGGAGCTTGTCGACACGAAAGGCAAAGTCCCACGCTTCCAAGAGGTCGGGCAATTCGTGACCATACCAATGGCCGGATCCCCGGATTACATAACGCCACGGCTTTCCCGGCCACTTGTCCCCCGGCTCTTCCATGAGACGCCTCAGGATCCGGCCCGCCTCTTCACTGAACCGTTCGATCCTCTCCAACAGTCGATTCAATGTCCGATTCCAGCTGTTAAGCTCATCCTTCTCCGATAATCTCGGAGCGTGGTCAAACAACTGTTGCAACTCCGCAAGCCGTCTGTTCGGAAGAGCGCGCAATTCCCGACGCAGATCGAGCAAACGGGTGATAGACAAAGCGCTTTCTTCCGGTCCGCCGCTCGTTGCGAAATAAGGCCGCAGGGTCGAGCGATACTCTCCGCTATCAACGGTGTCGGCCAGCCGACCGCCCAATACAACTTCAAAGTTAACGGTGGACCGGGGACCGGTTTTTGGCTGTTTCTCGCACAACGTCAACTGTTTGCCCAATCGCTTCGCCTCTTTCAACCGCGCATCGCCGATTTCGTGGGCGTGGGAATAGGGATGTTTAGACTTGCAAATCACAACGGCAGTGGAAACACTCGGCCGAACCTCATCCGCCAGACCGATGTCTTTAAGCAGAGCTGCCATTTCGGACTCGTAAACTTCACAAAATCGCCGGGCAAAATCCAGAGCCCAGGGGGCGGGGATCAGGGCAAAGAGATCGTCGCCGCCCATGATCAGGGGCCACACCGGGATCGACAAGTTTTGTCCATTTTCGCGCTGTGTTGTTTTCATCAGTTCTTTAGTCGGAATTGCCAAAGCCCGGCGAATGACCCGGCCGAGTCCTTTGGACAATTCCCGCATCTGCTCGATTTCCACACATTTGGAAAATACCGTCCCCATGTCATTGCCGTCGGCGAGCAGATACGCGACATATTGGCGCGGATCATAGGCCGCAATGTTCTCCAAGATATCATCCGGACCGTTTGGGCCGTTTTGGCTGCCGTCCCCCGGTTTTTCATAACCGGGCCATCCGGCACCTTCCAACTCCGGTTCACCCTCCACCACCTCGCGGCGGAACGGTTCCAAGAAATCCTTGAACCCGCGTGCTCGCTCGGCATATTTGTTCTGGCACGAGGAACACAAATATTGCTCTTCATTTGGATGGTACGCCTGGTAGGCCACCGCGAGGCCGATGCCGCACGACGCGCAGAACGCCAGATAGGGCATCTGTTCCGGACTGTGCCACCCTTGGCGCCAGCGTTTGGCCTTCCGAAGCGCCTCATTGGCTAGGAAGGCTGACGAACCGAAGGCTCCGTCGGGTGCCTCCACCGGTTCGGCGACCGTCAGACTCCCTCCCGTCACCAAGCGGTATGCTTCCGCCAATTCCTCGCCGAAAGCCTCTGCTTGTGCTCTTTCATCAAATAGGATGCGGAAACTCCCTCCGTCGTGAATAATGACATCCCGGTCCGGATCGCCGCCGTAACGGGGCAACAAATATTTGGGCACTTTCTCGCAAAATCGGACGAGCAGTTGACTCCCGCCCACCACCTCGCGCAGGTGGGAGGAACGAAACAGGAGATCCTGAATCTTATCGGCCTCGGCCGCCAGAAGAAAACGGCTCACTCCGATCCCCCCTTCCCGGCCTCATCCCGGACAAGACTGGAAGGCAAGAACCGTTGCAATCCGCACAATTCGCACAGCTCCGGCCAGGGAACGGCTTCAGCGTATAAAGGCATATCCTTTGTCCGCAGTCCCAGAAAATCTTCGAAATTCGCCTCGACAAATCTCAACGCATCCTCCGCCCATTGTCTTGAAACCGGAAAGTATTTGTGCATTAAGTCGTTACGCCGGTTAAGGAATTTGTCCCAACCCTTCTCGCCTTTCGAAGGGTCGTCGCGAAACATGACCGTCTTGTTCCACCAAGGTTTCATCTCAGGCGGCTTAGGCAAGGTCATCTCCGGAGCATTTTTAAACGATATATCATGTTTCTTTCTATTTGAACCCACATGTATTTCTTTATCAGGATTTGTCAACGCTTTAAAGACTGATTCGGCTGAAGGGGTCTTGTTATCCAAAGGCTCCAAAAACCGCTTACGATCATTGTCATCTTTTATCAAATCGACCAACCGAGCCAACATAATAATTTCATTCAAAGCCCCAGCCCGAAGAAATGCCGAACGATAGTCTTGGGTATAGTCAATCAGCCGTTGGATGCGCTTCAGTTCATCATATGCGTATACCTTGAGCACCTCTTGGTCCCCATACAGATACTTAGGCGGTTCGACGTAATCGTCCCCTTCGATTCGATACCATCGGCCACCCAGTTCCACCACGGCGTTGGGCTGCCGGAAGTTTCCAAGATCTCGTTGGATCTCTTCCGCGCCCCGGTAGTCGCCCTGATCCCATTTTTCGTAGTATTCGAGATACCTGTCCAGGCTGTCCAGCGCATTTGCAGAGTCGGCCATCAAGGCAGACATCGCCTTCCAGATGTCCTCCAACAGTCTCCTGGCCTCCCGGAATTGATACCGCTGATACAAGAGCCGCACCCGCTCCCATTCGCGCAAGGCGAATTTCTCATACGGATTGGGCAGCTCGCCAATTTTCGACAGGTAACCGTATGGGCGGCGCGAATTTCGGTCGTATTCTGTAAAATCGACATACGAAATCCGCACTCCTGCGTACGCGGCGTACAAAAAAGCCCCCGCCACCATGCTCTTCTTCCCGCCGGTGATGTCGATGACCGGACAAGGTTCGTCGCGGAGCGTCTCCACCAAGGTGCGAAACACAGCCAGTGGGTCGTCAGCGGTTTCCACAAATTGACCCTCTCCGGCCGGGTTCTTCCCCAAGTATTTCGGGACACGATCGATCAACCCCTCGTCCCGCAGGCGCTCAATCGCCTCAAAGACATGGCCGACATACGCGTGCCTCGGTTCACCGGCATATTCGTCGTCGCTCAACACCAACAGAATCCCTGCAGGTTGGTACAGGCATATCGATTGAAGTAGGGGCTCTAAGGAAAGTCCAACTAGAAGGACGAGGGTCTCGCAATGCTCAGGAGAACTACGTTGTCGAATTTGTTCCATCTCCGCTTCCAACAAACTGTTTCCGCCTAATTTTTGTCTCTTATCAGAAATGTACTGTTCCAACACCCAATCAGTCGAGTCATTGTGCCGTTGCAACTCCCAATATCTTCGGGTATCTGATCTCAGGCTCTCCTCGTCCATCGCACACCTCCACACCTTGCCTCAGCTTCTGGCACCTGCGGGAAGGCCCAGAAGACCGTTCTTGAACAAAGGATTTCGACCAATGTCGAGGAAATTCCTTCCCCTTGGTGCAAGGATTTGCTACAATTCGACATATGTACAAAATCAGTCGTTTTTTGCGCGCCCGATTTTCCTAAGCCGCAAGCAGGCTTTCGAGAGGAGCCGAAGGTCATGACATCCTCCTTTTCAAACAAAGAGGAACTTCTCAACGTAATGGACGCTTGGTATGTCTCTGAACTCTTGCAACCGCCCAGGCTAGCCACAGAGAAGAGAAAATGTATAAAGATTCTTCCCGGAAGTCTTGAACCGTGGGCAGATCCCAAGTACGCCCGCCGAGAAGACGAAAGAGCCGTATGGTGGTTCCTGTGTCTTGGCGCGCTGAGTCTGAGAACAGCGACAAGGAAGTTGCTCCAAAAGTTTCGCGAAGAAATGTACGAGGAACGTGTCTCGTCTGCAGACGGGAAAATTCCCCTCGCTCTCATTGTTCTCGACGAGAGGGGACGGCCTGACCTGGAACAAATCTTTATTTCGACCTTCCCGTGGGCTTACAGCTTGGTACTCCACGATCGACTCCATGATTTGAAAAATTTCCAGAAAGTCGAGCAGACCTTGAAGCAGAACATCCTGCAGCACCTTCGACCCGATCCAAGTCATGGCAGCCCGACCCCGCTCACTGTCCAGGAGGTCCTCCATCTCACAGATAAGTTGACCCGCTCCATCTGCTTGCCGAAAGAAGACGCCCACCAGGTGAAGCCGTTTGCTCTCCGCATCCCGCAACGCAGAAACGAACCGCCCGAAGTCGATATGCTCAACAGCTTTTTCTTGGAAGACCTATCCACAGTGCGGAAAGCCCTCGAAAGGGAAAACATCGGCCTTGCCCTGGCCAGGTATTTGTACGGTCTCGATCCGGCCGAACGGCGCGATGTCGTGAAAGATCGGACTGTGCTCCGGGAAATCCTGGCTCCCGGCCGCACTCCGAAATCCCGGTGGCCCGGACGCAACCGGCCTTCTTTGTCCCTGATGCAGCAGTGTGCGGTCAACCATGCGGCCAGGGAATTGGGGAAATCCGGCATGGCGTCCGTCAACGGACCACCCGGCACCGGGAAAACCACCATGTTGCGCGATCTCGTGGCGAAAGTGGTGTTGGACCGCGCCGTGGTCCTCGCGGCGTTCGATCACCCGGAAGCAGCCTTCCGCTCGCCAAAACGAGTCCCGATCCGCGAAAGAATCGCAACGATTTACCGGGTGGACCCCGCCCTTCTCGGGTTCGAGATGGTCGTCGCCTCATCGAACAATCAGGCCGTGGAAAACATCAGTCGCCAACTCCCGCTTTGCCAGGAGATTGCCGATGATTTTGATCCACCGATCCGGTATTTTGCCTCCATCGCCGATCGCCTCACTGTTAAACAAGAAGACGGCATGACGTGGGGACTGGCCGCGGCGGTTTTGGGCAATAAGGACAATCGCCGGGATTTTGTCGAACGCTTTTGGTGGGAACAAGAGCGAGGCATGAAACACTATTTGCAGGCGGTCGGCTCCCCAAAGGACGGTGCCGACTTGCCGGCGGTGGCTGTCATTGAACAAGCCCCAAAAGATCAAAACGAGGCGTTAACCCGTTGGCACACCGCACGGGCGAACTTCAGGAATTCTTTAGAACGCGTCACAAACCTGTTGCACACCCTGGAACTGGCAAGAGAAGCCCTGGAACAGAAAGAGGCAAACCGGATGGATGTGCATCAGACCGCGGAGGCAGCCAAAAAGGCGCGGTTGATCCAGCAGCAACAGGAAGAAAAATTCGCCGAAGCAGAACGGCTCTGGAAGGAAGCCGCCGAACGCACCGCCGCAGCAGCCGACGATCGAAAGGCTCTTCTCGCTCTCCGCCCAAACTTTTTCGCCCGTCTTTTCTCCACAAACGCCTACCGGCACTGGCAACAGCGCGCAGAAGAGGCCTTGGCCGCTGTCAGCATCGCACGAGAGGAAGAAAAACGATACAAGGAGCAACGGGATCGAGCGCAAAAAGAAGTCGAACAGGCGAGAACTCAGTGTGAAAGGGCCGAAAAAGAGCGTGAGAACGCTTTGCGGCGCATGCAAGAGATTGAGGAGAAGATTGACCGGGGGCGCCAACTCGCCGGGGATTGTTTCGCCGATCCGGACTTTTGGCAGCAAAGCGAAAAGGACTTGGAACGAAGCACGCCATGGCTGGGGCCGGACATTCAGCGGGCGCGGGATGAACTTTTTAAGCGGGCGTTTGAGTTACACCGCGCCTTTGTCGACGCGGCGGCCAAGCCTCTGCACGCGAACCTCGGCACCATGATGGCAGTATTGCGCACCAAGTCCCTTCACCCCGACCTCACCACGCTGCTTCGACACCTTTGGGCCAGTTTTTTCTTGGTCGTGCCGGTGGTCTCCACCACTTTCGCGTCCTTTGGCAGGCTTTTCAGCGGCCTCGGGAAGGAAGAAATCGGATGGCTGTTCATCGACGAAGCCGGTCAAGCCACGCCGCAATCGGCAGTCGGCGCCCTGTGGAGGTGCCGCCGAGCCGTGGTTGTCGGGGACCCCATGCAAATCGAACCGGTTGTCACCACCCCCCTGCCGTTGATCGAAGCCCTGTTCAAACAGTTTGGCGTAGATCCAGGCCAATGGGCGGCTCCGTGGATATCCGTCCAGACGTTGGCCGACCGGGGGAGTTGGCTGGGAACCTCTCTGATGGGTGAGGGTGAACCGATCTGGGTCGGCTGCCCTCTGCGGGTCCATCGCCGGTGCGATGAACCCATGTTTTCCATTTCGAATCAGATCGCTTACAACGGCTTGATGGTGTTCGCCACGCCCCCGGAACGGCCGTGCCGGACCGGCCAAGTGCTTGGGGAAACCCGGTGGATTGACGTCAAAGGAGAAAACATCGACGGAAAATGGTCGCCCCCGGAAGGAGAGAGATCGGCGGAACTGTTGCTGATCGCCGTCGAACGCCGTCTTCAAGACGGATTGCAGCCGTGTGTGCCGAATGATATCTTTTTCATCACACCATTTCGTCAAGTCGCTTTCAAATTGAGGGATCACTTGAGAGCCGCCCTGGCCGATTGTCAAAAACGACACCAGATTCCTCTTTTTTCTTCGGAAGAGGAGCTCAACGAGTGGTTCGAGCGGCAAATCGGGACCATCCACACCTTTCAGGGCAAAGAGGCGGAAGCGGTGATCCTGGTCCTGGGAGCACCCGGCAAACAATCTCTAGGAGCGCGGTATTGGGCGGGAAAATCGCCAAACTTGCTCAATGTCGCCGTGACCCGTGCTAAGCAGCGCCTCTATGTGATCGGAGATTTTTCCGCCTGGAAGTCAATACCCTATTTTTCCACATTGTCAAAGTCTCTCGGCGGCCCGTCCCATTGACGGTCAGAACTCAAGATATCAATCAGTTTTTGATCCGATACGCCCTCCGCTCGGCGTACTCGGAACAAGCCGGGCACAAGCGGATCCTTCTACCTCGATCATCGACATAGACCCGCAGCGGCTTCGTTTTCCGACCACACAGGCTGCACCGACGAATAAAAAAAGAAAACAATACCATGCTCCTCACCTCATGAGGAATATTCATCGGAAGTGAGATTTTTTCCTTCCAAACACCGGAGAGGCGATAGAAACTGACTTTTCGCACCGTCCGGCCCGGTCATCCATGGACGAGGCGGAATTTTCCAAGTGCTCCACCAGGTCATGGCAACCAACGCGAAACCCCTGGCCTCTCGATTGCCGGGGGAATTTTTTCGCCAGGCAATGGGTCGGGCTGAAACCTCCGGCCCACTCTCAGCCACTCCATCCCGGATCGGCCGCGGTCCACACGCCACGTGGCTCAAGAATATGCGACGTGCGAATCGGTGAACGATGTTGTTCTCCACGAAGCCGGCACATTGATCGCTGGAATCCGGCTGTAGTTGGGAACGCGGACGGCGGACCTGACCCCGGCCATAATCCTCATCTCCATCTCCGCTGCGATGGTATTGAGCCGGGGCCGGCGTTCCGAACCCAGGGTCGCCGACCATGAGTCCCCAAGGCCTTTATCCTCTGGCTGGTCCAGTTAGAGCCTGCTGTATAACCCCATGTCGGTGTTGGCATACTGTTCCAGTGGCCATCTTTTTGAAATTCGGTGGGATGATGAGACAAAAGCGCAGTGGACAAACGAAAAGGCAACAAAAGAAACCAGTGAGGCAGTCGGATTCCCAATCCCCGGAGCGGGATCACGAATGGCCTGAAAACATTGACGTGATGTATGGCCGGGTGGCCGAAGCATGGGGCAAATGCGACGACATCCGGTTTCGTTGGATCCAGGTCGGGGGCCGGAAGGCATTTATCGTCTGCATTTATACCCTGATCGGCAAAGAGCTGCTTCAAGAGGGGCTTCTTGAACCCCTGACCACCTTCGACAAGTCCGACAAATCCATCGAGGATCTTGAACAGGCTTTGCGTACAGTCTCATTGAAGCCAGTAAAAAACTTGGAAGAAATCAATGTGGCCATCGGAAGCGGCGAGGCGGTCCTTTGCGTGGATGGTTGGGACCGAGGCCTTGCCATGGACCTGATGGATTTTCAGGGGCGGGCTGTAGAAAAGGCTGCATCAGAATCTGTGGTCCGGGGACCTCAGGAAGCATTCACCGAGAGCCTTGAGAAAAACCTCGCACTTTATCGCCGCCGGCTCAAAAGTCCCAACGCGAAAGTGGAATACATGACTCTTGGAAGAGTTTCCAAAACGACCATCGCCCTCGTTTACGTTCAAGGGATCGTGAAACCGGGATTGGTGGAAGAATGTCGCGAGCGCTTGCGGCGGATCGATGTCGATTCTGTTCTCGATGCCGGGTATATCGAAGAAATGATCGATGATGCCCCCCTGTCCCCGTTCCCGACGATTGAGTATACGGAAAGACCGGAGCGGTTGGCAGCGGAGATCCTCCAAGGAAGAATCGGCATTCTCGTCGACGGCAGTCCGAATGCCTTGTTGGCACCTGCTATTTTTGTCCACTTTCTACAATCGGCGGAAGAGTATTTCGAACGGTACACCATGGCGACGGCGGTGCGCTTGCTGCGTCATTTTTTCTTCTGGCTAGCGCTTCTGTTGCCGGCTACCTACGTTGCTCTGTTGTCGTACCACCAGGAGATGATTCCCACGACCCTTCTCATCACATTGATATCTACTCATGAACAAATCCCTTTTCCGTCTGTCGTGGAGGCCCTGATCATGGAAATCACTTTCGAGGCTCTGAGGGAAGCGGGTCTTCGCCTTCCCAGAGCCGTGGGCCAGTCGGTGAGCATTGTCGGGGCCCTGGTTATCGGAGAAGCGGCGGTCAATGCAGGCATCGTGACGCCGGCCATGGTGATCATCGTGGCCTTGACCGGAATCGCGTCTTTTGCCATTCCCAGTTATAACATTGCGATCAGCTTGCGGATTTTGCGGTTTCCCGTCCTGCTCCTTGCTGGGGTGCTCGGTTTGTACGGGATTATTATCGCGGCGCTCATCTTGTGGATCCACTTAGCCTCTCTGAGGTCCTTTGGAGTGCCCTACCTGTCGCCAATGGCCCCCCTCATCTGGTCGGATCTTAAAGATGTGTTTGTCCGAGCCCCCTGGTGGCAAATGCGAAGGCGGCCAAAAACTTTGGAACCACTGGACCTCGTCAGAAGTGCGGAGGTCACCAGGCCCGTTCCGGGGCAGCCGGGAGAGGATTAAAGTTCCAGGCAAGACGGATTAATCATGCACTCACAACTGGGACTAAAGCCTAGTTCCCCTTGGAGGGCGGATTGTGAAGCAGCAAATGTCTCGGCTCCAATTTGTGTTTCTCGCCCTGTGGCTGATCGTCGGCACAGGCATTCTTACTTTGCCCTTCACGATTGGTCAGATTACGATTCGCGACGGCTGGATCAGCGCGATCCTGCTTCTTCCAGGCGGTGCGGTTGTCATCACTGTGATCGCCTTGTTTCGACGGGTGTTTCCGAACCAGTCGTTAGTAGAAGCTCTGCACGAAGCCCTCGGCCCCTTTGTCGGACGCGCGGCAAGCCTTTGGTTCATTTACATGATATTCGTGACGGAATGCTTTGTTTTACGGGAAGGGTCGGTATTTCTGAGCACAACCGTTCTCCCGTCCACGCCGAACTATATTGTGGCGGGGGCGTTCATCCTGCCAGTTGCGTATGTCACATATCAAGGGGCGGAAGTCCTCGGAAGAATGGCGGAAATCATCACGCCCATCGGTGTCGGTGTGATCCTGGTGCTCTTCATGTTGGCTCTTCCTTACCTGAACCCTTCCTATCTTCAACCGGTATTGGCAGACGGTTGGAGTCCGGTTGTACGAGCGGACGTTGTGCCATGGGCCTACATGTGGGAAACGATGTTTTTTCTGCAGTTCAGAGGGGTTCCCGGGCAGTGGATGACGAAAGGGCTGCTGATCACGACCCTGTTAATCTCCGCAATCGGTGTAATCGCCGAATTTACGGTTATTGCTGTGTTGGGGCCTGGTATCAGGTACAGTGCGTATCCGCTTCTTGAAGTGGTGCGAACGATTCGAATTGCCGATTTCATCGAGAGGCTGGATACGCTTTATGTCATGGGAGTGGTAACCACCATCTTTTTAAAGCTTTCTGTCATTCATTTTGCTTTCACCACAGCGATTCAGAACTGGTTCGCCCCGTGTCAGTATCGCAGGATGGTTTGGAGTTCGGCGATACTGCTGTGGGCAGGGAGTTTCTTTCTTATCCACAACAGTAATGCCATAATGGACATAATTATGAAGGTTGTCTGGGGATACTTTACATCGACCGGGTTGGCGGGCCCCCTCCTCGCTGTAATCGTTCAACGATGGCGGCAGCACCGGGCGATTCGTCGCTAACGAGATAAGTATTCCATCCAGTGGAAGGGAGCGGCCAGCCCCCGTCCTCACACTCCACCGGACATGCGGGTCCGCGGGTCCGCATCCGGCGGTTCACCAAGCTTGACGGAGCCTTCGGATTGCCCGACCAAAGCAACAAGTGGACCACAGGGCATGACCCGATCATGTTCGATGACAACAACAAGACGGCGACGGTGGTCATCCCGTCCGGTCCACCATTTTCAGCGATCGAAAAAAGCGGGCCCCATCGCCCGCCATTTTCGCGTAACCTAATTCCGCGTAACCTAATTCCGCCTGTAGCTTCAACCGCCCGCCTAACGATTCACCCGCCGGCAGGTGTTGATGCCAAACAACGAATACAGGGGACACCACTTCGCCACCGCCGTAAACAAAGGAATGATGCCGATAAGACCGATGTACTTGGCGTTGCCCGGCACGATGAACAACAGCGCCAACAAGACGATCCCGATCACAGCCCGGATGACGCGATCCACTTTCCCAACGTTCTCTTTCATGAGGCTCCCCTCCATGTTGGGACATCTGGTTCCTCTTTTAGTATCTCAAAAAACAAAGAAAAAACCACCACCCGGGATCCATTGTCATCGAACATTCCAGATTTTGCCCCAGTCCTGTCGACATTGTGCTCCTTAACACCGCGCCAAGGGGCGGCTCGCCCGGCCGCCCCGGTCCTTCCCCGCCCCTTCACTCAAAATGGTAGCGCTTCTGTAAAAGGCGCCCCGCCACGACGATCAGGCCGTACAACACGACAGAGACGATGACCAGGAGCGCGATGCTGGTCATCACGAGGTTCATTTGGAACACCTGGCCGCCATAGAGGATCAGGAACCCGAGCCCCGCCTTGGAAGATAAAAATTCCCCCATGATCACGCCGACCAACGTCAATCCGATGTTGACCTTCATGGCGGCCACCAGACTGGGGATCGAGGCCGGGAGCACGACGAGCTTGAACATTTGCCATCTCGTCGCCCCCAGGGACTCCATCAACTTCAATTTGTCCCGACCGGCCTCCCGAAAGCCGGACTCCAGCATCAGGATCGTCACGACAATGGAAATGGCCACCGCCATCCCGTAGATGGAATTTCGGTCCCCCAGCCAAATATAAAAAATCGGCCCCAGTGCCACTTTGGGCAGCGCGTTGAGGACGACGAGATACGGCTCCAACACCTTGGAGAGCAAGGAGGACCACCACAAGGCCACCGCGGCCAGCCCGCCCACGCCCAATGACAGGACAAAGCCGATCAGCGTCTCCCGCACCGTCACCCAGGTGTGGTGGCCGATCTGTCCCTGCCCGGCCATGATCCAGAAACTGGTGGCGATCTGGGACGGCATGCTCGTCAACATGGGGTCGACCCAGTGGAGCCGGGCCGCCAGCTCCCAAATCCCCAGCACCACCAGGAGCAGCAGCCACCGCCCCGCCCGGATGCGGCGAATTCGTCCCCGCTGCCAGCGCAGATAAGCCCGATAGGCCGCACTGGGGACAGCCCGGGTCGCGGCCGCATTCCTCCTTCGCCCGCCCCATCCTTTTTCCTCCAGCTCACCAAACTGTTCAAACCCGGACATGATCTTTCAGCTCCTCCCACACGCGGTTAAAATACCGGGAAAACTCCGGTTCTTTTCGCAGAGCCGTAGGAAGAAGCCGCCCGGCCGCATACCGGATCGGGTGCTCCGCGGTAATCGTCGCCGGCCGCTTCGACATCACCACCACCCGGTCTGCCATGGTGATCGCCTCGGCAATATCGTGGGTCACCAAAACCACCGTCTTTCCCTGATCGCGCAAAATCTCGGCCACCTCATCCCCGAGACTGAGCCGGGTTTGATAGTCCAGCGCCGAAAAGGGCTCATCAAGAAGCAGAATATCCGGATCGAGCAGCAGGGTCCGGATCAGAGCCACCCGCTGGCGCATCCCCCCGGAGAGCTGTTTGGGCGCGTGGCCCGCGAATCCGCCGAGACCATAGCGATCGAGGAGTTCCAACGCCCGCCGCCGGGCGGCCTCCCGATCAAGTCCGCGCACTTCGGCGCCGATGAGAACGTTGTGAAGAACGTCCCGCCATTCGAACAAAGAATCGTGCTGCAACATGTATCCCACCCGCCGGGAGGGACCGGTGAGGGGCTCACCGAACAGACGCACCTCCCCCTGGGTCGGGCGAATCATCCCGGCGAGAAGTGACAACAGCGTGCTCTTCCCACAGCCGCTGGGCCCCACGATGCTGACAAATTCCCCGGCTTCCACCTGAAGATGGACATTGCGCAAAGCCTCGGTTTCTTCTTTCATCGTAAAATACCGGTGAAACACACCGCGCACCTCGATCTGCGCCATCGGCACCCCTCCTTCCGGTGATGGCCGGGGAGCCGCCGTTAGACGGGTATCCCACCCAGGCGTCCCCTCACCGGGGCCGCCTGGGGTTGCCCCGGCCTTGAGATGCCCTTTTCCCCGTGCCATTCATTGGCCGCCCGCCGTTTTTTGGGCGAACCGGGTCTCTACCACGGCGTTGTACGGCACCTTTTGATCCGCTTTGATCGTGCCCGCCTCGATAAGGACATTTTGCAGGATCCCGAACTGCTCCTGGGTGAGCACCGGATTGTTCGGCCAGGTGTGCTGCTGTTCATAACGCTGGATGGATTTTGCGATCAAGTCTTTCGGCGTGCCTTCAAAATACGGCGCGATCACGTCCGCCACTTCGGACGGGCTGTGGCTCTCCATCCATCGAGTGGCCTGGTACACTGCGGTGCACCATTTTTGAATCACGTCGGGGTGAGCGCGAATGTACGCGTCCGTTGCTTCATAGGCTGTCTCGGGGTACGATCCGCCGGCTTCGCCCAGGGAAGCCACCACTTTTCCGACCCCCTGTTGTTCCAACATCGATGCCAGGGGTTCATAAACCTGGATATAGTCCCCCTGCCCGCTGCGGAACGCCCCCACCATGGCTTGGGGGGCAATGTTGGTGATGACCTTTGCGCCATGCACGCCCTTTTCGGCCAACACATGGTTCAGAACCATCTGAGGGGAACTGCCGGGCCGCCAACTGATAATCGACTTGCCGTTTAAATCCTGCCAATGGAAAGGCTTCGACGTCGGCCGCCCGACCAAAAAAGACCCATCCACTCCGGTCAGTTGATAAAAAGCCTTGATGTTCTTTTCCCCGTGCTGGTTGTAAATGTAGACCGAGGTTTCCGGGCCGATCAGGGAGATGTCCGCCGTCCCCGCCAGGAGGGCCGCCGCTCCCTTATCCGAGCCTTGGGAAGTCACCATGTCCACATTGAGCCCTTGTTGTTGAAAAAATCCATTGGCCAGTGCCACGTAATGGGGTGCGTAAAAAATCGACCGGATCACCTCGGAGAATCGAATGGTCTGGGTCTGCCCCCCCGAGGCACCGCCCACTCCGGGTGCCGGCCCCGGCGCCCCGGGAGCTGTGCCTGTAGCCCCACATCCGGCAACCAAGACTGCAAGCGCCACCGTCGCCAGGACCCACCACCATCTTCGTTTCCGTTTGACTCCTTTCATCGCTCCTCTCCCTCCTCCTCCACCCTATGCGACGATGGCCTATATTGCCTCTATTGCCTCCAGGCGCGGGGGTGTGATCCGGTGGTTGACATATCCCCCCCGGGGGGTTATATTCGGGGGCATGGAGGCGTCTGCCATGGGACATCATTTACACAAATATCGAAAGCAAGTGATCGACCGATTGGCACGGATTGAGGGTCATGTTCGGGCTGTTAAAGAGATGGCGCACGATGACAGGGACTGCTCGGATTTGTTAATCCAAATCGCCGCCGTTCAGAAGGCTCTTGATGGAGTGGCCAAGGTGATTTTGAAGGACCACTTGGAGGTGTGTGTGGCGGCAGCTGACCGCCAAGACGACTTGAACAAGGTGTTGGGCGACTTGCGCAATGCCTTGGATCATTATATTCGATAGGAGAGGGACGGAATGGGGTTCGGGCACGGTCACTCTCACCACCATGACCGAGGACACAGCCATTCCCATGGTGGTGTCGACAGCAGTATCCTTCAAGACAAAGAAGCGACAAGAGTTTTGATGATTTCGTTTGTAGGTCTCCTTGTGACAGGCATCGTGCAGGCCGCCTTTGTGGCCCTGTCCGGCAGTGTCGCGTTGCTGGCAGACACCATTCATAACTTTGGAGATGCATTCACCTCCATCCCGCTTTGGTTCGCATTCATCTTGAGTCGCCGCCTGCCCACAAAGCGATTTCCGTATGGGTTAAACCGCACTGAGGACATCGCCGGTTTGTTCATTGTACTGGTCATTCTGGTGAGCGCCGTCGTTGCGGCCTACGAATCGGTTCTAAAGCTCATCCACAGTTCTTCGATCAACCATTTGGGAGTTGTTGCGCTGGCAGCAGTCATCGGTTTTTTGGGAAATGAGATGGTCGCTGTCTACCGCATCCACATGGGCAAGAAGATCGGGAGTGCAGCCCTGATTGCCGATGGTCATCACGCGAGGGTGGACGGCCTTACTTCTTTAGCCGTGCTCATTGGCGTGGTGGGTGCATGGTTGGGTTATCCGATCGTTGATCCAATTGTGGGGCTCGGCATTACCCTCATGATCCTTCTCATTGTCAAAGACTCCGCCAAAACGGTGTTTACCCGAATCATCGACGGAATCGAACCGGAAACGATTGACGCAATGGCCGCGTCCGCTGCGGATGTACCCGGTGTCCTGAAAGTCAATGACGTCAAGGCTCGTTGGTTCGGTCATGAAGTTTTGGCTGAGATGAGTATCGCGGTCAACTCAGATCTTTCCGTGAAAGATGCACATCAAATCGCTAAAAATGTCATTCATCGGCTTCAACATGATATTGACCATCTTTCTGCTGTACAAGTCCATGTGGACCCTGTGGAAGAACAGGGGGAATCGTTTCATTATCAGGAAAGTTTCCGCGGCCATCATGGACAGGACCATGATCATGGCCACGATCATCAGCATAGACTGGTGCGTCGTCACACCCGGATCCACTCCTAATACAAACGGAGCTGTCAGCCCCGTATCCGTCCTCCCCCACGGTTCATCACCAGAGGACGTCACCACAACTAAAACCAATGACTGGAGACGGGCACATTTTTCACAGTTCCCGCGTAGGTTGATGGGGAGCCCCGCGGCAAGACAAGCGTCTATCCGCATTGGGCGCGACGGTGGACCGCCTCGCACCCAATGCGTTCACATAGACACCCGGTGACTGCCGTCATCCGTTCAAGGCGTATCTTCCACATTGCGCGGCGTTGCTTCTGCCCCTTGGAAAAGCGGTGCATTGCCTTCTTTTGCGGTGTTCTCCTCCACTTCCGATTGCCGGGACATCTGCAACCATCGGTTTAGGGTGCGCTTGTATTCCACAAACATGGCCACGCGCCACGGAACAATCATCCCGTAAGCCAGGAGGAAAAATACCGCACCGGTCTGAGGTAATGTGATATATTGTTCTAGGTAGCTGTGCAACAGCAACCGCACGGCCAGAAGGCCCAGCAAAATCAGCACAAAGGCTTTGGAACGCTTGAGATAAATCTTGCCGTCAATGACATGAAATTTTGATGTCCGAATCAATGGATAGGACAGAAATAACGCGCCGGCGAGAAACGCAACCAGGCCCCACCACACAGGGATTCGCATCACCGGAGCTGCGAACATGACAAAACCGGTGGTCATGCCGATGGGCGGCATGATGATCTTTTTCACCGAGGTGGGCCGCTGCGCCGCTTTGAGGCGTATGGCGATCACCATGAGCGCCATCACTACGGCGCCGAGCGTCGCCGTTGTCTGAAGGTTAAAGAAGGCGGCGTGAGGCATTATCAACCCTCCCACGGAAGACTCATGCCATCAGTATAGCACAAAAACTCCGGACGTGTTCCCCGGCCAGGTCGGCCGCGTCGGTCCAGGGCTTCAGGTCAGACCCGGGCGCGTCGGACCGGCATCCCGGCAGCGGTCCTTTGCAACGCCCGCACAGAACGGCAACGCGCGGGCAGGGACACAGCGATTGTCAATAAATATTCACATGTCCCGGAACAACCACTGTGAAAGGAGCGCAAGACATGGCTGCTTATCCCGAAAAAGAGCACAGGATCACCCTTAGAGATGACGAGGGCCGCGAGGAAACCTATGATTTGGCGGATATCCTGGAAGTACATGGGCGTACCTACGCCATCTTACTGCCCGTGGATGAGATCCTCAACACCGAGGGTGTGGTGTATCGCCTGGATCCGGACGGAGGCGGGGGCATTGCTTTTGCTCCGGTAGAAGACGACGAAGAATGGCAGGCGGTGGTCGACGCCTTCAACCGATCCCTTTTTGAAGAGGATTGATCTGCAAGATCCTGGGATCCTGAAAACTGCTTTAAGACTGTCGCTCAATCTGTTTCATTTTTGCTATCACCTTCTATCAAACATTGACAGACTTGACAGCAAAACAGTTTACGCTCTCCGAGAGGCTGGCTGCTCCCCGAAGACCCGATTGGCGAGGCCCTGGGGCCGAGCATCTGGAGTCCCGCCCGAAACAGTACCATCAGGCCGTCCGCCGACCAGCGCCCGACACCGACAGTTTCCAAACGGCGGGGTGGTCCCTCGACGCTTGCGTGTCTCCCACCGGCAGGACAGGGATCGCTTTCGCCAACCCGGAAGGCCGTTTGGCCGAACCCCCCAGGATCAGCCACCCGGCGGCGCTCCGCTTGCGCCTCATCGTCAAAGCCGTGTTCCGTGCGGCCTTCGCCAACCCCCGCACGCCCTCACGGTCTTTCTCCCGCCCGGCCTGTCCCTGTCCCGTCTTCCCGGGAACATCCCGGGAACTCTGATTCATTCATGCGTGGTTCTCCCAGTAGCGCTTCAGCAAAATTCTTTTGACTTCTTTGTGTGGGGTGTACTTTGTGATCTCCTGGTCGCGAAGACGCCCCTTCACATTGGTCGCCGCCACATGGTCCGCATCTCCTTCATATCCGCACTTTTGGCACCGGAACGAATCGCCGTTGCGGTTCTTGCCGTCCACCCACCCGCATCCGGGACAGGGACAGGTCTGGCTCGTATAAGCGGCGTTCACCGGTCCCGGATCGGTTATGGAATACACATGGCACAAGTATTCCAGTCGCTCCCGGATCGCCTGCCGTTGCCACTGGCTCACCTTGCGGGACAGCCCCTTGTTCCTCGCCTTCCCCCGCAGGTGGGACAAATCTTCGTAAGCGATCACCCTTGGCCGGCGTTCCCGAAAAAACGCCCGAAACGCCCGGTTGATCTCGTTCTCGCACCACGCCCGGTACCGCCTGTGTCGCTTGTGCTGTTTCACCAGCCCCAGGTTGTGCCGCCGAATTCGCCGGGCCTTTCCCGGGTCCCGCTCCCGGTTTTTGCGATACAACGCCCACAGCTTCTGGCGTTTCCGTCCTTTGTCCAGCACGTGGTCCGACATCTCTTGCAGGGCCTGGCCGTACTCCGGCCGATACTTCTTCCCCGAGTCGTCCGTCAGAACTTCGGTGACTCCCAGGTCGATTCCCGCCTCTTCCTCCCCGGCCGGGTAGGTCTTTGGTTCCCGGCTCATGTGAATCTCCACCGCCTGTTCGTCCGGCAGCAGAACCACCCGCAGATTGCCCCTCAGCTTGTGAATCCCAGAAAGGGGGATCACGATCCTTTTTCCCGGGGACAATCCCATCACCGCCACATACTGCCGGTTGCCCACCATGAACACTCGGTACATCTGCTGATCCACAACAAAACTCCGGGCTTTCCTGACCCGCGGCCTCTTTCCCAGGATCCGGCGAAACAGCCGCTTCAGCCCGTGGCGGACCTTCTTCCGCCCGGCCGGCTCCAATTCGGTCTTTTTCCCGGCCAGATCCTCATCCCGAAAAATCGCCTCAATCTTTCTCCAATCCCGGGGCCTGTCCCCGAACTTGTCCAGCAACCAGAAGGCGTAATCCCGTTCCTTCGGGGTTAACCCCCCGTTGCGGTGAAGACGGCCCCGCACCTCGGCAATCGCCGCTTCCCACTGTCGCTCCAGGGTCCATAAGGCGTCTTCCAAAGCCAACTTCCACTGCCGGGCCTGAAGCCCAAAGGGACTCACAAACCCGGCGGCCACCCGTTCATCTCGAATTCTCCGTTTATACCCCAGATCCTTGAGGGACTTCACCTGCGCGCACTCCACCAAGAAGGCGTCCTTCTGCCGGGAATACGCCTCGGCCACTTCGACGATCTGCCTCCATTTCTCACGATTCAGCGGCAGGCTCTTTTGTCGGATCGTCTGTCGCACCGGCCAACTCCTCCCGAACGGCTTTGGTCAGTTTCCGCGCCCTGTAGGTTCTTGACCCGTAGAGTTTTACCGCAAAATGCTGGACAATGTTTATTAGATCTTCGGCCAGTTCCTGGGCCGGTGACATGTCCTCGGCCTTGTTGACCACCAGAATCTCGCAACCGAACTGTGCAAACAGGTCCTCCAAGAAATCAAACCCAAACCGGACCAGCCGGTCCTTGTGAGCCACTTCCTAACGCCTGATAGAACATATCCTCGGTGTATCTGCGCTTGTTGGTAGGAGTTCGCAAAGGCACCAGCTTGCCTTCCCTGTCCCACGCTCGAAGTGTGGAGACACTGACGCCGAGTTTCTCCGCAAACTCTCGAATCGAATAGAGCTTCACCTGAACATCACCCTATATCAGATTCTATCAGGTGACGTTGATTTTCGGCAAATCACTTCGGTTCTTTCATAGAACGCCAAAAGTTGTATTCAATCTCCCGCCTCCGCTTGGCGATGGCCGCCTTAGCCAACAGGTACGTTTCCCGGTCGATCAGATGTCCCCCCCAAAGATCCTCCAACTCGAGCTCCATCATCAGCAGATCGTCTAAGGGTGAGCCGATATATACGATAATCCCGAAGCGGCGCAAAAGGGATTTGACATCTGCCAACGTCCAACCAGGCCGGGACCCCGACGTCTCGGTTCCGTTTATTCCTGGCACACCGTTTCACCCCTCATGATCCTCGGGAGATCCGGCCGATCTCCTTCAACCGCCGCCACAGTTCCGCCATATCGGGAAACCACGGGGCGGTCACCTGGATCCGCTTCCCGGTTCGGGGATGGTCGAACACCAGCCGCTCGGCGTGAAGTGCCTGCCGCTCGATCCACGGGGACGGCTCCCCGTAGAGAGTATCCCCGATGACCGGGTGACCGAGTTCCGCAAGATGGACCCGGATCTGATGCGTCCGTCCCGTCTGAAGTCGCACTTTCAGGTAGGCGGCATTCCCCACCCGTTCCGCCACTTCAAAGCGCGTTCTGGCCCGCCGGCCGGCCGGTGCCACCTGGCGGCGGTTCCCGTGGTTTGGATCTCGATCGATGGGCAGATCGATCCAGCCCCGGTCCGCTACCACTCGCCCCTGAACGAGGGCGGCATACTCCCTATGCACCCTTCGCACCCCATCCAACCTTTCGGCTTCATCCGCTCCGAAGACCGGACTCCGCCCGCCTTCGACAAAGCGCAGATCTCGCGACAGCCGCTGATGGGCGAATTGATTTTTCGCGATGAGAACGAGGCCGCTCGTGTCCCGATCCAAGCGATTTAACGGTCGAAAGGGGCGATAGCTGCCGGTCAGCCGCCAGGCATACACCACACCGTTGGCCAGGGTGCCGGCAGCGACCCCTTTGGTCGGATGAACTAACATCCCCGGGGGCTTATTCACCACCAGCACGTCCTCATCTTCATACAGGGTCTCAAAAGGAATCGGCTCGGGCAACACATCATCGGAAGGCGTCTCCCCCCAGCGTATCTCCAAGATATCCCCGGCGGACACGCGTTCGGAAAGGTAGGCCGGGCGGCCATTTCTCCGAATTCCATTTTGGGTAATGGCCAAGCGGACCAGTCGGCGAGAGACCTGCAGGCGCCCCTGTAAAACTTCTCTCACCTGTCTTCCGTGGTCTCTCGCCTCGACCTGCCACATCAGCGTACATTCATCGCTCATCGACGATTCCCTCGGTGTAGACGTCCGACCTGTCCGGGGCGCCATCCCCCGCGCAATCCCCCCGTTTTGCACGATTTTGAGGGCATAGGGGACAGCCTGGAGGCCAATCCTAAGCCCGAAAGGAGGGACGGTCGATGCCCGGTGTCAAATGTATGGTTGAGGAGTGCATGTACAATAATCACCGCGGCGGCTGCACCGCCGAGGAAATTCTCATCGCCACCAACGGCAACCCCATTGCCGGGACCGTGAAAGGAACGATGTGCTCGACCTTCGACTTCGATCATCACACCAACCAGTACGGCGACAACGTCAGCGACTGAACCGCCAATCCCCGGCCGCCGCGTACCTGGCGGCCTTCTTTCTAAAGTTTGCTTTGCACAGGGGCCGTCAGGCTCCAGGTTCTCACTCCCGCCCGAACACATCATGCATCGCCGCCGACAATCGCTCCACCGCCATGTCGATTTCCGGTTCCTCGACAATGAGAGGAGGAAGCAACCGAACGGTGTTCCCCCCGGCCACCGTCACCAAGAGGCCCCGCTTCAGACATGCTTCGGCCACTTGGGAGGCGCCCTCATCGAGCACCACGCCGATCATCAGGCCCATCCCGCGAATCTCCCGAAAGTGCGGGTGATTCCCCAGAGCATTGGCTAGGCGGCCTCGCAGGTACGCCCCGCGTCGAGCAGCCTTTTCCCACAGCCGCTCTTTCTCCACGACCTCCACCGTCGCCAGGGCGGCCCGCATGGCCAGGGGGTTGCCGCCAAAGGTGGAGCCGTGAGAACCGGGGACAAAAGCCTCAGCCACCGGGCGCTTTGCCAACACGGCGCCCACCGGAACGCCGTTGGCCAGTCCTTTGGCCAGGGTGCAAATGTCCGGCTCGACTCCAAACTGCTCATACGCAAAAAATGTTCCCGTTCGCCCCATGCCGGTCTGTACTTCGTCGATGACAAGAAGGACATTTCGGCGATCGCATAAGGCCCGCACTTCTTGCACATAGTCTGTGGGTACGGGCATCACCCCGCCTTCTCCTTGCACCATTTCCATCATAACCGCACAGACCGTGCCATCTAAGGCTTCTTCCAAAGCTTTTACATCTCCCACGGGGACGTGGCGCACGCCGCCGAGCAGCGGGCCAAACCCTTCCTGGTATTTCGGCTGGGCGGTGGCTGTAAGAGCTCCCAGAGTCCTCCCGTGGAAGGAGTGCTCCAACGTGATCACCGTCGACCGTTCGGGCACGCCGTTGTGGTACGCCCAACGCCGGGCCAATTTGATCGCCGCTTCGCTGGCCTCGGTCCCGCTGTTGCAGAAAAAGACCTGATCCAAGGCCGAGTGATTCACCAGCCAGTTGGCCAATTCCACCTGCTGGGGGATGTAAAACAGATTCGAGCAGTGGAGCAAGGTCCGGGCCTGGTCGGCGATCGCCTCCGCCACCGCCGGATGGCTGTGTCCGAGAATCGTCACCGCAATCCCGGCGGCAAAATCGAGGTATTGGTTTCCATCGGCATCCCAAAGCCAAACCCCTTCCCCCCGCACCATGGCCACAGGCCACCGGCCGTACGTATGCATGAGCGCGCCGGAATGCGCCACGACCTCTTCGTTGCTCAATATCACCAGTGCCACTCCCTTTTCACTTTTCTCTCACGCCGACGCCGCGGCGCTGGACCCCTTATCCTCCTTGAGTTTTCGCGAATACCAGAGAAAGACGGGCAGCGGAATCACGATCCACCCCAGACTTTTTATCAGTCCGTTCAGCCCTCTTCGCCGAGCCTCTTGCATCTGATCTGCAACCAAACGTTCATAATCGGCCCGGATCGTCGCTTCATCCGGGACCGGCTGGGCAGGTTCCCCAGGGGCCACTTTCGTCGCCTGGGCAATCCGCGTCTCTCGATACGAGGCATAATCCTGATAAAATCCCCGGGGCACGATAATATCACTGAGGGACATAAAGATCCCCACACAACCGCCGATGGACATCATTAGAGTGGTAAAGAGAACCAAATACAAATAGATCCTTCGAATCACTCAGATCCCTCCTCAGCGGGAAGGACCATCGTGCCGATTCCCCGGTCGGTGAACACCTCCAACAGCAAGGCGTGCGGATCCTCCCCGTTGATGATGTGAACGTGTTTGGCTCCCGCCTCCAGGGCGGTCAGGCAGGCCTTCACCTTTGGGATCATGCCGCCGTAGATCTCGCCGCCTTCCACCAATTGACGAATCTCCTCCGCGGTGATCTTCGACACCACTTCCGACCCTTTCGGTCCTCGGCGCAGAATTCCTGGTACATCCGTGATGAGGAACAATTTTTCCGCCCCGAGCGCCCCGGCCACAGCCCCGGCGGCCTCGTCGGCGTTCACATTGTACCGACGTCCTTCCCGATCGACGCCCACCGGCGCAATGACAGGGATCAGGTGGCGATCGAGCAATCCCTCGATCAGGGCGGTGTTCACGTGCACCACTTCACCCACATAGCCGATATCGCCGGCGGGGTGGTGTTTTTTGGCCACCTCCAAGAGCATTCCATCGGCGCCCGACAAACCGACGGCCCCTCCGTCGTGCTGATTGAATGCCGCCACGAGGCGCGGATTGACCGCGCCGGAGAGCACCATCTCCACGACTTCCATCACCGCCTCATCGGTGACTCGAAGGCCCTCCACGAACTGCGCCCGATGGCCCAGGCGCTCCAGCATGGCGGTGATCTCTTTCCCGCCTCCGTGAACCACCACGGGGCGAATCCCCACCTGCTTTAACCAGATGATGTCCAGGATGACATCGGTAAAACGCTCCCCCATCGCACTGCCGCCATATTTGATGACAAAAATCTTTCCCGCAAAGCGCTGGATATACGGCAGTGCTTCAATCAAGACCGCCGCTTTTTCTTCCTCGCTCATCTCCTTAAGCTCCTTCTCTCCCCTTGGCACCGAGAACCCGAACCCTTCCCTGAAGGGACGGTCGACAACTCCGTTAGGTTCGGTAGTGGGCGTTAATCTCGATATAACGCTCGGTCAAATCGCACCCCCACGCCACGGCCTTTCCGGAGCCCTCCCCGACCACGACCCGCAACGGCACCGGGTCTCCGCGCAGGACACCCCGGGCGGCTTCCTCATCGAAGGGCACCGCTCCGCCCCGGCGACAAACGGCAATGTCCCCAATATAGATGTCCACATTCTGTGGGTCGAAGGAAGATCCGGCATATCCCGCGGCGCAGAGAATCCGTCCCCAATTCGGGTCGGCGCCGTACACCGCCGTCTTGACGAGGCTCGATCCGATCACCGCCTTGGCGACGCGCCGGGCTTCCTCGTCGGTCGCCGCCCCTTCCACCCGGGTCTCAATCAAACGGGTTGCCCCTTCTCCGTCCCTGGCAATGGCCTTCGCCAGACGGATCGCTGCCTCGGTGACCGCCTCGACGAACCGGTCCCAGTCCGGGTGATCCGGGCGAAGTGGTCGATTTCCCGCCATGCCGTTTGCCAAAAGCAAGACGGTATCATTGGTGCTGGTATCCCCGTCCACGCTGATGCAATGAAAACTCGCGTCCACCGCATGCCTCAACGCCTCTTGCAAAGCTTCCGGTTCCACCTCGGCGTCGGTGGTGAGAAAGGCGAGCATGGTGGCCATATTGGGATGGATCATTCCGGATCCTTTGGCCGCTCCGCCGATCCTGACTGTTTGCCCATCGACCGTCAGCTCCCGAACCACTTCCTTGGTGTACGTATCTGTGGTCAGGATCGCTTCAGCAAACGCGCGGCCGCCGTCGTCTCGAATTTTTTTTGCGGCCTCCTCGATGCCCGCGCTCAAACGGTCCATGGGAAGCGGAACTCCAATCACTCCGGTAGAAGCCACCCCGATATCGTCCGGTTCCAGTCCGAACAGGTCAGCCGCCTGCATTTGAATAGCGAGCACATCCGCAGCTCCTTGCTCCCCGGTACAGGCATTGGCGTTTCCGCTATTGACCACCACCGCCTGCAAACGCCGCTGCTCCCGGATCCTGGCCTCGGTCGCCTCTACGGCCGCCGATCGGACCCGGTTGGTCGTGAACATGCCCGCCGCCACCGCAGGCTGCTCGCTGTACAGAATGGCCACATCGAGGCGTTCGGCTTTTCCGTCCCGAATGCCCGCCGCTGCCGCCCCCGCCCAGAACCCTTTTGGGGCCGTGACCCCCAGCCATTCTTGGCGTTCCTCCTGTTGCATTTCATCCCACCGGTCAGCCACCGTTTACCCCTTCTTTCCGCAGTTCCCTTTTGCACTGCGCCGCACCACCCCGAAGGCGAAGCGGGCCGACCCCGGCTTTCCACAATCTTTGGATCGCTCACGGGTACATGGGGACCAGGTCCAACCCCATCGTTTCAGGCCACCCCATCATGACGTTCAAATTCTGTACCGCCTGCCCCGCCGCGCCTTTCACCAGATTGTCAATGACGCTGACCACGATCATTCGACCCGTTCGGCGCTCCACAGTCAGACCGATGTCACACAGATTGGTCCCCCGTACTTCCTTGGTCTGGGGCCATTGTCCCGCCGGCTGAACCCGAACGAAGGGCTCCTGTCGGTAGGCGTCCTGGTATACCTCCCACACCCGCTCGGTCGTCCACTCCCTCCATTCGCCCGTCAAGGTACCATAAGCCGTTACCAAAATACCCCGGCCCATGGGAAGGAGATGAGCCGTAAAAGATACCCGGGCCGAACCTTGGCCAAAAACTGCCAGATGATACTCGATTTCGGGTGTGTGCTGGTGTTCGGCAACTTTGTAGGCCTTGAAATTCTCCGCCACCTCAGCAAAGTGGTTTCCCAGGTTCACTCCGCGCCCGGCTCCGGTCACACCCGACTTCGCATCGATGATCAATCCATCGGCCTCCACTCCCCTGTTGCGGACGGCCGGTAAAAGGCCAAGCAACGCCGCCGTCGGGTAACACCCCGGATTCGACACAAAGGACGCTCCTGCCACCCGCTCCCGGTTCCATTCCGTCAATCCATAGACGGCCTCTTCCCGCACAGCGTCCGACGGGGGATCCTTTTTATACCATTCCCGAAACAAAGGACCTGGAATGCGAAAATCTCCCCCGAGATCGATCACCCGGACTCCCCGTTCGCGAAGCGAGGGCACCATGGTCGAAGATAGCCCCGCCGGCAAGGCCAAAAACGCGACATTCGCTTCCTCGGCCACTCGATCGGGGTCAAAGGCCTGAAGCTCAAAGTCGGCGATACCGGTCAAATGAGGGTACACCCTGGACAACTGTATTCCGGCATGGGAGTCAGATGTTACCATTGCAAGTTCCGCTTCGGGATGACGAACCAGCAACCGAACCAACTCCACCCCTGCATAACCCGTTGCCCCCACCACCGCCACTCGAATCACAAATCCCACCTCCATTCTCCAATGGTTTGGTTTTGCGAGCCCGACAGATCGACTTGTATGATTATACAACGATATGTATAAGCATTCAATCCTTCGGCCAGCGTTTCCACAGCCCAACTCCGACGACGGCACAGGCCGCTAACCCGGCCGTCCACCAAGCACCTCCCGGCCATTGATCCGCAATGCCCAGCCCGGGATCCTCCGCCACAAGCCCACCCGCCATCCACCCTAAAAGACCCGCACCCGGGTACACCAACCACTCCATCCGGTTCAGAAGCAGCCGAATCAAGTCGCTTCCCCATACGATCAGCGGAATACTCAAAGCAAGCCCTGCGACGAGCAACAGGAGGTTCCCTTGAGCGGCGGCCGCCACCGCCAACACATTGTCGATGCTCATGGTTACATCTGCAAGAACGATCGTCCCTACCGCTTCCCACCATTGCAGCTGCGGGGACTCCGGCTGTTCCTCCGCCGGCGGCAGGGTCGCCGACCCAGGCAAAATCAAGCGGACCGCGATCCACAGAAGGGCGACTCCCGCAGCCGCTTGGATGTAAGGTTTTGTCAGCCACCGCGCCGCGATGATTGTCAGAAGAATGCGAAGAGCCACTGCGGCGGCAGCGCCAAAGACAGCCGCCCGGCGCCGCTGGCCCGGCGGAAGTCGACGGGTGGCCATGGCAATCACCAAAGCGTTGTCGCCGCTGAGCATAATATTGATCCAAACCAGCACGAACAGATCAATGACAGTCTGCACGGCATTCTCGCCTCCGCGCGAAATTCGCCAACTACACCCAGTGCGAAAGCACCAACCCCCCGTACGCGAAAGCGGCAAGAATCACGAAGGCGGGATGAATTTTCCGGACCGCAAGCGCCCACAACGCCACCGCCGAAATGCCAAGAAATTGCAGAACCCCGAGGCTTTGTACAGATTCCTGGCCCATTTCCCAGGTCAGCAGCACCAACATCACGGCGATGACCGGCTGGACCAACATCGTCATGCCCCGGACCGCCTTCGATCCCCGAAACCGAGCCAATAAGCGCATAAAGGCAATCAGCCCGACAGCGGTCGGGACCACCGTCGCCACCAAGGCCGCGAGGAGCCCGGGCCACCCTGCAACCTCGTACCCCACAAAGGCGGCGATCTTCGTGGCAATCGGACCCGGGAGAGCGTTGCCCACCGCCAGTACATCGGCGAATTGTCCGTTTGTCAGCCACTGGTACCGGTGGACGATCTCCTCTTGCATCAACGGGATCGTGGAAGGACCGCCGCCGTACCCCAAGAGGTTCGCAACCAAAAAACCCCATAATAAGTGCAGCCAATTCATCATCCCGAGCCCTCCCCTTCTCCGGACGTACCCGCCCCGTTGCGGCTCCGGGGATCATCGCGCCCTTGGTCGCCACCCGCGCTTTTCCCGACCCGTCCGCCGGCCCCCGTTTCAGTGGACTGATCATTCGCCCCCTGTTCCCCCGCCCCCGCCCCGATCCCCGGCCGCCTGGCCCGAAGGGCGTCAACAACCCTCAAATGCACACTCCCGTAGAGCAAAGCGGCCAACACCACCAGGGCGGGGTGTACGTTTGCCGGTCCCAGCACAATGAGCACCACAAGCCCGGTCACCGCTGCGAATAACCATCCCAGTCCCCGGCCCGCAGAGGCGCCAAACTCATAGGCCATCACGCCCAACATCACCACGATCACCGGCTTAACCGCAGCGATCATTCCGGCCACCACCCGGGAACTTTTGAGTGCATACAGGGATCCCAATAACACGATCATCGCAAGACTGCTCGGCAGGATATGAACGACCACTGCGAGGACAGCACCGAGAATCCCTTTCACGCGATACCCGAGATACGCGGCCAGTTTCGTGGCGATGGGGCCCGGGAGCGCGTTCGCCAAGGCGACAATTTCGCCGAACTCTTCATCTTCCATCCAGCCATAGCGCTTGACCGCCTCATGACGCATCAAAGGAATGACAGCCGGTCCCCCGCCGTACGTAAAAATGCCCGTACGAAGCATGGCGGCCAGCAGATTCCACCACGATATTCCGCCGACTTCCTTCTCATCGGGCGCCCTGTTTTCCATCAACATCCCCCCGCTTCTGTCGCCAAATACTGGGAGGCGCCCGGCGGTGTTTGTCCTCAGCCCATTCTCCGCTATCTTACCACATCGCCCGATCCCAACATCGGGGTCAGTCCCGGAAGGCCGCCCTCTCGGCCCACCGCCGGTGCGGGATCAAAGCTAGGTAGATGCCTCTGCCCCCGGTTCTCCCGAATCTCTTCCCTTGCGGCTTCTGCCGGCGGTCAGTGTCAACGTCACCCCTGCCACGACCAACGCTCCGCCCAGCCATTGGACCATCCTCACCGGCTGCCCCAGCAGCATGGCCATGAACAACGTAAAAACGGGCAGTAAGTTCATAAAGATTCCCGCTTGGCCTGCCGGGATACGCATCACTCCCGCGTTCCAACACACATAGGCCAACACCGAAGCGAACACGCCAATATAAGCCAACCCCACCCAGGTGATGGGCAAAGCTTGCAGGTTCCAGTCTAAAGCGGCGGGAATTAGTCCGATCACCGCCCCGATTCCCGAAGTCACCCAAGCCGTGGCCATCGTCCCCACTTCCCGTTGCACCCGGGGTACGTAAAGGGAGTACACGGCCCAGAGGAGCACGCAGAGGAGCATCAACCAATCGCCGGGGTTGAGCCGCAGCCCGGCCAGCACACTCCAATCCCCTCGGCTCACCACAACCACCACCCCGGCCAGGGAAACGATCAGCCCTGTGACCTGCAGCGCCGATATCCGGTTTCCCTGCCAAATGGCGGCGAGGGCTGCGATGAGGGCCGGGTTAATCCCCGAGATCAGCGAAGCATTCACTGGGCTTGTATGATGGAGAGCTTCGTACAGGATAAATCCGTATCCCCCCACCCCCGTAACCGCTAAAAACACCAACCCGCCGAACCGGCGGCGAATCGCCTGGGGACCCGGCGACCCCGGGCGAGCCCACTCCCTTTTGACAAAGGGCCATAAGACCATAAAGGCAATCCACCAGCGCACCGTTGTCAGAGCCCCTGGAGAAATCACGGGGGCAAGGGCTGCCCCGAATAAATAATTTCCCGCCCAGAACAGGTTGGCCAGGGTGAGAAAAAGAACCGCCGCCTTATCCATGGCGGACTTCCCCGCTCACCTGAACGCCCGGGTCCCAGCCTTTCAGATCGACAACTTCAACTTGGGATGAAGCTCTTTGAAAATCCTCCACCACCTCCGGGTGACACGTCAAATAAAACAGTTGGACATCCTCGGCCAAACGCACCAAGAGTGCGGCCCCCTGGCGCCTTCGCACCGGATCAAAATTCACGAGTATATCATCCATAACCACTGGCGGCACAACTCCCCTCTCCCGGAGATCGTCGATCAGCCCAAGCCGAATGGCCAGATACATCTGTTCGGTCGTACCTCGGCTCAACCCGGGGAGTGGCCATCGGTGGCCCGTTACATCCTCGGCATACCACGCCTCCTCCTCAAGAGGCACGACAATCCGTCGGTAACGGCCCCCTGTCAAGGCGGCGAATGCCGTCGACGCCCGGCGTATGACCGCGGGTTGTCGCTCCCGTTCGTACCTTTCCTTCGTTCGACGCAGGAGATGCAGCGCCAAGGCATCCACCGCCCATTCCTGTACCTCCCGCCGCAGCCTGGCGATGAGATCTTCCCGGAGCTGTAGCCAATGGGACAGAGACCTCCCCTCCTCCAGCTCCTTAAGCCTAGCCGTGTTTTCCGCTCGCCGGGCTCCGATGTCCCGAGTCTTGCGATCTAGCTCTTCCTCCATGCGGTCCAATTCTGTTAACTCATCTTCGATTGCAACCAGATCCCAATGGGCCACCTCGGCCAACTCCCGTTCGTCCCCCGCCAGGCGGTGCAGCTGCTCTTCCAGTGCTCGACGGGTATCCCGCAATTCCCTCCGACGGCGAAGCTCCGTCCGGATTTTGCGCCACTCCTCTTCGCCCGTGATGCTGATGCCCAGATCTGCCCAGCCCCGCTGCAGTTCACCTTGTGCCGCCGCCAATCGATCGAACGCCTGCTCGACCACACCCACCGCTTTCTTCCTTTCGTCCCGCAAACGGTCCCGGCGCTGCACCCGTCGGATTTCATCGTCCAGTGCCGCCCGCAAGCTCCCACACACCCGAGCGTCCCAATCCGCCTGGGCTCCTAAATCCTCATTCTCCGGCAGGGAAGGGATGGGAAGCCCGCACTGTGCGCACAACTCCGCCAACTGCCGCCTCCACCTTTGGCCTTGGTCCGCCAACTCCGCCTCCCGTCGCCGGCGCTCCGCCATCTGCCCCCTCAGGCGGCGCAGGTGATCGAATGCATCCAGGGCGGCGGACGCCTGGGGCCACGAAAGCTCCCGGGGAAGTCCCTGAGCGGCCAACCAGGACTCCCAGGATTCTCGGGTACGAACAAGCTGGTCCTCTGATTCCTGGAGCTTCTTTTGTTCCATCTCTACGGTGCGTCGCGCACGTTCCTCATCCCGGCGCAACTGTTCGATCCGGGCTCGTTTCTCCTCCACGAGGGCCATCCGTCGAGCCGCATCGTCCAAAGCCCGTTCGATATCCTCAATGTCCCGTTCGCTCCAGTCGGCTCGTCCGAACAGCGACTCCGCCGTTCGCGCCTCCCGTTCCGTCAAATCGCGAATATGGCTTTCTATTTCAGATTTTCGCCGCTCCCACGCTTCTCTGCGGGCTTTCGCGTCCCTCTCCGCCCGCCGACCCCGGCTCACTCCCCAAACTGCCATTGCGGCTCCAACGATGGCCGCACCCCACACCAGGACCGAGTGCGCTCCAAACATCCCCCCCACAAGGGCCACGAGCACCAGTACGGCCGCCGGAACGGCCCATGCCCACCTCTCCAGCCCTGCCTGGGAGTTGGACGCCGACCGGATCGCTTCCAACGTGCTTTCCAAGCGGGCCTCTTTCTCCGCACGCTGTCGACGAGTTTCCAGAAGTTCCCTCACCTTCGCCCTTCGGCTCCGGATGTCCCCTTCGAGTGACTTTCCTTCCGTCAGAGCAGGCCCGGAGCCGTTTGCCGCAGCGCCGGAAGAGGACACTTCGTCACCCTCCCGCGATTTCGCTTCCACCTCCAGTTCAACCCGCTCCTGCCGAATCCGCTCAAGTACCTGCACCTCGCGTTCCACCGTCGCCCGGCGGTCCCGCAAGGCCACCTCGGCCTGCTCCAGAGCCCTCCACAATTCACTGCCCTGCTCCCGGGCGGCAATAGACGTATCGGGCTCCACCCCTTTACCAACAAGCTCTGGACCCAAGCGCTGGACCCAATCCCGCTCTTCGACAGCCAAAGACGCCAACTCACTGCGGACCCGGATTCGCTCCTCCCGGCGCCCCGCCTCCAGCCCCCGGGCTTCCAGCACCGTTGCGATTCGATCCCGCTCTCGCCACAATGGGCCTGGCTCTGGCACACTCCGCAGCTCCGCGTCGAGAGCGTCCCGCTCCTTGGCGGCCCGAGCCGCTTCGAGGCGCAGCTCTGCTACCCGCTCCAGGGCGCGGTCCAAGCGAGCGAGTTCCTCCGGGTCCACATCCGGCAGGTCGCACACTTCCGCCCACGACGATTCCGTGGTTTCCCATGCGTCGAAGATTTCCCGCAGTTGTTTGAGCCGCAACAATCTCCGCCGCCGGGAGCGGACCTCCTTTCGGCGGCCCGCAATCTCCGCCTCCTCGTCGTCACATTGCGCCAGCGCCGCCGTTACCTCGGCGTACTCCGCCGCCGGATCGCCGAGTAGGCGAATCTGTCGCTCACATTCCTGGAGGGCGGTCTGGAGCTGATTAATGACCGGGTTCTTGCCCCGACTCTTGTACCGCTTCTCCATTGCCTGAACCAAGCGCTGCTCTGCCGCTGCCAAATCGGTCCCGCGCAAACCGGCCCCGGCGCTGTACAATTGCCCTGCAACCCTGGGGTCGGCGAGGGATTCAAACCGTTCCAACTCCCCCAGACCAAAGGCAAAAATCTGATCATAAACAAACCGGCTTAACCCTCCCATCCGCCGGTTCCACGTCTCCTCGTCCACTTGAGCCCCACCCGGGGCCACGATCCGACTGTACTCCCGCCGTCCCTCCACCCGGCGTTCCAATCGCCACTGCTGCCCGTCCGCAAAACCCACGTCTAACCGCCCGCTCCATCCCACCTCCGGCGACCAATAAGGACTTTTGTCTTTTCGAGATTCCCCGAACAACATAGCCCGAATAAAATGAAGCCACGTCGTTTTTCCCGCCTCATTCAGGCCAAACAGTACGATTAGTCCGCTCGGTGCCACCGTGCGCTCCAGGTCGTGCCAACGCCCGTACCGGTCCACCCTCCACCCCAGAATCCGCATCACGATTCTCCTTCCGCCACCAACTCATCCAACAACCGCTCCACAGCCCGATCCGTCCAATCTTCCACATCGATCCAATCCTCCGGCTCGCCCCGGCGCTGAAAGAATCGCATGACCGTGCCAAGCACTTCCTGGGCTTCTGCCTCCCACTGTCCGGAGTCCCGCCGCTCCTTGACATAGCGCAACAACTCGCCGACAAAGGTAGGTTCGTCCAGCCACTTCTTCAACTTGCGCTCGCCGCCCACGACCGCATCCATCCGATTGATCCACACGTCGTGGCCATCGCCAAACCAGCGAGAGCGGCTCTCCGACTGCCATTCTTCCAGAAACCCTTCGCGCCGGAGCAACCCGGCCACGGGCCCTCGGCCGACGAAACGCACATCGACAATCACCGGCCGCCCGGCCGCCTTCCGTACCTTTTCCAAGCGATCGTCCAGAACTTGAAACAGTTCCTCTTCTCCGGTTATCCCATCAATGGAAATTTCGATGTCTTCCCAACGCACTGAGTCGGTGGCGCGAAACTCCGCCTCCACCCCGTTTGGCCCCAGGGTGAGGATATAACATCCTTTCGGCCCCTTCTCCCGGCGGTGCCGGCCTTGGGATGTACCCGGGTAGAGAAAGTGGACTCCTCGGTGATTCCAAAACCGGGCTCCGTGAACGTGTCCGAGCAGCCACAGATCGATGCCCACGGCGGCCAGTTCGTCCACGGAACAGGGGGCATAAGACTCGTGTCCTGGATCCCCGCCGACGTTGGCGTGAAGAAGCCCGATCCGCCACCCGTCTCCCGAATCATCCGCCAGCGCCGCCGCGAATTCCGGAGCAGGGCTCTCCCGCACCTCAGGCTGCCCATAGCTCACGCCCCAGACCCGTGCCACCTCGCGTCCTTCCCGAATCAGGGGCACAGCTTCTACCTTCGGACCAAAAACGTGGACGCCTTCGGGCCACGTTAATCGATGACTCCACCCCGACAACGGGTCGTGGTTCCCGTGAATGACAAAAACTGGGATGTGCGCCTGGGATAACCGCGCCAGTTCATCGCGAAAGCGCAATTGGGCCCGGAGGCTGCGGGTCTCCCGATCGTAGACATCGCCCCCCACCATCAAGGCGTCGGCCTTCTCTCGCAGACATACATCGACGATCCGGGAGAACGAGTCGAAAGTCGCTTTGTACAACCGATCCTGTAAAGCCGAGTCTTCCCCTTCCAGCCCTATAAAAGGGCTATCCAGGTGAAGATCTGCACAATGAACCAGTTTCAGCCTATCCACGAACCTAACACCTCATCTCACCTGTTGCACTGGGTCCGCCCACCTCGTTTAGCCCTCACTGTGGCGGATCACCCCGTCAAACTCGTCCGGTCCGCTGAATCCACATCCACGGATCGAGGCCTTATCCGTTTGATTTCGCCTCCGCCGATGAAAATCCTGCCTGTGATCCTGTGCATCCGCTTACCACTCCCGCGCTGTTTCATTTTTGCTATCACCTTCTATCAAACATTGACAGACTTGACAGCAAAGCAGTTTACGCTCTCCGAGAGGCTCGCTGCTCCCCGAAGACCCGATTGGCCAGGCCCTGGGGCCGAGCATCTGGAGTCCCGCCCGAAACAGTACCATCCGGCCGTCCGCCGACCAGCGTCCGGCACCGACAGTTTCCAAACGGCGGGGTGGTCCCTCGACGCTTGCGCGTCCTTCTGCCGGGAATACGCCTCGGCCACTTCGACGATCTGCCTCCATTTCTCACGATTCAGCGGCAGGCTCTTTTGTCGGATCGTCTGTCGCACCGGCCAACTCCTCCCGAACGGCTTTGGTCAGTTTCCGCGCCCTGTAGGTTCTTGACCCGTAGAGTTTTACCGCAAAATGCTGGACAATGTTTATTAGATCTTCGGCCAGTTCCTGGGCCGGTGACATGTCCTCGGCCTTGTTGACCACCAGAATCTCGCAACCGAACTGTGCAAACAGGTCCTCCAAGAAATCAAACCCAAACCGGACCAGCCGGTCCTTGTGAGCCACTTCCTAACGCCTGATAGAACATATCCTCGGTGTATCTGCGCTTGTTGGTAGGAGTTCGCAAAGGCACCAGCTTGCCTTCCCTGTCCCACGCTCGAAGTGTGGAGACACTGACGCCGAGTTTCTCCGCAAACTCTCGAATCGAATAGAGCTTCACCTGAACATCACCCTAATCAGGTGACGTTGATTTTCGGCAAATCACTTCTCTTCTTCGCAGAAGGCCAAAAGCTGTATTCAACCTCCTATAGTTTGATCATAAGATACAAACATATGTTTGTCAATTGGTTGGATCCCGGCAGCCATTGATCCCGCGAGAAAATCAGTGGTACAATGACGGCGATCGAACCTGTCGACTTACCGACCAATTAAATGTGCGGGCTGACAGGACGGGGGGAGACCATTGTTGGAACTCCTGGGCGGCATACATATCGGGCCATTGTTCCTGCCTTATCGGCTTGTCGGCCTCATCCTCGCCGTCCTCGCCGGAGCCTGGGCGATGCGGCGGGGGCCGTGGATCGATCCCGAGGCGCGGACTCCCCGGGACCGAAGTGTGGACGAAATGGCCCTTACCGCATATTGGAACGCGGTCGTAGTAGGACTTCTCGGTTATCGCTTCGCTGGCCTGCTCCTCACCCCCGCCGCGTGGTGGGACGAGCCGGGGCGCGCCCTGCTTTCCGCCCCGCCTTCCGGAAGCGTATGGGTAGCCGGCGTGCTGGCCGGCGCCGCTCTTGTCCTGACGGCGCTCAGACAAAGAATATCTATGGAGGCCGTTTTGGATCGGATCCTGCCGTCTCTGCTCCTCTCCGGGGCTTTTTACAGCTTTTTCGCCCTCGACGTGGGAACCGCCACCACCTTGCCATGGGGCCTGCCCCTGGGAGACACCAGCCACCACCCCGTCAACATCTACCGGGCCATCCTCTTACTAACGGCCTTTTTCATCGTGTGGATAGCTGTATCTCGACAGCGAACCCGACCGGCGCCCTCTCCCGGCGTCCGCACTTTGCGTCCCTCCGGCCTCGCGGTTTTCCTTCTCGGAGCCGCCCTTCTCACAGCCGGTTACGCCGATCGCCCCGGCCCTCTCTATTTGGGATTGCGCCCAGACCAATGGGGCAGTGTCGCTTGTGTGGTCTTCGGCGCCCTGTGTATCTCCCGGATGCAAAAAGCCTAGATCAAACCTTTCAACATGTAAAGACCCATCGCAATGAGCAGACCACCGCCGATCAACTCCGCCCGCCACCCCCATCGGGATCCGGCCCTATATCCTAGCGCAAAGCCCGTGCGGGCGGCACCCCAAGCGGTGATCCCCAGAACCGGGATCACGGCCCACGCCAAAACCCCCGTAAAACTGAGGGCCATCGCCGCCGTAAAGGCATCGATGCTCGCAGCTAATGCCAGTGCCACCATAGGCCCCGACAACGCCCAGCGCTCATGGCGGTGCCTCCACCCTTGAGAGATGGTGTGCGCGCCAAGCAGGAAAAATGCAATCATGCCAACGGGGAGGATGAGATCGCCAAATCGTCCGTGCAGGCGCCGACCGAGCTCCAGCCCCAGGGCCGGTAGAAAAATGTGAAACATTGTGACGGCCAGTTCGAATCGCCCTCGTTCGCGCCGCGATACCCCTTGCAGCCCGAGTTTAAGGCTCACCGCGAAAACATCGGCAGCTAGTGCCACGGCCATGAGAGCGGTCTCGCTGTACACGATGGCGGGCGAGACGAGAATCTCTTCCAACATCGGGCACCTCTTTCCTTACATTTCCTGTCTGTTTCGCCCTCCCTCGTCCGCCCCCGCTCACCGAAATTGAAACCATCTGAGAACCATCCTCCGGACAACCACCTTTTCCACGTCTATGCCCAAACCAAACCGGCCAGAACCAGACCTCCACCGGGTCGGAACCCTCTCTCCGCCCTCCGCTTGCCCAAGCTGGAAAACATTTTTCCCGGCATAATCTGCGAGAAAAAGGCAGATTGTTCATACATATCGCAAAGACGTCATCACAATTTTGTTCCGTTCGAACCGGCCCATCGTGACTTGGGAACAACGGCCGTGTCACCAGCCGGAGCAAAAACTCTGCCTCCCCGGATCCGTGGGGCGAAGGCGATTTTTTGTGGAAAGGCGACGGTTCGAGACCGGAAAGGCCTAGCGCCGAACCTCTGTGACCAGGGCCTGCCTCATGGCATCCACCACGCGATCGACGCGAAACCGGGCCACCGACTCTTGAACCACTTCGGGGCTTGGCAGAATCCCGGGATCCCGGACGATCCGCTGCAGGATCTCCGCCAGTTGCTGAATCTCCCCCACGGGATACAGCCAACCGTTGACGCCGGGCTTAACGATATCTCTCGGCCCGACGGGACAATCCGAACTGACGCAGGGAATGCCGTGGGCCATGGCCTCGGCGAGCACCATCCCAAACCCCTCATATGCCGAGGTCAACACCAGCGCCGATGCGGCCGCCAAGGCACTCCAAGGATCGCTGACCCACCCCGTCCAGCGGATCCGGGAATCGATGCCAAGATCCCGGGCAAACGCAACCAAGGTCTCCTTCTCATCGCCGTCTCCGATCACCACGGCCTGCCAATCCCCATCCACCGCGGCCAAGGCCCGAAGAAAATCCGCCACCCGTTTTTGCCCTTCCACCATCAGCCTGCCCACGTAGACAAAAGTCGCCGTTGTCGGCCGGGGAACGACACGCCTGGCCGGCGGAACGGGATTATAAATCAAGTAGATCGGGTGCCTCCCATCAACCCGTTCAATTTGCCGGGCCATGTCCGAACTGATGGCGAGGTGAAAATCCGCTGTCTTAAGAATAAAATTTTGCCGCATGGTCGTCAGGGAAAAATGAAGCCACGATGCGACGGGAATCCGGCGGAAACGGAGCAAGGAGAAAAGCCTGGCCCACACCAGCGCCTTTTTATCCAAGGCGACGACTGCGTCGGGGTCCCACCTCGCCAGACGAAAAAAACCGCGGACGAGCTTCGCAATCTTCCTCCCCGGCCCCACCCCTGTTAGCTCACCCGGAAAGTCGGTCAACCAAGACCGGTCTTTAAGGTCGCCGAACAGCAGCAAGTGTGTGGCATCCCCGCGCCCCTCAAGGGCTCGGATCACCGTCCCGGTCACATTCTCGATCCCGCCCCGCCCCGATAAGGCAAAATAAACAACAAAAGCCACTCGCATGTCGATTCCCTCCAGATAAAGACAACATTGCCAGTCAGGGCAGGTGGAGCGGCGACCCTTCCTTGGCTCCGCCGCTTTCCTGGCGATGAGCCAAGTGATATCGCAGCACCCCCGGAGCGAGCCGCAGGAAGGACACAATGACCCTGGGGTTTTTCAGCGCCTCGGCCAAGGCGAGGTGAATCTTTTTCTCCTTGAGAGGTTGGACAACTCGGTAGTAGTCCACCAGCTGCCGGGCATGACTCGCGCGATCTGACAAAGCCCGGTAGACCTCCCGCTCCCTTGACCGGTCCACCTTGGCGAGCAGCTCCACGGCAATGTCATAGACCTGCTGGTGAAGAGGAATTTTATCATGAACCAGAGATTCCCCGCGATTTCGATAGTAGTAGTACGCCTCCGGGACCAACCACATGGAAGCCCCTCGCCGCAACCACGTGAACAAAAACACAAAATCCTCGCCAAAACGCAGCGCTTCTGGGTATCGAACCCCCGATTCAACCAGCCGTTGTCGATGCATGAAGGGTTTCACGAGCCCAAGGTCCCACCGGATAAATGGCTCTAACGTGACCCGGCCCTCAGTCGGCGGTAGGCCCCGCTCCCGGAACAACGTGGTCCACGGAAGCTCCGCCCCGTCCTCAATAAAATAGAGGTCATCACAGACAAGATCGGCTTTCTCCCGCGCGGCGGTTTCGTACAGCCGCGCCAAACGGTCCTCCGCCCACCAATCGTCCCCGTCCAAAACGGCGATCCACTCCCCCCGGGACTCTGCGATGGCCCGGTTGCGGCTGAAAGACGGCCCCTTGTTCCCTTCGTTGACAAACAGGCGGACGCGGGGGTCGGCGTGGGCCTTCACCCGGGCCACGGTATCATCTGTCGAGGCGTCATCCACCACCAAAACTTCCAGATCCCCCAGCGTCTGCCCAAGGGCGGAACGAAGGGCCCCTTCGATATACCGCCCCACATTGTACGTGGGGATGATCACCGAAACCAAAGGTTTCATTGCGCTCCCCCTTCTGTCTGCCGCCCCGGGTGAACCGCCACTCGGGCTCGGCGGTCACCCGCGAAAACGGCGACGGAACCGCCTCCATTATAGTGAGGCGCGGACAAGCAGGCAATGCCGCCGTCCTGTTGCGCATTCCGTTCACCGTCGTGACCCCCACCTATCCCCGTTTGCGCCAGCGCACCACCATAAACCCGGCCCCAGCTTCATCTTGGGACACCCTTCGCCTCATTTCCAGAGACCAGGCCGAAGCCTCGTCTGTGAATTCCCTTGGGCTGACATACAGTCCGAACCGCACCTGCTCCGGTATACAGGGACCGATTTCCACGGCCTCTTCATAAGAGAAAAACCGTGCGCCGTGATAGACACTGGTGGCATCTTCCCGCCCTCGTTTTGAGTATTGTTCCGCCCAGGGGCCCAATTTTGCAATAAACCCCACCACCAATCGCCCGCCCGGTTTAACAACCCGGTAGGCCTCGTGCAATGCCGCCTTCGGATCGGCGACAAACTCGAGAGTCACATTTGACAGCGCCAGATCAAAGCTGTCCGGCTGAAACGGCAGATGGGTGATATCCGCCCGGATAAAGGGCACGCGCCCATCCCCTTTGCGCCGGGCGACTTCCAGCATTTCTTCCGATAAATCGACCCCGCTCACCGATAACCCGAGCTCGTGCAGCCAATAGGTGTACGAACCTGTGCCGCACCCCAGGTCGACGGCCGATTCGCCGGCCCGGGGCCGCGCCATTTCTCCGATGAGGCTGCGTTCCACCGCATCGACAAAATGTCCCAGGGGCGTGCGGCAAAAGTCATCGTAGGATTCAGCCTTCTGATCAAACAGCGTCATCTCGCCACACCCGTTTCGACGTCTCTCAACCACAACGCCGCCACGAAACCCGAGGCGATGACGAGTCCCCCTACAATGCCCATCGACGTGGAGATACCCAGAGCATCGGCCAAGAGGCCGGACACGAGGGCACCGACCGCGTAGCCAAAATCCCTCCAGAACCGATACACCCCCAGCGCCGAAGCCCGCCACTCCGCTTCGGAATGATCGGCCACAGCAGCGAGCAAGGTCGGATAGACCATCGCGGTCCCGATGCCGAGCAATATGGAGCCGACGGACCAGAGAGCGAACCCCTGAGTAAACACGATCCACAGAATCGCCCCGCCCTGAATGAGCATCCCCAGGATGATCAACCAGGTGCGTCCGAACCGGTCGCTCAAAGGTCCCGTCGCCAATTGCAGCAGTCCCCAGGTCCCGGGGTACAAGGCGACAATCGTCCCCACCGCCGCGATGTCCAAGAAATGAGCATTGAGAAACAACGGGAGCAGTCCCCATATCATGCCGTCCTTAAAATTGGTCATGAACCCGGCCTGACTGGCGCTGAGGAGCGGTTTGTTTTGCCAAGTCGCAATCGCAAAGGCGCGCCCGAGGGGGAGGGAAGACCCCGCCACAGTCTTGGATAGGGTGGTGGTATCCTTCACCAGGAAGCTTGACAACAAGAGCCCGGCCAGGGCATAAGCGACACCCAAGTAAAAAGGCTGTGGCCGCACCCCGTACACCGCAGCTACATATCCGGACACCAGGGCCGTGATGGAAATGGCGGAATACCCGGCAAACTCGTTGAGGCCGAGGACCAAGCCCCGAAACCGAGGACCGGCCAAATCGATTTTCATGTTCACCGTCATGGACCAAGTGAAGCCCTGATTGATGCCAAGAAGGACGTTGGCAAAAATCACCCAGCCCCAGTTCGAGGCAAACATGACTAGGAAGGGCACAGGCAGACCGACCACCCACCCGGCGACCAAAAGCCGTTTCCGACCAAAAAGATCCGCGATGCGGCCGGCAAACAGGTTGGACAGAGCCTTGACGACGCCAAAACTGATAATAAAGGCGACGGCCGCGCTTTTGCCCGCAATCCCGAAATCCTGTTGCGCAACCAACGGCAAGACGGTCCGCTCAAGACCGACCATGCCTCCGACGAATAGATTGACAATCACGAGGAGCGCGATTTGCACCCAACGACTTCGCAAGAGACCGAGGCCCCCCACCCCCCGCACCTCCCTTTCGGTTGACGCTTATTGACCGGCATTGGCGCGTCGGATCCGTTCGTAATCGGATGGTTTGGGAGGTACATCCCGGGTCATGAAAGCGATAAACTCTTCCAATGAACGAGGCTGGAGAGCAACGTTGAAGCGACGTTCGAACCCGATGGTGGACACCGGTTTACCGCTCAGATTACGCCCACAGACCGAACCCGAGTAGGCTCCGGGATAGACCTCAATATGATCTTCCAATTTCATGAGCTTGCCGAATAGGCTCTCGTACAGGTCTCTGGCTCCTTCCTCCAAACTGGAAGCCAATTCCGTACGCCCTGCATCGCCAACCATTAACGTGTGCCCGGTGAGTACAAACCATGGGGCATCGGCGCGGCGAAGACCAGAGACGAGGAGTGAAATGTGTTCCGGCGTATGGCCCGGCGTATACAGAATTTGGATTTTCGTATTGCCCGCGAATAGGACATCCCCATCATCCACAGGATCAAACCTGTAGTTTGCATCGGCGGAGCGGTGCAACACATACTTCGCGCCGGTTCGTTCCGCCAATCGCCGGCCCCCCGAAATGTGGTCGGCATGAATATGGGTATCAAAGACGTAGCGGATATTCAGCCCGATTCGCTCGGCCTCCTGGATATAAAACTCGACGTCATCCACCGGATCGACAACGGCGCCCTGACTTTCACTGCCGCAGCCGAACAGGTAGGATGCAGCAACCGGGTCCTGATGCAGGTATTGTCGAAAAATCATCTTACAATCCTCCCTCCGGAAACTGACGTGGCTCTTCGCCACTCCCGAACGCCCTGTTCCACTCGGACCGCCCGGTAGCCGTGACGCCGCAGAATTTGTACCGCTTCAGCAGCAAAGAGGCAATAGCGCCCTCGGCAATAGGCCACGATCTGCTTGTCTTTCGGCAACTTGGCCATGGTTTGCTCCAACTCCTCAATGGGGATCGACCAAGCTCCGGGGATATGGTCGAATTCGTATTCATCCCGCGGCCGAACATCGATGAGCACCACATCGGAGTCTTTCATCAAGACGCTGAGTTGATCTGCAGTTAGCGGCATGTGTGAATCCAATGGTTGAATCCAGGTCTCTCGTTCGGTTTCTATAGCGCGATATAACCACTCACCGAGCTCCTGGACTTTCAAGAGGAGATCCATAATGCGATCGTCGGCAAGTTGGTACACGGAATAGTTACCCCGTTTATAAAATTTCACGAGGCGCGCATCCAACAGTGTCTGAAGATGCTGAGAAACGTTGGCGAGACTCTGCTGGGTTTCCCGGGCCAGCGCCTCCACCGACTTCGGTCCCTGGGAGAGCAAGTCGAGAAGTTCCATTCGCCGTGGGTTTCCCATGGCCTTCCCCAGTCTCGCGAGTTCGGCGTATACGGCTTCCTTAAACGGCCTTGAGTTCGCAGCCATTCCTATCCCCCTCCTCGACGGCACCCAAAATATTCCCACTATGAGGCGCACCGATCCTTGCACGACGCCAGACGCCGACTCGACAGAAACGGATCATGTGTCCAGCAACTCTCAAGCAACTCCATCCCGAAGACCCGCCGTAAGAACTACATGTATTCAATTGTTTTGTTGATTAATATATCCCTTGTATGCCTCGGTGTCAATGCCGGCTATTATGGGGGAAATTTGAAAGTACCCAGGCATAGCAAAGCCCCGCAGGTGGTTACCTGCGGGGCTTGCGGGAACGCGCCCGGCAACGTCCTACTCTCCCAGGGCCCGGCGGCCCAAGTACCATCGGCGCTGGAGGACTTCACTTCTGTGTTCGGGATGGGAACAGGTGTTTCCCCTCCGCTCTCGTCACCCGACCCTCGTTCCCTCAAAACCGAAAAGCCACCACAGCGCAAGAAAGCCTCGACCGATTCGTATCCGTCCGCTTCACGCCTCGCGGCGCTTCCACGCCGGACCGATCTACCTCGTCTTCTCCAAGGGGTCTTACCACCTTACGGTGTGGGAAACCTCATCTTGAGGCGGGCTTCGCGCTTAGATGCATTCAGCGCTTCTCCCTCCCCGACTTGGCTACCCAGCGATGCGCCTGGCGGCACAACTGGGACACCAGCGGTCGGTCCATCCCGGTCCTCTCGTACTAAGGACAGCCCCTCTCAAGTTTCCTCCGCCCGCGGCAGATAGGGACCGAACTGTCTCACGACGTTCTGAACCCAGCTCGCGTACCGCTTTCATGGGCGAACAGCCCAACCCTTGGGACCGACTTCAGCCCCAGGATGCGATGAGCCGACATCGAGGTGCCAAACCTCCCCGTCGATGTGGACTCTTGGGGGAGATCAGCCTGTTATCCCCGGGGTAGCTTTTATCCGTTGAGCGACGGCCCTTCCACTCAGTGCCGCCGGATCACTAAGCCCGACTTTCGTCCCTGCTCGAGACGTCCCTCTCGCAGTCAAGCTCCCTTGTGCCTTTGCACTCGCCGCGCGATGTCCATCCGCGCTGAGGGAACCTTTGGGCGCCTCCGTTACCTTTTGGGAGGCGACCGCCCCAGTCAAACTGCCCACCTGACACTGTCCCCCGACCGGTTCACGGCCGCAGGTTAGAAGATCAATCCGCCAAGGGTGGTATCCCAACGTCGGCTCCCCCCGGGCTGGCGCCCGGAGTTCCCTGCCTCCCACCTATCCTGTACATGACCGACCCATCTCCCATATCAGGCTACAGTCAAGCTCCACGGGGTCTTTCCGTCTAGCCGCGGGTACCCTGCATCTTCACAGGGACTACAATTTCACCGGGTCTCTCGTTGAGACAGCGCCCAAGTCGTTACGCCTTTCGTGCGGGTCGGAACTTACCCGACAAGGAATTTCGCTACCTTAGGACCGTTATAGTTACGGCCGCCGTTTACTGGGGCTTCGGTTCAGGGCTCTCACCCTTCCCCTTAACCTTCCAGCACCGGGCAGGCGTCAGCCCCTATACTTCGCCTTCCGGCTTCGCAGAGACCTGTGTTTTTGCTAAACAGTCGCTTGGGCCTCTCCTCTGCGGCTCCCTCGGGCTCCCTCCCCACCGGCCCATGGCTTTCGCCCAGGCCGGTGGGGACCCCTCACCCTACCGGAGCGCCCCTTCTCCCGAAGTTACGGGGCCATTTTGCCGAGTTCCTTAACGAGAGTTCTCCCGGTCGCCTTCGGATCCTCTCCGTGCCAACCTGTGTCGGTTTCCGGTACGGGCACCCAGGTCCTCGCTAGAGGCTTTTCTCGCCAGTGTGAACCCAGGGACTTCGGTACTCATCTTCCCTCCCCATCACGGCTCAGGCTTCCCGCCACGCGGATTTCCCTGCGTGACCCCCTCGCCGCTTGGACGGCCTCTTCCAGCCGGCCGCTCCCCTGTCCTCCTGTGTCCCCCCTTCGCTCAAACGGACCTCGGTGGTACGGGATTCTCCACCCGTTGCCCTTCGCCTACGCCTTTCGGCCTCGGCTTAGGTCCCGACTAACCCTGGGCGGACGAACCTTCCCCAGGAACCCTTCGGCTTTCGGCGGACAGGATTCTCACCTGTCTTTCGTTACTCATACCGGCATTCTCACTTCCCGCACGTCCACACGCCCTCCCGGTCGTGCTTCCCCCACGCGGGAACGCTCCCCTACCACAGTCTCCTGTCCGAGGCTTCGGTCGCGGGTTTGAGCCCCGTTTCATTTTCGGCGCAGCCGCACTCGACCAGTGAGCTATTACGCACTCTTTCAATGATGGCTGCTTCTAAGCCAACATCCTGGTTGTCTTCGCACGGCCACTTCCTTTCCCACTTAACCCGCCCTTGGGGACCTTAGCCGTCGGTCTGGGCTGTTTCCCTCTCGACCGCGGATCTTATCACTCGCAGTCTCACTGCACGGCATCCGACGACGGCATTCGGAGTTCGACTCGGCTCGGTAACCCTCGCGGGCCCCTCCCCCAATCGGTGCTCTACCGCCCCCGCCTTCACCGCCGCACGCTCGCCCTCAAGCGATTTCGGGGAGAACCAGCTATCTCCGGGTTCGATTGGCATTTCACCCCTACCCCCAACTCATCCTATGGTTTTTCAACACCAACAGGTTCGGGCCTCCATGGCGTTTCACCGCCACTTCACCCTGGTCAGGGGTAGATCACCCGGTTTCGGGTCTGCCGCATGAAACTCTCGCCCTCTTCAGACGCGCTTTCGCTTCGGCTCCGGCCCTGAAGGCCTTAACCTCGCTTCATACGGCCGCTCGCCGGTTCATTCTACAAAAGGCACGCCGTCAGGCTTAACGTCGCCCTCCGACTGCTTGTCGGCACACGGTTTCAGGTCCTCTTTCACTCCCCTCCCGGGGTGCTTTTCACCTTTCCCTCACGGTACTCTCCGCTATCGGTCGCTGGGGAGTATTTAGCCTTGGGAGGTGGTCCTCCCGGATTCAAGCGGGATTCCTCGTGCCCCGCCCTACTCGGGGTCCGCCCCGGAGCCCGGTCGGTTTCGGATACGGGGCTCTCACCCTCTCCGGCGGGCCTTCCCAGACCCTTCTCCTACCCACCCGGTTTCTCACTCCCTACGGGACGCCCCTCGACCCCGGCCCCCTAAAAGACCGGTTTAGGCTTCTCCCCGTTCGCTCGCCGCTACTTGGGGAATCGCGGTTGCTTTCTTCTCCTCGGGGTACTGAGATGTTTCAGTTCCCCCGGTCTGCCCTCGACGACCTATGCATTCAGCCGCCGATGCCGCCTCTCCCAGACGGCGGGTTCCCCCATTCGGACACCCCCGGATCCCAGCCTGCTTACGGCTCCCCGGGGCGTTTCGGCGTTCGCCCCGTCCTTCTTCGGCTCCCAGCGCCTAGGCATCCACCGTGCGCCTTTCCTACTTTCTCTCGCTGCGTGGCTTTTCAGTTCTCAAGGAACAAGTGCATCGATCTCGCGACGCAGTATTTATCATCGCACATAGCGACAAGAATGTCAACAACAAAAACGAACAAAGAGAGAGTGCAAGGGGTGCACTCTCTCGGCTTACGTGTGCCCGTCAAGAAGAGAAGGCGATTAAAAAAGGAAAACCAGCAACGTCCCGAGGGTTTGTTCGACTACACCGGTCAAAACGCCCACCAATCCGAGTACCGAGCTGATCATAGGCTCCCCCCTGCTCCTTCTTTCTTCCGCAACCGGCTGCGTCTTCATTATAAGCGCCGCAACGCTGAAAAACATTGACAGAACCAGGCCAACCGTGTGAAAAGTCCTTGCCAAGCGGTGATCATCATATAGCAAAAAACCACTCCGGCGAGTGGTCCTTCGACTCTTCCCCTTTAACCGTTGCCTTCCGTGGTGGAGGCAAGCGGATTCGAACCGCTGACCTCCTGCTTGCAAGGCAGGCGCTCTCCCACTGAGCTATGCCCCCACATGGTGGGCCTAAGTGGACTTGAACCACTGACCTCACGATTATCAGTCGTGCGCTCTGGCCAACTGAGCTATAGGCCCGCTGTACCCCCGGAGCTCCTCGCTCCCTCAGAATCAAACAGTACGCCCACTCCAACCCCTTCGCCTTGCCTTGCTCCCTAGAAAGGAGGTGATCCAGCCGCACCTTCCGATACGGCTACCTTGTTACGACTTCACCCCAATCATCGACCCCACCTTCGGCGGCTGGCCCCTTCCGGTTGCCTCACCGACTTCGGGTGTTGCCGACTCTCGTGGTGTGACGGGCGGTGTGTACAAGGCCCGGGAACGGATTCACCGCGGCATGCTGATCCGCGATTACTAGCGATTCCGCCTTCATGCAGGCGAGTTGCAGCCTGCAATCCGAACTACGAACGGCTTTCAGGGATTCGCTCCAGGTCGCCCCTTCGCCCCCCGTTGTACCGCCCATTGTAGCACGTGTGTAGCCCAGGACATATGGGGCATGATGATTTGACGTCATCCCCGCCTTCCTCCGGCTCCTCGCCGGCAGTCCCCTGTGAGTGCCCACCCAGAGTGCTGGCAACACAGAGCAAGGGTTGCGCTCGTTGCGGGACTTAACCCAACATCTCACGACACGAGCTGACGACAACCATGCACCACCTGTCTCCTCTGTCCCAAACGGGAACCCCCCATCTCTGAAGGTGTCAGAGGGTCAAGCCCTGGTAAGGTTCTTCGCGTTGCTTCGAATTAAACCACATGCTCCACCGCTTGTGCGGGCCCCCGTCAATTCCTTTGAGTTTCAGCCTTGCGGCCGTACTCCCCAGGCGGAGTGCTTATTGGGTTTCCTTCGGCACGGATGGGCATCCCCACCCACACCTAGCACTCATCGTTTACGGCGTGGACTACCAGGGTATCTAATCCTGTTCGCTCCCCACGCTTTCGCGCCTCAGCGTCAGGCGTCGTCCAGCAAGGCGCCTTCGCCACCGGTATTCCTCCTGATCTCTACGCATTTCACCGCTACACCAGGAATTCCCCTTGCCTCTCCGACCCTCAAGCCATGCCGTATCCGAGGCCCCTCAGCGGTTGAGCCGCTGCCTTTCACCTCGGACGTGCATCGCCGCCTGCGCGCCCTTTACGCCCAGTGATTCCGGACAACGCTCGCCCCCTACGTCTTACCGCGGCTGCTGGCACGTAGTTTGCCGGGGCTTCCTCCTTGGGTACCGTCCCTCACCGGGTCCCCCCGGTGCCCTCGTCCCCAAAGCCAGAGGTTTACAACCCGAAGGCCTTCGTCCCTCACGCGGCGTCGCTCCGTCAGGCTTTCGCCCATTGCGGAAGATTCCCTACTGCTGCCTCCCGTAGGAGTCTGGGCCGTGTCTCAGTCCCAGTGTGGCCGTCCACCCTCTCAGGCCGGCTACGCATCGTCGCCTTGGTGAGCCGTTACCCCACCAACCAGCTAATGCGACGCGGGCCCACCCGACAGCGGGTTTCCCCTTTCCCGCCAAGAGCATGCGCCCCCGGCGCCTATCCGGAATTAGCGCCCGTTTCCAGGCGTTGTCCCGGTCTGTCGGACAGGTTGCCCACGCGTTCCTCACCCGTCCGCCGCTGATCTCCCCGGGGCAAGCCCCGGGGAGACCCGCTCGACTTGCATGTATTAGGCACGCCGCCAGCGTTCGTCCTGAGCCAGGATCAAACTCTCCGTGAAAAGATTCATCCGGGCTTGAAGTGGCGTACTGTTTGATTCTCAAGGATCGAGGTGCCGCCACGTCGGCAACATGATTCATTCTATCATCCAAACGCTGTTTGTGCAACAGGAAAATGGCTCCGTGAGTCACCCTCCAGCGCTTTCTCCCCGACACCAGCCTTGGCCGAGGCGAAGTTAATCATAACAAACGCGGCTCCCTTCTGTCAATGCCCCGCAACGGCTATGGCTCCTCCTGAATGCCTCTCAGAGGTGTCCACCGTCTTATGGTTGGCCCCCGCCCAGCGCTTCGCCCACGCTCGTTTTCGTCTTTGATCTTTGATTTTGATAGAGAAAAAGAGCCGGCACTATGGTCAGCCAACCGAACACCACCGCCGCGAAAAAGGCATCGTGAAACGCGAGAACGGACGCCGCCTGCTCCACCGATTGAACCAAAAGGGACATCATCAACTGCTGGGCCTCCCCCGCCGAATGGCCCAGGCTCTGCAAAGAAACCCCGATCTGATTCCACGCTTGCTCCGCGGGAGATCCCAAGGTGATGGTCTCGGCATATCGGGTCACGTACACGGGCTGCTTCTCCTGAAGAATGGTTGTCAACATCGAAACCCCCAGCGCACTGCCGATCTGCCGGACGAGGTTGAGAAATGCCGAACCCTGATTCACCAGAGCGTCGGGGAGGGTACTGTAGGCGAGGGTGACGGCCGGCATGATGCCCAGTCCCAGGCCGCAGCCGACCACGGCCAGATGTTGCTTCAGAATCTGGAGGTCGGTCCCGATTTCGAGACTTGTCAAAGGCATCATCCCTGCGGTCATGACCACCACGCCGGCGATGGTCAACCACGTGGCGCCCACTCGGGGGAGAAGCAGGGCGCTGATCGGGACCAGCAGGGCTGCTCCCAGCACTTCGGGAATCAGGGCCAGTCCGGTATCGACAGGTCCCATATTCCGCAATTGTTGCAGAAACAAGGGGACTAAGTACAGACTTCCAAAGAGACTCATCATGAGAAAAAAGGTCACGACGGTGGCGGACGTGTAAATGCGGTGGCGGAAGAGGCGCAGATCCAACAGTGGTTCCGAGACGGTTGCCTCCACCCACACAAAGAGGGTGAGGCAGGAAACGGAAAGGAAAAACAGACCGACAATGGACGCAGAGCCCCATCCCTCGTCCGGACCGTTGCTGATGGCAAGCAGCAGGCTCGAAAACCCGATGCCCGACAGAATGAATCCGGGCGTGTCAAGTTTTCTGTGCATCGTTTCAAATTCTGTCAGGACAACCCACGCGGCGATCACGGCCGGTATGCCGACGGGAATGTTCAGCCAAAAAATCCATTCCCAGCTGACATGTTCGACCAGGTATCCCCCCAACACGGGTCCGACAGCCGGAGCGATCAACAGGGGAATGCCCATCAAGCCCATGGCCAACGGCAATTCCTCTTTAGCGAAGACTTTCTGGACAATGGACAACGACAAGGGCATAATCATGCCTCCGCCCACCGCCTGAACAACGCGAAAAGCGATCAACGACTCAATGCTCCACGATTCGGCGCACAACGCGGACCCCAGAATAAACACGATCAGACTTACAATGTACATTTTCTTCATACCGCGGGTTTCGGCCAAATAAGCGGTCACCGGTTCCACCAGCCCAATGGTCATCATGTACGCGGTAACCACGTATTGGACCAAGTGAATATCGGCGCCGAATTGGTTCATGATATCCGGTATCGCGACTTCCACAATGGTCATATCCAGCAAATCCAACGACAATCCCAGGACCACCACCACGAGCACGAGCCATTTCTGCAACGCACGACACCTCATTTCTCATTGGACTTGCTGAAGCGCCCTGGACAGAAAGTTGACCAAACCAACCAGTTCGCCGTCCGACAGTTCCTGTACACAGCTGAGGGCTCGGCCGATCAGACGGGACATCTCCCGTTCGAGTTCATCGCTCACGGTCTGGATCACGATTCCCAGCATGGTGCCAATGAAAACGAGGATGCGCGCCCGCGGTTGGTCGAGACTCAAGATGACTTGTTCCACGGTCGTTTTTATGACTTCTTCTGCATGACCGAGGAAAAGGGTCAGCAGTCCCAACAATGAAAGGCAAAACGTGACGCCACTCGGCATATGGGAGACGGTCTCGATGAGGCGGCTCACGGCGGGTCCCATCTCTGCATGTCGCAATTCTTGAAGTAAACCGATCATCCGGCCCTCCATCTCGCTCCATCCGGCGGGGGTCGATCGGTTCTCACAAACCCGGGAGATCAGTTGAACAGCCTTTTCGGTAGGCACGAAAACGATCCGCGATCTTCCCACCCCTCCGTGGTCGTGGATGTAGTCCCGAGATAAATATCCTAATTTCTCCAATTCCCGCAACATGTCGTAAGCCGTCCACTGGCTCACTCCCATGTCACTGGCCAAGGTTCTGTAATGAACGGGCCGGGTGGTTTGTTGATAAACATCCATCAGATGATGCAGAAATTGTTTCCGCCGTCTCGTCAGGGACACAGCCATCCCCCCAAAAAACCCATGATTCGAATCCATTAAAGGAAAGGGACCCGACGATGTCAAGAGGAGAAACACAAAAAACAAAAAAACAAGGCCGTATCAACCTCGCCCTGGGAGGCGGCCCAGCCCGGGGAGTGGCCCATATCGGGGTTTTTAGAACTCTGGAGAAGGAAGGCGCGCCCGTTGCGGCGATCGCGGGTTGCAGCATGGGGGCTCTGGTTGCGGCGGCCGACAGCGGTTGCTGGATAGGTTTGAACAGATATTCCGGCAACTGTTGATACCACCATGACATGTAACGCGGTTCAGCCGTTGCCCCCGGACGCACCGGATGGGGAGGAAGTCGGTCCCGAACCGGAGTTTCCCGGTGTTGCCGGGACCATCCATCCCGGCGGATAAAACGGCAAACCCCGGGCATCGAAGAAATACTGCGGCACTTCCCCCACCAAGACCATGTACGCCACCGGGACTTTCGTCTGAACGTCCACGGGTTCCGCCACAAACGGCGCCAGGATCTGGATTCGCGCCTGAACCTGGATGTCGACCTCATGGATCGTCTGATTGATTCCCGCCTCTCTCGTCGTCTGCTGGACCTCGGATTCGGCGGTCCCAAAGGGCACGATCGCAACGGGAATCATAGGGCCGAACGCGGAAAAAATCGAGCTGTTCATCGCTTGACCGATGGGAACGTCAATCTGTTGGGTGGACAGGTGATCGACCACCGCCTGGACCCGGGTCGTGACGGCGGTCTGCAGCCGGAGCACCTCTTTCTCATCCAAGGTGGCCCCGATGACCCGTCCATTTCGATCGGTTTGCAGGGTGACCAATTTGGAATAGTCGATGCCCTGCTGAACTGTCTGAACGAGCGCCTGGTTGATCGCGTCCGTGGCCAGCCGTCTGGCCATTCCTTTCGCAATATCCACAAACACCGGACGAATATTATAATCAAGTACGTAGAACGCCAAAACCAGAAAGCCGAGAATTCCCACGGCGACCAGCAAAAACGGCCGGCGGCCGCCCGGGACCCGGCGCCGAAATCCAACGCGAAAACGGCGGCCAAATCGCATGGGCACGGACATCTCCCCCCTTGCCATAGGTATGCCGACCCCGACCGCCGCATACCGTGGGAAATGGACCGGCGCGTGCAGGACCAATGCCCGTGTGCGAGGACGACGCAGCAACCGCGAAGTCCCGGCCGGACCCGCAGAGTGCCAGGGTGGAGTGACCGGCGGACCGGACCTGCGAAAGGACGTTTATCCATGCCCCTTATTGAACTGGACGGCGAACCCTTGGAGTACACGCTGATTTACCGCCCCAATAAAAAACGCCTCACCCTTCGAGTCGGTTGGGACGGGACCATTCGCGTTTCGGCTCCCCTGGGGGTCGCCATCGAAACCATCGAGGAATTCCTCCGCCAAAAGGCAAAGTGGATCCTCGTCAAACGGATGGAATTTGCCCGGCTTCGGGCGAGTGTTCCCCAAAAAACTTACTCCCCCGGAGACGTTTTTCATTTTCTCGGTGAACCCTACCCGCTCCAGATCAAAGAGACCTTTACCGGCACCCCGGGGTCCCTGCGACTGACTGAAGGGCATTTTTATGCGGAGATCAACCCATCCTGGGATGCCGAGACCCGCCGGGAACGTTTATCGCATCTGTTTCGCGAGTGGTATCACAGGGCCGGGTATCACTGGGCACTGCACAGAATCGCTGTTTATGGGGAAAAGCTTCGCTGCTTCCCGGAGAAGGTGGCCATTCGGGATCAAAAAACCCGCTGGGGGAGTTGCACATCAAAGGGTGCGATCTATTTGAACTGGCGCATATTCATGGCACCCCCTCACGTTGTGGATTACGTCATTGTGCACGAACTGGCTCATCTGCGCCATTTCGATCACTCGCCCCGCTTTTGGGAACTTGTGGAATCGGCGCTGCCCACGTACGCCGACGCCAAAGCCTGGCTGAAAGAGTATGGCTTGACCCTCGACTTATGACCGCATCGCGGCACAAAAAAAGAGGGCGCGCGCCCTCCCCTTTTGTATCGGCCCATCCCACATGACCGACATGACCGTCAGTGAAACTCAATGTTCACCCGGCGCCCCCGGGACGGCCGCGCCTTATCCATCCGGATCTCGAGAACGCCATTGCGGTACGACGCCCGGGCCGATTCTGGCTTGACTTCCACCGGCAGAGCCACGGTCCGGGAGAAACGGCCATAAAACCGTTCTCTTTGGAGAAAATCTTGCTCCCGGCGTTCCTCGTCTCTTTCAATAACCCCGCTCAAATGGACCCGATCGTCGTCGACGTCGATTTCAACGTCGTCCGCTTTTCGCAGACCGGGAATATCGCAGGAAACCACCACCTGATTCTCGGTTTCGTGCACGTCAACCCGGGGAAGCGCCCCTGAGACCCCACCGGTGCGCCAGACCTCGGGGTCCAGTAGACGTCCGACGTCCCGCCTGAAAGACTCCAGGTGACGCAGGGGGTCCACCGGTAACGGAAGTGGCATTGGCTCTCCCTCCCTTTTTGATCACGTGGACCACTCCTAGCATGGCTCCCGGGCTCGAAGAGCTTGCATGCCACATCCTCCCGTCGGATCAACACCGGATACGAAAACGCAGAAACCGGCGCTTGCCGACCTGGACCACCATGCCCTCCCGCGGCTCGATCTCCCGATCCGGGCTGTCGATCCGTTCATCGTCTACCCGCACCCCGCCTTGTTCGATCAACCGCCGCGCCTCTCCGTTAGATCCGGCCAGACCGTTCTCCACCAGAAGGCGAACGATCCAGACAGGCCCTGGGGGAATTTGCCGCTCTTCAATGTCTGAGGGCAGTTGTCGCTCTTGAAAAATGGTGCGAAAATGGTGTTCTGCATCTTCGGCGGCATTCGGACCGTGGTACATGCGGACCAAAGTTTTGGCCAAGCGCATTTTGGCATCCCTCGGGTGCAGGCGTCCTTCTGTCAAATCTCCTTTTAACCGATCCAACTCGTCATTGGAGAGATCCGTCGCGAGCTCAAAATATTTCACCGTCAATGAATCCGGGATCGACATGGCTTTCCCGTACATGTCCCGGGGCGGATCATCCAGGCCGATGTAATTGCCGAGGCTTTTGCTCATCTTTTTCTCGCCGTCAAGCCCTTCGAGCAGAGGCACCATCACCGCCGCCTGTTGGGACTGCCCAAACTCCTTCTGAAGTGTCCGACCCATCAACAGGTTGAATTTCTGATCCGTTCCCCCAAGCTCCACGTCCGCCCGCAGGGCGACGGAATCGTATCCCTGCATGAGCGGATAGAAAAACTCGTGCAGGCTGATCGGCAAATTCCCATAAAATCGCTTGTGAAAATCCTCCCTCTCCAGCATCCGCGCCACTGTCGTAGAAGCCGCCAGCCGAATCACCTCGGCGAAAGTGAGGGGCGCCAGCCAGGTCGAGTTGAACACGACGTGGGTACGGCCGGGATCGAGCACTTTGAATAGTTGTTCCTCGTACGTTTTCGCGTTGGCACGCACCTGTTCCTCAGTCAGCTGGCGACGCGTCTCCGATTTGTCCGTAGGATCTCCGATGCGCCCGGTGAAATCCCCGATCACTAAATACACTTCGTGTCCGAGATCCTGGAACTGGCGCAGTTTTTGCAGCACCACCGTGTGCCCCAAATGAATATCCGGGGCGGTGGGATCCAGCCCCAATTTGACCCGCAGCGGCTTTCCGCTGGACACCGACCGGCGCACCTTTTCCACCAGTTCCTCTTCGGGTACAATCTCCGCGGCACCCCTGCGAATGACAGCGAGTTGTCTCCCCACTTCCGCCTCCTGTTCCGCGGACAAGTCGAACGCTTCCATCAATCGTCCATCCTCCTTCTCCTCCGCACTGTACCGCAGCTCAATATCCAGTGTCAACGAAACAAAATCACAAGAACGCACCTTGGTTTTGTTATAATAAATGCATCGGACGAGGAGGAAATCGCGTGGAAGAAAAGGTACAAATTCCCGAACAACCTAAACGACGCAGATGGCTATTATGGGCAGCTATTTTAGCGGGCGCCGCCTTGGTGATCATTCTTGCAAGCGGTGTGACGTACGCCATTCGGGTCACCCGGGCCGCCCCGCCCTTGGATTTGGCTCGATTGTCTCAATTATCTCAAATCACAACAGTGGTGGACCGTGAAGGTCGCCCGTTAGGGTTACTCATGACCGACGGGTCCCGGGAGCCGATCTCATCCTTGGCCGAGGTCTCGCCTGACCTGGTCCATGGCGTGATCGCCGTAGAAGACAAGGACTTTTATCATCATCCCGGAGTGGATATTCAAGCAATCTTTCGAGCTCTTTGGCAGAACATCCGCGGCCAACAGATTGTCAGCGGGGCGAGCACACTCACCCAACAGACTGTGAAACTCGTGTTTTTCCCCGACCAAGCCCGTACCCTCACCCGCAAGATTCAAGAAGCGCTACTCGCGATCGAATTGGAACGCAAGTTGAGCAAGGACGAGATTCTCACCACCTATTTGAATTGGGCCTACTTTGGCCAGGTTGGGACGATGAACGTCTACGGGGCCGAACAAGCGGCACATACCTTTTTCGGCGTAAACGCCAAGGATTTGAATCTGGCCGAGGCGGCCATGCTCGCCGCGTTGCCCAACAATCCTTCCCTGTTCTCCCCCTACAGCCACTTTTCGGCCGCCAAGGAACGGCAGACTCTCGTCCTGAGTCGAATGTTGGAACAGCATTATATCAGCGAGGAACAGTACCGCCAAGCCCTAGCCTTCGACATCCAGAAGGCGTTGCGGCCGGTATCCCAACACTCGGCGGCCAAATATCCGTATATCCTGGATGAGGTCCAGGACGACGCTGCTTCCCTGCTGGTACAACGCGGCCTCGCCCCGGACGTGGATAAAGCCAAGGAACTTCTGGCCACCGGCGGCTTCCGAATCGAAACCACCATCGACCGAGATTTGCAAGATCGAGTAAACGAGGCGGTGTCCGGGCAATCCTACCGACCCGATATCGGTTATTCCGTGTTATTGAACGGCAGACCGACCCCGATCAAAAATGCCATGGAGCAGGTCGGGGCGGCGGTCGTCAACAATTCGGACGGGAGTATCCTGGCTGTATGCGGCGGTCGGGATTATAACCTGGATCAAATCGATCATGCCCGGCTCCCACGACAACCGGGATCCACCATGAAACCGATTGGCGTGTATGGCCCGGCGGTAGACCGGGGATTGATTGGTTCCGGCAGCGGCGTTGACGATGTACCAACCTCCTGGCCCGGCTACCGCCCAAACAATTTTGATAACCGTTTCCACGGGATGATGACGGTTCGGGAGGCTTTGGTGCAATCGTACAATATCCCCGCTCTGCAAGTGTTTAGCCGCCTCGGGCCGGGGGTTGGGATGGAGTACCTCAAAAAGCTTGGGATCACCACCCTCACGCCCGACGACGCCGTGATCAGTGCCGGCATCGGGGGGTTGTCCAGGGGATTGACGGTGGAAGAAGCCACCAACGCCTTTACCGTCTTTCCCAACCAAGGGTCTGTACACCCGGTTCACTTGATCACCAAGATTGTCGATCGGGATGGGCGTACGGTGTACCAGCACGCGAATCAGACGACCCAGGTTTTTTCGCCGGCAGCCAGCTACATCCTCACCGATATGCTTCGGGACGTGGTACGCCGGGGCACCGGATCCGCGGTGGGGCGGCGCTTTCCTTCCATGGCCATCGCCGGCAAGACAGGCACGACAGACGACGACCGCGACTCGTGGTTCATCGGTTTTACCCCGGATGTGACCATCGGGGTCTGGGTGGGATACAATTACCCGTTTCCGTTACATCCCGTACCCGGTGTCTCGCCGCGGGATGAAAGGCCCAGAGCCGTTCAGGTGTTCGCAGACATCCTTCAGCGTGCCCGGGGCGGGCCGTGGCTGCACACGGCCAGCTTCCCTTCCGCCCCGTCGGGTGTGGTCCGGGTGAGTGTGTGCAACAAGTCTGGAGAACTCCCCACCGCCCTTTGCCGGGCAGCGGGCACCGTGGTGAGCGAGTTGTTCGTGAAGGGAACCGAGCCCAAAACGGCCTGCGATGTGCACGTTCGGGCAGCTTACACGGTGATGGACGGCAAAAAATACCGGGCAACCACGGCCACTCCGCCCGATGAGATCCGGTGGGGGATCTTTATCCAACGCAAGGCCCATCCCCCGGGGCCCGCTCCGACAGATGCGGGACTGGAGGTACCTTCAACACCAGACCCCCGGGGCAGCGAAGTGCTGCCTCTGGGGGGAGGCGACACGCCGCAGCCAACCCCCTCGCAGGGTCAATCCCCACCCGGTGCCAGCTCGGGGAACGGCAACGGCCAACAGGAACAAAATGGCGGTCCACCAGGCCACCCACCAAGGACGACACCGGGAGCCGGAAACGAGTGATACGGCTCAAATGCCACCGTTATTTCAGCTCGACCACCGTCACCCCGAGCCCGCCCTCCCCAGGCCCACCGTTTCGGAAAGAGCGCACGTGGGGGTGGCTTCGAAGATAAGTTTGAACCCCACTGCGCAGGGCCCCGGTGCCCTTTCCGTGGATCAGGTGAACGGTGGCCAGTCCGGCGAGCACCGCCCGGTCCAGGTACTGGTCAATCTCGGGTATGGCTTCTTCGACGGTCTTCCCCCGCAGGTCCAGTTCCATGCCCACGCCGTCCGCCCCCCGGCGCACCGCCACAGACACCGGTGCCGCCGGGGCAGGCGCTTTCTGTTTTCGCAGCGCGGCCACCGGCACCCGGGTCTTCAGGGCCCCGATCTGCACCAAAGCTTCCTTCCCCTGGATCTCCAGCACCGTGCCTTTTTGTCCGAAAGACACCACCTCCACGGCGTCTCCCGGTCCCGGAGTACCGAAGTCTTCCCCGGTGGACGAGGGAACCCTGCGCCCATAGCGGAAGGCCGGCTTTACGCGGTCCAGTCGCTGGCGCAGCTCGGTAAACTGGTGCTCTTTAAGGGAGGATCGATCTTCGCGGCTCAGCCGGCGCAACTCTTCCAGGACATCTTTGACCTCCCGTTCCGCCTGAAGCACAATCCGCCGGGCGCGCTCCTCCGCCTGGGCAGTCCGCTGATCCGCTTCCGCCTCCCAACGGCGAACCTCCGACTCCCACTGCTGTCGAAGCCGGGACGCCTCTTCCCGATCCAGGCGCGCCCGGTCCGCCTCTTCCCTCGCCTGGTTCCGGGCCGTCTCCAACTGCCGAATCATGTCCTCCACCCTCACATCATCAGCGCCGAGCCGGTGTCGCGCGCGGTCGAGGATTTCTTGCCCCAATCCCAGGCGTGCCGCCACCGCCAGAGCATTGGACCGCCCGGGCACGCCGATCAAGAGGCGATAAGTCGGGCGCAGAGTCTCGGGATCAAACTCGACACTGGCATTCATCACCCCTGGCGTCGTGTAGGCAAAAGCTTTTAGATCGCCGTAATGAGTCGTGGCAATGGTCCGAATCCCGCGATCCACGAAGAACTGCAAAATCGCCTCGGCCAAGGCGGCCCCTTCAGCCGGGTCAGTCCCGGCGCCGATCTCATCGAGCAAAACGAGACTCCGCTCGTTGACCTGGTCCAAAATCTCAATGATGTGCTTCATATGCCCGGAGAAGGTTGACAAGCTTTGTTCAATGCTCTGCTCGTCGCCAATGTCGGCAAAAATCCGTTCAAAAACCGAGAGCTCGCTTCCCTCTGCAGCCGGGATGAATAACCCCGCCTGAGCCATGCACGTCAACAGTCCCGCCGTTTTGAGCACCACCGTTTTCCCGCCGGTATTGGGCCCGGTAATGATCAGGGCGTGATACTCGTCGCCGATCAGGACATCCACGGGCACCACTCGTTCCTTCGGAATCAGCGGATGCCGACACCGCCGCAACCGCAATTTTCCTCCGCCCACAAAGTGCGGGGACACGGCGTCCATCTGCTGGGCTAAGCGGGATTTCGCCAGCGCAAAATCGAGGCGGCCTAAACATTCTACCGCCTTGGACAGTCCAGACTCCTCTTGCCCCACCAAGGCGCTCAACCGGACCAGAATACGCTCGATTTCCCGTTCCTCTTGAGCTTCCAGCCCCCGCAACTCGTTGCCGAGCGGCACAATGGCGGCGGGCTCGATGAACCAGGTCTGGCCGCTCGCCGATTGATCGTGAACAATCCCCCGAAAGGAGTTTTTAAACTCCACCCGGACAGGCACACAGTATCTTCCATCACGGACGGTAACCAGAGGTTCCTGGAGATACTTCTGTGTGTTCGGATTGCGAATCAACTCATCCAGAGCCCCGCGAATTCGATCGGCGAGAGCCCTCTTCCGGCGGCGCAGAGCCGCCAGCTCCGAACTGGCGCCATCGAGAATCGCGCCGTCCTCCCCAACGCTTTCCCGGATCGCCTTCTCCAACGCGGGCAACTCGGGAATCCCGGAGGCCAGGGCCTGCAACTGAGGGGTCCGGGCCTTGGATTGCACCTGTTCCAAAGAACGCTGCACCCGCCGTCCAACTCGCATCAGTTCCGCTGTCGCATAAAGTTGTTCGGGGCTCAGCACTCCCCCGCGGGCAGCCCGGCGTACCGATTCGGTGACATCAGTGGCACCCTGTAAAGAGACTCCCCCAGCCAACCGATCCCAAGCTTGAGCCTCGTCCGTTTCTCTGCACCAAGACCTAACCTCCTCTTCGTCGGAGGAAGGAAGCAATTCAAGAGCCAGGGTCTTACCCATGTCCGTTTGCGCGTGGTCTGCCAGGATCTGGCAAATCTTTTCAAATTCGAGAACCCGTAAGGTCCGCGGTTCCACGGCAACAACTCCCTTCGTTCACCGAATTCGACCGGTTCTCTCATGATTCACCTCACGCAGGGAATACTATCGGCGCAGGGCCCGCACCGCCCACGAAAGGAGGCAGAACGGGTGAACATCATCGGCGCAGTGGTTCGTTTTGTGGTGTCCGCACTGGTCCTCATGGTGGTGGGCTATCTCGTCCCCGGATTCGGACGACTCACCTTCTGGAGTGCGCTCGTGGCCGCTCTGGTCATCGCCGCATTGGGCTGGGTCGTCGAAATGTTGTTCGGGGAACGAATGACGCCCTATGGCCGAGGAATCGTCGGCTTTCTGTCCGGAGCCGTCGTGATCTACCTGGCCCAACTTTTTGTGCCCGGCATGCGCGTCACCATCCTCGGCGCTTTATTGGCATCCCTGGTCATCGGGATTATTGACTTGTTTGTCCCGACCCAGTTCAGTCGCCGAGAAAACCGAACATAACTCACGGTCCGGGCCGGACGCCCTTCGTGAAAAGCCCAGGGAACTCCTGGGCTTTTCTCTTAGGATTCTTCCCGGATGCGGGGCTCGCTCTCCCGCTCCAGACTTCTTAGAAGGTCCTCATATTCATCGCATAGCCGTAGATACCGGTCCGCAATATTGACCGCCGCCAACACAGCGATCCGGCTGTAATCAAGGCGCGGATTTTGTTCGCCGATTTCCTTCATCTGCTCGTCCACCAACCGCGCGACCCGCCTGAGATACTCCACCGATGCCTGTCCCTTCAGCGCATAATCCTGGCCGTAAATATCCACGCGAACGCGATTGGATTCGGGTTCCTTCTGCCCCTGCCCTGTGCTCATCGGGAGCACCCCCTCCCGTCACTCCGACCGCAACTGAACGCCCCGCTCCCTCAGGGTATCGATCAGCCGCCGGAGGGCATCGTTCACTTCTTCGTCTGTCAGCGTCCGTTCTTCGGCGCGGTAGGACAGACGAAATGCCAAGCTTTTAAACCCTGGAGGGACCTGAGCCCCTTCATAAACGTCAAACAGCTCCACATTCTCCAACCATGGGCCCCCGCTTTCCCGAATCCCGGCCTCCACCTCCCGGGCGGCCCGTTCCCGGGGGACAAGAAGTGCCAAGTCCCGTGAAATTCCGGGATAGCGAGGCAACGGACGATAGGTGGTTGCTCCAGGTAAGCTCTTGACGATGTCCTGCATATCCAGTTCGATATAATAAGCCTTTGGTATTTCCCACCGTTCCTCCACCTCCGGGTGAAGTGCCCCGACCCACCCGATCTTCCGTCCGTTAACCTGGATCTGCGCCGCGCGCCCGGGATGAAGACCTTCGCGAACCCCGGGGACAAAGTCCGCCTGAACGCCAAGCCGCTCCAGCACGGCAGCTGCGACCCCCTTGGCCGCGTAAAAATCCGCCGGCCGTCCTTCCCAGCCGATCCCGTGCGGACCGAAACGGCCAAGGATGAGCGCCCCCACTTGCTCTCGCTCATCGGGAAGGTCGGCGAGGGGTAAGCCCCGGGGGTGAAAAACCCGTCCGATCTCGTAGATTGCAATCTCCCGCTGATCACGTCGCACATTGTAGGCCGCCGCATCCAACAATCCCGGCAACAGCGCCGTGCGCAGGGCGGCTCGTTCCTCGGACATCGGGTGTAAAACCGCCAGGTACTCCTGGGATCGTCCCTCATTCAACCGACCTATGACCGACGGATTTTGCAAAGTGTAAGTCCAGACCTCGAAAAACCCAAGATCGGTCAAGAAGCGGCGGATGGTCCCCCGGACCCGCTGCGATAACGTGCGGCCGGCGGCTGTGACCCGACCCTCGGGCATCGTCGCCGGGATGTTATCGTACCCGTGCAACCGGGCCACCTCTTCCGCCAAATCGATTTCCCGGGAAATGTCACGCCGCCGCGAAGGCACCTCCACCTGCCAGGTCCTCATGTCCAGCCGATCCACGGAAAAGCCGAGGCGTTCAAAAATCCGCTTCATCTCCCCCGGCTCTACCTTCACACCCAACCATTCATTGACCTTATCCGGGCGAAGAGCAATCTTCTTCCGATCCTCGTGTAAATCCCCTTTGTCCACGGGAGCGCCCACCAGCCGACCGCCGGCGTGTGCTGTAATGAAACGGGAAGCCCGCGCCAAGGCCAAGGGGAGCACTTCGGGATTCACGCCCTTTTCAAAACGGAGTCCTGCTTCGGACCTGAGGCCGAGGTGCCGAGCCGTTCTCCGTACACTCACTGGATCAAACCACGCGGATTCCAATACGATTCGAGTAGTCGAGGCGGTGATCTCGGAATTCTCGCCGCCCATCACCCCGGCCAGACCGATGGCCCGCGCCTCATCGGCAATAACGATCATCGAGGAATCCAACGTGCGTTCCACGCCATCCAATGTCCTGAGCCGCTCTCCGGGCTGCCCGGCGCGCACCCGAATATGCCCACCCTGAACCTGGTCAAAATCAAAGGCGTGCAGAGGCTGGCCGAGTTCCAACATCACATAGTTCGTCGCGTCGACAATGGCATCAATCGGGCGAATGCCTGCCGCCAAGAGACGCATCTGCATCCACAGCGGGGAGGACGCCTGCCGAGCTCCCTCAATCACTTGGCCCATATATCGCCGGCACAGGGGGGTCTCCAGCGTGATCCGAACCGGAGACGGCCCCTCTGCCACACCGCCCTCCGTCCAGTCCGGGAACTTGAGCGGGCGATCGAGAATCGCGGACAACTCATGGGCCACGCCGACCATCGATAGACAGTCGGACCGATTGGGGGTGAGATCCAGTTCCAAAACCGCATCGTCCCACCCGAGCACATCCACGATGTCCTTCCCTATCGGGCTATCGGGCGGGAGTACGTACAGGCCCTCTGTCTGATCCTTTGGCAAGAGGCGCGCTTCCATGCCGATCTCCTTCGCGGAACACAGCATTCCCTGGGAAGCCACACCCCGAAACACCGCTTCCCCGATCGTAGTCTCCGGGAGCGTGGCCCCCACCAAAGCGGTAGGCACCCGCAGGCCCGGAGCCGCGTTGGGCGCTCCGCAGACGATCTGCAAGGGATCTCCCCGTCCGACATCCACCCGACAAACCCGCAACCGGCCACCCTCCGGGTGGGGCCGAACCTCAAGCACCTCCCCCACCACCACCTGCGAAAGACCGGGATTGAGCTGCCGCACCGTTTCTACCGCAACGCCGTGCCGGGTAAGGAGTTCCGCCACTTCCTCCGGACTGAGATCGTCGAGATCGATCCATTCCTGTAACCACCGATACGATACCTTCACTGCCAGACCTCCTCACAATCCCCGGCGGAATTGCCGCAAAAAGTGCAAGTCGTTCATATAAAAATGGCGGATGTCATCAATCCCATATTTCAGCATGGCGGTCCGTTCCACCCCTAAACCGAAGGCAAAACCTGACACCTCATCGGGATCGTACCCCGCTTTCTCGAGCACATACGGATGGACCATTCCCGCTCCCAGAATCTCTATCCACCCGCTCCCCTTACAGACCCGGCAACCCGCCCCGTCGCACAGCGGGCAAGAAACGTCCACTTCTGCGCTGGGTTCAGTGAACGGAAAATAACTCGGGCGCAGGCGAATCTGCCGATCTTCTCCGAACATCCCCCGGGCAAAAACGGTGAGGACGCCCTTGAGATCGCTCATGCGGACCCCCCGGTCTACCATCAGCCCTTCGACTTGAACAAAGGAGTGGGAATGGGTGGCATCGTCCTCATCCCTTCGGTACACTCGGCCGGGCACAATGATTTTGACCGGAACGGAAGGACAGGTCTTTTCCAACGTCCGGGCCTGCATCGGCGAGGTATGGGTTCGCATCAGAATCTCTTCGGTAATGTAAAAGGTGTCCTGCATATCCCTGGCCGGGTGATCTTTCGGAATGTTGAGAGCTTCAAAATTATAGTAGTCCAGCTCGACCTCCGGTCCTTCATGAATTTCAAACCCCATACCGAGAAAAATCTCTTCAATCTCCTCAATAATCCGGGTCAACGGGTGCAGGCCGCCCACGGTAAAGCGCCATCCGGGAACGGTAACGTCCAATCGCTCGCTCTCCAGCCTCCGCCGCCGTTCCTCTTCCTTCAACGCGTCTTGCCGGGAAGCCCGGGCCTCTTCCAAAGCGTCCCGGATTTCATTGGCCAATCGACCGATCCGGGGCCGCTCATCCTCGGACAGCTTGGCCATACCGCGCAAAACAGCGGTCAATTGTCCTTTTTTCCCGAGAAAACGCAGCCTCCACGCCTCTAGTTGGTTCGAATCCTCGCACTGCTCCAATTCCTGTAACGCGCGCCTTTCCAACTCGCGTAAGGTTTCTTCCACAACCCGGCCTCCCTTTTACAACAAAAAAACCTTCGCAGACAAACGAAGGTCCCGCGGAATCATGATTCCCGCGTCAGTTCCGACCACTCAACGCCTTCATTATACGAAATTCCAGCTGTGAAAGAAAGGGACAATCGCAATGGATGCCCAATCAGGGACCGGGCTGTTTCGCCTCGGCCCGATCCGGGCCCTCCCAATCCTCCCGCCGATAGACCCAGTAGTGAACCAGCAGCTCGACGAAGGCGTACAGCCACGCAACAAGCAGTGCAAAGGTGACGGTAATCGCCGCCCCGGGGAAAATCGCATACACGAGATACACCGTCGCCCACGCCAAAACAAAATCCACCACGGCGGCGACAAACCCGTTCCACCTGGGGATCACAAATCGATCTGTCCAGTATCCCACCCCCGCCAACATCACCGTTCCGGCCACGAGGTGAACCAGTTGAAACGATCCATATAATGGAAAGAAAAAATGGATAAACCCCAGGCTCACAAAAGCGGCCACCACCCGCCAGAATCCGATCATCAGTGCCCGCATCCGGATCCCTCCCTCTCCCCTAGGATGGCGGATCCGGTTTCTTTCTATACCGCAAACTCACAGCGCTCCTCGATGGCGCCGCGCCTCATATAATAGCAAGGCAGCTGCCACCGCCACATTCAACGACTCACCTCCCCCGGGCATGGGGATGTGGACCTTCCCGCGACACAGATGGCGAACCTCTGGACTGATCCCCCGTCCCTCGTTCCCCAGCACGATCATCACGGGGATGTTCCAGTTCCATCGGTCATAGCGGACGCCCTCGCCCACGGCCGTCTCCACCGGCTCGACACCTTTAGCATGCCATTCGCCAATCATGTTCACCAATCGGCCCTGCCGAATCGGTACTGTAAACGCTGCCCCCATAGAACTCCGCACTGCCTTGGGCGAAAAAGGATCTGCCGTATCCTCCCCACACAAAACTCCGGTAACTCCCACGGCCCGAGCCACCCGCAGCACCGCCCCCACGTTGCCCGGATCCTGAATGCCATCTAAAGCCACCATCAAGACCGGGTCTTCCTCGGGCGCTTCCACCGCAAAACCCGGCATCGGCCGTTCGGGGATTCGCACCACCGCCGCAATCCCCTGGGGTGTGATCACCTCACACACTCGCTCCAAGACCCGGCGGTCTACCGGCTGTACCGGACATCCCTTCCCCCGGGCCTCCTCCACTAAGGAAGCCACCTCCGGGGTCTGATCCCGAGGGTCGAACAACACGACCTCAATCCCCAACCCGGAGTGCAAGGCTTCGCCAACCAGATGTGGGCCCTCGGCCAAAAAAGTTCCCCGGCGCCGGCGCTCCTTGCCGCGCCGAAGGGCCGCCCACTCTTTCACCCGGGCGTTCTGCAAGGAGCGGATCTCTTCCTCCCCCACCCCTTCACCCCCTATGCTTCCTCCTCCAGTCGGCGAAGGTCTTCATTACTCCCGATCACCACGAGGATATCCTGTTCCCTCAACCGATCGTCGGCAAGAGGCGAGATATTGATATTCTCTCCCCGTTTAATGGCCATGACGTTGCATCCGTACTTGGCCCTGATGTCGAGTTGGCGCAGCGTTTTCCCCACCATTCCTTTGCCAGCCGCCACTTCAGCAATGCTGTAATCGGGCGAAAGCTCGATGTAATCAAGAATGTTGGGCGAAACGAGATTGTGCGCGACACGTAATCCCATGTCCCGTTCCGGATGCACCACCCGATCCGCACCGATCCGGGACAGAACTTTCCCGTGCAGTTCGGTCTGGGCTTTCGCGACGATAAAAGGCACCCCCAATTCCCGGACAATTAAGGTACAGAGAATACTGGCCTGGATATCCCCACCGATCCCGACCACCGCCACGTCAAAATTCCGCAGGCCCAAAGCCCGGAGCGCCTGTTCGTCCGTCGCGTCCGCCTGAACCGCGTGGGTCACCGAATCCATAATATCTTCGATCACTTCCCGGTCTCCGTCGATCGCCAGCACTTCATGTCCCGTCTGATACAGCGTCTTGGCCACGCTGGAACCAAACCGGCCCAGTCCAATGACGACGAATTGTTTCAATAAAGCCACCTCCTATCCCACGAACAAATTCTCTTCCGGGTACCGCAGGATGGCCTTTTTCCGCCCCCGCTGCGCCAAGGCCAACCCCAAGGTCAGAGGCCCCACCCGGCCAATATACATCATCAATAAGATCATAAACCGACCCGGAGGGGATAATTCGGGGGTCAGATTCGTGGAGAGTCCCACCGTACCGAAAGCCGATGTCGTCTCATAGAGTAAACGGATAAAATTAACCGGCTCCATTAACGTCAAGATAAAGGTCCAGGTGGCGATCAACATGATCGACATAATTGCAATCGACAACGACTTGTAGATCGTTTTTGTGGAAATCGTTCGTCCGTACAACACCACGTTCTCCTTGTCGGTGATGACGGACCAGGTAAACAGGACAATGGCAGCAAAAGTCACCGTCTTGATCCCCCCGCCGGTCGAACCGGGCGAAGCGCCGATGAACATCAACACAATATCCAAGAATAAAGACGGAGTGGACAACTGGCTGATATCTACCGTGGTATACCCCGCCGTACGGCTGGTGACGCTGAGGAATAACGCCGAAAGGATCTTTCCCCTCCAATCCAAGGGCCCAAAAGTCTGAGGCCGATCCCATTCTAAAGCCAAAAAAGCCGCCGCACCCACCAGCAGCAGCCCCAGTGATGTGATCACCACAAGCTTCGTATGAAGACTCAGCCGCCGACTCCGGCGACGCTTCATAAGGTCCACGATCACCGTGAAGCCCAGACCTCCGAGGGTGATCAAGGCCATGATGGTCAGATTCACGACGGGATCCTCAGCATAACCCGACAAACTGCGAAAATCACCGAACAAATCGAACCCGGCGTTACAGAAAGCGGACACGCCATGAAAAAGCCCGAAATACAGGGCCCGCCACCAGAGCATATCGAAACTCCAACGCACAGCGAGGATGAGGGCGCCGATTCCCTCCACGGTCAACGTCATCAGCACCACATTGCGACTAAATTTGACCAGTCCCGAAAGGGTGGCCACATTGAGCGATTCCTGAATGACCAGCCGTTCTTTGAGACCGATTCGGTGCCGGGACATGATGAGCAGGAAAGTCGCCACAGTCATAAATCCCAAACCGCCGATCTGAATGAGCAGAAGAATAACCACTTGTCCAAAATGGCTGAAGTACGTTCCGGTATCGACCACCACCAGCCCGGTGACGCACACCGCGGACGTCGCTGTGAACAGCGCATCCAAAAAGTCCAGCCCCCGCCCGCTTTGGGAAGAGACGGGCAAGCTGAGAAGGACCCCCCCGACGAAGATCACAGCAGCAAATCCCAACACCAATACCCGGGCCGGGGTCCATACTGAAGGCCGGCTCGACAACCCTGTCACCCACCCATCTGATTCCGTATAATCCCTGGTCCCCTCGCCTCCAGGTACCGACTGCTCGTCCGCCGATAGTATGTATCATCACTCTACATGGGGAAAACTATTTGCTCTCGTATAAGGAAAGACCTACCAGGTAGGTCTTTCCCAAATCAAGCATTTAATTTGGTTTTGGCCAGGTTTGCCAATTCCGCAAAAGCTTTGTCGTCGTTGACGGCCAAATCCGCCAACATCTTTCGGTTGACTTCCACCCCTGCCATTTTCAATCCATGCATCAAGCGACTGTAAGAAAGGCCGTTCAACCGAGCCGCCGCATTGATCCGGCTGATCCACAGTTTGCGAAAATCCCGCTTGCGCTGCCGCCGATCTCGGTAGGCGTACATCAGCGATTTCATCACCTGCTGATTCGCCATCTTGTACAAGCGGTGTTTCGCCCCAAAATACCCCCGGGCGAGTTTAATCACCTTTTTTCTGCGGCGCCGGGTGACCGGCCCTCCTTTAACTCGTGCCATGACTCAACCCCCCTGTTTTTGGCCCTGTCTCTTCCCGCTTCGGCTTCGTTTATTTTAAATAGGTCACCAATTGCCGGACCCTCTTAAAATCCCCCTTGGAAACCAAAGCGGCTTTACGAAGTTTACGCTTCCTCTTCGGCGTCTTCCCTGTAAACAAATGGCTGTGGTACGCATGAAACCGCTTCAGTTTCCCGGATCCCGTTTTCCGGAACCGCTTTGCGGCGGCCCGTTGGGTTTTCATCTTCGGCATGCCTGCTCCTCCATTCCGTGATCAGTGGTTCGACTGCTTGGGGGCAAGAATCATGATCATGTTCCGCCCCTCTAACTTCGGAGGCCGCTCCACCACGCACAGGTTCTCCACTTCTTTCGCCATGCGCTCGAGGATCCCCTGACCAATGCGGGTGTGGGTGATCTCCCGGCCCCGGAACCGAACCGTGGCTTTCACCTTGTCCCCCTGCTCCAGAAAACGGACCACCGCCCGAAGTTTGGTTTGAAAATCGTGGTCTTCAATGTTGGGAGTGAGCCGCACTTCTTTGAGACTCACGATCTTTTGGTTGCGCCGCGCTTCTTTGTCGCGTTTGGACTGTTCGTATTTATACTTACCATAATCCATGATTCGACAAACCGGCGGCTTGGCCGTGGGCGCAACGTTGACCAGATCCAGGTTTTTTTCGGCTGCGATGCGCAGGGCATCCCGCAGCGAAACGATGCCCAACTGCTCGCCGTCCACATCGATCAACCGCACTTCCCGGGCCCGAATCTGTTCGTTCACTTGCAGATCTTCCTTGCTAATCATCTGTCACCTCCAGTGATGATCCTTCCGCCCGAGAATGGGCGGCCATAAAAAAGCGCGGAACTCTGTCCGCGCCGATTATGCATGATAAAGTCACTCGCAGGTGTGACTGGCACCTTTAAAACCCGGCAACAGCCAGCTTCGACGCCGACGGGTGAGAAGCGGACAGCTTCTACTTGGAGTTCCCTATTCTTCTGACGATGACCATCCTACCACAGCCGGGCTCACCGGTCAAGGGGTTCGGGTCCGGGCTTCTTCGGCGATCGCGACGAGGACTTCCTCGGCGGATCTCCGGCCGAGATCACCCTGTCCCCGTTTGCGAACCGATACTTCACCCGTCTGAGCCTCCTGATCCCCGATGACCAGCATGTACGGGATTTTCTGCACCTGGGCCTCCCGGACTTTGTAGCCGATTTTCTCCGCCCGCCCATCTACTTCAACTCGCAGCCCCATGGCCCTTGCCCGGCTCTGCACCTCCTTGGCGTAGGGCAGATGTCCGGCGCCAATGGTCAGGACCCGAGCTTGCACCGGTGCCAGCCACACGGGAAACGCACCGTTGTAATGCTCGATGAGAAGCCCGAAAAACCGTTCGAAGGACCCCAGTACAGCCCGGTGAATCATCACCGGCCGGTGGCGTTCATTGTCCTCGCCGACGTAGGTGAGATCAAATTTCTCGGGCATTTGAAAATCCAACTGGATGGTGCCGCATTGGTGAGAACGCCCAAGGCTGTCCTTCACGTGAAAATCGATCTTCGGCCCGTAAAAGGCGCCATCTCCTTCATTGATTTGATACTCCAGGCCTCGGCTCTCCAGGGCCTTGCGCAGTCCCTCGGTGGCCGCCTCCCACAGTTCATCAGAGCCGGTAGAATTCTCGGGCCGGGTCGACAACTCCACCCGGTAGGGAAAGCCGAACGCGGCGTACACGCGATCGATCAAGTCCATGCAGGCGAACACTTCGTCTTGGATCTGATCCGGGCGGACGAACAAGTGGGCGTCGTCCTGGGTGAACTCCCGGACTCGAAGCAGCCCGTGCAGGGCACCGGACAATTCATGGCGGTGCAGCAACCCGAACTCCGCCATCCGGATGGGCAGATCCCGATAAGATCGGACCCGGTGTTTAAAGGTGAGGGCGTGACCGGGACAATTCATGGGTTTTAAGGCGAATTCCCGTTCATCCACTTCGGTGAAATACATGTTTTCTTTGTAGTGATCCCAGTGGCCGGAACGCTCCCAGAGCACCCGGTCCATCAAGATCGGCGTCTTGACCTCTTCATAGTCGTATTCATTCAGAAACTCCCGCATGAACCGTTCCAGTTCATTGCGGATCACCATGCCCTTGGGGAGAAGAAAAGGCATCCCCGGAGCCTCGTCTGCGAAAAAGAACAATTCCAAGTCCCGTCCCACCCGTCGGTGGTCGCGCTTCCGGGCTTCCTCCACCCGGCGCAGATACTCTTCAAGCTGTCGCTGGGTGGGAAAGGCAGTGGCGTAGATGCGGGTGAGCATCTCCCGGTTGCTGTCCCCTCGCCAGTATGCACCGGCCAAAGACAACAGTTTAAACGCTTTGATTCGGCCGGTGGAGGGAAGATGCGGTCCCCGGCATAGATCGGTGAACTCCCCTTGGTGGTACACCGTGATCACCGCATCCGGGGGCAGGTCCCGAATGATCTCCACCTTGAATCGGTCGTCCCGGCCCCGGAACATCTCCAACGCCTCGTCCCGGCCGAGCACTTCCCTGCGAATGGGCAGATCTTCCTTCACCACCCGCTCCATCTCCTGCTCGATCTTGGGGAGATCTTCCGGGGTAAATTCATGATCGGCAAAATCATAGTAGAATCCATCCTCGATCACCGGTCCAATGGCGAACTTCGCGCCCGGAAAAAGGCGGCTGACAGCCTGGGCCATCACGTGGGCACAGGTGTGCCGGTACACTTCCAGGCCCTCGGGATCGTCGAGGGTGACGAATTCCACCTCCCCATCCTCTTGCACAGGCGTCGAAAGGTCTACCAGCTTCCCGTTCCACTTGGCCGCCACGGCATGTTTGCCCAAGGACCGGGACAGAGTCCCGGCCACTTCTGCCAGAGTGGCCCCCTTTTGGAATTCCCGAACCGAACCGTCTTTCAAGCGGATCCTCACAGGATCTGTCACCCGCACACTCATCCGAACTTCCTCCTTGTTTGTGCTCAAACCACACATCAAAAAAGCGCCCGCATCCCGCCGTATTGGCAGGGACGAAGACGCTCGTTCGTGGTTCCACCCTACTTTAACTTGTAAGGGGCCACGGCATTGGTCGACCATGTTTCCCTCACAAGTCCTCCTTCGCCGTTAACGCCGGCCACGGCTGCGCTTACTTGCCACCCCACGTCAGGGCGGGTTGGGCGCGCGGCTACGAGGGGGTTTTCCCAAACGTTCCTCGGTAAGGAGCTTCCACCCGCCCACATATCGGAGCGGCTCCTCTCTCTGGTCCGATCCCGCCGGTACTCTCCTCGGTCATCGCCATTGCTCACTGATCCATTCAGAACCTGAGTGACAAGGTAATCCTCTGGGGCCGTATTATAAACATCCTGCTGCCGGATGTCAATTCGCATCAGATCCCCGTCTTGGGACGGGGATCTGATGCCTTGCGCATCTGGTTTTGGGGTATTCTCATCGACCACAGCATAACCGCAACTCGCACATCGTCCAATAATCGTCTCTCAGTACGAGTGGTTGAACCCCACATACACGACATAAGACTATCTAGCTGAATTATAAGTTGCACTTAAATTATTGTCAAGACCGAATTTCCAGTCTATGAGCTTTGTTCGCTGAACCTGTCATCGTCCTCCGCCGACGTCTGCTCTCCGGACGATTTGCCCCCCCACCCGTTCAAATGATCGATGGTCCCGCTCCGATAACTGTCCATGACCTGACGGTGGGTCTCAAGAAGACTTTCGGCTTCATCTTCCAACAAGCGCCAAGTGCCAGGGCCCCATTCGTTTTCCTGAGATTCGGTGCCCCCCGGTCGTCCTTCCGGTGGACCCAGTGGACCGCGATTCGACATATGCTCCCGCCCCCTTTCGGCTTTCCCTCGTAGCCTTCGGAGCGGGCGACATTTTTATGCAAGGGCTGTCCAACTCACTTCATCACCGATGTCCCAGTTATTGACCACCTCGGATGGCAGACAGAAAGTACAGTCGATTCCCATCCGGGTCGGTGAGGCTGACCGCTCTGTACCCCCAAGGCTGGTCTTCGGGCACCCCTTCAAAATCCACCTCGCCCCGGAGTGCTTCGTACAGACGATCCACATCGGAGACGTCAAAACTAATGTGGTCGATCCCCGTCGGATTACCGACTAAATCTGGTTGGCGGCGATCCGCCGGCGCCGGCCCGGACGTCTGGAATAGGTACAGCACCGCCGTGCCCGCACGAATCGTCGCCCCGGGTGTCTCATCCTCCCCTACAACTTCGAAGCCGAGAAGCCGATAAAAAGACAGCGAACGCTGTAGGTCCCGAACCGCGACCCCGACATTATTGACACCTGTGATCACACAGCACACCTCCCTGAACATGACTGTTTACAGGTCCATCGAAGGATCTCCATTACTCTTTCGACGTCCCGGCGAAAACTCCTGTCTTATGAACTCACCGGCCGCGCCGCAGGTGGTATCGCTCAAGTCGTCTAACAGGTAAAATAGACTTAGTCTCGAAAATGCCGCCCATTTTATCTTTGAATCGGACAAGGAGTGACATTCATGGAACCGGTCGTTGTCAAAGCGATCCAAGACGAGTACCCAGACACCTTTTCGTGGTGTTACGGCTGCGGAAGACTGAATGAGAAGGGGCATCATTTTCGCACTGGATGGGAGGGGGACCAGACGGTCACCTACTTTACCCCGGAACCGCAGCACACTGCAATACCGGGTTTTGTGTACGGTGGAGTCATTGCTTCCCTCATCGATTGCCACGGAACCGGATCCGCCTCCCTGGCGCTGCACCGGAAGAACGGACACGAGGTCGGTGACGGAGCGGAACCGCCACGTTTTGTGACTGGCTCCTTAAAAGTAAAATTTATCCGACCAACGCCTCAGGGGGTCCAGTTAAAAGCGGTGGGTACGGTTCAGGAAATCAGCCCCACGAAGTGGAAAGTGGACGCGGAAGTCTATGCGGGCGATACCCTCTGCGCCAAGGGCGAAGTCATCGCCGTGTTGATGCCTGACACCTTCGTGAAACACGGTGAGCAATAGGGTCGAAAACACTCGCGAAAACAAAGGGAGGGATCTTGAACAGGTCCAGGGCAACGAGGTCATCAACACGAATCGATCCCCACAGGCTGTATCGCTTCGGTCCCCGGGCGGCTGTATCGATGGGGCGTCAATCTGGTGCGGTCTTTCATCCAGGGAATCCGGGACTGGGCCAGTGCAATCAGAGATGCCTTATTCCAGGGATTCAATAATACCAAGGCCGCCATTGAAGGCCATAGCCCGCCGTGGAAGGCGGCCTGTGAAGGCAAACACCGGCCTTTTCTGCATTTCCAGTCACTTTTTGCAGGTTGTTGCATTCTATCACATCCCCGAAAGCTCCCGAAGACAGTATTTCTGGAACCGTAGATTTGCAATAAATTTGCAATCCGCCTCAGACATGACAAAGGGGGCCGGGTAAAAAACCCGAACCCCCTTGATTTTCCTGGTGCCGGGAGCGGGGCTCGAACCCGCACGGGGCTATGCCCCAACAGATTTTAAGTCTGTTGCGTCTGCCGATTCCGCCATCCCGGCCTGGTCAAACCTGCCCTCGCGACCTGTCGGTAAACGTATACGCCACCAGAATCAAGAATATCTTGATGGCCGGGTCATGTCAAGGAGCCGCCATCGCTCCGTTAAAATCTGATATGAACGAGGCTGTCAAGTACCCGGCCCCGTGGTTCTTTGTTTGTCAGTGAAGGGCCTGGCCCGGAGTCCTGTCCATCGTCGACGGTCGGCAGTCTGATATCCGTGGATTGGTTACCACATGTCGGACCCCCGTCAGAAGGGCTGCCTCGGACTAGCGACGTGCGTCAGGATATGCCCAGTGCGGCCACCAGAGCAGGACCCATCACTTGAGTCGGGTGGCGTCTATTGGGCGTGCTCAGAAAGCCTATAGCCACCGGCCCCGTTTAACGCTTACCTTTTCCTTTCCCAGACTTATGGACATTGTAACAGTCAGCTTCTGGACTGGCAATCCCGTCAGCATTGGGCCATTATGGAATAACGGTAACAATAACGCACTCATTTACCTCTCTCAAGAAAAGTAGGTTTTTCTTCGTTTTTCTCACTCAATCGCACGATTTCGCATTTGACCATTCCGTACTCAGACTGCACAATCGTTCATGAGAGCGGTTTTGGCTCTTTGAGGGTGCACCAAAGTAGACGGTACCTGACCGTCTCCTAAATTATGGTACGCCCCTCGGATCTCCACCAAACACTTTCGTGGTTTACCCTCTCATGTCTCACAGGGTCGATGCCCTCAGCAGTCCCTCGTACGGCCTATCGAAAGGGTGGAGGCCAGCTCAGCTTTCTTACTGGGTCGTGGCCCGCATGGAGTGAATATCTGCCGGCTTCTCCGTGCTGTACGTTTGTCAAATGCAAATGAAGCGATGAAGGAGTTCTTCATGACGGACGACATTCCAAGTGTTCGCCTTGGTGGCAGCCGTCGTGAGCCTGTCAAGGCTGTTTTTTCGCCTTGACAGGCGGTTCAGGCTACCCACACTGGTGGTTGTGGCTGAATCCACACCTGTGGATTCAGCCTTCATTCAACAGAGGTGAAACACGGCCTTCTACACAGTCACTTGGTCCGCAAGCTGCCGATAAGCTGGACCCAGGGCGCGAATCGGATCATACTCCACCTGTCGAGTGCCAAGGGTAAACAGGATACGGATCAGTTTTCCACAAAGGGCGATGAGTGACTGCTTCGGCTTCAGGGCGTTGTCCACACGGGTCTTGAAGTGGTGGTGCAACAGTTTGAACTCTGGATTGATCGCAACCAGGTAAAAGACGGCTCGATACAACAGGGCCCGCAGCCTGGCTCTCCCCCGTTTGCTGATGCGGGTTTGCCCTTTATGTTTACCTGAACTGTTTTCCCTCAGGTTTAATCCCGCCAACTTGCGGATTTGGTGCCAGCTTGTGAATCGCGATAGGTCACCCACTTCGGCCAGGAAGCCAGCCACTGTGGATAAACCAAGGCCTGGGATCCGCAGCATTTGCGCTGCCCCCGGAATGTGTGTCAGGAGCTGTGCAATCTGTGCCTCTAGTTGGTTGAGTTGCTGTTGGAGCAGGTCATACTGGCTCATCAGGATCTGCAGCTCCTGACGGGCCATCCCCAGCCCTTCGGTCAGGCCAATGGACGCTTGTGCGATATCCACAAGCCGCTTGGCTGCCTTCAGTCCAACTCCGCGTCGGATCCCCACCTCCTTCCACATCTCGACAATCTGCTCCGGGTTCATTTGAGCGATATCCACAGGCAGCCAGCCCTGCCGCAGGATGGCCAACGCCGCTTTCCCGTCCCACTGCTTGAACACCGTGGGGACAAACTCCGGAAAATAGCGATCCAGCCAGTTTTGGATCCGGTGTTGTACCCGTATGAGATCCTCGTTTAAGCGTTCCCGTTGGTTCATGCCGCTGCGCAGCTCGGCGTAGACACCCACCGGAACGATCGGTTCCTGGTACCGCCCGTCTTTGACCAAACGGGCGATGGTCAGGGCATCCTTGACATCATTCTTGGTCGGTGAGTTGTCGTCGAATTCCTTGCTCTTCTTCACGTGGGACGGATTGACGTGAACCACGGAAATGCCCCGGTTCCGCAGGAACTGCCCCAAGGCCATCCAGTAGTGTCCCGTGGGCTCCATCCCGACAAGGACGTCCTCTTTGGCATAGGAATGTTTTAACCCCTTCAGCCACTGCACTAGACCTTCGAGTCCAGTCCTGGTATTCTCAAAGGTGAGGGGCTTGCCCAGTTCGATGCCTCGCCAGTCCACGCAACGAGCGACGTGGATGTGTTTGGCGACGTCAACACCGACAATGAGGGTTCCCTCCGTGATGCGCTGAATCTTGGCGTTTACATTCCTGGCCATTGCTGCTTCACCCTCCTGGTTTCTGGTTGGTTTGGACAACTACCACAATACCAGGAGGTTTTTTATGCAGCAAACCTCAAATTACTTCACTACAGGACTGCTTTCTAATCAAAGTTATCTCAGTCAGCTGTTCCACGAAACAGATTGGCCACACGCATCCCATGCGCCTCCATGGCTCTTCGAGCCTCAAGGGGTCTTCTGTTCCTCAGATGTTCAAGTATTTCCATGTGTTCTTCTAAAGATAGGCGCATGTTTTCAGGTTTAAACAAAATATCGGTTGACGTTGTATAATCAACAAGATCCCATTGAAGTTCAACCAACATGCGGATATGACTGAGCCCCGCTGTCAAGTGAATGACGTTGTGAAATTCACGATTCAGAAGAGAATATTGTTGAACTGACAGACGCCTTGATTCCATGAGTTGTATCAACTCTTCAAGCATCTGCAATTCTTCATCGCCGATGCGTTTTGATGCCCATTCCGCCAACACACCCTCCAACACCGCCCGACTGAGCAACTTCTCAAACAATTCATTAGAAGTAGAGGTGCGCACAAAGACGCCGACTTGCGGAACCATTTTAATAAAGCCTTCCTGTTCAAGGCGGGTAAACGCCTCCTGAATCGGTGTACGGCTGACCCTTAATTCTTCGGTTATCCGTTGTGCATCAATAAGTTGACCAGGCTGTAGTTCTCTGGATTGAATCTTTCTCTTAATATAAAGATAGACTTGGTCCCTTTTTCTACCATAATAATGTTCATAATGACCATCTTGTTGAGTTCCTTCAACAAGGGACAACCTCTTGCGGAACAATTTCAATTTGTTCTCCAGCTCGTCATCCGGCTGCGACCCGTTTGAACCTAAATGACTCATAGCATTCCAGCCACCCTTCCGATCCAGCAGGCTCTCAACTTAACTATATTAAACAATTCTGTGACTCAAGGGAAGGTTCCTTTGATCCAAAAGACAAATAACCCAAAACTTTGGTAGAAAGGATACCCACCAGGTGAATAAAAAAGCGTTTAATATTGAGCACGCCGTTCAAGGTCTTAGTTGGTGGCCCGCCCATGCTTTTGCGATCTCACGACTGCTCATACTTGCCGCTCTCTTTTACGTCCTCCTAAACCGCGTGTGAACAAGCGTAATTATTAATTTCTATAAAAAAGAAACTAGACTGGAGGATGATTGGTAGTAGGTCCAAAAGGGCTTTCTAGCAATTTCCTAAAAATATCGTCTGATTGCCATGTGAGACTTTCCAGCTGCAACGCATCCAGGTAAACCCTTTTTCCTGTCCGACGATCTTGAATCATTAAACGGTCGGAATTTCCGCTTGAATCTATTTTGACAATAACACTGGCAAATTCGTTTTCAACATTCATAGCCTTGTTCATGGGTTACTTTCGCCTCCTTAATACAAAACTTGGTCAAATCCAATATATGATCCCTGCTCTGGTACATAATCATAAGATGTTAATCATTAATCGAGCAGTACCAAGACATTCGTTCGCGATTAAATCTTTACTGAAACATTTTGATTGTTTTGGGCGTTTTGAGCACCCCGTTCGTAGAGAACCATCTCAAACCCCTCCTGGTGATGCTTACTTGCCTTTCCCATACTCTACCCAAGAGGGGCGGATGGTCCGATCATATGTTACAAAATTCCTCCCATTTTGATACAGTATATCAGGACCAATTTCGAATTACCAAGAAGCCTCGCCTTAGAAGAAAACGGAAATGGCCCGCGGTAAAACTCGTTGATCGAGGTAGACATAACGCCTCAAAATCTTCCATGAATCACCATCCCGAATTAAAGTATCCTCACGACGCCCCACATAATAGTACTCTTCGTGTTCTAACCTTGATTGGTAAACGATAAAGTTTGAATGCACCACAAAACTATTATCGTCCACATTATCCAAAATAAAGATATTTGTCACAAATCTCCTCGTCCTCGAACGAGGCTGTTCAGCATGCGCTAATCGCGTTTGCATTCTTTCATAACGTTTGCGCAAAAAGTACTTATCATCCTCGATCAAATGCCATTCGCCCAGTACTGGCGATTTTTCCTGGTCATTATCCCTCGTCTCGGTAGTAGGCATCCAATAAACAGCTTCATCTGTAAATAAATCTAGCCACGCTTCAAAATCTCCTTGGTCTAATAAATAAGCTTCACGATACAGAAATGTTTCAATCTCCTTCAGGATCTCCAGGTTAGTCATGAAAGACCCCCTCCTCACTCATCAACTTTAGCCAATATCGATAATAGTTCCTCTGATTCTGCTCGCTGTAATGCCGACCAAGGACACCGGGCAACCCTGGAATTTGAATCTCCCCCTCGTGACGAATACCCATGGAGTAATCAAAGTTAAACTGTCTCGTCACATAAGGTTTAGTTGCCTTGGTAATTTGCTCGAAATTTTCCCCGTCATCCGCTGCAAAAATTCCACCAGGAGCATTTTCGCGTTGGGAAAATCTCCTAGCATACTCCTTCGCAACATCAGGAGCTTCACTGTCGTATAAGGGGATTTGCCACAATTCCGTTTCATCTACTCCTTTAGGATGCCACTGGAATAAATGAATTCCACGAAAAACCCCGAATGTAAGAAACGTTAGATTCGGGAAAATCAGCAGCTGGCCAACTTGATGCAAGTCTGCATGCACTGGTGAAAGTTTTTCCCTCAGTTTTTTATCCACTGATTCCAAATACCTTTCTGCTTCAGGACCAAGTTGTTTGGCTATCATACGATCCAGCTCTAAACCTTTTCCAAATTCAGGTATATCCGCTACGCTATGTCCATTATCGCAGTAAGCATTATAAGATCCAACTGCGTCATAGGGCGGCATGAAGCCAATTTTAAAAGCGGAGCCATGAGTATATAAGACATGGTAGTCATCTCCAAAATTTTCTGTTGGAATCTTCCAGTTTGTTCTGAGTCTTAGTTTCATTACTGGACCCGTTACCTCGAAATTCCCCAAACACTTTTCAAAAGCAAGATCCATATACCATAGAAAATCTTTTCCGGCATATTCCACAAACGGTGCAGCGTTTGGATCCCAATTCGCGAAGATAAACCCCTTATACGATTCAACCCGCGGAACCTCTCTAAGGCGGTACTTCGAACGATCCAACTCTCCCCAATATGCGTATTCAAATTCTGGTACGCCAATTAAATTTCCACTATTTTCAAAGGTCCATCCGTGATATGGACATCGATAGAATCTTGAATTTCCAGCATCAGTTCTACAAATCATCATCCCACGGTGGGGGCAAGCGTTTAAAAATACGTGAATCTTTCCTTCTAAATCCCGAGTTATAATGACAGGATCTTCTCCCATATAATTAGTTACGTAGTCTCCTGGCTGTTTAATTTGGCTTTCGTGGGCAACAAAAAGCCAGCTCTTTGTAAATATTTTTTTCAGCTCTTCCTGATAAATCTCTGGATCCCAGAAAATCGCGGGACTAATCGAACCTTTTTCAAGATCAATAAATCTTTCCAAAGTTTTCATAACCGCTTTCCTCCTTTACATCTGACTGCCCGGAGCCGCGCATCATGCTCCTGTTACTTGATCAAACTTCCATGACCACGCTGCCCATTCCCGTTGCCCAGGACTGGGGAGCTTCATAGTACAGAATTCTCCCTTGCCTACCCTGAACCATGGAAGCCATCATGATCCAGTTGCGAATCTCCTGGCCCCCATTGCCCCCTTTTTCCATAATTTCTTCAGTCGAAAGATCGTAGAGTTCCTCCACACGCCCGGAAGAGATCACATCCAACAGCATGCGATCCCACTCTTCATTGATGCCGCCGGTTCCAGGCGGAAGCCAGTGGGAAAGGCCACCGGTCCCAATAACCGCAACCCTTTCGTTCTCCGGACGCAACGTTTCAATGGTCTCGCGCAAAACCTGCGCCAACTTTACGCACCGTTTCATGCTGGGCATAGGTTGAGTCATAATATTGGTGAGAAGGACGACAACGGGAATCTTCATTCCCGGATTGGCGTAGAGCAACGGCAACATCACACCGTGATCCAGCAATAGTTCTTCAGAAGTTGCCAGATCAAATTCGTTGTCAAAAGCATGTTGTACAAAACTTTGTGCAAAATCCCGGTGCCCGGTTACCTGAACTTTAGGGATATCCATGTCTCCGTACGCCATGTGCTTGTCACCGACACCTACACAAAACGCCGGCATATTATCCAAATGAAGATTGACCATGTGTTCGCTGGACATGCAAACAATGACATCCGGCCTAGCATCTTGAATGTAGCGCCCAAAGCGCCGAAATCCTTCAACAACATTCTTGGCCTGTTCTTCCACTCCGTGACTGCTCATCATGATATGAGAAGTAGCCGCTGCCGCAACAATTTTTCCCACGGTCAATACCTCCTCGTCCGCTTCGGGGCTGTTTTCGTTCCATTTTTAGAATCAACCAGTATAATCTGATGAAACTGTAAGTTTCTGAATTCTACAAGTCCTGAACATACTCCTTCACAGTCACGTGCCGAGCAGCGTCTTCATTTTTGAGCAACAAGTACCAGATCTGCAGGATCGGATGCATACCGATCGCGGACAATTTGGGCGGTTCGCCCACCTTCAAACCCTCGATTTCGTCTTCGGTCAACGTATATCGGCGAAGAACCGAATCCTCGTCACGCTTAAATGCGGCCGCAAGCTCTTTATCACGAACGATGTCCTGAACCAGTTTGTTCACTTGCCAAGCGCTCATCGTCCAATCCGCTCCTTTTGGATAGAAGATAGGCGTTAATAGGTTACGCATTCTTTAAAAAGTAGAGCGTAACGGCACAGAACTCATCAGGATGTTCGATCATCGCCCAATGACCGCAATTCGGGATAATATGCATCCAGGCATTCTCTATCAGCCTGCAGATCTCCCAGGATTCATCAATGGGAACCATGCGGTCGTTCTTTCCATGAATAACCAGAGTTTTGTGAGGGATACTCTGTAACTCTTCATCCTCATAGAACATTCCGTTCTTTTCCACCCACTTCATCGTGCCAATATACGCTTCCATCGTTCCTGGACTTTGACTGAGTGCCAGCCGATAATCGACCATGGCCTCATCCACTTCAAACTTTGGATTGGTTAAACCACGAACAATCTTATACATCTGTTCACGTCCAGGCGTATATTTCAGCACTGCATTTAATTCTTCACTCCGCTGGACAGGGCGGTGTCTGCCGGCACTGCCCAATAAAACCAACTTGTTGACCAGTTCCGGACGTTGAATGCATACCCCCAGTGAAGCCGCACCCCCCATCGAATTGCCGACCAGATTTAACTTGGAGACGTTCATAGATTGAATGACTCCAATAAGATGATCGATCCTGGCCTGGTTCGAATATTCAAAGGTAGCTGGATCGGGCTTGTCCGTTTTTCCAAACCCGACCATATCAATGGCCACCGCACGAAATCCTGCAGCCGCAAAGCGGGGCAGCGTATCTTTCCAGTTCCCCCAAGCGTCCGCACCCGCTCCTCCACCATGGACGAAGAGGACCGTTTCGCCGCTACCTGTTTCCCACACATGCGTCTTAATGCCGTTGGCCACAATATAGTCTTCTCTCAACTCGTCTGCCATGTTTTTCCTCCTCATACGATAGTGGTAGAAGTTCTCTTTCGTAGAATTTCCAAGAGGTCCGGAACTGCTGGGGTAACGTTCTTCCTTGATACCCCCTTTACACTTAAATGTTGATACTGAGTTTTCAGGTTTAATTTTAGAATTACAACGGCGAAATGTCAAGAGCCCGATCCGTTAACATCTTGTCGAAAGGGGGTTCTCTCATGAACCCGGATTTCGAAGTTTCTGGCCCTCGGAATGTTTAAGAATGGTTATTCATTCCTGAATGTTGAGTAGGAGGGGGCAGCTGGCCCCCGTCCTCCCACACCACCGGACATGCGGTTCTGCATGCGGCGGTTCACGAAGCTTAACGACGCCAACGGTAACGTTCGCGTCTGCCTGGGCTTCCTTCGGATTCCACCTCGCAATGGACACCCTCGTCTTGAGCCAGCACACTCATCGCCTACAGTGGCGTTTCACCGCCGAGTCAACACCCATGCCGAGCGCACAACAAATGCGGAAAGAAAAATTCCCCTTTTTTTCGTTTCAAGCTTCTCTTTAGGCTTGTTCCGTCCGACCCGACAGTAACCGTCCGGCCCGGGGTACAATCGGATCCAGTTCTAACACCGTTAACAATCGGTACACGGTCGCCGTCGCGGCCGATAACACCGGCAGTCCCACTTTGTCCTCCACCACCTGAATCGCGGGAAGCGAAGGCATTTGGACACACGCAGACAGAACGAGGGCTTCGGCACGGCTCAAATCAAGCCCATCGACGACTGCGGGTAAATTCATCGGATCCAGTCGCCCGACGGCGAGGTTATCCGCCACCTCCAGACTGACAGAGTCCGTCACTTCGATGCCGTATGACTGAATATACCCAACCACCAACTCTGTCAACGGTTTGACGTAAGGAGCCACCACGGCCACCCGCTTCACTCCAAGGGCCTCAATGCCGGCAATTAGAGCGCCCGCACTGCTGATCACCGGAATCGGGGCGCCATTCTCCCGAGCCACACGCTGCAGCCGTGTCTCCGAACACTCGTGATACCCGGCTCCCTGAGACATGATGGCCACCAAACAGGCATAAGCCATCGCGTCACACCGGGCATCGGACAACTCTATAGCGCAACGATCGCTGTCTTTGTCCATTTGCGCCAGTTCTTCTTTCGTTACGTGCTGCATCCGCATACGGCTGCTGTGAAATGTAAATGTTACATCCGGATCGATCTCCTCTGATCGCGCCCTTAACATCGCCGGGATCTCTGTCTCCATCGTCGTGTTGGAACTCGGCACGATCAGGCCAATCCGGTAGTTTCTCTTCATCCTGCTTCTCCCCTTCCCTGAACGGGAGTACAGTGGCCTTCCCCTGATATCCAAATGTAACCCTGCATTGGACGGGTTTCAGTGATCAGGCATTCCGACACCCGTCCCTTCAACCATCTGCCTCCCAGGCACATCCAGTGGAGATGATTCACGACCTGATCCACCGAGACGTCGGTTATCCACTTCGACACGTGGGAACGACCATCAATCCATCGTTCCGGTGCCTCGCCGACCGTTCCCCACCCGATAGCAAACGATTGTGAGTCAGGGACCTCGTATACCGCTGCGATGGCGAAGACAAGTCGTTTGTTTCCGAGGGTCACCGCCACGCGGGCTCCGCACAATGTCTCGGAATCCATGGTTGCAACACGACGACACAGGCTGCCGTATCGAAAAGGTCCGTTGGTGCCCCGCATGCGGATCACTCACTTTTCATCCACGTTCACCGAGAACTCGCCGATCCGCTCAATCCGGATCCGCACCACGTCCCCCTTCGCGATCGGCCCCACCCCCTCCGGCGTCCCCGTCGTCACAATGTCTCCCGGGTACAACGTCATCACATGGCTGACCACTTCAAAAAACCGGTAGCAATCATAGATCAAATCCCGCGTATTGGCATGCTGCCGCCGCTCCCCGTTCACCCACAGCTCCATCTCCAACCGGTGCGGGTCCCCCACCTCGTCCGCCGTCACGATCCACGGTCCGATCGGCGTGAACGTGTCGAACGACTTGCGCATCGGCCGGTCCTCTTTCCCCCGCACCGTGATGTCCATCAGCGCAAAATACCCGAAGATATACTCCGCCGCCCTCGACGCGGGTACATCCTTCGCCTTTCTCCCTACCACAAAGGCCAGCTCCGCCTCATGGTCCGTCCGCCGGTCCCGGTACGGCAAAAGCACCGTCTCCCCCGGTCCGATGATCGATGACGGCGCCTTCAGAAAAAAACCCAGCCCCTCCACCGTCGACGCGATGTTCATCTCCTGCTGGTGCAACACGTAGTTGACCGGCGCCGCCACGATCTTGCTCGGCCCGGGTACCGGCGCCCGCAACCGCACCTCCGACAACGCCTGAGACCCTCCCGCCTCCAAACGTCTCTCGATCGCCGGCCGCACCTCCGCAAACCGCTCCATCACCCGCACCAACGATTCCTGCACCCGTCCCGGGTCCCACCCCACCACCTCTCCCACATCCACCATGCGGTCTCCCTGCACCACACCCAACCGGTTCTCATTGAATACCGCCAATTTCATCTGCACCCATCCCGCCTTCCGTACCCGTTTTCTGCCGCATCCTTTTCCCCGACTTCCCCGCCGGCCGCTCACCGCAGAGGCTCGAACACCCGGACCACGTCCTGCCACCCGGTCGGGTGGGCCTCCTCCCGCTCCAGCCCCAGCTTCTCCATCACCGGACGGTCATTGATCGAGAACAAATACGCCTCCGTCTCTCCCGTGTTCACATGCTCATGCCACGCCCACGGCGGCACCACAAAGAAATCTCCCGCCTCCCAGTCAAACCGCTCCCCGTTGATCACCGTGTACCCCCGTCCTTCTTTCACGTGGTACACCGCGCTGCTCACATGCCGGTGCGCCTGGGTGTGCATCCCCGGCGCCAGCTTTTGGATCCAGCTCCCAATCCGCGCGTCGGCCGATTCCCCGTTGTTCGGATTGATATACTCCAGTGCGTATCCATCGCACGGGTCCGCCTCCAGTTCCGACAAACGGTCCAACGCCCGCTGGGTCTGCTCCCACGTGTACAGAATCAACGACGACGGATATCCGCCCTCTCCCCGCCGGGCCCCCACCGGCCGCATCATTCCTCCCGCATACCGCAGCGCCGAATAATTGGGCGGATACTTCACCGGGTGTCGATCTTCCGGATACGGCTCGAAAAACGACACCTTCAGCCGATCCAGCAGCGGCACGTCCAGCCCGTCCATCCACATCATCGGCTCCGTCCCCTCATGGCCGTGATCGTGCCACGTCCACGGCGGCGTCAGGATGAAATCCCCTTTCTCCATGTAGACTTTTTCGCCCTCCACCGTCGTGTACGCCTTCTCCCCCTCCAGGATGAACCGGATCGCCCCCTGAATGTGCCGGTGGGACGGCGCCACCTCCCCGGGCAACAACAACTGAATCCCCGCGTACAGCGTCCGGGTCGCCGCCATGGGAATCCCCTTGGCCTTCAGCCCCGGATTCTCCAGATAGATCACCCGGCGCTCCCCGCCCCGCTCCGGCGTCACCAGCTCCCCGCTGCGCAACACCCGTTCCCGGATGACCGACCATTTCCACAGGTACGGCACCGCGTCGGTGGCCGGCTCCTTGGTGATGACTCCTTGGATCACCGCCCAGAGCGGACCCAGGTAATACCGTTCAATCTCCTCGTGAAACGCCTCCAGCTCTGGAGACCACGTGTGTTCTTCCGCCCCCATTTTTCCCACGCCTCCTTCAATCTCTCGGTCACTTCGAAGTCTGAAAATCGGCACAGGCCACGTTCCATTCCCGAATCTCCGCTTCCATTCCCTTGGCTCGACAGGCAGGATCTTCTCCCACTGTCCGTTCGGCCAAGACCTCAAGGCCACTGTCAGCCATCCGTCACTAGTACATGTTTCTAAAAACCGCTTACTTAATATAGGGGAGAACTTCTTGTGCAAATCGTTCCATTTGCAACATCGTATCCTTGTGCGGTAGTCCTCCGACGTTGAAATAGAGAATCACTTCATCAATCCCGGCCGCCTCCACATCCTTGAGCACCCGGATGCAATGTTCCGCATCCCCGTTAATGATGCTCCGCTCACTCAAATCCTCCGTTTTCATATTACTCAATCGCTGGACAATATCAAGAAAATACCGAATGGAAGGAGGTGTCTTCTCGGGATCCTGTGGGAAGGCCGGTAAAATTCCCCGGAAATACTTCAGCATTCTGCGAGCCATACTTTCGACTTCCCATTTATTTTTAGATACTTGAATAAAATACGAGCATTTGACTTTCGTGTCCTGAAATCCATTTTCCTCGGCCGTCCGGCGAAATTGCGCCGCCGCTTCCTGAACATTGCCGAAGACCATAGCCGCGGCGAAAGGAGCAAAGATCACATTGAATCCGAGACTGGCCGCCTTTTCAAGGGACGGTCGGCTGAACGAAGCAACATACACAGGCGGATGCGGGGACTGAACCGGACGGGGAACCACCTCAATTTCCGGAATTTGAAAATGTTTACCCTCATACGACACTGCCCTCTTCGTCCAAGCTTCTTTGATGATATCCAATTGTTCGAAAAAGATTTCTTGACTCAGGTTATAGTCGATACCAAAGACTCTGTACTCTCGCTCGTCATACCCGCGCCCGGCTGAGAAAATCGTTCGCCCGTTACTCAGCACATCCAACAACGCGTACTCCTCCGCCATCCGAATCGGATGATTCACAGGCAACAACACCGTCGCCGGAGCCAATTCAATCCGCTTCGTCCGAGCTGCCACATGGGCCAAGAGCATGGAAGGCGAAGGCAACACGCCAAACAATCCGAAATGATGTTCAGGGACCCACACCGAATGAAATCCAAGCTCTTCGGCGTAGACTGCCTCCTCTACGAGAGAGCGAATCATCTGTTGCGGATTCTGCTGAGTTTCCTCATAAAGAGGGGGATTGTCCGTCAATGTAAAATAGCCGATCTTCATGAATTAGCACCTCCATTTGAGATCTCCAATCAAACGTTTGCCGTCATTCTCTCCCTCGGTAGCCCAACATTGAACATAACTCCTGTGCGGATTGCCGTAGACTGACGTTTAATGGATGGTTTCTGCTCACAACGGACTGGAGTATGCTCGCGGTAAGATCAAAGTGGTCGATCGCGGCCATCCCCCCATTCGATCATCCGGGACCTATGGTCTCAGCAGACAGGATGAGTAACTGCATCCGACCAAAACTGGTTAAATACCGACGGACGTTGCTTTTGGCATCCGCAACACTATTCCAAATTATGAAAACGGTAGCAGAGCTGCCCGGGCAACAAGAGTTTGGAGACTTTTTTCTATCAATTTTCTCCGGATCGAATTCCCAAACCCTTGTTGCATTTTGATATCCACGAACCACCCCCTCCGAAATTTATTATTAGTAAACTCAATTTACTAAAATTAAATGATAGTGTAATTATAATCGAACCATTCTTTCCTGTCAAGAATTCGCAATCACTCCGTTAAAATCTTACCGAAAGGGGAGTGGCTCACTCATGAAGAAACCTTACCGAAGGGATCGCGGTGCGGATGTCCATGCAAAGCTTGAGGAGCTTGGTTCGAAGGGCGTCGTAGAGGACAAGCAATCTGTAGAAGATGGAACTCCTGAGCCAGGTAACCAAGAACCTGACCCTGGTTCAGCATGGCCTGAATCACCCAATTTGCGGATGATCAATCAGATAATAGGGATGTCGGACTCAACACGCCGATGGGGTTCGTGCTGAAGGTTCGAAAAAAGGGACATCGAAAAAGGCTCTTCCCGGAGAACCCTTGACAGGAAAGAATGGGGCAACTACAATGATATTGTAATTTAATTTTAGTAAATTATGCTTATTAATAGTGAATTTTAAAGGGTGATGGTGTATGGGTATCAAAAGTAAAGAGGGTCTGGGGATTCAATCTGTGGAAACTGCGGTCAAAATTCTTCAGACTCTCGTTGCCCACTCAACCCCGATATCGTTGACAGAATTTGCAGGGTTGTTGGGGATGTCCAAAAGCAAGCTCCATCGGTATTTAACGAGTCTGTGTCGGATGCAGTTGCTCATCCAGTCTGCGGAAACAGATTTATATGCTCTCGGGCCGAGGATGATCGAATGGGGGTTAGCCGCCATGGACCAATATGATCTTACTGCGGCGGCGGTTCCCGTTATGAAGAATTTTGTAAACAAGGTCGATGAATCGATTGCTCTCGCGATCTGGTCGGATAAAGGTCCGTTGTTTGTTTCAGTTCAAAAAAGCACCAAGCAGATCAATATAGGGATCCGGGTGGGTTCCTACATTCCGGTGTCCACCAGTGCAACCGGACAGGTTTTTGCCGCGTACAACCGCGACGATCTGCGGATTCGAGCATTTCTCGAAGAAGAGTGCAGGGTAAGGGGAATTCCCTTGGATCAGGTAGAGCAAGAACTTCACATCGTCCGTCAGAGGGGGTTTGGATTTACTCGGGGCGGGGTGATTCAGGGATTGGGGGCAGTGGCCGTCCCCGTTCTGAATCATTCGTGCAACACGGAAGGGGTCTTGACCTTGATTACGGTCGAGTCCAGTGTGAGCACCGACAGAAACCATCCGTTAAATGTCGCTCTACGGGAATCTGCACAGGAGTTATCTTCCTTGCTGGGCTATCGAGGGAGAGTATGACAGCAGATGCATCATTGGAGATCCCTTCCCGCAGGATCCCGAGAAGACGCCTCCCTCCATCCGATATTTTCTCGATGTTGCTTAAACAATATGAAAACGGAGGGCTTGAGCATCCCAAGCCTTCCGCGCCAAGCAGTGGACCCAGATTTCGACCCTTTTGCCCATTGATCAGGCGCTCTTCATACGCGTAAGTCGGAGCGCCATTATTCGCCGACTGCGGATACGTGGGAGGAAAAATCTTCTGCTCCGGCCCGCCGGGAGGTTGCAGCGGCAAACGCTAATTTTTCAGTTCGGCGGGACCGTTGAATTCACATTCCGGGTCTTTTGGGGAGGTACAGGACACCCCGCACACCCTCCGGCCTCAGCATTCACCACTGAGGGGAACCGGGAGAATTTTTCACGGCGAACGGCTAGGCTGACGGTGCCGACAAGAACCGAGATTAGCGTAAGCAATGCCATTGCCACGCGATACGCTCGCGGCTCCATTCCGCATCGCCTCCTTTCGGGAAGATTCCCGGCGGAAGCGAGCGTTTTTCTTATCCGCCATCACCATTCTACCAAAAATCGCCCTTTTCCTGATAGCCGGGAGAGGCGGTAACTTTGTACAGAACGCTGGCAAAACCCCGCCGCATCTTTCCGCCCGTGGTACAATATCCTTGCCACCAACCGAAGCGGAAGGAGCGAACCGGCAATGGCCGTCGCCAAGGAGGAGCTCCATAGGCTTGTCGACCAGATCACGCACCCCGCGGACCTGGAAATCGCCTATGAAGCGCTGCGGGCCGTCGTCGAAAGCGACCGGGACCAATCCTGGTTCTGGACCGAATACTGGCAGACCGGGGAACGGGAGAAGGATCAACGACCGGGTTTTGGGTTAAGAGTATGCACGCCGTCTGTATTATGATACCCTGGTATACGAAGGGTTGCTGTTGGGCCATATGGTTCACGTGGTGGGCGCGGACCGATTGCTGATCGGCTCCGACTATCCGTTCGCCATTCAAGAAAAGGAACCCGGCCGGGCCCTGAAGCAATTGGCGTTGCCGGAGGACCAACTGGAGCTTATTCAATATCGCAACTGTCTCTCATATCTGAGGGCGACCCGGTAGGTCGTCATCCCATGGCACAAACGCAAAGATTCGAGGGAAGTGAGGAATCCAATGATGGAAGCAAAAGTGGAACAGGGCGTCTTTGAAACGATCGGCGGTTACCGCACTCATTACCATGAGGCGGGTGCGGGTGAAGGAAAGCCTCTGCTGCTGATCCATGGTTCCGGCCCGGGCGTTTCTGCATGGGCGAATTGGCGCCTGGTTTTTCCTTTACTTGCCGATGATTTCCAGTTGTACGCACCGGATCTCGTGGGATTTGGACAAACGGAAAAACCGCGCATCACCTATTCGGTGGATGTCTGGGTCGATCATCTGATCGCATTCATCGAACAGAAAAATCTTGCACCCGTTTCGATTATCGGAAATTCTTTGGGTGGGGCGTTGGCCTTACACATTGCCCACCGGCGTCCGGAATGGATTGACAAGTTAATCCTCATGGGGAGCGCCGGCATCCGATTCCAATTGACCGAAGGCTTGGACAAAGTCTGGGGCTACGAGCCAAGTTTGGAGAACATGCGAAATTTAATTCGGATCTTCGCCTATGATCAAACGATGGCTGAAAAAGACGACCTGGTCGAAATGAGGTACAAAGCGAGTATCCAGGAAGGGGCTCACGAATCCTACGCGTCCATGTTTCCGGCACCGCGTCAGCGATGGGTGGACGAGCTTTCTTTAAGTGAAGAAGCGTTGCGAAGTATAGACAAACCGACATTATTGATCCACGGACGCGAAGATCGCGTATTGCCGGTTGCCGAAACCAGCTGGCGATTGGCACAACTGTTGCCCCGGGCCGAATTTCACATGTTCTCGCAATGCGGACATTGGACACAGATTGAAAAGACAGAGGCCTTTTGTCGGTTGGTCAAACATTTTCTAAAAAACAATGGATGACGAGGACCCCGGGCCGCACCTTTCGCACCTTTGCACATGTGGCTGCGACGCGCCGCCCGTGGGCCCGGCGGCCCGGGTGATGACCAACATCACCCGGGTTCGCACGATCCCTTCCGCCGCGAGAATACAACGGTCGGTTCCGCCTGTCCGCGTCAGGCCTCATTCGCCGCTTTACTCCTCGCCGCCTCCACCCAACTGACAATCTGCTCCGGCCGAATCGGCAGTTCCGTCACCAGGACGCCGAACGGGGCGAGCGCATCGGAGACCGCGTTCGCCAGGGCCGCCGGAGCGGCGATCAGCGACCCTTCCCCCATGCCCTTAAATCCGCCCTCGCTGGACGAGGGGGTTTCCAGGTGCTGCACCCGCATCCTCGGGACATCGACGCTTTCCGGCAATAAATAGTCCATGAGCGATCCCGTCACCAGCTGGCCGTCTTCATCGTACCTGAGCTCCTCCAGAAACGCGCTGCCGATGCCCTGGGCCACGCCGCCGTGAATCTGCCCTTCCACGATCATCGGATTGATCAACCGACCGCAGTCGTTCACCACCACGTAATCCAGAACCTTCACGAAACCTGTCCGGATATCCACCTCCACCACCGCGGCGTGGGTGCCGTTGGAAAACGTGGCCGGCAGCGGCGGCCTGTAGCGGACCACCACTTCGAGGCCCGGCTGCATATCCTCCGGCAACCGCGACACATCGGCGTACGCCGTGCGGGCGATCTCGCGAATGGAAATGCCGCGGGACGGCACCCCGGCGACATGGGCCTGGCCGCCGGCCAACTCAATGTCCTCCTCGGCCGCCTCGAGCAGATGCGCCGCGAGCTTGATGATCTTTTTCCTCATCTCCTCACCGGCGCGCAAAGCGGCGCCGCCGCCGATGGTCCCGGATCGGCTCCCCCCGGTGCCACCGCCGAAGGGTGCACTGTCCGTGTCGCCGTGAAGCACCACGACGTCACCCACATCCACGCCCAGGCGATCGGCGATCAGCTGGGCCATGGTGGTTTCGTGGCCCTGCCCCGTCGGCCCGAGTCCAAACGCCGCGGTGACAGTACCCGACGGCTCGATGCGAATGCTGGCCGCCTCATACGGGGTCGACCCGGCTTCAGACTCGGCCATGGCGGACGGTTCGACAAAGGCGCAGAACCCGACGCCCAGATAACGGCCCTGTTTCCGCAGCTCTTCCTGCTTCCGGCGAAACGCCTCGTAATCGAGCATCTGAACCGCCCGCTCCAGGGATTCCCTGTAGGAGCCGGGATCATACACTTTGCCCGTCGGAGTATGATAGGGAAAATCTTCAGGACCGATCATGTTCACCCGGCGAACCTCCACGGAATCCTTGCCGAGGGCCCGGGCCACGGCCTCGACGATCCCTTCCTGCACCTGGGCGCCGATCGGGCCGCCCACGCCGCGGTATGGACCCAGAGGCGCTTTGTTTGAAAATACAGCGTCGATGGTGATCGAGACATGGGGAATCTTATACGGCCCCGTGATCATCTCGGTCGCCCAATTCGACTCCCCCACCGCGCCGGGGAACCCCGGAAACGGGTAGGCGCCGGTATCTCCGATCACATGATCTTGGATCGCGACAATGCGGCCGTCCTCTTCAAAGGCCACGTCCACTTCGTGAATGCTGTCCCGGGCATGGGCATCGGTGAACAACGATTCTGTGCGATCGCTCACCCATTTGACGGGTTTCCCCAAAAGTCGGGCAATCTGGGCCACCGCCACATACTCCGGATAGAACATGGCCTTGATGCCGAATCCTCCGCCCACCTCGGGAACCACGACGCGAATGCGGTTGTCGGGCATATTCAGGGCCCTGGCCAGAAGGGATCGAACGCCGTGCGGGGACTGATGAGACACATAGACCGTCAGGCGACCTCCCACCGGATCCACCGTCGCCGCGCATCCCCGGGTTTCCAAGGTCACGCCGGTCTGCCGGTGCACCTGAAAGGTCAACTGCATACGCCGGGGCGCCGACGAAAACGCCTCCGAAAAACCATCGCTGATGATTTCACGATGATGAAACAGGTTGGGCCGATGGCCGTGCACCCGTCGCGGGCCGTCCGCCGCCGCCCGGCGCATATCCAATACCGGTTCCATGGCCTCATATTCCACCTTGACAAGTTCCGCCGCATCCTCGGCGATGTAGCGATTGTCCGCCACCACCGCGACGATCGGCTCCCCGACAAAACGCACTTCCTCTTTCGCAAGCACCGGTTGGATCACATCGTACGGATTGAATTTCAGGGCCAGCGGCAAATCCTCAGCGGTAAAGACCGCCTTTACTCCGGGAACGCGCCGGGCCTCGGACGCGTCGACGCTGAGAATTCGAGCCGCCGCCTGGGTTGACCGCACAAAGGCGATTTCCAGCATACCCGGAACATCAAGATCATCCAAATACGATCCCTGACCTCGCAATAGCCGGGGGTCTTCCAACCGCGTCACCCGGGCGCCGGTGAATTGGGGTTTGAGCACTTCGGACACCCTCACCGTCCCCCTTTCTCCGCAACGTCCAACACAGCGTCGACGATAAACTGGTAACCCGTACATCTGCAGAGGTTTCCGGAGAGCGCTTCCCGCACCTGCTCCTCGGTAGGATGGGGATTTTCCCGCAGCAAAGCTTCCACGGCGACGATCATGCCCGGGGTGCAGAAGCCGCACTGCAACCCGTGATGGGCCTGCAGCGCCGCCTGGACCGGGCTCAATCCTTCAGCCGGAGTCAACCCTTCCACCGTGGTGATCTCGCGCCCTGCGGCCTGGACGGCAAACATGAGACAACTGCGCTCAGGCCGTCCGTCCACCAACACGGTGCATGCGCCACAAACCCCCTGTTCACAACCGACATGGGTACCCGTCAGACCGAGACGGTGTCGCAGGACGTCGGACAACAGCCAGCGCGGCTCCACATCCACATCGTACGTCTGACCGTTTACGCGAAGGGTAATCGCGACTTTTCGGATCTGTTCAGCACTCACGCTCCATCCCTCCCCAACGCACGCCGGTAGGCCGTTTCCGCCGCCAATACCCCCAGTCGTCTGCGATAGTTATCCTCCACATCCGCCTGCAGTACCGTTTTCTCCCACATCGCACGGCGAGCGGCCTCATCCTTGTCAAAGACCACCTCGTGTCGTTCCGGCCGCCCGCCGATCCCGAACCAAGTGACCGCCCCGGCGTCGCCCCCGCGCCATTCGACAAACGCTCCGGCCAGGGCAAAATCCCCCGACCGCCGGGCAAATTCGTGAAAACCCCAAGAGATGCCTTCGCTCAAGGGGATCTCCACCGCGGTGAGAATCTCGTCCGACTGCAGATCTGTCATCAGGTACCCCAGAAAGAAGTCTTCGGCAGAAACCCTCCTGATCCCGTCCGCATTGGCCAGCTCAATCACGCCTCCCAACGCGGTTACCGCCGCCGGCAGTTCCGCGGCCGGGTCCGCGTGAGCCAGGGACCCGCCCAGGGTCCCTCGGGTGCGGATGGCCCAATGGCCGATGTGACCCGCCGCCTCGGCAAGAATCGGCAAATGGGTGCAAATCAAGGGATTCCGGCGCAGTTCCTCGTGGCGCACCATGCCGCCGATGCGCAGAGCGCCGTCCACCAGCCGGACCTCCCTCAACTCGTCCATCGCATTCAGGTCGACCAAGGCCGACGGCCGACTCAGCCGGAAATTCATCAACGGGATCAGACTTTGCCCGCCGGCGATGACCTTGCTCCCGGGCACATCGCGCAGAAACCGCAGCGCGTCTTCCAAATCCTTGGGCCGGTAATACTCGAAAGCCGCGGGTTTCAATCCACATCCCCCCTGCACTGTCGTTCGGCGGCCGCCGCCGTCGACCGCCGATGCCGCCATTCTCGATGCCATAAACAGATTTTACCGTGAAAGTTCCAAAAGCGCCTTCGGAGAATGGCCCGACACCATCACGGTCACGTAGGGTTGTGCCGCCCGCAACGCCCGGGTTTTCGGGGCAAACCCCGGCGTCGCCATCAGCGGATTCATCCACGCGATGCGCACTCCCTCGCTGTACAACATCCGCAGCGCTTTTGCGAGCATCTGAGGATCCCCGGCATCCCACCCGTCGCTGATGATCAGAAGCGTTGTTCGCCCGCCCCCGACCCACCGGGATCCAAATCGCTGCAGCCAGTCGCCCAGCGCCTCTCCAATGCGGGTCCCGCCGGACCAAACCCGGCTGAACCGCGCCAACTCGGCCAGGGCGGGGCCGTAGGGCCCGCGCAACAGGTCCGTTACCTCGACCAACTCCGCGGCAAAGAGAAATACCCCCACTTGCGGCAACCGATGGACCAATTGATAAAGCCACGGCAGATAGAGATCGACATACTCCTCCATCGAACCGGACACATCCCAGAGCACCGCAAGACGGCCCGGGCGCCGGTTGGTAACCCTCGGCACAAACTTTGGAACCGGCCCGCCCCGCCGGGCCCAAAGCCGGGCTGTGGACCGCACATCCACCCCCGCACCGCCGTGCGACAGCCATCGCCTGCGGCTCACCACATGCGGTGCCATGGAGAAACGCCGGCCAACCCGGCGAACCCACGCCGGCGGCGCAAGAACGGTCTTTGGAGCCCCCCTTCCGGGCCCGGAACCCGCGGTTCGCCCTCGTTCAGCAAGATCACCCCCGGACGTTCCCCGGGCCTGCGGGCGGTCCATCTGCGGCTCCACCCGGCTGTTCCTCTCCCCCCCGACCTCCATTGCCTTAGTCAGTCAAGTCCCATCCAGAAGTTCCGGAATGCGTGAGGTAACCGCCTGGATATCCAGAAATTCTTTGATCACGCAACCGATCGTCCGGTGAATCCACGCCTCGCTCCATCGGCCGTCCAACTCGAAGGCCCGGGCCCAGTCCAGCGTCTCGGCCACCCCCGGCGGTTTGAGGAGATCCCAGCCCCGCAGCATCTGCACCGCGCGCACGATTCTCCTGACTGCTTCGTCCTCTAATCCGGGGATTTGTTTGCGGACGATGGCGCACTCCCGCTCAGGGTCCGGCCAGTCGACATAGGTGTAGAGTGACCGTCGCCGCAACGCGTCGCTGAGGGGCCGGGTTCGGTTCGAGGTCAGGAAGACAACCGGGGGCTCCCGGGCGGTCACCGTGCCCCATTCCGGCACGGTGATCCGGTAGTCGGCAAGAACCTCGAGCAACAGCGCCTCAAATCCCTCATCCGCCCGATCCACTTCATCGATCAATAACACGCAGCCGCCCGAACTCCGCAAGGCCCGCATCAACGGGCGCTCCAACAGATACGCCTCGGTGAACACGTTCTGCGCATCCCCGCGGGCGAGATCGACCATCTGCTTGTGATAATTCCAGTCGTACAGCGCCTGGCTGGCATCTAATCCTTCGAAACACTGCAGCCGGACCAACGGTTTTTGTAAGGCCCGGGCAACGGCGTCTGCCAGGGACGTTTTCCCGGAACCCGCGGGGCCTTCCAACAAAAGGGGGCGCTCAAGAGCAACCGCCAGCCTCACCATGCCGGCCAGACTTTCGTCGGCCACATATCCCGCCTGCTCCAACATCCGCATCCAGTCCCCCGGCGACCGATCCTTCGGCGACAACGCGGTCACTCCCCGTTTCGACCCTTTAGATGGCGAAATACCCGATCCACCCCAATCGCCGCATCGCGATGGATTCTAAGGCAATTTTCCCGATGCTTACATTCAATTCGACACATCGCCTTCCGATTCCTGCTGTCGCACATGCAAGCCCCGGGGAGCACATGTCCGCATCACAACCGCTCAATGACGGTGGCATTGGCCATGCCCGCCCCTTCGCAAATCGCAACAAGGCCGTACGTTCGCTCCATCCTTTCCAGTTCGTGCAGCAAAGTTGCGATCAGGCGTGCTCCCGTTGCACCCACCGGATGGCCCAGAGAAGAGGTCAACAGGATGAACCTCCTGAAAAACACCCCTTCTTCGCCCGATCGGTGTTCGCACCGCGTCAAGAATCACCGCTTCCCGCACGCGCATCCCCCCATCCCTCACATGGAAAACCGGACTTCTCCTCCATCGACCACCCACAGCGCCCCGTGCACGAACGACGCGGCCGGGGAGGCCAGAAACACGGCCACCCGCGCGATTTCCGAAGGCTCTGCGAAGCGGCCGAGCGGGATTGAAGCAGCGTACTGCTTTTCGACCTCTCCGGCGGTTTTGCCCAGACGCTGGGCTTCCGCATCCAGCCAAGTCTTGATGATTTCTGTATTGGTCACCCCGGGGGCGATTGCATTCACGCGTATCCCCTTGGGGCCGAGTTCATCCGCCAAGGTCTTCATCAAACCGACCACAGCCATCCGAAGGCTTGTCGCCAAGGTGTAGGTCGTGGAGATCTGTTTTACAAAATTCGACGTATTGATCACCAAGCTTGACCCGGTGGACATCAGGGGAAGAATCGCCTGAACGACGTGGACGGGGCCTTTGACAATGGTCTGATAGCCCGCATCCCATTGTGCGCCTTGAAGTTGGAGGAAGCTCCCGGCATCCGGCGCTCCCCCGTTGACAAAAGCCGCGTCCACTCGCCCGAAACGTTCTTTCACAACCTTCGCCACGGATTGCATCTGATCGGCATGGGTAATATCCGCGACAATGGGGAACACCTCTTGCCCTGTCTGCCGCCTGATGTTTTCCGCCGTTTGTTTCAGGGCCTCGTCCCGACGGGCGCAAAGAACCACCCGGGCCCCCTCCCGAGCAAATTCCAACGCCGTCGCCGCGCCCATCCCCCGGCTCGCTCCCGTTACCAGCACCACTTTCCCCTGCAGTTGCAAGTCCATGTTTTCTCTCGCCTCCCGCCCTCACTGTACACGCAGTGGTGTATCGTTGTCTTATCCGTTCAGGTTCCCTGGAACTCCGGCCGCCGTTTTTCGAGAAAGGCCGCGATCCCCTCCCGATGGTCGAAGGAGACATGCAGCAGCGATTGGGAAGCCGATTCCAAATCCATGAACGCGTCAAACGGCATCCGCAGGGCATCTCTAACGGCCCGTTTAGCCAGACCCATCGCCAGGGTTGGACCCGTGGCCAATTCTTCCGCCCACTCGGCCGTCAAGCCTTCCAGCATGGCCCGGTCCACCACGCGATTATAGACTCCCCATGAATAGGCCTGATCGGCACTCAGCGGTTCCCCCCGGAAAATCAGTTCTTTGATCCGCTTCGGCCCAATGTGCTGCACGAGAAAATAGATCATGGCGGCGTCGGGCATCGCCCCGATCTTGCCGAACGCCGGGATGAAAGAGGCATCCTGACTCGCCAGCACCAAATCGCAGGCGAGAACGACTCCGATCCCCGCCCCCGCCACCGGCCCGTTGAGCGACGCGATCACCGGTTTGTCTAAGAGCATGAGCGACTGGATCAACGGTCTCACTTTTTCATTCAGAAGCCGACGGGTTCCGAGCGGCCCCAGCCCTTGAATCTCTCGCAAATCCCCTCCCGCACAAAACACCGGCCCTGCACCGGTTAACACCAAAACCCGAACCTCGTCGCGCTCTCGCGCCTCCGCCAAGACTTGCTGGATTTCTTCGAACATCTCTCCGTTGAGCGCATTGCGGACCTCAGGGCGATTCAAGGTCAGCCGGCCGATCCCCTGATTCACTTCCCATACAATCGTTTTCAAAACCCATTCCCTCCAATCAGCCCCAGACCGATCTCGAATCCGACCTTTTCAGCGGTCAGGAAAGTGTCACCTCGTCCCTTCGGGTCCTCATTCTTGTCCTTTTCCAAACTTCGGAGGCTCTTTCGCAAAAAACGCCCGCACGGCTTCACGATGGTCGGCCGTTTGGAACGTGATCCCTTCCATAGCCAAGGAGGCGGTCAAAACGGTGTTCATGACTTGGGACACAAAGAGATTTACCGACCGTTTGGTCAATTCAATGGCCAGCCGCGGGCCCGTGGCCAAGCGCTCCGCCAGCCGGTACGTTTCCTGCTCCAACTGTTCCCGGGAGTACGCATGATTGACCAACCCCATCTCCGCCGCCTCCGCCCCGGTGAGCGCCTCTCCGGTCATCAAGAACTCTTTCGCCCGATTGGGCCCCACCAACAACGGCCAAATCACCGCCCCGCCGTCTCCGGCAACCACACCGACACCCACATGCGGATCGGCGATTCGCGCATCCTCCGCCATGAGGCAGATATCTGCAAACAGCGCAATCGTGGCTCCCAACCCAATGGCGGGGCCATCCACCATGGCGATGATGGGTTGCGGCAGGGCTGTCATCGACCGAACGATTTCCACGCCTTGGCGAAGGATCTCCGCATATCCTTCCGGCGTGCGCGCTTCTGTTTCAAGCCAGTGCAGATCACCCCCCGCACAAAACGCCCGTCCCTCTTCCGCTCCCCGCAAAACCACAATGCGGGTTTCCCGATCTCTGGAGATATCCACGAAAACCCGGCTCAATTCCTCATGCATCTTTTGATTGACCGAATTGCGAGACCCGGGATTCGTCAGACGCACGGTGAGAATGGTCCCGCGCCTTTCAAACGTCAACGTTTCATACGATTCATACACCCTCCGTCCCTCCTCATGAATCTTGGGATATCTCGTCCGCATCCCCCGCCGCCCGCCTGCGTATCAGGCGCCTCGGCCAATACCGCAGAACCAGCTCTCCACGATGGTTGAACACGGCATTCTCGGTGACCACAATCCCTCGCTCCGGATTGGAAGTCTCCCGTTTTTCCACCAAGGTGAGTCGCACCCTCATCCCGTCGCCCACAAACAAAGGACGCTTGATGTCCATCTCACCGGCCAAGTACGCAATCCCCGTTCCTTCAAGAATTCCCGACTGCATCACCAACCCTTCCGCATAACTGAAGATCAGGGCTCCCGGTGCAATCCGCCTGCGAAAAGGGGTCTGGTTGCGGATATATTCTTCATCAAGAAACAAAGACTCCGTCATCCCGCAGGCCGTCACGAATTGCAGGACATCCCATTCTGTCAGAGTCCTCTGTGCCGTCTCCATCTTCCACTGATCCGTGTAGTCCTCCCAGAATAACCCGCGCACCCTGCGGTCCCCTTTCCATCCCATCATTCCGTCCGATCTTGACATGTTCAACGCAGAGAAGTCCACACGGTTTTGAGTTCCGTATAGAGATCCAACGCTTCTTCCCCCAATTCCCGGCCGAAACCGCTCATCTTGTAGCCACCGAACGGCGCGGCGGCATCCAACAGGTTATAGGCGTTAATCCAGACCGTGCCCGCCTTGAGCGCCTTGGCCACATTGTGCGCACGCGACACATTCTGCGTCCAAAGACCCGCAGCCAATCCGTATTTTGTCGCATTCGCCGAACGGATGACCTCTTCCGTGGTCTCAAAGGGAAGAACAAGAGCCACCGGTCCGAAGATCTCTTCCTGGGCCACCGTCATCTGATTGTCTTCGCCGACGAGAACGGTCGGCTCATAGAAATATCCTTTGGAATGCTTCTCTGGAATGCGGCCTCCCTCGATCACCCTCGCCCCTTCACGGATGCCGACGCCCACATAGTGTTGAACCCGCTGCCGATGTTCCTCGGAGATCAGTGCGCCAAACGTTGTCCCCGAATCAAAGGGATCTCCGATCGTGACCTTTCGCGCAGCCGTCGAGAGCTGTTCCAAAACCTCTTCATACACCGGCTTTTGCACAAAAATCCGCGAACCCGCCAGACACACTTCACCTTGGTTATAAAAGATCCCGCTCACAATCCCCTTCACCGCCGCAGGAAGATCGGCGTCGGAAAAAACGATGTGCGGCGACTTGCCCCCCAACTCCAAACTCACGCGTTTAATGTGCGTGGCCGCCTGCCTCATGATCTGTTGCCCCACCGCGGTGGATCCGGTAAAAGCGATTTTATCGACGCCCGGGTGGGCCACCAAAGCCGCCCCGGTGGTTTCCCCGTCGCCGGTCACGACGTTGAATACCCCTTCAGGGACGCCGGCCTCCGCCATCAATTGGGCCAAATACAGCGCCGACAACGGAGTTTCCTCGGCGGGTTTCAAGACCACGGCATTGCCCGTCGCCAACGCGGGGGCCACCTTAATCGCGGCCATATACAATGGAAAATTCCACGGCACGATCTGCCCGACCACCCCGACGGGTTCCCTCATTGTATACGTCAAAAAGCGCCCGCGGACAGGGATGGTCTCTCCTTTCAGCTTTGAAGGCCAACCTGCGTAATACCGGAAACATTGAATGGTCAATGGGATATCCACAGCCTGCGCGTCTCGAATCGGCTTGCCGGTGTCGTACGTCTCCAAAAGCGCCAATGTGTCCGCGTGAGCCTCGATCAGGTCCGCCACACGATGGAGTAGCCGCTCTCGATCATGTGGATTCATGCCCGCCCAGCGACCCTCATCCACCACCCTCCTCGCCGCTCGAACCGCCCGGTCGACGTCCCCTTGCCGAGCCCACGGCACGCGGCAGATCTCCTCACCGGTTGCCGGGTACACCACCGGAAATGTCTCCCCGCCGGCCGAATCCACAAAACCGCCGTCGATAAACAACTGTTTGGGGAAGGAAATATCCTCAATCCGCAGCACGTTCATGATTGCCCCCTCAACCCCCGGTTTGGCCTCGAATCAATCTCCAACTCTTATCCGCCTTCTCGCTAGCCGCGCCCCGTTGTTCTCGAAAAGCTTTGGTGATTTCCTTCTGAACCTCACGCAACAATTGAATCACGTAATCGCGTTTTTTCGCCATGCGCTGGGCGGGCCCGCTCACGCTGATCGCCAAAGACACCGTCTCGTCCAGCCATACGGGCACGCCAATACACCACAGCCCCTCTTCCAACTCCCCTTTGTCCATGGCATACCCTTTCTCTCGAACTTCCTGAATCATGTCGGCAATGGCTTTTGGATCGGTCACCGAAAGGGGAGTAATCTTCTCCAACCGGGCGGATAGATATTCATCGATAAAAGGCTGCGGAGCCATAGACAGCAAAGCCTTCCCCAAAGACGAACAATGCAATGGGGAGCGGCGCCCGATCCAGGCGACCGCACGAACGAGGTAGGCACTGTCCATTTTATCGATGATCACAGCCCGATTCCCTTCCATGGCCGCAAGTTGAACCGCTTCTTTGGTGGCACGGTTCAGTTGTTCGAGATAGGGGCGAATCAATTCCCGGTACCGACTGTGTGGAACATAGTTCTCCGCCCAACGGGCCAGCGTCGGACCGAGATAATAGCGGTTTCCCCCCTCCTCTTTCTCCAATATCCCCACGGTTTCCAGTGTGTTGAGGATGCGGTACACCGATGATTTCGGAATGTGCAACGCATCGGACAACTCCCCGACAGTCCAGCCGTATTTTTCCGAGCCGGTAAAATGCTCCATGATTCGGATCGTTTTGATCAAGGCCGGAACCACATGATTGCCGCTTTCGGAAAAACCCTTCACGGATCCCACCTCCGACGCGGTTGCCTACCGCTTACCCCATTCATTGTACACGTAATGGCTCGGCTTGGGACAGGACCTCCGGGGCGGTGCGAGCGATTCCATGACACGGTGCCCGCACCGTTCCAGAAATGCACCCCAAGCCGCCGACCAGCTTCTCTCAAAACGTCAACTTCAAAACCTTTACGACTGCGTCAGATCCGCCCTGGGTGGACCGAAAAATTCCACCACAAGCCCCTCTCCCCCGTTGGCGCTATGAGGCGTCCCCGGAGGAATGTGATAGAATTCCCCTTTTGACACCCTCTTGGCTTCGCCATCAATTTCGAGGTCGACATACCCCTCGATGACAACGCCAATGGTTTCCTCCGCGTGGGAATGGACCGGCACTTTGGCGGCGGGTGTCGGCCTCATGGTCACAGCAGTCATATACTGCCCCTGCAGTACCGGATTGAGCCTTCCTGGTGCTGTCTCTCTCTTTGGAAGGGAATCGATCGTGTAAAAAGCCATCAGCCAGTTCCACTCCCTCTCTCAAGAAAAGCAGTATTTTTATATTTCATGGATCCAGGCAATCGGAGATCAACTCCAGACTGGATGGGCAGGCAGGCCGTACATCGTTCCCCCATACCAAGTCATAGCATCCTCATATAGATGAGAAGCATGGGATTCAAGCGTCAACAGGTCCCGCGCAAAGAGTTCCACGGGATCTCCTTTGAAGTGAGCATTCCCTCCCAGGGCAACGAGCACCCGGTGGGCAATATCCCCCGCCAGCTCAGCCGCTTGCGCTCGCCAGGCAAACATGCGGCCCCCCTCTTGGTCACTCACCACGGTTTTCCCTTCCTTGACCCATAACTCAAGTTGATCGATATAGCGATCAACAAGAGCTTCTAACGTCTCCAGTTTGACCCGGAGTTCACCCAGAAGTCGGTGGCTCACCGGTTTCTCCTTTTCCCTGGCCATCTTCTCATAAGGCCGAGCCCGCTTCTCAGTGCGCTCCTGGAAGATGTCCACCAGCCGCTCTGCTCCGGCCAAAGCCAGCACAGGGAAGCCTGATGCAAAAAGGGGCATGAATGGTACTCGATAGATCGGCTCATCTTCGTCCACCTCTCCCCCCAACGGCTTCCCGGTAATCTTGATCCTCAGAGGCAGGACGCGCCAAAGGGGAACCCATACCCCGTCCGCAACCACTCTGTTGCTAGCACTCGCCCGGAGGCCTAAAGTATTCCAGTTCTCCACCACTTTGAGTTCCGACGTCGGCACCGCCAAAAGACAAGGCTCCGGACCTTCCCCATCCGGCAGCTGTACCGGTGCCCCGAGTCCGATCCAATCAGCCCACAGAATTCCGCTGGCAAAGTCCCATTGACCATACAGGCGGTAGCCATCACCGTCTCGCTCCACCCGTCCTACGGGTGCTACCACGTCAGCCACGAATCCTCCTTTGTTAAAAATCTCTTCTCGCCCCTCGGGAGGAAGGTGGGCCACCCAAACTTCGTGAACGGGGTAGAAGTACACAAGCCAACCCGCAGCGATATTGTACCGCCCCACCGTCCGAATGACCTTTGCGAAGGTCCGCGGAGTTACGGAAAAGCCACCGTATCGTTTAGGGCGCAACAGCTTGTGCAACTCGGCTTCTTCAATGGCCTGGGCCACCTTGCCGGAAAACCTAGCGTTTCGATCCGCTTCATATGCTTCGGCTTCGGCTATTTTGCCCACTCGTTCCGCCTTGGCGAGCAGACTGGCAAGATCAACTTGCTGCGTTACCATGTTCATCTCTCCTTCTTCCCGTCGTTTCTCTCAGCTCATCCCTCAGACCGGGGGCATCGCCGACGAACGATCAGCGCGCCTCATAAACTGGCTTTTAGAAAGTCCTCATTCAAGAAGTTATCATAATACGACAATGCCTTTTTCAATTGCGATTCCGTCCACACCACGGGCTGATACTCGGGATGCAATTCACTGAATCGTCCGCCGGAGAACAATTCCAGCCTCACGCCGAACGGATCGTACAGGTACAGGGAATACGTTTTCCCGTAAGACTGCAGCGTGAGCCCGTACAAATCAATCTTCACGCCGTCCTCCACGAGAAATGTGGAGTCGTTCAGGATATCTGTTTCATCCAATTTTACAAAAGCGATGTGGTGCAACCCGGCCTCTTTCCCCGGGAAAACCGCAATGTCTTGGCCGTTGGTCGTGCGGAACAACAGGGCCGACATCGGCGAACCGTTGTCCCCGGCTTTGATCCATTCGGAGATCTGAAACTCGAGTACCTCTTGAAGGAACCGAATGGTTTCCTCCGGGTGGGGAGAGGTAATGCCCACATGTCCCAGGAATAAAGGAGCAGGAGTGCCCCGAAGTGCCCTGGGAACATTCCAGTCGGGGGAGGCATACCCCGTGACATACCCCACCTCTTCCATGGAATCAAACACTCGAAATCTGTGCCCTCCGGGAATGTGAAACGAAATGGACCTGCCGATGCCCTTGATGACACTCTCCGACTCCGCTCTCTCCACCGGAATGCCGCGAGCCGCCAATTTCCCTTGGAGCGCATCCAGATCCTGACCATCGCGCACCTCAAGACCGATTTCGACCAACCGATTCTCCGCGGTCTGCTCCACGATCAGGCTGTGGTGAAAAGGTTCGTGCCAGCAGCGCAGGTACACGCGTTCCCGTTCCCCGGCCGTTTCCACAAGCCCCAGCGTTTCCCGATAAAAGCGACTCGCCTTTTTCAAATCATTCAGGCCGATCCATACGTAGGCCACTCTGAGGATACCCCGATGTTCGACGCCCATCCCTTCTTCCACCTCCGCCCAATCTCTCCCCCGATCCGAAGGCCGGGTTCCACTAGGTCAAATCTTCAAAAAATTTCATGTCCATTTCCCGTTCGTAGTAGAAGACCCCGCGCGGGAAATTCTCCATATCCCACGCGACCTCCTGAACGCGGTTCGGGGCCCCGGGGGTGAAATAAGGGCCGTGGAAAATCTCGTTCCGATTGCCGGCGGGATCGTGGAAATAAATCGTCGTCACTCCGCTGACACCGTGGCGGGTCATGGCGTAATCAAAGGTTCGAACGCCGTTCTTTTTCAAGAGATTCACAGCCCGCACCAGATCGGCCCGGCTATCCACCCAAAAAGCCACGTGGTGCAAGCCCCCGTTGGGGCCCGGCGACATCGCCACATCGTGCATCGTGTTGGTGCAATACATCCAACTGGCCAACAATTTCCCCGACGGATCCCTCAACGTCTCGCTGGTGCCGAAGTCCAAAACCTCCCTAAAAAATTTGCTGTTTTCTTCCGCATCTGCCGTTGAAATCAGCAAATGGTCCAGCCGGGACAGCAGCGCCCGCCCAAAGGCGGATTCATCCGGCACCGGGTCCGGGTTTTCCATGCCTGAGAGATAGCCGAGTTTATCCATGTGATAGACCACTTCAAAGGTCTGCCCCGAGGGAACGATGAAGCGAATGCCCTCACCTTGGCCGGCCTCTTCGTTCTCCGCCACCCGCACGGCCCGGGTTCCCGTCCGTTCCACGAGTTTTTCAATCTCCTCGACGTCCTCCGGGCGATTCACCTTCAGCCCCACGTGGTCCAACCCGGCGCTGTCCGACGCCTTGAGCATCAAGACATGGTGGTCCTGATCCTCCGGCGTCCGCAGGTACACTTCCCCCTCCCGGCGGTCGGACACCACCAAGCCGAGCACATTGGCGTAATGGTTGACCGCCGCTTCCAAATCGGTGACATGCAACCCCACATGAGCCACTCTGTTCACTGACATGTGGTTCCCCCTCCTGAAATAGGGTTCGGGCGAATCTCGGCCCAAACCTTTTGTTTTTTCTGCTTCCAACCATTCAACGGACGCACCACCACATCACTTAAAGGCGTGGCCCGGCACAGCAACTCGTACTTGAGGTTTCCGGTGGCCGGATCCACCCGTTTTTTCCGAGAAACTGGCCCGGTATACCCCACCATTCCTTCCACGACCTCGGCGCGACAAGCTCCGCAGCCACCGTTTGCACACGTCACCCGAATGAGAATGCCCGCGCGCTCGGCCGCGTCGGTGATCACCTCCCCTTCCTCGCAATCAAGGATCTGCGGATGATCGTCCCCTTCCCCGAAGATCTGAATCCGGTATTTTCTCATGACGCCCCCCTCCCACAGGCCGCTGCGAGCTGTGATCAGCCGATCCGCCGGGCTCGGATCACCTCTTGTGCCAAGACTCCACCGGCTTCATCGGGTGGTCGACACGGCCCGAGCACTCACCGACCGCCTTTCTTTTTCCACATCCTCGACGTAGGAAAGCGCCTCACCTCCTTTCCCGGCCTCGCGACCGGCGATCTTCAGGGAAAACTGAGCGACGGCCCGGCCGTCCGCCGCCCCTTCTTGATCCAGCCGCGCGACCCGGGGCAGGATCCGCTCCACGTACATCCACAGGTCCTGCAAGGCCCTCTCCCGCACGTGAGCATAGCCCTTGACCAGATCCCCGGCTTGGGCTGCGAATTCCGCCAGCGACGGCCACTCCCGCAGCGCTCGGTACACGGCCGCTTCCCACCGCTCCATCATCTCCATCTCCTGCCGGTGGCGATACGACCGCCGCCGCCATGCCCGGCACCCGGCGATCAGTTTGAGCAAGGCGTATCCCGTCACCGATGTGCTCTTTAACCTCATCGGGAATTTCACATTCTGCAGGCGTTTGAAGCGTTCACCCTGTTTTCCGATCAATGCCCGCACCAACCGCGCGGGAAGAATTCCGTACAGTTGCGGGCCGTCGGGATCGAGGTATTCGGTCACCACAAACTTCTGCCCTTTCTTTATCCCAAAGTTTTCCTTGATCTTTCTGAACCTTTCGCGCCGGGTTTTGAGTTGGGCAACCCGCGGCGCATCTTCATAGGTCATCCAAACGGCCAAATGACGGGCAAAATACCGAGTCACCGGCCAATCGCGCGCCTCCCCCCCGGGCAAAGCGCGACGCTCCGCCTCCCAAATGCCTCGCACCCGTTCGATGTACTCGTCCACATACCTCGCATCTTGATAATCCAACAGGCGATAAACCGCCTCAGCCAAGATCGGCATCAGCCACCCACCGAATGTCTCTTCAGCGCCTCTGAGCAGCCGGCGATAGGCCTGAACTTGCCCGCTGCTGGTCAACCGAGCCTCCAGTTCCGCAGCCCTGTCCCGCCAAGATACAGGCTCCTTCCGAACGGGAGGGGGTAGGATTGCCCCTCCTTGACTCACCAACCGGTATCCCTCGTCAAAGCTGCGGAGATTGCGCTCCGTGTCCACGCCGCTTTCTTCAATGGCCCTCCGAAACGGTTCAGGCGCCAACCGAAGCTTCCTCGACGCGACCATCATACCCAGCAGCAGGGCGTTGCTCGTGAGTTCCGGCAGCCCCAGGGCGCGAACCGTGCCCGCCGCATCCAGCAAATACACATCGTCGGTCAATTGTTTCGCAGTAGTCATGATTTGTTCGACGGGATAGGTTCCATCTCCTGCAGGCATTTTCTCCAAGGTAGTATAATATCTGTAAACGTTTCCGATAATTGTACATCCCGGCGCCGCAAATCCCCCCCGGAGCAATCGGCCCAATTCCAAAAGCTCTTGCCCCACCACCAGATCCACATCTCCGGGATGGGCATACACAGAAATCATCGGCCGTTCCAGCCCAGGCGTCGCTTCCACGTAATAGGTCACAGTGCCCGATCGTTGGGCCAGCCCGAGAACGCCGATGCTTTGGGCAAACCATCCCGCGTAATAAAATCCGCGAACCAACCAATTCGTGAGCAGCCCGCCGCCTTGTCCTCCAACCGTTCCGATCAGAATTCTTACAACCCGGCGCTGAGACCCTGATCCGGGGCGTTCCTGATCCTGCGATCCCATGAATGACAACCCCTTTTCTCCTTCGTTTGCTTCGATTGAGCCCCCGGCCTCCTTTTTCATCCGGCCTTGGCCCGGACGAACATGCCGGAGATCTTTTCGACGATCCGCTCGTACCACGGGGTGTTGATCACAACGCTGACTTTGTAAAAAGAGGGGCACAACCAAGCGGCCTGGGCCACTTCTCCGCATACGCCACAGCCCACACACTGATGGTCGATGGTCGCAATCTTGGACTCCCGCAACCGATTCGGCGATTCACCCAGTGTCAAGGAAGGACATCCATTGAAGCGAATACACGCATGATCCCCCACACAAACCTCGTCGTCCACGCCCAGCCGTTCCACGACCACGCGCTTGCCCGCCGCGATGTCCTTCTGTCGCTTCGGCCGAATTCGGCGCTGCCTCTCCAATTGGCATTCCGCTTCCGAGATGAGGACCCGCAGCCCTCCCTCCGGATCCTCGCGCAACCGTTTTAGTTTTTTGGTGAATTTTCGATAATCGTAGGGATTCTCCTTCTCCACTTTGCGAATGCCAAGCCCCCGCAAGGCCTCTTCGATCTTCATCCGCACCCGGGTTTTCTCTCCGGTGAGCGTCTGCCCGGTGGTCGGGTTCTCATGGTGTCCGGTCATCGCCGTCCATCCATTGTCCAACACCACGTAGGTGGCATTCTGATTGTTGTAGAGCGCGTTGACCACTGAACTGTTCAGCCCGCTGTGCCATAGAGTCCCGTCGCCGATCACGGATACCACTTTCTGGTCTGTCATCTCGGACAATGCCGCCGCGGCAGCCAATCCCGCCCCCATGCCGATATTGGAGTCCGCCATCCAGAAAGGCGCCAATCCCGCCATTCCGTAACAACCCACATCGCCCGCATGGAAGTCGACCTCCCCCGACAATTCCTCCATGATCTTCATCTGACTAAACACGGGTCTCTCTGGACAGCCGACGCAAAATGTCGGAACGCGGGGCGTGACCGGCTCCAGCATCTTCTCCGCCATTTCCTTCCTCTGCAGCCGGAGGGCGGTTTCTCGCTGCACCGTTTCGCCCAATTCCGGCAGCGCCCGCTCCAGAAACTGAGCCAGAGCCGGTAAAAGTCGGTCCGGTGTCAATTCCCCCACATCGGGCACGATATCCTGGCCGTGGAACGCCACCGGGACCCGGGAACGGTGCAGGATGGAGCGAATGCTCTGTTCAAGGAGATTGGGTTTCCCCTCTTCCACCAGCAGAACGATTTCTTTCCCCTCGAAAAACTCGAGGACCTGCCTTTCAGAGAGAGGGAAAATTACATTTAACTGAAGAATGTCGAGGCGTTCGTCCACCCAACCGTCCTCATTCGCCAACCCGAACGCGCTCAAAATCCTCATCACCGTGTTGCACGTAAAGCCGTGGGTAATCAAACCGATCTTCGCCTTCGGAGAGCCAAATCGTTCGTTCAACCGATGTTCAAGCAGAAATTTCTCCGCTTTGGGCAACCGTTCTTGGTACTTGCTGCGTTCGTGCTGTTGCGTATTGGGCGGAAGCGGGGTCTTGCTCGGGTCTTTCGCCACCCGGGCAATTTTATCCTTGACATTGAAGACGGCCCGGCGGTTGCCCTTGGTCCGGATAAAGCCGTGGGTATGTGAGAGTTGAGGACGCAGGAGAAAAACAACGGGCAATCCAGAGATTTTTGACATTTCCATGCCCTGCATGACCATGTCGCTCAGGATCTGCAAATCCCCTCGGGGATCGATCACAGGCATGCCGGATTTCATGGCCCATGGCAGGCTTCGCATGGCCACGCTGGTGCTGGCGACCCCATAATCTTCCCCGACGATAATCATCGCCCCGTCCTTGACGCCGATGGCCGCAATGTGATCCAGTACATCCGAAGCCACGCTGTTCCCGAGAACCTTCCACGTCACAGCCCCTCGGATCTCCGCAAAAGCGGAGGCTGTCATCATGGCGCCGGCCGACATCTCGTTGGCCGACGATTCCACGTAGACACCCATCGGTTTGAGGACCGGCTCATAAGCGTCTGCCACCGCATCGATCAGGTTCGCCGTCGGAGCCCCCGGATAACCGCCAAAATAGCTGATCCCGGATTGGAGCAAGGACTTGAGTACGACGAGCGCCCCGTCGCCGTACAGCACTTGACCTTCCCCAAACTGAAGTTGGGCAATATCGGATTCTGTATACGCATGCACGCGCTGGTGCACCTCCTTCTTTCAGCGATCAACCGAACGTAACATTGTAATTTCTCGATAAATTCACTGTAAAGCACTGTTTTCTGCATTTCACTATACCGGGCGCTTCAGATTTCATCAAACGTCTGGATTCATATATGAATCGCGATCTGGTCGTATGTGAGAAAAACCACAGGGAGCTCCCCGGCGGCCACCGTGCCCCACTCTGGTAGCGTAATCCGATAATCGGCGAGAAATTCCAATAAAAGGGCCTCGAACCCTCATCCGCCCGATCCACCTCATCGATAAGGGTTCGCTTTTCGTTCTTCACGACATGCAAAGGCTTACAGTGTTCATTGACGCCCATCCCGCCTTTTGACGATATGGGCAAAGGGATGTGCGTGTGACAGAGGGAGTAAGGGAAACCAAATAGCAAAAATCCGTGTCATTCGACAAATCGGCAGGAATTATGACGACCCGCGTCGAATTAATACCAGCGGTTTTGCGTTTTGCGCCGGAGCGAACCGGTTGATTTAGTTAAGCCGAGAGGAGGAGACTCGTTGCGCCGACGTATGCTTACGGCAATCGTCGCAGGGTGTTTATTCACCGGCATCGCACTGCCTGCGGCCCAAGCGGAGTGGATTACCCCTTACCAACCACCCGCCGGACTTCGGGACTTAACCAATCAATCCCATACCTTGCAGACACAGATCCAGCAGCTGCAAGGCCAAGCGAACGATACACAAAGACAGATTGCGAGCTTACAAGACCAGTTGGTGAATTTGGACGCCCGGATTGCGGATACTGCGCAGGAATTGACCGCCGCAGAGAAGCAGCTCCAGGTTCAGCAAGACTTGCTGAACAAGAGGCTACGGGCCATGTACGAGGACGGCACGGTCAGCTACCTGGAGGTACTTCTCTCATCCACCAGTTTCAGCGATTTTGTCGACCGGATGTACGCACTCTCGAGGATCGCCATGCAGAATCGGCAGATTTTCGACGAGACCAAAAAGAAGCTGGACGAGGTTCAAGCTCTGAAAAGAGACCTCGAAAGCCAAAAGCAACAGCAACAGTTGGCCCTCATGAACTTGTCGGACGCCTTGCGGAAACTTGTAGCTGAGAAACAACGTCGCGAGAATCAACTCGGACAAGTACAGCGGCAACTCTCCCAGCAATCGGCCCCCGGGGCAGTCTATGCCATGGTCGGTCCGGGTCGGGCTTCGTGGAGCGGGGGAGCAGCAGCGCCGAGCCTTTCCGCCCGGGGATTGACGTCCATCCCCCAAGCCGCGATGGCATACATAGGAAACTCTTACGTCTTTGGAGGAGCAAGCCCCCAGACCAGCTTCGATTGTTCCGGCCTCGTTCAGTGGGTGTATGGGCAATCGGGCATCGGTTTGCCGAGAACAGCCCAAGGGCAGTACAACGCCACCCAACACATCGGAGAGGGCCAGGCCCAGCCCGGGGACTTGGTGTTTTTCACCGGGACCTACGACGCGTCCGACACCGTCACCCACGTCGGGATTTACCTCGGCAACGGCCAAATGCTGAGCGCGGACAATGCGGGAGTGGGCGTTCGCTCGATTACGTCGGGATATTGGCGCGACCATCTGTACGGATTCGGGCGGGTGCGCTGAACAGCACGGAAAAAACGAAGCTCAACTTTACCAAAGGATGCCCGGACAGCTCTCGGCCGTCCGGGCATCCTTTTTCATTCAAGGGGCAATCATTTCGTTAGCGCTATAGCATCTAGGCGATAGTCGTCAGGGGTAAACAACCCTGTTCCGTCCTATTTACTCTCCTGCAAAAACCACATCCAAATCAATGACCAAATCCTCAAACAAACCGACACGCAGTCGATCGCCCTGGCCGTAAACGGCATCCAACTCGAAACGTCCATCCAGGTTCAAACGGAAGACCTCTACGGTACTGTTCACGGGTTCCACAATCCAATACTCTTTGACGCCCGCCCGCTCATAAAGCTTGTACTTGATCCATCGATCCTTCTTGCCCGTGGACGGTGAAAGGATTTCCACGATTAAATCCGGACTTCCGGCGCATCCCCGTTCATCTAGTTTCGCCGTATCACAAATGACACTGAGATCGGGCTGAACAACGTCAAAGATCTCATCGTCCCCTTTTGTTTCTGCAAAGAGTCTCACGTCAAAAGGTGCGACAAAGGCTTCACAAGGTTTGCCCCGGAGGTACGAAGTGAACTCCGCCGCCAGTTGACCCAGAATGAACTGATGCCTCCGGGACGGGGACGGAGACATATCGTAGGGTACGCCATCGATGAGCTCCCAACGCTTATCATCTAGCCAATTTAAATAATCTTCGTAATTGTACCTGCGATCCGGTTGGTGTACCGATGAACTCAATCGACTCACCCTTTCGCCAGCTCCAAATTCGGGAAACCGCGCGACCCCCGATAAGACCAGGCGATAAAAGAAACGGACGATCGACACTACCCGACCGTCCCCGTTAGACCGTCATTGCGTGGTGGGCGGTGACGGGATCGAACCGCCGACCCCCTGCTTGTAAGGCAGGTGCTCTCCCGCTGAGCTAACCGCCCAACAAAATGGTGGAACCGAAGGGATTCGAACCCTCAACCCCTGCGCTGCCAGCGCAGTGCTCTCCCATTGAGCTACGGTCCCACATCTCTCCGCCCGGTGGACGGCTGCCCTTCTCACTTGCCGCCTTTGCGCCTTCGCGGCGGACAGTTGCTATTATACGTCATCCCACAAATCCTTGCAAGGGGTTTTGAACGGAAACGGGCGGTGCGATTCGACCGCCCGGAACTTTCCTTCGTCGCTTCCCAATTGACGCCCGCCGACCACCAGGTGACCTCGTCCCGTCGGGCCGCCTCACTCAGCTTAAAACGCCAAAAACCTTCAGCTTTCAACCCACCGCTTCTATGCGTTGTTCCGCCACGCGCACCGGTCCCAAGCCGCGTGGTACCTCCAGCGACTCCCGCGTTTCGGCGCCCAGCGCCCGCGTGATGTAGTCGCAGGCCACGTTGGGGTCAATGCGATTCCCGCACGTATATACATCGATACTCGCATACCCGTGTTCGGGAAAACTGTGAATCGTCAGGTGCGATTCGGAGATAATCACCACGCCGCTGACGCCCTGCGGCGCAAACTTGTGAAAAGCCACTTCTCGAATCTCTGCCCCGGCTTCTAGAGCCGCCCTTACCATGATCCGTTCGATTCCCATCAGGTCGTTCAACTTCTCCCGATCGCAGCCCCACAGCTCAGCAATCACATGACGACCCATCGTGTCCATGTTGAATCCCCCTTTAAAGCTGATCTCATGCCCTCCCAGGCATGCGGGACCTACGCCATCCACCACGGGGGAAAGTTAGTCCATCACGCAGACACGCGCGAACCGGGCGAATCCAACAGGAAAACTCGCCCCGGCATGAGGTCCTAACCCTTTAAGTGGATGCTGGTTCCTATGAATTCCTCACCTCTTCGGCAAGTATACGCAAGATAGTATAAGGCTTTCCTCCCGGCTTTGCAACTTGAAATTCTGTCCTATTCCTCATTTTTTGCCCCGTTTCGACAAAAATGGGCGCATGGCTTCGAGATGGGCCTCCCGGCCCCACAGCGATGAACACATTTTCGATTCGAAGTCCATCGCTTGTTCCAGACTCCCCGAGGACCGCACGATGGAAAGGAGGCCCGCCACAGCCGCGGCATCCCACCGGGCCCACCGCTCAATCTGGCGCACCGCCCTTTCCAGCAGTTCATCCCCGGGCACCAGCTCATCCAGCAGTCCGCGCTCCACGGCCTCCTCTCCATTGTAGACTTCCCCGTCCAACAATACCGGCAACGCCCGGGCTTCCCCCAGTCGCCGCACTAAAATCGAGCCTCCTCCCCACCCCGGTACAATCCCCAGAGTCACCTGAACAAAGCCCACGGACACGTCCGGTGTGCCAAGCCGCCAGTGGCAGGCTGCAAGCACCTCGGCGCCGCCGCCCCGTACCGCCCCCCGGGCCGCCGCCACCACCGGTTTCGGGCAAAAATAGATCTGCTCCAACACGTAGCGCATTCTGGACATGACGGCGTAGATCGCCGCCCGTCCTCCACCCTTCCCCAAATATTGCTTGACGTCCCCACCCGAAATAAACGCCCGATCCCCCGCACCGGTAATGACGATTCCCCGTACCGCCGGATCCTGCCGGCACTCCCTGATCGCCTCGGCCAACGCCTCTGCCGTCGACTCATCAATGGCGTTGCGCACCCCGGGCCGATCCACAGTAATGATCGCCGCCGGCCCCCTGCGTTCTAATCGAATCCCTTCCATCCACCTCATCCTTTCAAGCCCTGCCCGCTCATCGCCCGACCCCGGTCCCTGCCTCCACCCGGCTCCGGCGGCGGGCACCCCCGATCAACGCCGGGTGACGATCCCGCAACTCTCGATCGATCATCTCGAAGGCTTGCCGAATGTCCCATTGCGCCTCCGGGGAAGTACGCAGGTTAATCAAATGGTACAGTTCCCACAAATTAACGGTCATGATCACTTCCCGCCGGTGGGCATTCGTGACGCAGTAAGGAACGGCTTCGGGACAGAGTCCCCGGATCTTCTCCCGCACCTCGTCACTGTAGGCCAGAAAATCGGTCAATAATCCCGCCAAACCCGCTTCTTCCACCCGAGGGGGGATGACCCACCCGCCCGCACCCCCCGGGACTCCGTAGGTAAAATCCGCCCCGCGATTGTGTCGAAGCAGTTGGTGCCAATTCGCTTCGGACACCCGGAGAAGAATCCGGTACACCACTGTTTTAAACGCCCCATGAGGATGGTCATGAACCGTTAAATTTTCCCATGACGACCGAATCATGTCCTCTAAATCTTCCGGGTCCATCCCTTCGGCCCGGCGGCGGGCTTCTTCGAAATCGTATCCCCCATGTGCCAGCCACAACCCCGTCACGAGGGCCACCAGCGATTCCCGATAGTCCGGCAGCGATAACCACTCGACTTCGGGGCCACTTCTCGCTCCACCGCTGTCCTGCCCATGCGTCCCGGCTGCCCACGTCCGCGCCAAACCGCGAAGATAGTCACTGGGTGAAATGTGCCGCAACAGCGTCGGCAATCGCCCCGCCACCTCCTGAGTGAGCTCCACCGCCAAATCCCGGCATTCGGTGTAGGGACCGGACAAAAGATGAACGATGGCATCTCGAACTGCCCGTCCGTTCCCAGTGAGACCCAAATTCGTCAAAGTCGCCAGGGTGAGCGCATACCTGGCGTCCTCAAAAGCGGCCTTCTCAATTCGAATCCGATGGGACCGTTCCGACTCACCGTCCCGCCGGGGAACCCGCCGGGCAAACTCCCCCAGCAAGCCTTCGTACAACGCTTCGTAAACGTCAAAGGCTCGGTCCTGCAGGCCTTTGTACAGGCTCAGGGACTCCGGATCGCGCTGTAATTCAGGAGGAAAGTAGACATCCCCCCGGCGAGGGCGCTGATATCGCTGGCTGTACTCGGTAAAGCTATTAAATCGCGATCCCAACTCCAATTCCGCCGAGGCCAGCCGACTGATCCCCTCAATACCAACATGGACGACAGCATGTTCGGCGACACTGGAATGCCCATATCCGATGACCCAGCGCTCGTGAAAATCTCCAGCGATTTTCTGCGCCCGTTCCGCCCCGGCATCCCCGGAAACAGCCCGCCCCCCTTGTAACTGCCCTTCCTCCAGAAGCTTGGCCAAATTCTCCCGAAACCCCTTCGGACTGCGGCTGACATAGGCAAAAACGACCGCAATGACTTCCTCCGGCAAATTGTCGATGGTGAATACCCGACGATCCAGATTCGATACATATGTAAGGAGGGAATTCATTCAGGTTCGACCCTCTCTCGTGATATTCGCCCATACCGGCGCGACTTTATTTTAACAGAAACGCGGGGGCCGGTCCCCCTTTCGCTTGGGACCGCCGGGGCGAAACGGCTTGCGTTACGTTTGACTGTACGGTTATCTTTTCGTACAATAAGATTGGAAGGTGGCTTATCAAAAATCAACCTTCGAAAGGAGGGACTCGATGCAATCGGACGGTCTCTATCGCATTGGAGAGTTGGCGAAAGCGGCGAGGGTCAGCCGGAGAACGGTAGATTTTTATACCCGCATGGGGTTGGTGACTCCCGAGGAGCGAACCGAGGGCAACTACCGGCTGTACGGGGAAGACGCGCTCAAGCGCCTCCTATACATCCAGGAGTTGAAAAAGCGGAAGTATACCTTGGAGGAGATTCGCAACCGGCTCGATGCCATGGACCGTCAAACTCCTCCCTCCGACACGGTACACCGAATGGAAAAGTTACAGGAGTTGATGAAGCAGCTCGAAACCGAACTGTCTGAGCTCCGTCCCGAACTTCGCCAATGCGCCACTCGATTGTCCGATTCGTTTCAGCGAACGACAGTTCAACGCGCATTGGCGCAAGGGCTGTCCCTGGCTCAGGCGCTTTTGCTGTTTATCTACGATTCTCAATGGCTAAACCTGTGAGGTGCCGCGGATGAATTCACTGAAAACATGGCTTTTGATGGGTGTACTGACGGTCTTGCTGGTCCTGTTGGGTCGATGGGTGGGGGGACCGTCCGGGGCGCTGATATTCTTGCTGCTGGCTGTGGCCATGAATTTTGTTGGCTACTTCTTCAGTGATTCCATCGCCCTGCGCATGTCCGGGGCGCGGGAGCTGCCCGAATCGGAAGCCCCCCAGCTCCACGCCATGATTCGACGGCTGGCGGATCGGGCCGGGTTGCCGATGCCTCGGGTGTACATCACCCCGTCGCCCCAGCCCAACGCCTTTGCCACCGGACGCAACCCGCAACACGCCGCTGTGGCTGTCACCGAAGGGATCCTGAGACTCCTAACGCCCCACGAACTGGAGGGCGTCCTGGCTCACGAACTGGCCCATGTGCGCAACCGCGACATTCTCATCAGCAGCATGGCGGCCATGTTGGCCGGTGCCATCACCTGGATCGCCGACGCCATTCAGTGGGGGGCGATCTTTGGCGGTTTTAGCCGGCAGGACGACGAGGAGGGACCAGGGCTCCTCGGCGGGCTGTTTATGGCGATCCTGGCTCCCATCGCGGCCACGTTGATTCAACTGGCGATCTCGAGGGCCCGGGAGTTCAAGGCAGATGCCACCGGGGCGAGGATCGCCGGAACGCCTGACGGCTTGGCTTCGGCCCTTTTGAAATTGGAGGCCGCCGCTCAACAGATTCCGTCGTTCGTCAACCCGTCCACCGCTCACATGTACATCGTCAACCCCTTGAAGGGCTCGACCATTGCCGGCTTATTCAGCACCCATCCCCCCATCGAGGAGAGGGTGCGACGCCTGCGAGCGATGCACCTCTGAGGCGTTATCCAAGACGCCCCCATCCGGTCAGCCGTCGGAGTGGGGGCGTTTCTCTGTTTCGTTCAGAGACTGGAGACTCGAAACCCGGACCTCCCAGATGGGCAGTCGGGGCTGTTTCCCCGACCGAGTGACGAGGCGCCGCCGGGCGATTCGGCCGGATACTTGATACCATCTGTCCCTTTGCACCGATTCGCCTTCAGAAAGGATCAACAATACCTCCTCCACCCGGTACCCGTCGAACAGGAAGGGCTCCACCGACAATCGGGCCACCGTCAGCTGTGCATCATTCTCGACGTCAGTATACACAAAGGCATTCTCTTTGGCCCGCCCGACCACCGTGACGATCATGACCATCCCCTCTCCATTTCAATCCCGGTCTGGTCCACAGGTTCACAAACACCCGTCCCGACTAACGGGGGATGTAGATGAGTAATGCCAGGATTTGATACACCAATGCGGCCAGAAGGGCACTGACCGGCAAAGTGACCACCCAGGCGGACACGATCCTCCCGGCGACACCCCATTTCACCTTGGCAACCCCCTTGGCCGCTCCCACGCCCATCACGGCCGAAGCGATAACATGGGTGGTGCTGACCGGCTGTTTCGCAATCGTCGCCCACAACAAGACCAGGGATGAGGTTAAATCGGAGGCAAAGCCATTAATCGGCTGCATCTTCATAATACCACGCCCCACCGTTCGAATGATGCGCCACCCTCCTACCGACGTGCCCAGGGCCATGGATGTGGCGGCAGCCAGCTTCACCCACAAGGGAATCTCCGCCGTTTGGAGGTAGCAGGCGGAGATTAACGCGAAGGTGATAACACCCATGGTTTTTTGCGCATCATTGGTCCCGTGCATGAACGCCTGAAACGCTGCGGAAAGAACTTGAACTCGTCGGAAACCCCGGGTCACCCGGGACGGTGCCACGTTTCGCACCACCCACAACAGACTGGTCATCCCGGCGAAACCGAAAATCAAGGCCAGGACGGGCGACAGGATCAGCCATTGGATAATCCGCAGAAAACCGGACCAGTGCAGGGCATCCAGGCCGTGAGAAGAAAGCACCGCCCCTGCGACAGAACCGATGAGGGCGTGGGAAGAACTGCTGGGGAGGCCATAGTACCACGTGGCGAGATTCCAGGCAATGCCGGCAATCATCGCGGACGCGATGATCCAAAGGCCGTCTTTCAGAACAAAGGGATTGGCGATTTCTTTGCCGACAGTCTGAGCCACTCCCGTGAACATGAGCGCCCCCAGCAGGTTCATCAGCCCGGCCACGGCCACCGCGATCCGGGGCCTTAGGGCCCGGGTCGAAATCGATGCCGCCACAGCGTTCGCCGTGTCGTGAAATCCATTGATAAAGTCGAAAATAAGAGCGAGGCTGACCACCACGGCGACCAAAGCAATGTCGGCGCTAGGCATTCTTTAAAATGACTCCTTCGACCAAATTCGAGACATCTTCGCAAAAATCCATACCATCTTCAAGTTTCTCATAAATCTCTTTCCATTTAATTACATAAATCGGATCATATCCCGGTTCGTTTAACAGCTTTGCCACCGATCGCCGATACAGCTGGTCCGCATCCATCTCCCATCGTTTCACTTCCTCGCATAAAGAACGAACCGGCTCAAAAGACAGCCTTCGCATCTCGTGTATCAGTTTGACCAGGGCCCCCGTCGCCCGCTCCATATCTTTGCACATCTCCACCACCTCAGGAGTCGGGTGGCCGACTTCATACAAAAGCATGCGGTCCCCCACCCCGGCAACCATGTCCAGAACGTCATCAATGGTAAAAGCAAGGCCCGAAATGTCTTCTCGTTCGATGGGCGTGATGAAAGTCTTATTGAGTCGTTCGATGATCTCCCGGGTTATGTCATCTCCTCGATGTTCAATTTCTAGCAGGTGATCCACCTTCGTTTGGGGATCGGTGTAATCGTTCACTAAACTGAGTAACTGCCGCGCCCCTTCGTGCAGATTCGCCACTTCTTTTTCGAGAAGGTCAAAAAAAACATCGTTCCGCGGCCCGAGATGTAACATGATCGCAGAGTCCCCCTGTCAACGTCCACCCTTCGCTAACCGAACGGTTGATCGATTCCTCTTTCATTGTACCGAGGACACCTTTTGCCGGGCAAGGGAAAGACAAAAGTTCCCTAACACATTCTTTACCGTTGTGAACCATACTACAAAAGACCAGCACTGCCCCGGGCAACCAAACCGGAGAGGAGGACGTTTTTCGTGCGCCCGAACAGCTCATCGGGGAGTTGACGCGGAATGACGAGTACTGATGCGAAGGGCGGGATGTTCTGATGGCCAGGCGCCGACTCCTCATGGTCTGCACCCTGCTGATGTCTCTATCGAGTGTTCGCCCTACCGCTGGAGTCGCCACGGCTGAGGCGGAGGTGGGAGGTCCGGTGGCCACCCGACAAAGCCCGGCCGTCGTCCGGGAAGCGCCTGTCGAACAGTGGTCCAGGGCCTACCGGGTGCCGAAAGCCTGGGTGCAAGCGGTGTGGGCCTATGAGAGCCATATTCATAGCGGTAAATCCACTCAGCTCAACGGCCCGGATCGGCCGCTGTGGCTCGGTCTCGGTAACCCGGGGCTTGAGGACGCGCCTTCCATTTTCGTGTTTGAAGGCGTGGGACGAGATGGGGATGGGGACGGGCGATGCGATATCCGGAGTGCCCGGGACCGCACCTGCGCGGTCCTGGACTGGCTATCCCGAAACGGAGTGACCACCGCCCCGGAAATTCGGCGCAGCCTCTGGCAATGGTACGAGGACAGTGTCATTGTGGAACGGATCACGCTGTTTTCATCCTTATTCGCCACCCACACCCCTGCGGAAATGTCCCGCCACGCCTTTCCCCTCCCGTTGCGTAGCTCATATACGTATCGCAATACTTGGGGACAGGCCCGAGGGTGGGGAGGACGCCGGATCCACGTGGGGACCGACCTCTTTGCACCCTACGGCACTCCGGTCCGCAGCACCGTGTGGGGATATGTGGAAACAAAAGGGTGGAATCCCTACGGGGGATGGAGAATCGGCATTCGGGATATCGACAACACTTACCATTATTTTGCCCATCTGTCGGGATACGCAAAAGGACTATCCATCGGTCAAATCGTCAAACCCGGACAGGTCATCGGGTATGTGGGAAGCTCGGGATACGGTCGAAAAGGCACATCGGGAAAATTCCCTCCCCATCTTCATTACGGCATGTACGTCGACGCGGGGAGCGAAGAATGGCCGGTGAATCCCTATCCCAACCTGGTTCAGTGGGAGCGGGAGGAACGAAAACAGACAAAAAGATAAAGGAGCCTGGGCAAAAAAAAACGGGGGAATCGACCCCCGTTTTGGGGTTTTACTCGTTTCGGTAGGTGACGTCCCGGACGGGATGCATGAACAGTTCCCCTCTCTGAAGCCTCCGCTCTGTATCCTCCCGGATTTCCTGGTTCTCTTCTCTTTGCGAGCCGGGGTCTCGTGGATTGTCGATCCACTGCTGCCCCGACAAGGCTGCGGGGTCGACGTGGATACTCCAGTAATCCAAGGGTGTCTCCCGCCACCTGGCATCCTGTTCGGCCTCTTGCCCGGCGGGCGTGCGTTCATTCATTTTGACGCCACCTCCCGATATTACTGTGCCCGATTCCTCGACTCCTTAACGTTGAACCCCCCGCGGTCCCACCGTACGGAGCAGCCGCGCCACCGCAGGCCCGACCCGGGGCAAGGACTCGACTTCCTTTGGCGCCACCGCCCCGAGAAGAACGGCCGACACCGCAAACGCCCCGGCGCCGATCATCACTGCGCCGCCTAGTTCCAAGGCCAACGCCCATCGAGAGTGATCAGCCCCCATCCATCCACCGAAAACCCACTGCCACAGTTGGACGGCAACCACCATGCCCGCCGTTGCCAACGCCGGCTTCCCCCAGAGGGCAATGGGGGATAGGCGCAGGGAAGTCAACCGTTTCATCTGGTAAAGATTCAATTCGGCAGCGACCCAATACGAGACCACCGACGCCGCCGCAGCACCTCCGATGCCCCACAAAGGAACCCACCACAGGTTTAGCACCACTTTAAGAACCAAGCCGATAAAGAGATTCACCACCGGGCGGACGGTCATCCCCATCCCTTGTAAGACACTTGAGGAAACCGATTCGAGGGTGCTGAAAACGGTGGAAAGGGCCAGAATGGCAATGGCGGCGGTGCCGGCATCGTTCCCAAACAACACGATGTTGGTCGGACCCGCCAAAAGGGCCAGTCCCACCCCGGCGGGCAAAGCGATGAGAATCGAGGCGCGCAAAGATAAAGCGGCGAACTTCTGAACCCCCGCATAATTTCTTACTGCATACGCCTCGGATACAAGCGGGATGATCGTCAGCGCCACCGTCGTGGCAAACGTGGCGGGAATGGCGATGATTTTCTGCGCCCGCCCGCTCAAAATGCCGAATTGGGCCATCGCCTCATCTTGAGAAAGGCCCACTTGGTGAACCAGAGACATCGTGACGGTGGAGACATCCGCTTGATTGAACAGCGGAACCACCAGCGCTCCCAAGCTGATCGGTATGGCGTAAACCACCACCCGGGCGAGAAGCCGTCCCATGGGCACGGCGGTGGAAACCATGCTTTTCCGGAGCAACGCCCGTACGCCGGGCCGGTGCTTGCGAGAGGTCCCCACCAACCACCACAAGGCCGCCAACCCGCCGGTGAAGGCCCCAAGGGTACTCATGGCGGCAATCTGTTCCACCGGGGCCCCCCACTGGGTCATCGCATAAGCGACACCGAGAACCGTCACCACCCGCACGATCTGCTCCACCACCTGGGAGTACCCGGTTGGTTCTACCATTTGCCATCCTTGAAAATATCCCCTCATAATAGCTATTACTGGGAATACGAGCAGAGCCGGAGCCATGGCCTGAACGGCGGGGATCACATCTTTGTTATCCCCGGCAAAATATCGCACATAGGCCGGGGCACCAAAATATTGGATCACGGCGAACAGCAGGCCGCTGAACCACATCATGACCAGCAAGGCCCGGTAGAGGCGCTCACTCGTGCGGTAATCGCCTTTCGCATTGTACTCGGAGACGAATTTCGAAATGGCCAAGGGCAAGCCGGCGGTGGAGATCTGAAGAAAAATATTGTAAATCGGGTAAGCGGCGTTATAGATCCCAACACCCCGATCGGCAATCAGGTGCTGCAAAGGTACGATATAAATGAGCCCGAGCAATTTACAAAAGAATACGGCCGCACTCAGGAACAAGGTGCCGTGGACAAAGTGCTGAGCCGCAGTGCGTTTTTCCTTCAAACCCTCCATCGCCCTTTCCCTCGAGCTTCACCCGCATCACGTCGCTGCCCCTACTCTAACGTGTTTTGTCGATCCAGACAAGGAGGAGACCTGGAGAGACCTGTCAGCCTCTGCTCCTCGGTCTGCGTCTAGTCTCCTCCGTATAGAAATAGGACGACAGTCGATGGAAGGGAGGCGTGGCGATTGCCAGGTCCGGTTTTCGGCGGGAGACTGCTCGCCTGGTTGTGCTTTGGCGCAGGCCTCTACCTGCGGAATGTCCCTTTGATCGTCATGGGTATTGCGGGGATGGCCACCTGTCGTTTCGGGGATGCCGCCGCGGTATGGTACGTATTGATCATGAGCATTTTCTTCTTGGTGCATCCGGTGGTCGCCCTCTGGTGGCCCGGAACCGCCACATGGTTCGACCCCGCCGGCCGCACCCTTCCCTGGGAGGCGGCCATCGCCCTCGCGGGCTTAGCGGCATGCAATTTTGCCGGGTGGGGAGGACATATTAAAGGCGGGAGGGGGATGAATCCATGAAGCTAAAAGACCTGATGACCACCCAAGTGTCCTACGTATCCCCGGCTTCCACCTGTAAGGACGCCGCCCGGGTGATGAACGACATCAACGTAGGGTCGGTGCCTGTGGTGGACAAAGATAAACTGGTGGGTATCTGCACAGACCGAGACATCGTCTTAAAATGTATCGCTGCGGGAAAAGATCCCGCCACCACGGCGGTGAAAGACTGCATGACCGCCAACCCCATCACCGGAACCCCGGATATGGATGCACATCAAGCCTCCGACCTGATGTCACAGCATCAAATCCGCCGGCTGCCCGTGGTGGACCAGGGCAAACTGGTGGGCATGGTGGCCATCGGGGACTTGGCGGTCACGGCGATTCACCAGGACGAGGCCGGAGAAGCGCTGAGCGGAATTTCCCAGGGCGTGCATTAACCACACGTTCATGGCCCAACCCCGAGGGCAGGGACTCACACGAGCCCCTGTCCTCCTTTGTTGACAGAGTTTCTTAGCTTGAGCCCGGGCGGTCCGGCCTGTCCGCCGGGGGGATCATAAGCCATGGCCCAACCCGGCACGGGATTCACCGACCCGCAGTTTCCCGGGGGGGTCGGAGATCCATTCCCGCTTCCTCCCGGCACGTCCCTTGCCGGCACCGTCTCGGGACGCGGTTGCAGGGTCCCGGGACCGTGGTTGCGGCGGTCCTGAAGCCAGGCTTGTTCCACGGCAGCCCGCATTTCCTCGGGGGTAACCGTCACCCCGTGCTGGCGCAGACGCTGGCTGAGATATCCCATAGCTTGTTCCAGTTTAGCCGGACCGTCGGAGTCCCTATACACGGTTTCAGCAAAGGAAAAGGCCTCGGTGGCCAGACAAGCCAGCAAATCCCTCTGCGCCTTCGTCGCGTGCATCCGAAGATAATCGGCCACCTTCCGCCCGGCCAAGTGAAGCAAGGCCAAACCCAGAGCCGCCAAAAACTGCAACACGAACAACACCAGCTGATTGGCCAGAGGTACCCACCACGGGTCCATCGGCGGTCCCTCCTTCCTGTTCCTTTTTCCCACCCTATGCGATGACACCTCCCCGGGGTGCGATGGTGAGAAGCGATCTCCACTTTTGATGTGCATCTTCCACGCCGTGGCGCAAACAAGTTTTGTAGGAGAGGAAGAAAGTGTTAGGCTAGGCCCGTACAGCCCGGGAACAATAAGATCACACCACCAAAGGAGGTGAACGAGATGGCTCAAGGACAGAAACGAAATGTCCTGGTCGTCCAGGCGGCGACCCGGGCTCTGGACCAGCTGAAGTATGAAGTGGCTTCCGAGTTGGGGATCGCGACCCCCCAAGACGGGTATTGGGGAACGATGACGACCCGGGATACCGGTGCCATCGGAGGAAACATCACGCGAAAACTCGTTGCCTTGGCTGAGCAGCAACTCGCCGGCCGGCAATAACGGACGGTCTTCTATCGGTCACAAAAACCCCCCACCAGGCGCTGTGGGGGGTTTTCATCTGGGGCTCCTCGTGGCATCGAGACCCCGAGTTTTAACGCTGATCCAAGGGCACGTAAGTCAGGTCCTGAGGCCCGACATATTCCGCCCGGGGGCGAATGAGCCGGTTGTGGTCGTACTGCTCCAGCACGTGGGCCGTCCACCCGGCAATTCGGCTCACTGCAAAGATCGGCGTGAATAAATCCACGGAGATCCCCATGGAATAATACGTAGAAGCAGAATAAAAATCGACATTTGGGTACAAACCCTTCTCTTCCCGCACCACCCGTTCCACCGCTTGAGAAATCTGGTACCATTTTAGATCCCCGGCCTCTTTTCCCATCTGCTCGGACATTTTGCGCAAATGGGTCGCCCGCGGATCCTCCGTTCGGTAGACGCGGTGACCGAAACCCATGATCTTTTTCTTTTCGGCCAGAGCCTGTTTCACCCAAGATTCCGCCCGGTCGACCTCCCCGATGTCCAGAAGCATCTTCATCACCTGTTCATTGGCCCCTCCATGAAGGGGGCCCTTTAGAGTACCGATGGCCGAGGTGATGGCCGAATACAGGTCGGAGAGGGTTGCGGCTGTGACCCGGGCAGAGAAGGTGGAGGCATTCAGTTCGTGGTCCGCGTGAAGGATCAGGGCCGTATCAAACACCCGCCGATGGACGGGACTCGGTTCTTGACCAAATAGCATATACAAAAAATTCCCCGCGATCGATAGGTCATCCCGGGGGGCGACCGGATCCCGGCCATGACGGAGCTGCTCCCAGGCCGCGACAATGGTCGGCAACTGTGCCACCAGCCGGGCCGCTTTTCGCAGATTCGCTTCCCGGGACGTTTCTCCCGCCTCGGCGTCATACGTCGATAACAAGGAGACGGTGGTCCGCAACACCTCCATGGGGGACGCCGACTGCGGAAAGCTGCTCATGGCCTTAGCCACTGGCTCAGGCAATGACTGATGTCGGTGCAACTGGGCCTTGAGATCATCCAGCTCACTCTTTTTCGGCAATCGACCATGCCACAACAGAAACACGACTTCCTCAAAGGTGGAATGGGTCGCCAAATCGTGAATATCGTATCCGCGATAGATCAAGCGACCTTTTTTCCCATCAATAAAGCAGATCTGCGATTCGGCCACAACCACGTCTTCGAGGCCTTCGCGAAACGTTTGTTCTCCCATGCCGTCTTCCTCCAGCGAATGAAATTTCCCGTGTTAGGGTGCCCGAACCCCGGGTGGGGATTCCCTGAATCAGCTCGGTCCGGATTGGTGCCCGATCCAGGCCGTACCATCCTCCCAATGTTCTTTTTTCCATATCGGCACAAACTGTTTAATGCGCTCAATGCCGTATCGGCTGGCCTCAAAGGCGTCCTCCCGGTGCGGAGACGCCACCGCCACCACCACGGCGATATCCCCGACCTCCAGGCGACCGATCCGATGAACAATGGCCGCCCTCGCTCCGGACCAGCGGCTTTCGATCTCGTCACCGATCTGATAAAGCGTCCGCCTGGCCATCTCCACGAAGGCGTCGTATTCCAAATACACAGTCCGTTTCCCCTTGGTCCATTCCCGAACCATCCCGAGAAACGGAACGATTGCCCCCATCTCCGGGCCGGTCACCCAGGAGATGACCGCAGAAACGTCGATGGGTTCCTCCACGACCCGAAACCGTTCCTCCCGCAGCATCTTTTCCGACATCCCCCTCAGCCTCCACTGACCGGCGGAATAAACGCCACCTGATCCCCCGATTTCAGGACGCGTTCCGGCCCGGCGTACTCCCCATTGATCGCCACCATGCAGCGGTCTAAGAGATCGGCGATCTGACCGAATTGGTCCCCGACCCGACCCCGCAGATCCCGGACTGCGACTCCTTCGGGAAGTTCGATCACAGTCTCCCGCTCGTTCATCCGATCCGCCAGCTCAGCAAACCACAGTACGTTCACCCGCACGATGTTCACGCTCCTTTTCACCGGTTCGCCCATTGTCATTGTACTCCCCCACGACGGAAAGACCAACGGGATGTGTCGTAAAATCGACAGTTTCCACCCTTCGGAACGGTTGTCAGCCGGGATTTTTGGGTATATCCTAAAGATAAGCCCATGGGTGGCGGTGGCCCGGGAGGTGAACGCCATGCTGTCAAACATCGGTTTTCCCGGTTTGATTCTAATACTCATCATTGCCCTGGTGGTTTTCGGTCCAAGCAAACTCCCGGAGATCGGCAGGGCCGTGGGACGAGGGCTGCGGGAATTCAAAGATTCGGTGCGGGATGTGACCAGTACCGAGGACAAACAGGAGACACCTGCGGTACAGCAAGCTCAGACATTAAAAGACCGCGAGGTTTAATCCTTCGCGGTCTTTTTTCCGCCCTGTGGCTTCAACCACTGCGCCGCCGGGGCCAAGCAGGAGCAACCAGGCTCTGGGCGACAGAGGGATCCGGCGTCCACCCGGGATCCTGGTAAACTGCCCTCACGGTGGTGTAGATTCCCCCCCGGACATTGAACTCACCGATGACCTCCAACCAACGCGGCTGGGCTGCCGTGACAAAATCCTTCAGAATCCGGTTGGTCACGTCTTCGTGAAAATGCCCTTCATCGCGAAAACTCCACAGGTACAGTTTTAAAGACTTCAGCTCGACGATCCACGGCCCGGGAATATAGCGAAAATAGATCACGGCAAAATCCGGTTGTCCGGTTTTCGGACACAGGGCTGTAAACTCCGGACACTCGATCCGGACTTCATAGTCCCGGTCCGGGTGCGGGTTCGGTACGACTTCCAGTTCTTTCGACGGTTTTGTCGACAACGTTCTTCCCCTTCCCGTTTGGTCTCAGGAAAACTGTGGAGGGCGAGCGGGGGGCCAGTGGTGTGGGTCTGACCTAAATTCCTCCAAAATCCTTCGCTGATCCTCGGTGACAAGTCCACGTTCCGTGGCCACCTCAATCAGCGTGGAGTAATCGGTCAGCGCGAACCACGGCACCCCCGCCCTGGCAAACGCGTCCTTGGCTTCGGTAAACTCATAGGTGACGACCGCCGCCACCCCCACGGGAGCATAACCGACCTCCCGAAGGGCGGACACGGTACCGAGTGCACTGCCTCCGGTGGAAATCAAATCTTCCACCACCACCGTTTTGGAACCCGCAGGAAGGCGTCCTTCCACCCGGCTGGCGGTACCGTGTCCCTTCGCTTTATCCCGGACGTATACCATGGGGAGACGAAGGCGATCGGCCACCCAGGCCGCGTGGGGAATCCCCGCTGTGGCCGTACCGGCCACTCCCTGGACCTCCGGCCAGCGCCGGCGAATTTCTTCCACCATGGCGTCGGCCACCGCCTCCCGCACCCGGGGATACGAGATGATCAAACGGTTATCACAATAAATCGGCGAGCGAATCCCCGATGTCCAGACAAAGGGCTCCTCCGGGCGCAGGAATACAGCACCAATATCCAACAGATGCCCGGCGATCAACCGGGCCACCGAGTCCATCCCCATCGTCAAACCCACCCGCGCAGCTGTACCGCTTCCGCCAACCGCCGAATCCCGACCATGTAGGCCGCCAACCGGGTATCCACCTGATGACTTTTCGCCATGGCCAAAACTTTATGTACGGCTGCCACCATCATCTGGGCCAACCGCTGGTTCACTTCCTCCTCGGTCCAATAAAACCCTTGGTTGTTCTGCACCCATTCAAAATACGATACGGTTACTCCCCCGGCATTGGCCAGGATATCGGGAATCACGAGAATCCCCCGCCGGTCGAGAATTCGGGTCGCCCCCAAAGTGGTGGGCCCGTTGGCCGCTTCCACCACGATCCGTGCCTGAATCTGATCGGCATTGTCTTCCCGGATCTGATTTTCAATCGCCGCGGGAATCAAGATATCGCATTCCTTGGTCAGCAATTCCTCGTTCGGGATGCGCTCATTCTGGAATAAGTTCGTCACCATGCCGAAAGAATCCCGGCGATCGAGCAAATGGGGAATATCGAGGCCGTCGGGCTTATACAGTGCGCCCCCGGCGTCACTGATCCCCACCACCTTTGCCCCTTCTGCGTGCAAGATCTCTGCGACATGGCTACCCACATTCCCGAATCCTTGGACGATCACCCGGGCTCCGGCAAGTTCTATCCCGAGAGTCTTCGCCGCTTCCCGGGTTGCGATGACCACCCCGAGAGCCGTGGCCTTCTCCCGCCCCCTCGAACCCCCGAGGACGATCGGTTTACCGCTGATAAAGGATGGGGAATCATATTCCCGGATCCGGCTGTATTCGTCGTACATCCAAGCCATCACTTGGGCGTTGGTGTACACATCCGGCGCCGGGATGTCCTTGGCGGGCCCGACGATCTGGCTCACGGCCCGGACATATCCCCGGGACAAACGTTCCAGTTCTCCCAAGGACATGGTCCGTGGGTCACACACGATGCCACCTTTTCCCCCGCCGAAAGGCAGTTCAAAAATGCCTGCTTTCAGGGACATCCATAAGGCCAGGGCCTTCACTTCCTCCTCGGTCACATCGGGGTGAAAGCGAATTCCCCCCTTGGTCGGGCCAACGGCATCATTATGTTGAACGCGGTAACCGGTGAACACTTTCACTGAACCGTCATCCATGCGAACCGGGATGCGGACGGTTAAAACCCGCAGCGGTTCCCGAAGCAGCTCGTATGTGGCATCTGAATATCCGAGTTTCTTTAACGCTTGTTGAATGACCTCCTGAGTCGCTTCAAACAGACTGCGCGACACAGAGGGCATGCTGGCACCTTGAATCAGTCGTTTTTGGGCCTTCACGATGTCCCCTCCCCACGCCGCTCTCCTCTTGATTCGAGAGGCCGCCCCTCTCTTTTCTAAATTATAATCGAAAAAAGCGAAGGGACGCGAGGGAGCGCCGGGGCAGGGGTCAAAAGCGCCCCCTCCTCAGCTCCAACCCATCCCCTGCAATGCACCATTCTACCGGATCGCCGGGTTCAATTCCAAGGGCCTTCATCACCGGCTCGGGCAGATGCACCGCCCCCTCCTCGTCCACGCCCAAAATCCACCCTTCCAGCTCTTCACGAGGTTCGTTTTTCATCGTTTTCACCACCCGAGCATTCAAATGGTCGTCCATGGTCATTTATATCCCTGGGCTCTGTTCCTCATACAAGTTTGGTCGGAGCCACACGGGTTGGAAACCCGCCCAGGTGGCATGATATAGATACGCGACCCCACTACGGCCTATCCAAGCGGGGCGAACCGTCTGAGAAGGAGGAATCGGGATTCGCCTTCGCACTTTTTCGCAACTCCGGGCGAGGGCAAAGAAGACCCTCCTGCTTCCAATCCCTTTGCCAACGGAACGGGCGAACCGGGCAGTCGGGATGCGTGAACCAATGAATGGGACAGTCGTAACGGTCAATACAAGACATCGGCCTCAACCTCCTCGCAGGTTCCTCGTCACGAGATCTTTACGACAATTTGACGTCATCGTATAGCGGCGCAGAAAATTGTACACAATATATTCAAATTCATTTTGTCGATTTGTGTTATAATACTGTATGAAATCGATGGCGCGAAGTCTTCAAGACTTTCGATAGATCGGGCTTGTATCTCCCCCCGACACTTCGCCGAAAGGAAATCAGATTTTATAAAGGAGTGGATCACAGTGGGTACCATGTTGGAAAAGGTTCATCGAATGAACGTGCTGTTGCAGAAATCGGCAGCCGAGTCCATCGATTTTAAAGAGATGTCCGAACTCCTGAGTGAAACGTTGCGCGCCAACGTCTACGTGGTCAGCAAGAGCGGCAAGATTCTGGGTTACGGCATGGCCGAGTACGCCCTGACTGCGGAATGGGAACGCATCATGAACGTCGACGGGCGGTTCCCCGGCGCATTCAACGACACATTGCTCAGCTTCAGCGAAACAGCGGTCAACCTTCAGAACAAAGAGAAGCTATATGTGTTTTCCGAAGAGGAAAACGAGACGTTCCGTCAGAAGAACATCATGATCGTTCCGGTGGTGGGCGGGGGAGAACGCCTGGGAACGATGTTGCTTGCCCGACTGGATCGAAAGTTTACCGACGAAGACATTATATTGGCGGAATACGCCGCAACTATCGTGGCCATGGAGATTCTTCGCGCGAAACAGATTCAGCGGCAGGAGGAAGCCCGCAAGCGCATGATGGCGCAACTCGCTTTCGATAACCTGTCGTATTCCGAAGTGCAGGCGGTCATGTCGATCATGAACGCGCTCAAGGGAGACGACGGCGTGATCGTGGCCAGCCGAGTGGCCGACGAAGGCGGGATCACCCGCTCCGTAGTGGTCAACGCCGTGCGCAAACTTCAAAGCGCCGGTTTGGTGGACAGTCGGTCCCTCGGTATGAAGGGCACCTATCTGCGTATCCTCAATCCCTTTTTGCGGGACGTGCTGAGAAAAGCTGTGGTCTGAACCGACCCGCAAAAAAACCCCATCTCTATCCTATGAGCGGGGCGCTGGGATCATCCCAGCGCCCCGCCTATTTAAAGCCGGAAACTCCGCAGCCAACCGGTGCGCTGAAGCTTGACATACTCAGCGGCAGCCCGGCGATCCCGCATGCGGGAAATCAAGAACCACGGCTCACCCGGAAAACCACGTAGTCCCCATCCCCCACCTGGGTCCCCGGTGAAGGCGTTTGGTCGATGACCGTGCCTTTTGGCCGGTCCGAGGATACGATTTCATACCGGTAGTGGATGCCGAGGCTAAGCAATTGAGACTGCGCCTGATCCAACGTCAGACCGGTCAGATCCGGCACCGTTTTGACACCCGGAGCGGGGGTGGCCCCGGGAGACGCCGATCCACCCGGCGTTGTCGTCCCGGTCGAACCGGAGGTGGACGAGCCCGACCCTTGTGTCGAATTGCCGGGCTCCGGACCGAAGGCCGGTCCCGCCGCCCCTGAGCCGGGAGAGTTCGGGGGGGCCGCCACCTGAAGATGAACCACCCGGTCGGGTTTGACAGTTTTTCCGGCATACGGATCTTGACCGATCACCGTCCCGGGGGGCTGGGTGCTGGCCTGGGGCTCTTTCACCACCTTCGAAGGATCAAGCCCGGCCTGGACCAGGGCACCCAAGGCGTCATCGTAGGACTTCCCCACGACAAAAGGCATCGTCGCATCCCCCGGCCCCCGCATAAACACCGCGTAGGCCAGACTCGCGCCGCCCACAACGGCCAGGATGGCGACCATCAGCACCATGGCTGCCCGGGACCAATGAAACCGGTGCATCCACCCGGCCACGCCGGGGCGGGGAACCGCCCGGACAGCGTCGGCCATACGACTGTCGCCCCATCCCTTCCCTTTTTTTGTCGAGAAAGGTTTTCCCCGCCCAAACGCCATCGCCCGCACCTGAGCCCAGGGGTTGGGAGCGCCACCGCTGGGGCGAATCCCCTTCCCGACCGGGCGGTTTGAGGCTTCCCCGACACCGGTTTTTTTCGGGGAAGGCGCAGGAGCCGAAACAGCCGCGGACGACGAGGCGTCGATAAGCTCCGGAGGCGCTTCGCGAAAGACATCTCTGATCCCGCGCACGCAGGTTTCGAGGTCGGAAAACTGCAAAGTCGGGTCTTGGGAGACTGCCCGCAACCACCAATGGCCAAACGCCTGGATCCACAGGGGCGGGATCTGGCCCGTTAAGCTTTTCTCAAGCACTTCCCACTGCAAAGGGGCATCCGGGTTTCCGGTCGCCAGCCGCACAGCCGTATGGGCCAGCTCCCGCGGGAGAGAGTGGTTCCCCGCCCCCAGTCCGTAAAACACAACCCCTCCTTCCGGCCGAAGCCAAATCCAGCGGGGGTCCAGGGACACGCCCTGAAGGCCGGCCCGATACCATTCTAAAGCCGCCTCTCCCAGCTGCGTCAATCTCGACAACCACGTTTCGGTACTCCCCGACCCAGACTTCCACGCCCGCCAAAAGGGTTGTCCCGCCACGCGCCCGTACACCACGTACACCGTCCCGGCATCCAGACCCACATCATAGATATCCGGCCGGGAAGGCCAACTCCCGCCCGCGGCCGCGCGAATATCCCGCAGCAGATTCTCCCGGTCTTCGTCGGGCATGCCGGGAAACACCGCCAGAGCCACCGGGCGGTGAAGCGAACGATCCCACCCCAGGTGCAATTGCCCTTTTTGCGTCGATCCGACCATCTCCTGAGATTCGTATCGCTCGCCCCAGACAAGATTCACCATGGGGTTCCCCCTCCCACTGATCATCCATCCCTATCTTATTGAAATTCGAAGGTCGAGGTTATTTTCGGGCCGTCCATCCTTCGGTGCCCCACCTGCCTATTCCTTCTCTTCGACAAACGGTGAAAATCGTGATACACATAATAGTATAGTCCCAACCGGGCTCAAGGAGGGAGCGACCATTGCCAAAAACACTGCTTGACAAGATTTGGGAACGCCACGTGGTAGACGCAGAACCGGGGAAACCGGCTCTCTTGTACATCGACCTGCACCTCGTCCACGAGGTGACGTCCCCCCAGGCTTTTGAAGGACTCCGTCTCGCCGGGCGACGGGTTCGACGGCCGGACTTGACTTTCGCTGTGGTGGATCACAACGTGCCCACCACCGATCGAAGCCTCCCCATCGCCGACCCCATCGCCGCCGAGCAGATCCGAACCCTCGAAGAGAATTGCCGGGAATTTGGCATTCGCCTGTGGAATCTGCACGATGCCGAGCAAGGCATCGTCCATGTAATCGGACCTGAACTCGGCCTGACGCTGCCCGGGAAGACGATCGTTTGCGGAGACAGCCACACTTCCACTCACGGAGCTTTCGGAGCCCTGGCCTTCGGAATCGGAACCAGCGAAGTGGAGCACGTCCTGGCCACAGGGTGTCTGCCCCAAAACAAACCCCGCACCACCGAGGTGCGGTTGGTGGGCCGCCGTCAGCCAGGGGTATCTGCCAAAGACGTGATCCTCGCCCTCATCGCCAGGTACGGCACCGATTTTGCCACCGGTACCGTGATCGAGTATCGGGGCGAGGCGATCCGAAACATGTCTATGGAAGAGCGAATGACAATATGCAACATGTCAATCGAAGCGGGCGCCCGAGCAGGGCTGATCGCCCCGGATGAAACCACGT